>NZ_CM149650.1:0-3621140 GCF_056172865.1 Arthrobacter sp. J156
CTGCGACGCGGCGCATCGTCAGGCCCGGGAGATACGCCACGTCGATGCCGATCGACTGGGCGATCGCCACGGGCAGCGCCCCGATGGTTTTCGGCTGGTCCACGACCACGAGACAGCGACCGTGCTCGCGCCCGAGGCGTTCGAAGAGTTCCCTGATTCCCGGTTCCGACTGGGACAGTGTCTTGTTGTGGACGATCGTCCCGTCGGCCGTGAGCGCGGTGGCGTGGTGTTCGCTTTTGCCGACGTCCATGCCGATGAACAGGACAGGCTGGTCTTTCATGGCAGTCACCTTCGATTCGTGGACCAGATCCTGGGCGGCCACTAGGCGGTGACGTTCACATCCACGTTACGCAGACCCCGGACTCGGGCGTGCTTCTATTAGCGATCCGTGACCGCCAGTACCGGCTCCGGTGACTACACCCCCCGGATCATGAAGGACTGGGGGCAGACATCATGCCGGAGCCGGCTGGCTACCCGCCCCCTGATCATCGCCGATCAGCAGGCCACGAAAAAGGTAACGGGGGGGTCCAGGGGCACGATCTCGGTGACGGTGGCCGCGGTGGACGGGCCCTCGAGGAAGTGGGGGTCGATCTTCGCGGCGGCGCTCGGGGAGGCCGGAGGCGCGGTCACGGCGGGGGAGGAGGCGCCGGGGGAAGCGGACGACGCCGGGGCGCCTCGGTGCTAGGCGGTGGCCCGGCGGCGGTGGGCCACCAGGAGCAGCGCGCCGAGCAGGAGGGAGCCGAGGCCGGCCAGGGCCAGCCCGTTGCCCTCGGCGCCGGTCGCGGCGAGCGGGGAGCCCACCGTGCCGCCGGTCGCGTAGATGCCCGTCCCGTCCTTGACGAGGACCTGGCGGCCATCGCTCGCCTGGCCCAGCGGCAGGGTGACGCTGAGGGCGTCGAGCGCTTCTCCGGCCTCGTAGAAGCCGGCGAACGGCGCCGTTCCGGCCGCGGTCAGGGTGACCGGGGCGTGGGAGGCGCCGACCTGCCGCGAGCCCACGGAGGCCCCGCCGAGCTTGACGGTGCCGATGACGACGCCGGCGCGGCTGAACTTGTTGCCGTCCATGTCAGAGGAGGTCATGTTGGCGATCAGCGAACCGGTCGCGGGGCCGCTCTGCTGCAGGTGCAGGTTGGAGATGCACAGGTCCAGGACGCCGTCGTGTCCGGTGAAGTGGACGGAGCCGCCGAACTGGGCCCAACCGGTGCGGTTCCCGGTCGAGTAGCTGCCGGTTCCGCCGGTGAAGACGAAGTCGGAGCCGTTGTAGCTGGCGCCGTCGATGGTCCAGCCGCCCTTGGCGATGCCGCTGCGGATGTAGTTGCGGAACGAGTCCTTGACGCCCCAGGTGAGGGTCGCGCCGGACACTGCGTTGGACAGGCAGACCGTCTCGTAGACGGGCTTGGTGTCCTGCGTGGTGGTGCCGGTGGAGCCCGTCGTGACGGTCGTGCCGGTGCGGGTGTTCGTTCCGGTGTTGCCGCCGGTGCTGCCGCCCGTGTTCCCGCCCGTGGACGGGGTGCCCGTCCCGGTGCCGGCCTGGGTCGCGGAGAGCTGGACGCGCACGTTCTGGCTCGTGTTCGTCGTTCCCTGGCCGTGGGCCTTGGACGTGTAGACGGTGAAGCCGGAGGCCGCGCCGGCCGGGACGGTGAGCGTCAGCGAGAAGTTGCCGTCGGCGGACAGCGGGGCGGTGCGTCCGGCGGCCGTGGTGCCGGTGGAGTTGCCGGTGGCGACCCACACCGTCTGGCCTTCGACCAGGGCGCTCGCGGTGGCCGCGGCGTAGAAGCCGGCGTGGCCGCTCTGGCCGAGGCCCACGTAGATGCCGGTCCCGCGCCCGCCGCAGGCCAGGAGGGTGTTTCATAGAGTGTGTAAGGGTCCGGTCTCTAACTGGGGTGTGACCTGTGGTTTCACCCCTTTGAAAGGACGGGCCTCATGGCAGATACCAACACCATTCCGAACCCTCTTGAAGGCGTTCTCAGCGCCGATCAGATCGACGCCCTCGTCACCGCCGCGGAGGATCTCGGGCAGGGGCGCCACGGCGTCGAGGAGCTGCTGGCGCGAATGACCCGCGCGGTCCTGGAACGGAGCCTGGAGACCGAGATGAGCGACCACCTCGGCTACGAGTCCGGGGACCCCGCCGGGGCCGGGACGGGAAACTCGCGCAACGGCAAGACCACCAAGAACGTGCAGACCCTGCAGGGGCCGGTGCAGATCACCGTGCCACGGGATCGGAACGGCTCCTTCGCGCCGGTCATTGTGCCCAAGCGGTCCCGCCGGCTGGGCAAGGTCGAGGACATGATCCTCTCGCTCTACGCCCGTGGGATGAGCACCCGCGACATCGGGGCCCACCTCGAGGAGATCTACGGGGCCAAGGTCTCCGCCGCGACGATCTCCCGGGTCACCGACGTCATCGCCGACGAGGTCGCCCAATGGCAGAACCGGCCGCTGGAAGCGGTGTATCCGATCGTCTACATCGACGCGATCTGGCTGAAGATCCGTGACGGCGGGGTCGTGGCGAACAGGGCCTGCCACATCGCCGTGGGCGTGGACGTCGAGGGCCGCAAGCAGGTCCTGGGCCTGTGGCTGGGCGCTTCGGAGGGGGCGAAGTTCTGGGCCAACGTGCTCACCGAGATCCGCAATCGCGGCGCCACGGACATCCTGGTCCTGTGTTGCGACGGGCTGAGCGGCCTGCCGGCGGCGGTGAACAGCATCTACCCGCAGACCGTGGTCCAGACGTGCGTGGTGCACCTGCTGCGCTCGGCGATGCGCTACGCCTCCTACGGGGACCGCAAGGCGATGGCCAAGGACATGCGTCCGATCTACACGGCTCCGACCGTGCAGGCCGCGGAGCTGGCCATGGAGGCCTTCGCCGAGGCCTGGCAGGCCAAGGCCCCCGGGGCGGTGCTGGCGTGGAGGAACGCGTGGGAGGACTTCACCCCGTTCCTGGCGTTCACACCCGAGATACGCAAGGTCATCTACACCACGAACCAGATCGAATCGATCAACTACCAGCTCCGGAAGATCACCAAGACCAGGGGCTCGTTCCCCTCCGACGACGCGGCGCTCAAGCTGGTCTACCTGGGGATCCGGAACATCGAGACCACCCGCGGAGGCGAGCTCGGAACCGGCACCCAGGGATGGCACCAGGCCCTGAACGCCTTCGCCGTCCAATTCCCCAACCGACTCCCGATCTGACCACCCGGCAGAGCGGATTACCGACCGGTCCCTTACACGGAAAACTTGACACCCCCCAGGCCAGGTCCCATCCCAGCGCGTTGACACCACTTCAACGACGGGAGAATCCCATGCCAGCCAGCTTCAACCACACCATCATCGCCGCCGTGGACCGCGAGGAATCCGCGCGCTTCTACCGCGAGCTCCTCGAGGTCCCGGCCGCCGAGTCCTGGGGCATCTTCGCCAACATCCAGCTCGAGGGCGGGGTGCTGATGCAGTTCGCCGAGCCGCCCGTGGACATCCAGATGCAGCACTACGCCTTCCTCGTGGACGACGCGCACTTCGACCGCGCCTACGCCCGCCTGCGCGGGACTATCTCATTAACGGTGTATCCGGCGGTTTCTTTTAGTAGCTTTCAGCGGCCGGGAATCGGTCGCTGAAAGTGATGGCGAAGGCGTTCAAAGCGGGCTTCCAACGCACGGCCCATCGGGTCTTGCCGGCACCGGTCGGATCGAGGGATCGGGTGACCAGATACAGGCACTTTAGCGCAGCCTGCTCGGTGGGGAAATGACCCCGGGCCTTCACGGCGCGCCGGTACCTGGCGTTGAGGGATTCGATCGCATTGGTCGAGCAGATCACGCGCCGGATTTCCACGTCATAGTCCAGGAACGGGATGAACTCCTCCCACGCGTTCTCCCACAGCCGCACGATGGCCCCGTATTTCTTGCCCCAGCGCTCGGTGAGCTCCTCGAACGCCGCCCTGGCGGCCGCAGCGTTCACGGCGGTGTAGATGGGCTTCACGTCCCGTTTGAGCGCGTCCCAGTCCTTCTTCGAGGCCAGGCGGAAGGTATTGCGGATCAGGTGGATGATGCAGGTCTGCACGGTTGTCAGCGGCCAGACGTTGGTGACGACTTCGGGCAGGCCTTTGAGGCCGTCGCAGACCAGGAAGAAGGTGTCTTTCACGCCGCGGTTCTTGATGTCGGTGAGCACGCTCATCCAGAACTTCGCGCCCTCACCGCCGGTGCCGGCCCACAGGCCGAGGATGTCCTTCTCACCCTCCAGCGTCACGCCGATCGCGGCGTAGACGGGCCGGTTGGCGACCTGCCCGTCGCGGACCTTGACGACGATGGCGTCGATGAAGATCGCCGCGTAGACCTCATCCAGCGGCCGGTTTTGCCACGCGGCCATCTCGTCGAGCACCCTGTCGGTGATCCGCGAGACGGTCTCCTTTGACACGGACGCACCGTAGATCTCGGCGAAGTGCGCGCTGATTTCCCCGGTGGTCAGGCCCTTGGCATAGAGCGACAGGACCATCTCATCGACACCGGTCAGGCGGCGCTGACGCTTCTTGACGATGACCGGTGAGAAGGTCCCTTCCCGGTCCCGCGGCACGTCCACCTCCACCGGGCCCGTGGTCTCCGTCAGCACCGTTTTTGGGCGCACGCCGTTGCGGGAATTCGCGGTCTGCTTCCCTGCCGTATCGTGCTTTTCATATCCGAGATGCTCGGTCATTTCCTCATCGAGCGCGGTCTCGATCACGGTCTTGGTCAGCTGCTTGAGCAGACCGTCCGGCCCGGTCAGGGACAGGCCCTGTTCCTTCGCCATTCTGACCAGCTCGCGCGCAGCGTCGCCCTCGGATACTTCTGTCTTCTTTTCAGCGGTTTTCGTACTCGGCACAGCCTCAAGTGTTGCGGCCATATCGGGCTCCTCCCCGCCAGGCTTACCGCCCGGCGTGTCGAGCCGGATACACCGTTATTTCCACAGTCCCGCCTGCGCGAGCAGGGGATCGAGCACTGGGCGGATCCGCAGATGCGGCGCCCCGGGCAGGTGAACACGGAGCACGGTGGCCGCGGCGTCTACTTCAAGGACCCGGCGGGCCACGCGCTCGAGCTCATCACGCGCCCGTACCTGTAGGCCTCAGCCGAGGAATGCGGCGAGCTCCCGGAGCACCGCCTCCGGGTCCTTGAGCTGGCACTCCCAGACGATGAGCGGCTCCCAGCCGAGGGCGCGCAGCTGTTCGAGCTGCCGGGCGTCGCGCTCCACGTTGCGGAGGCGCTTGTCCACCCAGAACGCGGTGTTGGTTCCGGGGGTGCGGAGCCCGGCCGGGCAATCGTGACGGTGCCAAAAGCACCCGTGGACGAGCACGACCTTGTGCCGCGAGGCGAACACCAGATCCGGCCGGCCCGGGAGCCGGCCGCCGCGCAGCCGCACGTCCGGGGCCGTCCGTGCGGCCGCGCCCCGGGCGGTGCGTGAGATCGCCCCATGCAGGCGGAAGCGGTAGCCGGCGGCATGCGCGATCCGGCGCACGGCCAGTTCCGGGGCGGTGTTGCTGCCCTTGATCCGGGCCATCATCGCGGAGCGCTCCGCTGGTGTCAGCGGGTCCATTCCTCCAGCGTAGCCAGGCCGGCGGAACCACGGCAGATGACGCCGGATGTCATCCCGCGACGCATCGGGCCTTCTGCGCCATTCGCCGGACAAACCGGATGCGCCGTTGAGGATCGTCGGTTAGTGTGGCCTTCTCACCCGACCCCGACCGAGCAGAGGAACGCAGTGCGCCTGATTCTCGTCCGCCACGGACAGACCAGCTCGAACATCGGTGGCTTCCTGGACACGGCCCGCCCGGGCCCCGGGCTCACCGGGCTGGGCGAGCGGCAGGCCGAGGCGATCACGTCGGTGCTCGACCGGGAGCGTATCGGGGTGCTTTACGCGTCGACGCTCCTGCGCGCCCAGCAGACCGCCGCGCCGCTGGCCGCCCGTCTGGGACTGGACATCAACATCCGCGACGGACTGCGGGAGGTCCTGGCCGGCGACCTTGAGATGCGCGGCGACGAGGCCTCCCGGCAGACCTACCTGGAGACCATCTTCAGCTGGAGCGAGGGCGCCGAGCACCACCGGATCCCCGGTGGCGAGGACGGCCTGGAGGCGTTGGGGCGCCTGGACCGGATCGTCGAGGAGGCCGCCACCACGGGTGCCGGGACCGTGGCGCTGTTCACCCATGGCGCACTCATCCGCGGCTGGGCCGCGGCACGGGCCTCCAACATCGACGCGGCATTCGCCGCCCGGCATCCCGTGCCGAACGGCGGCGTCGTGGTGCTCGAGGGCGCGCCCGCGGAGGGGTGGGACGCCGTGGCGTGGCCGGAGGGGATCCCGCAGGCCGCCTCCGGCGCGCAGGACCCGGCGTCCGGCGTCGTTCCCGTCCCCGGGGCCGGTTAGGCCAGCCGGGCCCTGACGAGCTCACTCACGCGCTTGCCGTCGAAGCGGCCGGCGACCTCGGCGGACACGGTCTTCATGACCTGGCCCATCTGCCGCATCCCGGGGCGCTCACCGCCCGCGGAGGCCTCCTCGATCGCGCGGTCGACGATCAAGACGACGTCGTCCTCGGTCAGGGGCGCCGGCAGGTAGCCTTCGATGACCTCGGCCTCCGCGGTCTCGGCCGAGGCGCGCTCGGAGTGCCCGGCGTCGGTGTACGTCTGGGCGGTCTCGCGGCGCCGCGCGGCCTCCTTCTGCAGGAGCGCGACGACCTGGACGTCGTCGAGCTCGACGGGCGTCTTGCCGCCCTTCTCCCGCGTGTTGATCTCGCCGAGCAGGTTGCGCACCGTCGTGAGCGCCACCTTGTTCCCGGACTTCAGGTGCGTGGTCATGTCGGCACGGAGCCGGTCCTTGAGCGTGGTCATGGCGGGCCTTTCCTCGGGTGGGTCACTGACCATTGTGCCCCGTCGGGAGATACCGTGGTGGCATGCGCGCGAGGGAAGCGGCAGCGAAGGCGAGCGGTGCCCGCCCGGGGCGACCGCGACGTCGTCGTACCCCGGGCCGTCCCGTCCGGCGGGCCGCGCGGGTGCTCGCGGCCGGTGCCGGCCTGGCCGCCGTCGTGGCGCTCGCCGCCGTTGTCCTGATCTCCTTCCCCCGCGTGGACGAGGCGGCACCGGCGGACGCACTCCTGGTCCTCGGACCCGTCGACGCCCGGCTGGACACCGCCCGGACCCTGATGGACGCCGGCATCGCGGACACCGTGGCGTACTCCGTGCCCGCCGCCGCGACGGTGGACGAGGCGACGGCCGCGGCGGTGGGGGAGCTGTGCGCGCCCCGCACCGACTACGAGGTCCTGTGCTTCACGCCCGATCCCTTCACGACCCAGGGCGAGGCGATGGCGCTGCGCGGACTCGCAGCCGAGCACGCGTGGACATCCGTCAACGTCCTCACCTTCGACGCGCACGTGACGAGGACCCGTTGGGTCATGGAACGCTGCTGGGACGGCGGGCTGCGCGTGCTCGAGTACCCGCGGCCGGCGGGGCCGCTGCAGCGGGCGTTCGACGTCGGCTACCAGGGCCTGGGCGTGGCGAAGCTCGCCGTGACGCGCGGCTGCGAGGGGCAGCTGCCGGCACCGGTGCAGGAGTTCATGGACGGGTTCAAGCCGGAGGCGCCGCCGCTCGGCGGGTAGGAGGCCGGGGTCCGCGGGGCCGTGGCCGCGGGGTGGCCCCCGCCGCTGCCCTAGGATGGTGGCGCGGCCCCGGGAGGAGCCCGCGCCGACGCGCGGGCCGCGGGGCCGGGGCAGGACGAGGAGGCAACGGCATGGGTGGCGGATCCGAACGCGGATGGTTCGCGGAGAAGGTGCTGCCCGGCGGCAGCGAGCCGGACCCGCGCTTCACGCTCGCGAACGAGCGGACCTTCCTGGCCTGGATCCGGACGTCGCTCGCATTCATCGCGGGCGGGATCGCGATCGAGGCGTTCGCCGCCGACGTCTTCGAGGAGCCGTTGCGGCGCGGACTGGCGTTATTCATCGTGGTGCTCGGCATCCTGCTCAGCGCGGGGGCCACGCTGCGCTGGCTGCGGACCGAGTCGAGCATGCGCCACGGCCGCCCGCTCAAGCTCCCGCTCATCGCCCCGCTGCTGGGGATCGGCGGCGCCCTGGCCGGGGCGGCCGTTGTGGTCCTCGTCCTCCTGGGACGCTGACGTGCCCGCGGTGGCCCACGGCGATCCCGGCCTGCAGCCCGAGCGCACGTCCCTGGCCTGGGGTCGGACCATGCTGGCGCTCTTCCTCGCGGCGGGCGTGCTGCTGCGCTGGCTGCCGTTCTACGGATACGGGGCGCTCGCGCCGGCCGTCGTGGCCGCCGCGATCGGCGCCGGCATCTACGCGACCCAGAAGCACCGCTACGCGGCGGCCACGCGCGGAATCGCCCGCGAGGCGCTGAGGGCCGACGCCGTCGCCGTGTGCGCCACAGGGGCGGCGGTCTGCGGGCTCGGCGTCCTCGGTGCCGTCGTGGTCCTGGGCGCCTGAGCGACTGAGCGCCGGAGCTCCTGACGGAGCGGGTTCGCGACGCCGGGTTCCGGGCTCCCGCCGCCGGGTCCCGGGCGCCTAGTTGGAAGGCCGTCCGTCGCCCGCAGGCGAGGCGCCGTCACCCGGCTCCGCCGCCTGGCCCGCCTGGTCGCCCGCCTCGTCACCCGACGCCGTGGCCTCCGGGGCGGCGCCGTCCTGCGCAGGCGCGGCCCCGGCGTCGTCCGCGTCCTCCGTCTCCTCCGGAGCCCGGCCGTCCAGGTAGACCGATTCCTCGGGCTCGCGGTGGCGGATGCCCTGGATCACGAGGATCGCGACGCCGAGCGCGATGGCGCCGAAGGAGGCCCACATGTTCGCGGGGATCCCGAGGAAGCCGTCGCTTGTGGGGTCGATCCGGATGGACTCGAGCCAGCTGCGGCCCAGCCCGTACCAGATGATGTAGACGGCGAGGGCGCGGCCCCAGCGGAGCCGGAAGCGGCGCTCGAGCAGGATGATCACGGCCACGCCGATGAGGTTCCAGATCATCTCGTAGAGGAACAAGGGGTGGAACAGCGTGCCCTCGGGGAGCCCGGCGGGGAAATTGGGGTTGCTGGACTCGATCTCCAGGCCCCACGGCAGCGTCGTCGGCAGGCCGAACAGCTCGTGGTTGAACCAGTTGCCCAGCCGCCCGATCGCCTGCGCCACGAGCATGCCCGGGGCCACCGCGTCGGCGAAGGACAGGAAGCGCACGCCGGAGCGCCGGCAGGCGATGTAGGCGCCGAGCGCGCCGCCGATCAGCGAGCCGTAGATCGCGTTGCCGCCGTCCCAGATCCGCACGATCGCCCACGGGTCGGCGCCCTCGTAGAAGTAGTCGGACATGTGCGTGAACACGTGGTAGAGCCGTGCGCCGACGAGGCCCAGCGGCACGGCCCAGATCGTCACGTCCAGCACGAGCTCCGGGTTGCCGCCGCGCTTGGCGATGCGGCGCTGGGCGATCAGGATCGCGGCGGCGATGCCGGCCAGGATGCACAGGGCATAGGTGTGGATCGTCAGGGGCCCCAGGTGGATCTGGGCGAAGACGGGATCGGGGCTGGGCAGGCTCGTCGGAAGATGCATGGGACCCTACGTGTCTCGGGGAGTGTGCCGGGTTCGACGATGTCATTCTGTCAGTCCCGCCCGTTAATTTCAGGGACCCCGCCCGGGCACAATGGTGGGGTGACCCCGCCGACCCGATCCACCCCGCCCGCCTTCGACCTCGAGCGGATCGGCGCCGGCCTGGTCTTTGCTTCCTCCCTTCCCTCCCTGCGTGCCGAGCTGGAGGGCGCCGCCCCGGCCGGCACTGCGGTGGTCCAGGCCCCGCCCGGCACGGGCAAGACCACCCTGGTCCCGCCGCTCGTGGCCAATCTGGTCCGGGCGGGACAGGACGACGCCGGGGCCGCGCCCGCCGCGCCCGGCCCGCCGCGCGTCGTGGTCACCCAGCCCCGCCGCGTCGCGGCCCGCGCCGCCGCGCGCCGGCTGGCGGCGCTCGACGGATCCGAGCTCGGGACCCGCGTCGGCTACACCGTCCGCGGGGAGCGGCGGGCCGGTGGGGGAACGCTCGTCGAGTTCGTGACGCCCGGCATCCTGTTGCGCCGCCTGCTGGAGGATCCGGGGCTGGACGGCGTCGCGGCCGTCGTGCTGGACGAGGTCCACGAGCGCGGCCTGGAGACCGACCTGCTGCTCGGGATGCTCACCGAGGTGCACGCGCTGCGCGGCGACCTGGCGCTCGTGGCGATGTCCGCCACGCTCGACGCCTCGCGCTTCGCGGCCCTGCTCGGCCGGGCCGACGCGGACGGGCCCGCGCCCGTCGTCGACTGCCCCTCCGCGCTGCATCCGCTCGAGATCCGCTGGGAGCCGGGCCCCGGCCCGCGGCTGGACGAGCGCGGCGTGACGCGGGCGTTCCTGGACCACGTCGCCGCCACCGCCGCCCGCGCCCACGCGGCGGCGCTCGCCGCCGATGCCTCGGTGGACGCGCTCGTGTTCGTGCCCGGGGCGCGGGAGGTCTCCCACGTCGCCGCGGCGCTGCGGCGCACGGGGAACGACGTCGGGGCCGCCCCGGGCCGCGCGGGTGGACCCGGCGTCGAGGTGCTCGAGCTCCACGGCCAGGCCCCGCCCGCGGAGCAGGACCGGGCGGTGTCCGGGCGCGGGCCGGGCGGGCCGCCGCGCATCATCGTCTCCACGTCCCTCGCCGAGTCCTCCCTCACGGTGCCGGGCGTCCGGCTCGTGATCGACGCCGGGCTGTCCCGCGAACCGCGCCGGGACGCGGCCCGCGGCATGAACGGGCTCGTCACGGTCTCGGCCTCGCGCGCCTCCGCGGAGCAGCGGGCCGGCCGCGCCGCCCGCCAGGGCCCCGGCACGGTGGTCCGCTGCTACGAACAGCGCAGCCACGCGTCAGCCCCGGCGCATCCGACGCCGGAGGTCGCGGTCGCGGACCTGACGTCCGCGGCGTTGACGCTGGCGTGCTGGGGCGCGCCCGGCGGGGAGGGGCTGCGGCTGCCCGACGCCCTGCCCGCCGCGGCCCTGGCCGACGCCGTGGCGGTGCTGACCGCCCTCGGCGCCGTCGATGCCGAGGGCCGGGCGACAGGGCTCGGCCGCCGCCTGAGCCGGATCCCCGCCGACCCGCGCCTGGCCCGTGCGCTGCTCGACGGATCGCGGCTGCTCGGGGCCGGCGCGCCGCTCGCGGCGGAGGCCGTGGCGCTCGTCGAATCGGACGCCCGCGCCCCGGGGGCCGACCTGACCCGGCTCCTGACGGCGCTACGGTCCGGCCGAGAGCCGGGATCCACCCGTTTCAAGGACGAGGTCAAGCGGCTGCGCCGGATCGCCGGGTCGGGGGCAGGCGGATCCGGATCGGGCGCCGACGCCGCCCACGCCGGCCCCTCGGTACCGCGCGGCACGCGGGTGCCGCGCGGGGAGGAGGTGGGCTTCGTCGTCGCACTCGCCTTCCCGGAGCGCGTGGGGCGCCTCGTCCCCGGCGCCGGAACGTACCTCCTCGCCTCGGGAACGCGCGCGGGCCTGCCGGCCGGCAGCCCGCTGGCGGGGCACGAGTGGCTCGCCGTCGCTGAGGCGACGCGCGCCGCGGGGCGCGACGCCGCCGGGACGGGCGCCGTGATCCGCGCCGCCGCCCCGCTGGGCGAGGACACGGCGCTCGCCGCGGCGGGAGGGCTGCTCCTCGACCAGGTCGAGGCCGCCTTCGCGTCCGGCCGGGTGAGCGCCCGGCGCGAACGCCGGCTCGGCGCGATCCTGCTCGACTCCACGCCCGTGCGTCCCGGGCCCGAGGAGGGGCGCGCCGCGGTCGAACGGGCGCTCGCCGCCGGCGGGCTCGGGATCATCGGCTTCTCGGAGGCGGCCGACGCGCTGCGGCGCCGCCTGGCGCTGCTGCACCGCGAGCTCGGGGCGCCGTGGCCCGACGTCGCCGAGGCGGCCCTCGCCGCCCGGCTGGGGGACTGGCTGGCCCCGGAGCTGGAGGCGCTCGCCGGCGGCGCGTCCGTGCGCGGGGTCGACCTGGCCGAGCCGCTGCGGCGCCTGCTGCCGTGGCCGGAGGCGTCGCGCCTCGGCGAGCTCGCGCCCGAGCGCCTCGAGGTGCCGAGCGGTTCGCGCGTGCGCATCGACTACCCGGAGCCCGGGGACGACGCCGGACGGCCGGTCGTCGCGGTCAAGCTGCAGGAGTGCTTCGGCTGGGACCGGACGCCGCGCGTGGCCGGGGGCCGCGTGCCCGTGCTGTTCCACCTGCTCTCCCCGGCGGGGCGGCCGCTCGCGGTGACCGACGACCTCGCGTCCTTCTGGTCCGGGCCGTACGCCCAGGTCCGGGCCGAGATGCGCGGCCGCTACCCCAAGCACCCGTGGCCGGAGGATCCGTGGACGGCGCCTGCGACGGCGAAGACCAAGCGGCGGATGGGGTCGTAGCTTGGACATCCTCAGGCCCGACTTCTTCACAGAGTTCGCTCGAACACCGGGCCTCAGTCCTTCTGATGGGTAGCCGACAGGCAGAGTTGCATGACGGGCGACGTCGTCTGCATCCGCGATCACGCCGGACTCAATGCAGACGGCGTAGAGGATGGACTCGCCGCTGTCGGGAAGGACGCGCCAGGCATCCGAGCGTGATGCGACGGTTCGTTCCCATGCGCCGACCGCAGCCGCCGGGGCTGACAGTTCGGCGTCGGGCAGGGTTCGCGCGGTGGCGGAGCGTGTCAGAGCGAGTCGAGGACCTCGTTTTCGAGGGTGTCAAGGTCGGTCGCTGTGGTCTCCGACGGAGCGATGGTGATGGGCATTGGCGGACTCCGTTGAAAAGGTGGGCTTGTGCTGACTGCGCAGCAAGTGTCATAGGTGTCGCAACTGTCAGAGGTGTGCGTCAAGCGGTGGGGACGACCGGCTGCCGCAGGATGGTGCGCAGCTTCTCCGGGGCCGCCCGGCGCGGGTCGCCCAGGTAGATCTCGTGGTGCTTGCCACTCGGGCGCAGCCCGTTCTCCGGAAGGAAGCGGTGGTGCAGCTCCTCGAGGACGGCGGCCTCGTCGTCGTACGGGCCCACGTGCAGGACCTGCACGCACGTGCCCTCGGCGAGCGGCTCGAGGCGGACCGCGCCGAGCGAGGCCGGCGCGTCCTTCGCCCCGACGCGTTCGACGGCGGCGCGGAACTCCGCGGGCCCAAGCCAGTCCGGGACCATCAGCATCATCGTCCAGTCCCAGCGCGACTTGTCCCGCGCGGACGTGAAGGCCGCCAGGTCCTCGGCCCACCACAGCCCCTCGAGCGGCGGCACGACGTAGTACCGGCCGAGCTCCTGCTTCGAGGCGAACTTGAGCTTGTAGGCCACCGGATAGAGCGCCTTGAGCGCCTCCTCGTAGGCGGGTGCCGTGTTCGGGTCCCCGTGCCCGTCGACCATGAGGTACTGCAGGGCGGGCACGTCGAGGATCCGGAAGGCGCCCGTCGCACGGTAGGAGTCGAGGGTCTTCCTGAAGTCGCACTTCCCGGCCATGCGGGCCCTCAGGCGCTCCGGCGCGGCGCCCGGCCGGCGGCCTCGATGGCGCCGGGGGAGAGGGCGTGGTCCGTGGCCAGGGCAGCGGCCCCGAGGACGCCTGCGCGCGCCCCTGCGGTCGAGGTGACGATCCGCAGGTGCTTGGTGGCGAGCGGCAGGGAGCGGGTGTAGACGACCTCGCGGATCCCGGCGAGCAGGTGCTCGCCCGCCTGGGACACCGAGCCTCCGACGACGATGACGGACGGGTTGATCAGGCTCACGCAGCTCGCCAGGACGCTGCCGAGGTGCCGGCCCGCCTCGCGGACCAGCCGGACGGTCTCGAGGTCGCCGTCGCGCAGCCGCTGGGCGATGACCTTGGACGCCTTGTGCTCCGGTCCGCCCGCCGCGCTGTCCACGTCGACGCCGAGCCGCCGGGCCAGCGCCGGGCCGCTCGCGACCGCCTCCAGACAGCCTTCGTTGCCGCACGCGCACGGGGTGTCCGGCCCGCCCGGGACCCGGACGTGGCCGAGGTCCCCGGCCGTGCCCTGCGCGCCGCGCTGGAGCCGACCGCCGGCGATGATGCCCGCGCCGATGCCCGTGGCGACCTTGACGAACATCAGCTCGTCCACGTCCTGCCAGGCCGTCTTGCGCTCGCCGAGCGCCATGATGTTCACGTCGTTGTCCACGAGGACGGGGACGTCGAAGTCGCGCTGCAGTCGGCCCGGGACGTCGAATCCGTCCCATCCGGGCATGATCGGCGGGCTCACGGGGCGCCCCGTCTCGAACTCCACGGGGCCGGGCAGGCCGATGCCGATCGCGGCGAGGTCGGACGCCGGCCGGCCGGCGTCGGCGAGCAGGCCGGTCACGGCGCCGGAGAGCCAGGCGAGGACCTCCTCGGGGCCGCGGTCGATCGGCAGCGACTCGCGCACCTCGGCGACGATCGTCCCGCCGAGGTCGGCGAGCGCCACGAGGGCGTGGGTGGCGCCGAGGTCGGCACCGACGACGACGCGGGCCTGCGGGTTCAGGGCGAACAACGACGGCGGACGGCCGCCCGTCGAGCTCGCCCCGCCGAAGGGCGCGACGTAGCCGAGCGAGAGGAGCGTGTCGACGCGGGAGGCGACGGTGGAGCGGGCCATGCCGGTGAGCTGGGCCAGCTCGGCCCGCGTGCGCGGGCGGCCGTCGCGGAGCAGCTGCAGGAACTCGCCGGCACGGGCGAGGTCGGCCTCGGCGGCCTCGGCCGAGGCGCCGGATGCGCTGGTGGTCATGGTCCTGCTCCTCTCGTCGGGCCCGTGTCCGTGCGTTCCGCGGCGCGTGCTCCGCGCCGTGGTGACAGAAGCATGGCAGCCGCGGAGGCTCCGTGCACGCTCTTGCCGCGTGTTGCCCCCGATGCGTCTTTCTTTTGATCATCAAACACCTTTTGCTTGACGATCGTCAAAAGTGGTCTTAGAGTCACTGTGACGACAGTCACTCCCTCCGTCTCGCAAGGAGCCATCATGACCGAACCGCACGCGGCAGCATCCGCGACCGCCACCACCGATTCCGGGGCCGCCGGCCTGGAGCTCTCCGTCCAGCTCTACAGCGTCCGTGACGCCGTTGCCGAGGACCTGCAGGGCACCGTCGCCCGCCTCGCCCGGATCGGCTTCGCCAACGTCGAGCCCTACAACTTCGTCGCGCTGGCCGACGAGCTGCGCGCCGCCCTGGACGCTACGGGCCTCAAGGCGCCGTCCGGCCACGCGCCCCTGCTCCGCGAGGACCAGGAGGAGATCTTCGCAGCCGCCGTGAAGCTCGGCATCGGCACCGTGATCGACCCCTACCTCCCGGCCGAGCACTGGGAGACCGAGGAACAGGTCGCCGAGACGGCGGCGAAGCTCAACGCCGCGGCCCGCGCCGGGGCGGCCCACGGGATCCGCGTCGGCTACCACAACCACGAGTGGGAGATCTCCTCGCGCTTCAACGGCACCACCGCGCTCGAGCTGCTCGCCTCGCAATTGGATCCGGAGGTGGTTCTCGAGGTCGACACCTACTGGGTCGCCGTCGGCGGCGAGGATCCGGCCGCGCTCCTGGACCGGCTCGGCGACCGCGTCAGGCTCGTGCACCTCAAGGACGGCCCCATCAGCCGCGACACCGCGGCCCAGCAGCCCGCCGGGCAGGGCGCCATGCCCGTCGACGCGGTCGTCGCCGCGGCCGTCCGCAACGGCGTCGAGACCGGCGTCGTCGAGTTCGATTCCTACACGGGGGACCTCTTCGAGGCCCTCGCGGCATCGCTCGCCTACCTCTCGGCCGGAGCCGCCCGATGAACGCGCAGGACACCGCGGCGTCGGCTCCGGCCGCGGCGCCCGCCACGCAGCGCACGGGTCCGGTCGGGGTCGGCATCATCGGCGCCGGCGTGATCAGCACCCAGTACCTGGACAACCTCACGACCTTCGCCGACGTCGTCGTCCACGCAATCGGCGACCTCTTCCCCGAGGCCGCGAAGGCGCGCGCCGAGCAGTACGGGATCGCCGTCCACGGCACCCCGGAGGACGTCCTGTCCCACCCGGAGGTGGAGATCGTCGTCAACCTGACCATTCCCGCCGCGCACGTACCCGTGGCCCAGTCCGCGGTCCGCGCCGGAAAGCACGTGTGGAGCGAGAAGCCGTTCTCCCTCGACCGCGCCTCCGGCCGGGAGCTGCTCGCGGAGGCGGAGGCCGCGGGGCTCCTGCTCGGCTGCGCCCCAGACACCTTCCTCGGCGCCGGCCTGCAGTCCGCCCGCCGGGCGATCGAGGCCGGGGTGATCGGCGCGCCCTTGACCGCCCTGACGCTCTTCCACGTGCCCGGCCCCGAAGCCTGGCACCCGAGCCCGGAGTTCCTCTTCCAGGCCGGCGCCGGCCCGCTGCTGGACATGGGCCCCTACTACCTCACCGCCCTGATCCAGACTTTCGGCTCGATCCGCAGGGTCGCCGCGATGGGCACCCGTTCCCGCGACCAGCGCACGATCGCCACGGGCCCCAAGGCCGGCACCGCCTTCGACGTCACGGTGCCCACCCACGTGGGCGCCCTCATCGAATTCGAGTCCGGCCAGCAGGCGCAGTCGATCTTCAGCTTCCAGTCCGAGCTCAAGCGCATGGGCTGGATCGAGATGTCCGGCACGGAAGGGACGCTGTCCCTTCCGGATCCCAACATGTTCGACGGCGAACTGCGGCTCATGCGCGCCGGCGCGGACGAGTGGGAGGTGCTCGAGCTCGAGGGCTCGACGGCCGGACGGGGCCAGGGCGTGCTGGACATGGCCCGGGCGATCCGCGCCGGACGCGCACACCGCGCCCAGGGCGCGCTCGCCTTCCACGTGGTCGACGCCCTCCTGGCGATCGAGCAGTCCGCCGCCACCGGCGAGTTCGTCGCCGTCGAATCCTCGGCGCCCGTGGTCCCGGCCCTCCCGGCCGAGTGGGACCCCGCCGCCGCGACCCTCTGACCTTCCGCCCCACCGGGCACCCCGGGCTCCGCGCCGCCGCGGCGGCCTCCGCACGATCGAACCAACCCACAGGAGAACACCATGAAGCACACCTTCCGCCTCGGCGCCGCCGCCGCCGCGGCCTCCGTCCTCGTCCTGGGCCTCGCGGCCTGCGGTTCCTCCGGGGGTGGCGGCGACGCCGGCTCCCAGGAGATCACCTACTGGGCCACCAACCAGGGCCAGTCGCTCGACCACGACCGCGAGGTGCTCAGCGAGTCCCTCGAGCGCTTCACCGAGGAGACCGGCATCAAGGTCAACCTCGAGGTGATCCCCTGGACGGACATGTATAACCGGATCCTCACCGCCGTCACCTCCGGCGACGGCCCCGACGTGCTGAACATCGGCAACACCTGGGCGGTGACGCTCCAGGAGACCGGGGCGTTCGAGCCGGTGGAGGGCGAGTTCCTCGAGGCGATCGGCGGGCAGGACCGCTTTATGTCCGCCGCATGGGCCACCGCCGGAGCAGAGGGCAAGGCGCCGACCTCCGTCCCGCTCTACAGCCAGGCGTACTCGCTCTACTACAACACGGAGCTCTTCGAGGAGGCCGGGATCGACGCCCCGCCCGCGACGTGGGACGAGTTCGTGGAGACCGCCAAGAAGCTCACGAAGGACACGGACGGCGACGGCAAGATCGACCAGTGGGGCATCTCCACGGAGGCCGGCGCGGTCACCAACGGCGCCCACCACTCCTTCATCCGCGGCAAGCAGCACGGCGGCGCGATGTTCGACGCCGACGGCCAGCCGACCTTCAACACCGACGCCCAGATCGACGGCGTCGCCGAGTGGGTCGACCTCATGGGAACGCACAAGGTCATGAGCCCCTCCGACGCGGAGATGACCAACGGCGCCGACGCCGTGGCCAACCTCATCGATGGCCGCGCGGCCATGGTCTTCAACCAGAATCCGGTGAAGAACTTCACGGCCCGCGACTTCGAGGACTGGGGCGTCGCCCCGATGCCGCTCGTCGATGGGAACGCCACGGGCGACCGCGCCGTCATGAGCTTCGCCGCCGGCTCCAACGTCTCCGTGTTCAAGAACTCGGACAGCAAGGACGCCGCCTACCAGCTCGTCGCCCACCTGACCGACACCGAGGAACAGGTCTACCTCAACGACGCCTACACCTCGCTGCCCACGGTCGCCGACGCCTACGACGCCGAGGAGTTCCAGAACGAGTCCGCCAAGCTCAAGGAGAAGACCCTCGCGGACCACGCGCAGCCCATGCCGCTCGTGGCACAGGAGGGCCAGATGGAGACCCTCGTGGGCACCGCGGTGAAGAACCTCTTCGCCCAGGCGGCCACGGGGACGGTGACGCGCGCCGACGTCGAGCGCGCCCTCACCGACGCCCAGAACCAGATGACGGCCGCGCAGTAGGGACCGCGGCCATGGCACCGAAGAACACCGTGCCGGGAACCATCCCGGCACCCGCGGACGCGGACGGCGTGGGCCTGGCCCCGGCGTCGTCCGCCTCCGGGCCGGCCGCGGAGGCCCTGCGCCCCGCGGCCGGCGGGGGCGGCACCCACACCGCGCCCGGAACCGGCACCCCGGACGACGCCGGATCCCCCGCCCCGCGCGGGAGGGCCCGGAAGGCGCCCGACGCGCAGGCGATCCGTCGCAGGACCCCGCGCGGCAAGGCCGAGTCCCGGCTCGCCTACTACCTCGTCACGCCGGCCGGTCTCATGGAGCTGCTGATCCACATCATCCCCATGGCGCTCGGCATCTGGATCGCGTTCACCGCGCTGAACCAGCTGAACCTGACGAACTGGCTCAACGCCCCGTTCGTGGGGCTGCAGAACTTCGTCAACGGGCTCAACCCCGAGTCCACGATCGGCCAGTCGTTCTTCTCCGCGCTCGGCCGCACCGCGGTCTACACCGTCATCGTGGTCGGCGGGTCCTGGATCCTGGGCATGGCCGGCGCCGTGTTCCTCTCCTCCAAGGTCCGCGGCCGCACCTTCCTGCGCACCCTGTTCCTCGTGCCCTACGCCCTGCCGACCTACGTCGGCACGATCGCCTGGGCCTTTATGTTCAACCAGCGCGACGGCGCCGTGAACCAGCTCCTCGTGGACGTGTTCGGGCTCTTCGGCGGCGAGCGGCCGTTCTGGCTCCTCGGCGAGAACTCCCTCACCGCCATGATCGTCGTGAACATCTGGACCCTGTGGCCGTTCGCGTTCCTCATGCTGCTCGCCGCCCTGCAGAACGTGCCGGGGGACGTCTACGAGGCGGCGTCGCTCGACGGCGCGAGCCTGTGGAGCCAGTTCATGCACATCACGCTGCCCATGGTGCGTCCCGCCAACGGCGTCCTGGTGCTCGTGATGGGGCTGTGGACCTTCAACCAGTTCAACATCCCGTTCGTGCTCTTCGGCCCCTCGTCCCCGGCGGAGGCCATGCTGGTCACGCCGCTCATCTACCAGAACTCGTTCGGGTCCTGGAACTTCGGCCTCGGCGGCGCGATGAGCGTCCTGCTGCTGCTGGCCATGCTCGTCGCGACCGCGTTCTACGTGCGCCTGGTCCTGCCCAAGGGAGCCCAGCATGATTGAGACCAAGCAGTTCAAGATCATCCGCGCGATCGTCCTGACGCTGTTGACGGTGTGGGTCGTGGTGCCGCTGTACGTGGTGTTCTCCACGTCCGTGAAGCCGCTCTCCGACGTCTCCGGGGTCTTCCGCTGGATCCCCGAGCGGATCACCCTCGAGCCGTACCTGGACATCTGGCAGACAGTGCCGCTCGGCCGCTACTTCGTCAACTCGCTCATCATCACGTGCACCGCCACCGTGTGCTCCGTGGTCATCGCGATCCTCGCGGCCTACGCCATCTCTCGGCTGGACTTCCGCGGCAAGCGGGCCTTCAGCCTGACCGTGCTGTCCACGCAGATGCTGCCCGGCATCCTGTTCCTGCTGCCGCTGTTCCTGATCTTCACGCAGATCCGCAACGTCACCGGCATCCAGCTCCAAGGCAGCCTCGGCGGGCTCATCCTGACGTACCTGACCTTCACGCTGCCGTTCGCGATCTGGATGCTCACGGGCTACTTCGCCTCCATCCCGCAGGCGCTCGAGGAGGCCGCGATGATCGACGGCACGAGCCGGCTCGGCGCGCTGTTCCGCGTGGTGCTGCCGGTCGCGAAGCCCGGCATCGTGGCGGTGGCCGTCTACTCGTTCATCGCGGCGTGGGGCGAGGTCCTCTTCGCCTCGGTGCTCGCGAACGAATCCACCAAGACCCTGGCGCTGGGCCTGCGGGCCTACGCCTCCGAGACCGACGTCTTCTGGAACCAGCTGATGGCCGCCTCCGTGGTGGTGTCCCTGCCCGTGCTGATCGGCTTCATGCTGGTCCAGAAGCACCTGGTCGCCGGCCTGTCCGCCGGCGCCGTGAAATAGAAGGAGTCCCCATGACCGAGTTGAGGGTGGCCACGATCGGCTACGCCTTTATGGGCCGCGCGCATTCGAACGCGTGGCGGAACGTGGGCGCGTACTTCGACGTCCCCGACGTGCAGCAAGCCGTCCTCGTGGGCCGGGACCCCGCGGCGACCAAGGAGGCCGCGCGCCGTCACGGCTGGGCCGACACGGCCACGGACTGGCGGGACGTCGTGGGCCGGGACGACATCGACGTGATCGACATCTGCGCCCCGGGCTGGCTTCACGCCGAGATCGCCATCGCGGCGCTGCAGGCCGGCCAGCACGTGCTGGTGGAGAAGCCGCTGTCCAACACGCTCGCCGAGGCCCGGGCCATGGTGGACGCCGCCGCTGCCGCGCCCGGCCAGGTCGCGATGGTGGGCTTCACCTACCGCCGCGTCCCCGCCCTGGCTTACGCCCGCCGGCTCATCGCCGAGGGCCGGCTGGGCACGGTGCGCCAGGTGCGCGCCTCCTACCTGCAGGACTGGCTCGCCGACGCCGCGGCGCCCATGACGTGGCGGCTGCGCAAGGACACGGCCGGCTCCGGCGCGCTGGGGGACATCGCCTCCCACGCCGTGGACCAGGTCCAGTACCTCACGGGGCAGAAGGTGACGACGGCGTCGGGCACCCTGCGCACGTTCGTCACCGAGCGCCCGGGGCCGGACGGCACCGAGCCCGTCACGGTGGACGACGCCGCCTGGGCCACCCTGGGGCTCGACGGCGGGGCCGTCGCCTCCGTCGAGGTGTCCCGCGTGGCGCTGGGCCGCAAGAACGCGCTGACCATCGAGGTCTACGGCAGCGCCGGCGCCCTCGCGTTCGACCTCGAACGGCCCAACGAGCTGCGCTTCCTCGACGGGAGCGATCCGGCCTCGGAGTCCGGATTCCGCCGGGTCGTCGTCACCGAACCGGAGCACCCCTATCTCGACGCGTGGTGGCCCCAGGGCCATGTGCTGGGATGGGAGCACGCGTTCACCCACCAGGCCGCCGACTTCCTGGGCGCGGTCGCGTCCGGAACCCAGGCATCGCCGTCGTTCGCCGAGGGGCTCGCCGTGCAGGAGGTGCTGGACGCGATCGAGTCCAGCGCGGCCCGCGGCGGGGCCCCGTTGAGGATTGGAGAGTAGGAATGGCACGGAACTTCACCCTGTTCACGGGGCAATGGGCGGACCTGCCGCTCGAGGAGGTCGCGCGGCTCGCGGCCGGCTGGGGCTACGACGGGCTGGAGATCGCGGTCTCCGGCGAGCACCTGGACGCCTGGCGCTGGGACGACGACGCGTACATCGCCGAACGGCTCGGGATCCTGGACAAGTACGGGCTCAAGGTCTGGGCGATCTCCAACCACCTCAAGGGCCAGGCCGTGTGTGACGACCCGATCGACTTCCGCCACCAGGGGATCGTGGGGGAGAGGGTGTGGGGCGACGGCGATCCCGAGGGCGTGCGGCAGCGGGCGGCCGAGGAGCTCAAGCACACCGCGCGGCTCGCGAAGAAGCTCGGCGTGGACACCGTCGTCGGGTTCACGGGGTCCTCGATCTGGCAGTACGTGGCCATGTTCCCGCCCGTGCCCGGCGAGGTGATCGACGCCGGATACCAGGACTTCGCCGACCGCTGGAACCCGATCCTCGACGTCTTCGACGAGTGCGGCGTGCGCTTCGCCCACGAGGTGCATCCGTCCGAGATCGCGTACGACTACTGGTCCACGCAGCGCACGCTCGAGGCGATCGGGCACCGGGAGGCGTTCGGGCTGAACTGGGATCCGAGCCACATGATGTGGCAGGGGATCGACCCCGTGGCCTTCATCTCCGACTTCGCCGAGCGGATCTACCACGTGGACTGCAAGGACACCCGGATGCGGATGGGTGGGGGCCGCAACGGCATCCTCTCCTCCCATCTGGCCTGGGGCGATCCGCGGCGCGGTTGGGACTTCGTCTCCGCCGGGCGCGGGGACGTTCCGTGGGAGGACGCGTTCCGCGCGCTCGCCGCGATCGGTTACGACGGCCCCATCTCGATCGAGTGGGAGGACGCCGGCATGGACCGCCTGCACGGGGCGCCGGAGGCGCTCGCGGCGCTGAGGAAGCTGGACTTCCCGGCGTCGGAGACCTCCTTCGACGCCGCGTTCAAGCAGTAGCGGCGGATCCGCGCGGCACGGATCAGGCAGCACGACGGCGGGGCGGCACCTTCGGGGGCCGCCCCGCCGTCGTCCCCGGTCCGTCTCGCTTCCGGACGGCGGCGGCTAGCGGCGGGCGTCGCCCTGCTCGCTTGGCTCCCGCCAAGCAAAGGTGTCGGGAGAATAGAGGCCGTACGATCCGGACGTGGCGCTGGCGAAGACGATCTTGTCCCGCGACTTGCGAATGCTCTCCTCGGTGATCTGCCGGGCCGTTGCCGGGTCGCCGGTCTTGACGGCCTCGATGAGGTCCGTATGCCGATGGCGCGGGGGCAGCGGGCCCCCTTCGGCGGCCCGGACGGACAGGAACCAGTGCATCTGGTCCTGTAGCTCCGAGATCACCTTGGTCATCCGGGGCAGCCCGGCGATCTGGGCGATGCCCACATGGATCCGCGTATGCAGGTCGAAGTCCGGCCGTGTTTCATTGCTGCTCTGGAACTGCTCGTCGAGCTCCTTGAGCTGCTCGATCTGTGCCGGTGTGGCGCGGGTCGCGGCCAGCTCGCTGGCCGCCGGCTCCAAGAGCTCGCGGAGGAAGTACACCTGCTGGATGTCCGCCATGGTGATCCGGTTCACGAGCGTTCCGCGCTGCGGCAGGATGCGGATGAACCCCTCCGCGGAGAGCCGGTTCAGGGCCTGGCGCACGGGGGTCTTGCTCGTGCCCAGCTCCACGGCCAGCGCCGCTTCGTCGACAAACGAGTCCGGCAGCATGTCCGCATCGAGGATACGGCTCTTGGCCACGCCGTAGGCGCGGTCGACAAGCGATCCCTTCTTGTCTCGGATCATGGCGTCAGCCTACCAAGCACCACATCGGAATCCTACTGAAGTTTTAGTTTAATTTTCTCTTGACACCACTGGAATCCTCGGCTGAACTATTGCCCACATCACATCGAGCGAAGCGAACAGAGGTGATCACCGAATGACCGTCTTCGTCTTCGGCGACCAACAAGCGGCCAGCGCGGCCGGGTACATCGCCGCCGCGTCGGGACGGGCCGTCCAGCTGGGATTCCAGCCGACGGACCGCATCCGCGCCGTCAGTTACGACGGACTGCTGACGGAAGTGGACATCGACGCCCGCCCGCTGGACGGGGCCGGGATCGAGGCCGCGGTCCTGGTGGCGGAGTCCCGGAAGCTGAAGCAGCACATCGAGCCGCAGCGGCACCAGTTGGCGGGCGTTCCGCTGTTGCTGGCTCCGGGTGGATTCGGCGGCGTGCTGCGGGTCCTGGAGTGGTTCCGGGAGTGGGGCCTGGAGCCTCCCCGCGTGGCCGAGGCCACGGGATTCCCGGTGTCCGGCACCGTCAGCGAAGGTGTGCTGACGCCGCACACCATCAAGCGGCGCCTCCCCATGGCGGCGGAGACGGCCGGGGAAACCCGAGTGCTCCACGCGCAGTTCGTCCGGCTGCTACCGGAGCTCGTCCCCTCGGAGTTGGTCACCACCTCCCTGTCGAACACCAACCACATGATCCACCCCGGGGTCGTTCTCCTGAACGCGGCCCGCATCCAGAACGCCGAGCCGTTCTCCTTCTACCGCAACGGCATCTCGCCGGCCGTCGGCGCCCTGATCGAGGCCGTCGATGCCGAGCGGCTCGAGATCGTCCGCCGCTTGGGCGCGGAGGAACTCGGCGTCCGCGACTGGCTCGTCCGCTTCTACGGCCAGGAGGGCATGGCCGGCGACGGCATCATCGATTGCCTGCAGACCTTCGCCAACTTCGAACGCGTCCCGTCGCCGCCCAGCCTGGACTACCGCTACGTGGCCGACGACGTCCCGTTCGGCGTCGCACAATGGGGTGAGCTTGCCCGCGGGCTGGGGATCACCACGCCCCATCTGGACGGACTGCTGACCCTCCTCCGTTCCCTCGACATCGACCATGGCCTGGACGCCGACGTCCCGGCCGCCCGCCTCTTCCAGCAGTTCCTCCACACCAGCCAAGGAGCCATCAAGTGAACAACACCGTCCGCCGCGACCTCGACACACTGGAATCCCTCAAGACGAGGATGGTCAACGGGCAGCTCGGACGCCGTGGCTTCCTCGCCGGCGCCATGGGACTGTCCGCCACCGCCCTCCTCAGCGCCTGCGCCGGGGGAACGACCTCCCCCTCCGGCGCCTCGGGCTCGGGGTCCAAGGTCATCCCGCTCTACACCGTGGAGAACGACCCCGCGACCCTGGCCTTCTACAACATGGTGATCGCAAACTTCAAGAAGGACCACCCGGACATGGACGTGAAGGTCACCGTCTACGCCGATGCGAACCAGCTGCAGTACCTGACGACGGCCTTCCAGAACAACGTCGACGTCGGGATCTTCTCCCCGGCCGTCAGCTCCTTTCCGGACTTTGCTCGGGCCGGCCATCTCGCCGAGCTGGACGACCTCGTCCAGGAGATCGGCGAGGACGACTTCCTGCCGGGAACCCGCATCCTGGTGGACGGGCACGACGTGGCCATGCCCCTGCAGTCCAACTCCTCGCTCGTGTACTACCGCAAGGACCTGCTCGAGTCGGCCGGGCTCTCCGTGCCGAAGACCTTCGAGGAGTACCGCAACGCCGTCGAGGCGCTCCACGGCCAGAACGGCATCAACGGCATCGCCATGGCCGTCGGCCCGACGCCGCAGCTGCCCCTGCAGTTCTTCGCGCCCTACCTCTACCAGTCCGGCCACGACTACTTCGATCGGGACGGCCAGCTGACGTTCAACCATCCCGACGTCCTGGGCGCAGTCGAGAAGTTCGCCTCGCTCATGAAGTTCGCTCCCCAGTCCATGTACAACGCGGCCTTCGGCGACATCGTCTCCGCCTACTCCGCGGGGCAAGCGGCGTTCGCGACGTTCCCGGGCCGACTCGGCGCCGTCCTGGCCGAACGGGACCCGAAGCTTGCCGAGAACACCGGCGTCATGCGGATTCCGGCGGGCGACTTCATGACCGGCGAGCTGCACTTCGGCTCGAGCCAGCAGTACGCGCTCTACTCCAAGACGGGCAACCCGGAGATGGCCAAGGAGTTCCTCAAGCGCCTGACGACGGGGGACGACGCCGTGGCCTTCGCCAAGACCGTGCCGGGCCACTTGCTGCCGCCCCTCAAGAGCGTCCTGGCCAAGTTCGAGGAGGAGGTGCGCAATCCCCAGGACGAGTTCTTCACCAAGCACGGCGATTGGGTCCAGACGTTCATGGACTGCGCGCCGAACGCCATGACGGCCTCGGTGAGCATGGGGGCCGTGGTCGACGGCGCGTTCGAACGCAAGATCACCAACCTGTGTCCCTTCTCCTCGGAGATCTGGCCCTCCCCGGCCTTCGATGGCGTGATGTTCCAGCAGATCCTCTTGGAGAACCGCAGTCCCGAGGACGCATGGAAGGACGCCTGCGGCAAGATGCAGGAAGTCGCGGACCGATTCCACGAAGCCAATCCCGGCTGGTCGCCGGAAGTCATCTAGGCAGGCGGACACCAGAATGCGCACGCGAACCAGAGGACGGATCTCATGGCAACAGCCGTAGCGGGCAGCGCGCCCGCATCACCGGGCCGGGGTGGCCCCCGAGGAACGAACCGGCGCCTCAAGCCCCTCCGGGCGCTCCAGTACGCGGCACTCGTCCTGGTGGTCCTGACCGCCGTCGTGCCCATGTACTGGATCATCGTGAACTCGATCCGGCCGGATTCCGAGATCGCGGCCTACCCGCCGACCTTCTTCCCCAGCGAGTTCACGCTCAAGCACTTCACCGACCTCTTCGAGATCTACGGCTTCCAGCAGTACCTGGTCAACAGCATGCTGGTGTCGACGGTCGCGACCGTGGTGGCCCTGGTCTTCGGCATCATGGCGGCCTACGCGATGAGCCGCTTCCGGTTCCGGGCCGTGCGGGCCGTCGGAGAGCTGTCGCTCCTGGCCTACCTGCTGCCTGGCATCCTGGTCCTCGTGCCGATCACGCAGATCCTCTTCGGCAACGGGCTGGGCGACAACCGGGCCGCGCTCGCCGTGCTCTACGCGGCGACGCTGCTGCCCTTCGCCCTCTGGATCCTGCGCTCCTACTTCAGCGGCCTCGGCATCGACACAGAAGAAGCAGCCATGATCGACGGTTGCACCCGCTTCGGGGCCTTCCTGCGCGTCGTGCTGCCCCAGGCGCTTCCCGGAATCGCCTCCACTGCCATCTTCACGTTCAACGCGGCGTGGAGCGAGTACTTGTTCGCCTCCACGCTCATGACCAGCAACGAGAAACTCCCCGCCAACCCTGCCGTGTTCCTCCTCATGGGACACATGGGCACCGAGTCCTGGGGCCTGCTGATGGCGGCCGCGCTGACCATCATCCTGCCCGTCCTGGTGCTGTTCTTCATGGCCCAGCGGTGGCTGGTGGCCGGGCTGTCCGAGGGAGCAGTGAAGGGATGACCGCCATGACCGTCAAAGACGCCTCCGGGCGCAGCCGGGCAACCCGCCCGGCCGGCACCTCTGGATCCGAACCCCGGCGTAAGCGCTATCTCAGCGATCGCGGACTCGCCTATCTCCTCGTGGCCCCCGCGCTCCTGCTGATCCTGGTCTTCGCCGTCTACCCGTTCGGCGTCGCCGTCCTCAACAGCTTCAACGACGTCGACATCAATACCGGAGCCAGGACGCCTTCCGGGCTGGATAACTACGTCGCGCTCTTCACGGACGCCTCCGTGCGCGACGCGTTCTTCCGTAGCGTGAACTGGACCGTGTCCAACATGGTGCTCCAGGTCGTCCTCGGCGTCGCCGTGGCCATGCTGCTCAACCTCAATCTGAAGGGCCAGCGCCTGGCCCGCGTCCTGGTCTTGATCCCCTACATGGTCCCGGCCATCGTCGCCGCGCTGGTGTTCCGTTTTATGTTCAACGACGTCACGGGCGTGGTGAACTATGGACTGCAGACCCTCGGGCTGATCGACAAGCCGCTGAACTGGCTGTCCGATCCCGCCATGATGATGCCGACGCTCGTGCTCGTGAACGTCTGGAAGTACGCGCCGTTCTTCGTCATCATCGTCCTCGCCCGGCTGCAGAGCATTCCCAGGGACCTCTACGAGGCCGTGGCGATCGACGGCGGGGGATGGTGGCACCGCTTCACCGCGGTCACGCTGCCCTCGATCGTTCCGGTGGTGTTGGCGGGCATGCTCCTGCGCACCATCTGGACCGCGTACGACTTCGACGTGCCGTTCCTGCTCTCCAACGGCGGCGGCCCCTCGGGCTCGGCGATCACCGTGCCCCTGGCCATCCGCGCCCTGGCTTTCGAGCAGCAGCAGCTCGGGCAGGCCTCTGCCCTCGCGGTCTGCACCGCCATCCTGCTCACCGGGGCGGCCTACTTCTACCTGCGCGGTTACCGCAAGAGCGAAAGGTCCACGGACTGACCATGGAGCAGAGCGCACCCCTCCGCATCGCCGTCGTCGGCGCAGGTCCCCGCGGGATCTCCGTGGTCGAGAGGATCTCGGCCAACCATCGGCTCACCGGAGGTCGCGCCATCGAGGTGGTGCTCTTCGACCCGCACCCGCCTGGCGGCGGCCGCGTGTGGAGCGGCGAGCAGCCGCAACACCTGCTGATGAACACGTTGTGCGCGGACGCCACGCACTTCACCGATGACTCCGTGATCTGCGAAGGGCCGGTCGTCCCCGGTCCCACGCTGTACGAATGGGCGCGGAAGATCGCCTCGGGGAGCCTGGCGTGCGGAGAAGAGGGGATCCGCGAGGAAGCGGAAGAACTCGAACCGTGGAGCCATCCATCCCGCAAGCTGCTCGGACGGTACCTGGAGTGGTCCTACGCCGAGGACGTGTCCCGCCTCCCCGAGGGCGTCGACGTCCGCCATCAGGCGCGGGAGGTCGTCGCCGTGCGGCCCGCCGCGGCTCCTCCTGGAGGGTTCGACGTCACCGCGGGCGACACCACGGAGCGGTTCGATTCGGTTGTCATCGCCACGGGGCACAGCGATCTCGAACCCAACGACCGCGAGGAGGAGCTGCTCCACTACGCCCTCGAACACGGGCTCTTCTACGGCCTGCCCTCGAACCCGATCAGCCAGGACCTCGACGCGGTCGGGGCCGGCGAGGTGTTGATCGTCCGCGGTCTCGGGATGAACTTCTTCGACTACATGTCCCTCTTGACGGTGGGCCGCGGAGGGGAGTTCCACGAATCTGCCGATGACCGGCTCGAGTACCGCCCGAGCGGGCGCGAACCGGTCATGGTGGCCGGATCCCGCCGAGGGGTCCCCTACCGGGCCAAGGGCGTCTTCGGCACGTTGACGCCTGCGTTCGAGCGCCGGTACCTGACGGACGCCCGTCTCGAAGGGCTCGAGTCCGCGGAGCGGCAGCTGGACTTCCGCATCGACCTGTGGCCCTCCGTGGCCAAGGACACCGCTTACACCTACTATGCCGTTCTCCACCAGACCCGTCCCGAGGCGTTCGCCGGCGATTTCGACGATGTCGTCGCCGCGCTCGACGCCTGGGAGTGGGGCGACCCGGAATTGGAACAGGCGTTCTCCGCGGCCGTCCCGCAGCCGTCCGACCGGCTGGACCTGGACGCGCTGGACCAACCGCTGCGGGGCAGGACGTTCGGATCCTACGAGGAGTTCACGCGGTGGTGGGCGGACGATCTGCAACGAGACTACGCGGAGGCCATGAAGGGATACGACAGCGCGTTGAAGTGCGCGTCGATCGCCTTGGGGGCCGGGCGGGCTCCGATCCGGCGTCTGGCGCCCTACGGGGGCTTCACCGGCCGGTCCTACTCCCGCGACATCGAAGGATGGTTCAGGGGTTTCGGCGGGGCGCTGGCCAGTGGTCCGCCTGCCCGCCGCATTCGTGAGCTCGCCGCGCTCGTCGAGGCCGGCGTCGTCCGTCCCCTGGGGCCGGACATGGTGGTGGAAGCCCGCGGCGGGGCCTTCGTCGCCCGCTCGCCGGCCGTTCCCGGAACTGAGCACGCCGGAGCCGGCCTTCTCGAGGCCCATTTGCCTCCGGCGCAGGCGCAGCGCACCCGGAACCCGCTTCTGCGTCAACTGGTCGACGAAGGCCTGGCCCGCCCCTATGCCATTGCCGATGGCGATGGCGCGTTCGTTTCCGGCGCGCTCGAGGTCGGCCGGTCGCCCTATGCCCTGATCGACGCCGGCGGTAGCGAGCGGCAGGGCCTCTTCGTCGTCGGCGTTCCCCTCGAATCCATCCACTGGGGCACGCAGCTCGGCCCCTTGGCACACACCAATTCGCGGTTCCTCCGGGACAACGACGCCGTTGCCCGGGCCGCGCTCCTGACGGGAAAGGCACTCCATGAGCACGCTGAAAGAGCCCCTCGGATCGCTCAGGCCCAGTCTTCGTGACCTCACGGAGCGGGCCTTCGACGCGGCCTTCGGCAGCGGAGCGCCGGAGGGCATCACCTCCCTTGACGCGGTCGACCGGCTGCGGATCGGCCTGTCAGTCGCGAAGGCATCGGGGCACGAGGGCTTCGAGGCAGAGCTGCGGCGGTTGCTGGACGAGGCGGCGGGGCAGGGCGCCTCTGCGGTCATCGACGACGACGCGAGGTGGCCGGACGTCTTCGACCCCTGGCGCGTCGCCCTCTTCGACCATGTCTCGGAGATCGCTGTCGACCCCGCGTCCACCGGACGCTCCGGCGTCGAAGCCCTGCAGGAAGCCGGCGTCTCCGATGCAGTGATCGTCGCGGCGAGCCAGGTCGCGTCGTTTGCCGCGTTTTTCGCGCGCTTGAGGATCGCCGCCGACGCGCTGGAAAGGGCGGGGGAGGCCGTACCGACAACCGTGCCCTTCAGCGGGGTGCCCGAGGGCCAGCCCGGGCATCCACGCGCGGAGTATCCGCTCATGGATTGGACGGGGTTCGTGTCCGCCGCCGTGGATCCGAACGGGCCCGGGGCCGCCGACGACGCCAAAGGGGCCTCGGACTACTACGGCGTCCTCAGCCATGAGCCGGGGTTCCTGGCTCTGAGGACACGGCTGTACGACGAGATCATGACCGGTGGCGAAGGCGGCGAGAGGGTGGAGGGCGGAGCGGCAACCACCCAGGTCGGCGGCGGAGTGCTCGACCGCGCCGAGCGCGAGTTCGTGGCCTTGTCCACCTCGTTGACTACGGGATGCGGATTCTGCGCCTCGGTCCACGGCCGCAGACACTTCTTCATGAGCAAGGACACGGTCTCCACGCCGCGCTTGAAGCACGGCGGAGTAGGTGCGTTGGAGTCGGTCAGGGAACGGGCGCTGGCCACGGTGGGCGCCGCGCTGGCCGTGAGCCCGCCGGCCCTTGCGCCGGGTCATCTGGCCGCGCTGCTCGCGGAAGGGGCCTCAAGGTCTCAAGTCATGGATGCTGCTGCCGTCGCCTCGATGTTCGCCTGGGCCAATCGCCTCATGCTGACGCTGGGCGAGGGGCATCCTGCCGGGAAGGCCTCGGCATAGTGGGCGGGTCCATGCGAGAGACGTCGCCCTGTCCCGCGTCCGTTGGTCCCCTGGCTTCGTTGCGGGGGCGTGAGTGGGTCGACGAGGCCGTGCGGGTGATCGAGGCGGAGAACAACCGCTCGGCGGACACGCACCTGCACCGGCTGCCGCTGCCCGGGCACTGGGGCGTGCAGCTCTACCTCAAGGACGAGTCCACCCACCGCACCGGGAGCCTGAAGCACCGCCTGGCCCGCTCCCTGTTCCTCTACGGGCTCGTCAACGGGTGGATCACCGAGTCCACGCCGATCGTGGAGGCCTCCAGCGGCAGCACCGCGGTCTCCGAGGCCTACTACGCCCAGCTGCTCGGCCTGGACTTCACCGCCGTCATGGCCCGCGGCACGAGCGCCGAGAAGATCGCCCTGATCGAGCGCTTCGGCGGCCGCTGCCTGCTCGTGAAGGACGCCTCCGAGGTCTACGCCCGCGCCGAGGCCGTCGCCGCCGACTCCGGCGGACACTACATGGACCAGTTCACCTACGCCGAACGGGCCACCGACTGGCGCGGGAACAACAACATCGCCGAGTCCCTCCTGGGCCAGCTCGCCCGCGAACCCCACCCGGTCCCGGAATGGATCGTGGCCGGGGCCGGGACCGGCGGCACGAGCGCGACCATCGGCCGCTACCTGCGCTACCACCGCCTGCCCACCCGCCTGGCCGTCGCGGACCCGGAGGGCTCCGCGTTCGCGCCCGCCTGGGACGCCTGGCGCTCCGGGAAGGGCGCCGCGGCCGCCGCCGCCGCGACCGGGCGGGCCAGCCGGATCGAGGGCATCGGCCGGCCCCGCATGGAACCGAGCTTCATCCCCTCCGTCATCGACGAGATGCGCACCGTGCCCGACGGCGCCTCCGTGGCCGCGATGAACCACCTGGCCCGCTTCGCCCACCTCGAGGCCGGCCCCTCCACCGGCACCAACCTCTGGCTCGCCTGGCAGCTCGCCGCCGAGATGGTCGCCACGGGCCGCACCGGGAGCATCGTGACCCTGCTCTGCGACGGCGCCGAACGCTACCGGGGCACCCACCGCGACCCCGCCTGGCTTGCGGGCCAGGGCATCGACCCTGCCCCCTATGACGGCATGATCGACCGCTTCCTCGAAAGCGGTCGCTGGAACCTCACGCCGTTGGGCGCCTAGGCTGGACCCACCGCCGGCAGCGCCGCCGACGGTCGGAACGCGACAGAGGGGAGCGGGCCATGCGGTTCGTGCTGGAAGTGGACACCGACCAGCTGACGGGGGAGGTGGAACCCGAGCTCGCGCGGATCCTGCGCTACTGGGCCGGGAACCTCAAGAACTATCCGCTCGTCGAGGGCAGTGGCGAGGACGTCTACGACTCTGCCTATCAACCCGTCGGGACGTGGGCGCTCCTCGGCCCGACGTAGTCCATCCGGGATCCCCGGTCGTGGGGCCCGCGTGCAGCCCAGACGCCGAGGGAGCGGTCGGCCCGCGCTATGGCCGAGTGGCTGGCCCGGCCGATCATCCGGTTTTGGACGAATCAGTGACCATTGGACGACGATTCGTCCAGAAACTGATGATCCGTGCGAGCGCCGTGGCCTGCGCGGCACCTCGCCAGCCGACGCGCTCCGGAGTAGCGTCGGTTCCACCACCTGGGGGTGGCGCAGCACGCGGGAGAACGGACTGACCATGGAGAACCCAAGCACCGGTGGGGAGCAACCCGCCCACCCCGAACCCGCCAGCGGCTCCGGCGGCGACGATGTCGAACCGGGGCCTGCCGGTAGCGCCGGACCGGGATCGGCCGGGGACGCTGATCCGAAACCCGCCGGGGACGCTGATCCGGAACCCGCCGGGGACGTCGAGCCGGCAACCGCCGGGGAGGCTGAACCGGAACCCTTCGGGAACGCCGAACCGGACCCCGGCGCCGACGCGTCCGGCCCGGCCCCGCACCGCCCCGCGGGGCACAGCGCGGCCGAGCCGTCCGGCGTCGTACCGGGCCCGCTGGGGACGCCCGCCTCCTGGTTCGAGGGCCACCGCGCACCCCCGAACGAGGACTGGTCCTTCACGGGACTGCTCGGCACCGGCGGCCGGAGCGGCGGCAACATCGCCGACGACGTCAACGACGGCGCCCCGCCCGGCCTCCAGGACCGCCGCGCCCCCGACGACCCCGACGCCGTCTTCGCCAACGGACCCTGAAACGACTGAAAGGACGCCGCATGACGATCATCGACGAACAGGGCCGCACCGAGCCGCCCGGGTCCGCCGGGGAGCTCGAGACGCTCACCGGGTTCCTCGACTACCAGCGTCAGACCCTCGAGTGGAAGTGCCGCGGGCTTGGCGCCGAGGGCCTGCGCGCCACGACGGCCGCGTCCGCCATGACCCTCGGTGGCCTGCTCAAGCACATGGCGTGGGTGGAGGACTTCTGGTTCGGCTGCCAGCTCCTGGCCCTCGAGCCGGACCCCGCCTGGCGGGACGTGGACTGGAAACGGGACCCCGACTGGGAGTGGAACTCGGCGGCCGGCGACGAGCCGGAGGCGCTGCGCGCGCTCTGGGACGACGCCGTCGCCCGCTCCCGCGCACACGTCGCCCGGGCCGTTGCGGACGGCGGGCTCGGCCGCCCGGCCGACCACGCACGGCATGGCGAGGATCCGCCGAGCCTACGCTGGATCCTCGTGCACATGATCGAGGAGTACGCCCGGCACAACGGGCACGCGGACCTGCTGCGGGAGGCCGTCGACGGCGAGACGGGGGAGTAGGAGGCGCGCCTCAGTGCAGGTGCGCGCGTTCGCCGTCGTGGTCGAAGATCGTCAGGATCTCCACGGGCCCGCCTTCGGCCGTGATGGCATGCGGGACCATCGTGGAGAACTCCGCGGCCTGGCCTGCGCGGACGGTGACGACGCGCGCGCCGAGCTGGAGCCGGGCCGTTCCGGAGAGCACCGTCAGCCACTCGCGCCCCGGGTGGACGGGCAGCTCGGCGGGGACCTCGCGCTCGTTGGTGATGCGCATCTTCGCGACGGTGACCCCGTGCAGGGTCGACTCGCTCGAGAGCAGCCACGTGGTCAGGCCCGGCGCGTGCTGGGGTTCGGGACGGATGACGACGTCGGAGTCGGCTTCCGCCTCCACCAGGGCATCCAGCGTGGTGTCCAGGGCGTGGGCAAGGGGGACCAGCTGGTCGAGGGCGATCCGCCGGTGGCCCGTCTCGATGCGGCTCAGCGTCGACGGCGTCATGCCGCAGCGCTTCGCGAGGGCCTCGAGGGACCAGCCCCTCGCGGTGCGGAGGCCACGGATGCGGCGGCGGACGACGGCGTCGATCTCGAATTCTTGCGTCATACGCAAGAGTCTATGCGCTGAAAGCACGGGACGCCTAGCCTTGAGGGCATGGACCATCACCACGGACAACACGACGACGGACACCTCCACGCCGACCACGAGCACGGCGGACACCTCCACACCGGACTTGGGCACGGTGGACATCACCACGAAGGCGACCACGACGCCGCGATGGCCGAGGTCATCGAGCTCGACGCCGCTCTCGGCGGGAGCTACGCCGACGAGGCCGCGGAATGGATCGCCGCGCTGGCGGCCGGCCCCGTCCGCGAGGCCGTCGACCTCGGCGCGGGCACCGGCGTGGGCACGCTGGCCCTGGCCCGGCGCTTCCCGGAGGCCCGGCTGACCGCCGTCGACGTGTCGCCCGCGATGCTCGAGCGGCTGAGGTCCGCGGCGGAAGGTGCCGGCCCCGGCTCCGATGCAGGCGCTGGCGCCGGCGCAGGTTCCAGCTCGCGGCTGCGGACCGTCGAGGCCGACCTCGACGGCGGCTGGGTCGCCGCTGTCCGGCCGTCGGATCCTGCGGCCAACGCGCAACGCGGCCTCTCGGCCGGCGGACCGGAGCATGCCGGGCCGGCCGCCGATGTGGGTTGGGCCGATCTGGCGTGGGCCTCGTCCTCGCTGCACCACGTGGCCGATCCGGGGAGCACGCTGCGCGGCGTCTTCGAGACGCTCAGACCGGGCGGGCTGCTGCTGGTGCTCGAGCTCGACGGCCTGCCACGCTTCCTCGAGGATGCCGGCGAGGAGCCCGCCGCGCTGGAGCAACGCTGCCACCGCGCCGTCGAGGCCGCCGGCTGGAACGGACACCCGGACTGGGGCCCCGTCCTCGAGGCGGCGGGATTCGAGCCCGCCGGCCGGCGTGTGTTCGAGGTCCACGCCCAGGACTCTCCGCAGGTCCGCCGCTTCGCCCGGCTCTATCTGGAGCGCCTCCAAGCAGGGATCGGGGGGCCGCGCCCGGCCGGTCACGCGGGGCATGGCCACGCCACGCCTCGCCCGGGGGTCGCGGGCCCGGAACCGGACCCCGCCGACCGGGCCGCACTCGATGCCCTGCTCGGCCACGGGCTGGGCTCGCTCGACCACCTGCCCGTCGTGGGCCTGCGCACGCGCCGTACCGCGTGGGCCGCGCGCCGACCCGCCAACCCGTCCTGACCGCCAACCCGTCCCACACCGACAGGAGCCAACCGTGAACACTGACAGCCACCGGTCCTTCCACGACACCGAGCGCGGATCCACCGCCGCCGATCCCGGATCCACCGCCGTCCCCGTGGAATCCACGAGCTACGACGTGGTCGTCGTCGGCGGGGGAGCGGCCGGCCTCAGCGCGGCCACGACGCTCGCCCGCTCGCTGCGCAGCGTCCTCCTCGTCGATGCCGGGGAACCGCGCAACGCCCCCGCGCACGCCGCCCACAACCTGCTGGGCCGCGAGGGCGTGAACCCGCTCGAGCTCCTCGCCGCCGGCCGCTCGGAGGCGGAGGCCTACGGCGCGCGCATCGTCGCGGCGGAGGCCGTCTCGGCCGCCCGGGAAGGCGAAGCGTTCGCCGTCGTCCTCTCCACCGGCACCCGGGTGACCGGGCGGCGGCTGCTGCTCGCCACGGGCCTCGTCGACGAGCTGCCTGACGTGCCCGGCGTGCGCGGGGAGTGGGGCGGGCGTGTGCTGCATTGCCCGTATTGCCACGGCTACGAGGTGCGCGGGCAGCGGATCGGCATCCTCGCCACCACGCCGTTCGCCGTCCACCAGGCGCTCCTGTTCCGCCAGCTCAGCGACACCGTGACCGTCTTCCTGCACCGCATCGACGGCTTCGGCCCGGAGGAATCCGCGCAGCTCGCCGCCCTCGGCGTCCGCACCGTCCCGGGGCCCGTGGCGCGGGTCGAACCGGAGGAAGCGGGCGCCGAACACGCCGACGACCACGGCTCGTCGCCGCTCGCCGTGGTCCTGGCCGGCGGGGAGCGGATCGAGGTCGACGCGCTCGCCGTCGGGCCGCGGATGATCGCGCGCGGTGGGCTCTACGAGCAGCTCGGCGGGGAGCTGTCCGAACACCCCATGGGACGCTTCATCGAGACCGGCCCCATGGGTCGTACGCCGATCGAGGGCGTATGGGCCGCGGGAAACTCGAGCGACCTCTCGGCGATGGTCTCCGTCGCCGGCGGGGGCGGAACGATGGCGGCCGCGGCGATCAACGCCGAGCTCGCCCTCGAGGACGCGCGGGCCGCGGCGGCGCGCACGGCCGCATGCATGGCCGCGCCGACCGGTTGAACCGGGGCGCGGCGGCCAGCCCGGCCGCGCCGACCCAGTGAAGCCGGACACCGCCCGGTCGGGCCCCGTTCATGGACACAGCCCCGCCTGTCCGCCGCCACAGGGTTGCCATAGGAACGGTTCCTAGGCTGGCAGCAGCCAAGCAACCAGGAGGAACCCATGGACCGATCGACGACAGCCCAGCTACCCGCCGTCCTCGACGCGCCGCCCACGCGCCCGCTGCCCGTGCCGTCCGCGCCGTCAGCGCTGGCCCGGGACCTCGAGGCCTCGCGCGCCACGACCGGCAAGCCCACGCACTACGAGGGACGCCCGCTGCCGCGGCCCGAAGAGGACCTCGAGGACCAGGGTCTGGCGTTCGACGTCGGGACGCTCATCGGGCGTCGCCGGGCGTTGCAGTTCCTGGGCCTCGGCGCGGCGGCGTTCGGGCTCGCGGCGTGCGGGGCGACGGGGACGGCATCGTCGTCGTCCTCCGCTTCCGGCCTGACCGAGATCCCGGACGAGACCGCGGGCCCCTACCCGGGCGACGGGTCCAACGGGCCCAACGCGCTGCAGGAAAGCGGGATCGTGCGCAGCGACATCCGCTCGAGCTTCGGCGACGCGTCCGTCACGGCCGAGGGCATCCCGATGACGCTCGAACTGACGATCCTGGACATGGCCAACGGCAACGTCCCCTTCGCCGGCGTGGCCGTGTACGTGTGGCACTGCGACCGGGACGGGAACTACTCCCTCTACTCGGAGGGCGTGGAGGGCGAGAACTACCTGCGCGGCGTCCAGATCGCCGACGAGAACGGCGTGGTCCGGTACACGAGCATCTTCCCCGCCTGCTACACGGGCCGCTGGCCGCACATCCACTTCGAGGTCTACCCCGACCAGGACTCCATCACGGACGCGGCGAACGCCATCTCCACCTCCCAGGTCGCCATTCCGCAGGACGTGAGCGACGCCGTCTACGCGACGGCGGGCTACGAATCCTCGGTCCGGAACCTCTCGAGCCTCACCCTGGAGACGGACAACGTCTTCGGGGACGACGCCGGGGCCACCCAGCTCGCGACCGTCACCGGGAGTGTCGGCGAGGGGTATGCCGTGAAGCTCACCGTCGGCGTGGACACGCGCACCGAGCCGACCGCCGGAACGATGGGCGGCGGTGGTGGCGGCGAGGGCGGCCCCGGTGGCGGCGGCACCCCGCCCGAGGGCGCCCCGGGCGGCGGCGCGCCGGCGTCGGAGGGCTCGTCGACCACGGACGGCTGACGACCTGACGCCCGCGCATTCCTGACGCCCCACACTCCCGACCCCCATCGGCGGTGTCGGGGAAAGTGCGGGAAGACGTGTCGAGTTCCGACATCTACCCCGACACCGCGGGCGAGAAGGGTGTCGCGTTTGTTCAAGACCCCGGGAGCATTCCGGCGTTGGCTGGAGGCATCGACCAGCACGGGCGGCCCGCACCGCCCCCCACCAGGAGGATCCCGCCATGAGCACCACGCCCCGCGCCCCGGCCCACGGGGAGCACACCACGCACGGCGTCCCGGCCGGCTACACCTCGCTGACCCCGTTCATCGTCGTCGAGCCGGCGGCGCAGGCGCTCGAGTTCTACCGGGACGTCTTCGGCGCCACGGTCCTGTCCCGGATGCCCGGGGCCCCGCGCGAGGACGGATCGGAGACCATTTCCCACGCAGAGCTCGACTTCGGCCACGGCATCCTGCAGCTCGCCGACCCGATGCCCGGGTTGCGCGCCCAGGACGCGGAGCACGTCAGCGGCTCGATCTGCCTCTACGTCCCCGACGTCGACGCGGTCTTCGCCGCGGCGGTGGCGCGCGGCGCGACCGTGGTGGAGCCGCCGTCGGACTTCGTCTCGGGCGACCGCTACGCGACCGTCCTGGACCCGTTCCACCGGCGCTGGGCGGTCATGACGCGGGTCGAGGACCTCTCCCGCGCCGCGTCGGAGGCGCGCGTCAACGCGTGGCTGGCCCAGTACCTAGCTGGCCCAGGTACCGACCCGGAGACATCCCCGTGACGGCGGAGAAGTCGCGGGAGAAGTGGGCCTGGTCGGCGTAGTCGAGCGAGTGCGCGAGCCGGGCCAGGTCCGGTCCGGCGCCGTCGGCGAGGCGGGCCGCGGCCTCCTGCAGGCGGCGGCGCTGGATGAGCCACTTCGGCGTGAGGCCGAGCCGGGCGCGGACCAGGCGCTGCAGCGTGCGCTCGCCGATCTCGAACCGGGCGGCGAGCTCCCGCACCCGCAGCAGCGCCGGGTCCGCTTCCACCTCCTCCGCGATCCGGTTCACGAGCGCCCCTTCCGGGTCCGCCCCGTCCGGGAGCCGCGCGGCGAGCCAGTCCTCGAAGGGCCGGGCGTACGACGCCGGGGCCACCCTCCCGTCGTCGTCTTCCGGGGCGCCGGTGGTGCCGCCGTGCGCGCGACCGGCCGCGCCGGCGTCGTCCCCGTCCAGCCCCAGCGGCAGCAGCGCGGCGATGTCGGGTCCGGCCGTGAAGCCGATGGCGGCGGCGGGCCGGCCCGAGTCGGCGAGCCGGGGCATCGGCACGTCGGAGAGCAGGGCCCCCGCGGCCGGCTGGAGCAGGACGCCGAAGGCGGTGCCGCGCCCGGCCAGGCGCCGTGTGGAGAGCCCGGTGACGGGTCCGTAGAGCATGCCCTCGGCGCCCGCGCCCGTCTCCACGACGAGGTTGCAGCTGGGGTAGGTCAGGACGCGTTGGACCTGGACGGCGCCGTCGGGGACGTCCCAGCGGGCACTCCAGTAGTGCCGCACGAGTCCGGCGAGGTGCGCCGGGGGAGCCGCGCGCGTCACGACGGCGCGCCCGGGGCCGAGGGGCTGCAGGGGTCCGCGCGCGGAGGTCATGGGGCCATCGTCGCAGGCGGTCCGCCCCGCGGGGAAGGACGGCGCCGCTAGGCTGGCGGTGACGAGCGAAGGAGCCCCGCATGGACACCGAATCGACCCTGCTGTTCGCCCTGGGCCTGACCGTGGCGGGCGCCCCGGCCCTGTGGTTCGGGATCCAGTGCTACCGGGGGCTGTGGCGCCCATGGAACGTGTTCATGGCCTACCTCGGCCCGGCGCTGGCCTGGATGGGCGGCGGTCTCCTCGTGGTGGCCGCGGCCGTCTGGATCGCGTGGGGCGCCGCGGTGGCCGGATCGGTCCCGGCGCCGGACGGCACGGCGTGGCAGTGGGCAAGCACGGGACTCGGCGCCCTCGGCGCGGTGGGCGTCGTGGCCGGCGTCGTGTTCGCGTACTGGTGGATGCCCGCCGGGCTGCGTCCGTCGTGGATCCGCCAGATCGAGGGGCTGGAGCCCGTCCGCGCCGCCGACGGGACGCCCGCCCGGCTGCCGGCGTGGACGCTCGCCTCGTCCGCGGGCCCCGGCCGGGAGACAGGTGCGCCGGGTGGGCCGGGAACGACGCCGGGGCCCCACCTGCGCGCCTCGGCGGGACCCGTGCTGGACCAGCACCAAGTCGACCTGCTGTGGCGGAACTTCGCGGCGAGGGCGCCCGCGCGGGCCGTCGCGGACGGTTCGGTGGGCCCCCTGCTCGAGGCCGGGCTCATCGGGCGCGACGGCCGGGCGACACCGGAGGGGCTGCTGCTGACGCAGCCGCGGCGGACGCCGTCGTGCGTGCTCCACGTCCTCGAGACCGTGCCCGGCCCCGCGGGACAGGCGGTGACGGCGCGCGAGCTGCGCGCCGACGTCGGACCCCCCGGGCACGCGTGCGTGTTCTGGCAGGAGGAGCGCTGGCCGGCGGACCAGTCGCAGGCGGAGGACGCGCGCCCGGTCGCCGCGCGGCTGGGGCTGAGCGGCGGGCCCGGCCGCAAGCGGCTCGAGAACACGCCCTACCGCGTCGACGCCGTGGCGGCGGCCGGACTCCCGGCCGCGGTGGCCTCCTTCGCGCAGGCCGGCGCGCAGGCCGGGGTCGGGGCGGAGGCCATGGTCGAGGGGACGCGTTGGCGGCTCGTGACCGATGCCGGCGTGGAGGTCCTCTGGCAGTACCGCGACGGCGCGCTCCGCGGCCCCGACGGCCTCGCCCTGGACCCGGGCGAGCTCGAGGCGAGGATCGCCGCCGTCGTGCCGCCGGTCCCGCCGGGCGTCAGTCGAAGGTGACGACGACCTTGTCGGCCGCGTCCGGCGTCTTGGCCAGTTCGAGGGCCTCGAGCGCCCGGTCGAACGGCAGCGTGTGGCTGACGATGTGGGCGTAGCGCTCCCAGTTCTCGACGATGTCGTCCGTGACGTCGAAGATCTCCGTCGGGTAGCCGACCGACCACACGATGTTCAGCTCGGTCGTCAGGATGCCCCCGAAGTCGATCTCCACGGGCTTCTTGTGGACGGCGACGACGCCGAGCGTGGCGCCGTGCTTGGCGAGCCCCGTGGCCGTCTGGACGACGCCGGCCACGCCCGCGGCGTCGAGGAAGACGTCCGTTCCGGAACGGGTGCCGTGGACCAGGGCGCTCCGGCCGTCGCCATGGAGTTCGACGAGCCGGGCGGCCACGTCCTCCTCGGCGGAGTTGATGACGGCGTCCGCACCGATCGTGAGGGCCTTCTCGAGGCGCGAGGCGACGATGTCCACGACAACGATGTGGCCGGCCCCGCGGCGACGTGCCAGGGGATCTCCTTCGGGACGACCTTGAGCTGGCGGCCGGGCTCGAAGTCCCGGACGAGCACGTACTCGGACAGCGCCCCTTGCGCCCCGCCGGACCCGAGCAGCCCGTCGGAGAACGCCATCGTGTCGACGACGACGTGGTCGCCGACCTCGACCCACGAATTCTCGTCGGCTCCCGTGACGTAGACGGACCTCATGATGGCTTCCTTCCTGCGGGGGTGGGGCGCCGGACGACGCCATGGCCGACTGGAGTCACTAAATCGAATTAGTAACCGTAGTCTGGTGCGGTGGACATCGAACGGGACAGGGCGCGCGCGACCGCCAAGGACGTCGCCAGGGAGAGCGGGGTCTCGCCGTCGACCGTCAGCTTCGTGCTCAACGAGACGCCCGGCCAGACGATCCCCGCCGACACGCAGGAGCGCGTGCGCGCGGCCGCGCGGCGGCTCGGCTACACGCCGCACCGGATCGCCCGGGCGCTGCGCGAAGGCGCGTCGCGGATGGTGGTGCTGAACACGGCGGGGGTTCCCTCCGGGCGCGGCCTCGGCGGATTCATCGCGGGGCTGGATGACGAGCTGCGCCGGCTGGACCACATCCTGCTGGTCACGCATCGCCGCGATGCGGACTCCCTGACGCGGGAGGTCATCCAGGCGTTCGCCCCCCGCGCCGTCCTCGATCTCGCGGCCGTCTTCGACGGAAGCGAGGAGTCGGGGTGGGAGGGGGGGTGGGTCGACGGGATGGCGGTGCACACCCTGGCCCAACTGCGGTATCTCGCCGAACGCGGGCATCGCCACATCGCCCTGGCCTGCCCCCGGGACGACATCGACGAACGGGTCGTCTCGCTGCGTCTCTCGCACGCCCGCCGGGCCGCGCAGTCGCTCGGCCTGCCCGAGCCCGGATTGGTCGTGGTGGGCCCGTCGCGCGACGAAGCGGTCGCCGCCCTGGCCCGGATGCGGCGTGAGCGGCCGTCGGTGACGGCGATCGCGGCGTTCAACGACGACACCGCCCTGCTCGCCCTCACCGCCCTTCGCGACCTCGGGATGTCCGTGCCGTCCGAGCTCTCCGTCATGGGGTTCGACGAGGGTCCGCACGGGGCGATCTGGCAACCGTCCCTGACCACGCTCCGCATCGACGCGGAGGCCTACGGCCGCCGTGCGGCGCGCCGCGCACTGGGGCTGGAGGCGGAGGGTGTGCCGTCCGACGGGACGGGGTCGACGATCGTTCGCCGCGAGTCCGCCTGAAGGCCCGGCGGCGGGGGCCGCTCCGATGCCCCCGCAGCCCTCCGACGCTGGCGTCCCCGCGGCCCCGCGTCCGCGAGGCATGGGGACGCGGCCGCCACCCTCCCCAAGATACCCCTGGAGGGTATATAGTCGTCGGTGCCGTCCGCGGCATGCCAGCGCCACCGACCCCGAGGAAGCCATGACGCGCCTGATCCGCGCCCTGCCCGCCGTCCTGTTCGCCCTGCTGATCGCGGGGTGCTCGGCCGGGCCATCCGCCGACGCCGGGCACAACGACGCCGACGTGGCGTTCGCGCAGATGATGATCCCGCACCACGAACAGGCCATCGAGATGAGCGAGACGGTCCTCGGCAAGGACGGGCTGGACCCCCGGATCCGCGAACTGGCCGTCGACATCAAGGCCGCCCAGGGGCCGGAGATCGGCCAGCTCAAGGCCATGCTCGGGCGGTGGGGCGAGCCGGAGGAGGGGCACGCCGGGCACGGCGGGCACATGGACGGCATGATGACCCCCGGGCAGCTCGCCGAGCTCGGGTCCGCCGACGCCGCCGCTGCCGGGCCGCTCTTCCTGGAGCAGATGATCGCCCATCACGAGGGCGCCGTGGAGATGGCCCGCACCCAGCTCGATGACGGGCAGGACCCGGAGGCGCTCGAGCTGGCCGGGAAGGTCATCGAGGACCAGGAATCGGAGATCGCCCTGATGGAGGAGCTGCTCGGCCGGTAGCCGGCGTCGTCTCGTCCTCGAGGCAGGCGCCGCGCTCCAGCACCCACGCGCTCGCGGCGACCACCACGGTGCTGCCCAGCAGCAGGGCGAGCGGCAGCGTCCACGTGCCCGTCGCCTCGCGCAGCACTCCGACCACGAGCGGCCCCAGGGCCCCGGTGCCGTACCCGAACGCCTGCACGAACCCGCTGAGCGCCACCGTGCCCTCCGCGGTCCGGGTCCGGAAGTTCACGAGCGCGAGGCACAGAGGGAAGAACGCGCTGCCCGTCCCGATGCACGCCGTCCAGACGAGCGGCGCCGCGCCCGGCGCGGCGATGAGCCCCGCGTAGCCGGCCGCCATGAGGACCAGGGCCGCGATCAGGTAGGACCTCAGCCGCACCCGGTGGGCCGCGAGGCCCGGGGCGGTCAGCGACGGCAGGATCCCGATCATGCCGAACAGCGCCAAGAGCCCTCCGGCGCCGGCCCGTGAGGCCCCCGCCGTCTCGGCCATGATGAGCGGAAGCCACGCCATGGCGGCGTAGGCGTGCGTCGCGGCGAGCGCGAACAGCGCGGCGATGGCCCATGCGGTGGGGGAGCGCCATGCCGGGCCGGGGACGACGCCGGGGCCCGGCTGCCGCCCGGACGCCGCCTTCGGCTCGGGTCCGGTGAGTGGGCGCCGCCGGTGGGGGAGGAGGACCGCCCCGAACCAGAGGACGGCCGCGGCTGCGGCCGCGACGGCCCAGACGGCGAGCGAGGCGCGCCATCCGGCGGCATCGGTGACGGGCACGCCGAGCAGTGCCGGGCCGCCGGTTCCGAGCGACATCGCCACGACGTAGAGCGACGTCGCCGTGCCGATCCGGTTCCGGAAATTCCGTCGCACGATCGGCGGCAGGAGCACGTTGGCCACGCCGACGCCGGCGAGGGCCAGGACCGTTCCGGCGAGGAAGGCGACCGGCCCGTCCGCGACGACGCGCACGGCGTGGCCGGCCGCCATGACGGCGAGCGCCACGCCCATGGCCGCGTCGAGCCCGGCCCGCCGGGCGATGAGCGGTGAGGCGAGCGCGAACACGGCGAAGGCGACCGGCGGCAGGGCGCCGAGGATCCCGAATCCGAGCGTCCCGAGCCCCAGTTCCGCGTCCACCTCGGCGGCGACGGGGGAGACGGCGGCGATCACCGTGCGGGCGTTCAGCGCGGCGAAGACGACGGCGGCCGCCACCATCCAGGTCCGGCTCCCCCGCAGCGCGGACGGGCGCGGTGGCGGGCTCACGCGGTGCGGCGTGGCGGGGGTGGTTCGGTCGGTCACGGCGGGGCTCCTTCGCACGCCCCGGGGTCTCGGTTCGGCGGGGCGCCATGACCAGCACACCAGTTCCGTCGGCGCCGCGGCAGGGTCTGCGAGTGCCCCGTTGCCCGGTAGGGTTGAGGGGCACCAGCGACCGGCCACCGAAAGAGCTCCCTTGGCACATCCTCCCGCAGACCGGCCCTCCGGCCGCCCGGATCCCGAACTCCTCCGCAACCCGGACCTCGAGCCCGATCCGGACGCGCGCGCGGCCCTCCTCGACGCGGCCGCCGCCGAGGCGAGGGAGCGGCGCAAAGCCCGCCCGGCCGTCGAAATCCTCCTCAACGCCCTGCGCGGCCTCCTCATCGGCGCCGTGGAGACCATGCCCGGCGTCAGCGGCGGCACCGTGGCCCTCGTGGTCAAGGTCTACGAGCGGCTCATCGACTCCGCGACCGCCCTCCTCGGCGGCCTCGTGCTCCTGACCACCTCGCTGTGGAAGGACAAGGAGCACGCCGCGCGCGGGCGGGCGCGGCTGCGCGAGGTCGAATGGCTGCTCGTCGCGCCCCTGCTCGCCGCCATGCTGGTCGGCGCCGTCACCATGGCCGACGTCATGGAGACCCTCCTGCACGAGCACCCCGTGATGGTCCGGGCGGCGTTCTTCGGCATGGTCGCCGCGTCCCTGCTGATCCCCGTGCGCCTGGCTGGCACCTGGCGGTTGCGGGACGTCGCGATCTCCGTCGCGGGCGCCGTGCTGGCCGGCTTCGCCGTGTCCCTGCCGCCGCAGACCCTCGAGCCCACGCCGCTCATCATCGTCGTCACCGCGGCCGTCGCCGTCTGCGCGCTCGCCCTGCCGGGGCTCTCCGGGTCCTTCCTGCTGCTGTCCTTCGGGATGTACGAGCCGACGCTGTCGGCGGTCAACAACCGCGACTTCGGCCACCTCGCCTGGTTCTTCGGCGGCGCGGCGCTGGGCGGCGTCGCGATCGTGTTCTTCCTGCGCTGGCTCCTGCACCACTACCACCACGCCACCATGGTCGTGGTCACCGGGCTCATGGCCGGCGGGCTGCGGGCCCTGTGGCCGTGGCAGGACGAGGACCGCAACTTCGTCGCCGCGGGCGCCGGGGAGGCGTTCCCGGCCGGCATCCTCGCGCTCGCCGGCGCCGGGATCGTGCTCCTGGCGATCTGGCTCGAGGCACGCCACACCGCGAAGGCCCGGGCCGAGGCCGAGGCGCGGGTCCTGGAGGGCTGAGCGGGAGGGCTCCGGGGCCGGGCTACCCGGCCAGGAAGCCCCGCACCTCGTCGACGAAGGCCCCGTGCGCCTCGAGCTGCGCCCAGTGCCCGCAATCGGGGACCAGGACGAGCCGGGCGCCGGGGATCCGCGCGGCGGCCCCGGCGGAACCCGACGGCGGGACGAGGGGATCGGCGGCGCCGTGGAAGAACAGCGTGGGAACCGTGATGCGGCCGACCTCGGGCAGCAGGTTGTTCAGCATCCCGCGCGGGCCGATCGAGGCCTTGTTGTAGGCGCCGTAGGCCATCCCGGATCCGGGCCGCCGGGCCTCGCGCACCATCTCGGCGACGACCTCGGCGGGCAGCGTGGACGGATCGTGCACCATGCGCTTGACCGCCGCGCCCACGAAGCGGTTGGCCAGGGCCGCGAGCGGCCTCAGCACCGGATCCGGCAGGAGCGTCGCGAGCCAGGCGGCGCGCTGCGCGTAGCGGCCCTGGAGGCGTTCGACGAGCCCTCCGGGGGCGACGGCGACGAGCGCCGCGCAGCGCCCGGGATGCCGCAGCGCGAACTGCAGCGCGACCTCACCGCCCATCGAGACCCCGGCGACGGCCATGCGGCCCAGCCCCAACGCGTCGGCCAGCTCCGCCAGCTGGTCCGCCATCCCCGCGGCGGTCCCCGTCACGGGGACGTCCTCGGTGTAGCCGCATCCGGCCAGGTCGGCGGCGAACACGGGCCGATCCACGGACAGGGGAGCGAAGGCCCGGTACCAGGAAATCGCGGCGTTGTCCGGCCCGCCACCGTGGATGAGCAGGAGCGGCGTGCCCGTCCCGGACGCGGTGCTGCGCAGGACGCGGAACCGTCCGCCCGCGGCCTCGGCGAACTCCTCGACCGCGCCGGGCGGCAGCAGCCGCGCGGCGTCCGGGGACGGGCTGGAAGGACCTCGACGCGGCGCCATGCTCCGATTCTGCCACCACGGGGCCGCGGAGTAGCCTGAAGGGACCCTTGACGACCCCCTCCGGGAGGACCCATGCCCGCAGCCGGCCGGCCTTCGACGCTGTGGCTGTGGTCCCTCGTGGTCGCGGCCTTCTTCTCGCAGACGGCGCTGAACCTGGTCCGGCCCGTGACGACCTACCGGCTCCTGGAGCTCGGCGCGGACTCCGCGGTGATCGGCCTGGTCACGGCTGCGTACGCGGTGCTGCCGGTCGTCGCGGCGCTGTGGCTCGGCCGGTTGACGGACCGGGTCCCCGGCCTGCGCCTGCTCGTGGGCGGCGGCGCGGTGATGCTGGGCCTCGGCGCGGCGGGCCTGGCGCTCTCGCCCGGGATCGCCGCGGTCGCCGTCGCGAGCGCGGTCCTCGGCATGGGCCACCTCGTCTTCACCATCGCCGGGCAGGCGGCGATCGGCCGCTTCTCCCCGAACGGGTCCCTCGACGCCGGCTTCGGCTGGTTCACCGCGGCCTACGCGGGCGGGCAGATCGTGGGCCCGCTCATCGCCGGCGCCCTCCTCGGAACGCAGGGCGCGGCCGGGCGCTCCGCGGGCATCACCTCGTCCTTCTGGCTCGGCGCGGTCCTGTCCCTGCTCGTGCTGCCGGCGATCGTGCTGATCGGACGCTCGAGCTGGGCCGGCCTCTCGCCGCGCCGCCGGCCGGGCAGTACGACGCCGGGGACCGCCTCCTCCGCGCCCGCCGCCGGGGGCGGAGGTGCTGCGCGCGAGGGCGCGGCGGCGGACGGCGGGGCCGCGGTGCCCCGGCCGACCATGTCCGGGATCCTGCACGTTCCCGGCGTTCCGGGGCAGATGTTCGCCTCGCTCGCCCTACTGGCGATGCTCGACATCCTCACCGCGTTCCTGCCGCTCGTGGGGGAGGAGCACGGGATCTCCCCGGCGTGGGTCGGCGTGCTGCTGGCGGCCCGTGGCATCGGCACGATCCTGTCCCGCGGCTTCCTGCCGTACCTGAGCCGCCGCTTCGCCCGCCGGACGCTGCTGCGCGCGAGCCTGCTGGGGGCCGGGACCGGCCTCGCGGTGCCGCCGCTGCTGCTCGACGTGCCGTGGCTGAGCCTGCTGCTGCTCTTCGCCGGCGGCGTGTTCCTGGGGCTGGGCCAGCCCCTCACGATGTCGCTCATCTCGGAGGCGGTGCCGCACGGTTGGCGCGGCACGGCGCTCGCGGTGCGGCTCATGGGCAACCGGGTCGGACAGGTCGCGATGCCGCTGCTCGCCGGCGCGGCCGCGGCGCCCCTCGGTCCGGCCGGGGCGATCTGGTTCAGCTGCGCCGTGCTCCTGGTCTCGGGCGTGCAGCAGAGCGCCACGGGGCGTCGCGACGGGCGCGGCTGAGGACGGCCGCCCTGCCCGGACCGCTCAGGCGACGGGCGGGAGAAGCGACGCGATCAGGGCCTCGACGCGTTCCCGGATCTCGTCGCGGATGGGACGGACCGCGTCGATTCCCCGGCCGGCGGGGTCATCGAGCTTCCAGTCCTCGTAGCGCTTGCCGGGGAAGTAGGGGCACTCGTCGCCGCACCCCATGGTGATGACGACGTCGGAGGCCTGCACGGCGTCAGTCGTGAGGACCTTGGGCGTCTCGGCGGAGAGGTCGATCCCGAGCTCGGCCATCGCGGCGACGGCCGCCGGGTTCACGGTCTCGGCCGGTTGGGAACCGGCGGAGCGGACCTCGATCCGGCCTTGCCCGAGCTCGGTCAGGAAGCCCGCCGCCATCTGGGAGCGGCCGGCATTGTGGACGCAGACGAAGAGCACCGAGGGCCTGGCCGGACCGGCGGCGTGGTTTCCGGAAGCGGGAGGAACGGGGACGGGGCTGCCCATGGGTCAGGCCTTTCGGGTCGTGGTGGTGGCGGGAGCAGGGCGCGGGGCGGGGGATCCGCCGTCGTGTCCTGTCGTGGGAAAGAAGCGGCGCGACCACAAGGCCGCGTAGACAAGCGCGACGAGGACGGGCACCTCGATGAGGGGCCCGACGACGCCGGCCAGGGCCTGCCCGCTCGCGGCTCCGAAGGTGGCGATCGAGACGGCGATGGCGAGCTCGAAGTTGTTGCCGGCCGCAGTGAAGGACAGCGTCGTGGTCCGGGCGTAGCCCATGCCCAGGCCGCGCCCGATGACCATCGACGCGCCGAAGACCACCACGAAGTAGACCAGCAGCGGCACGGCGATTCGGGCGACGTCCAACGGCCGGGCGATGACGGCGTCCCCCTGCAGGGCGAAGAGGACGACGATCGTGAAGAGCAGGCCGTACAGCGCCCACGGGCCGATGCGCGGCAGGAAGCTGGACTCGTACCAGTCCCGCCCCCTGGTCCGCTCGCCGACGGTCCTGCTGAGGTAGCCCGCCGCGAGGGGCACGCCGAGGAAGACGAGGACGGAGAGCGTGATCGCCCCGACGGAGAACTCGGCGGACGTGGTCGGCAGCCCGAGCCAGTCGGGAAGCGCCTGCAGGTAGAACCAGCCCAGCGCGCCGAAGGCTGCCACCTGGAACACGGAGTTGACGGCCACGAGCACCGCGGCGGCCTCGCGGTCGCCGCAGGCCAGGTCGTTCCAGATGAGCACCATGGCAATGCACCGGGCCAGGCCCACGATGATGAGCCCCGTGCGGTACTCGGGCAGGTCCGGCAGGAACAGCCAGGCCAGGCCGAACATCAACGCCGGGGCCAGCAGCCAGTTGATGACGAGCGAGGTGGCCATCAGCTTGCGGTCGCCGACGACCCGGCGGGTCTCGTGGAACCGGACCTTGGCCAGGACGGGATACATCATCACGAGCAGGCCGAGGGCGATCGGCAGCGAGACGCCGGCGAGCTGGACGGACTCGAGCGCCACCCCCAGGCCTGGAACGAGCCGGCCGATGCCCAGCCCCACGGCCATCGCGGCCAGGATCCAGGCGGGGAGCCACCGGTCGAGGGTGGCGAGTCCCAGGCGCCGAGGAGCGGAGGACCGAGAGGTGGAAGGGCGTGGGGCAGCTGGCACGGGGTGCTCCGATGGGTGGGGCAGGCGACGGGACAAGATCGATTCCATCGATGATCATCGATGGATTGAGTATCGTGGACTATATTCATGAGTGTCAATGTGAAGCCATTCGAGGAGACGCCATGCCCACGCCTTCGGTGACCGTCCAGCACGAGCGGGGCGCCGGGGATGCTGCGCCGGTACCTGGGACCGTGCCCGGGTCGGCATCCGTGGCAGCGTCCGCTTCCGGCTCCGCTTCCGATTCCGGCGCGTGCGCCGGGACCGAGTGCTGCGCGCCCTCCGGAGCGCCCGTCCGACTGGCCCGGGCGGAGGCCGACCGCCTTGCGGCCCGCTTCAAGGCGCTGGGGGATCCGAACCGCCTGCTGATCCTCTCGATCGTCGCGGCGGCCGACGGGCAGGAGGCCTGCGTCTGCGACATCACCGAGCCCCTCGACCTGGGGCAGCCCACCGTCTCCCACCACTTGCGGGTCCTGGTCCAGGCAGGCTTCCTGTCCCGCGAGAAGCGCGGCGTGTGGGCCTACTACTCGCTGGTCCCCGGCTCGCTCGACGCGCTCGCCGGCCCCGAGCTCGGCCTCCGCGGCTAGCTCAACCCCGGTGGTGGGCCGGGTCCGCGTCCAGGACGTGCTCGGCGTACTGGAGCACGTTGGCCACGAGCAGCGCGACGTGCTCGTCCGGCTGCGTGTAGAAGACGCTCGTGCCCTCCCGCCGGCTGGCGACGAGCCCGGCGGCCCGCAGTTTGGCCAGGTGCTGGGAGACGGCCGGGGCCGGGCGGTCGAGCTCCCCGCACAGCGCGCCGACGGACAGTTCCCGCCCGTCGAGCAGGGCGAGCAGGGCCAGACGCGTCCGGTCGGCGAGGAGCCGCAGGACCTCGACGGACTGCCCGAGTTCGGCATCGCCCGGCAGGGCCGGGCCGGTCGCCTTGACGTAGCTCATGGGCCTATTCTGCCGTGCCCGCGCCCGCCCGGGGTTCCGGGCGCGGCTGGGGTGCGGTGCCGGCGTCGCGCTCCTCCTGCCCCAGGGGCGCCGGGGGACGACGCCGGGGCCAGAGCCAGGCTGCGCAGGCGGCGGACGCGCCGGCGAGGCCAGCGAGGAGCCACGCCGTGGGGCCGAGCCCCCAGGAGCCGAGCCAGCCGGCCAGCGGATAGGTCAGGAGCCAGCACGCGTGGGAGAGCGAGAACTGAGCCGCGAACGCCGCGGGCCGCCGGGCCGGTTCGACGTGGCGCCGGATCAGGCGGCCGACGGGCGTCTCCACCGCGGACCAGCCGATTCCGATCGTGAACCACAGCGCGGCGATCCCGGCCAGGGTCCACGTGTGCGCTCCGGCCTGCGGCGCGGCCGGTGCGGTGGTGGACATGATGGCGGACGCTGATGTGGATGCGGAGGCGGTGGCGGAGCCCAGCAGGAGGGCCGCGGCCGCGGTCGTTCCGGCCAGCAGGGCCGCGCCGCCGAGCATCGCCTCCCGCTCCCCGATACGCTTGAGCGCCGCCGGCAGGGCGAGCGCCGCCGCCATGGACCCGGCCCCGTTGGCCGCGAGCAGCCAGGCGACGGCCGCCGCGTCGAGGCCGAGGACGGACCGGGCGATGACCACGGTCTGCACGATGACGAGCGCCCCGGCCGCCGCGACGGCGAGGTTCAGGACCAGGATGGGGCGCAGGGCGGGCGTGCCGAGGAAGAGCGCGGTGCCCTCGCGCGCCCTCGCGCCGAACGGCATCGCGGGCCCGCTACGACGGGAGGAGTCCGGGTCGGCGGTGGCTTCCGGCGTGGCCTGGGCATCGGCTGGGTTGTCCGCGGTGGCGCCGGCTCCCTCGTTCGCCGCGCGCGGGCGCGGCAGGGAGGCCGAGATCACGAGCAGCGCGGACGCGCCGAAGCCGGCCGCCGTGCCGAAGAAGAGCGTGGGGGCGGGGATCACGAGCAACAGGGCCGCGGCGAGCATCGGGGACAACACGGCCTCGAGGTCGTAGGCGAGGCGGGAGAGCGAGAGCGCCGCGGTGTAGTCCTCCTCGTCCGTGAGGACCTCGGGGATGACGGCCTGGAACGTCGGCGTGAACGTCGCCGAGGCCGCCTGGAGGACGAAGACGAGGACGTAGACCTGCCAGATCCCGTCGACGAAGGGCAGCGACGCGGCGACGGCCAGGCGGAGGAGGTCGGCCCCGACCATGACCCGGCGCGGCGGGAAGCGGGCGAAAGCCGCCGCGGCGAGCGGGGCCACGAGCACGTAGGCGGCCATCTTGATCGCCAGCGCCGTGCCGAGGACGCCTCCGGCCCGGGGACCGGCGAGATCGTACGCGAGCAGGGCGAGGGCCACGGTGGCCAGTCCGGTCCCGGCCAGGGCCAGGACCTGGGCCCCGAAGAGCCGGCGGTACGCGGGGTGGGCGAGGGCGCGGAGCATGCGGTCATTCTGCCCTTGTATGCATCATTGCGCAACTAATGAAATGCGGAGGTGCGGCGGGCGGTCAGCGTCCCGTCAGTCGGCGGGCCCGCTCGAGGGCCGCTGCCAGGAACGGGCCCGGGTCGGGCGGAAGGCCCTCGTCGAGCCAGCTCGCCGCCGCGAAGTGCATGACGCCGAAGGCCAGCGAGACCGTCATGCGCGCGTCCAGCGAGCGCTCCCCGGCCACGCGCCCCGGGGAGGGGGCCCCGCCGGGTGCGGCCCCGGCGTCGTCCTCTTCGAGGCGTTCCCGGACCAGCTCGACGACCGTGCTCTGGGCCTCCTCCATCCGCGCGAACTCCTTGAGCGCGAGCGCGGGATGGGACTCGATGACCCTCCGCCGCTTCCGGAAGAGCTCCGGGGCCGCGCCGCCCATGCGCGCGAAGGCCTCGGCCAGCGTCGCGAGGAGGTCCTCGAGGGGGTCGCTGCCGCGGCCGGCGACGTAGGCCGCGCGCAGCTCTTGGTCCGGAAGGGGCGGCTCGATGCCGAGGACCGCCCCTTCCTTGGAGCCGGCGTAGTTGAAGAAGGTGCGCTGCGAGATGTCGGCGACCTCGCAGATCATCTCCACCGTCACGTGCTCGTAGCCGTGCTCGAGCGAGAGTTCGACGGCGGCGCGCTCGATCGCCTCGCGCGTCGCCCGCCGCTTGCGCGCCCGCAGCCCCTCTTCATGGGTGTCCGTCACGGGAGCGCCTACTCGTACCGCAGCGCGTCGATCGGGTTCTGGACCGCGGCGCGGCGGGCCGGAAGGGTTCCGGCGATGAACGCGATCAGCATGACGACCAGGACGACGACGGCGATCGAGGAGGGCTCGAACAGCATGATCCGCAGGCCCGGAAGCCCCGAGAGGACGGTGTCGGCGAGCGCGTTGCTGATCAGGGTGCCCGCGCCGATCGCGACGCCGGCCCCGAGGGCGCTGCCGAGGAAGCCGATGAAGACGGCCTCGAGGCTGAAGAGGCCGAACACCTTGCCGCTGCCCATGCCCATGGCCTTCATGAGGCCGATCTCGCGGGTCCGCTCCTGGACGCTCATGAGCAGCGTGTTGACGATCCCGAAGCCCGCGGCGACCAGGGCGATGACCGCGAAGGCGTTCAGGACGCCGATGATGCCGCTGATGACCGTCTGGAAGGCGCCGATCTGGTCCTCCGTGGTCATCGCCTGGAAGCCGTCGGCTGCGAGCTCGTCTTTGATCCGGTCGAGCTCGTCGTCGCCGAGGGCCGGGTCGAAGTGGGCGATCGCCCCGACGTATCCGCTCGGGGCGGCCGTGGTGCGCCCGGAGGACTGGATCTCGTTGAGCGCGTCGATGAGGTGGGTGTTCACGCCGGCGCCGAGGTCCAGGAGGGTGGTGTTCTGCACGCCGGCGACGGTCGCGGTGAGCGTCTCCTGCTCGCCGAGCGCGTTGCTCGCGCCGAGGACGACCTCGGCGCCGACCGCGTCGGCGGCGTCGGCGAAGCCGAGGGGCTCGACGTAGTCGCTCGGGAGGAGGATCTCGTGGCGGGCGTCGGTGGACAGGGCCGAGCCGGCGGCCAGGTCGGGGTTCGTCGCCGCGGAGAAGGGGTTGAGCGAGACCTCGAACCGGTCGCCGTCCGGCGTTCCGATGAAGTCGGCCGCGACCATCCGGCTCGGCTCGACCCGGTCGATGCCCGCGACGGCGGAGATGGCGTCGATGTCCGCGTCGCCGAGCAGCTCGCCGAAGCCGGGGGCGCCGCCGGGCAGGCCGCCCGCCGTGGCCTTCTCCGGGTCGTAGGGGGCCGGTCCCGAGTCGGTGGCGCCCTGCGCCTCCGGGGCGGCGGTGACGTTGAGGACCCCCTCGGCGCCGATGGCCCCGAGCTGGCTGTCGATGTAGCTCGAGATGCCGGCGCCGATGGCGCTCGTGATGGTCAGGGTGAACGCGCCGATGAAGATCGCCACGACCGTCAGGCCGGTGCGGAGCTTGCTGCGGAAGGAGTTCTGGACGGCGCTCGCGAGCAGGTCCGGGGCCCTCATGCCGCGACCTCGAGGCCGTCGCGGAGGTGGAGCTGGCGGTCGCAGCGGGAGGCCAGCTCGTGGTCGTGGGTGACGATGATCAAGGTGATGCCGTGTTCTCGGTTGAGCTGGAAGAGGATGTCCTCGACGACCTCGCCCGTGGCGGAGTCGAGGTTGCCCGTGGGTTCGTCGGCGAAGAGGACCCTGGGGTTGTTCACGAGGGCACGGGCGATGACGACGCGCTGCTTCTGGCCGCCCGAGAGGTCGGTGGCCTTGTTCCTGGCCTTGTCCTCGAGCTCCAGGGCGCGCAGCGCCTCCATGCCGCGGCGCGTGCGCTCCGCGGAGCCGACGCCGGCGATCTTCAGGGGCATCACGACGTTGTCCAGGACGGTGGCGTTGGGGACCAGGAAGAACTGCTGGAAGACGAACCCGAAGTCCTCGTTCCGCAGCCGGTTGATGTCGCGGCCCTTGAGGCGGGCGGGGTCGGAGCCCTTGACGGCGAGGCTGCCGGCGTCGGGGGCGTCGAGGAGGGCGAGGATGTGCATCAGGGTGGACTTGCCCGAGCCGCTCTTGCCCACGATGGCCACGGATTCGCCTTCGTGGACGGCAAGCGAGACGCCCTTGAGCGCGTTGAAGGCCCCCGCGCCGTGGCCGTAGGTCTTGTGGATGTCGTGGGCTTCGAGGACAGGGGTACCCATGGGCCGCCGTTCTGTGGTGCGGGGAGTGCAAATTAGCAGTTCTGCAAATATACACTTCTGCCGGAATTCCGATGATCCGCGACCACATTTCTTTCGGTTATCCGCAGGCCCGGTCACGGATTGATTGCACCTCGTCAGTAACATCGTCTCCGTGCTTCACACCGTCCCCAGCAGTGGATAGCGTTGATGCATCGGCGCCCCGAAAAGGCGGGGTGCCGGCGCCGTTTGGGGGCGGCCGAAACCTCATTGGGGAGGGAGCAGAATGAGCGTCGTAGAACACTTTCCGGACACGCACCTGATGACCGTGGCCGAGGTGGCCGAGGTCCTGCGGGTCTCGAAGATGACGGTGTACCGCCTGGTGCACTCGGGGGAGCTTCCGTCGGTCCACTTCGGGCACACCTACCGGGTGCCCGAGGAGGCCGTCCGGACGTTCTTGAAGTCCAGCGGCGGAACCGCGTAGCAGCACCGGCCCGTCGCCGACGACGGGCCGCGCCGGAACTCCGCGGTTCGGGAACCGCGACACACGGGGAAACAGGCCGCCGCCCCGGACCAAGTGGTCCGGGGCGGCGGCCTGTTGCGGGGGAGGGGGCGTTCCGTGGGCCGTCCGGGTCACCGGGACAGCTTGTTGTTCCTGGTCTCCTTCATGAGCAGGCCGGTGACGAGCGTGATCGCCGCGACGCCGATGAGGTAGTAGAGGAAGAGGTCCTGCCGCCCGGCCTGCGCGAGGGCCGTATTCACGTACGGGGCCGTGCCGCCGAAGATCGCGGTGGCCAGGGACAGCGGCCCGGCGACGCCGGCGGCCCGGACGCGCGTCGGGAAGACCTCCGCCCAGACCGCGCCGTTGACGCCGAAGAGCAGGGCCAGCGCGGTCAGCGCGATCAGCAGTGCGGTCAACGTCGTGGCAAAGGTCCCGTCCAGGAGCATGTTCACCGGAATCGTCAGGATGATGAAGGCGGCGCCGAACGCGATGACCAGCGGGCGGCGGCCGATCCGGTCGCCGAGCCAGCCCGCCGCGAGGATCGCCCCGAGGAAGAACACCTGCGCCACGAGGCTCGCCGTCAGGGCGCTCGAGGCGGACTGCCCGTGCTGCAGCTGGACGTGCGTCGGCATGAAGATCAGCCACGTGTAGAACATCACCGAGCCGCCCGCGGAGAGGCCGAAGACCACGAGGATGGCCCGCCAGTGGTGCCACAGTCCGCGACGGTCCGGGCCCGCGGAAGCCGGGCCGGCGGCGGCGGGTGCGGCCCCGGCGTCGTCCTGCGTGTCTTCCCGCGTCTCCTCGAAGGCGTCCGTCTCCGTCAGCCGGCGTCGCAGGTAGAGCGCGTAGAGGCCCAGGACGCCGCCGACGCCGAACGCGAGGCGCCAGCCCCATTCCCGCATGTCCGACTCGGCGAGGTTGGACGTCAGCAGCAGGCCCGTGAGCGTCGCCAGGATGGTGCCGAGCACGACGCTCACCCAGGACGTGCTGCCCCAGAGCGCGCGGCGGCCGGCCGGGGCGCGTTCGACCAGGTAGGTCACGGAGGTGCCCATCTCCCCGCCGTGGGCGAGGCCCTGCAGGAGCCGGGCGCTGAGCAGGACCACGGAGGCCAGCAGCCCCACGGACTGGAAGGTCGGGGCGAACGCGATCACGAGGCTGCCGGCGGCGGTGAGCATCATCGCCACCGTCAGGCTCTTGCGGCGCCCGGCGCGGTCGGCATACGCGCCGAACAGGAATCCGCCGAGCGGGCGGGTGACGAATCCGACGGCGAACACGGCGAGCGTCGCGAGCAGCGCCGACGCGGCGTTCTCGGGGTTGAAGAACTGCACCGCGAAGTACGGGGCGAAGATCGAGTAGATCGTCCAGTCGTACCACTCGAGGGTGTTGCCGAAGTTGACGGCGATCAGGTCGCGGACGCGGCGCGCCCGCCCGGCGTCGTGCGCGCGCCCGGCCGTGCCGGTGGGTGCGGTTCCGGCGCTCATGCCGCCCGTCCTTCCAGGCCGAGCTGGGCGTCGAGGTCCGCGCCGGGGACGCGCATCTCGAACGTCTCGCGCACGACCGTGTAGTCGAAGTAGCCGAGCCGCGCGATGGGCTCGATCTTCCGGATGTCCAGGCGGCCGTCGACCGTGATGACCTCGTCGTCGATGTGGATGGTCTCGACGCTCGCGAAGACGATGTCGATGGTGCCGACGTTGGAGGCGCCCTTGACGCGGTGCGTCGAGTGGTACTTGCACTCGAACTTCACGGGGCTGGCCTTGACCATCGGGACGGGGTGGTTGTCCGCGTAGACGCGCTCGAGGCCCAGGTGGTCGAACTCGCTCTCGTGCGGCTCGAGTGCCATCGCCGAGGTGTTCACGGCCTCGCGCAGGGGGTAGGTGGCCATGTTCCAGACGAACCATCCGGTGGTCTCGGCGTTGAGGACGGTGTCCTTGCGGCGGCCGTCCGGGTACTGGTTGGCGGAGAACATGACCATCGGGGGATCGAAGGTGAGGTTCTGCCACTGGCTGTAGGGGGCGATGTTCTCGACGCCGTCGGCGCTGACGCTCGAGAGCCAGCCGATGGGGCGGGGGACGGTGCAGCTCTTGAACGGGGAGAACGGCAGGGGGCTGGGTTCCGAGCCGGGGTTGTATTTCATGAGGGAGCTCCAAGGGTGATCGGTGTCACTATGACATGGCCACCGTACGCCATATATGCGGCGTATATCAAGGGTATGTGGCGGGGAGATGTGTAATCTCTTCTGGAAGGGGGTGACCGATGACCAAGGCGGACGAGGCCTACGAGCTGCTGGCCGAGATGATCGAGACCGGGAAGCTCAAGCCGGGCGACTTCTGGACGGAGGCCGGGCTCGTGGAGGAGCTCGGCGTCGGGCGGACTCCGTTGCGGGAGGCCGTGCAGCGGCTAGACCGCGACCACCTGGTGCGCATCCGGCCCGGCCACGGAATCGAGATCCCCTCCATCTCGGTGGACGACCAGTTGCGGCGCCTCGAGGTGCGCCGCTCCATGGAGGCCCTCGCCGTGGCGCTGGCCTGCGCCCGCGCGACCGACGGAGAGCTCGCCGTCATCCGCGCGCTCACCGGGGAACTGCGCGGCCTGGACGAGCTGGAACCCTACCTGGCCGCCGTACGGCAGACCCACGAGCTGCTCTCCGCCGCCGCGCACAACGAGTACCTGGCCGACGCGATGACCCCGCTGCAGGGACTCTCCCGCCGCTTCTGGCTCGCCAACATCGTCGACGCCGAGGCAGAGGTCGCCCGGGGCAAGGCGCTGCACCTGGACCTGCTCGACGCCCTCCTGGACCGGGAGTCCGGGCACGCCCAGCAGGCCGCCCTGGCGCTCAACGACTACCTCATGGACTTCGCGCTCGCCGTGGCCATCCGGCATTCGGAGGTCGGCCGCACCCCGCCGGTCAAGTAGAGGGGGCCCCGGCCCCGGGCGCTAGGGTGGGAACCTACCGGAACCGCGCGAAGGGCGACCCCCATGATCGAGATCCTGACCCCCGCCGAGCTGGACCGCGCCCGTGCCACGGGCGCGCTCGTGGCCGACATCCTGGACACGCTGCGCCAGCGCGCCGAGGTCGGCACCAACCTGCTCGAGCTCGACGGCTGGGCGCGGGAGATGATCGAGGCCGCCGGGGCGGTTTCCTGCTATGTCGACTACGCGCCGGCCTTCGGCCGCGGGCCGTTCGGCCACTACATCTGCACCTCGGTGAACGACGCCGTCCTGCACGGCCTGCCGCACGACTACGCGATCGCCGACGGAGACCTGGTCACGCTCGACCTCGCCGTCTCCCTCGACGGGATCGCCGCGGATTCGGCGATCAGCTTCGTCGTCGGCGAGGCCGCGCCGGAGAGCAACGCCCTCATCCGCGCCACCCGGGAGGCGCTGGCCGCCGGCATCGCCGCAGCCGGGCCCGGCACGCGGATCGGGGACCTCGCCCACGCCATCGGCTCGGTCCTCGAGGGGGCGGGCTATTCGGTCAACCTCGAGTTCGGCGGCCACGGGATCGGCTCCACGATGCACCAGGACCCGCACGTTCCCAACACGGGCCGGGCGGGCCGCGGGTACAGGCTGCGCCCCGGCCTGCTGCTCGCGCTGGAGCCGTGGGTCATGACGGACACCGCCGAGCTCGTCACGGACGACGACGGCTGGACCCTGCGCAGCGCGACCGGCTGCCGGACCGCGCACAGCGAGCACACGATCGCGATCACCGAGGACGGCGCCGAGATCCTCACGCTGCCGGCGCGCCTGCGCGGCTGAGCCCCCTCGCGGGCTTCCCGACCGCGCCCGCCCCGCGCCGCCGTCGTGCTCCCTTCCGCTCCTCGCCCCGCCGTCGTGCTCATTCCTGCGCACCTTTCGCCCTTGTTGCGCACCTTTACCCCGTGTGAACCGCGCCACCCCGGGGCCCTCCGGGTTACTTGAAGGGAAAAGTGCGCTGGGGGGGCGGGGGGGTTGCGAGGGGGTAGCGTGGGCCGGAAGCGGCCCCCGTGTGGTGGGGCCGGCGAGGCAAAGGAGCACCATGTCCGTCGTCGTCATCAACGCCCTGAACGTCCCCGAGGGGGCCGGCGCCGAGCTGGAGGCGCGCTTCGCCGCGCGCAAGCACGCCGTCGACAACGCCCCCGGCTTCGAGGGCTTCAAGCTGCTGCGCCCCACGGCCGGTGAGTCGCGCTACTTCGTCTACACGCAGTGGGCCACGCGCGCCGACTACGAGAACTGGCGGGACCACCGCGCAGCGCGCGACCACTCGGGCCAGGCGCCCGTCGCCTCGGGCGCGGAGCTGCTCGAGTTCGAAGTCGTCGAGCTCGGCTGATCCGCGCGACGGCCAAGAGCACGACGCCGGGGCCCGGCTCCCGTGCCTACCCCTCGGACCGCCGGGGTGCTGAGGCCTGCTGGTCGTCGAGCCAGCTGAGGGCACGGCTGCTGCCGGCCCAGGCGGCGCAGCCTTCAGTGCGTGTCTTCCTCGGTCAGGATCAGCAGTTCGCCCGGGGTGCAGTCCAGGGTCCGGCAAATCGCCGTGAGGGTGCTGAACCGGATGGACCGGGCGCGGTCGTTCTTCAGGATGGAGAGGTTAGCGAGCGTGATGCCGACGCGCTGGGCGAGCTCTGTCAGGGTCATTCCGCGCGCCTCGAGGAGCTCGTCGAGGCGGCAGTGCACGGCGTGGGCCGCATCGTCGGCCGAGGGAGTCATACGAGCCCGGCGACGTCGTACTGCATCTTCACGGCCCGCCGCCACACCCCGCCCAGGACGATCAGCACGAGGCCGAAGCCGATGGCCGTCCACGGCACGTCGGCCATGCTGAAGGGCGCCGGGATCACGCGTCCAGCTTCGGTTGACGTGTTGATCAGCCACGCGTGGAAGCCCCAGGTCGCGACGGACAGGGCGGCGGATCCGGCGGCGATCACGAGGCCGGCGGTCGTGAGGCGGCGGGCGTTCGCGGCCGTGAAGACGTCCTGGCGCCGGCTGTCTCGGACCAGGTTGGCCAGCTGCCAGGCCAGCACGGCCGCGACGAGCAGGGGAATTACGGAAAGCGCCACGAAGATCAGGGAATCCCAGCCTTTATAGGGCCAGACCTGGACGGAGAGGCCGTGGAGGATGTCCATGAGGTTCTGGTCTTCGGGGACAATCAGGGCGGTCTCCGTCTCCTCGAAGAGGTGGTCGTTGAGGCCCTCGAAGAGCGATCGGTCGGCGAAGTGGGGCTGGAGCCGGGGCCCGCTGCGGATGCCGGCCAGCGGTCCTTCCCGGTCGAGGACGTCGAGGTGGTCAAGCCAGTTCAGCATCGTCAGCTTGAGCCCGAAGGGACCCGCGACCCACAAGCCGGCCAGGACGAGCGACACGGCGGAACACGCCCTCAGGCCCATTTCGAGAAGTCGTTCCATGCCGTCCCCATCTCGTTTCACGATAATATCGACAAACGATATGGTCGGGATGCCGCGGCGTCAAGGGCCGGGCGGTTTCCGGGGAGACTGCGACGCGTCCTGCTCAAACCAGGCCCGGCCGTGGCGGTATCGGACGGCCCAGCCGTCGAAGCCGGCAGGGCGCAGGTCGATCCGGTCCAGCACTCCGTCCTGCGGGCGGAGGACGGCGGGCACGCGGTCCCGGTACTCGTCCTCGTCGAGGAACTCCGCCTCCTCCGTGGACGCCGTCACGGCCTCCACGCCGTTCGGCGTCCGCGCCACGGGGATCCCGGCGAAGAGCTCCCCGGCGAACGCGAAGACGTACGGTCCCGTGCCGCCCGCGTCCCGCGGAACGGGCGGCGTGGCCTCCCCGTCCCAGAGCCACGGCTGCTCCGCGATCCGGCGGAACCCGTCCGGCGCCAGCGCGTTGACCACGTCGATCCCGTGCTCGGGGCAATACGGGGCGGCGGGGACCAGCTCGTCGAACAACTCCGCGTCGTCCGGCCATCGCTCGAGCTCCGCGGCACACGAGCAATCGGGGCCGCCCTCACCGGGGACCATGCCCGTCTCCCGGCTCGGGTCGAGCACCACCGGGCCGCCCGGCGCGAACGGCAGCTGGCACACCGTGCCCGTGGCGCCGCCGACGACCACCTGGCGGGCAAGGCACCCGGCCCACCAGATCACGGCGAGCAGCCCGGCACCGAGGCCCACGGCGAGCGCCACGTCCGAGAAGGTCGTCTCGCCGAGCTCGGCCTCGGTCAGCCCCAGCTCGCCGGGCAGGATCCACCGCGCCGCCGCGAAGCCGGCCGCGGAACCGGCGGTGAACAACAGCGCCGTCTTCAGCCCACGCCGCCGGGCCAGCGACAGGCTGGCCCGGGCGCGCGGGCCGACCTCCACGGATTCGGACGTCGCGCCCGCGACGAGGAGGGCGCGGACGGCGGCGCCCCGGCGTCGTACTCCGAGCAGCTGGCACCCGGCCCAGCCGGCCGCGACGGCCGCGCCCGCCAGCCAGACCAGGGCCACGCCGGGCTTGCCCTCGAGGTGGAAGACTGCTGCGGCGTAGGCCAGGACGGGCGGCGCGGCGGCCGGGGCGCGCCGCCCCAGGGTCCAGGCGCCGAAGCAGAAGGCGAGCACCAGGTACAGCCCCGCCTGGTCGTAGGCCTCCCGCACGGTCCACGGGCCTTCCCACGTGGGCCCGTCGAGCTGCTCCCAGCCGCGGTCGGCGACGAACGCCGCGGTGATCGTGAGCGCGGAGGTGGCCGTCGCGACGATCCATTGCCGGGCCGCCGCCCGCTTCCCGCGCACCTTTCACGCCTCGCGCGCACTTTTACGCCGCGCGGACGCCGCTGACCAGGGGGTTTTAGAGTGCTTGAAGGTAAAAGTGCGCTGGGGAAGGGGGTGGTCAGGCCCAGGGGAGGACGACGACGTTGCCCGTCTTGCGGCCGGAATCCACCAGGGCGTGGGCTTCCGGGAGCGCGTCGAGGCCGCCGATCACGCGGGTGAACGGGTCGAGCGCGCCGCGGGCGGCGAGGTCCAGCAGGTACGCGACCAGCTCGGGGGAGTCGCTCGCGATCCCGGCGACGACCCGCCCGCGCGCCGTGATGGTGGTCAGCAGGTCGGCGGCGGCGAGCACCACGGTGCCGCGCTCGCCGGCGAGCCGCTTGCCGAGCGCGGCGGAGACGTTGCCGACCGCGTCGAGGACCAGGTCGAAGGGGCCGGTCAGCGATTCGACGGGCGTGCGCGTGTAGTCCACGGCCTCGTCCGCGCCCAGCCGGGCCAGGAGCTCCTGGTTGGCGGGCCCCGCGACGGCCGTGACGTGCGCGCCGAAGTGCTTCGCGAGCTGCACCGCCGAGGAGCCCACGGCCCCGGAGGCCCCGTTGACCAGCACCCTTGCGCCCGGCGCGAGGCGGGCCTTGTCGCGCAGGAAGTGCAGCGCCGTCGTCCCCCCGAAGAGCAGTCCCGCGGCGTCCGCGTGGCCGAGCTGCGCCGGCTTGGGCACGAGGATGCGGGCGGGGACGACGGCGAACTGGGCGTGGGTGCCGAGCCGTCCGTTCATCCCGGCGACCTCGTCTCCGGGGGTGTGGCCCTCGACTCCGTCGCCCAGTTCCTCGACGGTCCCGGAGAACGCCATGCCGAGGACCTTGCGGCGCGGGCCGCGCAGGCCGATCGCCAGGCGGGCCGGGAGGCCGAAGCCGCGCGGGAAGCGGCCGCCGCGCATGCGCGAGTCCCCGGCGGTGACGGCCGAGGCCTCGACGCGGACGAGGACCTCGCCGGGACCCGGTATGGGGCGCGGGACCTCGGTGACGTCGAGCGACTCCGGCGGGCCGTAGCGGTGCGCGATCGCTGCCTTCATGAACTTCCCCTTACACTCGTAAGCCTGTGGGATCGAGCGTAGGCTTACGGCTGTAAGAAGACAAGGGGTGGGACGTGAACGCGAGGGAACCATTGAGCCGCGAGCGCGTCGTCGAGGCCGCCGTGGCCGTCGCCGACCGCGGCGGTCTGGCCGCGGCGAGCATGCGCGGCGTCGCGGCGGAGCTCGGCGTGGAGGCGATGTCGCTCTACCACCACGTGGCCGGCAAGGACGCCCTGCTGGACGCGCTCGTGGATTGGGTCTTCGCACGGATCGAACTGCCCGGGGAGCGCGATCCGTGGCGGCCCGCGATGGCCGCACGCGCCGCCTCCGCGCGCTCGGTCCTGGCCGCGCACCCGTGGGCGCTGGGCCTGATCGAGTCCCGCCGCGTGCCCGGACCGGCGCTGCTCGCCCACCACAACGCGGTCCTCGGCAACCTGCGCGCCAACGGCTTCCCCGTCCGGCTCGCCGCCCACGCGTTCTCCGCGCTGGACTCGTACGTCTATGGGTTCGTGCTGACCGAACTGAACCTGCCGTTCGACGCCGCGGGGGACGGCGCGAACGGGGAGGCGGGGGACGGCGGGGGCGGGGGAGCCGGTCGGGAGGCGGCAGCGGGCCGGGCGGCGGGCGCGGGAGCCGTTGGGAGCGGAGACGCCGGCCGGGAGACTGGAGGAGCGGCCGCGGACTTCGCCGAGGGCCTCCTCGACGCCCTCGCGCCGTATCCGCACCTGCTCGAGATGGTCGGCGGGGTGGTCTCGCGGCGGGACTACGCCTACGCGGACGAGTTCGCGCCCGGGCTCGAGCTGATCCTGGACTCGCTCGAGCGCCGGCTGGAAGGCTGAGCCTGCGAGTGCCTGCCGTGCGCGGGCCGCGGAACCGGAGTGCGTCACGTTGGCGCAATGTGTGCCCCGCATCACGGCCGCGCGCCTACGCTGGACGGCAACGGTCGACGACGTCGCGGCCACCCACCCCAACCGCCACCGCACCGGAGGTTACTTTCCCATGCCCGCAGCAGAGAACACCGTTCTGTCCCACGACGTCCTCGTGGTCGGCGAGGCCCTGGTCGACGTCGTCCTGCAGGACGGCGGCACGCGGGAGCACCCCGGAGGCTCGCCGGCGAACGTCGCCTACGGGCTGGCCCGCCTCGGCCTGGACACGACGCTCCTGACGGCCCTGGGCGAGGACGCGCACGGGGCGCTGATCCGGGAGCACCTGTCCGGGGCCGGCGTCGGGCTCGCCCCCGTCGAGGCTCCGCTCGAGCGCACGGCCAGTGCGACGGCGGTGCTCGCCCCGGACGGCTCCGCCGAGTACGAGTTCGACATCCGCTGGGAGCCGGCACCCGTCCTGCCGCTGCCCCCGGCCCGGGCCATCCACACCGGCTCGATCGCCGCGTTCCTGGCGCCCGGCGCGGCCACGGTGCGCTCGATCCTCGAGGTGGCGCCGGCCGGCACGGTGATCACCTACGACCCGAACATCCGTCCCGCGCTGCTCGGCACGCACGCCGAGGCCCTCGCGGCGTTCGAGGAGCTCGCCCCGCTCGCGCACGTGGTCAAGCTCAGCGACGAGGACGCCGCCTGGCTCTACCCCGGTCGCGGGCTCGACGACGTCGCGGCCAGGATCATCGAGCTCGGCGCGCGCCTCGGCGTCGTCACCCTCGGGGCCGGCGGCTCGCTGCTGCGCAGCGCGGACCGGGAGCTGCGGGTCCCCGCGGTCGCCTCGCAGGTCGTGGACACCATCGGCGCCGGCGACTCCTACATGGCGGCGCTCATCGCGGGCGTCCTGGAAACGGGGACGGAGGAGCTCGGGGCGGCAGAACTGGCGCGGCTCGGCTCGCTCGCCGCGGCGGCAGCGGCCCTGACCGTGCGCCGGGCCGGGGCGAACCCGCCCACGCGCACCGAGCTCGACGGGCTGCTCGCCGGCGAAGGCTGAGGCCGGTTCACGGGCTCCCGGGTCCGCGTGGCCCGGCGGCGTCCGGGTGCGCATGCACCGAGATGGCCGGGGGAGCCTCCGTTCCCACTTCCGTGAACCCGCGGCCCGAGCGGGTCACCGCGAGCCCGGTGGAGGCCGGCCCCAGGTAGTAGGCGACGAACCCCGTGTCCGCGTCGTGCGCCGCCTCCGCCGGCAGCCGCAGCGGGCCTTCGCGCAGCGGAACCTCCCACACGGCAAGGCCGACCATCAGGCGCGCGGCGGAACGTCCTGCCACGCGCGCCCAGTACCCGAAAGCCAGGGCGGTGAAGAGGACGGCGAAGACGGCGCCTGCGCCCGGGTGGTGGCCCCTGAAGTCCAACCTCGGGAAGAGCCTCTGATACATCGGGTCCGGGTCCGAGACGACCTCGAAGTCCGCGATGAGGAAAAGGATGATTGCGGCCGCGGTGGTGCCGACGGCAAGGAGGACGCCCTTGCGGGCAGTCCGCAGGACGTAGGAGTCGACCCCGGCCCCGACCTCCGGGACGATTCCCCCGTCCGGCGTGTCCCGGGCGAGCGACGCCGCGGCCAGGGTGCCGCGGACGGACCGGCGGAGGCAGACGGCGGCCCACGCCAGGGACAGCACGGCGCCCGCAGCGGCAACGTAGGCGCCGCCGGATCCGTCGATCCCATAGGGGACCGCGAGCGCGGCGAGCACCGGCGGCGTCGCGATCGATGCGTGCCGGCCGAGGCCGACCCAGAAGAGTCCGACGAACACATAGGAGGCCCACGGGGGTCCGATGAGAAAGCCGCCGACGAAGTACTCGACGGCGGGGCCCCCGCCCTCGTCCGGCAGGAGGCGCTCGATGAGCAGCAGGCCGCCGACCGTCGCCCCGGTGATCAGCCCGGCGACGAGCGCCTGGAGCGCCGGGGACACGTCGAGGGGAAGGTCGCGCCAGCGGGCGGGATCGGGGCGGATCAGGCGGAGGCTGCGGGTCATGGTGTCCTTGGCTTCGGAGGCGTCACCGGCAGTCTAGGACGGCTTCGCCCACCGATCTCGCGCGGGGAGCGAGGCTGTGGATAGCGGGGTGCGCGGAGGACCCGCCGCGGCGCCGTCGTCCGCTTCCCCCTCCGTCGTCCGCTTCCCTCCCGTGGAAGACGGGCGCCTAGGCCGGCGGCACGACGTACCGCTCGGTGAACCGCCCGTCGTGATCCAGCAGGTGGCCCAGCCGCTTGGGCGTGCGCAGGACGATCTGCCGCCTGATCTTGACCCCCGTCTGGGAAAGCGAGTCGATCTTCGCCTCGAGGGCGTGCAGGACGCCCAGGCTGCGCAGCCACACGTCGAAGGTGAGGTTGGCCGGGCCCGCGGACGTGCCCACGTAGCGGACCTCGGGCTGCGCCGTCAGCGCGGCGGCGACCGCGGTGAGCTGGCGGGGCGGGACCTCGACGAAGTACCAGATGTGCACGGGCCACCCCGACCAGGCATTGACGACGTCCGTCCTCAACCTGAACTCGTCGCCGTGCAGCACCACGGCGATCCCGTCGTGGACCTTCTGCTCGCTCACGCCCAGGGTGCGGGCCAGCACGGAGGCCGGCACACGGGCATCTCGCCCGAGTTCCGCCATGAGGGCGCTGCGGAAGGCGGGATCCAGGTTCCTCGAGGCCCGGGCCCGCGGCGGACGGGGGCCGCTGATCCGGCCCGCCTCCTCCGGCTCGAGCGCCCTGAGGTTCCACCGGTCCCCGGTCTTGAGGATCGAGGTGGCGACGTGCGCCCGTACGTCCCGCACGCCGGGCAGTGACGGCACGGTCTCCAGGAGCATGGCGGCCAGCGCGGACGGGTGGGGCGCGTTGAGGGTCGCGACCAGGCACGTCCCCGAGGACGTGGCATCCAGCGTCATGGCCGTCGGCAGCTCCGCGAGGGTGTCCGTGACGTCGGCGAGCGCGCCGGGCTCGACGTCGATCTCCGCGAACGCCGTATGGCTCCGGGTGTTGATCCAGGTGGGGTGCCCGGTGGTCCTGACGAGGCCGGCCTCGTAGAGCCGCGCGAACCTTTGCGCGAGCGCCGAGGGGCTGGCGGACAACGCACGGGAGAGCTCGCTCCACGGGGCGCGCGGAGAAATCTGGAGTGCGTGAATCAGCCGGGCGTCGTCTTCTGAGATCGAGTTTCCATTCATCTGGAAGCCAACTTTCCCAGATTCAGCCAGATTTACGCAATGGAAACCGGCTATGTCCAAGATCACAAGACAGCCCGTCCCGCCCCGGGAACGGGTTCCTACGATCCCCAAGGAGCCTCCATGGAGGACACCGTTCCGACCTTGGCCCAAACCGTCAACCACCCGCTGCTCTGGCTCGGCGCCGTCCTGGTGCTGATCGTCATCCTGGTCCAGAGCGTCGTCTACCTCCGGGCGGCCAAGGCCGCCGCGACGTCCGTGGGCATGCCGTCCGCCGACGTGCGCACGGCCTTCCGCGCCGGCGGCGTCTCCGCCATCGGCCCGTCGATCGCCGTCTGCCTCGTCGCCCTCGCCCTGCTTCCCCTGTTCGGCAACCCCAGCACCATCACCCGGATCGGCCTCATCGGCTCGGCCGCCTACGAGACCATCGCGGCGAACCTCGCCCTCGGCACCATGGGCTCCGGGCTCGGCCAACCGGGCGTGGACGGCAACATGCTCGTGACGATGCTCCTGGCCCTCGCGATCGGCGGCAGCGGCTGGATGGTGGTCACGCTCATCATGACCCCCATCATGAAGCGCGGCATGGCCGCCGGCACCACCACCAAGACCGCCCGCAAGCGCTCCGCGCGCTGGGCCCTCCTGCCCGTCGCCGCCCTCATCGGCGCGTTCTTCACCATGGGCCTGAAGGAGGTCGCGGCCAGCTTCAACGGCGCCCTCGTCTTCGGCACCTCCGCCCTCCTCATGCTGGTCCTGACGCTCGTGGCCAAGCGCCTGGACAAGCCGATGCTGCTCGAGTTCGCCCTCGGCGCGTCGATGATCGGCGCGCTCGCCGTCGGCTACCTCGTCTCCTGAATCCGTGAGAGGACCCACCATGTCTGAAACCCCCGCGCCCGCCGCCACGCCAGCCACCACCGCGCCCGCCGCCGCCGGCGCCACCACGAACCCCCTCGCCGGCTTCGACCGCACCACGTCCGTCTGGGGCCCGGTCACGATGACGGCCGGCATGGCCGCGATGCTGATCGGCCCGGTCCTGATGGTCGTCTTCGGAGGCTACGAGGTCAGCCTGGGGACCCTCGTCGCGGCCGTCGTCGCGATCGCCCTCGTCATGGGCGTCATCTGGGTCATCGAGCCGATCTCCTACTTCCCGATCCTCGGGGCCGGCGCCATGTACCAGGCCTTCCTCATCGGCAATATCTCCACCAAGCTGCTCCCGGCCGCCGTCACGGCCCAGGCCAGCATCAAGGCCAAGCCGGGCACGCCCCAGGCCCAGATCGCCGCGACCCTGGCCATCTGCTCGGCCGCGTTCATCCACGTCGCCGCGCTCGTCCTGGTCATCGCGGTCTTCGGCCAGTGGCTCCTGACCATCGTCCCCGCGGACCTGCTCGCCGCCGTGACCCGGTTCGTGGTCCCGGCCGTCCTCGGCGCGTTCCTGATGCAGAACATCATCGGCAACTGGAAGCAGCCCAAGGTGCTCCTCGCGGGCCTGGCCGTCGGCGTCCTGGTGATCTACGGCGTCGTACCCCTGATCCCGGTGCTGGCCCCGGCGGCGCCCCTGTTCGGCGTCGTCCTGACCGTCGCCGTCGTGATGCTGACGTTCAAGGCGAAGCCCGCCGACGCGGACCGCGCCTAGCCACCGCCCGCACCCCGCCACCGCCGCGCCGTCACGCGCGGACCCCACCCTTCGAAAGGAACACCATGACCCTCAACGAGACCGCCCCGGCCCCGGCCGGCGCCCTGGACGCAACCCACGTGGAGGCCCTCGCGGAACGCGTGGCCGTAGCCGCCCCCGAGTTCACCGCGATGGCGGACGCGATCTGGGACGATCCGGAGATGCGCTGGGAGGAGTTCCGCGCCCAGGAGAAGCACCAGGCGGCGGCCCGGGCCCACGGGTTCACGGTCACCGAGCGGGTCGGCGGGATCCCGACGGCGTTCAGCGCCGAACGGGGGAGCGGCGGGCCCGTCATCGCGTTCCTCGGCGAATACGATGCGCTCGCCGACATCAGCCAGGAGTCCGGCAACGCGGAGCGCACGCCGGACCCGGCCAACGCCTCCGGCAACGGGCACGGCTGCCACCACCACCTGCTCGGCTCCGGAGCGCTCATGGCCGCCGTCGTCACGGCCGAGTACTTCGAGGCGGCCGGGATCGAGGCCCGGGTCCGCTACTACGGCTGCCCGGCGGAGGAGGCGGCCGCGGGCAAGACCTTCATGGTGAAGTCGGGGGCGTTCGCCGACGTCGACGCGGCCGTGACGTGGCACCCGACGCCCCTGACGCGCAGCCGGCAGTCGCTCACGCTGTCCTACTCGCAGGTCTACTTCCACTTCACGGGCCTGGCCGCCCACGCCGGCGCGATGCCGCACCTCGGCCGGTCCGCACTGGACGCGGTGGAGCTGATGAACGTGGGCGTGAACTTCCTGCGCGAGCACATGCCCGACTCGGCGCGCGTCCACTACGCGATCACCGATGCGGGCGGCCGGTCCCCGAACGTGGTCCAGGCCCATGCCAGCGTCTACTACGTCATCCGCGCCGAGGACACCCGGCAGATGCGCGAGCTCCACGAGCGGGTCGTGAGGATCGCCCGCGGCGCGGCCCTGATGACGGAGACGGAGCTGGAAATCGAGTTCGACGGCGCGTGCGCCGAGGTGCTGCCGAACGAGGTCCTCGAGCGGACGTTGGAGGGCGTGCTGCGGCAGATCGGCCCCGTGCCGTTCGACGCGGAGGACCAGCAGACCGCCGCCCGGTTCGCGGCGGGCCTCGACGCGCGGGAGATCTCGGGGGCGAAGCGCCTCGTCGGCTGGCAGGTGACCGACGGGCGGGCCCTGCATGATGGGATCGCGCCGTTCCTTCCGGAGCAGCCGCGGCCCCAGATGACCGGGTCCACGGACGTCGGCGACGTGAGCTGGGTGGTGCCGACCGTGCAGATCTCCTCGGCGACCGCGGCGCTCGGGACGCCCTTCCACGCGTGGCAGACGGTGGCGCAGGGCAAGCTCCCGGCCGCGCATAAGGGCATGCTCCACGCGGCGACGTCGATGGCGGCGACGGCCGCGGCGATCGTCCTGGATCCCGGGGTGCTGGCGGCGGCGCGGCAGGAGCACCGGGACGTCCTCGCGGTGACGCCCTACCTCGAGCCGATCCCCGACGGCGTCGTCGCACCGCCGCTGCGCGCCGGGGCCCGGTCCGCGGGGCCCGGGTCCGTCTCGTAGGGGAGCGGCGCCGCCGGCTCGCTCCTGCCGGTCGGGGCCCGCCGATTCGCGTTCGCAGGGCCCAACCGCTAGCCTTTCTAGTCAACTACGGCCGCGTGACCCGGGGCACAGTCCGGGGCGGCCGGTGGCGGAGGAGGGGAGGATCATGCACCACGGAATTCTGGACGAGGCGCTCGAGGTCCTCAGCGGGACCGATCCCGAGGACGCGTCGGCGGAGGCCCGCGGGCGCCGCGCGCACGCGCGGGTGCTGGCGATGATCGAGATGGCGCGCCAGGCGGAGGCGTCGCAGCGCGAGCAGCGCATCGCCAACCTGCTGCTGCTGGCGCAGCTGGACAAGAAGGACGCCGGCCCCGCGCTCAAGGAGGCGCGGCGGTTGATGGCGGAGGACGACGCCGGACGGGCGCCCGGGATCCGCCGCGTCGCCTGAGCGGGTGCCCGCCCGGGGGGCTTGTGTGCGTGTTCGCCCCCGCACTGGGCGCCGGCGCCGGCCAGTACGGGTATCCCGTCAAGAACGGGAAGTAAGCGGTCGGCGGATTGCCGAGGGCGCAGATTACCCGTCGTTGACCTGCCGATGATGATGTCGTGGCCGTGGCCCGTCCCGTGCATCGGGGCGGGCCACGGCCGTGCGGGGCGCCGGCGTCAGTTGGACTCGGCGGCCCAGGACTTCACGGCGTCGACAAGCGGGGTGGTCGGGCGGCCGATGAGGGTGGAGAGGTCCTTGGAGTCGGAGAGCAGCAGGTTCCCGGCGGTGTCGGCGTCGAGCGCGACGAGGAACCCGGCGGTCCCCTCGTCGAGCCCGGCCCCGGCCAGGGCCGCACGGTGGGCATCGGCGTCGACGTCCGTGTAGGCGACGTCGCGTCCGAGCGCCTGCCCGAACGCGTCGGCGAGGCCGGCGAGGGTGAACGCCTCGTCGCCGGCGAGCTCGTAGACGCGGCCCTCGTGGCCGTCGGCGGTGAGCACGGCGGCCGCGGCCTCAGCGTAGTCCGCGCGGGTGGCGGCGGAGACCCGGCCCTCGCCGGCGCTGCCGAGCACGGTGCCGGTTGCGGCGGCCTGGCCGAAGGCGGGGAGGTAGTTCTCGGTGTACCAGCCGTTGCGCAGGATGGTGTGGGGCAGGCCGGAGGCGGCGAGGAGCTCCTCGGTGGCCTTGTGCTCGGGCGCCAGGACCAGCGGGGAGCCGGAGGCATCGAGAATGCTCGTGTAGACGATCCGGGCGGCGCCGGCCTTCTTGGCCGCCTCGATGACGTTGCCGTGCTGGCGGGCGCGCTGGCCGACCTCGCTGCCGGAGACGAGCATGACGGTGTCGCCGGCCCCGATGACGCCCTCGGCGGGGGCGTCGAAGTCGAAGGCGGCGGTGGCGACGCCGCGCTCGGCGAGGTCGGCGAGCTTCTCGAGCGAGCGGCCGGTCGCGGTGATCTGGGCGGGCTCGATGCCGCGGTTCAGGAGGGACTCGACGATGAGGCGGCCGAGGTGGCCGGTGGCTCCGGTGACGATGATCGACATGCTGGCTCCTTCATGGGGCGGACCGCCCCGACTCGATGGTTGAAGGTGTAACCATTCGTTTGCCGGGATTGTTCCCCGGTACGAGGGGAGGACGACGCCGGGGCCGGCCCTGGTCTTCCGGGTGGCCCCGGCGTCGTTCCTTGAGCAGGGGAGTGCTCGCCAGATCAGGCGGAGAGATCGAATCCCAAGCGCACCACGTCGCTCCATGCGCCGAAGTAGTTCCGCAGCGACGAACCGGAGGGGATCTCGCAGTCAGTCCCCATGAGCCGCTGGGCCCGGTCTTCGTAGGCGGCGTAGGTCGGTGAAGCGCCGGACCGGGCACACTCGGCGAGGAAGCTGCGGGCCGCGTTGACGTAGTCGGCATCCGTGTACTTCACGAGCCCCGGTGTGCGGCCGCGGCTGGTGGTCGCGATCCCGAGCGACGCCAGGGCCCTGCTCCACGTGGCGTAGCGGCGCATCAAGGTCTGTCGGGTCGGGGGCCACGGGGAGGACCCCTTGGCGGAGACCCAGCCGAGCGCATCGACGAGTTCGCGCCGGAGTTCCTCATAGCGTGCGCCGGTGATCGTCGTGTCCGGTTCGGCCGTGACGTGCTGCTGGGCGGCGGCGATGACGCCCAGTACCGTGGACACGTCCTCGGCCGTGGCATCCCCGCTGCCGAGGATGGAGGCGAGCTCCTCCATGAGGTCGAGGTCGAGCAGCTCCGTGGCGGCCGCCCGGTCCGGGGCGAGTCCGTGCTCGGAGCCCAGCAGGTACCAGATGCCGGCCTCGACGACGGCGTCCGAGAAGATGTTGTCCACGTAGCGGTCGAAGACGATCGTCGACTGCCGCAGGGCCTCCTCCGCCAGCGCGGTGTCGAGGGAGGGGTTCAGCAGCGCGAGCCGCCGGATCGCCTGATCGCGCGTGTGGCCGTTGGCGGAGAGCCGCCGTGCCGTGGCGCCGAATTCGGCCATGAAGTCGTCGAGCCGGGCCTGCTGGGCGGCCTGGCGGGCGGCGATTCGCTTCGCGCGGGACTCCTCGGCGGACGGGCCGCCGAGTTTCGTGACGATCTGGCGGACGCGTTCGCGCGTCACTCCGTAGTCCTCGCCGATCGCGGCGAGGGTCTCGCCGTCAAGGTAGCGCTCGAGCATCTGCTGATTACGCTCCTGCGGGTCCTGCGTCGTGGCGGGCTCCCGGCGGGTCTGGGTCATGCACTCTCCTCAAGTCGATGGTCGCTGGACGGGTCGGGGACCGGACTCGTCCGGTCCCCCGTCCTCTGATTCTCAAGCTACGGGGGAGCGTCGACAGTTTGGGTTCATGGCTTGCCGACGCGTCGAGCCGATGGTTCCCGGCGGGGGCCGTGGCCGGCGGCGCCGCGGTCGAATCCGAGCGAGGACAGCATGGTGCGAACGACGTCCAATGCGTCGCCAGAAGCCCCCGTGGGGAGTGCGGCCGCGAGGTCCAGGAGCAGGCCACGCAGCTCCCGGTCGGCTTCCCCGAGGGCTCCGTCATACTTCGGGGCCAACAGATAGGAGTGCTCCGTGGCGATACATGCGGCGAGCATGTCCAGGAAGATCTCGAGGATGCGCCCGGCGGCCGGAAGAGCCGGGTCCCCGGTATCCCGGGTCAGTGGGACGATCCGCAGATGGTCCTCCCACAGGGCGTTCTGGAGTGTGTCGTCGTGCAGCACGAGGGCTGTGCCGAGCGTGCGGGACGGGCCATCCTCCCTCGGCATCGCGCGGCGGACGTCGTGGATGATCTCGTGGAAGTGCTCGTCAGTGAGCCCGAACCCGACGAACAGCATGTGGTGGGTCAAGAGGTGCGCTTGGACGAGGCCGGTCAGGGCCTGCTTGGTGGCGTTGAAACCCAGATAGTCGTCTCGCGTGAGGATGATCGACTCGACGTCGTCGACCGAGCCGTGCAGCTTGAGGAGCCACCGGTCACTGCTGGATGACGAGGAATCGGCCGGGACCTGTGGCGCCTCCGAACCCGAGGAAGCGCCGCGGGCCGGTGGAATGACCGTTCGCGATCGCGCCTGGTCCGCCGCCGCGGCCTCGAAGAGCGTGTCGTAGTTCAGGGTGATGGCGCCGTCCGAAGGCAGGGCGGCCAAGAGCGCGGGCGCAAGCCCGTAGCGCTCCAGGGACGCTTCACGCGCGATGGCCGCGCGGAAGCCCATGGCCGCGCCCGCGTCGCCTTCCTGCGCCGACTCGAACTTCGACTGGATGAGGGAGGCCCGGTCGAGAGTGCTCAGCCTGCTCAGGGCGTCGAGGTGGTCCTTCAGCTCGGTTCGTTCGGCGAGTGAGTTCAGCAGTCCGTTCCACGTGGGGCCGCCCGCGCTGACGCTCGTGCCGGCCCCCATGAAGGGGACGAGCTTCCCGCGGCGCGCGACGTCGGCTAGCGAGCGTGCCTCGTCCTTGAGCTCGGCCGACAGGGCCGGCCAGTTGTCGTTGTCCCTACGGATCCTCTGGGCCAGTCCGTACGCGGCCTCGTCCTGCAGGACGAGCGCGGCATCGACGCCGTGCTCGCGGACACCTGCGTCGAGTCCCGCGAGTAGTTCCTGGAGGACCGGGCCGCGCTGCAGGTCGCCACCACCGCCGCCCGTGCCGAAGAACGGGACGGCGAGGAGCGGTACGCACCGTGTCGAAACGAGCGGATCCCGCCTTGACGCCAAGGCCGCAACTGCTTCACGCATGAAGGCGTCTAGAGCCGGCCGGACATCGGGCGCAGACCTGATGCCGAGCAGCGGGACGGCCGTGGCGATCGGCAGCGGAAGCCTCGGCTTCCAGCCGGGAACCGCCGCGGCGAGCCGGTCTCCCGTGCCGAAGCCCGCGCCTCTCAGTCGGTCCACGCCGGGGGCCAGACCGTCAACGTGAGTCCAGCGGCGGGCGTGGAGGTGCTCGTCGGTGGGCAGCATCCACGCGTCGCAATTGAGATGCAGGATGTCGCCCCGGATCACGAAAACGTGGCCCGGCTGCGATGGTCGGGTGGGCATCGGCCCTCCTGGGTTGGAACGGTCGCCTGAGGTTGGCGGCAGTCTATGGCCCGCGATCCGTTTCGGTGCGCAAGAACCGGCGGGGCATCCGGCGTCGTACCTGATGCCCCGCCCAGGAGTCCTGCCTACCGCGCCGGCCGCCCCGTCGGCTTCTTCGCCCGCTTCCCGGCCATCGCCGCCATGCGGTCCTCGTCGCTGTAGGCCGCGGCGACACGCGCGTCCACCATCGGCGCGCCCGCGGCCACGTGCTCGCGGAGCATTGAAACCGAGCCCGCGAACGCGTCCATGGCGGCGTCAACGTTGCGCGGGTCGTAGGTCATGGACCGCTCGCGGGAGATGCCGAGCCCCGCGCCGACCTCGATGGCGTCCTGGTTGGCGCCGAGGTACATGAACGTCCAGTCCTCGGCGGCCTCCTGGCGCTCGATGATCTTCTTGACGTCGGCGTGCTTGAGCTCGCGGGAGGCGTTCTCGAGCCCGTCGGTGATGATCCCGAAGATCACGGCACCGGGACGTTCGCCGGCGGGCTTCGCGGCGAGGCGGGCGCGGGTCTCCGAGACGGAGCGGCCGATGGCGTCCAGGAGCGCGGTCATGCCGCGAGGGTGCAGCTCGAGGGGTCCGACTTCGGCGATCGGCTTGCCGACGTAGACCTCGGTGAACCGGTCGTCGAACTGGTAGAGGCTGACGGAGGCGTCGGTGCCCTGGGAGCGCTGTTCGGCGATGAAGGCGTTGAATCCGCCGATCATGTCGTCGGCGATGGAGGCCATCGAGCCGGAGCGGTCCAGCAGCATGATGATCTCGGTGTTGGTGGTGCTCATGGTGTTCCCCCTTTGCTTGGCCGGCGCTTGGTGAAGCGCGGCGGTTCGTTGCCTGGCGGCGGTGTGCGCTCGAGCTCCGCGTCGTAGCGGGCCCGCTCGAGAGAGGCGCTTCCGATCCGTCCTTCGGGGGACCGGTAGGCCTGCAGCGGCGCGGTGCGTGCGAGTCGTGGTGGCACCGCGTTGGGTGAGAGTCCGGCGCGGAGTGCGACGGCCCGGATCGACGCGCCCTCGAGGGCGGCTTGCGCCATGGCCTCGTTGAGGGCTTCGTCGAGCAGTTCGCGTGCCTCGCCGAGGACCTCGACTTGGTCCAGGGCGGGGCCCTGAAGGCCTTCCAGGAGCCGGATGGCCTGGCGGATGGCGGCACGGGAGTCAATGTTCATGAATTGATCATACGCATAAACTGCGCATGCGCAACTCTTGAGTACGCTATGCGGCGAGTGCGACGCCGGAGCGGGCGCCGAGCGCGGGGGCGTCGCTGCGGATGGAGTTGGCCTGGGCGAGGACCTGTTCCGGTGTGAGGCCGGCCTCGGCGGAGCGCCGGGCCATGACGGCCATCCGGTCGGCGAGCTCGTTGCCGGCGTCGCCGTTGTGCCCCTTGACCCACTCCACGCGAAGGGGGAGTCCCTTCATCTGGTGGAAGATCGCATCAACGATCGCGAGGCTGCGTAGCGTTGCCCGCTCGGGTGCCCATCCCGGGTGCTGGAGCATGCGGACGGCGAGCTGGCTGTCGGAGCGGACCGTGAAGGCGCACGACTCGTTGCTCGGGCACGGAACATGGGCCACGGCCTCCTTTAGGGCGAACAGGATGGCCCGCAGCTCCGCTTCGAGGACGTCCCTGCCGCGGCATGCTTGGTGGCCGAGCCGAGGAAGGATCCCGTGGCCGAAGTCGATCGCCCACCCTTGGCCCGTCCAGCCCCGCGTGCCGGCGGAAGCGTCGGTCGAGACGATGACGTCTCGGTAGCACGCGGTGATCGCCGCGGCAATGGCGGCCTCGTTCGCGGCGACTCCCACCTGGGGCGGGAAGAAGTTGGACACGACGAAACCGCGGGCGGTGAGTGCCTTGCCGATGCCGAGGCGCTCGAGGAGGCCGCCCTCATCGCAGTAGACGACCTCGGCGGCGTTGCGGCGGATGGCGCGGATGGCCTTGTCCAACTGCTGGTGAAGCCGGCCGAAGTGTGGTCCCATGTCCTCCTCGACGACCCGCCCTGTGCGAGTTGCGATGAGATTGCCGCCGACCGCGAGCGCGACGGACCAGAACGCCAGACCGCGTCGGCTGCCGACGCTGATGGCGATGCCGTCGCGGGATGCCACTTCCCGGAAGGCCGGGATGTACCGGTGGGCGGGTGGAGCGGGAATCGGGTGCTGCATGACTGCCTCCTCGTGTAGCTGGAACTCGGTCGCCGGTGCCTCCTTCGCTCGATGCATCGGTTGCCGAGAACACTAGGAGCGGGTACTGACAGTTTCGCTGGATTCTCGGCGTACTCAGTATCAGTAAGCGCCTCTAGGCGACTTCATGGCTTCGGTAGCGAAGCCGGAGGGGCCTTGCTCCCTGGCGCGAAAGTCACGGTTGGACCCTATGAGCCGTTCAGTCCTAGCCTTGCTTCATGTCGCAAAAGTCTGCGGAGACGCAACCTCACACAGCTCGGTTTTCGCTGAGCATCACTCAGGCAATGAAGAAGCAGCTTGCAGACCTCCTCGGAAGTCTAGATGCGCAACGGCTCACGCTCGACGCCGTCAATGCCATCAATGAGGAGCCGGGAGTTTACCAACTGGGACTGCTGCACGGTTAGGTGACAGGTTCTAGTCACGCCGCCAGTGCGACGGTCGTGTTCATGATGGTCTCGAACTCGATGGGCGTCAAACGACCCAGGCGTGCCTGACGGCGTCGCCGGTGATAGCTCCGCTCGATCCAGGTGACGATCGCGATGCGCAGCTGCTCGCGAGTGGTCCAGGAGCGGCGGTCGAGGACGTTCTTCTGGAGCAGCGCGAAGAAGCTTTCCATGGCGGCGTTGTCCCCGCTCGATCCGACTCTGCCCATGCTCCCGACCATGCGGTGAAGGGCAAGAGCGCGCAGGAACTTCCTGCTCCGAAATTGACTGCCCCTGTCGCTGTGCACGATGCAGCCGGCGACGTCGCCGCGCATCGCGACAGCATTCTCGAGCGCCTGAACGGCCAGGCGGGACTTCATCCTCGAGTCGATCGAGTACCCCACGATCCGGCCTGAGCACGCGTCCTTGATGGCGCAACAGTAGAGCTTGCCTTCCGCGGTCCGGTGCTCCGTGATGTCCACGAGCCAGAGCTGGTTCGGGGCTTCGGCGGCGAACACGTGCCGGGTCCGGCCGTCCTCGTCGACGACCGCGCACAGGTCGTCGTGGACCGGCGGGCCCGGCTTCTTGCCGTTACGTCCCCGCTTCTTCCCGAACGCGGACCACCAGCCGTTTGCGGAGGCGATCCGCCACGCGGTCCGGTCAGACATCGCCTCACCCGCGTCACGGGCCTCGTCGGCGAGGAGCCGGTGCCCGAACTCGGGGTCATCCTTGTGCGCGTCGAACAGCGCGTTCGCGCGATACGCCTCCACGACCTCGCTATCGGTGATGGGGCCGGCCAGCCATCGGTAGTAGGGCTGGCGGGAGAGCTTGAGCACCCGGCACGTCACCGTCACAGGGATCCCTGCTTCGGCGAGCTCTGTCACGAGCGGGTAGAACCTTTTCCCGGCAGATTCGCCTGCGACAGATACGCCGCCGCCCGCCGGAGGACCTCGTTCTCCTGCTCGAGCAACCGGTTCCGCTTCTTCAGCTCGCGGATCTCCGCCGCCTCGGTCCGGGACTGGCCGGGCTTCGCACCTGCGTCGATGTCGGCGCGACGCAGCCACTTCTGCAACGTCATCGGGTGGACCCCGAAGTCTTTCGCGATTTGCTCGATCGTCACTCCGGGCTCACGGTTCCTCGCGACGCGCACAACGTCGTCACGGAACTCGGACGGGTAGGGCTTGGGCACAGCAACATCCTTCCAGACCCACCCCGCGGGCAAGCCAGATCAGATGTCACCTACTCGTGCAGCAGTCCCACTTTTTCATGATCAGAACCCGGTCTACGTAGGAAAAGCGGACAAGTCACTGCGCCAGCGTCTGTTGAAGCACTACAAGAAACTGTCGGGACGCAAGTCGAAGTCGCACGAAAGCTTGCTCGACCGCATCCATTTCAAGTGCCTCTACGTGATGGAGGATCTGAATGCCCTTGCTCCGGTGTTAGCGGCCATGAAAAACTGCCCATAGGCGGCCACGAAAGTGCCCGCTGGCGGCCAGCAGAACTGCCCGCCGGTGGCCATGAGATCTGCCCACTTCCTTACTTGTTCCTGCCGCGTCTTTAAGCGGTGGGGGCCTCTCCCTGCGGTTTGATGACGGTGTCTAAGCGCACCAAAAGCGAACCAGGAAGAGGCCCTGTATGAAGTCTGACGGAGAAATCATGGAAATTCTTGCTGCCTACGATCTGACCGGATCGTTGCGCGCCACCGCGGAGCTCACGGGCTGCTCGCACCACACCGTTGCTAAACACGTCACCGCCCGTGACGCGGGCCGGCCGATCGGGGAACCCGCGGCCCGCGGCCGGGTCACCGACGCGTTCCTGCCCAAGATCGAGGAATGGATCGAAGCCTCCAAGGGCCGGATCCGGGCCGACAAGGCCCACGAAAAGCTCCTCGCTCTGGGCTACACCGGTTCGGAACGGTCTACCCGCCGGGCGATCGCGCAGGTCAAAGCCGCGTGGCGGCTGGGCCACACCCGCGTCCACCGGCCGTGGATCACAGAACCGGGGATGTGGTTGCAGTACGACTTCGGCGACGGGCCCCGGATCGGCGGGGTGAAGACCATCCTTTTCGTGGCCTGGCTGGCGTTCTCACGCTTCCGCATCGTGATCCCGCTCAGGGACAGGACCGCGCCGAGCGTGTTCGCGGCCCTGGACCGGTGCTTCCGGATCCTCGGAGGGGCGCCGACCTATGTCCTCACGGACAACGAGAAGACCGTCACCACCGCCCACGTCGCCGGGGTCCCGGTGCGCAACCAGCAGACCCTGGACTTCGCCCGGCACTACGGGGTGACCGTGCTGACCTGCCAACCGGCGGACCCGGCCACCAAAGGCGGAGTCGAAGCGTCCGTGAAACTCGCCAAGGCCGACCTCGTGCCCAAAGACACCAACCTCCGCGATGACTACCGCACCTTCGCCGAGCTCGAGGCCGCCTGCACGGCGTTCATGGACGAGGTCAATCACCGTGAGCACCGGACGACGCGGCGGAAACCCGCGGCCATGCTCGCCGAGGAAGCCCCGCGGCTGCACCGGATCCCGGACACCGCCCACACGGTCGCGTTCGGCCTGGCCCGCGGCGTTCCGGAGAACACCCCAATGGTCACCTTCGAAAACGCCCAGTACTCCGTCCCGGCCCACCTGCTCGGAGCCCGGGTGTTCGTCCGCACCCACGGCACCGGGCCCGGCGAGCAGGTCATCATCGTCCACCACGGCACGACCGGGCCCGTCGAAGTCGCCCGCCACGAACGGGCACGGCCCGGCAGCCCCGCCATCAACGACGAACACTTCCCCGGAACCCGGGCGAAGCTCCCCGGCGACTACGAGGTGAGGGCCCGCAGCGCGGACGAGGCCGCGTTCCTGGCCATCGGCGAAGGCGCCAGAACCTGGCTCGTCGAGGCCGCCGCGGCCGGGACCGCAAGGATGAACGTGAAAATGGCCGAAGCCGTTACGCTGGCCAAAATCGCCGGCACTGATCAGGTCGACCGGGCCCTGGGCGACGCCGCCCTGCACGGCCGGTTCGCGCACCCGGACCTCGCCTCGATCTTGAACGCCAACATCCGCCGCACTACCACCCACGCCGCCAACGAAGCCACCTCCCTCACCCAAGGAACAGGGGCGTGGGCCGCGATCGGCAACCCCGCAACCATCACCACGCCGGAGGAGGCCCGATGAGCCCCGTCACCACGACCAATACCGTGGCTCCGCCGCTACCGGCGGACCTGGAGGCCCTGATGCGGTCCCTGAAAATGCCCCACGCCCGGGCGCTGGCCCCGGACCTGATCGCGACCGCCCGCGCCCAGCGGTGGGAACCGGCCGAGGTCATCAAGGCCCTCTTCACGGAGGAAGCCGCCGGCCGGGCCCGGTCCATGCTCGCTTCCCGCCGCAAAGCAGCCGGGTTCCCGACCGGGAAGACCTTCGAGGCGTGGGACCCTGCAGCGTCCTCCATCCCGGGCCCGACCCAGCAGGCACTGCGGACCCTGGAATGGATCACCCGCAGGGAAAACTTGGTCGTCTGCGGGCCCTCGGGGACGGGGAAGACGTTCTTCCTCGAAGCCCTCGGCCAGCAGGCCGTCGAAGCCGGAATGCGGGTCGCTTGGTTCAGGCTCGAGGACCTCGGCGTCCTCATCCGCGCCCACCGAACCGATGACAGCGTCACCCGGGCCGTTGCCCGGATCCTGCGCGCCGAGCTCGTGGTCATCGATGATATTGGTCTGTTGCCCGTGGCCACGGACGCCGCCGAAGGCCTCTACCGGGTCGTGGACGCAGCCTACGAAAAACGCTCCGTCGCGATCAGCTCCAACCTCCACCCCGCCGGGTTCGATGAGCTCATGCCCAAAACCCTCGCCACCGCCACCGTTGACCGACTGCTGCACCACGCCCACGTCTGCCAGACCAGCGGCGATTCCGTCCGTCTTACCCAGGCCCTCGCCGGAAAAGGAGTGACCCGCTTGAACTGACCAACCCAACGATGGCCGACCCCGCCGAAACGAATCAGTGGGCAGATCTGTTGGCCATAACCGGGCAGTTTTACTGGCCACCAGCGGGCACATCAACTGGCCGCCCATGGGCAGAACGTAATGGCCATTGACACTCCGGAACGAATGTTGATCAAGGAATTCCGAGGGGGAACCGGAGTTGCCTGGAACGTCAATGGGTTCGGGAACAACGACCCAGGGAAACAGCGTGATCGGTCGATGGTCAAACAGAATCACTTTGACCGTCTCCACCCGATCAACCTGGATGTTCTGACGACGCTCGATCGCGACGCCCAGCTACTTCATTTGGCTGTGAGTATTCGAAGGCTTGGAGGCCATCCGATATTGCCGTTCGGGGCCAGTGATATTGCCGGTGGGGGCCAGCAGTGGCGTCGGTGGGGGCCACTGGTCCCCACCGACGGTCCTGCTACTGATTCTGCATGGCGTGTTCGCGCATGTTGTGCGTGCCGGTATCGACCCAGATGGTGTTGTGCACGATTCGGTCCATGATCGCGTCGGCGTGCACCCCGGAGCCAAGCCGTTGATGCCAGTCCTTCTTGGCGTACTGGGTGCAGAACACTGTCGAGGAACTGTCGTACCGGCGCTCAAGCAGCTCCAGGAGCATGCTTCGCATCCCTTCGTCCGGGTGGTCAAGCAGCCACTCGTCGATCACCAGCAGGGTGAACGCGGCGTACTTCTTTAGGAACTTCGTAGCTCCCAGCGGCTTGTCCCTGGCCAGGGCCCAGGCTTCCTCGAGATCGGGCATCCGGATGTAGTGGGCCCGGATCCGGTGTTGGCAGGCCTGCTTCGCCAGCGCGCACCCGAGGTAGGACTTCCCCGAGCCGGTGAAGCCCTGGAACACCACGTTCTGCTGCCGCTCGATGAACGAACACGTGCCGAGCTGCGCGATGACGTTGCGGTCCAGGCCGCGTTCGTCCACCCTGTCGAGCCGGCGCAGGTCGGCTGCCGGGTAGCGCAGTCCGGCCCGCCGGACCAGGCCCTCGACCTTGGCGTGGTTGAAGGTGGAGTGGGCCTCGTCGACGACCAGACGCAGCCGGTCCTCGAAACTCATCCCGAGGATCAGGTTCTCGTCCTGCGCCTCCAGCGCCGCCAGCAAAGGGGCGGCTCCCATCTCGCGGAGCTTGCGCTTGGTCTCGGTATCGATCCCGCTCACTTGGCGCCTCCCGCGTAGTAGTCGGCGCCGCGAACGTACCCGCCGAGCTCCGCTGGCTCATCCCGTGGGGGCCTCAGCCTCGGGGCCTGGTCCTGGCCGGTGGCCAGGAGCGGTTGCAGATGCGCATAGCGCGGGGATCTGATCCTGCCACCCAGGGCGATCCGGCAGGCGGCCTCCACCCGCTCCGCGGAATACCGCCGTGCCAGACGCAGCACGGCCAGGGCGGCGTCCAGGCCCTGCTCTTCCACGGGAACGGATTCGAAGATCCGGTTCACCACCACCACGGCGGATGGGCCGATCCGTCCCGCCCATTCCCGGGCCCTCGGCGCGTCCCAGGGCTGATACCGCCCGCCGGCGGGCAGGTCGGCGTCATTGGTGCGGTACTCGTTGGCCGAGCCTGCCGGCAGCAGCAAGTGGCTGCTCACCCGCTCGACGCCCCGGTAGACCTCGAGCATCCGGTCGGTGATGCGCAGGTCGATCGTGGTGCCGATATGGGCGAAGGGCACCGAGTAGTGGTTCTTCTCCCAGGCGACGTGTCCGTTGCGGGCCACCCTGCGCCCATAGACCCACCGGCTGATCTCGTAGGCCACCTGCGGCAGCGGCGTCAGCAGGGGCCGCTCCTCGGCGGTGAACACGCTGGTCCTGGACCCGGGCCGCTTCTGGAACGGCTCCGCGTTATAGGTCGCCACCCGCTCGGTAGCCGCGGCCTTCAGCTGCGGCAACGAGTCGAACCGCTGCTCCCGCAGGTCAGCGATGACGCGCATGGCCACGTGCCAGACCGTGTTTTCCACGCTGGCCTTGTCCTTAGGAGACCTCACCCTCCCCGGCAGCACGGCAGCCGAGTAGTGCGCGGCCATCTCCCGGTAGGCATCATTCAGGACGACCTCGCCCTCACGGGGATGACTGATCACCCCGGTCTTCAGGTTGTCCGGCACGATCCTGGGCACCGAGCCGCCGAACGCCTCGAACATCGACACGTGCGCCCGCAACCAGGTGTCCTGCTTCATATCCAAGGTCGGCTCGACGAAGGCGTAGCGGCTGAACGGCAGGCACCCCACGAACAAGAACACCGTCCGGGTCGCGCCAGTGACCGGACCGTGCAGCTGCATCGTCGGCCCGGACCAGTCCACCTCGACCGTCTGCCCGGCCTTATGCCCGACCCTCGAGGCGGCCCCGGTGACCAGCACGTGGCGCTGGTAGGTCCGGCAGAACCGGTCGTATCCCATCGCCGGCTCGCTGCCGGCCGCGCAGCCATCAGCGTATTCGCCGTGCAGCAGCTTCAACGTCACCCCGACCCGCGCCAGCTCCCGATGAACCCGCTCCCAGTCCGGCTGGGCGAACACGCTCTGATGCTCACCACGACCCGGGAACAACAACTCGTAAACCTCGCCGTGGGCAAGGTCCTTAATCTCGTCCCAGCCGATACCGGCAGCGTCGGCGGCCTCCAGCACCGCCGTGACCGATTTCCGGGACATGCCCTGCGACGCCGCGATCACCCGGCCGGACAAGCCCTCGGCCCGCAACTGCAACACCAGCTTGGCCCTGATCTTCCGTACCATTGATGGTTCTCCTTCCGCCGTGCGCCCTATACGTACGGCGGAAGGAGCCTAAGCGCGCGGTGGCCCCCAAGCACGCCACTGCCGGTCCCCACGCTCAATATCGGGCGATGAGCGCACCGGCCCCCGAACGCACGACCGGTGGACCCCAACGAAGCGAATATTCAGGCTGAATTCATGACGGAGATCAAGAAGGCAGGGAGTGTCAGAAAAACGGTGGGAACGGCGTGGCTTGACCGAAAGGAACGGCGATGACCGAAACCACCGAGATGATCGATCCTGTGACAGGGGAAATCATCGATCAGCAGGAGCTCGCTGAGCAGTTGCTCGCTCAGGCCAAGGAACAGGGCGTGAGCCTCGTGGGCCCGGGCGGGCTGCTGGCCGGCCTGACGAAGACGGTGCTTGAAACGGCGCTTGAGGCGGAGATGACCGATCACCTCGGGCACGAGAGGAACGGGGCTGCGGAGGGGCCGAACGTGCGTAACGGAACGCGCTCCAAGACGGTGCTGACCGAGATCGGGCCCGTCTCGATCGACGTGCCCCGGGACCGGGAGGGCAGCTTCGAGCCGACCATAGTCAAGAAGCGCCAGCGGCGCCTGGACGGGATCGACGAGGTCGTCCTTTCCTTGAGCGCGCGGGGCCTGACGACCGGTGAGATCGCCGCGCACTTCGACGAGGTCTACGGCGCAACGGTCTCCAAGGACACCATCAGCCGGATCACCGAGAAGGTGGCTGAGGAGATGGCCGAATGGGCGAACAGGCCCCTTGACCGGGTCTATCCCGTGATCATGGTGGATGCCATCCACGTGAAGGTCCGCGACGGACAGGTACGCAACAAGCCCTTCTACGTCGTCATCGGGGTCACGGTGAACGGCGAACGGGACATCCTGGGCATCTGGGCCGGGGATGGCGGAGAAGGCGCCAAGTTCTGGCTCGGGGTTCTGACCGAGGTCAAGAACCGCGGCGTGGAGGACGTGTGCATCGCCGTCTGCGACGGGCTCAAGGGCCTTCCGGACGCGATCACTGCCGTATGGGAACTCGCCACGGTCCAGACGTGCATCATCCACCTGATCCGCAACACCTTCCGCTTCGCCTCCCGGCACTACTGGGAGGAGATGGGCAGGGATCTCAAGCCGGTCTACACGGCTCCAACCGAGGCGGCGGCGAAGGAGCGGTTCGCCGAGTTCGACGCGAAATGGGGCACCCAATACCCGGCGATAAGCAGGCTCTGGCACAACGCTTGGGCAGAGTTCGTTCCTTTCCTGGACTGGGACGTGGAGATCCGCAGGGTCATCTGCTCGACGAACGCGATCGAGTCCCTCAACGCCCGCTACCGGCGCGCCGTGCGGGCCCGCGGCCATTTCCCCAACGACGCGGCGGCGCTGAAGTGCCTTTACCTCGTGACGCGCTCCCTTGACCCGACCGGGCGGGGCCGGGCACGATGGGCCACCCGGTGGAAGCCTGCACTGAACGCGTTCGCGATCGCGTTCGAAGGCAGGATCAACTAACAATGCGCCAGGCCAGACCCACCGTTAATCTGACACTCCCTCAACCGGGACTATCTCATTAACGGTGTATCCGGCGGTTTCTTTTAGTAGCTTTCAGCGGCCGGGAATCGGTCGCTGAAAGTGATGGCGAAGGCGTTCAAAGCGGGCTTCCAACGCACGGCCCATCGGGTCTTGCCGGCACCGGTCGGATCGAGGGATCGGGTGACCAGATACAGGCACTTTAGCGCAGCCTGCTCGGTGGGGAAATGACCCCGGGCCTTCACGGCGCGCCGGTACCTGGCGTTGAGGGATTCGATCGCATTGGTCGAGCAGATCACGCGCCGGATTTCCACGTCATAGTCCAGGAACGGGATGAACTCCTCCCACGCGTTCTCCCACAGCCGCACGATGGCCCCGTATTTCTTGCCCCAGCGCTCGGTGAGCTCCTCGAACGCCGCCCTGGCGGCCGCAGCGTTCACGGCGGTGTAGATGGGCTTCACGTCCCGTTTGAGCGCGTCCCAGTCCTTCTTCGAGGCCAGGCGGAAGGTATTGCGGATCAGGTGGATGATGCAGGTCTGCACGGTTGTCAGCGGCCAGACGTTGGTGACGACTTCGGGCAGGCCTTTGAGGCCGTCGCAGACCAGGAAGAAGGTGTCTTTCACGCCGCGGTTCTTGATGTCGGTGAGCACGCTCATCCAGAACTTCGCGCCCTCACCGCCGGTGCCGGCCCACAGGCCGAGGATGTCCTTCTCACCCTCCAGCGTCACGCCGATCGCGGCGTAGACGGGCCGGTTGGCGACCTGCCCGTCGCGGACCTTGACGACGATGGCGTCGATGAAGATCGCCGCGTAGACCTCATCCAGCGGCCGGTTTTGCCACGCGGCCATCTCGTCGAGCACCCTGTCGGTGATCCGCGAGACGGTCTCCTTTGACACGGACGCACCGTAGATCTCGGCGAAGTGCGCGCTGATTTCCCCGGTGGTCAGGCCCTTGGCATAGAGCGACAGGACCATCTCATCGACACCGGTCAGGCGGCGCTGACGCTTCTTGACGATGACCGGTGAGAAGGTCCCTTCCCGGTCCCGCGGCACGTCCACCTCCACCGGGCCCGTGGTCTCCGTCAGCACCGTTTTTGGGCGCACGCCGTTGCGGGAATTCGCGGTCTGCTTCCCTGCCGTATCGTGCTTTTCATATCCGAGATGCTCGGTCATTTCCTCATCGAGCGCGGTCTCGATCACGGTCTTGGTCAGCTGCTTGAGCAGACCGTCCGGCCCGGTCAGGGACAGGCCCTGTTCCTTCGCCATTCTGACCAGCTCGCGCGCAGCGTCGCCCTCGGATACTTCTGTCTTCTTTTCAGCGGTTTTCGTACTCGGCACAGCCTCAAGTGTTGCGGCCATATCGGGCTCCTCCCCGCCAGGCTTACCGCCCGGCGTGTCGAGCCGGATACACCGTTATTTCCACAGTCCCTCCTGGCAGGCTTCCTCATCGCCAACGGCATCACCATGCTACGCAGCGAGGGCCGCCGCCTCGGCAACCTGCTCTCGTTGGCCCTGGGCATCGCGATCCCCGTGCTGCCCGTCCTGGCCCTCGGTCTCGTGATGACGCAGCAGACGGTGGCGATCGGCGCCGCCGTCCTGCTGTTCTTCCTCTGCAGCTACGCCGGCGTGGTGTTCGTCGTCTACCTCGGCTACGCCTTCGCGTACGGAAGGATGCGGCACGAGGGTTACCCGTCCGCCGTCGTCATCCTCGGATCCCGGCTGATCGACGGCGAGGTGCCGCCGCTTCTGCGCAGCCGGCTGGACAAGGCACTCGAGGTCTACCGGGCCGCCCGGCCGCGCCCCGCGCTCATCCCCTCCGGAGGGCAGGGGTCCGACGAGTCGCGGGCCGAGGGCGACGCCATGGCCGAGTACCTCCTCGCGGCCGGCGCCGACCCGGGCGACGTCTTCCCGGAGAACCTGGCCACCACCACGGAGGAGAATCTGCGGTTCTCGGCCCGGATCCAGGACGACGCCGGACGGCCGGGTCCCGTTCTCGCCGTCACCAACAACTACCACGCCCTGCGCGCCGCGCTCCTGGCCCGCCGGATCGGGGTCGACGCCCAGGTCGTCGGTTCTCCGACCGCCCGGTACTACCTCCCGAGCGCGTTCCTGCGCGAGTTCGCCGCCGTCGTCATCGCCCACAAGTGGCTGCACCTGGTCCTGTTCATGCCGTTCCTGGGGCTCACGGCCGTCCTCGTCGCGGTGTCCCTCTCGACGTAGGAGCAGCGGCAGCGCGGCGGCCTTCGGTGGCAGATGGCCGGAGCAGGGGGCGCGTGAAACGCGACCGGAGGCGCCACGGCGGTGTCTGGGCGCCCGGTTCACGCGGCAGTCGGTAGCTACGCCGGATCAGGAGCGGTCTCCGTGTGGCGTCGGGTCAGGGGGCGGTCTCGCCGCGGCGCCGGGAGAGGTAGGCGCGCTCGGCGGGGTTGCCGGCGAGCCGGATCGCCGCGTCATAGGCGGACACCGCGTCCCCGTTGCGCCCGAGGCGGCGCAGCAACTCCGCCCGCGTCGCGTGGAAGGCGTGATAGCCGTCGAGGCTCCCGGCCAGGCGGTCGATCTCGGCGAGGGCCGCCGCGGGGCCGTCGAGCTCGGCGACCGCGACCGCCCGGTTCAGCCGGACGATCGGCGACGAGTCGATCGCCGCGAGGCGGTCGTAGAGCGCCAGGATCTGCGACCAGTCGGTCTCGCCCGCGTTCAGGGCGTGCGTGTGCACCGCGTTCACCGCGGCCAGGAGCTGGTAGCGTCCCGGTGCTTCGCCGCCGTCGGCCACCGCGGCCAGACGCTCCCGGACGAGCGCGTGGCCCTCGCTGACCAGGCCCCGGTCCCACAGGTCGCGGTCCTGCTCGTCGAGGGTCACGAGCTCCCCGGCCGGGGACACGCGGGCGGCCCGCCGCGCGTCCGTCAGGAGCATCAGGGCCAGGAGCCCGGTCGCCTCGCCGTGGTCGGGCAGGAGGGTGCGCAGGAGCCGGCCGAGCCGAATGGCCTCGTCGCTCAGCTCCGCGCGCAGCGGCTTGCCGTCCGCGCTGGCCAGGTAGCCCTCGTTGAAGACCAGGTAGACGACCGCGAGCACGCCGGCGAGCCGCTCGCGGACGTCCGCCGGCGACGGCACCCGGTACGGGATGCGGGCTGCCTTGATCTTGGCCTTCGCGCGCGTGATCCGCTGCGCCATCGCGGATTCGCCGACCAGGAACGCGTGGGCGATCTCGGCCACGGTCAGGCCGCCGATCAGCCGCAGGGTCAGGGCCACCCGCGCCTCCATCGAGAGCGCCGGGTGGCAGCACGTGAAGACGAGCCGGAGCCGGTCGTCCTCGATCGGTCCCCGGGGCGGGGGAGCGGCGTCGTCGCGCGTCATCAGCGCCTCCCGGTACTTGGCGCCGCGCAGGGATTCGCGGCGCAGCCGGTCGATGGCCTTGCGTGCCGCCGTCGTCGCGAGCCAGCCGCCGGGGTTGGGCGGCACGCCGTCCCGTGGCCACCGTTCGACGGCGGTCGCGAAGGCCTCGGCCGCCGCCTCCTCGGCGATGTCCAGATCGCCGAAGCGGCGGGCGAGCCCGGCGACGACCCGCGCCCACTCCTCGCGGTGGGCGCGGGTGATCGCCTCGTCGACCGGCGAGGGCGTGGTCGGCGTGGGTGTTGCCGGGGACGACTCGTCTGGCGAGGGAGTGGCCGGTGGGACCGCGTCCGGCGAGGGTGTCACGGTTCGAGCAGCGCCCGGACCGATTCCTCCGTCTGGAAGGGACGTACCTCGACTGTGCCGCGGCATGCCTTCGAGCCCTCCGCGGCCAGCGCCAGCGCCTCGTCGAGGTCGGCCGCCTCGATGACCCAGAAGCCGCCGAGCTGTTCCTTGGTCTCCAGATAGGGTCCGTCGGTGAAGACCGGCTCGCCGCCCTGGCCGTCGACGGTGGTCGCGGCCGTGGCCGCCTCGAGGCCGTCTGCGAAGACGAAGTGCCCGTCCCGTTCGAGCTTGTCGTTGAACGCGCCCGTGTCGGCGAAGGACTCCAGCATCGCCTCGCGGGAGGGGTAGCCGCCGAACTCGGGGCGTTCCGTCGGGCCGAAGACCGAGAGCATGTACCGGGGCATGTCAGTTCCCTTCTTCCAGGTGGAGGATGTCTTCCCTGCGCGGAAAGCGGTGGACCTCTTGCGGCCATTCGAGCGCGACGGCGAGCCGTCCCGCCCAGTGGCGCGCCGCGTCGTCGTCGGCCACGTCGATCACCGTGAAGCCGCCGAGGTGCTCCTTGGTCTCGGCGAAGGGGCCGTCGGTGAAGACGGGCTCTCCGTCGCGGGCCTCGACATTGCACAGCACCGTCGAGGCGTCGAGCCCGCCGTTGCCGAAGACGAACACGCCGGCGGCCTCCATCTCCTCGATGACCTTCAGGGAGGCGGTGCCCTTGGCACGCAGCTCGTCCAAGGTGTGCTCCTGCACCCATTCGTCGTTGAACGCGATCAGGTATTGCGCCATCGCGGTCTCCTTTCAGGCAAGGCGGGGGCCTCGCGGCTCCCTGCGGTGCGGCGACCGGGATGGCCGCCGCTACACACTCTACGAACGGCGGACCGCCGATCCGACACCTGCGGCCGGGGAATTTTCCGGGACGCCGCGAACTGCGCTTTCCCTAGTTTGTCTTGACATGCTGACAAAGCAGGGGAAGTCTTGATGCGGGACCAAGACATCGAGACACAGGAGGTCGGCACATGGCGGCGGCAATCAGGCTCGGACTCGTGGGATACGGCACGGGCGGGCGGTACTTCCATGCCCCCTTCATCGAGGCCGCCGACGGGGTCGAGCTGGCGGGCATCGTCACCCGGTCCGCCGCGCGCCGCGAGGCCGCCGCCGCGGACTACCCGGGCGTCCCGCTCTTCGACTCGCTCGCCGAGCTGCTCGCCTCCGGCGTCCACGCCGTCGCGATCACGACGCCCCCCGAGACCCGCCGCGAGCTCGTGTTGGAGGCCCTGACCGCCGGCGTGCACGTCGTGGCCGACAAGCCCTTCGCCCCGACGGCGGAGACCGGCCGCGAACTGCTCCGCGCCGCCGAGTCGGCCGGCGTGGTGCTGAACGCCTTCCACAACCGCCGCTGGGACACCGACCTCGTCACCTTGCGCTCCGTGCTGGACTCCGGCGCGATCGGGGACGTGGCCCGTTTCGAATCCCGCCTCGACCAGGACCAGCCGGGCTCGCTCGACGCCGGACCCGGCGGCGGACTGCTGCGGGACCTCGGCAGTCACCTCGTGGACCAGGCCCTGTGGCTCTTCGGGCCGGCCGTCGGCGTGCATGCGGCGCTGGAGTGGACCGAGCTGCCCGCGGGGCGCACCGATTCAGGGTTCGCGCTGACCATCACCCACGCCGGAGGCGTGCGCTCGCGACTGGCCGGCAGCAAGACCCACCGGCTCGAGAGCCGGGAACTGCGCCTCCTCGGCTCGCGCGGCAACTACGTCTCCACCTACTCGGACGTCCAGGCGGACGCCGCGATCGCCGGCCGCCGCCCCGCCGTCGACCCGCAGGGGTGGGGCTACGAGGAGGAGTCCCGCTGGGGGACGCTGACGACGGCGGACGGCCGGGTCCGGGTACCCTCCCTCCAAGGCGCGTACCAGGAGTACTACCGCCGCTTCGCGCTCGCCGTCTTCGCGGGAGGGGAGGGGCCCGTCCCCGCCCGGGAGGCGGTCCACGTCCTCGAGGTCCTCGACGCGGCGCGCCTCAGCGATGCCGAAGACCGCGTGGTGCACCTGCCGGCAGAAGGTCAGCGGAGCGCGGGTCGTGCCTTCCGCGGAACACCTCGGGTCGTGGCTCCCGTGGAGCTCGGGTAGCGGCTCCCGTGCGGCACCGCGGTCGTGGCTCTTGCGGAGCGACCCGGGTCGTCGGCCCTACGGCGCCTCGCTCCAGACCACGTCGAAGCGTTCGAAGACGATCTCCGTCGCGTCGGTGAACTCGAGGCCGCGCGCCGCGGCGACGCGGGACCAGTAACGGCGGTGCCCGTCGAGCCAGACCGGAAGCGAGCCGTCGTCCTCGGCCTCGTCGCGGGCGAAGGCGGCGTCGGCGCTCGTGATCGGCCCCAGCCGCAGCTCCGTGGTGCGCAGGACGACGCGGGGCGCGCCCCCGCCGTCGCACGCGATCCAATGCCCGCCGATCCGCGGCAGCGGTTCGCCATCGGCCCCGAACTCCGCGGCCAGCGTCGCCGTCGCCCGCTTCCGGCCGGACAGCACGAGTCCCAGCAGCTCGTCCGCCAGGGCGGGGGAATCGCCGAAGTACTCCACGCTGGGCATGTCCCGCTCCCCGTGCATCTCGGCGCCCGAGGCGAGGTAGGAGGCCCACATGCGGGCGGCGTCGGCCCGGTCCGGTTCAGGAAGTTCCACCCTCAGATCCTAGGTGCTCATCCGATGGCGATGTAGCGCAGGACGCTTGGTACGGGCGCCCATGCCGCGCCCTCGGCCGGCCCGCCGATGAGCTGCCCCTCGATGGCCAGCAAGGAGCCGTCGCCGCCGAAAACCGCCAGCGCGCGGTAGGTGCCTTCGGGAGCCGTGGTCTCGACCGCCAGGGCAGTCCCGGCGCGGCCCCGGCGGTCGATGACGGATCCGGCCACCTCGACGCCGGGCTGCCCGGCCAGGGCCTCTGCCAACGCGAGCTCCTGTCCGGCGTCGAGCTTCCATTCGCCCGCGAGGAATCCGACGGAGGCGAACAACCCGCCCGCTCCGTCGCCCACCATGGCGCCCGCGCGGCGCTGGAAGGAAGCGAGATAGTCACCGAAGGCCGCAGCCTCCCGCGGCGGCGCCCCGGGAAACAGCGTGGGCGTCAGGGTACCGGCGCCGTGGCTGCCCTGCTCCACCGTGCCGGGCGCAACCGTCGGGAACGGTCCCTCCTCGACGACGAGGGGGGCGTCGGGGTCGGCTTCAGTTCCGGGGGCCGGAGGCGTGTCGAGCCCGACGGCGGTGAAGTCGGCTCCCGGTCCCGGCTCGCCGAAGGGCTCCCCGACCGTCGCGGTCCGCGTGCCCGAGCCGTCTCCCGCGCGCACCGTCTCGACGCGGACCGGCAGCGTCACGGTGTCGCTGTAGGCGCCGGCAGCGGCGTCCCACATGGTGCCGAGCTCCCAGTGCTCGACGTCCGTGTGGCCCGGGTCGACCGGGCCGGGCCGGGCCGCTGCGCCCGCACGGATCCGGTCGAGGAACGCGGAAGTCGACTCGCCGTCGGGAACGGGGCCCAGCACGGCCGGCACCGCGGCGGCCGCCCGCCTGCCGAGGCCCGTGCCCCACAAGGACCCCGCGAGGACGACGGCGACAGCGGCCGCTGCGGCAAGCCCCCACCGCAATGCGTGGTGCCGGGGGACCGCTGGCACGGTTCCACCGCGCACAGCGGGGACGGCGGCCCCGGAGCCGTCGGGCGCATCCGAGGTCGCGGGTCCTCCGTCTGGGGGCGCATCGGTGCCCGGGAGGCCTGCGGCGATCCGTTCGGCGCGCGGGACGGCGGTGATTCGTTCGAGGACCTCCTCGGCGCGCCGGTCCAGGGGACGGTCGGCGTCGAAGGGGGAGGGGTTGGCTCGGCGCAGAGCGGTGCCGAGTGAGTCGTCGGACTTAGCCATGGTGGAGGCCTTTCGAGCGAAGGGTCGAGGTGAGGGCGCGGCGGGCGCGGCTGATGCGCGCCCAGACCGCGGATTCCGAGCAGCCGAGGACGGCGGTGATGCGGGCCGCGCTCGCTTCCTCCCAATAGCTCAGGTAGAGCACTTCGCGGTCGGGGCCACGGAGTTCGAGCAAGGCCTCGCGGAGAAAATGGGCGTCGAGGGCCTCCTCGGGGCCGGGCTCCACCGCTTCCGGTTCGGCCGCAAGGCGGCGGGCGAGGGCCTTGCTGCGCAGCCTGCGCCGGTACTCGTTGCCGATGAGGTTCCGGCACGTGGTGTAGAGGAAGCCCAGCCCGGGAGGTTCGGGGTCCTGCCAGCGGTCCCATGCGATCCTGAACGCCTCGGCCGCCGCGTCACGCGCCGCGTCCGGATCGTCCAGGCGCCGTTCGGCGAAGGCCACGACGAGCCAATAGTTGGCCCGGTAGAACGCGTTGAACCCCTCGACGACCGTTGCAACCGTCGCAAACGTGGCGACCGTCGCGTCCGGACTGTCTGGCGCGACCGGATCATCTGGCCCTTGCGGCCCGTTCCTCCCGTCCAATCCGTGCTGCCCGCCGGGCTCGCCGGACTCGCCGGTCCCGCCGGTCCCGCCGGGCGGTGCCGTCGCGCGCGGCGGGCGGTCCTGCTCGGTGGTCTCGGTGGTGTCCACGCGGTGGGGCCTTTCGCTCGGGTGCTCCTACTTCCCTGTGTTTCCGGCACCGGGTGGATCCTGACACACATCGGCCCCTTGCGTGGGAGTGTGGCGTGCGCCATACTCGATAATGAACGCCATTCATTTAGTGCCTCGCACCACGTGCCGAGGCGGCAACCCCCGGGAGAGCCCCATGCAGGAGATCGTCACCCTCGCCCCGCCCGCCTCCGAGTGCCGGACGGAGGCGCCCGAGCGCGGCAGCATCGTCGTCGGACTCGTCCAGCACCGCTGGAATCCGGACCCGGCCGCCCTGCGCGCCGAGCTCGCCGAGGGGATCGCCCGGGCCGCCGGCCACGGGGCGCGGGCCGTGTTCCTGCCCGAGCTCACGCTCTCCCGCTACCCGGCGGACACCCTGCCCGCCGGCCGCGCCGCGGACGCCGCCGAGGACCTCCTGGGCGGCCCGACGTTCGCCTTCGCCGCCGAACAGGCCGCCGGCCACGGGATCCACGTCCACGCCTCGCTCTACCAGCAGGCGACCGCGGAGGACGGCTCCGACGACGGCCTGGGCCTGAACACCGCCATCATCGCGGCCCCCGACGGCACGCTCGCCGCCGCCACGCACAAGCTCCACATCCCCCGCACGGCGGGCTACCACGAGGACCGCTACTTCCGCCCCGGCCCCGCGGCCGATCCCTACCCGGTGCACGCCCCGGCCGGCCTGGACACGGACGCGGGGTCCCCGCTGCGCCTGGGCCTGCCGACGTGTTGGGACGAGTGGTTCCCCGAGCCCGCCCGCGCCTATGCGCTCGCCGGCGCCGACGCACTCGCCTACCCCACGGCGATCGGCTCCGAGCCGGACCACCCCGGCTTCGACACCGAGCCGCTGTGGCGCCAGAGCATCATCGGCCACGGGATCGCCAACGGCCTGTTCATGATCGTCCCCAACCGCTGGGGCGCCGAGGGATCCCTGACGTTCTACGGATCCTCCTTCATCGCCGATCCCTTCGGCCGTGTCCTGGCCCGCGCCCCGCGAGACGCCTCCGCCGTGCTCGTCGCTTCCCTGGACCTTGACCAGCGCCGCGACTGGCTCACCCTCTTCCCCTTCCTGCGCACCCGCCGCCCCGACACCTACGGGGTCCTCGCCGAACCCGTCGCGGACACACCGCTGGGCATTCGGGACGACGCCGGGGCCCCCTCCCGCCGGGACGCGCGCCGCGGGGGCGCGGACGACGCCGGGGCCTCCCTCCGCGCGGACCGCACGGCAACCGCCGGGCTGGGTGCCTGAGATGCGCGCCGAGAACACTATGGTGGCGGCGACGCCGACCGCGACCGCCGTCGCGCCGGGCTACCGCATGCCGGCCGAGACCGGCCCGCAGGAGCGGGTGTGGATGGCCTTCCCGTCCGGCGGCTACACACTCGGGGACTCGCCTCAGGAGGCCGAAGCCGTCCGCCGCGCGTGGGCCGCGACGGCCCGGGCCGTCTCCCGCTTCGCCCCTGTGACCATGGTCGTGGACCCCTCGGCCGAGGCCGACGCCCGCCGCCACCTCGGCGACGCGGTGGAGTACGTGTGCCGCCCGCTCGACGACGCGTGGATGCGGGACATCGGCCCGACGTTCGTCCGAGCCGCCGACGGCTCCCTGGCCGCCATTGACTGGGGCTTCAACGGCTGGGGCACCCAGGACTGGGCGAGCTGGGACCAGGACTCGGCCATCGCCGCCGAGGTCGCCGGCCTCGCCGGCGTCCCCGTGCTGAGCGCGCGGATCGTCAACGAGGGCGGCGGCATCCACGTCGACGGCGAGGGCACCGTCCTGGCCACCGAGACCGTCCAGCTGGACCCGGGCCGCAACCCCGGCGCCACGCGCGCGGACGTCGAGGCCGAGTTCGCCCGCCTCCTCGGCGCCACGAAGACCATCTGGCTTCCCTGCGGCCTGACCCGGGACAACGGGCTCTTCGGCACGCGCGGCCACGTGGACCTCACGGCGGCGATCCCGTCCCCGGGCACCGTCCTGCTCCACGAACAGCGCAACCCGGCGCACCCCGACTTCGAGGTCTCCCGCCGCATCCGCGCCGTCTTCGAGTCCACGCCCGACGCCGCTGGACGCCCCTGGCGGATCCTGCCGGTCCCCGCACCCGCGGTCCTGCACGACGCCGAGGGCTGGGTCGACTACTCCTACATCAACCACCTCGTCGTCAACGGCGGCGTGATCGCCTGCACGTTCGGCGACGCGAACGACGCCGAGGCGCTCGCCGTCCTCGCCGAGGCCTACCCGGGCCGTGAGGTCGTCGGCGTCGACGCCCGCGAGCTCTTCGCCCGTGGCGGCGGCATCCACTGCATCACGCAGCAGCAGCCCGCGCGCCTCCCCGCCCCGGCCCCCGCGCCCGGCCCGACCGCCGCCTCGGCACGCGACACCGCGCCGGCCCTAGCGGGAGTACCTTCCCGGCCCCGGACGGAGGCGCGGCCATGAACCCGAAGCCGGGCACCGGCGTCGTGCCCGTCCCCGCGGCTCCCCACCCGGGAGGCCCTTCCGCGCCGCGCACCGGCTCCAAGGGCCTGCGCGGCGGGCAGATCGGGCTGCTCGCGGCGATCGTGATCGGTGTGTCCACGATCGCCCCCGCCTACGTCCTCACGTCATCGATCGGCCCCACGGCGGAAGCGGTCGGCGAGCACCTGCCCGCGATCTTCCTGGCCGGATTCATCCCGATGTTCCTCGTGGCCCTGGCCTACCGCGAGCTCAACGCGGCGATGCCGGACAACGGCACCACGTTCACCTGGACATGGAAGGCGTTCGGCCCGCGCGCCGGCTGGATGGGCGGCTGGGGGCTGCTCGCGGCCAACATCATCGTCCTGTCCAACCTGGCCGGTGTCGCCGTCGACTTCCTCTACCTCTTCCTGGCCCAGCTCACGGGCCGTCCCGGGCTCGCGGACCTCGCGGCGGACCCGCTCGTCAACATCGCCACGTGCCTGGTGCTCGTCGGCGCCGCGGTCTGGATCTCCTGCCGCGGCCTGCACACCACGCGCGGCGTCCAGGCCGTGCTCGTCGGTTTCCAAGTGGTGGTCCTGGCATGGTTCATCACCTCGGCGATCGGACATGCCGGAACGCAGCCGGGGGCTCCGCAGTTCAGCTGGGACTGGTTCAACCCCCTGCACATCGGCTCGTTCTCCGCGTTCGCCGTGGGCCTGAGCCTGTCCATCTTCGCCTTCTGGGGCTGGGACGTGTGCCTGACCATGAACGAGGAGACCACCGACGGCGGGCGGACCTCCGGCATCGCGGCGGGCGTCACCGCCGTCGTCGTCCTGGCGCTGTATCTGGCGGGATCCGTCGCGGCGACCCTCTTCGCCGGCACGGGGACCGAGGGCCTGGGCCTGGCCAACCCGGAGAACGCCGGGAACATATTCGCCGCCCTCGCGCACCCGGTGATGGGCCCCTTCGCGATCCTGCTCTCCCTCTCCGTGCTCTCCAGTTGCGCCGCCTCGCTGCAGTCCACGATGATCTCCCCGGCACGCTCCCTGCTGGCCATGGGCCACCACGGCGCACTGCCGCACCGCTTCGCGCGGCTCCACCCGCGCTGGGGCACCCCCGCGTTCGCGACCGTCTTCGCCGGCGTCGTCTCGGCCGGCTTCTACGCCCTGATGCGCGTACTGTCCACGAACGTCCTGAACGACACGATCCTGGCGCTCGGCATGATGATCTGCTTCTACTACGGGATCACCGCGCTCGCCTGCGCCTGGTACTTCCGCCGCAGCGCGCTGACATCCTGGCGGAATTTCCTGCTGCGCTGCGCGGCCCCGCTGGCCGGCGGACTGGCGCTGACGGCGGCCTTCGCGCAGACCGCCGTGGACAGCTGGGACCCGGGCTACGGCTCGGGATCCCACATCGGGGGAGTGGGGCTCGTGTTCGTCGTCGGCGTCGGGATCCTCGCCGTCGGCGCGCTGTTCCTGATCCGCGCCGGCCGCCGCCGTCCCGGTTTCTTCAGGACGACGGCGGAGCCCCCGCCCCGCTGATCCGTCGCCCGGGGCGACCGGTTCCGGCGCCGACCGGGCGTCGTGGCCGGGCCTGCGGTGCCGTGCGGCTCAGGTCTCTTGGGGGACCTGCGGGCAGAGCCCATCGAGGAGGGCGTCGAGGCCCGCGAAGAACGCGTCGTCGGCGGGGTCCACGCCTTCGGCGCGCTGGGCCCGCAGGGCCGCTGCGAACTCGCCCCCGCGCCGTCCCCCGGCCGCGTCGAAGATGTCCCGCGGCGCCGTCGCGTCGAGCGCGGAGCCGAAGATGAAGGACTCCAGCGCCACGATCGCGGGGATGATCCGGGCCCGCTCCCAGCCGCCGGCGGCCATGCCGGCCGCGACGGCCTCGTACATCGTGACCGTCGCGGGCGCGCCGCCCACGGGCAGCACCGCGATGACGGGGATCAGCGGGCCGTGGTGGGCGAAGACGTCGCGGTAGCTCACGGCCCAGCGGCGCAGCGCCTCGCGCAGCGGCAGCATGCCGAAGCCCGAATGGTCCACCTCCGCCATGACCGAGTTCTCCACCCACGCCAGGAGCTCGTGCTTGTTGGCCACGTGGTTGTAGAGCGCCGACGGGGCGACGCCGAGCCGCGACGCGAGTGCCGACATCGTCAGCGCCTCGTAGCCGCGCTCGCCGATGATCTCCAGGGCCGCCGCCGTGATGTGCGCCTGCGAGAGCACCGCGGTGCGCGGCCGTCCCGCCCGGCGCTTCGGCCCGGGTGCCGGGGCGGAGCCCCGCGGGGGGGCCGGGGCGGGTGACTGCACGGAGGCCGGGCCGGGTGACGGCGCTGACGCCGGGTCCGGGGACCGGCCCGGCACATGGTTCGTCCCGCGCCCGGGGGTCCCGGTGGCGCCGTTCCGCGCCCGGGGCGCGGCCCCGGCGTCGTTCTCCTCGACCATCCGAGCCCTCCCGAAATCCTGGTCCTTCCCAAGCCGGGGAGGATGCCGTACGATCATCCTATAAATGAATGCGATTCATTTACTTGTCCGACACAGAACACGACCCGGAACCCCCGGGCGCCCCGAGCCAGGAAGCACGTGATACCCATGGCAACGCTGCACCGCGATGTCGTCGTCATCGGCGCCGGACCCACCGGCCTCACCACCGCCCGCGCCCTGAGCCGCGCCGGCCGCAGCGTCGCGGTCCTCGAGGCCCGCGACCGCGTCGGCGGCCGGACCTGGACCCGCGAGATCGGGGGAGCGACCCTCGAGATCGGCGGCCAGTGGGTCTCCCCGGACCAGACCGCGCTCCTGGAGCTGCTCGACGAGCTCCGGCTCGAGACCTACCCGCGCTACCGCGAGGGCGCGAGCGTGTTCATCGCCCCCGGCGGCACGCGCCACGAGTACGCGGGCGAGGACTTCCCCGTGGCGCGGGCGACGCTCGAGGCGATGGAACGGCTCACGGCGCTCCTGGACCGGCTTGCTGCCGAGACCGATCCCGAGCACCCGTGGGAGCACCCGCAGGCCCGCGAGCTCGACTCCGTCTCCTTCCACGCCTGGCTCCGCGCCCACTCGGACGACGAGGAGGCGTGCCGGAACATCGGCCTGTTCATCGCGGGCGGCATGCTCACCAAGCCGGCGCACACCTTCTCCGCCCTGCAGGCCGTGCTCATGGCGGCCTCCGCGGGATCGTTCTCGAACCTCGTCGACGACGGGTTCATCCTGGACCGGCGCGTGAAGGGCACGATGCAGGCCGTCTCCCAGCGCATGGCCGAGGAGCTCGGGGACGACGTGTTCCTGTCCAACCCCGTGCTGCGGCTGGAATGGGACGAGGACGGCGTGACCGCCCACGGCGCGGACGTGGTGGTGCGCGCCCGGCAGGCCGTCGTCGCCGTGCCGCCGAACCTGTACTCGCGGATCAGCTACGACCCGCCCCTGCCGCGCTGGCAGCACCTGGCCCACCAGCACCAGTCCATGGGCCTCGTGATCAAGGTCCACGCGGTGTATCCGACCCCCTTCTGGCGCGCCAAGAGCCTCTCCGGAACCGGGTTCAGCCCCGACGGGCTCGTGCAGGAGGTCTACGACAACACGCTGCACGGCGATACGCGCGGGACCCTCGTGGGCTTCGTCTCCGACGAGAAGGCCGACGCCGTGTTCGCGCTCGACGAGCACGAGCGCCGGGCCGCGGTCCTGTCCTCGCTCGCCGGCTTCCTCGGCCCGGAGGCCCTCGACCCCGAGGTCTACTTCGAGTCCGACTTCGGCTCGGAGGAGTGGACCCGCGGGGCCTACGCCACGAGCTACGACCTCGGCGGGCTCCTGCGCTACGGGCCGCGGCAGCACGAGGCCGTGGGGCCGCTCCTCTTCGCCTCCTCCGACCTGGCCGGGGCCGGATACCAGCACGTCGACGGCGCCGTGCGCATGGGGCGCCGGACCGCCGAGCGCATCCTCGCCGCCCTGCCGCAGCCGGCGGACGTGCGATCCTAGAGGCAAAGCCGAGCAAGCCCGGAAGGAAACCGCCATGACCGACACCACGACCGCAGCCGACGCCCCCGAGGAGGGCCCCGGCGTCGTACCCGGCGCCACGGATCCCGCGGCGGGCGGATCCACGGACGGGCCCGGGCCGGACGGAGGCATCACGGCCGAGCAGATCGAGGCCGGGCGCCGCGCCTACGAGCTCGATCGCGCCCACGTGTTCCACTCCTGGTCCGCCCAGGGGTCCCTGACGCCGATGACGATCCTCAAGGCGGAGGGTTCCCACGTCTGGGACGGCGAGGGGCGAAGGCTCCTGGACTTCTCGAGCCAGCTCGTCAACACCAACATCGGCCACCAGCATTCCCGGGTCGTCGCGGCGATCCAGGAGCAGGCGGCCAAGCTCTGCACCGTCGCGCCGCAGCACGCCAACGACGCCCGCTCCGAGGCCGCGCGGCTCATCGCGGAGCTCACCCCCGGCGATCTGGACCACGTGTTCTTCACCAATGCCGGCGCGGAAGCGGTCGAGCACGCGATCCGCATGGCCCGCCTGCACACCGGGCGGCGCAAGGTCCTCGCCGCCTACCGCAGCTACCACGGCGGCACGCACCTCGCCGTCAACGTCACGGGGGATCCCCGCCGCTTCGCCAACGACGACGGCGACGCGGGCGTCGTGCACTTCATGCCCGCCTACCCGTACCGCTCCTACTTCGGCTCCACGAGCGAGGCCGAGGAGACCGAACGGGCGCTGCGGCACCTCGAGGACATGATCCTGTTGGAGGGCCCGCAGAACATCGCCGCGCTGATCCTGGAGACGGTTCCGGGGACCGCCGGCATCTACGTCCCGCCGGCCGGCTACCTCGAGGGCGTGCGGGAGCTGACCCGCCGGCACGGGATCGTCTACATCGCCGACGAGGTCATGGCCGGCTTCGGGCGGACGGGGAAGTGGTTCGCCGTCGACCACTTCGGCGTGGTCCCGGACCTGATCACCTTCGCCAAGGGCGTGAACTCCGGGTACGTGCCGCTCGGCGGCGTGGCGATCTCCGAGGCGGTCTACCAGACGTTCGTCGAACGCCCCTACCCGGGAGGGCTCACCTACTCCGGGCACCCGCTCGCCTGCGCGGCGGCCGTCGCGACCATCAACGCGATGCGCGAGGAGTCCATGGTGGAGCACGCCGCGTGGCTGGGAGAGCACGTGATAGGCCCCGGGCTGCGGGAGATCGCCTCGCGGCACCGCAGCGTCGGAGAGGTCCGCGGCCTCGGCGTCTTCTGGGCGATCGAGCTGGTCAAGGACCGTGCCACGCGCGAGCCGATGGCGGCCTACGGGGGCTCCTCGCCCGAGATGAACGAGCTCGTGGCCGCGCTCAAGGCTGCCGGGATGCTGCCGTTCGCGAACTTCAACCGCATCCACGTGGTGCCGCCGCTGAATACGTCCGAGGCCGACGTCCGCCGCGGCCTGGAGATCATCGACCGGGCGCTCGAGGTCACGGACCGCCACGCGGCGTAGAGCTAGGAACCCCGCGCCGCCGCGAGGCGCCCCGCCGTCGCGATCAGCCCGTCGCGCAGGCCCGTGCGGCGGGTGCGGTTGCTCACGCGCGACATCGCCGCCGAGGCCCGCACGATCCGCTGGGACCGGCGCCGGCGGGCCGCGTCGTACCGGGCCAGTCCGTCGGCGACCGTCGGCGAGGCCAGCAGGCACTCGGCCAGGACCAGCCCGTCCGTCAGCGCCTCGCAGCCGCCTCGGCCCAGGTGCGGCGCCATGGCGTGCGCCGCGTCGCCGAGCAGGACCGTGTTCGCCGAGACGAAGGAGCGCAGCGGCACCGACTCCTCGATCCGGCGCCGGTCCACGCCGTCCCCGGGCACGGCGTCGAGCACGCGCTGCACGTCCGCATGCCATCCCGAGTAGAGCGCGCGCAGCAGCCCCGGCCAGTCGCCGTCGCGCTCTCCCGCGAGCCCCGCGGCGACGCCCGCGTACCAATTCGTGCCGCCGCCCGGGAACGGGCTGATGCCGAAGATCAGCCCGCTGCCCCACGTCTCCGAGGTCTGCCCGGCCGGGATCGGCGCGACCCCGCGGAAGGCGACGACCTGCGTGTCCCGGACGCGGGCGAGAGGGAACGCCGCCGCGCGCACGGCGCTGTGGATTCCGTCCGCCGCCACGACGACGTCCGCCGGGGGAGCCGGCCGCTCGGGCCCGACGGTGCGGGACCACTGGACCGTGTCGGGAGGCAGCCCCGCCAAGAGGGCCTCGAGCAGTTCCGTCCGCGGGACCGTGCGGAGGTTCCCCCGCGTCTCGAAGGCCGCCAGGACCTGTCCGTCCGGCCGCCGGATCTCGCCGCGCTGGAGCCCCGCCCCGCCCGCCGTGAGGTGATCGGCGACGCCGAGGCGCTCGAGCGCCCGCCACGCGGACGGCCAGATGCCGAGCTGGGTCCCCGCCGAGGACAGGAACGGTCCGCGCTCCAGCACGGTCACGTCCCACCCCGCGGCCGTGAGCGCGCGCGCCGCCGCCAGCCCGCCGATTCCGGCCCCGACGATCGTCGCCGTTCCCTGCATCGGAGTCCTCCCTTCCGCGGCGCGGGGCCGTCCTGGGAACCATGATGCACCACTCGCCGGGCCGCGGACAGGGGCCGGGTGCCGCGCAAGTGCTGATTTTTGGGCGATCTCGGCGCATAGTTAGCCCTACCAGTCGCTGTGCCTAAGGGATCGGGGGTGTCGGGATGGGCGAGGTGTGGCCGGGGGCCGGGCGGGGGCGGTACCGGGTGGAACTGCTGGGCCGTTTCCACGTCAGCGCCGACGGCCAGCCGCTCGAGGTGCCCGTGGGGACCCAGCGGCTCATTTCCAAGCTGGCCCTGCGGGGCGCCTGCGGGCGGAGCCGGCTGGCCGGGCTGCTGTGGCCCGAGACGACCGAGGCCAAGGCCCTCGCGAGCCTGCGTACCGCCATCTGGAGGGCGGGGCGGATCGCTCCCGGGCTGCTCCTGACCGGGCACGACGACGTCTCCCTCGCCTCCGATGTCGAGGTCGACGTCTCCCGCCTCGTCGAGATGGCCCACGAGATCATGGAGGGCCGCCGCTTCGTCGAGCTCGATGAGCCGCGGCTGCACCAGGTGGAGGAGGACCTGCTGCCGGACTGGACCGACGACTGGCTGATCGTCGACCGCGAACGCCTCCGCCAACTGCGACTGCACGTGCTCGAATCGCTCTCCGAGCAGCTCTTGGCACGCGGCGCGTTCGGGATGGCCCTCGAGGCCGCCATGATCGCGCTCAACGCCGACACACTGCGGGAGAGCGCCCACCGTGCCGTGATGCGCGTCCACGTCGCGGAGGGCAACGTGCTCGACGCCAGGCGCGCGTACGCCTACTGCCAGGCCCTGTTGCGCCGCGAGCTCGGGGTCGCGCCGTCCGCGGAGACCCTGGATCTGGCCCGGAGGTGGAGCCTGGAGCGCTCGGCCCCCGCGGTACCGTGCCGGCTGCGCTGAGGCGTCCCCCGGGCCGGGTGCCGCTCCCACGCCCCTCCGGAAGGGGACGCCGATGCGCCGCCCCGCGCGGGCCGGGTTCCGGCGTCGTGCCCGCTTCCGGGCTACTCGGCCGGCGCCGCCGAGGCGGGATACTGCACGACGACGGAGAAGCCCACCGCGCCGCGGCCGGCGGGGGAGTAGGAGTGCTCGACATCGCCCGGGTGGGCCGCGGAATCGCCGGCGGCGAGCACGACCTCCTCGCCCGCGACGCCGAGGCGCAGGCGGCCCGCGTGGACCACGACGAGTTCGCGGGTCCCGGGCGGGTGGGGGCTGGAGAGGTGCTCCTCGCCGGGCTCCATGCGCCACTGCCACTGCTCGGCCACGTTCGCGCCCGGGAGGCTCCCGGCGAGGTGGGCGGCCCCGCCGTCGTCCCCCTCCCAGAGGACGGCGCCCTCGCCCGCCCGCCGGACCAGCAGCGTGTCCGGCGAGCCCGCGCCGACGAGGGCGACGAAGGCCACACCGAGGGCGTCGCTGATCCCGGAGAGGACGGCGATCGAGGGGTTGGCCTGCCCCTGCTCGATCATCACGAGCGTGCGGCGGCTGACCCCGGCCCGGTTCGCGAGCTCGTCCAGGGTCCACTGGCGGGCGGTGCGGCGGGCGCGGATGCGCTGGCCGATCAGCGCGGCGATGTCCTGGTTGCCGGTCAAGGGGGTCCTTCCAGACGGTGTCGGTGCCCCAGTCTACCCGCGGGTCCCCGTGGTCCAGCTCACTATGATGCGCAGCATAGTGCATTATGTTGCACGCGCGGCTACCATGGATCCATGGCCTCCTACCGCGAACTCTTCCGTGCCCCCGGCGTGCTCCGCGTCGTGTTCTCGCAACTGCTCGCGCGCTTCCCGGCCGGCATGCTCTCCCTCGCCGCGCTCATCCACGTCGAGCACGTCCACGGCTCCTACGCGGCCGCCGGGCTCGTCATCGCCGCCCTCGCGGTCGGCCAGGCCGTCGCCGGCCCGCTGACCAGCCGGATCTTCGGGCGGTTCGGCATGCGCCGCGTCATCGGGACCACGCTCACGGTCTCCGGGTTCGCGACCGCCGCGCTCGCGATCCCGGACCTGTCCGTGCCCCTGTATGCCGTTACGGCCTTCATCGCCGGGATCTCCACGCCGCCCATCCAGCCCGCGGCGCGCTCCATCTACCCCTCGCTCGTCCCGGCCTCCGGGCGCACCGCGCTTTTCGCCTTCGACGCCTCCATCCAGGAGGTCATCTGGATCATGGGGCCCGTCCTGACGACGTTCGTCGCGCTCGGCGTAAACACCTCCCTCGGCATCCTGCTCTCCGCCGTGTTCCTGGCCGGAGGCGGCCTCTGGTTCCTCTCGGCCCCGCAGATCCGCACGGCCGTGCCCGCCGCGCCGACGGGGCGGTTCGGTTCCGTGCTGCGCAGCCCGGCGCTGCGCCTGGCCTCCGGAATCGGCTTCCTGATTTGCGCCTGCACCGCGATGCTGGAGGCGGCGATCGTCGCCGTGTTCGGCCATGGAGGGGCGCTGGCCGGGGTGGTCCTGGCCGTGTTCTGCGTCGGCTCCCTCGCGGCGGGCCTGGCGCTCGGACACCACGCGATCGGCCGCTTCTCCCTGGCCCGCCGCATGGGCGTCGTGGCCGTCGGGCTTGCGCTGGCCGCCGTGTCCCTGGACTTCTGGTGGATCCTGGCGACGGTGTTCGTGGCCGGGCTGGGCGTCGCCCCGGTCATCGCGGCGATGACCACCATGACGTCCGCCGGGGTGCCCGCCGCGGACGTCGCCGAGGCGTTCGGGTGGAGTACGACGGCGCAGCTCGTCGGCGTCGCGATCGGTTCCGCCGTCGCGGGGATCGTGATCGACGGCCCGGGGCCGCAGGCTGCGCTCGCCTGGGCCGCCGGACTCGCCGCCGCCGGGGTGCTGCTGGCGCTGCTCGTCCGCCGCGGACAGCCGGGGGCGCCGGCCGCGGGGTCCTCCGTGGGGCCGCAGACCGGGATGCTCGCGCGCATCGGCTGAATGCCCGCGGGCCGAACGCCCGCGGGCTGGAGGCCTCGGCCAAGCGCCGGCCTTGCCATCGGAAGAGGCGCCGGCCGGGATGGCGAACGCCGAGGGCGAGTCCATCGTGGACTTCGTGGTCAAGGATGTCGATCTGGCCCTGAAGTGCACCGAGCAGTTCGCCGAGAAGGCCGAGAACGGACGCCTGATCGGCCTGCACCTGGACGTCGAGACGCACAAGGCGCTCGGCGGCGAGGACCAGTGGATCAAGACCTTCGACGCCTCGGCGCACACGTGGACGTTCGTCTCCGCCGCCGGGACGACCTTCAATGGCAGCCTGGCCACCATGCCCTCGTTCTTCTGCCTCGCCGACGCCGAGACTCTGCCGTTTGACATCGGGCCGGCCCAGAAGGCCAGCGGCGTCGTCGTCCTGGACGTTCCCGAGGCCGAAGGCACCTTGATCTTCGAGCCCTACGGGGACGGACTCGGCTGGGAGTGGGAGATCGGCGTAGGTGCGGACGCCTAGCACGGAGCGCGGCCCCCACCGCGGGAGTAGGCTCGGTGCACCGGTGGGCCCGGATCAGCGGCGCCGCTGGCTGACGGGCATCGAGCAAGGGAGGCGCCGTGGGCCGCGGATATCGCGAGGGGTGGGCGCCCGGCGCGCGCCCACGCGCCGGCGTCCGTCCCGGGGTCCGCCCGGAGGTCCGTCCCGAACGGGCGGACTGGAAGGCGCGCGGCGCCGGACGCCTCGCCGCGGCCGGTGTGGCGGCGTTCGTGGCCTGCGCGGCGGCCCTGCTGCCCGGGTGCACCGGGGTGCCCGGGCCGGCTCCGGCGTCGTCCTCTTCCTCTACTGCATGGCCCACCCTCGAAACGAGCCCGTCCGCGTCGCCCGGCGACGCGCCCGGCGCCGGGGTGGGCGGCGGCGAGGCCGGAGGCGACGCGGAAGCCGGCGGAACCGAAGTGTCGCCGCTAGCAGTGCCCGCGCTGGGTGGAGACCTCCTCGTGCGCGCCGACGGGCAGATCGGGCCCGGTTCGATCGAAGGCGTCCGCCCCAGGGGAGGGGCGATCGCGGTCGCCGTCGCCTGCCGCGGGGAGGGGAAGATCTCGGTGCGGATCGGCGGTGCCGGCGGGTTCGGACTCGAGTGCGCGGCGGCCTCGAACGACATCAGCGGGGTGTTCGAGATCGGCGAGCGGCGGCGCCTCATCGACATCCATGTCGACGCGGGCCGGGAGACCGAATGGTCGTTGGCCGTCTCGGAGACCGAACGGAAACCCGGCGCAGGAGGCGGCTGACCTCGCGCCGGTGTCCGGTGCTCCATCGCATCGGGCCCCCGCGGGTCAACCCGTTCGAGACAAGTCCCACATTAGATGAAGTAACAACTAAATTCTTGCTTGAGTGGAGGGAAGGAGGGCCCGGTCCATGGGACCTCCACACGATGAGCGTCGCCTGCTGGGCGGCCACCGAACCGATGACCCCAGGAACCAGCGAGGAACCATGACCACTCAGAACGTGACGGCCCAGGACACGACAGGCCCGAAGACGACTCCGAACACGATCCTGCGCCCCGGCCCGGGGGCGCTGACCACCGCCCAGACGCTGCTCCGCGTCGTCACCGGCTTCCTCTTCGCCGCCCACGGATGGCAGAAGTACAACGAATTCACGCTGGCCGGCACGGAGGCCGCCTTCGGGCAGATGGGCGTCCCCGCCGCGAACCTGGCCGCGCCCTTCGTCGCCACGCTCGAGCTGGCCGGCGGCATCGCGCTGATCCTGGGCCTCCTCGCCCGTCCGGTCGGCGCCGTCCTGGCCGCCGTCATGCTGGGCGCCATCGCCCTCGTCCATGCCCCGGCCGGGGTGTTCGTCGAGGCCGGCGGCTTCGAGCTGGTCCTCGCCCTGGGCGCCGGCGCAGCGACGGTCGCGCTGCTCGGCGCGGGCCGCTGGTCGCTCGACACCGTGCTCTTCGGCCGCCGCGGCGCGCTGTCCAAGCTGGCCTGATCCAAACCGTCACCGGCATCCCCTAGGGTGCTGACACGGGGCCCGGCTGGTGCCGGGCCCCGTTGTCATTCGCATCGAGTACAAGGGGGAGCCATGGGGTGGTTGTCGGCAACAGGGGGAATGACCGCGTTCGGGAAGGTGGCGGCCGCGGCCGTCGGGGCGTCGGTCGTCGGGTTGATCGCCGTGGGCGGGGCGCAGTTCGTCAAGCTGCCGCTCGGCGAGGGGGACCGGGCCACGGTCCAGCGCGTCATCGACGGGGACACGTTTGTCGCGCGCGTGGGCGGATCGGAGCAGACCATCCGCCTGCTCAACGTCGACACCCCGGAGACCAAGGCGCCAGGACAGCCGGTCGAGTGCCTCGGGCCGGAGGCCACCGAGTTCCTCGAGGGCCGGCTGGTCCCGGGGCAGGAAGTGCGGTTGGTGTACGACGTCGAACGGACCGACCGCTACGGGCGCACCCTGGCTGGGGTGTACGAGGGCGGTTCGCTCGTCAACGCTGACATCGCGGAGGCCGGGCTCGGCGTCGCGGTGCTCTTCGAGCCGAACCGGCGCTTCTACCAGGAGGTGCTCGACGCGCAGGCGAAGGCGCCCGCGCAGCTGGCGGGCTTCCATGATCCCGAGATCGGATGCACGCTGCCCGGGCAGGTCGACGAGGCGATCTCGGACCTCGCGGCGTTGGAGGCGCTGTCGCCCGTCTCGGCGACCGGGGCCGCGGCGGCCGTCGCCGCAGGCGCCGCCGCACTGGCCGCGGCCGATGCACTCGCCGCGGCGGTGCGCGAGGGCGGCCATGCGCTGGGGTCCGTGGCGTCCGCGGCCTACAAGGCGGCGGGGACAGGGGTGCTCGTGGCCGGCCTGGTCGAGGCCCGGACGTCCGGCGCGCAGCAGCACGAGCGACTGAAGGGCATCGATGCCCGCATCCAGCGCGAAGCCGCGGAGGCCGCGGCCGCGAAGAAGGCGGCCGAGGAGAAGGCGGCGGCCGAGAAGCGCGCCGCTGAAGAGGCTGCCGCGAAGAAGAAGGCGGCCGAGGAGAAGGCGGCTGCGGAGAAGAAGGCCGCCGAGAAGCGCGAGGCCGAGAAGAAAGCCGCGGAGAAGCGGGCCGTCGAGAAGGCCGCGGCAGAACGGCGTGCGGCCGCCGAGCGGGCGGCTTCCCAGAAGGCGCATCAGCAGCAACAGCGGAAGTCCCAGCCGGCCCAGAAGGCTCCGACGCAGAAGGCCAAGACCACGCCGTCCAACCCGTACCCGGGCTACACGGGTCCGCGCTGCTACGCCCCGGGAGGCAAGAGCTGGAAGCCCTGCGGGCGCAGGTAGCCGGGGCGTGAGCTTCCCCGGGGATCGATCAGATCAGGTCGGACTCGGGGAAGGCGCTTGGCCGACGACGCCGGAAGCTACGGCCGGGGGAGCCGCCAGTGTTCGCCTGCCGACTGGTACTGCTGAGCCTGTTCCGCTGCGGTCATCTCCCGGCCAGGCGAGTCCGCCGGCACCCGGAGGGAAGCGCGCCCGGCACGCTGTCTGTAGGCGGCCACTTGAAACTCGGCGACGATCTCACGGGGTAGGAATCGCCTGAAGCCCTCGAAGTCTGCCTCGTCCGCCCGGAACGAGACGGCGCGGCTCACTTCGTCGGACTGATCGTCCCGGTGGGCCGAGACCAGAAAGTAGACGAACTCGCTCAATTTCCGAAGTGGGTGTCCGGCGGGCAGGCTTGCAAACTGGGCCTTGACGTTTTGCGTTGTGCCGCGGAAGTCGGAGAGGCGGGTGCCTCCGGATTCGCCCGCTTGCAGACGCAGGAAGACGCCCGCCAGCAGAGTGGCCATGCGGAAGCACTCTTCAGCTCCTGGCAGTTGTCCTTCGACGGCTTCCCAGATGAGAAGGGTGACGTCTTCGACGTCGTCCGCGTCGTTGCGGAAGGTGAGGTCGTTCATGACTGCTCCTTTCGGGTTGTGCCAGATTGAGTGGGGAATCGATTCGAGGGTTCCGGTGGGTGAGGACGCCGACACGAGGGCGCGCAGATGCGCAAAGGGGCCCGCTGACGGCGGGCCCCTTTGGGGTGGTGTATGCAGAAACGCCCGAAAGCAGGGCTTTCGGGCGTGAACTATGTGGACTGGATGAGGGCAGGGATGTGCCTAGGCCGCATGACGTCTGAGTGTGGAGTTATGGATAGAAGGTGCCAGATTCACAAACGGCACCGCCGAATGATCTGTAATCGATGATTATGAATGTACCTTCGTTGCACTGCAACAATTTTCTGAGATTGCGATCCAAGCTTTATAAATATCCCTTGTTTGGAATTGTCGTGGATCGACGAAGGCCTTTCCTCAGGGAATGCGTCAGCGCGGCCAGACTCCCGAGCTGCCGCGGCGGTGGCTCGAGACGAGGTGCGTGTCGATGATGCCGATCGCCTCCATGAGGGCATACATCGTCGTCGGACCCACGAACTTGAAGCCCCGCCGCCGTAGCGCCTTCGACAGCGCCACCGACTCCTCGGACTGCGAGGGGACCTCGTCGAACGTGGCCGGCTCCGGGGTCGTCTCCGGCTGGAAGGACCACACGAGGGCCGCGAGCCCGCCGTCGGCGCGCAGCCCGATCGTCGCCCGGGCGTTGGCGATCGCCGCCTGGATCTTGGCCCGGTTGCGGATGATCCGGGCGTCCTGCATGAGCCGCACGACGTCCTCCTCCGTGAACCCGGCGACCACGTCCGGGTCGAAGCCGGCGAAGACCTCCCGGAACGCCGGGCGCTTGCGCAGGATCGTCGCCCAGGAGAGCCCCGACTGGAAGCCCTCGAGGCAGATCCTCTCGTACAACCCCTGCTCGTCCCGGACCGGCATGCCCCATTCGGTGTCGTAGTACTCGCGCATCAGGGGGTCCGTGCTCGCCCACGCCGGCCGCGCCAGCCCGTCCTCGCCCACAACCACTGTCATAGTCCCGTCTCCCTCATGGTGATGTTGATCCTTCCGCTGCCGATCCCGCACCCGGCCGGGGCGGTTCCGGGGTGCACCTTGACGACCCCGTGGTAGGCCAGCCGCGACGGGCCGCCGAAGACGAACAGGTCCCCGGACGCGAGCTCGATGTCCTCGTACGGCTTGTTGCGGTGCTCCGTGTTCCCGAAGCGGAAGCGGCACGTGTCCCCGATGGAGAGGGAGACGACCGGAGCCCGCGACTTCTCATCCCGGTCCTGGTGCATGCCCATGTGGGCCGTGGAATCGTAGTAGTTAACCAGCGCCGTGTCAGGCGTGTAGGCGAGCGCCCGGCCTTCGTCGACGCCCGCCTCGAGGAGCGCCTTGCGGCCGAGGCGCACCATCCACTCCGGGAAGTCCAGGACCCGGTTCCCGTTGACGTCCACGGCCTCCCGCGTGTACTCGTACGGCCGCCAGTGCCAGCCCAGGCACACCGTCTGGACGCTCATCCGGTGTCCCCGCACCACGGCCGAGCGGAGCGGCACCGGACCCGCGACCCACTCGCGGAAGCGCTCTGCGATCCACGCCTGCTGGCCGGGCGCCAGCCACCCCGGCACCCACACGGCTCCGGGAGCGAGCTCGCGGCGCGGCCGCTCGATCAGCTCGTCGCCGAACAACGCGTCCATCCCCACCTCTCCTTCCCGCCCTGCCGGTAGCGCACCGCCGACCGGCGTCCCGTTTCGGAGACCACGGTACCGGCCGGGTCGTGGACAGGGCACACACGCACGTGACCTGTGCATCGATCGTCTCGTTCGACGGTTGTGGAGGGGATCTCATGGAAAAGCGCGCGGCGGGCCGCGCAAGGTCACGGACCCCGGCCCGGGGGCCGGAGGGCATCGGCGGGTGGGGTGCCGCGGGCCCGGTTCAGACCCTCTCGAAGAGGTCCAGCGCCGCGAGGTAGGCCTCGTGGTAGCTCGGAAACTGGGCCACCTGGTCGCGCAGGACCCCGATCGGCAACTCCGCGCGGATCGCGAGCGCGGCGTAGTGGATCCACTCTCCGGCCTGCGGTCCCACAGCCCACGCGCCGAGCAGGACGCCACGGACGACGTCGGCCAGCAGTCCGAGCCGCGTCTCCGGGTCCCGCTCATAGGTCCATGGGCGGGCCAGGGCCTCCGCCGCGTCCAGCTCGACGGCCTCCACGTCGAAGCCCCGCTCCCTGGCCTGTCCCGCCGTCAAGCCGACGGCTGCGATCTCGGGGATGCTGAACACGACGCGCGGTATGCCCGCGTAGTCGGCCGTGGGAGTCCTTCCGAGGATCGCCTCGGCCACGATGCGTCCTTGGTACTTGGCCACGTGGGTGAACGGCAGGCGTCCCGTGACATCGCCGACGGCCCAGACGCCTTCGGCCGCGCGGCACGTCGAATCGACGACGACGGCTCCGCGATCGTCCACGACGACGCCTGCCGCCTCCAGCCCGAGGCCGTCGGTCCGCGGGCGGCGTCCCGTCGCGAAGACGACGGCATCCCCCGAGACCTCCCGTGGGCCGCCGCTTCCCTTGAGCTCGAGGGTGCTGAGCCCGCCGCGCCGCGTGGCCCGGTGCGGGGCGGCGCCGAGGACGACGTCGATGCCCGCCTCCCGCAGTTGCGCGGCGGCAAGCTCCGAGACGCGCTGCTCCTCCCGCGACAGGAGGCGGTGGCCACGATGAACCAGCGTGGTCCGGACGCCGAAGCCGGCCAGGAACGTCGCGGTCTCCACCCCGACGGCGCTGCCTCCGACCACGACCACCGAGCCGGGCAGCTCCTGCACGGAGTACGCTTCCCGGTTGGTCCACACGGTGATGTCCCCGAGCCCCTCGAGCGCGGGCAGCTCCGGAACGGTTCCGGTGGCGATGACGAGGTTCCGTGCCTGCAGCGTGCGCCCTCCTGCGTCCACGCGTCCCGGGGCGGTCACCGTGGCGTGTGCCTTGACGACCGTGGCGCCACGTTCCTCGTAGGCTGCCGATTGTGCCGAGTCGTCCAGGTGGCGGACCATGGCGTCCCGGTACTCCGCTGCCGCGCGCCAGTCCAGAACGGCGCCGGTGGCGCCGGGAGCGCGGCCCGCCGCGTGGACCGCCTCGGGCCCGCGCAGGAGCGTCTTGGAAGGGATGCAGGCCCAGTATCCGCACTCGCCGCCGATCAGTTCCCTCTCGACGACCGCGACTTTCTTCCCGGCGGACAGCAGGCGGTCGGCCGCTACCTCGCCTCCAGGGCCCATGCCGATGACGATCGCATCGAATTCCTCAACCATGCGACCCACGCTCCCACATGCGTTGGCACCGGGGAAGGTGCCCGCGACAGGCAGGAGGAAGCGCGATGCCCGTGCCGCGCCCGAGCGTCCCGGGCGATCCGCGGGCGATGGGCGGGAGCCGTCCCGGGCCGTCGGCTGGCCTGTGCCGCCCCCATTCCCCACTGTCGGTGCCCTCCGCTAGCGTCTGGGGCATGGACATCATCCTCGTACCCGGTTTCTGGCTCGACGCGTCGTCATGGGACGACGTGCTGCCTCCCCTGCTCGCCGCCGGCCACACCGTGCACCCCCTGACCCTTCCAGGCCTCGAATCGGTCGACGCCCCGCGCGCGGGCATCGGCCTGCGCGACCACATCGACGCCGTGATCGAGGTCGTCGACGGTCTCGAGGGCCAGGTCGTGCTCGTCGGCCACTCCGGTGGCGGCGCCATCATCCACGGTGTGGTCGATGCCCGGCCGGACCGCGTCGCGCGGGCGGTCTACGTGGACTCGGGACCGCTCGGCCACGGCGGAGTGATCAACGACGAGCTACCGGCCGAGGGCGACTCGATTCCCCTGCCGGACTGGGAGGTCTTCGACGACGAAAGCCTCGCCGATCTCGACGACGGGCTGCGCGAGGCCTTCCGCGCCCGGGCCATTCCGCAGCCCCGGGGCGTTGCGGAGCAGGCTCAGGTGCTCGGCAACGAGCGCCGCTACGACGTCCCGGCGACGGTCATCACCTGCGAGATGCCCGGGGATCTCCTGCGCGAGCTCATCGCCAAGGACCACCCGTACGTGGCAGAGCTCGGCAGGATCAAGGATTACGAGATCATCGAGCTGCCCACGAGTCACTGGCCCCAGTTCACGCGCCCCACCGAGCTGCGCGAGCTGATCCTGGCCGCCGTCGAGAAGGCGGCCGGATAGCGCGGTCAGACAGCGGCTGGATAGCGGCTGGATAGCGGCTGGAAAGCGCGGCCTCAGCCGCCGAGCCACACCGACTGGGCGCCTGCGTCGCCGATCAGGATCACCTGGACGGTCGACGCGAGGGCGAACAGGAGCCCGACGACGCTGAGCGCCGTGTGCACCCACGGGACACCGGCCAGGGCGCCCTCGTTCAACTGCGCGACGAATCCGGGGCGTCCCAGGTGCAGCACGGCCGCGACGACGAGGAACACGGCCGTGGCCACGGTGAGCGGCACGATGTACTCGGCCAGTTCCTCGTGGCGTTCCAGGATCGGGGAGCTACCGGTCGTCTCCAGCAGCTGCTCGCCCGTGGCCCGCGCCGCGATCGCCCCCGCGACCGAGGCGAGCGCGAAGAGCCCGGCCAGCGGCGCCATGGCCATGCGCCACCGCGGAACCAGCGCCGCGGCCGCGAAGACGGCGGTCAGCGGGATGAAGACCACCACCACGTGGATGATGAGCGGGTGGAGCGGGATGCCGTTGATCATGCCCGCATTATCGCGCCGCAGGCGCCGATCCGTTCCCCCTCGAGGCGAAGAATTCTCCGAGCCGTGATCCGCGTCCGGCCCCCGCGAGCGCGGCAGGCCGTGCCCCGGGGAGCACGAGAGGCGGCCGCTTCGTGTTGTTGGATGGACGCATGGCCACTTCCCGTGAACTGCTGACCATCCATGCCGAGATCCTCGGGGCCGATCCGTCGATCTGGCGCCTCGTCGAGGTGGATTCAACGCTGCCGCTGGACCGCTTCCACAAGGTGCTCCAGGAGGCGTTCGGTTGGGACGGCTACCACCTGCACCTGTTCATGGACCGCTCGCCCGACGAGGACGTCCGCCGGGCCCTGCGTGTGGTGCCACGGACGTGGCTTATGGAGTCCTCGATCGACGAGGGCCTCGAGGGCTTCCCCGAGGAAGAGGAGACGGTCGGCGGGGCGCTCTCGATCGGTCAGGGCAACCTCTACTACGAATAAGACTTCGGTGATTCCTGGATCCATCAGCTCCGGCTGATCTCCTCGCGCCCCTTCGCCGACGGCGAGCCGCTGGCGTCCGTGCTCGACGGCGCCCGCCGTGCCCCGCTCGAGGACAGCGGCGGGATCGGCGGCTACCGGCAGTGCCTGGAACTATGGGCCCGGCGTGACGGCGAACTCTCCGAGGACGAGCGGCAGACGCTCGAGTGGGTGCGTGGCATGGCGGGCCTGACGGGGGAGTTCGATCCGGGCGAGTTCGACGCGGGCTTCGCCAACGCCGCCGTCCGCGCCGCGGTGGGTGGTCCGGGTGCCGGGGACGACGCCGGGGCCGCGCCCCAGGCGCTCGGCCTGCGGTGGATCGCCGAGCAGGATTCCTACGGTCGGCGCTGGCTGCGGAGCCTGGCCCGTGCCGCGGGGCTGTGGGGGGAGCAGCCTCTTTCGGCCGCCGATCCGCTCGTCGCTCCCGGCGTCGACGCGGTGCTGGCCGCTGCCGGTCTGGACCTGGAGACCCTGTTGAAGCCGCTGATCTGGTTCGTCCTCGAGGCCCACGAGCGGGGCTTCGAGCTCACGGACACCAACCGTCTCAAGAAGGTCGAGGTCGCCCGGATCGTCGACGAGCTGGGCTGGCAGGATCCGCACCCCTACGGAACCGAGCAGAAGACGGAGAACGGATACCCGGTCGTCGCCCGGCTGCGGACCATGGCCCTGGAACTCAAGCTCGCCCGCCGGCAGGGCAAGCGCCTGACCGCGGGCACGGGCGCGGTGCGCCTCGCGTCGAAGCCGGAGAACCTGTGGGGGAGGGTCGTCGACTGGATCGAGGACCGCGGCCACGGGACGCTCCGCGACGAGACCGTGATCGAGCTCCTCGTCACCGCAGGAGGCCCAGGGCTTAAAGCGGCGCGGGACTCCATGGCGAGGCACGAGCTGGTCAACCGGGCCATGGAGGTCATCGGCTACACGAACTCGCAGGGCGGACCCCTGATGGGCTACGTGCCCCCGCCGGAACGCTACCTGGCGCTGATGCACACCCTCGCCGGCCCGCTCCGCTCGCGGCTCGGCAGCGAGGGGCACCAGGAGGCGGAACGCCGCCGCACCGCCATCGCCCGGGCGCTCCTGCTCTCCTGATCCAGGCGTCGTCGCGGACGCTTCGGCAGGTCTCGGCGCGATACCGGCCCGATGGCCACTCCGGCGTGTTCGCGGTCCGGGGTCAATCGGGGCTGGAATCCGGCGCCGGCGGCCGCGGTGCGGCGTGTGCGTCGTGGTGCCTGGGGTGCAGCGCCTCCTGCTCCTTCAAGTGCTTCTCGAGCTTCTCCTCGGCTTCCCGGCGGCGCTGCGCGAGCGATCGCAGCTCCTCGTGGCTTTGGAAGACCTCCTCGTGGTGGCGGGCGGAGGAGCCCCGCTTGCGGTGCCCCGATCCGGACCCTGGCGTCGTGGAATCCGATGGTGTCTGCATACGGCCATCGTCGCACCGATCACGGCCGGCCGACAGGGCCCCGCGGCGATCTGGTCGCCGGGCCAGGTCCCCGGAGGGGAGGCCCGAGGCGCCGTGCAGTACGAGCGGTACGCCGGCGGAGGCGCCGCGGATCCGCCCGATCAGCTCCCCATCCAGGCGCGGCTCGCCGCGGTAGCTGCCGTGGGCGTTGCCGATCGCGACGGCGAGGAGGTCCGCGCCGGATTCCTCGAGGAACCCGGCCACGAGCAAGGGGTCGGTCATCCCGGAGGGGACGTCCGGCGTCGTACCCCGGCCCCGAGGACGTGGCGCTTGAGGTCGTCCAGGGTCTGGTCCATGTGTTCCAGCATCGCGCCACGGGCCCCTCTTTTCGTCTGTTGTCAGATCACCGCCCCAGTCCGTTCCCCGGGCTCCGTCAGCGTCCCAGGTACTCGAGCAACACGGCGGCCGCCGCCGTCGTCCCCGTTTCCAGGGCCGGACCCAGTTCGGGGCCGAAATGGGGGGAGTGGTTGACCGGGAGCGGTCCCGCCGCCGGATCGAAGCCGCCGAAGAACCAGTACACGAGCGGGACCCCGATCGCGTCCGCAAGTCTCCCCACGTCCTCGCTGCCCATGAGCTGCGGCTGCTCCTGCACCTGGTCCTCGCCGAGCGCCCGGCCCAAGGCGGCCGCGACGCGGGTGGGCTCGGCGGGGTCGTTGTAGCAGCGCGGGAACCGGGAGATCGGCTCGACGAGCGGCTTCGGCGCTCCCGAGGCGGCGGCCTCGGCCGCGACGATGCGTTCGACGGCTTCCAGGACCCGCGACCGGGCCTCCTCGCCCGCGGTCCGGATGTTCAGGGTCAGCTCCGCCCGCGCCGGGATGATGTTCTCCTTCAGGCCGGCATGGAACGTGCCCACCGTGACGACGGCCGGTGTGAGCGGCCCCAGCTCGCGGGAGACGATGGTCTGCAACCGCGTCACGAGGTGCGCCCCCATGACGATGGGGTCGATCGAGTCCTGGGGCTGCGAGCCGTGGGACTGCCTGCCGAAGAGCGTGACCCGCAGGGAGTCCGCCATCGCCATCGTGTTCCCGCTCGAGTAGGCGACGCGCCCCGAGGCGAGGGGCATGAGGTGCTGGCCGAGGACGATTCCGGGCCGCGGGGCCTTGTCCCAGAGGCTGTCGGCGACCATGGCGGCCGCGCCGGCGCCGGTCTCCTCGCCCGGTTGGAAGACGAGCACCAGCGTTCCCGCCCAGTCCTCGCGGCGGCGCAGGAGCACGGTCAGCGCGCCGAAGGCGGTGGCCACGTGCGTGTCGTGTCCGCAGCCATGCATGACGGGGACCTCTGACCCGTCGGGCAGGAGGCCCGTCGCCGTGGAGGCGTAGTCGAGCCCGGTGTCCTCCGCGATGGGCAGGCCGTCCGTGTCCGCCCGGTAGGCGACGACCGGGCCGTTGCCGTTGCCGTTGCGCACGATGCCGACGACGCCGGTCCCGCCGCAGCGGAAGTGCTCGATCCCGAGCGCTTCCAGCCGCTCCTCGATCAGGGCCGCGGTGGCGTGCTCCTGCATCGACAGCTCCGGGTGGGAGTGCAGGTGGCGGTAGAAGGCGTGCTGATCGGCGCGCTCGGCCTCGGTGAGGGCCAGGGCTGCGGTGGCGGTGGTCATGGGGTGGTTCTCCTTCGGCGCTACGGCTGGGATTCGGTGGTGGCATCGGCGGGGCGGCCCGTGTGCCGGTTGCGGTCACGGAGCAGCCACGAGAGCGCGATCGCGAGGACGACGACGATCGCGGTGGCGAACAGGCCCAGGGTCGGGAACGCCGGAACGACGACGAACAGGAAGAGCAGGGACAGCCCCACGGCGATCAGGGTGGGCCGCAGCTGCCGCATCGTCACGACGGCCTGGACCAGCACGGCGCCGAGCACGGAGGGAAGGATGTAGAGCCGGGCGACCTCGATGACGTCGCTCGGGATGACGCTGATCAGCCAGGTGCCGAGGAACCCGACGAACACCAGGAGGGAGACGAGGTGGACGGTCGCCGCGCCGCAGATGGCCATGACGGCGGTGAGGTCGCCACGTCGGGTTCCGGCCTTGGCGCCGATCGAGGACTGGGCGACGATGGCCGCCGGGAGCAGCTTGTTGGAGATGTTGCCGATCATAAACGCCTGGTACATGGCCGATGAACCGAGGATCGGGAAGTAGGTGACGGGTTCCAGGACCCACAGGACGCCGAAGGCGGCCGCGACGCCGATGAAGGCGAGCCAGATCTGCTGGGCCGCGAGGTCCATGCCGGTGAAGAAGGCGACGTAGACGGGGCCGATGAGTGACAGGGCCAGGCCGATCATCATGGTGACCCGGCCCCAGCGGTTGGTGGTGGCCTCGAAGCCGGCCATTCCGGCGGCGGCCCGGGATTCGGTGACGGTGCTCATGGGTTTCCTTCCCGGGTCCTAGAGGGTGTGGGCGAAGTAGGCGGTGAAGAGGGCGACGACGATCGCGATGCCCAGCGCCCATTCCTTGAGCCAGTGCGCCTTGAGCGTCCTGGCCAGGAAGAGGCAGCCCGCCATGACCGCGGCGGAGACGCCGACGGTGACGGCGTGGACCGCGGACTTCGGCAGCTCGGCGATGGTCAGCATGCTGAAGGCCCCCAGGAGCGCCGCGCAGGGGATGATCGCCATCGCTGCCGGGTTGACACGGGCGAGCGAACTGCTGCCGCGCTTGAGGATGGGGGTCAGGATCAACGTGGCGAGCATCCACATGGCTCCGGACAGGCTCATGACGATGAAGGAGAGAGCGAAGACCTGCTGCGTGTAGTCGGGGCCGCCGAGCGTGGCGCCGACGCTGTTCGCGGCGATGCCCGCCGAGGCCGTCTCGGCCGCCGCCGAGCCGATCAACCCGATCCTGACCAGGACGGCCGGCGTTCCGAAGAGCGCCAGGAGTGCGATCGCGACGAGCACGACGGCGAGCGATGGCCCGACCGAGGCGACGGCGCCGGCCCGGTAGGCGCCCATGACCTCGCGGGTCTCCATGCCGATCTCGGGGCCGGCCCTGCGCGCGGCCTTCATGTAGATGAAGGTCTGGACGAAGATGACGGCGAAGACGCCGAAGGCGCAGAACCAGACCACGGGGCTGTTGGCCAGGGCCAGGATGTCCGTCGAGGCGGGATCGGCGGCGGTGGGAAGCGGTCGGTGGATCATGGTCCCAGCGACTCCTCCAGGGGAAAGGTGAGGTGGATCACAGAGGAACCGGGGCGCCGCGCGGGCTACGCCTCACCGGGGTTGAGCCGTCCGCCCCGCTTCCGGGCGTGGAGCAGGAGGGTCGTCTCGATCGCCTCCGCGTCGCGGGTCCACTCGGACCGTGTCGTGAAGTCGTACAGTGCCGCGTTGGTCTCGAAGACGACGTCGGCCACGACGTGGCGCTCGCCGGCGACGGCCGCCGCGTAGCGGACCTGGGGATGAGAGGCCAGCGAGCGACCGAGCTGCTCGACCTTGTCGGGGGAGGCCTTGAGCCAGAGCATCGCCTCGACGGGCCGTCCGGCGACGAGCGGCTCGACGAGCGCCCGGATCTGCACCCGGCGGTTGGCGAGGATCCACTCGAGCCTGCGCGCCGCCGTCGTCTCCGAGGTCGACGCGCGCCGGGCGAGGGTCTCGATCGTGGCCCGGCCGTCCTCGAACAGGACGTCGGCGAGCCTCCGGTCGATGCCCTCGAGTGGTGCCTCCGGGATCATGCCCGAGGTCCCGGGAACAAGCGGCGTGGTCAGGGCATTGACCTGTTGCGGCGTCAGCGCTCCCAGGTTCCACTTGCCGAGCGTGCGGAAGTACCGCAGCACGGGGTAGCTGAACGCGCGGACCAGCCCGACGGTGGCAGGGATCTCGTGGGTGAGGACGGGGCGCATCCGTCCGTGGTCGAACAGGAGCTCGGCGACGCAATCGGCCCCTGTTGCGCCGGCGGGCCCGGGCGTACAGTTCGGTGTGGGGGAGCAACCCCTGATTCCACGGGGACCCCGTTCCCAACGAGGAGGCACGCCATGCCCATCAAGGATCCAGGCCGGCACCAGTCCAAGAAGGTCGGCAAGAGCATCAAGCAGAAGCGCGCGGAGAAGCGCGCCAAGGCCGCGGGGACCCCGCTCATCGACACGGGCAAGACGTCCCGCCAGCGGCACTGACACACGACGGCGGGTCCGGGCTACCGGGCCCGCCGTTTCGCTGCCCGGCCGGCCCGCATCCCGCGGGCCCGGCATGACCGACGGAACGGACGGAGCAGGAGGAATCGATGGATGCCATCACGGACTGGATCGAGGAGGAGGACGGCCGCTGCCTGGTGGTCGTGGAGGCACGGATCGCCGCGGCGGCGGAGGCGGTCTGGGAGTCGGTGGGGACCGGGCCCGGCTACACGGCGTGGTTCGTGCCGGCCGAGGTCGAGCCCGGCGAGGGCGGTGGTGTCACGATGCACCACGGGAGCTTCGGTGACTCCGAGGGCACCATCACGGCATGGGACCCGCCGCGCCGGATCTCCTACGACGAAGGAGGGTGGTTGGGCGAGGACACCCCGGTGCCGCCGTGGTCCACGGAGGTCGATGTGGAGGATCCGGGCGACAATGCGCCGCTGGTGGTGCGCCTGACCTCTGGCCTGTTGGAGGACGGGCCGCGCTGGAGGGAGCAGATCCTGCCGACGCGTGAAGGATGGGTGGGCGCGGTGCGGATGCTCCGCGAATACCACACGCACTTCGCCGGGCTTCCTGCGGCCCAGTTCATCGTCCAGGTCGAGCCGGGCGGGAACGACGTCGTGACCGGGGTGGGTTCCCTGGACGACGGCGGTGTCCCCGGCCCAGTCCCCGACCTCGCCGAGGCGGCGGGGCTGGCCGGGGTGGAAGCGGGTCGTCCGGCTGTCACGGCCCCTGGCGTGCCGCCGCTGGCCGGGACGGTGATCGCCCAGGATCCCGGATCCGTGACGCTGCGGGTCGACGGCGCGGGGATCTACGAGTTCGGCACGGCCGAGTTCGGCCCGACGCGCATGCTCACGGTGCGGGGCTACCTCTACGGGGTCGACGCGGCCGAGCGCGCGGCCGCCGAGGAGCGGCCCTGGCGGGACTGGGTCGAGTCGCTCCTGCGCTGACGGGACCGATGGGCCGGGCGGTCTCCGGCCGCCACGGCGTCCGTGCACCGGGAGGCATCGAGTGCTGCTCCAATCCGTCGCCCTTCCCGCTCCGAACTGCCGTGCGACAGCCCGTACCGGAGACGGAAACGGGATCCCACGGCGGGCAACCGCCGATCGGTTGAAGGAGCATCATCATGAAGACCCTGAACCGCAGGTTCGCAGGAGCCCTCGGAATCGTCGCCATCGCCGGACTGGGCCTGACGGCTTGTGCCGGCGGTGCCGATCCGGGCCAGGATCCGTCCTCGCCGGAGGGCGGCAATGCCACGTCGGCCCCGGCATCCGCTCCGGCGACTTCGGAAGCCGCCATGGATCCGGCTGCCGGCCTGGTCGGCCCCGGCTGTGCCGCCTATGCGGAGCAGGTGCCGGACGGCGCCGGATCCGTCGAGGGCATGGCCTTGGATCCCGTGGCCGTAGCCGCGTCCAACAACCCGCTGCTGACGACCCTGACGTCGGCCGTCTCCGGCGAGCTGAACCCGGACGTCGACCTCGTCGACACGCTCAATGGCGACGAGTTCACCGTGTTCGCCCCCGTCGACGAGGCGTTCGCCGCCATCCCCGAGGCGGATCTGACAGGCGTCGTCGAGGACTCGGAGATGCTCTCGAGCGTCCTCACCTACCACGTGGTCCCCGGCCAGCTCACTCCCGACGAGGTCATGGGCCTGCAGGCGACCGTTCAAGGGGCGGACGTCGAGGTGACCGGAAGCGGTGACTCCTTGATGGTCAACGACGCCAACGTCATCTGCGGCGGCGTGAAGACGGCGAACGCCACCGTCTACCTGATCGACGCGGTCCTGATGCCGCCGGCAGAGACGAAGTAGCCCGCCGTTACGGCGGTCGGCCGGACCCGGGGGACCGCGCCGACCGCCTCGGCACGCCGCGCCACATGCCGCGAGGACACACTGAAGCAGGAGGAGGGGTGGGACATGGACTACGGGCATGAGAGCGTGGACCCCATGCGCTTTCCACGGATCCGGATCGCGGCGGAGCGGCCGCCGACCCAGGAAGATCTGCTGCGCCGTGTTGCCTTGGGGGACGAGGACGCCTTCGAGGCCCTCTACGACGCCGTGGCACCCGTGGTCTTCGGCCTGGTCCGCCGCATCGTCCGCGATCCGTCGCAGAGCGAGGAAGTGGCACAGGAGATCTTCGTCGAGGTCTGGCAGAAGGCCGTCCTCTTCGATGCGGATCGCGGCAAGGCGCTGTCGTGGATCTGTACCGTGGCGCATCGCCGGGCCGTCGACCGGGTCCGTGCGAGCCAGGCCAGCCGTGACCGGGACCTCCGCCAGGGGATCAAGGAGTTCCAGGAATCCTACGACGACGTCCAGGACCAGGCTGTCCTACGGGCCGACGGCGAGCGCGTGCTCAAGGCCCTCGACTCCCTGACGCAGGCCCAAGGCGATGCCATCCGCCTGGCCTACTACGGCGGCTACACGCACCAAGAGGTCGCTGGACTGCTGCAGGTCCCGGTGGGGACCGTGAAAACGCGGATCCGCGATGGAATGATCAGACTACGGGACATGATGGGGGTGGCGTGATGGAAGAGAAGGACTGCCGGATGACCGGCGTGCACGCCCTCAACGCGCTGGGTGATGGTGAACGGGAGGCGTTCGAGCGGCATGCCGCCGCGTCCCCGGAGAGCGCGCAGGAAGCCCGCGAGCTCGCGGAGACCGCGGCACTGCTGGCCTTGGGAACGCCCGAAGTCACCCCTCCTCCGAGGCTCAAGAAGAGCGTCATGGACGCCATCCGCAGCACGCGGCAGCTGCCCGCGGTCGCCGCCCCGGCCGACGCCGATGACGGTGTCGACACCGACGCCGACGCCGGCTCGAGCGATCCCGAGACAGCCCCGGCCATGGAGTCCCCACGACCCCCCTCGTCCGCGCCGCCCGCCGCCAGCCCCGGCTCGGAGGCACCGACGGGGCCGGCGGTGCCGGCGGCGACCAAATGGTGGGCCCTCGCGGCCGGGCTGCTGCTGCTCGCGACGGGTGGCCTCGCCGGTGTCGTGGCCGTGCAGCAGAACGAGCAGTCCCGCCTGCAGGAGCAGCTGACGGCCGCCCAGTCCAGCCAGGCCGCCCTCCATCAGCTCTTCGCGTCGAGCGACCTGAAGACGGCGGTCCAGCGCCTGGACGACGGAGCCACGGTGAGCCTGAGCTACTCGGCGGCCGAAGGCATGATGGCGGTCTCGACCCGCGGGCTGCCCGAACCGCCGAGCGGCCACGGCTACGAGCTGTGGCTGATCTCGGGCGACGGCGCGACCCCCGCGGGCATGCTCAGCGCGGAGGCCGTGTCCGCGGCCGAGCCGACGATGGTCACCGGCCCCATGGAGGGGGTCACGCACTTCGGCATCACGGTCGAGCCCGAAGGCGGTTCCCCGGCGCCCACGACCGACCCGATCGTGTTGCAGGAGCTGTAGGCTTCCCGTATGCGGGAACTGGTGCTGGCCCTCCGGGTCGGGGGAGCGATCGCGATCTTCGCCGCCCTCACCGCGCAGCTGATCAACACCGTCAACTTCGAGTCGGCCGGCGCGGGCCACACCGCCTTCGTGGCCGTGAACTTCTTCAGCTTCTTCACGGTCGAGTCGAATCTGATCGCCGCCGCCGTGCTGGCCACGGCGGCGGCCTACTCGCTCGGATCGCTTCCGGAGCCGGCCTGGCTGGGGCCGGTCCGGGCCGCGGCGACGACCTACATGGTCACGACGGGCGTCGTCTACAACCTGCTGCTTCGGGGCGTGGAGCTGCCGATCGGCTCTGTCGTCGCCTGGTCCAACGAGATCCTCCACGTCGCGGGACCCGTCATCGTCGCGCTCGACTGGCTCGTGGCGCCGGGGCGCCGCCGGCTGCCGCCGCGCACCCTCGCTGGGATCGTCGTCTTCCCGATCGCATGGGCCGCCTACACGCTGGTCCGCGGTGCTCTGACCATCGATCCGCGCACCGATGGGCACTGGTACCCGTACCCGTTCCTGAACCCGGGGACGTCGGCGAACGGCTACGCCTCGGTGGCGTTCTACATCCTGCTCATCGCCGCGGTCATCTGCGTCGTCGGCTCGGGCGTCGTCCGGATCGGTGCCGCGGCCCGGGAACGGGCTGCCGCGGAGGACCTCGCGGACGCCACGGAATACCCGCAGGAGGCGCACGACGCCGGGGCCCCGCCCACGCGCGCCGCCCGCCCCGGGCAGGGGGAACCGCGGGCGGGACAGCGGGCGACGCGGGAGTAGGCGGCTGCCCGTCGCGCCCGGGGCCCGAGGTGCTCTCCGCCGTGGCGCTTTCCTCCATGGCGCATCCGGGGGATCCTGATCCCATCCGTTCCGCCCGCGGCTCCGAACCGGATCCGACCGCAACGGGAAGGCAGGCTCATCATGAACCACGCGCACGGAATGGGCTCCAAGCGGCCCTGGCCCTTTGCCGTCGCCGGGCTGGCCTCCGCCGCACTCCTGTTCGGAACGGCCGAGCTCGTCTCCGCGTTCTTCGGCGGATCGTCGTCGCCCATGGTGGCGATGGGCGGGTCGTTCATCGACATCACGCCGCCCTGGCTCAAGGACCTCGCCATCGGCTTGTTCGGGACCGCGGACAAGATCGCGCTCTTCGTGTCCATCGCCCTCGTCGCCGCGGTGGCCGCGGCGGGGATCGGCCTGCTCTCGAGGCGCCGTCCGAATGCCGCCTACGCAGCCATCGCGGCCCTCGGCGTCGCCATGTCCGCGAGCGTCCTGAGCCGTCCGGCGACCGGGCCGCTCGACGTCGTGCCGACCATCGTCGGCGTGTTCTCCGGCCTCGCCGCGTTGGCCTTCCTGCGCCCCCGGGCCGAGGCCGCCCTGCAGGAGGGACCGGTGGCCATTGAACTGCGTGCGGAAGGCGGGGCCCCGGCGTCGTCCGGCGGGTCCGGGAGGCGGGCCTTCCTGGCCTGGGCCGGTGCGGCGGCGCTCCTGGCCGCGGCGGGAACGCTCGCCGGGCGCGCCGCCTCGGGGGTCCGCAACCTGGCGGCGGCGACGCGGGACGCGCTCCGCCTGCCTGCGCCCGCGAGCCCCGCGCCTCCGCTGCCCGGCGGCCTCGAACCGGGAATCGAGGGCATGCCGCCGTGGCAGAGCCCAAACACGGGCTTCTACCGGATCGACACGGCGCTCGTCGTGCCGGAAGTGGATCCCTCGACGTGGTCGCTGCGCGTCCACGGTCTCGTCGAGGAGGAGTTCACGCTCGGCTTCGACGAGCTCCTAGCCCTCGAGCTCGAGGAGGCCTGGGTGACCCTGACGTGCGTCTCCAACCCCGTCGGCGGCGATCTGGCCGGCAACGCCCGCTGGCTCGGCTACCCGGTGCGCAAGCTCCTGGACCGCGCCCGCCCGCTCGACGAGGCGGACATGGTCCTGTCCACGAGCATCGACGGTTTCTCCGCCTCGACCCCGCTCGAGGTGCTGACCGACGAGCGGGATGCGCTGCTCGCCGTCGGCATGAACGGCGAGCCGCTGCCGCTGCAGCACGGCTTCCCGGTGCGGCTCGTGGTCCCCGGACTCTACGGCTATGTCTCGGCCACGAAGTGGGTCGTCGACCTGGAAGTGACCCGTTTCGACGAGAAGACGGCCTACTGGACGGACCGGGGCTGGTCCGATCGAGGGCCCATCAAGCTCGCCTCCAGGATCGACGTGCCCCGCGGGTTCGCGCGCGTCCCGGCCGGTTCCGTGGCCCTCGGCGGGACCGCGTGGGCGCAGCAGCGCGGGATCTCCGGCGTGCAGGTGCGGATCGACGACGGCGACTGGGTGGAGGCCGAGCTCGCCGCCGAGGCCTCCGTCGACACGTGGAGGCAGTGGTCCTACGCGTGGGCCGACGCCGCGCCGGGCCGGCACACCGTCACGGTGCGCGCCGTCGACGGGGACGGCGAAGCGCAGACGGCCGAGCGGGCCGACCCGGTCCCGGACGGGGCCTCGGGATGGCATTCGGTGACCTTCACGGTCGAGTAGTCCGGCGTCGGGGCATCAGGGAGGTGTCCGGCAGGTAAACCACACACGTCGGCGCCGCGGGCGGCGGACTGTGGCGCGCGACACCTTTCCGGCATAGGGTCTAGTCACAGAGGCCGTTGGCCTGTGACAGGTGCCGACGGTCTTGGACACGAGAAGTGTGGACAAGACGATCTGGAGGCCTGTGACAATGCCCAAGAATCAACCACCCGCGGCGGCCCGCCGCCGGCGTCGTGCCACCGTGGTGGCCGTCGCAGCGGCGGGCCTCCTGCTGTCCGGGTGCGGCCCGGCGGAGGAAGGGCCGCCGGTCCTGACCTGGTACATCAACCCGGACGACGGCGGACAGGCGGCGCTCGCGCAGAAGTGCACCGCCGACGCGGGCGGCGACTACCGCATCGAGGTCACGCTCCTGCCGTCCGACGCCTCGTCCCAGCGCGAACAGCTCGCCCGGCGCCTCGCCGCCGGCGACACCTCGCTCGACATCATGAGCCTCGACCCGCCCTTCATTCCCGAACTCGCCGAGCCCGGATTCCTGGCTCCCGTCCCCGCCGACGTCGCCCAGCGCACCACCGGGAACACGCTCGAGGGCGCGCTCGCCGGGGCGATGTGGAAGGACGAGCTCGTCACGGTCCCGTTCTGGGCCAATACGCAGATCCTCTGGTACCGCAAATCGGTCGCCGAGGCCGCGGGGCTGGACATGTCGGGCTCCGTCACGTGGGACCAGATCATCGACGCCGCCCGCGACCAGGACAAGCACCTCGGCGTCCAGGGGGCCAGGGCCGAGTCGATGACGGTATGGGTCAACGCGCTCATCGAATCCAGCGGGGAGAACATCGTGACCAACCCGGAGGCGACGGCCGACGAGGTCCGGCTCGGCCTCGAATCGGAGGCGGGGCGCAAGGCCGCGGAGATCGTCTCCACGATCGGCCGGGAGGGCCTCGGCGGTCCCGGCCTGCCGACCCAGGCGGAAAACGAGTCGATGCTGCAGTTCCAGGGCCAACGCGGCTCGTTCATGGTCAACTGGCCGTTCGTCTGGCCCGCGACCAACGCCGGCGTCGACGCGGGCAACCTCGACGCCTCGCTCATCGAGGACATCGGCTGGGGCGTCTACCCGCAGACGGTCGAAGGCACGCCGTCCGCGCCGCCGCTCGGCGGCATCAACCTGGGGGTGGGGTCCGAGAGCCGGAACCCGGAGCTCGCGTACCAGGCGATCGAGTGCATCGTCTCGACGGAGAACCAGGTGGAGTACTTCGTGACCAACGGCAACCCGCCGTCGGACTCCACGGCCTACGACGACCCGTCGATCATCGAGCAGTTCCCGATGGCCGAGACCATCCGCGAGTCGCTCGACCAGTCGGCGCCGCGCCCGCAGACCCCGTACTACAACGAGGTCTCCACGGGGATCCAGCAGAACTGGGCCCCGCCGTCGGGCGTTGATCCCGACACGACGCCGAAGAACACTTCCGACTTCATCACCGAGGTCCTGAGAGGGGAGAGGCTGCTGTGACTACCACCACCGGACCCCGGGCGGAGGCACGGCGCTCGAGGAACCAGAACCAGAAGATCGTGCTCAGCGACCGCCGGCGGGCCGAACGCCGGCTCGGCTGGTGGCTCGCCGGCCCGGCGTTCGTCATCATGCTCCTCGTGACGCTGTACCCGATCCTCCAGGCCGTCTGGGACTCGCTCTTCAACTTCCGCCTCACGGCGCCCGACGACCGCGGGTTCATCGGCCTGAAGAACTACGCCGTCATCCTCACCGACCCGGTCTTCTGGAACGGCCTCGGCGTCACGCTGCTCATCACCGTCGTCACCGTCGTCGTCGAGCTCGTGCTCGGCTTCGCCCTGGCGCTCGTGATGAGCAAGGCGCTCAAGTCGGTCCGCGGCTGGCTGCGGACCGCGATCCTGGTGCCGTACGGCATCATCACCGTGGTCTCCGCGTTCGCCTGGTTCTACATGTTCGACATCAACTCGGGCTTCGTGAACAGCTGGTTCGACTGGGTCCCGGGCATCGGCGAGGAGACCAACTGGTTCGCCGGCACCTGGACCTCGCTGTTCGTCATCATGGCCTCCGAGATCTGGAAGACCACCCCGTTCATCTCGCTGCTGCTGCTGGCCGGCCTGGCCCAGGTGCCCGACGAGCTGACCGAGGCGGCCAAGGTCGACGGCGCCACCTGGTGGCAGCAGATGCAGCGCGTGATCCTGCCGAACATGAAGGCCGCCATCATGGTGGCCGTCCTGTTCAGGGCGCTGGACGCCTTCAGGATCTTCGACAACGTCTTCATCATGACGGGCGGCGCGTACGGCACGGAAGTGCTCTCGCTGCTCGCCTACAGGACATCGATCGGGCGCCTGGAGATCGGGCTCGGTTCGGCCGTCTCGGTGCTGCTGTTCATCTGCGTCCTGCTGATCTGCTTCATCGCCATCAAGCTGTTCAAGGTCGATCTGGCCGGTACCCGGGGAGGAAAGTGATGCAGGGCTCCAAGACCAGGACCCGGATCGTCTGGGCCGTCATCTCCGTCGTCGTCGTCCTCTACGCGCTGTTCCCCGTGGCGTCCATCTTCGCCACGAGCTTCAAGCAGCCCTCCGACCTCGCGAACGGCAAGTTCCTGCCGACCCGCTGGTCCAGCGTGAACTACGAGCAGATCCTCGTCGGGGACGCGCAGGAGCTGTTCCTGAGCTCCTTGCGCAACTCAATAGGGATCGCGCTCATCGCGACCTTCGTCGCCGTCGTCCTCGCGACCCTGTGCGCGTACGCGATCGCCCGGCTCGACTTCCCGGGGAAGAAGCTCATCCTGACCACCGCCCTGGCGGTCTCGATCTTCCCCGTCATCTCGATCGTCACCCCGCTGTTCAACGTGTGGCGCACGATCGGGCTGTACGACACGTGGCTCGGCCTCATCATCCCCTACCTCTCGCTCACCCTGCCGATCTCGATCTGGACGCTCGCCGCGTTCTTCCGGCAGATTCCGTGGGAGCTCGAGCAGGCCGCGCAGGTCGACGGGGCCACGACGTGGCAGGCGTTCCGCAAGGCGATCGTCCCCCTGGCCGCGCCGGGGGTGTTCACGACGGCGATCATCGCGTTCTTCATCGCCTGGAACGACTTCGTCTACGGCATCTCGCTCACCTCCACCGAGGCGGCGAGGCCCGTCCCGGCGGCGCTGGCGTTCTTCACGGGCGCCTCGCAGTTCGAATCGCCGACGGGGGCGATCTCGGCGGCGGCGATCATCGTCACCATCCCCGTGGTCCTGCTGGTGCTCCTGTTCCAGCGGCAAATCGTTTCCGGCCTGACCCAGGGCGCCGTCAAGGGCTAGGGCCCGCACCATTCGAAAAGGACTGTTTCCATGGCATCGATCACCCTGAAGAACATCGTCAAGAAGTACGACGACGGCTTCCCGGCCGTCAACGACGTGTCCATCGACATCGCCGACGGGGAGTTCATCATCCTCGTGGGCCCGTCGGGCTGCGGCAAGTCCACGCTCCTGCGCATGATCGTGGGACTGGAGGACATCACGAGCGGCGACCTGCTCATCGACGGCAAGCGGGTCAACGAGAAGGCGCCGCGCGACCGAAACCTGGCGATGGTGTTCCAGAACTACGCCCTCTACCCGCACCTGACGGTGTTCGAGAACATCGCGTTCCCGCTCCGCCTGGCCAAGGGGAAGTTCACCGAGGAGCAGGTGCGCGAGCGCGTGACGTCGGCGGCGAAGACGCTGGAGCTGATGGACCACCTGGAGCGCAAGCCCGGCAACCTCTCCGGCGGCCAGCGCCAACGCGTGGCCATGGGCCGCGCGATCGTCCGGCAGGCCGACGCGTTCCTGTTCGACGAGCCCCTGTCCAACCTCGACGCCAAGCTGCGCGGGCAGATGCGCTCGGAGATCTCGCAGATGCAGCGCCGCCTCGGCACGACGTCCGTCTACGTCACCCACGACCAGACGGAGGCCATGACCCTCGGCGACCGCGTGGCCGTGCTGAAGAAGGGCCTCCTGCAGCAGATCGCCTCGCCGCGGGAGCTGTACGAGCAGCCGGTGAACCTGTTCGTCGCCGGATTCATCGGCAGCCCGTCGATGAACTTCCTTCCGGCCACGCTCGACGGCACCGTCCTGAAGACCCCGATCGGAGACATCCCGGTTCCCGAGGAGAAGGCCGCCGTGGCGCGTGGGAAGGACGTCGTGCTGCTCGGCGTGCGGCCCGAGTTCTTCGAAGACGCCTCGCTCGTCGAAGAGCACAAGCTCGAGCACGGCTCGCGGTTCCAGGCGGAGCTCACCCACACCGAGTGGCTCGGCAACGAGCAGTACGGCTACATCGACTTCGAGCCGAGCCCCGAGGTGCGGGACCTGCTGCAGGGCCTCGCGGCGGACATGGACGCCGAGGAGCTGCGCCCGCAGGTCGTCGTCACGCTCGACGCCGCGAGCCGGATCCGTGGCGGGCATCCGGCGGAGTTGTGGCTGGACACGCGCCGCCTGCATATCTTCGATCCCGGCTCGGGGGAGAACCTGACCCGCGACGCCGAGGCCGGCGCGCGCCTGACGGAACAGGCCGCCGAGGAGCGCCAGGAGCAGATCGAGCGCGCCAAGCAGAACGGGGCCGCCGTGTCCTGAGGCGTCCCCGCGCGGTACGTCGACGAGGGGCCCGGCCGCGTGCCGGGCCCCTCGGGCGTGCGGGGTCCGGCCCCTTGACTCTGGCGTGGGCAGGTCTACCGTTGGCAGTACCAGCGGCATAGGAGGTACTTGTCATGGCTGGACCGTTTCACCACGTACACCTCGACCGCCACGATCCCGTCCGGGAGCAGGCGGCGCACAACGGCAAGGTCCTGATCGTCGCGGGCCTGCTGGTCATCGCCCTCTTTTCGGCGTTCGCGATCGTCGTCGCCGTCCAGGGCGGCGGCCTCTCGCCCGTCGTCATCGGGGCCGTCTTCGGCCTGCTCATGATCGGCATGGGGCTCGTCCGCTGGTTCGTCGGGCCGAGCGCGCTCGACTACCCCGGCGGATTCCCTCCCGATCAGCGCGGCGGCTAGGACGCCCGTCCCGCCGCCGGCGCGGGAAGCCGACGCGGCGGATGCCCACCACTGCCTCAGCCAGTAGCACGGACCGTCCCGAATCCCCGGGATGGTCCGTTCCCACGCCCGCCGACACCGGGAATCGGCGTCGCCAGCACAACCATTGACCCGGGGGGCCGGTCCGTGCCTATGGTGGCGGGGTGCTCCGGTTCTCCCCGATCCGGCGGCGCGCGCAGTCCACCCAGCAGTCCACGTACGGAGGTCGCACGCATGGCAGGGCAGCAGAGGTCCACCGGATCCGGCGGAGGCGCAGCCGACGATCCCGGCATCAAGGATCCGGAACTCTACGAGAAGCTCCGGGACGAGGGCGAGTCGAAGCAGAAGGCCGCCCGCATCGCCAACGCCGCCGCCCGGGACGGCCGCAAGGCCGTCGGGGAACGCGGCGGAAGCTCCGGCAGCTACGAGGACTGGACGGTCGAGGAGCTTCGGCAGCGAGCCAGGGAGATCGGCCTCGAGGGCTACTCCGGGCTGGCGAAGGCGGGACTCATCAAGGCCCTGCGCGACTCCTAGGCTGTACTACCCGGCGCACGTCCCGGGACGGCGCCTCGTGGAGGCGCGGTGCCCGGACGTCCGACCACCGGGGAGCTCCTCCCCGGACCCACCACCCACGCGAAGGAGACGACCATGTCACCGACCGAACAGCCCGAGTTCACGGGCTCAGCGCCCCGCTCGCCGGATTCCGAGCCCTTGGACGGCCGCGACGGCCAGCCCGTCGAGGAGGGTTCGTCCGACGACCCGCGAACGCTCGACGCCGTCGACCCCTTGAAGGACGTCGACGCGCTGCTGGAGCGCCCCGGCCCGGGCCTCCCGGGCGCCGATCCGGCGGACTCCGAGTCCGCCGGGGCCGCGATCCCCGGCGACGACGGCCAGGATCCTGCGGACTCGGACTCGGATTCGGAGCGGCGGGCCGAGGACGTCGTCGATTCCCGGGTGCGGCCGGACGCGGATGAGCTGCCGGACGGCAGCGGAGGCAACCGGGGCCGCGAGCGCGCGGGCAGCGAGGACGAGGACCGGTTCGACGCCGGATGAGTTCCAACCACGAAAGGACGGCACCATGCGGGACGACAACGAGGCCAACACGGACATGCGCGAAGCGAGCACGACGGTGGGTGATTCCGGGCAGCTGACGCTGGACAACCCCGTCACGAGGCACCCGCGGATCTCGCCGCCGAAGCAGGACCAGCCCGAACCGGGGCTCGATGCGCTGCTGCAGCCCCGTGCCGACCTCGGTGAGGACGGCTACCGCGGCACGGGCCGCCTCAAGGGGCGCAGGGCGCTCATCACGGGCGGGGACTCGGGCATCGGCGCGGCCGTGGCCATCGCCTTCGCACGCGAGGGCGCGGACGTCGGAATCGCCTACCTTCCGCAGGAAGAGGAGGACGCGCGCCGCATCATCGCGCTGATCGAGGCCGAAGGGCGCGTCGGCATCGGCTTCCCCGGCGACCTCATGGACTCCGGGTACCGCAACGGCCTCGCGGACCAGGCCGCAGAGGCCCTGGGCGGGCTGGACATCCTGGTCAACAACGCGGGGAAGCAGCTGAGCGTGGACCGCTTGGAGGACCTGGACGAACAGCAGCTCCTCGAGACGTTCCAGGTCAACATCATGGCCATGTTCAGCATCACGCGGGCCGCGCTCAAGCACTTGCCCGCAGGGGCCAGCATCATCAACACGACGTCGATCCAGGCCTACGACCCGTCACCGAACCTCCTGGACTACGCCTCCACGAAGGCCGCGATCAACAGCTTCACCAAGGGCCTGGCCATGCAGCTCGCGCCGAAGGGGATCCGGGTCAACGCCGTGGCGCCGGGCCCGGTGTGGACGCCGTTGCAGGTCTCCGACGGGCAGCCGAAGGACAAGCTCCCGGAATTCGGCCACAACACGCCCCTCGGGCGGGCCGGCCAGCCGGTCGAGGTGGCGCCGGCCTACGTCTTCCTCGCGTCGGCGGAGTCCAGCTACGTCGTCGGAGAGACGCTGAACGTGAACGGCGGCAAGGCCTCGCCGTAGCCGGACGGGCGGCCTGGATGCATGGCGCGGGCGGTCGCCGGGGCCGGCAGATCACAAGGCCGTGACGGTCGCCGTCCACCCCTTGTCCGGTGTTGACGGCGAGTTTACCGTTGGGGTATCCAACCGGCTGCGTTGGCCGGTGAGGCCGCAGCAAAGGAGCGAGCGCCATGGGACACCAGTACATCGCCGCAGCGGGTGGAACACGGGGAGGCCGCCCGATGAGGACCCGCCATCTCCCCGGGGCCGCGTTGACGGGCTGGGGCCTGGCGCTCCTGCTCTTCAGCGCCTGGTTCAGCGCCGTGGGGCTGGGCGGATCCGGGGCCGGGGGATCGCTGTTCTTCGCGATGTTCCTCGGCCTGTGCATGATCGGCTACGGGATCTACCGCCGCATCGGCGGCAGCAACGTGCTTCAGAAGCTGTGGGACGACTCTCCGGGCGACCGCGAGAACTAGGCGACGTAGCCGCGGCCGGTGTGGCACCTGCGTCGTACCCGCATAAAAAAAGCGCCGCCCCACGCGAACGGGGGCGGCGCTTCCGTGCAGGAGGCTACTTGCTGAAGCCGTCCTTGAGGTCCTGCGCGGCGTCCTTGACGTGCTCGCCGGCCTGCTTGGCCCCGGCGGCCGCCTTGTCGGCGGCCCCCTCGGCCTGCAGCGACTCGTTGTTCGTCAGGTCGCCGATCGTTTCCTTGGCCTGGCCCTTGAGCTCCTCGGCCTTGTTCGAAATCTTGTCACCCAAACCCATAACAGGCTCCTTTCGCTGGTCCGTGTGCCCGGATGGGCGCTTACCTAGGCCACGGTAACGGGGCGTAGTGGGGCGCGCCATCCTTTAAGCCCATCGCCGAATCGGGATCCCGCGCGGGCCGGTCGGGGTCGGAAGGAGAGGGTGCGCGGGCCCCGGGAATGAATCCGCCGCGTCCCCGGTTTTATATGCAAACGCATGAAACCCAATGAAAGGCGGTTCCCATGTCCGCGCACATCGTGGTCCTCTCCGGAGGCCTCGGGGTCCCCTCCACGAGCCGGATGCTCGGCGACCAGCTCGCGGCGTCCACCCTCCGCGCCCTCTCCGGGCGCGGGATCGAGGCGGCGATCGAGGTCGTCGAGCTGCGCGAGCACGCCGTGGACATCGCCACCATGATGCTCACGCGCTTCCCCTCGCCGCGGCTCGCGGAGGCCATCGAGCGGGTCCTCGCCGCCGACGCCGTGATCGCCGTGAGCCCCGTGTTCACGGCGTCCGTGAGCGGACTGTTCAAGTCCTTCCTCGACGTGCTCGACCCGCAGGCGCTCGCCGGCAAGCCCGTCCTGCTGGCCGCGACGGGAGGCTCGAGCCGGCACAGCATGGTCCTGGACCACGTGATGCGCCCGGTCTTCAGCTACCTGCGCGCCGATGTCGCCCCGACCGGCGTCTTCGCCGCGCCGGAGGACTGGGGAGGCGACACGGGCGAGGGCCCGCTGTCCGCCCGCGGCGACCGGGCCGGGCGCGAGCTCGCGGACGCCGTGGCGCGGAACCTCGGTCAGGCGCAGGCGCAGGCGCAGGCGCAGGGTGCCGCGGCCGCGGGCACGGGGAGCGCGGGGCAGGCAGCGGGTACGACGCCGGACGCCGGCCCCGGTGCGGAGCCCGCCTCCGCGCCGGGGAGCTCCGGTGCGGGGCCGATGCAGTCCCTGCCCTTCGAGCAGCTCCTGGCCGACATCCAGGGCAGGTAGCGCCCGGGGCGGGCTAGAGGTAGTCGTCCAGGTCGCCGGAGTCGTTGGGGTCGCAGCCGTCGACGGCGGCGCCCATGCGGTGCACGATCGCCTCGAGCACGGGACGCGGCGTGGCGAAGTTCAGCCGGACGTAGCCGCGCCCGGCCTCGCCGCAGTCCGTCCCGCCGACCGTGGCGACCCCGGCCTGGTGCCGGAAGAAGCGGGCCGGGTTGCGGCCGAGCATGAGCCGGGAGACGTCGAGCCACGCGAGGTACGTTCCCTCCGGGGCCACGTAGCGGGCGGCCGGCAGGTGCTCGGCGACGAGCCCCTCGAGGCGCCGGCGGCTGCCGTCGAGGTAGTCGACCACCCCCGCGAGCCAGGCCGCCCCGCCGTCGTACGCCGCGGCCGTGGCCGCCAGCCCGACGTTCGCGGTCCCGTCCTCCACGATCGAGCCGACCGCGCCCCACACGAGACGGTCGAGGTCGTTGCCGAGCACCACCTGCGCGCACTTCAGTCCCGGCAGGTTGAACGCCTTGGACGCGCTCACGGCCGTCAGCGTATGGCCCGCCGCCGTGGGACCGAGCGAGGCGTACGGGAGGTGCGTGGCGCCGTCGTACACGAGCGGGGCGTGCACCTCGTCCGCGAAGACGCGCGATCCCGTCGCGTCGACCAGGTCGCAGATGCGCTCCAGCTCGGCGTGCGCGTAGACCTTCCCGAGCGGGTTGTGCGGATTGACCAGGATCAGGAGCGCCCCGCCGCGCAGCGCCTCCTCAAGCGCCGCCCAATCGACCTCCCAGCCCGCGTCGCCGGCAACCATCTCCACGTGCAGGGACCGGCGGCCCAGCCGGGACGGCACGTCGAGGAACCCCGGATAGGCGGGCGTCAGGAAGACGACCGGCGCCTCCGGGCGGTGCGCGGGGGAGAAGTGCAGGATCGCGGCGACGAGCGCGGACAGGACGGTCGGCACGGGGCGGACGGCGTCGTCGTCGACCTCCCAGCCGAAGCGCGCGGCGAGCCACGCCGCCGTCGACTCCCGCAGGTTCCGCACGAGGCGCGGGGGCGCGTAGCCGAGCATGCCCGAGGCGACCGTCTCCTGCGCCGCCTCGATGACGCCGGGCGCCGTCCCGAAGTCCATCTCCGCCACCCAGGCGCCGAGCATCTCCGGGTATCCCGTCCACTTGAGCGAGCCGCGGCGGCGCAGCTCCTCGGACGTGATGTGGTCGAAGGGGTGGGCGTCCATGGGGGACAGCTTATGCAGCCCGCGGCCCGCGCGGCAGGTGTGTGGACCACACGGCCGTCCGGACGCCGGGGCATCCGGTACCTTGACCCTATGGAAACAGGCAGCGACACGTCCGGCGGGCGGCCGGGCCGGGGGCGGGACGAGACCCCGCAGGAACGCTCGGACCGGAACTGGAACGACCTCCTCCAGGAACTGCGTGTCATGCAGACGGGCGCGCAGATCATCACGGCGTTCCTCATGATGCTGCCGTTCCAATCGCGCTTCGAGGACCTCGGCGCGTTCCAGCAGGGCTTCTACATCGGTCTCCTGGCGTTCTCCGCCCTGCTGACGGGGCTCATCATGACTCCCGTGGCGATCCACCGCCGCTTCTTCGGCAAGCAGGTCAAGGAGGCGACGGTGCGGCACGGGCACCGGATCGTGAAGATCTCCGTGGTCAGCATCGGCGTGATGGTCAGCGCGTGCGTGTTCTTCATCGTGGACGTCATGCTCGGGATCGGACCGTCGCTCGCCATCGGCCTCGGCGTGCTGGCCGCCGTCCTGTTCCTGCTCGTCGCGCTGCCGCGGATGCTCAAGCCGCGGCCCGAGGACGGGGCCGGGCGACGGGAGGACGCGCATGGGCGCCATTGACGAGCTGCTCTCCCCGGAGGTCGTGGAGCGGTTGCGCTCCGTGTTGGAGGCGGCGGCGCCGGAGATCCGCTGGGACGGCCTGGCGGAGCTGCCGGCGGGGTACGGCGGGATGTCGATCCGTGCCCGGGCGGACGCCGTGTCGGGGTTGATGCTCGCCTCGCTGGGGCGCTCCGGGGCCGGGTACGACGCCGGGGCCTCCGCCGTGCGCCAGGCGCTCGCCGGGGAGGGGCTGACGGGCTGGATGGTGTGGCCGGTGGGGGAGACGGTGGTGACGCTCGCGCTGGACGACGGGGCCACGGCGTCGTTCGACGACGCACTGGTGCTGCTGGCGGAGCTGACACCGCGGCTGACGAGCGAGTTCCCGATCCGCCGGATGCTGCGGCACGATCTTCAGCGTTCGCTGCTCGTGGCGCGGGGATGGGCGTCGCATCCGGATGAACACGTGCGCCGTCTGTCCAGCGAGGGGACGCGGAGCTACCTGCCGTGGGCGGTGCGGGTGCCGGGGCTGATCGCCGATCCCGGCGCGACCGTGCCCATCCTCGACGCGCTGTATGCCGATCCGAGCGAGTACGTGCGGCGCTCGGTGGCAAACCACTTGAACGACCTGGCGCGGCATGCCCCGGACCTCGTCGTGGCGGTGGCCGGGCGCTGGATGCGCGACGGCGGCGAGGACGCGCGCTGGGTCGTGCGCCACGGGCTGCGCACGCTCGTGAAGAAGGCGCATCCGGGCGCGATGGCGCTCCTGGGCTTCGTCCCCGCGCAGGTCGAGGTGCCGCGACTGACGCTGGACCGTGAGGCCGTCGAGTTGCCGACGAGCCTGGAGTTCACGGCGGACCTCGTGAATCGGGGGAGCGAGGACGCGCGGGTGGCCGTGGACTACGTGGTGCACTACGTGAAGGCCAACGGTGGCCTGTCTGAGAAGGTCTTCAAGCTGGCCGTCCTGGATCTGGGTCCCGGCGAGGAGGCCACGGTGCGCAAGCGCCACGCGTTCCGGCAGATGACCACGCGCGTCCACTACCCCGGGACGCACGCGCTCGAGCTGCAGGTCAACGGGGAGCGCCACGCGCGCACGGAGTTCGACGTCCTGGTCCCCGAGGCCCTCGACGCGGATTAGCGCTCGGCGTCGTCCTCGAACGGGGAGGCGCAGCCGGGGCCGTCGGGGTTCTCGATGCAGTCGGAGTCGACGAGGAGTTTCTTGGTCCGCCAGACGCTGACCTCGGCCGGGGTGCTGGGGACGGTGGCCATGCCGGCGACGGGAAGCCAGGGTCCGCCGTCGACCGAGTACTGGCCGGTGTAGACGGTGGTCAGTCCGACGGGGTAGTCGCCGGTCTCGGTGTAGACGTGGCTCGTGGTGGTCTCGGTGTCGAAGGATCCGTCGTTGAGCGGGGCTCCTGGTTCATAGGTGGTGCGTGCTTGTCCGTCGCCGTAGGACCAGCGGTATTCGTAGGGTGTCGCGCGGACCCGGACCTCGGATCCCAGGATCGTGGTGGTCAGTTCGCGGACGTCCGACTCGGCGTAGATGTTCGTGTGGGCGTTGCGGAGCGTGAAGCCGTTCAGCTCCATTTCGATCGTCGAGCCCGGGATCGGAAGCCTCTGGAATTCGGCAGCGGTCAGAATCACCAGTTCTTCCGGGACGTCCGCTGCCGGCGCTTCGGCATCGCCGATGCAGCCGGAACGACCTGTTGAGCGAGGTGTTGGATCGCGAAGGGTGTACGTGTAGTAGGTCACTAATCGCTCCCCGTCAGAACAGCGGCTCTGGGTGAGGACCAAGCAATCGATGTTGCCAGTCCCGAGATTGGGGTCCATGCAGTATGGAACCCAAGTGGTGATGACACGGTCGAGATCTGGTTTGGCGTCCTCGCCCCCTGTGCTCTCTGTTAGACCGGGTGGCGGCCCGCCCCGGCCCGGCACGATGAATTCGTCGGGCGATGTCGATCCGAGGTTGGCGTCACCGCCGCTCATGTCTACATCAACCGTCTCTTCCAAATTTTTGGACGGTGGAGATGACTGTGTGAAAGGCAGCCAGATCTGGGCTGCGAGCACCGAGGAAGCGACGATGCGCGACGCGGCGGGTGCGAGTGAGCTACCCATCGTTCGTCGTCATCTTCTCAAGCGTCTCGTCCGAGGCGACGACAGCCATCTTCCAGCCGCTTGCTTCGTCGAAGAATGCAAAGCTGTTGAACGGCGTCTTGACCGCGTCCTTCTTCGTTCCATCCTTGAGGTTGCCCTCTTCATCGAAGGCTGCAATGGCTTCTTGACGGAGAATGAAGAGCCCTTGATACATTTCCTGATCGTCGGGGACTAGCTGCGTCACGAAGTTTTCGGCGTATACCTCGCCGCCAACAACCCAACCGCCATCGGCGTTGTACGTCTCGATCGCCTGCAACCTCTGGGCGCAAAGCCCGCATCGCTCGTCGGATACCGCCGAGAACGGTTCAGGGTCGCCTGTTGCCAATCCGTAGTTCTGCGCCTCGAACCAATACTCCACGAACGCCTCGTAGCCTTCCTTCGAGAATTCCTTCGCCTCCGGGGGCATGACGGGCTTCGGGAGGTTCTTGGCGGGGGAGGTCGAGGTCGCTGGAACCGGCTCGGTGGGGCTCGCGCTCGTTGGGGGAGCCGAGGTGGTGGAGGCCGTCGTGTCCTCGGCTCCGCTCGTCGGCGATTCGCCGGTCGAAGGGCTGCACGCGGTCAGGGCCAGGGCCAGCAAGGCGGCCGTGGCCAGGGCCGGGCGCAGCGTGGTCGAGAAGGGCGGTTCCATGCGGTCCTCATCTTCGTGTTGACAAGTTGTGTCAATCCATCATATCGCGAAATTCCGCGGCATATGAAGTTGTCCACAGGCCGCTACTTCGCGGCTCGGGCTAGCATGATCTGGGTGGACGGCACGCCCGCCGCACGGGACCGGCCCACGGAGGCCGGGCCCGCTCGGACCGGCCGCGCGCCTCCCACCGCACCGCCCAGACCCGTAAGGATCCCCACGCATGCTCAACGATGAGACGATCACCGCCATCGCCGACGAACTCGTCGAGGCCGGCCGCACCCGCTCGCCCGTTCCGCGGCTGACCGCCCGGTACCCCGACATGACGGTCGAGGACTCCTACAAGGTCCAGAACCTCTGGCGCCAGCGCAGCGAGGAGAACGGCCGCCGCCTGGCCGGCCGCAAGATCGGCCTCACGTCCAAGGCCATGCAGGCCGCCACGGGCATCACCGAGCCGGACTACGGCATTATCTTCGACGACATGGTCCTCGAGAACGGCTGCACGGTGAAGTGGGACCAGTACACCCACCCGCGCATCGAGGTCGAGCTCGCGTTCGTCCTGAACAAGGACATCGACGGCCCCAACGCCAACCTCTTCGACGTCCTCAACGCCACGGAATACGTCGTCCCCGCCCTCGAGATCCTGGACTCCCGGATCGAGATGGAGGGCCGCACCATCGTCGACACCATCTCGGACAACGCCGCGATGGGCGCCATGGTCGTCGGCGGCAACCCCGTCCGCCCCCACGACGTCGACCTGCGCTGGGTCTCCGCGATCCTCTACAAGAACCAGACCGTCGAGGAGACCGGGGTCGCCGCCGGCGTCCTCAACCACCCCGGCGCGGGCGTCTACTGGCTCGCGAACAAGATCGCCGCCCACGGCGACGGCCTCAAGGCCGGGGAGATCATCCTCGCCGGCTCCTTCACCCGCCCGATGTGGGTCTTCGAGGGCGACACCGTCTTCGCCGACTACGGACCGCTGGGAACCGTGACATGCCGTTTCAAGTAGACACTCCGGCGTCCTTCAAGGACCTCTTTCCCGGCCGCACGCGCCCCGTGGCCGGCATGTTCGTCTGCTCGGGCGACGCCGGCATCGCCGAGATCTGCGCCGGCTCCGGCCTCGACTACCTCCTCATCGACGCCGAGCACGGCGCCATGAACCTCGAGTCCGTCCTCGCCCAGCTGCGCGCCGTCGCCGCCTACCCGTGCGCCGCCGTCGTCCGGGTCCCCGACAACGACGCCGTCCTGATCAAGCAGTTCCTGGACCTCGGCGCCCAGTCCATCCTGGTGCCCATGGTGCACACCGCCGATCAGGCCCGCGCCGCCGTCGCCGCGGTCCGCTACCCGCCCGCCGGGATCCGCGGGGTCGGCTCCGCGCTGGCCCGCTCCGCCCGCTGGAACCGCGTGCCCGGCTACCTGGACCGGGCCGGGGAGTTCATCAGCCTGATCGTGCAGATCGAGTCCGCCGAGGCCGTCGCCAACGCCTCCGGGATCGCCGCGGTCGACGGGGTCGACGCCGTCTTCATCGGCCCCTCCGACCTCGCCGCGAGCATGGGCGTGCTCGGCCAGCAGGACCACCCCGACGTCGTCGACGCCGTCCTGCGCACCATCGAGGCAGTCAAGGCGGCCGGCAAGATCGTCGGCGTCAACGCGTTCGTCGAGGCGCACGCGCGCCGCTACCTCGACGTCGGGGCGGACTTCGTCAACGTCGGGGCCGACGTCGCGCTCCTCGCGCGGGGCACCGAGGCCCTCGCGGCCCGCTACATCGGGGCGGACGGGACCGGGAGCGACGCCGGGGCCGCACCGGCGAGCTACTAGCCCGCGGTTCCTCCCGCCTCGCCTCCGGACGCCAACTCGTGGGCGGACGACGCGCTCGCCCGCACCCATGTGGAGGCGTTCAACGGTGTCATCCCAACGCGTGTGCGGATCACGCGGACCCCGGCCGGGTCTTGCAGCACTAGCCGCCCACGCGTCGCGGGGGAGCGGGTAGGGCGGCTGAGGTGAGGCCTGATCCGCCCACGCGTTGCGGGGGTAGCGCGCTAGTTGGCGACGGCCCGGCTGCGCCCGCCGAAGTCGTCGGCGATCGCGACGGCAGCGGCCTGCAGCGCCGGAACGAGCTCCTCGGCCACCGCGGCCTTCGCCGAACGCCCGGCCCGGATGGAGATGTTCAGCGCAGCCAGCACGTCGCCTCCGCGCATCACGGGAACGGCGATGCCGCGCAGCCCCTCGTCGAGCTCCTGGTCGACGAGGCTCCAGCCGCGCCGGCGCACCACGTCGAGCTCGGCCCGGAGCTCGTCGACGCCGCGGATCGTGTGGGACGTGTACTCCTGCGGGACGATCCCCGCGAGGAACTCCTCCCGCGCCGGCTCGGGCAGCGACGCGATCAGCACGCGGCCCATCGACGTCACCCAGGCGGGCAGGCGGTTGCCGATGTTGAGCGTGACGGTATGCAGCCGGGGCGCGGCGACGCGCGCGATGTACAGCACGTCCTGGCCGTCGAGCACGCTCAGCGTCGCCGTCTCGTCCAGCCGGTGCGCGAGCTCGGCCAGGTGACGCTCGGCGACGCGCGGCAGGCTCAGCCCGGCCAGGTAGCCCGCCCCGATGTCCAGGACGCGCGGGGTCTGCCGGAACAGCGTCCCGTCGGTGCTCAGGTACCCGAGGTCGGTCAGCGTCAGCAGGAAGCGGCGGGCGGCCGCCCGGCTCAGGTCCGTCGCCTCGGCCACCTGCGTCACCGACAGCGCCGAGCCCGCGGCCGTGAACGCGAGCAGCACGCTCAGCGTCTTCTCGGCGGACTTGACGTAGTAGTGGCCGTTGCCCGGCTCGATGCCCTCGCTCACGCGGCTCCTTGGATCTAGGTCCTCTCGCCGCCACGGCGCGAGCGCTCGAACTGGGCGGCGAGGCGGACGGGCGCGTTGGGCGCGCCGTAGCCATCGTAGCCGCCGCGCCGCTCGACGACCTCGAAGAAGACCTGCCCGATCGTCTCCGTATAGAAGTGGAGGAAGGCCCCGTCGTCGTCCTCGTCGTAGAGCAGCCCGAGCCGGCGCAGCAGCCCGAGCTCCTCCTCGGGGATCCGGAAGCGGGCCGCGAGGTCCTCGTAGTAGTTCGCCGGAACCGGGAGGAAGTCCATCCCCGCCGCCTTGGCGCGCCCGGCGACCGCGACGATGTCCCGCGTCGCGAAGCCCACGTGCTCGGGATAGGAGCGCGCCGTGCCGTCGGCGTCGAGCGCGTGGGGGACCAGGTTCAGGGCCAGCCGGACCGCGCCGTCGCCGGTGCGCACCACCTGGCTGCGGATCAGCCCCGCGGGGCTCGGCACCTCCGTCCCGGGCCGCGTGGTGAGCCGCAGGACGCTCTCGTAGAACAGCACGGCCTCGTCGAAGGCCTGCCACGGCTGGGCCAGGTTGACGTGGTCGACCGACTCGATGAGCTCGCCGGGTACGACGCCGGACGCAGTGCCTTCCGTGCCCGGCGCCGCCTGTGCGGCGGTGCCGGTCGGGGACGGGCCGGTGCTCGACGCGCCGGACGGCGGAATGGCGCCCGGGCCGAACTCCCGGGTCCAGGCCGGTTCGGTGCCGGCCGCGGCGAAGAAGACCTCGGTGCCGTCCGGCGCCCGGACGGCGTGCAGTTCCTCTTCGTCGGCCGTGTTGTGCCGGGCGACGGGCCGCGCCTTGAGCTCGAGCGCACGCTCGTATCCGGTGCGCGCGTCGGCGACCTGGAACGCGAGGGCCGAGATGCTGGGCTCGGTCGCACGCGCCCGCTGCCCGTTGATCACGACGCGCGCCGCGCCCTGCGTCCACAACTGGACGGCCTTGCGCCGGTGCTGGCCGCGGAAGGCGAATCCCAGCTGGGAGAGGACCTCGGCGACGGCATCCGGCTCGTCGGTGCGCAGCTCCACGAAGTCGATCCCGCTCGGAGGTTCCACGACGGGCAGCTGCGTGAGCTCCATGTGCGGCTCGGGCAGGGGGGCGGCGCCGGCGGCCAGCGCGTTCGCGATCCGGTGGCCCGAGCGGTTCTGCAGCCACTGCAGCGAGCGCAGGGCGTCGACGGCGGTGCGCTGCACGTTGGACTGGCGGAAGACGTCGTTGAAGATCTCCAGCGACACGGGCCCCGTGTAGCCGGAGCGGACCAGGTGCACGAGGAACGCGGCGAGGTCGAAGCCGCCCTGGCCCGGGAACACGCGGTAGTGGCGGCTCCAGGACAGGATGTCCATCGACAGGACGGGAGCGTCGGCGAGCTGGACGAAGAAGATCTTCTCCGGGTCGATGTCCTCGATCCCGGAGGGGTCGTCGCCGCGGGAGAGGATGTGGAAGCTGTCCAGGCACGTCCCGACGTGGGGGTGGTCGGCGAGCTGGACGATCCGCCACGCGCGGCCGTAGGTGTTCACGAAGCGGCCCCAGGCGAGCGCCTCGTAGGCGATCCGCACGCCGTAGCGGGCCGCGAGGTCTCCGAGGCGGCGCAGCTGGGACGCCATGACCTCGTCGTCGTCGATCGTGGCCGTGGCGACGTTGCTGCAGACCAGGATGGTGTCGATCCCGAGCCGGTTCATGACCTGGAACTTGGCCTCGGCGCGGCGCAGGTTCTCGACGAGCACGTCCTCGGCGACGCCGTCGAAGTCGCGGAACGGCTGGTAAAGGTCCAGCGTCAGGCCGAGCCGGTCGGCGAGGGCGCGCACCTCTTCCGGGGAGAGCGGGCTGACCAGCAGGTCCTGCTCGAAGATCTCGACGCCGTCGAAGCCGGCCTCGGCGCAGGCATGCAGCTTCTCCTCGAGCGTCCCGGAGAGGCAGACCGTGGCGATGGAGGTGCGCATGGCCTAGAGCCCCTGCTCGAGGAGGGACAGGAAGTGCGCGCGCATCCGCTCCGCGTCCGGCTCGCGCCCGGTGATCAGCCGGAAGGCGTCGACGGCCTGGCCGACCGCCATGTGTCCGCCGTCGAGGACGCGGCAGCCGGCCGCGCGGGCGGCGAGCACGAGCTCCGTCTCCACGGGCCGGTAGACGATGTCGGCGACCCAGGGCCGCGCGTCGAGGAGGGCCGCGCCCACGGGCAGCCCGGGATGCTGGTGCATGCCCACGGGGGTGCAGTGCACGAGCCCGTCGGCCGTGGCCAGGGCGGCAGCGGCGTCGTCCGGCGTACCGGAGGTGACGTCGCGCCCGGGGAAGAGGGCCCGCAGCGCGGCGGCGCGCTCCTCCGCCCGGTCCGCGTCGAGGTCCAGGAGCCGCAGGTGTTCGACGCCGGAGGCCAGGAGGGCGTAGGCCACGGCGGCTCCCGCGCCTCCCGCGCCGAGCTGGACGACGGTGCCGAGGGCGGCGCCGTCGAGCCCGGTCCGCAGGGCGTGGGCGAACCCGGAGAAGTCGGTGTTCTCGCCGTGGAGCTGGCCGTCGCGGATGAGCACGGTGTTGACGGCTCCGAGGCGGCGGGCGTCGTCGGAGAGGGTGTCGAGGTGCTCCAGGACCAGTTGTTTGCAGGGGTGGGTCACGTTGAAGGCGTTGAAGCCCAGGTCGCGGCCGGCCCGCAGGAGCTCGCCGACGTCCGCGCCGTCGCGGCCGAGCGGCGTCAGGTCGACGGGGCGGTAGAGGTAGCGCAGGCCCTGGGCGTCGCCCTCGGCCTCGTGCATGGGCGGGGTCAGGGACGGCGTGACGCCGTCGCCGATGAGCCCCACCAGGAACGATTCGGATGTCGTGCTCACGTGGTGTCCTTTTCCCTCGGCGGGTGTTACCTGATTCTTTCGCAGAGTGTGACGCGATGTTGCGTGTGATGTGACCTGGATCTATTCTAGACACAATTGTACGCATTCCGTACAGATGTGCGCATAGCGCGCATCTTTCGACGCAGGAGCCCCCGCTCCACTCCGTCCCCCGTCCCAAGGAGAATCCATGACCCACGCAGCCACCGCGACGCCGCCGTCGCCGGACGTGGAACCGCAACAGGGCCGCACGCCCGTCAGGGCAGCGCTCGCCAGCTTCATGGGCAGCGCCGTCGAGTACTACGACTTCTTCATCTTCGGCGCCGCCGCCGCGCTGATCTTCCCGCACGTCTTCTTCCCCGACGCCGACGCCAACGCGGCCGTCATGTCGCTGGCCACGTTCGGCTTCGCCTACATCGCCCGCCCCGTCGGCGCCGTCGTCCTGGGGCACTTCGGGGACCGCGTGGGCCGCCAGAAGGTCCTCATGTTCACGCTCCTGCTCATGGGCGTCTCCACGTTCCTCATCGGCTGCCTGCCGACCTTCGAGCAGGTGGGCTGGCTCGCACCCGGCCTCCTTGTGCTGGCCCGCCTCATGCAGGGCCTCTCCGCGGCCGGCGAGCAGGCCGGAGCCAGCTCGCTGACGCTCGAGCACGCCCCGGACGACCGCCGTTCGTTCTTCACCTCCTGGACCCTGACGGGCACCCAGGGCGGGCAGATCCTCGCCGCGCTCGTGTTCATCCCCGTCGTCGCCCTGCCCGACGAGATCAAGTTCGGCATCGGCTGGCGCATCCCGTTCTGGCTCTCGGCCGTCGTCGTCGTGGTCACCTACTTCATCCGCAAGTCCCTCCACGAGACCCCGGAGTTCGAGAAGGCCAAGGCCAACCAGGAGATCGTCAAGCTCCCCGTCGGCGTGCTGCTGCGGGACCACTGGCGCGACGTGCTGCGCGTGGTGCTGTGCGCGTTCATCGCCGCCGTCTCGACCGTCTACGGGACCCTCGCCATCACCTACGGCAAGCAGGTCGGCAGCGTCGACGAGTCGATCACCCTGTGGCTCGTGGTCGCCGGCAACGTCGTGGCCCTGGGCACCCAGCCGCTGTTCGGCATGCTCGCCGACCGGATCGGACGCAAGCCCGTCTTCGTCTACGGCGCCCTGGGCAGCGCGGCCGTCATGCCGTTCTACCTGCTCTCCATGGAGTCCGGGAACACGCTGCTCCAGTTCGCGCTCTCGATCGCCGTGTTCTCCGGCGCCTACGCCGCCGCGAACGCCGTGTGGCCGTCCTTCTACGCCGAGATGTTCAGCGCCAAGGTGCGCTTCTCCGGCCTCGCGATCGGCACGCAGCTCGGCTTCCTGATGGCCGGCTTCGCCCCGTCGATCGTCGCCGCCATGGGCGGACTGGAGCCGGGCGGCTGGGTGCCGATCAGCATCTTCACCGCCATCATCGCGGTCGTTGCCGCCGGCTCGGCGCTGACGGCCCGGGAGAGCTACCGGATTCCGACGTCGGAGCTCGGCCTCAAGCGCGTCGCGGCCGCCCCGGCGCCCTAGGGGCCGGCGGATTCCGGGGCGCCGCCCGCGCGGGCCCGGGTGCCCGTCGGACGCCGCCGGAGCGCCGTCCTACAGCCCGATGTGGTGCAGGGCCTCGGCGTGCAGGCGGCGGGACGTGACCTCGATGGCGCGGGCGTAGTGTCCCAGCAGCTCGTCGCACAACGCCGGCCACGTGCGGCCCTGGACCGAGGCGAGGGCCGCGGCCGCGAACGCGGCGCGCTTGGCGTCGTCGTACACGAGGTCCTCGACGCGCCGGCGCAGGTCCGCGAGGTCGCCGGGGGCGTAGATCCACCCCGTCCTTGACGAATCCACGAGGTCCAGCGGCCCGCCGCGGCCCACGGCGACCACGGGGACGCCGGACGCCATGGCCTCCTGGATGGTCTGGCAGAACGTCTCCGCCTCGCCCGGGTGGACGAACAGGTCGAACGAGGCGACCGTGCGGGCCAGGTCCACGCCGCCCTGGAAACCGGCGAAATGGGCGCGGGGCAGGGCCCGCCGCAGCTGCTCCTTGAGCGGCCCCGAGCCGACCACGACGAGGCGCGTCCCCGAGAGCGCATCCAGGACGGCCAGGTCCTCGACCTGCTTCTCCGCGGCGAGGCGGCCGACGTAGCCGATGAGCTGCTCGCCGCCCGGGGCGAGCTCCGCGCGCAGCTCCTCGGAGCGGCGGGACGGGTGGAAGCGCTCCGTGTCGACGCCGCGGCGCCACATCCGCAGGCGCGGGACGCCGGCCGATCGCAGCTGGTTCATCGAATGGCTGCTGGGCACGAGGGTGGCGGTCGAGGCCTCGTGCATGGTCCGCATGTGGTTCCAGAGCAGCTGCTCGAGCCACGGAGCGCCGTAGCGGGCCGCGTAGGCGGGGATCTCCGTCTGGTAGACCGAGACCGTCGGCAGGCCGAGCTGCTGCGCCGCCTGGATGGCCCGCCAGCCGAGGACGAAGGGGCTCGCCACGTGCACGACGTCCGGGGCGGCCTCGGCCAGCAGCCGCCGCACCCGGGCCACGGTGCCGGCCGCGACCCGCACGTTGGGGTAGCCGTTCAGCGGGAGCGCGGGGAGCCGGTGGACGGGGAAGCCCTCGACCGTGTCCGGTGCCGGCTCCGCCGCCCACGCCGGCCCGGCCCAGGACGACGCGGGGGCCAGCACGACGGCGTCGTGTCCCGTCCGGCGCAGATGCGCCAGGAGCTGCAGAACGGAGTTGGTGACGCCGTTCATATGGGGGAGGAACGATTCCGCGACCACAGCGATCTTCACCCCTCCAGCGTGGGCGCCGCGGGTTTCCCGCCGGTGAACCCGACGCACGCCGCACGTGAACGTTCAGAGGCGGAAGCCCGGATCCGATGCCGGAGGGGCGTCCGCCCGTCGGTAGGCTGGGCCGGGTGGAAACCGCCCTGCTCGCCGCCGTCCTCGCCTTCATCGTCGTCGGAGCCGTGGCCCAGCGCGTCGCCGGACTCGGGTTCGCGATGCTCGTCGCCCCGTTCCTCGTGCTGCTCCTGGGGCCCCATGCGGGCGTGTTCCTCGTCAACATCTGCGGCGTCGTGTCCTCCGCCCTCATCGCCCCGCGCGTGTGGAAGGACATCGACTGGTCGATGTTCCGCTGGCTCACGCTCGCCTCCGTGGCCGGCTCGGTTCCCGGCGCCGTCGCCGCCGGGCTGCTGCCGTCCGCGGTGCTGTCCGTCTTCGTCGGCGCCGTTGTGCTCGCCGCGCTCGTGCTCTCCCTCCTGCTGAGCCGTGCCAACCGCGTCTTCGACGGCAAGCCCGTCCGCGTCGGCGCGGGACTCCTCGCGGGGCTCACGAACGCCATGGCCGGCGTCGGCGGCCCCGCCGTGAGCGCCTACGCCGTCCTGGCCCGGTGGCCGCAACGCCCCTTCGCGGCGACCCTGCAGCCGTTCTTCGTGGTCATCGGGCTCGTGGCCGTCTCCGTCAAGCTCGCGACCCACCCCGAGCAGCTCCCGCTGCTGGACTGGTGGGCCTGGGGCCTGATCACCGGGGCGATCATCCTCGGGATCCTCGGCGGGGAGCGCCTCCAGCGCCACGTGAGCGACCGCAGCGCCCGACTCTTCGTGGTCGTCGTCGCCTTCGCCGGGGCCCTCTCCGCGCTCGCCAAGGGCCTGATCGAGCTCGCCTGATCGGCCCGTGCCGCGTCGCTGCCCCGGCCGCAGGGGACGGGGTGGCACCATGGAGACGATGAAAGAGCAGCCCCGGAACGACGACGGATCGCCACCGAAGAACCACAAGGGCGCGCTGGACGGACTCGCGTCGGTGCTGCGTGAGGGCATCCCCATGCCCTTGTGGCTCCAGGGCGCGCTCGAGTTCCTGCAGAGCGCCTTCCTCAGCGCCGTGCTCGTCGTCGTTCCGCTGCTCGCGGTCTGGTTCGCGGGCGGCTTCGAGGCCCTGAGGCTGGAGAACGTGTTCCGGCTGGCCGGGCAGGCCTGGCTCCTGATGCACGGCGTGCCGCTGCAGCTGGCGATCCCGGAGGGCGCGGACTCCGCGGAGATCCTGACGGGCACGCTGTCCCTGACCCCCCTCGGCCTGACCCTGATTCCGTTCTTCCTCTCGTGGCGCGCCGGGCGGCGCATCGCCCGTGCCTCCTACACCGACCAGTTGTGGCAGGGCATCGCCGGAGCGCTCGGCGCCTACCTGCTCTTCGGGCTCGTGACCGGATTCGCCGTGCCCACGGAGGAGGTCTCCGTGAACCTCGCCGCGGCCGCGTTCATCCCGCTCGTGGCCTCCGGGGCCGGCGTCGTCGTCGGCGCCTACCGCGAGGCGGGATCCTGGTCCCGGCTCATCGGCGTGGACAGCGCGGCATGGATCGCCAAGACGAGCCAGCATTCGCGCTGGGCCGGGTCCTACGTGTGGTCCGTGGTCCGCGCCGGATCGCTCGGCTACCTCGCCGCCCTCGGACTCGCCGCGCTCGTGCTGTCCATCGACCTCGCCGTGCGCTGGGTCGACATCTCCAACATCTACCAGCAGCTCCAGGCCGGCCCCGTGGGCGGATCGGTCCTGACGATCGCCCAACTCGGGCTGATGCCCAACCTGGCCCTGTGGACGCTCGCCTGGATCAGCGGGGGAGGGGTCGTCCTCGGGACGGGCAGCACCCTCAGCACCCTCGAGACGACCGTCGGCCCGCTGCCGGCCCTGCCCGTCCTGGGCGCGCTGCCCACCGGCGAGCTCGGCAACGCGTGGGTGTTCATGCTCGTGCCCGTCCTCGCCGGCTTCCTCGCCGGATGGTGGTTCCTGCGCGAAGGCGAGGACCACCTCGACGACTGGCTGGCCCTGAAGATCACTGCGCGCTGGGCCTCGCTCTCGCTCTCGACGCTCCTGCTGGGGCTCTTCACCGGCGCCGTGGCCGGGATCGTGTCCCTGATCGGCAGCTGGCTCGCCGGCGGATCGCTCGGCATCGGCCGGCTGACGGAGATCGGGCCGAACCCCTGGCTGACGGCCCTCCTGCTCGCGGCCGAGGTCGCCGTCGGGGCGATGATCGGCGCCCTCACCGCACCGATGCTCGAGCACGACCCCGTCCTCGAGGACTAGGTCCTCGGCCCGGCTTCCCGCGCGGCCGGTGGCGCCGCCGCGGGCTTGGGCACCGGTTCCGGGGCGTCGGGATAGCCCCGGCCCCGCGCGCGGGGAGACGGGCACTGAAGGCCGAGACGGAGCTGGGGGCCCCGGGCCCCGGCCCCGCGTGCGGGGAGCCGGTCGCGGGCCTCAGGCCCCGACGTCGTACAGGTGGTGCGCGACGTCGTGCCAGGCGTAGCGGGCGAGCGTCTCGACCGTGAAGACCGAGCCGTTGCCGCGCAGGCCCGCGCGCGCGAGCTCGCGGCCCAGAACGGCGTCGAGCCCGTCGGCGAAGCCCCGCCCGGCGGCGGCGAGCTGCGTCGCCACCGTGCGCGGATCCTGCCCCGCGTAGTCCTCCTCGACCGCCGTCGCGTCCTGGTCCCAGTTCGGGAACTCCGGCGATTCCCGGGTCAGCATCAGGTCCAGGCGGTAGTGCATCACCCGGAAGACATCGCGCACGTGTGCCGCATACTCGAGCGTGCTCCACGTCCCCGGCGCGGGGCGGCGGCGGACCAGCTCCGGCCCGGCCAGGAGCGCCCGCTGCCAACGCGGCAGGCTCTCGCGGACGAGCGCCGCGACGTCCTGCGGCGAGAGGCCCCGGACGTCGGCGCCGCACTCAGGGCACGCCCGGTCCAGGGTCCACGTCCAGTCCTTGAGGTCCGGGACGATCCCGTCCTGCTCCGCGCCGTCGCGCGCGGCGCCGTCGTGCTGTGCGCCGTCCCGCTCCGCTCCTTCCCCGTGCTCCCCGCTCCGGGGGCCGCCTGCACCGCTCATGTTCCGTAGATCCCTTCCAGACGCCTCAGCTTGTCCTCGTAGTCGCGGGTGCACTGAGCCGCCGAACGGTCCGTGACGGACGTGGCGACGCAGCGCTCGTAGTCCAGCGTGGGCTGGTAGAACAGGAGCTGCATGCCGGCCGAGGCCGTGAACAAGAGGCAGGCGGCCGTGGCCAGCGGCAGCGAGACCCGCAGCACGAGCGGCGCGGGGCCGCGGAAGGCGAGGACGGCGGCCACGACCCCCGCAGCGATGCCCGCGATGCCGACGACGACGGCGGCCGCCTTCCATGGCAACTGCAGCATCGAGAGCGGATAGGCGAGCAGGACCAGCAGGAACGCCGCCCGCGTCCACGCGGCCAGGCGCGGCGCCGTCGGCCGGCCGTCCTGTGGCCCGCGCGGCGGGGAAGCGGACCGGTCCTGGGTGGGCGTCGAGGGCATGATCCAAGCCTAGACTGGATCAATGCGCATCGTGGTCCTCGTCTCCGGTTCCGGTTCCAACCTCCAGGCCGTCATCGACGCCGTCGCCGAAGGATCGCTCGAGGGGGTCGAGATCGCCGCCGTCGGTGCCGACAAGCACGGGACGTATGGCGTGGAACGCGCCGCCGCGGCCGGGTACGAGACGTTCGTCGTGAACTTCAAGGACTACGCCGTGCGCGACGAGTGGAACCATGCGCTGACCGCGAAGTGCCTCTCCTACGCGCCGGACTACGTCGTGTCCTCCGGGTTCATGCGGATCGTGGGCGAGGAGTTCGTCAACGCCTTCGACGGCACCTACCTCAATACGCATCCGGCGCTGCTTCCCTCCTTCCCCGGAGCACACGGCGTTCGCGACGCCCTCGCCTACGGCGTGAAGGTCACCGGCTGCACGGTGCACATCGCCGACGCCGGCGTGGACACCGGCCCGATCCTGGCCCAGGCCGCCGTCGAGGTCCTGCCCGGCGACACCGAGGAGAGCCTCCACGAGCGGATCAAGGTCCAGGAGCGCGCCCTGCTGATCCGCGTGCTGGGCCAGCTGGCCGCCGGCCGGGACCCCCGGGACGGCTGAACGTGACGGTGGCGTGGCTACTGGACGGACGAGTCCGGCGGCGCGATCTGGACGTCCTGCTGGATGTCGATCGAGGCCACGCCGTCGACGGCTTCGAGGGCCGGGCGGCAGGAATCGTCCGCCGATCCGGAGACCATGCCGAGCGAGCCGAGGACGCTCTCGACCTGCATGCCGAGCCCGCGCAGGCGGGCCGCGACGCCCTCGACGTCCTCGGCGTGGTCCTCGTCCACGGTCACGATGATGTGCTGATCCATGGGCCGGTGCCTTCCTTTCTCCGGTGCCGGGCGGCTAGAGCGGCTGGTAGCTGCGGGGAGCGGAGCCGTCGGGAACCGAGGGGTCCGCGGGCGGCGGCGCGAGCGTCAGGCCGGAGCCGACGTCCACCGAGGCCGCCTCGAGCCGCTGGGCCTCCTGGACGAGCTCGGCCCACAGCTCCCGGCCCCGCAGCCCCGTGGCCTCGGCCAGGAGCGCGGCCACGCCGGAGACGTGCGGCGTGGCCATGCTCGTGCCGCTGATGGTGTTGTAGCGCTTCGGCATGGGCCAGGAGGAGTAGACGTTGACGCCCGGGCCCGCGATGTCCACCTGGCCGCCGCGGCCCTGCAGGGTCCGGGCGGAGAAGTTCGCGACTCCGAGCGAGGAGTCAAGGGCTCCGACGGACATGATGAAGGGGCTGTTGGCCGGGACGCCGACGAATCCCGGGTCGCCGCCCCTGCGGTTGGCGTTGTTGCCCGCGGCGGCGATGATGAGCGAGCCCTTGGCGAGGGAGCGCTTGCCCGCGGCGACGTACGGCGGGTGGACCTGGGCGACGTCGGCGCCGAGGGACATCGAGATGACGGCGCAGCCGTTGTGGACGGCCCAGTCGATGCCGGCGAGGATCCCGGCGTCGGATCCCGAGCCGGCATTGCCCAGGACCTTCCCCGCGAAGATCTCCGCGCCGGAGGCCACTCCGTAGCCCGGACCCGTCTCCGGGTCCCGCGGGCCGCAGGCCGATCCGATGCAGTGCGTCCCGTGGCCGTGCCCGTCCTGGGCGTCCTCGCCGGCGATGAAGGACTGCACGGTGACGGCGCGCCCGGCGTAGTCCGGGTGCGCTGAATCGAAGCCCGTGTCCAGAACCGCGACGCGGATCCCCGCGCCCGTGTACCCGGACTGGACGGCCTGGACCGCCTGGAGGCCCCACGTCAACTCGGCCGTGTCGGCGAAGTCCACGGAAGGCGGCGTCTCGGCGGCCCGGCGTCCCCGGCCCCCGGGTGGTCCGGTGAGCACGCGGTGGACGAGTTCGGGGGAAACGCTCAGGGGGCGGCGCTGTTCGATGGAGCGCGTGCGCAGGGTTCCCAGCTGCTCCGGATCGGCGTCGACGACGGCGATGCCGAGCTCGGCGAAGTACACGGAGCCCGAACCCTCGCCTGCGCCGGCTGCTCCGCCGAGCACCGACGGGCCCGAGCGGGAACCCGCCGGGCCGGCCGGCGGGCCGCCGGACTCGAGCAGGGGCCCGTCGAAGTCCCGCGAATCGGCGACGTCCCGGACGCCGCACGAGCCCAGCAGCTCGGGAGCGTCCGTGTCCTCCGAGGCGAAGACCACGATGAAGCGCCCCGTGGTCACGTGGTCGGTCAAGGGCTGGTCCGGGTCAAACATGGTGATCTCTCCCGTCGGCGGGCCGTGCACGGCTCCCTTCGGTCCGGTGTCCCAGGGGCCCCGGACCCTATGCCGATGAGTCTAGACCCGGGCGCCGACAGTTTGGAGGGGTCAGCGGGCTCCCGGGAACGGCCGCCTGCCCGACGGTGCCGCATCCGGTGGCTAGTGCAGCGCGGCCCCGCGTGTCTCGGGGGCGTTGAAGGCCATCCACGCCACGGCCAGCAGGACGAGGCCCCCGGCGATCAGGAACGAGGTGGCCAGGCCGATCACGGGCCAGGCGACGGCGAACACGAGCGGTCCGAACCCGGCGCCCAGGCGGCTGAACGTCGACGCCCAGCCGAACCCCGAGCCGCGCAGCTCGGTCGGATAGAGCTCGGAGACGTACGCGTAGAGCACGGGGATGGCGATCTGCACCACGAAGCCGAACACCAGGAGCCACGCCACCGCGAGCCTCGGATTCCCCAGCGAGAGCGCCACGACCACGAGGACGAGGGCCGAGAGCGGGCCCGTGACGCCGAGGAGCCACTTGCGGCCCACGCGCTCGACGAGCGCCGCCGCGACCACGACGCCGAGCAGCCCCACCGCGGCCATGCCGGCCGTGCTGAAGAACGCGGCCACCTGCGCCATGCCCGCGTCCGCCAGGATGGACGGCATCCACGTCAGTGCCAGGTAGTAGACCAGCAGGACGGTGAAGAACAGGGTCCAGGCAGCGAACGTGATCCTCGCGTTGAAGCGCCACACGTTCACGAGCTGCTCGCCCCAGGAGCCGGGAGAGAGGCGCGGCGCATCGGCCGGCTCCGGCAAGGTGTAGTCCACCTTCTCGGCGCCCGTGCGCTCGACCAGGTCGTCGATGACGCGCGCCGCCTCCGCCTGGCGCCCCTGCCGGATGAGGTAGAGCGGGGACTCCGGAACGCTGCGCCGGATCCAGAACACGAGCAGGGCGGGCAGCACCATGACCACGAGGATGAGCCGCCAGTTGTCCGTCGTGGCCTGGATGACGGCGGAGACGAAGAACGCGAGCGCGGCGCCCACGGGCCACCAGCCGTCCATGGCCGTCAGGACCCGTCCACGCTGCCGCGCCGGCGTGAACTCGCCGACGAGCGCGTAGTCCACCGGAATGCACCCGCCCAGGCCCACGCCGGCCAGGAAGCGGAACAGGACGAACAGCTCGAAGCCCGGGGCCAGGGCGCCCGCGACGGTGAAGAGGGAGAAGATCAGCAGCGTCCAGGTGAAGGCCGTCTTGCGCCCCACCCGGTCCGCGATCGTTCCCCACGCGAAGGCGCCCAGCGCCATGCCGACGAGGTTCGCGGTCCCCAACAGCGCCGCCGTCGTCCGCTCCAGCCCCCACTCCTCGGCGACGAGCGGGATCAGGGCGCCGTTGAGCGTCACATCCCAAGCGTCGAACATAAAGCCCAGCCCGCCGATGAGGAAGATCCGGCCCTGCACGTTCCACCGCCAGGGCAGGTTCTGCACGATCGATTCGCCGGTGGCCAGCTTGCGGTACACGTTCATCGGTGGCGGGGTCCCCTCACAGGAAGCGGAGGCGCCCGGGTCACGGATTCCCCCGGTGCGCGCGGCTGCACATAGAGTAGCGCGGTCGGCGCGCCCGGCCGCGCGCAACCGCGGCCGGTACGCTGCCTACACGGAACCAGTCAAACACAAGGGGCCGAGGAGGAATCCTCCCGGTCCGCGGAAAGGCACCATGAGCAAGGACGCAACGGAGCAGACACAGCTCGAATCGCCCAAGAAATGGAAGGTCATCGGCCCAGGGCTGGTGGTCGCCGCCACGGGTGTGGGCGCCGCCGACATGGTCGCCACGCTCGCCGCCGGATCCCGCTACGGCTACACGCTGCTGTGGGCCGTGATCCTCGGCGTCATCCTGAAGATCGTCCTCGTCGAGGGGGCCGGCCGCTTCACGCTCGCCACCGGCAAGACGATCTTCGAGGGCTGGCGCTCGCTGGGCCGCTGGCCCGTCTGGTACTTCGGCCCATACATCATGATCTGGGGCTTCGTCTACGGCGCCTCCGCCATGTCCTCCACCGCGCTGCCGCTCGCGGCGCTCTTCCCGGCCGTCCCGCTCTGGGCCTTCGCGGTCGCGACCGGCATCGCCGGCTTCCTGCTGGTCTGGTTCAACCGCTACGCCGTCTTCGAGAAGATCACCGCGGTCCTCGTGGGCCTCATGTTCCTGACGATCGTCAGCCTCGCGTTCCTCGCCACGCCCAACATCCCCGAGATGGCCGCGGGCCTGATCCCGCGCCTGCCGGAGGGCAGCGTGCTCTACACCCTCGCGCTCGCCGGCGGCGTCGGCGGCACCATCACCCTCGCGGCCTACGGCTACTGGCTGCGGGAGAAGGGCTGGACGAAGCCGGGCTGGATGCGCGTGATGCGCCTGGACAACACCATGGCGTACGTCATGACCGGCATCTTCGTGATCTCGATGCTCATCGTCGGCGCCGAGGTCGTCCGCGCCGCCGGCGTCGCGATCGGCGCCGGCGACAAGGGGCTGCTGGACCTCACCGACGTCCTCGTGGCCGAGTACGGCGACTTCGTCGGCAAGGCCTTCCTCGTGGGCTTCTTCGCCGCCGCCTTCTCCTCCGTCATCGGCGTCTGGAACGGCGTGTCCCTGATGTTCGCCGACTTCTGGGCCAACATGCGAGGCAAGGGCTCCGAGCACCCGGACGCCAAGCTCAACGGGAAGTACTTCCGCTTCTATTTGTTGTGGCTGACCTTCCCGCCGATGCTCCTGCTCCTCCTGGACCAGCCGATCGGCCTGGTGCTGGCCTACGGCGTCCTCGGCGCCCTGTTCATGCCGTTCCTGGCCGTCACGCTCCTGCCGCTGCTGAACATGGCCCGCTACGGCGTGCCCAAGGAGTGGCGCAACCGGCTGCATACGAACATCGCCCTGGCCGTCACCGCGATCCTGTTCGTCTGGCTCGGGGTCTACCAGCTCGTCGACGCGATCCGGAAGGCGATCGCCGGCTGAGCGGGCCCGCACCCGGGCGCGGTTCCGGCGTCGTTCCCCCAGAACGACGCCGGAGCCGCGTTTTGCGCTTAACGCCCGCCGGGGGCGGGAGTAGAGTCTGGTCATGGGAGTAGATTGGACGGCACTCGAGGAAGCGATCCGCAGATCAGCGCTCCGGCAGGCGCGCGAAGTGATCGACCACCACCCCGGCCACGTGTTCTACGCCGTGGCCCTCGACGGGGTCTCGACCGAGCCCGCGGAGAAGATCGAGCTGCCGGTGCTCGCCCTGAACTCGGAGCAGGCCCTTGCCCGGGACCTGGCGCTGGCCGAGGCGGACCAGGCACCCGTGGACGTCTCCGAGGACGACGTCGAACCGGCCGAGGAGAGCTTCTACTCGCGGCGGTGGAACCCGCCGGACTGGCACTGGTGCTCCATGGAGCTCTTCGACGAGTCAGCGACCGAGCTGTGGTCCCAGGCGCTGACGAACGTCGCACTGCACCACGGCTGGGAGCCGACGATCCGCCGGTACTACGAGATGCTGCTCTCCGTGACCGCCTCGCTCGGACCGGAGCTCGCCACGGGCCGCAACAGCGAACTGGTCTGCTACCTCTCCGACGAGGACCACGCCGACAAGATCCTGCGCCGCTGCCTCAGCGACGAGCAATTGCGGCGGCATTTCCCGGAACTCGCGAGCTAGGGGCCCCGACGGACCGGGAGGCGGACCGCGCAGGCGCGCCCCCGCCGCGGTTTCCGGGGCGTCGTCACGCACTCAGGAGCCGGCACCGGGGCCGGTAGGATGGTGGCGATCCCCACCCCTGAATCCCTTGGGAGCGCCTTGTGAGCCAGAATGTCCTGAACCGTGTGCCGATCCGCCGGGCCCTGATCTCCGTCTACGACAAGACCGGGCTGGAGGAGCTCGCGCAGGGCCTGCACGCGGCCGGTGTCGCGATCGTCTCCACGGGCTCGACCGCGTCCCGCATCGCCGCCGCCGGCGTCCCCGTGACGGAGGTCGCCGAGGTCACCGGGTTCCAGGAGTGCCTCGACGGGCGCGTGAAGACCCTGCACCCGCGCGTGCACGCCGGCATCCTCGCCGACCGCCGCCTGCCCGAGCACGTCGCCCAGCTCGAGGAGCTCGGGATCGAGGCCTTCGACCTCGTCGTCGTGAACCTCTACCCGTTCGTGGACACCGTGAAGTCGGGGGCGGGACAGGACGCCGTCGTCGAGCAGATCGACATCGGCGGGCCCTCCATGGTCCGCGCCGCCGCCAAGAACCACCCGTCCGTGGCCGTCGTCGTGGACCCCGCCCGCTACGCCGACGTCGTCTCCGCCGCCCGCGAGGGCGGCTTCGAGCTCGCCGCCCGCCAGCGCCTCGCCGCGGCCGCGTTCGCCCACACCGCGTCCTACGACAACGCCGTGGCCCAGTGGACCGCGAGCCAGTTCCTCGACGTCGACGGCGACGGAGTGGTCGACTGGCCCGCCTACGCCGGCCTCTCGCTCGAGCGCTCCGAGGTGCTGCGCTACGGCGAGAACCCGCACCAGCAGGCCGCCCTCTACGTGGACCACGCCGCGCCGGCCGGGATCGCCCAGGCGGACCAGCTCCACGGCAAGGCCATGAGCTACAACAACTACGTCGACGCCGACGCGGCCCTCCGTGCGGCGTTCGACTTCGCCCAGCCCGCCGTCGCCGTCGTCAAGCACGCCAATCCGTGCGGCGTCGCCGTGGCCACCGAGGGCGCCGCGGACCCGATCGCGGACGCCCACGCGAAGGCCCACGGCACGGATCCGCTGTCCGCCTTCGGCGGCGTGATCGCCGCCAACCGCCCCGTCACCGCGGCCATGGCCGAGACGGTCAAGGACATCTTCACCGAGGTCGTCATCGCCCCCGGCTTCGAGCCGGAGGCCGTCGAGATCCTGTCGAAGAAGAAAAACATCCGCCTGCTGTCGCTGCCCGAGGGCTACGACCGCTATCCGACAGAGGTCAAGCAGGTTTCCGGCGGCGTCCTCGTCCAGGTCTCGGACAAGGTCGACGCCGCGGGCGACGACCCCGCCACGTGGACCCTCGCGGCCGGCGAGGCGGCCGACGAGGCGACCCTGGCGGACCTCGCGTTCGCCTGGACCGCGGTCCGCGCGGCCAAGTCCAACGCCGTGCTGCTGGCCAAGGACGGCGCCGCCGTCGGAATCGGCATGGGCCAGGTCAACCGCCTGGATTCCTGCAAGCTCGCGGTCGAGCGCGCCAACACGCTCGGCGTGGCGGTCGAGTCCGCCGTCGACGCCGCGGGAGGGGCCGAGGCCGGATCGTCCGCGGGTGCCCCCGAGCGCGCCCGCGGCGCCGTCGCGGCCTCCGATGCGTTCTTCCCCTTCGCCGACGGCCTGGGGATCCTCATCGACGCCGGTGTGAAGGCCGTCGTCCAGCCGGGCGGCTCCGTCCGGGACGAGGAGGTCGTGGCCGCGGCCAACGCCGCCGGGATCACGATGTACTTCACCGGTTCGCGCCACTTCTTCCACTAGGAACGACGACGGCCTTGAGGGACTCCCGTTCGCGGCGGCCGAGCGTCAGCGCCTGCTCCGTGTCCTCGATGCCGAAGCGGTGCGTGATCACCTCGGAGGCCCGCACCGAGCCGTCGGCCAGCAGGGCGAGGGCCTCCGGGTAGGTGTTGGCGTAGCGGAAGACGCCCGTGATGCTCAGCTCGCGGCCCTGGACCAGCGGGACGTTGAGCGGGACCGCGTCGGACCCCATGCCCACGAGGACGGCGCGGCCGGCCGGCGCCAACGACGCGAGCCCGGCATCGAGGGCGGCCGCCGCGCCGGAGCACTCCAACAGGACCGTGTGGACCGGATCCAGTGCGGCATCCGCCTCGGCCGCCTCGAAGCCCAGGCCGCGGGCCACCGAAAGGCGGTAGGCGCTCGGATCGGTCACGGTGACCGAGGAGGCACCGAAGGCCCGCGCCACCTGGGCGGCGAAGAGTCCGATGGGACCGGCGCCCGTGACCAGGACCCGGTCGCCGACCGAGACGGCGGCCTTCCGCGCGGCCCAGACGCCCACGGAGACGGGCTCGGCCATGGCGGCCTCCTCGAAGGAGAGCCCGTCCGGGACCGGGTGGGCGAAGTCGGCGTCGATGGCCACGAAGCCGGCGATCGAACCGTGAACCGGCGGCGTCGCGAAGAACACGACGTCGGGGCAGAGGTTGTAGCGCCCGTGCCGGCACTGCGCGCAACGCCGGCAGGGGACGCCCGGTTCGAGTGCCACCGCCTGGCCGATCCGTGCCGGGTCGACGCCCGCGCCGACCGCCGTGACCACGCCGGCCGATTCGTGCCCGATGACCATCGGGGCGTCGACGATGTAGTCGCCGATCCGGCCGTGCTCGTAGTAGTGGATGTCCGATCCGCAGATGCCCGTGGCCCGGACCGAGACGACGAGCTCGTGCGCTTCGGGGACGGGGAGCGGACGGTCCTCGATCGCGACCGTGCGGATGCCGTGCAGCACGGCGCTGGGGTTGAGCATGGGGTCCTCCCGTGGTCGGTGATCGTGGTGCCGTGTGCCGATTGCCGCGGTGCCTATCCGGCGGCGTCGGGGACCGCCCCGTCCTCAGCCCAGCGCAGCACGCGCAGGGCCCGCAGCGTGTTCCAGGGGCTCGGCTCGCCCTGCGGCGCATCGACGTCGAAGTACACCGCGCCGGGCCAGGTCACGCCGGCCAGCCAGCGTCCTTCGTCGTCCCGGCGGGAGACGAGCTCCTCGAGCGCCCGCCCCATGCGGGCCTCGAAAGGGCGGCCCGAGTCGCGGAAGTAGTCCAGGGCGCGCAGCACGTCGTAGAACCAGTAGGGCGGGAAGGAGAAGTTCAGGTAGCGCCCCTGCGCCACCTCGCCGGTGGAGAGCCGGCGGTAGAGCGAGCGCTCCAGGAGGTATTCCTCCCCGCGCCGGCGGGCCGCGGCCACCTGGGCGGTGACCTCCGCGGGGACGTGGTGGGTAGCCGTGGACACGGCGCGTTCGAACTCCAGGAAGGCCTCGAGGACGTTCAGCGTCGAGTCGAAGGACGAGCGGCTGGATCCGGGCGCCTCGCAGTTCCATCCGCCGTCCTCGAGCTGCTCGCCGAGGAGGCGGTCCACGAGACGCTCGCTCCCCGCCCCGAGCCGGCCGAAGGAGGCCGCCTGCGCCACGACCCCGCCGTTGATGCAGGGTTCGACTTCGCCGTGGAAGTAGGGGAGCTCGCCCCACTCGCTCCAGACGACGTGCGCGTGGACCCTGTCGACGGCCGCCGCGACCCGGGGGTCCGCCGGGTCGGCCGGGGCCGAGCCGGCGGAGCAGGGCCAGGACCCAGTACACGCCCGTGCGGTCCTGCCCGAACTCCTCGTTGTTCCAGTAGCCGCGCTCGTCCTGGAGTTCCAGCCGTGCGGCTCCCCACCCCTCGCGGGCCACGCGGGTGCGCTCACGCGCCGCTTCGCCCGGGGGCGTCGAGGAGGTCGCGCATCACCTGCCAGCGCAAGGCGGGATCGAAGCTCAGCAGCCAGCCGGTGGTGTCCATGGCCCCCATCGTCGCGCAGACCCCGGCCCGGCGCCAGTGCCCGCCCGGGCCCGGTCAGCCGCGGGCCGTGTGGATGCTCGCCGAGAGCGCCGAGGTGCCGGCGACGTGGGGGAGCATCGCGGCGCCGTCGAGCCCCGTGGCCAGCGGCTCGCGCACCGACACGTGCGGCCACAGCTCGCGCAGGCGCGCCGTCAGTCCCTCCCGGACGCGGGCTCCGCGGAGGACCCCGCCGAGGTAGCAGACCGATGTCGCGCCGGCCTGGTCCTCGCCGACGCGGCGCAGCCCCGTCGCCACGGACAGGGCCAGCTCCGCGGCCGCCGCGTCGCAGATCGAGGCGGCGACGGCGTCGTCCTCGGCCAGGCGTGCGACGTGGGCCGCGTAGGAGGCCGTGCGGCTGATCCGTTCCGGGTCCTGCTGGAGCTGCACATAGGCGTTCTCCAGGTCCGGGTAGTCGGCCCGGACGGCGTCGGTGAGCGCGGTCTGCGGTCCGCGGCCGTCGTAGGCGCGCATGACGGCGTCGAGCGCGGCGCGGCCGAGCCAGTAGCCGCTTCCGGCGTCGCCCATGATGTAGCCCCAGCCGTCGATCCGCACGACGTCCTCGGCGCCGACCGCGAGAGTCACGACGCCGGTGCCGGAGGCGATGACGGCGCCGCGCTCGTCGCCGAGCGCCCCGAGGTAGGAGCTGACGGAATCGTGGGTGATGTTGACCTCGCGCACGCCGAGCCCGGACGTGGCGCCCAGGAGCGGTGCCGCGAGCGCCGCCCCGTCGGTGAGGCCGCTCAGCCCGGCGGACACGGTCTGGAAGGAGAGTCCGGTGGCGGCCGAGGCCTTCTGGACGACCTCCGTCATCTGCTCCAGCAGCGGCCGGTACGTCAGGATCCCGCTGAACTCCTGGACGGGGACGGACGGATCCACCGTCCCGTCGGGTCGTCGCACCTGCGCACGGATCCCCGTCTGTCCACCATCAATTGCCAATGCCGCGTAGGGCATGCCCGCCGCCCTTCGTCGGATCGTCGCTGCGCGCCCTACTGGCGCCGCACCATCATACGCAGATCCGGGCCCGAGGGGTGAGATGGGGCACACTGTGACGCCGCGGGGCGACGTCCTGCCGCGGCCGGCCGGGGTTCGACGGCGTCTGGCGCCTCCGCGGCCCCGCGCCCGGATCGATGGTGGCCTCGGGCAACGGCTAGGCTGTGAAGGGGTCGTTTGACATGAATTCGACTGCGCTCCGGCGCGGCCGCGCGGCCCCCAGCAACGAACCCCGGGAGTAACCATGAAGAAGACCCACGCGCTCGGCGCCGTCGCCGTGCTCACCGCCCTCGCCCTGACCGGCTGCGGTGCCGGCGAACCCGCCGCCGAGGCCCCCACGGCGAAGCAGGTCCGCGAGCCCGCCGTCAACGAGCTCATGAAGGACGAGACCGCCAAGGGGCTCTCCGCCACGAGCTACTACTACTTCGACGCCGTCAACTACGCGCTGCAGACCGGGGACACCGGGCTCATGCTCTCCGTCGCGGCGGACTGCGCCGAATGCGCCGAGGAGGCCTCGGCCATCGAGGCCGTCTACGCCGACGGCGGCCGGATCGAGGGCGGCCAGCCCAAGGCCCAGAACGTCATGGCCCTCGGCGAGCCGGACGCGGACGGCGCCCTGTCCGCCGTCGTCCCCTACATGGAGGACGCGAAGACCGTCTACGCCGCGGACGGCTCCGTGATCGAGGAGACCACGTGGGACGCCGACGGGACCGTCTACACCGTCCAGGGACGCTACGCAGACGGCGCCTGGAGCCTCGTCTCGCTCGCCGAGACGCCCGACGCCGAGCTCCCCGAGGAGTAGGCGCCGCCGGAGGCGGGCGCCGCCAGCCGCATCCGCGGTACCGGTGCCCGCCGGACAAGCGGCCGGGACGTCTCCGATGGGCGCCCGGCGCGTGGTCTCGGGTAAGTTTGTCCTGTTGAGATCACACCGCATGCGCACGAACCGCAGACCTTTTCAGGGAGTTGCCTCGCCTATGGCCAAGATCATTTACACCCACACGGATGAAGCGCCGCTGCTGGCGACCTATTCGTTCCTGCCGATCGTCGAGGCCTTCGCCTCCACGGCGGGCGTGGAAGTCGAGACCCGCGACATCTCCCTGGCGGGCCGCATCATCGCCGTGTTCGGCGACTTCCTCACCGAGGAGCAGCGCACCGGGGACGCTCTGGCCGAGCTCGGCCGGCTGGCCAAGACCCCCGAGGCCAACATCGTCAAGCTCCCGAACATCTCGGCCTCGATCCCGCAGCTGAAGGCCGCGATCGCCGAGCTCCAGTCCCAGGGCTACGCCCTTCCGGACTACCCGGACAACCCGTCCTCCGACGAGGAGACGGACATCCGCGCCCGCTACGACAAGATCAAGGGCTCTGCCGTGAACCCGGTCCTGCGCGAGGGCAACTCCGACCGCCGCGCGCCGCTGTCCGTGAAGACCTACGCACGGCAGAACCCGCACTCCATGGGCGCCTGGACGCCGGAGTCCAAGACCAACGTCGCGACCATGGGCGCCGGCGACTTCGCCTCCAACGAGAAGTCGGTGACCCTCGCGGCCGACGACACCCTGAGCATCCAGCTGGTCCGCACGGACGGCACCGTCAAGGTCCTGCTGAAGTCGCTGCCCGTCCTCGCCGGCGAGGTCGTGGACGGGACGTTCATGAGCGCCGCGGCGCTCGACGCGTTCCTCGCCGAGCAGGTCCAGCGCGCCAAGGAAGAGGGCGTGCTGTTCTCCGCCCACCTCAAGGCGACCATGATGAAGGTCTCCGATCCGATTATCTTCGGCCACGTCGTCAAGGCGTACTTCGCCGAGCTGTTCGAGAAGCACGGCGACGACCTCGCAGCGGCCGGCCTGAGCGCCAACAACGGCCTGGCGGCCATCCTCGGCGGGCTCGACGACGTCGCCGAAGACGTGCGCGAGAGCATCCAGTCCGCCATCGAGAAGGGCTATGCCGACGGCCCGGCCCTGGCCATGGTCGATTCCGACAAGGGCATCACCAACCTGCACGTCCCGTCCGACGTCATCGTCGACGCCTCGATGCCGGCCATGATCCGCACTTCCGGCCACATGTGGGGCCCGGACGGCCGGGAGGCCGACACCCTCGCGGTGCTGCCGGACAGCTCCTACGCCGGCGTTTACCAGGTCGTCATCGACGACTGCCGCGCCCACGGGGCCTTCGACCCGACGACCATGGGCACCGTCCCGAACGTCGGCCTCATGGCCCAGGCCGCCGAGGAGTACGGAAGCCACAACAAGACCTTCGAGATCCCGGCCGCCGGCACCGTCCAGGTCCTCAACGCCGCGGGCGACGTGCTGATCGAGCACGCCGTCGAGCAGGGCGACATCTGGCGGGCCTGCCAGACCAAGGACGTGCCGATCCGCGACTGGGTCAAGCTGGCCGTCACCCGCGCCCGCGCGTCGGAGACCCCGGCCGTGTTCTGGCTCGACAAGAACCGCGCCCACGACGCCCAGCTGATCGCCAAGGTCGAGCGGTACCTCGGCGAGCACGACACCGAGGGCCTCGAAATCGCCATCATGAGCCCCGTCGACGCCACGGCCTTCACGATCGAGCGCCTGCGCCGCGGCGAGGACACGATCTCCGTCACCGGCAACGTGCTGCGCGACTACCTGACGGACCTCTTCCCGATCCTCGAGCTCGGCACGTCCGCCAAGATGCTCTCCGTGGTTCCGCTGATCAACGGCGGCGGGCTCTTCGAGACGGGCGCCGGCGGCTCCGCCCCGAAGCACGTGCAGCAGCTCGTGAAGGAGGACTACCTGCGGTGGGACTCGCTCGGCGAGTTCTTCGCGCTCGTCCCGTCGCTCGAGAAGTACGCGGAGCAGGCCGGCACCCCGGGCGCGTCCGTCCTCGCGGCCGCACTGGACCGCGCCACCGCGACGTTCCTGCTGGAGAACCGCTCGCCGGGCCGCAAGCTGGGCACGATCGACAACCGCGGCTCGCACTTCTACCTCGCCCTGTACTGGGCGAAGGAGCTCGCGGCGCAGAACGACGACGCCGTCCTGGCCGGGGTCTTCGCGCCTGTGGCCGAGGCGTTGTCCGGCCAGGAGGAGGCCATCGTGGCCGAGCTCCAGGCCGTGCAGGGCCGGCCCGTCGATCTGGGCGGCTACTACCGTCCGGACGCCGCGAAGGCCTCCGCGGCCATGCGCCCGTCGGCCACGCTCAACGCGGTCATCGACGGACTGAAGAAGTAGCGGCCCTCGCCGCCAGCCGGCCGGGTTCCCCACACGGGGGCCCGGCCGGCGCCGTTAACGCGCGGCGGGACGTCGCCGCGAAGCGCCCGTGGGCGACTGGGGCCGGCCGGCGCCGTCAACGCGTGGCGGGACGGCCGGATCATCCACTTCTGGACGAATCAGCGTCCATTGGACGCTGAAATGTCCAGAACGTGATGATTCGCCGGGCGGGCGTCCGCCTTCCCCGGCGAGCGTGAACCCTCCACGGTGAGTGTCGGCCTTCCACGGCGGGCGTCAGCCGCGCAGGGACGGCGTCGCGGCGAGGAGCGCGCGCGTGTAGTCGTGCGAGGGCGCCGTGAAGACCTCCTCGGTGGGCCCGCGCTCCACGATCCGCCCGGCGCGCATGACCGCGACCTCGTCGCTCATGTGCCGCACCACGGCCAGGTCGTGGGAGATGAAGAGGCAGGACAGCCCGAGCCGCTCCTGCAGCCCGTCGACGAGGTCCAGGATCTGCGCCTGCACGGACACGTCGAGCGCGGAGACGGGCTCGTCGAGCAGCAGGACGCGCGGCTGCGGGGCGAGCGCGCGGGCGATCGCGACGCGCTGCCGCTGGCCGCCGGAGAGGGTCCGCGGGTGCCGCCGCGCCACGTCCTCCCCGAGCCCGACGAGCGCGAGGAGCTCCGCGACGGCCGCGCGGTGGCGGGCCGCGCGGCGGGTCGTACCGCCGCTGAGCGCGTCGGCGAGGATCGAGCCCACGTCCATGCGCGGGTCGAAGGAGCTGAACGGGTCCTGGTAGACGGCGCCGAGCTGGCGACGCCGGGGCCGGCGTCCGGCCTCGGTGGCCCCGCTCCACGGGCGCCCGAAGAGCCGGACGTCGCCGGCATCAGGCGCAGCCAGGCCCAGGATCATCCGGGCGGTCGTCGACTTGCCGGACCCGGATTCCCCCACGAGCCCGAGCGTGGAGCCGGGCCGCAGGACCAGGTCCACGCCGTCGACGGCGGCCAGGCGCGAACCATCGGGCCGCCGGAAGGACTTCGTCAGGCCCGTGGCCTCGAGCACGGGCAGTGACGCCTCGGCCGGCGTGCCGGGCGGCGGCGGCGCGGCCCCGCCGCCCGCCATCGGTCCGGGCGGGCGGGACGGGGGCGGCGGAGCCCCGTCGCCTGCCATCGGTCCGGACGGGCCGGAAACGCCGGACGTGCCGGACGGGCCGGAGCGAGGATCGGCGGCGAGCCGCGTGCCGCGGGGCTTGCCGGCCGGCACGGCGCGCAGCAGCGAGCGCGTGTACTCGTGCCGCGGCTCGGTGAGCACCTGTTCAGCGGGCCCCTGCTCCACGATCCGTCCGCCGCGCATCACGGCGATGCGGTCGGCCACCGAGGCGACGACGGCGAGGTCGTGGCTGATGAGGAGCAGGGCCGAGCCGCGGGCGCGCAGCCCGTCGAGGACCTGGAGGACCTGGTGCTGCACGGTCGCGTCGAGGGCGGTCGTAGGCTCGTCGGCGATGAGCAGGGGCGGATCGAGCGCGATCGCCGAGGCGATGAGCGCCCGCTGCCGCATCCCGCCGGAGAGCTCGCCGGAGCGGCTCCCGGCCACCGCGGCGTCCAGCCCCGTGGACTCGAGCAGTACGCGCACGCGGGCCGCCCGGGCCGCGGGAGCGAGGCGCGTGTGCAGGCGGAGCGCGTCGTCGATCTCCCGGCCCACGGTGCGCAGGGGGTCGAGCGAGACCAGGGCGTCCTGAAGGATCAGGCCGGCCGCCGTCCCGCGGACCCTGCGCCACGAGCCGGGGCGCAGCAGATCGTGCCCGTCGAGGCGCAGGACGTCGGCCTCGACGCGCGCCCGCCCGGAGCGCGCGGCACCGGCCGGGCCGCCGTCGGCCAGGCCCAGCAGCGTGCGGGCCGTGACGGACTTCCCGGAGCCGGACTCGCCGACGATCGCGAGGGCCTCGCCGCGGTCCAGCCGGAAGGAGACGCCGTCCAGGACGGGCCGCCGGCCGAAGGCGACGCGGAGGCCCGTGACTTCCAGGAGCGGGGCCGCGCCCTCCGGGGGCAGGCGGCCGGCGCTCACAGGCCCGCCGCCCGTCGGGACAGGGCTCGGCCCAGCACGGTGCTCGAGGCGGCGACGGCGACGACGGCGAGGCCCGGGAACACCGTCATCCACCAGGCGATCCCGAGGTACGTCCGGCCGGCCGAGAGCATGGAGCCCCACTCCGGCGCGGGTGGCGGCGCGCCGAGGCCCAGGAAGCTCAGGGCCGAGGCCCACACGACGGCCTGTCCGAGGCCGAGCGTGGCGAGGACCAGGACGGGCGCGAGCGCGTTCGGCAGCAGGTGGCGCCACAGGATGGTCCCGCGGGGCCGGCCGAGGACGACCGCCGCCTCGATCATGGGGGAGGAGCGCAGGACGGCGACCTGCGTGCGGATGAGCCGCGCGTAGCCGGGTGCGGTGCCGAGTCCGACGGCGACGACGGACGTCGCGACCCCGGGGCCCGCGAGGGCGATGAACACGAGCGCGAGGAGGAGCCCGGGGAGGGCGAAGAGCACTTCCAGGACGCGGCCGATCCCGAAGTCCAGCCAGCGGCCGGCCCGGCCCCCGCCGGCGCCGAGCCCGGCCGGGACGCCGAGGAGCAGGGCGAGCGCGAGGCCGACACCGGTCGCGGCCGCCCCGATGAGCAGGGAATCCCGGGCGCCGTGGATGACGCGGGAGAGGAGGTCCCGTCCGGACTCGTCGGTGCCGAGCCAGTGCGCCGGGGAGGGGGCCTGGAAGGCCGCGGACGGGTCGATCGCGAGCGGGTCGAACGGCGCGAGCCATCCCGGGGCGAGCGCGGCGGCGACGACGACGGCGGCGACGGCCCCCGCGATGAGCGCCGGGAGCCGCCCGGCGCCCCCGGCGACGAGCCCCGGCGGGCCGGCGGCCGCGGCGCCCAGGCGCGCGGAACGCCGGGGTCCTGTCGGGAGCCCCGCGCCGCGGGGCACGGATCCGGGGCCGCTCATGCCGCCCTCAGGCGCGGATCGGCGATCCGCTCGGCGAGGTCGGCGGCCGCCATGACGACGACGTAGGCGGCGGCGGAGGCGAGGGCCACGCCCGTGACCAGGGGGACGTCGCGCAGCGTCACGGCGCCGAGCAGCGTGCGGCCCAGGCCGGGGCGGGCGAAGATCGTCTCGACCACCACGGCTCCGCTGACGAGGGAGCCGAGCGCCCAGCCGGAGAGCCCGATCCCCGGCAGGGCGGCGTGGCGCAGGCCGTGCCGGAGCAGGACGCCGGCCTCGCGCTCGCCACGCGCCCGCGCGGAGAGGGCGAACGGGGAGGATATCGCCGTGAGCATCGACTCGCGCATGACCTGGCCCAGGAATCCCGCGAGCGGCAGGGCCAGCGTCGTCACGGGCAGGACGAGGCCGGCCGGCGTGTTGGTGCTCACGGGAGGAAGCCAGGCCAGCGCGTTGGAGAACAACAACACGAGCAGGCTCGCGAGCCAGAAGTGGGGGACGGCCGCCGCCGCGATCTCCAGCCCCGAGGCGACGAGGGCGGCGCCGCGGCCGCCGAGCGTGGACCACAGGGCCAGGCCGAGCGCGAGGAGCCAGGCGAGGGCCCACGCGAGCGCGGCGAGCAGCAGCGTGCCGGGAAGCTGCTCCGCGAGCAGCTCGGCGACGGGCACGCGCAGCGAGTAGGACTGGCCGAGGTCGCCCTGGGCGAGCCGTTCCAGCTGCATCGCGTACTGCGCCGTCAGGGGGAGGTCCAGCCCGTGCTCGGCGCGCGCCGCCGCAAGCGCCTCGGCGGAGGCCTGCGAGCCCGGGCCGCCGAGGATCGCCTCGGCCGGGTCGCCCGGGATCAGCCGGATGCCGACGAAGATCAGCGTCGCCACGGCCCAGAGCACGAACGCCGCTCCGGCGAGCTTGAGCGCGAGCCAGCGCAGCGCCGCGGAGACGACGCGGCGCCGGGACCCGGGCCCGGCGCCCGGCCGGCCGCGCACCGGCGTCGTCCGCTTGCTCGTCATCGCGGAAGGGCGCCTACTCGGCGATCCAGACGTCGTGGAACACGGGGCTCGCCACGGCGGTCGTCGCCCCGACGCCCTGCAGCGACGTCGAGTGGAGGAAGTGGTTCTGCTGGTCGTACAGCGGCAGGATGTAGTGCCCGGCGAGGATGAACGCCTGCGCCTGGTCGTAGAGCGCGGCCCGCGCGGTCGGGTCCGCTTCCTCGCCGGCCTCGGTCAGCAGGCGGTCGAGCTCGGCGTCCTTGACCTGGCTCAGGTTCGCGAAGTAGCCGGACGGCGCGGGGATGGTGCTGTCCGAGTGGAAGAGGATCCGCAGCACGTCCGGGCCGACCTTGGTGTACGGGGCGCTGACCAGGTCGTAGTCGTTGGCGAAGAGGGCGCCGTACCAGCTGGAGAGGTCCAGCAGGTTCAGCTTGACCTCGAAGCCGGCCTCCTTCGCCGCGGCCTGGAGCTGCTGGAAGAGCGACTGCTCGGCGGGCACGGACTGGTTGGTGCTGACCGGGAACTCGAGGCTCAACCGCTGCCCGTCCTTGCTCCGGTAGCCCTCGGCATCGCGCTCGTCCCAGCCGGCGGCGTCGAGGAGCTCGGCCGCGCGCGCCGTGTCCACGCCGAACGGCGCCGGGTCGCCGTGGCCCATCGGCTCGACGCTGGAGAGCGGCGAGTAGGAGCGCCGGGCCGTGCCGAAGAAGAGCGACTCGACGCCCGCGTCGACGTCGACGGACTTCACGAACGCCTCGCGGACCGCGGGATCGTCGAACGGCGCCTTGGACGTGTTCAGCTCGATCCGGTTCGAGGCGCCGGGGCGGGGCGCGTCGAGGTGGCCGAGCGCGCCGGAGGCCTCCGCGGCTGCGATCGCGTCCGGCTGCGGGTTGTCAATCACGTGCACGGTCCCGGACTGCAGGGCCGATTGCCGCGTGGCCGCCTCGGGGATGAAGCGCCAGGAGATGCCGTCCAGGTAGGCGGGTCCCTCGTGGCCGGCGCCCTCCGCGGGCGGGGTGTAGTCCTCGTTGCGGATCAGCTCCACGCGGTCCTGCCGGGTCCACGAGGCGACCTGGAACGGGCCGGTGCCGATCGGGGCGGCGCAGTTCTCCTCCTGGCCGCGCCCGATGCCCGCGGGGGACTGGATGGCGACCCACGGCTGGGAGAAGGACTCGAGCAGCGCGGCGTCCGGGGCGCTCAGGCGCAGCCGGAGCGTCCGGGCGTCCTCGACCGTGCCCTCGGCGATCTTCCCGACCGCGAGGTAGCCCGTCGAGGAGCCCGTGTCCGGGTCCTTCAGGTGATCGATGTTGGCCCAGACCGCTGCGGCGTCCAGCGGCGTGCCGTCGGTGAACTCGATGCCCTCGCGGAGCGTGAGCACCACCTCCAGGCCGTCGTCGGAGACATCGGCGCCCTCGGCGAGCCACGGGACGATCTCCCCGTCGGCGTCCTTCGTGAACAGGGTCTCCAGGAACTGGCCGGCGAGCAGGGCCTGCGGGTAGTTGCCGCGGACGTGCGGGTCCAGGCAGTCCGGCTCGGCGTCGCCGCTCGCGTAGACCAGGGTCCCGCCGGAGACCGGATCGCCGGCGTCGGGGGCGGCGGAGCCACCGCCCGTGGAGCCCGTCGTGCCACCGGAGGCGCATCCGGCGAGCAGGAGGGCGGCGGCGGCCGCGGAGGCAAGGGTCGCGCTCGCGCGCGAGGGGCGGGAGGAGAACAACATCGGTGGTGCGTCCTGACGTAGCGGTGCGGTCCCGGCGCCGACGGGGCTCGGCCGTGCGCGGCGGGGAAAAGTGATGGACCAAGACTAGTCCAGCCGTGCCCGGCGGCGCCGTTGCGCAGCTCACCCTCCCGCCGGCCCTCGCGGCGGGCGTCATCCTCGTGGGCTGCGCGCCGGGCGGGACGGCGTCCAACGTCGTGACCTACCTCGCCAAGGGCGACGTCGCGCTGTCCGTCACGATGACAAGCGTCTCCACGCTGCTGGCACCGATCTTCACCCCGCTCCTGACGCTGTGGCTCGCGGGCCAGTACCTCCCGGTCGACGCCGGATCGATGGCCCTGAGCATCGTGCAGATCGTGCTGATCCCCGTGGTCCTGGGGCTCGTGGCCCGCCTCGCGATCCCGCGCCTCGTGGACCGCGCCCTCCCGGTGCTGCCTTGGGTCTCCGTCCTCGCGATCACCTTCGTGGTCATCGCGGTGGTCTCCGGAAGCGCGGAGGCGATCTTCAGCGCCGGCGCCCTGATCCTCCTCGCCGTGATCCTGCACAACGGGCTCGGCTACGCGCTCGGCTACGGCGCGGCGAGGGCCTTCCGACTGCCAGTCCCGTCCCGGCGCACGGTCGCGATCGAGGTCGGTATGCAGAACTCCGGCCTCGCCGCGGGCCTGGCGAAGACCTACTTCTCCCCGGAGGCCGCCCTTCCCGGCGCAGTGTTCTCCGTCTGGCACAACGTCTCCGGCGCCCTCGTCGCGGCCTACTGGCGCCGCAGCTCGGCCAGGCACGCCGGGGCGGAGCAGCCGACGCCGGACGCCGCCTGACGCCTCCGTCCCGCCCCGCGCACGGGGAGGGGGTACGACGCCGGTGCGCACCGGCGTCGTACCCCCTCCCTTTCATTGCGTGGCCGCCGAGCGGCGTCGCCTACTTGGTGATGTCGCCCAGCACCGGATCGTCGACGTACGCCTCCTTGACGTTGGCCAGGGTGACGATCTGCGGCGGCAGCAGGTAGGCCGGGACGACCTTGACGCCGTTGTCGTAGGACTCGGTGTCGTTGGCCTCCGGCGCGTTGCCGGCCTGCAGGTCCTTGACCATGGTGATCGCGTGCTCGACGAGCTTGCGGGTGTCCTTGTTGATCGTGGAGTACTGCTCGCCCGCCATGATCGACTTCACGGACTCGACCTCGGAGTCCTGGCCCGTGACGACCGGGACGTCCTTGCCGGCGGCCTTCGCCGAGGTCAGGATGGCGCGGGCCAGGGTGTCGTTCGGGGAGAGCACGCCGTGGACGTCCTCGGAGGTGTAGTTGCCCGCGAGCAGCGTGTCCATGCGCTTCTGGGCGTTCTCCGCCTTCCAGCCCTGCGTCACGGCCTGCTCGAAGCTCGCCTGCCCCGAGACGACCTTCAGCGTCCCGTCGTCGATCTTCGGCTGCAGCACGCTCATGGCGCCGTCGAAGAAGACCTTCGCGTTGGCGTCGTCCGGGGAGCCCGCGAAGAGCTCGACGTTGTACGGGCCGGAGCCCTTCTGCTCGGCCAGGCCGTCCAGGAGCGCCTGGCCCTGGAGCTCGCCGACCTCGAAGTTGTCGTAGGCGACGTAGTAGTCGACGGCGTCGCTGTTGAGCAGCAGGCGGTCGTAGGCGATGACCGTGGCGCCGGCGTCCCGGGCCGCGGCCAGCTGGTTGCCGAGCTGCGAGCCGTCGATGGCGCCCACGATGATGACCTTGGCGCCGTTGGTGATCATGGCGTTGATCTGGTTCTGCTGCTCGGCGACGCCGCCGTTGGCGAACTGCACGTCGGCGTCGAAGCCCGCCTCGTCGAGGCCCTCGTTGAAGAGGTTCTCGGCGAGGACCCAGTTCTCGCTGGTCTTCTGCGGCAGCGCGACGCCGATGACGGAGCCGGCCTCGAAGCCGGCGGCCTCACCCTCGCCGGACCCCGTGCCTGCGTCCTGGCGGCCGCAGCCCGTGAGGGCCAGTGCCCCCACGGCGGCGACGGCCGCGAGCTTGATGGCGGTTCCCTTGATGTTCATGTCTGCTCTTTCTGGTGGAAGGGGTGTTGCGTGGGTTGATGGATGGTCGGAGGGCCCGCTCCGGCCGGCTCCGCGGGGCGGAGCCGGCGGATCAGGCGTTGGTGGAGATGACGTCCTTGGTGGAGGTGGTCTCGTCCGGCTTGGCGGAGTTCCTGCCGAAACCGCGCGTCAACAGGCCCGTGATCGACGGCTTGCCCTGCGACTTGTTGTAGACGTCGAAGGCGACGGCGACGAGGAGGACGAGGCCCTTGATGATGGAGGTCAGGTCTGCGCCGATGCTCAGCAGCTGCAGGCCGTTGTTCAGGACGGCCATGACGAGGCCGCCGATGATGGAGCCGACGACCGTCCCGACGCCGCCGCTGACCGCCGCGCCGCCGATGAAGACGGCCGCGATGGCGTCCAGCTCCCACATGTTGCCGTCGGACGGGCCGGAGGCGGTGGAGCGGGCCACGAAGATCATTCCGGCGAGGCCGGCGAGGATCGACATGTTCATCATGACCAGGAAGTTGACCTTCTTGGAGCGGACGCCCGAGAGCTCGGCGGCGTGGCGGTTGCCGCCGACGGCGTAGACGTGCCGGCCGATCACGGTGCGGGAGGAGACGAAGCCGTAGACGATCACGAGGGCGACGAGGATGATGCCGGAGACCGGGAAGGACGTGCCGGGGCGGCCCGTGGCGAAGAGGTACGTCGCGTAGAGGATCGCGGCGCTGATGAGTCCGAGCTTGGTCGCCGTGACCCACATCGCGGGGACCTCGGCGCCGAGCTTGAGGGACTTGGCCCGGGCGCGCAGGCCGCCGAGGACGACGAACGCGACGGCGCCGAGGCCGAGCAGCACGGTGAGGTTGTTGTAGCCGGTGTCCGGCCCGATCTCCGGCAGGTAGCCGGCGCCGATGAACTGGAACTCCTGCGGGACCGGGATCGAGTTGGACTTGCCGACGAACTGGTTCAGTCCGCGGAAGAGCAGCATGCCGGCGAGGGTGACGATGAATGCCGGGATGCCGACGTAGGCGACCCAGAACCCCTGCCACATGCCGATCAGGGCCCCGAGGACCAAGCCGAGCACGATCCCCATCCACCAGGGCAGGCCCCAGTCGCGCATCGCGATCGCCACCGCGACGCCGACGAAGGCCGCGACCGAGCCCACCGAGAGGTCGATGTGCCCGGCGATGATGACGAGCACCATGCCGATCGCGAGGATCAGGATGTAGGAGTTGCCGTTGAGCAGGTTCATGACGTTGCCGGAGGTCAGGGTCCGCCCGCCGGTGCGCCATTGGAAGAAGAGGATCAGCGCCACCAGGGCGAAGATCATGCCGAATTGGCGGGTGTTGCCGCCAAAGAGCTGTTTGATCGCGTTCATGCGTGGTTCCTTGTTGTCGGGTGCGTCGATGCGGATGTCAGGCGGTCTTGCGGGGTGCGGTCATGAGGCGCATCAGGTTCTCCTGCGTGGCCTCGTGCTTGTCGAGGACGCCCGTGACGGCGCCTTCGAAGATCGTGTAGATGCGGTCGGAGAGGCCCAGGAGCTCGGGGAGTTCGGAGGAGATGACGATCACGCCCTTGCCCTGGCGGGCGAGCTCCTGGATGATCCCGTAGATCTCGAACTTGGCGCCGACGTCGATGCCGCGCGTGGGCTCGTCGAGGATCAGCAGCTCGGGGCCGGTGAACATCCACTTCGCGAGGACCACCTTCTGCTGGTTGCCGCCGGAGAGCTTGGCGACGCCCTCCTCGACCGTGGGGGTCTTGGTGCGCAGCTGGCGGCGGTAGCGCTCGGCGACCTCGAACTCCTGGTGCCGGTCGACGACGTCGTAGCGGCTGATGGCGCGCAGGTTGGCGGCGACGGTGGTCGTCTTGATGTCGTCGAGCAGGTTCAGGCCGAGGGTCTTGCGGTCCTCGGTGACGTAGCCCAGCCCGGCGTCGATGGCCTGCCGGACGTTCTTCAGGACGAGCGGGCGCCCGTTCATCGTGAGGGTCCCGGAGAGGTGGCGGCCGTAGGAGCGGCCGAAGACCGAGCGGGCGAGCTCGGTGCGCCCGGCCCCCATGAGCCCGGCGAAGCCGACGATCTCGCCGCGGCGGACGAAGAACTCCGAGTCCTTGCAGACGAGCCGGTCCTGGATCACGGGGTGGCCGACGTTCCAGCCGGAGACGCGGAAGAACTCCTCGCCGATCTGCGGCTCGTGGTCCGGGAAGCGGGACTCGAGGGCGCGTCCGACCATGGCCTTGATGATGCGGTCCTCGTCCACACCGTCGGCCTTGATGTCGAGGGTCTCGATCGAGCGGCCGTCGCGGATGATGGTGATCGAGTCGGCGACCTGCTCGATCTCGTTGAGCTTGTGGGAGATGATGATCGAGGTGATCCCGCGCCCCTTGAGCCCCCGGATGAGGTCGAGCAGGTGTTGCGAGTCGGACTCGTTCAGGGCGGCCGTGGGCTCGTCGAGGATGAGCAGCTTGACGGACTTGTTCAGCGCCTTGGCGATCTCCACGAGCTGCTGCTTGCCGACGCCGATCTCCTTGACCGGGGTATCCGGATCGTCCCGCAGGCCGACGCGGGCCAGGAGCTCGGTGGCCCGGATCCGTGCGGTGTCCCAGTCGATGAAGCCGAACTTGCGGGGCTCGTTGCCGAGGAAGATGTTCTCCATGATGGACAGCTCGGGGATGAGCGCGAGCTCCTGGTGGATGATCACGATCCCGGCGGCCTCGCTGGCCCGGATGTCGCGGAACTGCTGGACGGCGCCCTGGAAGTGGATGTCGCCGGTGTAGGAGCCGTGGGGGTAGACCCCGGAGAGCACCTTCATGAGGGTGGACTTGCCGGCGCCGTTCTCGCCGCAGATCGCGTGGATCTCTCCGGCGCGGACCCGCAGGTTGACGTCGGCCAGCGCCTTGACGCCGGGGAACTCCTTGGTGATGTCCCGCATCTCGAGGATGACGGGGCCCTGCTGGCGTGGGGTGGGTTCCATGTCGCCGTGTGCCTCCCTTGGCGGTTCTGCCTCCGCGGGTTCTCCCGGCGGAGCGGTGGGTGGATGGTGGTTCGGGGGACGACGCCGGGGCGGCCGGCGGTGCCCGGGCCCGCCCGCGGTGCGGGTCGGGGGCCGGGCCGGATCAGTGTGGGGGGCGGTCGATCCGGGGCGCGGATAGCCCGAGGCCGGCGTGCTGGAAGGCGAGAGCCGCCGCGCCGAGCGCCTCGGCCCGGTCGCCGAGGGCGGACATCGCGAGCTCGGTGCTTTCCCCGACGACGGGAACGGCATGGCGGAGCAGGCCGCGCCGGATCGGGCCGAGCAGTTCCTCGCCGAGGCCCGCGAGCGGGCCGCCGACGACGATGACGGAGGGGTTGATCAGGTTCGCGACGTTGCCCAGGGTGCGTCCGACGGCGACGCCCGCGTCGTCGACGACGCGCAGGGTCGCGGAGTCCCCGGCAGCCCCGAGCACGACGATGTCCCCGGCGGTGGACGGGGGATCGGCGGACTGGGCGAGGAGCGCGATCATGACGGTCGTGGACGCGACGGTCTCGAGGCATCCGCGGTTGCCGCAACGGCAGACCGGCCCGTGCTCGAGGGCCGGCGCGTGGCCGATCTCCCCGGTGATGCCGATGTTGCCGTAGTAGGTGCTGCCGTTGATGACGAGCCCCGCGCCGATGCCCGTGCCGATCTTGACGAACATCAGGTGCTCGGCGCCGGTGTGGGGGCCCCACGTGACCTCGGCGAGGGCGCCGAGGTTGGCGTCGTTGTCGACGTAGACGGGCAGTTGGAAGGCCTCTTCGAGGCGCGCGAGGATGTCGATGCCGACCCACTCGGGCAGGATGGCGCCCTGGGCGACCGTCCCGTTGCGGCGGTCGATGGGTCCGGGGATGCCGACGCCCGCCCCGACGACGGCGCTGCGGCGGATGCTCGATCCCGCGAGCAGTCGGTCGACGACCTCGACCGCTGCGGCGATGCCGTCCTCGGCCTGGTGGCCGGCCGGCAGGATGACGGCCTCCTCGGCGAGGACCTGGAAGTCGAGGGAGGCCAGGACGACGCGCAGGTGGCGGCGGCCGAAGTCGACGCCGATCGCGACGGCGCCCCGGGAGTCGAGGTGGACGTTGAGGGCGCGGCGGCCGGAGCTCGTCGTGGGCTCGGTCGTGACGAGGCCCGCGTCCTGCATGCTCTTGACGATGTTGGAGACGGTCGCGGTGGACAGCCCGGTCTGGCGGGCGAGCTCGGCCTGCGTGGAGGGTCCCGCGAGGAGCGCCTCCACAAGGCGCTGCTGGTTCTGCCGCCTCAAGGCGGACTGCGAGCCGGGGTTGGACCGGGGGCTCGTTGCGGCGGGCGTCGTTGCGACCATGGAATGTAGCCTGCATCACAACTGGTACTGAAGTCAAGAAGTAAACGCAAGAACCCCGAATCCGGTGGTTAGTGTTCGGAAGGTTTATCCAAGGACCGGGTCCGGGTCTAGTGGTCGTCCGGTAGCGGCCACTCGTGGACGGGGCCCGAGTGGTGCATGTGCTCCCAGTAGAGCCGCGTCAGCTCCTGCAGGGCGCGCCGGCGGTCCAGCCCGTGGCCCTCGAGCTGGGCGAGCGCCTTGATCTGCCAGGCCGCGCCGTTCTGCTCGCTGCGGGCCCGCTCGCGCAGCACGTCGAGGTAGCGCTGCGCCACGGGGCGGTCCACGCCGAGGTCGTCGAGCCCCTCGGCGGCCATCGGGAGCAGGTGCCGCACGATCAGTTCGGACACCGGGATGTCGCCGATGCCGGGCCAGTAGACGTGGGCGTCGAGGCCGCGGCGCGCGCATTCGTGGAAGTTGTCCGAGGCCGTCGTGAACGCCATGCGGGACCACAGGGGCCGGTCGGCGGTCCGGAGCTTGCGGACGAGGCCGAAGAAGAAGGCCGCGTTGGCGACGGTGTCCACGACGGTCGGCCCGCCCGGCAGGAGCCGGTTCTCCAGGCGCAGGTTGGGCAGGTCCTCGCCCGGGTCGTAGATGGGGCGGTTCCAGCGGTAGACCGTGCCGTTGTGCAGGCGCAGTTCGTGCAGTTGCGGCGCGCCGCCTGTCGTCTCCTGGGAGACGCGGCGGGAGAGCTGGGGCAGCAGGGCGGGGAAGTAGCGGACGTTCTCCTCGAAGAGGTCGAAGATCGAGGTGATCCAGCGCTCGCCGAACCACACGCGGGGCCGCACCCCCTGGTTCTTCATCTCCGGCGGCCGCGTGTCGATCGACTGCTTGAACACCTCGATCCGGGACTCGTGCCACAGCACCTTCTCCATGAACACGGGCGAGTTCGCGGCGAGGGCCACTTGCGGAGCGGCGATCACCTGGGCCGCGTTCCAGACGGGGGCGAATTCGGAGGGGGAGACCTGCAGGTGCAGCTGCACGGAGGTGCACGCGGCCTCCGGGGCGATGTTCGCGGCGTAGAAGCGCAGGCGCTCCTGTCCGGCGATGTCGATCAGCACGTCCTCGCCGCGCGCCTGCAGCACCGAGGTGTTCAGCGCGGCGTAGCGCTTGCCGGCGCTGATCCACTGCGTGTCCTTGACGAGTTCCTGGCGCAGCGTCGGCAGGATGCCCACCATGAGCAGGTCGGCCCCGACGTTCTCGGCGCGCTCGTCGGCACGGTTCAGCTGCTGGCGCAGGCTCTCCTCGAGGTCGCGCAGCCCCCGCCCCGCGATGGCGAGCGCGGGGTGGTTGAGCTCGATGTTGAACGCGCCGATCTCGGTCTGGAACGCCTCGTCGGCGATCTGCTCGAGGACCTCGGCGTTGCGCATCGCCGGCGTGAAGTCGTCGTTGGCGAGGTTGAGTTCGAGCTCCAGACCGATCGTGCCGGTCCCGGCGAACGTCCCCGTCGCGAGGAACGCCTCGAAGGTCTCGAGGTTGTCCATGAGGCGTTCCCGGTAGCGCGTGCGCTGCTCGCGGGTATAGGTCTTGGCGTTGACTTCTGCTCCCATGGCATGAGCGTACTGGCGCCGCGCGGGGCTGTATACGCCCGGTTGCGGGGCGCCGGGACGCGGCCCCGCGCGGGGGAAGGAGACGACGCCGGTGCGCGCCGGCGTCGTCCGTTGTCACTTGCGGCGGCGCAGGGCGAAGGGGAGGAGCGCGCTCAGGGCGAGGGTGGCGCCCGCGAGCACGAGGAGGCGGTAGTCGATGACGCCGAGGAGGGCCGCCGCGGCGCCCGCCGTCATCGCCTGCGGGGCGTTGTTCAGCAGCTGCATGGCGGCCGCGCCGCGTCCCTGGACCGCCGACGGGAGCTCGTGTTGGCGCAGCGTCACCGCGGCGACGATCATGAGGGTCACGCCGGCTGCGAACGGGACGATCCCGGCCAGCACGACCCAGAGCACGCCGGCCGCCTGGCTGGCCATGCCCACGGTGAAGAGGACGCTGCCGGCCATGATCGTGGCCTCGAAGCCGAAGCGGCGGATCACCGAGGACGCGGCGAGGCCCACCGAGACCGAGACGATCCCCTGCAGGGCGACGACGACGCTGAGGAACTCTGGCGGCATCCCCAGGCCCGTGTCGACCGTGGCGAAGATGGTCGAATTGGTGATGCCGGAGGCCGCGACCACGAGCATGAACGCGATGACGGCCGTGCGCAGCCGCGGCCGCCCGAGGAGCTCGGTGAAGCCCGCGGCCGCCTGGCGCCACCACGAGCCGGGATCGGCCTCGGGGTGCACGACGTCCCGCAGGGGCACGAAGCGCAGGAGCACTGCGCCCAGCAGGAAGCACGCGGCGGTGGCGACGATGATCGGCGCCATGCCCCAGACGCCGAAGACCGCGGCGGCGGCCAGCGGCGAGACGATCCTCAGGGCCTGGTCGATGCTCGAGAACATCCCATTGGCCGGGGCCAGCAGGCGCCCCGGCAGCAGGTCTTTGAGCAGGCCTGACTGGGCCGCGGCGTTGACGTAGGAGGAGCACGCGTAGAGGAACGTGGCGGCGTAGACGAGCCACAGGCCCGCCGGGGTCGAGACCGCCAGGAGCGTCAGCACGACGGCGGCCGTGGCGATATTGGTGCCGATCAGCAGGCGGCGGCGCGGCAGCCGGTCGGCCAGGAGGCCGAACGCGGGGGAGAGGAAGGCGGGCAGTCCGAGGACGAGGAACACGAGCGCGGCCAGCTGGTCGCTGCCCGTCATGGCCTTCACCCAGATGGCCGTGGTGATGTAGAGCGCCGAATCGCCGAGGTTGGAGACGGTCCACGCGGTCAGCAGGCGGCGGAAGCCGGGGTGGGCGAGGACCTCCCGGTTCGTGCCCGGAGGCGGGGGATCCTGCGCCCCCGCGGTGCGCTCCGGGTCCGCCGTGGCGGCGCCGACGCCGCCCGCCGGCCCGAGGCCCGCGGTGTCCTGTCCGTCCGCCGCGCCCGGCGGGACGCTGCTCACAACAGCCCCGTTTCGAAGCCGGCCGGCTCGGCCTGCGGCGCGAGGTTGAGCGCCGCGAAGAGGTGGGCCTTCCGCGCCCCGGCCGGGCGCGCCTCGGGATTCCGGACCCGGCCCTGGAAGCGGTCGATGGCCTGCTGGATCTCGTCGCGCAGCTGCCGCATCTCCTCCGGCGTCGCATAGAAGGTGCTGCTGAGGAAGCCGGCGAGGTCGACGTCGGAGGTCGGCAGGGAGGGGGCCTGTCGGAGGTAGTCCCGCAGTCGCTCCGCTTGGCGCTGGACGGAGAGGGCCGCCAGCGCCGAGACCGCGTGGACCGAACCCGGGGCGTCCGGGTCGATCGACTGCGTCCGGCTCGTCGTCGGCGTCTTCCAGGGCTTCTCGCGGCCGCGGCGCTCGCCCGGCACGATGTAGCCGTGCTGGGCGAGGGAGCGGAGGTGGAAGGAGCAGCTCGCCACGGACTCGCCGATGGCCTCGGCGCATTCGGTGGCGGTGGCCTGCTCCACCGAGTCGAGGTGGTCCAGGAGCGCCAGGCGCGTGGGGTGTGCCAGGGCGCGGATGCTCTGCGGGTCGGTCGTGACGAGCTCGCTCGCCTGCGTCGTGGGGGTGCTCACGCATCGAAGCTACCCTTCTAAAGGGTTCTTTAGCAAGAGTTCTTTAGAATGAGGACCCGGCGGGGTCGGCAAGGATGGGGGCGGGGTCTCGGGGCTGCCGGGCCCTACCGACGCTGGTCGTTGGCGTAGCGCAGGCCGAGCTGGTTGCGCAGCCCGTCGAAGAGGCGCATGGTCTGGACCGTGTGCTCCCAGGACACCGTGGGGCTCTGCGTCAGGCCCTCCTGGATGCAGCGCGTCGTCTCCCGCAGCTCGTAGGGGTAGTCGCGGCCGATGGACTCGAAGTGCTCGGTCCGCGACTCGCCGCCGACCGGGTGGATCTGCAGGGTCGTGGGGTTGTGCAGGGGCTGGCCCGTGCGCAGCCAGCCGGCCGTGCAGGAGACGGTCGCCTCGCGGGGACCGGCGCCGAGGAGGCTGCACATCAGCTGGGCCTGCCGCCCGCCGGCGTACGTGAGGGTGATGGCCTCCTGCGGGTCGACGCCGTCGTCGTTGAGGAACCCCGCGGCCTGGGCGCTCTGGGGGAAGCCGAGTGTTCCGAGGGCCCACGTGAACGGGTAGACGCCGAGGTCCAGAAGGGCCCCGCCGCCCGCGGCCGGGTCCCACAAGCGCCAGGTCGGATCGTAGTCGGCGGGGAAGCCGAGATCCGCGTGGACCCAGGCGACCTCGCCGAGCTCGCCGGAGCGGATGATGGACAGCGCCCGGTGCACGGAGGGCAGGAAGCGGGACCAGATGGCCTCCATGAGGAACAGCGAGCGCTCGCCGGCGAGCCTCACGAGCTCCTCCGCCTCGGCGGCATTGATGGTCAGGGACTTCTCGCACAGGACGTGCTTGCCCGCCTCCAATGCCGCCTTGGCCACCTCGAAGTGCTGCCCGTGCGGCGTGGCGATGTAGACGACCTCCACGTCCGGGTCGGCGAACATCGCCTCGTAGGCGGGGGCGCCGGCGTCGTCCGCGTAGTTGCGGTCGATCCCGTGCCGGGCGGCGAACTCCGCGCCGCGGGCGTGGTCCCGGGAGCTCACCGCCGTGATCCGCGCGTCCTCGAGCAGGGCGAGGTCGCGGACCACCGTGTCGGCGATCCGGCCCGTGGAGACGATGCCCCAGTTCAGGGTCCGCCCCGTGGCCTTGACGGGGGAGGGGGCGCCGGGCGCGGCGCACGGGGGCATCGGGATGTAGGAAGTCATGCCGTCAGCTTTCCACGCCGGGCCGGCCCCGGCAACGGTGCCGTGCGCGGCCCCCGCGCGGCGCGTCCTCGCCCGGGTGGCGTCTTCCGGAGCAACATTCGCGGCAGGGTGGTTGACGAACCCCGTAAAAAGGGGTCTATGATGGTCATGTGGGTTGATCGCACGTAGCCGCCACTCCGGTAGAACGGGCCGGGGCGCGCGGCACGACGGCGGCCCCCGCCGATGGACTTCCCCCAAGGGTCCATCGTCGGGGGCCGCCGTTGCGTGTTCCGGACCCGCCGCGGGCGCCGGCCGAGTGGGCCGGGAGTGGTCAAGCTGATTCAGCCGCGCGGCGCGGAGTACCAGCGCCAGCGCGCTCCGCGCGTCTCAGGAGTCCGTCCCGTGGCCACCAGAAGGTCCCGCCACGGCTCGCCGGTGCGCTGCGCGTGCGGGAAGACGCGGTCCAGCGTCCACGCGCACGCCCCGTCGGAGGGGACGAACTCCAGGCCCTGCGCGGTGAGGACCTCATGGGAGTGCAGCATCGTCTCCGTCAGCGCCATCGCCTCGAAGCCCGAGGCGTCCGCGTTGCCGAAGGGGTGGTAACCGATCCGCGCTCCGGCCGTCGCGAGCACCGCGCGCAGGAGTCCCGCCGTCGCGTCGAGGCACTCGACGATGCCGGCCGTGCCGCGGTCGGGCCGCGGCCAGAAGAGGATCTCGTGCCCGCCGGGCGTCCACGGGGCCGGATCCTGGAGCGCGACGTAGCCCGCCTGCGGCGGCCGTTCGCCGGCCAGCTGCAGCGCGTAGAAGCCGAGGGTGTCGGCGAGGTGGGCCATGGTTTCCCGGCAGCTCCAGTCAAGCCCGTCGGCCGGGACGTCCCAGGCGTCGTCCGGCACCCCGGCGAGGATCCCGAGCACGTCGTCGACGACGCCGCGGACGCGGACTCCGGGCTCAGCCATGGGCCGCGTGGTGCCGGGCCGCGAGCTCGAGGTAGGTCTCGGCGTTGCGGCGCAGCGAGGCGACCTCCTCCTCCGTCAGCTCCCGGCGGACCTTGGCGGGCACTCCGGCCACGAGGGAGCGCGGCGGGATCTGCGAGCCCTCGAGCACGAGGGCGCCGGCGGCGACGAGCGACTGCTCGCCGACGACGGCGCCGTTCATGACGGTGGCGCTCATGCCGATGAGGCAGCCGTCGCCGATCGTGCAGCCGTGGACGACGGCGCCGTGGCCCACCGAGACCCCCTCCCCGATCGTGCAGGGCACGCCGCGGTCGGCGTGGACCACGACGTTGTCCTGGAGGTTGGTCCCGGCCCCGATGCGGATGGCGTCCGAGTCCCCGCGCACGGAGACGCCGTAGAAGGCGCTCGCGCGGGGACCGAGGACGACGTCTCCGGACAGTGTGGCGGTCGGGGCCACGAACGCGGCCTGGTCGAACTGCGGAGTGGTGCCGTCGAGCGTGATGATGTGGGCCATGGCACCGAGTCTAGCCGCGGCCTAGGTGTACCAGCTGGGCTCCGGCAGGCGTCCCAGCAGGGCGAACTCGCCGACCTCGCGTTCCTTGTGGGCCACGGGATCGTGGAGCGAGTGCGTGCGGATGTTGCGCCAGAACAGGTCCAGGCCCACGCGGTTCGAGGTCGCCCGGGCACCCGTGAGTTCGAAGATGCGCTGCGAGGTCTCCAGCGCCGCGGCGGAGGCCTGCGTCTTGGCCGCGGCGATGCGCACGGCGACCTCGCCGCGGGCCTGCTCCGTGAGCTGGGTGCGGTCGGCGTGCAGGAGCGCCGCGAGCTCGGCGTCGACCGCGTCGGCGAGCGCCTCGGCCGCCCAGAGCGCGGCGCGCAGGCGGCCGTATCCGGCGAGGATGTATGGATCCTCGACGGCCGTTTCCCGGGGGTCGGATCCGTACGGCCAGGCGCGCGTCGTCGAGCGGGTGTAGGACGCCGCGGTCGCGAGCGCCCCGGAGGCGATCCCCAGGTAGAGGGACGTGAAGACCTGTTGGATCAACGGCACGTTCAGGGTGTTGTAGACGAGCGGGCGGAACCGCTTGTCGACGAAGCCCGCCGCGGCGGACCACGGAGCCTCGACGCCTTCCACCACGACGCCGCCGGAGGCGCTGAGCCGCTGGCCGAGGTTGTCCCAGTCGCCGAGGTGGCGGATGGCGTCCTGCTGCGCCGGGACGATCGCGAAGACGTGTTCCCCGCTCGTCGCGAAGACGCCCTCGAGGACCAGCAGATCGGCCACCTCGGCACCCGTTGAGAAGGACTTGCGCCCCGTGAACACGAGCGACCCGCCGCGGTCCTCGACCGTCAGCTCCGCGTCGCGCGGGTTCACGGCCCCGCCGAAGAAGAGGCGCTGGCTCGTGTAGAGCTCCTCGAGGGCGTCGATCTGCTCGTCGGTGCCGACGAGGCGCACGGCCCAGGCCCACAACACGTGGTAGCCGAGCAGCTGGCCGATCGACGCGTCCCCGGCGGCGACGGCCCGGATGGCCTTGAACGCCGTGGTCCAGTCCTGTCCTCCGCCGCCGTGGGCCCGAGGGCCGAGGATCGTGGCCAGGCCCGAGTCCTACAGGAGCCGCACTTCGGCCGTCGGCGCGGCGCCGGCCCGGTCCCGCTCGACCGCGTCGGTGGAGAGGATCGTGGCGACCTCGCGGGCCCGGTCGAGCCATTGCCCGGGCGTCGCCGGGGCGAGGCGGCCGGCCCAGGGGGAGGCGGTGAGGGCGTCGTGGACGGTGGTGGTCATGGCGGGCTCCTTCGCTCGGCCCGGGGGTTCCCGGGCGGATACGGCGAGCGTGGGGACGGTGGGGGCCCGCCGCGAGGGCCGTGGCGCGGGGAGTCGCCGCGTTCCAGTTCGTGACGGAAGACGACGCCGGGGCCCGGCTTCCGCCGTCGTCCCGCCCGGGCGGCACGCAACACGGCGTCGCACGGGGCAACGTGGCGCCACATCGCCGCCCGCGGCGCACGGGGTCCGGCCCGGCGCCGCTAGCGTCGGGGCCAGGCCGACGATTTCCGACGCAGGAGGACCCCATGACCCAGCAGACCCGGCTGCCCGCCCAGGACGGCGCCGTCGCCGCCGCCGGGGGCTACGAGGCCCTCGCGGCCCGCTTCCGCCCGCACTTCGCCTCCATCGCCGCGGGCGCCGTCGAGCGCGAGCGGGACCACCGGCTGCCCCGCGAGGAGATCCGCGCCCTGGCCCGGGCGGGCTTCGGCGCCGTCCGCGTCCCGGTCGAGTCGGGCGGCGACGGCGCGAGCCTGCCGCAGCTCTTCGCCCTCCTCACGGAGCTCGCCGCGGCGGACTCCAACCTGAGCCAGGCGCTGCGCGCCCACTTCGCCTTCGTCGAGGACCGGCTCGTCGCCGCCCCCGGGGCCGGGCGGGACGAGTGGCTGCGCCGCTTCGTCGACGGCGAGCTCGTCGGCAACTCCTGGACCGAGGTCGGCGCGGTCAAGGTCGGCGACGTCCTCACCCGGGTCTCCCCGGCGCCCGATCTCGGCCCCGGCAGGTTCCGGATCAACGGCACCAAGTACTACTCGACCGGAAGCATCTTCGCCGACTGGATCGACACCTACGCCGAGCGCACGGACACGGGCCGGCGCGTGATCGCCGCCGTCCGCTCGGCCCAGGACGGGGTCTCCCACCGCGACGACTGGGACGGCTTCGGCCAGCAGACCACGGGCACCGGCACGAGCACCTTCGAGGACGCCGTGCTCGGGGAGGCGGAGCTGATCGACTTCGAGGACCGCTTCAAGTACCAGACCGCGTTCTACCAGGCCGTCCTGCTCACGGTCCTCGCCGGCAGCGTCCGCGGCGCGCAGCGGGACTTCGCCCGCGAGGTCCGCGAACGCCGACGGACGTTCAGCCACGCGGCGGCCCCCGTCTGGCGCGAGGACCCGCAGATCCTCCAGGTCATCGGGGAGGTCGACGCCGCCGCCTTCGCCGGGGAGGCCGTCGTCGAACGCGTCGCCCGGGCCCTCGAGGACGCCTACCAGGCCGCCCTCGATGCCCGCGCCGGACGGATCACGGTCGCGGAGGAGGAGCAGGTCAACGACCTCGCCGAGCTCGCCTCGGCGCAGGGCCAGATCGCGCTGACGCCGCTCGCCGTCAACGCCCTGTCCCACGCCTTCGACTCGCTCGCGGCCTCCGCCACGAGCACGGCCAAGGGCCTGGACCGGCATTGGCGCAACGCCCGGACCGCCGGCAACCACAACCCCTGGGTCTACAAGGCCCGGCTCGCGGGCGACCGGGCCGTGAACGGCGTCGAGCTGCCCCGCGTGTGGGCCATCGGCGCCTCGTCCTGAGCAGCGGGGGAACCGGCCGCGGGCGCCGCTCCCGAGCCGCTGGCCGGCGTCTCCCCGGCCGGGATCCGGGCCGCGCTCCGGACCGGTGCGAGGGGCAGGCGGGCGCGGCCCCGGCGTCGTACCCCGGATAGACTGGGGGCACCATGCAGTGCCACTATTTCGACGCCGGACGCTGCCGCTCCTGCACGCACATGGGCGTCCCGTACGCCACCCAGCTCGACGCCAAGGACGCGCACTGCCGCGCCCTGCTCGCGGGCCATCCCGGGATCGACTGGCTCCCGCCGCTGGCCGGGGGCGAATCCGGCTTCCGCAACAAGGCCAAGATGGTCGTCGCGGGGACCTCCCGCCGCCCCACGATCGGCATCCTGGACGCAGACGGCCGGGGCATCGACCTGCGCCGCTGCGGCATTTGCTCTCCCGGGCTGCGCGAGGCCTTCCGCGTGCTCTCGAACCTCGTCCGCGCGGCGCGGCTCGAGCCCTATGACGTCCCCTCCCGCACGGGCGAGCTCAAGGCCGTGCTCGTGACCGAGGCGCCGGACGGCGGGCTCATGGTGCGGTTCGTGCTCCGCAGCGACGCGCTCGTGCCCGCCCTGCGGGAGCACCTGCCCGGCCTGCGCGAGCGTCTCCCTCGGCTCGAGGTGGCGTCCGTCAACCTGCAGCCGGAGCACAAGGCCGTCCTCGAGGGCCCCGTCGAGATCCCGCTCACGGAGAGGGAATCGCTGCTCATGCGGATCAACGGGATCGGCCTGCACTTGCGGCCGCAGAGCTTCTTCCAGACCAATACCGAGGTCGCGGCCGCGCTCTACCGGCAGGGGCGCGAGTGGGTGGACGAGGTCGCCCCGCGCACCGTCTGGGACCTCTACTGCGGCGTCGGCGGCTTCGCGCTGCACCTGGCCGCGCCCGGCCGGGACGTGCTCGGCATCGAGCTCAGCGGCGAGGCCATCGCGAGCGCCGAGGCCACCGCGGCGGAGCTCGGGTTCGACGCCGGGGCGCGGGGTTCCCGGCCGGGCGACGCCGGGGCGCGGGGCGGGCTGAGTTTCGCCGCGGGCGACGCGACGGAGTTCGCCCTGGCCGCGGACCGCGCCCCCGAGCTCGTGGTGGTCAATCCGCCGCGGCGGGGGATCGGCGCCGCGCTGGCCGGCTGGCTCGAGCACTCGGAGGCCGCCCATGTCCTGTACTCGAGCTGCAACGCGCGCACGCTCGCGCGCGATCTCGAGGTCATGCCCTCGCTGCGGCCCGTCCGGGCGCGCGTGATGGACATGTTCCCGCAATCGGACCACTACGAGGCGATGGTGCTGCTGGAGCGCGTGCCGGCGGCGTAGGGGACGCGCTTGACCGCGATCGAGAGGACCGCCGCGACGAGGCACATCGCGGCCCCGCCCCACCACGCGTAGGTGTAGCTGCCGAACACGTCGCGGATGACGCCCGCGCCGAGCGCCGCCGCGGCCGCGCCGAGCTGGTGGGCCGCGAAGACCCAGCCGAACACGATCGTCCCGTGCTCGCCGAAGTGCTCGCGGCACAGGGCCGCGGTCGGCGGCACCGTGGCCACCCAGTCGAGCCCGTAGACCACGATGAACACGACCATGCTCGGGTGCACGGAGTCCGCGAGGAGCCACGGGAGGACCAGCAGGCCGACTCCGCGGAAGGCGTAGTAGGCGACGAGGAGCTTGCGCGGGTCGAACTTGTCGGTGAGCCAGCCGGAGGCGATCGTTCCCGCGATGTCGAAGACGCCGACCGCCGCCAGGAGGCCGGCCGCGGTCGTCGCCGGCATCCCGTGGTCGTGGGCCGAGGGGATGAAGTGGATGCCGACGAGGCCGTTCGTGGTGGCGCCGCAGATCGCGAACGCGGCCGCGAGCGCCCAGAAGGAGCGGCGGCGCGCCGCGAAGGCGAGTCCGTCGAAGGTCCGTCGCACCGCTCCGCCGGCGGTCCGCGGAGGCGGCACGTAGCCGGCGTCCGCGCCGTAGGGGGCGACGCCGCGGTCCTCGGGGTGGTCCCGCAGCACGAGCCACACGGCCGGTACGGCGAGCAGGGCGGCGCCGGCGACGAGCAGGGACGCGGGGCGCCATCCGACGCCCTCGGCGAGCGCGGCGACCGGCGGCAGGAGCACGAGCTGGCCGGCCGCCGAGCCGGCCGTCAGGACGCCCATGACCAGGCCCCGACGCTTGACGAACCAGCGATTGGCGATCGTGGCGGCGAAGACGAGGGCCATGGAACCCGTCCCGAGACCGATCAGCACGCCCCAGAAGAGTACGAGCTGCCAGGACTGCGTCATCCCCACGCTCGCGCCGGCGCCGAGCGCGACGAGCCCGAGGGCGGAGGCGGTCACTCGGCGGATCCCGAAGCGGTCCATCAGCGCGGCCGCGAAGGGCGCGGTGAGCCCGTAGAGCACCAGGTTGACGCTGATCGCGAGCGACATGACGGACGTCGACCAGCCGAACTCGTGGTGCAGGGGCACCATGAGCGCCCCGGGTGCCGCGCGGAAGCCCGCCGCGCCGACGAGCGCGAGGAACGCCACGGCGGCCACCCACCAAGCGGGGTGGACGGACCGGAGGCCGTCCAGGGGACGGCGCGGCAGGGAGGCGGGGGCGGTCGTCCCGGGCGGGGGCTGCGTCATTGGCTGGCTTTCGTGAGCGAAGTTAGAATGCCAGTAGTGTAGCCGTCACGAGGAAGAAAGGGCCAGCCATGCCGTTGCGCTCAGATTGGTCGCAGGAGAAGTGCCCCATCCGGCGCTCCCTTGACGTGCTCGGCGACCCCTGGGTCCTGCTCATCGTCCGGGACGTCCTGCACGGGCGCGGGCGCTTCGACGAGCTGCGGGAGAACCTGCGCATCTCCGAGGCCGTGCTCAGCCGCCGGCTGCGCGCCATGCTCGAAGCGGGGCTGCTCGAGCGCGTGGACTACCAGGACGGAGGGCGGACCCGCCAGGGCTACGCGGCGACCGCGGCCGCGGCCGATCTGCTGCCCGTGCTGCAGGAGCTCGCGCTCTGGTCCGAGAAGCACCTCGACATCCCCCCGGGCGGCGCGCACATGGCCATGATCCACTCGGGCTGCGGGCAGGAGACGAACCAAGGCGGTGTCTGCAGCGCCTGCTCAGAGGTCCTGGTCCCCGAGGAGATGACGTGGGTCAAGCCGTGGAAGGGAAGCCGGGACAGGCTCCAGGCGCCCGGGACGCTGCTCGTGCCGGGCGCGTCCGGGGCTAGTTGAAGACGACCGTCTTGCGGCCGTCGAGCAGGACGCGCCGCTGCGCGTGCCACTGCACGGCCTGGGCCAGGGTCCGGCCCTCGACGTCCCGGCCCATCGCCACGAACTGCTCCGGCGTCCGGGCGTGGTTTACCCGGATCACCTCCTGCTCGATGATCGGGCCCTCGTCGAGGTCGGCGGTGACGTAGTGCGCCGTGGCGCCGATGAGCTTCACGCCCCGCGCGTGCGCCTGGTGGTACGGCCGGGCGCCCTTGAAGGAGGGAAGGAACGAATGGTGGATGTTGATGGCCCGCCCGCCGAGCTCGGCGCACAGGCCGTCGCTGAGGATCTGCATGTAGCGGGCCAGCACCACGAGCTCGACGTCGTGCTCAGCGACGAGTTCCAGGAGCCGGGCCTCGGCCTCGGCCTTGGTGTCCGGAGTGACCGGGAGGTGGACGAACGGGACGCCGTAGAAGTCGGCGAGCGGGCGCAGGGACTCGTGGTTGGAGACGACGAGGGGCACGTCGATCGGCAGCGAGCCGGCCCGCTGCTGGAACAACAGGTCGCTCAGGGCGTGGCCCTCCGTGGAGCACATGACGAGCGTGCGCAGCGGCTGGGCGGCGTCGAAGACGCCGAGCTCCATTCCGAAGGCCTCCGCGACGGGGTCCAGTTCGGCGCGCAACGCCGCCGCGCCGGCCTCGGTGGCGACGGCGACGCGCATGAAGAACGTCCCGGTCTCGGGGCTCTCGAACTGCTGCGACTCGGTGATGTTGCCGCCGGCCGCGAGGAGGGCGCCGGAGACGGCGTGCACGATCCCGGGCCGGTCGGCGCAGGAGAGGGTCACGATGAAATGCTGGCTGCTCACCGCCACAGCCTACCGTCCACCGGGATCCCGCCGGGGAGCGCACCGGCCACGTTGCGGATCGATGACCGCCCGTTTCATCACGGGTGCGCCGCCTCCGCTAGCATGGATCCCGTCGCGACTGGCGTTGGGTGGATGACCACCGGGGAGCGGCGAATGAGACGACCACGGACCGCGCGCCTGGGCCCAAGGTCATGTCCGTGCGGCGTGCGCCGCCGGCTGACCTCGACCCACCGGACCCACCCCGTCCCACCGCAGGAGACCCCGTGAGCAACGACCAGACCGTGACCAACCAGCCCCTCGCCGAGCTCGATCCGGAGATCGCCGCCGTCCTCGAGGCCGAACTCGGCCGCCAGCGCAACACGCTCGAGATGATCGCCTCCGAGAACTTCGCCCCGCGCGCCGTCCTCCAGGCGCAGGGATCCGTCCTGACCAACAAGTACGCCGAGGGCTACCCCGGCCGCCGCTACTACGGCGGCTGCGAGCACGTCGACGTCGCGGAGAACCTCGCGATCGAGCGCGTCAAGTCGCTCTTCGGCGCGCAGTTCGCCAACGTCCAGCCGCACTCCGGGGCCAGCGCGAACGCCGCCGCCCTCTCCGCGCTGATCAAGCCCGGCGACAAGATCCTCGGCCTGTCCCTGGCCCACGGCGGCCACCTGACCCACGGCATGAAGCTGAACTTCTCCGGCAAGCTCTACGAGGTCGCCGCCTACGAGGTCGAGCCGGACACCTTCACGGTGGACATGGACAAGCTGCGCGCCCAGGCCGTCGCCGAGCGCCCGCAGGTCATCATCGCCGGCTGGTCCGCCTACCCGCGCCAGCTGGACTTCGCCGCGTTCCGCTCCATCGCCGACGAGGTCGGGGCCAAGCTGTGGGTGGACATGGCCCACTTCGCCGGCCTCGTCGCCGCCGGCCTGCACCCGAACCCGGTGCCGTTCGCCGACGTCGTCACCTCCACGGTCCACAAGACGCTCGCCGGCCCGCGCTCGGGCCTGATCCTGACCAACGACGCGGACCTGGCCAAGAAGATCAACTCCAACGTCTTCCCCGGCCACCAGGGCGGCCCGCTGATGCATGCCATCGCGGGCAAGGCCGTGGCGTTCAAGATCGCCGCGTCGGAGGAGTTCCGCGAGCGGCAGGAGCGCACGGTCGAGGGCGCGCGCCTCCTCGCCGAGCGCCTCACGGCGGACGACGTCGCGGCCTCCGGCGTCTCGGTCCTCACCGGCGGAACGGACGTCCACCTGGTCCTCGTCGACCTGCGGGACTCGCAGCTGGACGGCCAGCAGGCCGAGGACCTCCTGCACTCCGTCGGCATCACCGTGAACCGCAACGCCGTTCCCTTCGATCCCCGCCCGCCGATGGTCACCTCCGGCCTCCGGATCGGAACCCCGGCCCTCGCGACGCGCGGCTTCGGCGCCGCCGAGTTCACCGAGGTCGCGGACGTCATCGCCACGGCGCTCAAGGACGGCGCGGCCGCGGACCTTGACGCCCTGCGCGGCCGTGTCGAGGCCCTCGCCGCCGGCTTCCCGCTCTACCCGGGGCTCGAGCAGTGGTGAGCGCGGCGGAAGGCACCGCGCGCATCCTCGACGGCAAGGCCACGGCCGCGGAGATCAAGGCGGAGCTCGCCGAGCGCGTCGCCGTGCTGAAGGAGCAGGGCATCGTGCCGGGCCTGGGCACGATCCTCGTCGGCGACGACCCGGGCTCGCGGTGGTACGTGGGCGGCAAGCACAAGGACTGCGCCGAGGTCGGCATCGAGTCCCTCCGCGTGGACCTCCCCGAGGAGACCACCCAGGAGGAGCTGCTGGCCAAGGTCCGCGAGCTCAACGAGGACCCGGCCTGCACGGGCTACATCGTCCAGCTCCCGCTGCCCGCGCACATCGACCAGGACGCCGTGCTGGAGGCGATGGACCCGGAGAAGGACGCCGACGGCCTGCACCCGATGAACCTGGGCCGGCTCGTCGCCAACGTCAACAAGCCCATGTCCTCGCCGCTGCCCTGCACGCCCAAGGGCTGCGTCGAGCTGCTGCTGCGCCACGACATCGACCTCAACGGCAAGGACGTCCTGGTCGTCGGCCGCGGCGTGACGATCGGCCGCCCCGTGGGACTGCTGCTGACGCGGCGCTCCATCAACGCGACGGTGACGCTCGCCCACACGGGGACCGCGGACCTCGCGGCGCACCTGGGCCGGGCCGACGTCGTCATCGCCGCCGCCGGCCAGGCCCACATGATCAAGGCCGCGGACCTCAAACCGGGGGCGATCGTCCTCGACGTCGGCGTCAGCCGCGTCGACGACGGCAATGGCAAGGCCGTCGTCACGGGCGACGTGGATCCGGAGGCCGCGACCGTCGCCTCCTGGATCTCGCCGAACCCGGGCGGCGTCGGGCCCATGACGCGGGCCATGCTGCTCGCGAACGTCGTCGAGACCGCCGAACGCCAGGCGTCCTCCCGCTGAGGACGACGCCGGGGCCGCACCGCGCGCTCCATCCGACAGGGCCGCCTTCCCGCACCGGGGAGGCGGCCCTGCCCGTTCTCCGGGCCGCGCCGTGACGGGCCGGTGACGGCCCGCGTCCTACGGTGGCCGCAGCGGGGACGGTTGTTCCCCGCCGGTGCGGGGACGGCTCCGCCGGGTTGGAGCGAGGGGGAGGGCCATGGGCGGGGGACTGCTGATCTGCTACTCGGTGACCTTCCCGCGCGCCGCCGATCCCGCCCCGCTCCTGCGCCAGCTCACGACGAGCCTGTCCAGCCTGCGCCGCCACAACGCGCGCGCCGAGGTGGTCGTGTTCGTCCATTCCGGAGCCCCCGAGGCGCTCGGGGCGCTGTGCCGCGGCCACGATGCCGCCCTCGTCGCCCGCGGCGACTACCGCGAGCGGTTGGCCGCCGACTGCCCCGAGGGCGCCGCGGTCCTGGCCCGCTACCCGGCCCTGCACAAGTTCCTCAACTACGACTGGATCACCGCCCGCGGGCCGGAACAGGTCCTGTGCTGCGATTGCGACACGGTCTTCCTGGCCGACCCCGCCCCGTGGTGCGCGGCCTACCAGGGGGCCCACCTCGTGGCCCGCGAGGAGGTCTGCACGCGCCGCAGCCACCACCCGGCGGACCCGGCCTTCCTCGACGAGCCCGCGTACGACGCGCTCGCCGCGGCGCTTGGCTTCGCCCCCGTCGCGCCGTTCAACACCGGCGTCGTCCTGCTGAACCACGGGGCCTGGGCCGCGCTCGCCGCCGCCCGGGGATGGTTCCTCGACTGCGCGTGGCGGCTGCTCCTGGGCATGTCCGAGGACCCCGGCCGTTTCGCCGGGACCGGCTTCGGCACGCTCGAGGGCTTCCGCGCGGCCCGCCACCTGGCCGGCCCGCGGACCGCCGCGCTGCCCTTTCCCTCCGCCAACCAGTGGATCCTCGAAGAGGTCGCCACCTGGCTCGCGGTGGGCGCGCTCGCCTCCGTGGCGTGCGCGCACTTCGCGCCGGAGCACGTGGCCCAGAACGGCGAGTTCGCCGCGACGGACCCGGACACGGCCGGATGGTTCCTGTGCCACTACTACTCGGGCAACCAGGACGCCGTCCACGCATGGCTGGCCGGCCAGCCGGCCGGCGTCGGATAACCCCCACTGCATCCAAGGAGCACCATCATGGCAACGAAGCCAAGCGGCGGCCGGGGCACCGGCTCGTCGGGGCGGGGCCGCAAGCCCGCCGAGCAGCCGGACGGCGACTTTCCCGCCCGCATCTTCGCGATCGCCTCGCCCGAGTCCCTCGGCGGGCTGTCGATGTTCACGCCGGGACTCGTCCCCGGAGCCGAGACCGTCGGCCTGCACGTCTCCGACGACGAGGCCGTGCACCGCGCCGTCCAGGCGCTGTCGGACGCGGGATTCGAGGTCCTCCAGGCCAATCAGCTCATGGTCAACTTCGCGGGCACGCGCGAGCAGTTCGAGGCCTCCTTCGGCGCGCACCTCTTCACCGAGGAGCGCAGCGTGTTCAAGCCCGGCGGCCTCGTGGAGGAGGCGACGTTCATCGACAACGCCGACACCGAGGTCCCGGGCCTGATCGAGACCGCCGGCACCGGGTTCGAGGGCATCCTCGACGGCGTGGCCCTCGAGGAGCCGTACTACCTGCACGCCGTCGACGTGCTGCCGCCGACCGTGGACTACTACCACCTCAACGTCCCCGACGACGTCTCCGTGCTGCTCAACGCCCAACGGCCGCACCGCTCCGGCGTGACCGGCAAGGACGTCAAGGTCGCCATGGTGGACACGGGCTTCCAGACCCACCCGTTCTTCACCGAGCACGGCTACCGCGTCGAGCCCACGACCCTCGGCCCGGGCACCGCGAATCCCGGCGTGGACGAGAACGGGCACGGCACGGGGGAGTCCGCGAACATCTTCGCGACCGCGCCGGACGTGACGCTCTACCCGGTCAAGTGCGCGACCGCGACCGGGGCGCTCGTGAACGTGACGGCGGCGTTCAACGCGGCCGTGGCGCTCGGCCCCGACATCATCACCAACTCGTGGGGCTCGAGCCAGCCCAACGGGCCGCTCAGCGCCGCCAACCAGGCCCTCGCGGCCGCCGTGGCCGCCGCCGTCGCGGGTGGCATCACGGTGGTCTTCTCGGCGGGCAACGGCGGTTGGGGCTTCCCGGGCCAGCATCCCGACGTGATCTCCGTCGGCGGCGTGGACCGGCAGCGCAACGGCCAGCTGCGGGCCTCCGACTACACGAGCGGCTTCGCCTCGAACGTCTACCCGGGGCGGCGCGTTCCCGATGTCTCCGGTCTCGTCGGCATGAGGCCGAGGGCCATGAACATCATGCTGCCGCTGCCGGCCGGCTGCGCGATCGACGTCGGCAACGGGGGAGGGAGCTTCCCCAACGGCGACGAGACGGCCACCAACGACGGGTGGGCGGCCTTCAGCGGCACCTCGGCCGCCGCGCCGCAGATCGCCGGGGTCTGCGCCCTGATCCGGCAGGCCTGCAAGCGGCTCTCGCCCGCGGCGATCCGCGACGTCCTGCAGACGACCGCCGTGGACGTCACGACGGGGACGAACCACCCGAACTTCGGCCACGCCGCCGTCGTCGGGCCGGACCTGGCCACCGGCCACGGGCTCGTAGACGCCCACCGCGCCGTGCTCATCGCCAAGCTGCGGTGCCGGCTCGTGGGACCGGTGCTCCCGGCCCTGCCGATCCAGCCGCTCATCCCCTTCACGCCCGTGCAGCCGATCCAGCCGCTGTTGCCGTTCAAGCCGCCGGTGCTGCCGATCCAGCCCCTGCTGCCCTTCCGGCCGCCCGTGCTGCCGGTCCAGCCGCTCATCCCGTTCCGCCCGCCGATCATCAACCCGTTCCTGAACCCCATCGGCCCGATCCCGCCCGTCGTGATCCGGGAGGGCGGCCAGGACGCGGACGGCGTGCCGCTGACCGCGGAGGACGTGGCGGAGATCGAGCGCTTCGTCATCGAATCGCCCGAACCCCCGGAGCTGTAGTGGAGGGGCGCCCAGGGGACCCGGTGGCCCTCGTGCTGCTCCGTTCGCCCGGCGGCCTCCCCGGCGCGGCCGCGGCGGTGGCCGGGCGGCTCGAGCGGCACCTGCCGGAGCCGGGAGCGGCCGAGCGGGCCGCCTCGGCCCTCGCCGAGGCGGGGTTCGAGGTCGGCCCCGTCGTGGGGATCTCGTTCTCCATCGCCGGACCGCCGGAGCTGTTCCGCGCCCGGCTCGGGATCGATCCCGTGCCGTCCGCCGGCGGCGCCTGGACGGCGGCCGGCGGGGCCGAGGTGCCCGGGGGGGAACTGCCCGCCGCGCTGGCGGGCGACGTCGAGGCGGTCGTCTTCGAGGAGCCCGTCGAGCTCCTGGACGGGGAATGACCGGCGCGGGAGGCGAAAGGAGGAACGCCGATGGGCGTGCTGCAGGGCGCGGAGGCGCGGCTCGCCGCGGGCCCGCTCGCGGCCGCCGGCGGCGTCACCGTCCTGGACGCGGTCCCGGACCCCGGCACGGTGGCCGCCCTGCTCGGCGAGGCGCTCGGGAACTACGCCTCGAGCTCGCTGCAGGACGTCCCCACCGGCGACGGGGCCACGGGGCGCGGTGGTACGCCGGCGCGCCGGCTCAGGACCGCGGGCGGCGGCGCGGTGCAGGACGCGTTCTACGCGCGCCCCGCGCTCGCCGCGCGGCTGGCCGCCGTCTGCGGGACGGCGGTCGAACCCACGGGTGGGCGCGGCAGCTACAGCTACTACGTCTCCCCGGGCGACTACCTGGGGCTGCACCTGGACATCGACACGTGCGACGTCACCCTCATCACGCTCCTGCGCGACGACGCCCCGGACGACGATCCCGCCGGCGCCCTGCTCGTGCACCTCGCCCACTTCGGCGCCCGGCTCGAGGACGTCCGGGCCGATCCGCGGACGGGCGCCGGCGCCGTGAAGGCCCGGCCGGGCCAGAGCATCGTGCTCCTGGGAGGCCTGCTCCCGCACGAGACCGTCCCGGTGGGCCCGGCGGGACCACGGATCATCTCCGCGCTCTGTTTCCGGGCCGTGTAGCGGGGCATCCGGGTCCGTGGCGGAGCACCCCAGCAGCCGCCGGGAAAGCCAGGGCAGGACCACCCGGCCGCAGGCCGCGGGGCCGTACTCCCCGGGGAGTAGGCCGGCTACGACCGGGGGCCGACGCGGTGCGTCCCGCCGCGGCGTAGGCTCCTTCCACGACCGAGCGCCGCCGGCCCCCCGCCGCCTTCCTCGCCCTCGCGGTGGCCGTGGTCCAGATCGCCGGAACGCGCTTCGCCGCGGTGCGGCACGGGATCGAGCTCGACGCCGGGGCACTGGCCCTGCTGCTCGTCGGCCCCGCCCTGTTGCTGTTGCGCCGCCGGTTTCCCGGCCCCGTCGCGGCCGGCACCGCCGTCGCCACCCTCGGCTACCTGGCCCTCGGGCACCCCTGGGGTCCCGTCTTCCTCTCCTTCGCCGTCGGCGTCGTCTCGGCCGCGCTCCACGGGGCCCGCTGGTGGTCCCGCGCCTCCGGGGCCGCCGTCGCCGCGGCGCTCGCCGGCGCGGCCGCCGCCCAGTGGGACCCCGCGGGCCGGGTGCCTCCGGCGGGCGTCGCCCTCGCCGCCGCCTGGGCGCTGGTCCTCGTCCTCGCCGCCGAGCTCGCCGCGAACCTCGCCGGGCGGCTCACGGAGGCCCTGCGGGACCATCAAGGCCGGATCCGCCGAGGCCCTGTCCGAGGTCCGCGACGTGCTCGACGTGCTGCGCAGCGACGCGCCGAGGGCGCCGGGACAGCGGCTCGAGCAACTGCCCGATCTCATCGCGCACCTGTCCGCAGCGACGCCGCTGGCCGTGGACTACGCGCCCGCACCGCCCGGCGTCGTCGACCGCCTCGACGACGCGGCGCAGCACGCGGCCTACCGGTCCGTCCAAGAGGCCCTGACGAACGTGGTCCGCCACGCCGGCGCGCGCCGGGCATGGGTGCGGACCCGGCCCGTCGCGGGCGGGCTCGAGGTCTCGGTGGAGGACGACGGCGCCGGCCTCGCGGGCGAGCCCGAGGGCAATGGCCTGCGCGGGATGCGCGAGCGCGTCGAGGCCCCGGGGAGGGGCGGCCATGACGACCAGCATCCTGATCGCCGACGACCAGGCGCTCATCCGCGCGGGGTTCCGCGCGCTGCTCGAGGCCGAGGACGGCCTCGAGGTCGTCGGCGAGGCCCGGACCGGGGACGGGGCCGTCGCCGAGGCACGCAGGCTGCGCCGCGACGTCGTCCTCATGGACATCCGCATGCCCGGCGGCGACGGGATCGAGGCGGCCGCGCGGATCAAGGCCGATCCCGGCCTCGCCGCCACCCGCGTCGTCATGCTGACGACCTTCGTGATCGACGAGTACATCCTCGACTCCATCCGGGCCGGAGCGGCCGGATTCCTGGTCAAGGACACCGAGCCCGAGGACCTCGTGCGCGCCGTCCGGGCCGTCGCCGACGGCGAGGCGCTCCTCTCGCCGTCCGTCACCCGGAGGCTCCTGGCCTCGATCGCCTCACAGCCGCGCCGCGCGGGAACGGAACCGGTGTCCCTGGACCTGCTGACGGCCCGGGAGCGCGAGGTGCTCGAGCTCGTCGGCGGGGGACTGGACAACGCGGGGATCGCGACCCGGTTGTTCATCACGCCGCTCACCGCCAAGACGCACGTCTCCCGCATCATCGCCAAGACGGCCGTGCGGGACCGCGCCCAGCTCGTGGTGCTGGCCTACGAGTCCGGGCTCGTGCGCCCCGGCTGGGCCGGCTGACGGGGCGGACTGCTCCACCGGGAGCATGCCGCCGGGGCGAAGCGACTCCCCGCGGCGGACGCGCGCGTACGGGCCGGCGGGGGACCGTGGAACCGTGGCCGCACGGGCCGCACCGACCCAGGAGGTTCCCATGTCCATCGCCCTGTCCCTTCCCCTGTCCGCGACGACCGCCACGGGCGCCGCCACCCTGGCGGCCACTGCGGCCGACGGCCGCTTCGGCCACGGCCCCGGCAGGTGGTTCTTCCTGATGCCGCTGCTGTGGATCCTGCTGATCGGCCTGTTCATTACGGCGGCGCGCCGGATGGGCTGGCGCCGGCAGCTCCGCGAGGGCCGCCTCGACGCCGAGTCCGTGCTGCGCGAACGGTATGCGCGCGGCGAGGTCGACGAGACGGAGTACCGGCAGCGGCTCGAGGTCCTGCGCGGGGACCAGCGCCGCTGAACCCAGCCGGTGCCGCGCCACCGGGGCGTGCCCGCGGAGGTGCGCCGGTACCGCGTCGCCGCCGCGCCCCGGCGGGGCCGCGCGCTACGGTGGAGGCAGGACATCCAGCACCAGGAGGACCCATGGCCGGCCCCCACGCGGCGCAGACCCCCGCCGAGATCGCGGCGCTCGCCGCCCGCCACGGGCTCGAGGTCGACGCCCGGGGCCTGACGGTCGAGGAGGCCGGCCTGGACTTCCGGGTCGCCTTCGCCGAGGACGCCTCCGGCCGGTCCTGGGTCCTGCGGGTCCCGCGCCGTCCCGACGCGGCCCGGCGGGCGGCCGGCGAGGCGCGGATCCTGCGCCTCGTGTCCGGGCGCATCCCCGCGGCGGTGCCCGACTGGCGGATCCACACGGCCGAGCTCATCGCCTACCCGCTCCTGCCCGGCAGGCCGGGGCTCACCGTCCGCGACGGCGGACCCGTCTGGCACTTCGACCGCTCGTCCTCGGAGTACTGTGCCTCCCTCGGCCGGCTGCTGGCCCAGCTGCACGCGATCGATCCGGACGAGGCGCGGCGCTCGGGCGTCCCGTTCGCGACCCCCGAGCGCGTACGGCAGTCCTTCGCCGAGGACGTCGAACGCGTCCTGTCGGAGTTCGTGGTGCCCCGCGCGGCCGAGGCGGCCTGGCGGGCCCGGCTCGACGACGATGCGCTCTGGCCGGAGCGGACCGTGATGACCCACGGCGAGCCCTACCCCGCCCACCTGCTCCTGGACGACGGCGACCGGATCGCCTCGGTCCTGGACTGGACGACGGCGCGGGTCTGGGACCCCGCCGTCGACTTCACGGCCCACTGGCAGACCTCCACGCCCGAGGCCTTCGCCGCCACCCTCCGCGCCTACGCGGACGCCGGGGGAGCGGAGACCGAGGACCTCGCGGCCCGGTGCGCGGCCGTCGCCGCCTCGTCAGGCCTGGCCTACGCCCTCTTCGCGCTCGAGACCGGCGAGCCGGACCACGTCGCGGCGGCCGGGGCGCTGCTCGCCGACGCGTGAGGACCGCGCCGGACGTCGCGGCCACCGGCCCGGAGGCGACGACCGGCGGCCCGGTCGAGCACCCCGGAGGTGATTGAGTTGTGCCAATCAGTAATCGGGCCTAGAGTTTCCCTGTGCCCCACACCACTACGCGCCCGATCGTCATCTCGGCGAAGAACCTGACCAAGAAGTACGGCGACTTCACCGCCGTCGACTCGATCTCCTTCGAGGTCCCCGCCGGCGAGTCGTTCGGCCTGCTCGGACCCAACGGCGCGGGCAAGTCGACCACCATGCGCATGATTGGCGGCGTCTCCCAGCGCTCCGCGGGCGAGCTGGAGATCATGGGCCTGGACCCCGAGGAGCAGGGCCCCGAGGTCCGCGCGCACCTCGGCGTCGTGCCGCAGCAGGACAACCTCGACGAGGAGCTGCGGGTCCGCGACAACCTCATCATCTACGGCCGCTACTTCGGCCTGCCGCTGTCCTACCTCAAGCCCAAGGCGGACGAGCTGCTCGAGTTCGCCCAGCTCACGGAGAAGGCCGGCTCCCGCGTCGACGACCTCTCCGGCGGCATGAAGCGCCGGCTGACGATCGCCCGCTCGCTCGTGAACGACCCCAAGCTCCTGCTCCTCGACGAGCCCACGACGGGGCTCGACCCGCAGGCCCGCCACATCCTCTGGGACCGGCTCTTCCGGCTCAAGGAACGCGGCGTGACCCTGATCCTCACGACCCACTACATGGACGAGGCCGAGCAGCTCTGCGACCGGCTGATCGTCGTGGACAAGGGACGCATCATGGCCGAGGGATCGCCGGCCTCCCTCATCCGCGAGTACTCGACGCGGGAGGTCCTCGAACTGCGGTTCGGCACGGAGCGGAACGCGACCGTCGGCCGGGAGCTGGAAGGCATCGGGGAACGGACGGAGACCCTTCCGGACCGGGTCCTGATCTATGCCGACGACGGCGAGGCCGCCCTCGAGCAGGTCACGGCCCGCGGGCTGAGCCCGCTCACGTCGCTCGTGCGCCGTTCCTCGCTCGAGGACGTCTTCCTGCGGCTGACCGGAAGGAGCCTCGTTGACTAGCGGTTCCGGCCCCTTGAAGACGCCGACCGCCGAGGAGCGGCTCTTCGACTCGCCCCTGCGCGCCCACACGCCCGCCGTCAGCGCCGCCCGCGCCCGCCGCTTCGGGACGTGGTACATCGCCGAGCAGGTGCTGCGGGGCATGAAGGGCTACCTCGACGTCATCATCGCCTATTCCGTCGGCAACCCGCTGATGTACCTCGTGGCGATGGGCATCGGGCTGGCCAGCCTCGTCGACTCGAATACGGGCGGGGCCGCGTTCGGCGGCGTCGGCTACCTCCAGTTCATCGTGCCCGCGCTGCTGGCCTCCGGCGCGGTCATGACGGCCGCCGAGGAGTTCTCCTACCCGGTCATGAGCGGCTTCAAATGGCACCGCACCTACTACGGGCCGCTCGCCTCGCCGATCTCGGCGCAGCAGATCTGCCAGGGCCGGGTCCTCGCCGTCGCGATCCGCCTCGTCGCCCAGAGCGCGGTCTACCTCGCGATCGTCGCGGCGTTCGGTGCCGCGCCCTCGGGCTGGGCCTGGGTGAGCGTGTTCACCGCGGCCCTCGCGGGCCTGGCGTTCGGCGTCCCGATGATGGCCTACGCGGCCTCGATCAAGGACGACCGCGGCCAGTTCGCCATGGTCCAGCGCTTCATCGTCATGCCGCTCTTCCTCTTCTCCGGCACGTTCTTCCCCCTGTCCGTCATGCCGTGGTTCCTGCAGTGGATCGGCTGGATCTCCCCGGTCTGGCACGGCGCCGAGCTGGGCCGCGTGCTCAGCTACGGCCACGCCGAGCCGCTCTGGCTGAGCATCGTGCACGTGCTCTACCTCGCGGCGGTCGCGGCCGCCGCGCTCGTGGCGGCCCGGCGGATCTACGCGCGCAGGCTGGAGGGCTGAGATGGACCGCACCACACCCACACGCGGCCGGCAGGACCCGTCCGCCGCCCGCGCCGGGCTCGGATCCGTCGTGGACGACGCCGAGCTGGTCCTCACCGCCGACCGGCGCCCCCTCGCGGGGCTCTACGCCCGCAACGCCCGCGCGGTGATCGCCCGCGGGCTCCTCGCGACGAGGACCAGCAACTGGGCCATCACGGTCTCCGGGTTCTTCGAGCCCGTGCTGTACCTGCTCGCGATGGGCATCGGCCTCGGCGCCCTCGTGGGGACGGTCACGGGGCCCACGGGGGAGCCGATCAGCTACGCGGCCTACATCGCCCCGGCGCTCCTGGCGGTCTCGGCGATGAACGGGGCGATCTACGACTCGACGTGGAACGTCTTCTTCAAGATGAACTTCGCCAAGCTGTACCAGAACATGCTCTACACCTCGCTCGGGCCGCTCGACGTCGCGATCGGCGAGATCTTCCTGGCCCTGCTGCGCGGGGCGCTCTACGCCACGGGCTTCACGGCGGTCATGGGGTTCATGGGTCTCATCACGACCCCGTGGGCGCTGCTGATGATCCCCGCGTCCGTCGTGGTGGCGTTCGGCTTCGCGTCGATCGGCATGGGCATCACCTCGTTCATGAAGACCTTCCAGCAGATGGACTGGATCAACTTCATCATGCTGCCGATGTTCCTCTTCTCCGCGACGCTGTACCCGCTCGACGTCTACCCGCAGGCCGTCCAGTGGCTCATCCAGGCGCTGCCGTTGTGGCACGGAGTGGAGCTGCTGCGCCAGCTCTCCGTCGGCGCCTTCGGCTGGGCGATGCTCGGGCACCTGCTCTACTTCGCGGTCATGATCGTCGCGGGGATGGTGCTCACCACCACGCGCCTGCGGGCCCTGTTCCTGAAGTAGGGAACGACGCCGGGGCCGCGCCCGGGGTGCCCCGCGCGCCCTCGGCGCGGCCCCGCCGTCGTGCGCTCCGGGCCCTGCCGTGGCGCCGCCGCCACCGGTAGGGTGTGGGACACACGGCATCGAACCAGGAGGAACCATGATCGGCACGTGGCACGCGGTGGTCTTCGACTGCGAGGACACCGACACGTTGGCGGGCTTCTACGAGCAGGTCCTGGGCATGGTCCGGGTCCAGCACGACGACGACGGCTGGATCACGATCGGCGATGCCCCGGACCGGCCGGCGATCGCCTTCCAGAAGGTCGATCCCTACGTGCCTCCCGAGTGGCCGGGGCACCTGCACCCGCAGCAGGCGCACCTCGACATCCGCGTCAAGGACCTGGACCTCGCCGAGGAGCAGGTGCTCAAGCTCGGCGCCACGTCGATGAACACGGGCGGGCAGAACTACCGCGTGTTCCTGGACCCGCAGCGCCACCCGTTCTGCCTCGTCAGCTGGTAGCCCCGCCGCGCTCCCGCGGCGCCGCTGTTCGCCGACGGTAGAACGGCGGGGGAGGGGCCCGCGCGTTTGAGAGAATGGGGGCATGCAGACTCTCCCCAACGCCGCGGGCCAGGACAAGAAGGTCACGCTCAAGGCCAGCACGCTCTCGATGGCCGTCATGGTGACCGTGTTCCTCGTCGCCGTGGTCTTCGCGGCCAACCAGAACGACGTCATCGGCTGGCTCGTCGTCATCATCTCCCTCGGCTGGCTCCTGCTCTCCGCGTTCCTCGTCTTCGGCCTGCGCCGCGGGGCGCGGAAGGTCAGCGAGCAGCTCAAGAGCGCCACCGCCGGCATGGCCCCGCGCGCCGCCACGCAGGCCTCCGAGACCGTGGTCGTCGACGACGCGACGCGCGCCCGGGACCTCAAGCTCGACCACTCCTTCAAGATCGTCGAGGTCCAGCTGGGCCAGGTCCGCAAGCACCTCGAGGGCGCCTCTGACGAGGACCGCGAGCAGGTCCGCCGCGCCCTCGAGACGATCGAGATCACCGCCCACAACGCCCGCGGGATGCTCAAGCCCGGCGGAGGCGGCGAACCGCTCTCCGGCGAGGTCGTCGACGGCCGCTGATTCGGTAAGGTGGTGCGGGTGAGCACTGCAGACGGAAACCACCTGGGCAAGGACGACGGGGCGCTGCGCATCGCCTCGGTCAACGTCAACGGGCTGCGCGCCGCCTACCGCAAGGGCATGGCGGACTGGCTCGACGGCCGCGGAGTGGACATCCTGACCCTGCAGGAGGTGCGGGCCCCCGATGCGATCGTCAGGGAGCTCGTCGGCGAGGGGTGGCACATCCTGCACGCCGAGGCCGCCGCGAAGGGCCGCGCCGGCGTCGCGATCGCCTCGCGCGCCGAGCCCACCGCGACGCGCGCCGACATCGGCGACGAGCAGTTCCTGACCTCCGGGCGCTGGGTCGAGGCCGACTTCACCGTCGGCGAGGGCCAGAAACTGACCGTGGTCAGCGCCTACGTCCCCTCGGGCGAGGTGAACACGCCCAAGCAGGTCGAGAAGTACGCCTTCCTCGAGGTCATGGTCCGCCGCCTGCCCGAGCTGGCCGCGGCCAGCGACCACGCCGTGGTCACGGGCGACCTCAACGTCGGGCACACCACGCGGGACATCAAGAACTGGAAGGGCAACGTCAAGCGGGCCGGCTTCCTGCCCGAGGAGCGCGCCTACTTCGACCGCTTCTTCGGCGAGGAGTTCGGCTACCGGGACGTGCACCGCGGCCTGGCCGGCGACGTCGACGGCCCCTACACCTGGTGGTCGCAGCGCGGCAAGGCCTTCGACACCGACACCGGCTGGCGGATCGACTACCACATGGCCACCCCCGCCCTCGCCGACCGCGCCTCCAACGCCGTCGTCGACCGGGCCGCCAGCTGGGACACGCGCTTCTCCGACCACGCGCCGCTGGTCATCGACTACCGCTTCTAGCCCTTCCCCCAAGGACCATCCATGAACACCACCGCGCACCACCGTCCGCGCGTCCTGTCCGGCATGCAGCCCTCGGCGGACTCCCTCCACCTGGGCAACTACCTCGGCGCGCTCGTGAACTGGGTCGCGGCCCAGGACGACTTCGACTGCTTCTTCTTCATCCCGGACATGCACGCCATCACGGTCCAGCACGATCCGGCGGTGCTGCGCGAGCGCACCCGGCGCACCGCGGCGCAGTACATCGCCGGCGGGATCGACATCGACAAGTCCACGCTGTTCGTCCAGTCCCAGGTGCCGGAGCACGCGCAGCTCGCCTGGGTCATGATGTGCCTGACGGGCTTCGGCGAGGCCTCGCGGATGACGCAGTTCAAGGACAAGTCGGCCAAGGGCGGCCAGGACGCGGCCGGCGTCGGGCTCTTCACGTACCCGATGCTGATGGCGGCGGACATCCTGCTCTACCAGCCGCAGGCCGTCCCGGTCGGGGACGACCAGCGCCAGCACGTCGAGCTGGCCCGCGACCTCGCCCAGCGCTTCAACCACCGCTTCGGCGAAGGCACGTTCACGGTGCCCGAGGCGATGATCCAGAAGGAGGGCGCGCGGATCTACGACCTGCAGGACCCCACCTCGAAGATGTCCAAGTCGGCCTCGAGCCCCAACGGACTGATCAACATCCTCGACGACCCCAAGACGGTAGCCAAGCGCATCAAGTCCGCCGTCACGGACACCGACACGGTCATCGCCTACGACCGCTCCGCCAAGCCCGGCGTGTCCAACCTGCTCGAGATCCTCTCGACCGTGACCGGGACCCCGGTGGCACGGCTCGTGGAGGACTACGAGGGCCGGATGTACGGCCACCTCAAGGTCGACGTCGCCGAGGCCGTCGTGGCACGCCTCGAGCCCGTGCGCTCCCGCACGCTCGAGCTGCTCGACGACCCGGCCGAGCTCGACCGCCTCCTGGCCGTCGGGGCGTCGAAGGCCCGCGAAGTCGCTTCTGCTACCTTGGCAACTGTGTATTCGAACCTGGGATTCCTGCAGCAGGCCGTGCCGGCCGCCGTCGGTGCCGCCGCGGAGCAGGCAGGACCGGCCCTGTAGCCGATGGTCCACCTGGACCGGGGCCGCCGGGCCCCCGCGCCTGCCGGCCGCCCGTGGGCGGCCGGGTCCTCCGTGCGCGGCGGCCGGGCGCCGGCCGCGCCCGCGGCGGCCGGCAACGTCGGGATCGTCATCCCGCTGCCCGCACCCCTGAGTCGCGAGCTCGAATCATGGCGCGCCTCCTTCGGGGATCCGCTGGCCGCCGTCGTCCCCCCGCACATCACCCTCATCAGCGGCACCGCAAGCAGGGACTGGGCCGTGACCCGCGAGCACGTGCGTGCCGTCGCCGCGGCCACGAGCGCCTTCACCGTGCGGTTGCGCGGCACCGGCACGTTCCGCCCCGTCACCCCCGTGGTGTACCTCAAGGTCGCCGACGGCTGGGAGGAATGCGCCGGGCTGCACCGTGCCCTGCGCTCGGGTCCGCTCGCGCACGATCCCGAGTACGACTACCATCCACACCTGACCATGGCCCACGACGTCACCGAGACGGGCATGGACCACGCCATGAGCGTGCTCGCCGACTACGAGGCCGAGTTCGCGGTGGACAAGATCGGACTGTTCGAACACGATTCGACGGGCTTCTGGGCCCTGCGGGAGGAGCTGCACCTTGGCGGTACGGGAGACGACGGGAACGGGCGACGCGGCCGAGACGGATGAGATCCATCCGCTGGACCGCGCCGGGCTGCGCGCCGAGGCCCTGCGCAAGCGCGCCGAATGGGGCAAGGCCAAGCGGGAGAAGCGCGGCGCGGTCGCCGAGCTCGCCGCCGCGGCACAGTGGCTCCTGGCCCGCCTCAATGCGTTCCGGCCGCTGCGCGTGTGGACGCTCTACGGACGCCGCCACGGACCGCTCATGGCCGCCGGCAGCGCCTACAACATGTTCTTCTCCGTCGCCGCCATGCTCGTGGCCGGCTTCTCCATCTTCGGGCTCGTGGCCAGCGGGAACCGGGAACTCCAGGACGCCGTCGTCGAGACCGTCGCGGAGACCACTCCCGGCCTGATCGACACGGGCGACGGCGGTCTCGCCACCCCGGACGTCCTCTTCAACTCGGGGGGCTTCGGATGGGCGCTCGTCATCTCGACGGCGGCCATGCTCCTGACCTCGCTCGGCTGGATCGCCGGCCTCCGCGAAGGCATGCGGGGCGTCTACGGGCTGCCGCCCGTGAAGATGAACCCGGTGCTGGCGAAGCTGCGAGACCTCGGCATCCTGGCCCTGCTCGGCGTCTCGCTCGTCGTGACCTCCGGCGTCGGCCTCGTCGTCGGCGCCGCGCTGCAGACCGTCCTCGACATCTTGAACCTCGAGTCCGGCTTCGCCGCCGTCATGACGCGCCTGGCCGGCATCGCCGTCATGCTCCTCCTCGACGCCGCCGTCGCCGTCGTGCTGTTCCGGCTCGCGTCCTCCATCACCATGCCGCGGGCCGTGATGCTCCAGGCCGCCCTCATCGCCGCCATCGGCTCCACCCTGTTGCGCTCGTTCTCCTCGCTCCTGCTCGGCAGCGTCGGCAACAACCCCCTGCTCGCCCCGTTCGCGGTGATCCTGGGCCTGTTCGTCTGGTTCTTCCTGCTCAGCCAGGTCTACCTCGTCGCGACCGCGTGGGGGGCCGTCGGAAGCGCCGACGCGGAGACCGACGCCGATGCCGGCAGCGCGGCGGGGCCCTTGAGCCTGCGGCGTCGGGCCGCGATCCTGCGCGCCGACGCCCACACGCGCTCCCCGGCCCCGTGGCCGCCCGCGAAGGGCCGCTGAGCGCCGGCCCTGGAACGCCGAAGGCGCCGCCGCCCAGAGGGCGGCGGCGCCTTCGCGCGGTGGTGGTCCTAGAGCGCGCGGGCCAGGATGGCCTGCTTGACCTCGGAGATGGCCTGGGTGACCTGGATACCGCGGGGGCAGGCCTCCGAGCAGTTGAAGGTGGTACGGCAGCGCCACACGCCTTCCTTGTCATTGAGGATCTCCAGCCGCATGTCCCCGGCCTCGTCCCGCGAGTCGAAGATGAAGCGGTGCGCGTTCACGATCGCCGCCGGGCCGAAGTACTGTCCGTCGGTCCAGAAGACCGGGCAGGAGGACGTGCACGCGGCGCAGAGAATGCACTTCGTGGTGTCGTCGTAGCGCTCGCGGTCCTCGGGGGACTGGTAGCGCTCCGAGGCCGGCTCGTGGCCCTTGGCCACGAGGAACGGCATGATCTCCCGGTACGACTGGAAGAAGGGCTCCATGTCGACGATGAGGTCCTTCTCGACCGGCAGGCCCTTGATCGCCTCGACGGTGATCGGCTTGGACGTGTCCAGGTCCTTCAGGAGCGTCTTGCACGCCAGGCGGTTGCGGCCGTTGATGCGCATCGCGTCGGAACCGCAGACGCCGTGGGCGCACGAGCGGCGGAAGGAGAGCGAGCCGTCGATCTCCCACTTGACCTTGTGCAGGGCGTCCAGCACGCGGTCCGTGCCGTACATCGTGAGCTGGTAGTCCTCCCAGGCGGCCTCCTCGGAGACCTCCGGGTTGTACCGGCGGACGCGCAGGGTGATGTCGAAGCTCGGGATCTCCCCGCCGCCACCGACGCCGGCGGCCAGCTCGACCTTGGATGCTGGTTCGGTCACTTCGCTGCTCATTAGTACTTACGCTCCATCGGCTGGTAACGGGTGAAGATCACGGGCTTGGTGTCGAACCGGATGCCCTTGATGCCTTCCATTTCCGCAGACTCGTCCTTGTAGACCATCGAGTGCTTCATGAAGTTCGCGTCGTCGCGGTCCGGGAAGTCCTCGCGGAAGTGGCCGCCGCGGGACTCGTGGCGGTGCAGGGCGGAAACGGACATGACCTCGGCGAGGTCCAGGAGGAAGCCGAGCTCGACGGCCTCCAGCAGGTCCAGGTTGAAGCGCTTGCCCTTGTCCTGGATGCTGATGTCCTTGTAGCGCTCGCGCAGGGACTTGATGTCCGCCAGCGCCTGCATGATGGTCTCGCCCGTGCGGAACACCTGCATGTTCATGTCCATCGTGTCCTGCAGTTCCTTGCGGAGCTGGGCCACGCGCTCGGTTCCCCTGCCGTCGCGGACGACGTTCAGCAGGGACTCCGTCTCGGCGGTCGGATCCTCGGGGATCTCCACGAACTCCGCGGTCTTCGCGTATTCCGCGGCGTAGATGCCGGAGCGCTTGCCGAAGACGTTGATGTCCAGGAGGGAGTTGGTGCCCAGGCGGTTGGAGCCGTGGACGGAGACGCAGGCGACCTCGCCGGCGGCGTAGAGGCCCGGGATCACGGTGTCGTTGTCCTGGAGGACCTCGCCCTTGATGTTGGTCGGAACGCCGCCCATGACGTAGTGGGCCGTCGGGAAGACCGGGACCGGCTCCGTGTACGGCTCCACGCCGAGGTAGGTGCGGGCGAACTCGGTGATGTCGGGCAGCTTCGCGTCGATGTGGGCCGGCTCGAGGTGGGTCAGGTCCAGGAGCACGTAGTCCTTGTTCGGGCCGCAGCCGCGTCCCTCGCGGACCTCGTTGGCCATGGAGCGGGCGACGATGTCGCGCGGCGCCAGGTCCTTGATGGTCGGGGCGTAGCGCTCCATGAAGCGCTCGCCCTCGGAGTTGCGCAGGATCGCGCCCTCGCCGCGTGCGGCCTCGGAGAGCAGGATGCCCAGGCCGGCGAGGCCGGTCGGGTGGAACTGCACGAACTCCATGTCCTCCAGCGGGATGCCGCGGCGGAAGGCGATGCCCATGCCGTCGCCCGTGAGGGTGTGGGCGTTGGAGGTGGTCTTGAAGACCTTGCCGGCGCCGCCGGAGGCGAACACGACCGACTTGGCCTGGAAGACGTGGAGCTCGCCGCTCGCGAGGTCGTAGGAGACGACGCCGGCGACGCGCTTCTGCTTGTAGGCGGTGCCGTCCTCGCGGACGGCGTCCTCCTCGACGGTGAGCAGGTCGAGCACGTAGTACTCGTTGTAGAACTCGACGTTGTGCTTGACGCAGTTCTGGTACAGCGTCTGCAGGATCATGTGCCCGGTGCGGTCTGCGGCGTAGCACGCGCGGCGGACCGGGGCCTTGCCGTGGTCGCGGGTGTGTCCGCCGAAGCGGCGCTGGTCGATCTTGCCCTCGGGCGTGCGGTTGAACGGCAGGCCCATCTTCTCGAGGTCGAGGACGGCGTCGATCGCCTCCTTGGCCATGACCTCCGCGGCGTCCTGGTCGACGAGGTAGTCGCCGCCCTTGATCGTGTCGAAGGTGTGCCACTCCCAGTTGTCTTCCTCGACATTGGCCAGGGCGGCGCACATGCCGCCCTGGGCGGCACCGGTGTGGGACCGGGTGGGGTAAAGCTTGGTGAGGACCGCCGTGCGCGCGCGCTGGCCGGACTCGATGGCCGCGCGCATGCCGGCGCCGCCTGCGCCGACGATGACGACGTCGTACTTATGTACCTGCATACCGGATGCTCTCTCTTTTCTCAGTCAGGATCGGCGGTTGCCGGCGGGATCTACTTGCAGACCTCGAGGGTCGACCCCGGGATGCACGGATCGAAGGTGAAGATGACCAGCGTGCCGAGGACGACGATGACGATGGTCGCGAAGTAGAGCACCAGCTTCAGCCAGAAGCGCGTGCGGTCCTTGTCGGCGTAGTCGTTGATGATCGTGCGGACGCCGTTGGTGCCGTGGAGCATGGCGAGCCACAGCATCGCCAGGTCCCAGAACTGCCACACCGGGTCGGCCCACTTGCCGGCGACGAATCCGAAGTCGATGCCGTGGACGCCCTCGTCGACGAGGAGGTTGGTGAAGAGGTGGCCGAAGATCAGCACGACGAGGAAGACCCCGGAGATGCGCATGAAGAGCCACGCCAGCATCTCGAAGTTGCCGCCCTTGGAGGGCATGCGGTTGTACTTGGCGTCGATGCGGCCCGTGCGGGGCGCCGCGAATTCAGTGGTCGTCATGGCTTAGTGGCCTCCAGCCGGGAAGAGCGCCAGGGACAGGTGGCGGATCGCGAAGCCGATCGTGGCGACGGCCCAGACGGCCAGGACGCCCCAGAGCAGCTGGCGGTGGTACTTGGGGCCCTGCTTCCAGAAATCGACCAGGATCAGGCGAAGGCCGTTGAAGGCGTGGAAGAGGATCGCCGCGACGAGGCCCAGTTCGCCGACGGCCATGAGCGGGTTCTGGTAGGTCGAGATCACGGCGTCGTACGCGCCGGGGGAGACTCGGACGAGCGACGTGTCCAAGACGTGGACCAACAGGAAAAAGAAGATGACTACACCGGTGACCCGATGCCCTACCCAGGACCACATGCCTTCGCGGCCGCGGTAGAGGGTGCCTGACGAAGTCTTCGACACTGAATTACCTCCATGCATCGCAAGGGCGCTTGTGCGGTTCCACACAAAGAGTTGACGCCGGTGCGTGAGCGTTACTGCCCCCGATCCTAGACCACTCGGGAGGCCATTGCCCGTCATGACGGCCCCTCCTGTGACGATCGTCACCGGCCCCGGTGGATCCGTGTGAAATCCGCGGAAATCCGCGGCAATTCCGCAACGTCGACGTGACCTAAATGCTCCTTTTGGATCACCCGTCATGTGGGTGGGCGTCGGCTAACCTAGGGCCATGACCACTGACCCCCTGCAGCGCTTCCATGGTGTGATTCCCGCCGGAGGCGTGGGCACCCGGCTCTGGCCGCTCTCGAGGGCCGCGGCCCCGAAGTTCCTCCACGACCTCACCGGCTCCGGCAGCACGCTGATCCGCGCGACGTTCGAGCGGCTGACCCCCCTGGCCGGCGGGCGGATGCTCGTGGTCACCGGCCGTGCGCACCGCCAGGCGGTCCTCGCGCAGCTTCCCGAGCTCGGCGAGGACCAGCTCGTCCTCGAGTCCGAGCCGAAGGACTCGGCCGCCGCGATCGGCCTCGCCGCCGCGATCCTGCACCGCCGCGACCCGGAGACCATCATGGGTTCCTTCGCCGCGGACCAGGTCATCGGTCCCGTCGACGTCTTCCAGGACGCCGTGCGGGAGGCCATCCACACCGCGGCCACCGGCAAGATCGTCACGATCGGCATCCGGCCAACCCTTCCGTCGACGGGCTTCGGCTACATCCGCCAGGGCGAGCCGCTCGCGGTCCCCGGGGCGCCGAGCGCCACCGACGTCGCGGAGTTCGTCGAGAAGCCCAGCGAGGAGGTCGCCCGGTCCTACGTCGCGAGCGGGGACTACCTCTGGAACGCCGGCATGTTCGTCGCCCCGGTCGCGCTCATGCTCGAGCACCTGGGGCGGACGGAGCCCCAGCTGCACGCGGGCCTGCTCGAGATCGCCGCGGCCTGGGACTCGCCGGACCGTGACGACGTCGTGGACCGCATCTGGCCGACCCTGCCGAAGACGGCCATCGACTACGCCGTGGCGGAGCCGGCGGCTGCGGCGGGCGACGTCGCCATGATCCCCGGGACGTTCACGTGGGACGACGTCGGCGACTTCGCCGCGATCGGACGACTGAACCCGGCGACCGAGAGCAGCCACATCACGGTCCTCGGCGAGGGCGCCCGCGTCTACGCCGACCAGGCCTCCGGCGTCGTCGTCTCGGACACCAAGCGCGTCATCGCCCTCATCGGCATCGACAACGTCGTTATCGTCGACACCCCGGACGCCCTGCTCGTGACCACCCAGGAGCACGCGCAGTCCGTGAAGAAGGCCGTCGAATCCCTCAAGGCCTCGGGGGATGTCGACGTCCTCTAGACCGGCCTGTGGATAACTACAGGAGTTCATCCAGCAGTTCGCCTAGGCTCCCTCGAGGGGGCGCACCACGCGGTTCCCCGTTCATCGAGTGAAGGGGAGACGGTCATGGGGATGCGCGCCGCACGGGATCGGACGCCAGCGGATGTAGAGGCGACGGGGCGGACGCGGCCCAGGAGCCGGCGTGGACGGCCCGTACGCCCGGCGGGCCGACGGATCGCGGCGCTGGCGGCCCTCCTGCCGCTTGTGCTCGGGACGGCCTGCAATTCCCCGGCGAACCCCCTGACCACGGTGAGGGGGCTGAGTGATCCGGTTCAGGCCGTGCCGGCGGCGGCGCAGCGCACGCAGGGCGTCGTCGACCTGGCCGCGGCGGGGACCGATGCCCTCCTGCTCGTTTCGGGCGAGGGGGCCACTCCGGGGGCCATGGCCTACCGCAGCGGCGACGCCGGCCGGAACTGGGCGGCCGCCCCGATCGGCGACGGCCCCTACGCCCTGCAGCCCTGGACCTCGGCGCATCTGCGCCCCGGACAGGAGCTCCTCGTCGCCAGCTCCCGGAACCGGCTCGCGCTCGCCCTGTCCACGGGGTCCGGCGGATTCGAGGTCATCGAGGGGCCCGCGCTCACGGAGGGCGAGACGGTCCGGTCCGTCGCCGGAACCGAGGCCGGTTGGGTGGTCCTCGTCGGTTCCGGCAACGCGGCCGCCCGTCAAAGGCTCCTGACGTCCCCCGATGGGCGGACCTGGACGGCAGCCGCCCTCGACGACGCCGGCATCACGGGCGGCGACCTCAACGTCAACGCGCTGGCCGCCGCGGGCGAGGTGATCGTGGCCGCCGGGATCCGGTACGAGGACCGGGACGGGGAGAGCGCGCCGATCGAGGCCGTGCTCTTCTCCTCGACCGACGCCGGGCTGAGCTGGTCGACCCTGGAGCACGACCCCGCCCAGGCGGCACCGCGGAACAGCGGATGGTGGACGGCCACCGCCACCCCGGACGGCGTCGTCCACCTCGCGGGGTGGGGATGGGACGACGGCTTCGCCGAGCGCGGCTACGCCGGTGACCTGACCGGGGTCCTCACCCCGGGACGGGACGGGCAGGGCACGGTCGAGGTCTCGCTCGTGGAACGGATCAGCGGCAGCAGCAGCGAGTTCGAGTGGTCGGACCTGGCGGCGGCGGGCGGCACGACGTTGTTCCTGGGGAACCTGCCGTTGGACCGGACCACCGGATCGTTGAAAAGCCGTGCGCAGGACGGGGAGCCGGGGCCCGTCGCGCTCCCCGGCGGCCCGGACGGCTCGTCGGCGGTACTCGAGGCCATCGAAGCGGTCGCAGGAGGCTACCTCGTCGCCTCCACCCGGCACCTCGGCAGGTACGCGCAACCGGTCCTCCACCTCGTCGACCTGAAGGGCCGGGCCGAGGAGGTGGAGCTCCCGGCGGCGGAGCCGGTTGCCGGTGTCCAGTTGTTCGAGCTGGAGCGGAAAGACGACGGCGGCCTGCGGGCGCTGGGCGCCGAGGGGTCGCGCTTTGGGATCTGGGAGCAGTCGGGGGAGGAATCGTCCTGGGTGCCGTCCCTTGCGCTCGATGCCCCCGCGTCCGTCGGCTTCCGCGGATACTCGGCCAGCAGCCACGGCGAGATGCTGCATGGGAGGGATACCACGACGCACGCCGCCTTCGCGCCGCCGGTCCTCTGGGAGCGCTCCGACGCCGGCGATTCGTTCCAGGCGCACGGCGGCGGTTTCTTCGCGCGGCGCGACCCGAACGACCTCGAACGGGTCAGCGACGCGGCCGCCACGAGCAGGGGCGCCCTGATCGGCGGCTGGTTCGCCGAGAGCCAGGAGTCCTCGCGGAGCGCCCTCGCACTGACGGGCGACTTCGCCTCGTTCGAGCGCGCGGCCGGGAAGCAATTGAGTGATTCGAAGGAGGAGACATCGCGCGTCGCCGGCGTCGGCGAGACGGCGGACGGCACGCTGCTGGCCGTCGGCAGCACGGGCACCGACGACGGCGAACGCGCCGCGGCCTGGTTCCTCGCGAAGGATTCGACGGCGTGGGAACGCTCGGCCGTCGAGGGAGGCCTGCCCGAGGGCGAGGGAGAGTTCGTCGGCCTCGTCCGGGACGGCGACGACGTCCATGCCGCCGCGGTGTTCGGGGACGCTGCGGCCTCCGCGGAGCAGGAGGAGGGCGCGTGGAGCCTCGTCCACCTGCGCAGCGGGGACGGGGGCCGGACGTGGACGGCGGGTTCCACGATCCACGGGATCGCCGGCGAGGCCTTCGGTCCCACGGCGGGCCGGATGGCCCTGGATGCCGCCGGCGGTGTCGTGGCGGCCGCGGTCGTGGAGGAGGAGGGCACCTCCCTGCGCACGAGGATCTTCCGCCTGGAGCCCGGCGGGACGGAGTTCACCGAGCTCGAGGCGCCCGAGGGGGTGTTCGCGGACGGCCATCCCGTGGCGCACGACCTCCTCGTCGTGCCCGGGGGGATCCTCGTCAGCGGCGTGGCCGGGGCGCCGGGGGAGCGGGCGGCGTTCCTCGAGGTCGTGGGGACCGGGGACTGACGGCCCACGGCGTCACGCAGGGGCCTGCGGCGCCGTCGATTCGGGTCGGCGGCCGGAGTGCGGCATATGATCGGTGGAACGTCGCCGCTCCAGGGGACGTCCGCCGTCGTACAGGAAGATTCAGATCCGTGCCCCATGTTCGCCCCGAGACCCCGGCCGCCACGTCCATCCCGCTCCTGCGCGGCTGGGTGGAGCCCCTCGAGGAACAGCTGATCGCCTTCCGCCGGGACCTGCATGCGCATCCCGAGCTGTCCTTCCACGAGGTGCGCACCACCGAGCGGATCGTCGACACGCTCGAGGCGGCCGGACTGCGGCCGGTCAGGCTCGAGGGGACGGGCCTGTGGGTCGACATCGGCGAGGGCCCCGTCGCCCTCGGCCTGCGCGCCGACATCGACGCCCTGCCGATCCTCGAGGAGACCGGGCTCGACTACGCCTCGACCCGCACGGGGGTCTGCCACGCCTGCGGGCACGACATCCACACCACCGTGATGCTCGGCGTCGCCCTCACGCTCAAGTCCCTGCTCGACGCCGGCGAGCTCGCGGGGCGCGTCCGGGTCGTCTTCCAGCCCGCGGAGGAGACCATGCCGGGCGGGGCGCTCGCCGTCATCGAGCAGGGCGTCCTCGACGAGGTCCCGCGGATCCTGGCCCTGCACTGCGAGCCGCGCATCGACGTCGGAAGCATCGGCACGCGCATCGGCGCCATCACGAGCGCGAGCGACACGATCAAGATCGAGCTCACGGGACGCGGTGGCCACACCTCGCGCCCCCACCTGACGGAGGACCTCGTGTTCGCGCTCGCGGAGATCGCCGTGAACGTCCCCGCCGTGCTCAACCGGCGCATCGACGTCCGCTCCGCCGTGTCCGTGGTGTGGGGCCAGATCCACGCCGGCTCCGCGCCGAACGCGATCCCCGCGACGGGCTACATGGCCGGGACCATGCGCTGCCTCGACGGCGAGGCCTGGCAGGACGCCGGCGTGCTGCTCGACGAGGTCGTGCGTCAAGTCGCCGTTCCCTACGGGGTCGACGTCAAGCTCGAGCACATCCGTGGCGTGCCCCCTGTGGTGAACTCCGAACCCGAGACGGACCTGATCGAGGACGCCGCCCGGGCCGAGATCGGCTCCGCGGCGATCGTGCTCACACCGCAGTCCATGGGCGGCGAGGACTTCGCCTGGATGACCAACAAGATCCCCGGCTCGATGCTGCGGCTCGGCACGCGGACCCCCGGCGGTGAGACCTACGACCTGCACCGCGGAGACTACGTCCCCGACGAGCGGGCGATCTCCACGGGAGTGCGCGTCATGGCCGCCGCGGCCCTGCGGGCGGTGGCCCAGCTCAACGCCGTGGACGACGCGGACTGAATCGATACCTGCTGGTAACAAATCGTCAACGATCCTGAAGCGTCCCGAGGCCTAAGGTGGTGGCATCGGCTCCGCTGACGTTACTGTATGTTTCGTCACGCTTCCCTGCCCCGCGCAGGGAGGAACCAGCACACCGGACGACAACAGAACACTTGTGCGGACACTCGCCCGGATTCCCGTGCCGCGGACATTCATCGTTACTGGAGGAATTTTGAAGAACTCACTGCGCAACCTCAAGCGCTCCACGGGCGTCGCCGCTGCCTTCCTCGGCGCGTCCGCCCTCGTCCTGACCGGCTGTGGTGCCGCACCCGAAGCCGGCGGCGGATCCGCCGCGCCCGAGGTCGACTACACGGCCTGCATGGTCTCGGATGAAGGCGGCTTCGACGACCGCTCCTTCAACCAGGCCTCCCACGAGGGCCTCACCCAGGCCCGGACGGACCTCGGCGTCAAGATCAACCAGGCGGAGTCCAACGCCGGCACGGACATGAAGCCGAACATCGAGTCCATGGTCTCCGCGGGCTGCGACATCATCGTCACCGCCGGCTTCCTCATCGGCGACGCGACCCTCGAGGCGGCCGAGAAGTACCCGGACACCAAGTTCGCGATCGTGGACTACGGCTACGAGGAGAACCCGGCCAACCTCCGCACCCTGAACTACAAGACCGACGAGGCCGCCTTCCTGGCCGGCTACGCGGCGGCCGCCTACTCCAAGAGCGGCAAGGTCGGCACCTTCGGCGGCGCCGAGATCCCGACCGTGACCATCTTCATGGACGGGTTCCTCAATGGCGTGAACCACTTCAACGAGGTCAAGGGCGCCGACGTCCAGGTCGTGGGCTGGGGCTCGTCCAAGTCCTTCGTCGGCAACTTCTCCGATGCAGGAAAGGCCCGCCAGCTCTCCGACAACATGCTCGCCGAGGGCGTCGACGTGATCATGCCGGTCGCCGGCCCGCTCGGCCAGGCCGCGGTCGACGCCGTGAACGAGTCCTCCAGCGCCGACGACACGGTCGTCTGGGTCGACACCGACGGCTTCGACTACGCGAACAACGGCCAGGACGTCGTCCTGACCTCCGTCATGAAGGAAATGGGCAAGACGGTCGAGGAGTCCATCAAGCTCGGCCTCGACGACACGTTCACCAACGACGCCTACATGGGCACGCTGGAGAACGGCGGCGTCTCGATCGCCCCGTTCCACAACTTCGCGGACAAGGTCCCGGCGGAGCTGCAGGGCGAGATCGACCAGCTGAAGCAGGACATCATCGACGGCACGGTCTCCGTCGGTTCCTAAGCGGAACCCGCACGCAACGACGGCCGGGACGGCGCACCGTCCCGGCCGTCGTTGACGTCGGTGAGATAGTGGTACCAGCTTCCGCCCGAACCATGCCCCAGGTGGTAATCCAGCATGAAACTTGAACTGCAGGGGATCACGAAGTCCTTCGGGGGCTTCGTGGCCAACGACTCCATCGACCTCGTCGTGGAACCCGGCACCGTGCACTGCCTCCTCGGGGAGAACGGTGCCGGCAAGTCGACCCTCATGAACGTCCTCTTCGGCCTCTACGAGCCGACCTCCGGCCGGATCCTGGTCGACGACAAGCCCGTGGCCTTCAAGGGCCCGGCCGACGCGATGAACGTCGGCATCGGCATGGTGCACCAGCACTTCATGCTCGTGCCCGTCTTCACGGTCGCCGAGAACGTCGCGCTCGGCAACGAGTCCGTCAAGGGCGGCGGCGTCCTGGACCTCGAGCAGACTCGGAAGGCGATCCGGGAGATCTCGGACCGCTACGGCTTCCACGTCGATCCGGACGCGGTCGTCGAGGACCTCCCCGTCGGCGTCCAGCAGCGCGTCGAGATCATCAAGGCCCTCGTCCGCAAGGCGGACCTTCTCATCCTCGACGAGCCCACGGCCGTGCTGACGCCGCAGGAGACCGACGAGCTGATCGACATCATCGGGCAGCTCAAGGCGAACGGCACCTCGATCATCTTCATTTCCCACAAGCTGCGCGAGGTCAAGGCCGTCTCGGACAAGATCACCGTGATCCGCCGCGGCAAGGTCGTCGGATCCGCCGACCCGTCGGCCGACGTCAAGGAGCTCGCCTCGCTCATGGTGGGGCGCGAGGTCGACCTCTCCCTCGGCCGTATCCACTCCGACGGCGACGACGTGCGGTTGTCCATCAAGGACCTCACCGTGCGCACGGAGACGGGGCACGCCGCCGTCAACGGCCTCTCGCTCGACGTGCGCGGCGGCGAGATCCTCGCGGTCGCGGGCGTCCAGGGCAACGGCCAGACGGAGCTCGTGGAGGCCATCATCGGCCTGCATCCCAAGGCGGAGGGATCCATCGCACTCGGCGGCGAGGAGCTGCTCGGCCGCAGCGTCAAGGAGATCATCCGCCGCGGCGTCGGGTTCGTCCCCGAGGACCGCAGCACCGACGGCCTGATCAGCCAGTTCAGCATCGCCGACAACCTCGTCCTCAACCGTTACGACCAGCCGCCGATCGCCCGGGGCCTCGCCCTGAAGCCCAAGGCGATCGCCGCGTCGGCGGTGGAGAAGGTCAAGGAGTACGACATCCGGACGCCGACGGCGGCCAACGCCGCCTCGACGCTCTCGGGCGGCAACCAGCAGAAGGTCGTCCTGGCCCGCGAGCTGGCCCGCGAGCTGCGCCTGTTCATCGCCTCGCAGCCGACGCGCGGCGTCGACGTCGGATCCATCGAGTTCCTGCACCGCCGGATCCTCGCCGAGCGCGACCACGGTACGCCCGTCATCATCGTCTCGACCGAGCTCGACGAGGTCATGGAGCTCGGCGACCGGATCGCCGTCCTCTTCCACGGACGCCTCATGGGCGTCGTCCCGGGGAACACGAGCCGCGACGTCCTCGGCCTGATGATGGCCGGTTCCACGGCCGAGGAGGCCTTCGCGGAGGCCTCCGCTGCCCCCGGCATGGAAACCACCCAAGACGGCCCGACCCTCCCGGGAGGCATCGCGTGAGCGCGCAGACCACCGAGTCAACCACGACCCTGGCCCAGCGGCTGAGGCAGTCCAGCGCGCTGGTCTCCGTCCTCGCCGTCGTCCTGTCCCTCATCGTCGGCGGGCTCTTGATCGCCCTGACCGACGAGCGGACCCGCGGGGCGGCCGGATACTTCTTCAGCCGGCCCGGAGACACGCTGTCCGCGGCATGGCAGGCCGCTTCCGGCGCCTATGCGGCGATGTTCCGCGGCGCCGTGTTCAACTACAACGCGTCCAACGGCGTGGACATGATCAAGCCGCTCACCGAGACGCTGACGATGGCCACCCCGCTCATCACCGCCTCGCTCGGCGTCGCGCTCGCGTTCCGCGCGGGTCTGTTCAACATCGGCGCCCAGGGCCAGATCATCATCGGCGCCGCGATGGCCGGCTACATCGGCTTCGCGTGGCAGCTGCCGTGGCCGATCCACATCCTCCTCGTCGTCCTGGTGGCGATGCTCGGCGGCGCCGTCTGGGGCGGCCTCGTTGGCTGGATCAAGGCACGGACGGGGGCGCACGAGGTCATCCTGACCATCATGTTCAACTACGTCGCGGTGCACCTGCTGGCCTACATCCTGACCCTGCCGGCCATGCTGCGCCCGGGCTCGAACAACCCCGTCAGCCCGATCATGCAGCCCTCGGCGCAGTACCCGCTCATCCTCGGCCCGGACTTCCGCGTGCACCTCGGCTTCCTCCTGGGCCTGCTGGCCACGTGGGGGGTCTGGTGGCTCCTGGAGCGCTCGACGATCGGCTTCGAGCTCAAGGCCGTCGGCGCGAACCCCTCCGCCGCGCGGACCGCCGGCATCAACACGACGCGGGCCACGGTCATCGCCATGGTCGGCGCGGGCGCGCTGGCCGGCCTGGCCGGTGCGGCCCAGGTCAACGGCACGGAGTTCTCCCTCGCCAACGGCATCGCGGCCAGCATCGGCTTCGACGCGATCACCGTCGCGCTGCTGGGCCGCTCCAAGCCGCTCGGCGTCCTCTTCGCGGCCCTGCTCTTCGGTGCGTTCCGCGCCGGCGGCGTGGCCATGCAGTCGCAGACCGGAACCCCGATCGACATCGTGCTCGTCGTCCAGTCCCTCATCGTCCTCTTCATCGCCGCGCCGCCGCTGGTGCGCACCGTCTTCGGGCTCAACGCCCGCCGCAAGCGCCGCCAGGCGGAGCCGGACGAGGCCCCGCCGGGCAACCAGCCGCCCAGCAGCTCACTGACCGCCGGGAGCTCCCTGTGACCACCAAGAACAACACCGTCGAGACCCGCGAGCCGGACGCCACCGACCGCGCCTCCGAGGCGGCCCCCGGCAGCCTGAAGTCCGTGATCGGCTACGCGGCGGCCGCCGTCGTCGGGATCGTCCTGTTCGGCTTCCTCGCCCCGGGCGGGGCGGCGACGTTCCGGCTCTCCGGCACGGGCGAGGCCGTCCAGCTGCCCCCGCTGACCGTCCCCGCGGCGGCCGCCGGGTGGATCGTCGCGATCCTGCTGATCGCCGGCGCCGTCTACGCGTGGACCAACCTGCGCGGCAGCCGCACCAATCCGGGGTGGCTCCCGCTCGGCGTCGGGACCCTGTTCCTGGCCGGCTTCCTGGTCTGGGTCACGGCGAGCGCCAACAACCCGAACATCTCCCTCATCACGCTCCTGAGCGGCTCGCTCGCCCTCGCCCTACCCATGGTCTTCGGCTCCATGTCGGGCGTGCTGTGCGAGCGCTCCGGCGTCGTGAACATCGCGATCGAGGGCCAGCTCCTGCTCGGCGCCTTCTCCGCGGCGGTCGGCGGCTCGCTGACCGGCAGCGTGTGGGGGGCCATGATCAGCGCGGCGGTCGGCGGCGTCGTCGTCTCGGCCCTGCTCGCGCTCTTCGCGGTGAAGTACCTCGTGAACCAGATCATCGTCGGCGTCGTGCTCAACGTCCTCGTCGCGGGCCTGACGGGCTTCCTGTTCGGGACGCTCCTGGCCCCGAACTCCCAGCTGCTGAACTCGCCGCCGCGCCTGACCCCGCTGGCCATCCCGCTGCTGTCCGACATCCCGCTGCTCGGCCCGCTGCTCTTCCGCCAGACGCCGCTCGGCTACATCATGTTCGCCACGGTGGCCCTGCTGTGGTTCGCGCTCTACAAGACCCGCTGGGGCCTGCGCATCCGTGCGGTGGGCGAGCACCCGAAGGCCGCGGACACGGTGGGCATCAAGGTCAACCGCACGCGTGTGCTCAACGTCCTGCTCGGCGGCGCGATCGCCGGGCTGGGCGGCAGCTACTACACGCTCGTCTCGGTGAGCCAGTTCGCCCGCGAGATGACCGCCGGCGCGGGATTCATCGCGCTCGCCGCGCTGATCTTCGGCCGCTGGAACCCCATCGGCGCGTTCTTCGCGTCGCTGCTGTTCGGCTTCGCGACCAACCTGCAGTACGTCCTCGCGCAGGCCGGAACGGACGTGCCGAGCCAATTCATGGCCATGCTGCCGTACCTCGTGACCATCCTCGCCGTCGCCGGCCTCGTCGGGCGTTCCCGGCCGCCGGCCGCGAGCGGCATCCCGTACGTCAAGGAGTAGCGCCATGCCCCAGGAGAGGACGACGCCGGAGCCCGGACCCGGCGCGCCGGCGGAAGCCGGGAACGGGGCCGGGTCCGGGGACCACGCGTCGGCGGATCCGGCCGCCGGGGTCCCCGTGGACTGGGAGCGGCTCGCCGAGGCCGCGCGGGAGGCGATGACACACGCCTACGCCCCGTACTCGCGGTACCCGGTCGGCGCCGCGGCACTGACCGACGACGGCCGGCTGATCAGCGGCTGCAACGTGGAGAACGCCGCCTACGGCGTGGTCCTGTGCGCCGAGTGCACGCTCGTCGGCGAACTGCACATGACGGGCGGCGGGACGCTGCGCGCGTTCTACTGCGTGGACGGCAGCGGGCAGGTCCTGATGCCGTGCGGCCGCTGCCGCCAACTGCTCTACGAACACCGGGGCCCCGGCCTCGAGCTGATGACCGTGCGCGGCATCCGCACCATGGACGAGGTCCTCCCGGACGCGTTCGGCCCCGACAACCTGAAAGGCACCACCGCATGAGCACGGAGTCCTTCGACGCCGTCGACGTCATCCGCACCAAGCGGGACCGCGGCACGCTGAGCCCGGAGCAGATCGACTGGGTCATCGACGCCTACACGCGCGGGGCCGTGGCCGACGAGCAGATGGCGTCGCTGAACATGGCGATCCTGCTCAACGGCATGGACCGCACCGAGATCTCCCGCTGGACCTCTGCCATGATCGCCTCGGGCGAGCGGATGGACTTCTCCGGCCTGCGTGGGGCCGACGGCGCCGTGAAGGCCACGGCGGACAAGCACTCCACGGGCGGCGTGGGGGACAAGATCACCCTGCCGCTCGCCCCGCTCGTCGCGGTCTTCGGGGTCGCGGTCCCGCAGCTGTCCGGACGCGGCCTCGGCCACACCGGCGGCACGCTGGACAAGCTCGAGTCCATTCCCGGGTGGCAGGCGGCGCTGTCCAACGAGGCCATGATGGAGCAGCTCTCCGGCGTCGGCGCGGTCATCTGCGCCGCCGGGTCGGGGCTGGCTCCCGCGGACAAGAAGCTCTACGCGCTGCGCGACGTCACGGGAACCGTCGAGGCGATCCCGCTCATCGCCTCCTCGATCATGTCCAAGAAGATCGCCGAGGGCACGGGTGCGCTGGTCCTGGACGTCAAGGTCGGCACCGGTGCGTTCATGAAGGACGAGGCCTCCGCCCGCGAGCTCGCCGAGACCATGGTCGCCCTCGGCACCGACGCCGGCGTCAAGACCGTGGCGTTGCTGACCGACATGTCCACGCCGCTGGGCCTCACGGCGGGCAACGCGATCGAGGTGGAGGAGTCGGTGGAGGTCCTGGCCGGCGGCGGCCCGGCCGACGTCGTCGAGCTCACCGTGCGCCTGGCCGAGGAGATGCTCGAGGCCGCCGGCGTGCACGGCGCCGACGTCGCCGCCGCCCTGAAGGACGGGCGCGCCATGGACGTCTGGAACCGGATGATCGAGGCCCAGGGCGGGGACCCGCGCGCCGCGCTGCCCGTGGCCCGGGAGTCGGAGACCGTCTACGCGCAGGCCGACGGCGTCCTCACCCGCCTCGACGCGCTCGGCGTCGGGGTGGCCGCGTGGCGCCTCGGCGCGGGACGTGCCCGCAAGGAGGACGCCGTGCAGGCGGGAGCGGGCGTGCGCTTGCACGCCAAGCCGGGGGACGTCGTGCGTCGCGGCCAGCCGCTGATGACCCTCCTGACAGACACCCCGGAGCGCTTCGGGCGGGCGCAGGACGCGCTCGAGGACGCCGTCGAGATCGCTCCCGAGGGCAGCCGGCCCGCGCAGCGGCTCATCCTGGACCGGATCGCGGAGTAGGGGTCCGCTCAGGGATGACCCGGGTTCGCCCCGGAGTCATCCCGTGGTGTGAGGAACGCAGCGCCCCGATGCCGCACAATGGATAGGGAGCGCGACGCGGCCCGGGACCCGGGCGCCGCGCACCGCACCGGACGGGGCGGTTCGAGGTCGAGAGGGAGTCCAGCACGGTGGATGTCATCAACGAGGCGATCATCCAGGCGTCCAGCGCGTGGTGGATCCTGCCGGTCGTCTACCTCTTCTGCCTCATCGACGGGTTCTTCCCCGTCCTGCCGAGCGAGACCCTGATCGTCGGGCTCGCGAGCGTCGCCGTGGGGACGGGCACCCCGAACCTGCTCCTGCTCGGCCTCGTCGGCGCCCTCGGGGCCATGACGGGGGACCAGATCGCCTACCGGCTCGGCCGCGGGGTGGGCACCACGCGCTTCCGCTGGATGCGCACGCGGCGTGCCCGCAAGGTCTTCGCGTTCGCGCAGCACGAGCTCATGAAACGCGGGGCGCTGCTGATCTTCACGGCCCGCTACATCCCGATCGGCCGGGTCGCGGTGAACTTCACGGCGGGGGCGACGCGCTACTCGCTCACCCGCTTCACGATCCTCGACGTCTTCGGCTGCCTCGTCTGGGGCGCCTACTCCGTGGCCATCGGCGCCGTCGCGGGGAACTGGATCGAGCACAACAAGCTGCTCGGGATCGGCCTGTCGGTCGTCATCGCCGTCGTCCTCGGCTACGTCCTGGACCGGATCGTCTACGCGATCCTCAAGCGCCTGGGCAAGCCGACGGAGGCCCCCGAGTACGAGCTCGTGCACGCCCGCCACGAGCCGGCCGACGCGCTGCGGGACTAGCCGGTTCCGCGCCGACGGCCCGGCCAGTAGGCTGGAGCCGTGACTGACGAGCTGATCCACACCGCGTACTCTCCCGACTTCGACTTCCGCAGCCTGCCCAAGGTCTCGCTGCACGACCACCTGGACGGCGGGCTGCGGCCCGCCACGATCATCGAGCTGGCCGCCGAGGCCGGCCACGAGCTGCCGAGCACCGATCCCACCGCCCTCGGGGAATGGTTCCGCGAGTCCGCCGATTCCGGGTCCCTCGAGCGCTATCTCGAGACCTTCGACCACACCATCGCCGTCATGCAGACCCGCGAGGGCCTGGCCCGCGTCGCGCGCGAGTTCGTCGAGGACCTGGCCGACGACGGCGTGGTCTACGGCGAGGTGCGCTGGGCCCCCGAGCAGCATCTGCGCAACGGGCTCAGCCTGGACGACGCCGTCGAGGCCGTCCAGGAGGGCCTCGAGGCCGGCATCGAGGCCGTGACGGCGAGCGGCCGGCCGATCCAGGTCGGCCAGCTCATCACCGCCATGCGGCACGCCGACCGCGGCACCGAGATCGCCGAGCTCGCGCTGCGCCACCGCAGCCGCGGGGCCGTCGGCTTCGACATCGCCGGCGCCGAGGACGGCTTCCCGCCGGCGCGCTTCGCCGACGCCTTCGAGCTCCTGGCCCGCAACTTCTTCCCCGCCACCGTGCACGCCGGCGAGGCCGCGGGCCTGGACTCCATCGCCGACGCGCTCGTCAACGGCCGCGCCCAGCGGCTCGGGCACGGCGTGCGCGTCGCCGAGGACATCGAGGTGCAGTTCGGCGGCGTCGACGACGACGGCGAGGAGGTCGGCGAGGACACCGGCCTCGTGACCCTCGGCCCGGTCGCCAACTGGGTCCGCGACCGCGGCATCGCGCTCGAGGTGTGCCCGTCGTCGAACCTGCAGACCGGGGCGACGGCGGCGTTCGGCGAGGGCATCGAGTCCCACCCCATCGACCTGCTGTACCAGACGGGCTTCAAGGTCACGGTCAGCCCGGACAACCGGCTCATGAGCGGGACGAGCCTGTCCGACGAGTTCGAGCTGCTCGTGGAGGCGTTCGACTACGACCTCGACGACCTCCTGGAGCTGACGCTGAACGCGGCCGAGGCAGCCTTCCTGCCGCTCGAGGAGAAGGAGGCCCTCGTGGAGTACATCAACGAGGCCTACGAGGAGCTCGGAGCCGGCGAGGACGAGGACGACGATGAATCGGGCTACGACGACTGAGCGCGTCCCCGACGCCGCCGAGGCCGTCCAGCGCCTCCTGGAGGTCGCCGACGCGTTGCGCCGGCACTGCCGCTGGACGGCCCGGCTGACGCACCGTTCGCTCGTGGAGTTCCTCGTCGAGGAGAGCTACGAGCTCCTCGAGAGCATCGAGGACGGGCACCCCGACGAGGCCCTGCGCGGCGAACTGGCCGACGTCCTGTTCCAGGTGGTCCTGCACGCGCGGATCGCCGAGGAGCGCGGGGCGTTCGGCTTCGCGGACGTCGTGGAGGAGCTGACGGAGAAGATGGTGCGCCGTAACCGGCACGTCTTCGCCCCCGACGGCACCCTGCGCGGCAGCTACCCGGATTCGGTCGAGGAGATCATCCGCGGTTGGGACCTCGCGAAGCGGGCCGAGCGGCCGGCGGACGCGGGACCCTTTGATTCGCTCCCGCGGCACCTCCCGGCCCTGGCGCTGGCGGCCAAAGCCCTGGACCGCGCGGAGCGCTGGGGGGCCGTCGCGGATCCGCGCCCTGGCCCGGACGACTTCGTCGCCACGGACCCGGCCGCCACGACCGCCCGGGGCCCGGCGGACGCGCCGGTCCCGGACCGCCCGCCGGCTCCCGCGTCGACGGCGCACCACGGCGCGCCCCGGAGCGAGGACGAGCTGGGGGAGCTGCTGCTGGACATCGTCCGCGCGGCGCGCCGCGACGGACTGGACGCCGAGCGGGCGCTGCGCACCGCCGTCGTCCGCTTCACCGAGGGGGAGCGGGGCACCGGGCCCCGCCCCGGGTTGGAAAGGTAGGGCCATGGGCGCATGGGGGATCGGGCCGTTGGAGAACGACGGCGGACTGGACTGGGTCCGGGAGCTCGCCGACGGCGGCACGGACGTCGAGTCGTTCCGCTCCGGCTTCGAGGGCGAGCTCGAGGACGGCTACATCGAGGCCCACGGAGACGGCGTGCTGGCCCTGCTGCGCGTCGCCCGGCTGCTGGACCGGGCCGACGGCGCCGACGACGGCCTGGAGGACGACGCCGGCGAGGGCCTCGAGACCGACCCGGAGCTGTTGCGCCCCGTCATGACGGGCGAGCTCCGCCTGTGGCTCGTCGAGGCCGCCCAGAAGGTCATCGCGCCCGAGGGCTCGGAGCTGTACGACGCGTGGGCGGAGACGCCCGAGCTCAACGAATGGCTCGGGACCACGCGCGAGGACATCGACCAGGTGCGCAACACCCTCTGATGCGCCGCGCAACGAACTTCACGCCCCGGCCGCGGCCCGCGCTACTCTAGTGGCTGAGGTCACCCGTCCCGCTGGCGCGGCGGGACCCGCGATGTCCCACCCACCACGAAGGAGCACCTTCCCATGGCCCTGATCGATGCCATCCACGCCCGCGAGATCCTCGATTCCCGCGGCAACCCGACCGTCGAGGTCGAGGTCCTGCTCTCCGACGGCTCCCTGGGCCGCGCGGCCGTCCCCTCCGGCGCCTCCACGGGCGAGTACGAGGCGGTCGAGCTCCGCGACGGCGACAAGGACCGCTACCTCGGCAAGGGCGTCCGCAAGGCCATCGAGGCCGTGCTCGAGACCATCCAGCCCGCGCTCACCGGCCTGGACGCCACGGACCAGCGCGCGATCGACCAGACGATGATCGACCTGGACGGCAACGCCAACAAGGGCACCCTGGGCGCCAACGCCATCCTGGGCGTCTCCCTCGCCGTCGCGAGCGCCGCGGCCGAGTCCTCGAACCTGCCGCTCTACAAGTACCTCGGCGGCCCGAACGCCCACGTGCTGCCCGTCCCGCTCATGAACATCCTCAACGGCGGCTCCCACGCGGACTCCGACGTCGACATCCAGGAGTTCATGATCGCCCCGATCGGTGCCGCGACCTTCTCCGAGGGCCTGCGCTGGGGCGTCGAGGTCTACCACGAGCTCAAGTCCGTGCTCAAGGGCCGCGGGCTCTCCACGGGCCTGGGCGACGAGGGCGGCTTCGCCCCGAACCTGCCGAGCAACCGCGCCGCGCTCGAGCTGATCTCCGAGGCCATCACCAACGCCGGCTACACCCCGGGCGAGGACATCGCGATGGCCCTGGACGTCGCCTCCTCCGAGTTCTACGAGAACGGCGCCTACCAGTTCGAGGGCAAGGCCCTCTCCGCCGCCGAGATGAGCGACTACTACGCGCAGCTCGTCGCCGACTTCCCGCTCGTCTCCATCGAGGACCCGCTCGACGAGAACGACTGGGACGGCTGGAAGACCCTCACCGACGCGATCGGCGACAAGGTCCAGCTCGTCGGCGACGACCTGTTCGTCACCAACCCGGAGCGCCTCCAGGACGGGATCGACCGCGGCACCGCGAACTCCCTGCTCGTCAAGGTCAACCAGATCGGCTCGCTGACCGAGACCCTCGACGCCGTGTCCCTGGCCCAGCGCTCCGGCTACACCACGATCACCTCCCACCGCTCCGGCGAGACCGAGGACACCACGATCGCGGACATCGCCGTGGCCACGAACGCCGGCCAGATCAAGACCGGCGCCCCGGCCCGCTCCGAGCGCGTCGCGAAGTACAACCAGCTGCTACGCATCGAGGAGGAGCTCGGCGACGCCGCGCGCTACGCCGGAAAGGGCGCCTTCCCGCGTTTCACCGCGTAGCCGGCACGCGAACCGCGTATGGTCTTGAGGGGAGCCGTCCGGCAGGACGGTTCCCCTCAGCTTTCGACGCGCGAGACCGGTAGGAGACAGATGGCCACCCGACGCCCGAACATGCCGCGCGCCAACCGCGCCACGGGGGAGCGGCAGGGCACCGGCACGAATGCGGCACCGGGCACGGCGCCGGGCCTGGCGCCGGGGGCGGGCGGACGCGGCACCCGCGGATCCGGAGGCCCGGCCGGAGCCCGGCCGTCCTCGGCCAAGGTCATCCCGCTCGGGGCCGTCCCGTCGAGCGAGCCGGACACCGGGCGCCCGTCCGCGCCCGCGCGGAGCAGCCAGGATCCGGCGTCGGAGCCGTCGCTGGCCACCTCGGCGGCCCGCGGCACCTCGCGCGTTGCGGGGGCCTCCCAGCCGGATCAGCCGCGGAAGGCCTCCGCGGCCCGTCCCGCCCGGACCGCACAGCGCGGACCGGCGTCGTCCGCGTCCCCCCGGGACGGGGCGCCCGCCCGCCCCACGCCGCCGTCGGCGCGGAAGCCGGCGCGGAAGGCCAACGCCCCCCGGTCCGAGCGCCGCCTGCGTGAGCGTGCCGAGCTCTCAGGGGCCATCCGCGCGCCCCGCGCCACGTCGAAGGGGCAGGAACCGCGCCCGGCGGGCCGGGAAGCGAAGGCCCAGCCGGCCGCGTCCCCGGTGCCGGCCCGCAGCTTCTCCGGCCGCCTCCTGGCCCTCGCCGTCGTGCTCGTGGCGATCACCATTCTCCTCCTGCCGAGCGTGGCCACCTACGCGGGCCAGCGGGCCGAGATGGCCCAGCTGCGCGAGACGATCGCCGTGCAGGAGGCCGAGCAGGCCGAGCTCAAGGAGCAGATCGCCCGCTGGGACGACCCGGTCTACATCCGCCAGCAGGCGCGGGAACGCATAAACTTGGTCATGCCCGGCGAGCGGAAGTACATGGTGGTCGGCGCCCCCGCGGAAGAGGAGCTCCCGGAGAACGCGAGCCCCGGCGACGTCCGTACGGACCTGCCCTGGGTGGACGCCCTCTGGGACACGGTCAAGCGCTCGGCCACCGACTAGCCGGGTCTCGGAAGAGCCCGGCCACCCAGCCCGCCGCCGCACGCCGCGGTCAGTCGACGAACAGAAGGAGGCCAGGTGCAGCCACCGGCCGGAACGCCCCGCCACGAAAGCCTCGACGAGCACCAGCGCGTACCCACCGGGGCGGATCTCGAGACGCTCAGCCGACAGCTGGGACGCCCGGTCCGCGACGTCGTCGAGATCGGCGCCCGCTGCGTCTGCGGCAATCCGCTCGTCGCCGTCACCGCGCCGCGGCTCTCCTCCGGGATTCCGTTCCCGACGACCTTCTACCTGACCCACCCCGTCATCACCGCCGCCGTCTCCCGCCTCGAGGCCGCCGGCGAGATGAACGCGATGAACGAGCGCCTGGCCTCCGACGCCGCCCTGGCATCCGCCTACCGTGCCGCCCACGAGGACTACCTCGCCGCGCGCGACGCGATCGGCGAGAGGACCGGCACCGGTCCCGTCCCCGAGATCAGCGGCGTGTCCGCGGGCGGCATGCCGGAGCGCGTCAAGTGCCTGCACGTCCTGGCCGGCCACTCGCTGGCCGCCGGCCCGGGCGTCAATCCGCTCGGCGACGAGACCCTGCAACGAATCGGCGCGTGGTGGACCGCGCAGGCGTGCGCCTGCGCGGGGGCCTGGGACACCGAGGCGCCCGCGCCGTCCCGCGACCGCAGCCGGCACGTGAAGACGCAGGAGCGGCAGGACCCCGAGGCCAAGAAGCGCGAGCGCGCCGAGGCGAGGGCGCGGCGCGAGGCGGGGGAGTCCTGATGCGCGTCGCCGCGATCGACTGCGGGACCAACTCCATCCGCCTCCTCGTCGCCGACGTGTACGAGGAGGACGGCGCCACGCGCCTGCGCGACGTCGTGCGGCTCATGCGCGTCGTCCGGCTCGGCCAGGGCGTCGACGCAACGGGCCGGCTGGCGCCCGAGGCGCTCGAGCGGACCTTTGCGGCGCTGGATGAATACGTCGGCGTCATCCGCGACCACGGCGCCGAACGCGTGCGCTTCGTCGCGACCTCCGCCACGCGCGACGCCTCCAACCGCGACGAGTTCGCCGACGGCGTCCGCGCACGGCTCGGTGCCGGGCCCGAGGTGGTCACGGGAGAGGAAGAGGCCGCTCTGAGCTTCGCCGGCGCGGTGTCCGTCTACCCGCCGGCCGACGGCGAACGCGTCCTCGTCGTCGACCTCGGCGGCGGCTCGACGGAGTTCGTCGTGGGCGGCGCCGGCGGGGTCCTCGCGGGACGAAGCACCAACATGGGCTGCGTGCGCTTCACCGAGCGCTTCCTGCCCTCCGACCCGCCGGGCCGCCAGGAGGTCGCCGCCGCCGAGGCCGAGGTCGAGCGCCTCCTCGACGGCGTCGCCGCCGACGTGCCGCTGGGCACGGTGGACCGCGTCATCGGCGTCGCAGGCTCCATCACGACCGTGACGGCCCATGCCCTCGACCTCGACGCGTACCGCTCCGAGCGGATCGACGGCGCGGAACTGCCGCTGGGCGTGGTCGAGGCGGCCGCGGAGGAGCTCATCGCCCTGCCGCGGGACCACCGGGCCTCCCTGCCCTTTATGCACCCGGGCCGGGTCGACGTCATCGGCGCAGGGGCCCTGATCTGGCGCTGCATCCTGCGCCGCCTCGACGCCGAGACGTCCGGCCGCGTGCGCACCGCCATGGCCAGCGAACACGATATCCTTGACGGCATTGCCCTGGGGCTGGCCGGAAGGATCGGCTGAACCCCGGTGCCCACCGTTCCCGACCACCGAGGAGTCCGTCGATGAGGCCACGCGGTTCCGGCGTCATGGGCGCCCTCGCCGCCGTCGTCCTCGCGGCCGGGCTCGCCCTCGGCGGGGCGCCCGCGGCCCTCGCCGACCCGATCCGCGAGCAGCAGTACTGGCTCGAGGACTACGGGATCGAGGCGGCGTGGAAGGACACGAAGGGCGCCGGCGTGAAGGTCGCGGTCATCGACACCGGCGTCGACACGGAGCACCCGGACCTCGTCGGCAACGTGGCGGGCGGGATCGACGTGTCCGGAAGCGGCGAGCCCGACGGCTCCGGGCCCATCGGGGCGAGGCCCGAGCACGGGACCCTCGTCGCCACGATGCTCGCGGGGCACGGGAACAACAAGCTCGAGATCGCCTGGGCGAAGGCCGAGGCGGAGCAGCAGAGCATCGCCTACGAGCGCGCAGTCGCCGACGCCGAGGAACACGACGAGGACCCGCCCGCCGAACCCGAGCCCATCGAGATCCCGGAGCCGGGCCCCGGCCCCGACGGCGTCATCGGCGTGGCCCCGGAGGCCCAACTGCTCACGGTTTCCCTGTGGCTCGGCAGCACCAACCCCGGCGGCGTCAGTGTCGAGGAGCAGGTCCCGAAGGCGCTGCGGTGGGCCGTGGACCAAGGGGCGAAGGTCGTGAACCTCTCCCTCGGATCCACCACGACCGACTGGCCGCGCAGCTGGGACGACGCGTTCCTCTACGCGGAACAGCAGGACGTCGTGGTCGTCGCCGCGGCCGGCAACCGGGCCGGCGGCATGATCCAGGTCGGCGCCCCCGCGACCATTCCCGGCGTCCTGACCGTGGCCGGCGTGGACCGCGACGGCAAGGCGAGCTGGGATTCCTCCACGCAGGGCATCAGCATCGGCGTCTCGGCCCCGGCCGACCCGCTGGTCGGCGGCATGCCCGGCGGCGGCTACGCCGAGTGGACGGGGACCTCCGGGGCCGCGCCGCTCGTCGCCGGCGTCGCCGCGCTGATCCGCTCCAAGCACCCCGAGCTGTCCGCCGGGCAGGTCGTGAACCGGATCCTCGCCACGGCGAAGGACACGGGCGCGCCCGGGGTGGACAACCTCTACGGCTTCGGGCTGCTCGATGCCGACGCCGCGGTCAACGCCGACGTCGCCGACTCCGGGGCCAATCCGCTCGGGACCATCGCCGAGTGGATCCGGGTGCACCGGCGCGGTGCAGGGGATCCCGGCGAATCCTCGACGCCGACGGCCGTCCCCAGCGTGGACTCCACCGTTCCGCCCGCGGCCGCGCCCAGCCCGCGGGAACCCGCCAGACCCGGGGCCGGGCTGCCCCAGGTCCTCGTCCTCGGCGGTGGTGCGCTGCTCGTGGCGATGCTGGCAGCCGCGGCCGTCCACGCGGGCATCACCCGCCGCGCGCTGCGCCGCCGAAAGGCGGCCGAGGTGACGGTCGCGGCCGGCTCGTGGGGCCCCGCGGAGGACGGCCACGACGCCTTCGACGACGTCCCCGAAGGGCGCTAGTGAAGATTTTCACAAAATAGCCGGGCGCGGCTATCATGGAGGCATGCCAAACTCACTCCAGCTTTCTGACCGCCCGCGCATCCTCGTCGTCGGCGGAGGCTATGTCGGCCTGTACGTCGCGATGAAGCTGCAGAAGAAGGTCAAGGCCCACGGCGGCATCGTGACCGTCGTCGACCCGCTGCCGTACATGACCTACCAGCCGTTCCTGCCCGAGGTGGCCGGTGGCCAGATCGAGGCGCGGCACGCCATCGTCTCCCACCGCACGCACCTGCAGGACGCCGAGCTCATCACCGGCCGCGTCACCGCCGTCGACCACGCGAACCGCAAGGCCGTCGTCGTCCCGGCCTCCGGCGAGCCGTTCGAGCTCGAGTACCGCGACGTCGTGATGGCCGCCGGCGCCGTCACCCGCACCTTCCCGATCCCGGGCCTGGCCGAGGCCGGCATCGGCCTGAAGACCATCGAAGAGGCCGTCGCGCTGCGCAACAAGGTCCTCGAGCGCATCGAGACCGCCTCCGTCATGACCGACGAGTCGGCCCGCGCGCGGGCCCTGACGTTCACCGTGGTCGGCGGCGGCTTCGCCGGCATCGAGGCCATCACCGAGATCGAGGACATGGCGCGCGCCGCGGCCCGCAAGAACGGCCGCATCGCCGACGGCGAGCTGCGCTTCGTCCTCGTCGAGGCCATGGGCCGCATCATGCCCGAGGTCACCGCCGAGCAGGCCGAGTGGGTCGTGGAGCACATGCGCTCCCGCGGCATCGAGGTCCTGCTCAACACCTCCCTGGCCAAGGCCGAGGACGGCGTGCTGGAGCTCATCAACATGGCCGACAAGTCCCCGGCCGGGACCTTCGGCGCCGACACCCTCATCTGGACCGCCGGCGTCATGGCCAACCCGATGGTCCGCTCCACGGACTTCACGATCGAGCCGCGCGGCCGCATCAAGACCGGCCAGGACCTGCGCATCGTCGACGAGGACGGCAACCCGATCGAGGGTGCCTGGGCCGCCGGCGACATCTCCGCCGTTCCGGACGTCACGGGCGGCCTGCCGGACGGGACCTGCGTCCCGAACGCCCAGCACGCCGTGCGCCAGGCCAAGCGCCTCGCCAAGAACCTCTACGCGACCCGCTACGGCGTGGGCACCGTGAAGGTCTACAAGCACAAGAACCTCGGCGCCGTCGCCGGATTCGGCTCCTGGAAGGGCGTCGCCAAGGTCATGGGCGTCAAGCTCCGCGGCGTTCCCGCCTGGCTCGCGCACCGTGGATACCACGGCATGGCCATGCCGACGTTCGAGCGCAAGTTCCGCGTCGTCGGCGGCTGGTTCCTGAGCCTCTTCTGGGGCCGCGACACGACGCAGATCTCCGATCTCGAGACTCCGCGCCGCCAGTTCGTCGAGGCCGCCACCCCGGCCCCGAAGCCCGCCGAGAAGAATGACGGGCAGCCGGCCGAGAAGCCTGCCGACAAGCCGGTCGAGGCGAAGGCGGAGCCGGCCGAGGCCAAGTAGGCCGACGCTCCCGCCCGGAGGGCGGCGGAGGGACAACCCTTCCGCCGCCCTCCGGCGTTTCAGGTCGGAATTCCGTGCCGACCCGTCGCGGCCCGGGAACTCGGCGGCCGGTGTCCGTGGCGACGGCCGTCGCTTCACGTCGTCCAGCCGGCCGGGTCCCGGATTCCAGTACGCTGGAGGGGCGCCCCCATGGCCCAACTGGCAGAGGCAGGAGACTTAAAATCTCTGTGTTGTGGGTTCGAATCCCACTGGGGGTACTGAAAAACCGGGTCTGACGAGGTGTTCCGGAAACCGGGTCCGCGGCCCCGTCAGCGGACGTACTCGAAGTGCCACGCCTCGGCGTAGGGGGAGCCCTGCTCGAGGCGCTTGTGGTGCACCCAGCCCCACTGCTTCGAGTACTTCTTGAGCCACGTGTAGTACGCGCCGCCGAAACCGTAGGGCTTGGTCTCGGGGAAATCGATCGCGAGGCCCCAGCCGTGGCTCGACGTGCCGGGTCGGGCGGCGATCATCGGGCCCAGGTCCGTGTAGAGGTACCGCTGCATGCCGAGCGTGCGGTAGGTCAGGTCGACCTCGAGATCCCGTCCGAACTTCTTCTTGAAGGCCGCGTTCATCCGCGTCAGGTCCGCCAGCGCCGGCCCGGCGATGAGGTTCTTCTGCGGATCCCACGGGATCGCCACGAGCGCCGAGCTGGGCAGCTTCCCATTGGCCGAGCGGCGCAGCTGTGCCGCCGTCGTCTTGCCCTTCCACGCCGTCGCGCGGGGCTGCGTGCGTCGGAGGTCGGCGGTCCGCATCCAGCCGAGGGCTCCGGCGGTGCGGACGTAGGCCCAACCCGCCCGCGGCCCGTAGGCCTTCTCCAGCGCGGCATCGCGCCAGACCGGGGTGCCCGCGTAGAGGTCGGCGACCATGACGGCGCCCCCGGGAAGGTGGTAGAGGCGGACGCCGGAGGACCGCGTGAACCACAGGGCGGAGAGCGGCAGCCCGTTGCGCGTGGTCGTGTACTTCTCCTTCGTCTTCGCATGCGTCAGCACGGTGTGGGAGACGTAGGCGGTGCGCTGCTTCCAGGTCAGCCGGAACCAGCCGTTGGAGGCCCGCCCGGTCACCGCGAGCGTCGTGCCCTTCTTCGCGACTCCCAGGACCTTGTGCGACGTCGAGGCGCCGGAGCGGATGTTGACGTTCGCGAGCGTCGCCAGGCGCAGCTTGATGGGAACGACCGCCGCCTGTGCGGGCGCTGCCTGCAGGCCGGTGGCGCCCGCGACGAGGGTGGCGATCCCCGCGGCGAGGACCGTGCGGCGTGCGGCGGGGCCGGAGGTGGGCGGGAACGGGGTCGGCATGGTCGGGTCCTTTGACAAGTCGGGGCGGCGGGGGCGGGGTTCGTCGGGATACAAGCTAGCACCGCCGGTGCGCCATTGTTCTCCACGGTGAAGTCGGTGCTGCGATATCCGTCGCGGGACACCCTCGTCGCCCACGGAAATCGTGGTCGGCAGTTGATCCGAAGCAAATGTGATGGGAGTTACAAGGATGTAACAAAAAGTCCTTATCTTCGCCCCATTTCTGGGCTACCTTCTTCAGTAATCAGGAACCCCTGAGATGCGCATCACAGGGCCGGACCGGCCCTTGATCGAGGAGATTATTTTATGAATGCATCACGCGATGCCCGTTTTGCCCGCGGCGCCAAGCTGCTGGCCGCCGGTGCGGCCATTGCCCTGATGGCCACCGCCTGTGGCGGGTCCAATGGAGCCGGGACCGGAGGCGGCAACGGCGGAGGGGGCGACGGCGAGGCGCTCAAGCTCGGCAGCCTCCTGCCGACCACCGGCGCGCTCGCCTTCCTCGGCCCGCCGGAGATCGCCGGCGTCGACCTGGCCATCAAGGAAATCAACGAGGCCGGAGGGGTCAACGGCCAGGACGTCCAGATCGTCCACCGCGACTCCGGCGACACCACCACCAACATCGCCACCCAGTCCACCACCGACCTGTTGGGCCAGGGGGTCTCCGCGATCATCGGCGCCGCGTCCTCGGGCGTTTCCAAGACCGTCATCAACCAGATCACCGGCGAGGGAACCATCATGTTCTCCCCGGCGAACACCTCCCCGGACTTCACCGACTGGGACGACGACAACCTCTACTGGCGCACCGCCCCGTCCGACGTCATGCAGGGCCGCATCCTCGGCAACTTCATGGTCAGCCAGGGCGCCGCGAACGTCGGCATGATCGTCCTCAACGACGCCTACGGCACCGGTCTTGCCTCCAACATCAAGACCGCCGTCGAGGAAGCCGGCGGCCAGATCGTCGCCGAGCCGATGTTCAACGAGGGCGACTCCCAGTTCTCCGCCCAGGTCGACGACGTCGTGGCGGCCAACCCGGACGCGATCGCGGTGATCTCCTTCGACCAGTCGAAGCAGATCATCCCGCTGCTGATCCAGAAGGGCATCAGCCCGGAGCAGCTGTACTTCGTCGACGGCAACCTCTCCGACTACTCGGCCGACTTCGACCCGGGCACCCTCGAGGGCGCCTGGGGCACCCAGCCGGGTTCGTTCGCCAAGGACGACTTCAAGGCCCGCCTGGCCGAGGTCGACGACTCCCTCGAGGTCTGGAACTACGCCGGCGAGTCCTACGATGCGACCATCCTGATCGCGCTCGCAGCCGTCGCCGGCGGCGGCACGGATGCCCGCACGATCGCCGACAACCTCGTGGCCGTGTCCCGCGACGGTGAGAAGTGCAACGACTTCGCCTCGTGCAAGGCCCTGCTCGACGAGGGCAAGGACATCGACTTCGACGGCATCTCGGGACCGATCTCCTTCTCCGACAAGGGCGACGTCTCCGAGGGCATCATGGGCATCTACCAGTACGACGGGGACAACGTCCCGCAGCCGATCCAGGAAGAAGAGGGCTCGATCTAGAGCCGCCCATCACATCGCCCGCACTGTCGGGAAGGCCCGCCACGGATTCCGTGGCGGGCCTTCCCGCGTCGAGGGCACGGAGCCACCGCGATTCCCCTCACGCCCCGCCGACCCCGGGACGATCCCGCGGGGACATCCTGCGGCCCCGGCACCCGCAGCAGCCCGCTCCCTGCTCGCCAGAGGCCCTCCCTCATCCCCTCCGGCGGCGTCGGGATAGTTGTCGCTCAGCCGGCCTCTTTCCAGCCTTGACACCGACACCGCCGGGGCCGTGGGGCCGGGGCTGTGCGCGCCGGCCGATTCCCGTCCGCCAGGAGCCCTCCCTCATCCCCTCCCGCGGCGTCGGGGTAGTTGCCGGTCAGCCGGCCTCCTTCCAGCCTTGACGCCGGCACCGCCGGGTGGCGTGGAGCCGGGGCCGTGCGGGAGTCGGCCGCGCTCCCGGGCCCCGGCACGCGGAAAGCCCCGGACCATTGGTCCGGGGCCTTCCGAGGGCGTGCGGCGGGCTACTGGTCCGCTTCCGCCACCTTGTCGGCCAGGTCGCCGAGGTAGAGCTTGATGACCTGGGGGTCCTTCATGAGCTCGCGGCCCGTCCCCGTGTACGCGTCGCGTCCCTGGTCCAGCACGTAGGCGCGGTCGCAGATCTGCAGGCAGCGCCGGGCGTTCTGCTCGACCATGATCACGCTCACGCCGGCGCGGTTGATCTCGTGGACGCGCAGGAACGTCTCGTCCTGCTTCACGGGGGAGAGGCCGGCCGAGGGCTCGTCGAGCAGCAGCACCGCGGGATCCATCATCAGGGCCCGCCCCATGGCGACCATCTGCCGCTCGCCGCCGGAGAGCGAACCCGCCCGCTGCGCGCGCCGCTTGCCGAGCTCCGGGAAGAGCGACGTGACGAAGTCGAAGCGGTGGGAGAAGTCCTTCGGGCGCTGGTACATGCCCATCTGGAGGTTCTCCTCGATCGACAGCGACGGGAAGACGTTGTTCGTCTGCGGGACGAACCCGACGCCGCGGGAGACGAGCTTGTTCGCCTTGAGCCCGGTGAGGTCCTGCCCGCGCACCACGACGGTGCCCGAGTGGACCTTGACGAGCCCGAACATGGCCTTGAGGAGCGTCGACTTGCCGGCGCCATTGGGACCGATGATGCCGATCAGCTCGCCCTTGCGGGCCTCGATGCTGCACCCATTCAGGATGTTGACGCCGGGCAGGTATCCGGCGACGAGGTCGGTGACGGTGACGACCGCCTCCGCCTGTTCCGTCGCGGCTTCGTCCCCGGTGGGATTCGTGGTCGTGTTCATGCCTTGTCCTCCTTGCCCTCGGTGCCGGCGTCGTCGTGGCCCGCGGTTCCCTCCACGCCCTCGCCGAGCTCGATCGAGCCGGCGTCGACGTCGCCGAGGATGCCGGCATCCTCGGTTCCGACGACGGATTCCTCGTCCTGCGCCAGCTGCTCCTCGAGCGCCTCGACGCCCGCGTCGGAACCCAGGTCGACGTCGTGGTGCGCGCCCAGGTAGGCGTCGATCACGGCCTGGTCCTTCATGACGATCCCCGGCGGGCCCTCGGCCACGACCTTGCCCTCCGCCATCACGACGACCCAGTCGGCGATGTGGCGGACCATGTGCATGTCGTGCTCGACGAACAGCACGGTCATGCCCTCGGCCTTCAGGTTCTTGATGTGGTCCAGGAGCGACTGGGTCAGGGCCGGGTTCACGCCCGCCATGGGCTCGTCGAGCATCACGAGCTTCGGGTTGGTCATGAGCGAGCGCGCCATCTCGAGGAGCTTGCGCTGGCCGCCCGAGAGCGATGCGGCGTAGTCCTCGCGTTTGGCGTCGAGCTTGAACTTCTCGAGCAGCACGTCGGCGTTCCGTGTGATCTCGTCCTCGCGGCCGCTCCAGATCCAGCGGAACATGGCCTTGAAGAGGCTCTCGCCCGGCTGCTTGTCCGCCCCGAGCCGCATGTTCTCGATGACCGTCAGCTTGCCCATGACCTTGGTGAGCTGGAAGGTGCGCACCATGCCCATGCGCGCCACGCGGTGCGGGGGCACGCCCGAGATCTTGGTCCCGTCGAACTCCCAGTCGCCCGAGTTGGGGGTGTCGAACCCCGTCAGGAGGTTGAAGAGCGTCGTCTTCCCGGCCCCGTTCGGGCCGATCAGCGCCGTGATCTTGTGCCGCGGGATCTCGAGGTAGTCGACGTCGACGGCGTTGAGCGCTCCGAAACTGCGTGTCACGTTCTTCGCGACGACGATGGGATCCCGCTTCTTGCAGCCGGGGCCGGTCTCCCCGGCGGCGATGGGGCGGGTGTCCGTCATGTAGTGGGACGGGTCGGCGACGGCCTGGGCCGTGCTTCCCGCGTCCGGCGCTGGTGTCTGTGCTGCGTGGCTCATGAGAACGCGAGCTCCTTCTTGTTGCCGAGGATGCCCTGGGGCCTGAAGACCATCAGGAGCATGAGCGCCACGCCGACGAGGATGTAGCGCAGCTGGCCGGCCTGGGCCGGGCTGAGGAACGTGACGATGCCGGCCTGGATGAGCCCGACGAGCAGGCCCTGGGTCAGGGACAGGACCACCCAGAAGATCATCGCGCCGATCACGGAGCCGAACACGGTGGCCATGCCGCCGAGCAGCAGCGCCGTCCACAGGAAGAACGTCAGCTCCGTGCCGTAGTTGGCGGGCTGGACGGCCCCTGTCGGCAAGGTGAAGAGGATGCCGGCGAGCGAACCGAAGATGCCGCCGATGACGAGCGCCTGCATCTTGTAGACGAAGACGTTCTTGCCGAGCGAGCGCACGGCGTCCTCGTCCTCCCGGATGCCCTTGAGGATGCGGCCCCACGGGCTGCGCATGAGCAGCCACACGGCCAGGGCGCACAGCAGCACGACGCTCCAGGCGACGACCGTGACCCACAGCGTCCGGTCGTTGAAGCGCAGCGGGCCGAGGTTGTAGGTGCCGGAGGAGAACGGGTTCAGCGCGTAGAAGCCGCGTTCGAAGTTCGCGAGGCCGTTGGCGGATCCGGTCACCCGCGTCAGCGAGTTCGTCGTGACGACGTAGCGGACGATCTCGGCCGCCGCGATCGTGACGATGGCCAGGTAGTCGGCCCGCAGCCTCAGGGTGGGGATGCCGAGCAGGAGCGCGAAGACGACCGAGCAGACGATGGCCGAGAGGACGGCCAGCGGCAACGGCGCGTTGAACGTCAGCGTCGAGATGGCGAAGCCGTAGGCGCCGACCGCCATGAACCCGGCCTGGCCGAAGTTCAGCAGGCCCGAGTAGCCGAAGTGCACGGCCAGGCCGAGCGCGCCCAGGGCGTAGGCGGCGGTGATGGGGCTGACGATCTCGCCGAGCGCGTTTCCGAGGATGAGTGCGAAGTCCATGGTTTCTCCTAACCCACGCGCTCTTTGCGGCCCAGGATGCCCTGGGGCCGGAAGAGGAGGACGGCGATCATGACGAACAGTGCGCCGACGTACTTCAGGTCGGCTTCGAGCCAGATGGTGGAGATCTCCACCATGAGGCCCACGAGGATCGAGCCGACGAGCGCGCCGAACACGGTGCCGAGCCCGCCGAGGGTGACGCCGGCGAAGATCAGCAGCAGGATCTGCTGGCCCATGTTGAAGGAGGCGCCGGGCCGGTAGTAGGCCCACAGGATCCCGCCGAGCGCGGCGAGCATGCCTCCGGCGACCCACACCATGCGGATCACGGCGTCGACGTCGATGCCGGAGGCAGAGGCGAGGGCGGGGTTGTCGGCGACGGCGCGGGTGGCCTTGCCGAAGCGGGTCTTGAGCAGCAGGATGCCCAGCAGGGTGATGACGACGGCCGAGATGATGAGCGAGGTCAGGTTGTTCCGCGTGATGGCCACGGTGCCGAACTCGATCACGGGGCTCTGCGCCCCGGGCAGCTGGCGGGTGGATCCGCCGAAGAAGAACTGGATGACGTAGCGCATCGCGAGGGCGAGGCCGATCGAGACGATCATCATCGGCACGAGGGCGGATCCGCGGCGGCGCAAGGGGCGCCAGAGGCCCCAGTCCTGCGCGTAGCCGAGGGCGCCGCCCAGGAGGACGGCGATGCCGAGCGCGAGCCAGACGGGCATTCCGGTGGCCGCGAGCCCGAACGCGGCGACGGCGCCGAAGGTGACCATCTCGCCGTGGGCGAAGTTGGTCAGCCCGGTCGTGCCGAAGATCAGGGAGAGTCCGACGGCGGCGAGGGCCAGCAGGAGCCCGAAGCTGAGTCCTGCGAGGGCCCGCTCGGCGAGCGTGTCCAGGAAGGTGGCTCCGCCCCCGGCCGCGACCTCGCCGACCTGGAAGATCACGCCGACGTTGGACGTGTTGCCGAAGGTGACGGTGCGGGGGTTCTGCTGTCCTTCGGCCAGCGGCGCCTCCTCGGGGAGGGTACTGGTGTCCAGCTCGACCGTGTACTGGGCCTTGACGGGGACGATGATCTCCCAGCGGCCGTTCTCGTCGGTGATCGACTCCCCGGTGAAGCCGTCGCCCGTGGCGGTGATTCTCACCCCCTGCAGCGGTTCCTGCGCGTGGCGGATGGTTCCGCGGATCGCTAGTTCCTGGGTGCTGGCCTGCGTGGCGGCCGCCGGCACGGATGCGGCGGCTGGCAGGGCGTTCGCCGCGGGGGCCAGGGCAAGCAGCGATGCCAGCATGGCCAGCATCAGTGCGCCCAGGATCCCCCAACGGGTCAGGCTGTGGGCATGACTCACGGTGTGGACCTCCAGTGTGGGGGCGGTTGCCCCCATGGACGGGAATGAACGGTGCGAGGATCCAGTCAGTGTGAGCTGAATCACTAGTGCCCTTATCGTAGTCCCACGAAGTTTCGCCCTAATCAAATTAATGTTTCCCGGAAGGTCGCAATCCGATAACGACGGCGGGGCGTCGCCGCCCGCGGGGATCGTCCGCGCGCCCCCGCGCGTTGAGACCGGTAGGCTAGTGACAAACACCACCGGAGGAGAACCACATGGCACTCGGGGGAAATCCCGTCTTCAACTCGAAGTCGTTCAAGGAGCAGATGCGTCCGCAGGGCGTTTCGGGAGCGGCCGTGGCGCAGCAGTCCACGCTGTCCGCGCAGCAGCTCGAGGAGCTCTACAACCAGCGTTCCGCCGGCCCCGCCGAGACGGGCCGGATGAGCGTCAACGACGTCGTCACCAAGACCCTGATGTGCTTCGGCGTCCTGCTCATCGGCGCCGTCGTCGGCTGGCAGCTGCCCGGGCTGATGCTCCCGGCGGTCCTGATCGGGCTCGTGCTCGGCTTGGTGAACAGCTTCAAGAAGGAGCCGTCGCCGGCCCTGATCCTCCTCTACGCGGGCGTCGAGGGAGTCTTCCTCGGCGGGCTCTCGGGCGTGCTGGAGACGATGTACCCGGGCATCGCGGTCCAGGCCGTGATCGCCACCCTCAGCGTCTTCGCCGTCACGCTCGTGCTCTACCGGTCGGGGAAGTACCGGGCCACCCCGAAGATGACCCGGATGTTCATGATCGCGATGGGCGCCTACCTGGTGTTCTCCCTCGTGAACCTCGGGCTCGTCCTCTTCGGCGTCACCGAGGGCATGTTCGGCCTGCGTCAGGGCTGGCTCGGACTCGCGATCGGCGCCCTCGCCGTCCTGCTGGCCACCTACGCCCTCGTCCTGGACTTCACCTCCATCGAGGAGGGCGTCCGCAACGGGGCGCCCGAGCGCTATTCCTGGACGGGCGCCTTCGGCCTGACCGTGACCATGGTCTGGCTCTACGTGGAGATCATCCGCATCATCGCGATCCTGCGCGGGAACGACTAGCACCACGCGCGACCACGCCCCGCCCGCTCGACGGGCCGCGGGAGACGGAGGCGGCACCCCGGCACGGGGTGCCGCCTCCGTCACGTATTCCCCGCGCGGCACATCATGGCGTTACCGTAAGTGCATGAACGCGCATGCAACGGATGAAGCCACGGCGTCCCACGTCACCGGCCGCCGGTTCGTCATCCGCAACGGCGGGGCGGAAGCCGAGATCGCGTCGCTCGCCGCGGCGCTGCGCGGCTACCGGCGGCAGGGCGTCGAGCTCGCGGAGCCCTTCGGACCCGACGAGCTGCCGCCGATGGGGTCCGGGATCCTGCTGGCGCCGTGGGGCAACCGCATCGAGGACGGACGCTGGACGCTCGACGGCGCGGTCCAACAGCTCGACATCACCGAGCCCTCCCGCGGGCACGCCTCCCATGGGCTGTTGCGCAACACCGGCTACCACGCGCTCGCCCAGGAACCCGGGCAGCTCCTGCTCGGCGCCGAGATCTTCCCCCAGCACGGCTTCCCGTTCCGGATGACGCACACGGTGCGCTACCGGCTCGACGACGACGGCCACCTGCACGTCGAGCAGGATCTGGTCAACCATTCCCGGGCAGTCGCCCCGGCCGCGCTGGGCGCCCACCCGTACCTGCGCATCGGGGACGTCCCGACGGAGCGGCTGCGGCTGACGGTCCCCGCCACGCGCTACCTCCAGGCCGACGAGCGGCTCATCCCGCGTGCCGTCGCCCCCCTCGACGGGGAGCACGACTTCACCCGGGGGCGCGCCCTCGACGGCATCCTGCTCGACTGCGCCTTCACGGGGCTCGAAGCCGACGCCGACGGGCTCGTCCGGCACCGGCTCGAGGCCCCGGACGGCCGGGCCGCGGCGCTGTGGACCGACGATGCATTCCCCTATGTGCATATCTTCGTCACCAACCAGTACCGAGGACGTCCGCTCGCCGTCGCGATCGAGCCGATGACCGCTCCGGCCAACGCCTTCAATTCCGGGGACGGCCTGCGCTGGCTCGCCCCGGGCGGGCGGCTGACCGCCCGGTGGGGGATCGAATCGTGGCTGTAGTCCCGGAACCGGTCCGCGGCGCGGACCAGGGCGTTCCCTACGGCGTCCGGGTCGCCGCGGCCTGGGCCTGGCGCGTGGCCGTCATCCTCGCCACCACGGGCCTCGTCGTGTGGCTGCTCAGCCACGTCTCCCTCCTGGTCATTCCCCTGATGATCGCCGCCCTGCTCGCCGGCCTACTGCTGCCCGCCGTGAAGTGGATGCGCCGCCTGCACGTCCCCAACGGCGTCGCGACGGGCGTGACCGTCGTCGTCTTCCTCGGCGTCGTCACGGGGTCGCTGACCCTCGTGGGCCGCACGATGGCCCAGGGCTTCGCGAGCCTGTGGCAACAGGCCCTCAAGGGCCTGACGCAGATCGAAGGCTGGCTGGCCACGGGTCCCCTGCAATTGAGCACGGAGGAGCTCCAGGGCTTCGTCAACGACGCCCTCGACCAGATCCAGGCCAACAGCAGCCAGATCGTCACCGGCGCCCTGTCGGCCGGTACCACGATCGGACACATCGCCGCCGGAACGCTCCTGGCGGTCTTCGCGTTGATCTTCTTCCTCCTCGAGGGCGAGAGGATCTGGCGCTTCGTGGTCCGCCTCTTCCCCCGTGCGGCCCGTCCGGCCGCCGACGGCGCCGGGCGCCAGGGCTGGCGCAGCCTCGTGAACTACGTGCGCGTGCAGCTCTTCGTCGCCTTCGTGGACGCCGTCGGCATCGGCGTCGGCGCGGCGATCCTCGGCGTCCCCCTCGCCCTGCCGCTCGCCGTGCTCGTGTTCATCGGCTCGTTCGTGCCCATCCTCGGCGCGCTCTTCACGGGCGCGGTCGCCGTGCTCCTGGCCCTCGTCGCCAACGGCTGGGTCAACGCCCTGATCATGCTCGCCGTCGTCCTGGCCGTCCAGCAGGCCGAGTCCCACATCCTCCAGCCGCTCGTGATGGGCAAGGCCGTGAGCCTGCACCCGCTCGCCGTCGTCCTCGCGGTCGCCGGCGGCTCGATGATCGCCGGCATCGCCGGCGCCCTGTTCGCCGTCCCCGTGATGGCCGTCCTGAATTCCGTCGTCCGCTACATCGCCTCCCGCGGCTGGGAGGGCCCGGCCGACGCGGACACGGGACCCCCGGACGAGCCGGCGCGCGCGGCCTCCGTTCCCCGCGCCCCGGCCCCCGCGGACCTCGACGGCGAAACCGTTCCCGACGCCGCCGACGGCCGTCCCTGACCGCAGACCCCAGGAAGACACCATGACCTTGAAGACCACGCTCCCCGTCACCCTCGCCGACGTCGAATCCGCAGCGGCCCTGCTGGAAGGGGTCGTGGCCCGCACGCCGATCGAGCACTCCCGCGCCCTCGGCCTCGTCACGGGCTCCGAGGTGAACCTCAAGTGCGAGAACCTGCAGCGCGCCGGATCCTTCAAGGTCCGCGGTGCCTACGTGCGGATGGCACGGCTGTCGCCCGAGGAGCGGGCGCGCGGCGTCGTCGCGGCATCGGCCGGCAACCACGCCCAGGGCGTCGCGGTGGCCGCGGACCGGCTGGGCATCAAGGCCCGGATCTACATGCCGCTCGGCGTCGCCCTGCCCAAGCTGACGGCCACCAAGGACCACGGCGCGGAGGTGGTCCTGCACGGGCACAACGTCGACGAGGCCCTCGCCGAGGCGAAGCGCTTCGCCGACGCCACGGGCGCGGTGTTCGTGCACCCCTTCGACAACACCGACATCATCTCCGGCCAGGGGACGATCGGCCTCGAGCTGCTCGAGCAGCTGCCCGGGGTCGACACGGTCGTCATGGGCGTCGGGGGCGGCGGGCTCCTCGCGGGCGTTGCGGTGGCCGTGAAGGCGAAGGCGCGCGAGCTCGGCCGCGAGATCAAGGTCATCGGCGTGCAGGCGGAGAACGCCGCCGCGTACCCGCCCTCCCTCGCGGCCGACGCGCTCGTCCCGCTCGAGAAGGTCTCGACGATCGCCGACGGCATCGCCGTGGGCCGCCCGGGGCAGCTGCCGTTCCAGATCATCCGTGAGCTCGTCGACGACGTCGTCACGGTGAGCGAGGACGCCCTGGCCCGGGCGCTGGTCTTCCTGCTCGAGCGCTCCAAGCTCGTCGTCGAGCCGGCCGGGGCCGTCGGCGTCGCCGCGCTGCTGGAGGGCAAGCTCGCCGAGATCGGGGTCGAGTCGAAGAACACGGCCGTGATCCTCTCCGGGGGCAACATCGACCCGCTGCTGATGCTCAAGGTCATCCAGCGGGGCCTGTCCGTGGCCGGGCGGTACCTCACGGTGCGGATGATGCTCGACGACCGTCCCGGCGAGCTCGCCACGATCTCGCGCGTCATCGCCGAGTCGGACGCCAACGTGACCCGCGTGGACCACACACGCGTCGGGGGTTCGTTGAGCATGGGAGACGTCGCGATCACGATCGACATGGAGACCAAGGGGCACATCCACTCCGAGCAGGTGCTCAACAACCTCCGCGCGGAGGGCTTCCAGCCGCTCGTCGTCCACGCCTAGGATCCGGTCGCGCCCGGCCCCCGGGGACGACGACGGCGCCGCTCCTTCCGTCCGGAAGGCGCGGCGCCGTCGTCGTACCGCTTCTGGTCCCCCTCGGGGGGCGGGGTCAGCCCTGGAAGGGCTTGGCGGCGAGGATCTCGACCGCGATCTCCTTGCCGTTCGGGGCGGTGTAGGAGAGCTTGTCGCCGACCTTCTTGCCGTGCACGGCCGCGCCGATGGGGGAGCGCTCGCTGTAGACCTCGAGGTCGGACTCGCCGGCGACCTCGCGGCTGCCGAAGAGGAACGTCGTCTTGTCGCCCGCGATGAGGGCCTCGACGAGCATGCCCGGCTCCACGACGCCGTCGTCAGCCGGGGACTCCCCGACGTGGGCCTTCTGCAGGAGGTCCTTGAGGTACGTGATGCGCGCCTCGGCCTTGCCCTGCTCTTCCTTGGCGGCGTGGTAGCCGCCGTTCTCCTTCAGGTCACCCTCGGAGCGGGCCTGCTCGATGCGGTCCACGATTTCCGCGCGTCCCGGACCCTGCAGATGCTCGAGTTCGGCGGTCAGGCGGTCGAAGGCCTCCTGGGTGAGCCAGACAACTGCTTCATTGTTGGTGGGCACGTACTTCTCCTTGTAGTGATGGACCGGATGGTGTCCGGCCACGGGACATCCCTGCCGGCGGCGATGACGCCTCCAAGCAAAGACCCCGCCTCCATGGTGTTCAGGACCTGCGGCCGCGTCACCATTCCAAGCGGGGTGGATCGTATTAGAGACATTTTAGCCAGTGAGCGGGACAAACCCCAATCACCCCGGGCCGGAGTGTCATCTCCGGCCGCGCGCGGCCCGCGGCTACGGCGTCCAGCAGGCCCCGACGCCGCCCGAGACGCCCTCGTGCTCCGTCCGCAGCTCGACCGTGCGCCGCAGCACCTCGCGGCCGCCGCCCTCGCCGGCGGGGAAGGAGACGGCGGTCCAGCCGACGACGGCGTAGCTCTCGTCCAGCACGCGCGCCGAGCACTCGACGGCCGTCCCGACCGGCTTGTCGACGTCGAACGTCACGGAGGCCGCCGTGGGCGAGGAGATCGAGAAGGAGATGTCCTTGTGGTTCACCTCGGCGGCGTTGAGCAGCGCGACGGCTCCCGCGGCGCCCACGGAGATCGCCAGCGCGGCGGCGATCGCCAGATTGCGGATCCGCGCCGGGACGGTGCGCTTGGGTGCGCCGTAGCGATTGGCTAGGCTGGTCTCCGGCGCGCCGCCGGATCCGCTGGCGGGTGCTGGCTGGTGGGAAGTCATCCCGTCCAGTCTACTGTCCTTTCCCGGGGCCGCCCGCGGGCCCGGGAACCCCGAGGGAGAGCCGACGCCCGTGCAGCTGAACCACCACGACGCCCCGAGGATCCCGGTCCCGCCCTCGCAGGGACTGCGTCTCCTCGCGGTCCACGCCCACCCCGACGACGAGTCGAGCAAGGGGGCCGCCACGATGGCCGCCTACGTGGCCGCCGGCGCAGAGGTCATGGTCGCCACGTGCACCGGGGGCGAGCGTGGGGACATCCTCAACGCCGCCGTCGGCGAACTCGCGCACGCCCACCGGGACCTCGCCGGCGTGCGCCGGACCGAGATGGCCGAGGCCGCCCGCGCCCTCGGGATCCGGCACCGCTGGATCGGCTTCGTCGACTCCGGCCTGCCCGAGGGCGATCCGCTGCCGCCGCTGCCCGCCGGCTGCTTCGCCCTGCAGCCGCTCGAGCGCGCCGCCGCGCCGCTCGTGCGCCTGATCCGCGAGTTCCGTCCGCACGTCGTCACGACCTACGACGAGAACGGCGGCTACCCGCACCCGGACCACATCATGGCCCACCGCGTGGCCGTCGAGGCCTTCCACGCCGCCGGCGACGCCGACCGCTATCCGGAGCAGGGGGAGCCGTGGGCCCCGTCGAAGCTCTACTACGACCGCGCGTTCAGCCCCGAGCGGTTCCGGACCCTCCACCATGGCATGGAGGAGAGCGGCCTCGAGTCCCCGTACGCCGAGCGGGTCTCGGCGTGGGAGCAGGACCCGGACGCCGAGATGTTCGCGTGGGTCAAGCACCACAACACGACGACGCAGATCCTGTGCGCGGAGCAGTTCGGCCGGCGCGACGAGGCCCTCATCGCCCACCGCACCCAGATCGACCCGGAGGGCTTCTTCTTCGCCGTGCCCACCGAGGTCTACGCGAAGTACTGGCCGTGGGAGGACTACACGCTGGCGTCGTCGACGGTCCAGACGCAGCTGCCGGAGTCCGACCTCTTCGCCGGCGTGCGCTGAGCGGCGCCCGCCCTCCCCGTCACCGATAGGATGGAGGCGCCGGCAAGGAGCCGGCGCACCACTGGAAAGAGCTTTTCGTGAACCTGTTGTCCTCCCTGGCCGCCGCCACCGCCACGATGCCGCCCGCACCGACCGGGGACGCCGCGCGGCAGATCGGGCCGGGTTTCGCGGGCTTCCTGGCCACGGCGCTCATGGTCGTGGCCGTCATCTTCCTGATCCGTGACATGGTGCGCAGGATCCGCCGCGTCCGCTACGCGGCCGACGCCGAGTCGAGGCAGCAGGAGCTGGTCGAGCGCGGCCGCGAACTGCAGCCCGACGACGACGCGCTGCCGCGGGCCAACGACGCGGCAGCGGACGGCGGGCCCGCACCCGATGCGTCCAGTGCGCGCGGCGCTTCCGACGCGCGCGAAGGGACCGCCGGCGACGACACCCGGGGCTGATCCGCCGGCCCCACGAGCCAAGCCGCACACCCGCGGCGGCCGAGGAGGGACCATGGCCGGCCACATCGACGCGGAGGCCTCCGCCTACCTGCGCCAGCACGCCCACCAGCCCGTGGACTGGTGGCCCTACGGGGACGCCGCCTTCGAGGAGGCGGCGCGGCGCGACGTCCCGGTCTTCCTCTCCATCGGCTACGCCGCGTGCCACTGGTGCCACGTGATGGCCCGCGAGTCCTTCGACGATCCCGCGACCGCCGCCTACCTGAACGCGCGCTTCGTCCCGGTGAAGGTGGACCGCGAGGAACGGCCCGAGGTCGACGCCGTCTACCTCGCCGCGACCCAGACCCTCTCCGGGCAGGGAGGATGGCCCATGAGCGTGTTCGCGCTGCCGGACGGCCGGGCGTTCCACGCCGGGACCTACTTCCCGCCCGTTCCCCGCCAGGGCCAGCCCTCCTTCGGGCAGGTCCTCGAGGCCGTTGCCGAGGCCTGGCGAGACCGCCGCGAGGGGATCGAGCGCCAGGCCGGCGCCCTCGCGGAGCACCTCGGCGCCCTGGCCGACGCGCAGCGCGGGCTGCTCGCCCCGCCGTCGGGCACCGCCCGGGAAGACCCGGCGGCTACCGCCCCGCCCCCCGGAACGTCGGGCGCCGGAGCCGGTGCGGCGCCGTCGGGCCCCTTCCCCGGACTCCGGGGCGGCGGGCCGCGGGGCCCGGACCTCGCGTCCCTCGCGCTCGATGCCCTCGAGGCCTTGCGGGATCCCGACGGGGGCTTCTCGCCGGCACCCAAGTTCCCGCCGTCGTCCGCCCTGGACTTCCTCCTGCAGGAGGCCGCGGGCGGAACGCACGCCGGGCGGGCCCTCGACCTCGCCGGCACGGTCCTGGAGCCGATGCTCCTCGGCGCGCTGCAGGACCACGTCGGCGGCGGCTTCTCCCGCTACTGCATCGACGGGCCATGGCTCCTGCCGCACTTCGAGAAGATGCTCTACGACAACGCCCAGCTGCTGCGCCATGCCGCCCGCTGGTCCCGGCTGGCCGGCGACGCGCCGCGGCGGGAGCTGGGCCGCCGGGCCGCGACGGGCGCGGCGGAGTGGATGCTCGCCGAGCTCGAGGCCGGCGGACTCCTGGCCTCCTCCCTGGACGCCGATACCGTGCTGGCCGACGGGTCCCACGTCGAGGGCGGAGCGTATCTCTTCAGCCGGTTACAGCTCCGGGACGCCGCCGGCGAGGACTGGTCCCTGCTGGGTCCGATCCTGCGCGGACGTTCCCCCGAACGCCCCCACGGCCCCGACCCGGACCCGGGGGAGCCGGCGACCATCGCCTTCGTCCGTCTGCCGGACGACGCCGAGTGGGCCGCGTGGGACCGCGTGCGGCCGCGGCTGCTCGCCGCCCGGGCCCGGCGTCCCCAGCCCGCCCGCGACGCCAAGGCCGTCGCGTCGTGGAACGGCCTGGCCGTCCAGGCGCTCGCCGAGGCCGGGCTGCTGCTGGGGCGACGCGACTGGGTCGTGGCGGCGGCCGGGATCGGCGGGGCCCTGTGGCGACGGCAGTGGGACGGACGGCGCGTGATGCGGGTCGGCTACCCCGGGGGCGCGCCGGCGCGGATCGACGGGACGCTCGAGGACCACGCGGGCGTCGCGCTCGGATTCCTCGCGCTCGCCGCGGCGGAAGGCGATGCGGTGTGGCTGGAGCGTGCGCGGACCGTCCTCGACGCCGCGGAGCGGGACCTCGTGCCGGACGGAAGCCCCCGCGACGGCTCGGGAGGGGACGGGAGGCTCCTGGCCGCGCGGGGCGGAAGGGCCGCCGTCGAACCCCTCGACGACGCCGTGCCGAGCGGGACCGCCCTGTTCGCCGCCGCCCAGCTGTCCCTCGGGGCGTACGACGCCGATGCCCGCCGCCTCGAGCTGGCCTCCGCCCTGGCCGCGGCGCCGGACAGGCTCGCGGGGCGGGCGCCGCAGGCCGTGGGCACCGCGCTGGCGGTCCGGGCGCGGCTGGGCGCGGGTCCCGCGACTGTTGTCGCCTCCGGCGGGAGCCCCGCCGAACGCGACGCGTGCCTCGCGGCCGCGGTGCTGGCCGGGGCCGCGGCCTGGGCCGGCGGCGCGCCGGGAGGGGGCGTGCCCGTGCTCGCGCGGGACCGTCCCGCCGGTCCGGACGGAGGGCTCCGGGCCTACGCGTGCTTCGGCAGCGTCTGCGAGGCGCCCGTGGCCGGTCCCGGCGCCGCCGGGGAGCTCGCGCGGCTGCTCGCGGCGCGCGCCGCGCGGTGAGGGTGGATCAGCGGGTCCCCAGGACCGCGAACATGATGGCGATGTAGTGGCACGTGAAGCCGCCGACGGTGAACGCGTGGAAGAGCTCGTGGAAGCCGAACCACTCGAGGTGGATGTTGGGGCGCTTGAGCGCGTAGAAGACGGCGCCGGCGATGTACAGCGCGCCTCCCGCGCAGATGAGGACGGCGGCCGGGACGCTCGCGGCGAAGAAGTCGCCGATGAAGAGCAGCGCCGCGAGGCCCAGGGCGATGTAGACGGGGACGTAGAGCCAGCGCGGCGCGTCCGTCCAGACCACCCGGAAGAGGACGCCGAGGAGCGCGCCGCTCCAGACGAGCCACAAGAGCAGCGTCGACTTCGAGGGCGGCAGGAGGGCCCAGGCCAGCGGCGTGTAGGAACCGGCGATGACCAGCATGATGTTGGTGTGGTCCAGGCGCTTCAGGACGCGCTTGACGTTGGGGGACCAGTTGCCGCGGTGGTAGACGGCGGAGACGGTGAACAGGAGCAGGCCCGTCACCGCGTAGACCGTCGAGGCCAGCCGGCCCGCCGGCGAGGGGGCCAGGGCGATCAGGACGATTCCTGCCGCGAGCGCGAGCGGGATCATCCCGGCGTGGATCCACCCCCTGAGCCGGGGCTTGAACTCGTCCATGAGGGAGCCGTCCGGCTGCTGCGTCTGCATGGATCCATTCTATCCCTACTGGTCGGTAACTTATCCGGCGGGCGCCGGGCGCGGTAGCGTTGGAGCGTCGTCGGCCACCGGGCCGGGGCGCGACGCGGGAACGGACCGCCGGATGGAGGATGCCAGGTGAAGCTGCCGACGTTCCTGTACCGGTTGTACGGGAAGTTCATCACGCGCGAGCTGCCGCCGGAGAAGCTCCCCGGACACATCGGGATGATGGTCGACGGCAACCGGCGCTGGGCCAAGCTGGCCGGAGCCCCCACGGCGCACGGCCATCAGGCCGGCGCGGACAACATCGTCTCCTTCCTCGGCTGGTGCGACGAGCTGAAGATCCGCACCGTCACCCTCTACATGCTCTCCACGGACAACATGAGCCGCTCCGGCGAGGAGCTCGACCAGCTGATGGGCATCATCGCCAACCTCCTGGACCGCCTCGGGGAGAACAAGACGCTGCGCGTGCAGCCCGTCGGCGCCCTCGAGCTCCTGCCCGGCTACCTGGCCGAGAAGCTGCGCCGGCTCGGCGAGGACACCGCGGGGGCCACCGGGCTGCACGTCAACGTCGCGGTCGGCTACGGCGGGCGCCGCGAGATCGTGGACGCGATCAAGGAGCTGCTGCGCGACGCCCACGCCCAGGGGCGCAGCGCCGAGGAGGTCGCGGCGACGCTCGAGGTCGAGGACATCTCCCGCTTCCTCTACACGCGCGGCCAGCCGGACCCGGACCTCGTCATCCGCACGTCCGGCGAGCAGCGCCTCTCCGGATTCCTGACGTGGCAGAGCGCCTACAGCGAGTTCTACTTCTGCGAGGCGCTGTGGCCGGACTTCCGCAAGGTCGACTTCCTGCGCGCCCTGCGCGACTTCGCCAACCGGCAACGGCGCTTCGGCTCCTGAGCGCGGCCCCTGCGGGTGCTGCGGGGCGCCGCGGGATACCGGCATCCGGCGGTCCCGCCCGTTCACACGGAATTAACCGAAACGCCGACGCGTCGTGACCTCGAACACCCCGCCACGGGGTTAGTTTGGGGGCATCGGGCGGCAACCCGGCCGTCCGATCGGAAAGGCCGCCTGTTGAGCTTGTCCTCAATCCCAGGAAGGGCCGGAACCGGCCCGTCGGCCGTTCCGGACCACCCGTTCAGAACGTCCTAGGGCACACGCCCTGGTTGGGAGTCATCGTGGCAGCACAGACCGAGTCCGCAGCCCCGCCGGTTCAGACCGCACCGGGAACCGCGACCGCGCACGGGGCGGGCCCCGCACCGGGAAGCCACGCTAACGCCCACGGGCCCGAGCGGCAGAGCGTCGGCGAGAAGTCCTACGTCCTGGACACCTCCGTGCTGATCTCGGATCCCCGCGCGGTCCTGCGCTTCGCCGAGCACGAGGTGATCGTGCCGATCGTCGTCATCTCCGAGCTCGAGAAGAAGCGCCACGATCCTGAGGTCGGCTACTTCGCGCGCAAGGCCCTGCGCCTGCTCGACGAGCTGCGCATCGAGCACGGCGGGCTGGACAAGCCGCTGCCGCTCGGCGAGGACGGCGGGTCCCTGCGGATCGAGCTCAACCACATCTCGACCGAGGTCCTGCCCGTCGGATTCCGGGGCACGGACAACGACTCGCGGATCCTCGCCGTCGCCAAGAACTTCAGCGACGAGGGCCGTGACGTCACGGTCGTCTCCAAGGACCTGCCGATGCGCGTCAAGGCCTCGGCCATGGGGCTGCAGGCGGACGAGTACCGCAACGAGCTCGTCAAGGACTCGGGCTGGACGGGCACGGCGGAGGTCGACGTCGCGGACGACGACGTCGTGGCCCTGTACAACAACGAGGCCGTCCACATCGGTGCCGCGGCCGAGCTTCCCACGAACACGGGACTGGTCATCCTCTCCAACCGCGGCTCCGCGCTGGGCCGCGTCGGCGGCGACGGGCTCGTGCGGCTCGTCAAGGGGGACCGCGACGTGTTCGGCCTGCACGGCCGCTCCGCCGAGCAGCGGCTCGCGATCGACCTGCTGATGGACCAGGACGTCGGGATCGTCTCCCTCGGGGGCCGGGCCGGCACCGGCAAGTCGGCGCTCGCGCTCTGCGCCGGCCTCGAGGCGGTCATGGAGCGGCGCGAGCACAAGAAGGTCGTGGTCTTCCGGCCCCTCTACGCCGTCGGGGGCCAGGAGCTCGGCTACCTGCCCGGCACGGAGAACGAGAAGATGAACCCGTGGGCGCAGGCGGTGTTCGACACCCTGGGCGCGCTCGTGAGCGAGAACGTCATGGAGGAGGTCGTGGACCGCGGGATGCTCGAGGTCCTGCCGCTGACCCACATCCGCGGCCGCTCGCTGCACGACTCGTTCGTGATCGTCGACGAGGCACAGTCGCTCGAGAAGAACGTCCTGCTGACCGTGATGAGCCGCATCGGGCAGAACTCCAAGATCGTCCTCACCCACGACGTCGCCCAGCGTGACAACCTGCGTGTGGGCCGGCACGACGGCGTCGCGGCCGTCGTCGAGACGCTCAAGGGGCATCCGCTCTTCGGGCACATCACGCTCACTCGCTCCGAGCGCTCGCCGATCGCCGCCCTCGTGACGGACATGCTCGAGGACACGGTCCTCTAGCGTGTAGCCTCTAGCGCTCCGCCGCGGCGTCGCCCGGTCCCAGGCCGAGGAACGCCGCGGCGGCCGCGTGCCCTTCGACCTCGAGGCGCCACGGCGGCCGGACGAGCGTCTCCGGGGTGACGGCCGTGAAGCGGACCTCCTGCACGGTGTCGCCCCACAGCTGCCGGCGCGAGCCGTTGGGCCGGTAGCCGAGCGAGCTGGAGACGCCGAGCGACGCCGAGTTCCATGCGGCGGCGTCGGACTCGGCTGCCCCGGCGCCCAAGTGGTCGAACGAGTAGAGCAGCACGGCCGCGCGCATCTCCCGGCCGTAGCCGCGGCCCTGGGCGGAGCGCGTGAGCCACGAGCCGGTCTGGACGGTGCGCAGGCGGGGGATATCGCGGGCGGTCACGTCCTGGACGCCGATCATCCTGGATCCGCACCACACGCCGAAGGGCAGCGTCCACGCCCCGGGCCCAGTTTCCGCCCGCGTCCTCCAGGCGTGCCGGGCCGTGTTGGCCGGCAGCTCGGCGTCGGGGACCGAGGTCCACGGAAAGGAGAACGGGCTGCGGCTCGCCTCGTGGATCCCCGCGAGCGCTGCCTCCACGAGGTGCGGGACGTCGTCGTCCCGCACGGGCCGCAGTTCGAGGCGTGGCGTAGACAGGCGGAGGCCGAACAGGGGCCAGATCGGATCGTCCATCGGCATGGCCGCCACGCTAGCACGACGTCCAAGGGCAGGCGCCGCCCCCGCGGAGGGCGCCGGCGTCCGTCGCGGCCGCGCTTCCGGCTCAGCGGCGCGCGCGTCCTTCGGGAGGCACGATCCAGGGGATGTGGTCCCTGACGTCGGTCAGGTGCATCGACTGCTCCACGAACAGGTCGTCGAGCATGTACTCGTCGACGCCGTGGATATCGATCCGGTGCCCGGCCCCGGCACCGGGCCCGTCGAGGACCTCCGTGGCCACGCACACGCCCGTGGGCACGTCGATCGCGACGCGCGTCCGCCCTGCGCCGATGAGGGGGTGGCCCGCGCAGGCGGGACGGAACGTGCGGTTGGGGGAGACGACGGCCTCGAGGACCGGCCGCCCGTGGTGGAGGGCGTCGTCGAGCCGGTGGATCTCCACGACGTTGGAGAAGGGGATCTCCGTCGGCACCGGGGCGTTGCCGGCAAGTTCGACGGGATCGAGCATGGCGGCCCAGAACGGGTCGCCGAAGACCGGGTCCCCGTACGCGGCCTCCGGGCGCCGGCGGACCAGCCCGTCGTCGTCGTACACGGGATTGGTCAGGCGCGGCGGCAGGAGCCAGGACGTGCGCGTTGCGGCGACGTAGAAGGAGCCGCGCGAGGCGTTGATCCGCGTCGTCGAGAACAGCAGGGTGCCCTCGGGGTCTTGGACGCGGAGGGCGTCCGGCCGGCGCAGCCAGGCGTCGACGCGTGGGACGGGGACGACGCCGGAGCCCGGCCCTGGCGCGGGTGGGCCGGTCGGTGCCGGGCCGGGGGCCGCTGTCCACTCGACGCTGAACCGCAGGGTCTCCCACCGCCACGGCGACGAACGGCAGAGGCGGCGGAACGCCGCGGCCCGGGCGGGGCCGACGCCGGCGGACGGATCTGCGGGAGCTCCCAGGATGCCCATGTCCACAGTCTAGCGCCGCGGCGCCGCCGGCTGCCGGGCGTGCAGTAGCGTGGTTGCCATGATCGATGCCCTCGTCGAGCTGCGTCAGGAGCAGCAGCTGGCGGCCACCTCGCTGGCCCTCGCGTTGTTCCTCTTCGTGGTCAACGGGGCGAGGCTGGCGTGGATCGACGCCCGGACGCACCTGCTGCCCAACCGCATCGTGCTGCCCTGGTATCCGGCGGCGCTGCTGACGCTCGGTGGCGCCGCGGCGTTCGCGGGCGACTGGGGCGCGCTCCTGCGCCTCGTGGCGGCCGGGACGGCCCTGTTCGCGTTCTACCTGGCGCTGCATCTCGTCAAGCGCAGCGGCATGGGCCTGGGCGATGTCAAGCTCGCCGGCGTCCTGGGCCTGTACCTGGGCTACCTCGGGTGGGAGCACTTGGTGCTGGCGACCCTGCTGACGTTCGTGCTGGGCGGCATCGGCGCGCTCGTGCTCATCGCGGCCCGTCGGGCGACGCGCAGCTCGGCGATCCCGTTCGGCCCCTTTATGGTCATCGGGACGGCGCTCGCGCTGCTTGTGGCAGGCTAGGGGCCATGCCCACGCCCGACTTCATCCTCGAACTGCGCGCCCGCATCGGCACGCACCCCCTTTGGCTGCCCGGCGTCAAGGCCGTCGTCCACCGCGGCGACGGGGCCGTGCTGCTGGTCAAGCGCGTGGACAACGGGCGCTGGACCGTGCCCGCCGGCATCCTCGAACCGGGCGAGGAACCGGCCGGTGCCGCCGTGCGCGAGGTCCAGGAGGAGACCGGGGTCCGCTGCGTCGTCGAACGCCTCGCGGGCGTCGGGACGACGGCGCCCGTGACGTACCCCAACGGGGACCGGGCCCAGTACCTGGACGTCGTCTTCGCCTGCCGCTACGTCGGCGGCGAGGCGCGCGTGAACGACGACGAGAACTCGGAGGTCGCCTGGTTCGCCCCCGGCGAGGTGCCCGAACTGCCGCCGCTGCACCGCCGGGCCATCGACTGGGCCCTGTCCGCGGACCCCGCCGCGCGCTTCGTCGGCTGACGGGTCGGCAGCGCGCGGAACGAGGGGCCGTCCGCGCGGTCCGCGGACGGCCCCTCGCCGGTCCGGCGTCCAGCCCTTGGTTCGGCGTGCCGGGACCGGGGCCGGTCTCAGGCCCCCGAGGGCGAGGTCATGGTCGTCACGTCCAGGGCGCGGTCCAGCTGTTCCCGGGTCAGCTCGCCGCGCTCGACGAACCCGAGCGACAACGTCGCCTCGCGGATCGTCAGCCCCTCCGCGACGGCCTTCTTGGCGATCTTCGCGGCGTTCTCGTAGCCGATGTACTTGTTCAAGGGGGTCACGATCGACGGCGAGGCCTCCGCCAGGAAGCGGGCCCGCTCCACGTTCGCCGTGATGCCGTCCACCATCTTGTCCGCCACGACGCGCGAGGTGTTGGCCAGGAGACGCACGGACTCGAGCAGGTTCGCCGCCATGACGGGGATGCCGACGTTGAGCTCGAACGCGCCGTTGGTCGAGGAGAGCGAGACGGTCGTGTCGTTGCCGATGACCTGGGACGCCGCCATGATCGCCGCCTCGCAGATGACCGGATTCACCTTGCCCGGCATGATCGAGGACCCCGGCTGCAGGTCCGGGATCGCGATCTCGCCGAGCCCCGTGTTCGGGCCGGAACCCATCCAGCGCAGGTCGTTGTTGATCTTGATGAAGGAGTAGGCGATGTTGCGCAGCTGCCCCGAGGCCTCGACGAGCCCGTCCCGGTTGGCCTGCGCCTCGAAGTGGTTCCGCGCCTCCGTCAGCGGCAGCCCGGTGTCCTCGGCCAGGAGCGCGATGACGCGCTGCGGGAAGCCCGCCGGCGTGTTGATGCCGGTGCCGACGGCGGTCCCCCCGAGCGGTACCTCGGCGACGCGGGGGAGCGAGGACTCGATCCGCTCGATTCCATAGCGCACCTGGGCCGCGTAGCCGCCGAACTCCTGGCCGAGCGTCACCGGCGTGGCGTCCATGAGGTGCGTGCGGCCGGACTTCACGACCTCGGCGAACTCCGCCTCCTTGCGCTCGAGCGAGGCGGCCAGGTGGTCCAACGCCGGGACCAGGTCGTTGATCAGGGCGTCCGTCACGGCGACGTGGACGGACGTGGGGAAGACGTCGTTGGACGACTGCGACGCGTTGACGTGGTCGTTCGGGTGGATCCGCGTTGCCGAGCCCGACTCCTCGAGCCGGCGGTTCGCAAGGGCCGCGACGACCTCGTTCGTGTTCATGTTGGAGGACGTCCCGGAGCCCGTCTGGAAGACGTCGATCGGGAAGTGGGCGTCGAACTCGCCCGTCGCGACGGCCTCCGCGGCGACGGCGATCGCCTGGGCGCGCTCGTCGTCGAGCACTCCCAGCTCGGCATTGGCGAGCGCGGCGGCGCGCTTGACGCGGGCGAGGGCTTCGATGTGGCGGCGTTCGAGCGTCTTGCCGGAGATCGGGAAGTTCTCGACCGCGCGCTGCGTCTGGGCGCTGTAGAGGGCGTCGACCGGGACCCGGACCTCGCCCATCGTGTCGTGTTCAATGCGGAAATCCTCTGGGGTAGCCATGGGATCACCCTACGCCCGCCGCGGGCGGCTCCGGGAGGTGATCTCGACCACTGGACGCCTCCGCTACGACTCCTCCGGGAGGCGGCCGGCCGCTGCTACGGCCTCGGCGATCGGCGTCGGGCCGTTGTTGAACGGCACGGTGCGCCGGATGGTTCCGGGGGCGGAGAGCACCTCGGCGGCGACGGCGGCGACGTCCTCGCGGGCCACGGAGTCCTGCTCGATCGCGTCGCCGATGGCGATGCGGCCCGACCCCGGTTCGAGCGTCAGCCGGCCGGGGCCCAGGATGGTCCAGTCCAGCTCCGTGTCGCGCAGGTAGGCGTCCGCGGCGGCCTTGGCCTCCGCATAGGCGAAGAAGGGGTCCCCGGCAGGCACGCCGTGCCGCGTCGACGAACCGAGGTAGGAGACCATGACGTAGCGCCGGGCCCCGGCGGCCGCGGCGGCGTCCATGGAACGGATGGCGGCGTCACGGTCGACCGCGTAGGTGCGGTCCGCATCGCCGCCACCGGCTCCCGCGGACCAGACGACGGCGTCGTGCCCGGCCAGGAGCGCGGCGAGGCCCTCCGCGTCGAGGGCCTCGACGTCGGCGGTCAGCGGCGTCGCGCCCGCCGCCTCGATGTCCGCGGCGTGCGCCGGATTGCGGACGATCGACGTGACCTCGTCGCCCCGCCCGGCGAGGAGCCGGGCCAGGTGCAGGGCGACCTTTCCGTGGCCTCCGATGACGGCGATGCGGGACATGGTTCCTCCTGGGGTCGGCCTGTGGTCGGTCTCTAACGTCCGCTGCCGACGCTATCGCCCAGCGCCGGCCGTGGCCAGCCGCTGTTACAGCGCGCCGAAGCCGGAGACCATCTCGGCCTGGCCCTCGGCAAGCCGGTAGGTCACGCCGATCACCGCGGTGCTGCCCGCGTCGACGGCCGCGGAGATCACCTTGGAGGCATCGACGAGCCGCTGCGTGGTCTGCTGGACGTGCTCGACGACGTTGGAGTTGACGTCGTGGATGCCGTTGCGGTGCGCCGTGATCACGGAGGGCGTGATGCGCTCGACGAGGTCGCGGATGAAGCCGGGGGGCATGACCCCGGAATCGAAGGCCTCCATCGTCGCCGTCACGGCTCCGCAGTTGTCGTGCCCGAGGACCACGATGAGCGGGACCTCGAGCAACGCGACGCTGTACTCGAGGGACCCGAGGACCGCGTCGTCGATGACGTGGCCCGCCGTGCGGACCACGAAGACGTCGCCGAGGCCCACGTCGAAGATGATCTCCGCGGCCAGCCGGGAGTCGGAGCAGCCGAAGATCACGGCGAAGGGGTGCTGCTTCGCCACCAGCGAATGGCGCCGGGGGGCGTCCTGGTTCGGGTGCGCCGTGCTGCCGTCGACGAAGCGGTTGTTGCCGTCGCGCAGGCGGCGCCAGGCCTGGGCCGGGGTGAGGTCCTCGGAGAGGGAGGGGGGAACATGCATGGTACAAGGGTAGCGGCCCGGGCCGTCCCGCCCCTGCCCGCTGCGGCGTGTGACGCGTCAGGGCGCAGGCACGTCGAGGACGGCCGCGGTCCGGTCCGGGAACGCGTCAGGAGCCGGCCGAGAGTCCGCGCTGGACCGCGCGGGCGGCCTCGTCCAGGTCCTCCCACGGGCCGTCGGAGCTCAAGAGGACCGTGGTCCCGTCGAGCTCTCCGACGAGCGTGCGCTCGCCGGACTTGTCGCGCAGCTCCCACGCCGTGCCGTCGACCATCCGTTCGCCCGTCACGGGGGCCTGCCCGGACTTCTCCGCGATCCAGCTCGGGTTGGCGTCGCCGGCCTGCCGGATCCAGACGAAGCCCTCGTCCGTCGTCACATAGCCGATCTCCCAGTAGTCGACGCCGTCGGCCTTGCCCGAGATCCACCGCGCGAAGTTGGGGTACCAGCCCTGGGGGGCGAGCGGGGCCACGGGCGTGAAGTCGGCGGCCTGCGCGGCCTGCCCGGCGACGGCGGCGACGTCGACATCCGGGCGGTAGGTGTTCTCCGTGCTCCCGGGATTCAGCGCGATCACGGGGATCGCGACCAGGACGGTGAGCACGACCGAGATCACCATCCCCTTGAGGGACTGGTTGGCCCGCTTGGCCTGGGCCGCCGTCAGGACGGGCTTGGGGGCCTCGGCCTGCTGGGTCTGCTCGGGGAGGGGGGTGCCGGAAGAATCGCTCACCCTTCCATTGTCACCGATGTCACGCGGGCCCCCGACCCGGGGGAGGGCCGGATATGATCGACGAGGACCGGAATCCGGCCGAAGCAACCGCTCAACGATGAGGACCACCGTGACTGAAGCCACGAATTTCGCCCACTTGTCCCCGCGCTTGTCCGTCGGCGACGCCGAACCCGACCGCAACCTCGCCCTCGAACTCGTCCGCGTCACCGAGGCCGCGGCGATCGCCGCGAGCCCGTGGGTGGGCTTCGGCGACAAGAACGCCGCCGACGGCGCGGCCGTGGACGCGATGCGCTCGCTGCTCTCGACCGTGTCCTTCAACGGCGTCGTCGTCATCGGCGAAGGCGAGAAGGACGAGGCCCCCATGCTCTTCAACGGGGAGCGCGTGGGAGACGGCAGCGGGCCGGAGGTCGACGTGGCCGTCGACCCGATCGACGGCACCCGGCTGACGGCGCTGGGCATCAACAACGCCCTGGCCGTGCTGGCCGTCGCCGAGCGGGGCACGATGTTCGACCCCTCGGCCGTCTTCTACATGGAGAAGCTCGTCACGGGCCCCGAGGCGGCCGAGCTCGTCGACCTCCGGCTGCCCGTCAAGCAGAACCTCCACCTCATCGCGAAGGCCAAGAACAAGCCGATCAGCCAGGTCACGGTCTGCATCCTCGACCGTCCCCGCCACCAGGGGCTCGTCGACGAGATCCGCGCGGCCGGGGCCCGCACCAAGTTCATCATGGACGGCGACGTGGCCGGGGCGATCGCGGCGACGCGCGAGGGCACCGGGGTCGATGTCCTCATGGGCGTCGGCGGCACGCCGGAGGGCATCGTCACGGCCTGCGCCATCAAGAGCCTCGGCGGCGTCATCCAGGGCCGCTTGTGGCCGCAGGACGACGACGAGAAGCAGAAGGCGATCGACGCCGGCCACGACATCGGCACGGTCCTGTCCACCAACGACCTCGTCACGAGCGAGAACTGCTACTTCGCCGCGACCGGGATCACCGACGGCGACCTGCTGCGCGGCGTCCGCTACCGCGACGAGCGGATCTTCACCCAGTCGATCGTGATGCGTTCGAAGTCGGGCACCATCCGCACCGTCGAGGGAGAGCACCAGTCCCGCAAGTGGGAGGCCTACACCCGCTGACGCCCAGGCGCCGCCCCGGCGAACGGAGGGCGCGTCCCCGCCGGCCGAGAGGCCCGGCAGGGGGCGCGCCCTCCGCACGTCCGGCCCCGGGGGAGGCCGGGCGGCCGGACGCGTGGGCCGTCCGGCCTCAGGGCAGCGTGACGGCGAAGGCCTCCGCCGGTCCGGGCCCGTGGTGCTTGACGACGACGGGAGCCTCGCAGGCCGGGACGAACACGGAGCCGCCCCGCTCGAGGACCAGGTCGCCGCGGGGCGAGTCCAGCACCATGGATCCCGCCGTGGCGACGACGAGGACGGGCCCGTTCTGCAGGAGCGGGACGTCGTCGTCCGCCATGGCGTCCACGCCGGGAGCCGCCGCGAAGACGATCCGCTGCAGCACGAACTCGTCGAAGCCGGGGGAATAGACCTCCTGGCCCAGTTCGGTCGTCCCCGCCTCGACGAACGGGACCGGAAGCGCCTCGAAGTCGACCGTGTCGAGCAGCTCGGGGATGTCGACGTGCTTCGCGGTCAGGCCGCCGCGCAGGACGTTGTCCGAGCTCGCCATGACCTCCACCCCGAGCCCGCGCAGATAGGCGTGCACATTGCCCGCCGGCAGGCAGATCGCCTGCCCGGGCTCGAGCTCGACCAGGTTGAGCATCAGCGAGACCAGCACTCCCGGGTCGCCGGGGTAGGCCGCCTCGAGCCGTGGCAGCTCCGCGAGTCCCGCGTCGTGCGGCCCGGCCCCCGCGGACGCCGCCGCCGAGGCGCCGACGAGGGCCACGACGTCGTCCGGGGCCTCGAGCAGCCCCGTGAAGGCCTCCCGCAGGCGCCCGCCGCGCAGGAGTCCGGCCGTGCGCCGGGCGGCCCCCGCTGCCGGCTCCGGGACCCGCCCGGCGAGCAGCTCGAACAGCGCGGCCGACTCGTCGGCCGGGCGGAAGCCGCACAGGGCCGTGAACGGGGTCAGCGCGAAGATCATCTCCGGCTTGTGGTTGTCGTCCTTGTAGTTCCGGTGGGCGGCGGAGCGGTCGACGCCGGCGCCCTCCTCGAGCGCGAAGCCCTCCCGGGCCCGGGCCAGGGTCGGGTGGACCTGGATCGACAAGGGGGCGTCGGCCGCGAGCAGCTTGGCCAGATAGGGCAGCCGGCCGAAGCGCTCCGCGGCGTCGGCTCCGAGTGCCGAGGCCGGGTCGTCCTCGATGAGCCGGTCGAGGGGCACGGGCGCGGCGCCGGGGACCTCGGCGAGGGAGGGGGCGCCGGGGTGGGCCCCGATCCACAGTTCGGCCTCCGGCCCGCCCGGCGCGTCGTGGCCCAGCAGCCCGGCCAGCGCGGTCCGGGACCCCCAGGCGTAGTCGCGGATGGTGTTCCTCAGACGGTACATGGCCCTCCTAGGGCGTGGAGCACTCGTTGTTGTTGGCCGCGATGAGCGAAAGCTGGTCCTCCCGGCCGAGCTCCTCGAGCCGGACCAGGTAGTCCTCCGTGATCGGGGATCCGTCGGGCTGCGTACTGGGCACCGCATCGGCACCCTGTTCGATGGCGTCGGTCGACGACGGAGCCGGGGTCGAGGCGCCGGATCCTGCCTGGCCGCCCCCGGCGGACGGGGAAGCGCCCGATCCGCCGCCGGAAGCCCCGGCACCGCCCTGGCCGTCCGTCGACGCCGAGGCGGGGGCGCTGCTCGCGGGGGCGGCACCCGAGGCCGCGAGCAGGAGCGCATCGACGCGCGTGTGGATCCGGTCGAAGTCGGGGAAGGTCGAGAAGCGCTCCGCGCTCGTGCCGAAATCGGGGGCTCCGAGCGTCAGGCGCTCGAACGGGGACTTGCGGGCCTTGTCGGCGAGATTCAGGAAGCTGCCGAGCTGGTCCTGCGGGATGTTGGTCTCCACGAGCTCCTCGCCCGCCGACATGATGTCCGTGAAGCGCGTCAACACGGTCTGCGGATTGAACTGGTTGATCATCGCCTGCTGCAGGCACTGCTGGCGGCGGATCCGGTGGTAGTCGGTCGTGAAGTAGCGCGAGCGGGCAAACCACAGGGCGTCCTGGCCATCGAGCTTGAGCTCGCCCGGAGCGAACCACCGCGTCCTGACGAAGGTGTCGTCCCGCGGCGCACCGCGATAGGGAACCCAACCGCCCGAGTCCACGGTGACGCCGCCCATCGCGTCGATGAACTGCTCGAAGCCGGCCATGTCCACGAGGACGTAGCCCTGGACCTTCAGGCCCGTGATGCCTTCGGCGGCGTCCATCATGGCCTCCGCCCCGGCATTCGAACCCGCCGGGAAGACATCGGCGTGCTCGTTCTCGACCGTGGGGTAGAGGGCATTGAGGATGCACTCGTCGCCGCAGCTGAACCCCTCGGGGTAGACGTCGTGCAGCGGCGACCCGGCGGGGAAGGGCGCCCTTTGGAAGTTGCGTGGGAAGGAGATCACGGCGGTCTTGCCGGTCGCGGCGTCGATGCTGAAGAGGGACATCGTGTCCGGGCGGAGCCCTACGCGGTTCGCACCGGCGTCGCCGCCGAGCAGCATGATGTTGTACCGGCCGTCGACGGGGTCGAACGCCGGGCCGGAAGCGAAGACGTTCTGGATGGTTCCGCGCCCCGTGTTGAGCACGAACGCGCCGTAGCCGAGGACGCCGCTCGTCGCCAGGACGGCCACGACGCTCGCCCCCGCGACGATCCCGCGCATGCCCGGGGCCAGCAGCCGCGGCCGGATGATGGCGAGCGTATTGATGAAGAGGACGAGCCAGCCCACGGCCAGGAGCCCCAGGACCACGACGAGCACGAGCTGGACCGCCGGCCGGGCGAGGAGCTCGATGAGGATGCTGCGGTTCAGCACCGCGACGGCCGCGACGGCGAGGAGGAGGAACCAGCAGGTAAGCGTCACCCGCAGTGCCCGCCGGCCCAGGCGCTTGCTGCCCGCGACGAGCTGCGCCCCGCCCGGGACCAGCACGGTCAGCAGGAGCAGCACCCAGGCCCTCTTGGTCCTCACGGGCGCGCTGGCGCTCTCGGGGTGGCGGACCGGGTCGGTCAGGCCCGAGGAGTCCGGGGTGCGTTCACTCATGCGTTCCTAACGTTCCGCGGCGAGCCGGCGCAGGGCGGCCCCCTTGTCGGCGGCCTGTTGACGCAGCGCCGACGCGAACTCGACGAGACGTCCGCGCAGTTCCCCGGCGAAGGGTCCATCCCCCGCGGCGAGGATGCGCGCCGCGAGGAGGCCGGCGTTCCGGGCGCCGCCGATCGAGACGGTCGCAACGGGCACGCCGGCCGGCATCTGGACGATGGAGAGGAGGGAGTCCATGCCGTCGAGGGTCTTGAGCGGCACGGGAACGCCGACCACGGGAAGCGGCGTCACGGAGGCGAGCATTCCCGGCAGATGGGCCGCGCCGCCCGCGCCGGCGATGACGACGCGCAAGCCGCGGGCATGGGCCTGCTTGCCGTAGTCGATCATCTCCTCCGGCATGCGGTGGGCGGAGACGACGTCGACCTCGAAGGGGATGCCGAACTCCTCCAGGGCCTCTGCCGCGAGGCGCATCACGGGCCAGTCGGAGTCGGAGCCCATGACGACGCCGACGAGCGGGCTTGCGGTGCTCATGCCAGGGTTCCTCCGGTGGCTGGTACGGGGGAACCGTCGGTTCCCGCCGGGGTGGTGGCCGCGGGACCGGCCGCCGGTTCGCGCCCGTCGCGGATGATCGCCGCGGCGCGTCCGGCCCGAGCCCGGACGGTGCCGGGGTCCTCGCCGGGCAGGCCCACCACGTTGACGTGCCCGATCTTACGTCCGGGACGGACGGATTTGCCGTAGGCATGGATCTTCGCGCGCGGCTCGGCGGCGAGGGCGGCGGGAAAGGCGGAATAGAGGTCCTCGTTCGCCCCGCCGAGGTAGTTCTTCATCACGCTGTAGCCCCCGAGGGCGGCCGTGTCGCCGAGCGGGAGGCCCAGGACGGCCCTCAAATGCTGTTCGAACTGGCTCGTCACGGAGCCGTTCATGGTCCAGTGGCCCGTGTTGTGAGGGCGCATGGCGAGCTCGTTGACGACGAACCCGGCGCCGTGTCCCGGGGTCTCGAAGAGCTCGGCGGCCATGACGCCCGTGACGTCGAACGCGTCGGCGATGCGCAGGGCGGTCTCCTGCGCGGTGCGGGCCACCTCGGTGGCGAGCCCGGGTGCGGGGGCGATGACCTCGTCGCAGACGCCGTCGACCTGGATGGTGTGCACCACGGGCCAGGCGGCCGAACGGCCGTCGGGCGTGCGGGCCACGAGGGCCGACAGCTCCCGCGTGAAGCCGACCTTGGCCTCGGCCAGGAGCGGGCCGTCGCCGAACCAGTCGGCGCAGTCCTCCGCTGCGGCGGGGCCGTCGACGATCCTCACGCCCTTGCCGTCGTAGCCGCCCGTGGGCGTCTTCAGGACCACGGGCCAGCCGATCTCCTCGCCGAACGCGCGCAGCTCGATCACGGAGGACACGGCGGACCACTCGGGGTTGGGCAGCCCGAGCCGCTCGATCGCCGCGCGCATCACGAGCTTGTCCTGGGCGTGGATCAGGGCGGCCGGGCGCGGCTGGACGTTGACGCCCTCCTCGATCAGCACGTGCAGGTGCTCGTTCGGGACGTGCTCGTGGTCGAACGTCAAGACGTCGACGCCCGCGGCGAAGCGGCGCAGGGTGTCCAGGTCGCGGTAGTCGCCCACGGGCGCTGAGCGCACCGCCGCGACGGCGGAGACATCCTCCGCCTCGGCGAGGATTCGCAGTTCGAAGCCGAGGCCGATCGCCTCGGGCGCCATCATTCGGGCCAATTGGCCGCCACCGACCACGCCGATCACAGGAAACGTCACCCCACTAGGTTACCCAAGCGGCGCGCGGACGGGCGCCCGCCGGGGCAGGGCAGGAGGCCCTTCCAAGCGAATCCACAGCAGGGATGCCTACAATAAGGGGTTGACTGGCTCCCGGACCGGACCGGAGCGTCGCGGACCCGTCCGGTCCGCGCCGGGGGACCGCACATCACACGAACACGTGGAGGAACATGCTGAAGGACTTGATGAGCCGGGCCACCGGTCTCGTATCGATGCTGTGGCGCGAGGTCATGAAGTTCGGAGTCGTCGGCGGCATCGCCTTTGTGATCGACACCACGATCTTCCTGTGGGCGATGAACGGTCCGATGCACGGCTCCGAGGTCAAGGCCAAGGTCCTGGCCGGCATCATCGCGACCCTGTTCTCGTGGGTGGCCAACCGCTACTGGACGTTCCGCCACCGGCGCCGCGCGTCGGTCGTGCGCGAGCTCGTCCTGTTCCTCGTGATGAACGGGATCGGCCTGTTCATCGCGGCGGCCTGCGTGTGGGTCACCAAGTACTGGCTGCAGCTCACGGACAAGACGAGCCTCTTCATCGCGGGTTCGGTCGTCGGACTCGTCCTCGGCACGATCTTCCGCTTCTTCGCCTACCGCTTCTGGGTCTTCACGGAGGAGCTGGACGCGGAGCCCCAGTTCCAGAAGGACCACGAACTGCTCCACCCGCATGCCACGGCCGCACGCCACGCCGCCGGCGGGGGGCAGCCGGCGGCCCCGCTCGAGACGCAGGGGGCCGGGGACCGCGAGCCCTAGCCCGCGCCTGGGCGGGACGCCGCGCCGGGGGAGCAGTCCCTCTCCACGCGTTCGCCCGTCAGCAGGCGCTCCGTGGCCGTGACGCCCGCTCCCAGGAGCACGAGGGGCACGCCGGCGCCGAAGAGTCCGACGGCGGTGCGCAGCAAGTGCCCCAGCACGCCGGGGGTGCCGGGATCGGCCCAGAGGGCCGTTCCCCCGGGCAGGCCCGCGCCGCCGAAGAGCTCCGCATAGGAGGTGTCGTCGACCGCTCCGGCGAGGGCCGGGGAGGAGCCGTCGACGGGATCGGCGAGGTAGTGGTCGCCGAAGGCCCGGACCTCGGCGGAGTAGTCCAGCGCACCCGGTGGGAGTCCGTCGTCGTACCGGAGCGAGAGCGCCCCCAGCGCGACGGCGGCCAGGTCCGCGTCCGGCCAGCGCTCCGCGGCCGCGGCGGCCGACGACGCCAGGACGAGGTCCGGGTGTCCGGAGCCGTCGATGACCAGCCGGGCGCCCGTGTGCCAGACGGCGAGGGCGAGGGCCACCGATTTCCAATGGGGCGGTGCCTCGAGCGCGACCGAGGTCCCGGGGCCGCAGTCGAACTCCTCCGCGAGGAGGTTGGCCGACTTGGCGACCCAGTTGTCCACGACCCGACCGCTCAGTTCCACGCGTTCGCCGTCCGGGCCGTGCCAGACGAGCAGCGGCGCGGTCGAGGCGCGCAGCGGCCTCAGCAGCCGTTCCGTAAAATCTAACGAAATGGTCTCGGAGTCCACGGGGGACCGCCTTTCGATGCTGGGAAAACCCTGTGAATCCGCGGAACTTGGGACACGCCCGGAATCCGCGGAATTCGCCGGGCGTGGCGTGGCGCCTTTCGAGGGGGCGGTATCTATAAAATCACCGCTTCCACTTGACGTACACCGAGTTACACCAGTGTAATTAGACAGCGAACCGGCTTGGCCCAAGCGACGGATAAACCGGTCCCCGCGCGGCATGGACCCCACGGTCCACGGCGGCGGGACGGGCCGGTGGAACCCGGAGCCGACCCGGCGGCCGGGAGGCAGTGACAGACGACCAGCGGAAGGGCTCACATCATGGGGACAGCAGAGCGCATTCACGAAGACAACGGGGTCGCCGCGCAGTCCGCGGCGGCCTACGGATCCCGCGGCGTGCCCGCGGACTGGTTCGTCGACCCCGCGGACGAGTCCGCCGCCGAACGCTACCGCGCGGCCACGGGCCAGGACCTCGAGGACCAGGCCACGGCCTTCCTCGCTGCGCACGAATCGGCGGCAGAGGCGCTTCACGAGGAAGCCCCCGTCGCCCCCGTCCGCGAGTTGCACTCCGGGCGCGCTGCCGAGGCCACCCCGTCCACGGCCCTCTGGATCGGCATGCCGCAGTTCCCCGGCGCCGAGGACGAGGGCGAGCTCGGATGGCAGACCGAGGCGCTGTGCGCCCAGACGGACCCGGAGGCCTTCTTCCCCGAGAAGGGCGGATCCACGCGGGACGCCAAGAAGGTCTGCGGCGCATGCAACGTCCGGGCCGAGTGCCTCGAGTACGCCCTGTCCAACGACGAGCGCTTCGGAATCTGGGGCGGCCTGTCGGAGCGCGAGCGGCGCCGGTTGCGGAAGCGAGCAGTCTGATTCACTCGCAAGTCCGCGTCACCGCAGTACTGGTCGCACACAATGGCGCACGCTATCTTCCGGGCACCCTGGAGGCACTGAACGGCCAGAGCCGGCCCGCCGACGTGTGCATCGGCGTCGACGCGGGGTCCTCCGACGCATCGGGTGCGCTCCTGCGCGCGGGCCTGCCCCAGGGCTCGCCGGTCGTCGAGGCCGCGTCGCAGGGCTTCGGCCATTCCGTGGCCACGGGGCTGCAGGGACGACTTCCGGCCGCGGACCCCGAGATCCAGGACTGGATCTGGCTGCTGCACGACGACGCGGCGCCGGACCCCTACGCCCTTGAGTCGCTCCTGCGGTCCGTCGAGACCACCCCGTCCGTGACCATCGCCGGCTGCAAGCAGCTGGACCGGGACGCGCCGCGTCGCCTCCTCGACGCCGGACTGACCGTCAGCCGCTGGGGCGAGCGCCTGACCCTGATCGACGTGGACGAGCTCGACCAGGGCCAGTACGACCGCCGCTCGGACAGCTTCGCCGTGAACTCCGCCGGAATGCTCGTCCGGCGCGACGCCTGGGAGCAGCTCGGCGGCTTCGACCCGGCCCTGCCCGGACACGGCGACGACCTCGACCTCTGCTGGCGGAACCGCCTGGCCGGGCACCGCGTCGTCGTCGTCCCGCAGGCCCGGATGTACCACTCCGCGGACACCATCAAGTCCATGGCCGGACCCGTGGCAGCCCGACGGGCCGAGGTGTACCTGCGGCTCAAGCACGCCCGCGCGTGGCAGTTGCCGTTCGTGGCCCTGGGCGCGGTGCTCGGCGGTGTGCTCCGCTTCTTCGCGAGCCTCGTGGCCAAGGACCCGGGGCACGCCCTCGGCCAGCTCGGGGCGAGCCTCGCCGCCGTCCTGTCCCCGCTGCGGCTGGCCAGGTCCCGGCGCGCCGCCCGGCGCACGCGCAGGGTCTCCCGCTCAATGGTGCGGATCCTCATGGTTCCCCGGCGGGAGGTCTGGGCCCACCGCCGGAACCTGCTCGAGGGCCTCGAGGCCACGCGCGTCGTCGGCGACGGCACCGGCTCGACGTCGGAGGCCTCGAACCCCTCGGGGGACAACAACGACGACTTCGCGGCGCTCGCCGCGCCGGCCCGGACCTCCGACGCCGTGAGCGCGGTCCTCGTCGTGCTCATCGCCGGAACGGCCGCGTTGATCGGCCTGCGCAGCCTCGTCAACGCGCCGGCCCTGACGGGCGGGTCGCTGCTCCCGCTCTCGCCGGGCCTCGGGGACATCTGGCACCACGCGACGGCCTGGTGGCAGGGTGCGGGCGGCGGCCAACCCGGCCCCGGCGACCCGTTCGACCACGTCTTGTGGCTCGTGGGAGCGGCCGGTCTCGGAAACGCCAACGCCGCCTTCGTCGTCCTCTTCCTCGCCGCGATGCCGCTGGCCGCCCTCGGCGCCTGGACGGCGCTCGGCGCCGTCACCGGCAGCCGTGCCGCGCGCCTCGTCGGGGCGCTCCTCTGGGCCCTCGCCCCGGCCCTGCAGTCCGCCCTCGGCGGAGGACGGGCCGGAGCGGTCGCGGTCCACGTTGTGCTCCCGTGGGTCGTGCTCGGGTGCATCCGGGCCGTCGGGGCCGCCCGGGAACGCCGGACGGGCGACGACGCCGGGGCCGGGCCGCCGCGGGCCGGCGTCCGTTCCGTCCCCTCCTGGGCGGCCGCCGCCGGGGCCGGTCTCGGACTCGCCGCCTGCACGGCCGGTTCGCCCGCCCTTCTGCCCTTCGCCGTCGTCGCCACGGTCCTCGTCGCGCTGCCCCTTGGTCGGCGGGCCAAGACCCTGTGGTGGGTTCCCGTGCCGGCGCTCGTTCTCGCGGCGGGCCACCTCGTCGCCGCAGCGGAGCAGCCCCGGATCCTCCTGGCCGACCCCGGCGTCCCCCAGGCCTTCGAGGCCGCGCCGCTGTGGCAGCAGCTCCTCGGCTTCCCCACGGCGTTCGACGCCGCGGCGCCCCTCGCCGGCTTCGGCTGGCTCCCCGCGGAAGTCCCCGGCGCGCTGACCGCCGCGATCGCCATCGGCGCGCCGGTGTTGCTGCTCGCGGCCGTCGGGCTCTTCAGGCCCGGACCGCGGGGCTGGACCGCGCGCACGCTGTGGACCGTCGGCGTCCTGGCCCTCGCCGCCGGCGTCGCGTCCGGACTCGTTCCGACGGCCGTCGACGCCGGAACCCCCGTGTCCGCGTTTACCGGCCCGTTCGTCTCCGTCTTCACGCTCGCCGCGGTCTTCGCCGCCGTCGTCGGACTCGACGGGCTGCGCCGCCTCCACCGCGACGCGCGCGCCAACCACGAGCCCGGGGCGCCCCGCGGCCGCGGGCGCACCGCGGCCTTCGCCGCGGCGATGGCGCTCCTGCTCGCCGCCACGGCGGCCTCCACGGCGCTGTGGCTCGTTCCCGGACTCGCGACGGGAGAAGCGGTCGCCGACGCCGCCGGCGACGGTGCCGCGACGCCCGAGCGCCTCGGCACCGCGCTCGAGGTCGTTCCGGGCGCCGCCCGGACGCTGCCCGCGACAGCCGCCGACCGCGGCACCGGTCCGTTCGAGGACCGCTCGCTCGTGATCGGGCGGGGCGACGACGGCATGATGACGGCATCGCTCATGGACGGCGCGGGCACGAGCCTCGACGGACTCGCCGCCATCGTCGACGTCGGGCGCTTCCACGGCGGCCTCGTCGATGCCGAACCGCGCCAGGACGACGACGTGACGGCGCTCGTGCGCTCCACGGTCGCCTCCATCGTCTCCGGCCAGTCGATCGATCCCCGTCAGGCGCTCCAGGAGCTCGGGGTCTCGTTCGTGGTCCTGCGGCCGGGGGATGCGGCCACTGACGCGCTGGCCGGCCAGCTCGATTCCGTCCCGGGCCTCGGGGCCGTGGGCCGGACCGAATCCGGGTGGCTGTGGCGCGTCGAGCCCGCCGCGGGTCTCGAGGGGACGGACAATCCCGCGGACTTCACGGCCCGGGTCAGGATCGTCGACGCCGGGGGCGCCACGGTCCGGCTCGTGCCGTCCGAACGCGCCCAGGTCTCCGGCCACGACGTTCCGGCAGGCGCCGAGGGCCGGCTCGTCGTCCTGGCCGAGCGCAGCGATCCCGGATGGCGGGCGCGCTTCAACGGCGAGCCCCTCCCGCCGGCCGGCACGGGCTGGGCCCAGGCCTTCGAACTGCCCGCCGGCCCGGGAACGCTCGAGATCCGCTACGACTCCGCCTGGACCGTCCCGGTCCTGGCCGCGCAGGGAACGGTCCTCGGGATGGCCCTGCTCCTGCTGGTCCCCATCCCGCAGCGCCGCCGTTTCGCCGTGCGCCGGCTTGAGCAGTACCGTTCGACGTCGAGCGCGGACAGCATCCGCGAGCTCGACGCCGGGGGGAGCGGGGACCCGACCGCGGACAGCGCCGCGGACGGCGGCGAGGGCTCCGGCCGGGACACTGCGGCCGGTGGCCACGGTGAGGCCGCCGCGGGCGGGCACGCCGCCGAGGCCGGCGCGGCGGACGCGGATGACGCGGCCGCCCCGGAGCCCGCAGGCGGTCCGGAGCCGGAGAACCACCAGGAGGCAGCACGATGACCGCTACCACGCAGAGGCGCAAGCGCGGCCGGATCGCCGCGGCGGCCGCCGGGGCCGCCCTCGTGCTGGGGACCGGGGGCGGCGTCGCCGCGGCCGCGTGGCTCCTGCCGGGCCCCGGAACGGCCGATGGAGCGGTGCCGCGCATCACGCTACCGGCCGGCGACTTCGTGGCGTCGTGCCCCGAGGCGCCCCGCGTTGTGGAGGGCACCACCGCCGAGGGGACGGACCCGGCCTTCGGCTCCGCCTCCTCGACCGAACGGGCGCCGCTGCGCGCCGTCGTCGTCGGCGACGCCGCCGAACGGATCCCCGGGAGCGTGGTCTCGGACGCCGAAGGCGGCGAGGTGCAGCGGCTGGCGCCCGCGGTACCGGACGCCGAGGCCGCCCAGGAGGCGGCGGCCAGCGCGGACGGGTTCTCGGGTCGCTCCGCCGCGGCCCGATCCGGCATCGAGTCCGGGGGGCCGACGGCGCTGACCGTCCAGCCGCTTGGCGGCTTCACCTCCGTCGCCGGCATGGCGCGGGGCTACGAGGCCGAAGACGGAGACCTGGCCGGCCTGGCCAGCTCCCGCTGCCAGAGCCCGTCGCACGAGCAGTGGCTCGTCGGCGCCTCGACCGAGCTGGGGCGGATGGCGCTGCTCGTCGTCACCAACCCCTCGGCCTCCGCCTCGACCGTCGACCTCGAGGTCCACGGGCCCACGGGTCCCATCGACTCCGGCGCCACGCGGGGGATCGTCCTGGCCCCCGGGGAATCCAAGCGGATCGTGCTCGCGGGCCTCGCCGCGGACGAGCCGGCGGTGTCCGTCCACGTCGTGGCGAAGGGTGCCCCCGTGGTCAGCGTGATCCAGCAGAGCGTCCTGCGCGGGCTGGTGCCCGGGGGAGTGGAGTACATCGAACCCTCCGCGGCGCCCGCCGACGGGCAGACGGTCGCCGGCGTCCTGGTCCAGGACCCGGAGGCGACCGCTCACCTCGACGGCGACGAGTACGCTGACGCGTCCACTGCGCTGCAGGTCACCGTCCCCGGAACCGAGGACGCCGTGCTCAACGTCCGCGCCTTCGGCACCGGAGGGGAGGCCGCGCTCCCCGGAGACGGCGTCCACTCCGTCGAGGCCGGACAGACCGTGCTCGTCCCGCTGGACTCGCTCGGCGCCGGTACCTACACCGTCAACGTCCAGGCGGACCAGCCGCTGGTGGCGGCCGTCCGGACCGTGTGGGGCAACGCGGAGTCACCGGAGACGGACCTCGCGTGGATGGCCTCGGCCGAGCGGCTCGGCAGCGAGCACCTCGTCGTCGTGCCGGAGACGGGGACGGCGCGCCTGGCCTTCGGTTCCGTCGGCGGGGAGTCCACGATCACCCTGAGGCCCGTCTCCGCGGATGGAGGGATCGGGGCCGAGACCACGCTCCAGACGTCCGGGGGGACCACTCTCGTCCAGGACATCACCCGGCTCGGCGGGGACACGGTCGCGGTGATCGTCGGGACGAGCGGGGACCCCGTCTACGGCGGGCTCGTGGGCTTCCAGCCCCGGGGAACGGCGACGGGGACGACCCTGCCGCCCGCGACCCCCTCCCAGCGCTCAGTCGTCGTCGACGTCACACCCTAGCCCAGGGTCGCCGGGTCCCGTTCCCGGGGTCGGGGCCGCTAGTGTCCCTGCAAACCGCGGCCGTAGCTGGAATCGACGTCCTCGGGGGCCATCGCGAGCAGTTCGGCCACGAGTTCCACGACGACGTCGTGGACGACGTCCCCCAGGTCGACGGCGTGTCCCGCGAGCTGCTCCACGGGGCGGCGGTAGACGCGGATGACGGCGGAACGGCGGGCCGTCGCGGAGGACGCCGTGCCGAGGGGAACGGGCCCGCCGGAGGACTCGGCGCGGCGCAGCGACTTCTCGGAGGGCACGAGCTCGACCTCGAAGGCCACGGCCGCGATCCGCGGTCCCCACAACTCCTCGAGCCGCTCGGCGGAACCCGCCACGAGGTCCTCGAAGCGCTCGGCCCGGGTCCGCGACCCCGGCAGCTGCTGCAGCATGAGCGCGCCGCGCAGCCCGCGGCCGTGCCGGTTGCGGCGCCGGCGGGCGAACGGCCGCCCGCGGGATCCCGTGGACGGGCCGTGACCTGGATCGAGGGAGTCGGCGTCGGACATGTTCCGAGCTTATCGGCTCGGGACGCGACCGGCGCCGCCGGACGGCGAGGCCCGCTCGGACGGCGGCGCGCGGGAGCGGACCGCGTCGCGGGCGGAACGACGGCGGCCCGCCGGGCGGCGTCAATCCCCGGCCGGGGAGGGCCCGCCGGGTAGGCTGGGTCCTCGTGGGATCCATCAGACTCTGTTCACGCTCGGCCTGCCGCCAGCCGGCCATCGCCACGCTGACCTATGTCTACGCCGACTCGACGGCCGTGCTGGGTCCGCTCGCGACGTTCGCCGAACCCCATTGCTACGACCTCTGCGCGGCCCATGCCGAACGGCTGACCGTCCCGCGCGGATGGGATGTCGTCCGGCTCGAACTGCCCGAGCGCCCGCGCCTGGAATCCGACGATCTCTCGGCGCTCGCGGACGCCGTCCGGGAAGACCCGTCCCGTGTGGCCGCCGGGGACGCGCCCGGCGCCGGTGCGCCCCCGGCGCCGCGGAACGCTCCGGAGCCGCTCGAGCCCCCGGCCGACGCCGAGGCGGGGCGCCCACGGCTCCGCGTCCTGCGCGGCCCCTCCTGAGGCACCGGACGTTCCGGCGATCCGGGCAGCCGGCCCCCGCCCGTCACGGGATGGCAGCGCTCGCGGCGCGAGACCATAAACTGGGGCCATGGCCCATATTCCTCCCCAGCTGCTGGCCGTCCTGCGGTGCCCCGTGACGGGTTCGACCCTGGTCCGGCGCGGCGACGAGCTGGTGTCCACCGTCCCCGGCCCCGGCGGCGAGCCCCTGTGCTACGCCGTCCAGGACGGGATCCCCGTCCTCCTGCCGACCCCCGCCGAAACCACCAGCGACCCCACGGAGCAGCCCTCATGACCTTCGACTACAAGATCGCCGACATCGGCCTCCACGAGGCGGGCCGCCACCAGATCCGCCTCGCCGAGCACGAGATGCCGGGCCTGATGTCCCTGCGCCGGGAGTTCGGGCCGACGCAGCCGCTCAAGGGCGCCCGGATCGCCGGATCGCTGCACATGACCGTCCAGACCGCCGTGCTGATCGAGACGCTCACGGCCCTCGGCGCGGAGGTCCGCTGGGCCTCCTGCAACATCTTCTCCACCCAGGACGAGGCCGCTGCGGCCGTCGTCGTCGGTGACGGGACCCCGGAGGATCCCCGGGGGGTCCCGGTCTTCGCGTGGAAGAACGAGTCGCTGGAGGAGTACTGGTGGACCGCCGAGCAGATCCTCACGTGGCCCGGCGCCGCCGGCGACCCGGAGCTCGGTCCCAACATGATCCTGGACGACGGCGGGGACGCGACCCTGCTGCTGCACAAGGGCGTCGAGTTCGAGGCCGCCGGTGCGGTCCCGTCCGCCGCGGAGGGCGACGCGCACGAGTACACGATCATCCTGGACACGCTCCGCCGCTCGCTCGCCCACGATCCGCGGAAGTGGACGCGGACGGCCGAGCGGATCCTCGGCGTCACCGAGGAGACCACGACGGGCGTCATGCGGCTGTACCAGCTGGCGGAGGCCGGCCAGCTGCTCTTCCCGGCGATCAACGTCAACGACTCGGTGACGAAGTCCAAGTTCGACAACAAGTACGGCATCCGCCACTCGCTGCCCGACGGCATCATGCGGGCGACCGACGTGCTCATCGGCGGCAAGGTCGCCGTCGTCTGCGGCTACGGCGACGTCGGCAAGGGCGCCGCCGAGGCGCTGCGGGGCCAGGGCGCACGCGTCATCGTCACCGAGATCGATCCGATCTGCGCGCTGCAGGCCGCGATGGACGGCTACCAGGTGGCGCGGCTCGATTCCGTGCTGGAGCAGGGAGACCTCTTCATCACGACGACCGGCGGCAAGGACATCATCATGGCCGACGACATGCTGCGCATGAAGGACAAGGCCATCGTCGGCAACGTCGGCCACTTCGATAACGAGATCGACATGGCCGGCCTCGCCCGCGTGCCCGGCGTCCGCAAGGTCGAGATCAAGCCGCAGGTCCACGAGTGGGTCTTCGAGTCCGGCACGGAGGCGGAACGCTCGATCATCGTGCTCTCCGAGGGCCGGCTGCTGAACCTCGGCAACGCCACGGGGCACCCGAGCTTCGTCATGTCCAACTCCTTCGCGAACCAGACGATCGCCCAGATCGAGCTCTTCACGAAGCATGGACAGCTCGACGCCGAGGGGCGCCCCGCCTACGGCAAGCAGGTCTACGTGCTGCCGAAGATCCTCGACGAGAAGGTCGCCCGGCTGCACCTCGACGCCCTCGGGGTCGAGCTGACGGAGCTGAGCAAGGAGCAGGCGGAGTACCTGGACGTGGACGTCGCCGGCCCGTACAAGGCGGACCACTACCGCTACTAGCGCAGCGGGCCGGCCGCCTGGTCCCGGAATCCCCGGGACGGGCGGCCGAGCCGTGCCGGAGCCCGCCGCGGGCGTCCCCTACCGCGTGCCCTGGAACGGCAGCCGGTGCAGCCGCTCGGCGACGGCGCGCTGGCGCTCCTTGGCCGCGCTGAGGCGCTGGAAGTCGCGGTTGCGCCGCTCGGCCATCACCGCGGTCAGGAAGTCCTCGGCCCCCGTGCCGGGCGGGGGGGCGGGGGCGACGAATGCGTGGACCTGGGTGGCCAGCTCGGCGCCGACGCGCTCCCGGGACCGCGGCGTCATCGACGCGGACTGGCGGACGAACCGCACCACCTGGGCCGCCAGCGCGTCCGGCACGCGGCCCAGGTCGGCGAGCTCGGCCCACGGCTGCAGACGCGTCGGGACGGGCGGGAGCTGGGGCGTGAACCGGGCCCGGCGTTCGCGCATCGAGTACGTCCCCGCCAACATGTCGCCGAGCCGTTTGCCCCGCTCGTTGGAGAACGCCACGATCAAGGCGAGCGAGCCGAACAGGGCCAGGACCTCCAGCAGGGCCAGCATGCCGCGGATGAACGCGTGGCGAAAGCGGATCGATCCGCCGTCGTCGCGGACGATCCGCAGCCCCATGACGGCGCGGCCGAGCGACTTGCCGCGCGTGAGCGTCTCCACGGCGACGGGTACGGCGAGAAGCCAGAAGAGGGAGATCCCCAGCCACATCGCCGTCGCGGCGGATTCGTCGAGCAGCGTGGTGGTCTCGCCCAGCAGGACCACGGTGCCGAGGAGCGCCAGGGCGTAGACGAGGTAGTCGATCAGGCAGCCGACGGCGCGGGGGACGAAGCTGGCCTCGCGGAGTTCCAGGACCACGGCCTCGCCCGTGATGACGGTGCTCATGGTCCTCCCGGATCGCGGTGGTGCGGTCCTCCCAATGTAGCCGACGGGCCCGGGATAGGGTGGGAGCGTGGACCTTGATGCCTTCGTCGCCGTGCACCAGCCGGACTGGCAGCGCCTCGATGCGCTGTCTTCCCGGCGTCGGCTGAGCGGCCCCGAGGCGGACGAGTTCCTGGCCCTGTACGAGCGCGTGTCGACGCACTTGTCGATGGTCCGCTCCGTGGAACCGGACACCGTGGTGTCCGCGGACCTCTCGGCCCGCCTGTCCCGGGCGAGGACCCGGTTCACGGGCGCGCGCGGTGACGTCCTGGCGGAGCTGGCCCGCTTCTTCGTCGTCTCCCTGCCGGCGGCGTTCTACCGCATCCGGCACCTGACCGTGGTCATCGGGGTCCTGTTCACGGCGCTCGCCACGGCCTTCGGCTTCTGGGCCGCGGGCACGCCGGGAGTCGTCGAGGCGATGGGCTCCCATGAGGAGCTGCGGGCCTACGCCGAGCACCGTTTCGTGGACTACTACTCGGAGAACCCCGCGGCCTCGTTCGCGGGGGCGGTCTGGAGCAACAACGCCTTCATCGCGGGGATGTGCGTCGCGTTCGGCATCACGGGCCTCTACGTGCCGTTCGTCCTGGTCCAGAATGCGATCGGGATCGGGATGGCCGGCGGCGTCATGGCGGCGTTCGGGGAGCTGGACACCTTCTTCCTCTACATCCTTCCGCACGGCTTCATGGAGCTCACGGCCATCTTCATCGCCGCGGCCGCCGGGCTGCGGATCTTCTGGGCCTGGGTGGCTCCGGGGCCGAGGACGCGGGCCGCTGCGCTGGCCGCGGAGGGGCGCTCCCTCATGACGGTGGCCCTGGGGCTGGTCCTCGTGCTGCTCGTCTCGGGGATCGTCGAGGCGTACGTGACGCCGAGCCCGCTCCCGCATGGGGTGCGGATGGGCCTGGGCCTGGCGGTCCTGGCCGGCTATTGGACCTACACCCTGGTCCTGGGGCGGCGCGCCGTCGCCTCGGGCGCCACGGGAGACATGGATACTTACGACGCCGGGGCCACGGTTCCGACGGCGTAGCACCCCCGTGGTGCCGAGAAAGGAAAAGGCAACGCATGAGCGAGAACAAGACCCCGACGCCCGCGCCTGGAACGGAGCCGGAGCCGTCGCAGGACGCGCGCGACGAGGAGCTCGAGCGCTTCAACGAGGCGCTGCGCGCCCTGGGTGAGGACCCCGAGGACTTCGGCTGCGACGAAGGGCGGTTCGAATCCGCGCCGGTTCATCGGGAGGGAACCGTGGAGCCGGAGCCGGAGCCGGAATCGGAAACTGAACGGGAGCGGGAGTCCGCGCCGGAGCCGGACATGAAGCCGAGCCGGGAGGCGGACCCCGCGGTGGAAGCCTCCTCGGGGGCTGCCGGTGGCCGAGCCGCCCGCGATGCCGCCGGCGCCCGGAAGCCGGCCGTCGACGGGCCCGGGGACGAACCCGGCCGCGGCGTCGAGCCCGGACGCGACGATGACGGGCCGGGAGTAGAAGCGCGCTCCCGGCCGGACCAGTCGGACGACTCGGCCCGCGCGAGCGAACCCGTGCCCGGGGCCGGGACAGGCGACCGGCCGAGGGACGCGCAGACCGTTGCGACGCCGCCCGGGAGGATCGACGCCGAACGGGACGACGCGGTGCTGGACCGCGCCGCCAGGCGTGGGCCCGCGCCTGAGCCCGTGACCGAGGCGACCTCCGTCCAGCCGGCCGCCACCGCAGACCAGCGGCACGCGGCTGCTGAGGAGGCACCCCACCCGGCGTCGACCGCCGTTCAGCCGGCGGTCCCGGTGGCCGCGGCCCCGGCGGCCGGTTCCCCCGGGGCGGGTCGGGCGGCGGCCGCTGCCGCGGCCAAGCGCAAGGATCCGCTGCCCGCCGAGCTGGCGGCCCTGCGGGACCCGGACGCCCGCCGTCGCCAGGCCGCGCGCGACGCCGCGCTGACCGCCAAGCCCCGCCTGCCGCGCGTGCTCCAAGTGGTCCTGGCCTTGGCCTTCCCGCTCCTGCTGCTCATCGGGGCGGTCCGCGCCGTCGCCACGCCGTGGTTCCTCTGGCTCGCCTACAACCGCCCCGGATTCCCGGCCGATGCCTACGGGTTCACCGGCGCCGAACGGCTGAACTACGGCTCCTACGGCGTCGACTACCTGACCAACGCCGCGGGGTCCGACTACCTCGGCGGCCTCGTCGACGGGCGGGGCGACCCGCTGTTCCTCGCCACCGAGGTGGCGCACATGGCCGACGTGAAGATGGTCCTCGGCACGGCGTTCTGGGGCGGGCTCGGGCTCGCCGTCCTGGCGCTGGGCATCATGTGGTACCTCGCCGTGCGCTACGCGGGGGGGATCCGCCGCGGGTTGTTCGCCGGGGCGCTCGTCTCGCTCGGACTCATCGCGGGCCTCGCCGCCGCGGCGATCGTGGGCTGGCAGTCGTTCTTCACCGCCGTGCACCAGGTCTTCTTCGCCGACGGGACCTGGACGTTCCGCCTCGACGACACCCTGATCCGGCTCTACCCGCCGCAGTTCTGGGTCGACGCGGGGATCGCCGTCGGGGCCCTGGCCCTGCTCGGCATCGTCGTCGTGCTCATCGCCACGTGGCCCACCGCCAAGCGGCGCGAGCGTTCCCGCCTGCGCCAGGAGGCCCGGGACTTCGGCCTGGTGCGCCAGCCGTAGGCGGCCGGCCCCGGAGCCGCGGTGCGCGGCCGCCGGGGGGAACGGCGAAGGCCCGGGGGAGCACCCCCGGGCCTTCGCCGTCCGCGGCCGGGTCAGCCCGCGTAGAGCTTCTCGATGGCCCCGGCGCTGGACTCCATGACGGCGAGCCGCTTGAGCTTGAGCGACGGCGTCAGGTGGCCGGACTCCTCCGTGAACTCCTCGTCCAGGACCACGAAGCGGCGGATGCCCTCGGCGCGCGAGACCGTGGCGTTGGCCTCGTCGACGGCCGCCTGGATCTCCGCGAGGACCTCCGGATGCCGGACGGCCTCGGAGGGGTCGAGGGCGCCGAGTCCCTTCCCGGCCGCCCAGGGGCCGAGCTCGTCCCGGTCCAGGGTGACCAGCGCGCCGATGAAGGGGCGGTTCTCGCCCACGAGGACCACCTGCCCCACGATCCGGCAGGCGCGGACGATCTCTTCGAGCGGCCCCGGTGCCACGTTCTTGCCGCCGGCCGTGACCAGGAGGTCCTTCTTGCGCCCCGTGATGGTGAGGAAGCCGCCGTCGTCCAGGGTCCCGAGGTCTCCCGTGCGGAAGAATCCGTCCGCGTCGAACGCCTCCGCCGAGGCCTCCGGGTTGTCGTGGTAGCCGGCGAAGACGCCGATGCCCTTGATGAGGACCTCGCCGTCGTCCGCGATCCGGACCGTGGTGCCCGGGATCGGCCGGCCGACGCTGCCCACCCGCGTGTCGCCCGCCATGTTCACGGTGGCCGGGGCGGTGGTCTCCGTGAGGCCGTAGCCCTCGAGGAGGCCGATCCCGGCGCCGCGGAAGAAGTGGGCGAGCCCCGTGTTGAGCTCGCTGGCCCCGGAGATCGCGTACTCCGCCTGGCCTCCGAGGACGGCGCGCAGCTTCGGGTACAGGGCCTTGTCGAAAAAGAGGTGGCGCGCCCGCGTCGCGAGCGGCAGCCGGGCGGCCCCGCCGCGGGCCTTCGCGTCGCGCCACCGGGAGACGTCGACGGCCGCCTCCTCGGCCTGCAGGAAGAGTCCGGCCTTCCCGCCGGCCTCCGCCTTGGCGAGGGCCCCCGAGCGGATCTTCTCGAAGATCCGGGGGACGGCGAGCAGGAACGTGGGCCTGAAGGTCTTGAGGTCCTCCATGAGGTCCGCTGCGCCGGGCGTGTGGGCCACGGTGGTTCCTGCGTGGAGGCAGCATTGCTGGACGGCCCGGGCCAGCACGTGGGCGAGCGGGAGGAACATGAGGGTGCGCGAGCCCTCGGAGACGACCTCGCGCATGTGCGGGACGAGGTTCACGGCGATGGCCGCGAAGTTCCCGTGGGTCATCATGCAGCCCTTGGGGCGGCCCGTGGTGCCGGAGGTGTAGACCAGGGTCGCGACGTCGTCGTACCCGCGCGAGGTGCGCGCCGCCTCCAGCTCCGCCTCGGACACCGGGCTGGTGCGGCCGGCGCCGATCAGGCGGGCGAGGTCGCTCCCCGTCCCGATGCCGGTGGGGGCGGTGCCGGGGCCCGGCTGGTGGGCCGTTCCTCCGGTGACGGGTGGCGGCGTCGCGACGCCCGAAGCCGCCGGGGCGGACGCCTCGTCCGTGCCGGGGGCCGATCCCGTGAAGCACCAGAGCGTGACGGCTTCGCCGAGGGACTCGGCGGCCGCGGCGATCACCGCGGCGCGCTGCGGATCCTCGGCGAACGCGTGCCGGGCGCCGGAATCCCGCAGGATCCACTCGACCTGGAACGGCGAGCTGGTCTCGTAGACCGGGACGGAGACGCCTCCCGCGAACCAGACGGCCTGTTCCGCGACGGCCCACTCGTAGCGGGTGCGGGACATGATGGCCACGGCGTCGCCCGGACGGACCCCGGCTTCGACCAGCGAACGCCCCGCTGACCGGACGACCGCGACGAACTCCGCCGTCGGGATGCCGTGCCACGCGCCGTCGACCTTGACGGCATAGGCGTCGGCGCCCCCGCCGCGGGCCAGCCGGTCGATGAGCAGCTGGCTGGCACCGTAGCCGGCCGGCAGCTCGTGGAGCAAGGGGGTGGTGGCTTCGCGCATCGGCCTCTCCTGGGTGGATTGCATGGTCCGGGTCACAGTCTAAGTTACTTGCTGGTAATAAAGGGTCAGGCCCAGCTCGGCATCCAGATCCGCAGCCGCCATTGCTCGTAGGGGATCGTCTCACCGGTCCAGACGGGCCAGAAGAAGGCCGAGAGCGCCACCACGGTGAACAGGAAGACCGCGACGGCCACGACGCCGGCCCGGCGCCGCTCGGGCGGGGCGTCCCGCCGGCCCAGGACGAGGCCCAGCGCGTAGGTGAGGGCCAGGACCATAAAGGGGTGGAACGAGATCGTGTAGAAGAAGAACATCGTGCGTTCCGGGTAGAGGAACCACGGAACGAATCCGGCCAGCAGCCCGGAGAGGATGGCCCCCGCCCGCCAATCGCGGCGGCCGGCCCAGAAGAGCAGCACCACGCACGCGCTCAGGGAGGCCGCCCACCAGAGGACGGGATTGGGCAGGTCCGTAATGACCGCGCTGCAGCTTGCCGCCGCGCACCCCGGCTCCCCGGACTCGACGCCCTCGTAGTAGAAGAGCACGGGCCGGCCGGCGAAGAGCCAGGTCCACGGCCCCGACTCCCACGAGTGGTCCGAGGACAGCCCCTGGTGGAAGGAATAGGCGCTGCGGTGGTAGTCGATGAGGGACCGCAGGGGCCCGGGAACGAGCGGCCACGCCTGCTCGGGGTGCTGCGACGCCCAGTCGCGGTGATAGCCGCCGGAGGTGGCGAGCCACCCGGACCACGTCGCCACGTAGACCGCCACGGCGGCGGGGATCATCGTCAGGAAGGCGGGCACGCCGTCGCGCAGGATGCCCGCGGTGAACCAGCGGCGGATGCCGGCGGCGCGCCGGGCCGAGACGTCCCAGAGGACGGTCATGAGCCCGAAGACGGCGATGAAGGACAGCGAGGACCACTTCACGCCGGCAGCGGCGCCGAGGAGGATCCCGGCCGCGAGCCGCCACGGGCGCCACGCGAGCCACGGCCCGTAGAGGAGGGCGTCGCGGGTCCGCGGGGCATCGGGTGCGCCGCCCCCGACGGCGGCCGCGAGCCGTTGCGCGAGCCTGCGCCGTCCGTCGTCGCGGTCCACGAGCAGCAGGTAGAACGCGGCCAGGAGGAAGAACATCTGGAAGATGTCCAGCAAGGCGGTGCGGGACATGACCAGATGGTGGCCGTCGACGGCCGAGAGGAGCCCGGCGAGACCGCCGAGGACGGGGGATCGGAACAGCCGCTGGGCCGCAAGCGCCAGGAGGAGCACGGACAAGGTGCCGGCCAGGGCGCCGGCCGATCGCCACCCGAGCCCGTTGTCCCAGCCGAAGACCAGCATGCCGAGCCCGATCAGCCACTTGCCCAGCGGGGGGTGCACCACGTAGGCCGCGTCGTCGTTCGGCGCCGGGCTGCCCGCGATGAAGGCGTCGTTCGCCTCGTCCGGCCAGCTGCGCTCGTAGCCGGACTCCAGGAGCGTGTAGGCGTCCTTGATGTAGTAGGTCTCGTCGAAGGTGAACGCGTGGGGGTGGGAGAGGTTCCAGAAGCGCAGCAGCGCGGCGAGCGCGGTGACGGCGAGCGGGACGATCCAGGCCAGGCGCGTAGCCGCTACCGCGGGTCCGAGCAGGCGGCCGCGGAGCGACGTTTCACCTAACGCATCGGCGGGGTCGCGGACCCAGCGCGGGCTGGTGGTTCCGGTCGATGCGCTCACCCGGCCCACTCTACCGGCGGAGTCCGGCACGGCGCCGGAGGCGGACGCGTGGACGGTAGGCTGGCGGGGTGAACACGACCCCCGGCCCCGGACGGATCGTCCTGGCGGCCACGCCGATCGGAAACCTGGGTGATGCCTCGCCCCGCCTCGTCGAGTGGCTGACGACGGCCCCGCTCGTCGCCGCGGAGGACACGCGTCGGCTCCTCCACCTGGCCAATGCGCTCGGCCTCCGGGTCGCCGGCCGACTCATCAGCTTCCACGAGCACAACGAGGGCGCGCGGATCGAGGAGCTGCTCGGGCTCGTCCGCGACGGCAACGACCTCCTCGTGGTCAGCGACGCCGGAATGCCCGCCGTCTCCGACCCAGGCTTCCGGCTCGTCGAGGCGGCCGTCGCGGCCGGGCTCGACGTCACCGCGGTCCCCGGCCCCTCCGCCGTGCCCACGGCGCTCGCGCTGTCCGGCCTGCCGACGGACCGCTTCACGTTCGAGGGCTTCCTGCCCCGCAAGCCGGGCGACCGTGCCGGCCGCCTCGCCGAACTCGCCGACGAGCGGCGCACGATGGTGTTCTTCGAGGCGCCGCACCGGCTCGAACCCATGCTGCGCGCGCTCGCCGAGGCGTTCGGTCCCCTGCGCCGGGCCGCCGTCGCCCGCGAGCTCACGAAGCTCCACGAGGAAGTGCGGCGCGGCACCCTCGACGAACTGGCCACGTGGTCGTCCGACGGGGTGAAGGGGGAGATCGCCGTCGTCGTCGCCGGGGCCGGGGAGGCGGCGCCGGCCGAGGCGGCCGACCACGTCGCGGCCGTGCAGGCCCTCGTCGACGGGGGGCTGCGGCTCAAGGACGCCGTCGGCGCCGTGGCCGAGCGCGAGCGCGTCTCCAAGCGGGAGCTCTACGCGGCCGTCCTCGACGCGCGGGCCTGAGCTCCGCGGAGGCCGGGGTCCGGCACGGGGACAAGTGCACAACGGGGAGCCCGCGTCATGGTGCAGGGCGGCATTTACACCGGGGAAGCCACGTCGATACGGTGGCAGGGACACACCAGCCCACCACTTGCGGGAGATCACTCAATGACGACCATCACCCCGGAGCGCGAAGCCGAACTGCTCGCCTCCGTCCCCACCGGCCTGCTCATCGACGGCGAGTGGCGGGACGCGTCGGACGGCGGGACCTTCGACGTGCACGATCCCTCCACGGGCCGCGTCCTGGCCACCCTCGCCTCGGCCACGAGCGAGGACGCCGTGGCCGCCCTCGACGCCGCCGACGCGGCGCAGGCCGCCTGGGCCCGGACGGCCCCGCGCGAGCGGGCCGAGATCCTGCGGCGCGCCTTTGACCTGGTCACGGCGCGGTCCGAGGACTTCGCACTCCTGATGACCCTCGAAATGGGCAAGCCGCTCGCCGAGGCCCGTGGCGAAGTCGTCTACGGCGCCGAGTTCCTGCGCTGGTTCTCCGAGGAGGCCGTCCGCGACTACGGGCGCTACGTGACGACGCCCGAGGGCAAGAACAAGATCCTCGTCCAGCGCAAGCCGCTCGGCCCGTGCCTGCTCATCACCCCCTGGAACTTCCCGCTCGCGATGGCCACCCGCAAGGTCGGCCCCGCCGTGGCGGCCGGCTGCACCATGGTGCTCAAGCCGGCCAAGCTGACGCCCCTGACGAGCCAGCTCTTCGCGGCCGTCCTGCTGGAGGCCGGCCTGCCCGCCGGCGTCCTGAACGTCGTCTCCTCGAAGTCCGCCTCCGGCATCTCCGGCCCGCTCATGCAGGACCCGCGTCTGCGCAAGGTCTCCTTCACCGGCTCCACCCCGGTGGGCCGGCAGCTGCTCAAGGACGCGGCGGACAACGTCCTGCGGACCTCGATGGAGCTCGGCGGCAACGCCCCGTTCATCGTCTTCGAGGACGCCGACCTCGACCGGGCCGTCGAGGGCGCCATGGCCGCGAAGATGCGCAACATGGGCGAGGCCTGCACGGCGGCGAACCGCTTCCTCGTCCAGACGTCGGTGGCGGAGGAGTTCACGCGCCGCTTCGCCGAGGCCATGGAGCGACTGGTGCCGGGCCGCGGTACCGAGGCGTCCACGACCGTGGGCCCGCTCATCGACGGCGGCGCGCGAGACGATGTCCACGCCCTCGTCACGGCGGCCGTCGAGGCCGGTGCCGAGGCGGTCACGGGCGGTGCGCCGATCGACGGCGACGGCTTCTTCTACCAGCCCACCGTGCTCGCGGGCGTGCCGAACGACGCCGAGATCCTGCGTCAGGAGATCTTCGGCCCCGTGGCTCCCGTGACGACGTTCGAGACGGAGGAGGAAGCCGTCAAGCTCGCCAACGCGAGCGAGTACGGTCTCGCGTCCTATCTCTACACCGCGGACTACAACCGCATGTTCCGCGTCGCCGAGCAGATCGAGTTCGGCATGGTGGGCTTCAACGCGGGCGTGATCTCCAACGCCGCCGCGCCGTTCGGCGGCGTCAAGCAGTCCGGCCTGGGCCGCGAGGGCGGCGCCGAGGGCATCGCGGAGTACACGACGACCCAGTACATCGGCATCGCCGACCCCTACGCGGTCTGACGGGCCGCGGTGCGCCGGGGTCAGCGGACGAACAACGACGGCGGCAGGCCGCGGGCCCGGGCCTGCGCGGCGGCGCCGGCCGCGGCCGAGAGCTCCAGCTCCACCTCGCGCAGCGCGGCGGCGAGCTCGGCGCCGCCGGGCGGTGCCGTCGGCACCGGACGGACGCCGGCGAGGCGCGTGGCGAGCGATCCTCCGTCGGGCCGGGGTTCGGGCACGTGCCGGTGGGTCCCCTCGGGGATCCGTCCGTGTCCCGGCGGGGCGTAGCGCACGCGTTCGAACGCCTCCCGGAGGACGGCCAGGGAGCCGGCCGCGTCCGGGAGGGTGCCCGTCAGCCGGTTGGCGTAGTCGGTCGCCGTTTCCGCGGCGCGCATGCGGTGCCCGTAGTCCAGGCCCAGGGCCACGAGCTCGTCCCACGCGGCGGCGGGGCCGTCACTCCGGGCCTCGGGGCCGGCTCCGGGGGCGTCCATCGCCCGCACGCGGCGGAGGCGGCGGGCGCCGGCGAGGCGCCGCAACAAGTGGGGCGAGGCGAGCAGGAGCAGCAGGAGCACGGCTCCGCCGATGGTCGGCGCCGTGCCGGGCCCGTCGCCGCTGCCCCTGCCGCCGCCGGGCGTGGCGGCCGGGCTGCTGGCCTCGCTCGTCGGCTCGGCGCCGGGGTCGGCCGTGTTCTGCCCGGGCGCCGGGAGCAGCGGGTCCTCGACGGGGCCCTCCGCGGGGCCCGGGGCGTCGGGTGCGTAGCCGGGCGTGGTGCCGCGGCCCGGCGTCGGCTCGAACGGGACCCAGCCGATCCCCTCGAAGTACAGTTCCGGCCAGGCATGGGCGTTGCGGGAGGTGATCGAGTACCCCTGCAGCTGTGTTCCGTCCGGGCCGTCGACCGTGCCGCCGGCCTCGCGTCCCGGCGCGTAGCCGATCGCGATGCGGCTCGGGATCCCGAGCGAGCGGGCCATGAGCGCCATGGCCGAGGAGTAGTGGATGCAGTAGCCGCTCCTGACCTCGAGGAAGGCCTCGACGACGGCCAGGCCATTGCCGTCGTAGCCCTGTTCCAGGGGGGTCTCCTCCGAGTAGCGGTAGTCGACCCCGCGCAAGTGGTTCTGCAGGGCCAGGGCGCGTTCGTAGTCGTTGCCGGCCGAGGCCTCCGCGACCACGCGCTCCGCGGTCTCGACGACGATCCCGGGCAGCTCGTCCGGCACGGAGGAGTAGACCTCCGGCACGGGAGGGCCGCCCTCGGCGGGCCGGCCGGAGCCGGCGAGCAGCTCGGCGGTGATGACCGGGCGGCGGGAGACCACGCGGTAGTCCTGGTCCGGGCTCGCTGCGCCGGCCCCGGCCAACGCCGTGGCGGTCTCCGGGAACCAGCCCCACGTGCCGCGCAGCCCGTCGACGGCGCCCGCGCCGGTCGGCAGGGGCAGCCACGGGCTCGCGTAGTTGCCCGTCGCGATGCGCGTGTTCACGATCGTCGTCTCGCCCTCGAACGCCGCCCAGGGCCCCTGGTCGAGCGAGCCGTCCATGGGCTGCCGGGACACGTCGGCGTCCCCAGGGGCCCAGCGAGCCGCATCGAGGTCGCCCACGACGGCGGTCCGCAGGTAGAGGGGCTCCTCGGAATCGGTCCAGTACCGCACCGTCGTGAGCCCGACGGGGGAGCGGAGGTTGTTGCCGAGGTTCAGGACGGGATTGATGCCCGTCGGCTGGCCCCACAGGTAGAGCTTGCGCCCCTCGGGGAGCAGCCCCGTGGTGAATCCGGGCAGGGCGAGCGGGACGACGAGCATCGCGATCACGGCGCCGGCGGCGATGAGCACGGATTGCCGCAGCAGGCCGCTGTGGACCGCGGCGGCGGGATCGATCGTCGAGTCGGCGAGCCGGGCGGCACCGAGGATCAGGAGGAATCCGACGGCGGTCGCGGCCACGTGCCCGAGCCCCGCCCCCTGCGGCTTGATGAGCGAGGCGGCGGCGAGGACGATGCCGAGGGGCACCGCGGCGAAGGCGGGGAAGCGCAGGCCGAAGGCGATGAGGTCCGTCGTCGCGGCGACGAGCCCGACGGCGAGGCAGGTCAGGAACACGAGCGGCGCGCCGGGCAGCACGGGCGGGGCCTCGGAGAGGATCGCCTGGTTCGCGGCCGGGAAGACCTCGAGGAGACGCCGCACCGTCTCGGGGCCGGGGAGGAAGCCCAGGAACGCGGACTCGGAGAAGAACTGCAGGGTCAGTGTGCAGACGAGGGCCGTGAGCGCGGCGAGCGTGGGCCACGGGCTCCGCGCCCCGAGGGCGCGCACGCCGGCCGCGGCCGCGCAGACGGCGACGACGGTGACGGTCGCGTGCTCGAGCCAGCGCCAGCCCTCGAAGACCCCGTTGAGGCTCCCGGAGGCCATGAGGACGGCGGCGGCGACGGCGGCTCCCGAGAGCCAGGCGGCCCCGGCCCGGCGCCCCGGGGCACGCTGCCGGCCGCCGTCCGGGCGCTCGTCGGCGGTGCCGGCGGCCCGAGTTCCGGGAGTGTCGAGGAGGGTCATCGCGATCTCCTGGTGCCGTCGATCCGCTCGACGGTGCCGAGCCGGGTCCAGGCGGCGGCGACCGGTTGGTCCGGTGTGGCGCCGATGGGGTGCCAGCCGGCCTGGCGGAAGACGGAGGCGGCCCCGAGCGAGGCCGACGGGGTGCTCGTGGCGAGGAAGACCGCGGTGTTCCGGCCGCTGCCGACGGCCTCGACCCATTCCGTCGCCTCGGCTTCGGTGAGCCGGCCCGTCAGCAGAACGAGTGGATTGCGCGCGTTGCGGATGACGGCCGAGAGCCGGCGGACCACGCCGTTGTCCCCGGGGCCGCCGGGCGGGGAGGCCTGGCGGAGTCCGTCGGGATCGTGTCCCGACCGGCGGCGCGGCGCCGCGGGGTCCTCGAGTCCGACGCCGGCCAGGGCGAGCTGCAGGTCCGTCGCGGCATCGGGGCCGGAGAACAGATCGCGGTGCCCGTCCGGCGCCGAGGTCGAGTGCCCGGCGAGGGGCCGGCCGTCCTGGTCGAGCAGGTCGACGGCGTAGCCGAGCTCGGCGAGGTGGGCGGCGATCCCGAGGGCCGCGGAGAGGACCCAGTCGAAGCAGGGGGTCGTGGTGCCCGGGGAGCCGGTGAAGTTCGCGACCTCGAGCGGCTCGTCGAAGCCGAGGTAGCTGCCGTTGTAGGGCTCGCGGCGGCGGTCGACGAGGAGGGTCGCGCGCGGCGTGGACCGGTACTCCTCCTGCCTCACCATGAGCGAGCCGTGCCGCGCCGTCGCAGGCCAGTGCACACGCCGCATCGGGTCGCCGTCGCGGTACTCGCGCGTCATGACGTCGTCGCTGTCCGGGGTGGCCTGCCGGTTGGCGCGGGCCTCGCCGTGGCTGCCCGCATCGCCGAGGACCCCGTTCGGCTCGAGGCGGGGGACGGGCTGCACGACCGTCAGCGGGGCCGGGCGGTCGACGGCGCCGGGCCGCGAGGCGAGGCCGAAGGGGTCGGTGAAGAGCGCGGTCAGCGGGCCGATCGAGTAGACGCCGCGGCGGGCCGGCTTCAGCCGGTAGCGGTAGCGGCCGCCGGAGCGCGGGTCGTCGAAGCGCGGGGAGGCGCCGAAGCGCGGCGGCAGGGCCTCGGTCAGCGAGACGGACCCGGGCAGCTGTCCGCGGTGGCTGACCTCGAGACGTACGTGGGCGGTCTCGCCCGCGATGACGGGGTCGGGGTCGAAGCCGCGGCGGACGTGCAGGCGGCTGCCGCCGATCCGGACGACGGCGGCGGACAGGAGCGGGACGACGGCGAGGAAGACGGCGATGTTGACGAGCTCGCGGCGGCCCATGAGCCAGGCGAGCACGAGCGTCGCCGCCCCGGCCAAGAACAGGCCCCAGCCCCTCGGAGTCAGGAACGCCAGGCGCAGGCGCTCCTGCAGGGACCGCTTGCGGTCGGGGTCCGGGCGCCCGGGTGCGGCCCCGTCGTCGTACCCCGTTGGCCCGGCCATGGCGCCCGGAATCAGCCGCGCGCCCCGGCGCGGACCGGGACCCGGGCCAGCAGGGCGTCGACGACGTCGGCCGCGGTGGTCCCGGCCACCTCGGCCCGCCGCTGCAGCATGAGCCGGTGGGACAGCACCGCGGAGGCGACCGCGGCGACGTCGTCGGGCAGGACGAAGTCGCGCGCGTTGAGCGCGGCCTCCGCCTTCGCCGCACGCAGCAACTGGAGGAGGGACCGCGGGCTCGCGCCGAGGCGCACGTCGGGGTGCTCGCGCGTGGCCTGGCCGAGCGCGACGACGTACTCCTTCACGGGATCCGAGGCGTAGACGTCCTTGACCGTGGTGATCAGCCCCACGAGTCCCGCGGTGTCGACGACGGGCCGGACGGCGTCGAGCGGGGACCTGGACTGGTGCGTCTCGAGCATCGCGAGCTCAGCGGCCGTGTCGGGGTAGCCCATCGAGACGCGGGCCATAAAGCGGTCCCGCTGGGCCTCGGGCAGGGGGAACGTCCCCTCGAGCTCGATCGGGTTCTGGGTCGCGACCACCATGAAGGGCTCCGCGAGCGGGTACGTGCCGCCGTCGACCGTGACCTGGTGTTCCTCCATGCACTCGAGCAGCGCCGACTGCGTCTTGGCCGAGGCGCGGTTGATCTCGTCGCCGATGACGATGTTCGCGAAGACCGGGCCGCGGCGGAACTCGAACGCGTGCGTGTCCTGGTTGTAGATCGACACGCCCGTGACGTCCGAGGGCAGCAGGTCCGGCGTGAACTGGATGCGGTTCACCGTGCAGTCGACCGTCTTCGCGAGCGTCTTGGCGAGCATCGTCTTGCCGACGCCCGGCACGTCCTCGAGCAGGAGGTGGCCCTGGGCCAGGAGGACCGTGAGCGCCGTGCGCGCGACGGACTCCTTGCCGTCGATGACGGTCCCGATGGCCTCGAGGATGCGTGAACAGCCGCGGCCGAACTCCTCCGAGGACAACACCTCCGGCTGCGTGGCTGGCTCCATGGGATCTCCCTGTCATGACGGCCGGGCCGGACCGTCCCCGGTGGGGAGGCGGGCGGCATTGACAACTCGTCCACCCAGCCTACTCAGGATTCGTGTGTCGCGGGACACACCGGAGTCCGGGCGTTCGACGGCGCTAGGCTGGAGCGTGCGGCCGCTCCGGGCCGCCGGGGGAACGAGGCATGGAAGGCGGTCCGGATGGGCGGCAACCAGACGGCAGGGGGCTCGGTCGCGGCGGGGGTCGCGGTCGTGCCGGGATCGACTCCGCACGCCTACGTGCGTCCGCCCGGCTCCGGCGCCGGCGGGGAGGACTTGGAGCCGGGCGGCGCGGCGCGGCGGGACCGCGACGACTCCGGACGCAGGCGCCGGCTCGAGTACCCGGCCGCCCCCGAACCGCTCCCGTACCCGGTCCCGGACAACCACACCCACCTCGACTTCCGCGACGGGCTCGTCGCGGTCTCCGTCGCCGACGCCCTCGACGCCGCCAACGCGGTCGGCGTCCCCGGCGTCGTCCAGGTGGGCTGCGACGTCGAGTCCTCCCGTTTCGCCGTCAAGGCCGCCGCAGCCGATCCGCGCGTCCTGGCCGCCGTCGCCATCCACCCCAACGACGCGCCGCGCTACGCCGCCCGGGGCGCCCTCGAGGACGCGCTCGCCGAGATCGACCGGCTCGCGGCACACCCCCGCGTCCGCGCGGTGGGGGAGACGGGGCTCGACTACTTCCGCACCGGCGAGGAGGGCCGGCCCGTGCAGCGCGAGTCGTTCCGCCGCCACATCGACATCGCCGTCCGCCGGGGCAGGGCCCTGCAGATCCACGACCGCGACGCCCACGCCGACATCGTCGAGGTGCTGCGCTCCGAGAGGCTCCCCGAAAAGGTCGTCTTCCACTGCTTTTCCGGCGACGCGGAGCTCGCCCGGATCTGCAACGAGCACGGCTGGTACCTGTCCTTCTCGGGCACCGTCACGTTCAAGAACGCCACCTCGCTGCGGGAGGCGCTCGAGGTCGCGGACCCCGAGCTCGTCCTCGTGGAGACGGATGCGCCGTTCCTCACGCCGGAGCCGTTCCGGGGCCGTCCCAACGCGAGCTACCTCATCCCGCACACGGTCCGTTCGATGGCCGCGCATCTGGGGCGTGACGTGGAGGAATGGTGCCGCCAACTGGCCGCCAATACCGAGGCGGTCTACGGAACGTTCTGAGCCGGCGGGCCCGGGGACCACGATGCGAAGGGACTCCTTGGTTGTCAATTGATAACGGAACGGTTACGGTTAAGCCTCAGTAGCCGGGATCGGGGAAGGTTTCCGGGTATCAAGCCGCCTGCGGCACACGCTGGGACGTTCCGTTCGTACGCCCCATCGCCTGCCGCGCTACAGGCCTGTGCCAGCAGTGACGCCAGCACGGGAGGAACCCGCGTGAGACTCGACGGGGCCCCTCCTCCCTTGCCGATTCCCCGTGCCCGGACGACACCGACGTTTGGAATTCCGTGCAGCACGCCCTGAAAAACCGCTGGGTCCAGGTCGGCGCCCAGGCCGCAGTCCTCTCCGCCCTGATCCTCGGTCTGGTCTCCTTCGTGGGGGCCAACAAGACCGTCGCCCTCGTCGTCGACGGCGAGACGCAGAGCGTCTCCACCTTCGGCACCACCGTCGCCGACGTCCTCGAGGCCTCCGAGATCGAGCTCGCGGCCCGCGACGAGGTCTCCCCGGCGCTCGACGCCGCGATCGAGAACGGCGCGACGATCGAGGTCAACCGCTCCAAGGCCATCGACGTCTCCATCGACGGCGTCGACCGCGTCGTCCACACCACCGGCCTCACGGTCGCCGACGTCCTGGACCAGCTCAAGGTCGCCGACAGCTCGGACATCTCCGCCGGCATCGAGCTCGAGCTCGCCTCGCTCAGCACCCCGATCGAGATCACGACCCCCAAGGCCGTCGCCCTGGCCGTCGACGGCAAGACCGTGGACCTGAGCACGACGGCCGCCACGGTCGCCGACGTCCTGGCCGAGGCCGACGTGACGCTCGGCAAGGACGACGAGCTGACGCCGGCAGCCGGCACCGAGGTCGCCGACGGGCTCGACGTCAAGGTCGTCCGCGTCGCCACCGAGCAGCGCACCTCCACCGAGGCCGTCGCCCACGGCACTGCCCGGGTCAAGGACGGCACCCTCGAGGAGGGCAAGACCAAGGTCGTCGCCGCCGGCAAGGACGGCGTCCGGACCCTCGTCCACGAGGTCGTGCTCAAGGACGGCAAGGAGGCCTCGAGCGAACTCGTCTCCTCCACGGTCACCACCGCCGCGGTCGACGAAAAGATCGCCGTCGGGACCAAGAAGAAGCCGGCCCCGAAGCCCGCCCAGGCCTCGTCGTCGTCCTCCGCGGGCGCCTCCTCCGGAGGCACGACCGCCTCCGCGGCCGGCGTGTCCTCGACCTGGGCCGCCCTGGCCAAGTGCGAGTCCGGCGGCAACTGGTCCATCAACACGGGCAACGGCTACTACGGCGGACTCCAGTTCAACCTCCGCAGCTGGCAGGGCGCGGGCGGCACTCAGTACGCCGCCTACCCGCACCAGGCCACTCCCGCCCAGCAGATCGCGACCGCCGAGCGCCTGCGCGCGAACGGCGGCTGGGGCCACTGGCCCTCCTGCGCCCGGAAGCTCGGCCTCCTCTAGGAACGCCGGCACCGCGGCCCGCGGCCGCTGCACGCACGCGCCAGGGCCCCGCCTCGACGGTTCACCGAACCGGTTCCGAGGCGGGGCCCTGCGCGTGTTCCATGCCCGCACGAGGGGCCGGAGGGCGCGGATCGACGAACTAGGATGGAACCCGTGACTGACGATCCCGCGACCCAGCCCCCGACCGCCGGCGGGCGGCCCCTGCTCGGGGCGGCCGACATCCGCCGCCTCGCCGCTGAGCTGGACGTGCGTCCCACCAAGACGCTCGGCCAGAACTTCGTGATCGACGGCAACACGATCCGCCGGATCGTCGCGGCCGCCAAGCTCGACCCGCAGGACACGGTCCTCGAGGTCGGCCCGGGCCTGGGCTCGCTCACGCTGGGACTCCTGGACGCGGCCCGCCACGTCGTGGCCGTCGAGATCGATCCCGTCCTCGCCGGACGGCTTCCCCGCACCATCGAGGAATTCCGGCCGGGGCACGGCGGCCGGCTCGACGTCGTGCTCTCCGACGCGCTCAAGGTGACCTCGCTCCCGGCGGAGCCCACCGCCCTCGTGGCCAACCTTCCCTACAACGTCGCCGTGCCCGTCGTCCTGCACCTGCTCGAGAACTTCCCGAGCCTGCGGACCGGGCTCGTCATGGTCCAGGACGAGGTCGCGGACCGCCTCGCCGCCGGGCCGGGCTCGAAGACGTACGGCGTCCCGAGCGTCAAGGCCGCCTGGTACGGGCAGCTGCGCAAGGCCGGGGTGATCGGCATGAACGTGTTCTGGCCGGCCCCGAAGATCCACTCCGGCCTCGTCGGATTCGAGCGGCGCGAGCCGCCGGCGACGACGGCGAAGCGCGAGGACGTCTTCGCCGTCGTCGACGCGGCCTTCGCGCAGCGCCGCAAGACCCTGCGGGCCGCCCTCGCCGGATGGGCCGGCGGCGCCGCACGTGCGGAGGAGGCGCTCCGGGCCGCCGGGATCGACCCGCAGGCGCGCGGCGAGAAGCTCGCGATCGAGGACTTCGCCCGGATCGCCGAGGCGGGGCGGGGAGCCGCATGACGCGGACCATCACCGCCCGGGCGCCGGGCAAGATCAACGTGCACTTCCGCGTCGGTCCTCCGCGCGAGGACGGATACCACGACGTCGCGAGCCTGTACCTGGCGATCTCCCTGTTCGAGGACGTCGTCGCCACCGCGCGGATCGACGGCGAGCACTCCCTCTCCCTCGGGGCCGGATCGACGGCCGTGACGGACCCGGAGGACTTCCCCCTCGGCCCCTCGAACCTGGCACTGCGCGCCGCCCGCGCCCTGGCCGACGCCACGGGCCACGCCGGCGGAGTGCACCTCGAGGTCGTCAAGCGCGTGCCCATCGCCGGCGGCATGGGCGGCGGCTCGGCCGACGCCGCGGCGGCGCTCGTGGCGTGCAACGCGCTCTGGGGGACCGGACTGACGCGCGAGGAGCTCGGGAGGATCGGCGCCGGGCTCGGCGCCGACGTGCCGTTCGCGCTCTCCGGCGGCGCCGCCGTCGGACTCGGGATCGGGGACGAGCTCTCGCCCCTGCTCCTGCGCAGCCGCACCGACTGGGTGATCCTGCCGGCGAGCTACGGGCTGTCCACGCCGGCGGTCTACGCGCGCCTCGACGAGCTGCGCGCGGGGCGGGACGTCGAAACGCCTCGCGAGGTCGACCCGGGCGTCGTCCAGGCCCTCGTCGCCGGCGACCACGCCCTCTTGCAGGGGCTCGTCTTCAACGACCTCACCCCGGCCGCTATGGACCTGGCCCCGGAGCTCGCGGCCGTCCTGGAGATGGGCGACGCCGCGGGCGCGCTGGCCTCGCTCGTCTCCGGTTCCGGGCCCACGGTCGCCCTGCTGGCCGCCGGCCCGCGCCACGCCGCCGAGATCGCCAACCAGCTCGAGGACGAGTCGGGCCTGGCGGCCCGTGCCGTGCACGGGCCCGTGCACGGCGCCTCGATCGTCTGACGGTGCCCCGCACGGCCGCACCGAACCACCATCACCAAGCGTAAGGACAACCGCACCGTGGCACATCTGCTGGGAGCCGAGAACGTCTCCGTCACCTTCGTGACCCGTACCGTCCTGGACGGCGTCACGCTGGGCCTCGAGGACGGGGACCGGATCGGGATGGTGGGCCGCAACGGCGACGGCAAGTCCACGCTCATGCGGCTGCTCGCGCAGCGCCAGCGGGCCGATTCGGGGCGCGTGACCAAGCGCGGAGACGTCCGTGTGGGCTTCCTGGACCAGCAGGACGTCCTCGACGGCGACCTCGAGGTCGGGCACGCGATCGTCGGCGACGCCGCGGACCACGAGTGGGCGTCCAATCCTCGGGTCCGCGAGGTCATGGGCGGGCTCGTCGGCGAGGTCGACTGGCACGCCAAGGTCTCCTCCCTCTCCGGCGGGCAGAAGCGCCGTGTCGCGCTCGCCAAGCTCCTGATCGGGGACCACGAGGTGGTCATGCTCGACGAGCCGACCAACCACCTCGACGTCGAGGGCGTCGCGTGGCTCGCGCGGCACCTCAAGCAGCGGTGGAGGGCCAATGCCGGCGCGCTCCTCGTCGTGACCCACGACCGCTGGTTCCTCGACGAGGTCTGCACGCGGACGTGGGAGGTGCACGACGGCATCGTCGACCATTTCGACGGCGGCTACGCGGCCTACGTCCTGGCCCGCGCAGAGCGGGACCGGATGGCGGCCGTTGTGGAGAACAAGCGCCAGCAGCTCGTGAAGAAGGAGCTCGCCTGGCTCCGCCGCGGAGCGCCCGCGCGCACGTCCAAGCCCAAGTTCCGCATCGAGGCGGCGAATGAGCTGATCTCCGACGTCCCGGCCCCGCGGGACTCGGTCGCGCTGTCGAAGATGGCCACGGCGCGGCTCGGCAAGGACGTCCTGGACCTGGAGGACGTCTCCCTGGCGTACGACGGCGGGGCCCCCTTGTTCGACAAGGTCACCCTGCGTCTGGCCCCGGGGGAGAGGATCGGCGTCGTCGGCGTCAACGGGGCCGGGAAGTCGACCCTGCTCAAGCTCCTCAACGGGGAGGTCGAGCCCACCGGTGGCCGGCTCAAGCGCGGCAAGACGGTCAAGACGGCGATCCTGACGCAGGAGGTGCGCGAGCTCGACGCCGTCGCCGAGGAGCGCGTCATCGAGGTCGTGCAGGCCGAGCGCAACGTCTTCCAGGTCGGGGGCCGCGAGCTCTCCGCGGGGCAACTCGTCGAGCAGCTGGGCTTCGGGACGGAGAAGCAGTGGACTCCGGTCAAGGAGCTCTCCGGCGGAGAGCGCCGGCGGCTGCAGCTGCTCCGCCTGCTCGTGGGCGAGCCGAACGTGCTGATGCTCGACGAGCCGACCAACGACCTCGACACGGACACGCTCGCCGCGGTCGAGGACCTGCTCGACGGCTGGCCCGGCACCCTCGTCGTCGTCAGCCACGACCGCTACTTGCTTGAGCGCGTGACCGACCACCAGATCGCGCTCCTGGGCGACGGGAAGATCCGCGGCCTGCCCGGGGGAGTGGAGCAGTACCTGCAACTGCGCGCCGAGGCCACGGCCCCGGCGTCGTCCTCGTCCCCTGCCGCTCCGGGTGGAGGGGGAGCCGCGGCCGAAGCCGGTCCCAGCGAGGCCGAGAAGCGCGAGGCGCGCAAGGAGGTGAACCGGATCGACCGGCAGCTCGGCAAGATCGCGGAACAGGTGGCGAAGCTCGAGGCGACGATGGCCGCGGCCGCCGAGGCGCAGGAGTTCGACGAGCTCAAGGACCTCACGGCCCGTCTGCAGACGCTCCAGGCGGAACAGGAGGGCCTCGAATCGGCGTGGCTCGAAGCCGCGGAGGTCGTCGGCGGCTAACCGTGCCGCCACGCCCGTCCCAGTGCGGCCCGGCTCGCCTGAAGCCCCGCGGAGTCCTGCGACCCGGGCGCTGTTTTCCGTTCCCCGGTCATCCGGTTCATGGCACGGCGGGGATTCGTGGCAGAATACCTAACCGTGCCGGACCGCCGCGCGGCGGCACGTTCCGCCCTGGTGTAATGGCAGCACGCCGGCCTTTGGAGCCGTGCAGTCTAGGTTCGAATCCTAGGGGCGGAACCAGCGCAGGGACGGTCCGCGGCAAGCGGTAGACTGGGCTGGCCCGGGCTGGCCCGGGCCCGTGAACGCCAACACCGCAGGGAGTGCACAACTTGAGCGTGGAAGCCACCGCACCGGCCGCCGTCATCGTCCTCGCAGCCGGAGCCGGCACCCGGATGAAATCGTCCAAACCCAAGATCCTCCACGAAATCGGCGGCCGCTCCATGGTCGGGCACGCCTTGGCCGCGGCCAAGGGGCTCGACCCGAAGCAGCTTGTCGCCGTCGTCCGGCACGAGCGCGACCTCGTCGTCGGACACCTCCTCGAGATCGAGCCCGGCATCACCATCGCCGACCAGGACGGGATCCCCGGCACCGGCCGCGCCGTCCAGCTCGGACTGGCCGCGCTGCCCCCGCACCTCGACGGCACCATCGTCGTCACCTATGGCGACGTGCCGCTGCTCACCACCGGACTCCTGCAGGAGCTCGTCGCTGCCCACGACGCCGCCGGCAACGCCGCGACCGTCCTGACCGCCGTGCTGGACGACGCCACGGGCTACGGCCGGATCCTGCGCGGCACCGACGGGACCGTCACCGGGATCGTCGAGCACAAGGACGCGAGCGACGAGCAGCGCGCCATCCGCGAGGTCAACTCCGGCATCTACGCGTTCGACGCGGCCGTCCTGCGCGACGCGCTCGGCCAGGTCACGACGGACAACACGCAAGGCGAGATGTACCTCACGGACGTCCTGGCCATCGCCCGCGAGGCCGGCGGCCGCGTCGCCGCCGTCGTCACCGACGACCCCTGGCAGGTCGAGGGCGCCAACGACCGCGTCCAGCTCGCCGCGCTCGGCAAGGAGCTGAACCGCCGGATCGTCGAGGGCTGGATGCGCGCCGGCGTGACCGTCGTCGACCCCGCCACCACGTGGATCGACTCCAGCGTCGCCCTCTCCCCGGACGTGACCATCAAGCCCGGCACGCAGCTCCACGGCGCCACGGCCATCGGCACGGGCGCCGTGATCGGCCCCGACACGACCCTGACCGACACCCAGGTGGGTATCAACGCGGTCGTCAAGCGCAGCGACGTCACCGCCTCCGCAATCGGCGCCGGCGCCACGGTGGGCCCGTTCGCCTACCTGCGCCCCCAGACCGAGCTCGGCGAGGCCGGCAAGATCGGCGCGTTCTACGAGACCAAGAACGTCACCGTGGGCCGCGGCTCGAAGCTCTCCCACCTGGGCTACGCGGGCGACGCCGAGATCGGCGAGTACACCAACATCGGCTGCGGCAACATCACGGCCAACTACGACGGCGTCAACAAGCACCGCACCGTCATCGGCTCCCACGTCCGCACGAGCTCGAACACCGTGTTCGTCGCCCCCGTGACCATCGGCGACGGCGCCTACACCGGCGCCGGCGCCGTGGTGCGCAAGGACGTCCCCGCCGGCGCCCTCGCGCTCTCGGTCGCCCCGCAGCGCAACACCGAGGGATGGACGGCAGCCAAGCGCCCCGGCACCCCCTCCGCCGAGGCGGCCGGCCAGTCCGGCCCCGCGTCCTGAACCCCTCTCCACCGATCCCCATCAGGCACCAGAAAGTGAACCCATGAGCGAACTGAGCCACAACGTCGACAAGAAGCTGGTGCTCGCCAGCGGCCGCGCGCACCCCGAGCTCGCCGAGGAGATCGCCTCCGTGCTCGAGACCGAACTGCTGCCGATGTCGGCCTACGACTTCGCCAACGGGGAGATCTACGTCCGTTCGGGCGAGAGCGTGCGCGGCAAGGACGTCTTCATCATCCAGGCGCACCCGGCGCCGCTGAACAACTGGCTCATGGAACAGCTCATCATGATCGACTCGATGAAGCGCGCCTCGGCCCGCCGCATCACCGTCGTCTCGCCCTTCTACCCCTACGCACGCCAGGACAAGAAGGGCCGCGGCCGCGAGCCCATCTCCGCCCGCCTCGTCGCCGACCTCTACAAGACGGCGGGCGCCGACCGCATCATGAGCGTGGACCTGCACACCGCGCAGATCCAGGGCTTCTTCGACGGACCCGTGGACCACCTCTTCGCGATCCCGCTGCTCGCCGACTACATCCGCACGCGCGTCGAGGCCGACAACGTCACGGTCGTCTCCCCGGACACCGGCCGCGTCCGCGTGGCCGAGCAGTGGGCCGACCGGCTCGGCGGCGCCCCGCTCGCGTTCGTGCACAAGTCCCGCGACCTCACCGTGCCGAACCAGGCCGTGTCCAAGACCGTCGTCGGCCAGATCGAGGGCCGCACGTGCGTGCTCATCGACGACATGATCGACACCGGCGGCACGATCTCCGGGGCCGTCCGCGTGCTCAAGGACGCCGGCGCCAAGGACGTCATCATCGCCGCCACGCACGCCGTGTTCTCCGACCCGGCCGCCCAGCGCCTCTCCGAATCGGGCGCCCGCGAAGTCGTCGTGACCAACACCCTGCCGATCCCCTCCTCGAAGCGCTTCAAGCAGCTGACCGTCCTCTCGATCGCGCCGCTCATCGCGCGCGCCGTCAAGGAGGTCTTCGAGGACGGCTCCGTGACGAGTCTCTTCGACGGCAACGCCTGATCTCTCTCCGCGCCACCGCACGACGGCCCCGGCACCCGCCGGGGCCGTCGTGCGTTTCCTGGTTCTGCTGGTAGACTGGCCGGCAGTGCCCAGGCGAGGGAGGGCGTCCACCGAAGGACGCGGCTCCGTGATCGACGAGGCTGGACCCGGAAGGAACGCGGCGATGCCGCGGACCGGTGACGGTGTCCAGGTTCATCCGATGCCTGGGCAGACCGAAACACCGACGAGTACGGGAGAATCCCATGACCGACCAGACCAAGATCGCCGCCGAGCTCCGCACCGACTTCGGCAAGGGCGCAGCCCGCCAGGCCCGCCGCGCCCACCAGGTCCCCGCCGTGATCTACGGCCACGGTGCAGAGCCGATCCACATCCTGCTCCCGCAGCAGCAGACCACCCTGGCCGTCCGCCACTCCAACGCCCTCCTGGTCCTGGACATCGACGGCGAAGAGCACCTGGCCCTCGTCAAGGACATCCAGCGCCACGCCCTGCGCCAGACCGTTGACCACCTGGACCTCCTCACCGTCAAGAAGGGCGAGAAGGTCACCGTGGACGTCAACGTGCACCTCGAGGGCGAGGTCGCCGCGGGCGCCGTCGTCGACCTGGAGCTCTTCACTGTCTCCGTCGAGGCCGAGGCCACCCACCTGCCCGAGACCGTCACCGTGAGCGTCGAGGGCCGCCAGGCCGGCGACAACGTGCTCGCCTCCGAGCTCGTGCTCCCGAAGGGCACCTCGCTGCTGACCGACCCGGAGAGCGTCGTCGCGACCATCTACGTCCCGGCCGCCGCCGACCTGGGCGAGGACGCGGCGTCCGCCGAGGGCGCCTCCGAGGAGGCCCCGGCCGCCGAGTCCGCCGAGTAGCGGACCGCCCCGCCTCATATGGCAAGCGATACCTGGCTCGTAGCCGGGCTCGGAAACCCCGGGCCCGGCTACGCCCATCATCGGCACAATGTCGGGCAGATGGTCCTCGACGAGCTCGCCGGCCGCGTGGGCGGCTCCTTCAAGGCCCACAAGTCCCGGGCGCAGCTCCTCGAGGGCCGTCTTGGCCTGGGCGGTCCCCGGGTCGTCCTGGCCAAACCCTCGACCTACATGAACCTCAGCGGCGGGCCCGTGTCCTCACTCGCGGCGTTCTTCTCGATCCCGGCGGACCACGTCATCGCCGTCCACGACGAGATCGACATCGACTTCGCCACCGTCCGGCTCAAGCTCGGCGGTGGCGAGGGCGGGCACAACGGCCTGCGGGACATCACCAAGGCGCTTGGCACACGGGACTACCACCGGGTCCGGGTCGGCGTGGGCAGGCCGCCGGGACGCATGGATACCGCCGACTTCGTCCTGCGCGACTTCGGCACGGCGGAGAAGAAGGAGCTGCCCTTCCTGATCGACGATGCGGCGGACGCCGTCGAGGTGTTGATCCGCGAGGGACTCACGACCGCACAGCAGCGCTTCCACGGCTCCTGAAGTCGACCGGAGGGAACCGGGGCCACTTGCTTGGCATGCCGGCCTCAAGATGACGAAATGTGACGCAGGATGACATTTGACAAACTTTTCACATATGCTGGTGCGCAGCCTTGATGGCTCCCTGAACGGGGGCCGGCAGCGGGCGGCCTCTGAGACTGGGCCACCCCCATCCCGCTGCCGGCCCCTTTTTCATGCCTTCGTCCCCTGTGGCCGACCCGTGGGTCCCGGATCCCGGTCCCCGACGACGCCGTGGTCCGCGCGGGGAACGGTTAGGTTCGGCTCACGTGTGCTCCGGGCGCATGGGTGGGAAGATTAGGGCATCATTCCGTAGCGGAATCCGCGCGCAGGCCGCCTCGACGGCCGGCGCGGGAGCAGACCACCCGGCAGAAGGGCTTACCACCGTGCAACCAGGCACCGTCGAGGCGACCGCGCAACTGTCGCTGGACCCGGCCGAGGTCAGCCGCCTCCGCAACGACTTCCCGCTCTTGGAACGCGAGGTCAACGGCCACGGGCTCGTCTACCTCGACTCCGGTGCCACCTCGCAGAACCCCCATTGCGTCATGGACGCCGAGCAGCACTTCTACGAGCGGTTCAACGCAGCCGTCCACCGCGGCGCGCACACCTTGGCCGTCGAGGCCACCGAGCTCTATGAGGACGCCCGTGCGGCCGTCGCTTCCTTCATCGGGGCACGGACCGACGAACTCGTCTGGACCTCCAACGCCACCGAGGCGCTGAACCTGCTGTGCTATGCCTTGTCCAACGCCTCGGTCGGCCGCGGAGGCGAGGCGGCCGGGCGCTTCCGGCTGGGACCGGGCGACGAGATCGTGGTGACCGAGCAGGAGCACCATGCCAACCTCATCCCCTGGCAGGAGCTGGCCTTCCGGACGGGCGCGAGCCTCGCCTACGTCCCAGTCGGCCCCGACGGCGCACTGCTCCTGGACCGCGCCGCCGACGTGATCGGCCCGCGCACCCGCATCGTGGCCTTCACCCACGTCTCCAACGTCCTCGGCACCGTCACGGATGTCGCCGCGTTCGTTGCGCTCGCGCGCGCCCACGGCGCGCTCACCGTCCTGGACGGATGCCAGTCCGTCCCGCACCTACCCGTCGACGTCAAGGCGCTCGACGTGGACTTCATGGCGTTCTCCGGCCACAAGATGCTCGGGCCGACGGGCATCGGCGCCCTCTACGGCCGCTCCGAGCTGCTCAACGCCCTGCCGCCATTCCTCACGGGCGGCTCGATGATCACCACGGTGACGATGGAGCGCGCCGAGTTCCTGCCCGCGCCGAACCGCTTCGAGGCAGGCACCCAGCGGATCTCACAGGCGCTGGGCCTGGCCACCGCGGCGCGCTACCTCGAGGAGGTCGGCATGGACCGCATCGCCGGTTGGGAGGCCCGGATCGGATCCCTCATGGCCGAGGGCCTCGCCGCCCTTCCGGGCGTCCGCCTGCTCGGTCCAGAGGGCGGCGAGCGGATCGGCACGGCCGTCTTCGAGGTCGAGGGCGTGCACCCGCACGACGTCGGCCAGTACCTCGACAGCCGCGGCGTCGCCGTGCGCGTGGGACACCACTGTGCCCAGCCGCTGCACCGGGCGCTCGGAGTCGCCGCGACGACCCGGGCCAGCAGCTACCTCTACACGACCGAGGACGACGTCGCCGCGCTCGTCGACGCCGTCGCCGGGGTCCGTGGCTTCTTTGGGGCGGCCTCGTGAGCGGCCTCGAGCAGCTGTACCAGCAGATCATCCTCGACCACGCCAAGCGCCGCGTCGGCGACGGCCTGCTCGAGCCCGAGGCCGGCCACCCGTGGGGCGAGTCCCACCAGCACAACCCCGTCTGCGGCGACCAGATCCGCCTGCGCGTGGAGTTCGCCGGCGACGCGGTCGAGCGCGTGAGCTGGGAAGGCAGCGGTTGCTCGATCTCCATGGCGTCCGCTTCCGTCCTCGCCGAGGCCGCTCCCGGCCTTCCCGCGGGCGAGCTGGCGGAGCTCATCGAGGAGTTCCGGCTCGTCATGCGCTCGCGCGGCACAAGGGAGGCCGACGAAGAGGTGCTCGGAGACGCCGCGGCCTTCGCCGGCGTCTCGCGCTTCCCCGCGCGCGTCAAGTGCGCAATGCTCGCCTGGGTTGCCGCCGAGCAGTCCCTGCCGGCTGCCAGCCCCGCCTAGCGCCCCCCGGGGCTTCTTCCTGTATCGGGGCGCGGTGCGGGTCACTGGAAGACGTCGGGTATGCCGTCGTCGTCCGCGTCGAGGCGTTCCTTCTCCGCGAGCTCGCGGTAGCGCTTGTCCCTCGGGCGCAGCCAGGCGGCGCCGAGGAGGGCGGCGAGCAGCGAACCACAGAGGATCGCGACCTTGGCGTGCTCGTAGTGCGGCGAGTCCAGGCCGAAGCTGAGCTCGGAGACGAGCAGCGAGACCGTGAAGCCGATGCCGCCGAGGAGCGTGACGCCGAACAGATCGCTCCACCGCGTGTCCGGATCCAGGCTGGCATGCCGCGTCTTGGTCACGAGCCACGTGGCCCCCATGATGCCGATGGGCTTGCCGGCCACGAGCCCCACGACGATGCCCCAGACCACCGGATCGCCCAGGGCCGCGGAGATCCCGTCGGCGCCGCCGATCGCCACGCCGGCGGAGAAGAACGCGAACAAGGGCACGCATACGCCCGTGGAAAGCGGCCGGAAGCGGTGCTCGAAGACCTCGGCGAGCCCGGGTGGGGCGTCCGCGCCGTCGGGAACCGCTCCCGGGGCGTTGGCGCGGTCCCGGCGCAGCACGGGCACGCAGAAGCCGAGGACGACGCCGGCGATCGTCGCGTGGATGCCGGACTCGTGCACGAGCGCCCAGGTGAGGATGCCGAGCGGCAGGAGGACGGCCCACGCCGCCCACGGGCGCGTGCCGAAGAAGCGCCGCTGCCGCTGCGCCAGGAAGGTGTAGAGCAGGACCGGAAGGACGGCGAGGCCCAGGTAGAGCGGCTTGAGCTCCGAGGTGTAGACGAACGCGATGATCACGATCGCGATGAGGTCGTCGACGACGGCGAGCGTCAGCAGGAAGATCCGCAGGGCGGACGGGAGGTGGGAACCGATGACGGCCAGGACCGCGACGGCGAACGCGATGTCCGTGGCGGTCGGGATGGCCCAGCCGCGCAGCGTCTCCCCGCCCGTGGAGAGGTTGAAGGCCACGAAGATCAACGCCGGGACCAGCACGCCGCCGAAAGCCGCCGTCACGGGGACCACGGCGCGGCCGAAGTTGTTCAGGTCGCCGACGACGAACTCCTTCTTCAGCTCGAGGCCGACGAGGAAGAAGAAGACCGCCAGCAGGCCGTCGGAGGCCCAGTGCCCCAGACTCAGGTCGAGGTCCAGGAAGGGAGCCGGGACGGCGACGTGGAAGTCGCGGAGGGCGAAGTACGCCGGGGCGGCGGGGGAGTTCGCCCAGATGATCGCGGCCGCGGCCGCGACGATCAGGACGAGACCGCCGATGGTCTCCTTGCGCAGGATCTCGGTGATGCGCAGGAACTCCGGGTAGCTCGAGCGGCCGAGGACCGTTCGCGGAGACGGCGGGCGCGCCGGCGTGTCGTTCATGTCCCTCCCAGGAATCGGCGCCGTGCGGCCCGAGCGGCGGGACCGCTGCGGGCCGCCGTCGGAGATCGGGCGGACGCCTGGGCGGACGCCGCCTCCGGGCCGGCGGTCGGCACCACTCTAGCCCGCGTCGCGGCGCCCGGCCGAGCCGATGACGTCGTCATCGCCGCAGCGTTGTCCCTGCCGCGCGATCAGGGCACGGCGCCGCCCGCGGCGATCTCCCCGTGGACTTCGGCCGGGCCGGAACGATTAGGAGCGGGCCTGCAGCCAGGCGGAGGCCTCGTTCGACTGCAGCTTGAGGGCCTTGCCCACGAACGGCTCCGCGGCCGAGGCGATCTTGTTCCCCAGGAACGGAATACCGGAGCTGACCGTCCCCTCGAGCTCGACGGTCGTGTGCCCATCCTGCGCGAGCAGCCGCTGGACGGCCTTGACCTCGACCGGGACGCCGGCAACGTCGACGCGGATGTCGACAGTGCGCGATCCATCGGCCCCCGGGGCGGACCACGACTCGTGCTGAGTGACCTTCAGGGATGCGCCGACGAACTTCCGGATCGCGTCCGGTAGGCGGTCGGTCGGGATCGAACGCTCGATGACGGAGGTGAAGGCGCCCGTCGTCGGACCGCTCACGTCCAGGCCGGTCAGGGTGCCGCCGGCACGGGAGCTGACGTGTTCCAGGAAGGCGCGGTCGGCGAACAGCGCCGTGAGTTCCTGGGCGGAGTGGTTCAGGGTGGTGCTGGCGGTCAAGGCCACGGGTGCTCCTCGGGGACGATGAGATGGAGGCTGGCCCCTGACGGGGTGCGTCTCCATCGTATGCCGGGAACGCCGTCGGTGCGGCGCGGGCAGCGCCGCGGTAGGCTGGGCCTGCAACCCGGCGTCCGCGTGGATCCCGGGTGTTTGTGCTGTCCGCCGCCCCCGAGCGCGGGCAGTGCGCACCGAGTTCCGCCCGCACCCGAGACGTAAGGACCCCATGGGACTGACCGGCCTCCGCTCCGCCCTCTCCGCCGATCCGAGCTACGCCCGACTCAGGGGCTCGGCGGCGCGCCCGTTCGGCGACCGCAGCGAGGCGCTCGAGGTCGCGGCGCCCGCCGGGCTGCGCGCTCCGCTCGTCGCCGAGGCCGTCGACGGGTTGACGGCGGGAGGAGGCCCGGGCGTCGTCCTGGCCGTGACCGCCACCGGACGCGAGGCCGAGGACCTCGCCGCGTCTCTGCGCGCCTACCTGCCGACCGACGCCGTCGCGGAGTTCCCCAGCTGGGAGACCCTGCCGCACGAGCGGCTCTCGCCGCGCTCGGACACCGTGGGCCGGCGCCTGACCGTCTTGCGCCGCCTAGCGCAGGACGACGCGACCCTCCGGGTCGTCGTGGCGCCCATCCGGGCCGTCGTCCAGCCGCTCGTCGAAGGGCTCGGGGCGCTGGAGCCCGTGGGCCTGGCCGTGGGGGAGGACCGCCCGTTCGGCGATGTCGTCCGGGCGCTGGCCGACGCCGCCTACGCCCGCGTGGACATGGTCACCCACCGCGGGGAGTTCGCCGTCCGCGGCGGCATCCTCGACGTCTTCCCGCCCACCGAGGACCATCCCGTGCGGATCGAGTTCTTCGGCGACGAGGTGGAGCAGTTGCGCTACTTCTCCGTCGCCGACCAGCGTTCCCTGACCGGCGAGGGATCCTCTCTCGAGGCGCTCTACGCCCCGCCGTGCCGCGAGCTGCTCATCACTCCGGCGGTGATGTCCCGTGCGGCCCGGCTCAAGGAATCGATGCCCGCCGCGGCCGACCTGCTCGAGAAGATCGCCGGGGGGATCGCGGTCGAGGGCATGGAGTCGCTTGCGCCCCTCCTCGTGGACCGGATGGTCCCGTTCACCTCCCAGCTGCCGTCCGGCTCCATCGCCCTCGTCATGGAGCCCGAGCGGGTCAGGGCACGCGCCCACGACCTGGCAGCCACGAACGAGGAGTTCCTCGCCGCGGCCTGGTCCACGGCCTCCGACGGCGGGGCCGCCCCCGTCGACCTCCTGCAGGCCGGCGAGGCGGCCGCCCTCGATGCGGGCAGCTTCGCCTCCCTCGCCGACACCCGGGCGGACGCGATCGCGCGGGGCGTCAGCTGGTGGTCCCTGACCTCCCTCGCGCGGGACGAGGAGCTGCTGCCCGACGCCGATTCCCTCACCGTCGCGGCCCGCGAGCCCCGCGGCTACCAGGGTGACGTCGCCGAGATGATGGAGTTCATCGGCTCCCGCGTGCGCGACGACTGGCGCGTCGTCGTCGTCACCGACGGCCCGGGCCCCGCCCAGCGTCTCGCCGAGCTCTTCCACGACGCCGGGATCCCGTGCCACCGCGTGGAGTCGCTCGACGCCGAGCCGCAGGAAGGGCTGATCGAGATCACGACCGCCGTCGCGGGGCGTGGATTCGTGTTCGACGGGCTCAAGCTCGGGCTGCTGACGGAAGCCGACCTGTTGGGCCGATCGAGCGCCTACGCCGCCAAGTCCGGCCGCCGGCTCGCCGCGAAACGGCGCAACGCCGTCGATCCGCTGCAGCTCGCCGAGGGCGACTACGTGGTCCATGAACAGCACGGGATCGCCCGCTTCGTCGAGCTCATGCAGCGCAGGGTCGGTGCCGGGGCCGACGCGCCGATGCGGGAGTACATGGTGCTCGAGTACGCCCCGGCCAAGCGAGGCGCGCCGGGAGACCGGCTCTTCGTCCCGACGGACCAGTTGGACCAGGTCACCCGCTACGTCGGCGGCGAGACCCCCGCGCTGTCCAAGATGGGCGGGGCCGATTGGTCCAACACCAAGTCCAAGGCGCGCCGCGCGGTCAAGGAGATCGCCGGCGAACTGATCCGCCTCTACTCGGCGCGCATGGCCTCCCGTGGCCACGCCTTCGCCCGGGACACGCCGTGGCAGAACGAGCTCGAGGAGGCCTTCCCGTTCACCGAGACCCCCGATCAGCTCACGACCATCAACGAGGTCAAGGCGGACATGGAGCGCGAGGTGCCCATGGACCGGCTCGTCTCGGGCGACGTCGGCTTCGGCAAGACGGAGATCGCCGTGCGTGCCGCCTTCAAGGCAGTGCAGGACGGGAAGCAGGTCGCCGTGCTCGTACCCACCACGCTCCTGGCGCGGCAGCACCACGAGACGTTCTCCGAGCGCTTCTCCGGGTTCCCGGTCCGCGTGAAGTCCCTGTCCCGCTTCCAGACGGCCAAGGAGGCGAAGGAGGTCATCGAGGGGCTCAAGAACGGCTCGGTCGACGTCGTCGTCGGAACGCACCGGTTGCTCTCGGCCGAGGTGGGCTTCAAGGACCTGGGGCTCGTGGTCGTCGACGAAGAGCAGCGCTTCGGCGTCGAGCACAAGGAGGCGCTCAAGAAGATGCGCACCAACGTCGACGTCCTCGCGATGTCCGCCACCCCGATTCCGCGCACCCTCGAGATGAGCCTGACCGGAATCCGCGAGACCTCCACCCTGGCGACGCCGCCCGAAGAGCGCCACCCCGTCCTGACCTACGTCGGCGCCTACACCGACAAGCAGGTCACGGCCGCCGTCCGACGCGAGCTCATGCGCGAGGGCCAGGTGTTCTTCGTCCACAACCGCGTCTCCTCGATCGACTCGGTCGCCGCCAAGCTGCGCGAGCTCGTGCCGGAGGCCCGCGTCGAGGTCGCGCACGGCAAGATGAGCGAGGCCCGGCTGGAGCAGATCATCGTGGACTTCTGGGAACGCAAGTTCGATGTCCTCGTCTCCACGACGATCATCGAGACCGGCCTGGACATCTCCAACGCGAACACGCTCATCGTCGACCGGGCCGACGCCTACGGGCTGTCCCAGCTGCACCAGTTGCGCGGCCGTGTGGGCCGCGGTCGCGAGCGGGCCTACGCCTACTTCCTGTGGAACGCGGAGAAGCCCCTCGGCGAGGTGGCGCTCGAGCGGCTCAAGGCCGTCGCCGCGCACAACGAGCTCGGATCCGGATTCCAGCTGGCCATGAAGGACCTCGAGATCCGCGGCGCCGGCAACCTCCTCGGCGGCGAGCAGTCGGGCCACATCGCGGGCGTCGGATTCGACCTCTACATCCGGCTCGTCGGGGAGGCGGTCGCCGATTTCAAGGGGGAGGCCGAGGACAAGGTCGCCGACATGAAGATCGAGCTGCCCGTCAACGCGCACTTGCCGCACGACTACGTGCCGGGGGAGCGCCTGCGGCTCGAGGCCTACCGGAAGCTGGCGGCCGCCGCCGACCACGAGGGCATCGACGAGGTGATCGAGGAGCTCGTGGACCGCTACGGCGAGCTGCCCCCGCCCGTGGCGAACCTCGTCTCCGTGGCCCGGTTCCGCGTCCGGGCCCGGGCCGCCGGCCTCACGGACGTCGCACTGCAGGGGAACTTCATCAAGTTCGCCCCCGCCGCGAAGCTGCCCGAGTCGCGGCAGCTCCGGCTCGCGCGCATGTACAAGGGGGCCCAGTTCAAGCCGGCCCTCAATGCCGTGCTGATCCCCAAGCCCAAGACCTCGCCCGTCGGCGGCCGGGACCTCGCGGACGCCGCCGTGCTCGAATGGGCCGAAGGCGTCGTCGGCGCCATCTTCGAAGAGGCCCCGGCGGCCGCGGCGCGGTAGGCCGGACCGGCCCTGGCTGCGGCGGACCGCAACGGGCCGCTTCATTCCCGAACGGACTGCGACACGTCGACGGACCGCCGTCCAAGGGACGACGATCCGTCGACGTGTCGCGGTTTCGGCTGGTGGGGCGGATCCCAGGGCGGACCGGCCGGTCGATCCGCCCGTTGCCTGCTAGTGGCCGGTCGCCGGGCCGGACGGGGTGGCCCCGCCCTCGGCGGCCCAGTCGCTGCCCACGGAATCGTCGCGGGCCGGATCCGAGACGTGGTCCGGCGCGTGCTCCGGAGCAGCCGAGCCGGTGGCCTGCGCGGCCGTTTCCTTGACCTTGGAAGCCACGGTGCTCGCGGCCGCCCCGACCGCGGCCCCGACCTCCGGCGCCTTCTCCTTGATGACCGAACCCACTTCGCCGATCTTCTCCTGGGTCCGTGGGTCCTCCCACAGCTCCAGGGCCTTGGCCTTCATCTTCTCGTAGGACTCACGGCCCGACCGCGTCCCCAGGATGTATCCCGCCGCGGCTCCGGCGAGGAACGTCAGAATGCGCATGCTGTCCTCCTTGGTCTTGAAGCGGGCACCGGAATGTGCCCCGGCCACTACAGTAACCACACCCCCGTGCCGGCCGCCACGTGGGGCATTCGCCGGGGATGCAGACAGGGAGCCCCCGACGGGGGCTCCCTGTCTTGCGATCCGATGGCCGGTGGAGTCCGGCGGCGCGGCTAGTGGTGCTCGACGGCCTTCTGCGCCTCGGCCGCGCGGTGGTGGCTGTCCGAGCGGCCCAGGACGTGCTGCGGCACGGCGAACGCGAGGCCGGCGAGGCCGAGGCAGACCAGGCCCGGCCACCATGCGGTCTCCAGCGTCCAGAAGGAGAGGACGAACAACGCGCCGATGAAGACGAGGAACATCGCGAGGAAGGCGATGAAGTTCCCGACGAAGTTGCCCTGGCCCGAATAGGCCTTGTTCTTGCCGTCTGAATACACAGCGAATCTCCTTGGTTCATGCATTGCCGGACGGCAACGGGTGGCCGGGCCGGCGAAGCTGTGGCTCAGTAGCCTTCCGCGCCCTGTTCTCCCTCAACAATAGCAACTCCGGAGCTGGCTCCCAGCCGTGTGGCGCCCGCGTCGATCATGGCCCGCGCGTCCGCGAGCGAGCGGACTCCGCCCGAGGCCTTGACGCCGAGGACGGGGCCCACGGTGGCCCGCATCAGGGCCACGTCCTCCACGGTCGCGCCGCCACCGGCGAAGCCCGTCGAGGTCTTGACGAAGTCCGCCCCGGCCTCCACGGATGCCTCGCAGGCCAGGACCTTCTGGGCGTCGTCCAGGAGGGAGGTCTCGATGATGACCTTCAGGATCGCGCCGCCCGCGTGGGCCGCCTCGGCCACTTCGCGGATGTCCGCGACGAGGGCCTCCCGGTCGCCGCGGCGGGCCGCCGCGATGTCGATGACCATGTCGATCTCCGCGGCGCCGTCGGCGACGGCCCGCGTGGTCTCGAAGGCCTTGGCCGCACTCGTGGTCGCGCCGAACGGGAAGCCGACGACGGAGCAGGTCAGCACGCCCGTCCCCTCGAGGGCGCCGGCGACGGTCGAGACCCACAACGGGTTCACGCAGACGGACTTGAAGCGGTAGCGGGCCGCCTCCTCGGCGATCCGCAGGACGTCATCGCGCGAGGCGTCCGGCTTGAGCAGGGTGTGGTCGATGTAGCTCGCGATGTCGGTGGTCATGGGTCCTCCTGGAAACGGGTGTGGTGGGGTCGTGCGCGCTACAGGCCGAGCGCTTCGTTGACGTCGGCCAGCACGGCGTCGAGCCGGGCCCTGGCCGTGGCCCGTGCGTCCTCCAGGGAATCGGCGGCGTAGACCGGCGCGACGACCTCCAGGTAGCACTTGAGCTTGGGTTCGGTGCCGCTGGGCCGGATGATGACGCGCGTGTCGTCGGCGGTCAGGTAGAGCAGGCCGTCGGTGGGCGGAAGCATGGTCCCCTCGGCCAGGTCCAGGGCCTCGACCACGTCCGAACCGCCGAAGGACTCCGGCGGCTGGGCCCGCAGCCGGCCCATCATGGCCCCGAGCAGGTCGAGCGAATGGACGCGCACCGAGAGCTGGTCCGTCGCGAAGAGCCCGTGCACGAGGGCCAGCTGGTCGAGCGCGTCGGGGATGCCGCGGCCCTCGGCCTTGAGGTTCGCCGCGAGGTCGGCGAGCAGGAGCGCGGCGGAGATGCCGTCCTTGTCCCGCACGAGCTCCGGCGCGACGCAGTAGCCCAGGGCCTCTTCGTAGCCGTAGACGAGGTCCGGGACCCGGGCGATCCACTTGAAACCCGTCAAGGTCGTGGTGTGCTCGATCCCGTGGGAGGCGGCGATCCGCGAGAGCAGGCGCGAGGACACCACCGAGTTGGCGAACACGGGCCGCGGACCCTGCTCCGGCGTCGTACCCCCTCCGTCCCCGGCGGCGGGAGCGAACCGCGCCGCCAGATACGCGCCGAGCAGGGCGCCCGTCTCGTCGCCGCGCAGCATCCGCGGCCCGTCCGCGAACTCCACCGCCAGCGCGCAGCGGTCGGCATCCGGGTCGTTGGCGACCACGAGGTCGGCGTCGAGCTCGCCCGCGCGCGCCAGGGCGAGGTCCAGGGCTCCGGCCTCCTCCGGGTTGGGGAACGAGACCGTCGGGAAATCCGGATCCGGGGCGGCCTGCTGCTCGACGAGGTGGACCTGGGTGAAGCCCGCGCGCTCGAACACGCGGACCATCGTGTCCCCGCCGACCCCGTGCAGCGGGGTCAGCACGATCCGCAGCCCGGCGCGGGCCCTGGCGGTCTCGGCGTCGGGGGCGGGCAGGAGGGCGGAGACGGCCTCGATGTAGCGGGCCTGGACATCGCCGTCCGCCCCGGCCCCCGGCAGCACGGTCCAGCCGGAGTCCGCGAGGGCGATGTCCTCGAGCGGGCCGTCGTAGGAGATGTGCGAGGCGATCTCCGCGTCCAGGGGAGCGACGATCTGCGCGCCCTGGCCCGATCCGCCGACGGCCCGGCCGCCGAGGTAGACCTTGTACCCGTTGTCCTGGGGCGGGTTGTGGCTGGCGGTCACCATGACGCCGGCCTCGCAGCCGTGCTCGCGCACGGCCCAGGCGAGCACCGGGGTCGGCAGCGGCCCGGGCATCAGGAAGGCCTCGATGCCGGCGGCCGTGAGCACGGCGGCGGTGTCGAGGGCGAACACGTCGGAGTTGTGCCGGGCATCGAATCCGACGACGACGCTCGGCACGTACGCGCCGGCCGCGGTCTCCAGGAGGAACCGGGCCAGTCCGGCGGCCGTGCGGCGGACGACGACGCGGTTCATCCGGTTCGGTCCCGCGCCGAGGGCGGCGCGCAGGCCGGCCGTGCCGAACTCCAGCGTTCCGGCGAAACGGTCGGAGAGCTCGGCGCGGGCGATCTCCCCGGCCTCGCCGTCGAGGTCCTGCTCCGCGGCGAGGGCACGCAGCTCCGCGGCGGTCGCGGGATCGGGATCGGTGGCCGCCCAGGCCTCGGCGACCGCGGCGAGGCGGCCTGGCTCGGGCGGGAAGGGGGACGCGGACTGCTTGCTGTTCATGGGGCTCTTCTGGAGTCGGGGACCGGAACTGTCCGGGCGTGGGGCGGCGGACAATGCCGGGGGGCTAGATGCGGTCGACGATGTCGGCGAGCAGCCGGGAGATGCGCGGGCCGGCGGCCTGTCCCGCCTCGATGACCTCTTCGTGGCTGAGCGGGACGGGGCTGATGCCGGCGGCCAGGTTGGTCACGAGGGAGATGCCGAAGACCTCGAGGCCCGCATGCCGCGCCGCGATGGCCTCGAGCGCGGTGGACATGCCCACGAGGTCGGCTCCGATCCGGCGGGCATACTGCACCTCCGCGGGCGTCTCGTAGTGGGGCCCCGTGAACTGCGCGTAGACGCCTTCGTCGAGCGTCGGGTCCACCTCGCGGGCGATCCCGCGCAGGCGGGAGGAATAGAGGTCCGTCAGGTCGACGAAGGTCGCGCCCTCGAGCGGCGACGTGGCCGTGAGATTGATGTGGTCGCTGATCAGCACGGGCGTTCCGGGCGTCCAGTCCGGATTCAATCCGCCGCAGCCGTTGGTCAGCACGAGGGTTGAGCACCCGGCGGCCGCCGCCGTGCGCACGCCGTGGACGACGGCGCGCACGCCGCGGCCCTCGTAGTAGTGGGTGCGGGCGCCCACGACGAGGATCCGGCGGCCCGACGGGGTCAGGATGGAGCGGATGGTCCCCGTGTGGCCCACGACGGCGGGGGCGTGGAATCCGGGCAGCTCGGCGGCGGGCAGGGCGTGGGTCGTCTCGCCCAGGAGCCCGGCGGCCTCGCCCCAGCCGGAGCCGAGGACCAGCGCGGTGTCGTGGCGTTCCACCCCCGTCTGCTCGGCGATGGCGGCGGCGGCCTGCGCGGCCAGGGCAAACGGATCGTTCAGTTCATCGGTCACGCCACTAAGCTACCGGTTCGCGGCGCCGTTTGGCAGGAGCGGTGCGCCGGTGGTGGTGTGCATGTTTCCGCCCGGTAGGGAACAATGGGGGCTTGTGACGTCACCACATGATTTGAGCTCCCACCGCCTCGTCGTCCTCGGGGGAGGCCCCGGCGGATACGAGGCGGCGATGGTCGGCGCGTCGCTCGGCGCGCAGGTCACGATCGTCGAGCGGCAGGGGATGGGCGGGTCCGCGGTGCTGACCGACGTCGTCCCGTCCAAGACGCTCATCGCGACGGCGGACGCGATGCGCCGCGTGGCGGGGGCCCGCAAGTTCGGCGTCGAGACCGGGACGGAGGACGCGGCCGCCGACCTCGGCGTCGTCAACCAGCGACTCCTGGCCCTCGCCCGGGACCAGTCCTCCGACATCCACGCCGGCCTCGAGAAGGCGGGCGTGCGCATCATCATCGGCGAGGGACGCCTGTTGGATCACCGCCGCGTCCACGTGGACCGCCGCGACGGCGGCAGCGAGGTCCTCGAGGCCGACGCCCTGCTCATCGCGACCGGGGCGCACGCCCGCGAGCTTCCGACGGCGAAGCCCGACGGGGAGCGGATCTTCACCTGGACGCAGGTCTACAAGCTCCAGGAGATCCCGGAGCACCTGATCGTCATCGGCTCCGGCGTCACGGGAGCCGAGTTCGCCTCCGCCTACAACCTGCTCGGCACCAAGGTCACGCTCGTCTCCTCGCGGGACCGGGTCCTGCCCGGCGAGGACGCGGACGCCGCACAGGTCCTGGAGAAGGTGTTCGAGTCCAACGGCGTCAACGTCATGTCCCGCTCCCGCGCCGAGTCCGTGGAACGCCACGGCGATACCGTGCGCGTGACCCTCTCGAGCGGCGAGGTCGTCGAGGGCAGCCACTGCCTCGTGGCCGTCGGCGGCATCCCGAACACCGCCGGGATCGGCCTCGAGGAGGCCGGCGTCAAGCTCACCGAGTCCGGCCACATCAAGGTCGACGGCGTCTCCCGCACCACGGCCCCGAACGTCTACGCGGCGGGCGACTGCACGGGCGTCTTCGCCCTCGCCTCCGTCGCCGCGATGCAGGGCCGGATCGCCATGGCCCATTTGCTCGGCGACAGCGTCCGTCCGCTCAAGCTCCACGAGGTCTCCTCGAACATCTTCACGAGCCCCGAGATCGCGACGGTCGGCGTCACCGAGCAGCAGGTCGCCGAGGGCAAGTACCAGGCGGACATCATCAAGCTGGATCTGGCCACCAACGCCCGGGCCAAGATGATGAACGTCACGGAGGGCTTCGTCAAGATCATCTCGCGCCGGGGCTCGGGGTCCGTGATCGGCGGCGTGATCGTGGCACCGCGCGCCTCGGAGCTGATCTTCCCGATCGCGCTGGCCGTCCACAAGCGCCTCCACGTGGACGACATCGCCGAGACCTTTACGGTCTACCCGTCCCTCGCCGGCTCCGTCTCCGAGGCCGCGCGCCGGCTGCACGTGCACCTCTAGCGGCCGGCCGGCCCGGCCGGCGGTCAAGGGGTGTCCACATCGTGGACGCGCTGTCCACATGGCGGTCCGATGGATCTAGTATGGCCGGGCAACCATACGGACCAACGACCCCAAGGATCCCACCCGTGTCCAACAAGACCACCGTGGCGGCGCCGAAGCAGAACACGCGAGGGCGCGTGATCTTCGCCAGCCTCATCGGAACCACGATCGAGTTCTACGACTTCTACGCGTACGCGACGGCGTCCGTCCTCGTCTTCCCGGCCCTGTTCTTCCCGAACGCCACGAACATCAACGCGATCCTGAGCTCGTTCGCGATCTTCGGCGTGGCCTTCATCGCCCGCCCGCTCGGATCGATCGTGTTCGGCCACTTCGGCGACAAGTTCGGCCGCAAGGGGACCCTCGTGGCATCGCTGCTGACGATGGGCATCGCGACCTTCCTCATCGGCTTCCTCCCCGCGGCCACGGGATCGTTCGTGGTCCTGGCCCCGCTCATGCTCGTCATCCTGCGCTTCTTCCAGGGGCTCGCGCTCGGCGGCGAATGGTCCGGAGCCGCGCTCCTGGCGACGGAGAACGCCCCGAAGAACAAGCGCGCCATCTACGGCACCTTCCCGCAGCTGGGCGCACCGATCGGCTTCATCCTGGCCAACCTGATCTTCGTCGTGCTGCAGCTGAGCCTGACCACCGAGCAGTTCATGGACTGGGGCTGGCGCGTGCCGTTCCTGCTCTCCGCCGTCCTCGTGATCGTCGGCCTCTACATCCGCCTCAAGCTCGTGGAGTCGACCTCGTTCCAGAACGTGGTCAAGGAGAACAAGGTCGCCAAGTCCCCGCTCGCCGACACCTTCAAGTTCCACTGGCGCCCCGTCGTCGCGGGCACGTTCATCATGTTCGCCACGTACGTCCTCTTCTACCTGATGACCTCCTTCACGCTGACGTACGGCACCTCGCCGGACACCGTCGAGAAGGCCAGGGCCGCGGCCGAGGCCTCCGGCAAGGAGTGGACGGCTGCCGCCGAGGCCGCGTTCGTCCCCGGCCTGGGTGTGCCGCGCGCCGAGTTCCTGTGGATGCTCATCCTCGGCGTCGTCTTCTTCGGCATCTTCACGGTGGTCTCCGGACCCCTCGCCGAGAAGTTCGGCCGCCGCCGCTTCCTCCTTGCGGTCAGCGCCGGGATCCTCGTCTTCGGCGCGTCCTGGACGCTGATGTTCGGACCGGGACAGGGCCCGGCCATGGTGGGCCTGATCATCGGCTTCACGCTCATGGGCCTGACCTTCGGCCCGATGGCGGCCATCCTTCCGGAGCTCTTTCCCGCCAACGTGCGCTACACGGGATCCGCGATCGCCTACAACCTGTCCTCGGTCATCGGTGCGGCGCCAGCGTCCTTCGTGGCCATCGCCTTGTGGCAGGCGGGCGGCGGAAACACGATGTGGGTCGGCATCTACCTCGCCGCGGCCGCCGTCCTGACCATGGTGGCGCTGTGGATGACGGCGGAGACCAAGGACACCGACTACGAGAACAACATCGCCTGATCCGCTCCGGACTGCTGCTGTCGAAGGCCGCCGACCCGAACGGGTCGGCGGCCTTCGCGCCATCCCCGGCCACGGATCACGGTTGGGCGGCATCTTGCCGGCCGGTCTAGGCGCGGGGCCGGCGCGGGCGGATGATCAGGGCATGAACGCACGCCTTGCGTGGATCGCCGCCCCGGCGGCGGGGCTGACACTGGTCCTCGCGGCCTGCGGGGGCCCGGCGGGGGAGCCGCAGGTGCCGCCGGGCCCGGTGGGTACGACGGCGGGGCCCGCCTCGTCCGCGACGGCGCCGGGCGCGGCAGCGTCCCCGGCCGGGGCGACGAGGCCCGCGTCCACAGCCCCTCTCGGCACGGCGGCGTCCGCGCCCGACGCGGCGGCCGTCGTCGTGCTGGCCTTGACGGGGGCCGACGGTGCCGGGATGTCCCGTTGCCTGGCCTCGGCCAACCGGCTGCTGCCCGCCTACTCGGGCGGTTCGATGCTCGGAGCGGCCCGCGCGCTCGGTGAGGTCGATGCCTCCCGGGGCGAGGTCGAGCTCCGCCTGGAGGCGGGGACCCACCGGGTCTCGATCACGTGCGACGACGGCTGGTCCGGAGCGCTGGACCAGGTGGTCGCCCTCGAGGGCCGGACGATCCCGTACGTCTTCGAACTCGTCCAGCAGGACTAGTCCGGGCGGGTCGTCCGCGCCGCCGGCCTGCGCGGACGCGGTGAGGCCGTCCCCCGCAGGGGACGGCCTCACGCTGGTGTCGCTGGTGGTGCCGGGTGGTGGCCGCCGCTCGCGGCGGCCACCACCCGGGTCAGAAGTCCGCTCCGGCTCCCAGCGTCGGAGGCGTCGAGTCCAGTTCACTGGTCTCGCCGCTGCTCGCGTCCGAGACCCCCTGTTGGGGGCCGTCGTCCGTGGCCACGACCGCCACGACCTGGACCTGCTGCCCGTCCTCCGTCGCGCCGATCTCGAACTCGCCCGAGTCGTTGCTCTGGGTCGTGATCGCGACCTCGTTGCCGGCTCCGTCCAGGGCGATGACCTGGAGTTCGAAGACCGCCGGGCCGTCGACGTCGACCGTGGCCGTGAGGGTGTCGCCCTCGGCCGGCGTGCCGATGTCGTTGGTGGTGACGGTCAGCGGCGTGAGGTCGGTCACCTCGAGCGTTGCCGTGTCGATCGGCGGCTCATCCGCGAACTGGATGAACTCGACGTTGCGGAGGTAGTGCGTGTTCTCCTCCGGATTGTCGATGCTTGCCACGACGACGACTCCATCTACGTTGCGCGTGATGGTGAAGTCTGCGCGCGGTGCGTCGATGAGGACGGTGTCGGTGCCATTGAGCGCGGCGTCGACGTTCTGCAGCTGGCGGACGATCTCCAGATCAGCCGGGCTGATCTGGCCCGAGAAGATCAGGTTCTGGAAGTCGCCCACGTTGTTCGTCACGAGCGTCCCGTTGTTTCCGTCGGGGCCGCTCACCGCGACGTCGAGCCAGGCGTCGCCGTCGATGAAGTTGGTCCCGGATCGCGGTTCGATCAGGTCGTTGCCGGGTCCGCCGAGGAGGATGTTGTTGTTCATGTCCTCGTCGGTGAACGGAGCGCCGACCATAAACCGCTCCGAGTAGTCCTGGGCACCTCCGGTGAGCAGGTCCCGCAGCCCACCGATGCGGTTCAGGTGCTCTTCCGTGAGCCGGTGCCCGTAACCGAGCTGGTTGATCTCGGGATCGACGAACGCGTCCACGTTGTTGTTGCCGCGGACGACGTCGTTGCCGAAGCCGCCCGACCAGCCCTCGACCTGCAGGTAGCGGGACATGATCGCCGACTCCGGACCGGGCACGATCATGATCGTGTCCATGTCCGCCACGACGGGACGCGTGCTGCCGTCGAACGTCACCCAGTCGAAGCCGAGCATGCCGCCGAAGCGGTCGGTGCCCGGGCCGCCGACCATGATGTCGTCGCCGCCTTCGGCGTCGTGGTCGTTGTTGCCGGTCCGGCCCACGAGGACGTCGTGTCCGCCGTGGTAGAGGCCCGGATCGTTCTGCATCGTGTTGCTGAGGTCGCCCACGAGCAGGTCGGCGTTGTTGCCGCCGTCGATCCAGTCGTCGCCCTCGTCGCCCCGGAGGTTGTCGCGTCCGGAGGAGCCGAGGATGAAGTCGTCGTCCAGGCCGCCGAACACCGTGGAGGCGTCATGGCCGCCCAGGATGTAGTCGGTGCCCGATCCGCCGAAGAGCAGGTCGTCGATGCCGGGACCGCCGTTGATGGCGTCGTTGCCGGCCTCGCCCTGGATCCTGTCGTCGCCGTGGAGGTCGGTCAGGATGTCGTCGCCGTCGCCGCCCATGATGGCGTCGTTGCCGTCGTCGCCCTCGATCCGGTCGTTCCCCGCGAGGCCCCAGATGGAGTCGTCGCCGAGGCCACCGCGGATGATGTCGTGGCCCACGGTGCCGTCGCTTCCGTCGGTGCCCTGGATGGTGACGTGGTCGCCTTCCGTGAAGCGCCAGCCGTCGACTGCGTTGCCGGTCAGGCCCGCCGCGTTGAGCTCGGCCTGCGAGTCGCGCAGATCGAAGGTGATCTGCGGGGCCGCGAACACGTCGTGCGGCACGCGGTCCGCATCGGTGTTGCGGAGCACGATCTGGGACAGGGAATTCGCCTCCAGCGTGTGGAAGAGCGAGTTGCCCAGATTACGCGTCAGGTAGTAGAACCGGTCGCCGTTCTGCAGGTCCTCGAGCTGCTTCTCGAAGACGTAGTTGAACGTCGAGCCGAGCATGCCGCCGAAGACGAACGGCTTCTCGGCGAGGCCGCCCATCCACAGGTCCACGCCGCTGAGCCCTGTTTCCGCGGCCGGGGCGTTCATAAACGCCTCGTCGAGGGAGAGGGCCGTGCCGGCCGCCCGCCGCTCGGCGAGCGTCGCGGTCTCCGGCAGCGTCGGATGGACGCCGTAGGCCGCGATGAAGTTGGCGATCGACTCGGGGTTCTTCATCGAGAGGCGGAAGTCCTCCCAGCTCTCGTAGGGCTCGAGCTGCGGATCCCGGGTCTCGGCGAAGATCGTCGCGCGTGCCGCCTGCAGTCCGGGCGTTCCCGTCTCCCGGGCGCGCACCATGTTGATGGTCGCCAGGTCGAGCGGGAGGCCGAGCAGCTGGTTGCGCAGCACGTGGGTCACGAACTCGTCGACACCGTTGGCGGTCTGGTTGGCCAGGCCCTTGATGATGCCGCCGGCGGACTCGTTCGCCGTCAGGATCGTTCCCGATCCGTCCGGTGCGGTGTTGAACGCCGCCGGGTTGAGGAACGCGTCGAAGAGCGCCATCTCGTGGATCTCGCCGTCGTACTCCCGCGGCACCGACTCGCGGAGCATCGAGTGGCCGAAACGGTAGACCGCGTGGGCGAACTCCGCGACGATGGCGGAATCGACGTCCGGCTGGTATGAGTTCTCGTTGAGCACGGTGGTGTCGATGTTCGGCTGGATCCGGCGGGCGAATTCCTCGAAGACGAGGTGCTGGTACTGCATCTCGGTGAAGAACCGGGCCGCCTGGAAGAGCCGCTCGCCGTAGTTCCAGAAGCCGTCGGCCTCGAAGCGTTCGAGGAGCTCCTGCCCGCTCTCGTTGCCGTCGACGGCCAGTTCCGTCTCCAGGACATCCTGGATCTGGTCCATGACCCGGTTGTGCTCGGCGTGGAACACGTGGTGCACGGCGGTCAGGCCGATGTTCTCGTTGCCGCGGCCGTCGCCCGTGATGAAGTGGGCGTCGAGGGCGACGTTGTCGTAGCCCGGGATCGTCGGTCCGTCCGGATCGGCGGGGTCCGGGACGTCGGGTCCCGGCGTGGCGCCGTGGGCGATGTCGTCCAGGAAGGACGCGTTCGCCGTCAGGCCCGTCGTCTCCAGCAGGCCGTCCTCCGGGCCATTGAGGGCCAGGGGAACCCCGGCCTCCCGCAGCTCCGTGCCGCCGTTGCCGTCCTCGAAGGCCAGCTGCGCGCGGCCTTCGGGGCCGAGCAGCAGATGCCCGTAGGGGTCGGTCGCGATGAGCGGAACGTCGAGGACGTCGAAGTCCTCGAGGTCGATGCCCAGGATGTCGCGGGCCTGCTTCTTGACGTCGGCCCACGTGGGCAGGCCCTCCACGGGCGCGCCCTCGGAGTTCGTGCCGTTGAGGATCCGGCCGGTCGGGACCGGCGATCCGTTCCCGTCCAGCGTGTACTCCCGCAGGAACGCCTGGTGCGACGCGTGCGAGGTGTAGGTCTGGTTCTGGTCGACGAACGGCGTCGTGCGGTTGATGTGCTCGCGACCGCCATCGGTGTCGTCGATCGTGCCGCGGGACAGCGTCAGGAAGTTCGTTGACGCGCCGGGCCGGTACAGCGGGTCGTCCGGGTTCAGCGGGACGACGACGGTGCCGTTGCCGCCCTTGTTGATGAGGTCGAGCCCGTGGTCGAAGAACTGCCCGAAGATCACGAACAGGCTCGTCGCGGAGGCCGAGAGGCCCTCGTCCGTGGCGATGTCCGGGATCTGGATGTGGGTTCCCTCGAGCAGGTTCCGGATCTGGGTCTCGGTGGCCGTCGTCAAGACGCCCGTACCGCCCAGGTGGATGACCCGGTCGGGGTTGAGCCTCTGGAGCTCGGCGACCAGCGATGGATCCAGGGTGGCTCCGGGGCGGCTCAGCAGGACGGGGCCTTCCCGCAGTCCCGCGACCGGAGCCGCGGCAAGCGCGTCGGGGAAGTTCGTCCCGATGGCGATGTACACCGTCGTGGTCGTGTCCGGGTAGTTGGCCTGGGAGATGGCCAGCATCGTCTCGTACCGGTCGATTCCGGCGAGCCGGGTGACCGTCCCGGTCGTGAACGCGCCGAGGGCGGTCTGGACGGCCGGAGTGACGACTCCCGGTCCACCGACGATGACGATCTCCTGCGGCTGCAGGCGCTGCAGCTCGGCGATGGTCGCGGGCGGCAGGACCCCCGGCCGCGTCAGGAGGATCGGGTGTCCGTCGCGGGCGGCCGGAGCGGCCGCCGCGAGGGAGTCGGGGAAGTTCCCGCCGAAGGCGATGTAGACGCGTCCGACGCCGGGATTGAAGGCATGGGCGCTGATCGCCGCCGCGGTCTCGTAGCGGTCGGCGCCGGCGACCCGGTTGACCGCACCCTCGGTGTAGTTTCCGAGGAGGGACTCGACGGTCACCGACACGGCGCCCGTCCCACCGACGATCGTGATGCTCTGCGGTTCCAGACGGAGCAGTTCGGCCGCCGTCTCCGGCGGGATCACTCCCGGCCGGACCAGCAGCAGGGGCGCGAAGTCCGAACGCGCCGCCGGCCCGGCAGCGAGGCTGTCGGGGAAGTTCTCACCGTTGGCGATGTTGACGGTCGGTACGCCCGCATCGAAGTTGCTCTGGCTGATGACCGCCGCCGTGCCATAGCGGTTTTCGCCCGCAAGGCGCCGAATGACGGCCCCGTTCTCGACCCCTGCGCCGTCGACGCGGTCCATGACCTCGACCGCGGCCGGGTTGGCCGTGGTCTGGTCGACGATGAGGTTGGAGATGGTCCGCGGACGGGTGTCGAACACGAATCCGTCGGTCTGTTCGTAGCTCGTGATGGTGCCGGGGGTGCCGAAGGGATTCCCGGGGATGCCGAACGGCACCGGGCCGGCGGTGATGTAGTCCGGTGTCAGCAGCCGCGGGAACACCCGGTTGGCGGTTCCGTAGCCGTCCTGGCCCGGCAGCAGGTTGTTCCACCGGCCGTCCACGGTCCGCAGGCCGTACGGCATGGTCGCCGTTCCAACGCAGTAGCCGCGATCGGAGTCGTTCAGGCCGCGCTGGTCGGTGTAGGTCTGCGAATTGATGTGGAACTGGCGGGAAGCCGTGTCGCACAAGGGCGAGGCGTCCTGGTTGCGGGTCCACTGCTTGGCGTGGTCCTCGGCGATGTCGATCTGCTTGATGATGAATTCCAGGTCGCCCTGCGTGACGTTGAAGTCCTGTCCTGGAGGTGGTGCGGCGGTTGCCGCTGCGAGTGGTGCGAGTGCGCCCGTGGCTATCAATGCCGTGGCAGCCGCGAACACCCCCAGTTTTCGGGCCGGTGATACCGGTCCCCTCCCCAATTTCTTCACTTTTAACTCCCCATTGAGCGTCGGCCGAGGGCGCTTTTTCGCCCGGTGGCCGGGTGATCCCCAAGAGCTCGTCCCGTCAACGGCCCCAAGCCATGGACGGGTTTTCCCCCGAGTGGGGTTAACTATCGTTCGTCCGGGAATCTTTGTAAAGGATCGGATTTGACAATCGGGTGGGTGGTTCGCTAGACGAATCAATCCGGGTCGAGGAGGGCGCGCGAAAGGGGGAGGACGACGGCGGTGCCGGCACCGCCGTCGTCCTCCCCCCTGGCGGGGCCCCGCCAGGCGTCAGTCGCTGATCGTGGCCAGGACGGCGCCCGCGGACACGGTTTCCCCCGGTGCCGCGCTCAGCCCGGACACCGTTCCGGCCTTGTGGGCCGTGAGGGGCTGCTCCATCTTCATGGCCTCGAGGACCACGATCAGATCGCCCTCCGAGACCTGGTCCCCGTCCGCGACGGCGACTTTGACAATGGTTCCCTGCATGGGCGACTCGAGGTCGTCCCCGGACGCCCCGGCGGAGGCGCCGGAGCGCAGGCCGCGCCGCTTCTTCGGCTTGGCCGTGGCGCGTCCGTTGGACGAGCCGCCGAGCCCGGCGGGAAGGACCACCTCGAGGCGCTTGCCGCCGACCTCGACCGTGACCTTGCGGCGCTCGCCGGCGCCCTCGGCCTCGTCGGCGCCCGTCGGCGACCAGGGCTGGATCGTGTTCTCGAACGCCGTCTCGATCCAGCGGGTGTGCACGCTGAACGGGCCCTCGGACGGCACGAACGCCTCGTCCGCCATCACGGCGCGGTGGAAGGGCACGACCGTCGGCATGCCCTCGACGACGAGCTCATCCAGGGCGCGCCGGGCCCGCGCGGCGGCCTGGGCCCGGGTGGAGCCGGAGACGATGAGCTTGGCGATCATCGAGTCGAAGTTCCCGGACACGGACTCGCCCTCCTCGACGCCCGTGTCCACACGGACCCCCGGGCCGCTCGGGAAGCGAAGGGTCGCCAGCGTGCCGGGCGCCGGCATGAAGTTCCGGCCCGCGTCCTCCCCGTTGATGCGGAACTCGAAGGAGTGGCCGCGCACCTCGGGGTCGAGGTAGCCGAGCTCCTCGCCGCGGGCCAGGCGGAACTGCTCGCGGACCAGGTCGATCCCCGTGACCTCCTCGGTGACCGGGTGCTCGACCTGCAGGCGCGTGTTGACCTCGAGGAAGGAGATGACGCCGTCCTGGCCGACGAGGAACTCGCACGTGCCCGCGCCGACGTATCCGGCCTCGCGCAGGATGGCCTTGGAGGCCTCGTAGAGACGCCGGTTCTGCTCGTCGCTCAGGAACGGCGCGGGGGCCTCCTCGACGAGCTTCTGGTTGCGGCGCTGCAGGGAGCAGTCGCGCGTGGAGACGACGACGACGGTGCCGTGGGCGTCGGCGAGGCACTGGGTCTCGACGTGGCGCGGGGCATCGAGGAAGCGCTCGATGAAGCATTCGCCGCGGCCGAACGCCGCGGTGGCCTCGCGGACCGCCGACTCGTAGAGCTCGGGGATCTCCTCGCGGGAGCGGGCGACCTTGATGCCGCGTCCTCCGCCGCCGTACGCGGCCTTGATGGCCAGCGGGAGGCCGTGGTGGTCCGCGAACTCGAGCACCTCGCGGGTGCTCGTGACGGGGTCCTTGGTGCCGGGCACGAGAGGTGCACCGACGCGCTCGGCGATGTGTCGGGCCTGCACCTTGTCGCCGAGCTGGGCGATCGCGGCCGGCGGCGGGCCGATCCAGGTCAGGCCCGCGTCGATGACGGCCTGCGCGAAGTCCGCGTTCTCGGAGAGGAAGCCGTAGCCCGGGTGCACGGAGTCGGCCCCGGACTGCTCGGCGGCGGCGAGGATCTTCTCGATCACCAGGTAGGACTCGGCGGCCGTCGAGCCGCCGAGGGCGTAGGCCTCGTCGGCGAGCCGGACGTGGAGCGCCTCGCGGTCCGGCTCGGCGTAGACGGCGACCGAGGCGATGCCCTCGTCGCGGGCCGCGCGGATCACGCGGACGGCGATTTCTCCGCGGTTGGCGATCAGGACCTTGCTCAAACGGGCCATGGCGGTGTGTTCTCCTTCGCTTAACTGAAAGGAGCCTACCCGCGCTTGTGGGGTTTCAACGCAGTATCCCCGCCCAAGCCGTGCGTCGCCGGCGAATCTTTGTAGGGACCCTACAAGTCAGCGCTCTTCGGAGACCCAGAGCTCCGTGACGCCGAGGGCCGCGGAGGCCAGGAGGGAGCGGAGCGTGGAGACGGATAGCCCGACGACGGCGTGCGGGTCGCCCTCGATGCCGCGCAGGAACGCGGCGCCCCGCCCGTCGATCGTGAACGCCCCCGCGCACGGCAGCGGCTCGCCCGTGGCGACGTAGGCCTCGATCTCGGCGTCGGAGACGTCCTCGAAGTGCACGGTCGCCGAGGCGACGGCCCCGAGCGTCGCCCCCGTTCCGCCGTCGTCCTCTTCGGTGGAGCGGTTGTCGATGAGCCAGTGGCCCGTGTGCAGGACGCCGGAGCGGCCGCGCATGGCCTCCCAGCGCCGCGTCGCGACCTCGGCCGTGTACGGCTTGCCGAACGCCTCGCCGTCGAACTCGAACACGGAGTCGCAGCCCAGCACGACGGCGCCGTCGGCCGCGTCGAGCGTCGCGACGGCCTCCGCCTTGGCCCGGGCCAGCGTCAGTGCCGTGTCGTGCGGATCCAGGGGCCCGTGCAGCTGGACGGCCGCGGCGAGCGCGGCGTCCTCGTCGACGTCGGAGACGACGACGTCGAAGCCGATTCCCGCGTCGCGCAGGATGCGGGCCCGTCCGGGCGAGGCGGAGGCGAGGACGAGGAGCGCCTCGCCGGCGGTGTCGCTGTCATGGCTCATGCCTGAACCCTAGCCGTCCCGTGGGCCGGCGTCGCGGACTCCTCGTCGAAGGGGAACCAGTCGTTGCCGCCGTCGGAGTCCCCGTCCGGTCCCCCGTCCCCGCCGGGTCCGCCGTCGCCGCGCGGCCCGGACGCGGCCGGCCCCACCGCGGAGAGCTTGGCGCCCTCGACGTCGACGTCCGGCAGGATCCGGTCGAGCCACCGCGGGATGTACCAGGCCTTGGCGCCGAGGAGGTGCATCACGGCCGGGGTGATCGTCATCCGCACCACGAACGCATCCACGAGCACGCCCACGGCGAGGGCGAAGCCGATCGGGCGGATCATCGTCAGGTGGGAGAAGACGAATCCCGCGAAGACGCTCGTCATGATGAGCGCCGCGGCCGTGACGACCGGCGCCGCGTGGGAGAAGCCCGAGCGCACGGCGGCCCGCGGATCCTCGCCGTGGGCGAACGACTCGCGCATCCCGGAGACGAGGAACACCTGGTAGTCCATCGCCAGACCGAACAGGATGCCCGTGAGCAGGATCGGCAGGAAGCTCATGATCGGTCCCGGCGTGTGGACGTTGAACACCCCGCCGAGCCAGCCCCACTGGTACACCGCCACCGTGGCGCCGAAGGCCGCGGCGAGCGAGAGCAGGAACCCGGCGGTGGCCAGGAGCGGCACGACGACGGAGCGGAAGACCAGCAGGAGCAGCACGAGCGAGAGCCCGATCACGATCCCGAGGTAGGCCGGGAGCACGGAGGCCAGTTTCTCCGAGACATCGATCTGCGCCGCGACCTGTCCGGTCAGGGCGATCTGCGCGCCCGTGGACTCCTCGATGGCACCGGCGGCGTCGCGGATCGTGTGCACGAGCTGCTCGGTGGCCTCGCTCGCGGGCCCCTCCTCGGGGATCAGCTGCAGGACCGCGAGCGTGTGGTCCTCGTTGAACAGGCCGGGGACGGCGGCGACGATCCCGTCGATCTCCCGCAGCTCGTCGGCCACGTCGAGCGCCGCGTGCGTCGCGCCGTCCTCGTCGAGGCCGGCCGGGAGGTCGGCCAGGACCAGCATGGGGCCGTTGTAGCCGCCGCCGAAGGTCTCGCTGATGGTCTCGTACGCCGCGAGCGCGCTCGAGCCCTCGGCCTCCGCGCTGCCGTCCGGCAGGGCGGTCCGCAGGCCGAGCGCCGGGAGGGCGACGAGCAGCAGGAGCAGCGTGCCGGCGACGGCGGAGACCACCGGGCGGCGCGTCACCAGGGCGCCCCAGCCGCGGGCCCCGTCGTCGTTCTGGTGGCGCGAGGCGGCAGCGCCCGGCGCGGCGGCCTTCGCCCAGGCGCGCTTGCTGATCAGGCGCGTGCCGATGATGGCGAGCAGGGCCGGCGTCAACGTCGTCGCGATCGCGACCGCGACGGCCACGGTGAAGGCGGCCGAGAGGCCCAGGACCGTCAGGAACGGCAGGCCCGGCACGGCCAGCGCCGCGAGGGCGATGATCACGGTCAGGCCGGCGAAGACCACCGCGTTGCCGCTCGTGCCGTTGGCCCGGCCGATGGATTCCTGCATCTCCATGCCGTCGAGGAGCTGGCGGCGGTGGCGGTGCACGATGAACAGGGAGTAGTCGATCCCCACGGCGAGGCCCAGCATGAGGGCCAGCGCGGGGGTGATGGAGGCCATGTCGACGACGGAGGACAGGGCCAGCGTGCCGCCCGCGCCGATCGCGACGCCGAGCACGGCCATCACGAGCGGCAGGCCGGCGGCGATGAGCGTCCCCAGCATGACGAGCAGCACGACGGCGGCGATCGCGATGCCGATGATCTCCGCCACGCCGAAGACCTCGGAGATGTCCTGGACGATCTCCTTCGAGTACAGGGCCTCCACGCCGACGGCGGACGGCGCCCCGGCGACGCGCTGGATCTCCTCCCGGACGTCGGCGGTGAGGGCGTCGGCCTGGCCCGTGAACGTCACGTGGACCGCGGCCGTGGAGCCGTCCTCGGAGACGAAGCGCATGCCCTGGGTCGAGGCCGCCTGGCGTTCGCCGAGCGCCAGCTGCGCCCGACCGTCCGCGAGTTCCGCCTCGCCCTCGCCGAGCTGCCGCTCGGCGTCGGGCAGCTTGGCCTCCTCCGCGTCGAGGCGGGCCTCGCCCGCCGCGAGCTTGGCCGCGTTCTCCTCGATCTCGCGCTCGCCGGCCGCGAGCGTCTCCTCGTTCGCGGCGATCTCGGCGGCGCCGGCGTCAAGCTTGGCTTGGCCTTGGGCCAGCTCGGACCAGCCCGCGGCGAGGCGCCGCTCGTTGGCCGCGATCTCGGCCCGCCCGGCGTCGAGCTTGCGCTTCGCGGCGGCCAGCTCGGCCGCCCCGGCGTCGAGCTCCTTCTTCTTCTCGGCGAGCGTGGCGCGCCCGGCGGCCAGCTCCTTCTCCCCGGCGTCGAGCTGGCGCCCCGCGGCGGTGAGCTCTTGCTGGCCCGCGTGGGCCTGGTCGAGCGCGGCGCGTCCGGAGGCGAGCTCGGCGCGGGCGGCGGCGATCTGCTCGAGCCCGGCCTCGAGGGCCGGGGGAACGGGCAGGCCGGCGTCCTCGAGCGCGGCCTTCTGCTCCTCGAGCGCCGCCTGCTCCGCGTCGAGCGCGGCCTCCGAGTCGTCGAGGAACTGGCGCTGCTCCTGGATGGCCCCCGGAACCTCGGTCAGGGTATCGACGCCGAGGCCCCCGGTGAGCTCCGCGACTCCGGCCTCGAACCCGGCGCGCCCCTGCTTCAGCCGGGACTCGCTCGAGGCGAGCTGGCGCTCACCGGCAGCGAGCTGGGACCGGCCGTCCGCGATCTGCCGTGCTCCGGCGTCGTACTGCCTCTGACCCTGCGCGATCTCGGCCTTGCCGGCGTCGAGCCTGGCCTGGCCGTCATTCAACTCGGCACGGGCGGAACCGAGCTCCGCCCGGCCCTGGGCGAGCTCGGCCCGGCCCGCTTCGAGCTGCGCCCGCCCGTCCTCGAGCTCCGCCCGGCCCTCGGCGAGCCGGGTGCGACCGTCTTCGATCTCCGTGCGGCCCTCGGCGAGCTGGATCCTCCCGTCCTCGAGCTGCGCGCGCCCGTCCTCGAGTTCCGCCTGGCCGTCGGCCAGCTGCTGTCGCGCCTCCTCGACGGCGGGTGCCGCCTCGTCGAGCTGGCGCTGGGCCTCGAAGGGGTCGTTGACCTGGGAGACGTCCTCGAGGCGCTCGAGCTCGGCGAGGGCATCGCTCACGGCCCGCTCCTGCTCGGCCGTGAACGCGGTGCCGTCCAGGGTGCGGTAGACGATCGAGCCCGTGCCGCCCGCGGCCTCGGGGAGCTCGTCCTTGAGCCGGTCCAGGGTGCGCTGGGTCTCCGTGCCCGGGATCGTGAACGTGTTCGAGAGCGTGCCCATGAAGGCGCCGGCGGCCGCGCCGACGCCGAGCAGGAGGGTCGCCCAGACGGCGACGAACCACCAGCGGCGCCGGTAGGCGAGGCGGCCGATGCGGTAGAGGAAGGTGGCCATGTCCTAGGACTCCTGTCCGTGTGCGGGGGCGGAGGGGCGCTGCCCCGTCAATTGCGTGAAGCCGTCGCCGACGAGTGCGAGGGCCTCGGCGAGGTAGCCCTGGAGCGAGCGGAGCGAGGCCTCGGACAGGTCCCGGCCGTGCGTGCGCTGCCAATGGGTGAAGGCCGCCTTGCCCGCCGCCATGATGGTGTGGGCGAAGACCGTGGAGCCCAGGGGGTCCGCGCTCGGGAAGCGCTCGCCGATCGCGGCGAGGAGCTGGTCGGCGCAGTCCTGCCAGGCCTCGAGCTGGAGCCGGTTCAGCTGCGTACCCTCGGCGGCGAGCGCGAAGAGCTCCGCGACGGGGGCGAGGTGTTCGAGGTCCGCGAGCCCGCGCATGGCCTCGACGCCCGCGGAGATGATGGAGAGTCCCTCGCCCTGGTCGTCGATCCGCTGCAGCGCCTGCTGGAGGAAGAGCTCTGTCGGCACGTTCAAGGCGGACTCGACGGAGTGGAAGTAGTTGAAGAAGGTGCGGCGGGAGACGCCGGCCGCCTCGGCGACGCGGTCGGCGGTCAGGCCCTCGAATCCCTCGGAGCGCAGGAGCTCGAGGGCGGCCGAGGCGATGGCGTCGCGCGTGGCGATCTTGTTCTGTTCGCGGCGCGAGGTCGCATCGACGCGTGCCGCGGAGGGGGAGGAGGTCACGAAGTTACACTACGTGCAAGTTTGCACGCCGTGCAATTCCCGGGAGCGTGGCGTGCGTCAACCCCGGCGCGGGCAGGCGCTCGCGCCGGGCCGCCGGGGACCGGGTACGACGATGGCGCCGCGCCTTCGGGGGAAGGCGCGGCGCCGCGGTGCCGGGATGGGACGACGTGGGACGGCGTCCCGGGTCAGCGGGTGGAGGCGGCTTCGGCTTCCGCGTTGGCCTCGGCTCCCGCTTCCCGCGCCGGGGCGGAGTCGTCGGAGAACGGGTCGCCGCCGCGGGGCGCGTTGTAGAGCTCCATGTCGAGGATGCCCTCGCGCTTCGCGACGATCGCCGGGACGAGGGCCTGGCCCGCGACGTTGACGGCGGTGCGACCCATGTCCAGGATCGGGTCCACGGCGAGCAGGAGGCCGACGCCGGCCAGCGGCAGGCCGAGCGTGGACAGGGTCAGCGTCAGCATGACGACGGCGCCCGTCGTCCCGGCGGTCGCCGCGGATCCCAGGACCGAGACGAGGGCGATGAGCAGATATTGGCCGAGGTCCAGCTCGATCCCGAAGAACTGGGCCACGAAGATGGCCGAGATGGCGGGGTAGATCGAGGCGCAGCCGTCCATCTTGGTCGTCGCGCCGAGCGGGACGGCGAAGGCCGCGTAGCCGGACGGCACGCCGAGGTTCCGCTCGGTCACGCGCTGCGTGAGCGGCAGCGTGCCGATCGAGGAGCGGGAGACGAAGGCGAGCTGGACGGCGGGCCAGACGCCCGTGAAGTACTGGCGCACGCCGAGCCCGTGGGCGCGGACGAGGACGGGGTAGACGACCAACAGGACCAGGGCCAGTCCCGCGTAGACGGCTGCGGTGAAGCGGCCGAGGGCGCCGATCGTGTCCCAGCCGTAGGTGGCGGTGGCGTTGCCGATGAGCCCGACCGTGCCGATCGGCGCGATCCGGATGATCCACCACAGCACCTTCTGGATCACGGCGAGGATCGAGGCGCTGAACGCGAGGAACGGCTCGGCGGCGCGCCCGACCTTGAGGGCCGCGATGCCGACGGCGACGGCGATGACGAGGACCTGCAGGACGTTGAAGCTCACCGAGGTCGTGACGGCGCCCGAGTCGGCGACGCTGGAGCTCGCGCCGAGGCCCAGGAAGTTGCCCGGCACGAGGCCCGTCAGGAAGGCCCACCAGTCGCCGGTCCGGCCCGTGTACTCGGCCGGCGCCTCCTGGCCCGTGTTGGCGCCCGGGCGGAGCACGATCCCGAGGGCGATGCCGATCACGACCGTGACGAAGGCCGTGATGGCGAACCAGAGCAGCGTCTTCCACGCCAGCCGGGCCGCGTTGGCGAGCTGCGAGAGGTTGGCGATCGAGGCGACGACGGCGAAGAAGACGAGCGGGATCACGGCCGAGCGCAGGAGGCTGACGTAGCTCGAGCCGATCACGGACAGCGTCTCGCCGAGCGCGGTCGGGGCGTCGGCGGTGTGCCCGCCCTGACGGGCCAGGAGTCCGAGGGCGACGCCGAGGACGAGGGCGGCGATGATCTGCGGGCCGAAGGAGGTCATCCAGCGGGGCAGGCGCCGGGGTGCGGTGGATTGAGTAGTCACCCGGGGACGGTAGGCGCGCACCCTACGCCCCGGCGATCCGAGATTGAGAAGTGTGACGCCGGGCCGGGTCCGGCGCGCCGGGCCGGACTGCCCGGATCCGCGGCTCCGCGCGGTTCGCGGCCCTCCGCGTGCCCAGAGGGTGTGGGCAAGCTCTCGCGGCGCCCCGCCGTCGTCCTCCGGGGGAACGACGGCGGGGCCGCGCCGGTATCAGCCGGCCGGAAGCAGGGCCCGGCGCAGGGTGTCCAGGCCGACCGATCCGAGGTTGAGCGCCTCGGTGTGGAACGCGCGCAGCTCGAACGCCTCGCCCTCGGCCTCGCGCCGGGCGTCGCGGATCTGCTCCCAGAGCCGCTGGCCGACCTTGTAGGACGGCGCCTGGCCGGGCCAGCCGAGGTACCGGGTGAACTCGAACTTCAACTGGCCCTCGGAGATGTCGAGGTGGCGGGCAAGGAAGTCGTAGCCCTTCTCGGCGGTCCAGGTCCCTTCGCCCCAGCGCGGCGGGATCTCGAGCTCGAGGTGCACGCCGATGTCGAACACGACGCGGGCCGCGCGCATCCGCTGCATGTCGAGCATGCCCAGGTGCTCTCCCGGGTCGGAGAGGTAGCCGAGCTCGAGCATGAGCCGCTCGGCGTAGAGGGCCCAGCCCTCCCCGTGGCCGGAGACCCAGCAGGCGTTGCGCCGCCAGTTGTTCAGGGTGTCCTTGCGGTACGTGGCCGTGGCGACCTGCAGGTGGTGGCCCGGGACGCCCTCGTGGTACACGGTCGTCGTCTCGGCCCACGTCGTGAACTCGTCCTCGCCGGCCGGGACGGACCACCACATGCGGCCCGGCCGCGAGAAGTCGTCGGAGGGGCCCGTGTAGTAGATGCCGCCCTCCTGGGTCGGGGCGATGAGGCACTCGAGGCGCTCCATGGCCTCGGGGATGTCGAAGTGGACGCCCTTGAGCTCGCGCACCGCGGTGTCGCTCTTGGACTGCATCCAGGCCTTGAGCGCATCGGTGCCCTTGAGCTGGCGGGCCGGATCGGCGTTGAGGACGGCCTTGGCCTCCTCGATCGAGGCGCCGGGCCTGATCTGTTCCGCGACCCGCTCCTGCTCGGCGATGATCCGGTCCAGCTCCTCGACGCCCCAGTGGTAGGTCTCCTCCAGGTCCACGGCCGCCCCGAGGAAGCGGCGGGACATGAGCGCGTAGTAGTCGCGCCCCACGGCGTCCTTCTCCCGGGCCGAGGGCAGGAGCTCCCGCTCGAGGAATCCGGCGAACGCGGAATAGGCTGCGGACGCGGCGGCGGCACCGTCGGCGAGGCGCGCTGCCGTCTCCGGCGCGACGGCTTCGCCGTCGATGTCGGCGTCGGCGGCGAGGGCGCTGAAGAAGCCGCCGTCCTTGGCGTAGTCGCGGGCCTGGCCCATGACGATCTCGACCTGGCGCCTGGCCGGGGCGTGGCCCTCGGCGAGGCTCTTGCGGTAGGACTCCGTCAGGCCCTCGAGGGCGGCCGGGACGTTGGCGAGGCGGCCCGCGATGTGTCCCCACTGCTCCTCGGTGTCGGTGGGCATGAGGTCGAAGACGGCGCGGATCTCCTGCGAGCCCGAGGCGATGTTGTTCAGCTCGGTGATGCCCGTGGCGTGGATCTCCACCTCGAGGCCGAGCCGCTCGCGCATCGCGTCCAGGGTGGTGCGGTCGATCGCGTCGACGGGCTCGAGCCCCTCGAGGGCGGCCAGCGCCTCGCGCGCGGCGGCGTCGAAGGCCGCGACGCCCTCGGGGGAGAGGTCCGAGTACTCCGTCTCCCGCCCCGGCACTCCGAGCGTCGTGGCGAAGTCGGGGGCGAGCTCCAGGAGGCGGGCGAAGTAGGCGTCGGCGACGGCGTCGATGGCGGTGGGCGTGCGGCCGCCCTCGGCTGTGATGTGGGTCATGGGAGAACCCTACCGCGATGTGAAGCCTGTGTTGAAGGCTTGTGCCGGCGGGATCCTCCGGGTCCGACCCGCGGCGCTAGAAGCGGCCGCTGCGCCACGCGCCCGGCATCGCCGGGAGCTGGCGGCCGCGCCGGACCTGGCCGCGGAGCCGCTCGCGGCGTCCCGGCGCCGGGGCGTCCCCGGGGGCGTCGTCGGCCCCGAGCCCCAGGACGACGGCGGTGAGCGCCGCGAGTTCCTCGGGCGTGGGCTCGCCCTTGACGACGCGCAGGAGCGGTTGCTCCGGCGCGTCGGTGGTGCCGTTTCCGTGCTGCACGGTCTCTCCTTTCGGGGTGGGGATGGTCAGAGCGGCATGTTGCCGTGCTTCTTGGCCGGAAGCGAGGCGTGCTTGTCGCGCAGGGCCCGCAGCCCGCGGACGACGTGCAGGCGCGTGTCCGACGGGGCGATGACGGCGTCGACGTAGCCTAGCTCGGCGGCCTGGTAGGGGTTGAGCAGCTCGGCCTCGTAGCCCTCGATGATCTCCGTGCGCCGCGCCTCGACGTCGCCGCCGGCGGCCTCGACGGCCGCGAGGTCGCGGCGGTAGAGGATGTTGACGGCGCCCTGGGCCCCCATGACGCCGATCTGCGCCGTCGGCCAGGCGAGGTTGATGTCGGCGCCGAGCTTCTTGGAGCCCATGACGATGTAGGCGCCGCCGTAGGCCTTGCGCGTGATGACGGTCAGCTTCGGGACCGTGGCCTCGGCGTAGGCGAAGAGCAGCTTGGCGCCGCGGCGGATGATGCCCTGGAACTCCTGGTCCTTGCCGGGCAGGAAGCCGGGGACGTCGACCAGCGTCAGGATCGGCAGGCCGAACGCGTCGCAATTGCGCACGAAGCGGGCGGCCTTTTCCGAGGCGGCGATGTCGAGGGTGCCGGCGAACTGCATGGGCTGGTTGGCGACGATCCCGATGCTGCGGCCCTCGACGCGGGCGTAGCCGATGATCACGTTGGGCGCGTAGAGGGACTGCATCTCGAGGAAGGCGCCGTCGTCGACGATGTGCCCGATCACGGTGCGCATGTCGTAGGGCTGGTTCGCGGAGTCGGGGATCAGCGCGTCGAGCTCGAGGTCGGCCGCCGTGAGCTCGGGCTCCTCCTCGAAGTCCTCGACCGGCGGCTCGGTGAGGTTGTTGGAGGGGAGGTGGTCCAGGAGCTCCTTGACGAACTCGATTGCGTCGGCCTCGTCGGAGGCGAGGTAGCTCGCCGTGCCCGTCGTCGAGTTGTGCTGGCGCGCCCCGCCGAGCGTCTCCATGTCCACTTCCTCGCCCGTGACGGTCTTGATGACGTCCGGGCCGGTGATGAACATGTGGCTCGTCTTGTCCACCATGACGACGTAGTCGGTCAGGGCGGGGGAGTAGGCGGCGCCGCCGGCGCACGGGCCCATGATGAGGGAGATCTGGGGGACGACGCCGGAGGCGTGGACGTTGTTGCGGAAGATGTCCGCGAACATGGCCAGCGAGGCGACGCCTTCCTGGATGCGCGCGCCGCCGCCGTCGTTGATGCCGACCACGGGGCAGCCGTTGCGCAGCGCGAACTCCTGGACCTTGACGATCTTCTCGCCGTTGACCTGGCTCAGCGATCCGCCGTAGACGGAGAAGTCCTGGGAGTAGACGGCGACCTGGCGCCCGTCGACCGTTCCGTAGCCGGAGACGACGCCGTCGCCGAGCGGCTTCTTCTTTTCCATGCCGAAGGCCGAGGTGCGGTGCACGGCGAGGGCGTCGAACTCCACGAACGAGCCCTCGTCGAGCAGCATGGCGATCCGCTCCCGGGCCGTGTTCTTGCCGCGGGCGTGGTGCTTGTCGACGGCCTCCTGGCCCGACGGCAGCAGGGACAGTGCCTCGCGCCGGCGGAACTCGGCGATCTTTCCCGCCGTGGTGCTCAGGTCGATCGCCGCGGCCTTGACCTCGGTGCCGGTTTCGCTCATGCCGGTGGCTCCCGTCTGGTGGATGTCGTAGGAATGGCACAACGCGCATGCCGTCCTCGCCAGTCTAGTGAGCCGTTTTGAGGCGCCCGCTGTAGGAACCCTACAAAATAGCCCCCGCCCCGTGGGCCCGCTGCCGCGCGGAAACCGTTATTACCCACGGGTAACATTTGCTGCGGTTCTCGCGTAGCCTAGTCCGCATGAGCGAACACCCCCACGCATCCGACGCCCCCTCCGGCCCGCTCTCGGGCCGCACCGTGCTGATGAGCGGCGGCAGCCGCGGCATCGGCCTGGCCATCGCCGTGGCCGCCGCGCGCCAGGGGGCCGACGTCGCCCTCATGGCCAAGACCGACGCGCCGCATCCCACCCTCGAGGGAACGGTCCACACCGCGGCGGCCGCGATCGAGGCGGCCGGCGGAGGCGCGCTCGCCCTCGTCGGCGACGTCCGCAGCGACGACGACGTCCAGCGTGCCGTCGACGCCACGCTCGAGCGCTTCGGCCGGATCGACGTCGTCGTGAACAACGCGTCCGCGATCGACCTCTCCTCGACGCCGGACGTGTCGATGAAGCGCTACGACCTGATGCAGGACATCAACGTCCGCGGCACGTTCCTGTTGTCCAAGCTCGCGATCCCCGCCCTGCGGGCCTCGGACAACGCCCACATCCTCACCCTCTCCCCGCCGCTGAACCTGGACCCGAAGTGGGCCGGGGCCCACCTCGCGTACACGATGGCCAAGTACGGGATGAGCCTGACCACCCTGGGCCTCGCGGAGGAGCTGCGCGCCGACGGGATCGCCGTGAACTCCCTGTGGCCCGCGACGCTCGTGGACACGGCAGCCATCCGGGCGATGCCGGGCGGCGAGCGGCTCATCCAGGCCGCCCGCACGCCTCAGATCGTCGCCGACGCCGCCGTGGCCGTCCTGGCCCGTCCCGCCTCCGGCTGCACCGGGAACTTCTTCACCGACGAGCAGGTGCTCGCGGAAGAGGGGATCACCGACCTCGAGGCCTACCGCTCCGGACCGGCCGGGGCGCCGCTCGTTCCCGACATCTTCCTCTGAGGCCCGCGCCCCGAGCGCCTAGTCTGGAGTCCATGAACGCGACCCCCCAGCGCCCGCCCCTCGACGCCGACGCCCTCCGCGGTGCCCTGCTGGCGCCCGACGGACCGTACGCCCGCATCGAGACCGTGGCCGAGACCGGATCGACCAATGCCGACCTCGCCGCCGCTGCCGGCTCGGAGCCGGGTGCGTGGCCGGACCTGTCGGTGCTCGCGAGCGACTTCCAGTCCACGGGGCGCGGCCGGCTCGAGCGCGGGTGGTCCGCGCCGCCGCGCAGCTCGCTCGCGGTCTCGGTCCTCTTCCGGCCTTCCCTCGGCGGGGCCCCGCTGCCCGCGGAGTCCTACGGCTGGCTCTCCATGCTCTGCGCGCTCGGGCTCGCCGAGGCGATCGGCGACTGCACGGGCCTCGACGCCCGCGTCAAGTGGCCCAACGACGTCCTCGTCGGCGGGCGGAAGGTCGCCGGCATCCTCGCGCAGCTCGTCCCCGCCGGACCGCTCCCGGCCGTCGTCGTCGGCGCCGGGGTCAACGTCCTGCTCACCGCCGACGAGCTGCCCGTGCCCACCGCCACGAGCCTGGCGCTCGAGGGCGCCACGGCCGGCACCACCGCGGTGCTCACCGCGTACCTGCGCACCACCGCCCGGCTCTACCGGGGATTCCTCTCCGACGGCGCGGACCCGGCGGCCGGTCTACGCGACGCCGTGGCAGCGCGGATGGCGACCCTCGGGGCGGCCGTGCGCGCCGAGCTGCCGGGCGGCGTCGTCCTCGAGGGCACGGCGGATTCCCTCGAGGACGACGGCGGACTCGGACTGGCGCTCGCGGGCGGCGGCCGCGAGGTGGTCCGGGCCGGGGACGTCGTCCACTTGCGCCGTGCCGACGGACGCTATGCCTGAGCCCGGGGCCGCCGGGCCCGCCTAGACTTGGAGCGAGAGCGGGAGGAGCCGGGACGTGCGGATCAGGTTGGCCGAGGGCGAGCGGGTGATCGCCAAGACGCGGGCGCATCCCGCGGTCCTGGCGCGCCCCGTCGTCGTCCTGCTCCTGCTGGTCCCGGCGACCACGGCGGCCCTCGGATGGCTGAGCCGCGACGGGCTTCCCGAACCGGTCTCGCAGCTGCGCGAGGTGCTGCCCGCCGCGACCGCGGTCCTCGGTGCCCTGCTGGTGCTGTGGTGGTGTGCGTGGCCGGCCTGGCGTTGGATCCGCACGTGGACGTACCTGACGAACCGGCGCGTCGTGCTCCGGCGCGGCCTCTCGTCGCGGCGGCAGTGGGAGGTCCCGCTCGTGCTCGTCCAGGCCGTCTACGTCCGCCAGTCCCTGATGAGGCGCGGCAGCGGCGCGGGAAACCTCTCGCTCGCGACGGCCCAGGGCAGCGCCGTGCTGCGCGACATGCCGGACGTGCACCGGCTGCGCGATCTCGTCTACGACGCCATCGAGGCCCTGCCCCGGACCGTCATGTTCGATGGTGTAGAACTGGAGACTGAACAACACATGGATTGGACGGGGAATGGCTGACTCACGGCACGGGGACGGGCACGAGCCGTTTCCCGCGACCGCTCCTCTTCCCGTGGTGGGAACCGAGGCCTCCGCGCTCCCGATCATCCCCGAGCCCGCTCCGGGCAGGGGCCGCCACGCCGCAGGGCAGGCCGACGATCCGGCCGCCGGGCAGCAAGCGGCCGACGGGTCCTGGGCCGCACCCGACGCCCCGGCGCAAGCCGCCGACGCCGCGGGCGGACGAACCGGAGACCACGTCGCGGAGACGCCCGGACGGCTCAGCGAGGAGGCGGGGCCGTTCACCCGGGCGCTGCCGCTCGCCCAGGGTCTGGCCCGCGAGGCCGTCAAGGAGTCCGCGAAGGACCTCGAACGCCGCCTGCTCGGCGCCGAACGCACCCTGAGGCGGCGTGACGTCGCCGCCGGGGCCGGCGTGTCGCTGCTCAGCGCGCGCAAGCTGTGGAGGGCGCTGGGCTTCCCCAACCTGGGGGACGACGACGTCGCGTTCACCGAGGGCGACCGCGAGGCGCTCCTGACGATCGTCGGCAACGTCCGCAGCGGGCTGCTCACGGAGGAGGCCGCGATCTCGATCACGCGTGCGATCGGCCAGATGACCGACCGCATGGTCGTGTGGCAGATCGAGGCCCTCGTCGAGGACATGGTGCAGAACGAGGGGCTGAGCGACCCGGAGGCCCGCCGCCGGCTCGTGAGCCTGTTGCCGGACCTCATCGGGCCCATGGAGGAGATCCTCGTCTACTCCTGGCGGCGCCAGCTCAACGCCGCCGTCCACCGGCTCGGCGTCCGGGCCGAGTCCGGGCTCGCGTCCTCGAGCGCCGGACGGGACGGCTCGGAGGACGACGCCCCCCTGCCCCTCGCCCGCGCCGTGGGCTTCGCCGACCTCGTCTCCTATACGAGCCTCTCGCGCCGGATGAACGAGCGCACCCTCGCGCAGCTCGTGCAGCGCTTCGAGAACAAGTGCGCGGAGATCATCTCCGTCGGCGGCGGCCGGCTCGTGAAGACCATCGGCGACGAGGTCCTCTTCGTCGCCGAGACCCCGCAGGCCGGGGCCCGGATCTCGCTGACCCTCTCGCAGGAGTTCGCCCGCGACGAGGTGCTGCCCAACACGCGCGTGTCGATGGTCTGGGGCCGCATTCTGTCCCGGCTCGGTGACGTCTACGGCCCCACCGTCAACCTGGCGGCGCGCCTCACGGCCCTGGCCGAGCCGGGGACCGTCCTGACGGACTCGCTGACGGCCGCGACGCTCGCCGACGACGAGCGGTTCGTCCTGCAGCCGCAGGAGACCACCCAGGTGCGCGGCTTCGGCGACATCAACCCCGTCGTGCTCGCCCCGGGCCGGGGATCCGCCCTCGATCTCGACTGAGCCGGGCCGGCTCCCGGCCGGCGCCCCGGAGCGCATGGGGAGTCCTCCCCATCGTGGCCGGTTCCTCCATCGGTTAGAATCGAACGCGTTTGACGCCGCAGCGGGTTCCGCACCGCGGTCGACGAAGACGACGTGGGGGTAATGAGCATGTCCCGATGGGGAGCGGCACCGGGCAAGTCCACCGGTTTCAAGGCCGCCGCGGTCACCGCGGCCACGGCCTTGGCGGTGACCGGGGCGATCATCTATCCCGGCTTCGAGACGGCGGACGTCGACCTGAACGACGGCGGCGTGTGGGTCGTGAACAAGACCCTGAACAAGGTCGGCCACCTCAACTACCAGTCCCAGGTGCTGGACGGCGGCGTGCTGACCCCGCTGCCGAACTACGATCTGGCGCAAGAGGCGGACCGCGTCTTCGTCCGCAACCTCGAGCAGGCCTCCCTCACGACGATCGACCCGGCCATGGTGCAGTTCACCGACGACAACGCCATGCCCGCCAACTCCACCTTCTCCTTCGGCCGGGACGTCGTCGCCGTCACCGACTCAGAGCGCGGCATCGTCTACGCGAGCCGCACCGAGGGGCTCAGCGGCTTCGCGGCGGAGGACGGGGAACCGCTCCTCGACGCCGAAGGCCGCGTGCTCGCCGAGGTCGGAACGGACGGCACCGTCTGGGTCGCCGACCTCGGGGCCGACATGTTCCGCGGCTACACCGTGGCCGAGGACGGCACCGCGAGCCCCGCGGGCGAGAAGGAGGTCGAGGGCCTGTCCACGCTCGCCGAGCCGCAGCTGACCGTCGTCGGGGACACCGCCGTCGTCTTCGACGCCGCCTCGGGCGACCTGCTGACGTCCGAGGGCCGCCGCGGCAGCGTCGTGGACCCCGCGGGCGGCCGTCTCCAGGCCCCCGGGCCGGAGTCCGACGGCGTGGCCGTCGCCCTCGGCAACAAGCTCGCCGTCGCACCGCTCGGCGGGGGAGAGGCAGCCTATCTGCCGCTTGAATCCAACGGCACGCCGATCCAGCCGGTGCGGGTCGCCGGCTGCACGTATGCCGCGTGGCAGGGCAGCGCCCAGTACGTGCGGGACTGCGACGACGACGCGCACGACGACGCCGCGCAGATCCCGGGCCTCGACGGCTCGGCGGAGCTCCAGTTCCGCGTCAACCGCGACGTCGTGGTGCTCAACGACGTCTCGAGCGGGCAGGTCTGGCTCGTCAACGAGGGCATGCAGGTCGTGAACAACTGGTCCGACCTCGAGCCGCCCAAGGGCAAGGGCGAGTCGACGAAGGAGGACTCGAAGGAGATCACCGACGCGATCGAGCTGCCCAATCGGACCGAGGAGAACAAGAAGCCCATCACCAAGCCGGACAACTTCGGCGTCCGGGCCGGCCGCACGACGGCGCTCCCGGTCCTCTTCAACGACGTCGACCCCGACGGCGACCTGCTCGTGGCCAAGCTCGAGGGGAAGCAGCCGTCCATCGGCACCCTCCAGGGCATCTACAACGGCACGGGCTTCCAGCTCGTCGTCCCCGAGGACGCGAGCGGTTCGACGTCGTTCACCTACATGGCCTCCGACGGCCGCGGCGGGGACACGCCCGGGCAGGTGACGGTGCGCGTCGTCCCCGAGGACCAGAACAGCGCTCCCGTCCAGGAGCGCGTGACGACCCTGCGCGTGCAGCAGGGCGGGTCCGTGACGCAGAACGTGCTCACCGACTGGTCTGACCCCGACGGCGACGACCTCCAGCTCCTCGGCGGGGCGAGCCCCGACAACGACACGATCCGGGTCCGCCCCGACGGCTCGCTGACCTATCAGGACAGCGGCAAGACGGTCGGCCAGAAGGACGTCACGATCCAGGTCTCCGACGGGCGCGAGGGCACCCAGGGGCGCATCGTCGTCGAGGTCCTCGCCAAGTCCTCCATCCCGCCCGTGCCGTCGACGGACCACGTCGTCGCCAACGTCGGCGAGGAGATCACCTTCTCGCCGCTCGACAACGACTCCGACCCCTCCGGTTCCGGACTGCGCCTGGCCAGCATCGACTCCGTCGACGGCGTCGACCTGGCCGCCAACACGGAGACCGGGACGGTCACCCTGCGCGGGACGCGGACCGGGACGTTCTACGCCAAGTACGTGGCCACCAACGGCCCCTCCAGCGCCCCCGGGCTCGTGCGGATCGACATCCGCGACCCCGAGAGCAACACCGGCAACCCCGTGGCCGTGCGCGACGTCGCGCTGCTGCCGGCTGGCGGCGACGTCCTCGTCAACGTCCTCGGCAACGACACCGATCCGGCGGGCGGCGTCCTGGTCCTGACCGGTACGGACGTGCCCGAGGGGGCGCCGTACGGCGTCTCCGTGGAGCGGAACAGCTTCGTGCGGATCAGCGACGTGCGCGGCCTCACGGACACCTCGACCGTCCACTACTCGGTCTCCAATGGCACCGGCGTCTCGACGGGCGAGATCACGGTCATCCCCGTCCCGGCCCCGCCCCGGCTGGACCCGCCGCGCCCCAACCCGGACACCGTCGTCGTCCGCGCCGGCGACGTGGCCACCGTCAACGTGCTGGACAACGACATCCACCCCAACGGCGCGGAGCTCACGCTGCGCCCGCAGCTGAAGGAGGCCGACGACATCGGCGAGGGCTCGCTCGTCTCCGTCGCCGACGAGACCGTGCGCTTCCGCGCCGGGGAGTTCGACGGCAAGCCACGCCAGGTCTCGGTCGTCTACACCGTCGCGGGCCCCGACGGCCAGGAGGCCAACGCCCGCGTCACGTTCCAGGTCCAGCCGCAGGACCTGGAGAAGAACGCCCCGCCCAACCCCGTCCAGGTGGAGGGCCGGGTCTTCGCCGGCGGCACGACCGTCATTGACGTCCCGCTCGGCGGGATCGACCCGGACGGCGACTCCGTCTCCCTCGTCCAGCTCGGCACGGCACCGCGGCTCGGCAACGCCGTGGTCCGCGGCGGTGCGATCGAGTACACCGCCGGACAGGAGTCCAGCGGCACAGATGCGTTCAGCTACGTCGTCGAGGACCGGCACGGCGCCCGGGCCACCGGCACCGCGATGGTCGGCATCGCCCCGCTGTCCACGACCAACAACCCGCCCGTCGCCGCCAACGACTCGATCACGGTCCGTCCGGACCGCCCCGTCGCCGTCGACGTCCTGGCCAACGACTCCGATCCCGACGGCGACCGCGTGACGCTCGTCGACGACCTCTCGACCTCCGACGGCGTCGACGCCGAGGTCTCCGAGGGGCGCATCGTCGTGACCTCACCGCCGGAGAAGGGCTCCCTCTCCGTCCGCTACAAGATCACCGACGGCCGCGGGGGAACGGCCTCGGCGACCCTGACGGTCCAGTCCGATCCCGAGGCCGAGCTGCTCGCCCCGATCGCCCGCGACGACCGCGCGTCCCTCCAGGAGACCGTCGGCAAGGAGGAGGTCACGCTCGCGATCCTCGAGAACGACGAGGACCCCGACGGCCGGATCTCCGACCTCGAGATCACCCTCCCGGACAACCCGGCGACGACGCGGATCGTCGACCGCAAGCTCGCCGTGCAGGTCCAGGCGAACGCCCAGGTCGTCGCCTACACCATCACCGACGTCGACGGCGGCTCGTCTACCGCGTTCGTCCACGTGCCGGGATCAGGCGAGGCCCGGCCCGTGCTCAAGAGCGACACGCCGCTCGAGGTCATGGCCGGAGAGGTCCTGCCGCTGAAGCTGCCCGAGCTCGTCCAGGTCCGCGACGGGCGCAGCGCGCGCGTCACCGCCGAGGACAAGGTCCGTGCCGTCCCCGAGAACCAGGGACCGCTCGTCCTCTCCGCCACGGAGCTCGCCTTCAAGTCGGCCGACGACTACGCCGGGCCGGCCTCCGTCACGGTCGAGGTCACCGACGGCACGGGCCCCGACGATTCCGACGGGCTCACGGCCGTGCTCTCCATCCCCGTCAAGGTGCTTCCGCGCCCCGAGGAGAACCGGCCGCCGACGCTGCAGTCCAACTCGATGCAGATCGCCCAGGGCGAGGACGCCGAGCGGCTCGACCTCCTCGCCTCGGCCAGCGACCCCGACGAAGGAGACCTCGAGAAGCTCGTCTTCAAGCTCCTCGACTCCGAGCTGCCCGGCATCGACGTCGCCCTCGTCGACGGGCGCTACCTGACGGCCTCGGCCCCGGCGCAGACCCCCAAGGGAACCACGGGGACCGTCACCGTCAGCGTCGAGGACGAGGACAACCCGCCGGTCACCGCCACGGTCGCGATCACGGTCCTGGCCTCCAACCGCGAACTCCCGGTCGCCGTCGACGACGTCGTGGCCGACGCCCACCAGGGCCGGACCGAGATCGTGGACGTGCTGCGCAACGACCACAACCCCTACGCCGGCGAGGGCGATCTGACGATCGTCGACGCCTACAATGGCGGAGGTGGCACGGGAGGCGACGGCGGCGTCGAGATCCGTGGGCGGCAGCTCGCGATCACGCCGGGAGAGGCGTTCGTGGGCACCATGACGGTGCAGTACACGATCGGCGACATCACCGAGGACCCGGACCGCTACGTCACGGGCAACGTCACGCTCAACGTCAAGGGGCGGCCCGAGGCGCCGGGGCTGCCGCGCGTCGAATCGACGGGAGACCGGCAGGCCGTGCTGAGCTGGGACGCCCCGGCGAACAACGGGTCCCCGATCGAGTACTACACGGTGCGCGGCTCCGGATTCGAGCAGCGCTGCGAGTCGACGAGCTGCACGCTGGCCGGCCTGGAGAACGACAAGACGTACAACTTCACGGTCACGGCGACCAACGCCGTCAACGAGTCCGATCCCTCGGCGGCCTCCGCCGATGCGCGGCCGGACGTCGAGCCGGAGCAGCCGGCCGCTCCGACCACGACGTACGGGGACCAGCAGGTCGCCGTGCAGTGGACGACCCCGGTCAGCCGCGGCTCCGCCGTGAGCGGATACACCCTGGAGATCTCCCCGTCACCCGCCAACGGCGTCGCCCAGGTCACGGGGATCACCGGGACCTCCTACACCTGGGAGGGGCTCACCAACGGCGTCTCCTACCAGTTCCGCGTCCAGGCCGTGAACAAGGCCGACAAGCCGTCGCTGTGGAGCAGCTATTCGGCCACGGTGATCCCCGCGGGCAGGCCGTTCCAGCCCACCGCGCCGACGGCGGTGCGGCAGGAGTCGGCCGTCGACGGCGGTGTGGTGAACGTGAACTGGAGCGCGCCGGATGACAACGGGGCGCCGTTGCAGGGCTACACGCTCGCGGTCTACGAGGGCTCGAGCCTCGTGCGGACCATCGACGGCATCGGCGCTAGCACGCGCTCCCAGACCGTGACGGGGCTGAAGACCACGGGCTCCTACAGCTTCACCGTCACGGCCCGCAACAAGGTCGGCGCCTCGCCCGAGGGGCCGCGCTCGACGGCTGTGACGCCGTACGGGCGCCCGCTCGCCTCGAGTCGGCCGACCGCCGTGGCCACGGGCCGGAACAACGAGGTCCGGCTGAACTTCACGGCCCCGGGATCCAACGGTTCTCCCATCACGGGCTACCAGTACTCGACCGACGGCGGTGCCTGGCAGTCCATTTCGGGCCCCGGTGCCGTGGTCTCGACCAACGCCAACGGCGCGGCGCACACCTGGCGGGTCCGCGCGGTCAATGCCGCCGGCGGCGGCGATCCGAGTCCGGGCTCGAACAGCACGAGCTCGTACGGCGCCCCGCGCGATGGTGGCGGACGCAGCGGTAGCAACGGCGCCCGCGGGGAAAGATCCGTGACGTTCAACTGGAACAAGAACGCGAGTGCCTATGACAACGGCCGCGCCACGGAGCTTTCGGTCTCCGTGAACCGAGGCACGCTCAACGCCTCGACGGGGCGGGTCACCGGCTTGGACTATGACCAGCAGGTCACGCTCACCGTGCGCGCCACGACCCGGCTCAACAGCGGCGACGCGGCGAGCCAGACCCAGACGTGGACGGTGAGCGCCCGGGCGGGCGCCGCCCCGCCGCCGCCCAATCCGCCGCAGCGGGAAGTCATTCTTCGCAAGGGACCCGAGTACAACGGCTACGCGGGCTGCAATCGCTACTGTCACAAGTTCGATGTCGAAGTGAAGAACTTCTCGTCGGGCCGGTATCAGGTCCAGTGCCATAACAGCAATGGCCGCTTCGACGGAGGTGGCAACTACATCCAGGTCGGATCGTCGGGCGATGCCCGGGCCGTCATGGAGTGCGTCAACGGGCGCGGCCACGCATTGCCCGTCTTTGCCGTCGTGGACGGCGTTCAATCGAACAGAGTCAGCAATTGGTGACCGGTACGCCGGCCCGGGAGGAGTACCCCACGATGACCATGACCCAGGAGCAGGCCGAATGGTTTGCCGGGACCTTTGAGAAGCTCGTCGGCAACGTCGGCAAGGCGGTGCTGGGCAAGGAGGACGTCGTCCGCCTGGTCCTGACCGCGATGCTCGCCGAGGGCCACGTCCTGCTCGAGGACGCCCCCGGCACGGGCAAGACGATGCTCGCCCGCTCGCTCTCTGCGACCGTCCAGGGCACGCACTCGCGCATCCAGTTCACGCCGGACCTGCTGCCCTCCGACGTCACCGGCATCACGATCTACGACCAGAAGACCCAGAAGTTCGAGTTCCACCGCGGACCGATCTTCGCCAACCTGGTCCTCGCGGACGAGATCAACCGGGCCTCGCCCAAGACGCAGTCGGCACTCCTCGAGGTCATGGAGGAGGGGCGGGTCACCGTGGACGGGACCACGTACCCGCAAGGCCGTCCGTTCATGGTGATCGCGACCCAGAACCCCATCGAGCAGGCCGGCACGTACCGCCTCCCCGAGGCGCAGCTCGACCGCTTCCTCATCAAGACCTCGATCGGCTATCCCGACCGCGCCTCGACCGTGCGGCTCCTCTCCGGCGCGACGACCAAGGACCGCTCCGCCGGGCTGCAGGCGATCATCACGACCCAGGCCGTCGCCGACATGGCGGACCTCGCGACCACGACGCACGTCGACGACGCCGTCCTCGACTACGTCGCGCAGTTGTGCGAGGCGACGCGCGAGGCCGCTGAGACGCGCCTCGGCGTCTCGGTCCGCGGGGCGCTCGCCATGGTCCGCGCCGCCAAGGTCTGGGCCGCGTCCGCGGGACGGAACTACGTGCTGCCCGACGACGTCAAGGAGCTCGCGCCCTTCGTCTGGACGCACCGCTTCGTCATGGATCCGGAGGCCGAGTTCGCCGGCGCCACGGCCGAGGGCGTCCTCACCCGTGTCCTGGCGGACACGCCCGCACCGCAACAGCGCGCCGAAGCCAACGCCTAGCCCCCGCGTGCCGCCCGCCCCGGGCGGCCCACGGATCCGAAGGAACCGCAGAGCATGAGCACATCCACGCAGGCCACGGGCCGGCGCGCCGCCCGGCAGCAGGACGCGGCGGCCGCGGCCGACCCCGCGGCAGCGCCCGGCCGCTCCCGCCGCGGGGCGGGACGCGGCGCCCCCTCCGGGCGCGGCGCCCGACGCCTTCCCTGGGGCCGCCCGGCGCGTCGGGCCGACGGCCCCGCCCGCCGCCCCCGGGGCAGGCTCCACCCGACGTCGCTGACGCGCGAGGCCGTGCGGCTCGCCCAGGTCACGCTCGGTCCGGCCCTGCCGCCGGCGCGCCGCTGGCTCGACCGCCACGTGGTCCCCGTCGCCTCCGTCGTCTCGCCGCTCGGCTGGCTCCTGGCCGGCCTCGTCGCCGGGCTCTCCGTGCTCGGCTCGGTGTTCGGCTGGCAGGAGGCCCGCATCGCGGCCCTCATGGGGGCGCTCCTCCTGCTGATCGCCATCGGCTTCATCCTGGGCCGCTCCGTCTACGAGGTCACCCTGGACCTGAACCGCACGCGCGTCGCCGTCGGCGACCGTGCGGTCGGCGCCATGGACGTCCGCAACGCCTCCCCGAAGCCGCTCCTGCCCTCCTCGATGGAGCTGCCCGTGGGCTCCTCCACCGCGTCCTTCCACATCCCGCGGCTCGCGGCCGGCGCCGTCCACGAGGACCTCTTCACGATCCCCACGCACCGCCGGGCCGTCATCCAGGTCGGCCCCGTCCGCTCCGTGCGTCAGGATCCCTTCTCCCTCCTGCGCCGCTACGTGAAGTGGACCGACGCCCAGGACCTGTTCGTCCACCCGCGCACCACGTCGCTGGACGGGTCGAGCTCGGGGTTCATCCGCGACCTCGAGGGCCTGCCGACGCGCGAGCTGTCCTCCTCCGACGTCTCCTTCCACGCCTTGCGGGACTACGTCGTCGGGGACGACCGCCGGCACATCCACTGGAAGTCCACCGCCCGGACCGGCGAGCTCATGGTCCGCCAGTTCGAGGAGACCCGGCGCTCCCACCTCGCGATCGCGCTCTCGACGAACACGCACGAGTACCCCCAGGAGAACGACTTCGAGCTCGCCGTCTCGGTCGCGGCGTCGATCGGGCTCCAGGCCGTGCGCGAGCAGCGCAACCTCAGCGTCATGACGCAGGCGGGACCGGCCCGCACGGAAACGGGCCGGAACCTGCTCGACGACATGACGCGGATCGAGGGCCGGCCCCGCCGGGCGACCGTCGTCGACCTGGTCCGCGGCACCGCGGACGCCGTGCCGAACGCCTCCGTGTTCTTCATGGTCACGGGCTCGCTCACGACCCCGTCCCAGTTGCGGGCCGCGGGCGTCCACGTCCCGGTCGGCGTGCGCGCCTTCGCGCTGCGCTGCGGGCACGGGCTCGAGGCCGGACGCGCGACGATCGGCGAGCTCACCGTTCTGACCATCGGCGACCTGTCCGACCTCGGCCTCGTCCTGCGCAAGGCGGCCTCGTGAGCGCCCCCACGCGGCCCCTGCGCCGCCAGCTGGTCGACGCCGCGTGCCTCTTCGCCGCGCTCGCCCTCGGGATCCTCGGCCTGCACGAGGCCTTCGGAGGCAACCCCTACTACCTCGCCGCGGGCCTCGGCGGCGCCCTCGCGGGCCTCGGGATCGCGCTCGCCAACGTGCGCCTGCGGCTGGGGATCCTGACGACGGCGGGGCTCGCCCTCGCCGCGTACCTCCTGCTCGGCACCCCGCTGGCCGCTCCCCGCGAGGCCATCGCCGGCTTCGTGCCGTCCCTCGACGCGCTCCGCACCCTGCTGGCCGGGATCGTGCTGTCGTGGAAGGACGTCCTCACCGTCTCGCCGCCCGTCGGCATCCAGGGCGGCATGCTCGTGGTCCCCTTCCTCACCGCGCTCGTGACGGGGCTCGCGGCCGGACTGACGGCCTGGCGCCTGCGCTCGGCGTTCTGGGTCGTGATCCCCGTCTCCGTGGCGTTCGTCGTCGGGATCGCGTTCGGCACCCACGCGGTGCCGCTGCCGCTGGTCCGCGGCATCCTCATGACGGTGCTCATGGTCAGCTGGCTCGCCTGGCGCCGCCACGTGGACCGCTCGGCGGGCCCCGCCCTGCGCTCGCTCAACCACGGCGAGGAGGACGTCCACGGGGCGCGCGACGGCATGCTGCGGCGGATCGCGTTCGGCGCCGTCGTGCTCGTCGTGGCCGCCGGAACGACCGCGGTCGCGGCGCCCCTGCTCGACGACCGGGACGACCGCCGCGTGCTGCGCGACATCGTGGTCCCGCCCGTGGACCTCTACGACTACCCGAGCCCGCTCATGAAGTTCCGCAGCTACGTCAAGGACAACGCGGAGCAGACCCTGCTCACGGTGACGGGGCTGCCCGACGGCGAGAGGATCCGGCTCGCCGCCCTGGACTCCTACGACGGCATGGTGCTCAACGTCGATCCCCGTTCGGGCGGCAACTTCAGCCCCGTCGGCGACGCGACGAGCGTCGCCTCGACGGCCGCCGTCGACGACGGCCGGGCGACGGGCACGCTGGGCATCGAGATCGGCGCCTACTCCGGTGTCTGGGTTCCGGGAGGAGGCCGCCTCGACGGCCTCGAGCTCGAGGGGGAACGCACGGACCAGCTGGCCCGTTCCCTCTACTACAACGCCGAGGCGGAGACGGCCCTCTCGACCATTCCACTGCAGGACGGCGACCGCTACACGGCCCACGTCGCGTTCCCGGCCCGGCCGGGGGACGACGAGCTCGCGGAGCGGGGCTTCGCCCCGTTGCGGATGCCCCGGCTGGCCAACGTGCCGCCCGCCGCGGGCGGCAAGGGCGCCGAGTTCGCGGCGTCCGGGACGAATCCGCTCGAGCGGGCCCGCGCCATCGAGGCCGTGCTGGCCAACAGCGGCTACTTCTCCAACGGCAAGGAGAACGAGGTGCCGAGCCTCTCCGGCCACGGCGCCGCCCGCATCGCCGCCCTCCTCGACGCGGAGGACATGATCGGCGACGACGAGCAGTACGCCGTCGCCATGGCGCTCATGGCCCGCGAGCAGGGCATGCCCGCCCGCGTGGTCATGGGCTTCTACCCCGAGCGCTACAACCCCGGCGGCGAGGTGGCGCTCACGGGGGCCGATGCCCACGCCTGGGTGGAGATCGCGTTCGAGGGATCGGGCTGGGTCGCCTTCGATCCGACGCCGGACAAGGACAAGGAGCCCACGCCGCCGCAGCAGGAGCCCCAGTCGGTCCCGCAGCCGCAAGTGCTGCAGCCGCCGCCCCCGCCCCAGGATCCGGCGCGGCTGCCACCGGAGACCGCCCCCGATCCGCAGGACGCCGAGGAGGAGGAGCGCGGTTTCTGGGACGTCTGGGGTCCGCTCATCACCCTGATCGGCGTCGCGCTCGTCCCGCTGGTCGCCCTGCTGATCCCGCTGCTGTTCATCGCCTGGCTCAAGCTGCGCCGGCGACGCGGCCGCTTCTCCCAGGCCGCGCCGGGCGTGCGCGTCGGGGGAGGCTGGAGCGAGGTCCTGAGCCTCGCGACGGACCTCGGCGCGCGGCCCGACGCCCGCGGCACGCGCCGGGAGAACGCGCGGGCGCTCGGAGCGGACTTCCCGCAGACCTCGGGCACCGTCCTGCTCCTGGCGGGGCGGGCCGACGGGGCCGTCTTCGGCACCACGGAGCCCTCCGAGGCGCAGGTCGCCGACTACTGGAACCTGGTCGACGAACAACTCGACGGGATGCGTTCATCGGTAGGCTTCTGGAAGAGGCAGCGGGCCAGGTTCTCGCCGCGGTCGCTCTTCCAGGACGCCGCGGCCGGTATCGTGGCACGTCGGAAGGCCCGCGGCGGCAACGCCGCAGGCCCCGCAGACGCACCAAGCGTGAAGGAGTAGCCAGTGGCTGCAGCATTGAACCTGGTCAACGCATCGGCCGGCAAGCGCCTCGCCGCGTGGCTGCTCGACGCCGTCCCGCCGTTCGTGGCGCTCATGGTGTTCGGCGGAGTGAACGCCTCCCGGATCGCCGACGCGGCCGTCTCGCCGGAGGTCCTCTCCCAGCTGGCCGCCTCCTACCTGGTCCTGGGCGCCTTCCTCCTCGCCTACGGGATCGCCCTGTGGGGGTGGGAGGCACAGACGGGCAAGACCCTTGGCAACCTGGCGCTCGGCCTCCGCACCTCCGACGAGGACGGCTTCGCCCCCGGATGGCTCAAGGTCTTCCTGCGCCGCCTCATCGTCGGCCTGTCCTCGATCGTGCCCGTTGCCGGCCCCGTCGTCGTCCTGGTCTCCAACCTCTGGGACGCCAACCACCAGCGCCAGGGCTGGCACGACAAGGTGGCCAAGACCCTCGTCGTGGACGTGAACCAGGGCCGCAACCCCATCACCACCGGCGGGCTCTTCGGCCCCTCGACCTTCGCCCCCGGCGGTGCCACCCTGCCGGGGCAGCTGGGGCACCCGGACTTCACCTCGCCCTCGGGGGAACGCTGGCCTGCGCTCGCGCCGGACGTCGAGGCGTCCGGTCCGATCACCGCGGTCCCCACGCCCGGCACCGCGCCCGCGCCGGGGTCCGGCCATCTCGCCACCGCTGCTCCGGGGAACGCCACCCCGTCCCGCGGGGCAGCGGCAGCCCAGACGCCCGCACCGGCGTCGTACGGCACCGTCCCCGCCGCCCCGGCACCCGCGTCCGCTGCCCCGGGATCCGCCCCGACCGCCACGGGAAGCGCCCACCCGGACGACGAGTTCGCCCGCACGCAACTGCGCGCGCCGGCGCCCGCCGGAGCCCGGCTCGTCTTCGACGACGGTCAGGTGCTCGCCGTCAAGGCCGCGGCCCTCATCGGCCGCAACCCCGCTCCGCAGGAAGGGGAGTCCGTGGACGAGCTGTTCAACTTCGCCGACATGGGCCGCTCCGTCTCCAAGACGCACCTCCACGTCACCGCCGATTCCTCCGGGGTCTGGGTCACGGACCGGAACTCCACCAACGGATCCGCCGTGACGGGAACCGACGGCGTGCGGCGCCAGCTTCCGGCCGGGCAGGCCCAGCGGGCCGCGTTCGGCGACACGGTGCACTTCGGCGACCGCTCGTTCAAGGTCGAGCGCGCGTGAACCCGTCGACGTCCTCCCCAGGTGCGGAGCCGTTCCGCCTCGACTACGGCTACGCCACCGACCGCGGCCTGCGGCGCGAACTGAACGAGGATGCCTTCCTCGCCGACCGCTTCCTCTTCGCCGTCGCCGACGGCATGGGCGGGCACGAGGCCGGGGAGGTCGCGAGCAGCATCTGCGTGCGGACCCTCGCCGAGGGCCAGGACCGGACGGACGGGCCGCTGACCGCGGAGGGGCTCCAGGCCCTCATGCAGCAGGCCGACCGCGCGATCCGCGAGGCCGCGGGCTCCCGCGCCGGGACCACGCTCAGCGGCGCCGCGGTGGTCTACGAGGGCGGCGCCCCCTACTGGCTCGTGTTCAACGTCGGGGATTCCCGGACGTATCTCATGACCCGAGGTCGGCTGGCCCAGGTCAGCGTCGACCATTCCGAGGTCCAGGAGCTCGTGGACGGCGGGCACATCAGTGCCGAGGAGGCGCTCGTGCATCCCCGCCGCCACGTCATCACGCGGGCCCTCGGGACGGGCGACGACAGCGAGGCGGATTTCTGGATGCTGCCGGTGCGCGAGGGCGACCGGCTCCTGATCTGCTCCGACGGGCTGACCGGGGAGGTCGGCGACGAGGACATCGCGGAGGTCGTCGGGCGCCAGGCCGCGCCGCAGGACGCCGTCGGCGAGCTCGTCCAGGCGGCCTTGCGTGCGGGCGGGCGGGACAACATCACCGTGATCGTCGTCGACGTGGTCCACGAGCACGACGACGACGCGCTGTCCGACACGGCCCCGCGGCCCGTGCACGAGGACAGCCAGACCAAGCCGCGCAGGGAAGGCGAGGGCGCATGAGCCTGTCGATCCGCTACGAACCGGGCGAGTGGATCGCCCTCGTCCGCTCCCGCCTGGCCGTCCTGCTGCCGCCCGCGACGTCCGCCGAGGAGGTGGAGCGGCTCTGGGCCGCCCTGGACGGCGGGAGCAGCGTGGAGTCGATGCTCTCCACCGTGCTCTCGGGCAACGGGCTGAGCCTGACCGGGATGCCGCCCTTCGGGCTCCTGGACTTCAGCGAGGACGTACACGTGATCCTCCGCGGCCCGCTGTCCCTGACGGCGTCGGGGCCGGAACTGAGCACCCACGTGAACGGGCTCGGCGTCACGACGTGGATGGAACGGCGGATCAAGGGCCAGGAGCGCCTCGGGCTGGCGGTGGACGACGGCGGACGGGTCGTCTCCACCGAGGCCTCCGGCCTGCGGCTCGTCGAGGGCGTCGTGCGGTTCGGGCGCCTGAGCGCCGAGCTGCCCGTGGCGTGCGAGGAGGCCGTGATCGAGCCCCTCGCCCGGGAGCCCGGGGCCGGTGTCGCCGCGGCGTCCGACGCCGGGGCCGCGGACGAGGGCGAGGCGGACGGCGGGGAGGCGGCGGTTGCGCGGCCGGTCGCCGAGCCGGTCGACGCCGGAGAGCCGAAATTCGACGCCGACGAGGCGTCCGGACTGGAGGGGCCGGGCGCGGATGCCCAGGACCCGGAGGCCCCGGCGGCTGAAGAGCCGGAGGAGCCCGCCCCGGACGTCCGGGATCCGGAGGCCATGGGTGCCCTGGCCCTGGAGGTGCCGGCTGAACCCGCGCCGGACGCCCGGGACCCGGAAGCAACGGAGGAGCCGGCTGAACCCGCGCCTGACGCCCGGGAGCAGGAGGCTCCCGAGGTCTTGGCGCCGGGGAAGCCGGCGGCCGCGGCGGCCGCGGAATCAGGGGAACCCGAGGAGACGGAGCCCGACGCGGCCGGCACCGGCACCGGCGAGGCGGGGACGTCCGAGGACACCACGGCGTTCCCCGGCCACGACGACGACCTGGCCGCCCTCGGCGACACGATCATCACGGCCGAGGACGCCGAAGAGGAACACACGATCTACTCGCCCTCGGCCGCTGTCGCCGCCTTGGCGTCCGCGCACGCGGTCCCGGAACCGACTGGAGGCGCGGGCGAGCCGCCCGCCGCGGAACCCGCGGCGACGCCCGAGCCGCTGCCCACCGTCGACGACCTCATCGACTCCGTCCCGTGGCTCGCTGCGGCGCGGGACGCGGGCCGCCTCATCGAGCACGGTGCCACCGGCGCGGCAGGAGGCGCTCCGGACGACCCGGCCGCCACCGGTGAGCCGGCGCCGCCGGCACCCTCCGGGGCCGGCCAGGCCAGCTCCGGCGTCCCGGCCGCCACCGACGGCCTCGGCGACCACGACGGCCAGACCCTCATGCGCAGCGATCTGCCCCCCGCGCCCGCTGCGCAGGTCGGCGGCGTGCCCGGCCTCCCGGCCGCCGCCCCGGCCGCTCCACCGGCCACGGGGACCGGGCCGCAGGTGCTGGCCCGGCTGTGCCCGGCGGGCCACGCGAACCCGCCCACGGCCACGGCCTGCACGCGCTGCGGGGAGGACCTGCCGGGCGAGGCGGTCCCCGCGCCGCGGCCGTCCCTGGGCCGGATGGTCCTCTCCACGGGTGAATCCGTGCAGCTGGACCGCTCCGCCGTCGTCGGCCGCCAGCCATCCATCACCCGGTCGGCGAGCGGTACGATGCCGCGCGTCGTCCAGGTCAAGAGCCCGGGCGGCGACATCTCGCGATCCCATCTGGAGGTCCGCCTCGAGGGCTGGCACGTGATGCTCGTGGACCTCGAGGCGACCAACGGAACCGTCCTCGTGCGCCCCGGCCAGGCGCCCCAGCGCCTCGGCAAGGGGGAGTCCGTGATGCTGCTCGACGGCGACGTGGCCGACCTCGGCGACGGCGTCTCCCTGCGCTTCGAGGGACTGTTGTGAGCGGCAAGCGGCCCCCGGCCCCGCCGCCGGTGATCGGCGGCTACGAGTACCTGGACCTGCTCGGTTCGGGCGGCTTCTCCGACGTGTACCTGTACCAGCAGGACCGCCCCCGCCGGAAGGTCGCCGTCAAGGTCCTGCTCTCCGACCTGAAGACGGAAAGCGCCCGCCGCCGCTTCGAGTCCGAGGCCAACCTCATGGCCCAGCTCTCCTCCCACCCGTACATCGTCACGATCTTCGAGGCCGACATCACGGACGAGGGGCACTCGTACCTGGCCATGGAGTACTGCTCGCGGCCGAGCCTCGACGTGCGCTACCGGCGCGCCCGGCTCGGGGTCGACGAGGTCCTCACGGTCGGGATCCAGGTGGCCTCCGCCGTGGAGACGGCCCACCGCGCGGGGATCGTGCACCGGGACATCAAGCCGGCCAACATCCTCGTCACGGACTACAACCGGCCCGCGCTGACGGACTTCGGCATTTCCGGAACCACGGACGCGCTCGACGACGAGGCCGGGCTCTCGATCCCGTGGTCGCCGCCGGAGGCCTTCGCGGGCGGCTCGCCCGACGGCGTGCGGATGGACGTCTGGTCCCTCGGGGCCACGCTCTACACCCTGCTCGCGGGGCGCTCGCCGTTCGTGCGTTCCGGGGCGGACAACTCCCAGCGGGAGCTGATCGGCCGCATCACGAGCGCGCCCCTGCCGCCGTTGCACCGCGCCGACGTGCCGCAGGCGCTCGAGCAGGCCCTCGCCACGGCGATGGCCAAGAACCCGGCGGCCCGCTACGGCTCGGCGCAGGAGCTCGCGCTCGCGCTCCAGCGCGTGCAGTCCGAGCTCGGCCTGTCCGTCACCCCCTTCGAGGTGCTCGAGGAGGCGCCCGCCGCCGAGGACGGGGAGCCGGCGGACGACGGCGGGGAGGCCACGCGCGTCCGCCAGGTCGTCTCCATCGATCCCGACGCGGCCACGGGGACCTCGACCGGGCGCCCGGGACCGGGCGGCTGGCCCACGACGCCCGCTGGGCCCACCGCGCCGACGGCGCCCGCGGCGGATCCCGCCGACGGCTGGGATGCCACGGTCCTGCGCCCCGCTCCGGCCGCCGAGCCCGACGACGGGGCCACGATCATGCGCCCGCGGCTGCCCGACGGCGGCACGCGCGGCTCCCGCACGACCCCCGCCGCGGGCGGCCCGGCGGCGGGCGGAGCGGCCGGCGGCCAGGCCGCATCCCCGGCGTCCGACGCCGAACGCCCGGGCTGGGTGCCGTCCGTCCCCCCGGGGGCGCCCGCGCCCGACAACGCGAAGCAGCGCTTCCCGACGGGCCTCGTGGCCGGCCTGGGCGCGGCGGCCGCCGTCGTCCTGGCCGGGGTCTTCGTCGCCAACGCGGTCCTCGGCGGCACGGACCGCGACGACGGAGACGCCGACGGCGGAGGCCCGGTCCAGGACGGGCCCGCGGACGCGCTCGCCGGCCGCGGGGGGATCGTCCCGCCCGTGGAGGGCTTCTCCGCCGAGGACTCGGGCGCCGACGTCGTCTTCTCCTGGACCAACCCGGACCCGCAGGACGGCGACGCCTACTACTGGGCGCCCGTCACGGCGACCGAGCAGGGGGCGAACACGCTCGCGCAGGAGCCGACGGCGACGACGCCGGCGGCCGAGGGGCAGCCCACGTGCATCCAGGTGGTACTCGTCCGCGAGAGCGGCCGGGCCTCCGACCCGGCGCGCTACTGCGCGCCGGACTGACGCGCGCGGGGGATCGGCAACAGTCGTGCAACACAGTCTCAGGGGGTAAACATGGCGGACGTGACCATCGATTTCTGCGGGGAGTGGTTCCCCGTCGCCGCGGACCAGGTCTTCACGATCGGGCGCGAGGGGGACCTCGAAGTGGACGACAACCCGTACCTGCACCGGCGCTTCCTGACCGTCGCGCGGTACGACGGCATCTGGTGGCTCTCCAACGTCGGATCGCGGATCTCGGCGACCATTGCCGACGCGAGCGGCGGGCTGCAGGCCTGGGTGGCGCCCGGCGCGAGGATCCCGCTCGTCTTCAGCCAGACCAACGTCGTCTTCACGGCCGGACCGACGACCTACGAGTTCGCGGTGCACGTCGCGGCGCCGGCCTTCCGGCAGGAGTGGAACGCCGGCGACGGCGACGGCCAGACCACGATCGGCCCCGTGCTGCTCACCGAGTCCCAGCGCGCCCTCGTCGTCGCGCTCGCCGAGCCGATGCTGCGGCGGGACGGGACCGGACTGAGTTCCATCCCCTCCTCCTCGAAGGCGGCCACGCGCCTGGGCTGGCCCCTGACCAAGTTCAACCGCAAGCTGGACAACGTGTGCGACAAGCTGGACAAGGCGGGCGTGGTCGGCCTGCGCGGGGGCGCCGGGAAGCTCGCCACCAACCGCCGGGCGCGCCTCGTGGAGCACGCCGTCACCTCCCACCTCGTGACGGCGGCCGACCTGCCGCTGCTGGATGCCGCGCCCGCCGCGGACGACTGACGGGAGCGGGACCGGGATGACGGCGGGGCCCGGCCGGGCGCGCGGCTCCGATTCCCCGCGGTGCGGGATCCGGCGGCGGGGACGATAGGGCAGGATAGATCCGTGACCGAGAACCACTCCACAGGCAGCAGCACGACCCACGTGACGGACAGCGGAGAGGTGGTGCCCGCCGACGCGGTCCGCGAGGAGTACGACCAGCTCGTCGAGGACGTGCGCCGGCACCGCTTCGCCTACTACAACGAGGACTCCCCGCTCGTCTCCGACGCCGAGTTCGACGCGCTCTACCGCCGCCTCGAGGAGCTCGAGCAGCTGCACCCGGAGATCGTCGCCAACGACTCGCCGACGCAGGAGGTCGGCGGCACGCCGTCGGCGGCCTTCGCCGCCGTGGAGCACGTGAGCCGGATGTACTCGCTCGAGGACGTCTTCTCCCTTGAGGAGCTGCGCGCCTGGCTCGAACGCGCCGCCGCGAACGCGGCCACCAGGGCGCCGGGCCACGCCCTGCGCTGGCTGTGCGAGGTCAAGATCGACGGGCTCGCCATCAACCTGCTCTACCGCGACGGCCGGCTCGTCCGCGCTGCCACGCGCGGCGACGGCACGACGGGCGAGGACGTGACCCACAACGTGCTCACCATCAAGGACATCCCCACGCAGCTCGCCGGCGACGGCTGGCCCGCGGAGGTCGAGATCCGCGGCGAGGTCTTCTTCCCCTCGCAGGCGTTCCGCGACTTCAACGCGGCCCTGCTCGAGGCCGGCAAGCCGGAATTGGCCAACCCGCGCAACGCCGCGGCCGGCTCGCTGCGGCAGAAGGACCCGGCCGAGACGGCCAAGCGGCCGCTGAGCATGTTCGTCCACGGGATCGGGGCGCGCGAGGGCCTCGAGGCGGCATCGCAGGCCGAGGGCTACGAGCTCCTGCGCCGCTGGGGGCTGCCCGTTTCCCCGTACGCCCAGGTCGTCGACTCCCTCGACGAGGTCCTGGACTACATCGACCGCTACGGCCGGGACCGCCACGGCCTGGTGCACGAGATCGACGGGATCGTGGTCAAGGCCGACGCCTTCGCGATCCAGCGCGCCCTCGGCTACACCTCCCGCGTTCCGCGCTGGTCGGTCGCCTACAAGTACCCGCCCGAGGAGGTCCACACGCGCCTGCTTGACATCCGGGTCAACGTCGGCCGGACGGGCCGGGTCACCCCGTACGGCGTCATGGAGCCGGTCAAGGTCGCGGGCTCGACGGTGGAGATGGCCACCCTGCACAACCAGGACGTCGTCAAGGCCAAGGGCGTCCTCATCGGCGACACCGTGATCCTGCGCAAGGCCGGTGACGTCATCCCGGAGATCGTCGGCCCCGTCCTGCCGCTGCGCGAGGGGCGCGAGGACGAGTTGCGCGAGTTCGTCATGCCCACGCACTGCCCGTCCTGCGGGGAGCCGCTGGCCCCGGCCAAGGAAGGCGACATCGACATCCGCTGCCTCAACGCGCGGTCCTGCCCGGCGCAGCTCACCGAGCGCGTCGCGCACCTCGCCGGCCGCGGGGCGTTCGACGTCGAGGCGCTCGGCGACGAGGCCGCGCTCGCGCTGACGGTGGGCCCGGGGCCCGACCCTGCGGAGAACGGAGGCATCCCGCGCCCCTCGGGCCCGGGCCCCCTCACGAACGAGGCGCAGGTCTTCGACCTCGCCTCCGGGCAGGCCGACGATTCCCTCCGGGCGCGGCTCGCGGACGTCAGGGTCTGGCGCGAGAAGCGCGCTAAGGGCGCGGGGACCGGCGAGTTCGAGCTCGTCCCGTACTTCTGGACCAAGGAGACGCCCAGGAAGCCCTCGGCTCCGTCCGCGAACACCAGGAAGCTCTTCGACGAACTGGAGAAGGCGAAGGCACAGCCGCTCTGGCGCGTGCTCGTGGCCCTGTCCATCCGCCACGTGGGTCCGACGGCCTCGCGCGCCCTCGCCACCCATTACGGATCCCTCGACGCGATCCGCACGGCGGTGGCGGCCGAGGACGCGCGGGAGAAGCTCGCCGACGTCGACGGGGTCGGCCCGATCATCGCGGACGCGCTCATCGAGTGGTTCGGCGTCGACTGGCACCTCGGCATCGTCGATGCCTGGGCCGCTGCGGGCGTGAGGATGGAGGACGAGTCCCACGGAGCCATCGAGCGGACGCTCGAGGGCCTGACCGTCGTCGTGACCGGATCCCTCGAGGGCTTCAGCCGCGACGAGGCCAAGGAGGCCATCATCACGCGCGGCGGCAAGGCCTCGGGTTCCGTCTCCAAGAAGACCTCCTACGTCGTGGCCGGCGAATCGGCGGGCTCCAAGTACGACAAGGCGGTCTCGCTCGGCGTCCCCGTCCTCGACGAGGAGGGCTTCCGTGCCCTCCTCGACGGCGGCCCGGACGCCGTCGCCGTCCCGGAGGCGGCCGCCGCGGGACCGGACGGGGCAGCGGCGCCCGACGCGCCGGCGTCGGGCCCTGCCCCCGCGGACGGGGGCAACCCGTCCGATGCCGCGGTGGAATCCGCGGCGGGGGAGGCCCCGTGAGCGCGGAACCGACGCCCGCGGGCCTGCTGGCCGTGGCCCGCGAGGCGGCCGCCGCGGGGGCGGCGGTCCTGGCAGGCCGCCCGTCCGGCGCCATCCGCGTGGACACGAAGTCCGCCGCGGGGGACTGGGTCACCGACTTCGACCGCCGGGCCGAGGACGCGGTCCGGGCGGTCCTCCGCGCGGCCCGGCCCGACGACGAGATCACGGGCGAGGAGTACGGCACGACCGTCCCGGAGCGCCCCAGCGGCTACCGCTGGTCGATCGACCCCCTCGACGGCACCACGAACTTCGTCCGCGGCATCGTCTACTACGCCACCTCCGTCGCGGTCTCCGGCCCCACGCCGGACGGGCGCCGGTGGCTCGCCGGGGCCGTCCACGCCCCCGCGCTGGGCCAGGAGTTCTACGCGGGCCGCGGGCTCGGCGCATGGGTGCGCGAGGACGCCGGCGAACGGCGGCTGACGGGCCCGGATCCGGACTCGGACGCCCCGCTGCTCGGCACGGGTTTCGGGTACGACGCCGGACGCCGCGCCTTCCAGCTCGAGGCGCTCGGCGCGCTGCTGCCCGGATACGCCAACGTGCGCCGCATCGGCTCCGCGGCGCTCGACCTGTGCCTCGTCGCCGACGGCGTGCTCGACGCCTACGCCGAGTACGGCACGCACGTGCACGACTGGTCGGCCGGAGCGCTCATCGCCGAGGAGGCGGGCGCCGCCGTCGTCCGCCCCGCCACGACGCCCGGCTGGTCGGTGGCCGGGCGCGTCGACCCGGCCGCGCTGCCGGAGCCCGATGGCCGCTGAGCGGGGGACTAGACTGTCCGGAATGAGTTCCCCGCCTTCCCGGGTCCAGGTCCGCGACGCCGTGCCCGCCGACTACGACGACATCGCCCGCATCACCGTCTCCTCCTACGTCGCCGCGGGCCACATGGACTCCCCGGACCACCCTTACCTGCGCCAGATCGCGCAGGTCGCCCGGCGCCACGAGGCCACCCCGGTCTGGGTCGCCGAACGCGAAGGGCGCGTCGTCGGATCCGTCACGCTGGCCCGCCACGGCAATCCGTACGCCGACATCGCGCGCGGCAACGAGCTCGAGTTCCGCATGCTCGTCGTCGATCCGGGCCTCCAGCGCAGCGGGGCCGGGCGGGCGCTCGTCGAGGCGGTGATCGGCCACGCGCGCGCCCTCGAGGGCGTCGACACCGTGTGCCTGACCACCGGCACCACGTGGGAGGCCGCCCAGTCCCTCTACCGGGCCCTCGGCTTCCAACGGGCGCCCGAGCGGGACTGGTACGTCCCCGGCACCGACATCCTGCTCTTCGTGTTCGAGCTGCCGCTCGAGGAGGATCCCCGGGGCGGTGACGCGGGACCGGGCGCGGGGACGAACTAGACTGGATCCGACTACAACCGCCACCCACACCACGGGAGATACATGTCTGCCATCAGCCGTGAGGACGTCGCGCATCTGGCCCGTCTCGCGCACCTCGAGATGACCGATGCCGAGCTGGAGAAGATGACCGGCGAGCTCGGCATCATCGTCGACGCCATCGCCTCCGTCAGCGAGGCCGCCGGGGACGACGTCCCCGCCACGAGCCACCCGATCCCGCTGCGCAACGTGCTGCGCGAGGACGTCGTCGGCGAGACGCTCACGGCCGAGCAGGCCCTGCTGAACGCGCCGGACGCGGACGGCGGCCGTTTCAAGGTCCCGGCGATCCTGGATGGTGAGTAGGACCATGGGAGCGATCATCAAGCTGTCCGCGGCCGAGCTGGCCGAGAAGCTGCGCAGCGGCGAACTCACCTCCGTCGAGGCCGTGCGGGCGCACCTGGACCGCATCGCCGAGGTCGACGGCGGCGAGCGCGGCATCAACGCGTTCCTGCACGTCAATGCCGAGGAGGCGCTGGCCACGGCGGCCGAGGTGGACGCGATCCGCGCCGCCGGTGGTGCCGAGGCCGAGGCCCTGCACCCGCTCGCGGGCGTGCCGATCGCGGTCAAGGACCTGATCGTCACCGTGGGCCAGCCCACGACGGCCGGCTCGCGCATGCTCGAGGGGTGGATGAGCCCCTACGACGCCACCGTGGTCGCCAAGGTCCGCGCAGCCAAGCTGCCGATCCTGGGCAAGACCAACCTCGACGAGTTCGCCATGGGCTCCTCCACGGAGCACTCGGCCTACGGCCCCACGCGCAACCCGTGGGACCTGGACCGCATCCCGGGCGGCTCCGGCGGCGGCTCGGCGGCGGCCGTGGCCGCCTTCGAGGCCCCGCTCGCGCTCGGCACCGACACGGGCGGTTCCATCCGCCAGCCCGGGGCCGTCACCGGCACCGTCGGCGTCAAGCCGACCTACGGCGGCGTGTCCCGCTACGGCGCGATCGCCATGGCCTCCTCGCTGGACCAGATCGGCCCCGTGACGCGGACGGTCCTGGACTCGGCCTACCTGCACGAGCTCATCGGTGGACACGACCCGGCGGATTCCACGTCCCTCGACGAACCGGTTCCCGCGCTCGTGGAAGCCGCCCGGCAGGGTCTCACCGGGGACCTGGGCGGGCTGCGCGTCGGCGTCGTGCGCGAGCTGCAGGGCGAGGGCTACGAGCCCGGCGTCCAGGCGCGCTTCGACGAGTCCCTCGAGCTGCTGCGCGGCGCGGGGGCCGAGATCGTCGAGGTGTCCTGCCCGAACTTCAAGTACGCGCTCGGCGCCTACTACCTGATCATGCCCTCGGAGGTCTCCTCCAACCTCGCCAAGTTCGACGGCGTCCGCTACGGCAAGCGCGTCCTGCCCGCCGACGGTCCCGTGACGATCGAACGGGTCATGGGCGCCACGCGCGCGGCCGGGTTCGGCGACGAGGTCAAGCGCCGCATCATCCTCGGCACCTACGCCCTCTCGGCCGGCTACTACGACGCCTACTACGGCTCGGCGCAGAAGGTCCGCACGCTCATCCAGCGGGACTTCGAGGCCGCGTTCGCGCAGGCCGACGTGCTCGTGTCCCCGACGGCCCCGACCGTGGCCTTCCCGCTAGGGGCCAAGCTCGACGACCCGCTCGCGATGTACCTCAACGACGTCGCCACGATTCCGGCCAACATGGCCGGCGTCCCCGGCATCTCCGTCCCCGGCGGCCTCTCGGAGGGCCTGCCCGTGGGCATCCAGTTCCTGGCCCCGGCCCGCGAGGACGCGCGGCTCTACCGCGCCGGTGCGGCGCTGGAGAAGCTGTTGGAGGACTCCTGGGGCGGACCCTTGATCAACCAGGCGCCCGAACTGGCCGCCGCGAGCGAAGGAGGTGCCGCCTGACATGGCCGCAACGCATGAACTGGTCGACTTCGACGAGGCGCTGGACCGCTACGACCCCGTCCTGGGCTTTGAGGTGCACGTCGAGCTGAACACCAGGACCAAGATGTTCTCCTCGGCGCCGAACGCCTTCGGCGACGAGCCGAACACCAACATCACGCCCGTGGATCTGGGCCTGCCCGGCGTCCTGCCCGTCGTGAACAAGGCGGCCGTCGAGTACTCGATCATGATCGGCCTGGCCCTGAACTGCCAGATCGCCGAGTACTGCCGCTTCGCCCGGAAGAACTACTTCTACCCGGACACCCCGAAGAACTTCCAGACCTCGCAGTACGACGAGCCCATCGCGCACGACGGGTGGATCGACATCGAGCTCGAGGACGGCGAGGTCTTCCGCGTGGAGATCGAGCGCGCCCACATGGAGGAGGACGCAGGCAAGCTGACGCACCTCGGTGGATCCGCAGGCCGCATCCAGGGCGCCGACTACTCGCTCGTGGACTACAACCGCGCCGGGGTTCCCCTCGTGGAGATCGTCACCAAGCCGATCACGGGCGCCGGAAAGCGGGCCCCCGAGCTGGCCAAGGCCTACGTCGCGGCGATCCGCGAGATCGTGAAGAACCTCGGGGTCTCGGACGCCCGCATGGAACGCGGCAACGTGCGCTGCGACGCGAACGTCTCGCTCATGCCGAAGGGCGCCACGGTGTTCGGCACCCGCTCGGAGACCAAGAACGTCAACTCCCTGCGCGCCGTCGAGCACGCCGTCCGGCACGAGATCGAGCGTCACGCCGGCGTCCTCGACGCGGGCGACGCCGTCGTCCAGGAGACCCGCCACTGGCACGAGGACACCCGCTCCACGACGGCCGGGCGGCCCAAGTCGGACGCGGACGACTACCGCTACTTCCCGGAGCCCGACCTCGTGCCGATCGTCACGAGCCCGGCCTGGATCGAGGAGCTGCGCTCGCGGCTGCCCGAGCCCCCGGCCGAGCGGCGCAAGCGGCTGCAGGCCGAGTGGGGCTACGCGGACAAGGAGTTCCGCGACGTCGTCAACGCGGGCCTGCTCGACGCCGTCGAGGAGACCATCACCGCCGGCGCGAGCCCGGCGGTGGCGCGCAAGTGGTGGATGGGCGAGATCTCCCGTCTGGCCAAGAACGCCGACCTCGAGCCGACGGCGCTCGGCGTCGAGGCCTCCACGATCATCGAGCTCAACTCGCTGATCGAGGCCAAGAAGATCAATGACAAGATCGCCAAGCAGGTCCTCGAGTTCGTCGTCGCGGGCGAGGGCACACCGGGCGAGGTCGTCGAGAAGCGCGGACTCGCGGTCGTCAGCGACGACTCGGCGCTCGGTGCCGCGATCGACGAGGCCATGGCGGCCATGCCGGACGTCGTGGCCAAGGTCAGGGACGGCAAGCTGCAGGCCGTCGGCGCGCTCATCGGACCCGTCATGAAGGCCACGCGTGGCCAGGCCGACGCGGCCCGCGTGCGCGAGCTGGTCCTGGAGAAGCTCGGCATCCAGGGCTGATCTGGCCCGCCTCGGAAGGCCTGGTCCCGACGTCGTCCGACGACGGGGCCGGGCCTTCGCCCGTGGAGCGGCCGGGCGGTAGCGTGGTCGCCATGGGGACGCCGGAAGCCGATGTCGAGATCACCGAGTCGCTCGTGGGCGCGTTGCTGCGCGCCCAGCATCCCGATCTGGCCGCGCTGCCGCTCGGTCCGGCGGCGAGCGGTTGGGACAACGCCGTCTACCGCCTCGGCGATGCGCTCGCGGTGAGGCTGCCGCGCCGCGCCTCCGCCCACCGCCTGCTGTTGAACGAGGTGCGCTGGCTGCCCTTCCTGGCGCCGCGGCTTCCGCTGCCGGTGCCGGCGGCGGTGCGGCGCGGTCGGCCGGGGGAGGGCTATCCCTACCACTGGGCGGTCGTGCCCTGGTTCGCCGGGTGCGCCGCCGGCCTCGTCCCGCCGCACCGGCGCGACGCCTACGCCGAGGACCTCGCCGGGTTCTTCCGCTGCCTGCAGGTGCCCGCGCCGGCCGACGCCCCGCGCAACCCCGTGCGCGCCGTGCCCCTGGCCGACCGCGACGACGCCTTCCGGGAACGGCTCCGGCGGGCGGCCCCGGGCGTGGACCGGCAGCGGTGCGGGCGGCTGTGGGAGGACGGACTCGACGCCCCGCCGCACACCGGGCCGGCGGTGTGGGTCCATGGAGATCCGCATCCGATGAACGTCGTGCTCGGGGCGGGGGAACGGCTCGCCGCCGTCGCCGACTTCGGCGACCTCTCGGCGGGGGACCCCGCGTGCGACCTCGCGGCGGGATGGCTGCACTTCACCTCCGCGGGCCGGGAACGCTTCCTGTCGGCGCTCGCGGACGACGACGGGGCCCGGCAGCGGGCGCGGGCGTGGGCCGTGATGATGGGGCTCGTGCTCGCCTCGACCGGCCCGGGGGAGGCGCTGCACGGCGTGGGGATGCACGCGCTCCGGGAGCTCGGCGCCGCCTGAGCGGCATCGGCCCGCGTGGTCCAAACCTGTCGCGTTGATGATGGAATGTGATCTTTTCAAAAGTAATCCATCAAACAATTGCGAATGAGACGCGCGTCACCTACGCCGGGTGAATCGATTAAGTGAATCGGTTCACATCCACGGCCGATGGCGGCGAATCAACGAAGGAGCGCGTAGGGATGTCCTTGACGACCAATTCCCCGGCGGACACCGCGGCCGGCCACCCGGCCCCGCAGCGAGTGGGCCGGAAGCGTCCCGAGCCCGCCGGCCGTGCGGGGCGGGCCGGGCGCCCGGGGCGCCCCGTGGACCGGAAGCCGTTCCGCGTCCGCCTGCTCCACGACTGGCAGATGCTCGCCATGATGGTGCCCGGCGTGGCCTTCCTGCTGCTCTTCTTCTACATCCCGACCTGGGCAACGTCATCGCCTTCCAGGACTACCAGCCGTACCTCGGCATCGGGGACTCCGAGTGGGTGGGCTTCAGCAACTTCACGGGGCTGTTCGACAACCCGGACTTCCTGAACGCCTTCGGCAACACCCTCTACCTCGCCGCCTGGCAGCTGCTCTTCTTCTTCCCGATCCCGCTGCTGCTCGCGGTCGCGGTCGACTCCCTCGTCAGCCAGCGGGCGCGGCGGTGGTTCCAGAGCATCGTCTACCTGCCGCACTTCCTCTCATGGGTCCTCGTGATCGCGCTCTTCCAGCAGGTCCTCCGCGGGGCCGGGCTCGTGAACAACGCCCTGCGCCACCTGGGCATGGATGCGATCCCGTTCATGACCAACCCGGACACCTTCCCCGTCCTCGTGGTGGTGCAGCTGGTCTGGAAGGACGCCGGCTGGGCCATGATCATCTTCCTGGCCGCGCTGGCCAGCGTGGACACCTCCCTCTACGAGGCGGCGGCCGCCGACGGTGCCGGACGCTGGCGCCGGCTGTGGCACATCACGCTGCCGGCCCTGCGCCCCGTGATCATCCTCCTGCTCATCCTGCGCATCGGCGACATCCTCTCCGTCGGCTTCGAGCAGTTCATCCTGCAGCGCGACGCCGTCGGTGCCGGCGCGGCGGAAGTGCTCGACACCTTCACCTACTACGCGGGCGTCGTCGGCGGGGGATGGAGCGTCGGCGCGGCCGCCGGACTCTTCAAGGGCGTCATCAGCCTGATCCTCATCGTCGGAGCCAACAAGCTCGCCCACAAGTTCGGCGAAGCAGGCATCTACCAGAAGAGCAGCCACTAGGGTGCCCGCCTGGCAAGGAGAAAACCATGACCGTTCCCACCGCCACCAGCCTCGAGAAGAAGCCCGGCAAGGCCGACTCGATCCGTCCCGTGTGGAAGGAGAAGCCCTCCGCTCCGCTCAAGCTCGCCAAGTTCGCGCTGCTCATGGGCTTCGCCGTCGCGATCGTCATCCCCATCCTCGTCGCGGTCTCGACCTCGCTCGCGGACAACGAGTAGCTCTTCGCGCCCGGCCTGATCCCGTCGTTCCTCATGGTCCGCCAGCTCGGCCTGCTGGACACGATCTGGTCGCTCATCCTGCCGGGAACGTTCGCCGCGATCAACGTCGTCGTCGTGCGGGCGTTCTTCATGAACATCCCCCGCGAGCTCATGGAGAGCGCGCGGATCGACGGGGCCTCCGACTGGCAGATCCTGTGGCGGATCGTGCTTCCCCTGTCCAAGGCGGTCGTCGCCGTCGTCGGGCTCTTCTACGCGGTCGGCTTCTGGAACGCGTTCTTCAACGCGATGCTCTACATCAACAACCAGGACCTCTGGCCCGTGCGGCTGATCCTGCGCAACTACGTCATCCAGGGTTCCCAGCTCGCCGCGGACCAGCTCGGCGTCGACGTCGTCGCCGCCCCGCAGGGCATGAAGATGGCCGTCGTCGTGATCGCGCTGATCCCGATCTGCGCCCTCTACCCCTTCCTCCAGCGCCACGTCACCAAGGGCGTCATCACCGGTGCCATCAAGGGCTGAGGCCCCGGCGACCGGGGCGCCCCGTTCCCTTGAGGCTCCGCTCCCTCAGACACCGTCACCCAACCATCAGAGAGGCAACACCATGACCACTTCACCGGCCATCACCCGGGGATTCAACCGCAAGACCTTCCTCGGCGCGTTCGGCGCCGCGGCGGCGGGCGTAGCCCTGGCCGGCTGCGGGAACGGCGGCGGGGGCGGCGGGGGCGGCACCGCCGCCGACTCCGCGACGCTGCAGCTGCCCACGTACAAGGAGCTCAGCGGCATGAACCCGGACTTCCCGGGCAACGCCGACGGCCTCCAGGCCGTGTACCGGAACATGCCCGCCCCGACCGCCTCGACGCAGGGGGCGCCGCTCAAGGGCAACGTGACGGGCCTGACCCAGACCTTCGACACCGTGGCGCCCGGCATGAAGGACAACCCCTTCTGGCAGCGCCTGAACTCCTCGCTCGGCGACGGCCCGGGCGAGGAGATCCACGTCTGGAACCGGCGGTCCGCGGGACGCGCGGCCCCCGAGCGCGTCGTCGTCATCGAGGACGGGGACGGCGGCCACGGCGGCGCGGACCCGAAGCTCATCGCCGAGTTCCTGCGCTTCGCGCGGGACGGCGGCGCCACCCAGACCAGCCCGATGGCGGCCCGCGAGGCCGTCGCCGCGGGCGTCACGGCGGCGGCCTCGCTGCGCGGCGACGGTTCGGCCCTGCCCGTCCCGGAGCTTCCCCGGGAGCTGCTCGAGTACTTCGCCGCCGGCCAGCCGGCCCCCGTGCAGGAGCAAGCGTGTGCCTGACGCGGCTGCACCCGGGTCGACCACGACCGCGGCTTCTTCCGGCATGGCCGCCGTGGACGGGCACTGGGGCTCCCTGGCGGCGACGCCTCCGATGGGCTGGAACAGCTGGAACCAGGTCCACGAGGCCGTCACCGAGGACGTCGTCATCGCGGCGGCCGAGGCCATGGTCTCCCGTGGCCTGGTCGACGCTGGCTACGAGTACGTCGTCGTCGACGACTGCTGGCAGTCCGCGGAACGGACGCCGGAGGGGCTGCTGCTCCCGAACCCCGGGCGCTTCCCCCGGGGCATGAAGGCGGTCGCGGACCACGTGCACTCGCTCGGCCTGAAGTTCGGCATGTACTCCGCGCCCGGGGAACGCACGTGCGCGGGGCGCCTGGGCAGCTCCGGGCATGAGGAGCGGGACGCGTCGATGTTCGCGGAATGGGGCGTGGACTTCCTCAAGTACGACTGGTGCGGCGCCGGGCCGCTGACGCCGGAGTCGGTGAGGCCCGCGTTCGAGCGCATGCGGGACCCGCTCGTGGCGACGGGCCGCGACATCGTCTACTCCGTGTCCGAGTACGGCGTCGCCCGGCCGTGGGAGTGGGGCCGGGGGACGGCCCATCTGTGGCGGACGACGTTCGACATCTGGCCGCACTGGGGATCGGTGTTCGCGCTGCTCAACCAGCAGTGGGCGGCCTGTGCGGGCAGCGGTCCCGGAGGCTGGGCCGATCCCGACATGCTCCAGGTCGGCAACGGGACGCTGACACCCGAGGAGAACCGGAGCCACATGGCCCTCTGGGCGCTCCTTCCGGCCCCGTTGTTCGCCGGCAACGACCTCGCGGCCGCGAGCGACGACGTCGTGCGGCTGCTCACCCACCCGGGATTGATCGCCGTCAACCAGGATCCGCTCGGGCGCCGCGCCCGGCTCGTCGCGGTGACGCCGGAGGTGATGGTCTGGGCGCGCGAACTCGCCGGAGGCGATCTCGTCCTGGGCGTGTTGAATCATACGGAAGGCCCCGTCGAGGCGGCTGTTCCGCTCGTGCAGGCGGGCGTCGTCGGCCGCTGCACGGCCGTGGACGTGTTCTCGGGGCGGGAGCTCGGAGAACCGGGCGTGGGCTACAAGGCGGTGCTCGAGCGGCACGACACCGCCGTGCTGCGCTTCAATCGCGTTCCATCCCGGCCATGACCTCGCCGAGGGCGTCGCAGACGGTCCGCACCGAGCGCCGCTTGAGGCCCTCGGGCCGGACCAGGAGGTCGATCCTGCGGCGCGTGCTGATGCCGCGCAGCGGGCGCAGCACCACGCCCTCGCTCAGCGCGCGGGTCCCGGCGACGCCGGCCGTGTAGCGGGGCAGCAGTCCGATCACGCCGCCCGCCGCGACGAGCGAGGCGACGGTCGTGTAGTCGTTGATCCGGTGCGCGACGCGGACCGGCGTGCTCGTCACGGCCGCGACGGCGCCGAGCACGTCGGCGGGGGAGTATCCGGTCCGGCTCGTCACCCAGGTCTCGCCCGCGACGTCGTCGACCTCCAGTTCCGCCCGGGCGGCGAGCGGGTGCCCGGCGGGCAGGGCCACGTCGAGCGGCTCGTGCGCGAGCGGCAGGACCGCGACCCGGCGCTCGGGCCACGGCGGACTGTGGTCCATGCGATGGGCCAGCACGACGTCGTAGCGCGCCGTCAGGGCCGGGAAGTCCTCTTGCGCGACGTCCTCGTCGGAGAACAGGACGCGCGGCAGCCCCGGTCCGCCCAGGCGCGCCGCGAGCGGCCCGAAGAGCGACTGGCCCGCGCTGTGGAAGCCGCAGACCGTGACCTCGCCCTCGGCGGACCCGTGGTAGCTGACGAGCGCCGCCCGGGCGTCGGCGAGGGCGCTGACGACGGCGGCTCCGGCTTCGGCCAGCACCTCGCCGGCGTCGGTGAGGACCAGGGTCCTCCCGTCGCGGCGGGTCAGGGGCACGCCCGCGCTGCGCTGCAGGAGCGCGAGCTGCTGGGAGACGGCCGAGGGCGTGACGCGGAGCATGTCGGCGACGGCCTTGACGGATCCGAGCTCGCCGAGCTCCCGCAGGATCCTGAGTTGGTTGACCTCCATGCACCGAGTCTAAACATAAGTAAAACCTAAATCGACGATTGAGAAAGTTCTCGTTGTGCTAAGTCGTTGCGGCGGGTCTAATGGGTGGTGCGGTGCGCACTGGCGCCGACGAGGAACGAGGGGAACACCATGAAGGCGCTCTACAAGTCCGGACCGCACGCCGGCCTGGAACTGGTCGACCGGCCCGAGCCCGAGACCGGTGCGCACGACGTGAAGATCCGCGTCATGACGACCGGCATCTGCGGCACCGACCTCCACATCCTGGCCTACGACGAGGCCGCGCGGGCCATGATCAACGCCCCGATGATCCCGGGCCACGAGTTCTACGGCGAGGTCGTCGAGGTGGGCTCGCTGACGGGCCACGTCCAGGTCGGCGACCGCGTCTCCGGCGAGGGCCACGTGGTCTGCGGCATGTGCCGCAATTGCCGTGCCGGGCGCCGCCAGATGTGCATCAACACCGTCTCGGTCGGCGTGCAGCGCGACGGCGCCTTCGCCGAATACGTCGTGATCCCCGAGGCCAACGTCTGGGTGCACCGCTCCGACGCCGTGACCCCGGAGCTCGGCGCCGTCTTCGACCCCTTCGGCAACGCCGTGCACACGGCCCTGTCCTTCCCGCTCGTCGGCGAGGACGTCCTCATCACGGGCGCCGGCCCGATCGGGCTCATGGCCATCGAGGTGGCCCGCCACGCCGGGGCGCGCAAGATCGTCGTCACCGACGTCTCCGCGCCGCGGCTCGAGCTGGCCCGGTCCCTCGGGGTCGACCTCGCCGTCGACGTCTCGGCCACGAGGATCGCCGACGCGCAGCGGGAGCTCGGGATGCTCGAGGGCTTCGACATCGGGCTCGAGATGTCCGGGCACCCGTCCGCCCTGCCCGAGATGATCGACAACATGAACCACGGCGGCAAGATCGCCATGCTCGGACTGCCCAGCGCCCCGATCGACATCAACTGGGGCAAGGTCGTCACCCACATGCTCACGCTCAAGGGCATCTACGGGCGCGAGATGTTCGAGACATGGTACGCCATGAGCGCCATGCTCTCCTCCAACGCGCAGCTGCGTGAGAGGATCGCCTCGATCGTCACCGACCGGCTCCCGGCCACGGAATGGGAGGCCGGCTTCGCGGCGGCCGCCGCCGGCCACGGCGGCAAGGTCGTGCTCGACTGGACCGTCTTCTAGGAAGGGAAAACCCATGTACACGACCCTCAAGGAGCAGCTCGGCGCCGAACTGGCGCAGATCGAGGCCGACGGCCTGTTCAAGCGCGAGCGCCACATCGACTCCGCCCAGTCCAACCGCATCGCCGCGGGCCCCCTCGGCGGCCCGTCGCGGCCCGTGCTGAACTTCTGCGCCAACAACTACCTGGGCCTCGCCGACGACCCCCGGCTCATCGCCTCCGCCAAGGCGGCCCTCGACGAGCGCGGCTTCGGCATGGCCTCGGTGCGCTTCATCTGCGGCACGCAGGATGCGCACCTCGAGCTCGAGGGCCGCCTCTCCGGCTTCCTCGGCACCGAGGACACGATCCTCTTCTCCAGCTGCTTCGACGCCAACGGAGGCGTCTTCGAATCGCTCTTCGGCCCCGAGGACGCCATCATCTCCGACGCGCTCAACCACGCGTCCATCATCGACGGCATCCGCCTGAGCAAGGCGGCGCGCTTCCGCTACGCCAACCAGGACATGGCCGACCTCGAGGAACAGCTGAACGCCGCGGCCCGGATGAACGACGGCGCCGGCCCCCGACGGAGCGTCATCGTCACCGACGGGGTGTTCTCCATGGACGGCTACCTCGCGCCGCTGCGCGAGATCTGCGACCTCGCCGAGCGCTTCGGCGCGCTCGTCATGGTGGACGACTCCCACGCCGTCGGCTTCATGGGCCCCACGGGCGCCGGCACCCCGGAACACGCCGGCGTCTCGGACCGCGTCGACCTCTACACCGGGACCTTCGGCAAGGCCCTCGGCGGGGCCTCCGGCGGCTACGTCTCCGGCCGCGCCGAGATCATCGCCCTGCTGCGGCAGAAGGCGCGCCCCTACCTCTTCTCCAACTCGCTCGCCCCCGCGATCGTCGCGGCGACCCTCACGGCGCTCGAGCTCGTCGAGGGCTCGGGCGAGCTGCGCGCCCGGCTCTTCGAGAACGCCGCGCACTTCCGCCGGCGGATGGAGGAGGAGGGCTTCGAACTCCTTCCCGGCGAGCACGCGATCGTCCCCGTCATGTTCGGCGACGCCGTCAAGGCCGCCGAGGTCGCCGACCGCATGCTCGGGCACGGCGTGTTCGTCACGGCCTTCAGCTTCCCGGTGGTGCCGCGCGGCGCCGCGCGCATCCGCGTGCAGCTCTCCGCCGCGCACACCCCGGAGGACATCGAGGCCTGCGTCGCCGCCTTCGTCGCGGCACGCTGACGCCCGGGCAGCCCTCCGATGACGGGACGTGGCAGGCTGGGACCATGAGCGGGACCATGAGCGGGACCACGGCAGGGGCCGGCGGAGCGGACGGCGTCCTCGAGTGCGGCGTCGTCGTCATCGGGGGAGGGATCGCCGGGCTCTCGCTCGCCGCGGTCCTGGCGCCCCGCACCGGCGTCGTCCTCCTCGAGGCGGAGGAGGAGCTCGCCCACCACACCTCCTCCCGCTCGGCCCAGCAGCTCATCCCCAGCTACGGGCCCGAGCCGGTGCGCGCCCTGACCCGGCGCACCCTCGAGGCCCTCGCCGCGCTGCCGCCCGGGCCCCGCGGACCGCTGGCCTGGCCGAGCTCCTTCCTCATGGTCGGCACGCGGCGGGACGTGGACGCGCACGGCTCCGACGCCATGGCCGGGATCGGCCGCGCCGAGGCGCTGCGGCTGTCCCCGGTGCTGCGCCCGGAGGCGTTCGAGGCCGCCGGCCTGGACGCGACGAGCGTCAGGACCGACGCCGCCGGGCTCATCGAGCACCATCGCCGACTCGCCCGTGGGCACGGGGCGGCGGTCCTGACAGGGCAGCGCGTCGTCGGCGCCGAGCGCGTCGACGGGTCGTGGACGGTGCGGACCGCGGCCGGGGCCGTGGTCCGCGCCCCGTGGCTCGTCGACGCCGCCGGCGCGTGGGCCGACGGGGTCGCACGGGCCGCCGGCGCCGCACCGCTCGGCCTGGTCCCCCTGCGCCGCACCGCCGCGTACGTCCGCGTCGCCGAGCCGCTTCCCGAGGGGACCCCGATGACGGCCGCGGCCGACGACTCCTGGTACTTCCGCCGCGAGGGGGAGCTCGTGCTCGTCTCGCCGGCAGAATCGGAGCCCGCCGAGCCGGGTGACGCGCAGCCACGGGCGGCCGACGTCGCCGACGTCGTCCGCCGGATCGAGGCCGCGACGACGCTTCAGGTGACGGGCGTGGAGCGGGCGTGGACCGGGCTGCGCACCGAGGCGCCCGACGGCGTGCCCGTCCTGGGGCCCGACCCGGACGTGCCCGGCTTCTTCTGGCTCGCCGGGCAGGGCGGCTACGGCTTCCAGACCTCGACGGGCATGGCGGAGCTCGCCGCCGCGCTGCTCCTGGGCGATCAGCCGCCCTTCGGCCCGGACGTCGTCGCCGCCCTGTCGCCGGGACGCTTCCGGCGCCGCGCCACCGAGTGATTTCAGTTTTCCCAATCGCTCTGCGATGCTCATGACGTGAGCACCGACACGCCTGCCCTCGGGGCGGGATTCAGCTGGCTGTGGACCTCCTCCGCGCTGTCCAACCTCGCGGACGGCGTCCTGAAGATCGCCCTGCCCCTCATCGCCCTGCGCTTCACCGATTCTCCCGCCCTGATCGCCGGGCTCGGCGTCGCCCTGAGCCTGCCGTGGCTGCTCTTCGCCCTGCCCGCGGGAGCGCTCGCCGACCGTTGGGACCGGCGGCGCTCGATGCTCGGCGCGAACGCCGTCCGCTGCCTCGTGCTGCTCCTGCTGTGCGCGGCCTTTCTCGGCGGCTTCGCCCAGTTGTGGGTCCTCTACGTCGCGGCGTTCGTGATCGGCTGCACCGAGACGCTCTACGACACCTCGGCCCAGTCGATCCTGCCCCAGCTCGTGCCCGCGGCCCGCCTGGACGCCGCGAACGGGCGGCTGCAGGCCGCCGAGCTCACGACCAACCAGTTCATCGGCCCGCCGCTCGGCGGCGTCCTCGCCGCGGGAGGGGCCGCGCTCGCCTTCGCCACGCCCGCCGGGCTCTGGCTCGTCGCCGTCGGCGCGCTGTGGATGGTGCGCGGATCGTTCCGCATCCAGCGCACGGGCACGGCGACGACCCTGCGCGCGGACATCGGCGAGGGCCTGCGCTTCCTGTGGTCCAACATCGTCCTGCGCGTCCTGGCCCTCATGGTCGGCGGATTCAACCTCGCCACGAGCGCCATGTTCGCCGTGTTCGTGCTCTACGCCGTCGGGCCCGCCTCGCCCATGGGGCTCAGCGAGCCCGCGTTCGGCCTGCTGCTCACCGCGACGGCCGCGGGGGCCGTGGCGGGCTCGCTCCTCGCCGGCCAGGCCGCCGCGCTCCTGGGCCGGTCCCGCTCGCTGCTCATCGCCATCGTCACGGGCGCCGTGCTCGTGGGCCTGCCGGCCCTGACGGCGAACCCCTGGGCGATCGGGGCGTCCTTCCTCGTTGGCGGGCTCGGGATCGCGCTGTGGAACGTCATCACCGTGACCCTGCGGCAGCGGATCGTCCCCGCCGCGCTCATGGGCCGGGTCAACAGCGGCTACCGGCTCCTCGCCTGGGGCACGATGCCGCTCGGCGCGGCGGCCGGCGGCCTGCTCGCCGAGTGGATCGGCCTGCGGCCCGTGTTCGCCGTCTTCGGCCTGCTGACGCTCGCCTTGCTCGTGGGGATGGTGTGGGTCACCGACGCCCGGATCGCGCAGGCGGAGGACGACGCCGCCCGCGCCTGAGGGCGCGCCCCCGGGTCACGGGGCCCCGGGTCCTCCGGGGGCGTCGAGGGAGACCACGGCGAGGAAGCCGCGGCCCGTGACAGTGGGCGCGTCGCCGCCGTAGCCTCCCGCGCCGGGCACGAGGTCGTAGCGCTCGAGCGCTGCGTGCTTCGATCCTGCCCCGGAGGCCTCCGCCGCCGGGAGCACGGCCTCCGCCGCGCCGTCCAGGAACACGGCGTACTGGCCCGCGAAGACGGGGTGCGGCCGTTTCCGGGACAGCTCGACGATGGCCACATGGGCCTTCCATCCGCCGGCCGTGATGACGTTGAGGTTGCGCACGGAACCCGTCGGCAGGGTGGCCGAGGCCGGTGCCCCGCCGTCGAAGCGGAAGGGGCGGTGGCGCTCGAGGCCCTGCTCGCGCCCCTGGACCGTGAGCAGGAGCAGCTCGCCCTCGACGACGGTCAGGACGCGTTCGCAGCCGTCGAACGCGGAGAACGGGCCGGCGCGGTCCACGTCCGCGAGGCTGATGCGCCAGGGACGGGCGCCGGCGTCGTCCGCCTCGGCGGCGAGCAGGACGCGCGTGGTTCCGCCGCCGTTGCGCCAGCGCTCGGGACGGGCCGAGGAGAAGCGGACGACGCCGGGGCCGCACCCCGTGCGCGGGACGTCGTCGCGTGCGCCACCCGGACGCGGGGCCTCCACGCCGTCCGGGGAGCCGCCCCGAGGGGTCCCCATGCCGGCCTAGGCCAGCTCCGGCGCGCCCGCGCCGCGTGCGGCGGCGTTGGCGGCCTCGAGGAGCGAGCCGTCCCGCACGAGGGCGAGCACGGCCTGGATCTCAGGCGCGAGGTAGCGGTCCGTGCCCGGGCCCTCCACAACGGAGCGGATGGCCGTGCGGACGGCCGTCACGACGGGGGACGACTTCGAGGAGCCAAGGCCACCGTCGCGCAGGTCGAGCGCCCGGGCCGAGGTGAGCAGTTCGACGGCCAGCACCTGCTCGAGGCCGTCGATTCCCCGGCGCAGCTTCAGGCCCGCGGCCCAGCCCATGGAGACGTGGTCCTCCTGCATCGCGGAGCTCGGGATCGAGTCCACCGAGGCCGGGACGGCGAGCCGCTTGAGCTCGGAGACGATGCCGGCCTGGGTGTACTGGGCGATCATGTGGCCCGAGTCGACGCCCGGATCGTCCGCGAGGAACGCGTTGAGGCCGTGGTTGCGGGCCTTGTCCAGGAAGCGGTCGGTGCGCCGCTCGGAGATGGAAGCGAGGTCGGCGACCGCGATCGCCAGGAAGTCCAGGGCGTAGCCAACGGGGGCGCCGTGGAAGTTCCCGTTGGACTCGACCCGGCCGTCCGGCGTCACGACGGGGTTGTCGATCGCCGAGGCGAGTTCGAAGCCCGCCACGGATTCCGCGTGGTCCAGCGTCGCCCGCACGGCGCCGTGCACTTGCGGGGCGCAGCGCAGCGAATAGGCGTCCTGGACGCGCGTGAAGCGGTGCTCGCCGTGCTTCTGCTCCTCGATGAGCACCGAGCCCGCGAGGACGGTGCGCAGGTTCGCGGCGGAGGCCAGCTGGCCGGGGTGCGGGCGCAGGGCGTGCAGGTCCTCGGCGAAGACGGCGTCCGTGCCGAGCAGGCCCTCGACGCTCATCGCCGCGGCGAGGTCGGCCGTGGTGACGAGGCGGCGCAGGTCGGCCGCGGCCATGAGCAGCATCCCGAGCATGCCGTCGGTCCCGTTGATGAGGGCCAGGCCCTCCTTCTCCACGAGCTCGACCGGCTCCAGCCCGGCCTCGGCGAGCGCGTCGGCCGCGTCGACGAGCCGGCCGTCGCGCGTGCGGGCCCGTCCCTCGCCCATGACGGCGAGGGCGCAGTGGGACAGCGGCGCGAGGTCGCCCGAACAGCCCAGGGAGCCGTACTCGCCGACGACGGGCGTGATGCCGTGGTTCAACAGCGCCGCGTAGGCGCGGGCCACGAGCGGCCTCACGCCCGTGCGGCCCGTGGCCATGGTGTGCAGGCGGTTGAGCATGAGCCCGCGGACGACCTCGCGGTCCACCTCGGCGCCGGAGGAGGCCGCGTGGGAGCGGATGAGGGAGCGCTGCAGCTGGGCGCGCAGCTCGACGGGGATCTGCTTGGTGGCGAGGGCCCCGAACCCGGTGGAGACGCCGTAGTGCGGGCGTTCGTCGTGGACGAGCCCGTCGATGACGGCCCGGGAGGACTCCATGGCGGCGAGCGCCTCGGGGGAGAGGACGACCTCAGCGCCGCCGCGGGCCACGGCCACGACCTCGGCGGGGCTGAGCGGCGTGGGGGCGAGGGTCACGGTGCCTGCGGACATCGGCGTCCTTTCGGGAAATGGAACGGGGGTTCTGAACCATGAAACACGGCGGGCACCCTTGGCGTCAATGTACCGACTGATGAAAATCTCTTGCCATCTGCTGCAACGATGTGCTGTCATGGATGTGAGCCAGGCAATATCAGCCCGGCCACCCAGCAGCCCGACGACGCCGAGGAGCACCCCATGGCCGAGAACGCCGACGCCACCACCCGGACGGCGGACCGCGTCCTGGCCCTGTTGCGCGCCGTGTGCGAGGCCGACGGGGTCAAGCTCTCCGACGCGGCCAAGGAGGTCGGACTCTCGCCGTCGACGGCGCTGCGTCTGCTGCGCACGCTCGAGGCCAACGGCTTCGCCCGCAAGGACGATTCCGGGGCCTACCGGCCCGGCTTCCGCATGATCCAGCTCGGCGTCGAGGCGCTCGGGCACGAGTCGCTCATCGAGGCGGCCCGCCCCGCCCTGCGCCGGCTCGTCGACGCCACGGGCGAGTCCGCCTACCTCTCCGTAGCCACGGGCAACGGCCACGGGCTCTACCTCGCCATCGAGGAGGGCACGCACACCGTCCGCCACGTCAACTGGGTCGGCCGGACCTTCCCCCTTCAGAACAGCGCCTCCGGCGCCGTGCTCCGGGGCGCGGTCGCCCCGGGAGGCTACCTCGTGGTCCCCGACGGCGTCGAGGTCGACGTCACGGCCGTGGCCGCGCCGGTCATGGTCGGCGGCAAGGTCGCCGCGGCCCTCTCCGTCGTCGCGCCGAGCTACCGCACCACGGCGGAGGCCGCCGAACGCACCGGCGCCCTCGTCGCGGGCGAGGCCGCCGAGCTCTTCACGTGAGCCCGGCCGGCACCACCCCGTCCACGCAGTCCACCCCGTCCAGCCCCCGAACCGAACCCCGCCACGACAGACAAGGAACAGCGATGACCTTCACGCAGCACGATCCCTCCCGCACCGTCCGCGCCCCGCGCGGCACCGAACTGACCGCGAAGTCGTGGCAGACCGAGGCGCCGTTGCGCATGCTCATGAACAACCTCGATCCGGAGGTCGCCGAGCGTCCCGAGGACCTCGTCGTCTACGGCGGCACGGGCCGCGCCGCCCGCTCCTGGGAGGCCTACGACGCGATCGTGAAGACCCTCGCCGACATCGAGGACGACGAGACGCTCCTGATCCAGTCCGGCAAGCCCGTCGGGGTCTTCCGCACCAACGTGTGGGCTCCCCGCGTGCTGATCGCCAACTCCAACCTTGTCGGCGACTGGGCGACGTGGCCCGAGTTCCGCAAGCTCGAGGCCGAGGGCCTGATGATGTACGGGCAGATGACCGCGGGCTCCTGGATCTACATCGGCACGCAGGGCATCCTCCAGGGCACCTACGAGACCTTCGCCGCCGTCGGACGCAAGCTCGCGGCCGAGGGCCGCCACCCCGCGCCGGCCGCCGAGGGCTCGGGGGAGGGCCCCCTGGCCGGGACGCTGACCCTGACCGGGGGGTGCGGCGGCATGGGCGGCGCGCAGCCGCTCGCCGTCACCCTCAACGACGGAGCCTGCCTCGTCGTGGACGTCTCCGAGGACCGCTTGCGCCGCCGCGTCGGCAAGCGCTACCTCGACGAGGTCGAGACCGACCTCGACGCCGCGATCGCCAAGGTCCAGGCGGCCAAGGCGGAGCGCCGCGGCTGGTCCGTCGGCTACGTCGGCAACGCCGCCGAGGTCTTCCCCGAGCTGCTGCGCCGCCACGGGGCCGGCGAAGTGGTGATCGACGTCGTCACCGACCAGACGAGCGCCCACGACCCGCTGAGCTACCTGCCGCTCGAGTACACGGTCGAGCAGTGGGCCGCCGAGGCCGCCGCCGATCCGGTGGGCTTCACCAAGAAGGCCCAGGAGTCCATGGCACGCCACGTCCAGGCGATGGTGGAGTTCCAGGATGCCGGCGCCGAGGTCTTCGACTACGGCAACTCCATCCGCGACGAGGCCCGCAAGGGCGGCTACGACCGCGCGTTCGAGTTCCCCGGCTTCGTCCCCGCCTACATCCGCCCGCTCTTCTGCGAGGGCCTCGGCCCGTTCCGCTGGGTCGCCCTGTCCGGCGACCCCGAGGACATCCGGGTGACGGACGAGGCGATCAAGGAGCTCTTCCCGGAGAACGCCCACCTGCGCAAGTGGCTCGACGCCGCGGCCGAGCGCGTCGAGTTCGAGGGCCTGCCGGCGCGCATCTGCTGGCTCGGCTACGGCGAGCGCCACCAGGCCGGCCTGCTCTTCAACCGCCTCGTCGCCGAGGGCAAGGTCAAGGCGCCGATCGTGATCGGCCGCGACCACCTCGACTCGGGCTCGGTCGCCAGCCCCTACCGGGAGACGGAGTCCATGAAGGACGGCTCCGACGCGATCGCCGACTGGCCGCTGCTCAACGCCCTGACCGCCGCGAGCTCGGGCGCGACCTGGGTCTCCCTGCACCACGGCGGCGGGGTCGGCATCGGCCGCTCCATCCACGCCGGGCAGGTCTCCGTGGCCGACGGCACGGAGCTCGCCGCAGCCAAGCTCACCGCGCTGCTGACCAACGACCCCGGCATGGGCGTCATCCGCCACGTCGACGCCGGCTACGAGCGCGCCTCCGAGGTCGCCGCCGAGCGCGGCGTCCGTATCCCGATGGCCGAGTAGAAGCAGACCATGGACAACACCCGCAATCCCGAGGTCCAGGAGACCGCGACCGCGCGGAGGCCCCGCGGGACCTGGCGCTTCTTCGTCTACAGCGTCATCGGCATCTTCATGTTCTTCGTCCCGATCACCATCGGGGAGAGGAACACCATCCCGCTGGACCACCTCGTCACGGCCGTCTCCACGCTCCTCGGCGGCGGAGCGAAGTTCGTGGCGCTCGCGCTCATCGTCGCGGGCACGATCTACCCGTTCGCGAGCGGGCGCTGGAAGGAGTCGCCGGTCAAGCGCACCTTCGCCTTCCTGAACATCCTCGGCCTCGCCACGGGCACGGCGCTCGTGTTCGGCGTCGGCCCGGCGTGGCTCTTCGACCCGGACCTGGGACCCTTCCTCTTCGACAAGCTCGTCATCCCCGTCGGCCTGATCGTCCCGATCGGCGCCGTCTTCCTGGCCATGCTCGTCGGATACGGCCTCATGGAGTTCACGGGCGTCCTGGTCCAGCCGGTCATGCGCCCCGTGTGGCGCACGCCGGGCCGCTCGGCGGTGGACGCGGTCGCCTCGTTCGTCGGCAGCTACTCCCTGGGGCTGCTGATCACCGACCGCGTGTACCGCGCCGGCCGCTACACGGCCCGCGAGGCGGCGATCATCGCCACGGGCTTCGCCACGGTCTCGGTGACGTTCATGGTGATCGTGGCCAAGACGCTGGACATCATGCACTTGTGGCTGCCGTACTTCTTCCTCACCTTCGCCGTCACCTTCCTCGTCACCGCGATCACGGTGCGGATCCCGCCGCTGAGCCGGATCAAGGAGGACTACTACCCGGGGGCGGAGCCCCAGCCCGAGGAGAAGGTCACCTCCCGCCGCCTCGCGACGGCGTGGGACGAGGCCATGCAGGTCCTCGCGAAGGCGCCGGGCCTGGGCCGGAACGTCTTGGAGAACTTCCGCGACGGGGTCCTGATGGCCATGGCGATCCTGCCCTCGATCCTCTCCGTGGGGCTGATCGGCCTGCTGTTGGCCCGCTTCACGCCCGTCTTCGACTGGCTCGGCTACGTCTTCTTCCCGATCACGTGGGCCCTGCAGCTGCCGGACCCGATGCTGGCCGCGAAGGCCTCCGCAGTGGGCATCGCCGAGATGTTCCTGCCGGCCACGGTCGTCGCGGGTCACGAGTCGGAGCTGCTGCGCCTGGTCATCGGCGTCGTCTCCGTCTCGGCGATCATCTTCTTCTCCGCGCTCGTGCCGTGCATCCTGGCCACGCGCATCCCGATCAAGGTGTGGCAGCTCGTGGTGATCTGGTTCCAGCGTGTCGCGCTGACGCTGATCCTCGCCACCCCGGTCGCGTTCCTCATCGCAGAAAGGTAGCCCATGCCCGCCACCGCCCCGTCGTCGGCCGCCGGTGCCGTCGTCCCCCTCATGTCCGCGATCGCGGACACGGGCAGGGACGCGCGCCGCGGCGGCTACACCCGCCCCGTGTTCACCTCCTCCGAGCTCGAGCTGCGCGAGTGGTTCACCGCCGAGGCCTCCTCCCGCGGGCTCGCCGTGGAGACCGACGCCAATGGGCTGATCTGGGCGTGGTGGGACCTGCCCGCGACGAAGGACGACGCCGGGGCCCGCCCGGGTGCCGGAGCCCGGGCGGGCGGGGCGCCGGCGTCGTCCCCCGATCCGCGGCGCGGAGCCCTCGTCACCGGATCCCACCTGGACTCCGTGCCCGGGGGCGGGGCGTTCGACGGCCCGCTCGGCGTCGCCTCCGCGCTCGCGGCGTTCGACGAGCTGCGCGCCCGCGAGGCCGCGGGATCGCTCGAGCGGCACCGCGCGTTCGCCATCGCCGTGTTCCCCGAGGAGGAGGGCTCCCGCTTCGGCGTCGCGTGCCTCGGCTCCCGCCTCCTGACGGGCGCGATCGACCCCGCCCGGGCGCTCGCGCTGCGCGACGCCGACGGGACCACGTTCGCCGACGCGGCCCGCGCCCACGGGCTCGACCCCGACCGGATGGGCCGGGACGAGGCCGCGCTCGCCCGCATCGGCGACTTCATCGAGCTGCACGTGGAGCAGGGCCGCGGCCTCAACACGGAGGAGTTCACGGACCACGCCGGGCGCGGCCCGGCGCTCGCCGTCGGCTCCGCGATCCTCGGCCATGGCCGCTGGCGCCTGAGCGTCTCGGGGCAGGGCAACCATGCGGGCACGACCCTCATGGAGGACCGCGCGGATCCCCTGGTCGCCGCCGCCCAGATGGTGCTCGCCGTCCGCCAGGCGGCCCGTGCGCAGGACGGCGCCCGCGCCACCGTCGGCCGGCTCGAGCCCGTCCCCGGCGGCACCAACGTCATCGCCTCCCGCGTGGACTTCTGGCTCGACGTGCGCCATCCGGACGACGCCGTCACCGCCGCGCTCGTCGAACGCATCCACGGCCAGGCGCAGAAGATCGCCGCCTTCGAGGGCTGTACCGTGGCCCTCACGGAGGAGTCCTACTCCGGCACCGTCCACTTCGATCCGGCCCTGCAGCGCTCCCTCCAGCGCTCGGTCGGCCGGGTCAGCCCCGGGGCACCGCTCTTGGACACGGGGGCGGGACACGACGCCGGCGTGCTCTCCTCCGAGGTGCCCACGGGCATGCTCTACGTGCGCAATCCGAGCGGCATCAGCCACGCGCCCGAGGAACACGTCGAGGACGCCGACGCCGTCGCCGGTGCCCTCGCGCTCGCCGACGCCCTCGAGGAGCTCCTGTGAGCGCCGCGGGCGGCGCGCCCGCGGGCCCCGGAGGCTCCACGGTCCGCGTCCCCGGCCCCGTCAACGCCCACTCGCACGCCTTCCACCGCATCCTCCGCGGGCGCACCCACCTCGGGGCGGCCGGCGGGGCCGGGGACTTCTGGACGTGGCGCGAGCAGATGTACGGCGCGGCCTCCCACCTCGGACCCCGGGAGTACGGGCGGCTCGCCACGGCCGTGTTCGCGGAGATGGCCGTGACCGGCTGGACCGCCGTGGGGGAGTTCCACTACGTCCACCACCGCGCCGACGGCACGCCCTACCCCGACCACGACATGGAGAGAGCGCTCGCCCGGGCCGCGATCGCCGCCGGGATCCGGCTCGTGCTGCTGGACACGTGCTACCTCGACGGCGGACTCGCCGCCGACGGGACCGTGCTGCCGCTGGATCCCGTCCAGCGCCGCTTCAGCGACGGATCCGCCGGCGCCTGGCTCGCCCGCCGCCGCGGACTCGCCGCCGCCCTCGCCGAGGAGGACGCCGGCCGCGGGCTCGTCACGCTCGGCGCGGCCATCCACTCCGTCCGCGCCGTCCCGCCCGCGGCGCTCGCCGAGATCGCCGCGGGACTCGCCGCCGAACCGGACGCGCCCCTGCACGTGCACCTCTCGGAACAGCCCGCGGAGAACGCCGCGTGCCGGGCCGCGTACGGCATGAGCCCCACGCGGCTGCTCGCCGAGCACGGGCTGCTCACGGGGCGGCTCTCCGCGGTCCACGCCACGCACCTCGACGACGAGGACATCGCGCTCCTCGGCGCGGCCGGAGCGTCGATCGTGATGTGCCCGACGACGGAGGCGGACCTCGCCGACGGCATCGGTCCGGCCCGGGAGCTCGCCGACGCCGGCGCGGTGATCGCGCTCGGAACGGACCAGCACGCCGTCGTCGACCCCTTCCTGGAGCAACGCGCCCTCGAGCACGGGGAGCGCCTGCGGAGCGGGATCCGCGGGCGCTTCAGCCCGTCCGGGCTCGCGGACGCCGCGCGCGCCGGCGGCCTGCGCAGCCTGGGGCTCCCGGAGAACGACGACCACCTGCTGGTCGACGCGGCCAGCACGCGCACCGCGGGCTCCCGCCCGGGGCAGCTGATGCTCTCGGCGACGTCCGCGGACGTGGCCCGCGTCGTCGTCAACGGCACCGTCGTGGCCGAACACGGGCGCCACACGCTCCTCGGCGACCCCGCCGGCCTCTACGCCTCCTTCCTCGCCGACCACCCGGAGTTCGCATGAGCACCCTCTTGATCACCCACGTGTCCGAGCTGACCACCGTCGACGCCGAGGGCACCGTCCTGCGCGACGCCGCCCTCCTCGTCGAGGACGGGCGCATCGCCTGGATCGGCGCGGCCTCGGCCGCGCCGGCCGCGGACGAGCGGTACGACGCCGGAGGCCGCGCGCTCCTGCCGGGCTGGGTCGACTCCCATACGCATCTGGTCTTCGACGGGGACCGCGGCGCCGAGTTCGAGGCGCGCATGGCCGGGCAGGCCTATGCCGCCGGCGGCATCGGGACCACCATGAAGGCGACGCGGGCCGCGGGGGACGCGCGGCTGTCCGGGCTCGTCGCGGCCCGCGTCGCCGAGGCGGTGGCCGGCGGCACGACCTACCTCGAGACCAAGACCGGCTACGGACTGGACGTGGCGCAGGAGGCCCGGCACGCGCGGATCGCGGCGGAGGCCGTGGACCAGGTGACGTTCCTCGGAGCGCACCTGGTCCCCCAGGGCCAGGACGCGGACGCCTACACCGAGCTCGTCTGCACTCAGATGCTCGAGGCGGTCGCACCGCACGTGCGCTGGATCGACGTCTTCTGCGAACGCGGCGCGTTCACCGCGGAGCAGTCCCGGCGTGTGCTCGAGGCCGGTCGCGCGGCCGGACTCGGCCTGCGCGTGCACGGCAACCAGCTCGGACCGGGCCCGGGCGTCCGGCTCGCGGTCGAGTTCGGCGCCGCGAGCGTGGACCACGTCAACCACCTGGACGCCGAAGACCTCGGGGCGCTCGCCGGCAGCTGGAGCGGTTGGGACGCGGCCGCCCGGAGCGGGGAGCGTGGCACGGTGGCCACGTGCCTCCCGGCGTGCGACCTCTCGACGCGGCAGCCGCTCGCACCGGGCCGGGAGCTCCTCGACGCCGGCGTGCAGATCGCGCTCGCCTCGAATTGCAATCCCGGGACGAGCTACACGAGCTCGATGGCCTTCTGCGTGGCCACGGCCGTGCTGCAGATGCGGCTCACCCTGGCCGAGGCGGTCGCCGCGGCCACCTACGGCGGCGCGCTCGCGCTCGGGGTCGAGGCGGAGACGGGCAGCCTCGAGGTCGGCAAGCGCGCGGACCTGCACCTGCTCGAGGCCCCCGCGGCGATCCACCTGGCCTACCGCCCCGGCATGCCGTCGACGGCCGCGGTCTGGAAGGACGGCGTGCGCCTGCGCTGAATCCTGCGCGGCACCATCGCCCCACCGTCGATTGTTTTTGACGACTAGACAAGGGAAACAATCAGAAGTAATCATTGAGTCACGATGTGATGCACGCGGCCTCAAGGCCCCGTGAAAGGGACTGCATCGTGACCACGAGCGAACGACTCGACGCAGCCACCGGGCTGGGAGCCCACATGGAGCGCGAGCTCACGAGCCAGCCGGGGCTCTGGCAGCGGGCCATCGAGCAGTCGCGTGCCGAGTCCCTGTTGCCGGCCGACGGGGCCCGCATCGCGCTCGTCGGCTGCGGCACCTCGTGGTTCAAGGCCCAGGCCTACGCCGTCGCCCGGGAAACCGCCGGCCGCGGCGTCACGGACGCCTTCGCCGCCTCCGAGGCGCTCATCGACGGGCGCGGCTACGACGCCGTCGTCGCCATCACGCGCTCCGGGACCACGACCGAGGTCCTCGAGCTGCTGCGCCGCATCGACCCGGCGATCCCCACCGTCGCGATCGTGGGCGACACGAGCTCGCCGATCACGACGCTCGCCGGCTCCGTCGTCGAACTGCCGTACGCGGACGAGCGGTCGGTCGTCCAGACGCGCTTCGCCACGACCGCCCTGGCCTACCTGCTCACGAGCGTCGGCATCGACCTGTCGGCCGCCGTCGAGGACGCCCGCGCCGCCGTGTCCGAGGAGACTCCCCGGGAGCTCCTCGACGCCGCGCCCGGCCGCGTCACGTGGGTCTTCGGCGAGGCGCCGGAAGGCCTCGACGCCGACGTCGCCGCGACCGGTGCCACCTACCGCGCCGACGGCGGGCACCCGCTCGCCACCCTGGCCCGCGTGCACAAGACGACCCTCGACCGGGCGCGCGCCCGCGGCCTGGACCCGGACGCCCCCCCGCAACGCAACCTGACGCGCTCCGTCATCCTGGAGCCCGGGCGGGCCTGAGGCCCCGTCCGCGCGACCACGCCATGACCACGACCCCGCGACCGCATCCGGCGGCACGCCACCTGCTCTTCGACGTCGGGGGCACGGACATCAAGTCCGCCCTTGCCGACGCCGACGGGCGGCTCATCGACGTCGCCCGGACGCCCACGCCCCGCGACGCCTCCGATCCCGGCGGCGCCGTCGTCGAGGCCCTCGCACGCCTCACAGCCGAGCGCGGGACCGGGGGGCTGCGCTCGGCCGGTGTCGTGCTGTGCGGGATCGTGGACGAGGCGGCGGGAACCGGTGTCTATTCCGCGAACCTCGGCTGGCGGGACTTCCCGTTCCGGTACCGCTTGGGGGCGGCGCTGGGGCTCCCGGTCGGCCTGGGGGACGACGTCGGTGCCGCCGCCGAGGCGGAGCTCGCCCTCGGCGTGGGCCGGGACGGCGCGGGGGCCGCGCCGGCCGACGCGGCCATTGCCCGGCGCTACTCCGAGGCCGCCGGGACCCCCGTCGGCGGCGCCCGGGACGTCATCGAGCGCGCGGCGGCCTCGCCGAGGCGGGCGACGCGCTGATCGCCCCGCTCCGCGACGCCGTCGGGGCCCGATTGTCCTTCCACCGCAAGCCGCGGATCGCCGCGGCGCGGTCATGATCCTCACGGTCACCGCCAACCCGGCCCTCGACGAGACCTATCAGGTGGACGGGATCGATCCGGATGGGACGCACCGCGTCGACGCCCCGGCCTCGCGGGCCGGCGGCAAGGGGCTCAACGTGGCCCGCGTCCTGCACGCGCAGGGCGTGCCCGTCACGGCGCTGGCCACGTGTGTAGGGCCCGTCGGCGCGGCCTTTGCCGCGGAACTCGAGTCGAGCGGCATCCCGCACCACCTCGTCCCGGTCGCCGGCACGACGCGGCGCAGCTTCGCGCTCGTGCAGCCGGACGGGCGGACAGCGGTCTTCAACGAGCGCGGCCCGGCGCTCGAGGCGGCCGAGTGGTCGCGACTGCGCGACGCGGCCGGGACCCTGCTGGCCGGGGCGTCCGTCGTCGTCGCTTCCGGAAGCCTGCCGCAGGACGCGCCCCGGGACTTCCACCCGTGGCTCGTCGCCGAGGCCAGGGCCGCCGGGCCCCGGTCATGGTCGACACCTCGGGACCCGCGCTCCTGGCCGCGGCGCGGGCCGGCGCCGACGTGCTCAAGCCGAACCACCACGAGCTCCTCGAGGCCACCGGGGCGCCGGACCTGCCCACGGCCGCGGCCGCGCTCCTGGAGCTCGGGGCCCGCTGCGTGTTCGCGAGCTCGGGCGAGGACGGGCTCGCCGTGTTCGACGCCGCCGCGCCCGGCCGGTGGATCTCCGCGCGGTTGCCCGCCCCGCTGAGCGGCAACCCCACGGGGGCCGGCGACGCCGCGGTCGCCGCCATCGCCGCGGGACTGCTCGAGCCGGACGCGAGTCCGGAACGGCTCCTGCGTCGCGCGGCCTCCTGGTCCGCCGCCGTCGCCGCGCGCCGCTGCCAGGGCGCGTTCAACGTGATCCACCTCGAGACGGCCGATGCGCTCGTGGCCGCCGCCGAGGAGGCCCGGCTGCCGGTCATCCTGCAGATCTCGGAGAACTGCGTGAAGTACCACGGTGCGCTCGAGCCCATCGCCGCCGCGTGCCTCGCGGCCGCCCGCGGCGCGACCGTGCCCGTCGCCGTCCACCTCGACCACGCCGAGAGCGAGGAGCTCGCGCTCGCCGCCGTCGACCTCGGCTTCGGCTCCGTGATGTACGACGGCGCCCACCTCGACTACGCCGACAACGTCGCCGCGACGCGCCGCGTCGTCGCCTACGCGCACGAGCGCGGCGTGTACGTCGAGGCCGAGCTGGGCAAGGTCGGGGGCAAGGACGGAGCCCATGCGCCGGGGGTGCGGACCGACCCGGGGGAGGCGGCGGCCTTCGCCGAGCAGACCGGAGTGGACGCGCTCGCCGTGGCCGTCGGCTCCTCCCACGCGATGCTCGAGCGCAGCGCCTCTCTGGACCTGGAGCTCATCGCCCGGCTCGACGCCGCGCTGGACGTCCCGCTCGTGCTGCACGGCTTCTCCGGCGTCCCGACGAGGTGATTTCCGCGGTCATCGCGGCGGGCATGCGCAAGATCAACGTCTCCACGCATCTGAACCGCTTCTTCACCGAGGCCGTCCGCGCGCACCTCGACGCCCACCCGGCACTCGTCGACTCGCGCAAGTACCTCGCCGAGGGCCGCCGCGCGATGTCCGCGGAGGCCGCGCGGCTCCTGACGCTCTTCGCCGGCGCGGACCGCGCCGTGCCGGCCGCCCGCTAGATATGCTGCTAGGGCGGCGCGCGGTGGGCGCGGGAGCGACAAGGAGCGGGAATGCAACGCAGTGAACGCCTGAGGGAGATCCTCAACCTCCTCGCGGAGGAGGGCCAGCTGGAAGTCGGCGACGTCGTCGATCGGCTCGGTATCTCGCCCGCGACGGCCCGGCGCGACCTCGACTCCCTCGCCGCGCAGCGCCTCCTGACCCGCACGCACGGCGGGGCGACGACGAACACCCTCTCCTTCGACCTGCCCGGGAAGTACACGCGGGACGCGGCGGCCGGACGCAAGCGGGCGATCGCGGCCTTCGCCGGCTCGCTCGTGTCACCGGGGATGAGCATCGGGCTGACCGGCGGCACGACGTGCAGCGCGATCGCGACGCACCTCGGCCTGCGGGAGGACCTCGCCGATCCCTCCGGGCAGCCCGGCATCACGGTGGTCACGAACTCGGTCAACATCGCCACGACGCTCGCGGTCCGCAGCCACGTCAAGGTCATGGCCACGGGCGGCGTGCTCAACCCCAGCTCGTACGAGCTCGTGGGCTCCTTTGCCGAGCAGTCGCTGCAGCGCGTCAGCCTGGACCTGGCCTTCATCGGCGTCGGCGGGATCGACGCGGAGGGCCCGACGGTCCACGACGAGGCCGAAGCGGCGGTCAACTCGCTCATGGCGGCCCGGGCGGCCCGCGCCTACGTCGTCGCGGATTCCTCCAAGATCGGCCGGCGCGCGTTCGTCTCGCTCGAGGGCGCGCGGTTCGGCCACGTCGTGACCGACGCCGACCTGGACGAGGCACAGCGTGCGCTGCTCGAGGGCGCCGGCTACGAGGTCGTCGTGGCCGAGGACGCGGCCGACGACGAGCGGCCGGCCGCCGACGCGGCGCAGGGCGGCGCGTAGCACGGACCGTGACGCCGGGCCGTCCGTGATAGACAGGAGTCATGGCAACCACCGCATTCAGGGGAACCCCCGTCCAGACCATCGGCGAGCTTCCGACCGCCGGCACCACCGCCCCGGGCTTCGAGCTCACCGCCGCGGACCTGTCCGCGCTGAGCAGCGAGGACCTGGCCGGGCGCCGGGTCGTCCTGAACATCTTCCCGAGCATCGACACGGGCGTCTGCGCCGCGAGCGTGCGCCGCTTCAACGAACTCGCCGCCTCGCTCGAGAACACCGCCGTCGTGTGCGTCTCCGCCGACCTGCCGTTCGCCCTGTCCCGCTTCTGCGGCGCCGAGGGCATCGAGAATGTCGTGGCCGGTTCCACCTTCCGCTCCGCGTTCGGGCAGGACTACGGCACCACGCTGATCGACGGCCCGCTGGCGGGCCTGCACGCGCGCTCCGTCGTCGTCCTGGATGCGGACCGCACCGTGCTGCACACCGAGCTCGTCCCCGAGACCGGCCAGGAACCGGACTACGACGCCGCGGTCGCGGCCCTGGCCTAGCAGGCACCACCGGCCACGGGCCACGGACAGCCCGGCGGAAGCGCGCCACCACGCGGAGCCGCCGGGCTGTTCCGTGCCCGGGGGCCACCGCTTCCGGCGCAGGGGGGAGCTCGGTGCCGCCCCGGGGCCGCAGGGGCCGTAGGCTGGGTGACCATGAAGCACCCCGAGCCGCCCGCCGTGGGCACCGAGCGGAACATGCTGCGGGCCCAGCTGCTTCTGGTCCTGGCCCTCTCGCTCGGCCAGTCCGCCGTCTACGCCGTTGTGAACCTGCTGGACAAGCTGTCCCGGGAGCCGCTCGCGCAGCAGACGACGCGCATGAACACGAGCCTGAACGACCGGCAGTACTTCGACCTGACGTACCAGCTCCTCGACATCGGCTTCTCGCTCGTACCCGTCGCGCTCGTCTTCTTCTTCCTGCACCAGGCCGGACGCAACGGCTTCCGGCTGTTCGGCTTCGATGGCCGCCGCCCGTGGCCCGACGCCGGCTGGGGCCTGCTCCTGTTCGGGGCGATCGGCGTCGGCACGCTCGGCGTCTACGCGGCGGGCCGGGCCCTGGGCATCACCACGGCGATCGTCCCCGCGGCCCTGGATCCGTTCTGGTGGACCATCCCCGTGCTCGTCCTCTCCGCGGTGCGCCACGGGATCCTCGAGGAGGTCGTCGTCGTCGGCTTCCTCTTCCACGTGTTGCGCCGGATCGGCTGGGGCCCCTGGGCCGTCATCGTCGCCAGCGCGCTGTTCCGCGGCAGCTACCACCTCTACCAGGGGTTCGGGCCGTTCATCGGCAACGCCCTCATGGGACTCGCCTTCGGCTGGTTCTACCACCGCTACGGCCGGGTCATGCCGCTCGTGATCGCCCACGCGCTCCTGGACTCGGCCGGGTTCGTCGGATACGCGCTCCTGGGGCCCGCGATCGGCATCGGTTCCTAGCGGGCCCGCCTTGCGGGCCGTGGGCTAGAGGGTGACCGGGCCGTTCGGCGTCTCGAAGGTCACGGACAGGATGCCGGGGGTGCCGTTCGGGGCCTGCCACTCGACGTCCACTCCCTCGAGCGGGTTCTTCTCCGGCGTGCCGAGCCACTCGCGGACGCGTTCGACGGAACCGGCGATCGCGATGCGGCTGATCCGGCCGGCCGGATCCAGCGCCTTGGAGGGGTGCAGCTCCTCGGTGCCGTCGTCCCAGCGCAGCATGTAGGGCACCTGCGGGTCGGCGATCAGGCCCTTGATGCCGATCTGCTGCCACGTGAGCTCGCGGCCGTCGGGGAACTTGCGATTGCCGGGGACCGAGGCGCGTCCGAGCCGCTCCTCGAAGGGGGCGAGGTCCTCCACCGCCACGCACCAGCCCATCCAGCCGCCGCCCATTTCCGAGCGGGCCCTCACGGCCTGCCCGAACGGGGCCTTGTCCGAGGCCGGATGGTTCAGGACCTCGACGACCTCGAGGTACTGCTTGTTCTCGAGCGGGAAGATCACGTTCCGCGTCCCGAACCGCGGATGGACACCGCCCTTGACCGATTCAAGCCCCAGCTGTTCTTCGATCCTGGCCGCCGTGGCCGCCAGACCGTCCTGTCCGCACGCATATGAAACATGGTCCAACCTCATCATGGGTTCATGATGGCACTTTGTGATGTGGGTCTCGACTTAGGCTCCCCTTGCTTGTGGCGGCCGCGGAGGCGCGTCCGCTTTCACGCCGCGTCATATTCGCGCGGCGCCGCTTGCGGCCCCGCCCGCTCCCGGGCCAGACTGGATCCCAGGTCATGAGTGCCAGCGCTAAACCCCGGTTTGCTGGCCGGCAACCCTCCACTCGCGGTGGGGTGCCCCGGGTGAGGACCGGGCCGAGCATCAATCCCGATGCCCGGCAAGCGCGGGTCACGACCCCGTCGGCAGGCACGGCCGCCGGACGGGGGAACGGCCCTTCGATGGAAGGGAAGCCACCATGTCCAACCACTGGAACTTCGAGACGCGCCAGATCCACGCCGGCCAGAGTCCGGACGCGGCCACGGGCGCCCGGGCCCTGCCGATCTACCAGACCACCTCGTTCGTCTTCCCGAGCGCCGAGAGCGCCGCGGCCCGCTTCGCGCTGGCCGAGCTCGAACCGATCTACACGCGCATCGGCAACCCCACGCAGGAGGCCGTGGAGAACCGCATCGCGGACCTCGAGGGCGGCGTCGGCGCGCTGCTCCTGTCCTCGGGGCAGGCCGCGACGACGTTCGCGATCCTGAACGTCGCGGGCGCCGGCGACCACATCGTGGCCAGCCCGAGCCTCTATGGCGGGACGCAGAACCTGCTCAAGCACACGCTCGCCCGCCTCGGCGTCGAAGTCACCTTCGTCGCCGACCCGGACGACCTGGGGCTGTGGCGCGACGCCGTCAAGCCCAACACCAAGGCCTTCTTCGGGGAAGTCGTCTCCAATCCGCGCCAGGACGTGCTGGACATCGAGGGCGTGAGCGCGGCGGCCCACGAGGCCGGCGTGCCGCTGCTCGTGGACAACACGCTGTCCACCCCGTACCTGGTCCGCCCGATCGAGTGGGGCGCCGACGTCGTCATCCACTCGGCGACCAAGTACCTCGGCGGCCACGGCACGGCGATCGCCGGCGTGATCGTGGACGCCGGCCGCTTCGACTACGCCGCGGATCCGGAGCGGTTCCCGGGCTTCAACACCCCGGACGAGTCCTACAACGGACTGGTCTTCGCCCGCGACCTCGGCGTGGACGGGATCCTCGGGGCCAACCTCGCCTACATCCTCAAGGCCCGCGTGCAGTTGCTGCGCGACCTCGGTTCCTCGGTGGCGCCCTTCAACGCCTTCCTGATCGCGCAGGGCCTCGAGACCCTGAGCCTGCGGGTCGAGCGCCACGTCGCCAACGCCCAGAAGGTCGCCGAGTGGCTCGAGGCGCGTTCCGACGTCGTGTCGGTCGCCTATGCGGGGCTGCCCTCGAGCCCGTGGTTCGAGCGCGGACGCAAGTACGGTCCGCGCGGCACGGGAGCCGTGATCGCGTTCGAACTGGCCGGCGGTGCCGCCGCGGGCCAGGCCTTCATCGACGGGCTGCAGCTGCACTCCCACGTCGCCAACATCGGCGACGTGCGCTCCCTGGCCATCCACCCGGCGTCGACCACGCACGCGCAGCTGACCGAGCAGGAACGCCGCTCGGCCGGCGTCACGCCCGGCCTGGTCCGGATCGCCGTGGGCATCGAGCACGTGGACGACATCATCGCGGACCTGGAGGGCGGCTTCGCGGCGGCCTCCGCCGCCGACGCTCCGGCCGCCGACCTCGAAGCGGTGAAGTGAGCATCGACGTCGACACCGCACGCGGCACGATCGGACGGGGCGGCCAGGCGGCCGCCCCGTCCGGCGTGCCCTCCGGCGACGGCATCCTGCGCGTGCTGCGCACGGGCGCCTTCGCCTTCGAGACCGGGGGGTTCCTGCCCGCCGTGGACCTCGCCTACGAGACGTGGGGGAGGCTCAACGCCGACGCATCGAACGCGGTCCTGCTGCAGCACGCCCTGACGGGGGACACCCACGTGGCGCGCGGGGACGGGGCGGAACCCGGGTGGTGGGACGGCTTCATCGGCCCGGGTCGGACCATCGACACGGAGCGGTACTTCGTCGTCGCCGCCAACATGGTCGGCGGCTGCTACGGCAGCACCGGGCCCTCGTCGCCCGATGCCGACGGCGTCCCCTGGGGCTCGCGCTTCCCGTTCACGACGATCCGGGACTCCGTACGGCTGGAGGCCCGGCTCGCCGACGAGCTCGGAATCGACCGCTGGCATGCCGTGGTCGGCGGTTCGATGGGTGGCGCGCGCGCCCTCGAGTGGGCGGCCGAGTTCCCGCACCGCGTCGGGCATTGCGTCGTGGTCGCCGCGACGGCGCAGGCGAGCGCCGAGCAGATCGCGTTCGCCCAGGCGCAGTCGGCGGCGATCCGGCTGGATCCCGGCTTCGCCGGCGGGGACTACTACGACGCCGGGGCCGACCCGGGCGGTACCGCCCAGGGGGCGCGGGGTCCGGTCGGCGGGCTCGGCATCGCCCGCCGGATCGCGCACGTCACCTACCGTTCCGAGCCCGAGCTCGAGTCGCGCTTCGGCCGCGCCGCGCAGCCCGGGGAGAGCCCGCTCGGTTCGGCGACGTCCGAACGCGGGCGCTACCAGGTGGAGAGCTACCTGGACCACCAGGCGGACAAGCTCGCGGCGCGCTTCGACGCCAACAGCTACCTGGTCCTGACCGAGGCGCTCATGAGCCACGACGTCGGCCGCGGCCGGGGCGGCGTGGAGGCGGCGCTCGCGCGTCTGGATTCGACCCGCTTCTTCATCGCCGCGGTGACGAGCGACCGGTTGTACTGGCCGGAGCAGTCGGAGCGCCTCGCGGCGCTCCTGCCGGGCCGTCCGCCGGTCCACGCCATCGACTCGCCGATCGGGCATGACGGCTTCCTCACGGACATCACGCAGCTCGACGCGCCGCTGCGCGCCACGGTCTTCGCCGGCTGAGCCGCGGGAGCGGCCGGGCCCCGGACCCCTCCACCCGGCGGGGCCGGGCGTGCGTCCCGCGCCTAGCCTTCCCCGTGCTGCCGCTCGGGATCGCCGGCGCCCACCGTGCCCGTCGAAAGCGGGGAGGCGAGCGGGCGCTTGGCGGTGACCCCGTCGCCGCTGGAGCGGCCGCGCAGGCGGCGCAGGACCCAGGGGGTCAAGTGGGTCCTGGCCCAGACGAGGTCCTCGCGGCGGGCCTCGCGCCAGGGCTTCGGCACCACGGGCTTGACCTGCAGGGGCTCGAGCTCGTGCGCCACGTTGAGGGTGTCCAGGAACATCGCGGCGATCGTGTGGTGGCCCAGCGCCGAGAAGTGCAGCCGGTCCTCGGCCCACATGGCCGGGTGGTGCAGCTCGCCGAGGGACCAGAGGTCGGCGACCACGGCGTCGTGCCGCGCTGCCACGGTGCGCAGGTTCTCGTTGTAGATGGCCACGCGCCCGCGCCGGGTGTTCAAGACGGGGGTCGTGCCGATGTCGGGGCCGTTGAACAGGACGACAGTGGCCCCGGTGGCCGCGAGGTCGCCGATGAGGACGTCCATCTCGGCCGCGAGCGCGTCGGGGTCGCCATTGGGCCGGATCACGTCGTTGCCGCCGGCGCAGATGCTCACGAGGTCGGGCTTGAGCTCGATCGCGGGGCCGACCTGCTCCTCGTGGATCTGCCGCAGCAGGCGCCCGCGGATCGCCAGGTTGGCGTAGGCGAAGCCCTCCACGCCGCGGCTGAGCTCCTCGGCCGCGCGGTCCGCCCAGCCCCGGCTGCCGCCGGGGGAGGATGGATCCGGGTCGCCGATGCCCTCGGTGAACGAGTCGCCCAGGGCCACGTAGCGCCGCCAGGGATGCCGTTCCACGTCACGGGCGTCGTCGCCGACCGTGTCGGACCAGGGGGAGGTCTTGTGGTTACTCACGGGTACATCCTCGCAAATCGAGGCCCTCGGCGCCATGCCTGGCGGGGTGCGACGCATTGCTTCAAGCTTCAATGACGCGCGTGGTTCAATGGTCTTCATGAGTGCGCATGCCTGGAATCCCGTTGTCGTCTGGTCCCGCCCCGAGTCCGAGCGGGCGGGGACGCCCCTGCTCGTCATGTTCCACGGCTACCTGTCCCACGAGCGGGACCTGATCGGCCTGGCGCCGCTGCTCCCCGCCGAGTTCACGATCGCCTCGGTGCGCGCGCCCCACGCCCTCGGACCCGGCTTCACGTGGTTCCCCCTGACCCAGGACATCGACTATTCCGTCGAGAAGGTCGTCGAGGCCTGCGGGGACGTCTGGTCGTGGCTGGACGCCGTCAGGGACCAGCACAGCTCCGTGACGCTGCTGGGCTTCTCCATGGGCATGGCCGTGGCGACGTCCGTGCTGCGCCACCGCCCCGCGGACATCGACGCGGTCGTCGGGCTGTCCGGATTCGCCGTCGATGCGGGCGGCGACGCGTTCTTCGACGACGAGGCGGCCCGCCGGCTCCGCCGACCGCTGTTCTGGGGCCGTGGCCAGGCGGACGCCGTCATCGGCGAGGACAAGATCGCCCACACCCTCGCATGGGCCAGGGACCATGCGGAGCTGAGCAAGATGCTCTACGCCGGACTGCCGCACTCGATCAACGAGGCCGAGATGGGCCACGTCTCCGAGTTCCTGCGGCACCACGTCCTGGACCGCAGCGTGGCCGAGGCGTAGCGCGGTCCGGGCGCGGCGCCGCGCTCCGGGCTCAGGCCCCGGACTCGACGCGGATGCGCTCCCCGTTCGCCTCGACCTCGTCGCCCGGGCGGACCTGGCGGCCCCTGCGCGTCTCGATATCGCCGTTGACCTTGACCAGCCCGTTCTCGATGAACTCCTTGGCCTGGATCCCGTCCTCCGCGAGGGAGGCCAGCTTCAACAGCTGGCCGAGGCGGATCGACTCGTCGCGGATGGCCACGGGCAGCGGTTCGTGTGCGCTCATGGAACCATCATCCACCATGCGTCCTCCGCCCCCGGAACGCTCCCCGGCGGACCGGAGGCCGGCACCGCCGTCGTCCGCCGCGACCCCTCGCCGGATCCCCGGCGCAGGAGTAGCGTTGGACCCAGGACCGGACCCCAGGGGGAAGCCATGGACTCCAACGCGCACCGCACGGGATACGACCCCGGATTCCTCGGCCCAGCCATCGAGCCGCCGGCACGGGCGGGGGAGGGAGCCGCGGTCGCGTACGACGACGGCGAGGTCGTCCCCTACGCCCACTTCTCCCTGTCCATGCACGGGGCCAGGCGCCTGGCGCGCTGGGTCGCGTGGAACATCGACGGCGGAGGACTCATGAGGCTCAACCGCACCGGGATCCGCTTCACCAAGGACCGGCGGGTGCCCGCCGGGCACCAGGCCGGCGACGAGCTCTACTCCGCGAACCGCCTGGACCGCGGGCACATCGCCCGGCGGGCCGACCTGCTGTGGGGAGGCCGCGAGGAGGCGGAGGCGGCCAATCGGGACTCCTTCTACTTCACCAACATCGCCCCGCAGCTCGACGACTTCAACCAGAGCAGCCGCCAGGGCGTCTGGGGCCGCATCGAGGACGCGCTCTTCGAGGACGTCGAGGTCCAGGGGCTGCGCGCCTCGGTCTTCGGCGGACCCGTCTTCCACGACGACGACCGCGTCTACCGCGGCGTTCCGATCCCGCGGGAGTTCTGGAAGCTCGTCGCCTTCCTCCACGACGACCACCTCACGGCACGCGCCTTCCTCCTGACGCAGAACCTCTCCGTCCTCGAGGCCCTGGAGATCGACGAGTTCCGCACGTACCAGGTCTCCGTGGCCGAGCTCGAGGACCGGACCGGGCTGCGCTTCGACGCCCCGCTGCACGACGCCGACACCCTCGCCGTGACCGCCGACGACGCCCTGCGCCGGCCCCTCGACGCCCCCGCCGACATCCAGTGGTGAACGCCCGCGGGCCCCGCGGGCGCGCCGTCATGGACGCCGTGCCCGTGGGGGCCACGCACTAGCATGGGCCGGTGAGCCAGAGCCCCGTACCCCGACCGATGCCCGCACCCGGATCCGCCGCTGCCCGGCGTGTGCTCCCGGTCTGGGCCGGCCTCCTCCTAGCGGTCTTCGCGGGACTGCTCATGCCCCTGCAGGGGCGCGTCAACGGGGGACTGAGCACGGCGATGGACGACGGCGCCGGCGCCGCGACCGTCAGCTTCGCCACGGGCCTGATCGTCATGACCGTCCTCTCCTTCGCCCTCCCCGCCGGCCGCCGGGGGCTCGCCCAGGCGCGCGCGGCCCTCCGCGACCGCGACTTCCCCCGCTGGTACCTCCTGGCCGGCGTGCTCGGCGCCTACCTCGTCCTCGGCCAGGCGAGCGCGGTGCCGCTCATCGGCGTGGCCGTGTTCACGGTCGCCGTGGTCGCAGGCCAGACGATCAGCGGCCTGGTCGTGGACCGGATCGGCTTCGGACCCGGAGGCCGCCGCGCCGTGACGGCCCGGCGCCTGACCGCCGCGGTCGTCATGGTCCTGGCTGTCGCGTGGGCCGTGTCTCCGAGGATGGCCCCGGGAAGCGACGGCGACCCGGGCCCCCTGCTTCCCGTCCTCCTGCCGTTCACGGCGGGGCTGCTCATGGGGTTCCAGCAGGCCATGAACGGGACGCAGGCCGCCCGCTATGGCACGCCGATCACCGCGACGTTGTTCAACTTCGCCGCCGGCGCCCTCGTGCTCGCCACCGCGTGGGCGGTCAAGGTCCTCGTCGGCGGCGGAACCGCCTCCTGGCCGGGCGAGTGGTGGCTCTATACGGGCGGACTGTTCGGTTGCATCTTCATCGCCATCGGCGCCGTCCTGGTCCGCTCCCTCGGCGTCCTGGTCTCCGGGCTGTGCATGATCGCCGGCCAGCTCGTCGGCTCCCTCGCCATCGACCTCGTCCTGCCCGCTCCGGGAACGATCATCGCCCCGGCCACGGTCCTCGGGACGCTCGTGACCCTCGGCGCGGTCGTCCTCGCGAGCCTTCCCGGACGGCGCCCGCGGTAGGCGCGGCCCCGGCGTCGTCCTCCGCCCCCGCGCAGACCGCGAATCCTTCCCCCCTCGCACGGACCGCGCCTCCCTCCTCCGCGCCCGGCCCGAGCCACCCGGCCCCCGCTGCCGGCGGCGGATTGCGGCGGCGGCAAGGCGCCGCGCTAGGCTGTGTCGGTAGCATTTCCCACCCCCGTTGCGGACCGCAACCAGCGGCCACGTGAACCTTTGGAGTTGTATTCATGGCGCCCCAGTCCAAGCTCGACCAGGTCATCTCCCTCGCCAAGCGGCGCGGCTTCGTCTTCCAGGCGGGTGAGATCTACGGCGGATCCCGCTCCGCGTGGGACTACGGACCCCTGGGCACCGAGCTCAAGGAGAACATCAAGCGCGAGTGGTGGCAGACGTTCGTCCGCGGTCGCGAGGACATGGTGGGGCTCGACTCCTCCATCATCCTGCCCAAGCAGGTCTGGGAGGCCTCCGGACACGTCGCGACGTTCACCGACCCGCTCGTCGAGTGCACCTCGTGCCACAAGCGCCACCGCCAGGACCACCTCCTCGAGGCCTTCGAGGCCAAGAAGGGGCGCGCGCCGGAGTCCATGGCGGACATCGCCTGCCCCGATTGCGGCACCAAGGGGCAGTGGACCGAGCCCCAGCTCTTCTCCGGCCTGGTCAAGACCTACCTCGGCCCCGTGGACAACGAGGCGGGCCTGCACTTCCTGCGCCCCGAGACGGCCCAGGGCATCTTCGTGAACTTCAACAACGTCCTGACCGTGTCCCGGAAGAAGCCGCCGTTCGGCATCGGGCAGATCGGCAAGGCGTTCCGCAACGAGATCACGCCCGGCAACTTCATCTTCCGCACGCGCGAGTTCGAGCAGATGGAGATCGAGTTCTTCACCGCTCCCGAGGACGCCGACACGTGGTTCAAGGACTGGGTCGAGGAGTGCTGGACGTGGTTCCTGGACCTGGGCATCGACCCCGAGAACATGCGCCGCTTCGACGTCCCCGAGGACGAGCGCGCCCACTATTCCGCGGGGACGATCGACTTCGAGTACCGCTTCGGCTTCCAGGGCTCCGAGTGGGGCGAGCTGATGGGCGTCGCCAACCGCACCGACTACGACCTCGGCTCCCACACGAAGGGCTCCGGCACCGAGCTCAGCTTCTTCAATCAGGCCACGGGCGAGCGCTACACCCCGTACGTGATCGAGCCGTCCTTCGGCCTGACCCGGTCCATGATGGCCTTCCTCGTCGACGCCTACACCGAGGACGAGGCCCCGAACGCCAAGGGCGGCGTGGACAAGCGCACCGTCCTGAAGCTCGATCCGCGCCTGGCCCCGGTCAAGGCCGCCGTCCTGCCGCTGAGCCGCAACGAGGAGCTCTCGCCGAAGGCGCGCGACCTCGCCGCCGAGCTGCGCCGGCACTGGAACATCGATTTCGACGACGCCGGCGCGATCGGCCGGCGGTACCGCCGGCAGGACGAGATCGGGACGCCGTTCTGCATCACGGTGGACTTCGACACGCTCGAGGACCAGGCCGTCACCATCCGCGAGCGCGACACGATGGCGCAGGAGCGCGTGGCCCTGGACCAGGTCCGGAGCTACCTGGCGGCGCGTCTGCTGGGAGCGTGAGCATGGCCGAGCTGAGCTACCGTCCCTGGACCGACGGCGACGACCTGGCCCTGCTGCAGGTGTGGGGGGACCCCGCCACACCGCAGGCCCATCTGGACCGCACGATGCTGCGGCCCGCGAGCGGGGATCCCTGGGCCCGGACGCTCGTGGCCGAGGACCAGGGCGTCCCGGTCGCCGCGGCGACGCTCTTCGAATCCTCGCTCCACCCGGACCGGCTGTGGCTCTACGCGGAGGTCGCGCGCGAGAACCGCCGCGCGGGCGTGGGCACCGAGCTGCTGCGGCGCCTGCGCGAGGAGGTCCCGCCGTCGGGCACCACCGCGGTCCGCGCCCGGTACACCGTGGAAGGGGCCGACGGCGAGGCCGCCGCCGCCTTCGCCGCGTCGCTCGGGCTGCACCCGATCCAGCGCTCGCGCGACGTCGTCGTCGAACCGGGCGGCCTGCCCCTGCCCGTCTTCGAGGAGGACGGGCTCACGCTCGAGGAATCGGCGACCGGTTCGGTCGAGCTGACCCAGCTCGTCGCCGACTTCTACAACGCCGTCCACGGCTGGGACCGTTCCGAGATGACGCTTGGCCGGGCGCAGACCATGCTCCTCGGCGACCCGACCGGCGCCAAGGGAGCCGTGGTGCTGCGCGACCGTCCGCGGGAGCAGGGCGGGAAGATCCTGGCCTTCGCCGTCAGCTACGAGCCGGACCGCCTCGACGCCCCGGCGGACGTCCTCCTGGGCTGGGATCCCTCGCTCGCCGAGCCGGCAGCCCGCGAGGCGCTCTCCGGCCTGCTCGCGATGCTCGCGCACCAGTACCCGGTCAAGCTCGAGGTCGACGACGCGATGCAGCCCCTCGGCGACCTCGTCGACGCGCTCATTGCGGCCGGGCAGGCGACCGTCGTCACGACGACGCACATCGTCTCCGACCAGTAGCCGCAAGCGAGCCGGAGGAAACCGCATGGGACACAGCCACGGCCACGAGGGCCCCGTGCTGAGCGATCCGCTGCGCCGACGCCGCGCGACGGTGATCCTGGCGGCCATCCTGCTGCCGCTGGCCGTGCTCACCGGCATCGGGGCGGTGGCCCTCTGGCCGGGGCCGGCGGCCGACCGCGTCTCGCTCGGAGACCCCTACTCCACGGCAGCGGGCGTCGTCTTCGCCTCGGGAACCGTGCAGCGCACGGTGACCGAGGAGTGCCCGTCCTCGGGGGCCACGGCGGACGCCGGCGGGACGGCGCAGCTTTGCGAGGTCTCCTACGTGCTGCCGTCGGCGGGCGGCAGCGCCGTCCCCGTGGAGGTCCCGCCGGAGATCGTCGCCTCGACGGGCGTGCAGGCCGGGGACAAGATCCGGTACCTCGACCTGCGCGGCGCCGTGACCGGCTCGGCCGCGCCCTACGTGTTCGTGGACTTCGTGCGGACCGTGCCCATCCTGCTGCTCGCCGTCGTCTACGCGGCCGTCGTCTGCCTCGTCGCGCGGTGGCGCGGCTTCCGCGCGCTCCTCGGGCTCGTCGGCGCCTACGGCGTGTTGTCCGTGTTCATGCTGCCGGCGCTCGTCGAGGGGAAGCCGCCGCTGCTCGTGGGCCTCGTGGGCTCCTCCATGATCATGATCGCGGTGCTCTACTTCGCCCACGGCTTCACGGCCCGCACCACGACGGCCCTGCTCGGGACGATCTTCGGGCTCATGGTGACCACGGTCCTCGCGGCCTGGGCGACGGGCGCCGCGCACCTGACCGGGGTGGGCGACGACGCCTCCTACACGCTCGTCAACCAGGTCCCGCAGCTGAGCCTGTCCGGCGTCATCCTCTGCGGCCTCCTCGTGGCCGGGCTCGGCGTGCTCAACGACGTCACCATCACGCAGTCCTCGGCCGTGTGGGAGCTCGCCGAGGCCTCGCCGGACCGCAGCGCCGGGGAGCTGTTCGCGTCCGCCATGCGGATCGGCCGCGACCACATCGCCTCCACGGTCTACACGATCGCCTTCGCCTACGCGGGGGCCGCGCTGCCGGTGCTGATCCTCCTGAGCCTCTACGACCGGGCCCTGTTGGACACGTTCACGAGCGGCGAGCTGGCGGAGGAGGTGATCCGGACGCTCGTCGGGTCGATCGGCCTGGTCCTGGCCATCCCCGTGACGACGGGCATCGCCGTCCTCGTCGTCAAGGCCGTCGGCCCGGGGAGGGGCCGCGGGCCCGGTGCCGCGGGCGCCGCGGGTGGCGGCGCATCCGGTGATCCCCTCGCGAGCCGGGCCGGCTGACGGGCGCCGCCGATTTGCCCCCTCTTGACATAATGGACGGGTGACTGCCACTACCGCCGCCCCGACCACCACGAAGCTGGAACTGCCGCCCCTGAAGCTGGGCCGGCTGACCATCGACGTGCCCGTGGTCCTGGCGCCCATGGCCGGCATCACCAACCGCGCCTTCCGGCGGCTCTGCCGCGAATACGGCGGCGGACTGTACGTCGCCGAGATGGTGACCTCCCGCGCGCTCGTGGAGCGCAACGAGATGTCGATGCGCATCATCTCCCACGACGCCGACGAGGACGTGCGCTCCGTGCAGCTCTACGGGGTGGACCCGAAGACCGTCGGCGCGGCCGTGCGCCTCCTGGTCGAGGAGGACCGGGCCGACCACATCGACCTGAACTTCGGCTGCCCCGTCCCCAAGGTGACGCGCCGCGGCGGGGGATCGGCCCTGCCCTGGAAGACGGAGCTGTTCACGGCGATCGTGCAGACGGCCGCCCGGGAGGCCGCCCGCGGGGACGTCCCCCTGACCATCAAGATGCGCAAGGGCATCGACGACGACCACTTGACGTTCATCGAGGCGGGCCGGATCGCCCGCGACGCCGGCGTCGCCGCCGTCGCCCTGCACGGGCGCACGGCGAGCCAGTACTACTCCGGGCAGGCCGACTGGAACGCCATCGCGGAGCTGCGCAACGCGCTGCCCGACATCCCCGTGCTCGGCAACGGGGACATCTGGAGCGCCGAGGACGCGGTCGCCATGGTCGAGCAGACGGGTGTGGACGGGGTCGTGATCGGCCGCGGATGCCAGGGGCGGCCGTGGCTTTTCGGCGACCTGCAGGCGGCGTTCGAGGGATCCGGGCGCCGCTTCAGGCCGGGGCTGAAGGAGGTCGCCGACAGCTTCTACCGCCATGCCCAGCTGCTCGTGGAGTACTTCGAGGACGAGGGCAAGGCCCTGCGCGACATCCGCAAGCACGTCGCCTGGTACTTCAAGGGCTACCAGGTCGGTGGGGAGCTGCGGGCCTCCCTCGCCACGGTGCCGGACCTCGCGACGCTGCGCGCGCTCCTGGCCGAGCTCGACGCCGGGGCCCCCTACCCGGGGCCGGACGCCGAGGGCCCGCGGGGCCGCGCCGGATCACCCAAGCGGACCACGCTGCCCGACGGGTGGCTCGACAGCCGCGAGCTGAGCACCGCGCACCGGGCCATGATCTCCGCCGCCGAGCTGGACGTCTCGGGTGGCTGAGCGCCGCACCGCCGCCTGGCCGGCCGGTACCGCGGGACGTCCCGTGCCCGGATACAGCGCATACGACGAGGAGCGCTGGGTCCCCGAACCACCCAAGAAGTCCTACCGGACGAGTTTCGAACGGGACCGCGCGCGCGTGCTCCACTCCTCGGCCCTGCGCCGGCTCGGGGCGAAGACACAGGTCGTCGCCCCCTACTCGGACGACTTCGTCCGGACGCGCCTGACGCACTCGCTCGAGGTCGCGCAGGTCGGGCGCGAGCTCGGCGCCACGCTGGGCTGCGATCCCGACGTCGTGGACACGGCGTGCCTCGCCCACGACCTGGGGCATCCGCCGTTCGGCCACAACGGGGAGAAGGCGCTGGACCGCCTCGCCGCCCACATCGGCGGCTTCGAGGGCAACGCCCAGACGCTGCGCCTGCTGACCCGTCTCGAGACCAAGGCCTTCCGCCCCGGGGGCGGCTCGGCCGGCCTGAACCTGACGCGGGCGACGCTGGACGCCGCCTGCAAGTACCCGTGGGCCCGGCCCGAGGCCCCGTTGAAGGCGGACGGGACGCCGACGCGGAAGTTCGGGGTCTACCAGGACGACCTCCCGGTCTTCGAGTGGCTCCGTTCCGGGAACGACGACGGTGCCTCCGGGGCGCGCCCGGAACCGCAGCAGAAGTGCGTCGAGGCCCAGGTCATGGACCTCGCCGACGACATCTCCTACTCCGTGCACGACGTCGAGGACGCGATCGTCGCCGGCCGGTTCCAGTTGCGCTGGATCCGCAACGCCGACCAGCGCGGGAGGGTCATCGAGTACACGCGGCGCTGGTACCTGCCCGGGATGGACGACGCGACGATCGACGCCGCGTTGCGGCGCCTCGAGGCGACCGACGAGTGGGTTCCGCACGCGGACGGCTCCCGCCGCTCGATGGCGGCGCTGAAGGACATGACGAGCCAGTTCATCGGGCGGTTCTGCCAGTCTGCGCTTGACGCGACGGCCGCGGAGTTCGGCAGCGAGCCGCTCACGCGCTTCAACGGCCGGCTCATCGTGCCGGAGGAGACGGAGCACGAGATCGCCGCGATGAAGGGCCTCGCGACCGCGTACGTCATGACGAGCGAGGAACGCCAGCCCATCTACCAGCGGCAGCAGGAGGTCCTCGGGGACCTCGTGGGACTGCTGGAGGAGACGGGGGAGCGGTACCTCGAGCCGATGTTCGCGGCGGATTGGCGGGAGGCCGAGGACGACGCGGGCCGGCTGCGCGCCGTGGTCGACCAGGTGGCGTCCCTGACCGACGGCTCCGCGATCGAGTGGCACGCGACCCTCGTCCAGGGGCATTCGTTCGGGGCGGAGCTCTTCTGAACCGTGCGGAGCAGCGCGTGGGGCGTTAGGTAAGCCTAACCAACGTGATAGCGTGGTGCGCGACGGCCACCGGCCCCGAGCATCCAGGAGCGTTCCATGTCCGAGCAGTCCACTGCCCCACGGCGACTGGCCCGCGGCTTCGAGGGGGCGGTCCTCAAGCTGCTCCGGGCCGACGACCACGAGATCCGCCTCACGGCACGGCGGCCGCTGCCGGGGCGCATGCTCCGCCTCTCGTTCGCCTCACCGACCCTCTTCGGGGCCGCTCCGCCCTTCCCGTCCTTCTGGATCCGCATCTGGTTCCCGGATCCCGCCGCACCGGGCAGGGCCCGCCAGCGTGCCTATACCGTCCTCAACGCCGACCCGGAGGCGGGCACGTTCGACGTCGACTTCCTGGTCCATGAGCCCGCCGGGCCCGCCTCGGGCTGGGCGGGGACCGCGGAACCCGGCGAGGTGCTCGCCGCGACCGTCTACGGATCCAAGGAGTACCCCACCGGGCCGGGCCGCCGCCATGTCCTGCTCGCGGACCTCGCCTCACTGCCGGCGGCGCGCGACGTCGCCGCGACGCTGGCCGCCGACGGCGCCGAGGCCCGCGTCCACATCGCCCTGCTGCCGGCCGAGGATTGGCGCGGCGCGCCGGACGGCCGCCCCGAGACCGACGGCATGGAGCGCGCCGACGTGGCCTGGACGATCGACCGCGGGACCGGTGACGAGCTGGCGGCCGCCGCCGGGCCGGACCTGGCCTGGGCGGACGCCGTCTGGATCGCGGGGGAGTCCGGCCGGATCAGGACGCTGCGCCGGGCCGTGAAGGAGCACACGTCGCTCGGGCGCAAGGACGTCCACGCGCTGGCCTACTGGGCCTCGGGCCGGGCCATGGGCAGGTCCCCTCCGAGGCCGGCTGAGGGCCGGGCGGGTCCGCCGGGACGGGTGCCGGGCGCCGGGTCCAAAGCGTCGCCTTCCGCCAGTAAGCTGGAGGGCATGGCGGGGCTGATCAAACGCGAGGACATCGACGAGGTCCGCTCTCGCACCGACATCAAGGAAGTCGTCGAGGGGTACGTGACGCTGCGCTCGGCGGGCGTCGGATCCTTCAAGGGCCTGTGCCCCTTCCACGATGAACGGAGCCCCAGCTTCCACGTCCGGCCGCAGGTCGGGTCGTTCCACTGCTTCGGGTGCGGCGAGAGCGGCGACGTCATCTCCTTCATCCAGAAGATGGACCACACGGGATTCTCGGAAACCGTCGAGCGGCTCGCGGCCCGCATCGGCTACGAGCTGCGCTACGAGGACGGCGGCACCGGCCCGAGCCGGCAGGAGGTCGGCCGCCGCCAGCGGCTCATCGACGCCCACAAGGTGGCCGAGGAGTTCTTCCGCGCCCAGTTGGGAACGCCCGGCGCCGAGACCGGCCGGGCCTTCCTCACCGAGCGCGGCTTCGACCGCGCCGCGTGCGAGCACTTCGGCGTCGGCTACGCGCCCCAGGGCTGGGACGCGCTCCTGAAGCACCTGCGCAACAAGGGCTTCCACGACGAGGAGCTCAAGCTCACCGGCATGTTCTCGGAGGGCCAGCGGGGCATCTACGACCGCTTCCGCGGCCGCCTCACGTGGCCGATCCGCGACCTCACGGGGGCGACGATCGGCTTCGGCGCCCGCAAGCTGTACGAGGACGACCAGGGCCCCAAGTACCTCAATACTCCCGAGACCCAGCTGTACAAGAAGTCCCAGGTCCTCTACGGCGTGGACCTCGCCAAGCGCGAGATCACGCGGAACCGGCAGATCATCGTCGTCGAGGGGTACACCGACGTCATGGCCTGCCACCTCTCCGGGGTCGGGACGGCCGTGGCGACGTGCGGTACGGCGTTCGGAGCGGACCACATCAAGATCGCCCGGCGGCTCCTGCAGGACGACGGGACCGGGGGCGAGGTGGTCTTCACCTTCGACGGCGACGCGGCGGGTCAGAAGGCCGCGCTGCGCGCCTTCGAGGAGGACCAGCGGTTCATCGCCCAGACCTACGTGGCCGTCGAACCGAGCGGCGCCGATCCCTGCGAGCTGCGCCAGCAGCGCGGGCCGGAGGCCGTCCGGGAACTCATCGCGTCGAAGCGCCCGCTGTTCGAGTTCGCGATCAAGGTCGGCCTGAAGAAGTTCGACCTGGACACGGTCGAGGGCCGCGTCCAGGCGCTGCGCACCTCCGCCCCCATCATCGCCGCCATCCGCGACTCCGCGATGCGCCCCGCCTATGCGCGCGAGCTCGCCGGCTGGCTCGGCATGGACATGGACGACGTCCACCGCGCGGTTTCGGCCGCGGCCAAGCGGGCCCGCGAGGCTCCGCCGGCCGGGACGGAGCGCGGACGGCGGCAGGGTGCCGCCGCGGACCGCGAGGGCCGGGACGCGGCGCGCCCGGGCGCGGAGCAGGGGAGGGGGTACGACGGCGGGGCCGGCGCCCCGTCGTCGTACTCCCCGCCGGCGCACCAGCAGCCCGACGTGAACGATCCCGTGACGCGGATGGAGCGGGAGTCGCTCGAGGTGGTCCTGCAGCAGCCCGCGATGCTGACGCCCGAGCAGTGGCAGGCGTTCTACGAGGCGCGCTTCCTGGCGCCGGCCCACGCCGCGGTCCACGCGGCCGTTCGGGCCGCCGGCGCGTCCGGCGCGACGCCGTCACGCTGGGTCGAGGCGATCCGGCAGGAGGTGCCGGAACCGTTGCGGCCGCTCGTGTCGGAGATGGCCGTGATGCCGTTGCCGGCGAACTCGACGGAGGCGCTCGCGCGGTACTGCCGGGACATCATGAACCGCCTGTTCGAGCTGCAGATCACCCACCAGAAGGCGGAGCGGATCGGACAGCTCCAGCGCATGGATCCCGCCGCGGACCCGGAGGGCTTCCAGCGGATCAACCGGGAGCTCATGGAGCTCGAGATCCGGCGGCGCGCCCTGCGCGGGGACTGAGCCAGGGGGAGGCCCGTGATTTAGCGTCGGCGGCGCGGCTCTTGTATAGTCTTATCCGTTGCCTTCCCCCGTAGCTCAATTGGCAGAGCATTCGACTGTTAATCGAAGGGTTACTGGTTCGAGTCCAGTCGGGGGAGCTCTCCGCGAAGTCCCAGCAGGCCCAGGCCGCTGGGACTTTCGTCGTTAACCCGTGGGGTTGCAACGCCGCCGCCGGCACGCCGGCCCCGGCGGCGCGCCCGGATATCAAATCGTTATTTCAGGACTCTTCGCGGTCCAGCGAGGCCGCTCTGCCCGCGACGATCGTTTCCGAAACGTAACCTTCACGTCGAGGGTGGCGGCGCCTGGTCGCCGCGCGCCGCTGCCCGATGCGCGCCACGGCGCGGCCGGATGTGACCCGCGTCACGGGGTGGGGCATTGTAGGGACATCCACGCCAGGCTTCAATGACCCCTTCGGTGGACCCGGCCACCCGTCCTGCTCGACGATTCCACGTTCCGCGGGCGTGATTCCGTGGAGGCGGCGCAAGGGCGACGCGGAGTGTGCCTAGAATGACTGGAATTCCCGACGGTCAACACGATCTGTCGAGTGGTTCCTGGCGGATTTCCGCCTGATTGACGTGGCGTGTGAGGAGCGTGGTCCGTGGTTCTGTCGACGGCTGGGGGAGGTCCAGAACGGGTACGGCCGCCCCGGTCCGGGAGGGGGCCCGCGGGGCGGGGTGCGCCATGCTGAAGTACCTGGGCCGCCGGGCGGCGACCTACGTGGTCATGATCTTCCTGACCACGTCCGCCACCTACTTCCTGGCCGTGAGCACCATGAAGCCGGCGCTGTTGGAACAGGAACGGATCCCCCGCCCCACGCCCGAACAGGTCGAACGCTCCTTCAAGGGCCTCGGGCTGGACCCGACCGCCTCGCCCTGGGAACGCTACGTCGACTGGCTCTCGGGCGTGCTCTTCCGGTGGGACTGGGGCCGCAGCCCCAACAGCGCCTTCGTCAACGAGCAGTTCGGGGACCGCGTCTGGGTCTCGACCCGCCTCTTCCTCGCCGCGATCATCCTGACGCTCGTGATCGGCGTCGTCCTCGGCGTCGTCTCCGCGGCGCGGCAGTACAAGATCTCCGACCGTCTCATCACCGGCTACAGCTACTTCGTCTACATCCTCCCGGCCCCGATCGGCTACTTCCTGATCCAGCTCGGGGCCATCCAGATCAACGCCATGGCGGGCGAGCGGATCTTCTTCGTCACGGGCATCGCCACCCCGGGGGTCGAGCCGGGCTGGGAGGCCTTCTGGGACATGGCCGCCCACTACGCCGTGCCGACGTTCGCCATCACGGTCATGGGCTGGCAGGCCTACCAGATCGCGCAGCGCCAGTACCTCCTCGACAACGTCAACGCCGACTTCGTGCGCACCGCGCGGGCCAAGGGGCTGACCCGCAACCAGGCGATCAGCCGGCACGCGCTGCGCGTCTCCTTCATCCCCGTCGCCCAGTCGATCGCCTTCACCATCCCGGCCATCTTCACGGGAGGCTTCTTCGCGGAGGCCATCTTCGCCTGGCCGGGCATCGGGCTGTGGGGCATCCAGGCGATCTCCATGGCCGACGTGAACGGCACCGTGGCCACCGTCGCCTACGCCTCGCTGATCTTCGCCATCGGCGCCATCCTGGCCGACTTCGCCACGACGCTCGTCGATCCGAGAGTGAGGGTCTCATGACCACGTGGGGAACCCCGGACCCCCGGGACATCGGCACCCTGGAGCCGGACGCGGAGCCGACGCTCGAGCACGGCGTCGTCAAGAGCAAGAACGCCATCATCCTCCGCCGCTTCCTGCGCAACCGGACGGCCGTCCTCGGTCTGTGCATGTTCGGCTTCCTGTGCGTCTTCGCCGCGTTCGGCGGACTCCTGAGCCCGTGGGACAGCCGGACCATCGATCCGCTCGCGGTTTCGCAGGGGCCGTCGGCCGAGCACTGGTTCGGGACGTCGCAAAGCGGGCGGGACCTCTACATGCAGATGGTGGACGGCGTCCGGACCTCGATCGTCATCGGACTGATCGTCGGTCTCGGATCGGCCCTGCTGGCGGCGGTCTACGGCTGCACGATGGCCTACTTCGGCGGCCGGGTCGAGAAGTACATGCTGCTGTTCCTGGAGACGCTGATCATGGTCCCGACGATCCTCATCGTGGCCATCGCCACGAGCGGCGGCGGCGGGCTCAAGGAGAACGTCCCCGGGTGGATCCTGCTCACCGCGGTCCTGTTGCTCTTCGGCTGGATGGGCGCCGCCCGACTCATCCGCTCGCTCGGGCTGTCCCTCATGACGCGGGAGTTCATTAAGGCGGCCCAGTTCATGGGGATCCACCCCTTCAAGATCGTCTGGCGTCACCTGGTCCCGAACATCGGTTCCCTCCTGGTCCTCGAGGTCACCAAGGGCATCTCCCTGGCCGTGCTGGCCGAGATCTCCTTCTCCTTCGTGGGAATCGGCGTCAAGGACCCGGACATCAGCCTCGGCGTCCTCATCGCCCAGGCCTCCTCCCAGGTCAGCTCCTTCCCGTGGATGTTCTGGTTCCCGCTCGCGGCGATGTTCTTCCTCACGGGAGCGCTGGCCATGATGAACGACGGCCTGCGGGACGCGTTCGACCCGCACTCGACGTCCGTCGGAAAGGCCAAGCCATGAAGCAGCGACCCCTAGGTGACACTCCGGCCGCGGGCGCGGGTGCCCGGCCCGCCCCGGGAACGGGAGCGGCCGGCACCCTCGCGCAGGGCCCCGCCCCCGTGCTGAGCGTCCGGGACCTCAACGTCCGCTTCAACACGGAGAACGGCGTGATCCACGCGGTCCGGGGCATCGACCTGGACCTGCACCCCGGCAAGACCCTCGGGGTCGTCGGCGAGTCCGGATCCGGAAAGTCCGTGACGTCGATGGCCGTCATGGGGCTGCTGCCCGAGACCGCGCGGATCACGGGCTCCATCAGCTACCGGGGAACCGAGCTGCTCGGCCTGGGCGACAAGGAGATGTGCCGCTACCGCGGCAAGGACCTGGCCATGGTCTTCCAGGACCCGCTCTCCTCCCTGACCCCCGTCTTCACGGTCGGGGACCAGATCATGGAGGCGCTCACGGTCCACCACCCCCGGATGAGCCGGCAGGCCAAGGCCGCCCGCGCCGTCGAGCTCCTCGCCCTCGTGGGCATTCCGAGCCCGAGGGAGCGCATGAAGGCGTTCCCGCACGAGTTCTCCGGCGGCATGCGCCAGCGGGTGATGATCGCCATCGCCATCGCCAACGATCCGCAGGTCATCATCGCCGACGAATGCACGACGGCGCTCGACGTGACCATCCAGGCGCAGGTGCTCGAGGTGCTCAAGGCCGCCCAGGAGGAGACCGGCGCCGCCGTGATGATGATCACCCACGACCTCGGCGTCGTGGCCGGCATGGCCGACGACATCGTCGTCATGTATGCCGGACGGGCCGTCGAGAACGGGACGGTCGAGGACATCTACTACGGCCCGCGCATGCCCTACACGCTCGGCCTGCTGGCGGCCGTGCCCCGCGTGAACCAGACCACGTCCGAGTCGCTCGTGCCCATCCACGGCACGCCGCCCAACCTCGTCGACCCGCCGCCCGGGTGCGCGTTCGCCCCGCGCTGCCCGCTCGCCTCCGAGGAATGCACCCGCTCCGACGTGGCGCTCGTACCGGTCGACGGAAGCCCGGGCCACAGCGCGGCCTGCCTCAAGACCGACCTCGTCAGGGACAACCCGGACGCCCACCAGGTCTTCTCGGCGCCCGAGATCCCGGGATCGCTGCTCGCCGACGTCCCCCGGGCCGAGCGGCGCACGGTCCTGGAGCTGCGCGACGTCAAGAAGCACTTCCCGCTCATGAAGGGCGCGCTCGTGAAGCGCCGGATCGGTACCGTCAAGGCCGTCGACGGGCTCAGCTTCGACATCCGGGAGGGGGAGTGCTTCTCGATCGTCGGCGAATCCGGCTGCGGCAAGACCACCACGCTGCTCGAGATCATGGAGTTCAAGAAGGCGACGGACGGGCAGATCCGGATCAACGGCGTCGGAAACGGCGAGGCGAGCCGGAACGAGGTCCGCACCGGGGTCCGCAAGGACCTCCAGATGGTCTTCCAGGACCCCACCGGGGCGCTGGACCCGCGGTTCACGGTCTACGAGATCCTGGCCGAGCCGCTCGAGAACCAATGCGTGGCCAAGCCCGAGATCCGGCGCCGCATCCTCGAGCTGATGCGGACCGTGGGCCTCCAACCGGACCACGTCAACCGCTTCCCGAACCAGTTCTCGGGAGGACAACGGCAGCGGATCGGCATCGCGCGGGCGCTCGCGACCAACCCCCGGCTCGTGGTCCTCGACGAGCCCGTGTCCGCCCTCGACGTCTCCGTCCAGGCGGGCGTGGTCAACCTCCTCGACCAGCTGCGGGCCGAGCGCGGCCTCAGCTACCTCATGGTGGCCCACGACCTCTCCGTCGTCCGGCACATCTCGGACCGCGTCGCCGTGATGTACCTGGGCCGGATCGTGGAGATCGGGGAGGTCGACGAGGTCTTCGAACGCCCCCGGCACCCCTACACGCGGGCCCTCCTCTCGGCGATCCCCATCCCCGATCCCCGGGTGGAGCGCGCGCGGCGCCGGATCATCCTCGACGGCGACCTGCCCACGCCGCTCGACGCGCCCCGGGGGTGCAACTTCGCCTCGCGGTGCCCCATCTTCGCGGGCCTCCCGCCGGAACGCCGGCAGAAGTGCCTCGACGAGGTGCCCGAGCTGCAAGCGGTGGCCGCCGACCACGGCCACGCCTGCTTCTACCCCGACGACCGCCTGGACGACGCCGTCGTCGTCCAGGGACATTCCGCGGGCCACGTCAGCGCCGCGGCGACAAGCCTCGACCGGACCACGGGACAGGACCACTGAGAAAGGTATGCCATGAACAACCACATCAAGGTAGGCGCGGCGCTGTCCGCCGCCCTGCTGCTGACCGCATGCGCGGGCGGCGGCAACGGAAGCGGCGGCCCGGCCTCGGCCGCGGCCGGCGTCTCGGGCGACGACCTCGCCCAGCTCGTGGACATCAACGAGCAGCCCCGCGAGGCGCTCGCCGACGGCGGGACCCTGACCCTCCCGGTCGGCAACGTCGGGCCGAACTTCAACCGTCACACCAACGCCGGCAATTCCGCTGACAACGCGTTCCTGCTCTCGCCCATGAACCAGGCCGGCTGCTGGACCGGGGACGCCGTGGGCACGCCCCAGCTCAAGGAGGACTTCTGCACGGAGTTCGAGAGCGATGTCGTGGACGGGGTCCAGACCATCACCATCAAGATCAACGAGCAGGCCGCCTGGAACGACGGCACGCCCATCGAGGCGGACTCCTTCATCAACACGTGGAAGCAGCTCGACGGCTCCATCGAGGACAACGACATCGTCAGCCCGGGCAGCTACGAGTACATCGAGTCCGTCGAGCAGGGCGAGACCGCCAAGGACGTCACCGTGGTCATGAAGACGCCGACGTTCCCCGTCGACGCCCTGTTCTACCGTCTCGTCCACCCCGACGTGAACACGCCCGAGGTCTTCAATGACGGGTTCGTCGGCGAACCGCATCCCGAGTGGCGCGCGGGCCCCTACACGCTGGACCAGTACGACAGCGCCGCGCAGACGATCTCCTACAAGAAGAACGACGCTTGGTGGGGCGAACCCGGCAAGCTGGACACGATCGTGTTCCGCCAAATGGAGGACTCGGCGACCATCGCGGCCTTCAAGAACGGCGAGATCGACGCGACCGCGGCCAACACGCTCAACCGCTACCAGCAACTCGACGGAACCCCCGACGCGGACGTCCGCCGCGGCCAGCGGCTCTTCGCCGGCGGCATGAACATCAACGCCCAGGCCGACGTCGTCAGCGACGTCGCCGTCCGCGAGGCGATCTTCACGGCTGTGGACCGCAAGGCGCTCGCCGCCGTGCGCTACAGCGGACTGAACTGGGAGGAGGAGACGCCGGGATCGATGATGCTCCTGCCGGTCTCGCCGCACTACCAGGACAACTACCCCGTCGAGGAGCCGGGCGCCGAGGCGGCCAAGCAGGTGCTCGTGGACGCCGGGTACGAGGAGGGCGCGGACGGCGTCATGGCCAAGGACGGGGAGAAGGTGGCGTTCTCGATCACCAACTTCGGCGACGACCCGACGACCCTGGCGCTCGTCCAGACGCTCCAGGACCAGCTGAACAAGGCCGGGATGGAGGTCTCGATCGACCAGCGCGGTTCCTCGGACTTCGGCAAGGTCATGGGCGAGCGGACGTTCCAGATGACGATCTCCGGATACACGGTCGGCTCCGATCCGACGAACACGGTCAAGCAGTTCTACGACACCAAGGTCTCGGCCAACGGCGTCGGCGACGAGGAACTGGACCGCCGGATCGCGGAGGTCCCGCAGATCGAGGACGACACCGAGCGCATCAAGGCCGCGATGGACATCGAGAAGGAGCACATGGCCAAGTACTACTCCATGGGCATCGCGTTCAACGGGCCGCTGATCACCTTCGCCAAGCAGAAGCTGGCGAACTACGGCTCGCCGCTCTTCAAGGGCAGCGAGGACCTGGACTGGACGCTCGTGGGCTGGGAGTCCGAGTAGGCCGGGACCGGGGCGGGCGCGCACCCCGTCGGGTGCGCGCCCGCCGCGGCACGGATTGGCACTGGTGCGCGGGAGCCTGCTAGAGTTTTGTTCGCTTCATTCCCCCGTAGCTCAATTGGCAGAGCATTCGACTGTTAATCGAAGGGTTACTGGTTCGAGTCCAGTCGGGGGAGCGTTCCCGAAAACCCCCGCCTTGGTCCTCGAGGCGGGGGTTTTCCCGTCCCCGGGCCGCGACGTGGCGGCCCGCCTCATCCCGGGGTCGTACGCCCGGAGGCTGAGCCGATCCCACGTGACGCAGTGGTAGCTTTGGTGTGGATCGGCCCAGGGTGGCCGGGAGAGGATGGAAGCGGACCATGGCAGGAAGCACCTCCAACGGCCAGTCGGCATCGCTCATCGGACTGCTCAAGGACGCGGGCCGGTTGGCACCCAAGCAGTTGAACGACGAGATCCAGCTCGCCGTCGCCCAAATGAAGTCCAAGGGGATCCACGTCGGCATCGCCGCGGCCCTGGCCGTCGTCGCGCTCGTGTTCGTGGCGTTCGTCGTCGTGGCACTGCTGGTGGCGGGGATCCTGGCGCTCGGCCTCGTCGTCGAGCCGTGGCTCGCCGCGCTGCTCGTGGCCGCGTTCTTCCTGGTCCTCGGCGGACTCCTCGGCCTCATCGGCTTCGGGCGCGTGAAGAAGGCCATGCCGCTCGTCCCGGAGGACGCGATCCGAGGGTTCAAGCACGATCTCGGCGTGATCGCCGAGGGATCGGCCTTCGACCCCTCCGTCCTCGACGAGCCCAAGCCCGAGAAGGAGGAGGACTCCTCCGGGGAAGACGCCAAGGAGAAGAAGCCCAAGCCGGAGCCCGTCCCCTACGACGAGCTGCTGCGCCGCTCGGCCGAGCGCCGCGACCACCTCGCCCGCCTGCGCGACGAGATCGGCCCCAAGGTCGACGTCAAGACCCGGGCCGGGCACGGCGTCGAGCGCCTCATGGGCTTCGCCTCCCGCGGTGCCGAGCGGGCCTCGCAGACCGTGTCCGACGCCGGGTCGGCAGTGGGCGACGACGCCGCGCGCCTCGTGCGCGAACGGTGGCAGCCCCTCGCGGTGATGGGCGCCTCCCTCATCGCCCTCGCCGTGTTCCTCAGGCGCCTGACCAAGGGGTAGGCCCCGGGCGCCGCGCCGCCACCGAGCACAAGAAAGGGGGAGCCACGTTGCGGATCTTCGGCGCCGGCCACCGCGACGACATCGAGTACCGCGTCCTCGATTCGTTCTGGACCGTACCCAATGTCATCACCGTCGGCCGGTTCCTCCTGGTCCCGGCGTTCGTCTGGCTCGGCGCCACCGGGCAGTACCTGGCCGCGACGGTCGTCCTCGTGGTCCTCGGCAGCACCGATTGGATCGACGGATACCTCGCGCGGCGCCTGAACCAGGTCTCCACCGTCGGGATGTGGCTCGACCCCCTCGCGGACCGCCTGGCGCTGATCACGGTGGCGGCCACGTTCGTCGTCACGGGAATCGCCCCGGCGTGGCTCGTCTATTCGATTGTCGTGCCGGACGTCATCCTGATCGTCAACTCGCTCCTGCTCTTCGGCGGCAGTCCGGGCCTGCGCGTCTCGCGACTGGGCAAGACCCGCACGGCCCTGATGCTCGTCGGCGCGCCCCTGTTGCTGCTGGGCCGCGTCCCCGGCCTGGAGGAGAGCGCCATCGGTCCGACGGCGACCGTGCTGCTCGCCATCGCCTGCGCACTGCACATCGCCGCCGCGGCCGGCTACTTCGTCAAGGCCCACCAGAAGGCCAGGGCACGACGTTCCGGGACCGCATGGTCTGGGTAGCCGTCTGCTGCGCGATCGCGGCGGCCTTCTTCCTGGCCTTCGGCACGCAGCGCCAAGGCGGTGCGGTGCGGGCCAGCACGGGCGGACTGAGCGTCACCTCGCGTGGCATGGTCCGCCTGCTGGCCAACCCCCGCTGGGTCTTCGGCCTGCTCCTGATGGTCATCGGCATGTCGCTCAACGTCTACGCGCTGGCGACGGCGCCGCTCACGGTCGTGCAGCCCATCGGGGCGATCGCGCTCGTGATCACCACGATCGTGAACTCCCGAGAGCTCGGCATCCGGATCAACCGCCCGACCGTCCTGGCCATCACGGCATGCATGGTCGGCAGCATCGGATTCGTCCTCATGGCCATCAATGCGACGGCCGAGAACCACAGCGTCACGCGGGAGCAGGAACTGACCACGGTGCTGCTGCTCGTGCTGGTCGTGGCCGCGTTCGGAGGACTCGCTTCCGTCTTCCGGCACCGGCTCAACGCCTTCTTCTACATCGTCGGCGCGGGCGTGCTGTTCGGCTTCGTGGCCGTCCTGGTCCGGACCATCGCGATCGCGCTCATGGACCCGAACGGGCTCTTCCTCGCCAACGTCTCCTGGTATGTGGTGCTGTCCGTGGCCGCGGCCGGACTGCTCGGGACGTACTTCGTGCAGAACGCCTACTCGAGCGGCCCGCCGGACCTCGTGATCGCCGGTCTCACCGTGATCGACCCGATCGTGGGGATCGCGATCGGGATCTGGATCCTCGGCGAGCTGCGCCCCGACGTGCATCCGGTCACGGCGATCTCCATGGCCGGGGCCGCCATCGTTGCTATCGTGGGGGTCGTTGCCCTTTCCCGGCACCACCCGGACGTCCTGCAACGCCAGGCCGAGGCGCGTCGGAAGCATCCCGACGCCTAGCCGGTGCCCGTCCCACGGGCCGCACGTCCCGCCAGCCGCTTCCCCCGAACGACGCAAGGAGCCCGCCACCGTGACCGGTGACAAGCCACTGAAGATCCTCATCGCCGCGGACACGTATCCGCCGGACGTCAACGGGGCGTCGGTCTTCTGCCACCGGCTCGCCACGGCGATGGCGGCGCGCGGCCACGAAGTGCATGTCGTGGCGGCCCGCGCCTCGAAGGGCCCGGGCTACGTCGAGCAGCGTCCGGAGGCGACCGTGCACCGGTTGGCCTCGCACGCCGTCCCGACGCACCCGAGCTACAGGATCGTCTTCCCGTGGGATGCGGCCCGGGACCTGGCGCGCATCATCGACGACGTGCGGCCCGACGCCGTCCACGTCCAGTGCCACTACATGGTGGGCCAGGCGGCGGTGAACCAGGCGGTGAAGCGCGGGATCCGGACCATCGCGACGAACCACTTCATGCCGGAGAACCTCGACCCGTTCCTGCCGTTCCCGCGGTGGTTCAAGCGCATCGTGGCCCGCAATTCGTGGCGGGACATGGGCAAGATCATGGGTCGGGCCGACGTCGTCACGACGCCGACGCCGCTGGCGGCCCGTGCGATGAAGCTCCACGCCCGCCTCGACGAGGTGCTGCCGCTGTCCAACGGCATCGATTCGAGCCACTACGAGCTGGCGCCGGGGGAGGAGGTCGTGAAGGACCCCTGGCCGCTGGTGTTGTTCGTGGGACGCCTGGCGGTGGAGAAGAACGTCGACGTCCTGCTCGAGTCGCTGACGCGGATGAAGACCGAGCCCGCTCCGCACCTCGAGGTCATCGGCGGCGGAGAGCAGCGCGCCAACCTCGAGCGGCGGGCCGCGGAGCTCGGCGTCGCGGACCGCGTGGCGTTCCGCGGCCACGTGGACGACGAGGAGCTGCGCCGCGCCTACCTGCGGGCCGACGTGTTCTGCCAGCCGGGAACCGCCGAGCTGCAGTCGCTCGTGACGCTGGAGGCGCTGTCCGCGTCCCGTCCCGTGGTGCTGGCGGACGCCATGGCCCTCCCGCATCTGGTGGACGACGGCGGGAACGGCTACCTCTTCACCCCGGGGGACGCGGAGGACCTGGCCGGGAAGATCGACCGCGTCCTGGCCGCCTCGGACGAGGAACGCGCGGCGATGGGGGAGGCCGGCCACCGGAAGGCCGTGTTCCACAGTGCGGAGAAGACGATGAACACCTTCGAGGCGCTCTACCGTGGCGCCACGGCGCAGGACGTCCTCGGCGCATGAAGCCCTCCGGCCGTCCACTAGGATGGTTGGTGCTGCCCGGCGCTCCGCGGTGCCGCGGCCGAGGGGCGGTAGCTCAGTTGGTTAGAGCAAGGGACTCATAATCCCTGGGTCGTGGGTTCAAGCCCCACCCGCCCTACCACGGGCGGTTCCGGTGTACCGGGACCGCCCTTCGGGGCACGACAGCAATCCGTAGGGAGGTGCCGCATGGACCGGCCGCTGCACATCGCCATGTTCGTGGACCAGCATCCGCAGTCCCTCGGCGGCATGCAGACCTCCGTCCGCCTGCAGCGCAAGTACCTCGAGCGGCTGGGCCACCAGGTCAGCGTCGTCGCTCCGCCGGCGCGGCACGGCCAACCCGAGGGCGCCGCCGTCATCGAGCTGCCGGGCTTCGGCGTGCGCGGCAGCGAGTACTCGGTGAGCCTTCCGGGCCGCCGGGCCGATCGCGTGCTCGACGAGGCGCTGGCCGGCAGCGCCCCGGTCGACGTCGTCCACGTCCAGGCCGACTTCTGGCAGGCCGCGACCGGATACCGATTCGCCCACCGGCACCGCCTGCCCGTCGTCCACACCATGCACAACCGCCTGGACGTGGGCCTGCGCGCCACGGTCCCGTTCCCCGACGTCGTCGAGCGGGCCATGGGCCCGGCGATGCGGGCGATGCTGCCCGGGCCGACGCCGCCGGCCAGGGACGCCTGGGGCTATCTGCGGGTCATGACCGAACGGGCTGCCGTGGTCACGGCCCCGTCCAGCCACTTCGCCCGCCTCCTCGAGGAACGCGGGGTATTCGACTCCGTCCGCGTGGTCCCCAACGGCTTCGACGACGACCTCGCCGCCGAACTGCTCTCCGTCCCGCGGCCGCAGCGATCGGGCCGCCCGCGCCTCGTGTGGATCGGCCGCTTCAGCCCCGAGAAGCGGTTGCTCCCGTTCCTCGATGCCGTGCGGCGCTCCGGCATCGACGCCGAGGTCCACGTCTTCGGCGACGGGGCCGAGAGGGCGCGCGCCGAGGCCGCGGTGCGGGGGCTGACGACGCCGGACGTCGTCTTCCGGGGCACCGTCCCCTACGCGGCCATGCTGGGGGAGCTGCGGGCCGCCGATGCGCTGGTGCAGACCTCGCTCGGCTTCGAGACGCAGGGCATGACCGTCTTCGAGGCGGCGGCCCTCGGCACGCCCACGATCCTCAGCGACGCCCGGATCGCCGAGGACCTGCCGCCGGGCTCGTTCGTCCAGGTGCCGTCCGGGCAGCACGCCGACGACGTCGAGCCGCTCGCCACCGCGTTGCGTTCCTCGGTCGCCGCGCTGAAGGACGGCCGCCTCGGCCGCGTCGAGGGCATCGACCCCGAAGCGGTCCTGCAGTCGCGGCAGACCCGGCTCATGCTCGACGCCTACGTCTCGGTCCTGGTCCGCCGCTGACGCCCACCGGTCGCCGGCCCCTCCCGGCCTGCCGTCCGATCAAGCCCCGGGTCTCGGACCTACCGGTGCGCCGCCGGCCGGGGCCGCCCCGGTCGGCCGTCCGAAGCCGCCATGGTCCTGCGCGGCTCACCGCCCTCCCGGCGGGAGGGGGAGCAGGACGGACGGCCTCCGGTCGCCGACCGTGTCGAGCGGGTCGATGTACTCTCCGTCCAGCCGCAGTCCCCAGTGGACGCAGCTGCTGCCGCAGTGGCCGCCGGATCCGACCGCGCCGAGCGGTTGTCCCCGGGCGAGCACGGCTCCGACCTCGAGTTCCGTCTCCACCGGTTCAAGGCTCGTGACGAGTCCGTTGCCGTGGTCGACCGTGACGACGGGCCGGTCGACGACGATGCCGGCGAACGCCACCCTGCCTGCGGCCGGGGACACGACGGGCGTTCCCGGCGACGAGGCCAGGTCAGCGCCGCGGTGCCCTGCCATCCAGTCCTTCGGCGGCGGATCGAAGCCCTCGAGGACGCGGGGACCGGCAGGCCCGCCGACCGGCCAGGCCCAGGAACCCGTCGGCGCGGCCGTCGGCTCTGAGGGGGCCGCGGCCGAGGCGGTACCGAGGAGGGCGAGGGCCGCGGCGAGGAGGACCGCTGGGGCCCGGCGCCCCGCACCCGGCATCCTGTTGCCGCGATGCCCGGTCCGCCAGGGGCCGGGCGGGCGGCTGTTCCCGCCCGCCGGAACCGCCTGCCGGTGCTCGACGACGCGCATGCCGCCCTCCCGTTCCGTTCTGCCGCTTCCGTTGTGGTCCGCCGTCTCCCGGCGCCTTCCGAACCAGTCTGGCCGGCCGCCGCCCGGGTGCCCGTCCGGCGTCGTACTCCTGTGGATCCCTGCCCGACCGCGGCGCTTGTGGAGGGCGGATCCGCGCGGCCGGGACAGGCTGTGGGGTGGGCCCCGGGCGGCGCCGGGACGCGGTCCGGGGCGCGGCGGCGCTGTAGTACAATTGGGGGTGCAGTTTTGTGCGTCGATGATCCCTGTCCGGATCCCGGCCGCTGAACTGACTTCGCGCATCGCGCATCCACCACCGGAACCCTCGGGAACGGGTGTGGACCGCGCCGCCTTCGGTCCGGAATACCGGTGGGGCGGCGGGGCCGGGAATCCGGGGCCGATGCCAGGGGCGCCGTCCACCAGGGGCGGAGGCCGACAACCGATAAACAACAGGCAGTTACCGCAGCCCCCACGGGCTGGTCCGCCACTGCCGGAAGGAGTGACGACATGCCCGTCGTTACCATGCGCCAGCTGCTCGACAGCGGAGTCCACTTCGGTCACCAGACCCGCCGCTGGAACCCGAAGATGAAGCGCTTCATCTTCACCGAGCGCAACGGCATCTACATCATCGACCTCCAGCAGTCGCTGTCCTACATCGACCGCGCCTACGAGTTCGTCAAGGCCACCGTCGCCCACGGCGGCACCGTGCTCTTCGTCGGCACCAAGAAGCAGGCCCAGGAGGCCATCGCCGAGCAGGCCACGCGCGTCAACCAGCCGTACATCAACCACCGCTGGCTCGGTGGCATGCTGACCAACTTCTCCACCGTCGCCAAGCGCGTGCAGCGGATGAAGGAACTCGAAGAGATCAACTTCGACGACGTCGCCGGCTCGGGCCACACCAAGAAGGAACTGCTGCTGCTCAAGCGCGAGCTCACCAAGCTGCAGGCCAACCTGGGCGGCATCCGCAACCTCACCAAGACCCCGTCCGCCATCTGGATCGTGGACACCAAGAAGGAGCACCTGGCGGTCGACGAGGCCAAGAAGCTGGGCATCCCCGTGGTGGCCATCCTCGACACCAACTGCGACCCGGATGAGGTCGACTTCCCGATCCCGGGCAACGACGACGCCATCCGCTCCGTCAACCTGCTCACCCGCGTGATCGCCGACGCCGTTGCCGAGGGCCTCATCGCCCGCAACAACAAGGCCGCCGGCAACACCGAGGCCGCGGCCGAGCCGCTGGCCGAGTGGGAGCGCGAGCTGCTCGAGGGCAACGCCGAGGAGGCTCCGGCCGCCGAGGCCCCCGCCGCCGAGGTGCCGGCCACGGAGGCCCCCGCCACCGAGGCGCCCGCCGCCGAGGCCCCGGCCGAGGACGCCAAGTAACCATCCGAGTTTCGAGCCGGCGGGCGTGAGCCCGCCGGCCCGGGTCAACCGGGTGCGGACCATTCCGCCGCGCCTGGAACATCAACGAACCACACAGAATGGGGTTGCACATGGCCAACTACACCGCCGCTGACATCAAGGCCCTGCGCGAACGCACCGGCGCCGGCATGATGGACGTCAAGAAGGCCCTCGACGAGGCCAACGGCGACGCCGACAAGGCCGTCGAGATCATCCGCATCAAGGGCCTCAAGGGCGCCACCAAGCGCGAGGGCCGCTCCACCGCCGAGGGCCTCGTGGCCGCGACGGTCGTCGACGGCACCGTCGGCTACATGGTCGAGGTCAACTGCGAGACCGACTTCGTCGCCAAGAACGAGAAGTTCATCGCCCTGGCCAACAAGGTCCTCGAGGTCGCCGTCGCTTCCGGCGCCGCCGACCTGGAGACCCTCCTGGCCGCCGACGTCGACGGCAAGACCCTGGGCGACTACGTCGTCGAAGAGGGCGCCGTGCTCGGCGAGAAGGTCGTCGTGCGCCGTCTGGCCCGCGTCGAGGGCGCCACGGTCGACGCCTACCTGCACAAGACGTCCAAGGACCTCCCGGCCCAGGTCGGCGTGCTCCTGTCCGTCGACGGTTCCGGCGAGGCCGCCCAGACCGTCGCCCACGATGTCGCCGTGCACACCGCCGCGATGGCTCCGACGTACGTCTCCCGCGACGAGGTCCCGGCCGAGACCGTCGAGAACGAGCGCCGCATCGCCGACGAGACGGCCCGCGCCGAGGGCAAGCCCGAGGCCGCGCTGACGAAGATCGTCGAAGGACGCCTGACCGGCTTCTTCAAGGAGATCGTCCTCGTGGACCAGGCGTTCGCCAAGGACGCCAAGAAGACCGTCGGCAAAGTCCTCGACGAGGCCGGCGTTGCCGCTACCGGCTTCGCGCGTTTCCGCGTAGGCTCCTAGCAGGACCAAGGCGGCCGGATACCGCCCGCCGCGCAAGGCAGCAAAGGGGGTGGCCACCACACGGTGGCCACCCCTTTTCCCTGCCGTCCCGCCCCTTCCGGCGGGCCGCCCACCACAGACCACCCAGCAGCCAAGACGACGGCGGATCCCGGGTCCGCGACAGGAGGCACCATGGAAGCCACGCAGGAACAGGCAGCACCGCTCACGGCCGAGGAGACCGCCCCGCAGCGTCGGCGCGTGTTGCTGAAGCTCTCCGGCGAGGTGTTCGGCGGCGGCAAGCTCGGCGTGGATCCCGAGACCGTGCGCGGCATCGCGCGCCAGATCGCCGAGACCGTCGGCCAGGTCGAGACCGCGATCGTCGTCGGCGGAGGCAACTTCTTCCGCGGCGCCGAGCTGAGCCAGTCCGGCATGGACCGCTCGCGTGCCGACTACATGGGCATGCTGGGAACCGTCATGAACTGCCTCGCGCTGCAGGACTTCCTCGAGCAGGCAGGCGTCGAGACCCGCGTCCAGTCGGCGATCTCCATGGCCCAGGTCGCCGAGGCCTACATTCCGCGCCGCGCCATCCGCCACCTCGAGAAGGACCGCGTCGTCATCTTCGGCGCCGGCGCCGGCCTTCCCTACTTCTCCACCGACACGGTCGCCGCACAGCGCGCGCTCGAGGTGCGCGCCGACGTCGTCCTCATGGCCAAGAGCGGCGTCGACGGCATCTACACCGCCGATCCGAAGAAGGACCCGTCCGCCGTCAAGCTGGACACCCTGACCTACGACGAGGCGCTCATCAAGAACATCCGGGTCATGGACCAGACCGCGATGACGATGTGCAAGGACAACAGGCTCGAGATGATGGTGTTCGGGATGGAGGGCGACGGCAACGTCACGCGTGCCATCCTCGGCGAGGAAATGGGAACCCGCGTCACCGTCTGAGCAGGTGGCATAGGATGATCCAAGAGCCCGTTCAAGCCCCGGGGACCGCGACTTCGCGGCCCGGATCCCGAAGGAGAAGACAGTGATTGACGAAACCCTGCTGGACGCCGCGGACAAGATGGAGCGTTCCGTCGAGGCGGCGAAGGAAGACTTCGCCACGATCCGCACCGGCCGGGCAAACCCCGCCCTCTACTCCAAGGTCCTCGTGGACTACTACGGTTCGCCGACGCCGCTGCAGCAGCTCGCCTCCTTCGGCGTCCCGGACGCACGGACCATCCTCATCACCCCCTACGACACCTCCGCGCTGCGCGAGATCGAGAAGGCGCTGAGCGATTCGGAGATCGGCGCCAACCCGTCCAACGACGGCAAGGTCATCCGCGTGGTCCTGCCCGAGCTCACCGCGGAGCGGCGCAAGGAATACGTCAAGGTCGTCAAGGGCAAGGGCGAGGACGCCAAGGTCGCGATCCGCAACCACCGCCGCAAGGCCAAGGACGCCCTGGACAAGCTCGTCAAGGACGGCGAGGTCGGCGAGGACGACGGCGCGCGCGGCGAGAAGGAACTCGACGCCCTGACCAAGAAGAGCACCGACGCGATCGACGAGCTGCTCAAGCGCAAGGAAGCGGAGCTGCTGGAGGTCTGATGACGACCCCGACGCAGCCGGACGTCCCTCCGCCGGACGCCGGGCCACCGCCCGCCGCCCCGACGCGGCGTTCGATGCGAGGCGGCAAGCAGTCCCGGGCGGGACGCGACCTTCCGGCCGCGATCGTTGTGGGCGTGCTGCTCCTGGCGGCCGTCCTGCTGGGCATGTTCCTCCTGCCGCTGGCGTTCGTGGTGACGATCTCGTTGTTCGGCGTCGTCGGATGCTGGGAGATCAGCCGGGCGCTGACGGCCGCGAAGGTCCAGGTTCCGCTCGCACCGCTGGCCGTCGGATCCGTGGCGATGCCGTTCTCGGCCTACTACGCCGGGGCCGAGGGGCTGGGGTTCGCCCTGGCCGGGACGGCGGTGCTCGCCCTGCTGTGGCGGGTCATCGAAGGCGGCCCCGGGGCCTTGCGCTCCGTGATGTCCTCCGTGTTCATCGCGCTCTGGGTGCCGTTCCTGATCAGCTTCGCGGTGCTGCTGCTGAACGAGGACCACGGGCCGTACAAGGTGGCCACGTTGCTGCTGCTCGTGGTCGCCAACGATACCTTCGGCTACCTCGTGGGTGCCTTCCTCGGCAAGCATCCGATGGCGCCGAAGATCAGTCCCAAGAAGTCCTGGGAGGGCTTCGGCGGGTCCGTCGCCGGGGCCGTGGCCGTGGGCATCCTGGCCACGGTGTTCCTTCTGGACCAGCCCTGGTGGGCCGGCGTGCCGCTCGCGATGGCCACGGTTGCGGCCGCGACGGCCGGGGACCTGTCGGAGTCGATGGTCAAGCGCGAGCTCGGCATCAAGGACATGAGCAACCTCCTGCCGGGCCATGGGGGAGTCATGGACCGCCTCGATTCGGTGGTCTTCGCGGCTCCCGTCTCCTACATCCTGTCGGTGCTGCTGCTGCCCGGCGGCGGATAGGCCGCCCGGCGCAAGGGAATCACCAGGAAGGGCCCCGGCTGATGGCGGGGCCCTTTCCGTGTTGCCTGCCGGGCCGGTTGTGGACAACCGGCTACGGACGTCATTTCGCGATAGGATGTTTTTACTTCTGGTGTCAACATTCTGTGAGGTCCCCATGCTGAGCCGTTCGATCGCGCGGTCGCGCCTCCTGGCCGTTCCCCTGGCCGTTGCCCTGCTCGCGGCCGGGTGTGCGGGCGGCGGGGAGGCCGAGCCCGGGTCACCGGAGACCTCCTCCGGGGCGGCTCCCACCTCGTCGGCGGCGCTTTCATCGAGCGCGGCACCGAGCAGTGCTTCGCCGACGCCCGTCCCGGCGAGCTCGACGGGCCCCGCCGAGAACTGGCCCGTTCCGGAGATGCCGGCGGAGGCCAAGGAGCAGACGGCGGAGGGGCTCAAGGCCTTCGTCGAGTACTACTTCGACCTCATCAACTACACGGGGCAGACTCAGGACTCGGCTCCGCTCAAGGCCGTTACGTCGCGTTCCTGTGAGCTGTGTGCCACGGCATTCATCGACGTGGCCGACCTGAACAAGGAAGCGGGCGCGTGGATCGTTGGCGGGGAGCACGATGTGACGGTGTTCACCTCCCACAGCGAGGAAGCGGGCACTGGAATCGCGACATTCGGAGTGGTGGTCGCACCGATGACGATTTACAACAGCGATGGGACGCTCAACGGCGAGGCCGAGGAGGAAGAGGACATTCTCGGCGCCATTTCGACTGAGTTCGACGATGGTTGGACCGTTGTGGGGTTCGATGTCTCGGAAGACTCCTAGCCGTGAGTTGTCGATTCAGCTTCCTGAGGATCGCCGTTTGCCTCGTGCTGGTCGCGGCTGGCATCTCGCTAGCGGGCGTTCATGAGGCAGCTGCCGCCGCGAACTGCGGCCGGGGATATGGCCTGAGCGGTGGCAACGCGCACGCCAAGACGACAGGGTGTACTACGAAGAAGCCAGGGTCGGCCGGATGGGCTGGGACGACTTCTGATCACATTGACGTAGGCCCTAAGCTCCAGTATCGAGTCGTGTACATTCAGGGTTGCTCTGCCGAACAGGCCGCGTTGGGTTCATGTATCGCCTTGAGCGAGGTGCCATGTGCCGACGGCTCGTACATGACGACGCGTCGGGTGTTTGCGCTGAACGGTCCGCGCGAAGGCCAGGTTGTCGAGACGCGAACCTACTGCCGCGACGAACCCGAGCCGACCATCGTGGGCCTGGAGCAGGAGATCGCCGTGGTCACGCCGGAGCGCTTCCAGGAGTTCCCGATCCTCGCGTCGTCGGTCGTGAGCCAGCCGGACGGGTTCTCGCTGCGCAATGGCCACGCGCATCTCTACGCGGAATCGGAGACCCAGACGTTCAGCGTCACGATCTTCGACCAGGACGTGCGGGTGCGGGCCATCCCGACGACGTGGGTCTGGGACTACGGGGACGGCGAGACGGTGCGCCGCGACTTCGCCGGAGCGCCGATGCCGGACCACGACCTGGCGGTCGAGACTCCGAGCAGCCACGTCTACACGGAGACCGGCGACTTCCAGGTCCGGTTGACCACCCTCTACCGGGGCGAGTACTCGACCGAGGGCGGACCGTGGACTCCGATCCCCGGGGTCGCCGGCGTCCCGAGCGACCCGCTGACGATGAGCGTCTGGCGGACCAGGAAGCTCCTGGTCGCGGAGGACTGCACGGCCAATCCGGACGGACCCGGCTGCGCCTCGCCGTTCGTCGGCGACGACGAGTGACGGCGGACGCCCCTGCCGGCGCCGGGGACCGCCGGCCCCGGAGCCACGACGTCCGCACGCCTCCGGCGCCGGGTGGGAGCCGCACTTGCGACTGCTGGGTAAGATGGTCTGAGCGGTCCGCCCCGGCGGCCGCGCTTTGATGAGCATCCAGTCCGAGCGGCGCCGGCCGAAGTTGAGGAAGACCGTAGTGAGCCACGAGACCACATCGACGACGCAGACGCCCTTCGAACGTGTCCCGGCCCAGGAGTTCGGCTACAACATCCGCCAGGTGGACAACTTCCTGGCCCGCGCCCGGGCGACCTTCAACGGCGCAGGCGATGACGAGAGCATCGTGACAAGCCACCTGATCCGCCGCACCGCGTTCGAGCCTCAGAAGGGCGGCTACGACGCCCGCGAGGTCGACCTCGCGCTGGACCGCCTCGAGGACGTCTTCGCCCAGCGCGAGCGCGAGGCGCTCATCGAGGGCCAGGGCGAGGAGGCCTGGCTCCAGCAGGTCGGACGGCTCTCCGCCATCCTCCGCGGCCGGCTGCACCGCGAGCCGGGAGAGCGCTTCCGCCGCCCCAGCCGCCGCGGCGCCCCCAGCTACAACGTCGAGGACGTCGACGAGCTCTGCTCCCAGCTCGTCGACTACTTCGAGAACGACACTCCGATGAGCGTCGACGTCGTCCGGCGCGCGACTTTCCGCGAGGCGCGGGGCCACGAGGGCTACGAGGAGAGCCAGGTCGACGCCTTCCTGGACCGCGTCGTGGAGCTCATGGCCTCGATCGACTAGGACCCTCCGGCCCGGGCATCCGGGCCTCCGGCGCATGCAGCCGGGCCATCACGGCGCCCACGTGCGCGGCCGGCCTCCCGGCCCGCGACACCACCACCATGGTCAGGAACGCGAGCGGCACGGTCCAGGCCGCCGGCTGCTCCAGCAGCTGGACGACGCCGGAGGGCAGCCCCAACGGCAGTCCGGCGGCCACGAGCGCCCCGCCGCACGCGACGGCGCCGGCGACCATCCCGGCGACCGCACCGGCCGCCGTGAGGCGCCGCCACCAGATCCCGAGCAGCAGCAGGGGACAGATCGTCGAGGCCGTGAAGGCGAAGACCGAGCCGATCGCCCCCGCCAGCGCGAAGCTGCTCGTCCCCACGGCGAGCAGGAGCGGGACCGCGCACGCCGCCACCGTGGAGATCCGGAACCCGCGCACGGTGCCCTTGAAGAGCCCCTGGCTGATCACGCCCGCGAGCGAGACGACGAGGCCCGACGTCGTCGACAGGAAGGCGGCGAACGCGCCCCCGATGACGAGCGCGGACAGCACGTCTCCGGCGGTCCCGCCGACGATCCGGCCAGGCAGGAGCAGGATCGTCGCGTCCGCGTTTCCGCTCGCCGCGAGCTCGGGGGTGAAGGTGCGTCCGAGGACGCCCAGCATGGTGGGGAAGAGGTAGAACAGGGACAGCAGTCCGAGCACGATCACCGTCGTCCGCCGGGCCGAGGGGCCGTCCGGGTTCGTGTAGAAGCGCACGAGCACGTGCGGCAGCCCGAGCGTCCCGAACAGCAGCGCCACGATGAGCGAGATGGTCCCGTAGATCCCGAGCCCGGTCCCGGGGCCGCGCTCGAACGCCCGGCCTCCCGCGGTCGCCGACTCCCCGGCGAGGCCCAGGTGCAGGAGCAGGAAGACCGCCGGAACGGCGAGGGCCAGGAGCTTGAGCCAGTACTGGAACGCCTGGACGAACGTGATCGAGCGCATCCCGCCGGCCAGGACGGTCACGCACACGATCACCATGACCAGGACGGCCCCGAGCCAGCCCGGCAGTCCCGTCGTGATGCCGAGCGTGAGCGCCGCCCCGTGGAGCTGCGGGACGATGTACAGCCATCCGACGACGACGACGAGGCCGCTCGTCACCTGCCGCGGCGTCATGCTCCCGAGCCGGGCCTCGGCGAAGTCGGGCAGCGTGTAGGCGCCGGAGCGGCGCAGGGGCGCGGCCACGAAGAGCAGCAGCATCAGGTACCCGGCCGTGTAGCCGATGGGGAACCACAGGGCATCCTGGCCGGAGACCACGATGAGGCCGGCGACGCCGAGGAAGCTCGCGGCGGAGAGGTACTCGCCGCCGATCGCCGAGGCGTTCCACCACGGCTTCACGGTCCGCGAGGCCACGTAGAAGTCGCTCGTCGTCCTCGACAGGCGCAGCCCGTACACGGCCACGAGCACGGTCGCGGCGGTCACGAGGACGACGGCGGCGAGCGCCGTGGACGGGTTCACGATCCCCCCGGGTCGGCGAGGTCCCGGTAGCGCTCCTCGTTGCGGGCGGCGGCCCGGTTGTAGACGAACGCGCCGAGCAGGATGATCGGGTACACGCCGATGCCCAGCACGAGCCAGGGCAGCGGGACGGTCAGGAGCCGGATGTCGTGGATCTGCGGCCATGCGGCCACGAGCACGGCGAGGCCGACGAGCAGCAGGAGGAAGCCGATCGCGACGGAGAGGGCGAGCCGCAGCTGGGAGCGGATGAGGGACCGCACGTAGAAGTCCCCGCTCGGATCCGCTGCCCCGCGCCCCGTCCGGGGTACCCGGGCGTCGGCGGGCGCGGTGACCCGGACGCGCTCCGGGCGCGCCGGCCGGCTCACAACGGGCGCACCCGGTTGGCGGCGAGCCGCTCGCGCAGGGACGGCAGGGCGCGCCGGCTGACGGGCAGCTCCGTGCCGGCGACGAGGACGCAGGCGCGCCCGGTCTGGAGCTTGACCTGCTCGATCCGGTCCATGGCCACGAGGTAGCTGCGGTGGATGCGCACGTAGCCGGCGGACGCCCACTGCTGCTCGAGGTCGTTCAGGGGCACCCGGATGAGGTAGCTGGCCTCGGGGGTGTGCAGCCGCGCGTAATCGCCCTGGGCCTGGATGTGGGTGATCTCGTCGCGGCGGATCATCTTGGTCACGCCGCCCTGGTCGACGGTCACGAGCTCGGGGTCGGCCGGCGCCTCGCCGGACATCTGCTCGCTGATGCGCCGCACGGACTCGGCGAGGCGCTCGGGTCGGATCGGCTTGAGCACGTAGTCGATGGCCGCCAGCTCGAAGGCCTCGAGGGCCTGGTCCTCGTCCGCGGTGACGAAGACGACGGCGGGGGGCCGGCTGAAGCGGGAGATGACGCGGGCGATGTCCAAGCCCGAGAGGGCCGGCATGTGGATGTCGAGGAAGAGGGCGTCGACCTCGAACTCCTCGAGGGCCTTGAGGGCCTCGGCACCGGACGTGGCACGGTGGATCTGGCCGATCCTCGCGTCCTGGGACAGGAGGTGCGCGAGCTCCTCGACGGCGGGGAGCTCGTCATCGGCGACGACCACGTTGATCATGGCTGCAATTCTAGGCCGTCGCCTCCACCTGCTCCGCGGCCCGCCCGCGGGGAGGCGTCGTGGCGGGGCTGGAACTTGGGGATCCGCAGGGTGATCAGCGTTCCGGCGCCGGGGGCGGTGTCGATGACCAGTCCGTGCTCCTGGCCGTAGACCTGGCGCAGCCTGACATCCACGTTCCGCAGCCCTACGTGCACGCCCTCGACGGTGCCGGCGAGGGTTGCGCGCAGCGCCTCGGGATCCATGCCGACGCCGTCGTCCTCCACGGTGATCTCGGCGTACTCCCCGGCATCGGTGGCCGTCAGCGTGATCAGCCCGCCCTCCGCGACGCCCTCGAGTCCGTGGCGGACCGCGTTCTCGACGAGCGGCTGCAGGGACAGGAAGGGGATCACGGTGCTCAGGACCTCGGGCGCGATCGAGAGGCTGACCTGGATCCGCTCGCCGAAGCGCGCCTTCTCGAGGAGCAGGTAGCGGTCGATCGCCTGCAGTTCCTCCGCGAGCGTCGTGAAGTCCCCGTGGCGGCGGAACGAATAGCGCGTGAAGTCCGCGAACTCCACCACGAGCGCTCGGGCTCGCTGCGGATCGGTGTTGATGAACGAGGCGATGGCGTTGAGGCTGTTGTAGATGAAGTGCGGGCTGATCTGGGCCCGCAGGGCGCGGACCTCCGCCTCCATGAGCAGGGCCCGGGACTCGTCGAGCTCGGCGAGCCCGAGCTGTGCCGCCACCCACGCGGCGACCTCCGTCGCCGCGCGGACCAGGCCGGCGTCCGCCCGGTCCGTGAAGGCGATCACCGCACCGGCGATCCGGTCTCCGACGACGACGGGCGCGCAGACGGCGTCGACATCCCCGACCCGGACCATTTCCGTGCGTCCCGTGGCCAGGGCGCCCGCGGCGATCCCCGGCAGGTCCGCGCCGGGGACCCGGCCCTCGGTGGCGAGCACCGACGTCGTATCCGTCATCGCGAGTCCGTCGCAGGCCAGCAGCCCGCGCAGGTGCCGCGCCGCCTTGCCGGCCCCCTCGGCCGTGAGGCCCGCGCTGAAGTGGGGCGCCGCCAAGGAGACGGTGTGCAGGGTCTCGAAGGTCGCGCGGTCGGCGTCGGTGCCCAGATCGCGGGAGGAGCGGACGATCCGGTAGCCGATGAAGAGCACCACGGCGACGGCCACGAGGACGATCGCGGCGATCAGCGTGGTCTCCAGCGCGGTCGACATCATGGACCCAGCGTAGACGGCCCGCCGGGGCCGCGCGCGGCGCCCCGTGGGGCCCCGTCCGGGCCCCGCCGTTCGTCGGGTGGCGGTGCCGCTCGGCGCACGCCCGGCACCGTTCGGCCCTCGGCAAATGTGACGCCCTTCACACCACGCGGGCGCCTGCCACAGAGTGATGGCAGTCACGTTCCGCACAGGCGGAACGCACCCACGAGGAGGAATCATGGGCAACCCACCACCGGACAGCGGTCCGGAGCAGGAGGGCTCGCCGGTCGCCACTGACCGGCCGGCCGCCGACTTCCAGCAGACGCAGGCCACCGACGAGTTCAAGGAACTCCGCCGCACCCACCGGAGCTTCGTGTTCCCGATGGCCGTGGTGTTCCTGCTCTGGTACTTCGCCTACGTGCTGCTGGCCGCCTACGCGCACGACTTCATGTCGACCAAGGTCGTCGGCAACATCAACGTGGGCCTGGTCCTGGGCCTGCTGCAGTTCGTCTCGACGTTCGCCATCACCGCCGCCTACGTGCGGTTCGCCAACAAGAAGCTGGACCCGAAGGCTACGGCGATCCGCCACGAGCTCGAAGGCGATCCGGAAGGAGTCCGCCCGTGATCCACGCATCCCTGGCCCCGTTCGCGGCGGCCGCCACCGAGTCGACGAAGGTCGGCAATCCCTGGATCAACATCGCGATCTTCGGCGCGTTCGTCGCCGTCACGCTCGTGATCGTGCTCCGCGCCAGCAAGAACAACAAGACCGCCGCCGACTACTACGCGGGCGGGCGCTCGTTCTCCGGCACGCAGAACGGCACGGCCATCGCCGGCGACTACCTGTCCGCCGCCTCCTTCCTCGGCATCGTCGGCGCCATCGCCATCAACGGCTACGACGGCTTCCTGTACTCGATCGGCTTCCTCGTCGCCTGGCTCGTGGCCCTCCTGCTCGTCGCCGAACTGCTGCGCAACACCGGCAAGTTCACCATGGCCGACGTGCTGTCCTTCCGGCTCAAGCAGCGCCCCGTGCGGATCGCCGCGGCGATCAGCACGCTCGCCGTGTGCCTGTTCTACCTCTTGGCGCAGATGGCCGGCGCGGGTGCGCTCGTCTCGCTCCTGCTGGGCATCGACGACCGGCTCGGCCAGTCGCTCGTGATCACGATCGTCGGCGGGCTCATGATCCTCTACGTACTGGTGGGCGGCATGAAGGGCACCACCTGGGTGCAGATCATCAAGGCCTGCCTGCTCATCGCCGGCACGTTCGTCATGACGGTCTGGGTCCTGGCCATCTACGGCTTCAACCTCTCCGAGCTCCTCGGCGCCGCGGTCGAGACCGCCGGGGACCCGAACATCCTGAATCCGGGCCTGCAGTACGGCGTCAGCGAGACGGCCAAGCTGGACTTCCTCTCCCTGGGCCTGGCCCTCGTGCTCGGCACGGCCGGCCTGCCTCACGTGCTGATGCGCTTCTACACGGTCCCGACGGCCAAGGAGGCCCGCAAGTCCGTGGTCTGGGCGATCTGGCTCATCGGCGCCTTCTACCTGTTCACCCTGGTCCTCGGCTACGGCGCCGGTGCCCTGATCGGCGCGGACCGCATCCTCGCGGCCCCCGGCGGCGTGAACTCCGCGGCGCCGCTGCTGGCCTACGAGCTCGGCGGCTCGCTCCTGCTGGGGCTGATCGCGGCGGTGGCGTTCGCGACCATCCTCGCCGTCGTCGCCGGCCTGACCATCACCGCGGCGGCGTCCTTCGCCCACGACGTCTACGCGAGCGTCATCGCCAAGGGCCGGACCACCCCCGAGAAGGAGGTCAAGGTCGCACGGCGCACGGTGCTGGTGATCGGCGTCCTGTCGATCCTCGGCGGCATCGGCGCGCAGGGCCAGAACGTGGCCTTCCTCGTGGCCCTCGCCTTCGCGGTCGCGGCCAGCGCCAACCTGCCGACCATCCTCTACTCGCTGTTCTGGAAGCGCTTCTCCACCCAGGGCGCGCTGTGGTCGATGTACGGCGGACTGGGCTCGGCCCTGATCCTGATCGTCTTCTCGCCGGTCATGTCCGGCGGCGAGACGGCCATGATCCCGAGCGCGGACTTCGTCCTCTTCCCGCTCAAGAACCCGGGCATCGTCTCGATCCCGCTCGCGTTCTTCCTGGGCTGGCTCGGCACCATGCTGGACAAGGGCCGCGAGGACCGGGCCACCCAGGCCGAGATGGAGGTCCGTTCCCTCACCGGTGTCGGCGCCGAGAAGGCGGTGCAGCACTAGCGCGGCACCCGGTTCCTCCCGCGTGGGGGGAACCGGGTACGACGCCGGACGCCCCACCGGGCGCGCGGCACCGAATGCAGCGGCGGCCGGGTCTTCGACCCGGCCGCCGCTGCATGTTCCCCGGAGCCTTGCTCCCCGATGTCCTGCTCCCCGACGCCCCGCATCCCGACGCCCCGCATCCCGACGCCCCGCATCACGCGGCGTCGGGGAACGTGTTGGAATGCGGCGCGCTGTCGAGCACCTACCCCGACACGGCCGGGGAGCGTCTTGTGCCCCTGCGGTTCGGGGAGCGTTCCCTGGGGCGGGGGTCAGGGGAGCGTCTTGTGGCCTGAGGGCCCGGGGGACCGGTGCAGCAGCGGGCGCATGCGGTGGGGGATGAGCTCGGCCATGGACAGCGAGGTGTCGGCCCGGTCGACCCCCTTGATGGCGAGGATCCTCCCGTTGACCGCGAAGAGCTCCTCGGCGCTCGCCGCGACGACGCGGGCGAGGATGTCGGCCGTGCCGGTGAGCCCGTGGGCCTCGACGATCTCCGGGATCCCGGCCAGCTCCCGCACGATCTCGCCGAGCCGGCGCTGCTGGACGTGGATATGGACGAAGCTCGTCAGGGGGTATCCGAGGGCGGAGGGCGCCACGCGCCTCTCGAAGGGGAGGAACGTCCCGCGTTCCTCGAGGCGCGCGAGCCGCGCCTGGACCGTGTTGCGGGACAGCCCCAGCTGTTGGGCCAGTGCCACGACGGTCGCCTTGGGATCGTCGCAGAGCGCATTCACGAGCCGGACGTCGGTGTCATCAAGGTGTGGCATAGTGCGCAAGATTAGCACTATGCGCCGTTCAGAGACAGAGCAGAGTGCTCAGTTCGCCGCGCCCCGGTTGTGCGAGGTGATCCCTGTGAGTATCGTCACAGTACAGGTGCGGCGACGGCGCCCCGCCTCCGGGGAACCGCCCACGGCCACCGCCGGATGCCGGCTTCCCGACCAACGACGAAGGGTGCAAACAGTGTCCTGGCAACATCAACAGGAATCCTCCGGCAGTGGGCGGGAGGAGATGGTCCAGCTGATCGGGCCCACCGGCGAGCGCAGCGCCCACGCCGCGTTCGACGCGGTCCTCGGGGACGTCGACGACGCCTTCCTCGAGGCGCTCTACACGGACATGGTCGCGGTGCGCCGCGTCGACAACGAGGCCACGGCCCTGCAGCGCCAGGGGGAGCTCGCGCTCTGGCCGCCGCTGCTGGGCCAGGAGGGCGCGCAGATCGGGGCGGCGCGCGCACTGCGCGACGATGACTTCGTCTTCTCCTCTTATCGCGAGAACGCCGTGGCCTATTGCCGTGGCGTCGACTTCGAGGACATCCTGCGGGTCTGGCGCGGCAACGCCTCGAGCGGCTGGGACCCCTTTGAGCTGAACATGGCGACCCCGCAGATCATCATCGGCGCCCAGACGCTCCACGCCGTCGGCTACGCGATGGGCATCAAGTTCGACGGTGGGGACCAGGCCTCCATCACCTTCTTCGGCGACGGCGCCACGAGCCAGGGCGACGTCAACGAGGCCCTCGTCTTCGCCGCGAGCTACCAGGCACCCGTGGTCTTCTTCTGCCAGAACAACCACTGGGCCATCTCGGAACCCGTGGAGCTGCAGACGCACGTGAAGATCGCCGACCGGGCCGCTGGCTTCGGGATGCCCGGCCTGCGCGTTGACGGCAACGACGTCCTGGCCTGCCTCGCGGCGACGCGGATCGCCCTGGACCGGGCGCGCAGCGGCAACGGCCCGACCTTCATCGAGGCCGTGACCTACCGGATGGGCCCGCACACCACGGCCGACGACCCCACCCGCTACCGCGACGCCAACGAGCTCGAGGCCTGGCGGGCCAAGGACCCGATCGACCGGCTCGAAGCGCACCTCGCCTCGAGGGGCGTGGATCCCGAGGGCCTGCGTTCCCGGGCCGGCGCCCACGCCGACGCCGTCGCGGCGAAGCTGCGGGCCGGCGTCATCTCGATGGCGGAGCCCGGGGCCATGGACGTGTTCGAGCACGTCTACGCCGAGCCGCACAGCTGGCTCGACCGCCAGCGCAGCCACTACGGGCTGTACCTCGACCAGTTCGCCGCCGACGCGGCCTCGGAAGGAGCCGGACGATGAGCACGCTGACCTTCGGCAAGGCGATCAACGCCGGCCTGCGCCGGTCCATGGAGAACGACCCCAAGGTCGTGTTGATGGGCGAGGACATCGGCCAGCTCGGCGGGGTCTTCCGCGTCACCGACGGGCTGCAGAAGGACTTCGGGCAGCACCGCGTCCTGGACTCGCCGCTCGCCGAGTCCGGGATCGTCGGGACCGCCGTCGGCATGGCCTACCGCGGTTTCCGCCCCGTCGTGGAGATCCAGTTCGACGGCTTCGTGTACCCGGCCTTCGACCAGATCGTGAGCCAGATCGCCAAGCTCCACTACCGCACCAAGGGCCGCGTGCGGATGCCCCTGACGATCCGCATCCCCTACGGCGGAGGCATCGGATCCCCGGAGCACCACTCCGAGTCGCCGGAGGCGTACTTCGCCCATACCGCGGGCCTGCGCGTCGTGAGCCCCTCGAACCCGCAGGACGCCTACACGATGATCCAGCAGGCGGTCGCGTGCGAGGATCCCGTGATCTACTTCGAGCCCAAGCGCCGCTACCACGAGAAGGCCGAGGTCGACCTCGAGGCTGCTCCGGAGCTCCCGCTCGGCTCGGCCCGCGTCGCCGCGGCCGGATCCGATGCCACCCTCGTCGCCTACGGGCCGCTCGTGAAGACGGCCCTCGACGCGGCCGTCGCGGCCTCCGACGACGGCGTGTCCGTCGAGGTGATCGACCTCCGTTCCCTCTCGCCCATCGACTTCGCGGCCGTCGAGGCGTCGGTGCGCCGCACCGGCCGGCTCGTCATCGCGCATGAGGCCGGGCAGCACGGGGGCCTCGGCGCGGAGATCGCGGCGAGCATTACGGAGCGCTGCTTCTACCAGCTCGAGCACGCCCCCGTCCGCGTCACGGGGTTCGACATCCCCTACCCGGCGTCGAAGCTCGAGTTCCACCACCTGCCCGATCTGGACCGCATCCTGGACGGCGTGGACCGCGTCCTGGGCCGCCCCCATTCCCTGAGCTCCCTGGAAGGCTAGATGAGCGCCATGTTGAAGGTATTCAGGCTCCCCGACCTCGGCGAGGGTCTGACCGAGTCGGAGATCCTCGTCTGGAAGGTCGCGGTGGGGGACACCGTGGCCCTGAACCAGGTCATCGCGGACGTCGAGACGGCCAAGGCCGTCGTCGAGCTCCCGTCGCCGTACGCGGGAGTCATCGCCCAGCTGCACGAGGAGCCCGGGACCGTGGTGGAGGTCGGCAAGCCGATCGTCTCCTTCGAGGTCGCCGGCGAGCCGGGTGCCCCGGCCCCGGATTCGGCGGACGACGCCGGGGCCCCGGCGAAGCGCGAGCCGAACCTCGTGGGGTACGGGGCAGCCGTCGAGACGAAGGGCCGCCCGGCGCGCCGCGCGCGGCCGGGCGCAGCGGCCGGCGGTGCCCAGGGCAACGCCGTCCCCGGGCCGCTCACGGCCGCCGCCGCGTCCGTCGCGGCTCCGGCTCCGGCGGCGGAACGACCCCGTTCGACCCCGCCCGTGCGCAAGCTCGCCCGCGACCTCGGTCTCGACCTCGCGTCCGTCGCGGGCTCCGGCGACGGGGGGCTCATCACGCGCGGGGACGTGGAGGCGGCCGCGCGGGCCGGCACCGGCGGCGTTCTGACCGCATCCGCGGGGCCCTCGGGGCGCACCCCGGGCGCGACCCCGATCCCGGGAGCCGGCCCCGCGCCGGTGACGGTCGGCGGCACCGGGCCGGGCCCCGGCGTCGTCCGCACCCTCGGCGGGAGGCCCAGGGAGGAACGGACCCCGATCAAGGGCGTGCGCAAGCACACCGCCGCCGCGATGGTCGCGAGCGCCTTCACCGCCCCGCACGCGACCGAGTTCCTGACGATCGACGTCACGCCGACCATGGAGCTGCTCGAGCGCCTGCGCTCCGGCCGCGCGTTCGCGGGAGTGAAGCTCACGCCCCTGGCCGTCGTCGCGAAGGCCGTCTGCATCGCCCTCGAGCGCACGCCCTCGCTCAACGCCCGCTGGGACGAGGCCGCCCAGGAGATCGTGCAGCTGAACTACGTCAACCTCGGGATCGCGGCCGCGACGCCGCGGGGCCTGACCGTGCCGAACATCAAGGACGCGCAGGCGCTCGACCTCGCCGGCATGGCGCAGGCCGTGCGTGTCCTGGCCGAGACGGCGCGCGAGGGACGCACCGGTCCCGCGGAGCTGTCCGGGGGGACGATCTCGATCACCAACGTCGGGGTCTTCGGCATCGACGCCGGCACCCCGATCCTGAACCCGGGCGAGGCCGCGATCCTGGCGATGGGCCAGGTCCGCCGCATGCCGTGGGAACACCGGGGCGAGATCGCGCTGCGCCAGGTGATGACGCTGAGCCTCTCCTTCGACCACCGGCTCGTCGACGGGGAGCAGGGCTCGCGCTTCCTCGCGGACGTCGGGACCATCCTGGCCGATCCGGGGATGCTGCTCACGATGGTCTAGCCGCAGTCCACCGCGGTCGCGCGGTAGACGCCCATCCGGACCCCGGGCCGGGTCCGCCAGCCGGCGGATCCGGCCTCGGTCCCCGCGCCGCCGCACTCCCCGCCGGGGCCGTGCGGCGACGCTGTCGTGTCCGGTCCCTTCCGTCCCGGCCGGCCTCGCCTCGCGGAGGCCGGGCCCCAGACCAACGACGAGGTGAAATGTGACGCTTGACACGTGTCAGGCGTCACTCTACTCTTGACGATCAGAAGCCTGACACGTGTTAGGAAAGGTCATCATGAAGAAACCACACAACGCCGGCCGCGCGGGGCAGCTCACGCGCCGCGCGCTCCTCGGAGCGGCGGGCCTGGGCCTTGCCGGCGCCACGATCGGCGCCTGGCCCCGCCTGAGCGGGACCGACATCCCGGGGCGCGGCGGCAGCGAGCTGAGCATCGCCATCCTGGGCACGTCGGCCGACGCCGCCGCGCGCCAGGGGCTCGTCGAGGCCTTCCGCAGGGCGCACCCGGACATCCCGGTGCGGCTCCAGGCCATCCAGGGGGCGGACTGGCGCGACTTCTTCGCCAAGATCCTCACGATGGTCGCGGCGGGCAACCCGCCCGACGTCGTCTACGTGGCCACGGAGGGCGCCCAGCTATTCGCCGAGAAGCTCGCCGAGCCGCTCGACGCGTTCGTGCGGCGCGACGCCGCCGAGATGGCGGACTACTTCGACGATGTCCACCCGAGCCTCATCGAGGCGTTTATGTACCGGGGGAGCCTCTACCAGCTTCCGCTGGACTGGAACGCCGCCAACATGTACCTGAACACCAGGAACCTGGAGGAGGCGGGCCTCGAACGCCCCGCGGACGACTGGAACCGGGACGACTTCGCCGACGTGCTGCGCGCCATGAAGCGGACGCAGCCCGCGGGATTCACACCGTACTACTGGACCAACCGCCTCTTCGGCGGGGTCGTGCCGTGGCTCTACGCCAACGGCACGTCCTTCCTCACCGAGGAGAAGGCGCCCGGCGGGGACTGGCTCTGGGACCGCTTCTATCCCGGCGACCCCGCCCGGTCCGGCCGCGGCGGCGGCTACCTCTGGGAAGGGGCAAACGCCACCGACGAGTTGGTCCTGGACACCTTCGACTACCTGCGCGAACTCGTCGGCGAAGGGCTCGGCGTCCGGCCCGAGGAAGGCGGCGGCAGCGCGCTCGTCGGCCTCTTCGCGAGCGGGCGCATCGGCGCCGCGCCGGCCGGCGGCTACTGGGTGCAGGGCCTGCACGAGGCCGGCATGGGAAGCGGGGACTTCGACGTCCAGTTCTTCCCCCGGGCCCGCACGCAGCGCCACCAGTTCGGCGCCGCCGGCTACGCCGTCATGCGCACCGCACGCGACAAGGACGCGGCGTGGGAGTGGGTCAAGTTCTGCGCCCGGCGGGAGTCGATGGAGCTCGTCTTCCCCACGCCCAGCACGACCCCGACGCGGCGTTCCCTCGTCAACGAGGGGCTCTACCGCGAGACCGGTCCCAGGCACTGGCAGGTCTTCTACGACACCCTGGACCGCTTCCCGGACTCCGGGCCCATCCCGGCCCCGCCCCAGCAGGCCGCCGTGGAAACGGCCCTGATGAAGAACGTCTCCTCCGCCGTCGGCGGGGGGCCCGCCCAGCTGCGGCAGTCCATGGGGCTGCTCCAGCGGGACCTTGAACTAGCACTCGGGAGGAAGTCATGAGCACCGCACCGCCACTGGCGGTCCGGGAGGCCCGCAGGAGCCAACAGGCCCCGGCCGCACCGGAGACCGTCCGACGCTCCGGCTACCGGCTGCTGGCCTGGATCCTGCTGGCGCCCACCCTGATCGGCATGGGGGTGTTCACGCTCGTGCCGATCGCCGGATCGGTGGTCCTGGCCTTCTTCCGCTGGGACATCATCTCCGCGCCGGAGTTCGTCGGCCTGGCCAACTTCGCCGAGATCGCCACCGATCCGACCGTACGTGTCAGCTTCCTGAACACCATCGTGTTCGTCGTCGTCGCCGTGACGCTCCAGCTCGGCATCGCGCTTGGCCTGGCCGCCCTCCTGCAGGCCCGGATGCCCTCGTGGCTGCGGATGTTCTTCCGCTCCACCTTCTTCTTCCCGCTGATCCTCTCCGCCGCGTCGGTCTCGATCTTCATGCGATACCTCTTCAACGAGCAGTTCGGCGTCGTCAACTGGCTGCTCTCGCTCGTCGGGATCCCGGCGGTGCCCTGGCTGACGACCTCCCAGGGGGCGGCGGCCGTCGTCGTCCTGGTCTACGTGTGGCAGAACTTCGGGTTCTCCTTCCTCCTGTTCATCGGCGGCATGGCCTCGATCCCGAAGGAACTGAACGAGGCGGCCTCCATCGACGGGGCCACCGGCTGGAAGCAGTTCCGCAACGTCACCCTGCCCCTGCTGAGCCCGACGACGCTCGTGGCCTCGGTCATGGCCGTGATCAGCGCGCTGCAGGTCTTCGACCAGCCCTACGTGCTCACCCGCGGCGGTCCCGGCGACAGCACACGCACCGCCGTCATGGTCATCTTCGAGTCGGCCTTCCAGCAGCTCGAGTTCGGCCGGGCGTCGGCGATCGGGCTCGTCCTGATGCTGCTGATCATGGCCGTCACGTTCGTCCAGTTCCGGCTCAGCCGCCGATTCGTCTTCTACCAGTGAGGCCATGATGCACACCCAAGCCACCGCCCCCGCGGCCCCCACCGCCACGGCGCCGGACGGACGCCGACGGTTTCCCTGGACCACCGTCGGCCGGACGGCCCTCCTGGTCCTGGCCGCCGTGCTGACGCTCGGCCCCGTGATGTGGACCCTGTCCACCTCCCTGCGGACTCCGGCCGAGTCGTTCGACCTGCCGCCGCAGTTCCTGCCCCTGGACCCGGACTTCTCCTCCTACGCGGAGGTGTTCCGGCAGATCGACATGGTCCGGCTGGTCCTGAACTCCGCGCTCGTCACGGGGCTCATCGCCGCCGGGCAGATGATGACGGCGGCGATGGCGGGCTACGCGTTCGCCCGCCTGAGCTTCCGGGGCAAGGGGGCGCTGTTCTCGATCGTCCTGGCCACCATGATGGTCCCCGTCCAGGTCACGATCGTCCCGGTGTTCATGCTGATCCGCGGCATGGGCCTGTCCGACACCCTGCTCGCCCTCATCATCCCCGCCATCCCGACGGCGTTCGGCACCTTCCTCATGCGGCAGTACTTCATGGGGGTGCCCGCCGAGCTCGCCGAAGCGGCACAGATCGACGGCGCGAGCCCGTGGCGCACGTTCTGGTCCGTCTACCTCCCGCTGGCCACGCCCGGCATGGCGATCGTCGGCATCCTGGCGTTCAACTTCCACTGGAACGAGTTCTTCCGGCCGCTCATCCTGACGATCTCCGAGGAGAACTTCACGCTTCCCCTCGGCCTCGTCTCGCTGCAGGGCAACATGGGCACCGGGAGCATCTCCGTGGTCCTCGCCGGCGTCGTGTTGTCGATGCTGCCCGCCCTCGTCGTGTTCCTCTTCGGCCAGCGCAGCCTGCGCGAAGGCCTGACCGCCGGGGTCGGCAAGTAGCCCCGCCCGGACCCGTCCACCACCGCCTCCGGCCCCGTCCGGATCCCCGTTTCGCCGGCGACGCCCGGCCATCGACACCCCAGGAGCAGATCACCGTGACATCCGCCGCCGCCAGCGCCACCCGGGCACCGGTCCGAGACCTTCCCACGATCCACCCGCGGCCCCGGGCCGGCTGGATCAACGACCCGAACGGCATCATCCGGCACGAGGGCCGGTACCACGTCTTCTTCCAGCACAACCCCGGCTCGGCGCGGCACGGGGACATCGTCTGGGGCCACATGAGCTCCGCCGACCTGCTGGCCTGGGAGCAGCATCCGCCGGCCCTGCGGCCCCAGCCAGGGGAAGCCGACGCCGCCGGCTGCTGGTCCGGAGTGGCCGTGCTGGACGACGCCGGTCGCCCGACCGCCGTCTACACGGGGGTCACCGCCGACGGCGGAGCGTCCTCCGTGATCGTCGCGACGGGACGCCCGGGACTGGCCGGATTCGAGCAGCCCGGACGCCTCGCCACCGGGATGCCACCGGGCGAGCCGTTCACTGACGTGCGGGACCCGTTCGTCTTCCACCACGGGGGGCGCCGCTACGCGATCCAGGGAGCGGGAAGCCCGGGCGGCGACCCCGCGATCCTGCTCTACGACGCCACGGTCCTGGACGACTGGGTCTACCTCGGCACGCTCCTCGACTCCACCGATCCGCTGGCCGCGCGACTGGCGCCGGCCAACATCTGGGAGTGCCCGCAGCTCCTCGAGATCGACGGAACGTGGGTGCTCATCCTCTCGCTGTGGCGCAACGACGGCGGCGAACACCGCCTGAGCGGCGTGAGCTACCTGCACGGAGCGCTCGAGGCGGTCCCGGGGCAGGAGCCCGCCGGGCTCTCGCGGGCCGCCGTCGGTGCCGGTCCCGAGGTGGCCGGCCCGGCCGCGCCGGCCCTGCGCCTCGTGCCCGCCGGCGGCGGGGAGGTCGATTCAGGACCCGACTTCTACGCCCCGCAGGTCCTGCGCGAGGACGGGAGGGCGCTGCTCTGGGGCTGGTCCTGGGAGGGCCGGCCGCAAGAGGAATCCGACGCCGCCGGCTGGGCCGGGATGCTGACGCTGCCCCGCGAACTGGGGTTCTCGGGCGGCCGGCTCGTATCGGTGCCCGCCGCCGAGAACGCCGGATTCCGCCGCGGCCCGCTGGACTGGCGGGCCGGGGGAACGGTCCTGCCCGACGCGGCCGAGGTCCACCTCGACGCGGCGGACGGCGATGCCGAACTGGTCCTGGAGGGACCCGAAGGCACCGTGACCGTGGCGCGGCTGCCGATCGGGGACGGCCTGCGGATCGTCGTCGACGTCTCGATCGCCGAGGTCTTCCGGACGGGCTCGGTGCCGCACACCGTCAGGGCCTACCCGGGGGCGGGCCAGGCGTGGGCCGTCCGGGTCCCGGCCGGCGCCACGGGCCGGGCATGGGAGCTCGCGGTCCCCTCGGCGGACTGAGCCGGGCCGTGTTACGTCCGCGGCGGGGCCGTCGAGGCGCGTACCACGAGCGGGCACGGCACGCGGATGAGCGGCGCGCCGGCCCCGGCGCCACCCCGGGGGCCGGCCGCGGGCCGGCCCTCCAGCGCGTCCAGGAGCAGGCCCGCCGCGGCGGCGCCCATCTCCGCGTGGGGCAGGGCGACCGTGGTCAGGGACGGCACGAGGTGGGCGGCGAGGTGCTGCTGGTCGTCGTAGCCGATGACGGACAGCTCGTCCGGAACCGAGATCCCGTGCCGCGCGGCGTAGAGCATCACGCCCACGGCCACGCGGTCATTGGCGCAGACGATCCCCGTCGGGCGTTCCTCCGGGGAACCGCCGAGCAGGCGTGCGGCGGCCGCGTAGCCGTCGTCGACCTCCCACCCCGCCTCGAGGACGGTTCCCTCCGGAAGGCCGGCGGCGGAGACCGCGCGCCGGTAGCCCACGACGCGCTCGGGGCCGGCGTCGTTGTCGTCGCCCGCGGCCATCGCCAGGCGCCGGTGGCCGAGCGAGATCAAGTGGGCCGCCGCCGCCTGCCCGCCCTCGACCTCGGCCGGGACGACGCCGGGAAGCCGCCCCTGCGCGTCGCGGCAGTTCGCGAGGGCGGCAGGCTGGGAGAGCAGGCCGGAGGGCACGTCGAGGGTGCGGAGGGCGCCCGTGGCGTAGATGATCCCGTCCATGCGGCGGCGGACGAGCTCGGCGATGAGCTCCTGCTCCCGTTCCGGATGCCGGTCGGAGTCGGCGACGACGACGAGGTAGCCGCGCTCGGCGGCGGCGCTCGAGGCTCCCGAGACGACCTTGCCGGCGAACGGGCTGGAGACGATCTCGTCCGTCACGATCCCGAGGGTGAGGGAGCGCTGGTTGCGCAGGCTCACGGCCACGGGGTGCGGCGTGTAGTCGAGTTCCGCGGCGGCAGCCCGGATCCTCGACTGGGCCTCGGGGGCGACGTTGCCGTCCGCATGGCCGTTGAGGACCATGGAGACGGCGCTGCGGGACACGCCCGCGAGCTTGGCCACGTCGAGTGCCGTGGGGCGCCGCGCCTTCATGCCGAGCGCTCCCTCCGGGTCAGGACAGCTCCATGATGTATTCCTTGACGACCGCGGCACGGGCGTTGGCGAAGCCCTCGGCCTCGCCGACCACCTCGAAGCCGCGGCGCGTGAGGACCTTCTGCGAGCCGATGTTGTCGGTCACGACGCGGGCCCGGATGGGGCGCTGCGTGAACTCGGCGAGGAACGCGTCGACGGCGCTCGTGGTGATGCCCTGGCCCCAGAACTCCTTGGCCGTCCAGAAGCTGATCTCCGGCACCCCGTCGTTGGGGTAGGCCAGGACCGAGCCGACCACGCGCCCGTCGTGTTCGATGGTGCGCACCGTGATCTCGGGGTCGTTCAGGATCAGTCCCCAGTGGTGGTCGAACACGCCGCGGTCGGCGGGGTTCTTGGCGGTGAAGGCGGCCATGAGGTTGGCCTCGGGGTCCTGCTGGTGCTCGAAGAACCAGTCAAGGTCCGTGGCCTCGACGGGGCGTAGCTTCACGGTGGTTGCCTCTCTCGATGCGGTGGTGGGGTCCTTCGTCCTAGGGTACCGGCGCGGAGAGGGCGGCACGCGCCATCGCCGTCAAACGGAGTCTCCGGGCGTCGGGATCGCTGTCCGTGCGGTGGGTCGAATGCGGAGTCGAGTTCAGCAGGCCGAAGACCGCCTGGGCGCGGAACCGGGCGGCGGCCCGGTCCTCCCGTGGGTGCAGCCGCAGCAGCTCGTCCGCCCACACGTCGATGTAGGCGCGCTGGAGCCGGCGGACCTCGGCGGCGTCGCCGTCGGACAGGCTGGCGAGGTCCCGGTCCTGGACGCGGATGACGTCCCGGTGTCCCAGCGCGAACTCGGCGTGGAAGTCCACGAGCCGGGCGAGCACCTCCGCGGCCCCTCCACCCGCTCCGGCGACCGAGCGTCCGCCGTCGAGCAGGTCCGCGCTGACGCCCGTGAGCAGGGCGCCCAGGACGGCCGACTTGCCGGGGAAGTGGCGGTAGACGGCGGGGCCGCTGATGCCCGATGCCGCGCCGAGGTCCTCGATCGAGACCCCGTTGTAGCCGTGGAGCGCGAAGAGCCGCGCGGCCTCGGCGAGCAGCGTCGAGCGGCGGCTGGCCTTGGCGCGGCCGCGCTCCGTGGGGGCCTGGTCGGTGTCGGTCATCGCGTGTCCTGCTCCTTGCGTCGTCGGGCGCGGCCGGATGTGGCGCGCGCCACGAATCCGGCTGGACATTCCAGTTAGCGACCACTAACCTCGATTTCAGTTAGCCGATGCTAACCGAATGTCCCGTGCGGTCATCCTACGCCCCCGCGGCGCGGGCGCCCCCACTGCTACAGGAAGACGTCAATGGAGACCCTGGTATCCCGCGTCGACGCCGGCTCCGGCGGCTTCGCCGCCAACGACGAGGCCCAGCGCGGCCTGGTCCGCGAGCTGCGCCAGCGGCTCGCCCGCGCCGCGCTCGGCGGACCCGAGGCCTCCCGGAAGCGCCACGTCGAACGCGGCAAGCTCCTGCCGCGGGACCGCGTCGACGCCCTGCTCGACGACGGCTCGCCGTTCCTCGAGATCTCGCCGCTCGCGGCCGAGGGCATGTACGACGGCGACAGCCCGGGCGCGGGCGTGATCGCCGGCATCGGACTGGTCCACGGCCGCCACGTCATGGTCGTGTGCAACGACGCCACGGTCAAGGGCGGGACGTACTACCCGATGACGGTCAAGAAGCACCTCAGAGCGCAGGAGATCGCCCTCGAGAACGGGCTGCCGTGCATCTACCTGGTCGACTCGGGCGGGGCGTTCCTGCCCAAGCAGGACGAGGTCTTCCCGGACCGCGACCACTTCGGCCGGATCTTCTACAACCAGGCCAACCTCTCCGCCCGCGGGATCCCGCAGATCGCCGCCGTGCTCGGTTCCTGCACCGCCGGTGGCGCCTACGTCCCCGCGATGAGCGACGAGACCGTGATCGTCCGGAACCAGGGCACGATCTTCCTCGGCGGGCCGCCCCTCGTGAAGGCGGCGATCGGGGAGGTCGTCACCGCCGAGGAGCTCGGCGGGGGCGAGCTGCACGCCCACGTCTCCGGCGTCGTCGACCACCTCGCCGAGAACGACGCCCACGCCCTGCAGATCGTCCGGGACATCGTCGAGACGCTGCCGCCCGTCCCCGAGCCGGCGTGGGAGATCACGGCCGCCCAGGCACCGGCCGCGGACGAGTCCGAGCTGTACGGGGCGGTGCCCGTGGACGTCAACGCGCGCTACGACGTCCACGAGGTCATCGCCCGGATCGTCGACGGCTCGGGCTTCCACGAGTTCAAGGCCGGCTACGGCGACACGCTCGTCACGGGCTTCGCCCGGATCCACGGGCACCGCGTGGGGATCGTCGCCAACAACGGCGTGCTGTTCTCCGAGTCCGCGCAGAAGGGCGCCCACTTCATCGAGCTGTGCGACCAGCGGGGCATCCCGCTCGTCTTCCTGCAGAACATCTCCGGCTTTATGGTCGGACGGGACTACGAGGCCGGCGGGATCGCCCGCAACGGCGCCAAGATGGTGACGGCAGTGGCGACGTGCCGCGTGCCCAAGCTGACGGTCGTCATCGGCGGGTCCTTCGGCGCCGGGAACTACTCCATGTGCGGCCGCGCCTACTCGCCGCGCTTCCTGTGGATGTGGCCCGCCGCGCGGATCTCCGTGATGGGCGGCAACCAGGCCTCGTCCGTGCTGGCGACGGTCAAGCGCGACCAGATCGAGGGCCGCGGGGGCTCCTGGAGCGCCGAGGAGGAGGACGCGTTCACCGCGCCCATCAAGGAGCAGTACGAGTCGCAGGGCAGCCCCTACTACTCGACCGCCCGGCTCTGGGACGACGGGGTCATCGATCCCGCCGACACCCGCCGCGTCCTCGGCATGGCCCTGGACGTCTGCGCCCAACGACCCCTGCCGGAGACCTCCTTCGGCGTCTTCCGGATGTAGGAGATGCCCTCCATGACCCAGCAGCTGTTCCACACCGTCCTCGTCGCCAACCGGGGCGAGATCGCCGTCCGCGTCATCCGCACCCTGCGGCGCCTCGGGATCACTTCCGTCGCCGTCTACTCCGACGCCGACGCCGGCGCCCTCCATGTCCGCGAGGCGGACCTCGCCGTGCGGATCGGACCCGCGGCGGCCGCGCGGAGCTACCTCGACATCGCCGCCGTCGTCGAGGCCTGCCGGGCCACGGGAGCGCAAGCGGTCCACCCGGGCTACGGCTTCCTTTCCGAGAACGTCGACTTCGCCCGCGCCCTCGAGGACGCCGGGATCGTCTTCATCGGCCCCGACGTCCACTCGATCAACCTCATGGGCGACAAGATCCGGTCCAAGAACCACGTGGCCTCCCACGGCGTGCCGGTGGTGCCGGGGATCGCGGAGCCCGGGCTCTCCGACGACCAGCTCGTCGAGGCCGCGGCCGGGGTCGGCTACCCGCTGCTCATCAAGCCCTCGGCCGGCGGCGGCGGCAAGGGCATGTTCGCCGTCGAGTCCCCGGAGGAGCTCCCGGCCGCCCTCGCGAGCGCCCGGCGCACCGCCCGCGGCGCGTTCGGCGACGACACGCTGTTCCTCGAGCGGCTCGTGCGCAGCCCACGCCACATCGAGGTGCAGGTCCTCGCCGACCGGCACGGGCACACCGTCCATCTGGGCGAACGCGAGTGCTCGCTGCAGCGCCGCCACCAGAAGGTCATCGAGGAAGCGCCGTCCCCGCTCCTCGAGGGCCTGGCGGACGGTCCGGCGCTCCGGGAGCGCCTCGGAGCCGCGGCCGTCGACGCCGCGCGGTCCGTCGGCTACGTCGGCGCGGGAACGGTCGAGTTCCTGGTCTCCGACGAGGAGCCGGGGGAGTTCTTCTTCATGGAGATGAACACCCGCCTGCAGGTCGAGCATCCCGTCACCGAGGAGGTCGTGCGCATCGGCGGCGGCCGGATCGACCTCGTCGAGTGGCAGCTCCGCGTCGCCGCCGGGCAGGAACTGGGCTTCGGGCAGGACGAGATCGGGCTCGAGGGCCACGCCGTGGAGGCGCGCGTCTACGCGGAGTCGCCCTCGAACGGCTTCCTGCCCTCCATCGGCGAGGCGTTCCACCTCGAGGAGCCCTCGGGAGACGGCATCAGGGTCGACTCCTCGCTCGGGACGGCCGGATGGGTCAGCGAGCACTACGACCCGATGATTGCCAAGGTCATCGCCTGGGGCCCAGGCCGCCCCGAGGCGCTGGACCGCCTCGACCGCGCGCTTGCCGCGACCGTGGTCCTCGGCGTCGAGACCAACCTCGAGTTCCTCCGCTCGCTCGTCGCGGACCCGGACGTCGCCGCCGGCCGCCTCGACACGACGCTCATCGACCGCAAGGGCGTCGCACCGAAACGCGCGATCACCGGCTCGGAGCTCGCGGTCGCCGCGGCCCGATTCCTCGCCGACGAGGCGGGGCGGACGCCGGCCGGCGGGCGCGGCGGGCAGCCGGGACCGTGGGACGGGAACGACGACTGGCGCGTCGCGGGCCGCCGCTGCCGGGAGCTGCTGATCGACACGCAGGACGGCCCCCGCACGGTGCTGCGCCGCCCGGCGCCGGCCGGCCGCGGGGAGGTCCTGGAGGTCGACGGCGTCGAGCACGTCGTCGCACCCGCGGCGCCGGACGGACGGGCCCGCGTCGACGGCCGCGCCGTGCGGCTGACGGTCCGGACCACCGCATCCGACGGCTTCGGCGACGCCTGGGTCTCCGCGGAGGGCTGGAGCACCGTGGTCCGCCGCCCGGACCGCCGGGAGCTGCTGCACCGCGCCCTGTCGGCGATCGAGCGGGGGGAGTCGGCCGGGGATCCGGAGGCGCGCTCCCCGATGCCCGGAACGGTCGTCTCCGTCTCCGTCGCCACGGGGGACCACGTCGTCGCCGGCCAGCAGCTGATCGGCGTCGAGGCCATGAAGATGGAGCACCCGCTCACGGCGGCCGTGTCCGGCGTCGTCACCCTCCATGCCGCCGTCGGCGAGCAGGTCCGGAAGGACCAGGTCCTCGCCACCGTCCACCCCGACCCCGAGCCCGAACCGGATCCGGCCACCGCCGGCGCCGCGCAGCAGACCACCACCACAGGAGCCTGAGCATGCCGAACCTTGAACTCGAAGACGAATACCAGGACCTCGTCGACACCGTCCGCGACTTCGCCGACCAGGTCGTCGCCCCCGTCTCCGCCAAGCACGACGAGGAGCACAGCTTCCCCTACGAGGTCGTCGCGCAGATGGGCGAGATGGGCCTGTTCGGGCTGCCCTTCCCCGAGCAGTACGGCGGCATGGACGGGGACTACTTCGCCCTGGCCCTGGCCCTCGAGCAGCTCGGACGCGTCGACCAGTCCGTCGCGATCACGCTCGAGGCCGGTGTCTCGCTCGGCGCCATGCCCGTCTACCGCTTCGGCACCGAGGAGCAGAAGCAGGAGCTCCTGCCTCCGCTCGCGGCGGGCACCGCGTTGGCCGGCTTCGGACTGACGGAGGCCGAGGCGGGATCCGACGCCGGCGGCACCCGCACGACGGCCCGGCTCGAGGACGGCGAATGGGTGCTCAACGGCACCAAGGAGTTCATCACCAACTCCGGCACCGACATCACCCAGCACGTCACCGTCACGGCCGTCACCGGGACGAGCGAGCGGCCCGACGGCACGGTGAAGAAGGAGATCTCCACGATCGTCGTCCCGGCGGGAACGCCCGGATTCACCGCGGAAAAGGCCTACAACAAGGTGGGGTGGAACGCCTCCGACACGCACCCGCTGACCCTGAAGAACGTCCGCGTCCCCGAGGCCAACCTCCTCGGCGAGCGGGGCCGGGGCTACGCGAACTTCCTGTCCATCCTGGACGAGGGCCGCATCGCGATCGCCGCCCTCGCCACGGGCGCCGCGCAGGGCTGCGTCGACGAATCGGTCCGCTATGCCAAGGAGCGCAGCGCCTTCGGCCAGAACATCGGCAAGTACCAGGCCATCGCGTTCAAGATCGCCCGCATGCAGGCCCGCGCCCACACCGCCCGCCTGGCCTACTACGCCGCCGCTTCGAAGATGCTGGCCGGCAAGCCGTTCAAGACGGAGGCGGCGATCGCCAAGATGGTCGCCGGCGAGGCCGCCATGGACAACGCCCGCGACGCGACCCAGGTCTTCGGCGGCTACGGCTTTATGAACGAGTTCCTGGTCTCCCGCCATTACCGCGACTCCAAGATCCTGGAGGTCGGCGAGGGCACCACGGAGGTCCAGCTCATGCTGATCGCCCGCGAGCTGGGGCTCTAGGGATGGGCGCGGGGACGACGCCGGAGCGCGGCCCGTCGGGCGGGCGGCGGATCGAGCAGCGGGGCCTGTACCTGGACGAGCTGGAGGTCGGGGCCGTCTACGTCCACGGCCCCGGGCGCACGGTCACGGAGGCGGACAACGTCCTGTTCACGACGATGACCATGAACACGCAGGCCCTGCACCTGGACGCCGCCTGGAGCGCTGGACAGCCGTTCGGCCAGCGCCTCGTGAACTCCATGTTCACCCTCGCCACGATCGTCGGCCAGTCGGTTGCGCAGCTCACCCAGGGCACGATCGTCGGACAGCTGGGGCTGGACGACGTCCGCTTCCCGCACCCGCTCTTCCACGGAGACACCCTCTACACGGAAACGGAGATCCTCGCGGCCCGGCCCTCGGCGTCCCGGCCCGGGCAGGGGATCGCCACCATGCGCCACACGGGACGCAAGCAGGACGGCACGATCGTCGCCGAGGCGACCCGCAGCTGCCTCATGTGGACCTCGGAGGGCCACCGGGCCGCGCTGGCGGGGGGCCGGCCTGCCGCCGGAAGCGGGTCCGCCGGGGGCGGGCGAGGTGCGGCGGGCAGGGGACCGGAGGGCAGCGCGCCATGAGCGGGTTCGCGCTGGGCCCCGCCATCCTCTTCGTGCCCGCCGACCGGCCGGAGCGCTACGCCAAGGCGGCCGAGCGCGCCGATGCGGTCATCATCGACCTCGAGGACGCCGTCCTGCCGGAGGCCCGCCCCGCCGCCCGGGAGGCCGTCGCGGCGAGCCGGCTGGACCCCGAGCGGACGATCGTGCGCGTCAACGAGGCCGGCAGCCCCGACTTCGCCGCGGACCTCGAGGCCCTGGCCCGGACCGGCTACACCACGGTCATGCTGCCCAAGGCCGAACGCCCGGAGCAGCTCGAGCCCCTGGACGGCTACCGCGTCGTGGCCTTGTGCGAGACGGCCGCGGGCGTGCTCAATGCCCCGGCCCTTGCCGCCGCCCCCCACACCGTCGCGCTGATGTGGGGAGCCGAGGACCTCATGGCCTCCCTCGGCGGGACATCCAGCCGCTCCGACGACGGCCGCTACCGGGACGTTCCGCGCCACGCCCGGGCCGCCGTCCGGCTGGCCGCCGGCGCCCACGGCAAGGCCGCCATCGACGCCGTGTTCCTGGACCTCGAGGACCACGGCGGCCTGCGCGCCGAGGCGCTCGACGCCGTTGCGAGCGGTTTCGCCGCGACGGCCTGCATCCATCCCGGCCAGGTACCCGTCATCCGCCGTGCCTATGCTCCGACGGCCCAGGAGCTCGACTGGGCCCGCAGGCTCCTCGCGGCCGCCGGGGGCCGCCAGGGCGCGTTCGGCTTCGAGGGGCGCATGGTCGACGAGGTCGTCCTCAAGCGCGCTCGCCTCATCGCCCACCGCGCCGGGGACTGAGCCGCGCCGGGGCAGCGGGCCCGGACCAGCCCGCCCCGCACGCGAGCGCCCCGGCGGTGTTCCCGGACGCCGCGGGGAAGCGGACGCCGACACGGGCCGGGCCATGGGGGACCGCGCCATCTCCCCGCGTGGCGCAGAATGGCAGGCATGGATTTCGATGACGCCGAGGGCCCGGATACCAGCTACACGACGCTCGAGGGCGTCCCGTACGTCCGGCTCGTTCCCGAGGAGGGGCCCAGCCCGGTCTGGGCCTGGGAGGCGATCGGGTACGACGTCCTCTCGCCCGCCCCCGAGCTGGAGCGCCGGCTGCGGCGATGGCACGAGACACACCTGGCGGAGGGGTCCGGCGGGGCCGGAACGACTGCGGGCGGAGGGACAAGTGCCGTCCTCCAGCGCCTGCGCGCCGAGGGCATCCTGATCGCCCAGGAGCTCGCGGCGCACCTCGGCTCGCCACTCGCCGTGGAGTTCGGCGCCGCCGACCCCTCGTGGGACCCCGACGCGGCGGCGCACCAGGCGGGCGGATCGCCGTGGGAGGCCGGAAGCGGCTGGGACGGGGCCGACGGCGAAGGCCGGCGGCCCTCCCTGATGGATCCCGCACTCTTCCACGCCCGGACCTTCCCGGCCGACCCGGCCGCCAGCCGGCGGATCGCCTGGATGCTGTCCCACCCCTACGAATCCCCGGACCACGGGGCGGCCCCGGACGGAGCCGGGGACGACTGGGACTGATCCGGCGGTCTGGAAGAATGGGCCGGTGAGCACCACCGAGCAGCACTTCACCCCTCCGCCCGCGGACCGGCCCCGCCGCGTCGTCTTCCTGGGATCGACCGGTTCGATCGGCACCCAGGGCCTCGACGTCGCCGCCGCGGCCCCGGACCGCTTCGAGGTCGCGGCGCTCGCCGGCGGCTCCAACACCGCCCTCCTCGCGGAACAGGCCGTCGCCACGCGCGCCGGCGCCGTCGGATCCGCCGCGGGCACCGTCGACGGCCTCGCCGCCGCCATCGCCGAGCGCGCCGCGGCCGAGGGCGTCCGCGGCTACCGCCCCGAGCTCTTCGCCGGCCCCGACGCCGCGGCGCGCATCGCCGCCTGGGAGGGCGCCGACGTCGTCCTCAACGGGATCACGGGCTCGATCGGGCTCGCCCCCACCCTCGCCGCCCTCGAGGCCGGCCGCCTGCTCGCCCTCGCCAACAAGGAATCGCTCATCGTCGGCGGGGCGCTCGTCAAGGACGCCGCCGCCGAGGGACAGCTCGTCCCCGTCGACTCCGAGCACTCCGCGCTCGCCCAGGCGCTCGCCGGCGGCACGCGCGCGGAGGTCGCCCGGCTCGTCGTCACCGCCTCCGGCGGCCCGTTCCGCGGCCGCAGCCGCCCCGAGCTGGCCGCCGTGACCCCCGCCGAGGCGCTCGCCCACCCCACGTGGGACATGGGCCGCGTGGTCACCACCAATTCCGCGACGCTCGTGAACAAGGCGCTCGAGGTCATCGAGGCGCACTTGCTCTTCGACGTCCCGCTCGAGCGGATCGTCCCCGTGGTCCACCCGCAATCGGTCGTGCATTCGATGGTCGAGTTCGTCGACGGCTCCACGCTCGCCCAGGCCTCCCCGCCGGACATGCGCCTGCCGATCGCGCTCGGCATGGCCTGGCCCGCCCGCGTTCCGGGGGCCGCCGCGGCGTGCGACTGGACGCGCGCCGCCGAGTGGACGTTCGAGCCCCTCGACGAGGAGGCCTTCCCCGCGGTCCGGCTCGCCAAGCAGGCCGCCGGCGCCTCGGCGACCCACATGGCCGTCTACAACGCGGCGAACGAGGAGGCGGTGGACGCCTTCCACGCCGGCCGGATCGGCTTCCTGGACATCGTGGACTCGGTCGCCGCCGTCGTCGACGAGTACGACGCCGGAGCGGTCGCCGGCGCCTCCCTCACCCTCGGGGCCGTGCTCGCGGCCGAGGACTGGGCACGAAACCGGGCCCGCGCGCGTTGGGAGCAGATGTGACCGTCCTCCTCTTCACCGTCGGCGTGCTGATCGTCGCCGTCGGCATCGCCGTCTCCATCGCCCTGCACGAGGTGGGCCACCTGGTCCCCGCCAAGCTCTTCGGCGTCCGCGTTCCCCAGTACATGGTCGGCTTCGGCAAGACCGTCTGGTCCTTCAAGCGCGGCGAGACGGAGTACGGCTTCAAGGCCCTGCCCCTGGGCGGCTACGTCTCCATGATCGGCATGTACCCGCCGGCCACGGTTCCCGCGGGACGGCCGGGCGCGGGGGAGGAGGTCGTCCGCCAGTCCAGCACGGGGATGTTCCAGCAGCTCGCCGACGACGCCCGCAAGGCCGCGGCCGAGCAGCTGCAGCCCGGCGACGAGAACCGCATGTTCTACAAGCTCCCCGTGTGGAAGCGGATCATCATCATGCTCGGCGGGCCGCTCATGAACCTGCTCATCGCGTGCGCCCTCATCGCCGTGCTCGTCTCGGGCTTCGGCACGGTGCAGAGCACCACGCGGGTCTCCGAGGTCTACCAGTGCGTCGTCTCCGACGCCGAGCAGGCCCAGCGCGCCGAGGCCGGCCAGGAGGCCTGCCAGCCCGGCGACCCCGAGGCCCCGGCCTTCGCCGCCGGGCTGCGGCCCGGGGACGTCGTCACCTCCATCGACGGCGTGCCCGTGCGCCTGTGGGACTGGGACCGGCTGACCGAGCGCATCCGCGCCGGCGCGGGCCAGGAGACCGCCATCACCTACGAGCGCGACGGCCGGGAAGTCACCGGGACCATCACGCCGCTGCTGACCGAACGCCCGGCGCTGGACATCAACGGGCGGGCCGTCGTCGCCCCCGACGGCACGGTCGAGACGGTCCAGGTCGGCTTCGTCGGCATGGGCTCGGAGCAGCTCCTCATGACCCTGCCCGTCACGGAGGTCCCCGGCCTCGTCGGCCAGAACGTCCGGGCCGTCGCCGACGTGGTCCTGGACCTGCCCGCCCGCATGGCGGCCGTGGCCCGGGCCGCGTTCACCGACGCGCCGCGGGACGTCAACGGGCCCATGTCCGTCGTGGGCGTCGGCCGGATCGCCGGCGAGGTCTCGGCGATGGAGGAGATCCCGCTGCAGAACCGCTTCTCCACGCTGCTCGGGCTCATCGCGAGCCTGAACGTGGCCCTGTTCGTCTTCAACCTCATCCCGCTGCTACCGCTCGACGGCGGACACATCGCCGGCGCGCTGTGGGAGGCGCTCCGCCGCGGCTTCGCGAAGCTCTTCCGGCGCCGCGATCCCGGGCCCGTGGACATCGCCAAGCTGCTGCCGCTGACCTACGTCGTCGCGGCGATGCTCCTCGGGATGGGCGTGCTGTTGATCTACGCTGACATCGTGAAGCCGGTCCAGTTGTTCTGACTGCCGCCGCCGCACCGCCCGGCGCCGCACCACCACCGGAAGGACACGTCGTGCGTCCTGCCACTCCACGCCACCCCGCCGCCGGAACCCCCGGCATCCGCCCTGCCGCCGCCGTCTGCGCGGTCCTCGCCCTCGCCCTGCTCCTGGGCGGCTGCACGCCCGGCACCGGGCCGTCGGACGCCGCGGGCACCGCCGCGCCGGCGCCGACGGCGGACCCGCACGCCGTCGTGCTGAAGGAGCCGGATCCGGGCCCGGCACGGCTCGACGCCACCGGTTCCGACGCCGCGCTCCAGGCCAGCCGCCTCTACTTCGACCACGCCCCGGCCGTCGTCCTCGTGGCGGTCCCCAACAGTGGCGCCCTGCCTCCGGCCGCCGTCGAGGCCGCCGCCCGGCTCGGCGTCCCGCTCCTGCAGGCAGGGCCCGGCGACGAGGCCGCACCGCTCGCCGCCGAGATCGAACGGCTCGGCGCCGAGCACGTCGTGGCCTGGGGAGAGCCCGACGGCGGGTGGGAGCCCTTCACGGCCGGGCGCTCTCTCGTCGACGGCCGGGCACCGGACGCGCAACTGCCGCCCACGACACCGGCGCCGGCCCCCGGGCAGCCGCCGCTCGTCGTCGTCCTGGATCAGGACGAGGACGCGCTCGCCGCGGCCTCCGCGACGGCCGCCGCGGCCGGCGCCGACGTGGAAGTGCTCGCCTCCCCCGATCCGCGCGAGGGAGCCAACTTGGCGCTCTTCCAGGCGGCTGCCGGTCGCCCCGTCCTCGGGCTGGGCCCCGGACTGGGGGCCGAGGAGGACTTCGCCGCCCTCGCCGAGACCGCGGCCAGCGGCCCCGAGCTCCCGGGCGGCGGGCAGACGGTCTTCCCCGCGCGCCGCATGGTCGCCCTTTACGGGCACCCGGAGACCGGGGCCCTGGGCCTGCTGGGGGAGCAGGACGCCGAGGCCGCCGTCGCCCGGGTGAAGAAGCTGGCCGCGGACTACCAGCCCTACAGCGACGAGCCCGTGCAACCGGCCTTCGAGATCATCGCCACGGTCGCCTCGGCGGGCGCGGGCGATGACGGCACCTACTCCCGCTACACGCCGGTCGAGACGCTCCGCCCCTGGGTCGAGGCCGCCGGAAAGGCCGGCGTCTACGTGGTCCTGGACCTCCAGCCGGGCCGGAACGACTTCCTGAGCCAGGCCAGGCACTACGAGGAGCTGCTGAAGCTCCCGCACGTCGGGATCGCCTACGACCCCGAGTGGCGGCTGGGGCCGGACCAGCGCCACATGGTGCAGATCGGCTCCGTGTCCGCCGCCGAGCTCAACGAGGCCAATGCGTGGCTCGCCGAGCTGACCCGCAAGCACCGGCTGCCGCAGAAGGTCGTCATCCTGCACCAGTTCCAGCTGCGGATGATCCGCGACCGGGAGAGCCTGGAAACGGGCCATCCCGAGCTGTCGCTCGTGCTCCACGCCGACGGCAACGGGACCCCCGGGCAGAAGCTCGAGACCTGGAACGCGCTGCGCCGGGACCTCCCCGGCGGGATCCGCATGGCCTGGAAGAACTTCATCGACGAGGACTCGCCGACGTTCAGCCCGGAGCAGACCTACGACGTCGAGCCGAAGCCGTGGTTCGTCTCCTACCAGTAGCGGACCGGGGCCGGGAACCGCCGCGCCGCCGAGGTGGGGCGCGCCACGTCCGTCGTGGCCGCGCCGCCGCACGGTCTAGGGTAGGAACATGACGATTTTCGCTGTCGAGTATGTCTACGGGACGGGCACGGACGCCGCCCGCGACGAGCACCGCCCCGAGCACCGCGCCTTCCTCGCCTCGCTGACCGACGCCGAGGGCGTGTCCCTCGTGGCCTCCGGCCCCTACGCCGACGGCAGCGGGGCCCTGTTGATCCTGCGCGCCCCGGACGAGGCGCGGCTGGCCAGCGCCCTGCAGCAGGACCCGTTTAATGCCCAGGGCCTCGTCTCGGCGCTGCGCACCACAGCGTGGATCCCCGCCACGGGCGAGCTCGCCCACCACGCCTGACCTTCCCGCCCCCCACGACCCCGGAGGAAGCCTTGACCCCGGTCAGCCTCGGAATGCCGTCCGCGCCCCCGCCCGTCCTCGCGCCGCGGCGCAAGACCCGCCAGATCAAGGTGGGCTCGGTCGGCGTCGGCTCTGAATCCCAGATCAGCGTGCAGTCGATGACGACGACGCCCACCACCGACATCAACGCGACGCTGCAGCAGATCGCCGAGCTGACGGCCTCCGGCTGCGACATCGTCCGCGTCGCGTGCCCTTCCGCCGACGACGCAGAGGCCCTGCCGATCATCGCCCGGAAGTCCCAGATCCCCGTGATCGCCGACATCCACTTCCAGCCCAAGTACGTCTTCGCGGCGATCGAGGCCGGCTGCGCCGCCGTGCGCGTGAACCCGGGAAACATCCGCAAGTTCGACGACCAGGTCAAGGAGATCGCCCAGGCCGCCAAGGACCACGGGACCTCCATCCGCATCGGCGTCAACGCCGGCTCGCTGGATCCGCGGCTCCTGAAGAAGTACGGCAAGGCGACGCCCGAGGCCCTCGTCGAGTCCGCCGTCTGGGAGGCCTCCCTCTTCGAGGAGCACGACTTCCACGACTTCAAGATCTCGGTCAAGCACAACGACCCCGTGGTCATGGTGCGCGCCTACGAGCTCCTGGCCGAGCGCGGGGACTGGCCGCTGCACCTCGGCGTCACCGAGGCCGGCCCGGCCTTCCAGGGCACCATCAAGTCGGCCACGGCCTTCGGTGCGCTCCTCTCGCAGGGCATCGGCGACACGATCCGCGTCTCGCTCTCCGCCCCTCCCGTGGAGGAGATCAAGGTCGGCCTGCAGATCCTGCAGTCGCTGAACCTGCGCGAGCGCAAGCTCGAGATCGTCTCCTGCCCGTCCTGCGGCCGCGCCCAGGTCGACGTCTACACGCTGGCCGACGAGGTCACGGCGGGCCTCGAGGGCATGGAGGTCCCGCTCCGCGTGGCCGTCATGGGCTGCGTCGTCAACGGTCCGGGCGAGGCGCGCGAGGCGGACCTCGGGGTCGCCTCCGGCAACGGCAAGGGCCAGATCTTCGTCAAGGGCGAGGTCATCAAGACCGTACCCGAGGACCAGATCGTCGAGACGCTCATCGAGGAGGCCATGCGCATCGCCGAGTCCATGGAGGTCCCCGAGGACGGCGGCGGGGCCCCCACGGTCACCGTCTCCTGACGCCGGCGGGCAGCCCGTATGACGGCCGCATGACACAGGGCGCGCCCCCCGACGGGCGCGCCCTGTCGCATCCGCTCCGGTTCCTGACAGACTAGGGGCAGGGAACCGGGCGGAACGGGATAAGGGGAACGGTGGCGAGGATTCTCTCCAGGGTGGCACCGTGGCTGCCCGGAACACGGCGCATGCCGTCGGCGGGCGAGGAGCTGGGCGGCGGCGTCCGCGTGCTCGGCGACGCCGACACGCCGGGATTGCGCGCCCTCGTGGACCGAGACCCCGTCGCCCACCTCTTCATGGACTCCCAGCTCGAGGCCACCGGGACCGCCGCGCCGTCCTCGACCGGCTCGCTCGTGCTCGGCCGCTTCGACGGGAACCGGCTCGCCGCCGCATGCTGGGTGGGGATGAACATCGTCCCCGTCGAGGCCTCGCCGGAGGACGCGACGGCGTTCGCGGACGCGATCCTGCCGCTCGAGCGCCGCTTCTCCTCCGTCTTCGGCGATGCCCGCACGGTCCTGTCGCTGTGGTCGCGCCTGCAGGACGGCCCGCAGCGAGCCTTCGACATCCGCGCCTCCCAGCCGCTCATGCGGCTCGACCGCGCGCCCGAGCCGGGCCCCGGCGTCGTCCGGCGGACCCGGGAGGAGGAGTACGACGTCGTCCTGCCCGCCTGCGCGGCGATGTTCCAGGAGGAGCTGGGCTACTCCCCGCTCGCCGGAGGAGGATCCTACTACCGGGCCCGCGTGCGCACGCTGATCCGCCAGGGGCACTCCTTCGTGGACCTCGAGCCCTCCGGACGGGTCCGCTTCAAGGCGGAGCTCGGCACCGTCTCGCCGCGCGCCACCCAGATCCAGGGCGTCTGGCTCGCGCCTCAATTCCGCGGGCTCGGCCTCGCCGCCGGCTACATGGCCTCCGTGGCCCGGCACGCGCTCGAGCTGGCGCCCGTGACGAGCCTCTACGTCAACGACTACAACACGCCCGCGCTGGCGACCTACCGCCGCGTCGGCTTCCACCAGGTCGGGGAGTTCGCGACCATCCTCTTCTGAACCGGCGCCGGGCGGGCCGGACGCCGGGGGAGCAGGCGGTAAAGTGAAGGGGGCCCGGGCGGCCAGACCGCCCCGGACCCCCTGTCACGTCCCCGTGCCGGCCGGCTCGCGCCCCCGGCCCACGATCCAGAAAGAGGAGCCGTGGTTCTCCGACTCTCCAGCTTCTTCCTCCGCACCCTCCGCGAGGATCCCGTCGACGCCGAGGTCGCCAGCCACAAGCTGCTGGTCCGCGCCGGCTACATCCGCCGCGCCGCCCCGGGGATCTACACGTGGCTCCCGCTCGGGCTGAAGGTCCTCGCCAAGGTCGAGGCGATCGTGCGCGAGGAGATGAACGCGATCGGCGGCCAGGAGGTGCACTTCCCGGCGTTGCTGCCGAGGGAGCCCTACGAGGCCACGAACCGCTGGAAGGAGTACGGCGAGGGGCTGTTCCGCCTCAAGGACCGCAAGGACGCCGACTACCTCCTGGCCCCCACCCATGAGGAGATGTTCACCCTCCTGGTCAAGGACCTGTACTCCTCCTACAAGGACCTGCCCGTCTACCTGTACCAGATCCAGAACAAGTACCGCGACGAGGCCCGCCCGCGCGCCGGCCTGCTCCGCGGACGCGAGTTCATCATGAAGGACTCCTACTCCTTCGACATCGACGAAGCCGGCCTCGAGGCGGCCTACCAGGCCCACCGCGCCGCCTACCTGAGGATCTTCGCCCGGCTCGGCCTCGAGGTGGTCCCGGTCGCCGCGACGGCCGGCGCCATGGGAGGGTCGAAGTCCGAGGAGTTCCTGCACCCCACCGAGATCGGCGAGGACACGTTCGTCCGCTCGCCCGGCGGCTACACCGCCAACGTCGAGGCGGTGACGACCGTCGTCCCGGAGGAGATCGACTTCACGCACTTCCCGGCGTTCGAGGTCCTGGACACCCCGGACACCCCGACGATCGACACGCTCGTCGAGGCCTCCAACCGCATCGCCCCGCGCGAGGGCGGGCCGTGGACCGCCGCCGACACCCTCAAGAACGTCGTCCTGGCCGTCACGCTGCCCACGCTCGAGCGCCAGCTCGTCGTGATCGGCGTCCCCGGCGACCGCGCCGTGGACCTCAAGCGCGTCGAGGCCAACATCGGCGCGCACGTCGACGTCCCCGGCGAGCTGTCCGTGGAGGCCGCCACCGAAGAGGACCTCAAGAAGCACCCGCGGCTCGTCAAGGGCTACATCGGCCCTGGCCTGGGCGACGGAGACCGCCTGCTGGGCACCGACGCGGCCAGCGGGATCACGTACCTCGTCGATCCGCGCGTCGTGGCCGGCACGCGGTGGATCACCGGCGCCAACGAGGCCGGCAAGCACGTCTTCGGCCTCGTGGCGGGACGCGACTTCGGCTGGGACGGCGTCATCGAGTCCGTCGAGGTCCGCGAGGGCGATCCGGCCCCCGACGGCTCGGGGCCGCTGCAGACCGCGCGCGGGATCGAGATGGGACACATCTTCCAGCTCGGCACCAAGTACGCCGAGGCCCTCGGGCTGCAGGTCCTGGACCGGAACGGCAAGCTCGTCACGGTGACGATGGGGTCCTACGGCGTCGGCGTGACGCGCGCCGTGGCCGCGCTGGCCGAGTCCAACCACGACGAGCGGGGCCTGGTCTGGCCGCGCAACGTGGCCCCGGCCGACGTCCACCTCGTCGTCACCGGCAAGACGGAGGAGATGTTCGCCGCCGCCGACAAGATCGCGAACGAGCTCGAGGCGCTCGGCCTCGAGGTGATCTACGACGACCGTCCCAAGGTCTCCGCCGGCGTGAAGTTCGGTGACGCGGAGCTCATCGGCGTCCCGACCATCGCCGTCATCGGGCGCGGCCTCGCCGAGGGCCTCGTCGAGGTCAAGGACCGGGCCTCCGGGACGGCGGAGAACGTCCCCGTGGACGAGGTCGTCGCACGCCTGGCCGCGACGGTCCGCGGCTAGCGGCCCCGCGTGGTCGAATGGCTCGCCGGGCTTGAGGGCTCCGGCCTGGAGGACCTCCAGGCCGGGACCCTGCTCCTCGTGGTGGTCGCGGGCCTCGCCGCCGGCTGGATCGATGCCGTCGTCGGCGGCGGGGGGCTGCTCCAGCTCCCGGCACTGCTCCTCGTTCCGGGGATCACGCCCGTCCAGGCCCTCGCCACGAACAAGCTCGGCTCGGTCTTCGGCACCACGACGAGCGCCGTCACGTACTACCGCAGGGCCAGCCCGGACCTGAAGACCGCGCTGCCCATGGCCGGCATCGCGTTGGCCGGCAGCTTCGGCGGGGCGATCATCGCCACCGTGCTGCCCGCGTCCGTGTTCAAGCCCATCATCGTGGCCGCTCTCGTCGCCGTCGCGCTCTTCACGGCCTTCAAGCCCACCGTCGGCGAGCTGACGAGGCTGCGCTTCACCGGTCCGCGGCACTACGCCACGGCGGGCCTGATCGGGCTCGTGATCGGCTTCTACGACGGGCTGATCGGCCCCGGGACGGGCTCGTTCCTCATCATCGCCATGGTGGTCTTCCTGGGCTACAACTTCCTGGCGTCGAGCGCCAAGGCGAAGATCGTCAACATGGCCACGAACCTCGGCGCCCTGGCGTTCTTCCTGCCCTCGGGCCACCTGCTCTGGGGTCTCGGCCTGGTCCTGGGCGTGGCCAACATGATCGGCGGCTACCTCGGCGCGCGCATGGCCGTGAGCAAGGGGAGCCGGTTCATCAGGATCGTCTTCCTCGTGGTGGTCGGCGTGCTGATCCTGCGCCTCGGCTACGACGTGCTGCAGGAGAACATCCTCCACCGCGCCTAGCCCGGCCCGCCACCGCGTCGGTCGTGCGCGAACCGCGCGGCCGCGGCCTGCGGGTCAGTCGTTCTTGCGGCCGAAGACGATCTCGTCCCAGCTCGGGACGGAGGAGCGCTTCTGGCGGTTCTTGCGCGGCTGGCCGGACTCGTCGGGAGCGGCGTCGTCGCCGTCCGGCTCCGGTTCGTCCCGGGCGTCGAAGCGCAGGGCCCGCAGCGACGGCACGACCGTGAACTCGCTCGTGTGCGTGCTCACGCCGTCGTGCAGCCGGGGCAGGCCGTCATGGTCCGTGTCCTCGGCCAGGCCGAGGCGCTCCGCCTCGTCGGCGTCGACGAATTCCTCGTCGCGCGGATGGGCGGCCGGGATCTCGCCGCGCGTCAGGGCCTCCGCGAGCGCGTCGTCGGCGTCCTCGTCGGTGCCGAGCCGCTGCCCACGGCGGGAGCGGAGCAGGTCCAGGAAGTCCTCCCGGTCGCGGTCGGCCTGCGGGACGCCGGTCGCCGGGCCCGCCGGCGTCGCGGCATCGGCCTCGAAGTCGAAGGGCCGGTCGGAGACGGCCGTCAACCGGCGGCCGCCCAGGGGCGTGTCCAGGGGTTCGAGCTCGCTGAGCACCTGGGCCCAGCGGTTGGTGTTCTGCAGCGACTTGCGGGCCGGGTGGAAGATCCACCGCGCGGGCGGTTCCTCGCCGATCATCGACTGGTGCGTCGAGGAGGACGGGGCGAAGCTCACGACGACTTCCCAGGTGCCGTCGGAGCGGCGCCAGGCGTCCCACTCGGCGGACTCCGCGTCGATGCCCAATCCCGTCAGGCGGACCGGGACGACCTCGCCCAGGGTGGCGGGATCGTCGCCGAAGGTGGAGCGGTAGCCGTCGTTCGCCTGGGGTGCGGAGACCTCGACGCCCCGCGCCTGCTGGGCGACGTACTCCCGCTCGGCGAAGACCGGGCCCGCGTAGCGCATCACGTTGGCCAGCGGCAGGCCGGACTCCTCGGAGAGCTCCTCCGCCGTGGCGCCGGACCGGATCCGGGCCTGGATCTCCCGCGGGGCCAGTGACGCCCCGGGCGAGGGCGCGCCGGAGCGGGACGCGGGCCGGGACACGGCAGCACGCAGGGCCTCGTCGATGACCAGCTGGAAGCTGCCACCGTCCTCGGTGCCCAAGAGCAGGTGCCCGCCGTCCTCATGGACACCCACCAGCTTGACTTGCCGCATGAAAAACCTCCACAGCCGTTGCGTTCTCCCAGAAACAATGCCATTGAAGGGCCCGGAAACCCGTGATTTGCGGGGGTGTGGCGCGCACTCCGGTGGGACCCGCGGATGTGTCCTGGCGGCAAGGATGACGGGGCGGCCGACGGGGATTGGATTTTTCTCCGCCGATGGTGAACAATCTGTGCGTCACGGGCACAAAACGGCCCGTTGCGGCGTTGTACGGGCCGGGACAGGGGGATTCCGCTCCGGACAAGGGACGGGACGGAAGTTGTTTCCCGCAGGCACGGCCTGCGCCTAGACGAGGATTTCCCGCGCGGGCCAGGGCCTGCGCAGACCGATAGCAGCTACCACCGGAGCGTGATTGAGAGACTATGGCGACCGACTACGATGCGCCGCGCAAGAATGAGGACGAGCTCAGCGAGGACTCCCTCGAAGAGCTGAAGGGCCGCCGTTCGGACAAGCAGTCCGCGGTCGTTGACGAGGACGAGGCCGAGACCGCCGACAGCTACGAGCTTCCGGGCGCCGACCTGTCCGGCGAGGAGCTGCTGGTCCGCGTCCTGCCCGCGCAGGCGGACGAGTTCACGTGTGCCTCCTGCTTCCTGGTGCGGCACCGCTCCCAGGTCGCCAAGGAGAAGAACGGCCTGCTCTTCTGCAAGGACTGCGAAGGCTAGGAACCAGGGAAGCCGGGCCAGAGGGCCGGGCACCCCGACTGCATCAAGCGGCGTCCCTGACGGGACGCCGCTTTTGTGGTTTCCGGGACCGTGTGATCTCGGGGGCCCGCGGGGTGCGGTTACGGGCGCTGCAGCGCGGCGACGAGATCTTCCGGCCGGCGCGTCGAGGCGAGCCAGTAGGGGGTGGCGTCGCGCGGGTCCGTGATCTCGATCCGGGCGACGGGGTCGATCCACCCGCGCAGGCACAGGAAGGCCGTGCCGTTCAGGCCTCGGCCGCGCTGGAAGGTGGCGTCCTCGCCGCGGTACGCCGCGGCCTCGCCGACGTAGGAGCGCTCGATCACGGCGCGGCCCACTTGCAGGGTGTCTTCCGTGACGGTGATCGCGGACGTCGTGGCCACGCCGACGACGATCAGGGCCAGGACGACGACGATGGCGGCCACGATGCCGGCCGTGATGCCGACCGGCGCCAGGGCGACGAACGCCGCGCCGCCCGTCCCCAGGACCAGGAGCCAGATCCACCAGGCCGGCCAGAGCTTCTCGTGGAACAGGGGAGCGGGGGCGGTGGGGGACTGCTGCGGGGTGGTGGCCATGGCAACCAGTTTATGGCCCGTGAAGGAAGCCTTGCGCATTGGGGCGGTGCCGGATCGCCGCTAGAGTGAACACGTCCCCTTCCCGAAGCCTTGGAGAACCCGGCCCCATGCCCGAGACGCACGCGACCCTCGACGTCCAGCTGAAGATGCTCGACCCCGGACTCGAACCGCCGAGCTACGCCCATCCGGGCGATGCCGGGGCCGACCTGCGGGCCCGTGAGGACGTCGTCCTCGCTCCGGGCGAGCGCCGGCTCGTGCCCACGGGCGTCTCGCTCGCGCTGCCGGACGGCTACGTCGGACTGGTGCACCCTCGCTCGGGCCTGGCCACGCGCCACGGGTTGACCGTGGTCAACGCCCCCGGGACCGTCGACGCCGGCTACCGCGGAGAGATCGCCGTCACCCTCCTGAACACGGACTCGAGCCAGCCGATCGAACTGCGCCGCGGAGACCGCATCGCCCAGCTCGTCATCCAGCGCGTCGAGACCGCTCGATTCGTGGCCGTCGACGAGCTGCCCGGCTCGGTGAGGGGCGAAGGGGGCTTCGGGTCCACCGGGGGCTTCGCCGTTGCGGAACCCGGCGCCGGCGCCGCACGTTGACCTTCCGGCCGGTGTGTCCACCACCGGCCCTGATCGGCCGGCCCGTCCGGCCCAAGGAGCAGCACCATGATCTTCAAGCGCAAGAACAAGAACGCGGCGGGAACGCAGGACGCCGCGGCCACGGACGCCGCGGAGGCCCCGGAAGCCGTTGAACCCGGATCCGTCCCCGCCGAGGCGGGGACGGCGCCCACCGCGTTGTCCGGCCCGTTCGACGCCGAGTCCGAGGACGCGCCGGCGCGCGACGGATACGTCGACCTCGGGGCCCTGCTCATCGAGCCCATCGAGGGGATGAACCTGCGGCTCGAGGTCGAGGACGCCACGAAGCGCGTCGTCGCCGTCGCCCTCGAGCTCGACGGCTCGCGGCTGCAGCTGCAGGTCTTCGCGGCGTCGAAGTCCAGCGGCCTGTGGTCCGGCATCGCGGACCAGATCTCCGAGAGCATCGCCGGTCAGGGCGGCAAGACCGACCGCGTGCAGGGCCGCTTCGGCGAGGAGATCATCGCCCGCGTCCCCGCGACCGGACCCGACGGCACGCAGGGGTACATGGTGGCCCGCTTCATCGGCGTCGACGGACCACGCTGGTTCCTCCGCGGCGTCGTCGGCGGGCCGGCCACGCTGGACCGAGCCCAGGCCGAGCGCCTCGAAGACCGGATCGCCCGGGCGATCGTGGTCCGCGGCGAGCAGCCCATGCCCCCGGCCGAGCTCCTTCCGCTGCGCATGCCCGAGGGGGCCGTCGCCCGCCGCGAACCGGCGCAGCCGGGCGGCCCGTCCCCGGTGGCCCCGCCCGAGCGCGGCCCCGAGACGACCCAGATCGGCTAGGCGGTGCCCGCTCCGTCCGGGCCCTGCACCGGCATCGAGGGGCTGCCCCCGCGCGGCCGGGTCCACGCCGAGGGCTTCGTCGAGCACGTCCGGCTGCAGCCGGCCGCGCAGACGCCGTCGTTCCTGGCCAGCGTCGTGGACGCGCCGGCCCCGCCCGGCGGCCGGCGCCGTCCCGCACCGTCGCTGCGGCTCGTCTGGCACGGCCAGCGGACCGTCCCCGGCGTCGTGGCCGGGGCGAGGCTCCGCTTCTCCGGCATGGTGTCCGCCGTCGACGGCGTCCCCACGGTCTTCAACCCGCGCTACGAGATCCTTCCAGCGCCCGAGAGCAACGAGGCCCCCCGCCATGAGTGAGCAGGAACCGGTTCGACCCCGACCGGACGACGACGCCGCGCCGAGCGCGGAGGACATCGCCCGGCGCGTCGCGGAGAACGCCGGTGTCCGGCGCGGCGCGGACGGCCAGGTCGACGTCCTCGCGACGATCGGCGGTGTCCGGGGCCTCGCCGAGAGCGTGCTGCCGGGCCTCGTGTTCCTCGTGGTCTTCACGGTATGGCAGCAGCTCAATCCCGCACTGATCGCCTCCCTCGCCGTCGCCGCCGTCTTCACCGTGGCGCGGCTCGTCCAGCGCACGCCGCTGACGCAGGCCCTCGCCGGCCTCGCCGGCGTCGTCGTGTGCGCGCTCGTCTCCCGCACGACGGGCGAGGCCAAGGACTACTACGTCGCCGGGTTCTTCACGAATCTCGCCTACGGCGGCGCGATGGTGCTCTCGATCCTGCTGCGCTGGCCGCTCATGGGCGTCGTCCTGGGCTTCATCCGCGGCGAGGGGACGACGTGGCGCCGGGAGCCGGCGCGGCTGCGCGCCTATGCCGTGGCCACGTGGATCGTCGTGGCCGTGTTCGCGGCCCGGCTCGCCGTCCAGGTCCCCTTGTACTTCGCGGACAACGTGCCCGCGCTCGGGGCGGCCCGCCTGGCCATGGGCCTCCCGCTCTACGCGATCGGCCTGTGGCTCGCCTGGTCGCTCTCGCGCCCGCCCGCGGACGGGACGGCCACCACCAAGTCCTGAGCCACGGGGTCGCAGCGGTCCTTCCGGGCCGCGCGCCCGTCGGCACGTGCTACCCGGCCGACGGGTTCCCCGGCTCCGGCTGGGGCCGGAGCACGCGGCGCAGCTCGTCCTCCGCGGCGATCGCCGTGATGAGGAACAGCTCGTCCCGGGCCTCGATGACGTCGTCGGGGCTCGGCGTGATGGGCAGGTCGTCGCGCAGCACCGCCACGACGGTGGAGTCCTGCGGCCAGTCCAGCTGCCCGAGGGTCATCCCGATGAGCGGCGAATCGGCGGGAACCGTGAACTCCACCATGGACGTGACGCCGGTCTGCAGCGTCAGGAGCCGCACGAGGTCCCCGATCTCGACGGCCTCCTCGACGAGCGCCGTCATGAGGCGCGGCGTGTTCACCGCGACGTCCACGCCCCACGCGTCGTCGAACATCCAGTCGTTCTTGGGGTTGTTGACGCGGCCGACCGTGCGGCCGACGCCGAACTCGCTCTTGGCGAGGAGGGAGACGACGAGGTTGACCTTGTCGTCCCCGGTGGCGGAGACGACGACGTCGACGCCGTCGAGCCCGGCCTCCTGGAGCGTGCTGAGCTCGCACGCGTCGCCGAAGAGCCACCGGGCGCCGAGCAGCCCGCTGCGCCCGACGACCTCCGGCTTCTCGTCGATGAGCAGGACGTCGTGCCCGTGCGCGAGCAGTTCCCTGGCGATCGAGGAGCCCACGCTCCCCGCTCCGACGATGACGACCTTCACAGCTCCTCCTCCGCGCCGTCTCCGGCTGCCGCCGGCGGTGAGGAGAGGATCCTGTCGATCTCGCCGGTGGACCCCACGGGCATCATGGCGTGCAGGACGTCGCCCTGCTGCAGGCGGGCGCCGGGGCCGGGAATGAGGCCCTCCCCGAAGCGGGTCAGGTACGCGACGCGCAGCCCGGCCGCGGCCTCGATGTCCGCCAACGAGCTGCCGTACCAGTCCGCATGCACCGCGACCTCGCCGAGCAGGAGCCGGCCCGAGGCGTCGCGGAAGTCGCCGTTGACGCCCTGCTCGGGCAGGATGCGCCGCAGCACCTGGTCGGCGCTCCAGCGCACCGCGGCGACCGTGGGGATCCCGAGCCGCTGGTAGATCTCGGCCCGGCCGGGATCGTAGATGCGGGCCACGACGTGGGGCACGTGGTAGCTCTCGCGGGCCACGCGCGTGGCCAGGATGTTCGAGTTGTCCCCGCTCGAGACGGCGGCGAAGGCGTAGGCGTCGGCGATGTCCGCCCGCTCGAGCGTCTCGCGGTCGAATCCGACGCCGGTCACGCGGCGCCCCGAGAAGCCGCGCCGCAAGCGGCGGAAGGCCCGCTCGTCCTGGTCGATGATCGCCACGCTGTGTCCCGAATCGTCGAGCGCGTGGGCCAGGGTCACGCCGACCCGGCCCGCCCCCATGATGACGAAGTGCGCCACGTCAGCTCCTGGTTTCCGTACCTCGGCGGAGCGGCCCCGACGGCCCTCCGCGCCTTGTGAACCCCAGTCTCGCACGCTTCGGCCGCGCCGGTGTGGCCGTGCGGCGCCCGCCGGGCTAACGTTGACAGGTGCTGACGTTCCTCGACGCGCTCAAACGCATGCTGGTGGGGCGGCCCTTCCGGACCGAAAGCCTCAAGCAGGCCCCGCTGCGCCGCCGCCTCGCCCTGCCCCTGCTCTCCTCCAACGCGCTGTCCTCCGTCGCCTACGCCCCGGACGAGATCCTGCTGACGCTGGCGATGGCCGGGCTGTCCGCCATCTACTTCTCCCCGTTGGTCGGCGTCGCCGTCATGGCCGTCATGCTCGTCATCATCGCCTCCTACCGGCAATCGGTGAAGGCCTACCCCTCGGGGAAGGGCGACTACGAGATCGCCTCCGTCAACCTCGGTCCCCGCGCGGGGACCACGGTCGCCGCCGCCCTCCTGATCGACTTCGTCCTCACCGTCGCCGTCTCGATGTCCTCGGCCGCGCACTTCCTCGTCGCCGCCGTCCCCCTGCTCGACGGGAGGCAGGCGCTCCTGGCGGGCTCCGGCGTCGTCCTCCTGGCGGTCCTGAACCTGCGCGGCGTCGGCCGCTCGCGCATCGGCAACGCGGTGCCGACCTACGCGTTCGTCGCCGGCATGGCGGCCATGATCGGCGCCGGGGCGGTGGCAGCGGCCGCCGGCACCCTCGGCAGCGCACCGAGCGCCGGCTTCGAGATCGTCCCCGAGGCCGGCTACGAGGCCGGCCTGACGGGGCTGTTCGGGGCCCTGCTCGTGCTGCGGGCGTTCTCGACCGGCTCGGCCGCCCTGACCGGGATCGAGGCGCCGATCAGCAACGTCCCGACGCTCGCGCCGCCGCGCGCCCGCAACGCCGCCTCCATCCTGCTGTGGCTCGGGGTCATCGCCACGGCGCTGACCCTGGGCACCATGTTCCTGGCCCGCTTCACGGGCGTCCACGTCGTCGAGGACCCGCAGGCGAACCTGCTCCTGGACGGCGGTCCCATCCCCGCCGACTACGTCCAGGCCCCGGTCGTCGGTCAGCTCGCCCACGCCGTGTTCGGCCCGCATAGTCCGGGGTTCTACGCCATCCTCGCGCTCACGGCGGGCGTGCTGTGGATGGCCGGGCACACGGCGTTCCGCTCCTTCCCGGCGCTCGCTTCCCACCTCGCCGCCGACGGCTACCTGCCCCGCCAGCTGCGCACGCGAGGCGACCGCCTGGGCTTCAGCAACGGCATCCTCGCGCTCGGCATCGCGGCCCTCGTGCTCGTGCTGCTCTTCGACGCCCACGTCGCGACGCTGATCCAGCTCTACGTCGTCGGCGTGTTCGTCTCCTTCACCCTGAGCCAGCTCGGCATGGTCAGGCACTGGTCGCGCCAGCTCGCCGCGACCGCCGACCGGCGCGTGCGGCAGCGGATCGCCCGCTCGCGCCTGCTGAACCTCGTCGGCTTCGTGCTGACCGCCGCGGTGCTCGTCGTCGTCCTGGCCACCAAGTTCATCTTCGGCGCGTGGCTCGCGGTGCTCGGCATCGTGGCCCTCTACCTCGTCATGTACTCGATCCACCGCCACTACGAGGCCGTGGACCGCGAGCTGGCGATCGAGGACACCGACCCCGTCCGCGCCCTGCCCGCCCGCGTGCACGCGCTCATCCTCGTCTCCACGCTGCGCAAGCCCGTGCTGCGCGCCCTCGCCTTCGCCCGGGCCGGGCGGCCCTCGAAGCTCGACGCCGTGATCGTGGACATCGACGGGGAGAAGACGGCCCGGACGCTCGCCGAGTGGGAGCAGCTCGGGCTGCCCGTGCCGCTCACGGTGCTCGCCTCCCCGTACCGGGAGACGGCCGCGCCCATCATCGACTACATCAAGGGCATCAAGCGGGACTCGCCGCGCGACCTCGTGGTGGTCTACATCCCCGAGTACGTCGTGGGACGCTGGTGGGAACAGCTCGTGCACAACCAGACGGCGCTGCGGATCAAGACCCGCCTGCACTTCGAACCCGGGGTCGTCGTGGCGAGCGTTCCCTGGCAGCTCTCCGAGTCCACGCACGGGAGGGCGCTCTTCGAGCAACCCGGAGCCACCGCGCCCCGTCAGGTGCCGGGCACGACGACGGACACCACCTCCGGTACGACGCCGGACACGACCCCGGGCCCCGCCCAGGAGGGACCACGATGAAGCACCCCGCACCCGAGGACCCCTCCGCCGCGTCCCGCGCGGACGCCGCCGGCGGCGCCGTGGTCGAGCTGCGCGTCGGCGCGCCCGCGCACGGAGGCCACTTCGTGGCGCGGCACGAAGGGCGGGTCGTGTTCGTGCGCCACTCCCTGCCCGGGGAACTGGTCCGGGCGCGCCTGCGGGCGGACGACGCGTCGGCGCGCTTCTGGCGGGCGGACGCCGTCGAGGTCCTCGAGGCCTCGCCCGACCGGCGCCCGCACCCGTGGGCCGAGGCCGACGCGCTGCGGGCCGCAGAACGCGGGACGCTGCCCGTCGGCGGGGCCGAGTTCGGGCACATCGGGCTCTCCCGGCAGCGGGCGCTGAAGGGCGAGGTCTTCGCCGAGCAGCTGCACCGCCTCGGCGGCATGGACGCCGACGCCGTGGGCTTCGCCGGCGTCGAGGCCGTCGACGGCGAGCATCCGCTCGGGCTCGGCTGGCGGACGCGCGCGGCGTTCAGCGTCGACGCGGCCGGACGGCTGGCCATGAACGCCCACCACTCGGACGTGCTCGTCCCGGTGAAGGACATGCCCCTGGCCACGGACGCGATCCGCTCCCTGAAGCCGTGGGACGTCCCGCTGCCCGGCATCGCGCGCGTCGAGATCGCCGCCCCGGCCGCCGGCGGCGGGGTCCTCGTCCTGCTGATCGCGGCGCCGGACGCGCCCGCCGGTTCCGCCGAGCGCGCCGCGCGCCGGCTGCCCGACGGCGTCTCCGTCGCGGCGGCCACGCAGGCCGCCGGGTCCGCCGCCGACGGGAAGGGCAGCCTGCGCCGCCTGGCCGGGCGGACGTGGGTCGCCGAGGAGGCGGCCGGGCATGCGTACCGGGTCACGGGGGAGGGCTTCTGGCAGATCCACCGGCGGGCCCCCGACGTCCTCGTCGAGGCCGTCACCGGCCTGATCGCGCCGTCCCCGGGCGACGCGGTCGCGGACCTCTACGCGGGGGCGGGGCTCTTCACGCTGCCGCTCGCCGCCGCCGTCGGACCCGAAGGCCTCGTGTATTCCATCGAGGGCGCGCCGGGCACGAGCCGGGACGCGCGGCGCAACGCCCACGAGCTGCCCCAGGCGAGGGTCCGGCAGGGCCGGGTCGAGCGGCTCCTGCGCCCCGCCGCCGCCGAGGCGGGCCGGGACGGGAAGCGGTTCTCCGGCGTCGTCCTGGATCCCCCGCGCACGGGTGCCGGCAAGGCCGTGGTGCGGCAGATCGCCGAGGCGGCGCCGGCGAGGATCGCCTACGTCTCCTGCGACCCCGCGTCCTTCGCCCGCGACGTCGCCGACTTCGCGCGCCGCGGCTACCGGCTCGCCTCGGTGCGCGTCCTGGACCTCTACCCCAACACCCACCACCTCGAGACCGTGGGGCTGCTCGTGCCGTCGGGCCCGGGGCCGGCGTCACACAACGGCTAGACTGGGTCCAGCTCTGCCGTATTTCCCGCGATCCCCGTCTGCTGTTAGGCAGTCCTTACTGGCACGGGGGTTACGTGTGCAACAAAGATGAAAGTCTGGCGAGAGGAGTCCCCGTGAGTACTGTGGACAGTTTTGGGGCCAAGGGCGTATTGGACGTCGATGGCACCGAGTATGAAATTTTCCGGCTGAAGGCCGTTGAAGGCTCCGAGAGCCTTCCGTACAGCCTCAAGGTCCTGCTGGAGAACCTGCTGCGCACCGAAGACGGTGCCAACATCACCGCGGACCACGTGCGGGCCCTGGCCCAGTGGGACGCGAACGCCGAGCCGGACACCGAGATCCAGTTCACCCCGGCCCGCGTCATCATGCAGGACTTCACCGGCGTGCCCTGCGTCGTCGACCTGGCGACCATGCGCGAGGCCGTGAAGGACCTCGGCGGAGACCCGAAGCGCGTGAACCCGCTGGCCCCGGCCGAGATGGTCATCGACCACTCCGTGCAGATCGACGCCTTCGGCAACTCCGGCGCCCTCGAGCGCAACATGGAGATCGAGTACCAGCGCAACGGCGAGCGGTACCAGTTCCTGCGGTGGGGCCAGACGGCGTTCGACGACTTCAAGGTCGTGCCCCCGGGCACCGGAATCGTCCACCAGGTCAACATCGAGTACCTCGCGCGCACCGTCATGACCCGAGAGGTCGACGGCGCGGTCCGCGCCTACCCGGACACTTGCGTCGGCACCGACTCGCACACCACCATGGTCAACGGCCTGGGCGTGCTCGGCTGGGGCGTCGGCGGCATCGAGGCCGAGGCGGCCATGCTCGGCCAGCCCGTCTCCATGCTCATCCCGCGCGTCGTGGGCTTCAAGCTCTCCGGCTCCATCCCGGCCGGCGCCACCGCCACCGATGTGGTGCTGACCATCACCGAGATGCTGCGCCAGCACGGCGTCGTCGGCAAGTTCGTCGAGTTCTACGGCGACGGCGTCGCCCAGGTGCCGCTCGCCAACCGCGCCACCATCGGCAACATGAGCCCGGAGTTCGGCTCGACCGCCGCGATGTTCCCCATCGACGACGTGACCCTGGACTACCTGCGCCTGACGGGCCGCACGGACGAAGAGGTCGCGCTCGTCGAGGCCTACACCAAGGAACAGGGCCTCTGGCACGATCCGAGCCGCGAGCTGCGCTTCTCCGAGTTCCTCGAGCTGGACCTGTCCACCGTGGTCCCCTCGATCGCCGGCCCGAAGCGTCCGCAGGACCGCATCCAGCTCACCGACGCCAAGGAGCAGTTCCGCAAGGACATCCACAACTACGCCGCCGGCGACGCCGACGCGCTGGGCGTGGGCCGCCCGTCGAAGGCCGTGGACGTCTCCACCGCCGACGGACGCTCCTTCACGATCGACCACGGACTCGTGTCCATCGCGTCGATCACCTCCTGCACCAACACGTCCAACCCCTCCGTGATGCTCGCCGCCGCACTGCTCGCGCGCAACGCCGTGGACAAGGGCCTGACCTCGAAGCCGTGGGTCAAGACCTCCGTGGCCCCGGGCTCGAAGGTCGTCACCGACTACTACGAGAAGTCCGGCCTGACCCCGTATCTGGAGAAGCTCGGCTTCTACATCGTCGGCTACGGCTGCGCCACGTGCATCGGCAACTCCGGCCCGCTGGAGCCGGAGATCTCGGAGGCCATCCAGGCCAACGACCTCGCCGCGACCGCCGTCCTCTCCGGCAACCGCAACTTCGAGGGCCGCATCAACCCGGACGTGAAGATGAACTACCTGGCGTCCCCGCCGCTCGTCATCGCCTACGCGCTGGCCGGCACGATGGACTTCGACTTCGACACCGACGCGCTCGGCCAGGACGAGGCCGGCAACGACGTGTTCCTCAAGGACATCTGGCCGAACCCGGTCGAGGTCCAGCAGGTCATCGACTCCTCGATCGACAAGGAGATGTTCGCCAAGGGCTACGAGGGCGTCTTCGACGGTGACGAGCGCTGGAAGGCACTCGACACCCCGGCCGGCGACACGTTCGCCTGGGCGGAGGACTCGACCTATGTCCGGAAGCCCCCGTACTTCGAGGGCATGAAGGCGCAGCCGGATCCGGTCAAGGACATCGACGGCGCGCGCGTGCTGCTCAAGCTCGGCGATTCGGTCACGACGGACCACATCTCCCCGGCCGGCTCGTTCAAGTCGGACACCCCGGCCGGGCAGTACCTGCTGGCCAACGGCGTGGACCGCAAGGACTTCAACTCCTACGGCTCCCGCCGTGGCAACCACGAGGTGATGATCCGAGGCACGTTCGCGAACATCCGCATCCGCAACCAGATCCTGGACGGAGTCGAGGGCGGCTTCACCCGCGACTTCACGCAGGACGGCGGACCGCAGGCCTACGTGTACGACGCCGCGCAGAACTACGCCGCCGCGGGCACCCCGCTCGTGGTCATCGCGGGCAAGGAGTACGGCTCCGGATCCTCGCGCGACTGGGCAGCCAAGGGCACCGCGCTCCTGGGCGTCAAGGCCGTGATCGCCGAGAGCTACGAGCGCATCCACCGCTCCAACCTCATCGGCATGGGCGTCCTGCCGCTCCAGTTCCCGGCCGGCGAGTCCGCCGCGACCCTGGGCCTGGACGGCACGGAGAGCTACTCCGTCGCCGGCGTGACCGAGCTGAACAACGGCACGACGCCGAAGACGCTCACGGTCACCGCGACGGCCGAGGACGGCACCACCAAGTCCTTCGACGCCGTGCTGCGCATCGACACCCCCGGCGAGGCGGACTACTACCGCAACGGCGGCATCCTGCAGTACGTGCTGCGCCAGATCTCGGCCAGCTAGACGGACTGCCCGGACCGGCCGGTCAGCCGCAGGGCGGGTCCCCCTCGAGGGGGCCCGCCCTGCGGCGTTCCCCGGCGCCTGTGGAGGGGACGACGCCGGATCCGCGGCCACGCGCCCGGCTCGCCCCGATTCCGGGACCGGACGGGGCAGGCTGGCCGGTAGGATGGGGCGGTACCTGCCCCGGCGAAAGGAACGGCTTCGTGTCCCTGCTCGAATCCATCGGCGAGCCCCGCGACCTGCGCGCGCTGGAGCCCGGGCAGCTGGAGGAACTGGCCGCGGAGATCCGCGGCTTCCTCATCGCCAACGTCGCCCGCACGGGCGGCCACCTGGGGCCGAACCTGGGCGTCGTGGAGCTCACGATCGCCCTGCACCGCGTCTTCGACTCGCCGACCGACTCCGTCGTCTTCGACACCGGCCACCAGTCCTATGTGCACAAGCTCCTCACGGGCCGGCAGGACTTCTCCACGCTGCGCCAGGAAGGCGGCCTGGCCGGCTACCCCGACCGCTCCGAGTCCGTGCACGACATCGTCGAGTCCTCCCACGCCTCCAGCTCTCTGTCCTGGGCCGACGGAATCTCCCGCGCCTACCGCCTGCGGGGCGAGGACGGGCGCTACGTCGTCGCGGTCGTCGGCGACGGCGCGCTGACGGGCGGCATGGCCTGGGAGGCCGTGAACAACATCGCCGCGGACAAGAAGCGCAAGGTCGTCATCGTCGTCAACGACAACGGCCGCTCCTACGCGCCGACCATCGGCGGCCTCGCCGACCAGCTCGCCGGGCTGCGGCAGACCCTGGACAAGGTGCGCACGCACCGCGTCTACGAGGGCACCCTCGACTGGTGGAAGGCGCGCCTGCAGGACGGCGGTCCCGTGGGCCGCTTCGCGTACAAGTCCCTCCACGCCACGAAGAAGGGCATCAAGGACTGGTGGGCGCCGCAGGGCCTCTTCGAGGACCTCGGTATGAAGTACATCGGACCCATCGACGGCCACGACCTCGAGGCGGTCGAGGAGGCCCTCCAGATGGCCCGCGACTACGAGGGGCCCGTCATCGTGCACGCCCTGACGGAGAAGGGGCGCGGCTACGCCCCGGCCCGCGCGCACGAGGAGGACCAGTTCCACGCCGTCGGCGTGATCGACCCGGAGACCGGCCAGGCCGTCGAGCGTCCCGGGGCCCGTTCGTGGACGAGCGTGTTCGGCGAGGAGATCGCCGCGATCGCCGACGAGCGCGAGGACATCGTGGGCCTGACCGGGGCCATGCTGATCCCGGTGGGCCTGCAGGAGTTCGCCGAGCGGCACCCGGAGCGCGTGTACGACGTCGGCATCGCCGAGCAGCACGCCATCACCTCCGCGGCCGGCATGGCGTTCGGCGGCCTGCACCCCGTCGTCGCCATCTACGCGACCTTCCTGAATCGGGGATTCGACCAGCTGCTCATGGACGTGGCCCTGCACCGCGCGGGCGTGACGCTCGTCCTGGACCGGGCGGGCGTGACCGGGCCGGACGGGCCGAGCCACCACGGCATGTGGGACATGGCGCTCCTGCAGATCGTCCCCGGCCTGCACCTCGCGGCCCCGCGCGACGCCACGCGCCTGCGCGAGGAGCTGCGCGAGGCCGTCGCCGTGTCCGACGCCCCCACCGTGCTTCGCTTTTCGAAGGGCACGGTCGGCGGGGAGATCGAGGCCCTCGAACGCCTCCACGACGGCGTCGACGTCCTCGCCCGCCACGGATCCGGGGATCCGGACGTGCTCATCGTCGCGGTCGGATCCATGGCCCCGATGGCCCTCGACGTCGCCGAACGCCTCTCCTCGCAGGGCATCGGCTCCACCGTGGTGGACCCGCGCTGGGTGCTGCCCGTGCCGCGCTCCGTCGTCGGGCTCGCGGCGCGCCACCGGATCGTGGTCTGCATCGAGGACGGAGTGAAGGCCGGCGGCATCGGCTCCCGCATCCGCCAGGAGATGCGCGCCGCCGGCGTCGACACGGCCCTGAACGAGGTGGGCCTGCCGACGGAGTTCCTCCAGCACGGCTCCCGGGGCCAGGTGCTCGAACGCGTCGGCGTCACGGCGCAACGGATCGCCCAGGACACGCTCGCGCAGGTCCTTGGCACCAAGGTCCCGTTCGCGCGGCCGCTGCCCGGCCAGGACCTGCCCACCGGACAGATCCCGCAGCTGTGAGCATCCCCGAGGGCCTCCTGCCGCACCCCGAGGGCGCCGTTCCGGGCGACCTCGTCGCGGCCCGTGCGTGGAAGTACGACGGCGGGGCGCACTGGGTGGTCCCCGGGCGGTACCTCGGCGCGGATCGCCACGGCGACTGGGTCTTCCAGCCGGCCGGCTCGTTCGTGGCCCGCCCCGGGCTCGCCTTCCATGCCGAGTCCGACGCGGTCTGCCTGTTCCCGCGCGGCGGCGACTGGGTCGCGACGTTCTACGACGAGGACCACCCGGACGGCGTCCGGCTCTACATCGACGTCTCCACGTCCCTGGGCTGGCGGCCGCTGCGCCCCGCGGGATGGGAGGCGAACTCGATCGACATGGACCTCGACGTCGTCGACTCCGCCGAGCGGGGCCTCTACCTCGACGACGAGGACGAGTTCACCGAGCATGCCGGGCGGTACGGCTACCCGGAGGAGCTCGTGCGGCGCATGCGGGCCTCCGCCGACTCGCTCCTGGACGACGTCGGGGCGCGGCGCGCCCCATTCGACCAGGACACGGCGGGGCAGTGGTTCGCCGCCGGCCGCCGGCTCGACCGAGCGGCCGCCGCCCGCTCCTGACCCACCGACCTCCCGCCCGGCACCACCGCCGCACCCGACCCATCGGCCCCGCCGATCCAGCCACCCAAGGAGCACCATGGCCATCATCCGCACCTACCGCCGGGACCAGAGGGGCGAGCTCGAGTTCCGCGAGGCCTGGTACGAGCCCTACACCGATGCCGAGCTCGGCCAGTTCGTGGTCAACCACGGCAAGGTCGGCCACCAGTCCACCGTCAAGGACGTCGACGACGTCGATCCCGCCGCGGGCGCGCAGCTGATGTCGGCGTTCGCCGAGCAGTGCGCCGAGGACGGCTTCGCCGAGATCCCCGCGGACGAGCAGTACTGGGTCGTGGCGCAGTATGCCCTCAAGAGCAGGGACGGAACGCAGCGGGACGAGTACCTGCGCGAAAAGGCCGTGGACCTGCTCTCCGGCCACCTCGCGTGGCGCGGACTCGGCACGGTCGAGTCCTGGGACCTGGCGCCCTGGAAGCTCAACGTGCGCATCCTCAGCCCGGAGCCGGGCAAGGCCGTCGCGGCGATCAAGACGTGCCTGCGGGAGGCCGACCTCGACTTCCGCAAGCTCTCCATCGCCGTCGGCGGGCAGGGCGGGATCGGGACGCTGCGCCAGAAGCACCCCGCGCCCGGCAAGGCCCCCTTCACGCTCGACTAAGCGGTCACCCGCCGGGTCCACCCCGCCGGGGCCACACCGCCGGACGGGCCGGCAGGACGCCCGGAGACAGACGCCCGGTGGCAGACGCACGGTGGCAGACGCACGGAGGCCCGGCCCCCTCAAGGGGGCCGGGCCTCCGTGCGTCCTGCCGCACCCTCGGGAGGGCGGGAAGACGGCGTCAGTCGGTTCCGGCGTCGAACGCCGCGGCCTCGATGGCCCGCTCGAACGCCGAGGCGCCCTCTCCGGCTCCGTCCTTGACGGCGATCTCCTCCGCGCCGCCGGCCTCCAGCTGGCCCACGAGCTCGGCTGTGGCCCCGCCCACGAGGCCCTGGCCGGCGTACTGCTCCAGGCGCTGGCGGGAGTCGGCGATGTCGAGGTTGCGCATGGTCAGCTGTCCGATGCGGTCCAGGGGGCCGAACGCGGCGTCGCCGACGCGCTCCATGGAGAGCTTGTCCGGGTGGTAGCTCAGCGCGGGGCCCGAGGTGTCCAGGAGCGTGTAGTCCTCGCCGCGGCGCAGGCGCAGCACCACGGTGCCCGTCACGGCCGAGCCGACCCAGCGCTGGATGGACTCGCGCAGCATCAGCGCCTGCGGGTCCAGCCAGCGGCCCTCGTACATGAGCCGGCCCAGGCGGCGGCCCTGCTCGTGGTAGGTGGCCACGGTGTCCTCGTTGTGGATCGCGTTGAGCAGGCGCTCGTAGGCGATGTGCAGCAGCGCCATGCCGGGCGCCTCGTAGATGCCGCGGCTCTTGGCCTCGATGATGCGGTTCTCGATCTGGTCGCTCATGCCCAGGCCGTGGCGGCCGCCGATGACGTTGGCCTCGTTGACGAGGGCGACATCGGACTCGAACGTGGCGCCGTTGATGGAGACCGGGCGGCCCTGCTCGAAGGCGATCGCGACGTCCTCCGTGGCGATCTGAACGGACTCGTCCCAGAAGCGCACGCCCATGATCGGCTCGACCGTCTCGAGCGAGGTGTCCAGGTGCTCGAGCGTCTTGGCCTCGTGTGTGGCGCCCCAGATGTTGGCGTCCGTGGAGTAGGCCTTCTCAGCGGAGTCCCGGTACGGGAAGCCGTGGGCCTGGAGCCACTCGCTCATCTCCTGGCGGCCGCCGAGCTCGGTCACGAAGTCGGGGTCGAGCCACGGCTTGTAGATGCGCAGCCGCGGATTGGCCATGAGGCCGTAGCGGTAGAAGCGCTCGATGTCGTTGCCCTTGTAGGTGGAGCCGTCGCCCCAGATGTCCACGCCGTCCTCGCGCATCGCCCGGACGAGGAGCGTGCCGGTGACGGCGCGGCCCAGGGGAGTGGTGTTGAAGTAGGCGCGGCCCGCGGAGCGGATGTGGAAGGCGCCGCAGGCGAGGGCCACGAGGCCCTCCTCGACGAGGCCGGGCTTGCAGTCGACGAGCCGCGAGGCCTCGGCCCCGTAGTCCAGGGCGCGGCCCGGCACGGCGTCGATGTCGGGCTCGTCGTACTGGCCCAGGTCGCCCGTGTAGGTGTAGGGGACGGCGCCCTTGTCGCGCATCCAGGCCACGGCCACCGAGGTGTCGAGGCCGCCGGAGAAGGCAATGCCGACGCGTTCGCCGACGGGAAGTGAAGTGAGGACCTTTGACATGCCTCCTACGCTATGGCTTCCGCGCCCAAAAGGGGAACCGGGAACGCCCGGGAGCGCGCATGTGAAGCACGCGTGCAAGAATCGAGGACACATGCCCCGCACGCGCCGCAGCCGCGGCCTGCCCGAAAGGACGCCATGGAACAGGACCAGATGAACTACCGCCGCCTCGGGGACTCGGGACTCGTGGTGTCCGTCGTCGGGCTCGGCTGCAACAACCTGGGCCGCAGCGGGACGGCCACCGAGTCGCAGGAGGGCACGGACGCCGTCGTCCACGCCGCCGTCGACGCCGGGGTGACCCTCTTCGACACGGCCGACACCTACGGCCGGGTGCCCGGACTCTCGGAGGAACGGCTGGGACGGGCGCTCGGCACGCGCCGCTCCGACGTCGTCGTGGCCACGAAGTTCGGGATGGATGCCGGCGGCGCCAACGGGCGCGACTTCGGCGCCCGGGGTTCGCGCCGCTACATCACGACGGCGATCGAGGCCTCGCTGCGCCGGCTCGGGACCGACTACATCGACCTCTACCAGTTCCACACCCCGGATCCGCTCACGCCCATCGACGAGACGCTCGCCGCCCTCGACGACGCGGTCCGCGCCGGCAAGGTCCGCTACGTCGGACATTCGAACCGGGCCGGATGGCAGATCGCCGAGGCCGAGTTCACCGCCCGGATGACCGGGGGCACGCGCTTCATCTCGAGCCAGAACCACTACAACCTCCTGGACCGCCGGGCCGAGCTCGAGGTGGTTCCCGCGGCGGAGGCCTACGGGCTGGGCGTCCTGCCCTACTTCCCGCTGGCCAACGGCCTGTTGACGGGCAAGTACTCCCACGGCGCGGCACCCGAGGGCTCCCGGCTGACGCACTCGCGGCAGAACCTGCTCGAGAAGGCGGACTTTGAGCAGCTGCGCGCCTTCGGGGAGTTCTCGCGCGAGCGGGGACTGAGCGAGGTGCAGGTGGCCTTCTCGTGGCTCGCCGCCCAGCCCGCGGTCTCGAGCGTCATCGCGGGCGCGACCCGCCCGGAGCAGGTGCGCGAGAACGCGTTGGCGGCGTCGTGGACGCCGTCCGCCGCCGACCTGGAGGCCCTCGACGCCCTGTTCCCGCGCGTGCCCCGCGTCGCCCTCTTCTAGGCCGCCGGAGATGGAGCCGTTCGAGCGCTGGGAGGCCTTTCACGAGCCCTCGGGGCGCGTCGGCGCGCTGCGCCGGAGCCTCGAGGCCGGCGTCCTGACAACCCGGATCGCGTTCGGCCGCCCACCCGAGCTCTACCTGGCCGTCTCGCGCATCCGCCTCGACGACGACGGCTCGTGGCAGCTCAGCCGCTTCCACGCCCCCGGCACGACCGGTCCCGTGCTGTTGGACCGGACGGCCGGCGGCTTCGGCCCGGAGTCGATGCCCGGCTACGGAGAGTTCCTGCTGGTGCGCCGCTTCGTGGCGGGCGGCGCCGCGGAGCTGCCCTACGTGCAGCTGGCCGACGACGTCCCCGGCGGCGATCCCGTTTCCGCGGTGCTCCGCGCGGCTCCCTCCGCGCCACGCCGGACCTCGGTCGCCGTCGACGGGCTCGGGCTCGACGGGGCGCGGGCCGTGGAGAGGATCCAGGCCGGCCGCACGGCCGCCAGGCACTGGGTCCGCGCCGGCGAGATGGTGGCGAGTGATTGGCAGGGCGCCGTGTCCGTGCCGGTCGCGGGCGCGCCGAGCGACGCCGCCTGGGCGAGCCTCGAGGACCTCGACGACGCCGCCATCGAGTTCCTCACGGCGACGGGACGCCATGCGGGAAGCTGACGCCGCGCCGGGGGCGGGCCCGGAGCCCGTGCGGATCCTCATGGACAACGACACGGGGATCGACGACGCCCTGGCGCTCGCCTACCTCGCCGCGTGCCCCCACGTGGACCTCGTCGCCGTGACGAGCTCGCCCGGCAACGTCGGCACGGCCCAGGTCGCCGCCAACAACCGGGCCCTGCTCGCGCTCTGCGGCCGGGCCGGCGTCCCGGTCCTGACCGGCGCCGAGACGCCCCTGCAGCTCCGCCTCGTGACGACGCCGGAGACCCACGGCCCGCAGGGCCTCGGGCACGCCGTCCTGGATCCCGTGCCGCCCCCGCAGGCGGGTCCCGGCGCGGTTCCGGGCGACGCCGTCGCACGGTGGGTCGAGGCCGCCCGCGCCGAACCAGGGCGGCTCACGGCCCTGCTGACGGGGCCCCTGACCAACTTCGCCCTCGCCCTGCGCGCCGAGCCCCGGCTCCCGTGGCTCTTCAAGCGCGTCGTGATCATGGGAGGCGCGTTCTACCACCAGGGCAACACGACCCCGACGGCCGAGTGGAACACCCACGTGGACCCGCACGCGGCGCGCGAGGTCCATGCGGCCTATGCCCGTGCGGCCGAGGAGGGCCTGGACCCGGACCGCCTGCCCGTGCTCTGCCCGCTCGACGCCACGGAACGCTTCGAGATGCGCCCCGCCTTCCTCGCCGAGCTGGCCCGCGAGGCCGGGTGCCCGGAACCCGAACACGTCGCCGACGGTCAGCCGGACGGGCTGCCCAGCCGCGCTGCGAACCCGCTCGTGAGACACCTGTCCGACGCGCTGCGCTTCTACTTCGAGTTCCACCGCGACTACGACCAGGGCTACATCGCCCACGTCCACGACCTCTTCGCCGCCGGCGTCGCGGCGGGCACCATGGCCTACCGGACCCGTCCGGCCGCCGTCGACGTGGAAACGGAGTCCAGCCTCCTGCTCGGCACCACCGTGGCCGACTTCCGCGGGCTCTGGGGCCGGGCGCCCCACGCCCACGTCGTCGAGTGGAACGACCCGGAGGCGGGCTTCGCCGATGCGTTCCGCCGCCTCGGGCTCCTCGCCCGCCGGATCGACGGGACCCGGCCGGATCGATCGCGGATCGGATAGGATGCTGAACCGGGTCGAGGTGACATAGGCCCGCACCCCGCACACCCCATCCAGCACGCCTGACGCGCCCTGCGCCGCCGCGTGTGGCAGGAGAGCCTATGTCCACGTCCCCGTCCGCCCCGCCGTCCCTGCTGGCCGCCCCCGGTTCCCGCGGTCCCTCCCGGCGCTCCACGATCCTCGGCGCGGCGGGCCTCGCCGTCCTGGCCGGCACCTACATCGTCCTGCTGGCGACCCGGCCGGACGCCGTCGCGGGGGGTCTCGGCGAGGCCGCGGCGCTCGGCGCGTTCGCCGGCTACCTGGCCGCCGCCCTCCTCCTGCTCGCGGCCGTGCTGCCCGAGCTGCCCACGGAGGCCGTGGTGCTGATCCCGGCCGCCCTGGCCCTGAACATCGTGCTCGGACAGTTCGTCGGCTCCGTCATGCTGCCCCTCTACCTGGACTCGATCGGGACCGTCCTGGTCGGCTTCCTCGCCGGGCGCCGGGCCGGGGCGGCGACGGGCCTGATGGGGACGCTCATCTGGTCGCTCTTCAACCCGACCGTCCTGCCGTTCGCGGCCGGCGCCGGGCTCATCGGCTTCCTCGCCGGCACCGCCGCCCGCTGGGGCCTGGTCCGCCGCGTCTACCTGGCCCCCGTGGCCGGCCTCGCGACGGGCGTCGTGGCGGGCGTCGTCTCGGCGCCGGTCGCCGCGTTCGTCTTCGGCGGGACGTCGGGCGTCGGCACGGGCGCGCTCGTCGCGGCCTTCCGCTCCATGGGCGACGGCCTGCTCTCCGCCGTGACGAAGCAGGCGCTGATCTCCGACCCCGGGGACAAAGCCGTCGTCTTCCTCGCCGTCGCCCTCCTGGTCGCGGCCCTTCCGCCGCGGCTGCTGCGCGGATTCCGCTCGCCCGCGGCCCGCCGGGACCCCTGAGCGGATCTCCCGTGGCCCGGCTGCATCCGTTCACGACGGCGTCCTTCGCCGCCACGACCGCCGTCGTCGTCATCGCGAGCGGCTCGCGCTGGGCCGCGGCCGCGACGGTCCTCGCGTGCGCCGTCGCAGCGGTACGCACGGGCCGGCTGCGCCGTTTCGCGGCGGCCTGCGCGGCCGTCCTCGGACCGTTGTGGGCTTCGCAGCTGATGATCCACGCCCTCGTGGACCGCTCCGGCGCCGCGGCCCTGTGGGAGGTGGGACCGCTGCGGATCACGGCCGGGGGACTCGATACCGCGCTCGGGCTGGGCCTGCGCGCGGCGGTCCTCGTCGCGGTGGGAACACTTGCCGCCCTCGCGGTCGACCGCCACGATCTCGTGGCGGCGATCGACGCCGCCGGCGTGCCCGCACAGCTCGGCTACATCGTCGGAGCGGCGTTCGGCCTGGGCCCGCAACTGGCCGGCCGCTCCCGGGCCATCGGGCGCGCCCAGGCGCTGCGCGGCGCCGGCGGCCGCGGCCCGGCGGGGTGGCTGCGCGCCGTCCGGCTCCGGGCCGTTCCGCTGGTCGTGGCGACCGTGCAGGACGCCGCCTTGCGCTCCGGGCACCTCGCGGCCCGCGGCTTCCCCGCGTCCGGGGCGGTGGTCCGCTACCGCGAGGTCGCCGACTCGCGGCGCCAGCGCCTCGCCCGCCGGATCGCGCCCGCGGCCGGCGCGGTCCTCGCCGTCGTCCTGATCGCCGGTGGGGGAGCGCTGCCGTGACGGAACCGCTCCTGCGCTACGAGCTGGACTCCTACGCCCCGGCCGCCGCAGCCGGTCCCGTCCTGTCGGGATGCATCGTCGAGGTCGCGCCCGGCACGCTCACGGTCGTCCACGGGACCTCGGGGTCCGGGAAGTCGCTGCTCGGGAGCATGCTCGCCGGGCTCCTCCCGCACGGCGGGGACGCCCTCGACGCCCGGGTCCGCCTCGCCGGCCAGCGCCTCGCCTTCCACCCGGGAGACGGCGCCCTCCCGGACCGCGCCGCGTGGGGCCGCCACGTCGGGCTGCTGCCGCAGGACGCGCGGACCCTCTTCTCCGCCGCGCGGGCCACGGTCGCCGAGGAGATCGCCTTCGCCCTGGAACAGCGGGGCATGGAGCGCGCCACGATGCAGCGCCGCGTCGGGGAGGCGGCCGGTGGGCTGGGCCTCGACGCCCTGCTGGCCGCCGATCCCTTCGCCCTCTCCGGCGGGCAGCAGCGCCTCGCCGCGCTCGCCGCGCTCGTCGCCGCCCGGACCCCGGTCCTGGTCCTCGACGAGCCCTTCGCCGGCCTCGACTCCGCCGCCCGCCGCGCGCTCGCCGCCGCCCTGGCCCGCCTGCGGGCGCGCGGCACGGGAGTCGTGCTGCTGGGCAACGGCCTGGAAGACGACGCCGGTGCCGCCTCCGGTGCCGACGCCGTCCTCCGGCTCGGCTCGGGGACGCTGCGGCGCGAGGCGGCCACGGCGCCGGACGCGGCCCGCGTCGAAGGGTCTCCGTCGGCCCGAGCCGATGCACGGACGCACCGCGCGCCGGAGGTCCCGTCCACCGCCGGCGGTGCGGACCCGGCGTCGGACTCCGCATCCGGCGGCGCCCGATCCCGTTCCGCGCACTCCCTTCCGCGGTTGAAGCTCATCGGACTGGCGGCCGCTCCCGACGGCGGCCCCGTCGCCGTCCGCGGGCTCGATCTCGAGCTAGGCCCGGGGGAGCGGCTCGCGCTCACCGGCGCCAACGGCGCGGGCAAGACGACCGTGCTGGCCACGATCGCCGGCCTGCTGCCACCCGCCGCGGGAACCGTGCTCGTCGACGGGGCGCCCATCCGTCCGGGCCGGCCGGCGGAGACGGCGCGGCGGCTCGGGCTGGCCCTGCAGCATCCCGCGGACCAGCTCTTCGAACGGACGGTGGAGCGCGAGGTCCGGTTCGGGCTGCGCGGGCCGCGGGCCGGGGCGGAGACCGCCGAGATCCTGGAGCAGCTCGGCCTGCGCGACGACGCCCGGACCCACCCGTGGGAACTGCCCGCGGCGAAGCGCCGGCTCGCGGCCCTGGCGACCGTCCTCGTGCGGAAACCCGGCGTGCTGTTGCTGGACGAGCCGACGAGCGACCTCGACGCCGACGCCCGCGACCGGCTCGAGGACGCGCTCGCGGCGGCCGCCGGACGGGGAGCCGCGATCGTGTTCACGACCCACGACGCGGCGTTCGCGGCGCGCACCACGGATCGGCAGGAGGGGCTCCGGGCGCCCGGCCCGGGCACCGCCCCGGGGATCTCCGGGACTACAGGTAGATCAGGACGTCGTCGCCGTCGATGGCGGCCGCGAAGCGCTCGAGGGGACGGTTCGCCGGTCCGCCCGTGACCGCGCCGTCGGCGTGGGCGAAGCGCGAGCCGTGGCACGGGCACTCGAACTGCGTCTCGCCCGTGAGCACCTCGCAGCCCGCATGCGTGCAGACGGCGCGGTACGCGAGGACCGTCTCGGCGTCCGGCCGGTAGAGCAGGTAGGCGCGGCCCTCGACCTGGACGGAAAGCGAGGCGCCCTCGGGAAGCTCGGACAGCGTGGCGGCCTGCGTGCCCTCGGCCCCGCCCCCGGCCGGCGCCGAGGGGACCTCGGCGGGCGAGGCGGAGCCGCAGGCCGCGAGGAAGGCCGCGCCCCCGGCGGCCACCGAGGTGCCGAGGACGGTGCGGCGGGCGGGGCGGGGTGTCTCGGTGCGCGTCATGGGCACCATCGTAGGACGCGCGCGGGGCCCGGCACAGGGGACCCGGCTGTGGGTCTCCTGTGCCGGGCCCCGGGGCACCGGCGCGAGTGGTCCTAGCCGGCGTGGAACGGACGCCCGTTGACGCGCTGCGACGCGCCGACCCGGTCCAGGTACGGGGTGATGCCGCCCAGGTGCATGGGCCATCCCGCGCCGAGGATCATGCAGAGGTCGATGTCCTCCGGGCCCTCGACCACGCCCTCCTCGAGCATCAGGCCGATCTCCTGCGCCAACGCGTCCTGCGTGCGGACCAGCAGCTCCTCGGCGGTGCTCGGCGAGTCGCCGAAGGAGAGCAGGGCGAGCGTCTCCTCCGGAATCCGCACGCTGCCGTCCTCCTGCTTCTCCCACAGGCCCTTGACGCCGTTGTCGATGAGCGCCTGCTGGTTCGCGGAGACCCGGAAGCGGTCGCCGAACGCGTCGTGGAGGGACTCCATGACGTGCTGGGCCACGGGGATCCCGACCATCGCGAGCAGCGTGAAGGGGCTCATCGGCAGCCCCATCGGCTTCAGGGCCGTGTCCGCGACCTCCGCGGGCGTGCCGTCGTCGAAGGCGTTGGACACCTCGCCCATGAGGCGCAGGAGGATCCGGTTGACGACGAACGCCGCGGAGTCCTGGACCAGGACGGCCGTCTTCTTCAGGTTCTTGGCGAGCGCGAACGCCGTGGCGAGCACCTCGTCCGTGGTGTGCGGCGCCTTGACGATCTCGATGAGCGGCATCACGGCGACGGGGTTGAAGAAGTGGAAGCCGACGACGCGTCCGGGGTGGCGCAGGTCCTGGGCCATCTTCGTCACCGAGAGCGAGGAGGTGTTGGTCGCGAGGATGCACTCGGGGGAGACGACCTGCTCGACCTCGGCGAAGACCTTCTTCTTGACCTCGAGCTCCTCGAACACGGCCTCGATGACCAGGTCCGCGTCGGCGAAGGCCGACTTGTCCACGGAACCGGTCACGAGGGCACGCGTGCGGTTGGCGGCGTCGGGCGAGAGCCGCTTCTTCGCCGCGAGCTTGTCGATCTCGCCGTGGATGTAGGCGAGTCCGCGGTCCACGCGTTCCTGGTCGATGTCCGTGATCACGACGGGCACCTTGAGCGACTTGGCGAAGAGCAGGGCGAACTGTCCGGCCATGAGGCCGGCACCGACGACGCCGATCTTGGCCACGGGCCGCGCCAGCTTCGCGTCCGGGGCGCCGGCGGGTCGCTTGGAGCGCTTCTGGACCAGGTCCAGGAACGCGTAGACCGTGTCATGGAACTGCGGGGTCTGCATGAGTTCCGTCAGGGCGTCGCACTCGAGGCGGGCCGACTCCGGCTGGGTCGCCGTCAGCCCCGCCTCGAAGACGTCGAGGACCTTGGCGGGTGCCGGTGCGGCGTTGGAGGTCTTGGCCTCGACGAACGCGCGCGCCGTGGCGGCGGCCGCGGTCCAGCGGGCCGCGGTCTCCGGGTCCGCCGGGTCGACGGCGTGGCGGCGCTCGGGCTCGGCCCCGTCGACCACGGACGCTGCCCAGGCCACCGACTGCTCGAGAAAGTCGGCCGGGGCGAACGCGGCATCGGCGATCCCCAGCTCGAACGCCTGCGCTCCGCCGAGCGTGCGGTTGTTGTTCAGCGGGTTCTCGATCATCACCTTCAGCGCGGCCTCGGGGCCGATCAGGCGGGGCAGGCGGTAGACGCCGCCCCAGCCCGGGACGAGCCCGATGAAGGCCTCCGGCAGCCCCAGCCCCTGGGCGCCCGTGGAGACGGTGCGGTAGTTCGCCGCGAGGGCGATCTCGAGCCCGCCGCCGAGGGCCATCCCGTTGATGAAGGCGAAGGTCGGGACGCCGAGGTCCGCCAGGAGGTCGTAGGCCGCGTGGCCCAGCTCGGCCATGAGGCGCCCCTGCTCGGCGGTGCGCAGCCCCTTGACGGCGGACAGGTCCGCGCCCGCGACGAGGAAGTACGGCTTGCCCGTCACGGCGAGGGCGTGGATCCCTCCGGCCGCGGCGCGATCCCGCTGCTCCAGGAGCGTCTGCCCGAGGCCGATCAGGGTCCGCGGGCCGAGCGTCGTCGGCTTGGTGTGGTCCAGTCCGTTGTCGAGCGTAATCAGCGCGAGGGTACGGCCGCCGGGCAGCGGGACGTCGGCGACGAGGGCGTTCGTGACGACCTCGTTCGGAACCAGTGCGGTGAGCGGTTCGAAGCGTGCGAAGGAATCGTGTGCCATGGTCCTAGGCGTCCTTTCCGTAGTCTGCGTGGTGCGGGTTCTCCCAGATCACGGTGCCGCCCATGCCGAGGCCGATGCACATCGTGGTCAGGCCGTAGCGCACCGAGGGGTCCTGCTCGAACTGCCGCGCCAGCTGGGTCATGAGGCGCACCCCGGAGGAGGCGAGCGGGTGGCCGACCGCGATGGCGCCGCCGTAGCGGTTCACGCGCGGGTCGTCGTCGGCGATCCCGAAGTGGTCCAGGAAGGACAGGACCTGGACGGCGAAGGCCTCGTTGACCTCGAACAGGCCGATGTCGTCGATGGCCAGGCCCGCCTGGGCGAGCGCCTTCTCGGTGGAGGGCACCGGCCCGATCCCCATGACCTGCGGCTCGACGCCGGCGAAGGCGTAGGACACGAGCCGCATCCGCACGGGCAGGCCCAGCTCCTCCGCTGCCCCGGAGGAGGCCAGGAGGGCGGCGGTCGCGCCGTCGTTCAGGCCGGCGGCGTTGCCCGCCGTGACGCGTCCGTGGGCGCGGAAGGGGGTCTTCAGCCCGGCCAGGTCGGCCTCGGTGGTGCCGGGGCGCGGCGGCTCGTCGCGCGTGTGGACCGTCCACCCCTCGCCGGGGCGGCGGGCCGCGGTGGGCACGAGGTCGGGCTGGATGCTGCCGGCCTCGTAGGCGGCGGCGAGCTTGGCCTGGCTGGCGACGGCGTAGCGGTCGGCCCGCTCCTTCGTGACGGCCGGGAAGCGGTCGTGGAGGTTCTCGGCCGTGTTGCCCATGTTCAGGGCGGCGGGATCGACGATCCGCTCGGAGAGGAAGCGCGGGTTGGGATCGGCGCCGGCGCCCATCGGGTGGTTGCCCATGTGCTCGACGCCGCCGGCGATCGCGACGTCGTAGGCGCCGAAGGCGATGGATCCGGCGGTGCTCGTCACGGCGGTCATGGCGCCGGCGCACATGCGATCGATCGCGTAGCCGGGAACGGTGTGGGGCAGGCCCGCCAGCAGCGCGGCGGTGCGGCCGATGGTCAGTCCCTGGTCCCCGCTCTGCGTCGTCGCCGCGATCGCCACGTCGTCGATCCGCTCGGGCGGGAGCGAGGGATGGCGGCGCATGAGCTCGCGCAGGCACTTCACCACGAGGTCGTCGGCGCGCGTTCCGTGGTAGATGCCCTTCTCTCCGGCCTTGCCGAACGGGGTGCGCACGCCGTCGACGAAGACGACGTCGCGGACCGCGCGGCCGCGGCCGAGGGGGCGGGTGGGGGTGGGGTTCACCGGGTGCTCCTTACGGAAGGGTGGGACGGGTGTGATCCACCCCATACGTTACTGGCCGGTAACTTGGGATGCAACAGCGGCGCGGGGTGCCGTCCCACCGATCCTGTCAGAGCGGGTCCGGGTCGAGGAAGGCCACGGTCAGGACCGGGGCCGCGATCTCCACCTGCCAGGGCCGGGCGCCGAGGCCGGCGAGGGCTTCCGCGATCGAGTCCGGCTCGATCGGGGTCGGCGGCCGCCAGGCGATCCGGCGCAGGAAGTCGGGGGTCAGCAGGTTCTCGACGGGCATGTCCAGCTGCTCGGCCGTGCGCTGCAGGCGCGGGCGGGCGGTATTGAGGCGGGCCGCCGCGTCCGGGTCCTTGTCGGCCCACGTGCGCGGTGGCGGCGGGGCGTTGGACGGCAGGTGCAGGGGCGGCAGGTCCTGCGCGGCGCGGGCCTCCTGTAGTGCCCGGAGCCACCGCGGTGCCTCCTTGCCCGCGGCCCGGCCGTGGAAGCCCGGGGTCTTCAGCAGCGCGGGAACGGTCGTCGGCATGGCCTTCGCCGCGGCGACGAGCGCCGCGTCCGGGATGAGCCGGCCCGGGGCGACGTCCCGGTTCTCGGCGAGTGATTCGCGTTCGTGCCAGAGGGCCCTGACGGCGGCGAGCTGGCGCCGGTCGCGCAGGGTATGCAGGCCCGAGGTGCGCCGCCACGGATCGGTGCGCGGCGGCGCGGGTGGTGCCGTGCGGATGGCCTCGAACTCCTGCTCGGCGTAGGCGAGCTTGCCGTCGCGTTCGAGGAGCGCGACGAGTTCCGCGCGCAGTTCCACGAGGACCTCGACGTCGAGCGCGGCGTAGCGCAGCCACGGCTCCGGAAGCGGGCGCTTGGACCAGTCGGCGGCGGAGTGCTCCTTGGCGAGCGAGAGGCCCAGGAGGGATTCGACGACGGCGCCGAGGCCCACGCGCGGCAGGCCCGCCAGGCGGGCGGCGAGCTCGGTGTCGAAGAGCCGGTCCGGGTGCATTCCGAGCTCGGCGAGGCACGGGAGGTCCTGCGTCGAGGCATGGAGGATCCATTCGACGCCGGAGAGCGCGTCGCCCAGGACGGCCAGGTCCCCGAACGGCTCGGGGTCGATGAGCCAGGTCCCGGCCCCCTCCCGGCGGATCTGCACGAGGAAGGCGCGTTGGCCGTAGCGGAACCCCGAGGCCCGCTCGGCGTCCACGGCGGCGGGCCCGTGTCCGGCGGCGATGGCCTGCGCGGCGCGGCGCAGGCCAGACTCCGTGGAGATCACGAGCGGCACGCCGTCGCGCGGCTCCGTCAGGGGCACCGCCCCGGCGTCGGAGGATCCCGGATCCTGGGTGGCGGAGGACAGCTCGTCCTGCTCGGGGGCGCTGGTGGCGGCGTCGGCTGCGGTCATGATGCAGACGATTCTAGTGCCTTCACGAACGACGTCGGTGGGGCAGGGCCGCGACGCCGGGCGGCAGCGGGGGCAGCCCGGCGAACGTGCACACCATGTCGCCCCAGGCCTCGAGGTGCGCGGTGACGTCCGCGTCGAGCGGCGTCCAGGAGGCGCGCAGCTCGATGTCGATCGTCCCCTCGCGTCCGGCGAGCGTGCCGAAGCTCTCCGAGAGCACGCGGGTCGCGGTCCCCCCGGCGTTGACGTGCGGGGCCGCATGCTCCTCGAGCGCCTCCGCGAGCCAGGTCCACGCGACCGAGCCCAGCATCTCGTCGTTGCCCATGTCCGCCTCCAGCTGGGCGCGGATGTAGGTGACGATCCGGAAGGTGCCGTTCCAGACGGGGGAGCCGGCGGGGTCGTGGAGGAGGATGAACCGGCCCGTGGCGAGCTCCTCGTCCACCGTGTCGGCGGCGTGGAGGGCGGCGGCGGCCGGGCCGTGGAGGCGGACGGCCGGCCGTCCGGCCTCGACGACATCGGCGGAGAGGGCGACGGCGAACGGCGCCAGCCGGGCGGGTGCGGGGATCTCCTCGAGCCGCATCTCCGGGCGGCACTCGGCCCGGCGCAGGGCGGAGAGCGCCGTCAGGAAGTCCGGTGGAACCGAAGCCAGGTCGCCAAGTGCGGTCACACCCCCGATTTTAGGGCGGCCCGGCCCCGGCGCGTCCGAGGCACGCCGGGGACTCAGCCGGCGGAGAGCTCCTCGCGCAGCGCCGCGGCGAACGCGTCGATGTCCTCCTCGCTCGTGTCGAACGAGCACATCCAGCGCACCTCGCCCGCTCCGCGGTCCCAATCGTAGAAGCGGAAGCGCTCCCGCAGGCGGTCGGCCACGGCGTTCGACAGCCGCGCGAAGACGGCGTTGGACTGGGTCGGCTGCGTCGCCTCCACACCCTCGAGGGCATCGACGGCGGCGCGCAGCCGGGCGGCCATGGCGTTCGCGTGGGAGGCCGAGCGCAGCCACAGGTCCCCGCCGTAGAGCGCCACGAGCTGCGCGGAGGTGAAGCGCATCTTCGAGGCGAGCTGCATGTTCATCTTGCGCAGGTACTTCAGTCCGTGGGCGGCCTCTGGATCGAGGACGACGACGGCCTCGCCGAACATCAGCCCGTTCTTGGTCCCGCCCAGGCTGAGGATGTCGATCCCGGCGTCCCGGGTGAAGGCGCGCAGGGGCAGGCCGAGGGCGGCCGCGGCGTTGGAGAGCCGGGCGCCGTCCATGTGGACCTTCATTCCCAGGGAGTGGGCGTGTTCCGTGATGGCCTTGATCTCGCGCACGGTGTAGAGGGTTCCGAGCTCGGTCGACTGGGTGATGGACACGGCGAGCGGCTGGGCCCGGTGCTCGTCGCCCCAGCCCCAGGCCTCGCGGTCGATCAGCTCGGGGGTGAGCTTGCCGTCCGGGGCGGGCACGGCGAGCAGCTTCATGCCGCCGATGCGCTCGGGGGCGCCGTTCTCGTCCACGTTGATGTGGGCCGTCCGGGCGCAGACCACGGCACCCCAGCGCGGCAGCAGCGACTGCAGGGCCGTGACGTTCGCCCCGGTGCCGTTGAAGACGGGGAACACCTCGGCCGCGGGGCCGAAGTGGTTCAGGACCACGTGGGAGAGGTGCTCGGTGTAATCGTCCTCGCCGTAGGCGGTCTGGTGCCCGCCGTTGGCGGCCGCGAGGGCCTCGAGGACCTCGGGGTGCACGCCCGAGTAGTTGTCGGAGGCGAATCCGCGGACGGCGCGGTCGTGCAGGGGCTGGTTCACGTGGCTCCTGGGGTCGTAGGTGGTGGGGGGTGCGGCGCGGGCCCGGGGGACGGGCCGCGTGCCGCGGGGCTCAGGGGATGGCGGCCGGCGTCCCGGGGTTCAGCGGGCCGCGGTCAGGTCGATCCGCGCGCCGTTGAGCCCGTCCGCGTCGCCGGAGGCCACGCGGACGAGCTCGCGGCCGAAGTCCTCGACGTCCGTGAAGCCGGCGAAGGACTTCTCCGGCTCGGCGGCGCGCGCGGCGGCGTCGGTGAACGCCTTGATGGCGAGGACGACGGCGGCCGAGCGCTGCGGCACGGGATCCTGCCGGCGCCCCGACTGGGCCGCGCGGAAGCCCGCCGCCACGGCGCGCACCCACGCCTCGGCCGCGGCCTTGGCGGCGACGTAGTTGGCGCCGGAGGCGGTGGGGTGTTCGACGGCGGAGGCCGAGACGATCACGAGCCGCCCCCGTGCGGAGTCGGCGAGGTCCTCGTAGAACGCGCGGGAGGTGTTCCGCAGCGTCGTGACGACGTGGGTCAGCAGGAACTCCCAGTCCTCGTCGGACTGCCCGGCGAGCCCGCGGCCGCCGCGCCAGCCGCCCACGAGGTGGACCAGGCCGTCGAGCCGCCCGTGCTCCTCGTGGATGCGGCGGGCGAGCCCGGCCACGGCGTCCGGATCGGCGAGGTCGGCCACGTAGCGGCCCGCGGCAAACGGCACCCGCCCCTCCAGCCGCCCCGCATCGGTGCCCGCCGCGAGGACCGTGGCACCGGCGTCGTCCAGGGCGCGCGCGGCGGCGGTTCCGGAGGCGCTCGTGGCCCCGGCGACCAGATAGAGGGCCCCGGCCAGGGGCCGGGACTCCGTTGCGCTGAAGCTCATGGGGGCCAGTCTAGGGGCTCGGCGACGACCGCGCGCGGCTCAGGCCGCGTCCGCGCCACCGGCCGGGGCACCGGTGATGCCCACGGTCGATTCGATCACGGGCTTCATCTTCTTGGACAGCGCCTCGTAGAACATGGACAGCGGGAACTCGTCGTCCATGACCTGGTCCGTCACCTCCCGCAGTGGGGCGGTCAGCGGCAGGGCGTCGGGGCCCTTCGCCCACGTCGAGGCCGGGTGCGGCGTCACGGTCGCCGAGACGAGCTCGTACGCGGCGAGCCAGTGGGCGAGCTTCGGGCGGTCGATCGAGCGCCAGTACAGCTCGTCGATCGCGTCGCCGAGGGCGCTGACGACGGCGGGGACCTGGTCCCAGTCGATCGTGAGCTTGGTGTCGGTCCAGTGCAGGACGTGGTGCTGGTGCATCCAGGCGAAGAGCAGCTGGCCGCCGAGGCCGTCGTAGTTGCGCACGCGGGAACCCGTGATGGCAAAGCGGAAGATGCGGTCGAAGATCACGGCGTACTGGACGAGCTTCGCGTGCTGGCGGGCGACGGGATCCGCAGCGGCGTCCTGCTCGATCCGCACCGACTCGCGGAACGCCGTGAGGTCGCAGCGCAGCTCCTCGAGCGAGTAGAGGAAGAACGGCATGCGCTGCTTGATCATGAACGGGTCGAACGGCAGGTCGCCGCGCATGTGCGTGCGGTCGTGGATGAGGTCCCACATGACGAACGTGCGTTCGGCGAGGGCCTGGTCCGTGAGCAGCTCGGCGGCGTCATCGGGGAGCTCGAGGTTCGTGATGCCGGCCGCGGCCCGGACCACGCGGCGGTAGCGGGCCGCCTCGCGGTCCTGGAAGATCGCGCCCCACGTGAAGCTCGGGGTCTCGCGCAGCGCGACGGACTCGGGGAAGAGCACGGCCGAGTTCGTGTCGTAGCCCGGCGTGAAGTCCAGGAAGCGCAACGGGACGAAGAGCGCGTTCGAGTAGCCGCCGGCCTCGAGGCCCGCGATGAAGTCGGGCCAGATGACCTCGACCAGGACGGCCTCGACGAAGCGGTTGGTGGAGCCGTTCTGCGTGTACATGGGGAAGACCACGAGGTGGCGCAGACCGTCGACGCGGTGCAGCTGCGGCTGGAAGGCGACGAGCGAGTCGAGGAAGTCCGGCACGCCGAAACCGCCCGCGGACCAGGCCTCGAGGTCGGCGACGAGCAGTTCGAGGTACTCGGCATCGTGCGGGAACTGAGGGGCCAGCTCCCGCACGGCGGCGGTGATGGAGGCGACGAGCCCGGCGGCCCGGGCGTGGTCCTCGGCCTCGGGGACGGAACCGTCCTTGACCTGCAGCCGCTGGAGTTCCGTCGCGGCGGCCTTGAGCGAGAGCCACGCCTGCGAGGCCACGAGATCCGCGGCGTCGAGGGGCTGGGGGCTGAGGGTGGGCTGCGTCATCGCTGCACCTCTTTCCGGTGTGACGGCCGGCGCGTCGCCGGCGGAGGGAACGGCGGCCCGGTGGGCGTCCGCCATGGTCCCTCCAGCCTAGGCATCGGACAGGAACGCTGGTGCGAATAGCTTTCAAGGCCAAGCGACGCTAATGCTTGGAAGCACGCGCCGCGTCCCCAGCGACAGGGGCGGCGGTGGTCGAAGGAGTGTCCATTGGCGCCGGGCGGGCGGGTGCGGCCGCGGAGCCTCCCTGCCCGCCGGCCGGGGCCCGGTCAGGGGGCCGGGCGGAGCTTCAGGGAGACGGAGTTGATGCAGTAGCGCTGGTCGGTCGGCGTTCCGTATCCCTCGCCCTCGAAGACATGCCCGAGATGGGAATCGCAGGCCGCGCAGCGGACCTCGATCCGCTCCATGCCAAGCGTTCCGTCGCGGAGGTAGCGGACGGAGCCCTCGGCGAGCGGCGCCCAGAACGAGGGCCACCCGCAGTGCGCGTCGAACTTCTCAGAGCTCGTGAACAACTCGGCTCCGCAGGCGCGGCACGCATAGACGCCCTCCTCGTGGCTGTCCCAGTACTCGCCCGTAAAGGGGCGCTCCGTGCCGGCACGGCGCAGGACCTGGTACTCGGCCGGAGTGAGCTCGCGCCGCCACTCCGCGTCGCTCTTGACGACTCTCGGGCCGTCGGGGGTGGATGGCTGGCCGGGGGTGTTCTCGCGCATGACGGGTTCAACGCGCAGGAGCGGCCCGGGATTCCCGGCCCCCGCGCGGCAACTGGCCGAGCGGGGGACCGACTTGGAATGATGGGGCCATGAGCCACGAAGCACGCAACGCCCTCCCGGCCCGCCCGACGGGACCCATGGTGCGCTGGGGACTGCTCGGTGCCGGCGTCGGGGCGGTGGCCGGCTCGGTCTTCGCCGCGAGCGTCTCGGCGCTCGCCGGCTACTTCGCGCGCCAGGTCGTCACGCCCAAGCCCCGCGTGGAGGACATTGCGATCCTCGCCGTCGTCCGGGGGGTCGACGGCGACGAGGTGATCCTGCCCGCGAACGCCGAGACGACGGCGCCGGGCAGCTACTCCCTGTATTTCGACGGCGGGGCGGGCCACGCCCGCATCGGTCGCGTCCTGTCCTTCGTCCCCGCCGAGGGGACCGTCTCGCGCGAGGTCGAGCACGTCTACGCCGGCGAGCTGCGGGCCGCCGTGCGGGGCTGGTGGTCCGGCGTCGTCTATCCCACCCCCGCGGAGATCGGGGCGGACGCGGAGGACGTCGAGGTCCAGGTCGAGGGCGGCGTGGCACCCGCCTGGCTCGTGCCCGGAACCCACCGTGCCGGGACATGGGCCGTGATGGTCCACGGCCGCGGGGCCTCCCGCACCGAGGGGATCCGCGCCATTCCCACGGCCCGGGAGCTCGGCATGACGTCGCTCCTCGTGTCCTACCGCAACGACGGCCTCGCGCCAGACGCCGGTGACCAGCGCTACGGCCTCGGGAGCACCGAATGGGAGGACGTCGACCACGCCATCGACTTCGCCGTGTCTCGGGGCGCCCGCGACATCGTCCTCTTCGGCTGGTCCATGGGCGGGGCGATCTGCCTGCAGCTCGCCGACAAGTCCCGCCACCGGCGGCGTCTGCAGGCGCTGGTCCTCGACGGGCCGGTCGTGAACTGGATGGACGTGCTGGCCCACCACGCGCGGGTCAACCGGATCCCCGAGTCCGCGGGCCGCCTGGGCCAGTGGCTCCTCTCCAACAAGGCCGGCCGCTGGGCGACGGGCCTGGCCTCGCCCGTGAACCTCAAGGACCTGAACTGGGTGGCCAAGCCCGAGCAGCTGCGGCTGCAGACGCTGATCCTGCACAGCGAGGACGACGACTTCGTGCCCGTGGGGCCTTCGGCCGCGCTGGCGGAACTCAACCCGTCCATGGTCACGTTCGAACGCTTCACCCAGGCGGGCCACACGCGCGAATGGAACGTGGACCCGGAGCGCTGGCACTCGACCGTCGTCTCCTGGCTCGGCTCCGTGCTGGACGCGCCCCATCCGGGCCGCCCCCGCGCGGAGGCCGCCGCCGGGTCCTAGCCCGAGGCGATCGGGGCCCGCGCCGCACCGAGCAGGGCACGCAGCCGCTCGGGCGCGAGTTCGAGGTCGAGGCCGCGCCGCCCGCCGGAGACGAACACGGTCCCGTGCCCGAACGCCGACTCGTCGACGACCGTGGGGGACGGGTGGCGCTGCCCGAGCGGCGAGATGCCTCCGACGACGTATCCGGTGCGGCGCTCGGCGAGGGCCGGATCGGCCATCTCCACGTGCTTGACGCCCACCGCCGACGCCATGGCCTTCAGGTCGAGGCTGCGGTCGACGGGCACGATCGCGACGGCGAGGGCCGCCCGGCCCGGCCGTCCCGTCGTCACGAGCAGCGTCTTGTAGACGCGGCCCGGTTCCACGCCGAGGGCCTCGGCGGCCTCGAGCCCGAACGAGGCCGCGCGCGGATCGTGGTCGTACTGGTGGACGGCGAAGGCGATCCCGGCTGCCTCGAGGACCGAGGTCGCGGGGGTGCCCGGCGCTGCGTGCTTCCTGTTCCGCCCGGCCATGCGGTGCCTAGGCGGCGATCCGCTCGCGGACCTGCCGCTTGATCCGGCCCAGCATGGCCGTCATCCCGCGCATCCGCAGGGGAGTGACGGCGCGGGTGAGCCCGAGCTGATGCGGCATGTCGTCCGGGACGGCCAGCAGCTCGTCGGCCGGCAGGCCGTTGAGGCCCTCGTGCAGCACGCCCGCGAAGCCGCGCGTCGTCGGGGCCTCGCGGGGCGCCGAGAAGAAGAGCTCCACGGTGTGTTCGGGGCCGGGGGAGACCTCCAGCGTCAGGAACAGGGGCGACTGGCACTCCACGACCTGCTCCAGCAGCTCGGGGTGCGAGGCCAGGCGTTCGGGGAGCTCGGGCAGCGCATCAGAGAATTCGAGCAGCAGCTCGAGCCGTTCCTGTTCGCTCAGGGCCCCGAAGTCCTCGACGATCCCGGACAGCGTCTCGGGCAGGGTCGGTTCGGCCATGTCAGGCCTTCCGTCCGGAGGGCGCCTCGCCCGGCTCGGTACCCGTCGCGATCGGGACGCGCACGGCGTTGCCCCACTCGGTCCAGGATCCGTCGTAGTTGCGCACGTTCTCGAAGCCCAGGAGGTGCTTGAGGACGAACCAGGTGTGGCTGGACCGCTCGCCGATCCGGCAGTAGGCCACGACGTCGTCGCCCGGTGCCAGCCCCGCGTCTCCGAGGTAGATCTCCTCGAGGGCGGCGCGTCCCTTGAACGTCCCGTCCTCGGCGGCCGCTCGGGCCCACGGAACCGACGCCGCCGTCGGAATGTGTCCTCCGCGCAGCGCACCCTCCTCCGGATAGGCGGGCATGTGGGTCCTCTCGCCCGAATACTCCTCCGGGGAGCGGACGTCGACGAGGGGCTTGCCGAAGTGGTCCAGGACGTCGGGCAGGAAGGCGCGCACCGTCGTGTCGTCGCGTTCGACGACGGGGTACTCCGTCGCCGCGGGCTGCGGCTTCTCGCGCGTGAGCCCGCGGCCCTCGGCGATCCACTTGTCGCGCCCGCCATTGAGGAGCCGGACGTCCTCGTGGCCGAAGAGGGTGAAGACCCACAGGGCGTAGGCGGCCCACCAGTTGCTCTTGTCGCCGTAGACCACGACGGTCGAGTCGCGGGAGATGCCCTTGGCGGACATCAGCGCGGCGAACGCGGCGCCGTCGATGTAGTCGCGCGTCACGGCGTCGTTGAGCTCCGTGTGCCAGTCGACCTTGACCGCGCCGGGGATGTGGCCGGTCTCGTAGAGCAGGATGTCCTCGTCGGATTCGACGACGACGAGCCCCTCGGTCCCGAGCCGCTCGGCGAGCCATTCGGTGGAGACGAGCCTCTCCGGCCGGGCGTAGTCGGAGAACTGGGGATTCGGGTCTGCGGCGATGGCCACGGTGATCCTCGCTTCGGTCGGCGGTCGGTGTGCTGGCTCCAGCCTATCGGCGCGGCGAGCGGGGCGTCACGCCGGGTGCGCCCCGGTGCGCGCGCGGCGTAAAGTGGCCGTGGCGCCACCCGTGCGCCCCCGCCCCCGACACCGTGAGGACCCCCGAGCCCGTGGCCACGATCGAGCACCTGACCGACAGGACTCCGCACGTCTCAGCCGAGGAGCTGCTGGACGGCTTCCACCCGTCCTACCGCTTCGGCGAGGTCTCCTTCGACAGCTACCGCCCGGATCCCGCGCAGCCCTCGCAGGCCGAGGCGGTGCAGCGGCTGCGGGCCTTCGCGGAGAGGATCTCCTCCTCCGGGGGCGGCGGGCTCTTCTCGCGGCTGTTCGGCGGCAGGGGGAAGCCGGAGAAGGCCGGCATCTACCTCGACGGCGGCTTCGGTGTGGGCAAGACCCACCTGCTCGCGTCCTTGTGGCACGCCGTGCCGGGGCCGAAGGCGTTCGGCACGTTCGTGGAGTACACGAACCTCGTGGGCGCCCTGTCCTTCCGCAAGACGGTCGACGTGCTGAGCGGCTACCGGCTGGTCTGCATCGACGAGTTCGAGCTCGACGATCCGGGGGACACCGTCCTGATGTCGCGGCTGATGCGCGAGCTGTCCGACGCCGGCGTGAAGCTCGTGGCGACGTCCAACACGCTGCCGGGTTCCCTCGGCGAGGGGCGCTTCGCCGCCGTGGACTTCCAGCGCGAGATCCAGGTCCTCGCGGACCAGTTCGACGTGGTCCGGATCGACGGCGAGGACTTCCGCCACCGCGGCCTGCCCCAGGCCCCGGACCCGCTGCCGGACGCGGAACTGCTGGAGCACGCGAGCGCGCGCTACGAGGGCTCGACGCTCGCCGTGGACGACTTCCCGGCGCTCGTGAAGCACCTCGCGACGGTGCACCCGAGCCGCTACCGCCAGCTCATCGACGGGATCGACGTCCTCGTGCTGCGCGACGTGCACACGATCACCGAGCAGGCGCTCGCGCTGCGCTTCGTGGTCCTCGCCGACCGCCTCTATGACAAGGACGTGCCGATCGTGGCCAGCGGCGTGCCGTTCAGCGAGCTCTTCACGCCGGAGATGATGGCCGGAGGCTACATGAAGAAGTACTTCCGTGCGGTCTCGCGCCTCACCGCGCTGGCCCGGGAGGGACAGAAGGGCGAGGCCCTGGTCTAGGCGTCACGCCGCTCCAGGAGCAGCCGGACCGCGAGTCCGGCCAGCAGTCCCCAGAACGCCGCGCCGATCCCGGCCACGGCGAGGCCCGAGGCCGTGACGAGGAACGTCGTGAGGGCGCCCAGCCGGTGCCGCGGATCCGCGAGGGCGGAGGATGCCGCGGACCCGAGGGTGCCCAGGAGGGCGAGCCCCGCGGCGGCCGCGAGCAGTCCCGGAGGCGCGGCCGTGGCGACGGCGGCGACGGCCGCCGACCCCAGCCCGAGGAGGAGGTAGAAGCCGCCGGCCGAGGCCGCGGCGATCCAGCGGCGGTTCCTCTCGGGCCCGGCTTCCTCCCCGGCGGCGAGGGCCGCCGAGATCGCGGCGAGGTTGACGGCGTGGCCGCCGAAGAGGGCGGCCGCGGCGGATCCGGCGCCCGTGGCGAGCATGGTGGCGGACCACGGTGGCCGGTATCCGAGGCCCGTCAGGACGGCGACGCCGGGGACGTTCTGCGACGCCATGGTGACGATGAACAGGGGCACGGCGATGCCCGCGAACGAGGCGGCGCTGAAGGCCGGCGCGGTGAACTCGAGGCGTGGTACGAGACCGCCGGCGTCGGGGAGCGCGCCGGCGGCGGGGCCGGCGAGGACGACGGCGAGCGTCACCGCCATGGCGACGGGTACCGCCCAGCGCGGTGCCCAGCGCATCATGGCGAGCCAGGCGAGGACGACGGGAGCGGCCAGCAGGGGCACGTCGGCGAGTGCGTGCACGGGGGCCAGGCAGAGCTCGAAGAGGACCCCGGCGAGCATGGCCTGGGCCAGGGGGACGGGAATCGAGCCGACGAGCCGGCCGAGGGCGGGGACGGCTCCTGTCAGGGCGATGAGTCCGGCACAGGCCAGGAAGCCGCCGACGGCCTCGTCCCATCCGAGGCCGAGGCCTCCGGCGGCCGCCAGCAGCGCGGCCCCGGGCGTGGACCACGCGAGCGTGATCGGCTGCCGCGTGGTCACGGCTAGGAGGATCGTGATGACGCCGAAGGACAGCGTGAGGGCCAGCAGGCCGGAGGCGGCCTGGCCCGGTGTCGCGCCGACGGCCCGCAGGCCGGCGAGCACGACGGCGAAGGACGAGCTGAACCCGACGAGCGCGGTGACGAGTCCGGCGCCGAGGGGTTGAACGAGCCGGCCCCGCCCCGGATCGCGGTCCGCCGCGTGCGCTCCGCGGGCTCGGGACAGGGTCATGGGACTCCTTCAGGACGCCGTGTGTTCTGTTTACGGAACGTGCTGTCACTGTAGTCTGCCGGTATGACGCAGACAAGCGACCCGCGGTTGGCGCACGTCGGCGGACGAATCCGCTCCGTTCGGGAGGGCCACGGCTGGAGCCTGTCGCGCCTGGCCGCGGCGGCGGGCATCGGCAAGGGGACGCTCTCCGAACTGGAGCAGGGCGCCCGGAACCCGACGCTCGAGACGCTCTACGCCTTGGCCGGCGCCCTCGGCGTTCCGCTCGCGTCCTTCGTCGCCGGATCGGAGCGTGCGTCCCACGTCCCGGGGCGCACGGTCGACGCGACGCTGCTGGACGTCCGGACGCTTCCCGACGGCACGGTCGTCGAGTCCTACCATCTCGCGATCCGGCCCGGCCGCCGCGAGTCGCCGGGGCATGGGCCCGGCGTCGTCGAGCACTTGTTCCTCGTCCGCGGGGACGCCGTCGTCGGGCGTGTTGGTGCCGGACGCTCCCTCCGTCCCGGCGAGTCCTGGACGTGGGGCAGCGATGTGCCGCACGCCTATGCCAGCGAGGAGGGGGCGGAGGGGGTGCTGACCATCGTCAATCCCGCGCGGGCCGACGCGGCGGCCGCGGAAGGCGGAGGCTGACGGCGGTCCGGGCACGGCAACGGGTGCCGGTCGCCGCCTGGCGGCGAGTCCGGCACCCGTCGTGGCGTGCTGTGGGGCGGGCCGGGGTCGTGGACTGCGGACCCCGCCGCGGTCTAGGAAGCCGGCGTCTCGCCGTCGCTTCCCGAGACCTTGTCGAGCAGATCCCGGGCGGAATCCTGCAGGTTGTCCACCTGCTCGGCGTATTTTCCGCCGGTCTTCTCGTCGACGAAGTCCCCGATGCCCTCCACGGCGCCACGGAGCTTCTCCGCGCCGTCTTCCGCGAGGGAACCGGCCTTGTCCTTGAGTTCTCCGGCCTTGCCCTTGAGTCCGTCGAATACCGACAAGTGCCACCTCCTTCCACCCGGGGGAGCCGGTGCCGCTCCCGTCTGCTGCACATCCTAGGCCAGCGGTGGAGCCCCGTAAACGCCTCGGGCGCCTCCCCTGGGAGAGGGGAGGCGCCCAAGGCGTCGTGTTGGAGCGGACAACGGGATTCGAACCCGCGACCTCCACCTTGGCAAGGTGGCGCTCTAGCCAGCTGAGCTATGTCCGCGCGACCGCGTGGCGCCCGGCCCGGCTGCTGCCGGAGGCCCCACACAAAAGAATCCCCGCCAAGGCGGAGATTCTTCGTGGGCGATACTGGGATCGAACCAGTGACCTCTTCCGTGTCAGGGAAGCGCGCTACCGCTGCGCCAATCGCCCCTAGGGGGTGCAACTACTGTAAGCGAGGTGGGGACGGGATTCGAACCCGCGTGGACGGCTTTGCAGGCCGCTGCCTAGCCACTCGGCCACCCCACCATGTCCTGGAACGGTGTCCCGCACCTGGCGTGACCGACGGATCGGTCATTACAGTGATTGCGAGCGGACAACGGGATTCGAACCCGCGACCTCCACCTTGGCAAGGTGGCGCTCTAGCCAGCTGAGCTATGTCCGCACGAAGGATTTCCCTCGCGGTGGGGGATCTTCATCCCGCTCCGTTCCGGTGCTTTCCAACGAGTAAAAACTCTATACGACGATTCGCCGTTCGTCCAAATCGGGGATTCCGAGGGCGTGGCGGGACTCCACGGGAGGTCGTCGCAGCGGCACCGGAGACGGGATCCGAAGCGTCGGGAGCGCATGCCAGAATCGATGCCATGACCACACCAGCGCTTGCCCAGCAGACCGACTACGGGCGGATGTATGCCCGCAGGATCGGTGGATTGCCCGAGGTTCCGTCGATCACGACCGTGATCTCCCAGCAGGGTGCCGGCCTCGACGGCTGGATCGGGCACATGGCGGCGACGGCGGCCGTGGGCGACGGGCGCCTCGCCGGGGCGCTCGGCAAGCCGGCCCAGCTCAAGGCGATCGCCCGGGATGCCTCCAAGGCCGCCGAGGTCTTCCGCAACGCGGCGGCCGCCCGCGGGGACCGCGTCCATGCGTACTGCGAACAGGTCGCCCTGCGCGCCCTGGGCCGCCCGCACACGGCCGCGGACGCCCGGGCGCTCCTCGAGGAGCACGGCGAGGGCGCGTTCGCCTCGCGCTTCGACGACTGGTGGGACGCGTACCAGGTGGTCCCGCTCGCCGCCGAGGTCACCGTGTGGAACCACACCGTCGGCTACGCGGGGACCCTGGACCTCGTCGCCCGGATCGGCGGCCGCTTGTGCCTCGTGGACTACAAGACGAAGGGAACGGGGCGCGACGGCCGGGTCAAGCCGCTCGACGCCAAGGTCGTGATGCAGCTCGTCGCCGGCCTGAAGGCCGAGGAGATGGTCGTCGACGCCGCCGAGGGGACGTGGGAGGAATGGAAGTACGGGGAAGACCCCCTCCTGCTGGGGGTCGCCGTGGGCGAGACGGAAGTGCAGCCGATGATGGCGAGCCCGCAGGTCCTGCCCGCCCATTGGAGCAAGTTCTGGGCCCTGCGCGCCGTGTGGGAGAACACCATGAAGGCCGACGACGCCGGGACGGCCCTGCGGCCCATCGGTCCGCCGCCGCCCGTTCGGGAGGCGGCCGTCGCCGGACCCTGATTCGTCCGTGGTGGACGCCCGGGAACGAGGTCCGTGGCCGCCCGGTCCGGCTGCCCTGGTCCGTCCGTGGCGGACGCCCGCCCGCGTAGACTGGTCTGGGCGCCCATGCCCGCCGCCCGACGTGGCGGCGCACCGCGGGCGCCCCGCCTGCCGTGCACCGTCGGCCTTGCCGGCATGGTGCGGGCGCAGGCCACCGCAACCGCAGCACCTTGCATCCACAGCACCTTGCCGGCGCCGGTACACGCCGCCCGGCGGAAAGGGGGACCGGCCCATGGCAGTCCTCGGCATCCGGATCGTCGGCGATCCCGTCCTGCGCACCCCCGCGGAGGAGGTGACCGAGTTCGGTCCCGGTCTCGCCCGGCTCGTCGGCGACATGCTCGAGACCATGGACGACGTCGACGGCGCCGGCCTCGCGGCCCCGCAGATCGGCGTGGCCCTGCGCGTCTTCACCTACAGGATCGGCGAGGAGCGCGGCTACGTCGTCAACCCCGTCCTCGAGGTCTCCGATGACCTGCAGGAGCCCGGCGGCGAGGGCTGCCTGTCCGTCCCCGGGCTCGGCTATACGACGCCGCGCCGCCGCTGGGCGCGGGTCACCGGAGTGGATGTCGACGGAGCACCGGTCGTGGTGGAGGGAGAGGGGCTTCTGGCCCGCTGCCTGCAGCACGAGACCGACCACCTCGACGGCCGTCTCTACATCGACCGGCTGACGGGCGGGGACAAGAAGGACGCCTTGCGCCGGATCCGCACGAGCGGCTTCAACGGCGTGGCCGCGGCCACCGTGGCGGAGCGCGCCAGGTCGCTCGGCTCCAGCTTCGGCCCGGGCTCCGGGACGACGGCGTGAGGATCCTCTTCGCGGGAACGCCCGCCGTCGCCGTCCCCTCGCTGCGCCGGCTCGTCGAGGACGGACACGACGTCGCCGCCGTCCTGACCCGGCCGGACGCGCCGACCGGCCGCAAGCGCACGCTGACCCCCTCGCCCGTGGCCGCCTGCGCCACCGAGCTGGGGCTGCCGCTCATCCACGCCCGCCGCATCGACGCAACGGTCCGGGACGCCGTGCGCGCCGTGCGGCCCGAGCTTGCCGCCATCGTCGCCTACGGCGGCCTCGTGCCGTGGGAGGCCCTCGCCATCCCGGAGCACGGCTGGATCAACCTCCACTTCTCGCTCCTGCCCCGCTGGCGCGGCGCGGCGCCCGTGCAGCACGCCGTCATCCACGGCGACGAGATCACGGGAGCGGCCACGTTCCAGCTCGAGGAGGGTCTCGACACGGGCCCCGTGTTCGGCACCGTCACCCAGCCCGTCGACCCCGGCACGACCTCCGGCGAGCTCCTCGAGGCCCTCTCGTTCAGCGGCGCCGAGCTCCTCGCCCAGACCGTGGCCGGCATCGCCGCAGGACGCCTCGAGGCCGTGCCGCAAGCCGGCGAACCGAGCCTCGCGCCCAAGCTCGGGATCGAGGACGGGCGGGTCGACTGGGCCCAGCCGGCCCTGGCCATCCGCCGCCGGATCAACGGGACCACGCCCGAGCCGGGGGCCTGGACCGAGCTCGACGGCCAGCGCCTCAAGCTCGGCCCGCTGCGCGCGAGCGGCCCCGTGCCGCCGGAGGCCGGGACGCCGCGGCCCGGCGGCGTCGTCGTCCTTCCCGGAAAGCGACCCCGCGTCTTCGTGGGCACCGGCTCGCACCCCCTCGAGCTCGAGACCGTCCAGCCGGCCGGGCGCAAGATGATGACCGCAGCGGACTGGGCCCGCGGCCTGCCGGCCCCCGACGCAACCCCGCATGCCGACCCGGCCGAGAGGACGTACCTGGGATGAGCCACGCCACGGGCGGCGGAGACCGCCGCAACGAGAGGGGCAGGGAACGCCACCGCGGCGGATCCGGACCCCGCCGCTTCAGCACGCAGGCACCCTCCCAGCGCAAGCGCACCGCCGACCCGGCGCGGCTCGCGGCGTTCGAGGTCCTCCGCGCCGTCGCCGCCGACGACGCCTACGCCAACCTCGTCCTCCCGTCCCGCCTCCGCGCCCACCGGCTGGCCGGCCGTGACGCCGGGTTCGCCACCGAGCTCGCGTACGGGACCCTGCGCGGCCGCGGGTTCTACGACGCCGTCCTCGCCCGCTGCGTCGACCGCCCGCTGGACCGGCTCGACGCCGCCGTCCTCGACGTGCTGCGGCTCGGCGCCCACCAGGTCCTGGCCATGCGCGTGCCCGTCCACGCCGCGCTCGATGAGACGGTCGCACTGGCCCGGGCGGAGATCGGCGCCGGGCCGAGCGGCCTCGTCAATGCCGTCCTGCGCAAGGTCGCGGCCCGCGAGCGCGCCGACTGGACCGCCGAGCTGCTCGCTGGCGTCCAGGACCAGACCGAGCGGGACGGCATCGAGCACAGCCACCCGGCATGGATCGTCCGCGCACTCCGCCAGGCCCTCGCCGCCCACGGCCGCGCCGCCGCCGAGGCGACCGCGCTGCTCGAGGCGGACAATGCCGCGCCGCTCGTGAACCTCGTGGCGCTGCCCGGGATCGGAAGCCTCGACGAGGCCCTGGCCCAGGGTGCCGAGCCCGGCCGTCTCGTGGCCGGCTCGGCCACGTACGCGGGCGGGGACCTGCACGGCATGGCCGACGTCCGGCGCGGAACCACACGGGTCCAGGACGCCGGCTCCCAGCTCGTCGCCCGGGCCCTCGCCGCCGCGCCGATCGAGGGACGGGACACGGACTGGCTCGACCTCTGCGCGGGCCCCGGGGGCAAGGCGGCGCTCCTGGCCGCGCTCGCGCACCAGCGGGGCGCGGAGCTGACGGCCAACGAGCCCGCGCCGCACCGCGCGGAGCTGGTCCGCCAGGCGCTCGCCGCCGTGCCGCGCACGGCCTGGGCCGTCGTCGAGGGCGACGGCCGGCGCTACGCCGGCATCCCGGCCGACGAACGATTCGACCGGATCATGGTGGACGCCCCCTGCAGCGGGCTCGGAGCCCTGCGCCGCCGCCCCGAGTCCCGCTGGCGGAAGAGCCCCGGGGACCTGCCCGAGCTCACGGCCCTGCAGGGCGGCCTGCTCGACGCCGCCGTCGCGGCCCTGCGCCCCGGCGGCGTGCTCGCCTACGTCACGTGCTCGCCGCACGCCGCGGAGACCGTCGCGGTCGTCGACGACGCGTTGGCCCGCCACGCCGGGCTGCGCCTGCTCGACTCCGGCGCAGCCGTGGACGCGGTGGCCCTCGACGGGCGCGCCGGGTCCGCCGCCGCCCGGCCCGCGGGACGGCCCGGACCCGACGGCGCCCCGGACGGGTCCACCGTGCAGTTGTGGCCGCACGTGAACGGCACCGACGCCATGTTCTTCGCGCTCTTCACCCTCGATGCCTAGGCTGGGACCCATGAGCAGCTGCCGCATCCATCCGAGCATCCTGTCCGCCGACTTCGCCAACCTCGAGGCCGAGCTGACGCGGATCCACACCGCCGACGCGGTCCACGTCGACGTCATGGACAACCACTTCGTCCCGAACCTGACGCTCGGCCTGCCCGTCGTCGAGCGGCTGCAGGCGGTCTCGGCCCTCCCGCTCGATGTCCACCTGATGATCGAGGACGTCGACCGCTGGGCCCCCGGCTACGCCGACGCCGGCGCGGCCTCCGTCACCTTCCACGCGGAGGCGTCCAACGCGCCCGTGCGGCTCGCCCGGGAGCTGCGCGCCCGCGGGGCCCGGGCCGCGATGGCCCTGCGCCCCGCCACGCCCGTCGAGCCCTACCTGGACCTCTTGCCGGAACTGGACATGCTCCTGCTCATGACGGTGGAACCCGGCTTCGGCGGGCAGGCCTTCCTCGAGGTCGTCGTGCCGAAGATCCGGCGGGCCCGCCGGGCGATCGACGGTGCGGGGCTCCAGCTGGCCCTCCAGGTCGACGGCGGTATCACCACCGACACGATCCGCCGGGCCGCCGAGGCCGGGGCCGACGTCTTCGTCGCCGGGTCGAGCGTCTACGGGGCGCCGGACGCCGCCGAGGCCGTTGTTACGCTGCGCAACACCGCCGATGCGGCGCGGCCCTGAATATGGTGTAATCGTCAACAACAACTCAACGTGCTCCGGGGTCGGTGAAAGTCCGAACCGGCGGTCATAGTCCGCGACCCGTGGCGCCCCAGGCGCCCCGGTTGAGCCGGTGGAATTCCGGCACCGACAGTTAAAGTCTGGATGGGAGAAGCACGTACAGCCCGAGCGGCTGGCCGGCGTCCTGCGCCGTCCACCCGCCCGCACCTGTCGTACCCCCGGAGCCGCCGCGGCCCGAAGGAGGAACGATGGAATCCCTGCGGTGGCTCACTGAACTCTTCAACGCCTACATCCCCGTCGGCGCCAGCGCCCTGCTGGTCCGCGAGGTCGTCGGCAACGCCTTCGGCCTGGCCAGCGCCCTCGGCGGGATGCGCCGCAAGGTCTGGGCCTGGCCCGTCGGAATCGTCGGCAACGTGCTGTTGCTCACCGTCTTCCTCGGCAGCATCTTCGACTCCGTCCAGACGGCGAACCTGCTCGGCCAGGCCGGCCGCCAGATCATGTTCATCGCCGTCTCGGTCTACGGCTGGAAGCGCTGGCACGAGAGCCGGGGCGGCAGCGGAACCGCGATCGTGCCGCGCTGGGCCACGGCGCGCGAACGCACAGGCCTCGTCCTCGCGCTCCTCGTCGGGACCGTCGCCATCACGCCGCTCTTCCGCATCCTCGGCTCCTACGAGCCGGTATGGGCCGACGCCTGGACGTTCGTCGGCTCCCTCCTGGCCACCTACGGGATGGCCAAGGGCTGGGTCGAGTTCTGGCTCGTCTGGGTCGCGGTCGACGTCGTCGGGGTCCCCCTGCTGTTCAGCGCCGGCTACTACGCGAGCGCGGTGATGTACCTCTTCTACGGCGGCTTCACGCTCGTCGGCTTCTTCGTCTGGTGGCGGGCCAAGGACCGCGCCAAGCCGGGCGTCGAGACGGCCCTGCCGGATCCGACCCTGAAGAGGATCCCGTGAGCGCCGCAGCCGGCGCCGCCGTGCCGGCCTCCGCGTTCCAGCTCGCCCTCGACGAGGCGGCCCGCGGCGTGCGCGGGGCGAACCCGCTCGTGGGGGCCGTCGTCCTCGACGGGGCGGGGACCGTCCTCGCCACCGGGCACCACCGCGGCGCGGGGACACCCCACGCCGAGGCCGACGCGCTCACCCGGCTGGGCCGCCTCGGGCCCGCCGCAGCGGCGGAGGCCACGATGCTCGTCACCCTCGAACCCTGCAACCACACGGGGCGCACGGGTCCGTGCTCGACCGCGATCGCCGAGTCCGGGATCGGCCGCGTCGTCTACGCCGTCGCCGATCCGACGGCGGAGGCCGCCGGCGGTGCCGCGGCGCTGCGGGCGCGGGGCATCGAGGCCGTCGACGGCGCCCGGCTGGACCCCGCCTGGGCCGCGGCCGCCCGCGAGCTCAACCGCCGGTGGTTCGCGGCCCGCCGGGAGGGTCGTCCGTTCACGAGCCTTCACCTGGCCCAGACCCTCGACGGGCGCATCGCGGCCGCCGACGGTTCGAGCCAGTGGATCACGGGAAGCGCCTCCCGGGCCCACTCCCACGCCCTCCGCGGCCGCGTCGACGCGATCGTCGCCGGGACCGGCACCGTCCTCGCCGACGACCCGCGGCTCACGGCCCGCACCCCCGACGGGCGGGACGCCGAGCACCAGCCGCTGCGCGTCGTCATGGGGCGCCGTCCCGTCCCCGCCCGGGCCGCGGTGCGCGGGGACGGCCACTGGCTGCAACTGGCCACCCACGATCCCCGCGAGGTCCTCGCCGAGCTCGGCTCCCGCGGGCACGGCCACGTGCTCATCGAGGGCGGAGCGGCGATCGCCACGGCGTTCCTCGCCGCCGGACTCGTCGACGAGGTGTGGGCCTACCAGGCGCCCCTCCTGCTCGGGGCCGGGCGCGGCGCCGTCGGACCGCTCGGCGTCGACACCCTCGACGCGGCCCTCCGCTTCCTCCCCGACGACGCCGGGGGAGCCGCCGTGCAGCGGCTCGGCACCGACGTCGTCCTCCACCTCCTCCCCGCCCCCGCGGGGAACCACACGACCACCACGACCCCGGAACCCCGCGCGCAGGGCGCGGTGGACGCCGGCTAGGAAGGGCAGCATGTTCACCGGAATCATCAGCGGCACCGGCCGCATCCACGAGATCCGCCCCGCGGCGGGCGACGCCGTCGTCCTGGTCCTCGACGCGCCGGGCCACGCCCACGACCTCGGGCTCGGGGGCTCCATCGCCGTCAACGGCGTCTGCCTCACGGCGACCGCGATCGACGGCGACCGGATCGACATCGACGTCATGGGCGAGACGCTCGCCCACACGACCACGGGGCGGCTCGCTCCCGGCGACGAGGTGAACCTCGAGCGCTGCGTTCCCGCCGGCGGCCGGCTCGACGGGCACGTCGTCCAGGGCCACGTCGACGGGACCGGCGCCCTCCTGGAACGCGAGGACCGGGGCAACTGGGAGCGGCTGCGCTTCTCCGTGCCCCGCGAGCTGGCCCGGTACGTCGCCCGCAAGGGATCGGTCGCCGTCGACGGCGTGTCCCTCACGGTCGCCGAGGTCTCCCCGGCCACGGAAGCGGAACAGTGGTTCGAGGTCGGGCTCATCCCCACGACCCTGCGCGAGACGGTCCTGGGCCGCCGCCGCCCCGGTGACGCCGTGAACCTCGAGGTCGACGTCCTCGCCAAGTACGCCGAGCGGCTCGCCGCCTTCTGGACGCAGGAGGGGGCGTGAGCGCGCGGCAGCCGGGCGGACCCGTGCGGCTGGACCCGGTCGAGGACGCCATTGCGGCGATCGCGGCTGGCCGAGCCGTCGTCGTCGTGGACGACGAGGACCGCGAGAACGAGGGCGACATCATCTTCGCGGCGGCCTTCGCGACCCCGGAACTGATGGGCTGGACCATCCGGCACACCTCCGGAGTCGTCTGCGTCCCGTTGCCGTCGGCGGAGGCGGACCGGCTCGGCCTGCCGCCGATGGTCGAGGTCAACCAGGACGCCAAGGGCACCGCCTACACCGTCTCGTGCGATGCCGCCGCGGGCGTCACGACGGGCATCAGCGCCGCCGACCGGGCCACGACCGTGCGCGTCCTGGCCGATCCCGCCTCGGGCCCCGGCGACATCACGCGCCCGGGGCACCTCTTCCCGCTGCGGGCCGTCGACGGCGGCGTGCTGGCCCGCCGCGGGCATACCGAGGCCTCGGTGGACCTGTGCCGGCTCGCGGGCGTCGCGCCCGTCGGGGTCATCGCCGAGATCGTCCACGACGACGGGGACATGATGCGCCTGCCCGCGCTGCGGCGCTTCGCCGACGCGTGGGAGCTGCCGCTCGTCAGCATCGAGGACCTCGCCGCCTACCTCTCGGCCGGGGGAGCGGAGGCCGCGAGCGTGCCGGATGCCGCCGCCGTCGTGGGCGGACCCGAGGTCTCGGTGCCCACCCCGTTCGGCGTCTTCTCCGTCCGGGCCTGGACGGAGCGCGCGACGGGCGACGAGCACCTCACCTTCAGCGCGCCGGGTTCCGGGGCCACGGACGGGGACGCGGACGACGCCGGGGCCGACCTGGAAGGGCCTGCGGAACGCCGCGGGGGAGCGGGCCCGGTGACGGCGCCGCTCGTGCGGATCCACTCCGAATGCCTCACGGGGGACGTCTTCGGCTCCTATCGCTGCGATTGCGGGGAGCAGCTCGACGCGGCCCTCGAGGCCGTGGCCCGCGGGGGCGGGACGATCGTCTACCTGCGCGGCCACGAGGGCCGGGGGATCGGGCTCGCCAACAAGATCCGCGCCTACGCGCTGCAGGACGGCGGCGCCGACACCGTCGAGGCCAATGAGCAGCTCGGGCTGCCCGTGGACGCGAGGCGCTACGACGCGGCGGCCGCGATCCTGCATTCGCTGGGCCTGGAACGGATCCGGCTCATGACCAACAACCCGCTGAAGACCCGGTGGCTCGAGGAGGCCGGCATCCACGTCGCCGGCACCGTGCAGCCGCACATCCCGGCCCGCCCGGAGAACACGCGCTATCTGCGCACCAAGCAGGAACGCATGAGCCACCAGATCGCCGAGGCCGTCTTCGGCGGTACCGGCGCGGCACCGGACGCCGTCCGGGCCGGCACGCGCAACCACGCGAGTACGTCGACCACCACCACAGGAGGAGCAGCATGAGCGGACACGGAGCACCGCAGATCGAGACCGAGTCGCTGGCGGCGGCCGGGCGGGCGGGGCTACGCGCCGTCGTCGTCGCGGCCAGCTGGCACCAGGAGGTGATGGACGGGCTCGTCGCCGGCGCCCTGCGCGCGGCCGAGGAGGCCGGGATCGCCGCGCCGGACGTCGTGCGCGTTCCGGGCACGTTCGAGCTGCCGGTCGCGGCGGCGCGCCTTGCGCACGGCTACGACGCCGTCGTCGCCCTCGGGGTCGTGATCCGCGGCGGCACGCCGCACTTCGAGTTCGTCTGCCAGGGTGCGACGGCGGGGCTCACCGAGGTCTCGGTGCGCACCGGAACCCCGGTCGGCTTCGGCGTCCTGACGTGCGACACGGAGGAGCAGGCGATCGACCGCGCCGGATTGCCCGGCTCGCACGAGGACAAGGGCCACGAGGCCATGGCGGCGGCGCTCACGACCGCGGCGGTGCTCGCCGGACGGTGAGCCGCCTGTCACATTGCCGCCCCCGGTGACGGGGGCGGCACGGGCAGCCGCTACCCTTGAGGCGTGAAGAGCTTTGATTCCCTGTTTGCCGAACTGGCCGAGAAGGCCGCCTCCCGTCCCGCGGGATCCCGCACCGTCGCGGAACTGGACTCGGGCATCCATGGGATCGGCAAGAAGGTCGTGGAGGAGGCCGCCGAGGTCTGGATGGCCGCCGAATACGAGTCGGACGAGGCCGCCGCCGAGGAGATCTCCCAGCTCCTGTACCACCTGCAGGTCCTGATGCTGGCGAAGGGGCTCTCCCTCCAGGACGTCTACCGCCACTTGTGACCGCGGGCCCGTCCCCGCCCGGCCGAATCCGCCACTGAGCACCGAAGGAAGTCCCCGCATGCTGCGAGTTGCCGTGCCCAACAAGGGCGCCCTGTCCGAAGCCGCCTCCGCGATGCTGAGCGAGGCGGGATACCGCCAGCGCCGCGACAACCGCGAGCTCGTGATGGTGGATCCCGACAACGACGTGGAGTTCTTCTACCTGCGGCCGCGCGACATCGCGGTGTACGTCGGACGGGGCATCCTGGACGTCGGCATCACCGGCCGCGATCTCTTCCTCGACGCCGAGGTCAATGGAGACGCCGAGGAGATCCTGCCCCTCGGTCTCGGCGCCTCGACCTTCCGCTTCGCGGGGCCCGTCGGGGACTTCGGCCAGGCGGCCGAGCTCTCCGGCCGGCGGATCGCCACGAGCTATGACGGGCTCCTGCGCGGGTACCTCGCCCGGCAGGGCATCGACGCCAAGGTCGTCCGCCTCGACGGCGCCGTGGAGTCCTCGGTCCGCCTCGGCGTGGCCGACGCGATCGCCGACGTCGTCGAGACGGGCAACACGCTCAAGGCGGCCGGGATGGAGACCTTCGGGGAACCGATCCTGCACTCCGAGGCCGTGCTGATCGGCCGGACCGGGGAGAACCCGTCCGGGCTCGACGTGCTCAAGCGCCGCCTCACGGGCGTGCTCGTGGCCCGCCGCTACGTGATGCTGGACTACGACATCCGCAAGGAGCTCGCCGACGAGGCCTGCCGCCTGACGCCGGGCCTCGAATCACCGACCGTCTCGCCGCTGCAGGACTCCGAATGGGTCGCCGTGCGGGCCATGGTCAAGAAGAACCAGACCAACAACATCATGGACGAGCTCTACGATCTGGGAGCCCGGGCCATCCTGGTCACCAACATCCACGCCATCCGCATCTGAGGTCCCCGTGAGCGTAGCCATCCGAGTCATTCCCTGCCTGGACGTCGATGCCGGCCGGGTCGTCAAGGGCGTCAACTTCGAGGGCCTGCGCGATGCGGGCGACCCCGTGGAGCTGGCCAAGCGCTACAACGCCGCCGGTGCCGACGAGCTGACGTTCCTGGACGTCACGGCCTCCTCCGGCAACCGCGAGACGACGTTCGACGTCGTCGGCCACACGGCCGAGGAGGTCTTCATCCCCCTGACCGTCGGGGGCGGGGTACGCACGGTGGACGACGTCGACCGCTTGCTGCGCGCCGGCGCGGACAAGGCCTCCATCAACACCGCCGCCGTGGCGCGTCCCGAGGTGATCAACGAGATCACCGAGCGCTTCGGCTCCCAGGTGCTCGTCCTGTCCCTCGACGCCCGCCGCACGCAGGATGCGGGGTGCCCCTCCGGATTCGAGGTCACGACCCACGGCGGGCGCACGGGAACGGGGATCGACGCCGTGGCCTGGGCGCGCGACGCGGCCGCGCGCGGCGTGGGCGAGATCCTGTTGAACTCGATCGACGCCGACGGGACCCAGCAGGGCTTCGACCTGGAGATGATCCGGGCCGTGCGCGCCGCTGTCACCGTGCCGCTCATCGCCTCGGGCGGTGCCGGCGGACCGGAACACTTCCCGTCGGCCATCGCCGCGGGGGCCGACGCCGTGCTCGCCGCGTCGATCTTCCACTTCGGTCCCGTGGACATGATCGCCCGCGTCAAGCAGGCCATCGAGGAGGCTGGTTTCCCTGTTCGTTGAACCCGCCTACCTCGATGGGTTGATGGATGCCGGCTGGCCCGCCGTCGAACGCGGCCGGGTGGAGGGCTGGACCCTGCGCTTCTCCGCCGGGGTCACGCAGCGAGCCAACTCCGTCCTGCCGGCGGGTGAGCCGGGCGACCTCGAGGCCGCGGTGGCGGAGGTCGAGCGGCGCTGCGCCGAACGGTGGCTCGACCCCGTGTTCCAGATCAGCCCGGCCGCACGCCCGGAAGGGCTCGTGGACTTCCTCGTCCACCGCGGTTACACGGCCGGCTCGCCGACGCTCGTGCAGTTCATGGACGCCCACGACCTGGCCCGCTTCGGCGACCGGAGCGCGGAGCCGGAGATCGGGTTGTCCGATGCGCCCGACGCCGAATGGCTCGAGCTCTTCTGGGCCCAGGAGGGCCCGCAGGAGGAAGACGCGCAGACCGTCTCGACGCGCATCCTGACCGGGGCGCCGGCCGTCTATGCGGCCGTGCGGATCGAGGGGCGCATTCAGGCGATCGCCCGCATGGCCGTCGTCGACGGGCACGGCGGGATCTATTGCCTCGTGACGCGCCCGGACGCGCGCCGACAGGGCCTGGCCCGCCGGGGGTCCTGGAAGCGCTGCTCGGCGAGGCCTCGGCGCGCGGGCTGGACGGCGTCTGGCTGCAGGTCCGGGAGTCCAACGTGGGGGCGATCGTCCTCTACCACGCGCTGGGATTCACGACCGTCTCGAGCTACTACTACCTCACGCGATCCCTCTAGCCGCGGGCGGGTCCGCTCTCAGCTGCCGAGCTCGGCGCTCGAGAGCAGCGCGACGGCGTCGGGGGAGCCCTCGAAGGTCACGAGGGCGTGTCCGCGCCGGCCGTGGGCGTGCATCAGCAGCTCCTGCGGCTCGCCCGTGATCGCGACGGACGTCGCGGCCTTCCTCACGACGTGGCGCTGTCCGTCGGGACGGACCAGGATGATGCCGACGTCGACGCCGCGGTAGAGCAGGGCCGAGCTGCGCACGAGCGCGCGCCACAGCTCCTCGGAGTACTCGGTGTCCAGGACGCGCGGCGCCCAGCGGTCGGAGGCGCGGCGGACGTCTTCCGTGTGCACGAAGTACTCGACGAGGTTCGCGGCGTGGTCCAGCGCGGGCACGCGCAGCGGGTGCAGCCGCGAGGGCCCCCGGCGGAAGCGGGAGACGAGCCGGGCCAGCCCTTCCGGCTCGGCGGCGGCGTCGGACCAGCGGGCCAGGAGGCGCTCCATGCGGGGACGGAGGGCGTCGAGGCCGATCCCCGCGGCGAGGGGATGGTGTTCGCGGAGCACGAGGTGCGCCGCGAGGTGCCGTACCTGCCAGCCGGTGCAAAGCGTCGGTGCTTGGGGCCCCGCTGCCAGCAGGACCTCGGCCAGGACTTCGCGAGAAGGCGGTACGAATCTCATCACTGTGAAACTAGCACGGAGCGGCGGCCTTTCGGAGACCATGAAGCCGTCATCCACTGCGTGGCGTGGCCGCCCGAGCGTCTAGACTGGCTGCGATGTCGCACAACCCAGCCACCCCCGGCCGCGAGGCCCCCGAATCCACCGCCGCCGGACGGCTCGATCCCGGCGTCGCGGCGCGCCTGAAGAAGGACGGCGACGGGCTTGTCGCCGCCATCATCCAGCAGCACGGCACCGGCGAGGTGCTGATGCTCGGATGGATGGACGAGGAGGCGCTGCGCCGCACGCTGACCGAGGGCCGCGTCACGTTCTGGTCCCGCTCGCGCCGCGAGTACTGGCGCAAGGGGGACACCTCGGGCCACGTGCAGTTCGTCCGGAGCGCCGCGCTGGACTGCGACGGCGACGCCCTCCTGGTCCAGGTGGAGCAGATCGGGGCGGCCTGCCACACGGGCACGCGCACGTGCTTCGACGGGCGGGGACTCGCCGCCGTCGCCGGGCACCCCACGGACCACTGACCAGAACCACCTGCAACCGCACCACGGAGAGCGCCACAGCATGCACCAGCTTGGGGTCGTAGGACCCACCCTCGACGAGTTCCGCGCCCTGGCCCCCGGCCGCCGCGTGATCCCCGTGACGCTGCGCGTCCTGGCCGACGAGCTGACGCCCATCGCGATCTACAACCGCCTCGCGCAGGGCCGTCCCGGCACCTTCCTCATGGAGAGCGCCGCGGCGGGCGGCGTGTGGAGCCGCCACTCGTTCATCGGCGTCGATTCGCCGGCCACGCTGACGACGCGGGACGGCAGGGCGCACTGGATCGGCGAGACTCCCGCGGGCATCCCGACAGGGGGCAGCGTCGTGGACGTCCTGCGGGACACGGTCGCCTTCCTCAAGACGGAACCCCTGCCCGGCCTGCCGCCGCTGACCTCCGGCATGGTGGGCTTCATCGGCTGGGACTGCGTGCGCTATTGGGAGAAGCTGCCGAGCCCCCCGCTGGACGACCTGGGCCTGCCCGAGCTCGCCATGAACCTCGTCGGGGACATGGCTGTGCACGACAACACGGACGGGACCGTGACCCTCATCGCCAACGCGATCAACCACGACGGCGCGGCGACGGGTGTCGACGCGGCCTACGCGCACGCCGTCGAGCGCCTCGAGGCCATGCTGGAGCAGCTCGGCGCCCCGCGCGGGGCCCATCTGGCCGCGTTCTCCGGGACCGACGTGCCCACGCAGGAACTCATGGACTCCGTCACGCACAGCTGGGACGAGGACGGCTACCGGGCCGCCATCCTGCGCGGCAAGGAGGCGATCGTGGACGGCGACGTCTTCCAGGTCGTCGTCTCGCGCCGCTTCGAGCTGGAGACGGGCGCCTCCCCGCTGGACGTGTACCGGATCCTGCGCACCACGAATCCGAGCCCCTACATGTACCTCTACAACCTGCAGGACCACGACGGCCGCCCCTACGCGATCGTCGGCTCCTCGCCGGAGGCGCTCGTGACCGTGGACGGCCGCCAGGTCGTCACGCACCCGATCGCGGGGTCGCGGCCCCGCGGGGGCGACTTCGAGGCCGATGTCCTGCTCGAGAAGGACCTCCTGGAGGACGAGAAGGAGCGGGCCGAGCACCTCATGCTCGTCGACCTCTCCCGCAACGACCTGTCCAAGGTCTGCGTCCCCGGGACCGTCGAGGTGAGCCAGTTCATGGAGGTCGAGCGCTTCAGCCACATCATGCACCTCGTCTCCAATGTCGTCGGGCACCTCGCCGAGGACGCCACGGCCTACGACGTCCTGGCCGCGACCTTCCCGGCCGGGACCCTGTCCGGCGCGCCGAAGCCCCGCGCCCTGCGCCTGCTGGACGAGATGGAACCCCACCGGAGGGGCATCTACGGCGGCGTGGTCGGCTACCTCGATTTCGCGGGGGACATGGACCTGGCGATCGCCATCCGCTCGGCCCTGCTCAAGGACGGCCGGGCCTATGTCCAGGCCGGGGGCGGGATCGTGGCGGACTCCCAGCTCGACGCCGAGGCCCAGGAGAGCGTGAACAAGACCGCGGCACCGCTGCGCGCCGTCTGGGCGGCCGGGACCATGGCCGCGGCCCGGCAGGAGGCGTGATGCCCGCCGAGGGCGTCCGGCGCCGCCCGGGCCGCCGCGGCGTCGTCCTCGCCGCCATCGCCGGGGCGGGCCTCGCGCTCGCCGGGACCACGCAGACCTGGATCCAGGTCCTCCCCGCCGCGGGTTCCGTGGTCCGCGCGCCCATCGACGTCCCGGGTTCCTCGGCGGCTGCCGCTGTCGCCGCCCTCGCGGTGGTCTCCCTCGCCGGGGCGGTCGCCGCGGCGATTGCCGGCCGCGTCGCCCGGATCGTCATCGCCGTGCTCCTGGCCGTCGCCGGGATCGGCATCGCCGCCTCGGCGGCGACCGTCTTCGCCGATCCGCGGCGCGCCGCCGCGGGGGTCGTCGGCGAGGCGGCGGGCACCGCCACCGTTCCCGGGGACTACGCGGTGACGGCGTGGCCCGTCCTCGTCGCCGTGGCAGGGGCCTGCGTCCTGGCGGCCGCCGTCGCCCTCGTCGTCGTGGGCCGGCACTGGAACGCCGATCGCAAGTACGACCCGGCCGCTGCCGCCGTTCCGGCCGGTACCGGTTCCGGGGACGCCGTCGACGGCCCGCAGGCGGCCGAGCCGGGCGGCCGGTCCGCACCGGCACCGTTGGACGAGATCGACGGATGGGACAGCCTCTCCCGGGGCGAGGACCCGACCCGCTGATCCGGGGCCCTTCCACGGGCGCAACATGGCCCGCGTCCCCGCCGCTCCATGGCAGAATGGATCACGATCCACCGGGGCAGCGCCCCGCCAGCACTGCGATGAGGAGTACCAGAGCCATGGCCACGAACGCCACCGTCCAGACCCCCGAAGGCGTCGATCCGATGCACGCCGAACCGGTCGGCCACGGCAACAGCGTCGCCGCATGGGCCACCGTGGGCGTCATGATGGTCGGCAGCGTCATCGCCTGCCTCGGTTTCGCCCTGACCCTGATCCCGGTGCTCGCCGTCGGCGTCGCCCTCATCCCCGTGGGACTCGTCCTCGGCGGCGTGCTGAAGAAGGCCGGCTACGGCGTCGGCGGCAGCAAGTCCAAGAACAACGGACACTAGGCGTGAGCGTCCTCGATCAGATCATCGAGGGTGTCCGTGAAGATCTCGAGCGCCGCCGTGCGGAGATCGCGCTCGAGGAGCTGAAGCAGCGCGCCCTCGACGCACCCGCGGCCCACGATGCCTACGCGGCCCTCGGCGGCGGATCGCCCGCCGAACGGGACAACAGGCTGAGGGTCGTCGCCGAGGTCAAGCGCAAGAGCCCGTCCAAGGGCGCGCTCGCCGACATCCCCGAACCCGCCGTGCTCGCGGCCGACTATGCGGCGGGCGGCGCCTCCGTCATCTCCGTCCTCACCGAGGAACGGCGCTTCGGCGGATCACTCGCCGACTTCGATGCCGTGCGGGCCGCCGTCGTCACGCCGCTGCTGCGCAAGGACTTCATCGTCGACGAGTACCAGGTCTGGGAAGCGCGCGCCCACGGGGCCGACCTCGTCCTGCTCATCGTCGCCGCCCTCGACGACGCCGGGCTGGCCCGCCTCCTGGACCTCGCCCGGACGCTCGGGATGGAGGCCCTCGTCGAGACCCACACCGAGGAGGAGGTCCAGCGGGCCGTCGCCGCCGGCGCCAGGATCATCGGCGTCAACGTGCGCAACCTCAAGACCCTCGACGTCGACCGCTCCACCTTCGCCCGGCTCGCCGCCTCGATCCCGTCCGAGGCCGTGATCGTCGCCGAGTCCGGCGTCCGCGACGCCGCCGACGTCGCCGGCTATGCCGCCCAGGGGGCCGACGCCGTCCTGGTCGGCGAGGCCCTGGTCAAGGACCGGGAGCCGCGCGAAGCCGTCGCGGCGTTCATCGCAGCCGGGACCGCGGCGCGCCCCGCCCGAACAGCCTGAGCGGAACCGGTCCTGAGCGGACCGGAGCCCGCAGCCCCAGCACCACCGAGACGAAGGACGGCCACCATGAGCCACAGCGCAGAACAGCCCGCGGGAGACGGCCCCGCACCGGACGCGGAGGCGTTCCTCGCCGGGCCCGGGCTGCGCCACGCGCCCGGCCCGTACTTCGGCGACTACGGCGGCCGGTGGATGCCCGAGTCGCTCATCGCCGCGCTCGACGAGCTCCAGGACACCTTCGAGAAGGCCAAGGCCGATCCGGAGTTCATCGAGCAGGTGCGCGAGCTCAACAAGAACTACTCCGGGCGCCCGTCGCTGCTGACCGAGGCCAAGCGCTTCTCCGCGCATGCGGGCGGAGTGCGCGTCTTCCTCAAGCGGGAGGACCTGAACCACACCGGCAGCCACAAGATCAACAACGTCCTCGGCCAGGCCCTCCTGGCCAAGCGCATGGGCAAGACCCGCATCATCGCCGAGACGGGCGCCGGCCAGCACGGCGTGGCCAGCGCCACGGCCGCCGCCCTCCTGGGCCTCGAGTGCGTGGTGTACATGGGCGCGGAGGACACGCGCCGACAGGCCCTGAACGTCGCCCGCATGCAGCTCCTCGGGGCCTCGGTGGTCCCCGTGACCGCGGGGTCCCAGACCCTCAAGGACGCCATCAACGAGGCGCTGCGGGACTGGGTCACCAACGTCGACACGACGCACTACCTCCTGGGCACGGCCGCGGGTGCGCACCCGTTCCCGGCGCTCGTGCGGTACTTCCACGAGGTCATCGGGGACGAGGCCCGCGAGCAGGTCCTGGCCCAGACGGGCCGGCTCCCGGACGCCGTCTGCGCCTGCATCGGCGGAGGCTCGAACGCGATCGGCATCTTCCACGGGTTCCTCGACGACCCCTCCGTCGAGCTGTACGGCTTCGAGGCCGGAGGCGACGGCGTCGACACGGGCCGCCACGCGGCGACCATCACGCTCGGCCGGCCCGGCGTGCTGCACGGGGCGCGGAGCTACCTCATGCAGGACGAGGACGGCCAGACCATCGAATCCCATTCGATCTCGGCCGGGCTCGACTACCCCGGCGTCGGGCCCGAGCACTCCTACCTCCACGACATCGGCCGGGTGAAGTACGAGCCCATCACCGACACGGAGGCCATGGAGGCCTTCAGCCTGCTGTGCCGCACCGAGGGGATCATCCCCGCGATCGAGTCCGCCCACGCCCTGGCCGGAGCGCTGAAGGTGGGCCGCCGGGCGGCCGGGTCCGCGGCGGACCCGGGCGACGTCGTCGTCCTCGTGAACCTCTCGGGGCGCGGGGACAAGGACGTCGGCACGGCGGCCGAATGGTTCAACCTCATCGAGAACGCCGAAGGGCAGGCCTAGCCATGACGGACTCCATCCTCCCCGCGCCGGCCACGCACGCCAGCAAGTCCGCGGCCGCGATCGAACGGGCCAGGGCCGCTGGCCGACCGGCGCTGATCTGCTACCTCCCGGCCGGTTTCCCGGACGTGCAGACCACGATCGACGCCGCCGTCGCGATGGCCGAGAACGGTGCCGACGTGATTGAGATCGGGATCCCCTATTCCGATCCCGTCATGGACGGGCACGTCATCCAGGCGGCCACCGTCCAGGCCCTCGCGGACGGCTTCCGCGTCGCCCAGGTCTTCGAGATCGTCCGGGGCATCACCTCCCGCTGCGACGCGGCCGTGCTCGTGATGACCTACTGGAACCCCGTCCTCCGGCTCGGCGTGGACGAGTTCTCCCGCCGCCTCGCCGAGGCCGGGGGCGCCGGGCTCATCACGCCCGACCTGATTCCCGATGAGGCCGCCGAATGGTTCGAGGCCTCGGACCGCTACGGACTGGACCGCGTGTTCCTCGTGGCGCCCAGTTCCACGCCGGAGCGCATGAAGGCCACCGTCGAGGCGAGCCGCGGGTTTGTCTACTGCGTCTCCATCATGGGCGTGACCGGCGCGCGGGACAGCGTCTCGAGCGCCGCCGAGGCCGTCGTCGAGGCCGCACATGCCGCCGGTGCCGAGCGGGCGTGCGTCGGGCTCGGCGTCTCCGCCGCCGCGCACGTGCGCGAGATCGGCGCATACGCCGACGGGGTCATCGTCGGGACCGCGCTCGTGGCCGCCCTCCGTGACGGGGGAGTCGACGCCGTCGCACGCCTGACCGCCGAGCTCAGCGGCCGCGCCGTGGCCTGAGATCCCGGTGCCCGGCAGGGCCGCGGACGCCCGTAAAAATCCGGCGCGGTCTGGGGAGCGCCGCTCCGCGGATGCTAATCTCTCCCTACTTCGGTAGAGCGGTCGCCCGAGCACCTCGGGGCGCCCCTCCGCCGGAGAAGCCGGTACCGCGGCAACCTGCCTGGGCGCCGGCCACCACAACGACGTGGGTTTCCGTTTCGTGGAACACCGCCCCACCATCTGGCGGCCCACCGCGGCCGGGACGGCGGCGCGATGCCCGACATCGCCCCCCTCCCGACTCATCAGGGTCCGGCCGGCCACCACGGCCGCCGTCGGCCCCCGGGGCCAATGCAGTCCCCTCCGAACACTGTGCACCGCACCAGCGGTCGACCTGCTTCCCACGGAGAAAGGACACCATGAACCACAACACAGGGAACCAGTACAGCGCCTCGCGCACTCTAGGCGGGGCCCCGGTCTCGCCATTCACCCGGTTTGCGAACATCCCGGAGGCCTCGGGCCTCTACCACCCCGAGAACGAGAAGGACGCGTGCGGCCTCGCCGTCATCGCGACCCTGCGCAAGGAACCCGGCCACGACATCGTCGACGCCGCGCTGACCGCCCTGCGCAACCTGGAGCACCGCGGCGCCGTCGGTGCGGACGAGGGCACCGGCGATGGGGCCGGACTGCTCACCCAGATCCCCGACGAGTTCTTCCGCGCCGTCGTCGACTTCACCCTGCCCGAGGCCGGCGCGTACGCCGTCGGCACGGCCTTCCTGCCCGACGAGCCCTCGATCGAGGCGTCCGCCCGCGAAGGCATCGAGGACCTGGCCGGCCAGGAGGGCCTGACGGTCCTCGGCTGGCGCGAGGTCCCCGTCGAGGCCTCCATCGTCGGAGCCATGGCCCGGGCCTGCATGCCCCGCTTCGTCCAGCTCTTCGTCGCCCCGGCCGACTCCGCGGCCACCGACCTCGACGCCCGTGCCTTCCGCCTGCGCAAGCGCGCCCAGAACAAGCACGGCGTCTACTTCCCGTCGCTGTCCTCGCGCACCATCGTCTACAAGGGGATGCTGACCACGGCCCAGCTGGAGCCGTTCTACCCCGACCTGTCCGATGCCCGCTTCAAGACCCGCCTCGGGATCGTGCACTCCCGCTTCTCCACGAACACGTTCCCGTCCTGGCCGCTCGCGCAGCCCTTCCGGACCATCGCCCACAACGGCGAGATCAACACGGTCAAGGGCAACCGCAACTGGATGCGCGCCCGGCAGTCCCAGCTCGCGGGGGACATCCTGGGCGAGGTGCCCGAGGAGCTCTTCCCGATCTGCACGCCCGGGGCCTCCGATTCCGCCTCCTTCGACGAGGTCGCCGAGCTGCTCATGCTCTCGGGCCGGCCCATCACGCACGCGGTCATGATGATGATCCCGGAGGCCTGGGAGAACCAGGACTCCATGGACCCCGCGCGGCGGGCGTTCTACCAGTACCACTCCATGCTCATGGAGCCGTGGGACGGGCCGGCGGCCGTGTCCTTCACCGACGGCCGGCTCGTCGGCGCGGTCCTGGACCGCAACGGCCTGCGCCCGGCCCGCTACTGGGTCACCGACGACGGCCTCGTCGTCCTCGCCTCGGAGGTCGGCGTCGTCGAGATCGCCCCGGAGAAGATCGTCCGCAAGGGCCGCGTCTCCCCGGGCAAGATGTTCCTCGTCGACACCGAAGCCGGCCGGATCGTCGAAGACAGCGAGATCAAGGCCGACATCGCCCGCTCCCGGCCCTGGGAAGCGTGGGTGCGCGAAAACCTCATCGACCTCGCCGACCTGCCCGAGCGCGAGCACGTCGTACACAACTCCTCCTCCGTGCAGCTGCGCCAGAAGACGTTCGGCTACACCGAGGAGGAGCTGCGCATCCTCCTGAACCCGATGGCCCGCACGGGCGCCGAGCCGCTCGGAGCCATGGGTTCGGACACGCCGATCGCGGTGCTCTCGAAGCGCCCGCGGCTGCTCTTCGACTACTTCACGCAATCGTTCGCCCAAGTGACCAACCCGCCCCTGGACGCGATCCGCGAGGAGCTCGTGACGAGCATGAAGACCTCGATCGGCCCCGACGGGAACCTCCTGGACCCGGGGCAGGTCAAGACGCGCCACGTGTCCCTGGACTTCCCGGTGATCACCAACGACGAGCTCGCGAAGATCGCCAACATCCGCACGCCGGACGGCGCCAAGGCCGCCCTGAAGGTGCGGGGCCTCTACCGCCCCGCCGGCGGTGAGGCCGAGCTGAAGGCCCGCCTGCAGGAGATCTGCGAGAAGGTCTCGGCCGCGATCAACCGGGGAGTCCAGTACGTCGTCCTCTCCGACCGCGACTCGAACGCCCAGTGGGCGCCCATCCCGTCGCTTCTGCTCACGAGCGCCGTGCACCACCACCTGCTCAAGAGCGCCAACCGCACCAAGACCTCGCTCGTCGTCGAGGCCGGCGACGTGCGCGAGGTCCACCACGTGGCGGTCCTCGTCGGCTACGGGGCCTCGGCGATCAACCCGTACCTGGCCCTCGAGACCGTCGAGGAGATGGCGAACAACGGCGAGCTCGGCGGGGTCACGGCCCCGCAGGCGCAGTACAACCTCATCAAGGGGCTCGGCAAGGGCGTGTTGAAGATCATGTCCAAGATGGGCATCTCCACCGTCTCCTCCTACTGCGGCGCGCAGACCTTCGAGGCCCTCGGCCTGTCCCAGCAGCTCGTCGACCAGTACTTCACGGGCACCATGTCCCAGATGGGCGGCGTCGGCCTCGACGTCGTCGCGAAGGAGGCGGCCGAACGCCATGCCGGCGCCTACCCCGGCGACGGCAACGACGAACCACACCGCATCCTGGACATCGGCGGCGAGTACCAGTGGCGGCGCGAGGGCCCGCCGCACCTGTTCAACCCGGAGACGGTCTTCCGGCTGCAGCACGCCACGCGCGAGCGCCGCTATGACATCTTCAAGGCCTACACCCGCGGCATCGACGACCAGGCGCGGGACCTCATGACGCTCCGCGGCCTGCTGGGCTTCAAGTCCGGGCTCCGCGCGCCCGTCCCGCTGGACGAGGTCGAGCCCGTCTCGGCCATCGTCAAGCGCTTCTCCACCGGCGCGATGAGCTACGGCTCGATCTCCCAGGAGGCCCACGAGACGCTCGCGATCGCGATGAACCGCCTCGGCGGCAAGTCGAACACGGGCGAGGGCGGCGAGGACGTCGAGCGGCTCCTGGATCCCGAGCGGCGCTCGGCGGTCAAGCAGATCGCCTCCGGCCGCTTCGGCGTCACGAGCCTCTACCTCACGAACGCAGACGACATCCAGCTCAAGATGGCCCAAGGCGCCAAGCCCGGCGAGGGCGGCCAGCTCATGAGCCAGAAGGTCTACCCGTGGGTGGCCCGGACCCGGCACTCGACGCCCGGCGTCGGCCTCATCTCGCCGCCGCCGCACCACGACATCTACTCGATCGAGGACCTCGCCCAGCTGATCTACGACGCCAAGCGCTCCAACCCCCGCGCCCGCGTCCACGTCAAGCTCGTCTCCGAGGTCGGGATCGGCACCGTGGCGGCCGGCGTGACCAAGGCCAAGGCCGACGTCGTCCTCGTCTCGGGGCACGACGGCGGAACCGGCGCCTCCCCGCTGAACTCGCTCAAGCACGCCGGCGCCCCGTGGGAGCTCGGCCTCGCCGAGACCCAGCAGACGCTGCGCCTGAACGGGCTGCGCGACCGCGTCGTCGTCCAGGTCGACGGCCAGCTCAAGACCGGGCGGGACGTCGTCATCGCGGCGCTCCTCGGCGCCGAGGAGTACGGCTTCGCCACGGCGCCGCTCGTCGTCTCCGGCTGCATCATGATGCGCGTCTGCCACCTGGACACGTGTCCCGTGGGCGTCGCGACGCAGAACCCGGAGCTGCGCAAGCGGTTCACGGGCAAGCCGGAGTTCGTGGTGAACTTCTTCGAGTTCCTTGCCGAGGAGGTCCGGGAGATCCTCGCCGAGCTCGGATTCCGCAGCATCGAGGAGGCCATCGGCCACTCCGAGCTGCTGGACCGCCGCGCCGCCGTCGACCACTGGAAGACGGAGGGGCTGGACCTGGAGCCCATCCTGTCGGGCTACGAGGACGATTCCTCGCCCGTGCGGAACCTGACGGGCCAGAACCACGAGCTGGACCTGCACTTCGACAACCAGCTCATCGAGCTCAGCGCCGACGCGCTCGAGCGGCGCCAGCCGGTGCGGATCAGCCTCGACGTCGTGAACACCGACCGCTCCGTGGGCACCATGCTCGGCCACGAGGTCACCCGGCGCTTCGGCACGGAGGTCCTCGCGACCGACACGATCGACGTCACCCTCTCGGGCGAGGCCGGCCAGTCGCTCGGCGCCTTCCTGCCGGCCGGCATCACGCTGCGTCTGTTCGGCGACGCCAACGACTACGTCGGCAAGGGCCTCTCGGGAGGACGCGTCGTGGTCCGCCCGGACCGGGCGAGCACCTTCGTCGCCGAGCGCAACGTCATCGCCGGCAACGTGATCGGCTACGGCGCCACGAGCGGCGAGCTGTTCCTGCGCGGGATCGTGGGGGAGCGGTTCATGGTCCGCAACTCCGGCGCGACCGCCGTCGCCGAGGGGATCGGCGACCACGGCTGCGAGTACATGACGGGCGGCACGGTGCTGGTGCTCGGCACCACCGGGCGCAACTTCGGTGCCGGCATGTCCGGCGGCACCGCCTACGTGCTCGACCTGGACCGCGCGCTCGTGAACAAGCAGGCCCTCGACGCCGGCGAGCTCACGCTGCAGCCCGTGCCGGGCGAGGACGTGGAGACGGTGCGGCGGCTGCTCTCGCAGCACGCCGAGGAGACGGGATCGACGCTCGCCGCGACGCTCCTGCTCGACTTCCAGGACACCGTCGCGCGCATCACCCAGGTCATGCCCCGCGACTACGCGGCCGTGCTCCAGGCACGGGCCGCCGCGGAGGCGGAAGGACTCGATCCCGACGGCGAGGCCGTCTGGAACCGGATTTTGGAGGCAACCCGTGGCTGATCCGCGTGGATTCTTGAAGGTACGCGAACGCCAGACCCAGCCCCGCCGGCCCGTGCCGGTGCGGATCATGGACTGGAAGGAGGTCTACGAGCGCCAGGAAGCCGGAACCCTGAACGCCCAGGCCGGGCGCTGCATGGACTGCGGCGTTCCGTTCTGCCACCAGGGCTGTCCGCTCGGGAACCTCATCCCCGAGTGGAACGACCTCGTCTGGCGGGGCCGCATGGACCAGGCGAGCGAGCGGCTGCACGCGACGAACAACTTCCCCGAGTTCACGGGGCGCCTGTGCCCGGCGCCGTGCGAGTCCTCGTGCGTGCTGGGCATCAACCAGCCCGCCGTGACGATCAAGCAGGTCGAGGTCTCGATCGCCGATCAGGCGTTCGACGACGGGGTCGTGGTCCCGGTGCTGCCCCAGCGGCACACCGACCAGACGATCGCCGTCGTCGGCTCCGGACCCGCGGGCCTGGCCGCCGCCCAGCAGCTGACCCGCGCGGGGCACACCGTGGCGGTCTACGAACGGGACGACGCGATCGGCGGCCTGCTGCGCTACGGGATCCCGGACTTCAAGATGGAGAAGTCCGTCCTGGACCGCCGCCTGGCCCAGATGGCGGCCGAGGGGACGCGCTTCCGGACCAACGTGGAGCTCGGCAAGGACATCTCCTGGGACCAGCTGCGCCGGCGCTACGACGCCGTCGTGGTGGCGACCGGGGCGAGCGTGCCCCGCGACCTGCCGATCGCCGGGCGGGAGCTCGACGGCGTCCACTTCGCCATGGAGTACCTCGTCCAGGCCAATCGCGTCGTGGCCGGCGAGGAGGTGCCCGGGCAGATCGACGCCCGCGGCAAGCACGTGGTCATCCTCGGCGGCGGCGACACCGGCGCCGACTGCATCGGCACCGCCCACCGCCATCAGGCGGCCTCGGTGACGACGCTCGCCATCGGCAAGCAGCCGCCGACCGAGCGCCCCGGCCACCAGCCGTGGCCGATGTTCCCGACCCTTTTCGAGGTCGCGAGCGCCCATGAGGAGGGCGGTGAGCGCACTTACCTCGCGTCTACGGTAGAGTTTGTTGGCGAGGACGGTCGAGTGACCGGGATCACGGTCGCGGAGACCGAGTTCGTGGACGGCAAGCGGCTCCCGAAGGCCGGTACCGAACGGACCATTCCCGCCGACCTCGTCCTCCTGGCCCTCGGTTTCACCGGGCCCGAGCCCGCGGGGCTCGGCGAACAGGCCGGCACCGAGTTTGACGACCGGGGCAACGTCGCCCGTGACGGTTACTACATGACCAACACGCCCGGCGTGTTCGTCGCCGGCGACGCCGGCCGCGGACAGTCGCTGATCGTGTGGGCCATTGCCGAAGGGCGCGCGTGCGCCGCGGCGGTGGACAAGTACCTGATGGGCGACACCCGGCTCCCCGCTCCCGTGGCGCCGACCGACCAGTCCATCAGCATGCTCTGACGGGGGCGCCGCATGGCGCCCCCGGCACCTGACGAAGTAAAGCGGAGAGGCTGAGGAAAATGAGACGCGCCAAGATTGTTGCGACGTTCGGACCGGCGATCGGCACCTACGAGCTGACCCTTCAGGCACTGAAGGCGGGTGTCGACGTCGCCCGGCTCAACATGAGCCACGGCGAGTACTCGACCCATGCGGAGAACCTGGCCAATGTCCGCCAGGCCTCCGAGGAGCTCGGCCGGCCGGTCGGCGTGTTCGCCGACCTGCAGGGCCCCAAGATCCGGCTGGGCCGGTTCCAGGACGGCCCGCACCTGCTGGCGGCCGGCGACGAGTTCACGATCACCATCGAGGACATCCCGGGTACCAAGGACATCTGCTCCACCACGTTCAAGGGCCTTCCCCAGGATGTCCAGCCGGGTGACCGGCTGCTCGTCAACGACGGCCGCGTGGTCCTGCGCGCCGTGGAGGTCGACGACGTCAAGGTCGTCACTGAGGTCGTCGTCGGGGGAGAGGTGTCCAACAACAAGGGCATCAACCTCCCGGGCGTGGCCGTGAACGTCCCCGCGCTGAGCGACAAGGACGAGGAGGACCTCCGCTGGGCCATCCGCGCCGGCGTCGACATGGTGGCCCTCTCGTTCGTGCGCAACGCCGCCGACATCGACCGCGTCCACGAGATCATGGACGAGGAGGGGCTCCGCCTGCCCGTCATCGCCAAGGTCGAGAAGCCGCAGGCCGTGGACGCGCTCGAGGAGATCATCGACGCGTTCGACGCCATCATGGTGGCCCGCGGGGACCTCGGGGTCGAGCTCCCGCTCGAGGAGGTCCCGCTCGTCCAGAAGCGCGCCGTCGAGCTGGCCCGCCGTTGGGCGAAGCCGGTCATCGTGGCGACCCAGGTGCTCGAATCCATGATCGAGAGCCCCACCCCGACGCGCGCCGAGGCGAGCGACTGCGCCAACGCCGTCCTCGACGGCGCCGACGCGGTCATGCTCTCCGGCGAGACGAGCGTCGGCGCCTACCCGATCCAGACGATCGAGACGATGGCCCGCATCATCGAGGCGACGGAGGACCACGGCCTGGACCGGATCCCGCCGCTGGGCACGAAGCCCAGGACGCGTGGCGGGGCGATCACCCGTGCGGCCGTGGAGATCGCGACCCAGCTCGATGCCAAGTTCATCGTCGCGTTCACCCAGTCCGGCGACTCGGCCCGGCGCCTGTCCCGCCTGCGCCCGCAGCAGCCCGTTCTCGGCTTCACGCCGCTCAAGCACACCTACAACATCATGACCCTGATCTGGGGCGTCCAGCCGCGGCTCGTCGACTTCGCCGACCACACGGACAAGATGACCGCCCAGGTCGACGACGCGCTCCAGCGCGACGGCCTGGCCCAGGTGAACGACCTCGTCTGCATCGCGGCCGGCTCGCCTCCCGGGCAGGCGGGATCGACGAACTCGCTGCGCGTGCACCGCGTCGGCGACGTCGCGGACGCCGGCCAGCTGCTCAACGGCCAGGCCACGCCCGAGCGCGAGAAGATCGGCCCGTGGCGGACCAAGGAGCAGGCGCTTGGCGACATGATCGCCCGCATGCGCGGCGAGGACTAGCCGCGCGGCCTCCGGGCCGACACGAGGAAGACCCCCGGCGAACGCCGGGGGCCTTCCTCGTGTCGCGGGCGCGGAGCCCGCGGCGTGCTACTTGACCTGCGCGATGATGGTCTCGGCGACCTCGCGCATGCTCAGGCGCCGGTCCATCGACGTCTTCTGGATCCAGCGGAACGCCTCGGGCTCGCTCAGCCCCATCTTCGTCGTCAGGACGCTCTTGGCCCGCTCGACGAGCTTGCGGGTCTCGAACTGCTCCTGGAGGTTGCCGACCTCCTTCTCGAGCGCGATGATCTCCTCGTGCCGGGACATCGCGATCTCGATGGCCGGGACCAGGTCGTTCGGGGTAAAGGGCTTGACGACATAGGCCATCGCCCCGGCCTCGCGGGCCCGCTCGACGAGCTCCTTCTGGCTGAACGCCGTGAGCAGGACCACGGGGGCGATGCGCTCCTTCACGATGGCCTCGGCCGCGGTGATCCCGTCCATGACGGGCATCTTGACGTCCATCAGGACCAGGTCGGGGCGGTGCTCGCGGACCAGGTCGACGGCCTTCTGGCCGTTGTCGGCCTCGGCGACGACTTCGTATCCCTCGCCCTGGAGGATCTCGACGATGTCGAGGCGGATGAGGGTCTCGTCCTCGGCCACGACGACGCGGCGGGCCGGTGCGGGGGCCTGGGATGCGGGAGGGGTGGGGGTGGGCTGCGTCGTTTCTTCGGACATGCGGCATGCTCCTTGGCGCCCGGGAACGCTCCGCGGGCCTTGTGCTGTCGGGGATTCTGACCCAAGCCTATCGGCATGTAGAGTTGTTTACCGCACCCCGTGTCCGTGATCTTCCCGAAAGCCCCCAGTGGCCCGGAATCCGGCTCCGGGCGGTGGGGCAGTAGCCCGAGTGGCGGAATTGGCAGACGCACCGCACTCAAAATGCGGCGCCGAAAGGCGTGTGGGTTCGAGTCCCACCTCGGGCACCATGCGATCCCCAGTGACATCGGGGGCGCTTGGACGAGTTCCCAGGTCCTGCCGCCTTGACGCGGCGTGTCGGCGCGACACGCCGCGTTCCCGAAGGCGTGCGGGCCGGGACCTGGGAAGAAGCGCCAGCCATCGCGCCCATCCGGGAGCGTGACGGTCACTCGGTCGGCCTGACGACTCAGTCCTCGAAGCGCGAGGGATCCCCCTGGCCGACGCGGACGACCTCGGCGACGCCGCTCGAGAAGTCCACGACCGTCGTCGGCTCCGTCCCGCACTCGCCCGAGTCGACGACGGCATCCACGAGGTGGTCCAGCCGTTCCTTGATCTCCCAGCCGTCCGTCGGGGGCGCCTCGTCTCCCGGCAGGAGCAGCGTGCTGGAGAGGATGGGCTCGCCGAGCTCGTCGAGGAGGGCCCGCACCACGCGGTGGTCCGGCATCCGCACGCCGACCGTCTTCTTCTTCGGGTGCATGAGCCGGCGCGGGACCTCCGGAGTCGCGGGCAGGATGAACGTGTAGCTGCCGGGCGTCGCCGCCTTGATGCTGCGGAAGACGCGGTTGTCGATGTGGACGAACTGTCCCAGCTGTGCGAAGTCCCGGCAGACGAGCGTGAAGTGGTGCTTGTCGTTGAGCTGGCGGATGGAGCGGATGCGGTCCAGGGCCTCGCGGTTGCCCAACTGGGCCCCCAGCGCGTAGCAGGAGTCCGTGGGGTAGGCGATGAGGCCGCCGTCGCGGAGCATCGCCCCGAGCTGGGAGACCGCGCGCGGCTGCGGGTCCTCGGGGTGGACTTCAACGAATCGTGCCATGTCCCGAGCGTACGTCGCGGCGGCCGATCGCGCACGCGGTTGGATGCCGATGACCTTGTCCCTAGGATGTAACCCGGCCCGAGATGTACATGCCATGAACTCTTCATGAACAATGCGTGGGCCGCCCCCGTTCTGATCCGTTTCCAGATGGACCTGACGCTCATCGTCGTCCTCGTCATCGCGCTCGCCCTGTTCTTCGACTTCACCAACGGCTTCCACGACACGGCCAACGCGATGGCCACGCCCATCGCCACGGGCGCGATCAAGCCGAAGGCCGCCGTCGCCCTCGCAGCGGTGCTCAACCTCATCGGGGCGTTCCTGTCGACGGAGGTCGCGAAGACCATCTCCGGCGGGCTCATCCGCGAAGGTGAGGGCGGCATCCAGATCTCCCCCGAGATGATCTACGCGGGCCTCATGGGCGCCGTGCTGTGGAACGTGATGACGTGGCTCCTGGGCCTGCCGTCGAGCTCCTCCCACGCCCTCTTCGGCGGGCTCATCGGCGCGGCCGTGGTCGGCGCCGGCCTCGGGGCGATCGACTACGGCGTCCTGATGTCCAAGGTCCTGCTGCCCGCAGTCCTCGCCCCCGTCATCGCGGGCACCTCGGCCTTCCTCTGCACACGCCTGGCCTACGCTCTCACGCGCCGCCCGAGCGGCGTGTCCTCCCCGAAGCGCGGCGGCTTCCGCTACGGCCAGATCTTCTCCTCATCGCTCGTCGCACTCGCCCACGGCACCAACGACGCGCAGAAGACGATGGGCGTCATCACGCTGGCCCTCATCGCGGGCGGCTTCCAGGCGGCGGGCAGCGGCCCCGTGTTCTGGGTCGTCGCCTCGTGCGCCCTCGCGATCGCCCTCGGCACGTACGCCGGCGGTTGGCGCATCATCCGCACCATGGGCTCGGGGCTGACCGAGGTCAAGCCCGCCCAGGGCTTCGCCGCCGAGTCCAGCACGGCCGCCGCGATCCTGGCGTCCTCGCACCTCGGCTTCGCCCTCTCGACCACGCAGGTCGCGTCCGGCTCCGTGATCGGCTCGGGCCTCGGCCGCAAGGGTGCGGAGGTCCGCTGGGGCACCGCCGGCCGCATCGCCGTCGGCTGGCTCTTCACGCTGCCCTGCGCGGCGGCCGTGGGCGCCGCCGCCGCCCTCATGGCCCACTGGGGCGTCGGCGGGCTCGTGGCCGTCACGGCGATCGGCGTCGGCGCGCTGCTGGCCATGTGGATCCTGTCCCGGCGCAACGTCGTCGGCCACCACAACGCCATCAGCGACGTCGACGAGGCGGGCGCCGCCGTCGCGATCCCCAGCAAGAAGCACCGTCGGCGCCTCGCGCGCGCCGCGAAGGAGGCAGCCAAGTGACCATCCACTGGGACGCGTTCCTCATCGTCGCGGGAACGACCTGGCTCTCGGCCCTGGTCCTCGTGGGCCTGTATTCCTTCGGCGTGCGCCTCATGGCCGTCGCGGACGACGGCGGGCGCACCGCCGTCCCGGCCCGCGCCGGCGCGTACGGGTGCTTCGCGTTGTGCCTCGCCGTGGTGCTCTTCGGCATCTACCTGATCATCCCCGCGCTCGGCGGCAGCTGAACCCCTGCGCCGGGCGGCGCCGCGGCCTACCATGGAGCCATGACGCGCATCAGGTACTACGTGGCGGCCTCGGCGGACGGCTACATCGCCGATGAGCGGAACTCCCTGGACTGGCTCCTCCGCTTCGACGACACGGCCGGCCTCGAAGGGGCCACCGAGGAGTTCATGGCGGAGGTCGGAAGCATCGTCATGGGCGGGGAGACCTACGCCTGGCTGCTGGCCAACGCCCCGGGCGAGTGGCCGTACACGGGGATCCCGACCTGGGTCTTCACGCACCGCGAGCTCCCGGCCACGCCCGGCGCGGACCTCACCTTCATCCGCGGCGACGTCCACGAGTGGGTGGGCGACATTCGGGAGGACGCGGGGGAGAAGGACGTCTGGATGATGGGCGGGGGCTCCATCGCGGGGCAGTTCGCCGACGCGGCCCTGCTCGACGAGGTCATCCTGTTCACGATGCCCGTCGCGCTCGGCGGCGGGCGGCCGCTCCTGGCGATGCGCGGTCAGTTGAAGCTCGCCCCGACCCTCGTCAAGGAGTACGACGACGGCGTCCGGGAGACGCGCTACGACGTCGCCGGACCGCTCCTGGGCGGCTGAACGGCGAATCCGTCCTCCCTCAGGGCGCGGAGCCGGGCCCGCGTCTCGCGCGGCCAGCGGAAGACGACGACCCGCCCGCCCGGATCGGCTGCCGCCAGGGCGCGGACGCCGCGGCGAAGACCATCCGGCGCTGCTCGTCCACCGGCCGGGGCTGCCAGTCGGGGAGCCAGCCGAACTCCTCGTCCACGAGGTGCACGGGAAGTCCGAGCACGGCCCCGAGCTCGAGGGCGAGCGTCGACTTTCCGCTGCCCGTGGTCCCGTGGATGAGGATCCGGCGCGGCGCGCTGTCGCGGAAGAGCCGGACGGCGGCCGCGACGCTCCCGGTTCCCGGGTCCCCGCTCATCGTCCCGTGGGACGGGGGACGAGCATGTTGGTGATGCGGGCGGTGCAGACCCGCTCGCCGGCGTCGTCGCTGATGACGATCTCGTGCGAGGTCGCGCGGCGGCCGAGCTTGATCGGCGTGCAGACGCCGTGCACGAGTCCCGAGATCCCGGGACGGTGGTGCGTGGCGTTCAGGTCCACTCCGACGGGCATCACCGGATCCCCGTCGAGCCCCGCGGCGAAGACCCCGGCCGCGACGGAGCCGAGCGTCTCGGCGAGCGCGGCGCTGGCCCCTCCGTGCAGGATCCCCGCCACCTGCTGGTTGCCCTCGACGGGCATCGTGGCGCAGACGCGGTCCACCCCCATCTCGGTGAAGACGATCCCGAGCTTGCGCACGAGGGATCCCACCCCGTGCGCGCCGAACACGCCCCGGGCCGCGTCCGGGACGCCGTGCTCTCGCAGCTCTCCGGCATAGGGGTCGGCCGGTGGCGGGGTGGCCGCCGCGGTGTTGCCTGAAGTGTCAATGTCGCCCATGGGAACTAGGCTTGCACCCGTGAGCCCAGCAAGCAAAACCCCCGCCCCGACGAACCGCCTCCTGGTCATCGACGGCCATTCCATGGCCTTCCGCGCCTTCTACGCGCTGCCCGCGGAGAACTTCGCCACCGACACCGGCCAGCACACCAACGCGGTGTACGGCTTCGTGTCGATGCTCATCAAGATGATCGAGCAGCGCGAGCCGACGCACGTGGCGGTCGCGTTCGACCTGGACACGCCGACGTTCCGCTCCGAGGAATACACGGAGTACAAGGCCGGGCGCAACAAGACCCCGGAGGAGTTCCACGGCCAGATCGAGCTGATCCAGAAGGTCATGGAGGCCATGAACATCCCCTCCATCACCCTCGACGGCTACGAGGCCGACGACATCATCGCCACGCTCTCGGCGACCGGCGAGGGCCAGGGCTGGGACGTGCTCGTGGTCTCCGGCGACCGGGACGCGTTCCAGCTCATCACCGGGAAGACCACGGTGCTCTACCCGAAGAAGGGCGTCTCGGACATCCCCCCGATGGACGCCGCGGCCGTGGAGGAGAAGTACTTCGTCGGCCCGGACCGGTACTCGGACCTCGCCGCGCTCGTCGGCGAGACGGCGGACAACCTCCCGGGCGTCCCCGGCGTCGGCCCCAAGACCGCGGCGAAGTGGATCAACCAGTACGGCGGGCTCGAAGGCATCCTCGAGAACATCGACGCCATCAAGGGCAAGGTCGGGGACAATCTGCGGGAGAACCTCGAGAACGTCAAGCGCAACCGCCGGCTCAACCACCTGCTGCGGGACCTGGAGCTGCCCGTGACGCTCGAGGCGCTCGAGCTCGAGCACCCCAACCGCGAGGCCGTCGAGGAGCTCTTCGACGCCCTCCAGTTCAACACGCTGCGCAAGCGCCTGTTCGACCTCTTCGGCGACGAGGCCCCCGAGGCGGGCGAGGAGGAGGACGTCCCCGCCGCCGAGCTCCTCGGCGACGCCGACGCGGTCCGCGCCTGGTTCGGGCAGCACGGCGCCCAGCTCCTCGGCGTCCACCTCGCGACGGCGGCAGCCGGAGGGGCCGCCGAGGCGGTCGGCATCGCGTTCGCCGCGGAGGGCGTCACCGCCTACGTGGACCTCGCGGGGCTGGACGAGGAGGCCGAGCGGGAGCTCGCGGTCGTCCTCGCCTCGCCCGACCACAAGAAGGCCGTGCACGACTTCAAGGCGGCCTTCAAGCTGCTGCTCGACCGCGGCCTGGAGCTGGGCGGCGTCGTGGACGACACCATGATCTCCGCCTACCTCATCCAGCCGGACCGGCGCAGCCACGAGCTGGGCGACATCGCGCAGTACCACCTGCGTCTCACGCTCGCGCCGGCCGCGGAGGAGTCCTCGGACCAGCTCGCCCTGGACCTGGACGACGCCGGGGCCTCGGCCCCCGCGGCCCGCGCGGCGTTCATCGTGCGCCGCCTGAGCACCTACCTGGCCGGGCAGGTCCTCGAGCGCGGGGCCAACCACCTGCTCGGGGAGCTGGAGCTGCCGCTGTCCGTGGTCCTGGCCCACATGGAGCGCACGGGCGTCGCGATCGACGGGGACCGGCTCGACGGCCTGCTCGAGGACTTCACGCGCACCATCGACACGGCAACCCAGGAGGCCTACGCGGCGATCGGGCACGAGGTCAACCTGGGTTCGCCCAAGCAGCTGCAGGTCGTGCTCTTCGAGGAGCTGGGCCTGCCCAAGACCAAGAAGATCAAGACCGGCTACACGACGGACGCGGAATCGCTGCAGGACCTCCTGGCCAAGACGCAGCACCCGTTCCTGGCCTCCCTCATGGCCTATCGGGACGCGAGCAAGCTCCGCCAGACCGTGGAGGGCCTGCGCAAGGCCGTCTCCGCCGACGGCAGGATCCACACGACGTACGCGCAGACGGTCGCGGCCACGGGGCGCCTGTCCTCGCTGAACCCGAACCTGCAGAACATCCCCGTGCGCTCGGAGGAGGGACGCCGCATCCGCGAGGTCTTCGTGGTGGGCGGGGGATTCGAGACGCTCCTCACGGCGGACTACTCGCAGATCGAGATGCGCATCATGGCCCACCTCTCCGGCGACGAGGCGCTCATCCAGGCCTTCAAGGACGGCGAGGACCTGCACCGATTCGTCGGCTCGGAGGTCTTCGGCGTGGCCCCCGAGGACGTGAGCTCCGAGATGCGCTCCAAGGTCAAGGCGATGTCGTACGGGCTCGCGTACGGCCTGAGCTCGTTCGGCCTCTCGAAGCAGCTGAACATCCCGGTGGACGAGGCCCGCAACCTCATGAAGCAGTACTTCACGCGCTTCGGCGCGGTCCGTGACTACTTGCGTTCCGTCGTCGACCAGGCCCGGATCGACGGCTACACCGAGACGATCGAGGGGCGCCGGCGCTACCTGCCGGACCTCGCGAGCGACAACCGCCAGCTGCGGGACATCGCCGAGCGCGTCGCGCTGAACGCGCCGATCCAGGGCTCGGCCGCGGACATCATCAAGCGGGCCATGCTGGGCATCGACGCCGGACTCAAGGAGGAGGGCCTCGCGTCGCGGATGCTGCTCCAGATCCACGACGAACTCGTCTTCGAGGTCGCCCCGGGGGAGCTCGAGGCGCTCGAGGCGCTCGTGCGCTCGCGGATGGGACACGCGGCCGAGCTGTCCGTGCCCCTCGACGTCCATGTCGGCACCGGCACGAGCTGGCAGGCCGCAGGACACTGATCCGGACTGCGTGCGTGCGCCTCCTGCTCGGGTAGGCTCGTCGCTCATGAGCCATCACCAGGGCGGCGTAGCCGCCGAGCAGGCCGCCTTCCCGTTCCGGATCGAGCGCTTCGCCTCCGCGCTCGTCGACGGCGCGCCGGATCCCCGCACGCGCGGCTGGTTCGAGGCCGTGCGCCTCGGCTTCCACGAACCGCGCCCCGAGGAGGACCACCTGAAGGCCTTCGTCGAGGCGCACCGCGCCGACGGGCGCGAGATCACGGGCGTCTACGACGACGGGGAGCGGCCCGGGCCGTGGGACCCGGCCGTGCCGGTCGCGAGCTACGCGACCATGACGCACACGGTCAACGTCGGCGCGGGACGGCTGCTGGACGCGCACCAGATCACCGCCGTGACCGTTCGCCCGACCCACCGGCGGCGCGGCATCCTGCGCCGCATGATGACGGATGACCTCGCATCCGCCGCGCGGCGGGGCCTGCCGCTCGCCCTCCTGACGGCGTCGGAGGCCACGATCTACGGCCGCTTCGGGTTCGGGGCCGCCACGACGCTCCGCCACGTCGAGGTCGACGTGACGGAACGATTCGGCATCACATCGCCCCCCGCGGGCCGTGTCGAGGTCCTGGACCCGTCGGTGATCGAGGAGACGGCGCGGGACGTCTTCGCCGGCTTCCATGCCCGGCACCGCGGATCGGTCGACCGCCAGCGCTCCTACATCGAGCGCGTGACGGCCCGCTGGAGCGACGGCAAGCCGGAAGCGGACCGTTCCCTGCGCACGGCCGTGCACTACGACGCCGCGGGAACGGCCGACGGATACGTGGCCTACGCCTTCTCGGGCTGGGAGGAGCCCTACACGGTCAAGATCGTGGACCTCGTCGCGATCGACGACGCGGCCCGCCGGGAGCTGTGGCGCTACCTCGGCTCCCTGGACCTGGTCCAGCGGATCCAGTACCACGCGGCGCCCGAGGAGGACGTCCTGCCCTGGGCGCTCTCCGACTCCCGCGTCCACGCCGTCAAGGGCGCCGAGGACCACTTGTGGGTCCGGGTCCTCGATCCCGTCGCGGCCCTCGAGGCCCGGGGCTGGGAGGACGACGGCGCCGCCGCCGTGCGGATCACCGACGCCTTGGGGCACGCGGCCGGAAGCTACCGGATCGAGGTCTCCGGCGGGAGGGCGCGCGTCGGGCGGCTCGGGGAGCACGACGACGTCGACGCCGTCCTGGGAGTCGATGCCCTTGGTTCGCTCTACCTGGGCGGAGTCCGGGCCGAGCTGCTCGCGGCCGCGGGGCGGGTGGAGGCGGCCTCGTCCGGGGCGCTGTCCAAGGTGGACGCCCTCTTCCGCACGGCGGCCCGCCCCTCTTGCATCACGGGGTTCTGACGGCGGATCCACGCCCTCTGCCGGCCCGCGGGGGCGACACGCGCGGCTTTTGACCGGGTAGAAGGCCGGCACTAGACTGGAGGGGCGTGTCCTGCGCGCCGTCGTGCGCCGGATCCGTGACCAGCTAGACCCATTTCGGAAACTGCCGGGACTTCCGGCTGACCGACTGACCCAAGACTATCCACATCGGAGCCCCTACTACATGACCATCACCTCCAACGAGAAGACCGGTACCCCGCAGGTCGCCATCAACGACATCGGTACCTCTGAAGACTTCCTCGCTGCCGTCGACGCCACCATCAAGTACTTCAACGATGGCGATCTCGTCGAGGGCACCGTCGTCAAGGTCGACCGCGACGAAGTCCTGCTCGACATCGGTTACAAGACCGAGGGTGTCATTCCTTCCCGCGAGCTTTCCATCAAGCACGACGTCGACCCCGGTGACGTCGTCGCCGTCGGCGACAACGTCGAGGCCCTCGTCCTCACCAAGGAGGACAAGGAAGGCCGCCTGATCCTGTCCAAGAAGCGCGCGCAGTACGAGCGCGCCTGGGGCGACATCGAGAAGATCAAGGAAGAGGATGGCGTGGTCACCGGCACCGTCATCGAGGTGGTCAAGGGCGGCCTGATCCTGGACATCGGCCTCCGCGGCTTCCTCCCGGCCTCGCTCGTCGAGATGCGCCGCGTCCGCGACCTGGCCCCGTACATCGGCCAGCAGATCGAGGCGAAGATCATCGAGCTGGACAAGAACCGCAACAACGTGGTCCTGTCCCGCCGTGCGTGGCTCGAGCAGACCCAGTCCGAGGTCCGCTCCACGTTCCTCAACAAGCTCGAGAAGGGCCAGGTCCGCCCGGGCGTCGTCTCCTCGATCGTCAACTTCGGTGCGTTCGTGGACCTTGGCGGCGTCGACGGCCTCGTGCACGTCTCCGAGCTGTCCTGGAAGCACATCGACCACCCGTCCGAGGTCGTCGAGGTGGGCCAGGAAGTCACCGTCGAGGTCCTCGAGGTGGATCTGGACCGCGAGCGTGTCTCCCTCTCGCTCAAGGCGACGCAGGAAGACCCGTGGCAGACGTTCGCCCGCACCCACGCCCTGGGCCAGGTCGTGCCGGGCAAGGTCACCAAGCTCGTTCCGTTCGGCGCGTTCGTGCGCGTCGAGGACGGCATCGAGGGCCTCGTGCACATCTCCGAGCTGGCCGTGCGCCACGTCGAGCTGGCCGAGCAGGTCGTCTCCGTGGGCGACGAGCTCTTCGTCAAGGTCATCGACATCGACCTGGAGCGCCGCCGCATCAGCCTGTCGCTGAAGCAGGCCAACGACGGCGTCGACCCGGAGGGCACCGAGTTCGACCCGGCGCTCTACGGCATGGCCGCCGAGTACGACGAGGCCGGGAACTACAAGTACCCGGAGGGCTTCGACCCGGAGACCAACGAGTGGCTCGAGGGCTTCGAGACGCAGCGCGCCGCCTGGGAGCAGCAGTACGCCGACGCCCAGGCCCGCTGGGAGGCCCACAAGAAGCAGGTCGCCCAGCACCTCGCGGACGACGCCACCGCCGGCGACACGAGCTCCGACTCGGCCGCCACGAGCTACTCCTCGGAGGCCCCGGCCTCCGACGCGGGCACCCTGGCTTCCGACGAGGCCCTGGCCGCCCTGCGTGAGAAGCTGACCGGCAACTAGCCGCTGTCCGCTTCATAGCGACACCCACCGGAGGCGGGTCCCGCAAGGGATCCGCCTCCGGCGTTTAATCTCAGGCGGCCTTCGGGCCCCTGCCCCATGGGACCCCGATCAGGAGGACGGCATGCTGCCGGACGGATGGATGGCCGTGACGCGGCCCGGCGACCGGGAAACGGTCGGATACCTGGAGCCGCTCGATCCGGGTTACGAGCGCGTGCAGGCCCGGAGCCTGCTGGGGCATGCCGTCGGCGTCCCGGCAGACCTCGCCACGGCCGAGGAACTGCTCGTGGAGCGCGGCATCGTCGAGGTCGGCGCGACGTGGCTGCTCCTCGACGAGGACGGTGACGTCGCCGGACACGTCGCCGTGCTCGAGGTCTCGACGGACGGGATCGCGGTGGCCGATGCGCTCGCCACCAAGGCCCTGGCACCGACGCCGCGGACCCTCCTGGCCTGGCCGGACACGGACCGTCGGCTGCGTCCATCCTGAGCCGAGGACGGGCCGGCCTGTGGGAGTCTCCCGGCGACCTCCAGGCCGCCCGCGGAACCAGGCCCAGGGCCAGCGCGGCCTCCACTTCCCCCCTCCGCGCGCCGAGCTCGGCATTCATCCTCCGCCCGGCTAGGTTGGCCGCCGTCATGCTCCCGCCGATCAGCTGGCCGACGACGGCAACGCGCGCGAGCGGCTCCCACGGCAGCACGCCCGCGGCGAGCATCAGGAGCAGGAACGCGGCGGCCAGCGGCGTGGACGTCCCGAGCCGGGAGATCAGCAGGGCGACCACGGCGAGCTGGAGGACCGCCCGGAGGCACGCCGAGACGACGTCGCGCGCCCTCAGAGCGAGGACGCCGCGGGAGACCGCGGCCGCCACGGCCACGAGGACCGCGAGGACGATCCAGAGCGCGGGTCCCGTCCCGAGCAGCGTCGAGCCGCTGTTCACGGGCGGTCCGGACGCGTCGAGACCGTGATCGTGAACTTCGGGTTGCGGTCGACCTGGCGCGTCGGTCCCACGAGCCGCTCGAGCTGCGGCCGGTAGCGCAGATGCGAGTTCCAGACGCACCACAGTTCGCCGCCCGGGGCGAGGACCCGTCCCGCGTCCGCGATGAGCTTGAGGGCGATCCCGGCGTGCACGGCATTGCCGACGTGGAACGGCGGATTCAGGACCACGAGCTCCTGCGAGGCGTCGGGGAGGGAGGACAAGGCGTCGTCGCGGACCACGTCGATCCGGTCCGCGACCCCGTTGGCCTCGGCCGTCGCTGCCGTCGACGACACGGCGGAGGCCGACTGGTCCGACGCCCTGACCCGCAGCCCGGGCCGCGACAACGCCAGGAAGGCCGCGATCGTGCCGTTGCCGCACCCGAGGTCGACCGCCGTCGCGGCAGGACGCGCCTCCGCCAGCCGCGGGAGGAGGAACCGGGTCCCGGGGTCGAGCCGCGGGCCCCCGAACGTCCCGCCCCGGGCGAGGATCCGCAGGGGAGCCGACAGTCCGGCGTCGTACTGCGCCTCGAGGGGAAAGCGCGACGCAGGGCACTCCGCGGCGGAGCACGGGGACGTGGCGGTCAGCACTCGCGCCTTCTGCCGGGCCAGGCCCGCCGAGACCGAACCGAAGTGGCGGCCGAGGACGTCGTTCATCGCCAGGTTCATGTGCTTCACGCGCCCGCCCGCGAGGAGCACCAGGTCCTGATCGCCGTGCTCCGCGGCGAGCCCCGCGACCTCGTCGAGGGCGTCGAGCGAGCGGGGTAGTTGCAGCAGGACCAGCCGGGCGCCCGCGAACAGCTCCGGTCCTAGGCCGAGGACGGCGAAGTCCGCGGCGGGCGCCCCGGCACGGCCCGCATTTTCCTCGAGGGCGCGTTCCCCCGAGAGGCCGTCCTGGTGCACGCGCACCCCGGCCGCGCCGAGCGCCGCGGCTCCGAGGGTGAGCGCCCCGTAGTGGTCGTTGACGACGACGAGCCCTCCGGGTCCCGGCAGTCCCCGCTCCGCCGCGGCGCCGAGGAGGAGCCGGTCGGCGGCGTCGTGGGCCTGCAGCTCGGGCGCCTCGATGTCCGGCCAGCGGCGCAGGAACGAGGGGTCGAACGGGGCTGCGCCGCTCACGCGAGGTCCACCCAGGCGGTCCCGAGCCCATCGGCCCGGGTCGTACCGGCCGTGAGGGCGGCGAGCCGCGCGTCGAAGTCCCCACCGGCCCCCGCGGCATCCGGCAGGGCCACCCGCAGCCTCGCCGCCGCCGGAGCGTAGTCGGTGCCGAGGACCTGGACGCCGGCGGCGCGCAGCTCGTTCTCGAGCCGTCCCGCGGCGGCGTGGGGCGCGTCGATGCCGAAGAGCCGCATCCGCCGCCGGCGCAGCAGCGGGGCGGTGTCCAACGCGGAGGACACGGCCGCAGAATACGCGCGCACGAGGCCGCCGGCCCCGAGCAGGACCCCGCCGAAATAGCGCACGACGACAGCCGTCACATCGCTCAGCGCGGCCTCGTCCTCCGCCGTCTCCCGCTTGAGCAGGGCCTCGAGCATCGGGGCGCCCGCCGTGCCGGAGGGCTCGCCGTCGTCGTTGCTGCGCTGCACGCGGCGGTCCGGGCCCAGGACGAACGCGCTGCAGTGGTGGCGCGCGTCGTGGTGGGCGCGGCGCAGCTCGGCGACGAACGCCCGGGCCTGCTCCTCGTCCTCCGTGCGGCGCAGGTACGCCAGGAAGCGGGACCGCTTGACCTCCAGCTCGTGAAGGTGCTCGCCGTCCACGGTGGTGTACTCCGTCGCCCTGCCCTCGCCGTCCGTCACCGGACCAGTCTAGTGCGGGCCCGTAGACTGGCTCCGTGCTGAGCATTGGACTGACGGGCGGGATCGCCTCCGGAAAATCGGCCGTGGCCCGGCGGCTCGTGGAACGCGGCGCCGTCCTGGTCGACGCGGACCGGATCGCCCGGGAGGTCGTGGAACCGGGGACCCCGGGCCTCGACGCCGTCGTGGCGGCCTTTGGACCCGACGTGCTGGGCCGCGACGGCTCGCTGGACCGGGCGGCGCTCGGGGCGCTCGTCTTCTCCGCGCCCGAGGCCCGCGAACGGCTCAACGGGATCGTCCACCCGCTCGTCCGGGCCGAGAGCGCACGGCGCGCGGCGGCGGCCGGGCCCCGCGCCGTCGTGGTGCAGGACATCCCGCTGCTCGTCGAGACCGGGCAGGCGGGACGCTTCGACCTCGTCGTCACCGTGCAGGCGCCCCTCGACGAGCGCCTGCGGCGCATGGCGGAGGACCGCGGCATGGCACCGGAGGACGCCCGCGCCCGGATCGCCGCGCAGGCCGGAGACGAGGAGCGCGCGGCCGCGGCCGACGTCGTGCTGGAGAACGCGGGGACGCTCGACGAGCTGCGGACGGCCGTCGACGTCCTGTGGGACGAACGGATCGCCCCCCTCGCCGCGGCCCGGACGGCCGCCCCGTGAGCGCCGGGCGGGACGCCGGACAGCACCCCTTCGAGTTCGGCCGGCTGCTGTGGTGGGCCAAGGCCTGCTTCTGGGGCATGGGTGCGTGCCTCGGCGTGGCGCTGCTGCTGTGGCTCGTGGCCGGCGGCCGGGCCGAGTTCACGACGGGCACGGCGCCGTGGAGCTGGCGCGTGCTCGTCCCCGGATGGCTGTCCCTGGCCGGACTGCTCCTGGCCCTCGCCGGCAGCATCCTGTTCACGCAGCAGATGGCGTTCGCGATCCTGGGCCGCCTCGACCGCTCGCCGCTCTTCGGCGCCAAGGGGCGCGGCCGGCGCCGCTGAGCGGCTACTGGAGCGAGGACGTCAGGCGCGCGAGGTTGTCGCGGACCTTCTGGCCCAGCGGGCGTTGGAGCCAGTCCCCGAGCACGAGCTCCCGGCTCGCCGCGCGATAGCCGTCCTGGATCCGCCGGACATCGTCCACGAGTCCCCGCCCGTGGAGCATGACCGAGACCTCCATGTTGAGGCTGAAGGACCGGATGTCCATGTTGCTCGAGCCGATCACGGCCACGTCGTCGTCGATCGTGAAGTGCTTGGCGTGGAGGACCTGCGGGGCGCGGTAGAGGTGGATCCTCACGCCGGCCCGCAACAGCGCCTCGTAGTACGAACGCTGGGCGTGGTGCACCAGGGCCTGGTCGCCGATCTCCGAGACGAAGAGCTCCACCTCGACGCCCCGGGCCGCGGCCGTCAGGATGGCCAGCAGGATCGACTCCTCGGGGACGAAGTAGGGGCTCGTGATGCCGACCCGGTGCCGTGCCTGGTGGATCAGCAGGGCGTAGAGCTTGAGGTTGTTCTCCTGCGGGAACGACGGCCCGCTCGGCAGGATCTGCGCGTCCAGGTCGGCGGCCTCGCCGGAGAGGACCACGGGGCTCGTGTCGAGGGGCAGGAGCGTGCCGGTCTCGCTGTACCAATCGGTGACGAACACGGCGTCGAGCTCGCGGACCACGGGACCCTCGAGCCGCACCATGAGCTCGTGCCACGACAAACGGCCTCCGTCGCGGGCCGGCTTCTTGTGGTACCCGGCGTCGATCGCGTTCTGCGAGCCCGTGTACCCGATCCGCCCGTCCACGACGACGAGCTTGCGGTGGTTGCGCAGGTCGGGCCGCTGCCAATCGCCCCTCAGCGGCCTGAACGGCAGCATGGGATGCCACTGGATGCCCGCGGCGCGCAGGAACTCCTCGGTGTCCCGCCGGCCGGGGTACATCAGGCCCGCGAGGTGGTCGGACAGCACGCGTACGGCCACGCCGCGCGCGGCGGCCCGGGCGAGGGCGTCGAAGAGCACCTGCGTGGAGCCGTCGCGGACCAGGATGTAGAACTCGACGTGGACCTGCGTGCGGGCGCCGTCGATGTCCCGGGCGACCGCGGCGAACACGGCCTCGTAGTCGTCCAGGAGCACGGCCCGGTTGCCGCCGACCATGGGCAGGGCGCCCAGGTTCAGGCTCAGTGCCGCGGCCGAACCGAGCCAGGCGGGCCATTCGTCGCGGTGGCTGGCCAGTGACAGGCCCTCGGTTCGTTCGAGGACCAGGGCGTTGACCTCTTCCTGCTTCTCGCGACGGTGCCGGGGGAGGGTGTTGCGGCCGACGAGGCCGTAGGCGAGGGTCCCGAGGAACGGGATGAAGATGATGGCCATGACCCAGGCGATCGCCGCGGAGGGGCGGCGGTTGGCCGAGACGTAGACGGCGGCGGCGCTGCCCAGCAGCAGGTGCAGCACAAGCGCCAGCAGCGCGAGGAGGTCGACGGTGTCCCACCACTCGGCCACGGCCCTACCTCGCGTTCTGGGCCGGGATGACGACCTTCTTCAGGATCAGCAGGATCGAGGCCGTCGTCGGGCACGCGATGAGGGCGCCGAGCAGCCCGAGCAGCGTCCCGCCGACCATGGCGCCGATCAGGACGAGGGAGCCGGGGATGCTGATGGCCTTGCCGACGATCCGCGGCGTCAGGACGTAGGCCTCGACCTGCATGTACACGAGCATCACGAGGAGCACGACGAGCGCGGCCCCCGGCGAGGTGAAGAGCGAGACGATCGTGATGAGCGTCGTGCTGATGACGCTGCCGACGAGCGGGATGAGCGTGATGGGAAAGGCGAGGACGGCGAGGACGGCGGCATAGCGGACGCCGACGATGCTCAGGAGGGTGAAGGTGAAGACGGCGTTCAGGGCCGCCAGCACGGCCATTCCGCTGAGGTACTTGCCCACAGATTCCGCGATGGTCTCGGAGATCTCGGCGACCTCCTCGCGCCGCGAGGCCGGGACGAGGGCGTAGAAGCTGGACTTGATCGACTCCATGCCGGCGACGAAGTACAGTGTCAGCACCACCACGAACAGGACCGCGAATCCGGCGTTGACCACGTTGATGCCGACCTGCAGCGCGCCGCCGCCGATGGCGAGCCAGACCTCCGGGTCCGTCGAGGCGCGTTCGAGCCATTCGAGCAGCGGCGTCAAGGCGTCGCCGAGCCCGGCGTTGAGTTCCACGAACCAGGCCTGCCCCGCGATCGCCCCGAAGCCCTGGGGGAGGAGCGCGATGAGCGAGGTCCCCTGCTCCACGAGGATCGGCACCACGATGCGCAGCAGCAGTGCCACGATGAGGACGAACCCGAGCATCACGGCCAGCACCGCCCCGGTGCGGGAGAGCTTGCGGCGCTCGAGCCAGCGCACGAGCGGGTCGAGGCCGAGCGAGACGAAGAACGCGACGAAGATCAGCGTCAGGGCGAACTTCAGCGTGATCACGGCGGCGCCGAGGGCCAGCGCGGTCAGGACGCCCAGCGTCGCGACGAACCCGAGCCGGTACGGGCCGCCCCGTCCGCTCGTTTCAAGGAACTTCATGGCGCCGCCTCCCTCGTCCGGCGCAGCGGCCGGTTGACGCCAGTCTAGGTCGGGTTGCGCCCGGGGCGGCAGGGGCACGACGGCGGCGCCCCGCCGTCGTCCGCCCGGACGGTCCGCACGGGGCCCGGTGGGCGACCCGTGCCATGATCGAAGATGCGTTCGAAGCGGCGGGGGCGTAGCCTAGATCCATGAGCCTGGCCCAGCAGATCAACCGCGTCGTCGCCCCCTTCGAGGTCATCAGCGACTACCAGCCCGCCGGCGACCAGCCGCAGGCGATCCGCGAGCTGGCCGAGCGGATCAACGGCGGCGAGAAGGACGTCGTGCTGCTGGGTGCGACCGGAACGGGCAAGTCGGCCACGACGGCCTGGCTGATCGAACAGGTCCAGCGGCCGACGCTCGTCATGGTGCAGAACAAGACCCTGGCCGCGCAGCTGGCGAACGAGTTCCGCGAGCTGCTGCCCAACAACGCGGTCGAGTACTTCGTCTCCTACTACGACTACTACCAGCCGGAGGCCTACGTCCCGCAGACGGACACCTTCATCGAGAAGGACTCCTCCATCAACGAGGAGGTCGAACGGCTGCGGCACTCGGCCACCAACGCGCTGCTGACGCGCCGCGACGTCGTCGTGGTCGCGACCGTGTCCTGCATCTACGGGCTCGGCACGCCGGAGGAATACGTCGCCGGCATGGTGACGCTGCGCAAGGGGATGGAGCTGAACCGGGACGAGCTGCTGCGGAAGTTCGTCTCGATGCAGTACGCCCGCAACGACACCGACTTCCACCGCGGGACGTTCCGCGTGCGCGGGGACACGGTGGAGATCATCCCGATGTATGAGGAGCAGGCGCTGCGGATCGAGTTCTTCGGGGACGAGATCGAGCAGATCCACACGCTGCACCCCCTGACCGGGGACGTGATCCGCGAGGAGGAGGAGATGTACGTCTTCCCCGCGAGCCACTACGTCGCCGGGCCGGAGCGGATGAACCGGGCCATCACCGACATCGAGGACGAGCTGCGCGGGCGGTTGAACGAGCTCGAGGGGCAGAACAAGCTCGTCGAGGCCCAGCGGCTGCGCATGCGCACCACCTACGACCTCGAGATGATGCAGCAGATGGGCTTCTGCAACGGCATCGAGAACTACTCGCGCCACATCGACGGCCGCGGCGCCGGCACGGCGCCGCACTGCCTCCTGGACTACTTCCCGGACGACTTCATGCTCGTCGTCGACGAGTCCCACGTCACGATCCCGCAGATCGGCGCGATGTACGAGGGCGACATGTCGCGCAAGCGCACGCTCGTCGAGCACGGCTTCCGGCTCCCCTCGGCCATGGACAACCGGCCGCTCAAGTGGGACGAGTTCCTCGAGCGCATCGGCCAGACCGTCTACCTTTCCGCGACGCCGGGCAAGTACGAGCTCGGCAAATCCGACGGCGTCGTGCAGCAGATCATCCGCCCCACCGGCCTGGTCGACCCGGAGATCGTGGTCAAGCCGACGAAGGGACAGATCGACGACCTGCTCGACGAGATCCGGGTACGCGTGGAGCGCGACGAGCGCGTCCTCGTCACGACGCTGACCAAGCGCATGGCGGAGGACCTGACGGGCTACCTCACCGAGCACGGCGTCAAGGTCGAGTACCTGCACTCCGACGTCGACACCCTGCGCCGCGTCGAGCTCCTGCGCGAGCTGCGCCTCGGGACGTTCGACGTCCTCGTCGGCATCAACCTCCTGCGCGAGGGGCTGGACCTGCCGGAGGTCTCGCTCGTGGCGATCCTCGACGCGGACAAGGAGGGCTTCCTGCGCTCCGGGACCTCGCTCATCCAGACCATCGGGCGCGCGGCCCGCAACGTCTCCGGGCAGGTGCACATGTACGCGGACCGGATCACCGACTCGATGGCCACCGCGATCGACGAGACGAACCGGCGCCGGGCCATCCAGCAGGCCTACAACGCCGAGCGCGGGATCGACCCGCAGCCGCTGCGCAAGAAGATCGCCGACATCACGGACCAGCTGGCCCGCGAGGACGCGGACACGCAGGAGCTCCTGAACAACCAGCGGCTGGCCAAGGGCGCCCGGCGCACGAGCGGGAGCCAGACCGCCAAGGCCGAGTCCGTGGTGCGCCGCGACGGGCTCGCGGCCGTCCCGGCCGAGGACCTCGTGGACCTCATCACCCAGCTCACGGAGCAGATGCACGGGGCGGCCGCCGAGCTCCAGTTCGAGCTCGCGGCCCGGCTGCGCGACGAGGTCGGGGAACTCAAGAAGGAGCTGCGGCAGATGCAGAAGGCCGGCCACGCCTAGCCGCGTCGTGTGACGCCCGCCGGCGTGCCGGCGGGCCCGCTTCGGCTACACTGATCCGAGCGTAGGGGAGTATCCCGAACACTGTGGACGTCAGCACGCGGGTCGACGACGACCCGCCGGGCACAGTGGCCGGACCCGGTGGACCGGGCGGCGGAGAGACTTGCGGCCCACATCCGTACCCTCTACCGGCGCCAGCGCGCCGTCGAAAGGCCGTCCGTGTCAGACCAGCTTTCCGTCCAGTTCCAGGCGATCTCGTTCGCCGTCCTGGGCCTCATCCTGCTTTTCGACCTGCTCTACGTCGTCAAGCGCCCCCACGAGCCCTCCATGAAGGAGGCCGGCCTGTGGGTCGGCTTCTACGTCACCCTCGCCTTGTGCTTCGCGGGCCTGCTGTTCTGGCAGGCCGGCCCGGACTACGGCCAGGAATTCGTGGCCGGCTGGGTCACCGAATACAGCCTCAGCGTCGACAACCTGTTCGTCTTCATCATCATCATGGCCCGCTTCTCCGTGCCCCGGAAGTACCAGCAGGAGGTGCTGATGTTCGGCATCATCATCGCGCTGATCCTCCGCGGCATCTTCATCATGGTCGGCGCGACCGTGATCGAGCACTTCAGCTGGGTCTTCTACCTCTTCGGCGTCTTCCTGCTGTGGACCGCCTGGAAGCAGGCCACCGATTCGGGCGAGGACGAGGAGGAGGGCTCGGAGTCCGGCCTGATCGCGCGCCTGACCAGGAAGCTCCCGGTGAGCGAGCACTACGACGGCAACAAGCTGCGCACGACCGTCGACGGCCGCCGCGTGTTCACGCCCATGGTCCTCGTCTTCATCACGATCGGCATGACCGACCTGCTCTTCGCGGTCGACTCCATCCCGGCCATCTTCGGCCTGACCCAGAGCGCCTTCATCGTCTTCACCGCGAACATCTTCGCGCTCATGGGCCTGCGCCAGCTCTACTTCCTGCTCGGCGGACTCATGGACCGCCTCGTGTACCTCAAGCACGGACTCTCGGTCATCCTGGCCTTCATCGGCGTCAAGCTCATCTTCCACGCGATGCACGAGAACGAGCTCCCGTTCATCAACGGCGGCCAGCACATCGAGTGGGTCCCCGTCATCGGCACCCCGCTGTCCCTCGGCGTGATCCTCGGGACGATCGTCGTCGCGACCGTGGCCTCGCTCGTGAGCCCGGCGGGCCGCCGCGCCGCGATGGACGCCCGGCTGCAGAAGGACATCGAGAGCGTCCGCAGCGACGCCGAGTAGGCGCCCGGCGCGCGCCGCGCCCTCCCACCGGCCATGGCCCCCGCCTCCGCGGGGGCCATTGCTACGCTGGGCGGGTGGCAGAACACGCAACGACGGCGCCCGGCGCCCGGCGTCAGGCCGTGCAGCGGCGGGTGGTCGCCACGCTCGCCGCGGCGCAGCTCTTCAGCGGGATCGGCAACGGCGCGGGGCTCGCGATCGGATCCCTCATGGCGGTCGAGCTGACCGGCAGCAACGCCTTCGCGGGGGCCAGCACGACGGCCATCTCCGTGGCCGGCGCGCTCGCCGCCCTGCCGCTCGCCGGCCTCGCCGCGCGCCGCGGACGCAGGACGGCGCTGTCGGCCGGCCTGCTGCTCGCCGCGGCCGGCGCCGTGGCCATGGCGGCCGCTCCGCTCCTCGGCAGCTTCGCCGCCCTGCTGGCGGGCTCCCTCCTGCTCGGCGTCGGTGCCGCGGCGAACCTCCAGGCGAGGTTCGCGGCGACCGACCTCGCCGACGACGCGACGCGGGGCCGCGACGTGGGCCTCGTCGTCTGGTCGATCACCGTCGGGGCGGTCGCCGGGCCCAACCTCATCGGACCGGGCAGCGCGTGGGGCGCCTCGCTCGGACTGCCTCCGCTCAGCGGGCCCTTCCTGTTCTCGCTCGCAGGGCTGCTGGCCGCCGCCGTCGTCCTCCAGATCGGCCTCCGCCCCGACCCGCTCGCGTTCGGAGCGGAGATCCCGGCCGACGCCGGTCGCGGGGGATCCGCGGCAGGGGGCCCGGAGGGCGTTCCCGCCTTCCCCGCGGCGGCACCGGGCCGGCCCTCGCTGCGCGACGGGGTCCGCGCCGTCCGGGACTCGCCCGCGGCGCGGCTCGGCATCGCCACGGTCGTCGGCGCCCACCTCGTCATGGTGTCCGTCATGGCGATGACGCCCGTGCACCTCAGGGAACTCGCGGAACCCGCCGGGCATGCCGGCCACGCTGCCTCCCCGGACACGCTGGTCCTGATCGGCTTCACGATTTCGCTGCACATCGCGGGCATGTATGCCTTGTCCCCGGTCATGGGGTGGATGGCGGACCGGCTCGGGCGCCGTCGGACGATGCTCGCGGCCCAGTGCGTGCTGGCCGCGGCGCTCGTGACGGCCGGGCTCGGACGGGAGAGCCACCTGGCGGTCGCCGCGGGGCTCGTGCTCCTGGGGCTGGGGTGGTCGATGGCGGTCGTCGCCGCGTCCGCGTTCCTCGCCGAAAGCGTGGACGGACGACGCCGGGTCCTGGTCCAGGGGCTCTCGGACACGCTCATGGGCGCGGCGGGCGCGCTGGGAGCCGCCGGATCCGGCGTCGTCCTCGCCTGGGTGGGGTTCACGGGACTGAACCTCGCCGCCCTCGCCGTCGCGGCCGGCGTCGCGCTCTGGTGCGCGGCGTCCCTCAGGACGGGGCGTCCCCGGCGGGTTCCTGCGGCCTGATCATGCCGAGCAGGCGGGAGAACACCGCCGCGCCGTCGTCCGCGATCCCGTCGTGGTGGAACTCGTCCGTCTCCCAGACGCGCAGGCCGCGCACGGCCGCCGCCGTCTCCAGGCTCAGCTCACGGTCGACGTAGACGTCGTCCGCGTAGACCACGGCCGCGACGGGCACCGTGTTCCGGGCGAGGCGCTCGGGGTCGTAGAGCGCCGGCCAGTCCCCGTGGCCGGCCAGGAGGGCGGCGACCTGCTCGAGCGGGCGCAACGCCGGATCCTCCTCGAAGTACCAGGGGTAGACCATCTCGCCGGTCAAGAGCGGGCTCGCTGCGTCCGGCGCGAAGTCGGGGAACTCCTCCAGCACTCGGGCGGCAGACCACGCCGTCGGCCCGCCCTGGCCGTAGATCGACTCGTGCATCAGCGCGTAGAGGGGGTTGGAGTAGCGCGAGGCCTGCCCCTGCAGCGCCTCGAGGAACGCGTCGGAGAGCGATTCCCCGCCGCGCGTGCGCACGAGGGCTCCCTCGAGCACGTGGTGGAGCTGGTCGACGCGCGTGTTGCCGCCGAGGAACTGCCCCAGCATCTGCACGGTGTGCCTCCGCACCGGGCGCCCGTCCGGCAGCTGCTCCTCGACCCGGTCGACGTGCGCGAGGATCCGGTCCAGCATCGCCCGGTCCTCCGGATAGGCCGCGAAGTACTCGGCGTTGCGGGCGGACATGCGCGCGTAGGTGGCCCGGTAGACGAGGTCCGGGCCGCCGGCCAGGGGCGGCAGCCCGCCCGCGACGAGGCAGCCGGCGAGGCCCCCCGGCGCCAGGGACAGGTAGCTGAGGGTGCAGAAGCCGCCATAGCTCTGCCCGAACGTCGTCCACGGCCCGTCGGCGAGCAGGCCGCGCAGCAGCTCGGCGTCGCGCACGATCGCGTCGGCCCGGAAGCGCGCCAGGTAGGCCGCCTGCGCGGCGGGATCCCCGCGCAGGGGCAGCGTCTGCCGCGTTGCGGGGGAGCTGAGTCCCGTGCCGCGCTGGTCCAGCAGCAGGACCCTGAACTCCTTGCAGGCCTCCTCGAGCCAGCCGCCGAGCGTCGAGACCCGGGGCCCCTTGCCGCCCGGACCACCCTGGAGGAAGAGCAGCCACGGCAGCCGCCCGGGATCCGCGTGTTCCGTCGAGGAGACCTCGCGGGCGAAGAGCGTCAGCTGCCCACCGTCCGGATCGTCGTGGTCCAGCGGGACCTCGAAGTAGTGCTCGGTGGTCCGCATCCCGCGGAACTCGTGGACTGCGGCGATCCGGTGGGGCGTGGTGCGCTGGCTCATGAAACCCAGCGTATAGGGTGGAAGGCCGCCGGATCCCCGGCGCCGGACACCGTGCCACGGGGGAGGAGCGCCGCCATGATGGGAGGCAACCACGCCGTCTGCGGGGCGGCCGCGTGGACCGCCGTCGCGAGCCGGGTCGAGATCCCCCTGGGCTCCGCCGCGTGGCTCGACGCCCCGTGGCAGGCCGTCACGGGGGCCCGGCTGCCGGAGACGATCACGGTGGGGCTGGGACTCATCGCCGCGGAGCCCGCCGGCTTCCTCGCCGGGCTGCTCGTCTGCGCGGGGGCGGCCCTGCTGCCCGACGCCGACCACCGCCACGCCTCGATCGCCCAGGCCCTTCCTCCCGTGTCCCGCTGGCTGTGCGCGCGCCTCGGCCGCGTCGCCGGAGGACACCGGCAGGGCACCCACTCGGCGGTCGGACTCGTGGTGCTCGCCGTCCTGGCCTGGCTCACGGGCCTCTGGGCCTGGGAGGCCGGGCGGGTCGGGGGCGTGGACCTCGGGACCGTCTACCCGGGGGCCGGGCTCGCCGCCGTGCTGCTCGTCTCCCTCGCGGCGAAGGCCCTGCGCTTCATCCCCGATACGATGCGGCGCACACCGTGGGTGCTCGGGGTCGCCGCCGGGGCCTTCGTGGGGCTCGCGGGACCGGAGGACCAGCGGTGGTTCGTCGCCGCCGTCGTGCTCGGCGCCGCGGCGCACGTGGCGGGCGACCTCCTGACGACCGGCGGCTGCAACATCCTCTGGCCGCTGCGCCTGCGCCGACCGCGGGCCGTGTCCCGCGTGCCGCTGCTGGGCCGCCTCTGGCGGCCCAACGGCAACCTGGCCGTGCCGTTGCTGGGCAGCACGGGATCCCGGCGCGAGTGGATGCTCGCCGTCCCGGTCGCCGCCTACGCACTCGCGGGGACGGGCGCCTCGGCGGCGGCGCTGCTGCTCGGCCCCGCCGCGCTCGCCGGGCTCCCCGTTCCGCTCCCGCGCTGAACCCGGGCCGGCCCGGGCCCGGCCCCACCGCCGGGTGGCTGCTAGAGTCCAGCCATGGGGACCCCATTGGACGACTTCCTGCGCCACTTCGCCGAGCTGTCCGACGCCGCCCACGCGGCCCGTCAGGCGGAGCACACCGGCCCGCAGCTGGGCGACGCCCTCGACAAGCACCTCGGCGCAGACGCCTCCGCCCTGCCGGTGGTCACCGAGGAGCATCCCGCGCACCGCCTCGCCGACGTGGCCCGCGCCCTGGGCGTCCTCTGCGGCGGTGGAGGCCGGCTGATCGGCGTCGGCGGTCCGGAGCGGCACCACCTGGCCCTGCAGGACATGCTCGTGCAACGCCGTGGGTTCCAGCTGCCCCTGGCGGAGCCCGAGTACCGTTCGGTCGCCATCGGGCCCGACGAGCAGGAGCGCGTGGTCTCCTTCGGCGTGCACTTGTTCCACCGCGGCGCCGTTCCCCTGGCCGTCCTGCTCCGGGCGGCCAATCCGCAGTTCGGGCGCGGCGCGACGTCCCTCGAGGTCATCGGCCCCGACGCGGGGGCCGTCGACGGCTTCATCGGGGAGGTCCGCGGCCACTTGCGCCGCCACAGCATCTACCAGGGCCACGTCGTCTCCTTCACGGCGAACGAGTTCGAGGCGACGACGGGCGGCGTGACCTTCCACCGCCGGCCGGAGCTGGAGGCGTCCGACGTCGTCCTGCCCGCGGGCGTGCTGGAGAGGATCGAACGCCACGTCGTCGACCTCGGAGCGCACCGTGGGGCCCTGCTCGCGGCCGGGCAGCACCTCAAGCGCGGGGTCCTGCTCTACGGGCCGCCGGGAACCGGCAAGACGCACACCGTCCGCTACCTCCTGGGGCGGGCCCGGGGGACGACGGCGGTGCTGCTCTCGGGCGGTTCACTCGCCCTCGTCTCGGAGGCGGCCCGGCTCGCCCGTGCGCTGCAGCCCGCCGTCGTCGTGCTGGAGGACTGCGACCTCGTCGCAGGGGACCGCGGACACCTTCCCGGTGCGCAGCCGCTGCTCTTCGAGGTCCTCGAGGCCATGGACGGGCTCGATCCGGACGCGGACGTCGCATTCGTGCTGACCACGAACCGGGTCGACCTGCTGGAGCGGGCGCTCGCGCAGCGACCCGGCCGGGTCGACCTGGCCGTGGAGATCCCGCGGCCGGAGAGGGAGCAGCGCCGTGCCCTGCTGGCGCTCTACGCCGACGGCCTGGACCTCGACGACGCGGTCCTCGACGCGGCGGCCGGGCGGACGGAGGGCACCACGGCGTCGTTCGCCAAGGAGCTCGTGCGGCGGGCGGTGCTCGCCGCGGCGCTCGCCGGGACGCAGGTCGAGGGCCGGCACCTGGCCGGGGCGGTCGAGGAGCTCATGGCCGACGGCGCCGCGCTGACCCGCAGCCTGCTCGGCGGCGACGGATCGGGCGTCCCGCCCGGGACGGCGCCGGACGCCGGTCCGGGAGGCGACGAGGGCGTGGACTTCGGCTTCGTCGCAGGACCCGCGCAGGGATCGTTCGGATGGTTCGCCCAGGCGCCCGGCACCGGGCAGGTGTTCGGCCCCGGCGCCCACGCCTCGTCGCTCGACGTCGGCTGGGACGAACCGGACGCACGGGATGCGGCCGCCGGCCCCGTCGACGGGGACTGAGCCGCGCTAGTCGAGCCGCCCGACGCCGACCACGGTGACGACCGCCGCTCCGGCCTCGTCCGAGGCGGCGAGGTCGACCACCGCGTCGATGCCCCAGTCGAGGTGGCCCGCCGGATCCTTGAAGATCTGGCGGACCTTCCACCGCGTGGGCTCCGGCGTGATGACGAGCAGCTGCGGCCCCCGGGCGGCGGGACCGTCGTCGATGTCCTCGTGCTCGTCGAAGTAGGCGTCCATCGCGTCGGCCCACGCGTCGGCGTCGAAGCCGTGCTGGCCGTCGAGCTCGCCGAGGGCGCGGTCCTGCTCGTCGGCGAAGAGCTGCACGCGGCGGAACATCTCGTTGCGCACCATGACGCGGAAGGCCCGCTCGTTCGAGGTGAGCCGTTCAGGGACCGGCGGAACGATCTCCTCGGAGGCGTCGCGGGGCCCTGCACCGGAGGCGAGCTCCTCCCATTCGTCGAGGAGGCTCGAGTCGGTCTGCCGCACGAGCTCGCCGAGCCACGCGACCAGGTCCTCGAGGTCCTCGCGCAGCGCGTCCTGCGGTACGGTCTGGCGCAGCGCCTTGTAGGCGTCGGTGAGGTAGCGCAGCAGGATGCCCTCCGACCGGGCGAGCGAGTAGAACTGGATGTACTCGCCGAACGACATCGCGCGTTCGTACATGTCCCGCACCACGGACTTCGGCGCGAGCTCGAAGTCCCCGAGCCACGGGGCGCCCTGGCGGTAGGTCTCGAACGCCGCCTCGAGCAGCTCTTCGAGGGGCTTGGCGTAGGAGACCTCGTCGAGGGCGGCCATGCGGGCCTCGTATTCCACGCCGTCGGCCTTCATCGCCGCGACGGCCTCGCCCCGGGCCTTCTTCTCCTGCGCGGCGAGGACCTGGCGCGGCTTTTCCAGGGTCGCCTCGATGACGGAGACGACGTCGAGGGCGTACGACGGCGAGTCCCGGTCCAGGAGCTCGAGGCTCGCCATCGCGAACGGGGAGAGCGGCTGGTTGAGGGCGAAGTTCTGCTGCAGGTGGACCGTGAGGCGCAGCCGGTTCCCGTGCTCGTCGGGTTCCCGGGTGCGCTCGACGACGCCGGTCGCGAGCAGCTCGCGCAGGATGCCCAGGGCGCGGCGCAGCAGGGCGCGCTGGCGTGCGGGTGGCTCGTGGTTCTCCGTCAGGAGCCGGCGTGCCGCCGCAAAGGAGTCGCCGGGCCGCTCGAGCAGGTTCAGCAGCATCGAATGCGTGACCTGGAAGCTCGACTGCAGGGGCTCCGGCGTGGAGACGACCATCTTGTCGAAGGTCTTCTCGCTCCAGGAGACGAAGCCCTGCGGGGGCTTCTTCTTCACGACCTGGCGCAGCTTGCGCTGGTCGTCGCCGAATTTTGCGACGGCCTTGTCCATGGCCTTCTTGTTCTCGATCGCGAACTCGGGGGCCTGGACCACGACCGTTCCGGCCGTGTCGAACCCGGCGCGCCCGGCCCGTCCGGCGATCTGGTGGAACTCGCGGGCATTCAGGGGACGAGTACGGGTTCCGTCGTACTTGGACAGGGCCGTGAGCATCACCGTGCGGATCGGCACGTTGATGCCCACGCCGAGGGTATCCGTGCCGCAGATGACCTTGAGCAGGCCCGCCTGGGCCAGCTGCTCGACGAGGCGCCGGTACTTGGGCAGCATCCCGGCGTGGTGGACGCCGATGCCGTGCCGCACGAGCCGGTTGAGCGTCTTGCCGAACCCGGCGCTGAAGCGGAACCCGGCGATGAGCTCGGCGATCCGGTCCTTCTCCTCGCGGGTGCAGACGTTGATGCTCGTGAGGTTCTGCGCCCGCTCGATGGCCTCCAGCTGGCTGAAATGCACGACGTAGACGGGCGACTGCCGCGTGGAGAGCAGTTCCTGCAGGGACTCCTGGACGGGGTCCTCGGAGTAGTAGTAGTGCAGCGGGATCGGGCGTTCCGCGTGGGCCACCGTGACGGTGGGGCGTCCCGTGCGCAGGGTGAGCTCGTCCTCGAAGCGCGTGACGTCGCCCAGCGTCGCGGACATGAGCAGGAACTGGGCCTGCGGCAGCTCGAGGAGCGGCACCTGCCACGCCCAGCCGCGCTGGGGGTCGGAGTAGAAGTGGAACTCGTCCATGACGACCGTTCCGACGTCCGCGTCGGCGCCTTCCCGCAGCGCGATGTTCGCGAGGATCTCGGCCGTGCAGCAGATCACGGGGGCGTCGGCGTTGACCGAGGAGTCGCCCGTGACCATCCCGACGTTCTCCGGCCCGAAGATCTCGCAGAGGGCGAAGAACTTCTCCGAGACGAGGGCCTTGATGGGGGCCGTGTAGAAGCTGACCTCGCCGCGGGCGAGCGAGTGGAAGTGCGCGGCGACGGCCACGAGCGACTTACCCGAGCCCGTGGGCGTCGCGAGGACGACGTTGTGCCCCTGGACGAGCTCCATGACGGCCTCGTCCTGTGCCGGGTACAGGCCGATCCCGCGGTCGGAGACCCAGGAGGCAAAGGCGGCATAGGTGGAGTCGGGGGTCGTCCCGCGTGGGGGATCGGAGGGCAGCAGCGCGGTGAGAGTCATGGTCTCCCCAGCCTACTGCCGGGCGGAGCGGCCCCGCCTACGCTGGAGGCATGACCTGGGACCCAGCACAGTACGAGCGCTTCGCCGACCACCGCGACCGCCCCTTCCACGAGCTCACCGCACGCGTGCGGGCCGAGGCGCCGGCGCACGTCGTCGACCTCGGCTGCGGCCCCGGCCCGCTCACGGCCTCGCTCGCAGCCCGCTGGCCCGGCGCCCGCGTCGAGGGGCTGGACTCCTCGCCGGAGATGATCCGCGAGGCGCTGGCCCGGCACGCGTCCAGCCCCGACCTCGCCTCGGGCCGGCTGGGCTTCGCGCTCGCCGATGCCGCCTCGTGGATTCCGGACGAGGACGTCGACGTCCTCGTCAGCAACGCCATGCTGCAGTGGATCCCGGACCACGCCCGGCTCGTTGAACGGTGGCTCGACGCCCTCCGCCCGGGCGCCTGGTTCGCCGCCCAGGTCCCCGGAAACTTCGGGGCGCCGTCCCACGCGCTGATGCGCCGCCTCGCGTCGAGCCCGCGCTGGGATCCCGTGCTCGGCTCCGTCCTGCGCGCCGACCCGGTGGGGGAACCGGCCGACTACGTACGGCTCCTCGTCGACGCGGGCTTCGAGGCGGACGTGTGGGAGACGGGCTACCAGCAGCTGCTGCCCGGGGCCGATCCCGTCCTGGAATGGGTGCGCGGGACGGGCCTGCGCCCGGTCCTCGCCCGGCTGGACGCAAGGCAGACCGAGGAGTTCGAGGCCGAGTACGCGGCCCTGCTGCGCGACGCCTACCCGCCCCGCACGGCGCCCGACGGGACGACGTACACCGTCTTCCCGTTCCGGCGGATCTTCTTCACGGGGCGCAAGCGCTAGGAGGCGTCACCAGCCGCGGGCCGCCCATTCCGGCACGTGCGGACGCTCCGCCCCCAGCGTCGTGCCGCGGCCGTGCCCCGGATGGACGAGGGAGTCGTCGGGATAGGCGCCGAAGAGACGTTCCGAGACATCGGCCAGGAGGGACGCGAAGCGCTCGGGGTCCTGCTGGGTGTTACCGACGCCTCCGGGGAACAGCGAATCGCCCGTGAAGAGGTGCGCCGGCCCGGCGGGATCCTCGTAGACGAGGGCGACGGAGCCGGGAGTGTGCCCCCGCAGGTGGACGGCCGTGAGCTCGAAGCCGTCGAAGCGGCCCACGTCTCCGTGGTCCAGCCGGACGTCGATCCGCACGCCGGTGGCCATCTCGATCGCCTCGGCGTCCCCGCTCCCCGCGGCAAGCCGGGCCCCCGTGGCCTCCGCGAGCGCGGCCAGCGCCCCGATGTGGTCGGCGTGCCGGTGGGTCGTCACGATGAGTGCCAGGCCCGCGTCCCCCTCGGCATCCGCGGCACCCTCGCGGAGCAGGCCGAGCAGCGCCGGCGCGTCGGCGGCGGCGTCGACCAGGACCTGGGCGCCGGTGCGGCGATGCGTCAGGAGATAGCAGTTGTTGTCCATCGCGCCGACCGCCAAGCGGCGGACGACGACGTCGCGCAGGGAATGCAGCAGGGTCGGGGAACCGGTGTTCTCGCTCATGGCCCCAGCGTAGCGGCGCCGCCGCCCCGCGCGGCTACGCTGGATGCGGGCCCGGCCGCCGCGGGCCCCCGACGAAGGGACACGACATGGACGACGTCCTCGACGACGTGGTCGACCTCCAGCCCGGGGGAGCGCACCCGTACGAGCAGATCCGTCAGCAGGTCATCGCCGCCGTCCGGGACGGCCGCCTCGTCGCCGGAACCCGGCTTCCCTCGGTCCGCGCGCTCGCCGGACGGCTGGGCGTCGCAGTGAACACGGTCGCGCGCTCCTACCGCGAGCTCGAGGCCCTGGGCGTCGTGAGGACCCGGGGGCGCAACGGCACCCTCGTCCAGGCCGGGGACGACGACGGGGCGGGGCCCCTGGCCGACGCGGCCGCGGAGTTCGCCGCCCTCGCCCGCCAGTGGGGCGTCGATCCGGAGCGGGCGCTCGCGTACGTGCGGGCGGCCTTCGAGGCGCGCTAGGTTCGAACGAGCTTTCGAAGACACTTTCGACTACCATGTGAACGTGGCTATTCCTTCCCAGACCGAACTCCAGGACCCCACCCTCGACGGCGAGCTGCTTCCGGCGCGCCCCGACCAGTCGCGGCTGATCGTCAAGGGCGCGCGCGAGCACAACCTGCGCAACGTCGACCTGGACCTGCCGCGCGACTCGATGATCGTGTTCACCGGACTGTCCGGTTCCGGGAAGTCCTCCCTCGCCTTCGACACGATCTTCGCCGAGGGACAGCGGCGCTACGTCGAGTCGCTCTCCGCCTACGCCCGCCAGTTCCTCGGCCAGGTGGACAAGCCCGACGTCGACTTCATCGAGGGGCTCTCGCCCGCCGTCTCCATCGACCAGAAGTCGACGAGCAAGAACCCCCGCTCCACCGTGGGCACCATCACCGAGATCTACGACTACATGCGCCTGCTCTGGGCGCGCGTCGGGCGTCCCCACTGCCCGGTCTGCGGCGAGGTCGTCGCCCGGCAGACGCCGCAGCAGATCGTCGACCAGCTCCTCGAGCTCGAGGACGGGACGCGCTTCCAGGTCCTGGCCCCCGTCGTCCGCGGCCGCAAGGGCGAGTTCGTCGACCTGTTCAAGGAGCTCGCGGCAAAGGGCTACTCGAGGGCCCGCGTCGACGGGGAGACCGTCCAGCTCAGCGACCCGCCGAAGCTCGGCAAGCAGTTCAAGCACACCATCGAGGTCGTGGTGGACCGCCTCGTGATCAAGGAGGGCATCCGGCAGCGCCTCACCGACTCGGTGGAGACCGCGCTGGGCCTGGCCGAGGGCCGCGTCCTGGCCGACTTCGTGGACCTCGACGCCCAGGACGACGCCCGTGTCCGGGCGTTCTCCGAGCACCTCGCGTGCCCCAACGAGCACCCGCTCGCGATCGACGAGATCGAGCCGCGCTCCTTCTCCTTCAACAACCCCTTCGGCGCGTGCCCCGCCTGCACCGGCATCGGCACGCGGCTCGAGGTCGATGAGGAGCTCGTCGTCCCCGATCCCTCGACGTCGCTGCGTGACGGGGCGATCGCCCCCTGGTCGCTCGGGACCGCGACCACCGAATACTGGAACCGCCTCCTCGAGGGCCTCGCCCACGAGCTCGGCTTCTCGATGGACACGGCGTGGGGCAGGCTTCCGGCCTCGGTGCGGACGGCCGTGCTGCACGGCAAGGACCACAAGGTCGTGGTGCAGTACCGCAACCGCTTCGGCCGCGAGCGCAAGTACAGTACGGGCTTCGAGGGCGTCGTCCAGTACATCCACCGCAAGCACCAGGAAACCGAGTCGGAGAACGCGCGCGACCGCTACGAGGAGTACATGCGGCAGATCCCGTGCCCCGAGTGCAACGGCGCCCGCCTGAATCCCGCCTCGCTGTCCGTGCTCATCAACGGGCGCTCCATCGCCGAGGTGGCCGCGATGCCGCTGCGCGACTGCGCGGACTTCCTGCACGGGCTCGAGCTGACGGGCCGGGAGCGGCAGATCGCGCAACAGGTCCTCAAGGAGATCCAGGCGCGCCTGTCCTTCCTGCTCGACGTGGGCCTCGAGTACCTCAACCTCGAGCGAGCCGCGGGCACGCTCTCCGGCGGCGAGGCCCAGCGCATCCGCCTCGCTACGCAGATCGGCTCCGGCCTCGTCGGCGTCCTCTACGTCCTGGACGAGCCGTCCATCGGCCTGCACCAGCGGGACAACCGCCGCCTCATCGAGACGCTCAGCCGGCTGCGCGACCTCGGGAACACGCTCATCGTCGTCGAACACGACGAGGACACCATCCACGAGGCGGACTGGATCGTCGACATCGGACCCGGCGCCGGCGAACACGGCGGACACGTCGTGCATTCCGGGCCGCTCGCGGGACTTCTGGAGAACGGCGAGTCGCTCACGGGTGCCTACCTCTCCGGCCGCAAGTCCATCGAGCTGCCAGCGGCCCGCCGCCCGGTGGACCGCAAGCGCCAGATCACCGTCGTCGGGGCGCGCGAGAACAACCTGCGGGACGTCAAGGTGAACTTCCCGCTCGGCGTCCTCACGGCCGTCACCGGCGTGAGCGGCTCGGGGAAGTCCACGCTCGTCAACGACATCCTCTACAAGGTCATGGCCAACAAGCTCAACGGCGCCAAGCAGGTCGCGGGGCGGCACACGCGCGTCGAGGGCCTGGAGCACCTGGACAAGGTGATCCACGTGGACCAGAGCCCCATCGGACGCACGCCGCGCTCGAACCCCGCGACCTACACGGGCGTGTTCGACCACGTGCGCAAGCTCTTCGCGGAGACCAACGAGGCCAAGGTGCGCGGCTACCAGCCGGGACGCTTCTCGTTCAACGTCAAGGGCGGCCGCTGCGAGGCCTGCACGGGTGACGGCACGCTGAAGATCGAGATGAACTTCCTGCCCGACGTCTACGTCCCGTGCGAGGTCTGCCACGGCGCCCGCTACAACCGCGAGACGCTCGAGGTCCACTACAAGGGCAAGACCATCGCCGACGTCCTCGACATGCCCATTGAAGAGGCCGCGGAGTTCTTCGCCGCCTTCACTCCGATCGCCCGGCACCTGAACACGCTCGTCGACGTCGGCCTGGGCTACGTCCGGCTCGGCCAGCCGGCGACGACCCTTTCCGGCGGCGAGGCGCAGCGCGTCAAGCTCGCCGCCGAGCTGCAGAAGCGCTCCAATGGAAGGAGCATCTACGTCCTGGACGAGCCGACCACGGGATTGCACTTCGAGGACATCCGCAAGCTCCTGCTCGTGCTGCAGAGCCTCGTGGAGAAGGGGAACACGGTCATCACGATCGAGCACAACCTCGACGTGATCAAAAGCGCGGACTGGGTCATCGACCTCGGGCCGGAGGGGGGCTCCGGCGGCGGCATGGTCATCGCGGAGGGGACGCCGGAAAAGGTCGCCCGGTCCACGGACAGCCACACGGGGCGCTTCCTGGCCGAGCTCCTGGCCCCCGCCGGACGCTAGCCGGGACCGGCGTCGTATGCCGTGTCCGGCATGGACCACCGGACCGCGGGCCCATCCATGGCAGAATGACCCGGTGATGATTCCCGCCCGCGCCGTGCTCTTCGACCTCGACGGCACGCTCGTCGACCCGGCCGGTGCCATCACCGGCGGCATCCTCCACGCCCTGAGGCGCAACGGGATCGCCGACCCGGGGCGCGAGCGACTCGACGCGATGGTCGGCCCGCCGCTGGCCGAGAGCCTGCTGGCCCTGCCCGGCATGACTGACGCCCTGCTCCCCGAGGTCATCGCGGACTACCGCGCCGAGTACGCCGCCCGGGGCATGGCGGCGAGCCGCGTCTACCCGGGACTGCGCGGACTCCTGTCCCGTCTCCGCGCCGAGGGGACGGCGCTGGCCGTGGCCACGTCCAAGCCCGAGCCGATCGCCCTGCGCCTGCTCGAGGTCCAGGGCCTGCTCGACGCCGTCGACTCCGTCCACGGGACGGACCTCGAGGAGACATCCCACGCCGGGCACGGCAAGGCGCCCCTCGTGGCCGCGGCCCTGCAGACGCTCGGGGCCGATCCCGCGCACGCCGTCATGGTGGGGGACCGGAGCTTCGACGTCGAGGGCGCCCATGCCAACGGCATCCCCTGCATCGGCGTCTCGTGGGGCTTCGCCCTGGACGGCGAGCTCGCGGAGGCCGGAGCCGACGCCGTCGCCGACGACACCGACGGGCTCGCCGGGCTCCTCGCGGACCTGGGGCCGTGGGCCGGGGCGGGCAGCGCGCCCGGGAGCGCCACCGGCACGGACGGCGGTGCCTCCTAGATGGCCGTGTACGACGGCGTCCGCGCGGGCTTCCGCGGGGTCATCAACGCCACCTGCCGCCCGACCGTGACGGGACTCGAGCACATCCCCGCCGAGGGGCCGTTCATCGTGGCGGCCAACCACTTGTCCTTCCTCGACAGCATCATCATCCAGGCGCTCATGCCCCGGCCGGTCGCGTTCTTCGCCAAGGCCGAGTACTTCACGACCCCGGGGCTCAAGGGCCGGGCCATGAAGGCGTTCTTCGAGTCCGTCGGGTCCATCCCTGTCCAGCGCGGCGAACAGGCGGCGTCCGTCGCCGCACTGGACTCGCTCGTGGAGATCCTCTCCGCCGACGGCGGGGTCGGCATCTACCCCGAGGGCACGCGCTCGCGCGACGGGCGGCTCTACCGCGGGCGGACCGGCGTCGGCTGGCTGGCCCTGTCGACGGGGGCCCCCGTCGTCCCCGTGGGCCTGATCGGCACCGAGCGGCTACAGCCGCCGGACAAGAACCGGATCGTCCCGCGCCACTTCACCCTGAGCGTCGGCGAGCCGCTGCGCTTCGAACACACCGGGCCCAAGCACCCCCTGCCCGCGCGCCGCCAGGCCACGGACCGGATCGTGGACGCCATCGCCGCGCTGACCGGCCAGGAGCGCTGCGACGGCTACAACCAGGCTCCCGCGGCGGAGTAGCGTAGGGGCATGGCCGATCCCAGCAGCTACCGGCCGCGCACGGGGGACATCCCCACGGCGCCGGGCGTGTACCGCTTCCGCGACCCCCGCGGCCGCGTGGTCTACGTCGGCAAGGCCAAGAGCCTGCGCCAGCGGCTCGTCTCCTACTTCGCCCATCCCGCGGGACTCACTCCGAAGACCCACGCCATGGTGCACACCGCCTCAAGCGTGGAGTGGACCGTGGTCGGCAGCGAGCTCGAGGCGCTGCAGCTCGAGTACACCTGGATCAAGGAGTTCTCGCCCCGGTTCAACATCATGTTCCGGGACGACAAGTCCTACCCGTACCTCGCGGTGACGCTGGGGGAGAAGTTCCCCCGGGCGCAGGTCATGCGCGGAGACCGCCGCAAGGACGTCAAGTACTTCGGGCCCTTCTATCCCGCCAAGGCGATCCGCGAGACGCTCGATACGCTGCTGCGGGTCTTCCCCGTCCGGACGTGCAGCCCCGGGGTCCTCAAGCGGGCCCAGCAGTCGGGCCGGCCGTGCCTGCTCGGCTACATCGACAAGTGCGCCGCACCGTGCGTGGGCCGCATCAGCCCCGAGGACCACCGGGCCCTGGCGGAGGACCTGTGCCGGTTCATGGGCGGCGAGGGCACGCGTTTCATCCGCGACCTGGAGCGGGACATGGCCGCGGCGGTCGGGGCCCTCGAGTACGAGCGCGCCGCGATGCTGCGGGACGACATCGCCGCGCTCAAGCGCGTCTTCGAGCGCAACGCCGTCGTCTTGTCCGAGGACACCGACGCCGACGTCTTCGCCGTCGCCGAGGACGAGCTCGAGGCGGCGGTCCAGGTCTTCCACGTCCGGAACGGGCGCATCCGGGGCCAGCGCGGCTGGGTCGTGGAGAAGGTGGAGGACACGACGCCGGAGGACTTCGTCGAGCACCTGCTGCAGCAGGTCTACGGAGAGGACCGGGGCGGCGACCGGCTGCCGCGGGAGGTCCTCGTCCCCGTCCTGCCCGAGGACCCGGAGCGGGTCGCGGCCTGGCTGCGCGGCCTGCGCGGCGCGGTCGTCGGCCTGCGGGTGCCGCGCCGCGGCGAGAAGGCCGCGCTCCTGGACACGGTCCGGGAGAACGCCGAGCAGGCGCTGCGCCTGCACAAGTCACGGCGGGCCGGTGACATCAGCACCCGCAGCGCCGCCCTCCAGGAGCTGCAGGAGGCCCTGGGCCTGGCGGTCCCGCTCCTGCGGATCGAGTGCTACGACATCTCGCACGTCCAGGGAACCAACGTCGTGGCCTCGATGGTCGTCGTGGAGGACGGGCTGCCGAAGAAGTCGGACTACCGCAAGTTCGCCATCACGGGCGACGCGGCCCGGGACGACACCGCATCGATGTTCGACGTCATCACCCGCCGCTTCCGCCACTACCTCGAGGACCAGCAGTCGCTCGTCCCGGCCGTCAGCGGGGAGATCGACGCCGCCGCGGAGGGCCGGCGGACGCCGCGCCGCTTCGCGTACCCGCCCTCGCTCGTGGTGGTCGACGGCGGACCGCCCCAGGTCGACGCGGCCGTGCGGGCGCTCGAAGCCCTGGGAATCGACGACATCCCCGTCGTCGGGCTCGCCAAGCGCCTGGAGGAGCTGTGGCTCCCCGACGACGAGTTCCCCGTCGTGCTGCCGCGCGCCTCGGACGGGCTGTACCTGCTCCAGCGGATCCGCGACGAGGCCCACCGCTTCGCGATCACCTTCCACCGCCAGAAGCGCTCCGCCTCGATGACGGCCTCGCTCCTGGACCAGGTCCCCGGCCTCGGACCGGCGAAGCGTCAGGCCCTCCTGAAGCACTTCGGCTCGCTCAAGAAGATGCGCGCCGCGGCGGAGGAGGACTTCCTCGCGGTGCCCGGGATCGGGCCCGCACTCGCCCGGAACCTTGCCACCGCCCTCGCCGTTCCGTCCCAGGACTCCGGTCCGGAGGAGACGGACGCGGGGGACGGCGCGCAGCGGGTCAACACGGCCACGGGGGAGCTGCTCGACTGAACCGCCCACGGCGGGCGGCGCGGCCCCGGGCGTGACAGACTAGGACGCATGAGCAGCGAGTTGGCACCAGTGAAGCCCGCGGAATCGGAACTCCTCATCGTCACCGGCATGTCGGGGGCGGGGCGGACCACGGCGGCGCACGCGCTCGAGGACCACGGGTGGTACGTCGTCGAGAACCTGCCGCCGCAGCTGCTCGGCACCCTGACCGAGCTCGTGGCGCGGATGCCCGGTTCGATCCCGAAGCTCGCCGTCGTCATGGACGTGCGCAGCAAGTCCCTCTTCCCGGAGCTCCGGGACAACCTGGCGCAGTTGCGCGCTGCCGGGATCCAGTACCGCGTGCTCTTCCTCGACGCGAGCGACGACCTCCTCGTCCGCCGCTTCGAGCAGGGCCGCCGTCCCCACCCCCTCCAGGGCGACGGCCGGATCCTCGACGGCATCGCCGCGGAGCGCGAGGTCCTCCGCGAGCTCAAGGACCGCGCCGAGCTCGTCGTCGACACGACGCCGATGAACGTCCACGCCCTCGCGACCGCGATCACCGAGCTGTTCTCGGAGTCCGGACCCGTGGTGCTGCGGCTCAACGTCATGAGCTTCGGCTTCAAGTACGGGCTGCCCTCCGACGCCAACTACGTCGCCGACGTGCGCTTCATCCCCAACCCGCATTGGGTCCCGGAACTGCGGCCCCACACGGGCCAGGAAGCCGTGGTCCGCGACTACGTGCTCGCGGCCCAGGGCGCCTCGGAGTTCATCGAGCGCTACCTCTCCGCGCTCGAGCCGGTGCTCGAGGGGTACCGCCGCGAGAACAAGCACTATGGCACCATCGCGATCGGATGCACGGGGGGCAAGCACCGCTCCGTCGCCGTCAGCGAGGAGATCGCCCGGCGCCTGGGACAGCTGCCCGGCATCACCGTGACCGTCAACCACCGCGACCTGGGCCGGGAGTAGCGATGACGTTCCTCACGGGGCAGCTGCCCCTCGTCCCGCCCCGCAACCAGCAGGGGGCGGAGGCCGCCGTGCGCGTCGCGGCGCTCGGCGGCGGCCACGGCCTCTCGGCCTCCCTCGCCGCGCTGCGCCGCCTCGCGACCGAGCTGACCGCGATCGTCACGGTCGCGGACGACGGCGGATCCTCCGGCCGCCTGCGCGGCGAGTTGGACGTGCTGCCGCCGGGGGACCTGCGGATGGCCCTCGCCGCGCTGTGCGACGACACCGACTGGGGCAGGACCTGGCGCGACGTCATGCAGCACCGCTTCACGTCCCGGGAGGGCTCGGCCGCGTCCCTCGACGGGCACGCGCTCGGCAACCTCCTGATCGTCACGCTGTGGGAACTGCTCGGGGACACGGTGGCCGGCCTGCGCTGGGCCGGCGCCCTGCTGGGGGCCCGCGGACAGGTGCTTCCCATGAGCACCGTGCCGTTGACCATCTCGGGCGAGGTCCTCTCGACGGGCGACGGGGACTCGCTCGTCCGCCGGCGGATCGTCGGCCAGGCCAAGCTGGCCGCCGCCGGGCACTCGAGCATGGTCTCCAACGTCGAGCTCGCCCCCGAGGACGCCCCCGCCTGCCCCGAGGCCCTCGAGGCCATCGAGCTGGCGGACTGGGTCGTGCTCGGGCCGGGATCCTGGTACACCTCGGTCCTGCCGCACCTCCTCCTGCCCCAGATGCGCCAGGCCCTCGAATCGACTCCGGCACGGCGCCTGCTGACCATGAACCTCGCCACACGCACGCAGGAGACCGCGGGCATGTCGGCGGCCGACCACTTGCGGGTCGTCTCCCGCTACGCCCCGGAGCTGCGCATCGACGCAGTGGTCGCCGACCCGTCGTCGATCGAGGACGTCGGGGCCTTCGAGGAGGCGGCCCGGCGGCTCGGGGCGCGGTGCTTCTTCGGTAGAGTGGCCCAGGGGCCGGGCAGCTCCGTCCACGAGCCTCTGCGGCTCGCGACCGCCTACCAGGACGTCTTCACGTCCTTCGGGCCCCACCACAACGGCAGTGAGGAAAACGAGAGATGGCACTGACAGCCTCGGTCAAGGAGGAGCTGTCCCGTCTGGAGGTCAAGAAGTCCTCGGAGCGGAAGGCGGAGGTCTCCGCGACCTTGCGCTTCGCGGGCGGGCTCCACATCATTTCCGGCCGGATCGTGATCGAGGCCGAGGTCGACCTCGCCGCGACAGCGCGGCGGCTGCGGCAGGCGATCGCCGAGGTCTACGGCCATTCCTCGGAGATCATCGTCGTCTCCGGGGGCGCCCTCCGGCGCGGCAACCGCTACGTCGTCCGCGTGGTCCGCGAGGGCGAGTCCCTCGCCCGGCAGACCGGCCTGCTCGACGGCCGCGGCCGCCCGGTCCGCGGGCTGCCCTCGGTCATCGTCAACGGTTCGACGGCGGACGCCGAGGCCGTCTGGCGCGGCGCCTTCCTCGCGCACGGCTCGCTCACCGAGCCGGGCCGCTCCTCCGCCCTCGAGGTCACGTGTCCGGGGCCGGAGGCAGCGCTCGCGCTCGTCGGCGCGGCCCGCCGTCTCGGCATCACGGCCAAGGCGCGCGAGGTGCGCGGCGTCGACCGCGTCGTGATCCGCGATGGCGACAGCATCGCCGTCCTCCTGACCCGCATGGGGGCGCACGACGCCCTCATGGTGTGGGAGGAGCGCAGGATGCGCAAGGAGGTCCGCGCGACCGCCAACCGATTGGCGAACTTCGACGACGCCAACCTCCGCCGCTCCGCGCAGGCCGCCGTCGCCGCCGGCGCCCGGGTCGAGCGCGCCCTGGAGATCCTGGGCGACGACGTCCCCGACCACCTCCAGTACGCCGGAGCGCTCCGCGTGGCGCACAAGCAGGCGAGCCTCGACGAGCTCGGCCGGCTCGCCGATCCGCCGATGACCAAGGACGCGATCGCCGGCCGGATCCGCCGGCTCCTGGCCATGGCGGACAAGCGGGCCGCCGAGCTGGGAATACCCGGCACCGAGGACAGCGTTACGGCTGACATGCTGGACAACTAGGCGCGCGGCGCTGGATGACGGGCGCCCGGGCACGGAAACCGGCAAAGCACTAGTGTTGACCCTGGACCGCCCGGCGCCCCGCGCCGCCGCGTCCAGGAAGAGTTTCCGCCGCCGAGAGGCGCGGGAAGCACGACCAGGAAGGCACTCCGAGCGGAGTGCACGACGAATGGAGGAACACATGTCCAAGTACACCCTCCCGGAGCTGTCGTACGACTACGCAGCGCTGGAGCCGCACATTTCCGCACGGATCATGGAGCTGCACCACAGCAAGCACCACGCCACCTACGTCGCCGGCGCCAACACCGCCCTCGAGCAGCTGGCCGAGGCCCGCGAGAAGGGCGAGTTCGGCAACATCCCGAAGCTGTCCAAGGACCTGGCCTTCCACCTCGGTGGCCACACCAACCACTCGATCTTCTGGGAGAACCTCTCTCCCGAGGGCGGCGACAAGCCGGAAGGCGAGCTGGCCGCGGCGATCGACGACGCGTTCGGCTCCTTCGACGCCTTCCGTGCGCACTTCACCAACGCGGCGCTGAGCCTGCAGGGCTCGGGCTGGGCGCTCCTGTCCTTCGAGGGCCTCGGCGGCAACCTCGTCATCGAGCAGCTCTACGACCAGCAGGGCAACGTCCCGGTCGGCACGACCCCGCTGCTCATGCTCGACATGTGGGAGCACGCCTTCTACCTCGACTACGTCAACGTCAAGGCCGACTACGTCAAGGCGTTCTGGAACATCGTGAACTGGGCGGATGTCGCCCGCCGCTTCGAGGCCGCCCGCGCCGGCGCCTCGGCCCTGATCGTTCCCGGCAAGTAGCCGTCGGCCGTCACAAGACGGCCATCAGGCAGTAACTCATGTCACATCAACGCGTCACATGACGTAGGATGTTGGCAACGGAATCCACGGGCCCCGCGCCCGGCCATCCCCGGACCGGGAGCCCGTGGATTCCGGCCAGCAGCACGCTGGCGGCACAACGGAGTGTCCTCTTTTTTGAACAGGCCACTCCGCGGTGCACCTCCCTTTCCGGGGTCCGCGGTGGGCACCATTCCGGCAAGGAGAATCATCAAGTGACTACCCGTGTAGGCATCAACGGCTTCGGACGTATCGGACGCAACTTCCTGCGGGCCGCCCTCGCCCAGGACACCACCCTGGAGATCGTCGCCGTCAACGACCTCGGCAAGATCAACGACCTCGCCAACCTGCTCAAGTTCGACTCCGTCCTGGGCCGCTTCCCCGAAGAGGTCTCCGTGGACGGCGCCTACCTCGTCGTCGGCGAACGCCGCATCAAGGTCCTGTCCCAGAAGGACCCGGCCAACCTCGGCTGGGGCGAGCTCGGCGTCGACGTCGTGATCGAGTCGACCGGCTTCTTCACGAAGGCCGAGGACGCCGAGAAGCACCTGCAGGCGGGTGCCAAGAAGGTCGTCATCTCCGCCCCGGCGAAGCACGAGGACATCACGATCGTCATGGGCGTGAACCACGAGAAGTACGATCCGGCGACGCACCACATCATCTCCAACGCCTCGTGCACCACCAATTGCCTCGGCCCCGTGGCGAAGGTCCTCAACGACCAGTTCGGGATCGTCGACGGCCTGATGACCACCATCCACGCCTACACGGCGGACCAGAACCTCCAGGACGCCCCGCACAGCGACCCGCGCCGTGCCCGCGCCGCGGCCCTGAACATGGTGCCGACCTCCACCGGCGCCGCCAAGGCGATCGGCCTCGTCCTGCCGGAGCTCAAGGGCAAGCTCGACGGCTACGCCATGCGCGTCCCGGTTCCCACCGGCTCCGCGACCGACCTGACGGTCACCCTGGCCCGCGAGGCCACGGTCGAGGAGATCAACGCCGCCTTCAAGAAGGCCTCCGAGGAGGGCCCGCTCAAGGGACTGCTGAAGTACTCGGAGGACCCGCTCGTCTCCACCGACATCACGACCGATCCGGCCTCGGCGATCTTCGATGCGCCGCTGACCAAGGTCATCGGCAGCACCGTCAAGGTCCTGGCCTGGTACGACAACGAGTGGGGCTACAGCTCCCGCCTCGTCGACCTGGCGCAGTATGTCGGCGGGAAGCTCGGCTAGCACCGGGGATTCGGTTAGCCTGAAGCCATGACTTCCCACACTCTCGACGAGCTCATCGCCGATGGTGTCCGCGGGCGGCACGTTCTGGTCCGGAGCGACCTGAACGTGCCGCTCGACGGTTCCACCGTCACCGACGACGGCCGCGTCCGCGCGTCGCTTCCCGTCCTGTCCACCCTCGTCGACGCGGGTGCCCGCGTCGTCGTCATGGCCCACCTCGGACGCCCGAAGGGCGCCCCGGATCCGGCCTACTCGATCGCACCGGCCGCGGACCGGCTCCGCGAGCTCGCGGACTTCCCGGTCCAGACGGCGGCCGACGTCGTCGGCGAGGACGCCCGTGCCCGTGCCGCCGCCCTGGAGGACGGCTCCGTCCTGGTCCTCGAGAACGTCCGCTTCGATCCCCGCGAGACGAGCAAGGACGACGCAGAGCGCGCCGCCTTCGCGGCCGAGCTCAAGTCGCTGACGGGCGAGGGCGGGGCGTACGTCGACGACGCGTTCGGCGCCGTGCACCGCAAGCACGCGTCCGTCTACGACATCGCCGCCGTGCTGCCCGCCTACCAGGGCGAGCTGGTCCGCACCGAGGTCGAGGTCCTGAAGACCCTCACCGAGGCGCCCAAGCGGCCCTACGTCGTCGTCCTCGGCGGATCCAAGGTCTCCGACAAGCTCGCGGTCATCGACAACCTCCTGGGCCGCGCCGACCACCTGCTCATCGGCGGGGGCATGGCCTTCACCTTCCTCAAGGCCCAGGGCCACGAGGTCGGCAAGAGCCTGCTCGAGGAGGACCAGCTCGACACCGTGCGCGGCTACCTCTCGCGAGCGCAGGAGCTCGGTTGCGACATCATCCTGCCCACCGACATCGTCGTGGCGGACAGGTTCGGCGCGGACGCCGAGCACGAGGTCCTTCCGGCCACCGCCCTCGAGTCCGGACGCTTCGGCGCCGGCGGGCTCGGCCTCGACATCGGGCCGGCCTCCGCCGAGCAGTTCGGCAGCTACATCCGCTCCGCCAACACGGTCTTCTGGAACGGCCCCATGGGCGTGTTCGAGATCGAGGCGTTCGCGGGAGGCACGCGGGGCGTCGCCCAGGCCCTCGCCGACTCCGAGGCGTTCAGCGTCGTTGGCGGCGGCGACTCCGCGGCCGCCGTGCGCACGCTGGGTTTCCACGAGGACGACTTCGGCCACATCTCCACGGGCGGCGGCGCGAGCCTCGAGTACCTCGAAGGCAAGGAACTGCCCGGACTGACCGCTTTGGAAGGCAAGTAGACATGACCTCGAGCACCAACGGCGCCTTCGACCGGCGCCCGCTGATCGCCGGCAACTGGAAGATGAACATGGACCACGTCCAGGGCATCACCCTCCTGCAGAAGCTGGCCTGGACGCTGGACGACGCCAAGCACGACTTCGACCGCGTCGAGGTCTCCGTCTTCCCGCCGTTCACCGACCTGCGCGGCGTACAGACCCTTGTCGCGGGCGACGACCTGCCGGTCGTCTACGGTGGCCAGGACCTCTCGCCGCACGACTCCGGCGCGTACACGGGCGACGTCTCCGGCCAGTTCCTGGCCAAGCTGGGCTGCCGGTACGTCCTCGTCGGCCACAGCGAGCGGCGCACGATCCACGGCGAGTCCGACGAGCTGCTGCGCAGCAAGGTCGGGGCCGCGCTGCGGCACGGCCTCGCGCCCGTGCTGTGCGTCGGCGAGGGCCTCGAGGTCCGCCGCGCCGGAACGCACGTCGAGCACACGCTCGCCCAGGTGCGCGCCGCGCTGGAGGGCTTCGACGCCGCCCAGCTCAAGGACCTCGTCATCGCCTACGAGCCCGTCTGGGCCATCGGCACGGGCGAGGTCGCGGGCCCGGAGGACGCCCAGGAGATGTGCGCCGCCCTGCGCGCGGAACTCGCCGGACTGTTCGGCGAGGAGACGGCCGGGGCCACGCGCCTGCTCTACGGGGGATCGGTCAAGGCCGCCAACGCCGCGGCCATCCTGCGTGGACGCGACGTCGACGGGCTGCTCGTCGGCGGTGCCAGCCTGGACCCGGCGGAATTTGCTAACATTGTCAGGTTCGAGCACCACCTGGTGACCGACTAGCCGGCGGTGCCGGACTTGACCGAAAGGCCGTAGTGGAAGCACTCAAGATCGTCCTGCAGGTGCTGCTTGGCATCACCAGCCTCCTGCTTGCCCTCCTGATCCTCCTGCACAAGGGTCGCGGCGGCGGCATGTCCGACATGTTCGGCGGCGGCGTCACCACGAACCTGGGGTCCTCCGGGGTGGCCGAGCGCAACCTGAACCGGCTCACCGTCGTCATGGGGCTCGTCTGGGGCGCCGTGATCATCGCGCTCGGACTCATCATGCGCTTCTCGCTGGAGTCCTGACAGGACCCGGCCGACCACGAGGAAGGGCCGCGCACCCCGCAGGGGGAGCGCGGCCCTTCTGGCGTGCGGCCCTTGTCCTGCCTGGCGCGCCGGCCGGGACGGGAGTCGCCGGGAACGGGCCGGGGACCCCGGCCGGTGGGGCCGGGGTGCCCGGGCGCGCTCAGCGGTCGCTGGCCGTGACGCTGCGCAGGTTCGTCTTGAAGAGCCCCTCGCGGACGACCTCGCCGAAGACCTCGTCGGGGTCCAGCCGGCGCAGCTCCTCGGCGAGGCACTCGGACAGTGGCCGGCGCGGCAGCGAGATCCGCTGCACCTGCTGGCCCGGCTGGTAGAGCTCGGCCACGTGGTCGTGCGGGCGCGTCAGCACCACGTCGCCGTCGAGGCGCGTGAAGCGCACGCTGCGCAGCCCCGTGGCCTCCGGCGCGGAGGCGATGGTCACCGGGATCCCGAGGGCCAGGGTGAGCCACGCCGCGAGGAGGACCGTGCTGGGGGAGTCGGCCGCGCCCTTGACCGTGATCGAGGTCAGCTCCGCGGGATCGAGCTGGTCCAGGACCGCGGCGAGCTGCGCGCGCCACAGCGTCAGGCGCGTCCACGCGAGGTCGGTGTCCCCGGCCACGTAGCCCTCCGAGATCGTGAAGAGCGCCTGCCGTGGATCGGCCTCGCTCCCGGAGTCGGTGATGCGGCGGTGGGCGATCCGGCCGATGTCCGTGCCCGAGGCCTTGGCGGGCACGCCGTGCGGCCACCAGGCCACGATCGGGGCGTCCGGGAGCAGGAGCCCGGCGACGAGCGACTCGTCGGCGGTGGCGATCTCGCCCTCGCCGTAGAGGACGACGACCTCCGAAGCGCCCGCGTCCCCGCCGACGCGCAGCTGGGCGTTCAGGACGGTCGGGGCCCCGGGATCGCCCTCGACGGCGACGATGATGCGGCAGGGGTGTTCGCGGCTCGCGAGGTTGGCCGCCTCGATGGCCTCCTCCTCGAATCCGGCGCGGGTGACGACGACGAGCGTGAGCACCCGGCTGAGCGCCACGACCCCCTCGGCCTCGCGCAGGTTGACGAGCTTCTTGGCCACCTTGGAGGTGGTGGTGTCCGGCAGGTCGACGATCATGGGCGCCGCCACGTCCTTCCATCACGCGCGAGTAGTTCATCCGCCGACGGCGGGCCCCAGCTTCCCGGGGCGTACGGTTCGGGTTGCTCGTCGAGCGCCGCCCAGTGCTCCTCGAAGGGGTCGAGGATCTTCCAGGAGAGCTCGACCTCCTCGTGGCGGGGGAAGAGCGGCGGCTCGCCGAGCAGGACGTCCAGGATCAGCCGCTCGTAGGCCTCGGGGCTCGACTCGGTGAAGGAGTGGCCGTAGCCGAAGTCCATCGTGACGTCGCGGATCTCCATCTGCGTCCCCGGCACCTTGGAACCGAAGCGGATGGTCGCGCCCTCGTCCGGCTGGACGCGGATGACGACGGCGTTCTGGCCGAAGTCGTCGTCGGAGTGGTCCCGGAAGAGCAGGTTCGGCGCGCGCTTGAAGACCACGGCGATCTCGGTGACCCGGCGTCCCAGGCGTTTGCCCGCGCGCAGGTAGAACGGCACGCCGGCCCAGCGGCGCGTGTTGATGTCGAGCCGGATCGCAGCGTAGGTCTCCGTCCGGGAGGCGGGATTGAAGCCCTCCTCGTCGAGGAAGCCCGTGACCTGCTCCCCGCCCTGCCAGCCGCCCGTGTACTGTCCGCGGGCCGAGTGCGTGGAGAGGTCCTCCGGCAGGCGCACCGCGGCGAGCACCTTCTCCTTCTCGGCGCGCAGGTGGTCGGCGTCGAAGGAAATGGGCTCCTCCATGGCCGTGAGGGCCAGGAGCTGGAGCAGGTGGTTCTGGATCACGTCGCGGGCCGCGCCGACGCCGTCGTAGTACCCGGCCCGGCCGCCGATGCCGATGTCCTCGGCCATGGTGATCTGCACGTGGTCCACGTAGTTGGCGTTCCACAGCGGCTCGAACAACTGGTTCGCGAAGCGCAGCGCCAGGAGGTTCTGCACTGTCTCCTTGCCGAGGTAGTGGTCGATCCGGAACACGGCGTCCGGCGGGAAGACCGATTCGACGATCGCGTTGAGCTCGCGCGCGGAGGCCAGGTCGTGGCCGAACGGCTTCTCGATGACGACGCGCCGCCACGGTGCGCCGTCACCCGCGCCCTCCTGGCCGCGCTCGGCGAGCCCGTGGCGCGAGAGCTGCTCGCACACCTGCTCGAACGAGTTCGGGGGGATGGAGAGGTAGAAGGCGTGGTTGCCGCGCGTGCCCCGGGAGCGCTCGAGCTCGTCGAGGGTCTCGCGCAGCCGGATGAACGCCTCGTCGTCGTCGAAGCCGCCCGTGATGAAGCGGAATCCGCCGGCGAGCTGCTCCCACACCGTCTCGTTGAAGGGCGTGCGCGCGCTCGCGCGCACCCACTCCCTGACCTCGGCGACGAACTCGTCGGCCGACCATCCGCGGCGGCCGAAGCCGACGACGGCGAAGCTCGGCGGGAGCAGGCCGCGGTTGGCGAGGTCGTAGACGGCGGGCATGAGCTTCTTGCGGGCGAGGTCGCCCGTGACGCCGAAGAACACGAGCGCGGAGGGCCCGGCGATCCGGCTGAGCCGGCGGTCGCGCCGGTCACGCAGGGGATTGCGTGCGGAGTCGTTCATGTGCTGCTTTCCATGGGGACGCCCGGGCGCGGAGGCGCCTGGGCGTCGGACGGGCCCGGCTAGCGGGACGAGGGGGCGAGGGCGGCGACGGCCGCGAGCAGCTGCGCCGTCCCGGCCTCGCGGTCGGTGAGGTGCAGCCGCAGAACCGGCCGGCCGAGGTCGGCGAGGACCTGGGCGTCACCGGCGGCCTGCGCCGCGATGAGCTCCCCGAAGGTGAACGGGCGTTCCGGGATGGACAGGTCGACGTCGGAGTCCGCCGTGATCTGCAGGTAGGCGCCCTGGCGCGGACCGCCCTTGTGGTACTGGCCCGTCGAGTGCAGGAAGCGCGGTCCCCAGCCGAACGTCGTCGGGCGCCCCGAGGCGGCGGCGAGGCCGTGGCGCGCGGCGGCGAGGCCGGACAGGCCGATCCGGTCCAGGTAGGCCTGGACCGAGAGGTAGCCGTCGGCGGGCAGCGCCGCCAGGAGCCGCTCCAGCGCGCCGGCCAGCCCGGACACGCCGTCGAGCAGCCCGTCCGTGGCCCGCAGCTCGATGGCGGCGTCGACGAGGGCGGCCGGAGCCGCCTCCGGCGTCGCGTCGAGCAGGCCGCGGGCGGCCGTTTTGGCCGCCTCGACGTCCGGCTGGTCGAAGGGGTTGATCCCCAGCAGCCGGCCGGCGACCACCGTCGCGTACTCCCACAGGAGCAGCTGGCTTCCGAGGGAGCCCGAGAGCCGGACCTCGTCGCCCAGGGGCGCGGCGTCGTCGTCGGAATCCGCCGTCAACCGGACCACGAGCACGTCCGCCGCCTGCTCCACGAGCTCGGGCGCACCCGACTCGACGACGACCGGGAGCACCCCGGTGCCGAGCTTGCCGGTGGACTCGGCGATCAGCTGCTCCGCCCAATCGGCGAAGCCGGGGATCCCGGAGCCCTCGTCGGTGAAGACGATCTTGTCCCGCAGCGGCGTGGTGCCGCCGAGGGCGGCACCGAGCGCCAGGCCGATGTTGTCCTCGTCGTCGTCCGCGAGGAACTCCGCCGCCTCCTCGGCCTCGTCCAGGAGCGCCGCGATGTCCACGCCGGCGAGGCCGGTCGGCACGAGCCCGAAGGCGGTGAGCGCCGAGTAGCGCCCGCCGACGTTCGGATCGGCGTTGAAGACGGCGCGGTAGCCGGCCGCCCGGGAGGTCCCGTCGAGGGGCGAGCCAGGATCGGTGACGACGACGATGCGGCGCGCCGCGTCGAGGCCGGCGTCGGTGAACGCCTGCTCGAACACGCGGCGCTGCGAGTCCGTCTCCACGGTGGAGCCGGACTTCGAGGAGACCACGAGGACGGTCTGCGCGATCCGCTCGGCGAGGGCACGGCCGACCATTTCCGGATCGGTGCTGTCCAGGACCGTCAGCTCGACGCCCGCGGTCGCCGCGATGACCTCCGGCGCGAGCGAGGAGCCGCCCATGCCGGCGAGCACGACGCGGTCCACGCCCTCGGCGCGCAGCTCGTCCCGCAGCGCGGTGATCTGCTCCACGAGCGGCCGCGAGGTCTCGGCGAGCTCGACCCAGCCGAGCCGGATCGAGGCCTCGGCCTCGGCCTCGGGGCCCCACAGGGTCGCGTCCTTGGCCGCGATCCGGGAGGCGACGCGGTCGGCGACGAGCGCCGGGACGTGGCGTTCGATGGCCTCGAGGGCGGCGCCGGAGGCCTGGAAGCCGAGGGTGCTCATGCCTGGGCCTTCGCGGTCGCCGCGTCGAGCGCCGACTGCACGTCCTGGAGCAGCTCGGCCCAGGCGGCCTCGAACTTCTGCACGCCCTCGGCCTCGAGGAGGCCTACGACGTCGTTGTAGTCGATGCCCTGGGCGGCGAGGGCATCGAGCACGGCGTTGGCCTCGGAGTACGTGCCGGTGACCGTGTCTCCCGAGACCTGGCCGTGGTCGGCCGTCGCCTCGAGGGTCTTCTCCGGCATCGTGTTCACGACGCCCGGGGCGACGAGACCGGTGACGTAGAGGGTGTCCGGGTAGGCCGGGTCCTTGACGCCGGTCGAGGCCCAGAGCGGGCGCTGGGGGCGAGCTCCCGCGGCCGCCAGGACGTTCCAGCGCTCGGAGCTGAAGAGCTCCTCGTAGACCTGGTAGGCCAGGCGGGCGTTGGCCAGTCCGGCCTTGCCCTTGAGCTCCAGGGCGGTCGCGGTGCCGAGGGCGTCGAGGCGCTTGTCGATCTCCGCGTCGACGCGGGAGACGAAGAAGGAGGCGACGGAGTGGATGCGGGCCAGGTCGTGACCGTTCTCGCGGGCCTGCTCGAGGCCGGACATGAACGCGTTGATCACGGCGCGGTAGCGCTCAAGCGAGAAGATCAGCGTCACGTTCACGCTGATGCCCTCAGCGAGGGTCGCCGTGATGGCCTCGAGGCCCTCGAGGGTCGCCGGGATCTTGATGTGCAGGTTGTCCCGGCCCACCTTGGCGTGGAGCTTCTTGGCCTCGGCGGCGGTGGCGGCGGTGTCGGCGGCCAGCCGCGGGTCGACCTCGAGCGAGACGCGGCCGTCGACGCCGTGGCTCGCGGTGGCGACGGGGGCGAAGAGGTCGCACGCACGGGCGACGTCGGTCGTGGTGATCTCGAAGACGGCCGTCTCCACGTCGGCACCGGCGGCCGCGAGCTCGGAGACCTGCTCGGCGTACGCGGCGTCGCCACCGGCGAGGGCCGCGGCGAAGATCGACGGGTTGGTGGTCACGCCGACGACGTTCTTGGACTCGATCAGGGTGCGCAGCGAGCCGGACTCGAGGCGCTCGCGCGAGAGGTCGTCGAGCCAGATGGAGACGCCCGCGTCGGACAGCGCCTGGGTGTTCGGGTTGCTCATGGAGTGGATCCTTCCAGAAAGGGGAACGTGGTGTGTGAGACGATGCCGGCCGGCCACCCGGGGCCGGGTGGCCGGCCGGCCCGTGGTCAGCGTGCGGCGGCGAGCGAGTCGCGGGCCGCGGCCGCGACGGCCTCGGCGGTGATGCCGAACTCGGTGTAGAGGCGCTGGTAGTCCGCGGAGGCTCCGAAGTGGTCCAGGGAGACGATCCGGCCGGCGTCGCCGACCAGTTCGCGCCAGCCCTGGGCGACGCCCGCCTCGACGGAGACGCGGGCCTTGACGGAGGCCGGCAGGACCTCCTCCTGGTAGGCGGCGTCCTGCGCGTGGAACCACTCGAGGCACGGGATGGACACAACGCGGGCGGCGACGCCCTCGGCGGCCAGCGCCTCGCGGGCGGCCACGGCGAGCTGGACCTCGGAGCCGGTGCCGAGCAGGAGCACGTCGGGGGTCGTCTCCCGGCCCTCGGCGTCCAGGGCCTCGGCCAGGACGTAGGCGCCGCGGGCGGTTCCGGAGACGTCCTTGAAGCCCGGGGCGGTGCGGTCGAACACGGGCAGGTTCTGCCGCGTCAGGACCAGGCCGGCCGGGTTGGCCGTGTTCTCCAGGACCGTCTTCCAGGCCCATGCGGTCTCGTTGGCGTCGGCCGGGCGGACGACGTCGAGGTTCGGGATCGCGCGCAGCGAGGCGAGCTGCTCGACCGGCTGGTGGGTCGGGCCGTCCTCGCCGAGGCCGATCGAGTCGTGGGTCCAGACGTAGATCGACGGGATGCCCATGAGCGCCGAGAGTCGGATCGCGGGGCGCTGGTAGTCGGAGAAGATCAGGAACGTCCCGGAGAACGCGCGGGTCTTCGAGGACAGCACGATCCCGTTCACGATCGACGCGGCGGCGTGCTCGCGGATGCCGAAGTGCAGGACGCGCCCGTACGGGTTGCCGCTCCAGGAGTCCGTCGAGTGCTCGGCGGGGATGAAGGACGCGGCGGATTCGATCGTCGTGTTGTTCGAGCCGGCGAGGTCGGCGGAGCCGCCCCAGAGCTCGGGCAGCACGGACTCGATGGCGTTGATGACCTTGCCGGAGGCGGACCGCGTCGCAACGTCCTTGCCCGGTTCGAAGACGGGCAGCGTGGACTCCCAGCCCTCCGGGAGGCGGCGGTCCTCGATGCGCTCCAGGAGGGCGGCGCCCTCGGGGTTGGCGGCCGACCAGGAGGCGAAGCCCTCTTCCCACTCGGCGCGCGTCGCACGGCCGCGGTCGACGACCTGGCGTGCGTGGGCCAGGACGTCGTCCTCGATGGCGAAGCTCTGTTCGGGATCGAAGCCCAGGACGGACTTGAGTCCCGCGAGCTCCTCGGCGCCGAGCTTGGAGCCGTGGATGCCGCCGGTGTTCTGCTTCTTCGGCGAGGGATAGCCGATGATCGTGCGCAGGGAGATGATCGACGGGCGGCCGGTCTCGGCCTTGGCGGCCCGCAGGGCCGCGTCGAGGGCGTGGACGTCCTCCACGTACTCGCCGCTTGCGGTCCAGTCCACGCGCTGGGTGTGCCAGCCGTAGGCCTCGTAGCGCTTGAGCACGTCCTCGGTGAAGGCCACGTCGGTGTCGTCCTCGATGGAGATGTGGTTCTCGTCGTAGACCACCACGAGGTTGCCCAGCTGCTGGTGGCCCGCGAGGGACGAGGCCTCCGAGGTGACGCCTTCCTGGAGGTCGCCGTCGGAGGCGATGACCCACACGGTGTGGTCGAACGGGCTCGTACCGGGCGCCGCCTCCGGATCCAGGAGGCCGCGCATGCGCCGCTGGGAGTAGGCGAAGCCGACGGCCGAGGCGAGGCCCTGGCCGAGCGGGCCCGTGGTGATCTCCACGCCGGCCGTGTGGCCGTACTCCGGGTGGCCCGGGGTCTTCGCGCCCCATGTGCGCAGCGCGGCGATGTCCTCCATCTCGAGGCCGTAGCCGGAGAGGAACAGCTGCAGGTACAGGGTCAGGGAGGTGTGCCCGGGGGAGAGGACGAACCGGTCGCGGCCGACCCACTCGGGATCGGACGGGTCGTGGCGCAGGTGGTTCTGGAAGATCAGGTACGCCGCGGGCGCCAGGCTCATCGCCGTTCCCGGATGTCCGCTGCCGACCTTCTCGACCGCATCGGCGGCGAGGACGCGGATGGTGTCCACCGCCCGCGCGTCGAGCTTCGTCCATGACAATTCGAGAACTTCTGACTGTGGCGCCACGATGGGTCCCTCTCTGTGGTCTGGCGTGGGAAAGCGCCGGGCCGACCCAGGGCGCACTGTGGCAGCCCTCGTACCGTGCTGGCGGCTTCTTCGGCTCCGACGCGTCCTCTCCACCCTACCGCCACTGTGACGCAGTCGTCCTGCTTGGGGCGCCATATTTCGCCGCCTGCCGGAGCGGCGCGGCGCGGTCCCGCTCCGGCAGGCGGGGCGGAGGGTGGTCCCGATGCGCCCACCCGGGGCGGACACGCCCATTTCTACGTCCTGTAAAAGGGTATGATGGCTGTGTCTGTCCATTTCCCGCGTAGAACTGAGTGGCATGTCCGTGAACACCCTCCCCACCGATGCCGCGCCCGTGGGGCGCGCATCCCGCCAACCCGGTGAGGCACTCGGTGCCTTTGCCCGGCGGAAGGCGGCGGCGTATCTCGCGCTGACCAAGCCGCGCGTGGTGGAGCTGCTGCTCGTGACGACGCTGCCGACGATGATCTTCGCCCACCGCGGCTTCCCCGATCTGCTCCTGATCGTCGCGACCATGCTGGGCGGCGCCATGGCGGCCGGAGCGTCGGGCGCCTTCAACTGCTACATCGACCGCGACATGGACCGCGTCATGAACCGCACCAAGGGACGCCCCCTCGTTACGGGGGACGTCACCCCGCGTGAGGCCCTCGTGTTCTCCTGGATCCTCGCCGTCGCCTCGATCGCCGTCCTCTGGGCGGGCGCGAACCTGTTGACGGCCGTCCTCGGCCTCGCCGCGATCCTCCTCTACGTGGTCTTCTACACCTTGATCCTCAAGCGCCGCACGGCCCAGAACATCATCTGGGGCGGCATCGCCGGGTGCATGCCCGTGCTCATCGCGTGGGCCGCCGTCACCAACACGGTCGAGTGGCCCGCCGTGATCCTGTTCCTCATCATCTTCCTCTGGACGCCACCGCATTACTGGCCCCTGTCCATGAAGTACTCCGACGACTACAACGCGGCGAACGTGCCGATGCTCGGGGCCATCGCCGGAGCCCGGACCGTCTCCGTGCAGGTCGTGCTCTACGCGTGGGCGACCGTCGTCTGCTCGCTCCTCCTGACCCCGCTGGGCTACGCCGGCATCGTGTACACCGTCCTGTCGGCCGTGGCCGGCGGCTGGTTCATCTACGAGTGCCACGTGCTCTACCGGGAGGCCCGGCGCGACCACGAGCCGGCGGCGATGAACAAGAAGGCCATGAAGGTCTTCCACATCTCCATCACGTACCTGACGATCGTGTTCGTCGCGCTGGCCGTGGATCCCTTCGTCGGCCAGCCCCTCTTCGGCTGAGCCGCCGCGGCGTGACCCGCCGCGCCACGGACAACGCCCCCGACCGCTTCGGTCGGGGGCGTTGTGCGTTCTTCTCGTGGCGCTCGGCCTGCCCGGTCCTGCGCAGCCGGCGATCGCCGCACGGGGCGGCCGCCCGGGTGGAACCGGGGGCCCGTCGTGCGGGCTGCCTACAGCGGGAAGCGTCCCGTGGACCGGTCCCAGACGTTGGCCGCGGCGGCCGTGAGGAGCGCGGACCCGATCATGTGGAGCAGGACGAGCCCGATCGGCAGGCCCGTGAAGTGCTGCCAGTAGCCGATGCCGGCCTGCAGGGCGATCGCGACGAGGAGCAGTACGACGGCGCGGCGGAGGGCGCGCTGGGCGGGCATCCGGGCGAGCAGGACGAGCGCGAGCAGCGTCGCGCCGACCAGGAGGTACACGGGCGCGACGTGGATCCGGGTCACGAGGTCGGCGTTGAAGTCGTGCCGAGGGGCGTTGGCATCGCCGGCGTGGGGCCCCGTTCCGGTGACGATCGTGCCGAGGACGACGGCGGCCGCCGCCGAGGCGGCGATCGTCCAGCCGAGGGCGCGCAGGGTCCCGGGCAGGGGGACGACGGCGATGGCCGGCTCGCCGCGCAGGAGCCGGCCGGTCCGGTTCACGAGGAGCGTCGCTGTCGCCACGAGGGCGGCCGAGGCCAGGAAGTGCAGGCTGACGACCCAGGGGTTCAGTTGCGTCCAGACGGTGATCCCGCCGATGAGTGCCTGGACGGGGATGACGCAGAGCAGCGCGACGGCGAGGCCGAAGACGGTCCGGTGCTCGCGGCGCATGCGCCACACGGCGAGGATCATCGAGACGGCGATGGCGGTGAGCAGGAAGGTCAGGGTCCGGTTGCCGAACTCGATCAGGCCGTGGATCCCCATTTCGGGGGTGGGGGTCATGGATCCCGGCACGCAATTGGGCCACTCGGAGCAGCCCAGGCCGGACTTGGTCAGGCGCACGGCGCCGCCCGTGACGATGATGCCGATCTGCGAGGCCAGCGAGGCGATCGCGAGCGCGTGGACTCCCCGCCCGACCGTGGTCGGCAGCCGGTCGGTCCAGCGGGCGGCGGCGGTTCTCATGCCATGACTCCGTTCTGCGGCACGTCGGCCGCCTGGTGTGGGGGCGTGGCGGGCCCGGTCCCGCCGGTGGCGCGGCTCAGTTCCACTTGAACCACTTGGTGGCCGCGAAGCCGGCGACGACCGTCCAGGCGCCGAGCGCCAGCAGCTGCCCGGCCGGGAACGCGCCGTCGACGAGCGCGGCCCGGAGCCCGTCGCCGAGGGCCGCCGAGGGAAGGAGCTGCACGAGGGGCTCGAGGAGGCCGGGCATCCGGCTTCCGGGGATGAGGACGCCTCCGCCGGCGGCGAGCAGGATCCAGACGAGGTTGGTGATGGCGAGGGTCGCCTCGGCGCGGACAGTTCCGGCGATGAGCAGGCCGAGCGAGGTGAACGTGGCGGCGCCAAGCAGCAGGAGCAGGACGCCGGTGCCGATCCCGCCCACGGCGGGGCGCCAGCCCATCAACGCCGCAGTCCCGCCGACGACGACGATCTGGATGGCCAGGACGGCCGCCACGGCGAGGGCCTTGCCGAAGACGAGGCCGCCGCGGCCGAGCGGTGTCGTGGACAGGAAGCGCAGGACGCCGTAGCGGCGGTCGAAGCCCGTGGCGATGCCCTGGCCCGTGAAGGCGGTGGACATGACGCACAGGGCCAGCACGCCCGGCGCGGCGACGTCGATGCGGCGCTCCGCCAGCCCGTCGAGGACGCTGAGGAACTCGAGGGCCACGAGCGCGAGGAGCGGCAGGACGACGGCGAGGACGAGCTGTTCCCCGTTGCGCATCATCATGGACGTCTCGTAGCCGCCGTGGCGGAGGATGCGGCGCCACGCGGGCGCGGCGTTGCCGCCGTGCGCGGGGGCCTCGAGGGCGGGCTCTCGCGTGCTAGTCATCTGCCGCTCCGTTCTGGGCGATCTCGAGGAAGACGTCCTCGAGGCTGCGGGGCTCCATGCTGATGCCCGAGGGGAGCACGCCGTGCTCCTCCCACCAGCGGGCGAGCGCCGTGAGCGCGGCCGGCCCGGCGATCCCCGTGGCCCGGTAGTGGCCCGGCGACTCCTCGGTGAGGCGGACGCCCGCCGGGAGCCGGGCCGCGTCGAGGGCGAGCCCGGGCGCGGCCGTGAAGGACAGGGCCCGCGTCGCCTTGCCCGCGGCGGTCCGGGCGGTCAGCTCGTCCACCGTTCCCTCGGCGACGTTGCGTCCCGCGGCGATGATGTAGACGTAGTCGGAGAGGCGCTGGGCGTCCTCCATGAGGTGGGTCGTCAGCACGATCGCGAGGCCCTGGCCGCGCAGCTCCTCGATCAGCGCGAACACGGTGCGCCGCGACTGCGGATCCAGGCCAGCGCTCGGCTCGTCGAGGAAGAGCACCTCGGGGCGGCCGGCGAGAGCGGCGGCGAGCGCGACGCGCTGCCGCTGACCCCCGGAGAGCCGCCGGATCGTGGTGTGGGCGAACTCGTCGATCCCGAGGCGGGCGCAGAGGGCCGCGAGGTCCGCGGGCCGCTCGTACATCCCCGCGACGTGGCGCAGCAGCTGGCGCGGCGTGGCCGACTGCGGAAGTCCGCCGTCCTGCAGCATCACGCCGACGCGCGAGCGCAGGGCGCTCGAGGCCGACGCCGGATCGGCCCCGAGCAGGCGTACGCTCCCGGCGTCGGGCTGCAGGAGGCCCTGGGCGCAGGCGAGGGTCGTCGACTTGCCGGCGCCGTTGGCGCCGAGGATCGTGGTGACGGCCCCGGGACGGGCTTGGAGGTTGATGCCGTGCAGGACGCGGACCCTGCGCCCGTCGAGGGCTGCCACGGGGCCGAAGTCCTTGCGGAGGTCCTCGACGACGAGACTGGGAGCGGAAGTGGGCACCCGAGCATTCTACGCCACGTAGAGCGTGCGCCCCTGGCCGTGGGGCCCGGTGACGTGCATCGCGGGGGTGCGTGGAGTAAGGCACGCCTTGCTGGTCGCGGGGATATTATTAGCGCATGATTGTGTTGTGTATTCTTCACAGTCGATGCCCTCGGGCGTGCCCGCAGAGGACCGTCGGTCCCCGGCCGCGCCGGAGACGGAGGAGCGGACCCGGGACCGGGTCCTGTCGGCCGTGCTCCAGGAGGGGCCGGTCAGCGCCGCGGAGCTCGGCGAGCAGCTGGGCTTCACGCCGGCCGCCATGCGCCGCCATCTTGACGCGCTGAGCCGGCAGGGCCTCGTCGAGGTCAAGCTCGTCGCCAACCACCCCGCCGGAGCGGGCCGCCCCGCGCGGCGCTACGTGCTGAGCCACCGCGGCCAGACGAAGCTCGGCAACGATTACCTGGATATCGCGACCGAGGCCCTGGTGGAACTGGCCCGGGCCGCTGGCGACGAGGCCGTCCACGCCTTCGCCGCGAAGCGCTTCGCCGCCATGGAGGAGCGCTACCGTCCCCTCGTGGAGGCTGCCGGGGAGGACCTCGCGGCACGCGCGGTGGCCCTGTCCGACGCCCTGACGGCGGACGGCTTCGTCGGCTCGACGCGCGAGGTCGGCATGAACCAGCCGCGGGCCGCGATGGCCGCGGTGCAGCTCTGCCAGGGGCACTGCCCCATCCAGGACCTCGCCCGGGAGTTCCCGGTGTTCTGTGAGGAAGAGACCCAGGTGTTTTCCCGCCTCCTCGGCGTCGACGTGCGGCGGCTGTCCACGTTGGCCGGTGGCGGGCATGTGTGTACGACCCACGTTCCCGTGGGCCGGCAGAAGACTCCTCAGCCAGCTGAGAAGCGAACTCGAATCAAGATCACTAGGCAGGAGAGGCCGCGATGACGGATCAGATTGCACAGGAGACCGCCGACCCCGGCGTGATCGCCGAGATCCTGGAGAAGAATCCGGAGCTCCACGGGATCGGCAACTACGAGTACGGGTGGTCGGACAAGAACGACGCCGGTGCCAACGCCCGCCGCGGCCTGAACGAAGAGGTCGTGCGGGACATCTCGTCGAAGAAGGACGAGCCCGAGTGGATGCTCGACCTCCGGCTCAAGGGCCTGAAGTACTTCGACCGCAAGCCGATGCCCACGTGGGGCGCGGACCTGAGCGGGATCGACTTCGACAACATCAAGTACTTCGTGCGTTCCACGGAGAAGCAGGCCACGAGCTGGGAGGACCTGCCCGAGGACATCAAGAACACCTACGACAAGCTGGGCATCCCCGAGGCGGAGAAGCAGCGCCTGGTCTCGGGTGTGGCCGCCCAGTACGAGTCCGAGGTGGTCTACCACCAGCTCCGCGAGGACCTCGAGAAGCAGGGCGTGATCTTCCTCGACACCGACACCGGTCTCAAGGAGCACGAGGACATCTTCAAGGAGTACTTCGGCTCGGTCATCCCGGTCGGCGACAACAAGTTCGCCTCGCTGAACACCTCCGTGTGGTCCGGCGGCTCGTTCGTCTACGTGCCCAAGGGCGTCCACGTCGAGATCCCGCTCCAGGCCTACTTCCGCATTAACACGGAGAACATGGGCCAGTTCGAGCGCACCCTCATCATCGCCGACGAGGGTTCCTACGTTCACTACATCGAGGGCTGCACGGCTCCGATCTACCAGTCTGACTCGCTGCACTCCGCGGTCGTGGAGATCATCGTCAAGAAGAACGCCCGCGTGCGCTACACGACCATCCAGAACTGGTCCAACAACGTCTACAACCTCGTCACCAAGCGCGCGGTGTGCGAGGAGGGCGCGACGATGGAGTGGATCGATGGAAACATCGGCTCCAAGGTCACCATGAAGTACCCGGCCGTCTACCTCGTCGGCGAGCACGCCAAGGGCGAGACGCTCTCCATCGCCTTCGCGGGCGAGGGCCAGCACCAGGACACCGGGTCCAAGATGGTCCACATCGCCCCGAACACGTCCTCCGCGATCGTCGCGAAGTCGGTCGCCCGCAACGGCGGACGCTCCGCCTACCGCGGCCTCGTGCAGGTGCGCGAGGGGGCCAAGGGCGTGAAGAACTCGGTCGTCTGCGACGCCCTGCTCGTGGACACCATCAGCCGCTCGGACACCTACCCCTACATCGACGTCCGCGAGGACGACGTGCAGATGGGCCACGAGGCCACCGTCTCGCGCGTCTCCGAGGAGCAGTTGTTCTACCTCATGTCCCGCGGGCTCGCTGAGGACGAGGCCATGGCCATGATCGTGCGCGGCTTCGTGGAGCCGATCGCCCGCGAGCTGCCGATGGAGTACGCCCTCGAGCTGAACCGCCTTATCGAACTGCAGATGGAAGGATCCGTCGGTTAACCATGACTGAAACCGCAACCACCACCGAGAAGGCGCGCATCGGGGCCCCGTCGATCGACGGCATGACCGAGGAAGGCGAGGTCCTGGTCGCCGATAAGGTCGTCGGAGCCCACTCCCACGGCGGCGGCAGCGAGACGCAGATCATGCACTCGCGCGCCGAGCGTCCCACGAGCCACGACGTCGCCGACTTCGCCGTGCCGAACGGCCGCGAAGAGGAATGGCGCTTCAGCCCCGTCAAGGCCCTGCGCGGCCTGTTCGCCGACGACGCGGGCGAGGCCGGCGCCGTCGAGCTCTCCGTCACGGCCCCCGAAGGCGCCGTCAGCGGCGTCCTGCGCGCCGGCGAGGCACCGCGCGGCACCGTCCTGGTGCCGGCCGACCGCGCCGCCGTCGTCGCCTCCGCCAACGCCGCCGAGGCCGTCCACGTCCGGATCCCCGCCGGCTCCGCACCCGAGGGGCCCGTCGTGGTCGACATCGCCGGGCGCGCCGGCGGCAGCCGTGCCAACTCCCACCTCGTGATCGAGGCGGAGGAGGACTCCCGTGCCGTCGTCGTCATCGAGCACACGGGCGCGGCCGACTTCAACGGCAACGTCGAGATCCTCGTGGGCGACCGCGCCGAGCTGGTCGTCGTGACCGTGCAGCGCTGGGACGACGAGGCCGTCCACACCGGGCAGCACGACGCCGTCGTGGGCCACGGGGCGTCCTTCAAGCACATCGCGGTCACGTTCGGCGGGCGGATCGTGCGCCTGAACGCCAACGTGCGCTTCGCCGGCGAGCAGGCGACGGCCGATCTGTTCGGCATGTACTTCGCCGACGCCGGCCAGCACCTCGAGCACCGTTCCTTCGTGGACCACAACACCCCGCGCAACACGTCCAACGTGCTCTACAAGGGCGCGCTGCAGGGCGCGGGGGCCCGGACCGTGTGGGTCGGCGACGTCCTGATCCGCAAGGAGGCCGTCGGCACCGATTCCTACGAGGCCAACCGCAACCTGGTCCTCACCGACGGCGCGCGCGCCGACTCGGTGCCGAACCTGGAGATCGAGACGGGCCTCATCGAGGGCGCGGGCCACGCATCGACGACGGGCCGCTTCGACGACGAGCACCTCTTCTACCTCATGGCCCGCGGCATCGACGAGAAGACCGCCCGCCGGCTCGTGGTGCGCGGCTTCCTCAACGAGATCGTCCAGCAGATCCCCTCCGAGGAGCTGCAGGCCCGCCTCACCGACGACATCGAGGCCGAGCTCGCGGCCTCCGCCAACTGACTTCACGGTTCGAAAGGAACACCATTGTCTACCCTGGAAATCAAGGACCTGCACGTCTCCATCGAGACCGAGCAGGGCGAGAAGGAAATCCTCAAGGGCGTCTCCCTGGTCATCAACACCGGTGAGACCCACGCCATCATGGGACCGAACGGCTCCGGCAAGTCGACCCTGGCCGCCACGATCGCCGGGCACCCGCGGTACACCGTGACGTCCGGCAGCATCACGCTGGACGGCGAGGACGTCCTGGAGATGAGCGTCGACGAGCGCGCCCGCGCCGGCCTCTTCCTGGCGATGCAGTATCCGGTCGAGGTGCCCGGCGTGACCATGACGAACTTCCTGCGCACCGCGAAGACCGCGATCGACGGCGAGGCCCCGAGCCTGCGCCACTGGACCAAGGACGTCAAGGCGGCCATGGCCCACCTGAAGATCGACGCCGACTTCGCCAACCGCAACGTCAACGAGGGATTCTCCGGCGGCGAGAAGAAGCGCGTCGAGATCCTCCAGCTCGAGCTCTTCAAGCCGAAGTTCGCCGTGCTGGACGAGACCGATTCGGGCCTGGACGTCGACGCCCTCAAGGTCGTCTCCGAGGGCGTGAACCGCGCGCAGCAGGAGAACGAGATGGGCACCCTGCTGATCACCCACTACACGCGGATCCTGCGCTACATCAAGCCGGACCACGTGCACGTGTTCGTGGACGGCCGGATCGCCGAGCAGGGCGGGCCCGAGCTCGCCGACCGCCTCGAGGAAGAGGGCTACGACCGCTTCCTCGCCGTCGGGGCCTGATCCGATGACCGCGGACAGCGACCAGGTGCAGGGCTCGGCGCAGACGCCGCTCGAGGACGTCGAGGAGGCGCTCAAGGACGTCATCGACCCCGAGCTGGGCGTGAACGTCGTCGACCTCGGCCTGCTGTACGGGCTCAAGTACGCCGAGGACGGCGCGCTGCTGATCGACATGACGCTCACGACGGCGGCGTGCCCGCTGACGGACGTGCTCGAGGAGCAGGTCGCCAGCGCGCTCGACAACGTCGTGGACGAGCACCGGCTGAACTGGGTCTGGATGCCGCCGTGGGGGCCCGAGCGGATCACCGACGACGGACGCGACCAGATGCGGGCCCTCGGCTTCAACATCTAGGGTCCGGACGTCCCGCGTGGCCCTTGGCAGGGCCCGTTGCGGCGCCGGCCGCGAACACCCCTCCGCCGCACGGCGGAGGGGTGTTCGCGTTCCGCGCGGCGGGGACCTCAGGCGCCCGGGGCGTCGAGGTCCGCGGCGTCGAGGGTGTTGCACTGGTTGATGTCCCCCGTGCGGTAGCCCTGCAGGAACCACGCCTGCCGTTGGGCGCTCGAGCCGTGGGTCCAGCCCTCGGGGTTCACGCGGCCGGTCGCCGCCTCCTGGATGCGGTCGTCTCCGACGGCGGACGCCGCCGAGAGCGCGGAGCGGAGGTCGGCCTCGGTGAAGGGCTCGAGGAACAGCTCACCGTCCTCGTTGGCGGTCTGCGAGGCGTGCGCGGCCCAGAGCCCGGCGAAGCAGTCCGCCTGGAGCTCGACCCGGACGGGCCCCGACTCGGGTCCCGTGCCGCCCTCCTGCGAGTGGCGGAGCGTGCCGATGTGGTTCTGCACGTGGTGGCCGTACTCGTGCGCCACGACGTACTCCTCGGCGAGGGCGCCGCCGTCGGCGCCGAAGCGCGTCGAGAGCTCGGAGAAGAAGCCCGTGTCGAAGTAGGCGACCTGGTCCGCGGGGCAGTAGAACGGTCCGACGGCGCTCGTGGCCCGTCCGCAGCGCGTGTCCACGACGTCGGCGAAGATCTCCACGCCGGGCAGCTCGAGCTCCTCGCCGTAGCGCCGCAGGTAGGGGACCCAGAACGCGTCCAGGCTCTGCGTCGTGGCGACGATCCGGCAATCGGCGCGGGCATCGGCGTCGGAGCCCGTGCGGCATTGGTCCACGAGCCTTTCGCCATCCTGCGCCTGGCCCTGCTGCGGCGGGGCGTCGCCCCCGAGCCCGAGCTGGTCGAGGAACGCCGGATCGACGTTGAACAGGGCCGCGATCAGGAGGACCAGCAGTCCGCCGCCGCCCACGGCCACCTTGGTCCCGGTCCGGCGGCCCCGCGTGTCGCGGACCCGGCTGGAGTCGATCCGCGTGTCGTCGTTGAAGCTCATGGAGCGAGGATACTCCCGGACGCCACGGCCCGGTGACGTGGCCGCGGCCGCGGCGGCCCGGTGCTGTGGCCCCGCTCACGGCGGACGGGTCCCGCGGCGCCTGTAGAATGGACAGTTGCGCTGTCCGCGCCTTCAACCCTGGAAGGGGCCGCTTGTGATTTCCGTTGCCGACCTGGAGCTCCGTGCCGGTGCACGCCTGCTCATGGAGGGCGTCTCCTTCCGGATCGACCAGGGGGACAAGATCGGCCTGGTCGGCCGCAACGGCGCCGGCAAGACCACCATGACCCGGGTCCTGGCGGGGGAGTCCGAGCCGACCGGGGGCACCGTGACGCGCACCGGGTCGATCGGCTACCTGCCGCAGGACCCGCGCACCCCGGACATGGGCCAGCTCGCCCGCGACCGGATCCTCTCCGCCCGCGGGCTCGACGACATCGTCACCCGGCTGAAGAAGTGCCAGGAGGAGATGGGCAGCGAGGACGACGCCGTCCGCGCCAAGGCGATGAACCGCTACGACCGGCTCGACGCCGAGTTCATGTCCCGTGGCGGCTACGCGGCGGAGGCGGAGGCCGCGGCCATCTGCAACAACCTCGCGCTGCCCGAGCGGCTGCTGAACCAGACCCTCGACACGCTTTCCGGCGGCCAGCGCCGCCGTGTGGAGCTCGCCCGCATCCTCTACGCGGATGCCGAGACGCTGCTCCTCGACGAGCCCACCAACCACCTCGACGCCGACTCGATCGCCTGGCTGAGGGAGTTCCTGCGCAACCACCAGGGCGGCCTCATGGTCATCTCCCACGACACCGGGCTGCTCGAGGCCACCGTCAACAAGGTCATCCACCTGGACGCGAACCGGGCGACCATGGACCTCTACAACCTCGGCTGGAAGCGCTACCTCGAGCAGCGCGAGACGGACGAGCGCTCGCGCCGGCGCGAGCGGGCCAACACGGAGAAGAAGGCCAACACCCTGCTGGCGCAGGCCAACAAGATGAAGGCCCGCGCCTCCGGGGCCTCCGCGGCGCAGAGCATGCTCAAGCGCGTCGACCGCCTCATGGGCGGTCTCGAGGACGTCCGCGTGCAGGACCGCGTGGCGGCGCTGCGCTTCCCGGACCCCGCACCGTGCGGAAAGACGCCGATCACGGCCCGCAACCTCAGCAAGTCCTACGGCTCGCTCGAGATCTTCATGGACGTGGACCTCGCGATCGACCGCGGTTCCAAGGTCGTGATCCTGGGCCTGAACGGCGCGGGCAAGACGACCCTGCTGCGGATGCTGGCGGGCGTCGGCGAGCCGGACACGGGCGAGGTCGTCGCGGGCCACGGGCTCAAGATCGGCTACTACGCCCAGGAGCACGAGACCCTGGACCACGAGCGCACGGTCCTCGAGAACATGCGTTCGGCCGCGCCCACCCACCTCGGCGACGCCGAGGTGCGCGGGATCCTCGGCTCGTTCATGTTCAGCGGCGACGACGTCGACAAGCCGGCCGGGGTGCTCTCCGGCGGCGAGAAGACGCGCCTCGCGCTCGCCACGATCGTGGCCTCGAGCGCCAACGTCCTGCTCCTCGACGAGCCCACGAACAACCTCGACCCGGCCAGCCGCGCGGAGATCCTCAACGCGCTCAGCACCTACCCCGGCGCCGTCGTGATGGTCAGCCACGACGAGGGCGCCGTGGCGGCGCTGAATCCCGAGCGTGTCGTGCTGCTGCCCGACGGCGACGAGGACCTCTGGAGCGACGACTACCTCGAGCTCGTCACCCTGGCCTGACCACTCCGGCCGGATCGGGCCCGTTCCGCCCGGTTCCGGTCCGGGCCGTGCCGGGCAGGTCCAGCCCCGGGCCGCAGGGCCGGCGCCGGCCGCGCGCCGCTAGCGTCCCCGGGACTCGAGGGCGTCGAGGTACGCGTCCTCGAGCTCCTCGTCCGTCGGGGCGCCGTCGCGCCGGCGTCGCACCTTGGCCCGCGGGGCCCGGTACGCCGAGTGCATGACCTCGAGCCCCGCCGCCTCGGCCTCCTCGGCGGCCTCCCGGTCCTCGCGGTTGATGCGGGCCTGCTGCCGGGCGGCCCAGCCGAGGGCCACGAAGCCGAGGACGCCGAAGGCGAACCACTGCAGCGAGTAGGACAAGTGGTTGCCCTCGTCGAGCTCCGGCCGGGCGATCGGCTCGGGCGACGCGGCGGGGGCGGGCGACTCCGCGGCCATGAGGCCGTAGGCCCCGGGCTTGACCGGGTAGCCGAGGATCTGTCCGATGCGCGGCAGCTCGATCGAGGCGACCTGGCCCTCGGGCGCCTCACGGCCCAGTGACGGCTCGCCGATCCGCATCCGGACGACGATCTCCACCTCGCCTTCGGGGGGAGCGGGCACGGCATCGGGCCGCCCGGGGTTCTCGTTGCCGATCGGCAGCCAGCCGCGGTCGACGACGACGACATCGCCGTCGACGGTACGGAACGGGACGAGGACCTCGTAACCCGGCGCGCCGTTGCGCGGCCGGTTGCGCACGATCAGCGTGTCCTCGGCGAGGTAGCTGCCGCGCATCTGGACGGGACGCCACTCGCCGTCCTGGGCGAGGGAGTCGAAGTCGTCCGCCAACGTGGCGTAGGGGGCCGGCGCGGCGTCGTAGTTCTCGGCGACGATCCGGTTGCCGGCCCGCGCCTCGTCGAGCCGGTTCATCTGCCACTGGCCGAGCCCGGCGCAGGCGGCGGCGAAGACGCAGACCATCAGGAGCCAGCCGAACCAGCGGGTGCTGGCGAGGAAGCGGTACACGGTTCAGGCCTCCCGGGGCGGGTCGTCGAGGTCGAAGGGCAGGGTCTGCTTCAGGAGGCCCCGCGTGGCGAGGTAGTCCTCGAGCCAGCCGCGGTGCCCCTCGCACGCGAGCCAGACCTTGCGCCGTTCGGGGGAGTGCAGCCGCGGGTTGTTCCAGAGCAGGCTCCAGGCCGCGTCGTCGCGGCAGCCCTTGCGCGAACAGCGCGGCACGGAGGGTCCCTCGGCTCCGGCGAGCTGGTCGAAGAGGCTCATGCGGCCCCGTCCGCCGGGCGCGCGCGGGGCGGGTCCTCGGCGAGCTCCCCTTCGAGGACGACGCCGGGGCCGTCGCCTTCCCCGGCCGCGCCGCCGCCGGGGGTGCCGGGGTCCCCGGATCCCGGACGGGGCGTCCCGTCCGCTCCGTCGTTTTCCGGCGTGGCACCCGGGGCGCCGCCGTGTGCTTGGCCGGGCCCCGGCGTCGTGCTCCCCGGCCCGAGGGCGGTCAGGGGAGCGGAGTCGAGCAGTACGGTGCTGGCCGGCTGACGCGAGCGGTCGGTGCCGCCGTTGGCGATCACGACGGCGAACCAGGGCAGGAAGATCGCGCCCGCGAGGAAGGCCCACTGCAGCCAGCCGTGGGTGAAGAAGGCCGCGATGAAGCAGGCCAGGCGGATGCCCATCGACACCGAGTACTTGACCATGCGCGCGTGCATCTCCTCCGAGTGCGACGCCGTCGCATCGGTGATGTTGTGTACGGGCGCACCCGCATCGGGGCGGCGGTGGCCGTGGTTCGCAGGCTGGGTCATGGATCTTCCGAATCGGGGGCTTCCATTGTCTCACTCCGGCGGCCGTCGGGGCCAAACGCGCGGCGCGCGGGCGGCGGCGGGCGGCGCGCCGGCGATAGGATGACCCGGAACCCGATCCAGCCCCACCCCACGGAGGAACACATGTCCAGCAGCACCCCAGCGCCGCGCAGCGTCCTGGTCACGGGAGGAAACCGCGGCATCGGCCTGGCCATCGCCCGGGCCTTCGAGGCCGCGGGGGACAAGGTCGCCATCACCTACCGCAGCGGCGAGGTCCCGGCCGGGCTCCTCGGCGTGAAGGCGGACGTGACGGATGCCGCGTCCATCGACGCCGCCTTCACCGAGGTCGAGGCCGAGCACGGTCCGGTCGAGGTGCTCGTCGCCAACGCCGGGGTCACGCGCGACACCCTCCTGCTGCGGATGAGCGAGGAGGACTTCACGTCCGTCGTCGACACCAACCTCACCGGCGCGTTCCGCGTCATCAAGCGCGCCTCCAAGGGCATGATCCGGCTGCGCAAGGGGCGCGTCGTGCTCATCTCCTCCGTCGTGGGGCTCTACGGCTCGCCCGGTCAGATCAACTACGCGGCCTCGAAGGCGGGCCTCGTGGGCATCGCCCGCTCTCTGACCCGCGAGCTCGGCTCGCGGGGGATCACCGCGAACGTCGTGGCCCCGGGCTTCATCAACACGGACATGACGGCGGCCCTGCCGGAGCAGACGCAGAAGGACTACCTCTCCTCGATCCCGGCCGGCCGCTTCGCCGAGGCCGAAGAGGTCGCGAACGTCGTGCGCTGGGTCGCGAGCGAGGAGGCGGCCTACATCTCCGGGGCCGTGATCCCGGTCGACGGCGGCCTCGGCATGGGGCACTGATTCCTTAGAGGATTCCTACAAGCGCGTCGCGGCGCGGTGCTGGCAAGATGGTGCAGAGCGCTTCGCCCGCCCCGGCGTCGTTGAAGCATTCCCACAAGACCGCGCCGCGCGCGCCCGATCCACCAGGAGGCCCCATGGCCCAGCTCACCGGAAAATCCGCGATCGTCACCGGTTCGTCCCGAGGCATCGGCGCTGTCGTCGCCGGCCTCCTCGCGGCCGAGGGCGCCGGCGTCGTCATCAACTACCGGCAGAAGGCCCCGCGCGCCAACAAGGTCGTCCAGGGGATCGTCGACGCGGGCGGCCGCGCCGTCGCCGTCGGCGCCGACCTGACGACGCCGGAAGGCGCGCGTGCGCTCGTCGAGACCGCGGTGGCCGAGTTCGGCGGGCTCGACGTCCTCGTGCTGAACGCCTCGGGCGGCATGGAGTCGGGCATGGGCGAGGACTACGCGCTGCGCCTGAACCGCGACGCCCAGGTCGCCCTGCTCGAGACGGCGGCGGAGGCCATGCCGGCCGGTTCCCGCGTCGTGTTCGTCACGAGCCACCAGGCGCACTTCATCGACTCGGTCCCCACGATGGACGCCTACGAGCCGGTGGCCCGCTCCAAGCGCGCCGGGGAGCTCGCCCTGCGGGAGCGCATTCCGGCGCTCGAGGCCAAGGGGATCTCGCTCGTCGTCGTCTCCGGCGACATGATCGAGGGCACCGTCACGGCGACCCTCCTGGACCGCGCCCAGCCCGGAGCCATCGAGGCGCGCCGCGAGGCGGCCGGGCGGCTCTACAGCGTCGAGGAGTTCGGCGCCGAGGTCGCCCGCATGGCGACGGCCGACGTCCCCACGGGCCACACCGAGTACGTCGGCGGCGCCGGGCACTTCCAGCAGGGCTGATCCCGGCCGGTGCGCGGCCCGCGACGGCCGGACGCGAGGCGCCGCACGCGAACGCCGGAGGGCGCCCACCCCGCACGGGGTGGGCGCCCTCCGGCGTTGCCGCCTCCAGCCGGGACGCCGGCTACGGCTTCTTGCCGCAGACCACCTTGTTCCACGGGCGGTAGGTCCACGTGAGCGTCTCCTTCGGCAGCGTCTTGGCCGCCGAGCTGCGCTCGCGCGTCACCGCGACGGTGAAGCCCTTCTGGCCCCCGGACTCGGGGACGCAGTTCTCGGCCTCGTTGTACGTCGTCGTGGGGTCGGTCAGGTTGTAGTGGTCCGAGGTCGTGGTGCGGACCGTCCACGTCTTGGTGCCCCAGAGGCGCGTGTAGACCCGGCTGTCGCCGACCCAGGCCTGGATCATGACCGCGTGGTCGGTGTTGTTGCGCCACTTCATGTCGATCATGCCCTCCCACAGCGTGGCCTCCCGGCCGGCGGGGTAGCGGTCGAACCAGCGGCTGTGCGGCTGGTGTTCGACGTCGTCCATTCCGGCGAGGAAGCCGACGTTGAACATCTGCGTGGAGATCTGGGACAGCCCGCCGCCGACGGCGGTCGACGAGAAGCCGTTCTCGACGACCCCGGATTCGAAGTAGCCGTTCGCTGTGGTGATGGGGCCCAGCGCCCGCTGGAGGGAGAAGGTCTCGCCCGGCATCACGACGACGCCGTTGAGCCTGCGGGCGCCCGCCACGAGGTTCTTGGTCCGCACCGAGTCGTAGGTGGGATAGGGGGTGGAGAACTCGGTGACGATCTCCTTGACCCCGAGCTTCTCGGCGGCGGCCGTGGTCAGCTCGGGCTGGGTCACCTTGAGCTCGACGGTGGCCGTGCGCTCCGCGGTGCCGGCGGCCTCGAGGACCTTCGCCGCGAGTCCGTCCGTGTCGATCCCGCGGCCGGGGACGGAGGGGACGACGGCGGGGCTGCCGCCGTCGAGGACGATCCTCGCGGCCTTGGCCGTCGAGGCCAGGGCGGGGTTGGCCTCGAGCACGGCCCCGGCGAGCGCGTCGTTGTCCAGCTCCAGGGTGATCGTGGTGCCGTCGACGCCGAAGGACGCGGCGTCGGCGAGGACTTCCGGCGCGAGCTCCGCCGTGAGGTCCCCGGCGGCCACGGTCACGGGCCCGGCGACGAGGGGCTCGGCGGCGTCCTGCAGCACGGTGGCGTAGCTCGCGGCCGGGACGAGCGGCTGCGTTTCCCCGGCCGGGAGCGCGAGCGGGGCGGCGGTGTCGAACCACGACCCGGAGACGGCTGCGACGGCGGCGTCGACGTCGACGCTGCTGCCCGGGACCGGTTCCACGACGACGGGCCGGGCCTCCTCGAAGGTGATCGAGCCCTCCTCGGGCTCGCGGTCGAGCTGGGCGGCGGCCGATTCGAGCGCGCTACGGAGGGCGTCCTCGTCGACCGTCAGCACCGGATCGACGGCTCCGCCGCCGGTCAGCCGGTGCCACAGCACCTGGGGGTCGAGGCTGAAGCCGGTCTGCCCGGCGAGCGTGGCGGGGATGTCGAGGCCGAGTCCGGCCCGTGCGGGCTCGAGCGTGGTGGAGCCGCCGCCCGCGGTGAGTTCGAGGGGGCGTTCCGCGGCGGGGCGCAGCTCCTCTTCGAGGCGGGCCGCGGCGTCGTCGGAGGAGAGTCCGCCGATCTGGATCCCGTGCACCTCGGTGCCCGCCGGCACCTGGCCGCCGAGCAGCGCCGCGGCCCCGGCGTAGCCGCCGGCCAGCACGACGACGGCCACCCCCGAGCCGATGAGCCAGCCCGTGCGGCGGCGCCGTTTCGGATCCTGTGCCACGAAGTTCTCCCCGATTCCCGTAGTCCCGCCCCCGCGGGGCACGGCGGCCGTGCGGCCGCCCCATCAAGAGTAGCGCCGCGCGGGCGGTGGAACGCGCACGCGGGACGCCCGGCGCCCGGGTGTTATGCGATCGTCATGACTAAAGCGCGGCGAAGTGCCGTACTGCGTCCAGCCGGGGGAAGTCGATGGCCGCCGGGGCCTCGGCGCGGAGCGCGGGCTTGGCGTTGTAGGCGACGCCGAGGCCGGCGGCCCGGACCATGTCGAGGTCGTTGGCGCCGTCGCCCACCGCGATCGTGTGCTCCAGGGGGATGCCGAGCCGGGTCGCCCAGCGGCGCAGGTGGGCCTCCTTCGCGGCCCGGTCGACGACGTCGCCCTCGACGGTTCCGGTGAGCCGGCCGCCCTCGATCCCGAGGTGGTTCGCGGCGGCGAAGTCGAGCCCGAGCCGGGAGGCGAGCGGCTCGAGGACCTGGATGAACCCGCCAGAGACGACCCCGACGGCGTGGCCGGCCGCGTGGAAGGCCGCGACGAGCTCCTCGGCGCCGGGGGAGAGCGTGACGGCGGCGCGGACCTGCCCGATCACCGACTCGTCCAGCCCCGCCAGGACGGCGACCCGGGCATGCAGGCTCTGGGCGAAGTCCAGCTCGCCGCGCATCGCGGCCTCGGTGACCGCGGCGACCTCCGCCTCCTTGCCGGCGTGTGCGGCGAGCATCTCGATGACCTCTTGCTCGATGAGCGTCGAATCGACGTCCATCACGAGCAGGAGCCGCGGCGCCGCCGCGAGCGCCGCCGGGACGACGGACAGGGACTCGCCCGCCGGCAGGAGCGCCCGGCCCGCGGCGGCTGCCGCGTGGACCGCCGTCGACGGGGTGCGCGGGGCCGGGACGAGCCGCCAGCCGGCCCCCGCCCCGCCGTCGAGCGCCTCGTGGTGCGTGATCGGGGCCCCGGCGTCCTCGAGGGCGCCCAGCAGGGCCGCGTCGGGCGAGCCCGCGCCGGCGTCGGCGTCGTTCCCGGGGCGGAGGTGGATCAGCGTCAAGGCGTTGTGCATGGCCCGATTCTCCCCGGACCGGGGTCCGGGCCGCGAATCATGACGGATTCTTCCCGCGCCGCCACGGCGTATCGTTTGGGCCGATCGGCGGGAACTGGCCTAGTGTCTTGTCCATGACTGAAGTGCTGGGCCTGGCCGACGTTTCCGTGGTGCGCGGACGCAAGAACCTCCTCGACGGCGTGGACTGGCAGGTCCGCGAGGGCGAGCGCTGGGTGGTCCTCGGGCCGAACGGCGCGGGCAAGACGACCCTGCTGCAGATCGCGGGAGCGCGCATGCACCCCACGCGCGGCCTCGCCGGCGTGCTGGGGGAGGTCCTCGGCGCCGTCGACGTGTTCGAGCTGCGTCCCCGCATCGGCCTGTCCTCCGCGGCCCTCGCCGCGCAGATCCCCGAGCAGGAGACGGTCCTGGACGTCGTCGTCACCGCGTCCTACGGCTTCACGGGGCGCTGGCGCGAGGCCTACGAGCAGATGGACGAGCGGCGCGCGTTCCGGCTCCTGCACGAGTGGGGCATGTCCACGATGATCAACCGCCGCTTCGGCTCCCTGAGCGAGGGCGAGCGCAAGCGCGTCCAGATCGCCCGGGCCCTCATGACCGATCCCGAGCTCCTGCTCCTGGATGAGCCCGGCGCCGGGCTCGACCTCGCCGGGCGCGAGGACCTCGTCGCGCGGCTCGGCGAGCTCGCGCGGGACCCGGAGGCGCCGGCGATGGTCCTGGTCACCCACCACCTCGAGGAGGTCCCGCCGGGCTTCACACACGCACTGCTGCTGCGCGACGGCGGAGTCGTCGCGGCCGGCGCCCTGGAGGAGACGCTGACGGAGGAGTACCTCTCCGCGGCGTTCGGCCTCCCGCTGACGGTGACGGAGAACGCGGGCCGGTACACGGCCGTCGCGCGCCGCGACGCCTAGCCCGGCGTGCTGGAGTTCTGGCGCGAAGCGCTCATCCTCTTCTCCGGCCTGTGGGCCGGAACGATCAACACGATCGTCGGTTCCGGTTCGCTCGTGACCTTCCCCGTGCTCGTGGCCCTCGGCTACGCGCCGGTCAGCGCGGTCATCTCCAACGCCATGGGGCTCGTGGCCGGCGGCTTCTCCGGGGCGTGGGGGTACCGCCGCGAGGCCGCGAGCGTCCCGAAGACCCTGCTGAAGCTGCTGCCCGTCTCGCTCCTGGGCGGGCTCGCGGGCGCCTACCTGCTCCTCCACCTGCCGGAGACGGTGTTCGGCTACGTGGCCCCCGTGCTGATCGTCGTGGCGGTCCTGCTCGTCGCGTTCCAGCCGCGCCTGTCGGCGTGGGCCAGGAAGCGGCAGGAGGTCGGGCACGTCCCGCCGGATCAGGCCGACGCCCAGAAGCTCCCCCCGGTCCTGTACGTCCTGGTGTTCCTCATCGGCGTCTACGGCGGCTACTTCACCGCGGCCCAGGGGATCCTGCTCATGGGCGTCCTCGGCGTGCTCTTCCACGGCACGCTCCAGCAGTCCAACGCGATCAAGGTCATCCTGAGCCTCGTCGTGAACCTCGTCGCCGCGTGCTCGTACCTGATCTTCGCGTTCGACCGCATCCACTGGCCCGTCGTCGCGCTCATCGCCGGCGGTTCGCTCATCGGCGGCTTCCTGGGCGCGCGGATCGGGCGGCGGCTCTCGCCCGGCGTCCTGCGCGCCGTCATCATCGCCCTCGGCCTCGTGGCGCTCGCGAACATGCTCATGAGACTCGTGGCGCCGTGACCCTCATCCACCTCGAGGACGCCGCCGATCCGCGCGTCGCTGACTACGTCGCCCTGAGCGACGCGGCCCTGCGCCAGCGCACGGACCCCGAGCGCGGGCTCTACATCGCCGAGAGCTCCAAGGTCCTGCGCCGCGCCCTCGCCGCGGGCCACCGGCCGCGCTCCTTCTTCCTGGCCCCGAAGTGGCTCGACGGGCTCGCGGACGTCCTCGCCGGGCACCCGGACGTGCCAGCGTTCGTGGGCGCCCCGGGCCTGCTCGAGCAGATCACCGGCTTCCACCTGCACCGCGGGGCCCTCGCGGCCATGCACCGGCCCGGGCCCCGGGAACCGGCGGAGCTGCTGGAGGGGGCGAACCGGGTCGCGATCCTGGAGGACATCGTCGACCACACGAACCTCGGCGCGATCTTCCGCTCGGCGGCCGCCCTCGGCATCGACGCGGTCCTCGTGAGCCCGCGCTGCGCGGATCCGCTCTACCGGCGCTCCATCCGGGTCTCCATGGGGGCGGTCTTCCAGGTGCCGTGGGCGCGTCTCGGGAGCTGGGACGAGACGGTCGGGCTGCTGCGCCGGGCCGGGTTCTCCCTGGCCGCGCTCGAGCTGACGGGGGAATCGGAGGCGGTCGACGCCGTCGCCGCCGAGAACCCCGAGCGGCTGGCCCTGCTGCTGGGCACGGAAGGGGCCGGAGTCTCGGCGCAGGCCCTCGACGCGGCCGATCGGACCGTGATGATTCCGATGCGAGCCGGCGTCGATTCGCTCAACGTCGCCGCTGCCTCCGCGGTGGCCTTCTGGGAGCTACGCCACCGCGCATGAGCGCACCTGAGGGTTCGCACGAGTGGTGCGGCCCGCCGGCTTGGGGCAGCGGGCGGCCTGCGTTATAGTGGAAAGTCGGTTCCGTGCCTCACGGAACATGATCCCGAATGGCCGCTGGCAAAATCCAGGGGCTCGAACAAAGGTTTATTCATGAAGGCAAACACCCACCCGCAGTACGCCCAGATCGTGTTCAACGACCTGGCCTCCGGCGAGAAGTTCCTGACCCGCTCCACCGCGACGAGCAACAAGACCATCGAGTGGGAGGACGGCAACACCTACCCGGTCATCGACGTCGAGATCTCCGCCGCGTCGCACCCCTTCTACACGGGCAAGCAGCGCATCATGGACTCCGCCGGCCGCGTGGAGCGCTTCAACGCGCGCTTCAAGAACTTCGGCAAGAAGTAGCCTTCACGACGCGCCGCCGGCGCGCCGACGCAAGGGGCCCCGACGGGGCCCCTTCCGCGTTTAAGGACCGCTCCCGACGGCCGGCGTCCCTAGAATGGATCCCATGCCCCAGGACCACCACAGCACCGTCCCGAGCCCTTCCCCGCACGACGCCGGAGCCCGGCCCGGGCACGACGCAGGCCCGGGTGCCGGCCCGGCCGACGGCGCCGCCGCGGCTGATGTCCTGCACCGCGGAGCGTACAAGGTGCCCGGTGGCAAGCTCGTCGCCGTCGAGCTGCGCACCGGGCCCACCGACGGCGCCGGCCCCGCCATCATCACCGAGGCGAGCGTCAACGGCGACTTCTTCCTCGAACCCGACGAGGCCCTCGAGGACCTCAACGCCGCGCTGTGCGGCCTTCCTGCCGACGCGCCCCACGCCGAGCTGCGCGACGCCGTGGCCCGGGGGCTGCGGCCCGGAGCGGTGATGACGGGCTTCGACGCCGCGGCCGTCGCCACGGCAGCCCGGCGCGCCCTCGGCCACGCCACGACGTGGGAGGACCACGCGTGGGAAGTCATCGCCCCGGAACCGCTGCCCATCGCCGTCAACGTCGCGCTCGACGAGGTCCTCACGCGGGAGGTCGCCGCCGGGACGCGGAACCCGACCCTGCGCCTGTGGGACTGGACCGAGAAGGCCGTGGTCATCGGGAGCTTCCAGTCCCTGCGCAACGAGGTGGACGCCGAGGCCGCGGAGCGCCATGGGGTGACCGTCGTGCGGCGCATCAGCGGGGGCGGCGCCATGTTCATGGAGGCCGGCAACTGCATCACCTACTCGCTCTACCTGCCCGCCTCGCTCGTCGACGGGATGTCCTTCGCCGATTCCTACGCCTTCCTGGACGCGTGGGTCATGGAGGCCCTGGCCGGGCTCGGCGTGCGGGCCTTCTACAAGCCGCTCAACGACATTGCCACCGACGACGGGAAGATCGGCGGCGCAGCGCAGAAGCGACTGGCCGGGGGCGGGCTGCTGCACCACGTGACCATGAGCTACGACATCGACGCGGACAAGATGACCGAGGTCCTGCGGATCGGCCGGGAGAAGCTCTCCGACAAGGGGATCGCGAGCGCCAAGAAGCGCGTCGACCCGCTCAAGCGCCACACCGGGCGGAGCCGCGGGGAGATCATCGAGGCGATGATGCAGACCTTCACCCGGCGCTACGGTGCGTCCCGGGGCGGCCTGGATGCCGCAACGCTCCACCGGGCCCGGGAGCTCGCGGAGGAGAAGTTCCTCGATCCGGGCTGGACCTCGCGCGTTCCCTGACCGGGCCGCCATGCTAGGGCCCGTGCCGCCGCACGCCGCGGCGGCACCCGCGTCTTCGGTGACGGGCTGCCGGGCTAGACGACGACGGACTGCGCGCGCAGGCTGCGCGCCAACTGGTCACGCTGCTCGAGGATGATCCGGCGCAGGGCGCGCGGCGCGTCGTCGTTCGAGCGCAGCCAGGCATCCGCCGCGGCCAGGACGGGGTGGTCCGTCGGGCCCTCCTCGCCGAGGTCCTGGGCGCCGGGAAACAGCCCCTGGACCACGCGCGTCGCCTGCCCGATGCTCATGCGCTCCCAGAGGCCCCGCAACGCGGGCCAGTACTCGGCGTAGAACGGATCGAGCAGCGCGTGCCCGCCGACCATGAACCCGGCCACGACGGCGCTCAGGCGGTCGTTGGACAGCTCCCGGCCCGCCGCGTCCCGGCCGCTCAGCGCGGCGTCCCACGCCGCGCGCTTGACGTTGGCCTCGCGCCGCGAGGCCAACGCAAGCGCGTGCCCGACGGACGCCGCGGCCGAGGGGCGCAGCACGAGCTCCGCCTCGAGGCGCTCGGCGTCGACGAGTCCCCGCGCCGCCGCGGCCTGCAGGAGGGCCCAGCGCAACTCCTCGTCGACGACGAGGCCGTCCACGGGATGCGCCTCGCCGAGGAGCGCCTCGACGAAGTCGTCGAGGCCGCCGTCGCGCGCCAACGAGACGAGGGAGCGCGCGAAGGCGAGCTGCAGGTCGGAACCCGGCGCCGCGCTGTCCAGATGCCCCCGCAGCGCCGCGGCCAGGAGCCGGTGCTCCTCACGGCGGACGGCGGGCGGGCAATAGAGCCTCACGGCCGTCCCGGCCTGGGACAGGAGCGTCGCGAGGACGCCGACGTCGCCCACGGAACCCGCCATGCGCCGCACGGCGTCCAGGAACCGCGGGGCCTCGAGGGCCGCGTCCCGCACCATGTTCCACAGGGAGGCCCAGGCGGTCGCGCGGGCGAGCGGTTCGCGCAGGGTGTCGAGGTGCCCGAGGAGGACCTCGAGGGACCCGTCGTCGAAGCGGACCTTGGCATAGCTCAGGTCGGCGTCGTTCGGCAGCAGCAGCGCGGGGCGCGGGCGGCCGGCCAGCCCGGACAGCTCCACCGAGGCGCCGGCGATCTCCGCCTCGAGGCTTCCCGTGCGTTCGAGGGCCCCGTCGCGGAGCTCGAACGAGCCCACCCGCAGCACGTGGGGCCGCAGGACCTCCGCCCCCGTGGCGGGGTCGAGCCCCTCCTGGACGAGCCGCGCGGAGGTGACGGCCCCGGCGTCGTCCTCGTCCAGCTCGATCCCGAGCACGGGCACTCCCGCCGTCTGCAGCCAGGCACGGGACCAGGTGCCCATGTCCCGGCCCGAGGCCTCGGCGAGGACGTCGAGGAAGTCCTGCAGGGACGTGTTGCCGTAGGCGTGGCGGCGGAAGTAGGCGCGCGTCGCCTCCTCGAACGCGTCGCGCCCGACGAACGCGGCGAGCTGCTTGAGGACCGAGGCGCCCTTCGCGTAGGTGATCCCGTCGAAGTTCTGGCGGGCCGCCTCGAGGTCGCCGATGTCGGCGACGATCGGGTGGGTCGTGGGCAGCTGGTCCTGCACGTACGCCCAGGCCTTGCGCCGGTTGGCGAACGTCGTCCACGCCGTCTCGAAGTCCGTCGCCTCGTCGACGGCGAGCGTGCCCATGTAGTCGGCGAACGATTCCTTGAGCCAGAGGTCGTCCCACCAGCGCATCGTCACGAGGTCGCCGAACCACATGTGCGCCATCTCGTGCATGATCGTGTTCGCGCGGGCCTCGTACTGGGCCTCGGTGGCGCGGGACGTGAAGACGTAGTGTTCCGTGAACGTCACGAGGCCGGGGTTCTCCATGGCGCCGAGGTTGTACTCCGGGACGAACGCCTGGTCGTACTTGCCCCACGGGTACGGGTAGTCGAAGAGCCGGTGGAAGAAGTCGAGCCCGCGCTTGGTCACGTCGAAGACCGCCTCCGCGTCGAAGTGCGGGGCGAGCGAGGCGCGGCAGGACGCGCCGAGCGGGATCGTCAGGGAGGTGCCGTCGGGCATCGTCCCCTCCCAGCTGTCCGTCACGTAGTGGTACGGGCCGGCGAGGATGGTCGTGATGTAGGTCGACATCCGCTCCGTCGGGGCGAAGGTCCACGTCGCCGTCCCGTCGCCGTGGTCCTCGACCGTGTCGGCAGAGCGGTTCGAGGCCACGTGCCAGCCGCGCGGGGCGCGGACGGAGAAGGTGAAGGAGGCCTTGAGGTCCGGCTGCTCGAAGTCGGCGAAGACCCGGCGGGCGTCGGCGGGCTCGTACTGCGTGTAGAGGTAGACCGCCCCGTCCGCCGGGTCCGTGAAGCGGTGCAGCCCCTCGCCGCTGCTGCTGTAGAGCGCGGTGCCGTGGACGGTGGCCGTGTTGTGCTCCCGCAGTCCGGCCAGGGTGATCCGGGACGGGCCCGCGCACCGGGCGGGGTCGAGGGCCTCGCCGTTGAGCTCGACCGCGTCGACGCCGCCGTGGATGAAGTCCAGGAAGGTCGCGGCCCCGGGCTCGGCGCAGTCGAACTCGACCGTGGTGCGCGAGGGATATCCCGTGGCGCCGGGGTCCTCGGCTCCGGAGAGGTCGAGGAAGACCTCGTAGGAGCGCGTCGTCAGGATCCGCGAGCGTTCCGCGGCCTCCCCACGCGAGAGGTTGCGGCCGGTGTCCATGAGGGTGCTGTTCGGTTCCACGGTCCCATTCAATCATGAAATAAGTGTTTTAGATCACGTCGAGGCGATGATCCAGGCCGCCCCCAGGCCCGCCGCGGCGACCGCGGCCCACGCTACCAGCGCCACGCCGAGGGCCCGCCGGGCCTGGCCCAGGAGCTCGCGCGGCCGGATGGCGAAGCCCAGCCCCACGAGGGCCGCGCCCAGCAGGAGCTCCTGCGCCACGTGGGCCCCGTCCAGGACGGGTGCCGGCACCCAGCCGGTGGAGCGGAGCAGGCATGCGGCCGCGAAGCCGGCCACGAACCAGGGCACGAGCGGCGGACACCGGGAGGCCCCGGCGTCGTTCCCGGAACGGGCCAGCCAGCCGCCGGCGATCGCGACCGGGGCGAGCGCCAGGACCCGGACGAGCTTGACCACGACGGCGGCGGCGAGGGCCGCGGACCCCGCGGACTGCGCCGTAGCGACGACCTGCCCGACATCGTGGACCGAGGCTCCGACCCAGTGGCCGAACGCCACCGGGCCGAGGCCCAGCAGGAGGTTGGCCGCCGGCAGGGCGGCGATCGCGAGCGTCCCGCACAACGTCACGAGCGCCACGGGGAGCCCCGCGTCGCGCGAGGTGCCACGCGCCTGGGCGAGCGCGCCGACCGCGCTCGCGCCGCAAATGGAGAACCCCGCCGCCAGGAGGACCGGCTGGTCGCCCGGCAGCCCCGCGGCCCGGGCCGCCGCCCACGTGGCCGCGAAGGCGACGGCCACGACGCCGGCCACCGCGGCCAGGCCAGCCCAGCCGAGCGCCACGACGTCGGACAGCGCGAGCTGCAGGCCCAGCAGGACGATCCCGGCGCGCATGAGGTGCATCGCCGCGACGTCGAGCCCGGCGTCCAGCGACGCGCGGAAACGCACGGCGGCCCGGGGCAGCGGGACGGAGCCGAGGGCCAGGCCGAGGACGACGCACCACGTCAGCGCCGGGATGCCCGGCAGGATTCGGGCGGCGGCGAAGGCGAGGCCGACGGCGGCAGCGGCCGCGGCGAGGCCCGGCGCCAACGCCACGGCGCGGCGGCGCGGAGCCGGCACAGGGTACATGGGGATCCTTTCGGGCGGCTGTAACGCTACCCGCTTTCGACGCCGCGGCACGACACCGGCGCTTCGGGGATGCCAAGTCGGCCCCGGACGTGGTTATCTAGCTCTCATGTCCGATCTATTTGCCGACTATGCCGCAGCGCAGGACCGGTCCACGGCCTTCGACGAGATGTTCGAGCGCGACCACGCCGTCCGTGAGGCCTACCGCCAGGTGTCCGCGGCCCTCGGGGAACTGACCCCGGCGGACGTCGCGGCGCGCGCCGACTCGATGGCGCGCACGTTCCTGGACAAGGGCGTGACCTTCGACTTCGCGGGGGAGGAGCGGCCGTTCCCGCTGGACATCGTGCCCCGCGTCCTCTCCGGCGAGGAATGGCACGTCCTCGAGGTCGGCGTGGCCCAGCGCGTCAAGGCCCTCGAGGCGTTCCTCGACGACGTCTACGACAAGATGCACGTCGTCGCCGACGGCGTCGTCCCGCGCAAGCTCATCACCTCCAGCGCCCACTTCCACCGCCAGGTCCACGGCTTCAAGCCCGCCGGAGGGGTGCGCGTGCACATCTCCGGAATCGACCTCGTCCGCGACGAGGCCGGCACATTCCGCGTCCTCGAGGACAACGTGCGCGTGCCCTCGGGCGTCTCCTACGTCATGGAGAACCGGCGGGCCATGGCCAAGGGCCTGCCCGAGGCCTTCGGCCAGCAGAACATCCGGGGCGTCGACGAGTATCCGCGCCGGCTCCTCGCGGCGCTGCGCAAGACGGCGCCGGGCGGCGTCGAGGACCCCAACGTCGTCGTGCTGACCCCCGGCGTGTTCAACAGCGCCTACTTCGAGCACACGCTCCTCGCCGGCCTCATGGGCGTCGAGCTCGTCGAGGGGCGCGACCTGGTCTGCCGCGGCAACCGCGTCTACATGCGCACGACCGAGGGCGAACAGCGCGTGGACGTGATCTACAAGCGCATCGACGACGAGTTCTTCGACCCGCAGCAGTTCCGGGCCGACTCCGTGCTCGGCTGCCCCGGGATCATCAACGCCGCACGGGCCGGCAACGTCACGATCGCCAACGCGATCGGCAACGGCGTGGCCGATGACAAGCTCATCTACAGCTACGTCCCGGACCTGATCCGCTACTACCTGCACGAGGACCCCGTCATCCCCAACGTGGACACCTACCGGCTCGAGGAGCCCGCGGCCCGCGAGGAGGTCCTGGACCGGCTCGCGGAGCTCGTGGTCAAGCCCGTCGACGGATCCGGCGGCAAGGGCCTCGTGATCGGGCCGGATGCGAGCCGCGCCGAGCTCGACGCCCTGCGCGCCCGCGTCCTGAAGGACCCGCGCGGCTGGATCGCACAGCCGGTCCTGCAGCTCTCGACGGTGCCCACGATGGCCGGCGACCGCTTCAGCCCGCGCCACGTGGACCTGCGCCCCTTCGCCGTCAACGACGGCGACGACGTCTGGGTCCTGCCCGGCGGCCTGACCCGCGTGGCCCTGAAGGAGGGATCGCTCATCGTGAACTCCTCCCAGGGCGGCGGATCCAAGGACACGTGGGTCGTCGACGGCACGGCGGGACCCGCGGCGGCGCCGGATTCCGGCTCCGGGTCCTCCCGCGCGGCCAGGAACGTGTGGCCCATCGAGGTCGGCACGCGGGATGCCGACCCCGACGGCCAGGCCGAGCAGCAGCAGCAGTGAACCCCACGGACACGACCCCCGACCCGCTGAAGGAGGAGACGACATGCTGAGCCGCATCGCCGAATCGCTGTTCTGGATCGGCCGCTACATCGAGCGGGCCGACGGGACCGCCCGCATCCTCGACGTCCACCTGGAACGACTCAACCAGCTCCCCCTCGCCGAGCAGCGCGTGGCCTCGCGGGAGCTCATGGCCGTCATGGGTGCGCGCACCGACGACGAGGACTTCGGCCTCGCCGAGCTGCTGCACCACATGGCCTACGACCGGGCCGACGCCGCCTCGATCGCCGGCGCCCTCGGGGCGGCCCGCGAGAACGCCCGGCGCGCCCGCGAGACCGTCTCCTCCTCCCTCTGGGAGGCGCTGAACACGACGTGGAACGGGTTGAGCCAGCACCGCAAGGACGTCGTCGGGACCTTCCGCTTCTGCCACTGGGTCCTCGAGCGCACGGCCATGGTCCGCGGCTCCGCGGACACGACCATGAGCAAGGACGAGTCGTGGAACTTCCTCGAGCTCGGCCGGGCCCTCGAAAAGGCGGACATGACGGCGAGGATGCTCTCGACGGCGGACACGCAGGCCTCCGGGCTGTCCTGGGTGAACATGCTGCGCTGCGCGGGCGCCTACGAGTCGTTCCTGCGCACGCAGCGCTCGGCCTTCGGCGAGAAGCACGCCGCCGAGTTCCTCCTGCTCGACCGGCTCTTCCCCCGCTCGATCGTCTACTCGCTCTCGGAGGCCGAGGCCTGCCTGCGGCGCCTGGACCCGTCCCTGCGCCGCGTCGGCTTCGACTCCGACGCCCGGCGGATCGTCGGCCAGGCCCGGTCCTTCCTCGAGTTCCATCCCTCGGACGACCTCCTGCAGGAACTGCCCGAGCACATGGAACGCGTCCAGAAGGCCTGCGCGCAGGCCTCCGACGCCGTCACCCGCAAGTACTTCTCGCGCGCGGCCGACACCGCGTGGGTTGGAGAAATCTCATGAGCCGACTGAAGATCCACCACACGACCCGCTACGACTACGAGGGGCGCGTCGGGCTCTCCTACAACGAGGCCCGGATGTCTCCGCTCACCGATGCGCAGCAAGTGGTCCTGGAGAGCACCGTCCAGGTGCTGCCCGGTGCCGGAGCCGTGCAGCAGTACCGGGACTACTGGGGCACGCGGGTCACCGCGTTCGACGTCGGCACGCCCCACGACTACCTGCAGGTCGACGCCGAGGCGACCGTCGAGGTGCACCGCTCCGAGCGTCCGGCGGGCGCCGAGCACCTGGCCGGCTGGGAGGTCCTGGGGGACGAGGCCGCCATGGGGGAGTTCTCCGACTGGCTTCCGCAGTCGGCGCTGAGCGAGCCCGGCCCCGACGTCGTCGCGGCCGTCGCCCACCTGGCCGGCGCCGCGACGCCCCACGAGGCCGCGCTCGGCGTGCTGGCGTGGCTGCAGGAGAACGTCGAGTACGTTCCCGGCGTCACGGGCGTGCACTTCAAGGCCGAGGATGTCTGGGCGGAGCGTCGGGGCGTGTGCCAGGACCTGGCGCACCTTGGGATCGGCGCCCTGCGTTCGCTCGGCATCCCCGCGCGCTACGTCTCCGGCTACATCCACCCGCGGCCGCAAGCGGCGATCGGGGAGACCGTGGCCGGGCAGTCGCACGCCTGGGTCGAGTGGTGGGACGGCGAGTGGAGGTCGTGGGATTCGACCAACCACAAGCCGGCCAGCGACCTGCACGTCTCGGTCGCGCGCGGGCGGGACTACCGCGACGTGAGCCCGCTCAAGGGCATCCAGGCCGGTGGCCGCGGCGTCACGCTCGACGTCAGCGTCAAGGTCACGCGCCTGGCCTGAGCGCCTACCAGGCCGAGGGCCGGTAGTCCTTGATGAAGCAGCCGTAGAGGTCCGTGCCGCGCTCGCCCTCCACGATGGGGTGGTAGACGCGGGCGGCGCCGTCGACGAGGTCGAGCGGCGCGTGCCAGCCCTCGGCCGCGTGCCGCACCTTGTCCGCATGCGGGCGCTCGTCCGTGATCCACCCGGTGTCGACGGCGGTCATGAGGATGCCGTCGGTCTCGAGCATCTCCTCGGCGGACGTCCTGGTGAGCATGTTCAGGGCGGCCTTGGCCATGTTCGTATGGGGGTGGCCCGCGCCCTTGTAGCGGCGCGAGAACTGGCCCTCCATGGCGGAGACGTTCACGATGTACTTCCGCCGTGCGGGCGAGGCCGCCAGGGCGGGGCGGAGGCGGCCGGCCAGGAGGAACGGGGCCGTGACGTTGCAGAGCTGGACCTCGAGGAGTTCGAGGGCGTCGACGGATCCCAGGACCTGCGTCCAGCTGTTCTCCGAGACGAGGTCCGGGACGAGCCCTCCGGCGTCGATCGCGGTGCCCTCGGCGATCCGGGCGAGCGAGGCCGAGCCGGCGGTCATCGCGAGCTCGGCAAGGCGCGCGGGTTCCACCGTCGACGGCGCCAGGAGCGCGCCGGCCTCGAGGTCGAACGCCGCGGCGAGGGCCTGCGGGTGCGCCTCGGGCGGGTGTCCCGCGCCCCAGACCTCGGGGCCGCCGCCGGCCGGGGTGAGCTCCCGCGGCAGCGGCGCCTCCTCGGCCTCGATGAGGTGGCGGTACGAGTTCGACGTGCGGCGCACCGTCTGGGCCGCGTTGTTGATCAGGATGTCGAGGTGCCCCTCGCCGAGGAGCCGGTCGGTGAGCGCGACGACCTGCGAGGGATCGCGCAGGTCGATCCCGACGATCCTCAGGCGGTGCAGCCACTCGGCGCTGTCCGGCAGGGCGGCGAAGCGGCGGGCCGCGTCCCGCGGGAAGCGCGTCGTGATGGTCGTGTGGGCGCCGTCGCGCAACAGGCGCAGGGCGATGTGCATGCCGATCTTGGCGCGTCCGCCCGTGAGCAGGGCGCGGCGGCCGGAGAGGTCCGTGCCGGCGGTGCGCCAGTGGCGGCCGTCGGCCGCGCACCTCGGGCACAGGAGGTGGTGGAAGGCGTCGACGGTCGTGAAGGGCTGCTTGCAGACGTAGCACTTGCGCGGCTGGCGGTACTCGCCCGCCGTCGCCCCGGGAGCCGTCGAGGTCAGCGGCAGGCCCTCCGTCTCGTCGTCGAGGCGGTCGGCCGCGCCCGTGGCCGTGAGCTCCATCAGGCGGCGGTCGGCCTCGAGCTCCTCCTGGCGGGCCAGCGTGCGCCGGTGCCGCTTGACCTCCTTGAACATCTTGCCCGTGGCGCGGCGCACGGCGACGAAGCGCTCGTCGTCGTCGGGCAGCGTGTGCACGGCCGCGAGGACGCGCAGGCAGGCCGCGAGGTCCTCGGGGGAGAAGGGCTGGTCGTCGGATTCCGCGGCGGAACGGGGCGTGCTTGCATCACTCATGTCGGGGACACCCTATCGCCCGGGGGCCGCGATCGCGGCATCGTGGAGGCCCGGGCGGGGGGCCGGGGCGTTTCCGGGCCCGGCCCCCTCCGCCCCGGCGGCCCGCTCAGTCCCGCGCGGCGACGCGCCCCGGCTGCGGCACGACGAGCTGTCCCTTGCTCAGCACCGTCAGCCCGGACGGGGTCACGGTGAAGCCGCGGGCGCGGTCGGCCTCGGGGTCCACGCCGATCTCGACCCCGTCGGGGACGACGACGTTCTTGTCGATGATCGCGTGGTGGATCCTCGCGCCGGCCCCGACCTTCACGTTGTCCAGCAGGACGGAGCGCGAGACGTGGGCCCCCTGGGAGACCTCGACGTCGGTTCCCAGGACGGAATTCTCGACGAGCGCGCCGGAGACGAGGACGCCCGCCGCGAGGATCGAGTCGTGGGCCTGGCCGGGCGTTCCGTCGGCCCCGCGCACCATCTTGGCGGGAGGGGAGACGGTCGGCCGGGTGAAGATCGGCCACTGCCGGTTGTAGAGGTTGAATTCCGGGATCGGGGCGATGAGGTCCATGTGGGCCTCGAAGTAGGAATCCAGCGTGCCCACGTCGCGCCAGTAGCGGCTGCCGTCGCTGGCCTCCCCGGGGACGGGGTTGAGCGTGAAGTCGTACACGGCGCAATCACGCCGTTCGACGAAGGAGGGGATGATGTCCCCGCCCATGTCGTGGGCCGTGTCGTCGCGGAGGGCGTCCTGCTCGAGGGCCTCGACGAGGGCGTCGGCGTTGAAGATGTAGTTGCCCATCGAGGCCAGGAAGCTCTCCGGGTCGTCGGCGAGCCCGGCCGTGGTCTCGGGCTTCTCCACGAAGCCGGAGATGAGCTGCGGCGCGTCGGGGTCGACCTCGATGACGCCGAACTGGTTCGCGAGCGAAAGCGGCTGGCGGACGGCGGCGACGGAGGCCGAGACGCCGGCGGCGATATGGGCCTCGAGCATCTCGGAGAAGTCCATCCGGTACACGTGGTCCGCCCCGACCACGACGACGTAGTCCGGGTTGGCGTCCGTGATCAGGTTCTTGGACTGCAGGATCGCATTGGCCGAGCCGAGGAACCACTCCTTGCCGAGGCGCTGCTGGGCCGGCACGCTGGCGACGTAGTTGTTCAGCTGTCCGGAAAGCCGCCAGGTCTCGGAGATGTGGCGGTCCAGACTGTGGGACTTGTACTGCGTGAGGACGACGACCTGGTAGTAGCCGGAGTTGACGACGTTGGACAGGGCGAAGTCGATCAGGCGATAGCCGCCGCCGAACGGGACGGCCGGTTTGGCGCGGTCCGCCGTCAGCGGCATGAGCCGCTTTCCCTCGCCGCCGGCAAGCACGATGGCGAGGACCTTCTTCGTGGGCATGGGCACTCCCTCGTTTCCTAGGGCCGGCGTGGCCTGCCGACCTCGACGATCACCACAATGTCACACTATGTGACCGGGCTCGCACCGACTACGTTGTGAGTGTGCGAGTAGACATTGTTACCAAGGAATTCCCGCCCACGATCTACGGCGGGGCCGGCGTCCACGTCGCGGAGCTCGGGCGCGTGCTGGCCCCGCGGCTCGAGCTGCGCATCCGTGCCTTCGGCGATCCGCGGCCCGAGGACTACCACGGCGCGCTCGTCTCCAGCTACGGCGTCCCGCCCGGCCTCGGCTCGGCGAACGCCGCGCTCCAGACGCTGGGCACCGATCTGGAGATCGTGCAGGACCTGGCCGGCGCCGAGCTCGTGCATTCCCACACCTGGTATGCCAACATGGCCGGCCATTGGGGATCGCTCCTGCACGGCATCCCGCACGTCGTTTCGGCGCACTCGCTCGAGCCGCTGCGCCCGTGGAAGGCGGAGCAGCTCGGTGGAGGGTACGCGCTGAGCTCGTGGGCGGAGTCGACCGCCTACCATGCCGCCGCCGCGGTCATCGCCGTCTCGGCGGGCATGCGGGCCGACATCCTACGCGCCTATCCGGGAATCGACCCGGACCGCGTCCACGTGGTCCACAACGGGATCGACGTCGACGCGTGGTCCGACGCCCCCGGTACGGACACGCTCGAGGGTCTCGGCATCGATCCGGACCGCCCCACGGTCGCCTTCGTCGGCCGCATCACGCGGCAGAAGGGCGTTCCGTACCTCTTGCGGGCCGCGGCCCAGTTGCCGCCCGAGGTCCAGCTGGTGCTGTGCGCGGGCGCCGCGGACACGCCGGAGCTGGCCGCGGAGGTCGCCGGGCTCGTGGAGGGGCTGAAGTCCTCGCGCGACGGCGTCGTCGTCATCGAGCGCATGCTCCCGCGGCGCGAGCTCAGCCAGGTGCTCGCCCAGGCCACCGTCTTCGCGTGCCCGTCGATCTACGAGCCGCTGGGCATCGTGAACCTCGAGGCGATGGCCTGTGGAACGGCCGTCGTCGCGAGCGCCACGGGCGGGATCCCGGAGGTCGTCGCGGACGGCGAGACCGGGTACCTCGTGCCCCTCGAACAAGTCCAGGACGGCACCGGCACGCCCCTGGATCCGGAGGGCTTCGTCCGGGACTTCGCCGCGGCCCTCGTCCGGGCCCTCGGGGATCCGGAGCGGGCCCGGGCCATGGGAGCCGCGGGCCGCCGCCGCGCCGCCGGGCACTTCTCCTGGGACGCCATCGCGGACAAGACCATCGAGGTCTACCGCTCGGCCCTCGCCTGACGGGACGCCGGGAGGACGACGCCGGACGCGCACCGGGGCGGTCGCGACCGGTTCCGCCCCGCCGCGGTGCGGTGACGGACGTCGCGGGGCCGTAGGACGGACGACGCCGGGCCGGCGCCCCACGTGGGGCGCCGGCCCGGCGTCAGTGGTGCCGAGGCGCGTGCGTCAGCGGGAGGCCGTGGAGACGCTCCGCGGGGCGTCCTTCTCGGCGGCCTTGCGCCGTGCGGCGAGGACCTTCTCGTCGACGGGGGCGTCGGCCGAGGCGCGGCGCAGGCGCTGGTACTCCATGGCCTCCTCCTGGCGTTCCGCCTCGATCCCCGTGGCGATCTCGGCCCGGAGGTGCTCCGGCGCGTAGCCGAACGCGTCGACGAGGTCCTGTGCGTGCGGACGCAGGCGGTTGAGGAGCCGGTTGAGGTACGGGCCGAGGGTCCGGGCGCGCTGGCCGGACAGACGGCCGTGCATGAGGTACCAGGCGAGGTCCTTCTCGATCAGGCCGAGCCCGAACAGGTCGCGGACCCAGGTGAGCACGGCGCGGGTGCCGGGGTCCTCCACGCGGGCGAGGCCCCGGGTGAAGGCCTCCCACTGGAGCAGCTCGGCGTGGGCCCGGGCGGCCTCGATGAGCTCGTTCTGGTGTTCGTTGAAGAGGGCGGCGGCGCGGTCCTGGGGCAGCTTCGCGGCACCTCGCAGGACGTCGGCGACCTCGGCGACCATCGAGCGCACGCGGTCCGTGAGCAGCTCCCGCTGGGTCTGCGGGTCCTTGAGGAAGTTGGCCGAGCGCTTCTCCGAGCCGGTGTCGGCCCAGGTCTGCGCGAGCTGCCGCAGACCCGTGCGGTGCAGGGCGGCGTTGCCCGCCTGGCGGACGACGTAGCGGGCGAGGACCCCCGCGTCGAGGTTGCGGAACTCCTCCGCGTAGTCGGAGAGCAGCCGCTTGGCCACGAGCTGGAGCAGGACGTTGTTGTCGCCCTCGAACGTCACGTAGATGTCGAGGTCGGCACGCAGGGCGGTGAAGCGGTTCTTGGCGATGAAGCCGGCCCCGCCGCAGGCCTCGCGGCATTCCTGGAGGATGTCCAGGGCGTTCCACGTCGAGAGGGGCTTGAGGGCGGCAGCGAGGGTCTCGAGGTCCTGCCGGTCCTCGTCCGTGTCGTGCGCTCCGGAGAAGACGTCGTCGAACTTCTCGAGCAGTTCCTCGTGGGCGAAGCCCATGGCGTAGGTCGTCGCGACGCGCGTGAGGAGGCGGCGCTGGTGGCGCTGGTAGTCGAGCAGCACCTCCTCGGTGGTGTCGGAGGAGGCGTTGAACTGGCGGCGCTGGTTGCCGTAGCCCACGGCGATCTGCAGGGCCGTCTTGCTCGCCGCGGCCGCCGCGCCGTCGAGGGACACGCGGCCCTGGACGAGGGTGCCGAGCATCGTGAAGAAGCGGCGCCCCGGGCTGGCGATGGGGGAGCTGTAGCTGCCGTCGGCGGCGACATCGCCGTAGCGGTTGAGCAGGTTGGTGCGCGGGACGCGGACGTTGGTGAAGTGCAGCCGGCCGTTGTCGATGCCGTTGAGTCCGCCCTTGAGGCCGTCGTCCTCGCCGCCCACACCGGGCAGGAAGTCGGCTCCGTCGCGGATGGGGACGTAGAAGGCGTGCACGCCGTGGTTGACGCCGCGCGTGACGAGCTGGGCGAAGACGACGGCGGCCTGGCCGTGGATGCCGGCGTTCCCGAGGTACTCCTTCCAGGCGGCGCGGAACGGCGTGTGGAGGACGAACTCCTCCGTCTCCGGTTCGTAGGTGGCCGTGGTCGCGATGCTGGCCACGTCCGATCCGTGCCCGATCTCGGTCATGGCGAAGGCGCCGGGGATCTCCAGGGAGAGGATGCCCGGGAGCCACTTCTCATGGTGCTCCTCGGTGCCCAGGTGCAGGACGGCCCCGGCGAAGAGGCCCCACTGGACGCCGGCCTTGATCTGGAGTGACGGATCGGCCGTGACGAGCTCCTCGAAGGCCGCGATGCTTCCACCGTGGTCGTCGCCGCCCCCGACGCCGCGGGGGAACGCGCGGGAGATCGCGTTCTCCTGGACGAGGAGCCGGAGCTGGTCGAAGACGCGGTCGCGGTGCTCGTCCATGGACTGGCCGTCGATGCGCTGGAACTCCGGGCGGGCCGCGAGGGCGCGAGAGGTCCGGCGGACGTCGGCCCACTTGCCGAGGAGCTGGGCGCCCAGCGCGTCGACGTCGACGCGGGGATCGGGAACGGGGGAGGTGGGGGTTTCCTGGGTCACTGCGTGGCCTTTCGTTCGGGTCGGTGTGCCGAGCTGGAGCGTTCGGCGGAGTCGGTGTCGGCGGGGCCCGCGGCGCCCTCGGCCGCGATGCCGTGGACGAGCCAGCGCAGCAGCGCCGCCGTGAGCTCGTCGCGCGTGGGCCGTGAGCGGTCTGCCGGCATCCGCAGCCAGGCCTCTCCGGTGGTGCGGACCATGCCGAGCGCGGCGCGCGGCCAGAACTCGAGGTCCGTGTCGGGGGCGCCGTGCCCGGGGTGGCCCGCGAGATAGCCGCGCATGTGCCCGGCCATCATCGAGGTGAGCTCGGCGAGGAAGTGGTCGAGGGGATCCGCGGTGCCGCCCGGGGACTCGCGGTCGGTGGAGGTGACGAAGAAGTACACGTTGGGGGACGTCTCCGCCATCGACAGGTAGGCGCCGACCATCGAGCCGAGCCCCTCGGCCTGCGAGGAGGCGTCCTGCATGGCGGACATGATGCGTTCGCGCATCGTCCCCACGACGATCTCGCCCATGGCGCGGCGCAGGCCGTCCTTGTCGCCGAAGTAGCGGTAGAAGACCGACTTGCTGGTGCCGGCCGCCGTGGCGAGGTCCTCCATCGAGGCCGCCGGGCCGAGCCGGTGGACGGCCTTGCGGGCGGCCTTGACGAGCGCGAGCTTGCGGGACTGGCGGTGGGCGTCCCAGCGGGCGGAGCGGCCGTCGCCGGGGGCGGCCGGGTGCCCGGCAAGGGGCGTGGCGGGGATGTTCACGATACCCAGCGTATCAGGTACGCTAGGTATCGGTAACCCTCGTCACACCGGCCGCGAGAAAGCACCTCCGGCCGCGGCGGGACCCCGCAGCGACTCCCAAGGAGACACCATGGCCGAAAAGCCCACGTCCGCAGCGCGAGCGGAAGCCGTGCGCCCCGCCGTCGTCATCGGCGGCAACCGGATCCCGTTCGCCCGCTCCAACGGCGCCTACTCCCAGGCGTCCAACCAGGACATGCTCACCGCTGCGCTCGACGGCCTCGTGGCACGGTTCGGCCTGCAGGGCCACCGCCTCGGTGCCGTCGCCGGCGGCGCCGTCCTCAAGCACTCACGGGACTTCAACCTGGTCCGCGAATCCGTCCTCGGCACCGCGCTCGCCCCCGAGACGCCCGCCTACGACGTCCAGATGGCCTGCGCCACGGGTCTGGAGGCCATCGGCTCGCTCGCGAACAAGATCAAGCTCGGGCAGATCGAGTCGGCCATCGGCGGGGGAGTGGACACGACCTCCGACGCGCCGATCGCCGTGAGCGAGGGCCTGCGGGCCGTGCTGCTCGAGCTCTCCCGCGCCAGGACCCTGCCGCAGCGCCTCGCCGCGGCCGCGAAGCTGCGTCCCCGCGACCTCGCCCCCGATGCGCCCGGAACCGGGGAACCGCGCACGGGCCTGTCGATGGGAGACCACCAGGCCCTGACGACGGCGGCGTGGGGGATCACGCGCGAGGCCCAGGACGAGCTGGCGCTCGCGAGCCACCGTAACCTCGCCGCCGCCTACGACCGCCACTTCTTCGACGACCTGGTCACCGAGTTCCGCGGTGTCACCCGGGACACCAACTTGCGCCCCGACACGACGCTCGAGAAGCTCGCCTCGCTCAAGCCCGCGTTCGGACGCGAGCTGGGCGAGCGCGCCACCATGACGGCGGGCAACTCGACGCCGCTGACCGACGGGGCCTCGGCCGTCCTCCTCGGCTCCGAGGACTTCGCGCGCGAGAACGACCTGCCGATGCTGGCGGACTTCGTCGACTTCGAAGCCGCGTCCGTCGACTTCGCGCACGGCAAGGAGGGCCTGCTCATGGCCCCCGCCTATGCCGTGCCGCGGCTGCTCGAGCGCAACGGCCTGACGCTGCAGGACTTCGACTTCTACGAGATCCACGAGGCCTTCGCCGGCACGGTGCTCAGCACGCTGGCGGCCTGGGAGGACCCGGACTTCTGCCGCAACAAGCTCGGCCTCGACGCCCCGCTCGGTTCGATCGACCGCTCCCGGCTCAACGTCAACGGCTCCTCGCTCGCCGCGGGGCACCCGTTCGCCGCAACGGGCGGACGGATCGTCGCCACCCTGGCCAAGATGCTCCACGAGAAGGGCTCGGGCCGCGGCCTGATCTCCGTCTGCGCGGCCGGCGGGCAGGGCGTCGTCGCGATCCTGGAGGCGCGCTGATCATGGCCGACGCGTACCTCAAGCTCGTCAACACCGGACTGACCCAGCAGCTCTCGAAGGCCCTGGGACTGCCCCGGCCGTCCATCCTGCGCCGCTACGACCCGGCCGCGCCGCTCGTCCCGGGGCCCGTCCTGCTGCTCGGCGGCGGGGCCTCCGCCGCCGCGCTGTCCGGGGTCCTGCTCGGCTGGGGGCTCGACGTCAGGCGCCACGCCGGAGGCCCCGGCACGGCCGGCGCCGTCGTCCTCGCCCTCGACGACGTGCGCGCGCCCCGCGACCTCGCCGAGGTGGCGCTGGAGACGGGGGAGGCCCTGCGCCAGCTGGCCCCCGGAGGCCGCGTCGTCTCCGTCTCGCGCCCGTCCGGGCCCGAGCTGGATCCGGCCGAGGCCGCGGCCCGGCAGGGCGTGGACGGCTTCGTGCGCTCGATCGGGCGCGAGCTGCGCGGCGGGGCGACCGCCAACGGGATCCTGCTCGGGGAGGGCATCGACGCCGGCGCCCCCTCGGCCGTCGCGGCGCTGCGCTTCCTGCTCTCCGGACGCAGCGCGTACGTCGACGGCCAGTTCCTCGCCATCGAGACCGGACGGGGCGCGCTGCCACAGGACTGGGACCGCCCGCTCGCCGGCAAGACCGCCGTCGTCACGGGCGCCGCGCGCGGCATCGGCGCGGCGATCGCCCGGACCCTGCACCGCGACGGCGCCCGCGTCGTCGTCGTGGACGTCCCCGCCGCGGGGGGAGCGCTCGCGGCCGTCGCGAACGAGGTCGGCGGCACGGCGCTGCAACTGGACATCACCCGGCCCGACGCCGGCGCGCTGATCCTCGAGCACGCCCGCGCCCGCCACGGTGGGCTCGACATCGTCGTGCACAACGCCGGCATCACGCGGGACAAGCTCCTGGCCAACATGGACGCTGCCCGCTGGAACTCCGTCATCGCCGTCAACATCGAATCGCAGCTCGCCATGAACGAGGCGTTCCTCGCCGCCGGAATCGACGGACTGCGGATCGTCTCGCTCGCCTCCACGAGCGGCATCGCCGGCAACCGCGGCCAGAGCAACTACGCCGCGTCGAAGGGCGGGGTCATCGGCATGGTGTCGGCGACGGCCCGCAGCATGGGCGCCGGCGGCATCAACGCTGTGGCGCCCGGCTTCATCGAGACCGACATGACGGCGAAGATCCCCGTCGCGACCCGCACCGTGGCGCGCATGCTCATGCCCTCGCTCATGCAGGGCGGGCTGCCGCTCGACGTCGCCGAGGCCATCGCCTTCCTCGCCTCCGACGCCGCCGGCGGGATCAACGGGCAGACGCTGCGGGTCTGCGGGCAGTCCCTGGTGGGCCGATGAGCCGCCGGATCGTCCAGCTGGACGCGGCGCCCTCGCTCCCGTCGCTCTACGCCGCCGCGGCCGGCGGGCACCTCGCCCGCCTGGCCGGGCGCGGGCGGGAGACGCCGGGAGCCTTGCCGGAAACCGAGCACCGCGTGGCCGGCGTGCGCGCCGACCCCGCCCGCGTCGTGGCCTACCAGCGGCTCATGGGCGACACGGTCCGGGACACGCTCCCCTCCGTATTCGTCCACGGGCTCGCGTTCCCCGTCGCCATGGGGCTCATGGCCGAGCGCTCGTTCCCGTTGCCGCTCCTGGGCATGGTGCACCTGGCCAACCGGGTGGATCACGCCCGGCCCCTGGCCGTGTCCGGGCCGCTCGAGGTCCGCGCGTGGGCGGAGGAGCTGGCGCCGCACCACGCCGGTACGCGGGTCGACCTGGTCAGCGAGGTGCACAACGGCGACGGCCCGGCGTGGCGCGGCACCTCCACCTACCTGGCCAAGGGGGTGTGGGCCGGCGAACGTCCGGAGCGGCCCGCGCGGGACGACGCCGGGGTCGCGGCGCCCGCGCGGACCGGCGCCTGGCGCCTCGGTCCGGGAACGGGACGGGACTACGCCGCGGTGCTCGGCGACTACAACCCGATCCACCTCTCGGCGGCGAGCGCGAGGGCCCTCGGCCTGAAGCGGCAGATCGCCCACGGCATGTATCTCGCAGGGAGGGCGTTGGCCTCGACGGCCCCCGTCGAGGGCGGCTACCGCTGGGAGATCACCTTCGAGGCACCCGTCTTCCTGCCCGGGACCGTGCAGTTCGCGGCCCGGCCGGACGGCGGCCGGACCGGGTTCAGTGGCTGGGACGGCCGCACGGGGCGCCGGCATTTCCGCGGATCCGTGGAACCGACGGTCGCCGGCGCCTAGCCGGGGACCGGGACGGCGAGGGCGTTGCGGTAGCTGTGCAGCGCGGCCGCGGCGGTGCGCTCCCAGCTGAAGCCCGCCGCGTGCCGCGCCGCCTCCGCGCCCCACGCGTCCAGCCGCCCGGGCGCGTCGACCAGCGCCTCGAGGGCCGACGCCCAGAGGACCGGATCCAGCCCGGGCACCAGTACCCCCGTTGCACCATCGCGGACCGTATGGGCCAGCCCTCCGACGTCGTTCGCGATGACGGGGGTCCCGCACGCCTGCGCCTCCATGGCCACGAGCCCGAACGACTCGCTGTAGGACGGCACGGCCACGAGGTCGGCTCCCGCGAACCACCGGGCCAGGTGCGCCGGGGGCACGGGATCCAGGATCCGGACCGCCAGGTGCGGCGCCTCGTCGGCGATGACCTGCCGGAGGTCGAGCTCCTTGGCTCCGCTGTGCGCCCCGATCAGGGCCAGTTCGACGCCGAGCTCCGGGCGCCGGCGGTGCAGTTCGGCGATCGCGTGGACCAGGATGTGCGGGCCCTTCAGCTTCTGGACCCGGCCCGCGAAGAGCAGCCGCAGTGGCCGGTCAACGCCGGCCACGCCGCGGGACGGACCGGGCAGGCCCTCCCAGAGCGGCTCGGCGCCGGGATGGAAGATCCCGAGGTCGACCCCGGGAGGGACCACGTCGATCCGCCCCGCGTCGGCGGCGAGGTCGCCCACGAGCTCCGCGACCTCGGCCGGGGTGTTGGCCGTGAGCCGGGCGGCCTCCGCGGCGAGGCGCGCCTCGGCGGCGAGGCGGACGTCCGGCTCCTCGGCCCCGGCCTGGTGACGCTTCTTGACCGCTCCCATCGTGTGCATCGTGTGCACGAGCGGCACGTTCCAGTCGGCGGCCAGCCGCAGCCCCGCCACGCCCGACATCCAGTAGTGGCTGTGGATCAATTCGTAGCGGCCCGCACAGCAGTCGTTGATCGCCGCGACGAGCTGGGGCAGGTGCTCCGGCAGGCGTTCCTTGGACAACGGCCCGCGCGGACCGGCGGCGACGTGGCGGACGCGCACCCCGTCGCCCAGGTCGGTCGTGGACGGTCCGTCGACGGCCCGCGTGAAGACGTCGACCTCGATTCCGGTGCGCGCCAGAGCCGAGGCCAGCTGGCGCACGTAGACGTTCATCCCGCCCGCGTCGCCCGCCCCCGGCTGGGCCAGGGGAGAGGTGTGCAGGGAGAGCATGGCCATCCGCCGGGGGGCATCGAGGGCCCCGGAGGCGTTGGTGCGTGCGGGCATCGTCCATCCTTAGGCGCCGCCCACCATGGGCCGATCGCGTCAGCAGCAGGCTATCCCCGCCGCCGGGGCGCCCGCCACCCGGTGTCCGGCCGGCCAGGACTCCGGGCCGTGCCGCCGGGGCGGTCGGCGCCCGGCGTGGCCTAGGCTGGAGGCATGCGTGTGGCCCTGATGTGCGACTACTCCCTGGAGTACCTCGGAGGAGCCCAGACGGCCTTCCTGCAGCAGGCGCGGGTCCTCGCCGATGCGGGCCACGAGGTGACCGTGATCGCCCCGAGGCCGCGCGGCCCGGTCCCGGCGCTCGAGGACCACCCGCGGATCGACATGGAACCGGTCGACTTCTCGCTGACCCTGCCCGCCGTGGGGCTGCCCCTGATCCGCACCTCGGCGGGGCTGCAGCGCCGGCTCGCTTCCGTCCTGCGCCGCCGCGGGGTCGAGGTCCTGCATTGCCACTCGGAGTTCGGCCTGGTCCGCGCCGGCTTCCGCGCGGCGCGACGTTCCGGGATCCCCGTGGTGTTGACCGTGCATACCTTCTTCTGGCAGGCCCTCATGCCGCTCCAGCCCGTTGCCGCGGCGTTGCTGCGCGGGTTCTACCGCTGGCTGACCAACGGGGGGATCACGCGGGCCAGCCTGGGCGAACGGCCCGTGGACGCGGCGCTGCGCAACATGACGCTGACGACGGCGCGGCTCGCCGACGCGGTCGTCTCCCCGTCCGCGCACCAGGCCCGCCACTTGCGCGCGGCCGGGCTCGTGGACGTCGTCGTGGTGCCCAACACCTTCCGGATCGACGCGGAACCCGTGCCGCTGCCGGGCCGCGGCCCGACGGATCCGCTGCGCCTGGCCTGGATCGGCCGCTGCGTGGCCGAGAAGCGTCTGCTTCCGTTCCTCGAGGCGGTCTCCCGGGCCTCCCGGCGCCTCGGTCCGGGCCGGCTCCAGGTCTCGGTCATCGGCGACGGGCTGCAGCTGGCCGAGGCGAAGGCCGCGGCGCGGGGCCTCGAGGGCGTCGAGTTCCTCGGGCGGGTGGACAACGCGACGGTGCGGGGGCTCGTCTCGCGGGCGCACCTCACGTGCCTGAGCTCGTTCGGCTTCGACAACCAGCCGATGACCGTCGTCGAATCCGTCCTCTTGGGCCGGGGCGTGTTCTACGTCGATCCCGAGCTGCGGGAGGGGCTGGCCACGTGCGGATACATGGCGCCCGCACCGGACATCGACTCGATGGCGGACGCCCTCGTGGAGCTCGCCGAGGATCCCGCCATCGCCGAGAAGCTCTCACGCGCCGCGGGCGGCGCGGCGGAGTTGTTCCTGCCCGCGTCGTTCGAGGCGTCCTCGCGCCGGCTCTACGAGCGCCTTCTCGCCCACGGGGGCCCGGCGGACTGACCAGTCACCGCCTGACGCGCCACCTGGAGGCCCTGGCCGGCCGTCAGGTCTGCGAGTCGGCCGCGAGGCAGCTTTCATTCTCCTTGGCCGCGTCCTCGGCTCCGGAGGCGGAGCGCTCCGCCACGTGGACATCGTCGGTCCCCTCTGGACAGACACCGTCTCCTCCGGCAGCGCGGCCGTGCGACGGGCGCTGAGCCTCCGGTGTGGCCGTGCCCGGACGCGGGGCCGATTCGGTCCCGGCCCTTGCCGCCGTGGATCCGACGGCGGTGGCCGCCGGTTCCTGCGTGACCGCCCGGGAGGGCGTGGCCATCTGCTTCGCTGCGGCCTGGGACGTGGTCGTGCTCTGGGCCGTGGCGGCGGGCCGCGGAGCGTCCTGCGGCGTCCGTGCGGACGACGGCCCGGGCGCTGCGGTCGTCGGAGCTGCGGAGGCCGGTGTCGGGTTGACCGGCGGGGGATCCGCGACGGCCGGGTCCTCGTCCGCGTCCCGGTCGCCCGGTCCGCCGTCCGTGGACGCCGCGTCGCCGTCCGCCGGATCGCCCTCGGAGTGCCCGGTGCCGGATTCCGCGGGGTCCGTGCCTGCGCCCGGTCCATCACCGGATCCATCGCCCGGTCCGTCCGACGGGTCGGGGGCCGAGGGACCGTCACCGGCCGGGTCCCCGGGACCGGGAGACGGCGGCGTGGCCTCCTCGCCGTCGGGTCCTCCCGGCGTGTCATCCTCCGGATCGCCGTGTCCCGGCGTGGGCTCCGGCGCTTCGGGTGCGGCCGTGGGCGTCGGAACCGGCGTGGGGTCCGGACCGGACGGTCCGGTCTCCGTGGGCAGTGGTTCAGGTGCCGGTGCGGGCGTCGTCGGCACGGGCGTCGGGACCGGTGTCCCCGGGGTCGGCGAGGGGACCGGCGTCGGCGCCGCGGGGCCGGTGGGTGTAGGAGGGGCCGAGGGGGCCGGCTCCGGTTGCGGTGCCGCTGTGGGCGAGGGCTTCACGGCGGTGCCCGGTGGAGCCGACGGAGGGCCGGACGCGGTCGACGACGGTTCAGCCGGCGCGGCGGGGCGCGACGGGGCGGGCGCGGGTGACGCGACCGTCGACGGGCGCGGCGCGCCCGCCTGGAGGTAGTTCGCGCCCGGCGTCGTGGACGGGGTCTTCGCGTCCCGGACGCGGACGAGCTCACGCGGGGTCATCGGCGCGGGCTGGCCCGGGATCCGCGGCAGGTAGAGGGCGGGATTGGTCCAGTGCCCGTTGACGTAGACCTCGAAGTGCAGGTGGCAGCCGGTGGAGTTCCCGGTGGTCCCGGAGAGCGCCAGCAGGGCGCCCTGTTCCACGGTGTCGCCGACCTGGGCGATGAGCAGCGAATTGTGGCTGTAGGCCGTCTCGATCCCGTGGCCGTGGTCGATCCGGATGCGCTGGCCCGAGTGCCCGGCCCACGCCGATTGGACGACTCTGCCGGCCTCCGCGGCCCTTACGGGGGTGCCGCAGGCGATCGCGTAGTCCTGTCCGATGTGGATGTGGTGTCCGGGGCCCGTCGGATTCTTCCTCCAGCCGAAGGGGCTCGTGATGCGCAGCACGGAGACGGGGTGGGCGAGCTTGAGCCCGCCGGGCAGGCCCGAATCGGCCCCCGTGAGGTCCAGCCGGTGCGTCGAACGGAGGATGCTCTGCCCGTCGGTCGCCGTTCCGTCGGGCTGCACCTCGAGCCCTGACGGCCGCTCCCAGGGTGCCGTGACCGGCGTCGTACCCGCCTCGGGCGCGGGCCAGAAGGCGTCCTGGCTGAAGGAGGCGTCCTGGTCCTGCAGACCGGGCACGCTGACCGGCTGGGCCAGCTGTTCTCTGGCCCAGGGCAGATCGGAACCGGTCCGGACGTCGCTGGTCCGGAGCGGCAGGGCCACTCCGGCCCCCGGCGCGGTACCGGCAACCAAGGCGGCGGCCGCTGCCGCGGCGATCCAACGCCACGAAGCGGACGCCCGGCGGGTTCCCCAAGAACTCCGCCTTCGTCCGTGCGTCTTCATCTGTTCCCCTCAACCACCGGAGGGCCACCCCAATTCAACGGCCTTCCGGACAGACAGCTACGTAGGCAACACCGTACTCCCGATCGGCGCGGGCGACTAGGGTTCCGCGGGGTGCCGATGCGCTCCCGCGGAGGACAAGGACGCAGGCTTGTGGCGAAGGGTTCAAGGTCAGGGGCTTGTGACCGCGGACGGAAGCTTCGCAGGCGCCGGCGGGGCGGCGCGCCAGGGCATGAAAAAAGCCCCGGAAATCCGGGGCTCATTTCGTGCGCGGAGGGGGACTTGAACCCCCACCCACTATACGTGGACTAGCACCTCAAGCTAGCGCGTCTGCCTATTCCGCCACCCGCGCAGGTGAAGATCTCCGCCGATCCGGTGACTCTCTCAAGTCCCGCACCGGCGAAAGCAGCGAGTAAGACTCTAGCACGCAGTTCGCGCAGTTCCCAATTCGGCCCCCGCCACCTCCGACTGGCTAGGCTGGGAGGCACCAGCGGCAGGCGGAAGGGACAGCCATGACTCAGCACGTAGACCCCACGGACGCGGCCCGGATCGCGGAGGACGAGGTCCTGCGCATCTGCAGGGACCTCATCCGGTTCGACACCTCGAACTTCGGGGGCAACGACTGCCGGGGGGAGCGCGGGGCGGCCGAATACGTCGCGGGACTCCTGGACGAGGGCGGGCTCTCGCCCGAGATCTACGAGTCCTCTCCCGGGCGGGCGAGCGTCGTGGCACGCATGGAAGGCAGCGACCCGTCCCTGCCGGCGCTCGTTGTCCACGGCCACCTCGACGTCGTCCCCGCGCTCAAGGAGGACTGGAGCGTCGACCCGTTCGCCGCGGAGGTCAAGGACGGACTGGTCTGGGGCCGGGGCGCCGTCGACATGAAGGACATGGACGCCATGATCCTCGCGGTGCAGCGCCGCATGCAGCGCGAGGGAACCCGGCCGCGGCGGGACATCGTCTTCGCGTTCTTCGCCGACGAGGAAGCCGGCGGCGAATACGGCGCCCACTGGATGGTGGACCACCACCCCGGGGTCTTCGAAGGCGCCACCGAGGCGATCAGCGAGGTCGGCGGCTTCTCGTCGACGATCGGCGGACAGCGGGCCTACTTCCTGCAGACCGCGGAGAAGGGCATCGCCTGGCTCCGCCTGGCGGCGGCCGGCCGCGCCGGCCACGGATCCCAGATCAACACCGACAACGCGGTGACGCGCCTCGCCGAGGCCGTCGCCGCCGTCGGACGCCACGAGTGGCCCAGCGAATACACCAAGACGACCCGCGCGTTCCTCGAGGCCGTGTCCGACATCACAGGCGTCGAATTCGACGAGGCAAACCCCGAGGCCCTCCTCGACCAGCTCGGCACCGTCGCGCGCTTCGTGGGAGCGACGCTGCGGAACACCTCCAACCCGACCGTCCTCAAGGCCGGCTACAAGCACAACGTCATCCCGGGCTCCGCCGAGGCGCTCATCGACTGCCGGACGCTGCCCGGTCGCGACGAGTACGTCATGGAGACGCTGCGCGGCCTCGTCGGCGAGGGGATCGACATCAGCACGGTCACCTCGGACATCGCCCTCGAAGTGCCCTTCTCCGGCTCCCTCGTCGACTCCATGGTGGACTCGCTCGGGGCGGAGGACCCGGGCGCGGTCGTGCTGCCCTACATGCTCTCGGGCGGCACCGACAACAAGTCACTCGCGCGCCTGGGCATCACCGGCTACGGATTCGCGCCCCTGCGCCTGCCCGACGACCTCGACTTCACCGGCATGTTCCACGGCGTCGACGAGCGGGTCCCCGTGGACGCGCTGCACTTCGGCACGCGCGTGCTGCACCGCCTCCTGAGCACCTACTGATCCGGCGCGCTGCCGGAGAAGACACGAGAGAAACGGAGCCCGCAGTGGCCGATGTCAGCCAGGTCCTCGACGCGTCGCTGCTGGAGCGCATCCGCGGACGCGCCGCCGGGTACGACGCCGGGAACCGCTTCTGCGCGGAGGACCTCCGGGAGCTCCAGGAGGCCGGATACCTCAAGGCCATGCTCCCGGAGCGGCTCGGCGGGCGGGACTGGGGGCTGGAGACGACGGCGGCGGCGCAGCGGCTCCTGGCCGCCCATGCCCCGGCGACCGCCCTGGCCGTGAACATGCACCTGGTCTGGACCGGGATCGCGCGGCTCCTCGCGGCGCGGGGAGACCACCGGCTCGACGCCGTCGGCGAATGGGCCGCCGCCGGGGAGGTCCTGGCCTTCGGCATCTCGGAGGCCGGCAACGACTCCGTCCTCTTCGATTCCACGACCGTCGCCGAGGAGGTCCGGGACGAGGGCGGCGACGCCGTCTACTTCACGGGCACCAAGATCTTCACCTCCCTCTCCCCGGCCTGGACCAGGCTCGGGGTCTTCGGCCGCCTCGAACGCGAGGGCGCCGAGCCCGAGCTCCTCCACGGCTTCGTGGAGCGCGACGACCCCGGCGTGTCCATCGTCCCGACGTGGGACGCCCTGGGCATGCGGGCCACCCAATCGCACACGACGCGCCTGGACCGGGCCCGCGTCCCCGTCGAGGGCATCCACAGCCGGCTGCCCGCGGCGCCCAACGACGATCCGCTCGTGTTCGGCATCTTCGCGTCGTTCCTGACGCTGGTTTCCGCCGTCTACGCGGGGATCGCCGACCGCGGCATGCAGCTCGCCGCCGAACTGCCCGCGGCGCGCACCTCGAACGCCGCCGGTGGCCGCGGGCTGGACCAGGACCCCGACGTGCGCTGGCAGGTCGCCGATGCCGGTCTGGCCGTGCTCGCCCTCGATCCGCAACTCCGGCTGACGGCCCGCGAGCTGGACGACGGCGTCGACCACGGAGCGCAGTGGTTCCCCCGGCTCGTCGCCCTGCGGACCCACGCCACGGAGACCGCCCGCCGGACGGTCGACCTCGCGCTTCGGGTGGCCGGCGGCCGCGGGTACTTCAGGGGAGGCGAGCTCGAGCGCCTCTACCGCGACGTCCTGGCCGGTCTGTACCACCCGTCCGATGCCGGATCGGCCCACCGCACCGTCGCCGCCTGGCTGCTCGGGCCCGTCGAGCCGGCCGGGTAGGCGGGGAGCCGCGGGCGCTCAGGCCGGGGGCAGCGTCCGCTCGACGCGCATGACCTTCCGGCGCAGCCAGAAGCGCCGCATCCCACCGAAGTAGCTGCTGCTGCGCTTGAGCTCCCACTTGCCGTACTCGGCGTAGTCCACGAGCGACTGGCGGGCGTCGGAGAGGGACTGGCCCGGCTGCACGGTCACGACGAGGTACTCGAACGGTTCCCGGGGGTCGCGTACGAGCTGGGCGGTCGGCGTCGGAAGTTTCCTCATGTCCTGTCCATTGTGCAGGGTTTGCGGGTAACGTCTAGTCCATGAGCACGGATCCGCGCGTAGCGCTGCAGGCCCTCGTCGCCGCCCTGGAGGAGCACCTCTCGGCCGTGTCTTCGCGGCGCGGGGAAGCGGACCCCGCCGTCGAGGCGGCCTTCTTCTCCATCGCCGACGCCTTCGAGGGCTACGAGGACGCGCTCTACGACGCGTACGGCGAGGTCACGCCGCTCGACCTCTACGAGGACGACGAGGAGTCGGCCGACGGCGACGCCGGGGAGCTGGACGACCTCCGGGCATGACATGGCTCACGGCTGCTGGAATCGGTGCCGTGGCGGCGGGTGAAGTAGTGTCTCACCTGTGAATTGGTTCGAAGCTCTCTTCCTTGGCCTGGTGCAGGGCCTCACCGAATTCCTCCCCATTTCCTCCAGCGCCCACTTGCGCATCGTCGGGGAACTCCTGCCCAACGCCTCCGACCCTGGGGCGACCTTCACGGCCATCACGCAGCTGGGCACCGAGGCGGCCGTGATCGTGTTCTTCTGGCGCGACATCGTCCGGATCATCAAGGCCTGGGCGGCTTCGCTCGTCGGACGGGTCCCACGCAACGATCCCGACGCCCGCATGGGGTGGCTGATCATCCTCGGCAGCATCCCGATCGCCGTCCTCGGCCTGCTCTTCGAGGAGCAGATCGACTCCACGTTCCGCAGCCTGTGGATCGTCGCGACGACGCTGATCGTGTTCGGCTTGATCCTGGCCGTCGCCGATACCTTCGGCCGCCAGCAGCGCTCTCTCGACCAGCTCACCTACAAGCACGGCATCCTCTACGGCCTGGCCCAGGCTATGGCCCTGATCCCCGGGGTCTCCCGCTCCGGCGGAACGATCACCGGCGGCCTCCTGCTCGGCTACACCCGCGAGGCGGCCACGAGGTACTCCTTCCTCCTGGCGATCCCCGCGGTCATGGCCTCGGGCTTCTACAAGCTCTACAAGGCCCTCACGGACGAGGCGGCCAATGGCCCCTACGGAATCCCCGAGACGCTCGCGGCGACCGGCGTGGCGTTCATCGTCGGATACATCATCGTCGGCTGGCTGCTCAAGTACATCTCCACGCACAACTACCGCCTGTTCGTCTGGTACCGCGTCCTCCTGGGCCTGGGGCTCTACGTCCTCCTCGGCCTCCAGGTCATCCAGCCGTAGGGAAGCGGCAGCGGCCGCCCCACCAAACCGTTGAAAGGAGCCCCCATGCACGCATGGAAGGCACCCCACCTGCCGGCGCTGGCGCCGTCGGGGCACACCCTCCGGATCCACGACTCGCGGACCGGCGCCCTCGAGACGCCGCGCCAGGGTGCCGAGGCCGGGCTCTACGTCTGCGGCATCACGCCCTACGACGCCACGCACCTGGGACACGCCGCGACCTACGTCGCGTTCGACCTGCTGCACCGCTTCTGGCGCTCAGAGGGGATCGACGTCCACTACGTCCAGAACGTGACCGACGTCGACGACCCGCTCCTCGAGCGCGCGACCGCGACCGGGGTCGACTGGCGGGAACTCGCCGCCGAGCAGACCGAGCTGTTCAGGACCGACATGGAGGCCCTCTCCGTCCTGCCGCCCCGGCACTACGTCGGCGCCGTCGAGTCGGTCGAGTGGATCGTCCCGGTCGTCGAGCGGATGCTCGCCGCGGGACTGGCCTACCGCGTCCCCGGCAGCGGGGGCGAGCCCGACGGCGACGTGTACTTCGACGCGCAGGCCGCGGCGAACGGGGCCTGGTCCCCGGGATCCGTGAGCGGCTACACGCGCGGCCTGCGCGAGGAGTACTTCGCCGCGCGCGGCGGCGACCCGGGACGGGACGGCAAGCGCGACGCGCTCGACCCGCTGCTCTGGCGCGTCGAGCGCGACGGCGAGCCCGCGTGGGACGGCGCCGGCCTCGGACGCGGCCGGCCCGGCTGGCACATCGAGTGCTCCGTCATCGCCCGCCGCTTCCTGCCCGCGCCCTTCACCGTCCAGGGCGGCGGATCCGACCTGGTCTTCCCCCACCACGAGTACTCGGCCGGCCACGCGAGCGCCACCGACGGGCGCCCCCTCGCCGAGCACTACGTCCACACGGGCATGGTGGGACTCGACGGCGAGAAGATGAGCAAGTCCAAGGGGAACCTGGTCCTCGTCTCCGTGCTCAGGTCCCGCGGCGCCGACCCGCGCCACGTCCGCGCCGCGATCCTCTCGCAGCACTACCGCAGCGACTGGTCGTGGACCGACGCCATGCTCGAACGGGCCGGGGAACGCGTCCGGAACTGGTCCGCCGCGGCCCGGGCCGCGGGCACCCGGGAGGCGTCCGACGTCGTACACCGCCTGCGTGCGCACCTCGCCGACGACCTCGACGCGCCTGCGTCCCTCGACGTCCTCGACGCGTTCGCCGCCGCCCCCGCCGGGGACGGCTCCGGTGCGGCCGCGCTGCGCGACGCCGTCGACGCCCTGCTGGGGATCCGCCTGGACTGAGGCGGGCTCAGTCGACGGACGGACCCTCGCGGCCGTCGCTGCCCCGGCGCTTGAGGTAGCGCTCGAACTCGCGCGCGATCGACTCGCCGCTCGCCTCGGGCAGCTCGGCGGCGTCCTGGGCCTGCTCGAGCTGCTGCACGTAGGCCGCGATTTCCGGATCGTCTGAGGCGAGCTCGTCCACGCCGCGCTCCCAGGCCTCCGCGTCCTCCGCGAGGGACTCGACCTCGACGTGGATCCGCAGGACGTCCTCGAGCTTGCGCAGCAGGGCCAGGGTGGCCTTGGGCGAGGGGGACTGCCCGACGTAGTGGGGCACCGCGGCCCAGATCGACACCGTTGGCAGGCCCGCCGAGTCGGCCGTCTCGGCGAGGACCCCCAGGATGCCCGTCGGACCCTCGTAGCTCGCCGCCTCGGCCCCGAGCGCCTCACGGAGCCCGGCGTCCTCCGAGGTCATCGTCGCGGGGATGGGCCGCGAATGGGGGACGTCCGCCAGGAGCGCGCCGACGAGGACCACGGCCCTCACGTTCTGCTCCTCCGCGAGGGTCAGCAGCTCCGCCGTGAACGCCTGCCACCGGTAGGTCGGCTCCACCCCGCGCACGATGAGCGCGTCGAGGTCCGCGCCCGGGATCGGCGCGCGGTAGAAACGCGTCGAGGGCCAGTGGATGACCCGCTTGCCGGCGGCGTTGCGGCGGACGGACGGGCGGGAGAACTGGTAGTCGTAGTAGTCGTCCTCCCCGAGCTGGGCGATCTTCTTGGCGCCCCATGCCCGGCACAGGGCCCGCACGGCGTCACTGGCCGCCTCGCCGGCGTCGTTCCAGCCCTCGAAGGCGACGACCATGATCGCGCCCCGTCCGGCGTCGTCCGACCCGGGGGCCGAGGACGCCAGCTCGGTCAGCGATGTGCGCTCCTTGAAATTCTCTGCCACGGTCTCACCCTAACGCCACGCCGGACGGGCGGGGCATCCCGCCCCGGTAGAATTGCCGCATGCCCTCCAACGCCCCCGCCGGGATCCCGAACGCCTTCGACCACGACGCAGGACTCCAAGCCGTCCTGTGGGACATGGACGGCACCATCGTCGACACCGAGCCCTACTGGATCGCGGCCGAACAGCGCCTCGTCGCGGCGCACGGAGGAAGCTGGAGCCACGAGGACGGACTCCGGCTCGTCGGCCAGGCCCTGCCCACGAGCGCCGGCATGCTGCAGGAAGCGGGCGTCGGGCTGGGGATCCGGGAGATCATCGACGAGCTGACCGGCGCCGTCGCGCAGTCCGTGACCGAGCGCGTCCCGTGGCGCCCCGGTGCCCGCGAGCTCCTCGCCGACCTACGGCGCCACGGCGTGCCGTGCGCCCTCGTGACCATGTCCGAGGGGCCGCTGGCCCGGATCGTCGCCGCGGCCCTGCCCGAGGACACCTTCTCCGTCGTCGTCACGGGAGACATGGTCGAGCGCGGCAAGCCGGATCCCGAGCCCTACCTGCGTGCCATGGAGCTCCTCGAAGCCGTGGCCGGCCGGCCCGTCGCGGCCCGCATGGCCGCCCTCGAGGACTCGGCCCCGGGCGTCGCCTCCGCGCACGCGAGCGGCGCCGCGACCGTCGCCGTGCCCCACATCACCGCGCTGCCCGACGGCGGATGGACCGTGTGGGAGACCCTGGCCGGCCGGACGGCCGCCGACCTGGACGCGCTGGTCCGCTCGCGCGCCGCGGGCGCCGCTCCGGGAACGGCTGCGGGGTCCGCCACGTGACGCAGGCCGGCGCGGAACGCCGCGAGGGCATCCCGCTCGGACGCGTCTTCGGCGTGCCCGTCTCCCTCGCCTGGTCCTGGTTCCTCATCGCGGCGTTCATCGTCGTCGTCTTCTCACCCGACGTCGCCCGCGCGCTGCCCGGGATCGGCCCCGGGGCCTACGCCGTGGCGCTCGCCTACGCCGTCCTGCTGCTGCTCTCGATCCTCGTCCACGAGCTCGCCCACGCCCTGAGCGCCCGGGCCTTCGGCTGGCCGGGGGCGCGGATCGTCCTGACGCTGTGGGGCGGGCACACCCAGTTCGGCAGCTTCCACGCGACGCCCGGGAAGTCGCTCGTCGTGGCCCTCGCCGGGCCCGCCGCGAACTTCGTGCTCGCGGGCCTCGGCTATGCCGTCCAGCAGGCCGCGGCCCCGACCGGCGTGGCCGGCCTGCTGCTGTACATCCTGGTCTGGGCCAATTTCCTCGTGGCCGTCTTCAACGTGCTGCCGGGGCTTCCCCTCGACGGCGGGCGACTCGTCGAGTCCGCCGTCTGGCGGGCGACGGGCTCCCAGGAGCGCGGGACCGTGGCCGCCGGGTGGGCCGGCCGGCTGATTGTCGCGGGCCTCGTCGCCTACTTCGTCGTCCTGCCGATCGTCGAGGGGCGTGCGCTCGACCTGCAGTTCACGATCATCTGCATGCTCGTCGGCGGCTTCCTCTGGACCGGCGCGAACCAGGCGATCCGCGATGCCAGGATGCGCGAGCGCCTGCCGCGCGTGAGCGCCGTGGCCCTCATGGAGCCCGCGAGCGCGATCCAGGCCGGGGCGAGCGTCGCGGACGTCGACGAGCGCGTCGCCGCCCGGCCAGGGCACGTCGTCCTCGTCGACGCCGACGGGCGTCCGGAGGCCGTCGTCGACGCCGCCTCGCTCGCGTCGGTGCCGCCTCACCTGCGCAGCACGACGCCGGCCGGCACCGCCGCACGGGCCCTCGCCCCCGGGGCCCTCGTCCGCCGCGACGCCGCGGGCCGGGAGCTCATCTCCCACCTCGCCTCCCTCGACGGCAGCGAGTACGTCGTCCTCGACGACGCCGGAGACATCGTCGGCCTGCTCGTGCAGTCCGCCGTCGTCCGGGCCGTCACCGGACGCTGACCACCCCCGGGCACGCGCCGCCGGATGCCCGCCACGAACCCCACGGAACAGGACCCCCGATGAACGAAGCACCGCAGAATCCCCAGCCCGCGCCCGAGCCCGGGCAGCCCCACGGCACCGCCCGCCGGCGCGGACCGTTCCGGCCCGGCGACCGCGTCCAGCTCACGGACGAGAAGCGGCGGATCAACACCGTCACGCTGACCCCCGGCGGCGCGTTCCACACGCACCGCGGCGTCCTCGAGCACGACGACCTCATCGGCCGTCCCGAGGGCGTTGTGGTCGAGAACACGACGGGCCACCGCTACCAGGCCCTGCGCCCACTCCTGAAGGACTTCGTCCTCTCGATGCCGCGCGGCGCCGCCGTCGTTTACCCCAAGGACGCCGCGCAGATCGTGACGATGGGCGACATCTTCCCCGGGGCCCGCGTCGTCGAGGCCGGCGTCGGCTCGGGCGCGCTGTCCATCTCCCTGCTGCGCGCCGTCGGCGACGCCGGGCGCCTGCACAGCTTCGAGCGGCGCGAGGAGTTCGCCGACGTGGCCCGCGGCAACGTCGAGACGATCTTCGGCGGCCCGCACCCGGCCTGGGACATCACGATCGGAGACTTCCAGGACAAGGTCCTCGAGACCGAGGCCCCCGGCAGCGTCGACCGGGTCGTGCTGGACATGCTCGCGCCCTGGGAGTGCGTCGACGCCGTCGCCACGGTGCTCGCCCCGGGCGGCGTCTGGGTGAACTACGTCGCGACGGTGACCCAGTTGTCCCGGACGGCCGAGGCCATCCGGGCCGACGGCCGCTTCACGGAGCCGGAGGCCTGGGAATCCATGGTGCGCGGCTGGCACCTCGACGGGCTCGCGGTGCGTCCGGACCACCGGATGGTGGCGCACACGGGATTCCTGATGACCGCCCGCCGGCTCGCCGACGGAGCCGCGGGAATCCCCGGGCAGAAGCGGGTGAAGAACACCGAGTTCGCGGCCGAGGACGTCGAGGCCTGGACCAAGGGGCACGACGACGAGGCGTGGTCGGGTGCCGGGCTCGGCGAACGCGGCGTGTCCGACAAGCGGCTGCGCCGCGCGGCCCGCGACGCCGCGTCGATGGTCCAGCGCGGATCCCTGGCCGGCCGTGGTGCCGACGGGGACGCCGATGCCGCGCCGGACGGGGACGGCGCCGACGCCTAGGCCCGCTGCGGGGCGCCGGACCATGACGCCGGCGCGGGAAGGATCCTAGGGGCCGCCGTGGTGCATGGATACGATGGTCCCAAGCCCCACGGCGGGATCCCCAGCGCGAAGGAAGCACCGCACATGCCCACGGACAGCAGCCACCACGATCCCTCCCAGCCGGCCGCGCCGCGCGAGGAGCGGCTCGCGGGCGAGCTCTCGCTGGCCGAACGGCAGCTGAACGTCCTGCGCGAGAAGGCCCGCACCCTGGACCGGCAGCTCGCCGCCGCAGGGCAGAACAACAGCCGCCTCGTGGCGATGCTCGAGCGCACGCGCGAGGAGATCGTCACGCTCAAGTCCGCCCTGGACAAGGACGGGGAGGCGCCCTTCAGCCACGGCACCATCGTGGCCCTCCACGAGAAGGGCCCGGCGCCCGCGGGGACGGCGATCGCCTCGACGCGGGGGCAGGGCGTCGACATCGTCCAGGGCGGGCGCAAGCTGCGCGTCGCCGTGAGTCCGCTCCTGGACTTCACGAAGCTGCAGTTGGGGCAGGAGGTCCTGCTCAACGAGTCCTTGACGGTCGTGGCCGGACTCGGCTTCGAGGCCACGGGTGAGCTCGTGTCCGTCAAGGAGGTCCTCGACGACGGGCGCGTCCTGGCCGTGGGCCGCGCCGACGACCAGCGCGTCGTGCGGCTTGCCGGTCCCGTCTCCGCCGAGAAGGTCCGCGTCGGGGACAGCCTCGCCGTGGACCCGCGCACGGGGCTCGCCATGGAACGCGTCCACCTCTCCGACATGCAGTCGCTCATCCTCGAAGAGGTCCCCGACATCGCCTACGCCGACATCGGGGGCCTGGGCCCGCAGATCGAGCAGATCCGCGACGCCGTCGAACTGCCGTTCCTGCACGCTGACCTCTACCGGGAACATGGGCTCAAGGCCCCCAAGGGCATCCTGCTGTACGGACCCCCGGGCTGCGGCAAGACCCTCATCGCCAAGGCCGTCGCCCACTCCCTCGCCGAGCGCGCGGCCGAGCTGCGGGGGGAGACCTCGGCGCAGAGCCACTTCCTGAACATCAAGGGCCCCGAGCTGCTGGACAAGTACGTGGGCGAGACGGAACGCCACATCCGGCTGATCTTCGCCCGGGCCCGGGAGAAGGCCGCGGGAGGCAACCCCGTCGTCGTCTTCTTCGACGAGATGGACTCCCTCTTCCGCACCCGCGGGACCGGCGTCTCCTCCGACGTCGAGACCACGATCGTGCCCCAGCTGCTGAGCGAGATCGACGGCGTCGAGAAGCTCGACAACGTGATCGTCATCGGCGCCTCCAACCGCGAGGACATGATCGACCCGGCGATCCTGCGGCCGGGCCGCCTCGACGTGAAGATCAAGGTCAAGCGCCCCGACGCCGAGGGCGCGGCGGAGATCTTCGCCAAATACCTCACGACGCGGCTGCCCCTGCACCCGGACGACCTCGCCGAGCACGGAGGAGACCCCGGCGCCACGGTGCGCGAGATGATCCGGCAGACCGTCGAGTCGATGTACTCGACGGGCAAGGAGAACGAATTCCTGGAGGTCACGTACGCGAACGGCGAGACGGAGGTCCTCTACTTCAAGGACTTCAACTCGGGCGCCGTGATCCGCAACGTCGTCGACCGGGCGAAGAAGTCGGCCATCAAGGAGTTCCTGACGACGGGGGAGCGCGGCCTGAGGATCGAGCACCTGCTGCGCGGGGTCGTCGACGAGTTCCACGAGCACGAGGACATGCCGAACACCACGAATCCCGACGACTGGGCGCGGATCTCGGGCAAGAAGGGCGAGCGGATCACCTATATCCGCACCATCGTCCAGGACAAGGGAGGCGACGGGGCCGGGCGGACCCTCGATTCCGACGAGGCCGGTCCCTACGGCAGCACGGGGCAGTACTTGTGACGGTCCACCGCGTCGTCGGCCTCGAGACCGAGTACGGCGTCCTCGCACCGTCCGTCCCCGGCGCGAACGCGACGATCCTCTCCGCCCAGGTCGTCAACGCCTACGCGGCCGGCGTCCGCGAGGCCCGGGGCCGCCTCGCCGGCACGCGCTGGGACTACAGCGACGAGTCGCCCCTGGCCGACGCGCGCGGCTGGCAGCAGCCGCGCCGGACCGCGCACCCCTCGCAGCTCACGGATGCCCCCCGCGAGCTCACCGCCCAGGAGGTGGCCCTGGCCGGGGACGGGGCCCGGGTCGGGCAGACGCTCTACACGGAGGCGGCCGACGACGACGGCGCCGACGCCCACGTCCTCATGAACATGGTCCTCGGCAACGGCGCGCGGCTCTACGTGGACCACGCCCACCCCGAGTACTCCTCGCCCGAGACCACGAACCCGCGGGACGCCGTGCTCTGGGACCAGGCCGGCGATCTCGTGGCGCTCGACGCCGTCCGGCGCATCGCCGCGGCCCCGGGCTTCGCCGAGGTCCTGCTCTACAAGAACAACACCGACAACAAGGGCGCCGGCTACGGGGCCCACGAGAACTACCTCATGCCCCGCTCGGTGCCGTTCGACGACATCGCCGCGGGCCTGCTGCCGTTCCTCGCCTCCCGCCCCGTCGTCTGCGGATCCGGCCGCGTGGGGCGGGGGCTGACCGGGCGGATCCCGGGGTTCCAGATCAGCCAGCGCGCCGACTTCTTCGAGGCCGAGGTCGGCCTCGAGACGACGATCCGCCGCCCGATCGTCAACACGCGCGACGAGCCACACGCCGTCTGGGAGAAGTACCGCAGGCTCCACGTGATCGCCGGCGACGCGAACCTGGGCCAGGTCCCGACCCTCCTGCGCGTCGGCAGCACGTCCCTGGTCCTGTCCCTCATCGAGGCCGGCGCCGCCCCGCGGCTGGACCTGCGGGACCCGGTCGGCGCCGTCCAGTCGTTCAGCCACGACCCCTCGCTGCGCACCACCGCGGAACTGAAGGACGGACGCCGCCTGACGGCCTTGGACCTCCAGGAGGCGTACCTCGAGGCGGCCCGCCGCCACTGCGCCTCCACCGGCGCCGGGGATCCCGCGACGGCCGAGGTCCTCGAACGCTGGACCGCGGTCCTCGACGGGCTGCGCTCCGATCCGGCCCGCGTCGCGCCGCAGGTCGACTGGGTCGCGAAGCTGCGCCTCATGGACCAGTACCGGGAGCGGCACGGCGCGGCCTGGGACGACCCCCGGATCGCGCTCATGGACCTGCAGTGGGCCGATGTCCGCCCGGAGAAGGGGCTGCACCACCGCCTCGCCGAACGCGGCCACATCGAACGGCTCTTCACCCCCGAAGAGGTCCGGGCCGCCGTCGTCGGCCCTCCCGAGGACACGCGCGCCTACTTCCGCGGCCGGGCGCTGACCACGTACCCCGACGACGTCGTCGGCGCCAGCTGGGATGCCGTCACGTTCAGCGTGCCCGGACGCCCCGGCGTCGAGCGCGTGGCCACGCTCGAGCCGCTCCGGGGCACCCGGGCGCTCGTCGGTCCGCTCTTCGAGGCCGGCCTGGAGATCGGCGAGTTCGTCGACCGCCTGCGCGGCCGCTCCTGACGCGGGCCCCGGCCGAGGCCCCCGGCCCGGCCCGGCCGTCCACGTGGCAAGATGGAGGAAGGCGGCGCCGACGCCGCACACGCTAGGAGGAACCATGGCCCAGGAGCACATCAAGCCGCAGCCCACCCGGTCCACGCAGGAGCAGGAGGAGCCGCCCGTCCCCGCGGCCGCCCCCCAGGCCCAGGCGCAGACACAGGGCACGGACGACCTCCTTGACGAGATCGACTCGGTCCTCGAGCAGAACGCGGAGGAGTTTGTCCGCGGATTCGTCCAAAAGGGCGGCCAGTAGCAGTGGAGGTACCGGCCGGTCCGTCGTTCTTCGAGCACCTCGCCCGCGAGCGCCCCGAGCTCCTGCCGGGCCAGCGCACCGGGACGGTGCCCGAGGCGGCCGTGCCGCACGCAACGACGATCGTGGCCCTCGCCCACGACGGCGGCGTCGTTATGGCCGGCGACCGGCGCGCGACGATCGGCAACGTCATCGCCAGCCGCCACATGGAGAAGGTCTACGCCGCGGACCACTTCTCGGTCCTTGGGATCGCCGGGTCCGCCGGCATCGCCATGGACATCGCGCGGTTGTTCCAGGTGGAGCTCGAGCACTACGAGAAGATCGAGGGGACCCTGCTGAGCCTGGACGGCAAGGCCAACCGCCTCGCCGCCATGATCCGCGCCAACCTCGCCCACGCGCTGCAGGGGATGTCCGTCGTTCCGCTCTTCGCCGGCTACGACCCGCGGCGGAACCGGGGCCGGATCTTCTCCTTCGACATCACCGGCGGGCGCTACGAGGAGCTCGAGCACCACGCGATCGGTTCCGGATCCGTGTTCGCGCGGGGGGCCCTGAAGAAGCTCTGGCGTCCCGGCCTCGACGCCGACGAGGCCGTGGACACCGCGGTGCAGGCCCTCTTCGACGCGGCCGACGACGATTCCTCGACCGGCGGGCCCGATCTGATCCGCCGCCTCTGGCCGGTCGTCTACACGGTCGACGCGCGAGGCGCGGCGCGCGTGCCCGGGGAACGCCTCGCCGCCGCCGCGGAGGCCGTCTCCGCACGCCGGGCCGCGGACGGACGGGAGGCCTGATGCCGGCGCAGTTCTACGTCTCGCCCGAGCAGCTCATGAAGGACCGGGCCGACTTCGCCCGGAAGGGCATCGCCCGGGGACGCTCCGTCGTCGTCGCGAGCTGCAGCGACGGGATCGCGCTCGTCGCCGAGAACCCCTCGTCCTCGTTGCGCAAGATCGGCGAGATCTACGACCGGATCGCGTTCGCCGCCGTCGGCCGGTACAACGAGTTCGAGTCCCTGCGCCAGGTCGGCGTGCGCTACGCCGATACGCGCGGCTATTCCTACGACCGGGAGGACGTCACGGCGCGCGGCCTCGCCAGTGCCTATGCGCAGAGCCTGGGTGCCGCCTTCATGGAGGACGCGAAGCCGTTCGAGGTCGAGCTCGCCGTGGCGGAGATCGGCGCCGAGCCGTCGGCGGACCACTTGTTCAGGATCCGCTTCGACGGATCCATCTCCGACGAGTCGGGGTTCGTGGTCATGGGCGGCGATGCCGAGGTCGTCGGGGAGGCGATGGGCGCCGCGTGGGCCGGGCCGGGCCCGGACGACGGCGGATACGCCGGGGCAGTCCGGGCCGCCGCCGCGTCCCTGCCCGGGGTCGCGGCCGGGACGCCGGGTCCGCGCATGCTCGAGGTCGCCGTCCTCGACCGCGACCCCCTCGCCCTGCGGGGCAAGCGGCGGGCCTTCCGCCGGCTGGACACCGGGGAACTGGGGCGGCTGCTGGCCGCCGGACCGCCGCGGCGGGGAGACGGAGGCCATGATGGACCGTAGGATCTTCGGCATCGAGACGGAGTACGGGATCGCCTACTCCGCCCCGGGCGGGCGGCCGCTGACGCCCGAGGAGGTCGCGCGCTACCTCTTCCGCAAGGTCGTGGCCTGGGGGCGCAGCTCCAACGTCTTCCTCACGAACGGCTCCCGCCTCTACCTCGACGTCGGCTCCCACCCCGAGTACGCGACCGCGGAGTGTGACGACCTGGCCCAGCTCATCGCACACGACCGCGCGGGCGAGGCGATCCTCCAGGACCTCGCCGTGAGCGCCGAGGAGAAGATGCGCCAGGACGGCTTCGACGGATCCGTCTACCTGTTCAAGAACAACACCGACTCGGCGGGGAACTCGTACGGCTGCCACGAGAACTACCTCATCCCGCGGCGGCTCGAGTTCGCCCGTCTCGCCGAGGTCCTCATCCCGTTCCTCGTGACCCGGCAGCTCTTCGCCGGCGCCGGCAAGGTCCTCTCCGTCGACGGCTCGCACCGCTTCGCGTTCTCACAGCGCGCGGACCACGTCTGGGAGGGCGTCTCCTCGGCGACGACGCGCTCGCGGCCCATCATCAATACGCGCGACGAGCCGCACGCCGACGCGCAGCACTACCGCCGGCTGCACGTCATCGTGGGGGATTCGAACATGTCCGAGACCACGCAGCTCGTGAAGGTCGGCGCGACGGACCTGATGCTGCGGATGATCGAGGCGGGGACGCCGATGGAGGACTTCCGCCTCGAGAACCCCATCCGCAGCATCCGCGAGGTCTCGCACGACCTGACGGGGACCACCCCCGTGAGGCTCGCCGACGGCCGGACCCTGTCCGCCCTGGACCTGCAGCGGACCTTCCACGCCAAGGTCACGGCCTTCCTCGAAGCCCACGGCGCCCACACGCCCCACGTGCCCCGGGTGATGGAGCTCTGGGGGCGGGCGCTCGACGCCGTCGAGCGGCAGGACCCCACGCTCGTCGACACGGAGATCGACTGGGCCGTGAAGCACCGGCTCATTTCCGGCTACCGCTCCCGGCACGGGCTGGAGCTTGATTCGCCGCGCGTCGCCCAACTCGACCTGACCTACCACGACATCGCGCCGGGGCGCGGGCTGTTCAACCTGCTGCGGGAGCGCGGGCGGGCCGCGACCGTCGTCGACGCCGCCGCCGTGGAGGCGGCCCGCTCCACGCCGCCGCAGACGACCCGCGCCAAGCTCCGCGGCGACTTCGTGCGCGCCGCGAAGGACGCGGGCCGGGACTTCACGGTGGACTGGGTCCACTTGAAGATCAACGACTTCGCGGGCCAGACGGTGCTGTGCAAGGACCCGTTCGCGGCCGTGGACGAACGCGTCGACGAACTGATGTCCCGGCTCTGAGCGCGCCCCGCGGTCGGGTCGGACGGCATGCCGCCAAGCGAATACACAGCTTGAGCCCTTAGGCTGGATGCGGTCCGTGGCACGGGTCCTTCCCGAGGCCACGGAGAAACGAACCCCGACGAAAGTAGTCTTCGTGCGCAAGCTCCTAGCAGTGGTGCTGGCCGCGTCCCTCGTGGCGCTGGCCGGCTGTGGATCTCCCCAGGAGAAGTCCGTCGGCAACGCCGACCCCCTCTCGAGCATCGAGATCACGCCGGGCGAGGAGGAGAACTCGGGCCCCACGGTCACCTTCGACACGCCGCTCACGGCCACGGAGGCCGCCGCGCTCGTCGTCAAGGAAGGCGACGGTGACGAGATCAAGGAGAACCAGAACGTCTCCTACAAGCTCGCCGGGTACAAGACCGAGGACGGATCCCAGCTGGGCCAGCTCTTCGACCAGGAGCCGCAGGTCCTCAGCCTCACGGAGGAGATGAAGGCGGCCGATCCCGAGATCTACGGGATCCTGCTGGGAGCCAAGGTCGGTTCCTGGATCGCCTACGTGCGTCCGGCCGCCCCGGCCGCGGGCGGCGACGACGCGAGCTCTGCTCCCGCTGAGGAGCAGCCGACCGCCGAGGAACTGCTGATCCTGCAGGTCGTCTCTGCCGAGGACATCCCGGAGCCGTCGAAGACCTACACCCCCGACGAGGTCAAGGAGCTCGAGGAGGAGGGCGCGCTGCCGTCGGTCGAGTTCGACGACGACGACAAGCCGACCATCACCATTCCCGAGGGCAAGGAGGCCCCGGAGGGCCTCGCCGTGCAGGTGCTCAAGGAGGGCGACGGCGAGGAGCTGACCGCCGAGTCGACCGTGACGGCCCACTACGAGGGCGTGCGCTGGGAAGACGGAGAGGTCTTCGACTCGAGCTACGAGCGCGGCGAGCCGACCGACTTCCCGCTCAACGGCGTCATCAAGGGCTGGACCGAGGGACTGACGGGCATCAAGGCCGGCTCGACGGTCGTCCTGAGCATTCCCGCCGACAAGGCCTACGGTGACCCGGCCCCCGCCGGCGCGCCGGCCGGCCCGCTCGTGTTCGTCGTCGAGGTCCAGGCCGCCAAGTAGGCTGGTCCCCGGACAAGACACCACTAGAGGAAAGGACCGCCATGTCGTTTGGACAGCGCGAGTACGATCGCACCAAGCCGGAGATCGACTTCCCCGGCGACACCCCGCCCGAGGACCTCGTGATCCAGGACATCGCCGTCGGCGACGGCGCCGAGGTCGTGCCGGGGACCACCGTCTCGGCCCACTACGTCGGCGTCGCCTGGTCGACGGGCGAGGAGTTCGACGCCTCGTGGAACCGCGGCCAGCCGCTCGACTTCACCGTCGGCATCGGCCAGGTCATCCAGGGCTGGGACCGCGGCCTGCTCGGGATGAAGGTCGGCGGCCGCCGCCGGCTCGAGATCCCGTCCCACCTGGCCTACGGCGAACGCGGTGCGGGCGCGGCGATCGGCCCGAACGAGGCGCTGATCTTCGTCGTCGACCTCGTCGGCGCGCGCTGACCCCGGCCGGCACCGACTCCAGCGGCGCCCCGCACCACACGGTGCGGGGCGCCGCTGCCGTCCTTGGTAACGTTGCACGCGTGGCACAGGAACGCAGGACAGGACCCACCCGCACGGAGAAGCTCGTCAGCCTGACGTATGCGCTGCTCTCGCGCCGGTCGGGCTACACCAAGGACGAGTTGCGGGTGCGGGTCGACGACTACCAGGGGCTGGACCAGGAAGCCTTCGACCGCAAGTTCGAGCGCGACAAGACATCCCTGCGGCAGCTCGGCGTCCCCCTGGACGTCGTCTCCGGCGAACCGCTCTTCGAAGAGGACCAGCAAGAGGCGCGCTACCGCATCCTGCCCGAGAACTACCGACTGCCCGAGGTCTCCTTCACCGCCGAGGAGGCCCTCGCCCTCGGACTCGCCGCCAAGGTCTGGAAGGACCCCACCATCGAGGCCGCCGCGGCCCGCGCCGTCGTCCGGCTCGGCGGGGACCGGATCGGCGAGGCGGAAGCGGCGGCGGCCTTCGAGACCTTCGAGGCCCGTCTCCACGCGGGAGACGAGGCCCTCGAGGACCTCCTGCACGCCACGTGGGAGCGCGTGAGGGTCGGGTTCACCTACCGCGCCGTCGACGGGGCCGAGAGCCGCCGGCGGGTCGAACCGTGGGGCCTCGGCAACCGCTTCGGCCACTGGTACCTCGTCGGACTCGACCTCGACCGCTCCGAGAAGCGGATCTTCCGCCTCTCCCGCATCACCTCGGCCGTGGCCCGCGTCGCCGGATCGCACTTCGAGCGGCCCACCGACTTCGACGTCTCCGCCGAGCTCGGGCTCATGGACCCGTCCCTGGCCGCGACGCCAGCGGTCGTCGAGCTCGCTCCGGGCCGGGGGCTCGCCCTGCGCGCGGGTGCCTCCCTGGTCGAGCCCGCCGCCGACGGCTTCGACGCGGTGTCCTTCACGTTCCACGACGCCGAGGCCACGTCCGCGGAGATCGCGGAACTGGGGGCCGCTGCGCGCGTCCGGGAACCGCGCGCGCTGCGCGACGCCGTCGTCCGCCGCCTCGCGGACGCCCGGGCCGCCCAGGCCCGGCCCGTTCCGCCCTACAAGCTCGCGGTCCACCGCAACACCGGACGCCCGCCGGCGACCGTCGCCGCCGCGCGGGCCCTGGACATCATCGCGTTCGTCAGCCTCCACGGCTCTCCGACCCTGGCCGAGACGGCGGAACACTTCGGGCTGACGGAGAAGCGCCTCGTCCAGGAGCTGACCATGATCCGCATGTGCGGAGTGCCCAACGGCCTGCCCGACGAGCTCATCGACGTCGACTACGACGACGGGGTCATCACGATGGGCAACGTCGAGGGGCTCGCCGACCCCCTGCGCCTGAACCTCGTCGAGGCGCTCTCGCTCGTCGTGGGCCTGCGGACCCTGCTCGACCTGCCCGGCGCCGAGGCCTCGGGCCCCGCGGCAGGCGCGCTCGAGAAGCTGTTGGCCGCCTCGGGGGAGTACGCGCCGATCGGCCGGATCGTCGCGGCACGGCTCGGCGCCACCGAGGCCGACGGGCCGGGCCGGCGGCTCGCCGACGCGGCCGCCGCACGCCGGGTCCTGCGGATCGGCTACCACAACCCCTCGCGTGACGAGGTCGGGTACCGCGAGGTCGAGCCCGTGCGCCTGCTCGAGGACGGCGGCCGGAGCTATCTGCAGGCCTGGTGCCGCAAGGCCGGGGGAGCCCGGAACTTCCGGGTCGACCGGATCCTCGCGATCGAGGAGACCGGCGAGGTGTTCGCTCCGGGCGGGCAGCACACGATGCAGGAGCGCCTCTACGTCCCCGGGGCCGACGACGTCGTCGTCGTGCTGGGCTTCGACGCACGCCTCGCCCGGCTGCGCGAGGACTACGCGCCCACGCGCACGGCCCAGTCGGGCGACCGCGTCCTGGCCGAGGTGAGGATCGCCGACGCCGGGATGCTGCCGGGGCTTGTGGCCCGCCACGGCGGCGGGCTCACGATCGCCGACCCGCCCGGACTCGCCGCGACCGCCCTGGAGTGGCTCGACGGGGCGCTGGCCGGGTATTCCGTCGACGAGGAGGCGCGCGCCTGATGCCGTGGTGGTTCTGGATCCTGTTGTGGCTGTTCCTGCTCGCGGCCTCGGCCCTGTTCCTGGTGCTGTGCGGCATCAGGCTCTTCCGGGGGTTCATGGGCCTCGTCGACGAGGCCGGGGAGGCCGCGGCGAGGCTGCATCCGCCGGCCGGCGAACCGCTCGTCGACGAGCCGCCGGGGGCGTCGAGGAAGGCCGCCGGGACCGCCGCGCTCTTCCGTGATCCCGCCGTGGAGCGCGATGAGTACGACGCCGGACGCGCGGCCCGCGTCGAGGCGCGCCGGAGCGCCCGGGTCGCGCGGAAGAAGCGGCGCGGGCAACCGCAGCGGATCAGTGATCTGGACCTCTCGTGACGTAGACTTGAGGAGACGAAAGGAAATCCCCATGGGTGGTCTTCAAGGATGGCATCTGGTCATCATCATCGTGCTGGCGCTGTTGCTGTTCGGCGCGCCCAAGCTTCCCGGCCTGGCCCGTTCCATCGGCCAGTCGCTGCGCATCTTCAAGTCCGAGGTCCGGCAGATGAAGGACGACGACCCGAAGGCGGAAGGCGAGGGCCCGGTCGAGGGCAGGATCGTCGATCCCGAGCAGCGCGACCGCAACCTCTAAGCACGCGTGGCATCAAAGACGGGGCGGTCCAATCCCGAAGGGAAGATGGCCCTCAAGGAACACCTGATCGAGCTGCGCAACCGGCTCTTCGTCTCGCTGATCGCCTTGTTCCTGGCGACGGTCGGAGGATTCTTCCTCTACTACCCGGTCATGGGACTGCTCATGGACCCGCTCATCGAGGCGGGCGGGCAGGCGAACTTCGATACCGCGATGTCGACCTTCGACATCATGATCAAGGTCTCGCTGTTCCTCGGGCTGGTCATGGCCGCCCCGGTCTGGCTCTATGAGCTCTGGGCGTTCGTCGTCCCCGGACTGAAGAAGAAGGAGAAGCGCACGGCGCTCGCGTTCATCGGCGCCTCGCTGCCCCTCTTCCTCGGCGGCATCTACCTGGGCTACTGGGTGCTTCCGCACGCGTTGAGGTTCTTCATCGGGCTGACGCCGTTCGAGGCCGTCAACCTCATCACCGCACCGGTGTACCTCAGCTTCGTGCTGCGGCTCATGCTCGCGTTCGGCTTGTCGATGATCGTGCCGGTGCTCATGGTGGGCCTGAACCTCGTGGGCGTGCTCCCGGGGCGGCTCATCGTGAAGAACTGGCGCATCACCGTCTTCCTCATCTGCCTCGTGGCGGCCATGGCCGCCCCCGGCGGCGATGCGATGACGATGTTCGTGCTCGCCGGACCCCTTCTGGTCCTGTTCGCCGCCGCGACCGTCATCTGCCTCGTCAACGACAAGCGGCGGGCCAAGCGCGCTGCCGCCCTCGAGGCGGAGAACGCCGCCGGGGCAGGCCGAGCCTCGGATCTGGGCACCTCGGCCTGAGACCCGCCGCGCCCGGTTGCGAGACGCGGCGACGGGTATGGCATCGTTGGCCCGGGGGGACCGGCCATGCCAGCGTTGGACCGCCCCCGGCAAAGACACCACACCGAAGGGCGGACACCATGGGCTCCCCGGCGGAGAACTACGCCGCGGCGCGTGAGCGCGCGGCCGAGGCCAAGACCGAGCTGTACGCCTTCCGTCAGGGCCTCGGCTTCGAGCTGGATCCCTTCCAGGTCGACGCGTGCCGCGCCGTCGAGGCCGGCAAGGGCGTGCTCGTCGCCGCCCCGACCGGAGCCGGGAAGACGGTCGTGGGGGAGTTCGCCGTCCATTTGGCGCTACACCGTGGGCTCAAGGCCTTCTACACGACGCCGATCAAGGCGCTGAGCAACCAGAAGTTCGCGGAGCTCGCCGCCCGCTACGGCCCCGACCGCGTCGGCCTGCTCACGGGGGACACGACGGTCAACGGCGAGGCCGAGATCGTCGTGATGACCACCGAGGTGCTGCGCAACATGCTCTACGCGGACTCGGACACCCTCACTGGCCTCGGCTACGTCGTGATGGACGAGGTCCACTACCTCGCCGACAAGTTCCGCGGTGCCGTGTGGGAGGAAGTCATCCTCCACCTGCCCGACGACGTCCAGCTCGTCTCGCTCAGCGCCACCGTCTCCAACGCCGAGGAGTTCGGCGGATGGCTCGACACGGTCCGCGGGGACACGGAGATCGTCGTCTCCGAGCACCGGCCGATCCCGCTGTGGCAGCACGTCATGGCCGGCGGGCGGTTGATCGACCTCTTCGCCGGGGAGGTCTCCTTCGACGAGGCCGCGGCGGCGCGCGGGGAGGGACCGGCCGAGACCGTCACCGTCAACCCGGAACTGACCAAGCTGGCCCAGCGCGACCTCCGGCACTCCGGCCGGCCGCGCCCCGGGCGGGCGCAGGGCCGCAACCGTGGACACGGCCCGCGCTACTCCGACGCCTCCGCGCCCCGGCACACGGTGTCCCGCCCCGAGATGATCCTGTCCCTGGACCGGGCCGGCCTGCTCCCGGCGATCGTGTTCATCTTCTCCCGCAAGGGCTGCGACGCCGCCGTCGCGCAGTGCGTGCGCTCCGGCCTGGCGCTGACGACGGAGGCCGAGGCGCGCCGGATCGAGCAGGCGATCGACCTCGCCGCCTTCGAGCTGCCGCCGGACGACCTCGACGTGCTCGGCTTCTGGTCCTGGCGCGAGGGCCTGCTGCGCGGCTTCGCGGCCCATCACGCCGGCCTGCTGCCGGTCTTCAAGGAAGTCGTCGAGAAGCTCTTCGCCCAGGGCCTGGTCAAGGCCGTGTTCGCGACGGAGACCCTCGCCCTCGGCGTGAACATGCCCGCCCGATCGGTGGTGCTGGAGAAGCTGGAGAAGTTCAACGGCGAACAGCACGTCTCGGTGACCGCGGGCGAATACACGCAGCTGACGGGCCGGGCCGGCCGCCGCGGCATCGACGTGGAGGGCCATGCGGTGGTCCTGTGGCAGCCCGGGACCGATCCGGCGGCGGTCGCCGGTCTCGCGTCACGGCGCACCTATCCGCTGAACTCGAGCTTCCGCCCCACGTACAACATGAGCCTGAACCTCTCGGCACAGTTCGGCAGGCCCCGGGCACGGGAGATCCTCGAGACCTCCTTCGCCCAGTTCCAGGCCGACCGCTCCGTCGTCGGACTGGCCCGCCAGGTGCGCAGCCGCGAGGAGTCGCTCGAGGGCTACGCACGCGCCATGCAATGCCACCTCGGCGACTTCGCGGACTACGCGCGGCTGCGCCAGGAGCTCTCCGAGGCGGAGAAGGCGGCCTCCCGCACGGCCCACCGGGCGCGGCGCTCGGCCGCGGAGGACTCGCTCGCGCAGCTGACCCCCGGGGACATCGTCGACGTCTCCGGGCCCCGCAGGCTGGGCCGCAGCGTCGTCATCGCCGTCTCGGACTCCCTCCGTGATCCGCGCCCGACCATCCTGACGGAGGACCGGCAGATCCGCCGCCTCGGGCCGCAGGACCTCGAGGGGCCCGTCGAGGTCGTCTCGCGGATCCGCATCCCCAAGGCCTTTACGGGCCGCTCGCCCAAGGAACGCCGGGACCTCGCCTCCTCGATGCGCAACGCCCTGCACGAGCAGCGGCCGCCCCGGCGCGGCGCGAGCGGCTTCGACTACCGCGGCGACTCCGAGCAGGAGGCGCGCATCACCGAACTCCGGCGCCGGCTGAAGCGGCACGCCTGCCACGGCTGCAGTGAGCGCGAGGACCACGCGCGCTGGGCCGAGCGGTGGTGGAAGCTGCGCCAGGAGACGGACCGGCTTGCCGGCCAGATCAGCGGCCGCACCAATACGATCGCCAAGACGTTCGACCGCGTGTGCTCGGTGCTGGGCGACTACGGCTACCTCCTTCCCGACGCCGCGACGGGGGCGCTGAAGGCCACGGACTCCGGGCAGCGCCTGCGCCGGATCTACGGGGAGCGGGACCTGCTGACCTCGCTCGTGCTCGAGTCCGGGGCCCTGGACCGCCTCGGCAAGGCCGAGCTGGCCGCGGCCGTGACGATGCTGGTCTACCAGGCCAAGCGCGAGGACAAGGGCGTGCAGCCCAAGCTGCCCTCACCGGCCCTCGAGACCGTCTGGGACACGGCGGTGAGGCAGTGGTCCGAGCTGACGGACCGCGAGGCCGCCCACCGGCTCCCCGAGACCGCCGAGCCCGAGGCGGGACTGGTCTGGCCCATGTACCACTGGGCCCGCGGCCGGGACCTGAAGGACTGCCTGCGCGGCTCGGAGCTCGCGGCGGGCGACTTCGTGCGCTGGGCGAAGCAGGTCATCGACTCGCTCGACCAGCTCGCGAAGGTCCCGGGACTCGATCCCGGCTTCCCGCGGCGCTGCCGGGAGGCCGTGGACGCCGTCCGGCGCGGAGTCGTCGCCTATTCCTCGATCGCCGACTAGGAACCACCTGGCCGTTCCGCGGCCCCACCCCGAAAGGAACACCGCATGCCCCAGCGCGTCATGTACCGCAACGGCGCCGTCTACAGCGCGTCCGACCCCTTCGCGACCGCCCTGCTGGTCGCGGACGGGACGGTGGCGTGGATCGGGCAGGAGGCCGCCGCGGCGGCCCTGCTCGACGAGGGCGTCGAGGTCGTGGACCTCGAGGGGGCCCTCGTCGCCCCCGCCTTCTTCGACAGCCACGTCCACTTGACGGAAACGGGCGCCGCGCTGTCGATGCTGGACCTCGGCGGGGTAGGCTCGTTGGCCGGCCTGCTCGAGGCGGTGCGCGGCGCCGCCGCCTCCGGGGGCGCGGTGTTCGGCGCGGGATGGGACGAGAGCCTCTGGCCGGAGGGGCGCGTCCCGACGCCCGCCGAGCTCGAGGAGGCGGGCGGGGGAGCGGACGTGTACCTCACCCGTGCCGACGTGCATTCGGGCCTCGTCAACGCCTCCCTCGCGGGGCGGCTGGCGCTGGCGGGGGTGGACGGGTACGACGGCGGAGCGGTCGTCGTGCGCGAAGCGCATGCCCGGGTGCGGGCCGAGGTGCTCGACTTCTCCGACGCGTCCCGGCGCCGCTTCCAGCGGGCCGCCCTGCGCCACCTGGCCTCCCGTGGGGTCGCCGGGGCGGCCGAGATGGGGGCTCCGCACATCGGCACGCGCCGCGACACCGAGGTCCTGCTCGGGCTGCTCGAGAAGGAGGGGCAGGACCACCCCGCGATCCACGTCTACTGGGGCGAGGCCGTCGCCGACGCCGCGCAGGCGCGTTCCCTGATGGAGGACTTCGGCGGCCGGCTCACGGGTCTCGGAGGAGACCTGAACATCGACGGATCGCTCGGCTCCCGCACGGCCCGGCTGCGGGCGGACTACGACGACGCCCCCGGCAGCCGCGGCGACCTCTTCCTGGACGCCGGCCGGATCGCCGACCACATCGCGGCCTGCACCGAGGCCGGCATCCAGGCGGCCTTCCATGTCATCGGCGACGCGGGGGCGGACGCCGCGATCGAGGGCTTCCGCCTGGCCGCGGAGCGCGTCGGACGAGCCGCGGTGCAATCGGCGCGGCACCGGCTCGAGCACGTCGAGATGATCGACGACGCCGTCCTGGCCGCCCTCCTCGAGTACGGCATCACGGTCTCGCTGCAGCCTGCGTTCGACGCGCTCTGGGGCGGGCCCGGCGGCCAGTACGAGCAGCGCCTCGGCGTGGAGCGCTCGACGGCCATGAACGAGGTCGGACGCTTCCTCGCGGCCGGCGTCCCCGTCTGCCTCGGGTCCGATGCGCCGGTCACGGCGGTGGACCCCTGGGGCGCCGTGAAGGCGTGCCTCGAGCACCACACGCCGTCGGCGCGCGTTTCGGCGCGCGCGGCCTTCGTGGCCCACACGCGCGCCGGCCACCGTGCCGCCGGGGTGGCCGATCCCCTGGCCGGGCAGCTCGTCCCCGGGGCCGAGGCGACGTTCGCCGTCTGGGAGGCCTCGGAGCTGGCAGTGCAGGCCCCGGATGCGCGCGTCGCCTCCTGGAGCACGGACGCCCGCGCCGGGACGCCGATGCTCCCGGTTCTCGACGAGGGCGCGCCGCGTTGCCTGCGCACCGTACGCGCTGGACGCGTGATCTTCGACGCGTTCGAGACCCGCTGAGCGGTCCCGGAAGGCATCGCAGCCTCGGCGGCCGCGCCGCGCCGCACTGACTAGGGCCTTCCGGCATCGCGCCTAGTCAATTCGTGGTTGACACGAGGTAACAAGCGGCTAGGCTTGACTCTCAACGGTGGCGGAGCAGCTCTAGAGGTCCACCGTGCCGGAATCTCGGCAGAACACCACAGGACAAGGCCCCGGGAGCAGTAGAAAACAGGAGGCCCGCGCCACGGCGTGGGACGACTGGTCCGAAGTTCCCGGGGTCTTTCCGTGTCCGTATACTGGTTCACTGGCCCGCCCGCCTGCTGCCGGCGACGGGGGAGTGACGTCCGCGTCCCGGGCCCGCAGTCGAGGATCCGCACCGCGGATTCCACCACCGAATCAGAAGGGGCCGCCGCGTGCGCGTCGTCACGATCATCCCGACCTACAACGAGCTCGAGTCGCTCCCCGTGACCCTGGGCCGCCTGCGGGCCGCCGTACCCGACTCGGACGTCCTGATCGCCGACGACAACAGCCCGGACGGCACCGGGCGGCTCGCCGACGAGTTCGCGGCCGCCGATCCGCAGGTCCATGTCATGCACCGCCAGGGCAAGGAAGGCCTCGGCGCGGCCTACATCGCCGGCTTCCGCTGGGCGCTCGAGCGGGACTACGACGTGATCGTGGAGCTCGACGCCGACGGCTCCCACCGTCCGGAGGACCTGCCCCGCCTGCTCGCGAAGGTCCCCGAGGCGGACCTCGTGATCGGCTCGCGCTGGGTCAAGGGCGGCTCGGTCGCGAACTGGCCCCTGCACCGCAAGCTCATCTCCCGGGCGGGTTCTCTCTACTCGCGCGTGATGCTCGGCCTGTCGGTCCGCGACATCACGGCCGGATTCCGCGCGTTCCGCCGGGAGACCCTCGAGGCGATCGACTTCGACGCCGTGGAGTCGGTGGGCTACGGCTTCCAGGTGGACATGACCTTCCGGGTGGCCCGGCTGGGGCGGCGGATCGTCGAGGTGCCGATCACGTTCGTGGAACGCGAGCTCGGCGTGTCCAAGATGAGCGGGAACATCGTCGTCGAGGCCATGCTCAACGTCACCCGCTGGGGCCTCGGCGCCCGCTGGAAGAAGCTCACCGGACGCGCCTGACGTTCCGGCGGAAAGACATCTGGACACAACGACTGCGGGCGCCGTTCCCCTGGAGGGAACGGCGCCCGCCGTCGTTGGAGCCGGAGTGCGTGGGGCCTAGACCTTTTCGCCGCGGTCGGCGTGCAGCTTGTCGAGCCGGTCCTTCAGGATCTGCTCGAGCTCGTCGACGCTGCGGCGCTCCAGGAGCATGTCCCAGTGGGTCCGGACGGGCTTCTCGTTGGAATCGTCCGGCTTCTCGCCGTTGACGAGGACCGCCTCCTTGCCCGTCTTGGACACCCAGGTGGGCGGGATCTCGGCCTCGGAGGAGAAGGTCACGAAGACCTGCTCGCCGTCCTCGCACCGGTACTCGACGCGCTGGCGCGGTGCCGGCTCGACGCCGGCCTCTGTCTCCATGCTCTGCGCACCGAGGCGCATGCCGCGCAGGCTGCGATCGCTCATGACTACTCCCAACTGCGTCCGGCTGGCGGACGCTCGACGACTATGGTGTTCAACGCCCCGGGCACGCCGGTGATTCCCGTAGGGCGGAAGTCTCCAGCCATTCAGTATACGCGCCACGGGCGGCCGCCCGACGGGATCTCCGTCGACCGGCCGCCCGCGGCGGCACATCGGGCACCCGTGCTCCGGATGCGTCGTGGGCTAGTGGCCCGGATCGACCGGCGGGGCCGGCGGGGCGGGAGGCGCCGGAGGCGTCGCGGGGGTGGAACCGGATCCCGCGGCCTGGCCGGTGCGGGGTGGGGCCGGGGTCGACGGCGCGTCGTCGTCGGGGCGCAGGTTGCCCAGCGCGCCGCCGATGCCCTTGAGGGCCTCGCCGACCTCGCTCGGGATGATCCAGAGCGTGTTGGAGGAGCCCTCGGCGAGCTTCGGCAGGGTCTGCAGGTACTGGTAGGCCAGGAGCTTCTGGTCCGGATTGCCGGCGTGGATCGAGTTGAAGACCTTCTCGATGGCCTGGGCCTCGCCGTCGGCGCGGAGGATGGCCGCCTTGGCGTCGCCCTCGGCCGCGAGGATCGCGGCCTGCCGCTGGCCCTCGGCCGTGAGGATCTGGGACTGCTTGGTGCCCTCGGCCGTGAGGATTGCGGCGCGGCGGTCCCGCTCGGCGCGCATCTGCTTCTCCATGGAGTCCTGGATGGACAGGGGCGGATCGATCGCCTTGAGCTCGACGCGGGAGACGCGGATGCCCCACTTGCCGGTCGCCTCGTCGAGCACGCCACGGAGCTGTCCGTTGATCTGGTCGCGGCTCGTCAGGGCCTCTTCCAGGTTCAGCCCGCCGACGACGTTACGCAGCGTCGTGGTGGTCAGCTGTTCGACGGCCTGGATGTAGTTGGCGATCTCGTAGGTCGCTGCGCGCGGCTCGGTGATCTGGAAGTAGACCACCGTGTCGATGGAGACCACGAGGTTGTCCTCGGTGATCACCGGCTGCGGCGGGAAGCTGACGACCTGCTCGCGGAGGTCGAGCAGCGGCAGGAGCCGGTCGACGAACGGGATCAGGATGGTCAGGCCAGGTCCCAGGGTCCGCTGGTACTTGCCCAGTCGCTCGACGATGCCGGCGCGGGCCTGCGGAACGATGCGGACGGAGCGCAGCAGGACGATGATGACGAAGACGGCCAGTACGATCAGTACGATGCCGACGCCGGTGAAGTTCTCCAGCATGGGTGTCCCCCTTCTTGCGTGTTGTGCCCGTGAAGGCTCGGTGTGCCGGACGAACCGGCGGTGGACCTAGGCGCCCTGGCCCTCGGCCGTGCGGGCGGTGATGTAGGCGGTGGCGCCGTTGATGCGCACGACCGTGCCGTAGTTGCCGGGCTCGAGCGGGGCGTCGTCCTCGGTGCGGGCGCTCCAGGTCTCGCCGCCGATCTTCGCGCGTCCGGCCATGCGGGACGTGGGCTCGAGGACGAGGGCGTCCTGACCCAGCAGGCGGTCGACGTTGGTGCGGAGAGTGGCCGGAGCCTTGCGCAGATGCCTCATGGCGATGGGCCGGACGAGCAGGATCATGAGCAGCGAGACGACGCAGAACACCACGGCCTGCAGCCAGAACGGACCGCCGGCCAGCGCCACGACGACGCCACCGAGCGCGCCGGCGCTGAGCATGAGGAAATAGAGATCGAGGGCCATCATCTCGATGATCGCCAGGATCAGGAACAGCGCGAGCCAGAAGACCCACCCGTTGGCGACGATCCAATCAATCATGTGTGTCCACCGCATTGCTTCCGGGAGGGCACGGACCGCCCTCGTTGCCTCCATCTTGCCTGATGGGACCGCGAACCGTAGTCACCCCTGAGGACGATGTTGGGATCCGGCGTCCTTCGCGAAGGCCTGGAGGCGGAACGCGGCGGTCACCGACTCCGGCACGCCGTGGGCGGCGCGCTCGGCGAAGACGGCGGCGTCGGCGTGGTGGCCGGCGGGACCCATGAGCGCGAGCCGGGCGGCGTCGGCCTCGTCGAGGCGGAGGGTGAAGCGCACTTCCCGCACCCCGGTCTGCGTCCATCCCGGGCCGAGTCCCCCGGCCACGGACGCCTCCTTGTCCGGGGCGATCCCCAGCAGCCCGAGCGGTTCGGCCGCTTCGCGGAGGTGCCCGGGGAGCGGGGTGACGACGAGCAGCGTGCCGTCGTCGGCGAGGACGCGGTGGAACTCGGCACCGTTGCGCGGGGCGAAGACGTTCAGTAGCAGGTCCGCGCCGCCGTCCGGCAGCGGCAGCCTGCGCCAGACGTCCCAGACGAGCGCCCGGACCCCCTCGAGCCGGGCGGCGCGGCGCATGGCGTAGCGGGAGATGTCCAGGGCGACGCCCGACGCCGGGCGCCCGGCCTGCGCCGCGGGGTCGTCCCCGTCCCGGACCAGCTCCGCGGGGGAGGGGCCGGACCCTGGCCGGGCTCCGGCGTCGTGCCCGGCCGGAGCCGCGAGGGAGGGGCCGGACCCTGCCCGGGCTTCGGCGGCGTCTCCGTCCTGCGTGCCCGACCGCAGGGCCGACAGGACGGCCCCGAGGTAGTAGCCCGTCCCGGCGCCGGCGTCCAGGACGCGCACGGCGCGCTCCGGGTCGAGGCGCCCGGCGGCCCGGAGCGCCTCCCCGGCCAGCGCCCGCGCGAGCGGCGCGTAGTGGCCCGCCGCGAGGAAGCCGGCCCGTGCCGCGACCATGTCCGCCGTGTCCTCCGTGAAGCCCGTGCCGCGGCCCGTCAGCAGGTTGACGTAGCCCTGCTTCGCGGCGTCGAAGCGGTGGCCTCCGCCGCACGCGAGCGAGCGACCCGCCGCGCCCGTGGACGCGAGCGGCCGGGCGCAGAGGGGGCACAGCAGCTCGATGCCGGAGCGGTGGTCCGGGGTCATGGATCATTTCCTTCAATGGACGTTTCAGATAGGCTCGCGCTGTGAAACCGACGCAGCTTGAACTGATGACCACTGTATCCGCGCCGAGCATCAGCCCCGACGGCACGCGCGCCGTGCTGGCGGCCTCGCGGCCCAGCTTCGCCGCGGACGCCGAGACCGGACAGTTGTGGGCCGTCGACCTCGTCGGCGACGAGGCGCCGCGCCGGCTCACCCGCGGAACGCGCGACGCGGCGCCGCAGTACTCGCCGGATGGAACGCGGATCGTGTTCCTACGCCCCGACGCGAAGGGCCGCCCGCAGCTCGCGGTCGTCGACGCGCGCGGTGGCGAGCCCCGCATCCTCACCGACCGCCACCTCGGCGTCTCCGGCTTCGCCTGCTCCCCGGACGGGCGCCACGTGGCCTTCGCGAGCCGCACGCCCGACGCCGGCCGCTACGGAAGCACCGACGGCGTGGGGGCCGGCGCCGAGGATCCGCGGCGGATCACGGGCTTCAAGTACCGCGGCAACGGGATCGGCTTCACCCGGGACAAGGTCCAGTCCCTGTACCTCATGGAGCTTCCCCCGCTGAACGAGGAGCCGTACATCGAGCCCGTCGGCCGGGCCAAGGAGGCCCCGGCCGACGCCGGAGCCGACGCCGGGGCGTCCGCCGGGGTGGACGGCACCGGAGAAGGCGCCGCCGAGGCGGCGGACGCCGCCTCCCACCAGGGATCCCGGCCGGCCCGCCGCGGCCTGCCCGCCTATACGGCGCTGACGGACGGGGAACGCGACGCCTCCGGGCCGTGCTTCTCGCCCGACGGCCGCCACGTCTACTTCAACGCCGCCCTGCATCCCGGCGCCGACGCGGACCTGCGCTCCATGGTCCACCGCGTCGCGGTCGCGGACCCCGGGGCCGGAACCGAGCCCGTCGCCGGCGAGCCCGACGGGAGCTTCGCCTATTCGACGCCGGCGTTCTCCCGCGACGGCCGCCACCTGTACCTGCTCGGCGAGGAGCTCGGCCCCGACGGCCGCGACTTCGTGGCCCGGCAGGCCGGCGTGTTCGTGCTCCCTGCCGACGCGGCCGGACCCGGCACGGAGCCCCGCCTGCTCACGGACCTCGAGACGGCCGACTACGGCGACGTCCAGTCCGGCCTGGTCCCGCACGGGGACGCGGACGTCCTGGCGTTCGCGCGCGTGCGCGGCAGCGGTGAGCTGCACCGCCTCTCCGCCGACGGGACGGTGGAGGTCCTCGTGGCAGGGGAGGTCCTCGTGACCGGCGCCGCGGAGGCGGCCGGCACCGTCGTCGTCTCCCATGCCACCCCGCGCAGCCCGGGCGAGCTCGGCGTGCTGCGCGGCGGCAAGCTCGAGCCCGTGACCGACTTCGCCGCCGCGCTGCGGGAGCGGACGCGCATCGCGCCGCCGCGCGAACTCGTCGTCGAGGGCCCGGACGGCTACCCCGTGCACGGCTGGCTCCACCTGCCCGAGGGCGACGGGCCCCACCCCGTCCTCCTGAACATCCACGGCGGCCCGTTCGCGTCCTACGGCTGGTCCTACTTCGACGAGGCGCAGGTCTATGCCGAGGCCGGCTACGCCGTCCTGCAGTGCAACCCGCGGGGCAGCGCCGGCTACGGCCGTCCCCACGGCCTGGCGATCAAGGAGGCCATGGGGACGGTCGACCTGCAGGACGTCCTGGCGTTCCTCGACGGCGCGATCGCGGCCGAGCCGCGCCTCGACGGCGCCCGGACCGGCGTGCTCGGCGGCTCCTACGGCGGATACCTCACGGCGTGGACGATCGCCCACGAGCACCGCTTCGCCGCCGCGGTCGTCGAGCGAGGCTTCCTGGATCCGCTGAGCTTCATCGGATCGAGCGACATCGGCTGGTTCTTCAGCGAGGCCTACACCGGCTCCGATCCCGCGCACACGCTGACCCAGAGCCCGCTCGCCGTCGCGTCCCAGGTCCGCACGCCCACCCTCGTGCTGCACTCGGAGGAGGACTACCGGTGCCCGCTCGAGCAGGCCCAGCGGTACTACGTCGAGCTGCTGCGCCACGGCGTCGAGACGGAATTCCTGCTCTTCCCGGGGGAGGACCACGAGCTCTCGCGCAGCGGGACCCCGTGGCACCGGCGCCAGCGCTTCGAGGCGATCCTGGAGTGGTTCGGGAGGTACCTGCCCGTCTCCTAGGAGGCCCCGGCGTCGTCCTCGGCGACCCGCAGCGCGAAGCCGAGCCCGCGCGCCGCGGCGTCCGGGCGCGGTTCCTGCCAGCGGGCCGCGTAGGCCTCCGAGGTGCACAGGCTGCGGCTCACGGCCCGGTCGATGTAGACCGTGCCGTCCAGGTGGTCGGCCTCGTGCTGGAAGATCCGCGCGGGCCAGCCGCGCAGGGACCGGACGACGCCGGTGCCGTCCGGACCCGTGTACCTCGCCTCGATCTCCTCGGGGCGTTCGACGACCGCCGTGAAGCCGGCGAAGGACAGGCAGCCCTCGAAGTGGGACGAAGTGCGGGCGCCCACGGCCGAGTAGCCGGGGTTGACGGCCGCGAAGTACTCGAGCGGAGTCCTCCCGCGCGCCTCGGCCGTCGCCGGGTCGACCGGGAAGAGGTCCTCCATCACGGCCAACCGCAGGGGCAGCCCCAGCTGGGGAGCCGCGAGCCCCACGCCGGGGGCGGCGTGCATCACCTTCCGCATGGTCGCCAGCAGGCGCCCGAGCAGTTCGTCGCCGAGCTGGCCCGAGTAGTCCAGGGCCCGGGCGCGCAGGACCGGGTGGCCCAGCTGGACGATCCCGGGCAGGGAACCCGTCTCCGCCTCGGCACGGGTCAGCCTCTCGGCGAGGTCCACGAGGCGGTCCGGCGTGAAGTCGTCCTCGGCGGGGGAGTGCGGCATGGTCTCCTGGGTTCCTGTGTGCTGATGGGGGAGCAGTGGGGCTGCTAGCGGCCGGCGGCGGCCGCTCGGGCCGGGGCGGCGAGGGCGGACAGGCGGCTGAACAGGCGTGCGGCGTCGGCCGGCGGGATCAGGGATCCGGCCTCCTCGAAGGACCCGCCGCCGATCAGGTCCAGGCGGACGTCGCGCTCGTACAGCACGTCCACGACGTTGCCGAAGCGGCGTAGCGCGTACGGCGTCAGCCGGTCCAGGGGCGGGACGGAGTCGACGACCCAGTGCCGGGAGTCCTCCGCGAGGCGCAGGTAATCCATGGGGGCCGTCGGGGCCCCGCAGAGGGCGTCGAAGCGGAACCACAGCTGCCCGTCCGCCGCCCGGAGCGCCTCGATGTCCTGGGTCGTCGGCCGCAGGATCCGGCGTTCGGCGGGCGACGGCGGGACCAGCCCCGCCGTTCCGGGCCCGTCCCCGACGGGGTCCGGCCAATGGGTTCCCGACGAGAATCCCGCGGCGCGCGTGGACGGCCGCACCGCACGGTAGTCGGTCGGCCCGGCGATCTCGACGACCTGCATCTGGGCGCGGATCAGCGCGATGGCCGGCTCGGCGAGATGGTGGAAGTACTCATCGGGGAGCAGCTGCTCCGGCGCGTAGTTGGAGGTCGCCACGAGCAGGATCCGTTCCTCGACGATGCGCTTGAGCAGCCGGGTCAAGAGCATGGCGTCGCCGGGGTCGTTGCAGTGGAACTCGTCGAAGCAGAGCAGCCGGGTCCCCGCGAGCATGGTCCCGAGGGCCTCGTCGATCGCGCTGCCCCGCCGCTCGGCGGCCCCGCGGCCGGCTCCGCGCTCCGCCGCGCGGGACGCCTCGCCCGCGGCGTGGACGCGGCCGTGGAGCTCCCGGAAGAAGGCGTGGAAGTGGACCCGGCGCTTGCCCTGGACGGGGACGGCGTCGAAGAAGGCGTCGGCGAGCCACGTCTTGCCCCGCCCGGGCGGCCCCCAGAGGTAGACGTGGCCGGGCGGGCCCGAGGGCCGGTCGAGGCTGCCGGCGGCGCGGGCGAGCAGTCCGGCCGCGGAGAGCTGGGCGGGATCGAGGACGAGCCCGTGGTCCCGGGCCGCTCGACCGATGCCGCGCCGGGTCCGGGCGGCCGCAGTCAGCCGGCGCCACGGCAGCGGGAACCGTGTCCCTGCCGCGGACCCCCGTGGGGCCACTAGCCGCGTCCGGCCATGGTGGCGATGTCGACCTCGTTGCCTTCCGGATCCGCGAGCGTCCACCACTCCGGCGCGTGCTCGTCGTTGACGATCCGCCCGCCCGCGTCCACGGCCGCCGCGATGCGGGCCTCGGCCACGTCGTGGGCCACGCACACGTCGACGTGGATGCGGTTGCGCTGCGGGCGCTCGCGGACCATCTGCTGGAACCAGAGCGAGGGCTCGCGGCCGTCGGGATCGGCCAGCTCGTCGTCCGCGACGCGCCGGTAGCCGAGCACGGCCTCCCAGAACGGCAGGACCGCGGGGATGTCGAGCGCGTCGAGGGCGAGCTGGACCGTCTGGACCTCGGCCGGGTCCGCCTCGATGGCGAGGTCGCGGGCCGCCGCCGAGATCGCCCGGGCCAGCTCCACGTCCCGCCCGCTCAGCCCACCGACGTCGTGCGAGAGCAGATTGACCGTGAGTGACCCGTAGCGGAGGTCGAGGTCGGGGTGATGGTTGGCGGCCTCGGCGAGCCGGCCGATCTCGTCCACGAGGGCGAGGCCGCGCGCGAACGAGCCGGTGGCGAACCGGGCGCCGGCGCCGCCGAAGACGACGCGCCACTCGGAGACGCCGTCGGAATCGTGGAACTGCCGGGCCGTGATGCGTGCGCTCATGGGGCCAACGTTACGCCTCCGGGCCGCCCGCGGGCCACGGCGGGTCCCCCAGGGTGGAGGCGGTCGACGCCGGACAGGACGCCCGGCCGCGCGCTGGACAGCCCGGGGGACCGGTGGAACGATCAGGAGAGCCATGAACACCGCGTCTGTTTCCCCCGCCTTGGGCGACCTCGTCCTGCTGCGCCGCGTCCGCGACAGGATCGACCGCGAGTACGCCCGCCCGCTCGATGTCGAGGCCCTGGCTCGCGGCGTCCACATGTCCGCCGGGCACCTGAGCCGGCAGTTCCGCCGGGCCTACGGCGAGCCGCCCTACCGCTACCTCATGACGCGGCGCATCGAGCGGGCCATGACGCTGTTGCGCCGCGGCGACGTGGGCGTCACCGAGGCGTGCTTCGAGGTGGGATTCTCCTCGCTGGGCACCTTCAGCACCCGCTTTTCCGAGCTCGTCGGCATGCCGCCGAGCGAGTACCGTGCCGCGGCGGCCGGCCCGGGGGAGGGGATCCCCGGCTGCGTGGCCAAGGTCGTGGCGAGACCGGTCAGGAATCAAGAAGGGCGCCCCGCGGCATCACCCCTAGGATGACGGACATGGACATCAACATTCACTCGAGTTTCCTCCCGCACGAGGACCCGGAGGCGTCGCTCGCCTTCTACCGCGACCTGCTCGGTTTCGAGGTCCGCCTCGACGTCGGCTACGAGGACATGCGCTGGATCACGATCGGGCCGGCCGGGCAGCCGGACACGTCGATCGTGCTCACCCCGCCCGCCGTGGATCCGGGGATCTCCGACGAGGAGCGCCGGGTCGTCGCCGAGATGATGGCCAAGGGGACGTTCGCCGCCGTCGTCCTCTCCACGCCGGACCTCGACGCGCTCTTCGAGAAGGTGGAGGCGAGCGGCGCCGACATCATGCAGGAGCCCCTCGAGCAGCCCTACGGCGTCCGCGACTGCGCCTTCCGCGACCCGGCCGGGAACACCGTCCGCGTCCAGGAGCGCCAATGAGCGCGGCCCCCGAGACGGCCCGGGAGGACACGGCGCTCGCCGCGGACCAGCACGACCTCATCCGGGTCCAGGGGGCCTCGGAGAACAACCTCAAGAACGTCAGCGTCGACCTGCCGAAGCGCCGGCTCACCGTCTTCACCGGGGTCTCGGGCTCGGGCAAGAGCTCGCTCGTGTTCGGCACGATCGCGGCCGAATCGCAGCGGCTCATCAACGAGACCTACAGCGCGTTCGTCCAGGGGTTCATGCCGACGCTGGCCCGCCCCGAGGTGGATCACCTCGAGGGGCTCACGACGGCGATCATCGTGGACCAGGAGCGCATGGGGGCCAACCCGCGCTCCACGGTGGGCACGGTGACGGACGCCAACGCGATGCTGCGCATCCTCTTCAGCCGGCTCGGCGAACCGCACATCGGCGGGCCCGGGGCGTTCTCCTTCAACGTGCCCTCCGTCAAGGCCAGCGGGGCGATCACGGTCGAGCGCGGCAACAAGACCAAGGCCGAGAAGGCGACGTTCAACCGGCTCGGCGGCATGTGCCCGCGTTGCGAGGGCACGGGGTCCGTCAAGGACTTCGACCTCACGGCCCTCTACGACGGCTCCAAGTCGCTGTCCGGCGGCGCCCTCACCGTCCCCGGGTACTCCATGGACGGCTGGTACGGACGGATCTTCGGTGGCTCCGGGTACTTCGACATGGACAAGCCCGTGGAGAAGTTCACGAAGAAGGAGCTGCACGACCTCCTGTACCGCGAGCCGACGAAGATCAAGGTCGAGGGCATCAACCTCACCTACGAGGGCCTGATCCCGAAGATCCAGAAATCGATGCTCTCCAAGGACCCGGAGGCCATGCAGCCGCACATCCGGGCCTTCGTCGAGCGCGCGGTCACGTTCGGCACGTGCCCGGAGTGCGACGGCACGAGGCTGGCCGCGGAGGCCAGGTCATCGATGGTCAACGGCAAGAACATCGCCGACGCGTGCGCGCTGCAGATCACCGACCTGGCCGAATGGGTGCGGGGGATCGACGAGCCCTCCGTCGCGCCCCTGCTCAAGGGCCTGCAGCACCTGCTCGACGCGTTCACCGAGATCGGCCTCGGCTACCTGTCTCTGGACCGCCCGTCCGGCACGTTGTCCGGGGGAGAGGCCCAGCGGACCAAGATGATCCGCCACCTCGGTTCCTCGCTGACCGACGTCACCTACGTCTTCGACGAGCCGACGATCGGCCTGCACCCGCACGACATCGAGCGGATGAACACGCTCCTGCTGCAGTTGCGGGACAAGGGGAACACCGTGCTGGTCGTCGAGCACAAGCCGGAGGCGATCGCGATCGCGGACCACGTCGTCGACCTCGGCCCGGGCGCCGGGACGGGCGGCGGCACGGTGTGCTTCGAGGGCACCGTCGAGGGGCTCCGGTCCAGCGGTACGACGACGGGGCGCCACCTCGACGACCGCGCGTCGCTCAAGGGGGCCCTCAGGCAGGCGACGGGAGCGCTTGAGGTGCGTGGGGCGTCGACGCACAACCTCCGTGGGGTCGATGTCGACGTGCCGCTCGGCGTGCTCTGCGTCGTCACCGGTGTCGCGGGCTCCGGCAAGAGCTCGCTCATCCACGGCTCCGTCGCCGGCCGCGAGGGCGTCGTGGTGATCGACCAGGGTGCCATCCGCGGCTCGCGGCGCAGCAACCCGGCCACGTACACCGGGCTGCTCGAGCCCGTCCGGAAGGCGTTCGCGAAGGCCAACGGGGTCAAGCCGGCGCTCTTCAGCTCCAATTCGGAGGGCGCCTGCCCGACGTGCAACGGCGCGGGCGTGATCTTCACCGAGCTCGGGGTCATGGCGACGGTCGAGTCCACGTGCGAGGACTGCGAGGGCCGGCGTTTCCAGGCGTCCGTCCTCGAGTACACGCTGGCCGGGAAGAACATCGCCGAGGTCCTGGCGTTGCCGGTGGCCGAGGCGGAGGCGTTCTTCGGCGAGGGGGAGGCCCGCACCCCGGCGGCCCACAAGATCCTGGGCCGGCTCGCCGACGTCGGTCTCGGGTACCTGACCCTGGGGCAGCCGCTCACGACGCTCTCCGGCGGCGAGCGCCAGCGTCTCAAGCTCGCCACGCAGATGGGCGAGAAGGGCGACGTCTACGTCCTGGACGAGCCGACCACGGGACTGCACCTGGCCGACGTCGAACAGCTTCTCGGGCTGCTGGACCGGCTCGTGGACTCGGGCAAGTCGGTCATCGTGATCGAGCACCACCAGGCCGTCATGGCTCATGCCGACTGGATCATCGATCTGGGTCCCGGTGCCGGGCACGACGGCGGATCGGTGGTCTTCGAGGGCACGCCGGCGGATCTCGTCGCCGACGGGACCACGCTCACGGGCAGGTACCTGGCCGCCTACGTCGGCGCTTGAGAAGGACGGCGCGGCACGGAAGACGCGTCCTTGCCGCGCCACCGTCCCGCCTTCGGCACCGCCCTCTCCGGCACGGTCCGTTAAACGCCGATAACGTACATTATGTCAAGTCATCGCAGGGCCGGCGCTCAGAGTGAAGCGTCCTCCGTCCTACGGCGCATCGCCGCGCCGATCGGTCACTCCTTGGGCGCGGCGGACGCGTCGACGCAGACGACTCCCCGATTGCCGTCCTGATCCACGATCACCGTGAGCCAAGGCGCCTTGGAGTCGTCGACCACCGTTCCGCCAGCGGCGACCGCCGCGTCGATCCGTGTCTCGACCACCTCGGGCGCCACGTAGACCTCCACGTGGAAACGCTGGTCGGCCGGGTCCCGATCGCCGGCTTCTCCGAACCACAGATTCGGAACTCGCCCCGTGGCATCGCGCACCTCGTCACTGGGCGAGCCGTGGCCCTGGGACGAGGCGTGCCCGGTCAACAAGGCCGCCCAAACGGGAGCGATCGTGGCGGAGTGCGCGGTGTCGAGGCCGAGCTCGACGACGCTGACCGAGGCCGGGTCGGCGGCAAGTGCGTGGTCGGCGGCGATCCGGGCAATCGTCCGTGCCAGGCCGACGTCCTTCGCGGTGACCCACTCGACGACGTGTTCGATGCCGGCGTCGTCGCGGTAGACCGCGTCCTCGCTGATCAGCTTGAGATCCACGTACCCCGGCCCGAGTGACACGCGCGGGTGGTGCCCGGCAGCGTCCCCCGCCTCACCGACCGCCGTGATGAACCGGGCGCCCGCGCCGAAGCCGTGGACCAGATAGCGCGCGTGGAGTCCCTGGGCCAGCTTGCGCCAATCGGCGAGCCCGGCCGCCGCGATCTGAGCACCCGTCAGCATGTCCATGGACGCGGAGCCTATCCCAGACGCGGCCAAAGCGCTCCCCCGGCCTGCTCCCCTGTCCAGGACTCGCAGACCGCTGCCATTCCCGGAACCGGAAGCGAGTCAAGTTTCCTTGACTTCTCAGTCCAGACGGATCTAAGCTGTCAAGTGTACTTGACTTAAACTTAAGGAGGGGCCGCCCATGGAACGGCAACGACAACCCGCAGCCGACTACCGGCGCTCGAACCGGGCCGCCCTCCGGCTGGCCGCCTGGACCCTGGCCTGGCTCGCGAGCTTCGCGGTGGCGCGTTTCGGCCCCGCGTCGTGGTGGGACCCGCAGGAACACGCGGCCGCGAGCTGGACCGCCGTCGCGGCCAACGCGCTCATCGGCGCAGGATGGATCCTCGCCTTCACGCGCTTCCTAGGGCACTCGACGAGCTGCAGCGCAAGATCATGCTCGACGCGCTCGCGGTGACCCTCGGCATCGGCTGGGTCCTCGGCTTCGCCTACTTCGTCGCCGACGCCGCCGGCCTCGTGCCGTACGACGTCAACGTAGCGGTCTTCCCCGCGCTCCTCGGCGTCGTCTACCTGCTGGCCTTCGTCGTGGGGAACGTGAGGTACCGGTGAGGAACCGCGTCGCCGAGCTGCGGAGCGCGCGCTCCTGGACGCAGGCCGACCTCGCGCAGCGCGTCGGCGTGTCCCGCCAGTCGGTCAACGCGATCGAGAAGGGCAAGTTCGATCCGAGCCTGCCGGTGGCCTTCCGCCTGGCCAGGCTGTTCGGGCTCGCGATCGAGGAGGTCTTCACCGACGACGAGGCCGACGGCCGCTAGCCCCCGGTGCTCAGGCCGCTCCCCCGTGGACGAGCAGGCAGCCGATGCCCGTGCAGGCGCAGGCCCACATGACGCTGGCGAACGTGCCGAGGATGAAGCGCTCCGCCGCTCCGTCCTTGCCGAGCTCCGAATAGCGACCGAGCCCCTTGACCGCCAGGACGACGGCGAGGCCCTCCGGCCACCCGGCCCAGAGCGTCGCGGCGATCGCCGTGCGCTCGAGGATCCCGATCCAGAGTCCGCCGCGCAGCACGAGCTCGCCCTGTCCCTCCGCCTGTGCCGCCTGGGTGGTCGTGACGGCTTCGCGCCGGTACGACATGCGGATGATGGCCACGGTCACCGGACCCCCGCCGGCCGCGGCGGCCACGACGGCGATCGGCGCCGCCAGCGCGGTCGGAACCACCTCGGCCGCGGCAAGCGCCGCGGCGGCGGCCCCGGCGAGCAGCAGGACCTGCCCCAAGGCCGTGGCGAGCAGGAAGCGGCCTCCGGGGCCCCGGGCCGTCCGCCGGTTCTGGGGCAGTCCGCTCAGGCCGGCGAGCAGCAGAAGGGCGAGCGCGAGGACGGCCATGGCCTCATTCTCCCCCGTCCGGGGCATCCAACGCGTGCAGCGCCTCGGCGGCGTGGCGCTCGAGCCGGCGGCATTGCTGCCACAGCCCGGAGGCGAGCCGGCTGGAGACCGCCTGCTGCGAGACGCCGAGCAGGCCGGCGGCCTCCTTCTGCGACCGCCCGCCGGCCACGAGCAGCCCGGCCTCCTGCGAGGCCGGGCTGCGCCGGGCGTCGACGCCGGCGATGAGCTGCAGCTCGGCCTCGACGCGCTCGATCCGTGGATCCCGGGCGTTCAGCGCGAGCGATCCCGGCGAGGACTTGGCGCGTTCGACGGCGTCGCGGGCGAGTTCGAAGGCCTCGCCGGCCCCGGCCCGCGTCTGCCGCGGAAGGGGCAGGCGCACGGAGCCGACGCCGACGCCGATGCTCCACTCCCCCGTCGCCGCGACATCGAGGACGAGCGCCGCCACGCCGCGTCCGTCGTCGAACACGCCCTGCAGTTCGTCCCCCGCGGTGCGCTCGAAGGGGCGCACGGGGGAATACTCGCGGTTGAGCCGCTCCACGAGCCCGTCGACGAGGTCGGGCTTGCGGCGCGAGGCGCGCTGGTCGATCGTCACGACGTACATGCCTACAAGGCTAGAACATTGTTGACTGATAAACAAGGCGTAAACCTTGTTGCCGTCGGGGCCGACGATGCTCCCGGACCTAGACTGGATCCCATGCGTTCCGACCGCCTGTGGATCCCCCTGCTCGCCCTCGACGCCGCCCTCGTCCTCGTCTTCGCCGTCCTCGGGCGGGCCCAGCACGAGCACGGGCTGAGCCCGGCGGGTATCGCGTCGACCGCGGCGCCATTCCTTGCCGCCCTCGTGCTCGCCTCGGCGGCGACCAGGATCCGGTCCACGCACTCCAGGCTGTTCCCCGCGGGAGTCCTCGTCTGGGTGGGCACGGTCGGCCTCGGACTGCTGCTGCGCGTCGCCTTCGGCGCGACCGCCGCGGTCCCCTTCATCATCGTCGCGTCCGCGTCGCTCGCGGTCCTCCTGCTGGGGCGGCGCCTGCTCAGCGCGGCGCTGCTCCGGCGTCGTAATGTGCCAGCGGGGCGGGCGTGAATTAGGCTCGACGGGACAGCGAAGCAGCGGCGCCGACGCCGCTCCGCACCGACCCGGAAGGACAGGGACCATGATCACGGCATTCGTCATGATTCAGACGCAGGCGGACAGGATCCCCGAATCGGCCCAGGAGATCTCCGAGATCGAGGGCATCAGCGAGGTCTACTCCGTGGCCGGGGACTGGGACCTGATCGCCGTCGCGCGCGTGAAGCGGCACGAGGACCTCGCCGACGTCATCGCCGACCGGCTGTCGAAGATCCCCGGCGTGCAGGAGACCTCGACCCACATCGCGTTCCGCTCCTACTCCCAGCACGACCTCGACGCCGCGTTCTCGCTCGGCCTCGATTCCTGACCCCGCCGCCCTTCCGGGCGGATCGGCAGGGCCCGCACCCCCGGAGGGTGCGGGCCCTTTCCGCGTCCGGGACGCCGGTGCGGGTCCGGGAACGACGCCGGGGCCCGGCCGGGGAGCGTCCGTTCCGGCAAGGCGCGGCCGCTCAGGCGCGCTGGGTGGCGCCCGCCCAGCGGTCCAGGACGGAGGCGGCGGCGCCGGAGTCGATGGATTCCTCCGCGCGGGCCGCGGCCCGGGACAGGCGTGCGGCGAGCGGTTCTCCGGCGTCGGCGTCGAGGGCCACCAGTCCGCCCGCGGCATTGAGGACGACGGCGTCGCGCACCGGGCCGCGCCGGCCGCCGAGGACGTCGCGGACCACCTGGGCGTTGTGCGCCGCGTCCCCGCCCCGCAGGTCCTCGAGCGTCGCGCGGTCTAGCCCCAGATCCGTGGCGTCGAGCACCTGTTCGGACACGTGGCCGCCGCGGACCTCCCAGATCCGGTTCGGGGCCGTCGTCGTCAGCTCGTCGAGGCCGTCGTCGCCGCGGAAGACCAGCGCGCGGACGCCGCGCGCCGCCAGGACGCCGGCCATCAGCGGCGCCATCCGGGCGTCGGCGCAGCCGATCGCCGAGGCGGTGGGACGGGACGGATTGGTCAGGGGGCCCATGAAGTTGAAGGCCGTCGCCACCCCGAGCTCGCGGCGCGGCACCGCCGCGTAGCGCATCGAGGGGTGGAAGACCTGGGCGAAGCAGAAGACGATCCCCGCCTGCTCGAGGATCCCGGGCATCGCCTCGACCGGGACGTCCAGACGCACGCCGAGGGCCTCCAGGACGTCGGCCGATCCGGAGGAGCTGGAGGCGGCGCGGTTGCCGTGCTTGACGATGCGGGCCCCCGCGCCGGCGGCGACGAGTGCGGCCATCGACGAGATGTTCACGGTGTTGTGGCGGTCGCCGCCCGTTCCGACGATGTCGAGCTTGTCCCCGGGCAGCGCAAGGGGCCGTGCGTTGGCCAACATGGCCTCGACCAGGCCCGCGAGTTCGGCGACGGTCTCCCCCTTCGAACGGAGGGCGACGAGGAACCCGGCGATCTGCGCGTCGCTCGCGTTCCCCTCCATGATCTCGCCCATGGCCCAGGCCGCGTCGGCGGTCTCGAGGTCCCTCCCGGCGATCACCGTGGAGAGCAGCGAGGGCCAGTTGGGGAACTTCCGGGCGGCTGGAATCGTTGACACGCAACAAGGTTATCTACGAATCGTAGAAACTCGGGAATTGTTTCTCCCGCGGGATTCCGCGGAACTTGGGCCTGACCGGCCCGAAAACGGGCGACTCGGGGCCCGATGCATTGGTGCCCCCGGCACTTTTGTAGACATAATGGCTCTGTGACAACTGCGACTCATGCCCTCAATGCCCCGGCACACCCCGTGCCGAACCGCCCCAACATGGTGTCGGTGGGAACCGTCGTCTGGCTTGCCAGCGAGCTGATGTTCTTCGCCGCGCTCTTCGCCATGTACTTCACGCTCCGTGCCGCGGCACCGGAGATGTGGGCGACGGAAACCGCGAAGCTCAACGTTCCGTTCGCGCTGATCAACACGATCATCCTCGTCTCGAGCTCCTTCACGTGCCAGTTCGGCGTGTTCGCGGCCGAGAACCTCCAGCCGCGCCGCACCGGCGGCCTGTTCCAGCTGCGCCGCTGGGGCATGGTCGAGTGGTTCATCCTGACCTTCCTGCTCGGGGCGATCTTCGTCGCCGTGCAGGCCTACGAGTACACCGAGCTGGTGCACCACGGGGTCGCGCTGAACTCCAACGCCTACGGGTCCGCGTTCTACCTGACCACCGGCTTCCACGGACTGCACGTGGCCGGCGGGCTGATCGCCTTCCTGCTGATCATCGGGCGTGCCTACGTCGCCAAGCGCTTCGGACACTTCGAGGCGACCTCGGCGATCGTGACCTCCTACTACTGGCACTTCGTCGACGTCGTCTGGATCGCGCTGTTCGCGATCATCTACTTCCTGAAGTAGCGAAGCAGCCCGGCCCCCGTGGCCGCCACCAGCACCACACCCTTTCCAAGAACTTAGTGAGGAACCATCAAGTGAAGGCTCTTTCGCAGAGGCGCCGGCATCCCCTGGCAGCCGTGGCGCTGCTCCTGATGGGTCTGCTCGTCACAGGCGGACTCTACGCAGCGGCAGGCAGCGTCACCGAGGCCAAGGCGGCCACGACCTACAGCGCCAGCGACATCGAAGAGGGCAACAAGCTCTTCGTGGCCAACTGCGCCACGTGTCACGGCCTGAACGCCGAGGGCACCAACGCCGGGCCGTCGCTCATCGGCGTCGGGGCCGCCTCGGTGGACTTCCAGGTCGGCACGGGCCGCATGCCCATGCAGATGCAGGGCCCGCAGGCCCAGATCAAGCCCGTCCAGTTCGACGACGAACAGACGCAGCAGCTGGCCGCCTTCGTGGCCTCCCTCGGCGCCGGCCCCGCAGTGCCGGGCGACGACCTGCTGGACACCACGCAGGGCGACTCCGCCCGCGGCGGCGAGATCTTCCGCGTCAATTGCGCCATGTGCCACAACGCGGCCGCGGCTGGCGGCGCCCTGACGCGCGGCAAGTTCGCGCCGGGACTGGCCGGCGTCTCCGAGAAGCACATCTACGAGGCCATGGCGACTGGCCCGCAGAACATGCCGGTCTTCAACGACTCCAACCTCACCCCCGAGGACAAGCGCGACGTTATCACCTTCCTCAAGGAAATCGAGGCCCAGGGCTCCCCGGGCGGCGCGAAGCTCGGATCGCTCGGACCGGTTTCGGAGGGCCTCTTCATCTGGACCGCCGGCCTCGGCATCATCATCGCCTTCACGATCTGGCTGACGTCCCGCCCGTCCTAAGCGCCCCGCGGGCCGTGGGCCCGCGGTCATCACCACGTACCTAGCACATTTGAGAAAAAGGATGAGAGACAACATGGGCGACCATAGTCACGGCAGTCCGAACGACCCGGGCACCGTTGCTAAGGCTGGCACGGACACCCTGGAGACGTTCCAGGATCCCGGCCTCCCCCCGCATCGGAAGCGCCTGGCCGATGCGGACCCGCGTGCCGCGCGGCGCGCAGAACGGCAGGTTGCCCTGCTGTTCATCATCTCCATCATCGGCACGCTGTCCTTCTTCATCGCCTACTTCGGCGTCGGACAGACGGAATCGATCAGCGAGCTGCGCACGCAGAACCTGCTGCTCGGCCTCGGGACCACCTTCGCGATGCTCGGCATCGGCGTCGGAATCGTCCACTGGGCGCGGACGCTCATGCCGGATCACGAGATCGCCGAGTCCCGCCACGAGGTGCGCACCGAGGAGGACCGCGCGGATGCCGAGCGCATCATCGGCGAGATCCTCGACGAGTCCGGCATCAAGCGCCGACCGCTGATCCGCAACACACTCATCGGCGCCATCGCCCTCGCGCCGATCCCGGCGGTGTTCATGTTCCGCGACCTGGACCGCACCAAGTCCACGGCCGGCGAGATCGTCGAGCGCCTGCGCCACACGATGTGGGACACCAACGTCCGCCTGACCCGCGACCCTTCCGGCACGCCGATCAAGGCCTCCGACGTCCAGATCGGCTCCGTCTTCCACGTGATCCCCGAGGGGCTCAACGACACCGAGGACCCGCTCAACGAGAAGGCCAAGGCCGTTGTGCTCCTCATGCGCCTGGACCCGGCGGACCTGAACATCTCCCCCGAGCGCGTCGACTGGCACTACAACGGCATCGTCGCCTACTCGAAGATCTGCACCCACGTCGGCTGCCCGGTGGCGCTCTACGAGCAGCACACCCACCACCTGCTCTGCCCCTGCCACCAGTCGACGTTCGACCTCACGCAGGAGTGCAAGGTCATCTTCGGCCCGGCCGGACACGCGCTGCCGCAGCTGCCGATCACCGTCGATTCCGAGGGCTTCCTCGTCGCGCAGAGCGACTTCCATGAACCCGTTGGACCGAGCTACTGGGAGCGTGGCTAACCCATGAGCAGCACAACCGAGTACCGCCCCAAGACCTCCACGGGGCGCATCGCGAACTTCGTCGACCAGCGCGTCGGCGGCTCCTCGATCGTCAAGGAGTTCGGCCGGAAGATCTTCCCGGACCACTGGTCCTTCATGTTCGGCGAGGTGGCGCTGTACACCTTCGTCATCCTCCTGATCTCGGGGACCTTCCTGACGTTCTTCTTCGATCCGTCCATGGCCCACGTGGTCTACAACGGCTCGTACAACCCGCTCAAGGGCGTCGGCATGTCCGTCGCCTACCACACGAGCCTCGACATCACGTTCGACGTCCGTGGCGGCCTCTTCATGCGCCAGGTGCACCACTGGTCCGCCCTGCTCTTCGTCGCGGCCGTCTCGGTGCACATGCTCCGCGTCTTCTTCACGGGCGCGTTCCGCAAGCCGCGCGAACTGAACTGGGTCGTCGGCTGCGTCCTGCTGATCCTCGCCATGGCCGCCGGCTTCACCGGCTACTCGCTCCCCGACGACCTGCTCTCCGGCAACGGTCTGCGGATCATCGACGGCGTCATCAAGGCCCTGCCGATCGTCGGCACGTACATCTCGGCGTTCCTCTTCGGCGGCGAGTTCCCCGGCACGGTGGTCATCAGCCGGCTCTACATGCTGCACATCATGCTGGTCCCGGCATTGATCCTGTTGATGATCGCGATCCACCTGTTCATGGTCGTCGTGCACAAGCACACCCAGTACCCCGGCCCGGGCCGCACCAACGACAACGTCGTGGGCTTCCCCGTGGGCCCGGTGTACGCGGCCAAGGCCGGCGGCTTCTTCTTCATCGTCTTCGGCGTCGTGGCGCTGATCTCGGCGCTGTTCACGATCAACCCGATCTGGAACTACGGCCCGTACGACCCCTCCCCCGTTTCCGCCGGCACGCAGCCGGACTGGTACATCGGCTGGGTCGACGGCGCGCTGCGCCTCATGCCGGGCATGCTCGGCGACTTCAGCTTCGACTGGAACATCCCGTTCCCGTGGGGCACCAACACGCTCGTGATGGGCGTGCTCCTCCCGATGCTCCCGGCGGCCATCCTCATCGGCACGATGATTGTCTGGCCCTGGATCGAGCGCTGGGTGACCAAGGACGACCGCGAATTCCACCTGCTGGACCGCCCGCGTAACGCCCCCACCCGTACGGGCATCGGCGTCGCCGGCGTGATCTGGTACTGCGTCATGTGGGCGGCAGCGAGCTCCGACCTCATTGCGACCCACTTCCACGTGGCGCTCAACGACGTCACCTACTGGCTCCGCGTGCTGTTCTTCCTCGGACCGATCGTCGGCTTCATCGGTACCCGGCGCATCGCCCTGGCGCTGCAGCGCAAGGACCGCGAGATCGTGCTCCATGGCCGCGAGGCCGGCATCATCGAGATGTCCCCGGAGGGCGGCTTCAGCGAGCGGCACGAACAGGTCGACGAGTACAAGCTCTACAAGCTCGTCTCCTTCCAGTCCCCCGAAGTGCTTCCCGCGCAGGCCGATCGTGCCGGACACGTGACTCGCATGGAGAAGACCCGCGGCGCCATCTCGCGCTTCTTCTTCGAGGACCGCGTCGCCCCGGTGACGCCGAAGGAGCTGGCCGAGGCCCACGAGCACCACGCCCACGGCGAGGTCGAGGAAGGCCAGAAGCCCTCCATCGGGCACTAGCCCGCCCGGCGCCCCTGGCGTCCGGCAGGCAACGACACCACGAAGGGACCCCCGGCTACGGCCGGGGGTCCCTTGTCGTCTGGTGCGCGCGAGGCGGTGCGTCGGGTGTTCACGGAGGCCAGGGGAACGGCCTGGCGCCTCCTGGAGGGCGCTAGTCGCGCGTGGAGTCGTAGTAGCGCGGTGGGCGCGTTCCAGGGCGCTGGAGGGGCACCCAGAGCTTGTAGCGGTCGGCCCGGTACAGCGAGACGGAGTAGTCCAGCAGCTCGCGGCGGACGTAGGCGTGGCGCTGGATCTTCAGCAACGGGGCGCCGAGTTCCACGCCGAGGTGCGGCGCGTTGGAACTCGTCGCGGCCGTCGCCTCGATCTGGTCCTCGCCCCACTCCAGCACGAGGCCGTAGCGCTCGTTGAGGGTGTTGTAGAGCGACGTCGGCGGAGGCTCGTCGATCAAGCCCGGCACCTTGTCGGCGGGCAGGTAGTTCTCATCGAGGCTCATGGGGGCCCCGTCGGCGAGCAGGAGCCGGCGGAGGCGGATGACGGGAGTGCCCTCGGTCAGCTCCATCTCGCGCGCGAGGGCGCCGGCGGCCGGGATCTCCTCGAAGCGCAGCACACGCGAGGCCGGGACCATTCCGCGCCGCTGCATCTCCTCCGAGTAGGACGTGAGCTTGACCTGCAGGTCCATCTTGGGCCGGGCGACGAAGGTGCCGACGCCGATGATCCGCTCCAGGACGCCTTCCTCGACGAGCGCGTCGATGGCCTGGCGGACGGTCATGCGGGCGACGCCGAAGAGCAGCGTGAGCTCCCGCTCCGACGGAATCGCCTGGCCGGGCCGGCAGACGGCCGTGGCGTGCTCTCGCAGGATGGCCGCGAGTTGCTGGTGCTTCGCCACGGCCGAGGCGGGATCCAAACGACCCGCTATGGAGTCGACGCGGCTACCGGGCACGGCGGGAAGCGTCGCTGAGGGGCATCACTCCCCCATTCTAGGGCGGCGACAGCGCGCCGCGGGCGTCGGCACCGCGGCCCCTTCATCCACGGGCGCGGGCAGGAGGCGGTGTGCCTCCGCGCCGTGCCCCGGCAGGGACGTCGACCCGGGCCCGGGGGCAGGCGGCGGACATGCGAAACGCCGCGGGCGCCGCACCGGTGGTGGTGCGGCGCCCGCGGCGCTGTGATCGTGTCGGAAGGGCCCGTCGGCCCCACCGCTGATCCGGACTAGTGCGCGTGGTCTCCGCGGCTGTACTCGTAGGTCCAGCCGATCACGGCGATCACGGCCAGGCCGGCGCCGATGTACAGGACCCAGAAGCCGACGGCCAGGCCGAGGAAGCCGATCGCTGCGGCGGTGGCCAGGACGATCGGCCACCAGCTCCACGGGGAGAAGGCGCCGACCACGCCGGCGTTCTCGTGGATCTCACCGTCGAGGCGGTCCTCGGGGCGGGGTCCGACGCGGCGGGCCGTGTAGTACAGGTAGAAGCCGATCATCGCGGACAGGCCCGTGACCATGAACAGCGCCGGCATGCCGACCCACTCGTCCCAGTTGGTCATGTACCCGTAGACCAGGGCGACGGGGAGGAAGAAGAAGATGCCACCGAGGAAGAGCCAGGATTCGATCTTCATGCTTACTTGTCCTTCTGGTCGGCCGGACCAAAGACCTTGGCCACGGTGGTCGTCGGCGTGCTGCGGGCTCCCAGCTCGGGGTGGTGCAGGTCCAGCGCGGGACGCTCGGAGCGGATGCGCGGGATGGAGTGGAAGTTGTGCCGCGGCGGCGGGCAGGACGTCGCCCATTCGAGCGAGGCGCCGAAGCCCCACGGATCGTCGACCTCGACCTTCTTGCCGTGGCGGTGCGTGATCCAGACGTTCCAGAAGAACGGGATCATCGACATGCCGAGGACGAAGGCGAACACGGTCGAGAACTGGTTCATCGCGGTGAAGCCGTCCTCAGGCATGTAGTCCGCGTAGCGGCGCGGCATGCCCATGACGCCCAGCCAGTGCTGGATGAGGAACGTTCCGTGGAAGCCGATGAACAGGAGCCAGAAGTGGATCTTGCCGAAGCGCTCGTTGAGCATCTTGCCCGTCCACTTCGGCCACCAGAAGTAGAAGCCGGCGAACATCGCGAACACGACCGTGCCGAAGACGACGTAGTGGAAGTGCGCCACGACGAAGTAGGTGTCGGAGACGTGGAAGTCCAGCGGCGGGGCGGACAGGATGATGCCGGTCAGGCCGCCGAAGAGGAAGGTCGCCATGAAGCCGATGCTCCAGAGCATGGGCGTCTCGAAGGTGATCGAGCCGCGCCACATGGTGCCGATCCAGTTGAAGAACTTCACGCCCGTCGGTACGGCGATCAGCATGGTCATGAAGCCGAAGAACGGCAGCAGGACGGAACCGGTCACGTACATGTGGTGGGCCCACACGGCCACGGAGAGGGCGGCGATGGCGATGGTCGCGAACACCAGGCCCTTGTAGCCGAAGATCGGCTTGCGGCTGAAGACCGGGAAGATCTCCGAGACGATGCCGAAGAACGGCAGGGCGATGATGTAGACCTCGGGGTGGCCGAAGAACCAGAAGAGGTGCTGCCACAGGATCGGGCCACCGGCCTCGGGGTCGAAGATGTGCGCACCGAAGCGCCGGTCGGCGCCGAGGGCGAACAGGGCGGCCGCGAGCGGCGGGAAGGCCATGAGCACCAGGATGCCGGTGATCAGCGTGTTCCACGTGAAGATCGGCATGCGCCACATGGTCATGCCGGGGGCGCGGAGGCAGATGATCGTCGTGATGAAGTTGACCGCGCCGAGGATCGTGCCGAAGCCGGACAGGGCCAGGCCGAAGACCCAGAGGTCGCCGCCGACGCCGGGGCTGAAGGTCGTGTTCGACAGCGGTGCGTAGGCGAACCAGCCGAAGGAGGCCGCGCCCTGCGGGGTGATGTAGCCCGCGACGGCGATCGTGGAGCCGAACAGGAAGAGCCAGAACGCCAGGGCGTTCAGGCGGGGGAAGGCGACGTCGGGGGCGCCGATCTGCAGCGGCATGATGACGTTCGCGAAGCCCGCGAAGAGCGGGGTGGCGAACATGAGCAGCATGATCGTGCCGTGCATCGTGAACAGCTGGTTGTACTGTTCCTTGGTCTGCAGCAGCTGCATGCCGGGCTCGAACAGCTCGGCGCGGATCAACAGCGCCATGACGCCGCCGATGCAGAAGAACATGAACGAGGCGATCAGGTACATGTAGCCGATCGTCTTGTGGTCCGTCGACGTGATCCAGTTGACGATGATGCGGCCCTTGGAGACGGGGACGACGCGCGGGGCGATCTCCCGGGTCTCGTCGGTGGCGTATTCGTAGGTGGTCATGATGCCTACTCCCCTTCGCCGTGAATCTCGTTCCGGGCGACCTCGCCCGGCTTGCGGTCGTACTCTTCGCCGATGTGGCCGTCGTTCAGGGTGTCCAGGTGGGCCAGGAACTCCTGCTCCGACACGACCTCGACGTTGAAGAGCATCTCGGAGTGGTACTCGCCGCAGAGCTCGGCGCACTTGCCCTGGTACGTCCCCTCGACCTGCGGGGTGAGGTAGATGTGGTTCGTCTTGCCGGGGATCATGTCCAGCTTCTGCAGGAAGGCCGGAACCCAGAAGGAGTGGATGACGTCGCGGCTGTTGAGCTCGAACGTCACCGACTTGCCGACCGGCAGGTACAGGGTGGGAAGCGTCTCCTCGACGCCCTCCTCGCCCGTGAGGTGCGCCTGCGTGCCAGCGAAGTACTTCTCCTGGCCCTGGTAGCTGTAGTTGAAGTCCCAGGCCCACTGCTTGGCGCGGACGTCAACGACGAGCTCGGAGTCCACGGGGGTGTTGATCGCGCGCTCGGTGCTGTCGGAGAACGCGAAGAACGTCAGGATGAGCATGAGCGGAACGGCCGTGTAGAAGATCTCGATCGGCAGGTTGTAGCTCAGCTGGCGGGGGTATCCGGTGTCGTTCTTGCGGCGGCGGTAGGCCACGATGCACCAGATGATCAGCCCCCAGGTCAGCAGGCCGACCAGCAGGACCACGATCCACGAGTTGACCCAGAGATCCTGGATCGACCCGGTGTGGTTGGTGATGTCACGCTCCGCATTCGGGAGCCAGCCCCGCTGGACTTGTTCTGAACAACCCGTCAACAGCAGCGCCCCCGCGCCGGCGATGGCCAAGACCTTGGCCCTGCCCCCGCGGCTGCTGCTGGTTCGGTCTAGCGAACTCACAGACGGCCCTTCCTCTTTGTTAGTGCTGAATGAATCTCCGGCCCCTCCCCCGGGATTCCGTGCGGAGATCCCGGTGTGACAAGGCCAAAGGAAAGCTTGGTTTTACTACTCGCTGTAGAGCTTACCCGTTGCCGACCTTCTTTGCCGACCGAAACCCCGGCGGCGCGGCAAACGTGAAGCCGCGCCGCCGGGGCGTGTCGCCTAGTGGAAGGAATCGCCGCAGGCGCACGAGCCGCCGGCGTTCGGGTTGTCGATCGTGAAGCCCTGCTTCGAGATCGTGTCCTCGAAATCGATCGAGGCGCCGCTGAGGTACGGAACGCTCATCTTGTCGATGACGACCTCGACGCCTTCGAAGTCGCGCACGGCGTCCCCGTCGAGGAGGCGCTCGTCGAAGTAGAGCTGGTAGATGAGTCCGGAGCAGCCGCCCGGCTGCACGGCGACGCGCAGGCGGAGGTCGGTGCGTCCTTCCTGTTCCAGGAGGCTGCGGACCTTGGTCGCCGCGACATCGGAGAGCGCGACCTCGTGGGTCGGGAGCTCGGTGGCGTCGGCGTTGGTCTCGTTGGTCGTGGCGGTCATATGGGTCCTCCCTTGCTGCGGATGGAAGGGACCGGCGGCTTCACGCGGTCCTCTTCCCCTCTATGGTACGTCTGCCGGGGCGGCGATGCCTTCCGGCGTTACAGCCCCTGCGCGTCCAGGCGGGCGAGCAGGAGCGCCTCGGCGACGACGGCACGGCGGAAGTCGTCGAGATGAAGCGACTCGTTGGCGCTGTGCGCCCGGGAATCGGGGTCCTCGACGCCCGTGACCAGGATCTGCGCCTCCGGGTAGAGCTCGGTGAGGTCGGCGATGAACGGGATGGAGCCTCCGATCCCCGTCTCCACGGCGGGCACGCCCCAGGCCTGTTCGAGGGACCAGAGGCTCGCCTGCGCGGCGGGCGCCGAGGTGTCGGTGGAGAAGGCGTTGCCGAGCTCGACGGCGGTGAAATCGACCCGGGCACCGAACACGTCCTGGGACTTCACGTGGGCCTCGAGGGCCTCGGCGGCCGCTTGCGGATCCTGGCCCGGCGCGAGCCGGACGCTGACCTTGACGCGGGCCGTGGGCAGGAGCGTGTTGGAGGAGACCGCCACGGACGGGACGTCGATCCCGATCACCGAGAGGGCGGGCTTGTGCCAGAGGCGGTCCGCGAGGGGGCCGCTGCCGGCGAGCCGGACGCCGTCTAGGACGGAGGCGTCGCGGCGGAAGTCGGCCTCGTCGTACTCGACCTCGGCGCGTTCGCGGGCGAGGAGGCCGTCGACGGCGACGTTGCCCTCGGCGTCGTGGAAGCTCGCGATGATCCGGGCCGCGAGCGTCGGCGCGTCGAGCACGGGCCCGCCGAACATGCCGGAGTGGACGGCGTGCTCGAGCACGCGCACCTCGAACACTCCCCCGACCATGCCGCGCAGGCTCGTGGTCAGGGCCGGGCGGCCGACGGCCCAGTTGCTCGAGTCCGCCACGACGATGACGTCGGCGGCCAGGAGCTCCTGGTACCGCTCGAGGAAGGGCCTGAAGCTGGGCGATCCGGCCTCCTCCTCGCCCTCGAAGAAGAACGTCACGCCGACGCCGAAGTCCTCGACGGCCGCGAGCACGGCGCGCAGGGCCGCGATGTGGACCATGATGCCGGCCTTGTCGTCCGCCGCGCCGCGGCCGTAGAGGCGGCCGTCGCGTTCGGTGGCGGTGAAGGGCGGCGTGTCCCACAGCGCCGGGCCTCCCGGGGGCTGCACGTCGTGGTGGGCGTAGAGCAGGATGGTCGGCTTGCCTGCGGCGGCGGGGCGGCGGGCGACGACGGCGGGGCTGCCGGGAGTGCCGTCCGGGGCCGGGGCGGTGAGGGTGCGGACGTCGTCGACGCCGGCGGCGCGCACGAGCGCGGCGACGGCCTCGGCGCTGCGCCCGAGCTCGGCGGGGTCGAAGGCCTCCCAGGCGATGCCGGGGATCGAGACGAGCTCCTTGAGCTCTGCGAGGGTCCGATCGAAGCCGTCGAGCACGGTCCGGGTCACGGCCGCGACGTCGACGGCGCCGCTGCCCGGTGCGGGGGTGGTGTCGTGTGGGGTCATGGCACCACCCTACCGAGAGCCCGCCGGGTTCGGCCGTGCGCCGCCCAGCGGCTAGACTTGGCGGGTGTTTGGACGCAAGAAGGACGCGGACGCCGCTACGACGCCGGCCGCCACAGAGACCCCGACGGAGCCCGTAGTGGGCAAGGGCGCGCCGACGCCCAAGCGGAGCCGGCAGGAGGCGCAGAACAAGCGGCCCCTCGTTCCGACCGACCGCAAGATCGCGAAGGAGCGTGCCCGGCAGCAGCGGATCGAGGCGCAGGAACGCCTCCGCCTCGCCAACGAGACGGGCGACGACCGCTACATGATGCCGCGCGACAAGGGCCCGCAGAAGCGCTATGCCCGCGACTTCGTGGACTCGCGCTGGATGGTCGGCGAGTTCCTGATGTTCATCATCTTCGGCTTCCTGATCGTCGCGATCTCCGTGCCGAACCTGACGGTGCAGGCCTATGTCACGATCGGCCTCTGGGTGGTCCTCGGCATCACCATCATCGACGCGGTGATCATGACCCGGCAGCTCAAGTCCCGCCTGGCCGCCAAGTTCGGCGACACCGAGCGCGGCGTGCTCTGGTATGCGGCGATGCGCGGGCTCCAGTTCCGCAAGCTGCGGCTGCCGAAGCCGCAGGTCGCGCGCGGCGCGGGCCCGCGCGAGTAATCTCCGGTTCACTCCGGCACGCAGCGCCCGGACAGCCCGGGCCGGGCACGTGACGGCAGACGACGGCGGGGCGGCACCTGGAAAGGTGCCGCCCCGCCGTCGTCCGCGTCCTGGCCCCCGCCGCCCGCCGCAACTCGTCGCCGCGGCACCGCGCGCCGGCGCGGGGAGGGCGCCCCGCCCGCCGCAGCTTGGCAGGAGCCGGGGGTTGGCGTCGCGGGCACCCCTCAGCGCGTCCGGACCCGCTTGAGGTGCCGGTTGATCCGCCAGGCCCAGAACGGCCCCTCGTAGAGGAAGGCCGTGTAGCCCTGGACCAGGTCGGCTCCGGCGTCGAGGCGCTGCTGGACGTCCTGTCCGGTCTCCACGCCGCCGACGGAGACGATCGCCGTGCCGTGGTCCAGCTGCGAGCGCAGGCGCCGCAGCACCTCCAGGGAGCGTGCCTTGAGCGGAGCGCCGCTGAGCCCGCCGGCGCCCATCTCCTCGACCTTTCCGGGGTCGGTGCGCAGGCCGTCGCGGCCGATGGTCGTGTTGGTCGCGATGACGCCGTCGAGGCCGAGCTCGCGCACGAGCGCCGCGACGTCGTCGATGTCCTGGTCGGCGAGGTCGGGGGCGATCTTCACCAGCAGCGGAACATGGCGCCCCGCGGCGGCATCCGCCTCGGCGCCGACCGCGCTCAGGAGCGGGCGCAGAGCCTCGATGTCCTGGAGCAGGCGCAGCCCGGGCGTGTTGGGCGAGCTGACGTTGACCACGAGGTAGTCCGCCTGCGGGGCGAGCAGCCGCGTGCTCACGAGGTAGTCCCCCACCGCGTCCCCGAGGTCGACGGCCTTGGTCTTGCCGATGTTGATACCGAGGACGGGGCGGACCGTCCCGAAGCGTCCTTCGAGCGTGTCCCGCGCCCGGGCGGCGCGCGGCGCGACGGCCGCGGCGCCGTCGTTGTTGAAGCCCATGCGGTTGATGACGGCGCGGTCCTGGACGAGCCGGAAGAGCCGCGGGCGCTCGTTGCCCGGCTGTGCCTGGCCCGTGATGGTGCCGACCTCGACGTGGCCGAACCCCAGGTCCGCGAGGGCGGCGATGCCGTGCCCCTCCTTGTCGAAACCGGCGGCGAGGCCGAACGGCGAGGGGAACTGCAGGCCCAGGACCTGTCGGCGCAGCGACGGGTGGGGCCGGGTCACGCGGCGCAGGACGGCCGAGGCGCCCGCGCGTTCGGCGAGGCGGATCATCCGGAAGCCGATGTGGTGGGCCTTCTCGGGATCCATGCCGGAGAACACCACGCGGAAGAAGAGGGGGTAGAAGCGCATGGCCTCCAGTCTGACCTGCCCCCGCCACGGCTGCCAACTCCGGGCGCGCGCGCGTCGCTCGGTGGATATGCTCGGGTCATGGACAGAAGCAGCACGGGTACCCCCGACGACCGGGATCCGCGCCCCGGCGGGACCGGACGTGTTCCCACTGGGCCGGCACGGGATGCCCTCGCGCTGCTCGAGGACACCGCCCCCGGGCAGTGGGTTCCCGACGTCCTCGGGCCCGGCTTCTCGCACACGACCCTTCCCCAGGGGGCCGACGAGGAGGGGCCCGTGGTCTCGACGCTCGTCCGCTACCGCCCGGAGGACGCCGCGCCGGCCGGCCACGGGGACGGGGACGCGCGGCCGCCGTGGTGGGCCCCCCTTGCCCTGGACGTCCGCGCCGGACTGGACCGCATGCTCGCGACGGCCGCGCGGCGGCCCGGCACGCGGGGCGCGGGGCGCGCCGCGCCGGGGGGATCGCGCGACGCCGCGGCGGACGGCCCAAGCGGGCGGCCCGCCACCGACTCCGGGAGCGGCCCGACGGTCGTCCTGGCCCTGCACGGCTGGACCGACTACTTCTACAACACCGGGCTGGCGCGCTTCTGGGCCGCACGCGGGGCGCGCTTCTACGCGCTGGACCTGCGCCGCTTCGGCCGGAGCCTGCGCCCGTGGCAGACGCCCGGGTTCGTCACGGACCTGGCGGAGTACGACGACGACCTGGCCGCCGCGCTCACGGCGATCCGGGCGGACGTGGGCCGCGTCGGGCGGTTCGTCGTGTGCGCCCACTCGACGGGCGGGCTCATCGCCTCCCTCTGGGCCGACCGGCACCCCGGCACGGTCGACGCCCTCGTCCTGAACTCGCCGTGGCTCGAGATGCAGGGCAGCTGGCTGGTCCGCTACGCGGCGGCCGGGATCGTGGACCCGGTGGCCCGCTTGCGGCCGCGGGCCCGGCTGAAGCTGCCCGAGACCGACCACTACTGGCAATCGCTGAGTGGCGAGGCGCACGGCGAATGGGAGCTGCACCCCCTGTGGCGGCCCCGTCTCGCCTTCCCGGTCACGGCGGGCTGGATCTCGGCCGTGCTGGCCGGGCACGCCCGCGTCGCCCGCGGCCTCGACGTCGGCTGCCCCGTCCTGGTGCTCACGAGCGACCGTACCCATCTCGGCACGCAGTTCGACGCCGAGATGCTCTTGACCGACACCGTGATCGAGGTCGATACCGTCCGCCAGCGGGCGCTGAAGCTGGGACGCGAGGTCTCCGTCGTGGCGGTGCGCCACGCGATGCACGACGTCTTCACCTCCTCGGCGGGGCCGCGCGCCGAGGCCTACGCCGCCGTCGGACGCTGGGCCGACGGATACCTGCGCTCCGCCTCCGCCGCTCCCCGTCAGACGCCCGTCGCGGAGTCCGGCCGCGGCTCGAGCGGCGCGTCGACGGCGGCGCCGTAGCGGCGGTCCCGCCGCGCGTAGTCCTCGACGGCACGCCACAGCGTCCGCCGGTCCACGTCGGGCCACAGCACGTCCATGAAGACCATCTCGGCATAGGCGGACTGCCACAGCAGGAAGTTGGATGTGCGCTGTTCCCCGGAGGTGCGCAGGAAGAGGTCCACGTCGGGAAGCTCCGGCTCGTCCAGGTAGCGGGCAATGGTCTTCTCCGAGATCCCGGAGGGCTTGAGCCGCCCGGCCTCGACGTCCCGGGCCATCGCGGCGACGGCATCGGCGATCTCCGCGCGTCCGCCGTAGTTCACGCACATCGTCAGCTGGCAGACGGAATTGGCATCGGTCAGCCGCTCGGCCTCGAGCAGTTCGTTGACGACGCTGCGCCAGAGGCGCGGCCGGCGACCCGCCCAGCGGATGCGCACGCCCCAGCTGTCCAGGACGTCCCGTTGGCGGCGCAGCACGTCCCGGGAGAAGCCCATGAGGAAGCGGACCTCGTCCGGGCTGCGCTTCCAGTTCTCGGTTGAGAAGGCGTACACCGAGACGTACTCGATGCCGATCTCGACCGCCCCGGCGACGACGTCCAGGAGCGCGGCCTCGCCGGCGCGGTGACCCTCCGTCCGGGGCAGTCCCCGCTGGTTGGCCCAGCGCCCGTTGCCGTCCATGACGATCGCGACGTGGCGGGGCACGAGTCCGGCCGGCAGGCGCGGGGGCACGGCCCCGCTCGGGTGCGGCTCCGGTGCCACGGGTGCCTGGGTGGCGGCCTTCCGGCCGCGTGCTGCTTTCCTGACGGGGATCACGCTCTTTCCACGTGCTTGAGGGACTTCACGACCCGTTCCAAATGCCACTGCAGGTATCCTGCCACAATCCCCGCGGCCTCCTTGCGGGCCGGCGGCGGGGCCTGCGCGACGCCCGCCCAGTCCCCCGCGAGGAGGTCGGCGAGCAGGCGCAGGGACTCCGGCGCCGGGGAGCCGGAACCGGCGGGCCGGCAGTCCGCGCAGACCGCTCCGCCGAGCGGGATGTTGACCGCGGTGTGCGGCCCGGGGGCCCCGCAGCGAGCGCACGAGGTGAAGCTCGGGGCCCAGCCCGCCGTGGCCAGGGCCCGGAGGAGGTAGGAGTCCAGCAGGAGCGCCGGATCGCCGGCTCCCCGGGCCAGGGCGGCGAGGGCGCCGTGCAGCAGGCGGAACTGCGGCCCGGCGGAGTCGCCGTCGGCGTCGGTGAGCCGCTCGGCCGTCTCGACCATCGCGTGCGCGGCCGTGTAGCGCGCGTAGTCGGCGGCCAGGGCCTGGCCGTAGGGGCCGCTGAGCTGGGCCTGGGTGACGATGTCCAGGGAGCGGCCGTGGACGATCTGGGCGTCCACGAGCATAAAAGGCTCGAGCGTGGCTCCGAGCTTCGAGCTGGTCCGGCGCACGCCCTTGGCCACGGCCCGGATCTGCCCGTGGTCCGGGGAAAGCAGGACGACGATGCGGTCTGCCTCCCCCAGCTTGTAGGTGCGCAGCACGAGCGCCCGCGTCCGGTAGGACCTGGAGGCGAAGCTGGAGCGGGACACGCCTCCATTGTCTCAAAGGGCGTCCGCCCCGCCGGCCGCGACGCGACGGCGGCGCGCCCCCTCCCGGGTGCGCGCCGCCGTCGTCCGTCCTGTTGTGCCGTCCCGGGACTCAGCCGGCGTCGCGGACCGCCCGGTTCACGGCCGAGATGACGGCCTTGAGCGAGGACATCGTGGTGTTGGTGTCGATCCCGACGCCCCACAGGACCCGGTCCCCGACGGCGCACTCGACGTAGGCGGCGGCCTTCGCCGCGCCGCCCTCGCTCAACGCGTGCTCGGTGTAGTCCAGGACCCGGGCGTCGACGCCGTCCTCGGCCAGGAGGTTGAGCAGGGCGTTGATCGGCCCGTTGCCGCCGGCCGTGCGCTCGCGCGCCACGCCGTCGATGTAGAGGGTCGCCGTGAGCTCGAAGCCACCCGTCGCCGAGGTCTTTGTGTCCACCGCGCCGAGCTCGTAGCGCCCCCAGCGCTCGGTGCCGTCCACGTCGCGGCACGGCAGGTACTCGTCCTTGAACACGTTCCAGATCTCGGAGGCGCTGATCTCGCCGCCCTCGCCGTCGGTCTTGCGCTGGATGACGCCGGAGAACTCGATCTGGGCGCGCCGCGGCAGGTCCAGATGGTGGTCGTGCTTGAGCAGGTAGGCCACGCCGCCCTTGCCGGACTGCGAGTTCACGCGGATCACGGCCTCGTAGCTGCGGCCGATGTCGCGGGGATCGATCGGCAGGTACGGTACGGCCCAGACGAGCTCGTCGACGGACTTGCCCTCGGCCTGGGCGCGGGCGTCCATGGACTCGAAGCCCTTCTTGATCGCGTCCTGATGCGAGCCGGAGAACGCGGTGAACACCAGGTCGCCGCCGTACGGGGAGCGCTCCGGCACGGAGAGCTGGTTGCAGTACTCCGCGGTGCGCCGGATCTCGTCCATGTCGGAGAAGTCGAGCATCGGGTCGATGCCCTGGCCGAACAGGTTCATGCCCAGGGTCACGAGGTCGACGTTGCCGGTGCGCTCTCCGTTGCCGAAGAGGCAGCCCTCGATGCGGTCGGCGCCGGCCATGTAGCCCAGCTCGGCGGCGGCCACGCCCGTGCCGCGGTCGTTATGCGGGTGCAGCGAGAGGATGATCGAGTCGCGGTTGGCCAGGTTGCGGTGCATCCACTCGATGGAGTCCGCGTAGACGTTCGGGGTCGCCATCTCCACCGTCGCCGGCAGGTTCAGGATCATCTTGTTCTCGGGGCTCGCCTCGAGGATCTCGGCCACCGCCTCGCTGATCCGCTTGGCGAACGCGAGCTCGGTGCCCGTGAAGGACTCCGGGGAGTACTCGTAGGTGATGCGCGTGCCGGTCAGCTGCTCCTCGTACTTCTTGCAGAGCCGGGCGCCCGTCGTGGCGATGTCGACGATGCCGTCCTGGTCCTGCTTGAACACGACGTCGCGCTGCAGGACGGACGTGGAGTTGTAGAGGTGCACGATCGCCTGCTTCGCGCCGACGAGGGACTCATAGGTCCGCTCGATCAGGTGCTCGCGGGACTGCGTCAGGACCTGGATGGTGACGTCTTCGGGGATCCTGTCCTGCTCGATGAGCTGGCGGACGAAGTCGAAGTCCGTCTGCGACGCGGAGGGGAAGCCGACCTCGATCTCCTTGAAGCCCATGCCGACCAGGAGGTCGAACATCTTGTGCTTGCGCTCCGGGCTCATCGGATCGATGAGGGCCTGGTTGCCGTCCCGCAGGTCCACGGCGCACCAGCGCGGCGCCTGCGTGATGACCCGGTCCGGCCATGTGCGGTCAGGCAGCGAGACGGTGATCTGGTCCTGGAAGGGGACGTACTTGTGGATCGGCATGCCCGAGGGCTTCTGCGTGTTCTGCATGGTGGTGTCTGGCCTTTTCAGTGGTGGTTGAAAATGACGGCCGGCAGGACGGAACTCCGCAGCGAGGGGTCGGCCTCAGGACCGCTGGTCCCGCGTTGCCTCGCCGCGGCGGTTTAGAAGGAGCATCTCCGCACGCATGCCTGTCACCATAGCACCCGCCGGGCAGGCCGATTAAGCGGCTCCGCTATGTTGCGGCGGGCGCCCCGCCCCGGAGTCCTAGAAGCCGAGCCGCCCGAGCTGCTTGGGATCCCGCTGCCACTCCTTGGCGACCTTGACGTGCAGGTCCAGGTAGACGCGCGTGCCGAGAAGGGCCTCGATCCCCTTCCGGGCGCGCGTGCCGACCTCGCGCAGCCGCGCGCCGCCCTTGCCGATGATGATGGCCTTCTGCGAGGGGCGCTCGACGAAGAGGTTGACGTGGATGTCCAGCAGCGGGTTGTCCTCGGGGCGGCCTTCGCGGGGAATCATCTCCTCGACGACGACGGCCAGCGAGTGCGGCAGCTCGTCGCGGACTCCTTCGAGGGCCGCCTCGCGGACGAGCTCCGAGACCATCTTGGCTTCCGGCTCGTCGGTCAGCTCGCCGTCCGGGTACAGCGGCGGGGACAGCGGCATGAGCCCCGCCAGGACGTCGGCGACCTCCTGGACCTGGTAGCCGTCCTGGGCGGACACGGGGACGACGGCGGTCCATCCCCCGGTGCCGAGCGTCTCGGTTCCCAGGGCGGTCACGGCGAGCAGTTGTTCGGCGAGGGCTGCCCGGTCCACGAGGTCGGCCTTGGTCACCAGGGCCACGACGGGCTTGCGCCCGAGCCGGGCGAGCTGGGCCGCGATGAAGCGGTCCCCCGGGCCGATCTTCTCGTTGGCCGGGAGGCAGAAGCCGATGACGTCGACCTCGGAGAGCGTCTCGGCGACGAGGTCGTTCAGGCGCTGCCCGAGCAGCGTGCGCGGCCGGTGCAGCCCGGGGGTGTCGACGAGCACGAGCTGGGCGTCGTCCCGGTGGACGATCCCGCGGATCGTGTGGCGCGTGGTCTGCGGCTTGGCCGAGGTGATCGCGACCTTCTGCCCGACGAGCGCGTTGGTGAGGGTCGACTTGCCGGCGTTGGGCCGGCCGACGAAGGAGGTGAAGCCCGCGCGGAAGTCGTCGGGCCAGCTGCCCGGCACGATCGGCGCGGGGAGGTCTGGGGTCTGGGGCATGGCGTCTAGTCCTTCGTCTCTTCGGCCTCGGGGTCCTTGCGGCCCCTCGAGCCTTCGTCTGCGTGGTCGGGGCCCTCCGGGGCCTCCGAGGCGTCGATCCAGGCCAGGATCGTGCCGATCCGGTTCCGCCGTCCCTCGAGCCGTTCGGCATGGAGGCGGATCCCGTCGGCGGAGACCTCCGAGCCGACGATCGGCACGCGCCCGAGCGTCTTGGCGAGCAGGCCGCCGACCGTGTCGACCTCCTCCTCCTCGATGCTGCGGTCGAACAGCTCCCCCAGGTCGGCGATCGACATGCGCGCGCTGATGCGGTAGATGCCGTCCCCCGCCTCCTCGGTCTCGACGCGCCCGGCGTCGTACTCGTCGTCGATCTCCCCGACGATCTCCTCGATGAGGTCCTCCAGGGTCACGAGCCCGGCGGTGCCGCCGTACTCGTCGATGACGATCGCGACGTGCGTCGATTCGCGCTGCAGTTCCTGCAGCAGTTCGGCGACGGCCTTCGATTCCGGGACGTAGCGGACGTCGCGGCAGACGGCCTCGACGGTCCGCTGCTCCTCCGGATTGGCGTGCAGCCGTGCCGCGACGTCCTTGAGGTAGACGATCCCGACGATCTGGTCGGCGTTCTCCTTGATGACGGGGATCCGCGAGCAGCCGGAGCGCAGGAACAGGCTCATCGCCTGGGGCAGGAGGGTTCCCGCCTCGACGGTGACCATGTCCGTGCGGGGCACCATGACGGAACGCACGCGCGTGTCTCCGAGCTCGAAGACCGAGTGGATGAGGTCCGCCTCGACGTCCTCGATCATGTCGGCCTCGTTGGCCCGGTCCACCATGTCGCGGAACTGTTCTTCCGTGAAGAACGCCTCCTCGCCTCCGGAGGCCCCGGGCGAGATGGCCGTGCCGACGCGGACGAGCCAACCGGGGACGGGCCCCAGGATCACGCGCAGGAAACGGACCAGGGGGGCCGTGAAGGAGACGACGGAGGAGGCATGGACGCGGCCCAGGCGGCGCGGGGAGACGCCGACGAGGACGAATCCGACGGCGGCCATCGTCACCGTGGCGAGGAGGCCGGCGAGCCAGACGTTGTCCAGCAGGTCGTGGTAGAGGATCGCGATCGCGACGGCCGAGGCGGTCTCGAACCAGATGCGCCAGAAGCGGACGGCGTGGGTGTGGGGGGCCGGCTCGGCCAGGATCTGCCGCAGCCGCTTGCGGGGCCGCTCGGCGAGCATCTGCTCCGCCTCCTGCCGGGGCAGGAAGAGGTAGGCGGACTCCGCGGCGGTGAGCAGGGCGGCGCACGTGACGAACGCGACCGCGAGGGCCGTCAGGACGGCGGTGATCATCCGGTGGTCTCCCGCGGTGCCTCACGGCCCAGGAAGGCGGTGAGCAGCTCGCGCTGCAGGCCGAACATCTCCTCCTTCTCCTCCGGCTCGTGGTGGTCGAAGCCGAGCAGGTGCAGGAGCCCGTGCGTCGCGAGCAGCAGCACCTCGTCGTCGAAGGAGTGCCCGCCGCGGGCCGCCTGCTCCCGCGCGACCTGGGGGCAGATCACGATGTCGCCGAGCATGCCGGCGGGCGAGGGGCTTCCGGGGGCGCCGGGCCGCAGCTCGTCCATCGGGAAGGACATCACGTCGGTGGGGCCGGGAAGGTCCATCCAGTCCAGATGCAGCCGCTCCATGGGCTCCTCGTCCAGCAGGATGATCGAGACCTCGGCCTCGGGATGCACGTAGAGCGCGTCCAGGACGTGGCGTCCGAGCGCGCTGATGGCCTCGAGGTCCGCCGGGATCGCGGACTCGTTGTTGACTTCGACGGACACGGACTAGTCCTCGCTGTGGTGGGGGCGGGTGGTCTCGGGGCGCCGCGCACGGGCCGGCGCGCGGCGTGGGCGCGGCCCCCTGCTTTCGAGGAGCCGTTCGGCGACGGCCTCCTCCTGCGCGCTCCACGTCTCGTAGGCGGTCACGATGTCCGAGACGAGGCGGTGCCGCACGACGTCCTGCGCGTCGAGCGTGCAGAAGGCGATGTCCTCGACCCCGCGCAGGATCTCGGTGACCACGCGCAGGCCCGAGCGCGTCCCGCCGGGCAGGTCCACCTGCGTGATGTCGCCCGTCACGACGACCTTCGAGCCGAAGCCGAGTCGGGTCAGGAACATCTTCATCTGCTCGGGCGTGGTGTTCTGGGCCTCGTCGAGGATGATGAAGGCGTCGTTGAGCGTCCGGCCGCGCATGTAGGCCAGCGGGGCGACCTCGATGGTGCCGGCCGCCATGAGGCGCGGGATCGACTCGGGGTCGATCATGTCGTGCAGGGCGTCGTAGAGCGGGCGCAGATACGGGTCGATCTTGTCCGTGAGGGTGCCCGGGAGGAAGCCGAGCTTCTCCCCCGCCTCGACGGCCGGCCGGGTCAGGATGATCCGGCTGACCTCCTTGGCCTGGAGCGCCTGGACGGCCTTCGCCATCGCGAGGAACGTCTTGCCCGTGCCGGCGGGGCCGATGCCGAAGATCACGGTGTTCTCGTCGATCGCGTCGACGTAGGCCTTCTGGTTCACGGTCTTGGGCCGGATGCTGCGCCCGCGGCCCGAGAGGATGTTGAGCCCGAAGACCTCGCCCGCCCCGGAGGCCGGGACGGTGCGGCCGTCGACCATCCGCACGAGCTGTTCCACGAGATGGGCCGAGACGCGGGTGCCGCGCGAGGCGAGCCCCCGGGCCTCGTCGATGACGCGGCGCGCCTTGGCCGCCTGCTGCGGGTCCCCGGAGACGGTGAGCTCGTTGCCGCGCACGTGCAGCGCGGCGCCCGGGTAGACGCCCTGGACGATCCGCAGGACCTCGTCGTGGGCCCCGAGGGACGCGACCATTTCCTCGGTGGAGCCGAAGCGGACGATGCTGCCCCCCGTGGAGTCCTCCACGTCGGGGCCGGTGGTGCGATCGGGGTCCTGGGTCATGGGTGCGGCGGGGCCTCCCTCGTGCCGCGCCGACGGATCCGGGCCGGGCCCTTCCCGGCCGTTTGCGGCGCGCCTCCATCCTACTGGAACGGAGGGCTGGCGCCATCGCGGCGGCCCTGCTTCATCCATCCGGCGGAGTATCGGTCCTGCAACACTTGGGCCCGGATCCCCCCTTCCGGGGGACGCGGGTGGTCCCGCCTGTGCCAAGCTTGATGAGCGCCCCGTGCGCATCCTCCAGCCTCGATCCCGGAAAGGACGGTCGGACGTGGTCCATGCCAGCCGCAGCAGCCGCACCAGGTCACGCCTGGCCGTGCTCGTGCTGGTCGCCGGACTGGGCGCGGTCTCCGCGTGTTCCGGGACGTCGTCGGGGGCCGCCTCGACGATGCCGCCGGCCCCGTCGAGTGCCGCCTCCGCGGCCGTTCCCTCGGCGGGATCGGGCAGCCCGCTGGAGAAGCTGGCGAGCCACCGGCTCGCCCCCGTCTACTGGCTCGGCGAACGGGACTCGACGGTGTACCTCTACCGCGAGTACATCCAGGCCGAGGACCAGGGAGACCCGATCACGACGAGCCTCAAGCACATGCTCGAGCAGCAGCCGGGCGATCCGGACTACTTCAACCTGTGGAGCCCCGCGACCCGGATCGGCACGTCCATCAACGCGGACAACGTGATCACGGTCGACCTCTCGGCGGACGCGTTCCGCCGCCCGCTCGACGCCGGGCTCGCCGAGCGCGCCGTGCAGCAGCTCGTCTACACCGCGACGGCCGCCGCGGCCAATGCCGGTCTGCTCAGCGGAAGCATCGCCCCCCGCGTCGTCGTGGTCGTCGACGGGCACTCCGGCTACGAGGCGTTCGGGCACGTCCCGCTCTCCGGCCCGCTCGAGCGCGACGCCTCCCTCCGGGCGCCGATCTGGATCATCGACCCGCAACAGGACGCGGCGCGCACTGCCGGCCGGGTCGTCATCACGGGCCTGTCCGCCGAGTTCTCGGGCGGTGCCCGCTGGGAAGTGCGGAGGATGGCGGACGACGGCGCCGCGGACGTGGTCTCGACGGGCCGCCTGACGCTCGGGGCGGGACAGCTGCCCGACGACCAGTTCGAGCTCGCCGTGGACCTGCGTCCGGGCAACTACGAGGTCTCGGTGTGGGGCCAGAACGCGGGCAGCGACGAGCGCCTCAGCGAGGACACCAAGCACGTCGTCGTCTCCGACTGACCCCGTTTGACGGCTCCCGGCCGCGGAATCCGTCCCCGGCCCGACCCGCGATGGGGCCCGTCAGCCGGCGTCCACGAGGTGGCGCACGAGCACGAGCCCGACCGGACCGGCCGTCGAGGCCCGCAGCACGTTGGGGCCGAGCGAGGCGGTCACGGCCCCCGCGGACACGAGCCGCTCGACCTCGCGGTCGCCGATGCCGCCCTCGGGGCCGACGAACAACATGACCTCCTTCGCCCCCGCGGGGGCTCCGGCGACCCAGTGCGAGACGAGCTCGGCGAGCGGGGCGTCCGCCTCCTCGTGCAGCACGATGGCGAGCCGGGCGCGGGGTCCGGCCCCGCCGTCGTCCGCCGGGCCCTGCTCAAGGAGCGAGGCGAGCTGGGCCGTCGTGGCGGCGCCGGAGACCCCTGGGGCCCAGGCCCGGCGCGACTGCTTGACGGCCGCGCGCACCGTCGCGGCCCACTTCGCCCGGCCCTTGGCGGCCTTCTCGCCGCTCCAGCGCACGACGCAGCGCTCGGCCTGCCACGGGATCACGGCGTCGACGCCGATCTCCACGGCCGACTCGACGGCCTGCAGGTCGCGGTCGCCCTTGGCCAGGGCCTGGACGAGCACGGTGCGCACGGCGGGTGGCTCCTCCGTCCCCACGGCGAGGACCTCGGCCGTGAGCACGGACTGGCCCGTGGAGACGACGCGGCACGAGGCCCGGGTGCCGGAGCCGTCGACGAGGTCGATCTCCTCGCCGGCGCGCACCCGCTTGACGGCGACGGCGTGCCGTCCCTCGTCCCCGGTGAGGTCCACGAGGGATCCGGGCGCCGATTCGTCCAGCGTGCCGGCGTCGACGAGGAAGGCCTGGTTGCTCATCAGCCGCGGTGGCCCAGCTTGTCGCGCAGCCGTGAGAAGACGCCGCCGCGTTCGGCGAGCCGCCCTTCGGCGACCTCCTCGCCGCGCAGCGACGCGAGCCGCTCGAGCAGTTCGCGCTGCTCGGCGTCGAGGCGGGTCGGGGTCTCGACCTGGACGTGGACGATGAGGTCACCGCGGCCCGAGCCGCGCAGGCGCGGCACCCCGAGCTGGGCCAGGCGGAGCGTCTCCGTCGCCTGCGTCCCCGGCTCGATCCGGACCTCCTGCGGTCCGTCGAAGGTCTCCAGGGTGACGTCCGTGCCGAGCGCGGCCGCGGTCATCGGGATCGTGAGCGTCGCGTGCAGGTCGTTGCCCTCGCGTTCGAACACGGCGTGGCGGCGCACCTCGATCTCGACGTAGAGGTCGCCCGCGGGCCCGCCGCCCGGGCCCGCCTCGCCCTGCGCTGCCAGGTGGATGCGCGTACCCGTTGCGACGCCGGCGGGCACCTTCAGCTGCTTGCTGACGCGCTCGCGGACGCGGCCCTGGCCCATGCACTCGTTGCACGGCGAGGGCAGCGTGGTCCCGTAGCCGCGGCAGGCGCTGCACGTCTCGAGGGTCATCATCTGTCCGAGGAAGGAGCGTACGGGCCGCTGGATCTGGCCTCGGCCATGGCAGATCGTGCAGGTCTCGGGCGAGGTGCCCGGTTGGCAGCAGCTGCCGTTGCAGACGCCGCACGTCACGGCGGTCTCCATCTCGAGTGGGTAGACGATCCCCTGCACGGCGTCCTTGAGATCGATCGTGGCGGTGATCAGGGCGTCGCGCCCGCGGCTCGTGCGCGAGGCCGGACCGGCCTGCTGGCCGCCGCCGAAGAACTGCTCGAAGATGTCGTTGAAGCCGAAGCCCGCTCCCTGGCCGAAGCCCTGGGCGTTGCCGTTCTCGTTGCCCGTCGCATCGTAGTTGCGGCGCTTCTCGGGATCAGAGAGGACCTCGTAGGCTCGCGTGACCAGCTTGAACTGCTCCGCCGCGTCCTCGCCCGGGTTGACGTCCGGGTGGAGCTTGCGGGCCAGCTTGCGGTAGGCCTTCTTGATTTCCTCGGTCGTGGCGTCCTGCGCGACGCCGAGTACGTCGTAGTGGTTGCTCACAGTGGTCGCTGTGTCCTTTCCAAGGGGGGTGGAGCGGTGGGCATCCGCCGGTCAGCCGGCGAGGATGCGTGAGAGGTAGCGGGCGACGGCCCGAACGGCCGCCATCGAGCTGCCGTAGTCCATGCGGGTGGGGCCGAGGACGCCCATCTTGGCGGATTCGCCGGGGCCGTAGCCCGTGGCGATGACGGAGGTCTCCTCGAGCCCGCCGTAGCGGTTCTCGCTTCCGATCCGGACCGCGATGCCGCGGGCGTCGAGCTCCATCTCGGAGAAGAGCCGCAAGAGCACGACCTGTTCCTCCAGGACCTCGAGCACGGGGGTGATGGTCAGCGGGAAGTCGCCCGTCGCCCGGGCCAGGTTGGCGGTACCCGCCATGAGGATGCGGTCCACGACGGTGGAGTCCCCCAGCGCCGCCAGCGTCGCCGCGATCACGGCGCCCGCCGGGCGCAGCGGCTCGGGCAGGAGCGGTTCGACGGCGGCCGGCAGGACGCCGAGCCCGTCGAGGGACAGCCCCGAGGCCTGGGTCATGATCACGCCCTTGACGACGGCGAGGTCCTCCTCCGTGGGATCGGGAGCGACGCCCACGACGCGCTGCTCGACCTTGCCGCTCGAGCCGATCAGGACCACGAGCACCCGCCCGTGGCCGAGTCCGACGAGCTCGATGTGGCGGACCGTCGCGTCGCTGTAACCGGGGACCTGCAGCACCGCCACCTGATGCGTGAGCTGGGCCAGGAGCCGCACGGTGCGGTCGAGCACCTCGTCGATGTCGTCGGCCCCCGCGACGAGCGCCTGGATGGCCCGGCGCTCGGCCGGCGAGAGCGGCCGGACGTCCTCGATCCGGTCCACGAAGCGGCGGTAGCCCTGTTCCGTGGGGATGCGGCCGGAGGAGGTATGCGGGGCGACGATGAGCCCCTCGTCCTCGAGCGCGGCCATGTCGTTGCGCACCGTCGCCGCGGAGACCCCGAGGCTGTGGCGCTCCACGAGGGCCTTCGAGCCCACGGGCTCACGCGAGTGCACGTAGTCCTCGACGATCGCCCGGAGGACTTCGAGGCGTCTGGGTTCCGACATCGCGTCCTTCCGTGGTCTCAGGTAGCAGGTGCCGTGCGCGGGCTGCGCGTGTCCGGTGGCGGAAGCGGGCCGGCGCCCGCCGACGGTCTGGCACTCGACACGTTCAAGTGCTAAGTCTAATACCTTTCACCGGTTGTTAGCATGGTCAGCGCCCGGCGCGGGCGCGGAACCGCCGACCCGGCGGCTCCGGACGGGACCGGAAGGGCTGGGTGGACGCGGTGTTCGAGTACGGTTGGGGCGCCCAGGAGCTCTCCGGGGCCAAGAAGGCCCCCTTGCGGCAGGTTCCCGTGGCCGTCGGCCAGGTCCTGGAGGACGTCCAGTCCGGCTGGGTCGGGGAGGTCGTCGCCGTCGAACGCTCCGGCGGGATGCGCGTCGTCGTCCTGGAAGACCGCAAGGGCCGCCGCCGGTCCTTTCCCACCGGATTCGGCTTCCTCCTCGAGGGAGAGCCCATCGAGCTCACCGCCCCCCGGGCCACCGCCGCGCCGGCGGCTCCGGCGCGTACGGCGTCCGGATCCGTGCGGGTCGAGAACCTCCGGGCCCGCACCGCCCGGGCAAGCCGGGTCTGGGTCGAGGGCAAGCACGACGCCGAACTCGTGGAGAAGGTCTGGGGGCACGACCTGCGGGTGGAGGGCATCGTCGTCGAACCCCTCCACGGCGTCGACGACCTGGCCGCCGCCGTCCACGGCTTCTCCCCCGGTCCGGGCCGCCGGCTCGGCATCCTCGTGGACCACCTCGTCCCCGGATCCAAGGAGGAGCGGATCGCCCGCGAGGCCATGGCGGTTCCCGGGGCGCGCGGCAACGTACTGATCGTCGGCCACCCCTACGTCGACGTCTGGCAGGCCATCCGGCCCTCGGTGCTGGGGATCGACGCCTGGCCCGTGGTGCCGCGCGGGACCGATTGGAAGACCGGCATCCTGCGCGGGCTCGGCTGGCCGCACGCCACGCAGGCGGATGTCGCCCAGGGCTGGCGCCGGCTGCTCGGAGGCGTGACGAGCTACGCCGACCTCGAGGCGAGCCTCCTGGGCCGCGTCGAGGAGGTCATCGACTTCCTGACGGCTGACGGCAGCTGAGGGGACGCCGTGCGGCGTGGCCGCGCGCCGCGGCGCGGATCGTCCGTCCCGCGGCGGTAGACTGTCCAGCGCAGGAGCCTGCCCGGCGGCAGGCACGATCAACGGAGGATGACCGAGTGGCCCGAGGGTTCGACGAAACGGCGCGCAACGGATCCGGCGACGGCCGCCGCTACGAGGGGTCCTCTCCGGCCCCCCTGCCGCTGACGCCGTCCGAGGACCGCCAGTGGGCCACGATCGCGCACTTCGGGGCCATCCTCGGCTGCATTCCCTCGGCCGTCATCTACTTCGTCTACCGCAACCGCGGGCCCTTCGCCGCCCAGGAGTCGAAGGAAGCGCTGAACTTCACCTTCCCGCCCACGGTCGCGGCGATCCTGGCGAACCTGCTGACCCTGCTGCCCGTCGTCGGCGGGTTCTTCGCCGTCGTCGCCGTCGCGATCTGGGTCTTCCTCACCGTCAGCGGCGTCGTGGCGGGCATCGAGGTCAACCGCGGCCGCCCCTACCGCTACGCCTTCAACCTGCGGCTCATCAAGTAGGGCGGGGCCGTCCGCGCCTAGAAGTCGAGCAGCCGGCGCACCACGGCGTCGGCCATCAAGCGGCCCTGCAGCGTCGGCACCACGCGCCCCCGCACGGCCGCGGTGCCGTCGACGAGCCCGTCCGCGATCAGTCCGGCGACCGCGCGGCGGCCCTCCTCCCGCAGCCCGGCGATCCCGAAGCCCTCGCGGATGCGGGTCAGCAGCATCGTGCGTTCGAGATACCGGGCGTCGTCGTCCGGGCTCTCCCGGCCCGCCGCCGGCGAGACGCCCGCGTCGATGCGCTGCTGGTAGGCGGCGGGGTGCTTGACGTTCCACCAGCGCAGTCCGCCCACGTGCGAGTGCGCGCCCGGGCCCGCGCCCCACCAGTCCGCCCCTTGCCAATACGCCAGGTTGTGGCGGCAGCGGCTGGACTCGCCGCGGCTCCAGTTGCTCACCTCGTACCACTCGTAGCCCGCGGCGCCGAGCAGTTCGTCGGCCATTAGGTACTTGTCCGCGTGGTCGTCGTCGTCGATGTCGGGGACCTCGCCGCGCCGGATCCGGGCGGCCAGCTTGGTGCCCTCCTCGATGATGAGCGCGTAGGCGGAGACGTGGTCGGGATCGTAGGACAGCGCGGCCTCGAGGGAGGCGCGCCAATCGGCGAGGGACTCCCCCGGCGTGCCGTAGATCAGGTCGACGCTGACGTCGAGGCTGGCGTCCCGGGCCCAGCCCACCGCCTGGCCGACGCGCTCGGGCCGGTGCGTCCGGTCCAGGGTGCGCAGCACGTGGGGGACGGCGGACTGCATGCCGAAGGAGACCCGTGTGAACCCCGCCCGGGCCAGCTCGGCGAGCGAGTCCGGCGTCACCGAATCGGGGTTGGCCTCGGTCGTGACCTCGGCGCCGGCGGCCAGGCCCCACGCGGACCGGACGGCGTCCAGGACGCGGGCGAGGTCGGCGGAGGGAAGCAGGGTCGGGGTGCCCCCGCCGAAGAAGACCGTCCCGGCCGGGCGGGCGGGGACACCCGAGGCGAGCAGGGCCCCGGCGCCGAACCGCAGTTCGCGCGCGACGGCGTCGGCATAGCTTTCGCGGCTCGAGCCGTGCCCCAGCTCCTGGGCCGTGTAGGTGTTGAAGTCGCAGTAGCCGCAGCGGACCGTGCAGAAGGGGATGTGGACGTAGACGGAGAACGGGCGGCCGGCGGCGCCATCGGCGGGGCCGGCCGGCAGCAGTCCGTCGGCCGGCGCGGGATCGCCGAGGGGAAGGGCCGAGGGCATCGCGGCTACTTCTTGCCCTTGTCCTTGGACTCTCCGGAGGACAACGCGGCGATGAAGGCCTCCTGCGGGACCTCGACGCGGCCCACCATCTTCATCCGCTTCTTGCCTTCCTTCTGCTTCTCGAGCAGCTTGCGCTTGCGGGAGATGTCGCCGCCGTAGCACTTGGCGAGGACGTCCTTGCGGATCGCGCGGATCGATTCGCGGGCGATGATCCGCGAGCCGATCGCGGCCTGGATCGGGACCTCGAACTGCTGGCGCGGGATCAGCTCGCGCAGCTTTCCCGTCATCATCACGCCGTAGGAGTAGGCCTTGTCCTTGTGGGTGATCGCGCTGAACGCGTCCACCTGCTCGCCCTGGAGCAGGATGTCCACCTTGACGAGGTCGGCGACCTGTTCGCCGTCGGCCTTCCAGTCCAGCGACGCGTAGCCGCGGGTCTTGGACTTGAGCACGTCGAAGAAGTCGAAGACGATCTCGGCGAGCGGCAAGTGGTAGCGCAGCTCGACGCGGTCCTCGGAGAGGTAGTCCATCCCGCGCATGATGCCGCGCCGCGACTGGCACAACTCCATGATGGAGCCGACGAACTCGCTGGGCGCCAGGACCGTCGCGGCGACCATGGGCTCGTGCACCTCGAGGATCTTGCCCGAGGGGAACTCGCTCGGATTGGTCACCGTGGTCATCTTCTTGTCCTCGGTCATGACCTCGTAGACCACGTTCGGGGCCGTGGAGATCAGGTCGAGGCCGAATTCCGCCTCGAGGCGCTCCCGGGTGATCTCCAGGTGCAGCAGGCCGAGGAAGCCGACGCGGAAGCCGAAGCCGAGGGCCACGGAGGTCTCCGGCTCGTAGATGAGCGCCGCATCGTTGAGCTGGAGCTTGTCGAGGGCGTCGCGCAGTGCCGGGTAGTCGGAGCCGTCGATCGGATACAGCCCCGAGAACACCATGGGCTTGGGGTCCTCGTAGCCGCCGAGCGACCGCGTGGCCGGCTTCGCGAAGTTGGTGACCGTGTCGCCGACCTTGGACTGGCGCACGTCCTTCACACCCGTGATGAGGTAGCCGACCTCGCCGACGCCGAGGCCCTGGCTCGGAGTGGGCTCGGGCGAGCTGACGCCGATCTCCAGGAGCTCGTGGCTCGCCCGCGTCGACATCATCTGGATCCGCTCGCGCGGGGACAAGTGCCCGTCGACGACGCGGACGTAGGTGACGACTCCGCGGTAGGTGTCGTAGACGGAGTCGAAGATCATGGCCCGTGCCGGGGCGTCCGCGTCGCCCACGGGAGCGGGGAGATCGCGGACGATCTGGTCGAGCAGGGCCTCGACGCCCTGGCCCGTCTTGCCGGAGACGCGCAGGACGTCCTCCGGATCTCCGCCGATGAGGTTGGCGAGCTCCTCGGCGTACTTCTCCGGCTGGGCCGCGGGGAGGTCGATCTTGTTCAGGACCGGGATGATGGTGAGGTTGTTCTCCATCGCCAGGTACAGGTTGGCGAGCGTCTGGGCCTCGATGCCCTGGGCGGCGTCGACGAGCAGGATCGCGCCCTCGCAGGCGGCCAGCGAACGCGAGACCTCGTAGGTGAAGTCGACGTGCCCGGGCGTGTCGATCATGTTCAGGGCATAGGCGGTCCCGTCGAGCTCCCACGGCATGCGCACGGCCTGGGACTTGATGGTGATGCCGCGCTCGCGCTCGATGTCCATGCGGTCCAGGTACTGGGCCTTCATGTCGCGGGGCTGCACGACGCCCGTGGCCTGGAGCATGCGGTCCGCCAGCGTGGACTTGCCGTGGTCGATGTGCGCGATGATGCAGAAGTTCCTGATGATCGCCGGATCGGTGGCGGCGGGCACCGGTGCGGTGCGGGCCATGGGTGACACGTGGGTGACCTCGCTCTGGTACGGACTCGGGGTGCGGCCGGGAGGACCGCAAAACCCCATTGTCCCATGCCCGGGGCGCCCTCCGGACGCGCCCCGGGCCGCGGCTGGTAGCTTGGGGCCCATGCAGATCAACGGACGTACCGTGATGAGGTGGATCGACACGGCCGCACGCCTCCTGGCGGGTTCGCGCCGGAGCGGGACGGATACGACGACGGAGCCGCGTTCCCGGGGAGGCGTCGGCACAGTGCCCGGGAGCCCGGGACGGAACACCGTGCCGCCGCGTCCTTCCCCCGCGCGCGGGGCGGGATCCGCGGCGCCGCGCGGGCGGGGTGGGTCGAAGTCGGCCGGAAGCGGCGAGGCGGGATGGGCCGCTGGCGGCTATCCGGGAGACTTCACGGGGCGGTTCGTGCCGGCCTACGATCCGCATCCCGACGGGAGGCCGGACCCCGGAGAGGTCGTCTGGGCCTGGATTCCCTACGAGGAGGACCCCGCGCAGGGCAAGGACCGTCCCGTGCTCCTCGTGGGCCGGGATGGCGGCTACCTGCTGGCGGTGATGATGACCAGCAGGGACCGCAACAACGCACGTTCACGCGACGAGGACTACGTCGACATCGGCGCCGGAGCCTGGGACGCCCAGGGGCGCCCGAGCGAGGTCAAGCTGGACCGGATCGTGCGGCTGCTTCCGGAGGGGATCCGCCGCGAGGGGGCCGTTCTGGACCGGGACCGCTTCGAGGCCGTGGCGCGCCGGCTGCGTTCCTGAGGCGCCACGCCGCCCCCCTGCGTGAATCGCGTCGCGGCACGGAGCCTGCTACCATTGACTGCTGTGTGTCCGCGCAGGTCGACGGGCACTTCTTCGAAGTCGCCATAGGTATCCCCACGCCGCTCAGTCGATGGCTTCGGAGAGAACCCTCACCGACCGATTTCCGCGTAGCAAGAGAGTTTATTTCAGTGGCAAACATCAAGTCCCAGAAGAAGCGCATTCTCACCAACGAGAAGGCCCGCGTCCGCAATGCCGCGATCAAGTCCGAGCTGAAGACGCTCATCCGCAGCGTCAACACGGCGGTGGAGTCCGCCGACAAGGACGCCGCGAGCACCGCGCTGGCCACGGCCAACCGCAAGCTGGACAAGGCCGTCAGCAAGGGCGTCATCCACAAGAACCAGGCCGCCAACCGCAAGTCGGCCATCTCCAAGAAGGTCGCCGCGCTCTAAGCGCCGCACCGTCTGAGCACCGCGAGGGCCGCCCCGGATCAATCCGGGGCGGCCCTCGCTGCGTCGGCCACCGCTGCCGCGTCGCCGCGGGTCTTGCGGAGGATCCATCCCGGCGCGGCCGGGCTGGCGGTGGCCACCTGCGCGGCAGGGTCCGCTACCGGCTCGAATCAGCGGCGGGCGGCGAGGGCGATGCCCGTGACGGCCCGCTCCACGGCGTACTCGGGGTCGCGCGAGGCGCCCTTGACCTGGGCATCGGCCTCGGCGACGAGCCTGAGGCAGGACACGAGTTCGTCGTGGGACCAGTACTGGGCCTGTTCCTGCGCCTGCTGCACCTGCCACGGAGCCATGCCGAGTTCCTTGGCGAGCTGTCCCACCGGCTTGCGCTGCCCGGCGACCTTCGCGACCTGGCGCAGCTTCATGGCGAGAGCGGCGATGATCGGTACCGGATCGGTGCCCGTGGCCAGCGCATGGCGCAGCGTGCCGAGGGCGAGCGCGCCGCGACCGGTCAGGGCCGCGTCGGCGACCTTGAACCCGGTGGCCTCCACGCGGCCACCGAAGTAGCGGTCCACGGTGTCCTGGTCCACGTCGCCCGACGTGTCCTGGACCAGTTGGGAGCAGGCCGCGCCCAGTTCGGCGAGGTCGGAGCCCACGGCAGCCACGAGGGCGCGGGCGGCTTCAGGGTGGATGCGCCGGCGCGCGGCGGAGAACTCGGTGGAGACGAACTCCAGCTTCTCGGCGTCCTTCTTGAGCGGCTGGCACTCCACGATCGGTACGCGGGCTGCCTTGAGGGCGTCGAGGAGCTTCTTGCCGCGGTTGCCACCGGCGTGGTGCATGACGAGGGTGACGTCATCGGCGGGCTGCTTCAGGTACTCGAGCGCGTCCTGGAGGAAGTCGTCGCTCATCGCGGCGAGGGCCCGGACCTCAACGGCCTTGGACTCGCCGAAGAGGGACGGGCTCGCGGCCAGGAGCAGCTGCCCGCGTTCGTACCCCGAGGCATCGAACCGCGTCGTCTCGGTGGCGGGCTCGTCGGCGAGGAGGCGTGAGCGGATCGCGTCGAAGGCGCGGCCCGCGATGTACTCCTCGGGCCCCAGCAGCAGGACCACGGGCGCCGGGGCCGCCGATCGCCAGGCGGAACCGGAGCCGGCGGACGGCTTGCGTGCGTTGCTCTTCTGCGTTGCCATGCGTGTGTGCCTTTCCCTGCGCGCGTGCCCTTGCATCCTATCCCCTGCCCCGGCGTGGCGCCGGTGCGTCCGGCGGACCCCAGGAGCGCAGCTCGAGCACGCCGTCCCCGGCCGGGGAGACGAGGACGGTGCCGTCGTGGTCGGTGCGTCCCGTGAGCACCTCGGCGGCCTTGAGGGCCTCGAGTGTCTGGGGCGCGGGGTGGCCGTAGCTGTTCCCGACGCCGACGGAGATGAGCGCGATGGACGGCCGCAGCTGCTCGATGACCTCGGCTCCCCCGTTGCGGGCACCGTGGTGGCTGACCTTGAGGATGTCGGCGTCCAGTCCCGGGTGGCGCGCCAGCAGTGCCGACATGGCGCGCGCCTCGATGTCTCCCGTGGCCAGGACCGATGCGGTGCCACCGGGGACGGCGAGGTCCAGGCGCATGACGAGGGAGGCATCGTTCTCGGCGGCGGCCCCGGCGGCGGGAGGCGAGAGCACCGTCCATCCCACCGTTCCCAGCCGCCCGTGGGCCCCTTCCGCGATCCTCGTCGTCTCAGTACCGGCCGGAAGCCCCTGCGGCCGCGCGTCGGCGTCGGCGCTCGAGTAGTACACCGGGCCGACCGAGCGGCCGCCCATGAAGACGCCGCCGACCCCACCCGCGTGGTCGGCGTGCAGGTGGGTCAGGAAGACGGCGTCGACACGCTGCACGCCGAGGCGGTCCAGGCAGCCCCCGACGGCTTCGGGGACCTCCCCGGCGTCGATCACGATCGCGCTCTCCGGCCCCGTGGCGACGACGATGCCATCACCCTGGCCCACGTCGCAGGCGGCGAGGATCCAGGGCCCGGGATCCGGGCGGAGCAGCGCCGTGGCGGGAAGGGCCAGCCCGGCGAGCAGGGCGGTGGCGGCGCACGCCAGCAGGATCGGCGCATGCCGGTCGAGGGCGATGAGCCCCGGGCTCCGCGACGGGGACCGGACGCCCGCGGCGAGGCGTTCCCTCCTCGCCGACGACGTGGCGGCCCAGGAGGCGGCGACGAGCAGCACGCACAGCAGCACGGCGGTCGCGACGCCCGCCGTGCCGGAGGGCCACGGGATGGTGGCGCCGGGCCAGCCGGCCACGGCCCTGCCGATCCCGCCCACGGCGGCCGCGGGAAGCCCGGCGCACCAGATCATCGGCCACGTGGCCCAGGGCGGCAGCGCGGCCAGCAGGAGCCCGGCCGTGCCGACCACGGTGACGACGGGAACGAGCGGCGCGGCGGCCACGTTGGCCAGGACGGCGTAGACGGAGACCTCCCCGCTGAGCCCAACGAGGACGGGAAGGCAGAACACCTGGGCGGCGAGGCTGATCGCGATGCCCTCGGCGAGCCAGCGCGGAAGGAAGCGGGTCATGATCAGCGCGAGCGGACGGCCGAGGACGACGATCCCGGACGTCGCGAGGACGGAGAGCTGGAAGGCCGGTTGGCCCGCATACCAGGGATTCCAGGCCAGGAGGGCCACGATGCAGACGCAGAGCGAGGCGAAGGCCTGGCGTCCGCGCCCCAGGTACACGGCCACGGCGGCGATCGAGCCCATCACGGCGGCCCGGACGACGCTCGGCTCGGGATGGACGAGCAGGACGAAGCCGGCCAGGGCGGCCAGGGCCCCGACGAGAGCACCGGTCCGTCCCAGCCGCAGGGCACGGGCCAGCCACAGCACGGCCCCGAGGATCATCGCGCAGTTCGCACCGGACACGGCCGTCAGGTGCACGAGCCCCGAGTCCTTCATGTCCTGCGTCAGCTGCTCGTCCTGGCCCGAGCGCTCCCCCATCACCATCCCGGGCAGCAGGGCGGGCCCGTCCCCGGGCAGGGCCGCCGCGTGCCCGCTGAAGCGGCCCCGCAGGTGCTCGACGGGGCCGCTGGCGACCGCGCCGTCCACATCGACCGGCGCGCTGGCCCGGATCCAGTAGTCGTGCCGGTCACCGGGCCGTGCGGGGCCCGCGCGGCCGATCCCGCTGATGCGCGCGCCCGCCCTGGGGGCGGCCGCGCCGAACTGGTCCCTGGAGAGGAGCAGCATGACCTCGTTCCGTGCGGGATGCCACGCGTCGCCGGAACGGTACCGCTCGAGGGTCGCGGGAACCATCCACTGGCCTCCGGCCTCGGAGGAGCCGGCGTCTGCGTCGTCGAAGCGGCCGGGAGCGGAGGCCAGGAGGGAGGCCGTCCCGGTGGCGACGGCCGTGAAGCGCAGCGACGCCCCGGCGGACAGGTGCGCGTCGAGGCCCGGCGAACTGGTCTGCACGCCGTGGACGGCTACCGCCGTGGACACGAGGGCCGCGCCGGCCAGGGCCGCCGCGAACGGCGACCACCAGTGGTGGGCCCACGCGAGCAGACCACGGTTGCCCAGGAGCGACCATGCGAGCCATGCCGTTGCCGCCGCCGCCGCTACGGCGGCCCCGGCCGCGATCAACGGCTCCACGTGGACCAGGCCGGCGGCGGCAGCCCAGGCTCCGCACACGGCCCAGAGCCCCCGGATGTCGAGGACCTCCGTGCGGGGCACTCCCGGTTCGGCCGGATCGGCCCGCACGAGCGGGCCCAGGCGTGCCGCCAGCCGTGCCCGGCTCATCCGAACACGACCAGGCCCTCGAGGCGACCCATCATGGCGGGGCCGATGCCGGAGACGGCGTCGAGCTCGGCGATCGACGCGAACGGGCCGTTGCGTTCCCGGAACTCGATGATGCGTCCCGCCAGTGCCGGGCCGATGCCGGGAAGCGTCTCCAGTTCCGCGGAGGATGCCCGGTTGACGTCGACGGGGCCTCCGCCGCCGGCGGGAGGCGCGGCGCCCGGGGCTGCAGGCGCCGCACGGGCCGGGGCGGTCCCCTGCGCGGGGATGAGCAGTTGCTGGCCGTCCTGCAACGGCGCGGCGAGGTTGACGGCCGAGGGTTCGGCCGTGGTCGTCATGCCGCCGGCGGCCTCGACGGCGGTCGCGCCGCGGGTGCCCGCCGGAAACGTGTAGACGCCGGGGTCCTCGACTTCACCGGCGACGTGGACGACGACGGTGCCGGCCTCACCGCTCGCGGGTGCGGCGGACGTTGCCGTGCCCGCCCCGGCGGATTCGCCGGATCCCGCGGCCCGGGCTCCGGCGTCCGCATCGGGTTCGGTGTCGGCCCCGGCCCCGGCGTCGAGGTTCGGTCCGGATCCCGTGTCCGCCGCGCCGTCGCGCCCTTCCTCGGTGGCGGCGCTCGGCTCGAGTTCGACGCGGCCCAGCAGACCCCCTGGGCCGGCCAGGGGATGGAACAGAAGGCTCACGGCGATCCACGCGAGCGCGCCGAAGAGCAGGCATAACAGGGCGCCGCGTCCCACCCGGGCCCGTACGCGCGTCGCGAGGCGGGCCGGCGCCGACTGCGATTGCTCCCTGACTTCCCACCGGTGCCGCACCATGGACCCACGGTAGGGCGGGCCGTGCCACGCCGATCCGGCGTCCGTGTCCCTTGTGGACGATGCCCACCGTCCCGAGGCTGTGGAGGGGGAAGGCTCCGCGGACGGACGGTAGCTACCGCGTGGCGCGCCCCGCCGAACGTCCGGGGAGGCCGGGTCTCCGAGGCCGTGTATGGGGCGGCGCGCCGGCGGGCCGCAGCTTCGATGGGCCCGCTGCTACGAGCGGTCGGTGTCGGACGGCTCGGAGGGGCCGCTGCCCGTGGTCTCGTCGCCTTGGACCGCCGGCGAGGGGCCCGTGTGTTCCGGAGTGCGGGGACGGCTCGGAGCGTCCACCGCGACGGCCAACACGCCCGCACCCGTGTGCGCCGCGAGGACGGCGGGCAGGGAGACGCACCACACGTCGCCGTGGGCGCTGCCGGCGAGCTCGTGGACGAGTTCCAGGGCCTGGGCCCGGTTGCCGAAGTACTGGACGGCCATGCGGGCGCCGTCGTGCCGGTCCGCGGCCGCCGATCGGGCCAGGTCGACGAGCCGGGCGAGCGCCTTGGGCAGGGTGCGGACCTTGTCCTTGACGACGACCTGCCCGTCCGCGATGCCCAGGATCGGCTTGACGGCCAGGAGCGTTCCGATCATCGAGGCTGCCGTCGTGATGCGCCCGCCCCGCCGCAGTTGTTCCAGGCTCGGCACGGCGAAGCAGATCAGGTGGTCGGCCGCGTGCGCGGCCGCGCCAGCGACCTCTTCCGGCCCCGCGCCCGCCTCGGCGGCGGCGACGGCGTCCATGACGGCGAAGCCCTGGGCCAGCGCGACGGTCTGCGTGTCGATCACCGTGACGGGAACCGGGCCGTCGGCGCCGGCCAGCCGCGCGGCGTCGACCGTGCCGGAGAGCCGCCCGGAGATGTGGATGGAGACGATGTGCGTCGCGCCGGCCTCCGCGAGCTCCCGGTAGCTGCGCGCGAAGAGCCCGGGGGCCGGACGGGAGGTCTGCACGGTCTTGCCCATGGCGAGGGCCAGCGCGAGTTCGGTCTCGACGTCGTCGAGTCCCTCCGTGTAGATCTGTCCGTCGATCATCACGGGCATGGGAACGACCCGCAGCCGGTCCGCATGCGCCGCGGCCCACTCGGGCGGGACCGCGGCGGCGCTGTCCGTCACCACGGCGACGTGCGCCGGGGGTTCCCGCCGCGGGCGCGCGGACGCGACCGGACGGCCGCGCAGCCGGTCCAGCCACCCCGCGGAGGGGGTGCGCCGGACCGGACGCTCGGAATCGCCGTTGCTGTCCATGGCTCCAGTCTGCCTTGTGGGATCCGCGGACGGTAGCGGCCCGTGCCGGGTCAGGCCGGGACGATGTTGACGAGCTTGGGTGCGCGGACGATCACCGTGCGCAGGCCGCGGCCGTCGAGGACGCGTTGGACGGCCGGAGAGGCCAGGGCCAGCTCGCGCAGCTCGTCCTCCGCGATGCCCGGGGAGACCTCGAGACGGTCGCGGACCTTGCCCTGGACCTGGACGACGGCGACGACCGTCTCCTGCACGAGCAGCGCCGGATCGACCTCCGGCCAGCCGGCGTTGGCGACGGAGGGCTCGTGGCCGAGCCGGGCCCACATGTCCTCCGCGGTGTACGGGGCGAACAGGCTGAGCAGGATCGAGACGGCCTCGACGGCCTCGCGCACCGCCGGGTCGGCCGCGCCGGGGCCGGCGTCGATGGCCTTGCGGGTCGCGTTGACGAGCTCCATGGTCTTCGCGACGACGACGTTGAACTTGCCCGAATCGAGCAGCTCGGCCGCCTCGTGCAGCGTGCGGTGGGTGGCGCGGCGCAATGCGGCGTCACCGCCCGCGGCCGGCGTTCCGGCCGGGCTCGAGACGTCGCCGGCCAGGCGCCAGGCACGGGCCAGGAACTTCGCGGAGCCCGACGGGGACACGTCGGCCCAGTCCACGTCGTCCTCGGGCGGCGAGGCGAAGATCATCGTCAGCCGGATGGCATCGACGCCGAAGAGGTCCAACTGCTCGCCCAGGTCCACGCCGTTCCCGAGCGACTTGCTCATGGCCTTGCCGCCGTTGAGCACCTGGCCCTGGTTCAGCAGGGCCGAGAAGGGCTCGGTGAAGCCGACCAGGCCGAGGTCGAACAGGACCTTGGTGAAGAACCTCGAGTAGAGCAGGTGCAGGATGGCGTGCTCGACGCCGCCGACGTATTGGCCGACGGGCAGCCAGTCCTTGGCCGCCTCGAGGTCGAACGGGCCCTCCGTGTAGTCGGGCGAGGCGAAGCGCAGGAAGTACCAGGACGAGTCGACGAACGTGTCCATGGTGTCGGTGTCGCGCTGCGCGGCCCCGCCGCACCGCGGACACTCGGTGTTCACCCACTCGGTCGCCGCCGCGAGCGGGGACGTCCCCTTCGGCGCGAGGGCCTCGCCGCGCAGGTCGGAGGGCAGGGTCACGGGCAGCTGCTCGTCCGGGACGGGCACCTCGCCGCAGTCCGGGCAGTGCACGATCGGGATCGGGGTGCCCCAGAAGCGCTGGCGGGACAGGAGCCAGTCGCGCAGCCGGTAGTTGACCGTGTGGCGGCCGGTTCCGGCGGATTCCACGATCTCGATGGCCCGGGCGATGGCCTCCGCCTTGCCGAGGCCGTCGAGCGGACCCGAGTTGACGAGCGTGCCGTCGCCGCCCGTCGCGGTGCCCGAAACGGCCGGGTCCTCCTCGCCCGTGTCGACGACGAGCCGCACGGGCAGGTCGAAGGCGCGGGCGAAGTCGAGGTCGCGCTGGTCGTGTGCGGGCACGGCCATGATGGCCCCCGTGCCGTAGTCGGCGAGCACGTAGTCCGCGGCCCATACGGGCAGCTTCTCGCCGTTGAGCGGGTTCACGGCGTAGCGGCCGAGGAACACGCCGGTCTTCTCGCGCTCGGTGGACTGCCGTTCGATCTCGCTCAGGGCCTTGACCTGCTCCTGGTAGGCCTCGAGCTCCGCGCGGTGCTCCGGCGCGACGATCTCCCCCGCCAGTTCGGCGTCCGCGGCCACGACGAAGAACGTGGCTCCGTACAGGGTGTCCGGCCGGGTCGTGAAGACGGTGACCGTGCGCTCCGCGGCGCCGTCGGCGGCCTCGATCGCGAACTCGACGTGCGCTCCCTCGGAGCGGCCGATCCAGTTGCGCTGCATGGCGAGCACGCGCTCCGGCCAGTGGCCGGCGAGCTGCTCCATGTCCTCCAGCAGGCGGTCCGCGTAGTCGGTGATCTTGAAGTACCACTGGTTCAGGGCCTTCTTGGTCACGGGGGTTCCGCAGCGTTCGCAGGCGCCGTTGACGACCTGCTCGTTGGCCAGGACGGTCTGGTCCTTCGGGCACCAGTTGACGGGGTGGTTCTTGCGGTAGGCCAGGCCCTTCTCGTGGAAGCGCTTGAAGAGCCACTGGGTCCACCGGTAGTACTCGGGGTCCGAGGTGTGCAGCCGGCGGGACCAGTCGGCGCTGATCGCATAGCGCTTGAACGAGGCGGCCTGGGTCTCGATGTTGGCGTACGTCCACTCGGCGGGATGGGCGTCGTGCTTGATCGCGGCATTCTCCGCGGGCAGGCCGAAGGAATCCCAGCCGATCGGGTGCAGGACGTCGTAGCCGCGCTGGCGCCAGTAGCGGGCGACGACGTCGCCCATGGCAAAGGCCTCGGCGTGGCCCATGTGCAGGTCGCCCGAGGGGTAGGGGAACATGTCCAGGACGTAGCGTCGCTCCCGCGTGCCGTCGTCGACCGGCGCGAAGACGTTGAGCTGCTCCCAGACCGGGGCCCAGGTGGCCTCGATGGAGGCGAAGTCGTAGCTCCGGCCTTCGTCCGCCGAGTTCCGGATGGTGGTGCTGTTCTCGCTGCTCACTGGTGGTCTTCCTCGTTCAGTCGGTGCCTCGCGGGCCGTGCCCGCCGTGTGCCCCTCGGGGCAAACAAAAACCCCTTGCATGCAAGGGGTTGCCGTACGGGGTGCGGTGCTGTCAGCGCACTTCGTACGGCAGGCGGCGTAGGGACGTCCGTTCCATGGCTCCATGGTACCCCAGCGGGGCCGCGGGGACGCCCCGGCCGCCCGCTCCGCCCGCGGTGCGACGGCGGGGCGTGGCCGGCCGCCGCCGTTCAGACGACGTCGTCGTCGATCCAGTCGAAGGTCCGGGTCACGGCCTTCTTCCAGAGCCGCAGGCGTCGATCGCGCTCCGCCGGGTCCATGACGGGTTCCCACCTCTTGTCCTCGGCCCAGTAGCCCTCGAGCTCGCCCAGGTCCTTCCAGAATCCGACGGCGAGCCCCGCGGCGTAGGCGGCGCCGAGGGCCGTGGTCTCGATGACGCGCGGCCGGACCACGGGCACTCCGAGCAGGTCGGCCTGGAACTGCATCAGCGCGTCGTTCGCGACCATGCCGCCGTCGACCCTCAGCTCGGTCAACGGGACCCCGGTGTCGGCGTTGACGGCGTCGAGGACCTCGCGGGTCTGGAAGGCCGTGGCCTCGAGTGCCGCCCGCGCGATGTGGCCCTTGTTGGCGAAGCGGGTGAGCCCGACGATCGCCCCACGGGCATCGGGCCGCCAGTAGGGCGCGAACAGCCCGGAGAACGCGGGGACGATGTAGACGCCGCCGTTGTCCTCGACGGAGGAGGCCAGCTCCTGGGCCTCGGCGGCCGAGGAGACCAGGCCGAGGTTGTCGCGCAGCCACTGGATCAGGGAGCCGGTGACCGCGATCGAGCCCTCGAGGGCGTAGACGGGTCGCCCGTCGCCGAGCTTGTAGGCGACGGTGCTCAACAGCCCGTTCCCGCTGCGGACGATCTCGTCGCCCGTGTTGAAGATGAGGAAGCATCCGGTGCCGTAGGTGTTCTTGGCGGCTCCCCGCCCGAAGGCGGCCTGTCCGAAGGTCGCGGCCTGCTGGTCCCCCAGGATGCCCGCGACGGGGACCTCCCGCAGGAGCTGGGAGCCGTGGACCTCTCCGTACACCTCGGAGGAGGACCTGATCGCCGGCATCATGGAGCGGGGAACGCCGAAGTCGGCCAGGATCGACTCGTCCCAGTCGAGCGTCTCCAGGTCCATGAACAGCGTGCGGGACGCGTTCGTCACGTCGGTCACGTGCACGCCGCCGTCGGGACCCCCGGTCAGGTTCCAGGTCAACCACGCATCGGTGTTGCCGAAGAGCAGCTCGCCCCGCTCCGCCTGCTCCCGCGCTCCCTCGACGTTGTCCAGGATCCACTTGATCTTGGTTCCCGAGAAATAGGTGGCCAGCGGGAGCCCGACCCGGGGTTCGTAGCGGTCGATGCCGCCGTCGGCAGCGAGCTCGTCGACGATGGGCTGCGTCCTGGTGTCCTGCCAGACGATGGCGTTGTAGACGGGCCGGCCCGTCGACTTGTTCCACACGACCGTCGTCTCGCGTTGGTTGGTGATGCCGACCGCGGCGATGTCGTGGCGCGTCAGGTTCGCCTTGGACAGGGCGCTCCCGACGACCTCGCGCGTGTTCCGCCAGATCTGAAGGGGATCGTGTTCCACCCACCCGGCCTGGGGAAAGACCTGCTCGTGCTCGAGCTGCCCGGTGGAGGTGATCCGGCCTTCGTGGTCGAAGACGATGGCGCGCGTGCTGGTGGTTCCTTGATCGAGAGCGATCACGTACTTCTCACTCATGTGTTTCACCTCGTGTTTCACGTCGATGTGCAGGCAGGGAACGGGCGGGCCGCGACCAGGACGCTGTCGGGCGGACGAAGGCCGGGGACTCAAGGCTATCCCGGCCACGAAGGGGCGGGGTGGCCGGCCGGGCCGGTCGCCTGGCGCGGGGCCGGGCACCGGTTCCCGGCGCGGGCTAGGCAGGCAGCGGGTCGCGTCCCGAAGCCGTGGCCCGGGCCGGTGTCGCCTCGTCGGAGAGCCGGACGCCGTGGCGTCGCCGCAGGACGTCCCGGGCGTGCTCGACCTCCGCGGCGGTCTCCGCCTCGTCCCACCCGTGGTGCCGCGCCAGGACGGTGGCCGCTTCCTCGAGCAGGGCGTTCGTGACGAGGCCGCGGAAGGCGAGCGACGTACGCCGGATGAAGACGTCGACGAGCCGTGCCGCCTGCTCGTGCCGGGCCAGGTACCCCAGCTCCCCCACTGTGAGCTCGTCGCAGGCACGGAGCGGACGGTCCCCCGCTCCGCAGTGCTCGAGGACGCGGTCGGCCCCCGTTCCGTAGCGTTCCAACAGGACTTCGAGCCGCCGCCGGTCCGCACGGCCGACCCGCCGGGTGAACCAGTCCTCGAGCGCGGCCGGATCGAGGGGGTAGTCGCGGCCTCCGCCGATCGCGAGGTCCTGGGTCTGGACCGTCCGCGTCCGTCCGCTCTCGGCCAGGACGTCGCGGGCCAGGTGCTCGGCCAGGGCCCGGAACGTCGTCCACTTCCCCCCGACGAGGGTGAGCATCGGGGTCCCGCCCGCCAGGAGCGTGCGCTCGATCCGGTAATCCCGGGACACGAAGCCCGGCTGCGTGTCGGCGTGCCGGGGCAGCGGCCGGACGCCGGAGAAGGTGTAGACGATGTCGTCGCGGCCGACGGCGATGTCCGGGAACACGTGGCGGATCAGCTCGAAGAAGTACCTGGTCTCGTCGTCGGTGCAGACGGGGTCCTCGGTCATGTCCGCCTCGATGTCCGTGGTGCCGACGAGCACCCGGTCGCCGATCGGGTAGATCAGCACGATCCGCCCGTCCCGGTGCTCGAAGAAGATCTCCCGCCCGCCCGTGGCCCGCAGGAGCTCCGGATGGTCCAGGACGATGTGGCTCCCCTTGGTTCCGCCCATGAACGCCGACGGCCGGCCGACCGAGTCGTTGGTGAGATCGGCCCACGCTCCCGTCGCGTTCACGACGACGTCGGCCTGGAACCGGAACTCCTCGCCCGTCAGCTCGTCGCGCAGCACCGCGCCGTCGGCGTCGTGGCGCACGAGGCCGAGGTAGTTGGAGGCCCGTGCCGCCGGATGGGCCTCGAGCCCGGACTGCAGCACGTCGAGCGTGAGCCGTTCCGGGTTGTGCACGGAGGCGTCGAAGTAAGTGGCGGTGTACTTCACGTCCGGACGGAGCCGAGGCAGCGCCGCGAGCGACTTCCGGCGCCCGTGGAAGGAGTGCCAGGGCGTCCTGCGGCCGGCGCGGAGCCCCGCGAAGCAGTCGTACATCACGAGCCCGGCCTTGATCAACACGGCGCCGCGTTCGGTGGGGCGCCCGTTACGGTGCCGCAGGAAGCGCAGGGGCGCCCCCAGGATGCCCGAGAACGTCGAGAACACGGGGATCGTGGTCCGCAGGGGCTTGACGTGGTGCGGTGCGATGGCGAGGAGCCCGTTGCGCTCGGCCACCGACTCCTTGACGAGCCGGAACTCGCCGTTCTCGAGGTACCTGATGCCGCCGTGGATCATGTGCGACGACGCCCCCGAGGCCCCTTGGCAGTAGTCGCCTCGTTCCACGAGGGCGACGTCGACTCCCTGCAAGGCGAGGTCGCGGAACGTGGCGACGCCGTTGATACCTCCTCCGACGACGAGGACCTCGGCGCGGGGCCGGTCCTTGAAGGCCTGGACGTGGGCGCGGGGTGGAAGGCTCTGGGGCACGGGGAATCCTCACGGGCGGGAGTCGGTAGCTGGCTTCGGCGGGCCGAAAGACGGCCCGTACCAGTAGTCTTGAAGGCGCTGGGATGTTGCGTCAACGCCTGTGCACAAACGTGCAGAATTCGCGGGCGGAGCACGGGAGGAGGGGATCGGATGGCCGTGAAACGGCTCGGAAATGAGCGGATCCACCAGGGCCGCCCAGAGGACGCCGACCCGGTACGGGACGCGCAGGTGCTGCGCTCGGCGCAGTTGTACTACCTGCAGGACCTCACCATGGACGCGATCGCCCGCGAGCTGCGGGTCTCCCGGTCCACGGTCTCGCGCCTGATCGCGCGCGCCCGCCAGACCGGCGTCGTGAGCTTCGTGATCAACAAGACGGGGTCACCGGTACCCGAGCTGGAAGGCCGCATCGCGGACCGCTACGGGATCTCCGTCCACGCGGTCCCCACGGACCGGGAACTGGGCGAGGCACAGGTGCTCGAACGCGTCGCCGTGCAGGCCTCCGAGGTGCTGGCGAACCTCGTCGGCTCCGACATGATCGTCGGCGTCGCCTGGGGCGCGACGGTCAGCGCGATCAGCCGCCACCTCAAGCCGCTCCCGACGCGCGGCACCGTCGTCGTCCAGCTCAATGGCTCGGGGAATGTGCAGTCCTCCGGGATCGCCTACGCCTCCGACATCCTGCAGCGCTTCGGCGCGGCCTTCGGAGCGCGCATCGAGCAGTTTCCCGTGCCGACGTTCTTCGACGACGCGCGCACGCGGGACATGATGTGGCGTGAACGCTCGGTCCGCCGCGTCCTTGACCTGCAGGGACACATGGGGCTCGTCGTCTTCGGCCTGGGCACCGTGGACGCGGACGTCCCCAGCCACGTCTACCGGGGCGGATACCTGACGGCGGAGGACCTGGCGGAGATCCGGGACCGCGGCGTCGTCGGCGACGTGGCCACGACGTTCTTCACCTCCGACGGATCGACGGATGCGGTGGGGCTGAACCGGCGCTCCACGGGTCCCTCGCTCGAGGTCCTGCGCCGCGTCCCGCGCCGGGTCTGCGCCGTTGCCGGGCGGTCGAAGGTCCCCGCCCTGGCGGCCGCACTGGAGATGGGCCTCGTGACGGACCTGGTCCTCGACGAGGCCGCCGCGGCAGCGCTCCTGGACCTCCTCGACTCGCGGGACGGCGCGGGAATGCGGGCCTGACCCGTCGGGGAGGCCACGCGCCGCGACGGAGCGGCGGGCACGGCACCCGGAGCAGGCGCCGCCGCCGATACAGTGGAGCCATGGATTCCCCGCGCACGGCCCTGACCACGAGCCACGACGTCCTGGGCGCCCGGGTCAAGTGCTGGACCTACCCGGCGGCCGGGCCCTCCCGCGGGACGATCCTCGCGGTCCACGGCTTCCGCGGCGACCACCACGGCCTGCAGCGGATCGTGGACGCGCTGCCCGGGTACACGATCGTCGTCCCGGACCTGCCCGGCTTCGGCGCCTCCTCCCCCCTCGTCGGGACGGCCCACGACGTCGCGGGCTACGCGCGCGCCGTCGACGCCCTGCGCGTCGAGCTCGGCGTCCCCGGGGACGCGGTGCTGCTGGGCCACTCCTTCGGCTCGCTCGTCGCCTCCGCCCTCCTCGCGACGCACCCGGGGGCGTTCTCCCGGCTTGTCCTGCTCAACCCGATCTGCGAACCGGCGCTCGAGGGCGGCAACGCCCTGATGTCCCGCGGAGCCTCGCTCTTCTACGCCGCCGGCGCCGTACTGCCCGCCGGGCCGGGCGACGCCCTGCTGCGCTCGCGCGCCGTCACCGACCTGATGAGCCGCGCGATGACGAAGTCCTCCGATCCCGGCGTCCGCGCCTACGTCAAGGACCAGCACCGCCGCTACTTCGGCCGGTTCAGCGACCGGGCGACGCTGCGCGAGGCCTTCGAGGCCTCCATCTCCGGCACGGTGGGGCAGTATGCCGCGGCGATCGGCGTCCCCGTCCTGCTCGTGGCCGGCGCGCTCGACGAGCTCGGCTCCGTCGCGGGGCAGGAGGCGCTCGCCGCGCGCTTCCCGGAGGCGCGCCTGACGGTCCTGCCCGGCGTCGGCCACCTGGTCCACTACGAGACGGCCGCCGCGGCCGCCGCCGCCGTGGACGGCTTCCTCGCCGCTACAGCGCCTCTTCCGGGTCGACCCGGACGGTGACGACGGGGGCGCGCTGGGCCGAGGCCACCGCGCGCCGCTCCCTCAGGGCCGCCGTGACCGCGGCCCCGTCGGCGTAGGAGAAGAACACGATCCACTGGTGCCGGCCCTCGTCCTGCAGCACCGGTCCCGCCGTGCGGGCGCCGGCCGGCAACGCGAGCCCGTCGATGAACGCGTCGGCCGCGGCCGCGGGGCCGGTGACGACGGCGGAGCGCACCGCCGGGGGCAGGCCGAGCCCGCGGCGCTCCTCGAGCTCGCGGGCGGCGAATCCCGCGGGATCCCAGCGCACGAGCGCCCGCAACGGATCCGACTCCCCCGCGCTCGCGACGACGACTGTTCCCCCGTCCGTTCCCGCGCGGGCGAGCGAGGCAGCCGCGAGCCACCGCTGCAGCACGTCCTCGGGAGTGCGCAGCCCGTCCCGGGAGAGCATCCGGTCGCCGTCCAGCAGCAGCACCGCGGCGTAGCCGTCCGCGCAGACGGGTTCGACGCCTGGGGTCGAGACGACGAGCGCGGGCCGGCCGTCCACCTCCGCGCGCGGCTTCGCCCCCGTGGAGGAGACCACCGGCACGCGGGGGAACGCCCGGCCGAGCTCCTCGGCCGTCCGATCGGCGCCGACGCTGCCCGCACGCAGCCGCGGCGAGCCGCACTCGGCGCACCGCCAGTCCAGGGCCTGCCGGCCGCACCACCGGCAGCCCGGGGCGGCTCCGGAGCCGGCCATGGCGAGGGGGCCGGAGCAGTGGCCGCAGCGCGCGGCGGTTCGGCAGTGCTGGCAGCGCAGGGTGGGAACGAATCCCGTGCGGGCGACCTGGACGAGGACGGGGCCCCGCTCGAGCGCCGCGGCCGCCGCCTTCCACGCCGCCTGCGGCAGCCGGGCCGCATGGAGCAGGGGGTCGCGTTCCTGCTCGTAGCTGTCCGAGCTCGCGACGACGCGGGGCGCGGCGCGGCGCAGCGCCGGGCGCGGGAGGGAGATGTCGCCGGCCCAGCCCGTGAGCACAAGCCGCTGGGCCTCCGCGCTGCGCCCGTGGGAGGCGATGAGCAGCGCGCATCCACTTTGCCCGGCCCGCAGCAGGAGCGTCTCGCGGGCATGGTGATAGGGGGCGCGCGGCTCGGCGTGGCTCGCGTCGTGGTCCTCCCACAAGACCACGAGGCCGAGGTCCGGCAGGGGCGCGAAGGCCGCCGAGCGGGTGCCGACGACGACGCGGACCTGGCCCCGCGCCGCGCGCAGGAAGGAGCGGTAGCGCGGCGTGGCGCCGTCGTCCGCGGTCAGCCTCACGTGCACGTCCGGGCCCACGAGGTCCGTGAGGACCGGGTCCAGCCGGGCGAGGTCCCGGGCATCGGGGACGACGACGACGGCGGTGCGCCCGGAGGCGAGGCACGCGGCAACGGCGGTGGCCAGCAACAGGGGCCAGCCGCCCGTGTTGGGCGCGACGGTCGCGACCGCACGGGGCGAGCCGCCCGAGGCGAGGGCGGAGAGGAAGGCGGCCCCGCCGTCGTACGCGTCCCAGGGGCCCGGCCCGGACCCGTCCCGGGCGGTCCCGTCCGGCGCGTCGCCTTCCGCGGTGGTCCGTTCCGGCGGGGCCGGCGCGGTGTCCTCCTTCTCGACGCGGGCCATGCGGGGCGGCACGGCGCTGCGGACGACGTCGGACACGCTTCCCGCGTAGCGCGCGGCCACCGCCTCGCACAGCGCGAGCACGCCCGGCTCCAGGACGCGTTCCGGGGACACGACGCGTCCGAGCGGCTGCAGCTTCACGCCCGCGTCGGACTCCGCGCGCCGCTCGACGATGAAGCCGGGCAGCTCCTGGCCGCCGAAGCGGGCCTTGATCCGCACGCCCGGCTGCGCCTCGTCGGCCAGCTCGGCCGGGACCAGGTAGTCGAAGTAGCGGTCCAGATGCGGGACCTGGGTCTCCAGCAGGACGCGCGCGACGGGAAGCTCCCGGGCCGCGGCGGGGCGGGCGATCGGCCGCGTCGTGTCGAAGCCCGTCAGCAGCGAGGGCTGGCTGGCATCCACGGCGTTGCGGCTAGGCGTTGAACCAGGAGCGCAGGGCCTCGACGCGGTCGGTCTGCTCCCACGTGAAGTCCGCGTCCTCGCGGCCGAAGTGGCCGTGCGCGGCCGTGCGCTGGTAGACCGGCCGCTTGAGGTCCAGGTCCTCGATGATGCCCAGCGGCCGCAGGTCGAAGACCTCGTTGACGGCCTCGGCGATGCGGGCCGGGTCGACGGTCTCGGTGCCGAACGTCTCGACGTACAGCCCCACGGGCCGCGCGACGCCGATCGCGTAGGCGACCTGGATCTCGACGCGGCGGGCGAGCCCGGCGGCGACGACGTTCTTGGCGATCCAGCGCATGGCGTAGGCCGCCGAGCGGTCCACCTTCGAGGGGTCCTTGCCGGAGAACGCGCCTCCCCCGTGGCGGGCGAAGCCGCCGTAGGTGTCCACGATGATCTTCCGCCCCGTCAGGCCGGCATCGCCCACGGGGCCGCCGATGATGAAGGGCCCCGACGGGTTCAGGATGACGCGGGTGTTGGAGGTGTCCAGACCGGCGTCCGCGAGGACGGGGTTGACGACGAGGTCGCGCAGCTCCTCGCGCAGCTGCGGCAGCAGGAGCTCGCTCGCGTGCTGGGAGGAAACCACGACGGTCTCGACCGAGACCGGCGTGTCGCCGTCGTAGCCGATCGTGACCTGCGTCTTGCCGTCCGGGCGCAGGAGCGGCTGGGAGCCGTTCTTGCGGACCTCCGTGAGCCTTTCGGAGAGCCGGTGGGCCAGGAAGATCGGGGTGGGCATGAGCACGTCGGTCTCATCCGAGGCGTAGCCGAACATGATGCCCTGGTCCCCGGCGCCCTGCAGGTCGCGGGGGTCCTTCTGCAGGCCCTCGCGCGCCTCGAAGGAGTTGAACACGCCGTCGGCGATCTCCTGCGACTGCTGCCCGATCGAGACGGAGACGCCGCAGCGGGCGCCGTCGAAGCCGTTCGCGGAGGAGTCGTAGCCGATGTCGAGGATGGTCTGCCGCACGAGCTGCGGGATCTCGACGTAGCCGTTGGTCGTGACTTCGCCGGCGACGTGGACGAGGCCCGTGGTGGTCAGGGTCTCGACGGCGACCCGGGAATCCGGGTCCTGGGCGAGCATCGCGTCGAGGATCGCGTCGCTGATCTGGTCGCAGATCTTGTCCGGGTGGCCCTCGGTGACCGACTCGGAGCTGAACAGGCGCAGGGCGGGGTTAGCAGAAGTCACCCGACCACTCTACCGGTTCAGCCGCTCCGCGATGACGGCGACGAGCCCCTCCCCGACCTGGTCCTTCGTGCCCTCCAGTCGCCGCGGCGCGGATCCGTCCGCGGCCAGCACGGTCACGGTGTTGACGTCCTGGCCGAAGGCCAGCTCCTCGCCGACCTCGTTGACCGCGAGCAGCTCGCAGCCCTTGCGGAGCAGCTTGGCCCGGGCGTGGTCCAGGACGGAGCCCTCGGCGTCGCCCGTCTCCGCGGCAAAGCCCACGATCAGCCCCGGGAGCCCGGAGGCGCCGGCCGCCCGGTCCGCGACGAGCCCCGCGAGGATGTCCGGGTTGCGCACGAGCTCGATGACGGGGGCCCCGCCGTCGTCCTTCTTCTTGATCTTGGCCGCGGCGTACTCGGCCGGCCGGAAGTCCGCGACGGCGGCCGTCATGACGAGGACGTCCGCCCCCTCACAGGCCGCGCGGACCGCTTCCCGCAGCTCGACCGCCGTGCGTCCGTGGCTGAGTTCGACGCCCTCGGGCACGGGGGCCTCCAGATGGGCGGCGACGAGCCGCACGGCCGCCCCAGCCGCGAGCGCGGCACGGGCGACGGCGATCCCCTGCTTGCCGCTCGAGCGGTTGCCGAGATAGCGGACGGGATCGAGCGGCTCGCGGGTGCCGCCGGCGCTGACGACGACGGTGCGGCCCTCCAGGGGACGGGCGCCGGTCGCGTCGGGGGCCGGCCCGCCGGGTGCCGGGGTGGTCCCGGGCCCATTGAGGAGCGCCTGGACGGAGTCGAAGAGCTCTTGCGGTTCGGGCAGCCGGCCGGGCCCGGAGTCCCGGCCCGTCAGCCGGCCGGAGGCGGGCTCGATGACCGTGACGCCGCGGGCGCGCAGCGTGGCGACATTGGCCCGGGTGGCGGGGTGCTCCCACATCTCCGTGTGCATGGCCGGGGCCATGACCACCGGGGCGCGGGAGGCGAGGAGGGTGTTGGCCAGGAGGGAATCGGCGATCCCCGCCGCGGCCTTGGCCAGCAGGTCGGCGGTGGCGGGGGCGACGACGACGAGGTCGGCCTCCTGCCCGAGCCGGACGTGGTTGACCGTGTCGACGGCGTCGAAGACGTCCTCGGTCACCGGGCGGCCGGAGAGCGCCTCCCACGTCGGCCGGCCGACGAAGCGCAGCGCGTTCGCGGTCGGGACGACGTCGACGTGGTGGCCGGCCTCCTTAAGCAGCCGCAGCAGCGACGCGGCCTTGTAGGCGGCGATCCCGCCGGACACTCCAAGGACGATCCGCTGCTGCACGGCCACGGTCCCGCTGCTACTCGGCGGGCTCTTCGGCGGCCACCGGGGTGACCTTCAGGAGGCCGTCGTTGATCTCGCGCAGCGCGATCGACAGCGGCTTCTCGTTGAGCTTGGTATCCACGAGCGGGCCCACGTACTCGAAGAGCCCCTCGTGCAGCTGCGAGTAGTAGGCGTTGATCTGGCGCGCGCGCTTGGCCGAGTTGATGACCAGTGCGTACTTGGAGTCGGTGGTGGTCAGCAGCTCGTCGATCGGCGGATTGATGATGCCCTCAAGGTTCGTGGACACGAAGCCTCCAAATTCTGTGTGTTGTGCGTCGGTGCCGGCAGCCGGCTACCGCGTGTGCGGGGCCAGGCCCATGTGGGAAACCAGCTCGTCGGCCGCACGCCGGACGTCGTCGTTCACGATCGTGACATCGAATTCCGGTTCGGCGGCAAGTTCCAGTTTAGCGGTATCCAGGCGCCGCTGTTGTTCCTCGGGTGTTTCCGTGCCGCGGCCGATGAGCCGGCGGACCAGCTCGTCCCAGCTCGGGGGCGCCAGGAAGACGAACTTCGCCTCCGGAAGCGACGCCTTGACCTGCCGCGCGCCCTGCAGGTCGATCTCCAACAGGACGTGCCGCCCGGCGGCCACGGCCTCCTCGACCTTGGAGCGGATCGTGCCGTAGCTGTTGCGCCCGTGGACGACAGCCCACTCGAGCATCTGGCCCTCGTCGACGAGCCGGGAGAATTCGTCGGGGCCGACGAAGAAGTAGTGGGTTCCGTCGCGCTCCCCCGGTCGTGGATCGCGCGTCGTCGCCGAGACGGACAGCCAGACCTCGGGATAGTTGTCCCGGATGTAGGTCGAGACCGTCCCCTTGCCGACGGCGGTCGGTCCTGCGAGCACGGTCACGCTGGGCGTTGCAGATGCGGTCATGGTGTCCTTTGTTCGTTTCCGGCCGGACGCTCCGGGACCGGCTCAGCCCTTCTCGCTGCCCCGTGGCGCCGCGAAGTGCCTCCGCAGGGCGTCCTGCTGCTTGCGGCCCAGGCCGCGCAGACGCCGGTTCGGGGAGATGCCGAGGCGCTCCATGAGCGCCGCGGCACGGATCCGGCCGACGCCCGGGACGGCCTCCAGCAGGTCGGCGACCCGGAGCCGCCCGACGGCCTCCTCGGCGGCGCCCAGCCCGAGCACCTCCTCGATGCCCAGGCGCCCGGCGCCGAACGCCGACTTGACCTCGGCCCGGCGGGTCCTCGACGCGAGGGCCTTGGCCCGGGCCCGGGCGCGGTCCTCGTCCGACAGTGACTTCAGTACCATAGCGTGCGCCCCCTGTTGACGTGGAATCCCCAACGATCCAGAACATACGGCTGACCTCGAACTTAGCGAACCGCCGGGGTTGGCGCAATGGGCGGCGCGCCCCGTTCAGCCCAGTTCGTCCCGCGTGCGCAGCGCCCGTTCCAGGAGGGCGCCCGCGTCCGGGCCGGCCGCGAGCACGCCGCGGCTGCTCGTGGCCAGGAGCTGGCCGAAGCAGTCCGCGAACGCCGCCTTGAGGTCGGCCCCCGTCGCGCCCTGGGCGCCGAGCCCGGGGGCGAGGAGCGGGGCGGAGGAGGCCGCGAGGTCGATGCCGAGCCCGGCGGCCGCGGTGGCCGTCGTCGCGCCGACGACGAGGCCGGTCGAGCCGAACGGCACCGCCCCGGCGTTCTCGGCCGCCGCCGCCTCGACGATGCGCTTGGCCACGGAGTCCGCTCCCCCGGCGTGCTGGACCTGCGCGCCCTCGGGATTGGACGTGAGCCCCAGGACGAACACGCCGCGACCGCTCGCCCGGGCGAGGTCCAGCGCGGGGCGCAGCGACTCGAAGCCGAGGTACGGGCTCAGCGTCACGGCGTCGGCCGCAAGCCGGGAGCCGTCCCGCAGCCAGGCATCCGCGTAGGCGGCCATCGTGGATCCGATGTCCCCGCGCTTCGCGTCGGCGATGCTCAGGAGCCCGGCCTCGCGGCACGCCGCGAGGGTCTCCTCGAGGACCGCCATCCCCGCCGAACCGTGCCGCTCGTAGAGGGCGACTTGCGGCTTCACGGCCGGCAGTCGCCCGGCCAGCGCCTCGACCGTGCCGAGCGAGAAGGCCCGCAGGCCGTCGACGTCGTCGCCGAGTCCCCACGCGGACAAGAGCGACGGGTGGGGGTCGATGCCGACGCAGAGCCGGCCGTGGCGGGCGATCGCGGCGGCGAGGCGCGCGCCGAAGGAGGCCCCGGCGTCGTACTGCCCCGCGGCCGTCCCCACTGCGGCGTCCGCGTCAGACACCGGCCGAGGCCTTCAGCCGGGCGGCGTGTTCCTGCAGGCTCGCGACGTTCCACTCGAACTGCCGCATGGCCTCGATCGCCTGGATCGCGGCGCCGAACTCGGCGACCGTGGTGATCACCGGGGTGCCGACCGAGGTCGCCGCCGCGCGGATCTCGTAGCCGTCGCCGCGGGCATCGCCGCCCGAGGGCGTGTTCAGGATCATGTCGATCCGGCCCTCCGTGATCAGGTCCACGATGTTGTCCTCGCCCGCGGCGCTGCCCTCGCGCACCTTGCGGACCACCGTCGCGGGGATCCCGTTGCGGCGCAGGACCTCCGCGGTGCCTCCCGTCGAAACGATCTCGAAGCCGAGGTCGGCGAGGTGCTTGACCGGGAGCACGATCGAGCGCTTGTCCCGGTTGGCCACCGAGACGAACACCCGGCCCGACGTCGGCAGCGGGTTGCTCGCGGCCGCCTGGCTCTTGGCGAACGCCGTGTCGAAGTGCTTGTCGATGCCCATGACCTCGCCCGTGGAGCGCATCTCCGGGCCGAGCAGCGAATCCACGACGCGGCCCTCCGGCGTCCGGAAGCGCGCGAAAGGCAGGACGGCCTCCTTGACCGAGACCGGGGCGTCGGCCGACAGCAGGGAGCCGTCGCCCGTCGCCGGCAGGAGCCCGCCCGGCGCGCGCATCTGCGCGATCGTCGTGCCCGTGCCGATGAGCGCGGCGGCCTTGGCGAGCTGGACGCCCGTGGCCTTGGAGACGAACGGGACGGTGCGCGAGGCGCGCGGGTTGGCCTCGATGACGTAGAGGACGTCGGAGGCGAGCGCGAACTGGATGTTGATCAGGCCGCGGACGCCGACGCCGGCGGCGATCGCGCCGGTTGCGACGCGGACGCGCTCGACGACGTCCGCGCCGAGCGTGATCGGGGGCAGCACGCAGGCCGAGTCGCCGGAGTGGATGCCGGCCTCCTCGATGTGCTCCATGATCCCGCCGATGTAGAGCTGGGTGCCGTCGTAGAGGGCGTCGACGTCGATCTCGATCGCGTCCTCGAGGAAGCGGTCCACGAGCACCGGGTGGTCCTCGGTGATCTCGGTGGCGTTGGCGATGTAGCGGGAGAGGTTCGCCTCGTCGTAGACGATCTCCATGCCGCGCCCGCCCAGGACGTAGGACGGCCGGACCAGGACCGGGTAGCCGATCTCGTCCGCGATCCGCTTGGCCTCCTCGAAGGACACGGCCGTGCCGTTCTTCGGCGAGGTCAGCCCGGCGCCGTCGAGCACGCGGGAGAACGCCCCGCGGTGCTCGGCCAGGTCGATCGCCTCCGGAGAGGTGCCGAGGATCGGCACGCCCGCGTCGGCGAGGGCCTGGGCGAGCTTGAGCGGGGTCTGGCCGCCGAGCTGGACGAACACGCCGAGGACGCCGCCCGTCGCCTCTTCGGCGGCGATGACCTCGAGGACGTCCTCGAGGGTCAGCGGCTCGAAGTACAGGCGCGTGGAGACGTCGTAGTCCGTCGAGACGGTCTCGGGGTTGCAGTTGACCATGACCGTCTCGTAGCCGGCGTCGCGCAGCGCCATCGTGGCGTGGACGCACGAGTAGTCGAACTCGATGCCCTGGCCGATCCGGTTCGGCCCCGAGCCCAGGATGATGACCGACGGCTTCTCGTGGCGGCCCACCTCGGTCTCCTCGTCGTAGGAGGAGTAGTGGTACGGGGTGAAGGCCTCGAACTCGGCGGCGCACGTGTCGACGGTCTTGTAGACGGGGCGGATGCCGAGCGCGTGGCGGACGCCGCGCACGACGGCCTCCGGGGTGTGCGTGATCTGCCCGATCTGCGCGTCGGAGAAGCCGTGGCGCTTGGCGAGGCGCAGGACGTCCTCCGTGAGCGCGCCCGCGTCGCGGACGGTCGCGGCGGTCTCGTTGATCAGCGCGAGCTGGTCGAGGAACCAGGGGTCGATCCCCGTGGCCTCGTAGAGCTCCTCCAGGCCCGCGCCGCCGAGCAGCGCCTGCTGGACCTGGGCCAGGCGGTCGGTGGTCGGCCGCCGGGCCGCCTCCACGAGGCCCGGGACGTCGGCCGCGTCGGGGATGTCGAAGCGCAGTTCCGAGCCCTTCTGCTCGAGCGAGCGCAGGGCCTTTTGCAGGGCCTCCGTGAAGTTGCGGCCGATCGCCATGGCCTCGCCGACCGACTTCATGGTGGTCGTCAGGGTCGGGTCGGCCGCGGGGAACTTCTCGAACGCGAAACGCGGCACCTTGACGACGACGTAGTCCAGGGTCGGTTCGAAGCTCGCCGGGGTCTTCAGGGTGATGTCGTTCGGGATCTCGTCCAGGGTGTAGCCGAGGGCCAGCTTGGTGGCGATCTTCGCGATCGCGAAGCCCGTGGCCTTCGAGGCGAGCGCGGAGGACCGGGAGACGCGGGGGTTCATCTCGATGACGACGACGCGGCCGGTGTCCGGCTCGATCGCGAACTGGATGTTGCAGCCGCCCGTGTCGACGCCGACCTCGCGGATGACGGCGATCGAGATGTCGCGCAGCCTCTGGTACTCGCGATCGGTCAGGGTCATCGCCGGGGCCACGGTGATCGAGTCGCCCGTGTGCACGCCGACGGGGTCGAAGTTCTCGATGGAGCAGACGACCACGACGTTGTCGTTCTTGTCGCGCATCATCTCCAGCTCGTACTCCTTCCAGCCGAGGATGGACTCCTCCAGGAGCACCTCGGAGGTCGGCGAGTACTGCAGGCCGGCGCCGGCGATGCGGCGCAGGTCCACGGCGTCATACGCGAGGCCGGAGCCGAGGCCGCCCATCGTGAAGGAGGGCCGGACGACGACGGGATAGCCGAGCTCCTCGACCGCGGCGAAGGCCTCGTCCATGGTGTGCACGATCACGGAGCGCGCCGATTCGGCACCGCAGCGCTCGACGACGCCCTTGAACTTCTCCCGGTCCTCGCCGAGCTCGATCGCGGCGATGTTCGCGCCGATGAGCTCCACGCCGTACTTCTCGAGCACGCCGTTCTTGTCCAGGGCGATCGCCGTGTTCAGGGCCGTCTGCCCGCCGAGCGTCGGCAGGACGGCGTCCGGGCGCTCCTTGGCGATGATCTTCTCGACCACCTCGGGGGTGATGGGCTCGATGTAGGTCGCGTCGGCGAACTCCGGGTCGGTCATGATGGTGGCCGGGTTGGAGTTCACGAGGATGACGCGCACGCCCTCCTCCTTGAGCACGCGGAGGGCCTGGGTGCCGGAGTAGTCGAACTCGGCGGCCTGGCCGATGACGATCGGCCCGGAGCCGATGACCAGGACGGAGCTGAGGTCGGAGCGCTTGGGCATTACTTGTCTTCCTTGCTGTCGGCCGGGCCCTGGGCGGCGGCCATCACGTCGATGAAGCGGTCAAAGAGGTAGGCGGAATCGTGCGGACCCGCCGCCGCCTCCGGGTGGTACTGGACGGAGAAGGCCGGCAGGTCCAGGCAGCGCAGGCCCTCGACGACGTCGTCGTTCAGGCTCACGTGGCTGACCTCGACGCGGCCGAAGCGCGCCTCGGGGGCCGTGGAGACGCCGTCGCGCGGGGCGTCGACGGCGAAGCCGTGGTTCTGGCTCGTGATCTCGACCTTGCCGGTCGTGCGGTCCAAGACGGGCTGGTTGATGCCGCGGTGGCCGTAGCGCAGCTTGTAGGTGCCGAAGCCGAGCGCGCGGCCCAGGATCTGGTTGCCGAAGCAGATGCCGAAGAACGGGATCCGCTCATCGAGCACGCGGCGCAGGAGGCCGACCTGGGCGTCGGCCGTGGCCGGATCGCCGGGGCCGTTGGAGAGGAACACGCCGTCCGGGGCCGTGGCCGTGACGTCCTCGAACGTCGAGGACGCGGGCAGGACGTGGACGCGGACGCCGCGCTCGGCGAAGCGCTGCGGGGTCATGGCCTTGATGCCGAGGTCGAGGGCGGTGATCGTGAACCGGGGCTCCCCCTCCCAGCCGTGGTCGGCGGGCTCGACCGTGTAGGCGGAGTCGATGCTGACCTCCTCGGCGAGCCGGGCCCCCTTCATGGGCGCCTGGCCGGCGACCTGGGCCAGCAGCTCGGCCTCGGAGCGGTCCGCGGCGTCGCCGGAGAAGATCCCGGCCTTCATGGCCCCGCGCTCGCGCAGGTGGCGTGTGATGGCCCGCGTGTCGACGCCCTGGATGCCGACGACGCCCTGCTCGGCGAGCTCGTCGTCGAGGGAGCGCTCGGAGCGCCAGTTCGACGGTCGACGGGCGGCGTCGCGGACGATGTAGCCGGCGACCCAGATCCGGCGGGATTCGGCGTCCTCGCGGTTCACGCCCGTGTTGCCGATGTGCGGGGCGGTCTGCACCACGAGCTGGCGGGCGTAGGACGGATCGGTGATGGTCTCCTGGTAGCCCGTCATGCCGGTCGCGAAGACGGCCTCGCCCAGGGCGGTGCCCGTGGCGCCGTATCCGCGGCCGCGGAAGACGCGGCCGTCCTCCAGCACCAGGACGGCGGGTTCGGTCAGGGGGTGTGCGCTCACTTCGTGTCCTTCTTTTCTGCGGGGCCGGCTGCTGTGCCGGAGATCAGTGATTCGACGGCGGCCACGAGCGGCGCGGCCGCGTCGGGGCGCCGCGGGCGGAAGCCCGTGTCGACGTCGTGCCCGCCGAGGCGCCACGCGACGACGACGAGTCCGTCCTTCTCGACGAACTTGCCGGCCATGCCCGACTCGCGGCGGACGGAGTCGAGGTCGGCGGCGGGGATGAAGACGTCGGGGGCGCCCGTCCGGGCGTAGAGGACGCCCTCGAGATGGATCGACAGTGCGCCGTTGGCCTTGAAGCCCAGCTGGTGCACGGCGATGCGGTCCAGCCAGTCTCCGGCCGTCGTGGTGCTCACGTACTGCCCCTCGGCCGCGGCCAGGGGGGCGGAGAGCTGCCACGGCGGCGCGGCGGGGGCGGCAACGTCCTGCTGACGGCGGATGCGGTGGCGCCACCCGGCCCAGATCAGCCCCGCGAGCACAAGGCAGACCGCGAGGGTCGTGACGATGGCGGGGAGGTACTTCACGCGGCGTCCCCCGCCGGGCGTGGCGTGTCCAGCACGCCGTCGAGGACGGTCGGCCAGCCGTGGAAGAACGTCGCGCGGACGGAGCCCGGCAGTTCCATGCCGGCGAACGGCGAGTTCCGTCCCATGGTGGCCATCGTGGAGGGGTCGACCGTCCAGCGGGCGGCGGGATCCACGAGGACCAGGTGCGCCGGCTCGCCCGCGGCGATCGGACGGCCCTGGCCGGCGACGCGGCCGATCCGGGCCGGCGTGGCCGAGGTGATCCGGGCGAAGTCCTCCCAGCCGATGAGGCCCGTCTCGATCATCGTGTGCTGGACGACGGACAGCGCGGTCTCCAGGCCGGTCATGCCCATGGCGGCCTGCGCCCACTCGCACTCCTTGGCCTCGGAGGGGTGCGGGGCGTGGTCCGTGCCGATGATGTCGATCGTGCCGTCGGCGAGGGCCTCGCGCAGGGCCATGACGTCCGCCTCGCGCCGCAGCGGCGGGTTGACCTTGTAGACCGGGTCGTAGCTGCGCACGAGCTCGTCGGTGAGCAGCAGGTGGTGGGGCGTGACCTCGGCGGTGACGTCGATGCCGCGGGACTTCGCCCAGCGGATGATCTCCACGGAGCCCGCCGTGGAGACGTGGCAGACGTGCAGCCGCGAGCCGACGTGGTCGGCCAGGAGGACGTCGCGGGCGATGATGCTCTCCTCGGCGACGGCGGGCCAGCCGGCCAGCCCGAGGACCGCCGAGACATCGCCCTCGTTCATCTGGGCGCCCTCGGTGAGCCGCGGCTCCTGCGCATGCTGGGCGATCACGCCGTCGAACGCCTTCACGTACTCGAGCGCGCGGCGCATCAGCACGGGGTCGTGGACGCAGATGCCGTCGTCGGAGAAGACGCGGACGCCGGCCCGGGAGTCGGCCATGGCGCCGAGCTCGGCGAGGCGCTCGCCCTGCAGCCCCACGGTGACGGCTCCGACGGGGCGGACGTCGACCCAGCCGCTGCGGCGGCCGAGGCTCCAGACCTGTTCGACGACGCCGGCGGTGTCCGCGACGGGATGGGAGTTGGCCATCGCGTGGACGGCCGTGAAGCCGCCGAGGGCCGCGGCGCGCGTGCCGGTCTCGACGGTCTCGGCGTCCTCGCGGCCGGGCTCGCGCAAGTGGGTGTGCAGGTCCACGAGGCCGGGCAGGGCGACGAGCCCCGCGGCTTCCACGACGGCGGCCCCGGCGGCGCGGGGGTCGGCGGCGGCCGCGGGGCCGGTGGCGGCGATCACGCCGTCGACGAGCAGCAGGTCGCTCGGGGCGCCGCCGTAGGGGGCCGCGCCGCGGACCAGGTGGACGGGGGCGGACGTGGTGTCGGTGTTCACGGGCTTCTCCATGGTGGTGTGGCTTATCCGCGCTTCTCGCCGGAGAGCAGCAGGTACAGCACGGCCATGCGGACGGCGACGCCGTTGCTGACCTGCTGCAGGACGGTCGAACGGGCAGAGTCCGCGGCTGCGGAGGAGATCTCCAGGCCGCGGTTCATCGGGCCCGGATGCAGGATGACGGTATCGGCGTGGCCGCGCTCGTCGAGCCCGGCGACGCGGACGTCGTCCAGACCCCAGCGGCGGGAGTACTCACGGGTGCTCGGGAAGAACGACGCGTTCATCCGCTCGCCCTGCACGCGCAGCATCATGACGGCGTCCGGTCCGGCGGCCAGGGCCGCGTCGAGGTCGTAGCTGATGGTGCAGGGCCAGGCTTCCGCGCCGACGGGCAGCAGCGTGGGCGGCGCCACGAGCACGACCTCGGCGCCGAGCGTGCGCAGGAGCCAGAGGTTGGACCGGGCCACGCGCGAGTGGAGGACGTCGCCGACGATCACGACCCTCATGCCGCGCAGGTCCCCGCCGAGCGAGGGCCCCCCGGTGACGCGGGCCCAGTGCCGGCGCAGCGTGAACGCGTCGAGCAGGGCCTGCGTGGGGTGCTCGTGCGTCCCGTCGCCCGCGTTCACGACGGACGCGGAGATCCAGTCGGTCGCCGCGAGCCGGGCCGGCGCGCCGGAGGCCCAGTGGCGGATGACGACGGCGTCCGCGCCGATCGCCTCGAGCGTCTGGACGGTGTCCTTGAGCGATTCCCCCTTGGAGACGGAGGAGCCCTTGGCGGCGAAGTTGATGACGTCGGCCGAGAGGCGCTTGGCCGCGGCCTCGAAGGAGATGCGCGTGCGCGTGGAGTCCTCGAAGAACAGGTTCACGACCGTGCGTCCGCGCAGGGCCGGGAGCTTCTTGATCTCCCGGGTGCCGACGGCGGCCATTTCCTCGGCGATGTCGAGGATCCGCACGGCGTCCTCGCGGGCCAGGTCGAGCGTGGACAGCAGGTGCTTCATGCGCCGGCCTCGATCACGACGTCGTTGACGGGCACGCCGTCGAGGGCGTCGACCTCTCCGACGCGGACCCGGACCTTCTCGCTCGTCGCCGTGGGCAGGTTCTTGCCCACGTGGTCGGCCCGGATGGGCAGTTCGCGGTGGCCGCGGTCCACGAGGACGGCGAGACGCACGATGCGGGGCCGGCCGATGTCCGCCAGGGCGTCGAGGGCGGCGCGGATGGTGCGTCCCGAGTACAGGACGTCGTCGACGAGCACGACGGTCTTGCCGTCGATGCCGCCGGGCGGCAGGAGCGTCGGCGCGGGCGTGCGGGACGTGCCGTGGCGGAGGTCGTCGCGGTACATCGTGATGTCGAGCTGGCCCACGATCGGGGCGGGGTCGAGACCGTCCACGGTCGTCGCGATGCGGGCGGCGAGGCGCTGGGCGAGGGGGAAGCCGCGGCGCGGGATGCCGAGCAGCAGGAGGTCCTGGGTGCCCTTGTTGGCTTCGATGATCTCGTGGGCGATCCGGGTGAGCACCCGTTCGATGTCGGCCCCGGACAGGACGGTCCGGGCTGCTGGGGACACGGGGGAATCCCCGGTACCGGTGGTGTGGCTCGGCGCAGTGGCGTCGCGACGCGGCGTGGCGTCTTCTGAATCCATGATGCCGCCTCCTTTCCCGCCTCACGGGACGGAACTTAAAGGGTGACTGACGCGTCCAAGCTACCACAGTGCACCCCGCCACAGGGCTTGCGTGACGGTGGCCCTAGGCTGGTGGACATGAGCTTTCCGCCACATCCCGCCGGCCCGGGGGGCGCGCCCGTCGAGCCGGCCCGGCAGCCCGCCGCTTCCGTCTGGTCCGGTCCCCCGCGGCACCGTGTGCCGACCGGGACGGGGACGGTCCTGGCCGTCGTCGCCTGCACCGTCGTCCTCGTCGCCGTCGCGCTCGCCCTCGCCTCCAGCCTGGGGTCCTCCTCCTTTGCCGCCGTCGGACTCGCGGCGCTCGTCCCCCTTGGGATCTGCCTCACCGGCCTGTGGTGGGTGGACCGCTGGGACCCCGAGCCCAAGTCCTTCGCGGCGCTCGCGCTGCTGTGGGGCGCCGGCGCGTCCGTCGTCGTCACCCTCGCCCTGAACCTTCCCGCGTCCTGGCTCCTCTCCGCCGCCGCGCCCGGGCTCGACGCCGAGCTCGCCTCGGCCGTGGTCCTGGCCCCCGTCACCGAGGAGCTCGCCAAGGGCCTCGGCCTGCTGCTCGTGTTCTGGCTGGCCAGGTCCCACTTCGACGGCCCCGTCGACGGGATCGTCTACGGGGGGCTCGTCGGGGCCGGTTTCGCCTTCACGGAAAACATCCTCTACTTCTCGGGGGCGCGGGCCGAGGGCGGGGCGGAGCTCGCCGCAGTGTTCGTCCTGCGGGGCCTCATGTCGCCCTTCGCGCACGTGCTGTTCACGGCCTGGACCGGGTTCGCGCTCGGGATGGCGGCCTCGCGCGGGCGGCGCCGCGCCTGGCCCGCCTACTTCCTGCTGGGTCTCGCCCCGGCCACGGCGGGACACTTCCTCTGGAACGGCGGCCTGGCCCTGTTCTTCGAGGACTTCTTCAGCTTCTACTTCCTCCTCCAGGTCCCCCTGTTCCTGGCCTCGATCGCCGCCGTGTGGATGCTGCGCCGCAGCGAACGCCGGCTCACCGAGGAACGCCTCGGCGACTACGCCCGCGCCGGCTGGTTCACCGAGCAGGAGGTCGCCATGTTCGCGACGGGTCCGGGCCGCCGCGCGGCCGCCGCCTGGGCGCGCGGGCGCGGAGCGCACCGGCAGATGCGCGCGTTCACGACGACGGCGCTACGGCTGGCCGCCGTCCGGCACCGGATCCTGCGCGGACACCACCCGGAGCGGGACCGGGCCGAGGAGCACCGCCTGCTGGAGGCCTCCCTGAGCCAGCGCGGCGAGCTGCTGGGACTGCTCGCGGCCGGGCGCTGATCACGCCCGGGCGCGCCGGGCCGCACGCCCCGGGACGGCGACGGCCCGCCGTCGTCCCCTGGACGGGGAGGACGGCGGGCCGTGGGATGGACGCGGGAGCCGGCTCAGGCCAGCAGCGTGGGCTTCAGCTGCTGGATGCGGCCCAGCAGGCCGTTGATGAACTCGGGCGACTCGTCCGTGGAGAGCATCTTCGCCAGCGCGACGGCCTCCGAGACGGCGACGGCGTCCGGGACGTCGTCGTTGAAGAGCAGCTCCCAGGCCCCGACGCGCAGGATCGTCCGGTCGACGGACGGCATGCGGTCCAGGGTCCAGCCGCGCGCGTACGTCCCGAGGATCTCGTCGATCCGGTCGAGCTGGCCCATGACGCCCTCGATGAGCGTGACCGTGTACTCGTTGATGACGATGTCCGTGGACTCCCGGCGCAGGCGCATCGCCGCGAGCGGGGAGACGTCGCGCTGCTCCGCCTCGAAGAGGATGTCCAGAGCCCGGCGGCGGGCCTTGGCGCGGGCGCTCACTCCGAGACTCGGCCCAGGTAGTCGCCGGTGCGGGTGTCGACCTTGACCTTGATGTTCTGCTCGACGAAGAGCGGAACCTGGATCTCGTACCCGGTCTCCAGCGTGGCCGGCTTCGTGCCCGCGGAGGAGCGGTCGCCCTGCAGGCCCGGCTCCGTGTAGGTGATCTCGAGGACCACGGACGGCGGGAGCTCGATGTAGAGCGGGGAGCCCTCGTGCATCGCGATGGTCGCGGTCTGGGTCTCCAGCATGAAGTTCGCGGCGTCGCCGACGACGGAGGCGGGGACCGTGATCTGGTCGTAGTCCGTGTTGTCCATGAACACGTAGTCCTCGCCGTCCTGGTACAGGTACTGGTAGTCGCGGCGGTCGACGGTGGCGGTCTCGATCTTGAGTCCGGCGTTGAAGGTCTTGTCCACGAGCTTGCCGGAGAGGATGTTACGCAGCTTGGTGCGCACGAACGCGCCGCCCTTGCCCGGCTTGACGTGCTGGAACTCGACGACGTTCCACAGCTGGCCCTCCAGCTTCAGGACCGTTCCGTTCTTGATGTCGTTCGTGGTGGCCACGGCTACTCTTCCCTGTTGGCGCCCGCCCCGTGCCGGACCTGCCGGAACCGGGGCCGTCCGCTGCCCGCGGAGGGCTCGATTGTCAAAAAACCATGGATCAGTCTACCGCACGGCGGCCAGGCGTCCCTCGGCCGCCTCGAGGGAACGGCAGGCGAGCTCGACGCGGCGCGGCAGGGCCCCTGCGGCCGTGTGCAGCTCGAGCGCGGCGCGGAAGCGCGCGACGGCGGCCTTGAAGTCGCCCGTCGTGTAGTAGAGGATCCCCAGGTACTGGTTCAGCATGGCCTCGTGGGACGTCCCGGCGAACTCCTCGAGCAGGCTGCGCAGACGGCGGATGGAGCGCTCGTGGTGCCCCGTGGCCCGGACGAGATCGGCATCCAGCATCCGCATCCGGATGTTCTGCGGCTCCTTGAGGCGCGTCTCGGCGACGAGCTCGGCGGCCGCATGGTGCTCGCCGCGGACGATCAGGACGACGACGGCGTCGCAGGGGTCGTCGCCCGCGAGAAGGCCGTCGGCGAGCTCCTCGTCCACGATGACGGGCAGGAGGGTCCCGGGGTCCCGCTTGATGCCGGGCATCCCGGTCTCGATCCAGTCCACGGCCTACTCCGCGATGTCCTGGTAGGCGGCGAAGAGGAGCGAGGTGTCCGGGACGTCGAGGATCCCCGGGCGGGCCAGATCGTCGAGGACCACGAAGCGCAGGAGGTCCCCGCGTGCCTTCTTGTCCCGCCGCATGCCGTCCAGCAGGGCCGACCATCGGTCCCGGCGGTAGCTCGTGGGCAGCCCCAGCGCGTTCAGGACCGAGGTGTGCCGGTCGGCGACGGCCTCGGAGAGCCGGCCGACGGAGCGCGAGAGCTCGGCGGCGAAGACCATGCCGATCGACACGGCGGCTCCGTGGCGCATCGAATAGCGCTCGGCGAGCTCGATCGCGTGTCCGAGCGTGTGGCCGTAGTTGAGGATCTCCCGGCGGCCCTTTTCCGTGAGGTCCTCGGAGACGACGTCGGCCTTGACGCGGATGGACCGCTCGATGATCTCCCGCAACACGGGGCCCTCGGGATCCACGGCGGCCTCGGGCGAGGCCTCGATGAGGTCCAGGATGGCGGGATCGGCGATGAAGCCGCACTTCACGGACTCGGCCAGGCCCGTGACGAGCTCGTTGCGCGGGAGCGTGCGCAGGGCGTCGAGGTCGGCCAGGACCGCGGCGGGCGGGTGGAAGGAGCCGACGAGGTTCTTGCCCTCCGCCGTGTTGATGCCCGTCTTGCCGCCGACGGACGCGTCGACCATGCCGAGCAGGCTCGTCGGCAGGTGGATGACCTTGACGCCGCGCAGCCACGTGGCCGCGACGAATCCCGCCAGGTCCGTGACGGCCCCTCCGCCGACGGCGATGACGGCGTCGGAGCGCGTGAAGTCGTTCTGGCCGAGGACCTGCCAGCAGAAGGCCGCGACCTGGATGTGCTTGCCCTCCTCGGCGTCGGGGATCTCGGCGGTGATCCCCTGGTAGCCGGCCGCGTCGAGGTCCGCCTTGACCGCGTCGCCCGTGCTGCGCAGCGCACGCGGGTGGATCACGAGGACCTTGCGGACGCGTTCGCCGAGCAGGCCCGGGAGCCGGCCCAGCAGGCCTCGGCCCACGACGACGTCGTAGCAGGCGGACGGCGTGCTGCCGGTCACGGGGATGATGGTCTCGGTGCTCATGCGGTGGTGCCTCCAGGAGTGGACGTGCGGCGCCGGTAGGCGTCGGCGATCTGCGCGGCGATCTGCGCGGGGGTGCCCTCGCGGGCGTCGACGACGAGGGTGGCGCATTCGGCGTAGAACGGCCGGCGGACCTCGTAGATCTCGAGCCAGCGCTGCACGGGGTCCCCGGCGAGCAGCGGGCGGGTGGACGGATTGCTGATGCGCGGCAGGACCGTCTCGGCGTCGGAGGACAGGTAGACCGTGAACCGCCCCTTGAGCAGCTCCCGGTTCCCGGGCGAGAGGACGGCGCCGCCGCCCGTGGCCACGACGCCCCCGCCCCTGTCCGTGCGCTCCGCCGCCTCGAGGAGCGCCTCCGACTCGTAGTCGCGGAAGCCCGGTTCCCCGTGCGCCGCGAAGATCTCCGGGATGGGGCCGTGGGCGTCGACGACGAGCGCGTCGGTGTCCAGGAACCGCGTGCGCAGGCGCCGCGCCAGTTCGCGCCCGACGGCCGTCTTGCCGCTGGCCATGGCGCCGATCAGAAAGATCCCGCCCGGCATCAGGAGCGAACCGTCCCCAATGCCTCGGGAATGGCGTCGGTGAAGGACCGGATGTTGCGGGCGGTCTCGGCCACCGAGTCTCCGCCGAACTTCTCGAGCACGGCCTGGGCCAGGACGAGCGCGACCATGGCCTCCGCGACGACGCCGGCGGCCGGGACGGCGCAGACGTCCGAGCGCTGGTGGTGCGCCGTCGCGTCCTCGCCGCTGGAGACGTCGATGGTCTTCAGGGCGCGCGGGACCGTGGCGATGGGCTTCATGGCCGCGCGCACGCGCAGCACCTCGCCGATGCTCATGCCGCCCTCGATGCCTCCGGCGCGGTTGCTCGAGCGCTGGATCACGCCGTCCTCGTCGCGGACGATCTCGTCGTGCGCGGCGGAACCCCGGCGTGCCGCGGTGAGGAAGCCGTCGCCGACCTCCACGCCCTTGATGGCCTGGATGCCCATGAGGGCGGCGGCCAGGCGCGCATCGAGGCGGCGGTCCCAGTGGACGTAGGAGCCGAGGCCCGGTGGCAGGCCGTAGGCGAGGACCTCGACGACGCCGCCGAGGGTCTCGCCGTCCTTGTGGGCGCCGTCGACCTCGACGACCATGGCGTCGGAGGTCTCGCGGTCCAGGCAGCGCAGGGGGTCGTTGTCGAGCGCGACGACGTCGCTCGGGACGGGCACGGGGGTGCCCTCGGGCACCGCGACGCTGCCGACGGCCACGGTGTGGCTCACGAGCTCGATGCCGAGCTCGCCGAGGAAGCGGGCCGCGGCGGTGCCCAGGGCGACGCGCGCGGCGGTCTCGCGGGCGCTGGCCCGCTCGAGGACGGGGCGGGCCTCGTCGAAGCCGTACTTCTGCATGCCGGTGAAGTCGGCGTGGCCGGGCCGCGGCCGCGTGAGGGGCGCGTTGCGGGCGAGGTTCTCGAGGATCTCCGGATCGACGGGATCGGCCGCCATGACCTGCTCCCACTTGGGCCACTCGGTGTTGCCGACCTCGATGGCCACGGGACCGCCCTGGGTCAGCCCGTGGCGGACGCCGCCGACGAACCGGACCTGGTCCTGCTCGAACTTCATGCGGGCGCCGCGGCCGTAGCCGAGCCGCCGGCGGGCCAGGGCCGCCTGCACGTCCGAGGTGGTGAGCGGGATGCCAGCCGGCAGCCCCTCGAGGATTCCTACCAGGGCGGGGCCATGGGACTCGCCCGCCGTCAACCAACGCAACATGCCCTCCATACTGCCACGTGCCGCGCTCAACGGACGGGGCGGGGCAGGCCCACCGCGTCATACATCACGTTTGTGACCTCGGTGCGCCGCCCGGGGTCCGTGCCCGTGAACAGGAGGACCTGCTCCACGGCCTGGTGCAGGAGCATTTCCAAGCCGTCGACGACGCGGCCGCCGGCCGCCGCCCAGGCCGTGGCGAGGCGGCTGGGCCATGGATCGTACGCGACGTCGAGGAGGACGGACCCGGGCCGCATGGCCTGCAGCGGCAGGGCCCCGGACCAGGGATCCGCCGCGCCGGGCGGGAGGGTGGAGATGACGACGCCGTAGCCCGGCAGGCGCTCGGAGGCCTCCGGGGTGCCGATCGCCTCGGAGGACAGCCCGAGGCCCCGGGCGAGCCCGACGGCATCGGCCGCCCGGCCCGTGTCGCGCACGACGAAGTCGATGGCAGCCGCCCCGAGGGCCGCCGCCGCCTCGGCGGCCGCGGCCGCCGTGCCGCCGGCACCCAGGACGGCGATGCGCAGGCCGGGATCCGGCTCCACGCCGAGCGCGCGGACGATCCCGTCGACGTCCGTGTTCTCGCCGTGGAGCGAGGGGCCGCCGGTTCCGGGGCGGACGACGACCGTGTTGAGGGCGCCGAGCCTCCGGACCCGGTCCGAGACGGAGTCCATGTGCGGCACGAGGGCGTGCTTGAGGGGCATCGTCACCGAGAGCCCCCGCCATCCGGCCTCTCCGCGCAGCCGTGCCGCGAGCTCGGCCGCGTCGGGGACGCCTGCGTCGATGGCGTCGTAGCCGATCGGCAGGCCCAGATGGGCGTAGGCCGCCCGGTGCAGGACCGGTGACCTCGAGTGCCCGATCGGCTGTCCGACGACGGCCGCGCGGGCCCCGCTCACTTGCAGATGTCCGGATTGGCCGCGCACCACTGGCGGAATTCCTCCTGGTAGACGCGGTGTTCGGCGTAGGTCGAGGCGAACTTCGTCTCGCCCGTCGTCGTGTCCACCGTGACCCAGTAGTAGAAGTCGTTCTCCTCCGGGTTGATCGCCGCCTCGATGGCCGAGTTGGCGGGCGAGCCGATGGGGGTCGGCGGCAGCCCAGGGTGCACGTAGGTGTTGTACGCGTTGTCCGCGTCGTTCTTCTCGGCCTCCGTGAACTGGAGCGAATAGCGGCCCAGGCCGTAGATGACGGAGGAGTCGACCTGGAGCAGGCCGTTGGTCTCCGTGTTCCCGGGACGGAGCCGGTTCTCGATGGCGCCGGCGACGACGGGGTAGTCCTTGGGCCGGGCCTCCGCCTGCAGGATGCTGGCGATCTTCAGGACCCGGTACTGCTCCTCCGGGTCGGAGACGCCCTGCGAGGTGAGCTCCTCGAGCGTGGCGTCCACGAGGAGCTGCAGGACGCCTTGGGCATCGGTCTCGAGCGGGAAGCGGTACTCCCCCGGGTGGAGGTAGCCCTCGAGCGTCGTCGCGGGCCCCGTGATGCCGAAGGCCTCCGGCTGCTCGTTCAGCGCCTCGAGCTCGGCGACGTCGAGGCCCGTGGCCTTGTTGATCTCCTCGAAGACGGCGCCGGTGCGCATGTTCTGCCGCAAGGCCACGTAGTGCACCTTCTCGCCGCCCGTGCCGATCATCGACTGGGCGACCTCGAGGGCCGGCATCCGGCGCTGGAGCTGGTACTCCCCCGGGTGGATCTCGCGGTTCTCCGCCTCGACCTCCTGGATCGCGGCCAGGAAGAGGGTACGGCTCGCGACGATCTCCTCTTCCACGAGCTTGTCGCCGATTTGGATGGGACCCCATCCGGGCTCGACAGTGAAGGTGACCTCGCCTTCCCCCGGACCGGCGAAGTCCTCGGGCTCGCCGGGGCCGAGCAGGGTCTGCAGGAACAGGACGATCGCGGCCACGGCGACGGCGAAGATCCCCAGCACCACGAGCATGACGATGTTGCGCCGCCGGCGGCGCTGCTTGCGGATGGTGCCCGCGGCCGCGGTCTCCTCCGCGTACAGTTCGGCCTCGTCGGGCTCGACGTCGGTGTACTCGTCGTAGTGCTCGCCCGTGGATTCCCCGACGTGCTCCTCCGCGGGCGCGTCGACGTCAGCCGCCGCGGACCCGTCGTGTGACTCCGGATGACCGGGGTCGTGGGACTCGGCCGTAGCGCCGCGGTGCTCCTGCCGGGGTGCGGGAGCCGCAGGCTGCCGTGGTGCGGGATCGGTGCCGGCCGACACGCCTTCGGCATCGAACGGGGCCGTGGGCTCGCTGCGGCGCCGCCCGCTGCGCAGGCGGCGGAAGGGAGGCCCGTCGCCGACGGCTTCTGTCGGGGCTGGATCCTCGGCCCGGCGGCGGGGTTCCCGCGCGGGGGGTTCGGGATGCGTGTCGTTCACCGGCAGCCGTCCTTTAGTCGGTGTCCGTTGCCGGACGTTCGTCATGATCCACGGCGACCCCCACGTCCCGTTGGAGCGATTTTTCCATATTCAGGGCATGTTGAAGAATAGCGGCTGCGGCGACCTGGTCAACGACCCCGCGGTGTTTGCGTCCGTCGAGCCCCGCATCGCGCAGCGAGCGGTGGGCCGTCACCGTGGTCAGCCGCTCGTCGACGAGGCGGACCCCGGCCGCCGCGCCGGAGCGGGCGAGCAGGCCGGCGAGCTTCGCCGCGTAGTCCCTGGCCATGCGGGTCGAGGCCGTCTCGCCGCCGCCGAGCGACTGCGGCAGCCCCACGTAGACGGTGAGGGCCTCGCGTTCACGGACGATCCCGGCGAGGATCCGGAGGTCGGAATCCTTCTTGGCATCGCGCGTGAGCGTCCTCAATGGCGTTGCCACGAGGCCGTCGGGGTCGCAGACGGCGACCCCGACGCGCACCTGGCCGACGTCGACACCGAGCCGGACGCCGCGTTCGACGCCGTTCAGGACCGCTCCGCGATCTGGCGGACGATCGCCTGGAGGGCGTCGTCCACGCGGGTCGCGTCCTGGCCGCCGCCCTGGGCGACGTCGTCCTTCCCGCCACCGCCTCCGCCGAGGATGCCGGCGGCCGTGCGGACCAGCGCGCCCGCCTTGAGCCCGGCGTCACGGGCCTCTTCCGTCGTCGCGACGAGCACGAGCGGGCGGCCGCCGGAGACTCCGGCGAGGGCCACCACGTTGGCCCCCGCGCCGAGGCGCGAGCGCAGGTCCAGCGCGAGCGAGCGCAGGTCGTCCGCGGAGCCGACCTCGCCGGCGTCGTGCGCCAGGACGCGGATGCCCGAGACGTCCACGGCCGAGGCGAGGAGCTGCCCCGCCCGTGCCGCGAGCTGTTCGCGGCGCAGGCGCTCGATCTCCTTCTCGGCGGCGCGCAGCTTGGCGACGGTTGACTGGATGCGCTCGGACAGCTGGTTCGACGGAACGCGGAACATCTCCGACAGCTCGCCCACGAGGGCGCGCTCGGCGGCCCCGTGGCGGAAGGCCTCCATGCCGACGAGCGCCTCGACGCGGCGGTTGCCGGAGCCGACGGACTGCTCGCCCAGCAGGGTGAGGGTGCCGATCTTCGAGGTCGAGTCGACGTGGGTGCCGCCGCAGAGCTCGCGCGACCAGGCGCCGTCGATCTCCACGACGCGGACCGTCTCGCCGTACTTCTCGCCGAAGAGGCTCATCGCCCCGAGCTGACGGGCCTCGGCGAGCGGCATGACGGTGGTGCGGACCGGGTGGTTGTTCCGGATCGCGAGGTTGGAGACCTCCTCGATCTCGCTGCGCGCGGCCGCGGAGATGCCCTCGGCCCACGTGAAGTCGAAGCGCAGGTAGCCGGCCTTGTTGAACGATCCGCTCTGGAGCGCCTCGGGGCCGAGGATCTCGTGGAGCGCGGCATGGATGATGTGCGTTCCGGAGTGCGCCTGCTCCCCCGAGTGCCGGCGCTGGCGGTCGACCTGGGCCAGCACGGTGGCGGACGACGGCAGCTCGCCCTCGCGCACGACGGCGCGGTGCACGCTCAGCCCCTTGACGGGAGCCTGGACGTCGAGGACCTCGACGACGAAGCCGTCGCCCGTGATGAGGCCGACGTCGGCCGCCTGCCCGCCAGCCTCCGCGTAGAACGGGGTCTCGCGCAGGACCAGGTCGATCTCCTCGCCCTGGGTGGCGAAGTCGACGAGCTCCCCGGCGCGCACGATGCCGCGCACGGTGCTCTCGGTGCTCAGCTCGTCGTAGCCCGTGAAGACGCTGCCGCCGTCGGCCTGGAGGCGGTTGAACACCGTCAGGTCCGCATGGCCGGCCTTCTTGGCCTTGGCGTCCTGGCGGGCGCGCTGGCGCTGTTCTCCCATGAGGTCGCGGAAGCGCGTCTCGTCGACGGCGAGGCCCGCCTCGGCGGCGATCTCGAGCGTCAGGTCGATCGGGAAGCCGTAGGTGTCGTGGAGCGCGAACGCGTCTTCGCCGGAGAGCGCGGTCCCGGCGGTGCGCGACTGGCGCACGGCCTCCTCGAGACGGGCCGTTCCGGAGGCGATCGTGCGCAGGAAGGCCTTCTCCTCGGCGTACGCGATCCGGCTGATCCGGGCGAAGTCCTCCTCCACCACCGGATAGACGCCCTTCATGGCGTCGCGCGAGGCGGGGAGCAGCTCGGGCAGCACCGCGTCGTCGACGCCGAGCAGGCGCATGGCACGCACCGCGCGGCGGATGAGGCGGCGCAGGACGTAGCCGCGGCCCTCGTTGGAGGGGACGACGCCGTCGGAGATGAGCATGAGCGCCGAGCGGACGTGGTCGGCGACGACGCGCAGGCGGACGTCGTCGGTGTGGTGCGGATCGGCCGGGTCCTCGGTGCTCGTGTACTCCCTGCCGGAGAGCTCGGCGGCCTTGTCCAGCACGGGGCGGACCTGGTCCGTCTCGTACATGTTCTCGACGCCCTGGAGGATCATGGCAAGGCGCTCCAGGCCCAGGCCGGTGTCGATGTTCTTCTGCGGCAGTTCGCCCGCGACGTCGAAGTCGGTCTTGGAGCGCACGGCGGAGAGCTGGTACTGCATGAACACGAGGTTCCAGATCTCGATGTACCGGGTCTCGTCGACGGCGGGGCCGCCCTCGATCCCGTACTCGGGGCCGCGGTCGTAGTAGATCTCGGAGCAGGGGCCGCCGGGCCCGGGCTGCCCCGTGCTCCAGTAGTTGTCCGCCTTGCCCGTGCCGATGATGCGCTCCTCGGGGACGCCGACCTTGTCCCGCCAGATCGCGCGCGCCTCGTCGTCGCGCTCGTCGCCGTCCTCGTACACCGTGACCCAGAGCCGCTCGGCGTCGAGCCCGAATCCGCCATCGGCCTGGGGTGCCGTGAGCAGCTCCCAGGCGTAGGTGATGGCCTCTTCCTTGAAGTAGTCGCCGAAGGAGAAGTTGCCGGCCATCTGGAAGAAGGTGCCGTGGCGGACGGTCTTGCCGACCTCGTCGATGTCGCCCGTGCGGATGCACTTCTGGATGCTCACGGCGCGCGGGTAGGGGGCCGCCTCGCGGGCGGTGAGGTAGGGAATGAAGGGGACCATGCCGGCCACGGTGAAGAGCAGGGACGGGTCGCTCGAGACCAGCGAGGCGCTCGGGACGTGGGTGTGGCCCTTGGCGGTGAAGAACTCGACCCAGCGGCGGGCGATGTCCTGCGATTTCATGATGTGGGTGATCCCTTCGAGGAACGGTGTCACGGGGGTGGGGCCGCCGGCGTTGCCGGCGCGGAGGGCCGCGGTTCGCGGCCGGGGGGGCTAGGGGCGGGGGCGCTGCCGGGACGCCTCGCCCGCGTCGGCGAGGCCGAGGGCCTCGTACAGCTCGGCCTCGCGGCCGGCCATGCCGTCGCGGAACGCCGCGAGCGTCTCGGCGACGGCGTCGGAGGCGCGTCCGACGGCACGGTTCAGGCCGTCCTGGCTCGCCGCGTCGCGGACCTCTCCGAGCTTCTTGAACGCGAGCGCGCCGATCCCGACGCCGACGCCGACCCAGAAGAGCTTCTTCAACATGCGTGTGGCCTTCCTGGTTAGCGGCTGCGCCGGCCCTTGCCGGACGGCTTGTGGTTCATGGCGGAGCGGACGCCGTGGCTGAAGGCGGCGACCTTGATGAGCGGCCGGCCCAGGACGGAGGCGAAGAGCGAGGACAAGGCGGTGATGTTCGCGGACGCGTCCGAGACGTTGCTCGTGATCCCGTCGACCTTGCGCAACTGGTGGTTGGTGGTGGCCACGGTCGTGGTGACCTCCTCGAGCAGCGGGCTCGTGCCGTCGGAGAGCTCCCGGACGGCGGTCCGCAGCTCGTCGAACACCTTGCCCAGCTTCCAGACGGGAATGGCCAGCAGGGCCACCAGCACGGCGAAGACGCCGGCGGCGATGAGGCCGGCGATGTCGGACCCGGTCATGACTATGCTCCTCGTTTCGGTGGCTGCAACGCTACCCAACACTACCTAAGGTTCCCGGATGCCACAGAGCCCGCGGCACGAAGGCCGCGGGCTCTGTGGTGGTCGGCGGGTGGCCGCGCCTCTGATCCGGTGGGATCAGCGGGCGTAGTACTCGACGACGAGGTTCTCTTCGCAGGTCACGGGGACCTCGGAGCGCTTCGGGCGGCGCACGAGGCGGGCCTGCAGGGCCTCCAGCTTGACGTCCAGGTAGCCCGGGACGGCCGGGAGGACGTCACGGTGGGCGCCGGCGGCTGCGACCTGGAAGGGGACCATGGTCTCGGAGCGCTCGTGCACGTGGATGAGCTGGCCCTCGGCGACGCGGAACGACGGGCGGTCGACGCGCTTGCCGTCGACGCAGATGTGGCGGTGCACGACGAGCTGGCGGGCCTGCGAGATGGTGCGGGCGAAGCCGGCGCGCAGCACGAGCGCGTCGAGGCGCATCTCGAGCAGCTCGATGAGGTTCTCACCGGTCAGGCCGGCGGTGCGGCGGGCCTCTTCGAAGACGCGGGTCATCTGGGCCTCGCGGATGCCGTACTGGGCGCGCAGACGCTGCTTCTCGCGCAGGCGCACCGCGTAGTCGCTGTCCTGCTTCTTGCGGGCGCGGCCGTGCTGTCCGGGGCCGTACGGGCGGCGCTCCATGTACTTCTCGGCCTTGGGGGTCAGTGCGATGCCGAGGGCGCGCGAGATGCGAACCTTGCGGCGGGCACGGGTATTGGTGCTCACGTAGTGTCCTTCGTGTGTATCGGCGGCTGTCGTTGTGGCCCGGCCTCCGGGATGGAGAGTGTCGGGAAGCCGCTTCCCGTCGTGCTGCAGCGCGCTCCGCTCCGCGGCCGCGGAAGGATCCGGGCGTGAAAGGAGGGGCGGCTTGCCGGCCAAGGATCAATCCTAGCACCGTACCGCGCTCCACCGCATGTCGCGCCGGCAGCGGGTGGTCTGACCCGGGGCGGCGCGCCGCCCAGGAGGCGGGAGCCCGGCACGAAGCCCCGGCTGCCGGCCCGGTCCGTCAGGGGGCGCGGCGTTCCCCGTCCTTCGCCCGCTGCGGTTGCGGGCCCCGGATGATGCCCCGCAGCCGCTCCAGTCGCTCGGCGACCGCGCGTTCGGAGCCGTTGCCCGTCGGCACGTAGTAGTCCCGGCCGACGAGGTCGTCCGGGGGGTACTGCTGCTCGGCCACGCCGTGGGGGGCGTCGTGCGAGTACACGTAGCCCTTGCCGTGGCCCAGTTGCCGGGCCCCGGGATAGTGCGCGTCGCGCAGGTGGGAGGGGATGCCGCGCCCCTTGCCGGCGCGGACGTCGGCGATGGCGGAGTTCAGGCCGTTGTAGGCGGCGTTCGACTTGGGGGCCGTGGCCAGGTGCACGGTCGCGTGCCCCAGGATGATCCGGCCCTCCGGCATGCCGATGAGCTGGACGGCCTGCGCGGCGGCGACGGCCGTCTGGAGCGCCGTCGGATCCGCCAGGCCGATGTCCTCCGACGCGCTGATCACGAGCCGCCGGGCGATGAACCGGGGGTCCTCCCCCGCCTCGATCATCTTGGCCAGGTAGTGCAGCGCGGCGTCGACGTCGGAGCCGCGGATGGACTTGATGAACGCGCTGACGACGTCGTAGTGCTGGTCGCCGGCGCGGTCGTAGCGCTGGACGGCGACGTCCATGGCCCGCTCGGCATGCGCGGTGGTGAGCCGGACGCGGGCGTCGGCACCGCCGTCGGACTCCCCCCATGCCACGCCGGCGGCGGCCTCGAGCGCCGTGAGGGAGCGGCGGGCGTCTCCCCCGGCCATGCGGATGAGGTGCTCGAGGGCCTCCGGCTCCACGTCGACGGTCCCGGCGAGCCCGCGTTCGTCCTCGACGGCGCGCTCGAGCAGGGCCTGGATGTCCCCTTCCTCGAGGGGCTGCAGGGTCAGAAGCAGCGAACGGGACAGGAGCGGCGCGACGACGGAGAAGGACGGGTTCTCGGTCGTGGCGGCGACGAGCACGACCCAGCGGTTCTCCACGCCGGGCAGCAGCGCATCCTGCTGGGCCTTGTTGAAGCGGTGGATCTCGTCGAGGAAGAGCACCGTGGTGATGCCGCGCAGATCGCGGTCGGACAGGGCCTGGTCCATGACCCGGCGGACGTCCTTGACGCCGGCCGTGATCGCGGACAGCTCCACGAACGTGCGGCCAGGGCCCCGGGCGATCACGTGGGCCAGCGTCGTCTTGCCCGTTCCGGGGGGACCCCACAGGATGATGCTGGACGGGCCGGCGGGGCCCGTCTGCGCGTTTCCGGCGAGCTGGCGCAGGGGCGATCCCGGCTGGAGCAGGTGCTGCTGGCCCACGAGCTCCTCGAGGGTCCGGGGCCGCATGCGCACCGCGAGCGGGGGCCGAGGCCGGGCGCGGCCCTCGTCCTCCTCCGGCTCGGGCGCGTCGAGTCCGCTCAGCAAGTCATCCACCGCACCAGCCTATCGGCCGTTGGACCGCCGGCCGATCCCGGGGCCCCGCCAGCACGGTCCCCCGGTGGACCATCGTCGGCGCCGTACCGCGCCGGCCCGGGGTCCGGACGGTAGAGTTCCCCACGGCGCGCACCTCCCCGGCCGCCGGACCCAGCACACGCCGCCTGGTCGCGGCCCGATCCAGGAGGCTCCCATGAAGGCCATCGCACAGCGCGTCAGTTCGGCCTCGGTGGTGGTCGACGGCGCGTCGGTCGGCTCGATCGGCGCCGGACTGCTCGTGCTGCTGGGCGTCGCCACGACGGATACCCGGCGGGAGGCCGAACTGCTGGCGGCCAAGTTGTGGAACCTGCGGATGCTGGAGGACGAGGCGTCGTGCGCGCAGACCGGATCCCCGCTCCTCGTCGTCAGCCAGTTCACGCTTTACGGCGACGTCCGCAAGGGGCGACGCCCCTCGTGGACCCGGGCCGCGGGACGCGAGCTCTCGGAACCGCTCTACGAGGAGTTCGTGGCCGCCCTGCGGCGCCTGGGAGCCCACGTGGAGACCGGGGTCTTCGGCGCCATGATGGAGGTCTCCTCGACCAACAGCGGTCCGTTCACCCTGATCGTGGACACGGACGAGCTGCCCGGCTAGCGGTCCGGCCCCACCCGACCGGCCAGACCGGTCCCCCACCCAACGCACGAACCCATCCGCCCGGCCGGTCCCACACTCATCGCGCGAAACCATCCGTCTGGCCACGTCGTGCCCAGTTCACGTCAACTGGGCGAGGGCGCCACTCCCCGGCCACTTCATGGGGTCTACCTCGTGAAGTCGTGGCCGGCCGACTGTTTCGCCGAGAAGACGTGAAGTGGGCGGCGGGCTGTTTCGCCGAGACGACGTGAAGTGGGCGGCGGGCTGTTTCGCCGAGACGACGTGAAGTGGGCGGCGCACGGGACGGGAGGGCGGACGACGGCGGGGCCCACACCCCAGGTGCGGGCCCCGCCGTCGTGCGGTGTGCGGGCTACGGGGCGGCCGGGGCCGCCTCCTTCGCCGTGTCGGCCTTCTTCGGCTCCGGCTTGGCGTCCACGCCGGCCTCCTTGCGCTGCTGCGCGGTGATCGGGGCGGGCGCGGCCGTCAGCGGGTCGAAGCCGCCGCCGGTCTTCGGGAAGGCGATGACGTCGCGGATCGAGTCCGATCCGGTGAGCAGCTGAACGACGCGGTCCCAGCCGAACGCGATGCCGCCGTGCGGCGGGGCGCCGTACTTGAAGCCCTCGAGCAGGAAGCCGAACTTCGTCTGAGCGGCTTCCTGGTCCAGGCCCATGAGCTTGAACACGCGCTCCTGGACATCGCGCTGGTGGATGCGGATCGAGCCGCCGCCGATCTCGTTGCCGTTGCAGACGATGTCGTAGGCGTAGGACAGCGCGCTCTCCGGGTCCTGGTCGAACGTGTCCAGGAACTCCGGGCGCGGCGAGGTGAAGGCGTGGTGCACGGCGGTCCACTGGCCGGAGCCGACGGCCACGTCGCCGGAGGCCACGGCGGCCGCGGCGGGCTCGAACATCGGAGCGTCGACGACCCACACGAACGCCCAGTCGCCGTCCTGGACGAGTCCGGTGCGGTGCCCGATCTCGACCCGGGCCGCGCCGAGCAGGGCCCGCGCCTCGCGCGCCTCGCCCGCGGCGAAGAAGATGCAGTCGCCCGGGGCCGCGCCCACGGTCGAGGCCAGATTCTCGCGCTCGAAGTCGGTGAGGTTCTTGGCCACGGGGCCCGTGAGCTCTCCGGACTCCTGGACCAGGACGTAGGCGAGGCCCTTGGCGCCGCGCTGCTTGGCCCACTCCTGCCAGGCGTCGAGCGTACGACGCGGCTGCGAGGCCCCTCCGGGCATGACGACGGCGCCGACGTACGGGGCCTGGAAGACGCGGAACGTGGTGTCCTTGAAGAACCCGGTCAGCTCCGTCAGCTCGAGGCCGAAGCGCAGGTCCGGCTTGTCCGAGCCGTACTTCTCCATGGCCTCGGCGTAGGTCATGCGGCGGATCGGGGTGGGGATCTCGACGTCGATCAGGCGCCACAGCGCGGCGACGATCTTCTCGCCCAGCTCGATGACGTCGTCCTGCTCCACGAAGCTGGCCTCGATGTCCAGCTGCGTGAACTCCGGCTGGCGGTCCGCGCGGAAGTCCTCGTCGCGGTAGCAGCGGGCGATCTGGTAGTACTTCTCGAAGCCGCCGACCTGGAGGAGCTGCTTGAACAGCTGCGGGGACTGCGGCAGCGCGTACCAGGATCCGGGCGCCAGGCGGGCCGGGACCAGGAAGTCGCGGGCGCCCTCGGGCGTGGACCGCGTCAGGGTCGGCGTCTCGATCTCGACGTAGCCCTCGGTGTGCAGCAGCTCGCGCGCCACCCGGTTGGCCTCCGAGCGCAGGCGGATGTTGGCGTTCGGCTGGGGCCGGCGCAGGTCGAGGTAGCGGTGGCGCAGGCGCGCCTCCTCGCCGACCTCGACGTGCTCGTCGACCTGGAACGGCAGCGGGGCCGCCGTGTTCAGCACGGTGACCGTCTCGGCGATGACCTCGACCTCTCCGGTGCCGAGCGCGGGGTTCTCGTTGCCCTCGGGGCGGCGCTCCACCGTGCCGGTGACCTGGAGGACGAACTCGTTGCGCAGCGCGTGGAAGTCGGCCTCGTCGCGGACGACGATCTGTGCCACGCCCGAGGCGTCACGCAGGTCGAGGAAGGCGACTCCGCCGTGGTCGCGGCGGCGGGCCACCCACCCTGCCAGGGTGACGGTCTGTCCAATGTGCTCGGCCCTGAGGGTTCCCAGGTCGTGGGTGCGCAGCACTGTGGTCCTTTCCGAAAGGGGAATGCGGACGGCGCCGTGGCGTTCACTTCCGCATGGTTTGATCAATCCCGAACGAGTTTACCGGTCTGCCGTGCCGCGTGCGGACGCGCCGCCCCTCCGCCCGGCGGGGGACGGCCCGTCGGCCGCTCCGCGGCGGCTCCCCGCAGCGCCCCCACGTGCCGGTGAGGCACCCGAACCAGGCTGGAGTCGAGACGTGCCCCCATCCCCCGCCGAGCGGCGCCCGCTCGGGCTCCCGTCCGCCGTCGTCCTCGGCGTCGCCTCGATGGTCGGCGCGGGCGTCTTCGTCGTCCCCGGACCCGCGGCGGCGGCCGCCGGACCGCTCCTCTGGGCGGCGCTGCTCCTCGCGGCCGCCGTCGCCTCGGCGAACGCCCTGGCCGTCGCGGCCCTCGCGAGCCGGCACCCCGAGGCCGGAGGCGCCTACCTCTACGGGCGTCGGCAGCTCGGCCCGTGGCCCGGCTTCCTCGCCGGCTGGGGGTTCCTCACGGGCAAGAGCGCGTCCTGCGCCGCGATGGCGTACACGTTCGGCCTGTACGCTGCCCCGGGCTTCGCCGTGCCGCTGGCCGTCGGGGCCGTGGCCGTCCTGGCCGGGGTGAACGTGCTCGGCGTCAACCGCACGGCCGGGGCGGCCCGCCTGCTCCTGCTTCCGGTCCTGGGCGTCCTCGCGTTCGCTTGCGCCGCCGCGTTCGCGCGTCCCGCGGCGGAGCCCGTGGCCGCGGGGCCGGCGGGAACCGCGGCGGGGACGGCGCAGGCCGCCGCGCTGTTCTTCTTCGCGTTCGCTGGCTACGCGCGGATCGCCACGCTCGGCGAGGAGGTCCGGGATCCCCGTCGCACCATCCCGCGTGCGGTCCTCTTGGCGCTCGCGGCGACGCTCCTCCTCTACGGCGCGCTCTGCCTGGCGCTCGTCCACGGGCTCGGCCTCGGGGCCCTGGCGGCCAGTACGACGCCGGTGCTCGCCCTCGGCGCGCACGTGGGGCTCGCGGGATGGGTCGTCGGGGCCGCGGCGGCCCTCGCGTGCCTCGGATCGCTCCTGGCGCTGCTCGCGGGGATGTCGCGGACGACCCTGGCCATGGCGCGCGACGGCGAGCTTCCGCGCGTCCTCGCTCGCGTCGGCGACCGGCACGGGGCGCCGTGGGCGGCCGAGCTCGCCTGCGCGGTCCTCGTCGTCGCCGTCCTGCTCACCGGCGAGCTGACGATCCTCGTCGGCTTCTCGAGCTTCGGCGTGCTCGTCTACTACGCGGTCGCGAACGCGGCGGCGTTCACGCTGGCCGGACGCCCGTGGTACAGCCCGCGGTGGCTCAACGCCGCGGGCTTCGCGGCCTGCCTGGTCCTCGCCGCGAGCGTTCCCGGTCCGAGCGCTGCCGTGATGATCGCGGTCTTCGCCGTCGGCGCCGCCGGGCGGGCCGTCGCGCAGGCGGCCGTCCGGCGGCGTACGGGGCAGGAGCGGAGCGGCCGCGGCTAGCCGGCGTCGACCGCCTCCACGCGCGGGTTCAGGTCGGCGGCCGGCGGCATCCAGGTGGCCGGGTCGGCCGGGACCTGGTCGCCGGAGCGGATGTCCTTGACCTCGTGCGAACCCCCGGCCCCGGTGAACCAGACGTAGGGGATGCCGCGGCGGTCCGCGTACTTGATCTGCTTGCCGAACTTCTCGGCGCTCGCCGCGACCTCCACGGGAATCCCGCGGGAGCGGAGCGCGGCGGCGACGTCCTGCGCGTCGGACCAGGAGTCGTCGTTCGCGAGGGCGACGAGGACCGCCGTCGGGACTTCCCGGGAGGCCGCCACGGATCCGTCGGCGAGGAGCCGCGAGACGAGCCGGCTGACGCCGATCGAGAGGCCGACCCCGGGGAAGGTCCGGCTGCCCTTGGACGCGAGGGACTCGTAGCGGCCGCCCGAGCAGATCGATCCGAGCTGCTCGTGGCCCGTCAGGACCGTCTCGTAGACGGTGCCCGTGTAGTAGTCGAGTCCGCGCGCGATGCTCAGGTCGGCGACGACGCGCCCCGGGGCGCGGCGGGACGCGGCTTGCAGGACCTCGGCCAGCTCGGCGAGGCCCTCGTCGAGGAGCGGGTGCTCGACGCCGAGGGCGCGTACCCGTTCCACGAACGAGGCGTCCTCGGTGCGGATCGCGGCGAGCGCCAGCGCGGCGTCCGCCTGCTCCGACGTGGCGCCGAGCTCGCTCGCGAGGAGCTCCTTGACCTTCGCGGCCCCGATCTTCTCGAGCTTGTCGATGCTGCGCAGGACGCCCGCGGTGTCCTCCAGGCCGAGGCCCAGGTAGAAGCCCTCGGCGAGCTTGCGGTTGTTCACGCGGACCGTGAACGGCCCGATCGGCAGGGCCTCGAGGGCCTCGGCGATGACGAGGGCCAGCTCGACGTCGTAGCGGAAGGGCAGCCTGCCGTCGCCGACCACGTCGATGTCTGCCTGGGTGAACTCGCGGAAGCGGCCGTCCTGCGGGCGCTCGCCCCGCCAGACCTTCTGGATCTGGTAGCGGCGGAACGGGAAGGCCAGGTGGCCGGCGTTCTCCACGACGTAGCGGGCGAACGGGACGGTGAGGTCGAAGTGCAGGGCGAGGGCGGACGGGTCCTGCGCCGAGGCCGCGGCGTCCTGGAGGCGGCTGAGCCCGTAGACCTCCTTGTCGATCTCGCCCTTGCGCAGGAGCTGGCCCACGGTCTCGACGGCCCGGGTCTCCAGATTGGAGAAGCCGTGCAGCTCGAAGGTCCTCCGCAGCGTGTCCAGGACGTGCAGCTCCACGAGTCGCTCCGCGGGAAGCCATTCGGGGAAGCCGGACAGGGAGGCCTTGCGTGCCATGGGTGTTCCACTCCTTGTGGTCGGTGCGGGGCGGCCCGCGGTGCGGCGGCGCGCCCGGCGGCCCCGGGACGTGATGGGGCCGCGACTGCCCCATTCTAGGGGCGGTGGCGGCCGTGCCGCGAAGCCCCCCGCCACGCAACTACCTGTGAGGGTGGCAACTCGGTAAAGTGGCCGGAGTACCACAGGGGTCCCGGAAGCCGTCCGGGACCGAGTCGAGTGAAAGAGTTCCAGCGGTGACCACCAGTCAGCAATCCGACGACCAGATCCAGTCCGCACCGGCCGAGGCCACCGAGCACGACGACGTGCAGGCGCAGGACGACACCGTGGAAGCCCGGCCCGCCGAGGCCGCAGCTCCGGGAGGGACGGCCGCCCCCGAAGAGCCTGCATCGCAGGAGCCGCAGGGCGAGGAGCCTGCCGGGCAGGAGCCGCAGGGCGAGGAACCGACCACGCCGGAGGCGCAGGCCGAGGAGCCTGCCGCGCAGGAGCCGCAGGCCGAGGAGCCGGCGCCCGCGCCGTCCCCCGCCCCGGTCCCCGGCCCGAAGCCGGGAGGACGCGTCCCGTCGCCGGCCGCAGTCGCCCACCGCCCCGCCCAGCCCGCGGCACCCGTGGTTCCTGCGCCGCCGTCGTACAGCACCCCCTTGGACGAGGCCGCGAAGTTCGCCCGCGTCGCCGAGGACGGCCATGTGTTCGTCCTCATTGGCGGCGAAGAGCACCCCGTGGGCCAGTACCCCGACGCGAGCCCCGAGGAGGCGCTCGCCTACTTCGTGCGCAAGCACGACGACGTCGTGAGTCAGCTCCTGCTGCTCGAGCAGCGCGTCGCCGCCAAGGCGCCCGCCGGCGATATGACCAAGACCCTGGACCACCTGGCCGAGCAGGTCGCCGAGCGCGGGATGGTCGGCGATCTCGCCGCCCTCGAGGCCCGGATCGAGACCGTCCGGGGCGAGGTCGCCCAGCTGCAGCGCGCCGAGCGCAAGGCGCACGAGGAGCAGCGGACGCAGGAGCTCGCCGCCCGCGAGGCGATCGTCGCCGAGGCCGAGGAACTGGCCGCCAAGGATCCGGCGAACGTCCAGTGGAAGCAGGGCAGCAACCGGATGAACGAGCTGTTCGAGCAGTGGAAGGGCGCGCAGAAGCACGGCGTCCGCCTCGGCCGCTCGACCGAGGACGCGCTCTGGAAGCGCTTCCGTTCGGCGCGGACGACGTTCGACCGCCACCGCCGCGCCTTCTTCTCCCAGCTCGATGCCGACAACTCGGAGGCCAAGGCCGCCAAGGAGGCCCTCATCGCACGGGCCGAGGCGCTCTCGAGCTCGACCGACTGGGGCCACACTGCCGGCGAATACCGCCGCCTCATGGACGAGTGGAAGGCCTCCAAGCGGGCGTCCCGCAAGGACGACGACGCCCTCTGGGCGCGCTTCCGTGCCGCCCAGGACGTCTTCTTCAACGCGCGGCAGGCCGCGAACGACGCCCTGGACCAGGAGTTCGCCGGGAACCTCGCCGTCAAGGAGCAGATCCTGGCCGAGGCGAAGTCGCTCCTGCCGATCAAGGACCTCGCCGCCGCGAAGAAGGCCCTCGACTCGATCCGCGACCGCTGGGACGCGGCCGGCAAGGTGCCGCGCGCCGACATGCAGCGGATGGAGAGCGGGCTGCGCCAGGTCGAGGAGGCCGTGCGCTCCGCCGAGGACGAGCAGTGGCGTCGTTCCAATCCCGAGACCAAGGCGCGCACGAACAGCATGCTGACCCAGCTCGAGGACACCATCGCGCAGCTCGAGTCGGAGCTCGAGGCCGCCCGTGCCGGTGGCAACGAGCGGTCCATCCGCACGGCCGAGGAGGCGCTTGAGGCCCGGCGCTCGTGGCTCGAGACGCTGCAGAGGTCCGCGCAGGACTTCCAGTAGCGGGGTCCCGGCCGACGGGCCGGGCACTGCCGCCTCACAGGGGCGCCGGCTTTCCACAAGGGAAGCGGCGCCCCTGTCGCGTTCCCGGGCCCGATGGAACAGTGGGTGCCATGGACAGCCCCTGGAACGATTCCGCGCTCCCCTCCGTCATCGGCCTCGACGGGCGCCACTCGCGCGCGGAGCTCGGGGCCATGGTGCTCGACGGCGTGCTGCGGCCCGTGCTGCCCGGCGCCCTCGTGCCTGCGGGGCTTCCGGACACGCCCGAGGTGCGGGCCGCGGCGGCGGCACACGTGGCCGGGCGCGTGCCGGCCGGGACGCTGGGCCGCTTCACCGCCGCGTGGATCCACGGCTGCGCTCCCCCGCCCGGGGAGCTCGAGGTGCTCGTGCGGCGCTTCCACCGCCTCCCCCGCTCGGCGGACACGATGCCGCTGCGGCTCCACGAGGCCGAGACTGATGCCCGGGACACGGAGCTGCTGGGCGGCGTGCCCGTGACGACGCCCGTGCGGACGGCCGTCGACATCGCGCTCTTCGGGGAGGAATCGGCCGCACGGGCCGTTCTGAGCCGGATCACCCACCGGGCCGGGCTCGGCTGCCCCCCGGGCCACCTGTTGGGCCGGCTCGAATCGCTCGTGCGGCGTCCGGGCAAGTCGAGGGCGATCGAACTGGTGCGTTCGATGCTTCGGGAGGTGGCGTAGGAGGCCGGGCGGACCCTATGGGAAGGAGGGCGCACCGACCGGGGCCGGCAACCGGGCGTAGTGACCGGGGGCGCGGACCGCGGGCTCAGGTGCGGCGCTGGCCAGTATTGGAACTCGTGCGGTACACGTCGTAGACGCCGTCGATACGGCGTACGGCGTTCAGCACGTGGTGCAGGTACTTGGGGTCGCCCATCTCGAAGGAGAAGCGGGAGAGCGCCGTGCGGCTGCGGGTCGTGTTCACGCTGGCCGAGAGGATGTTCACGTGGTTCTCGGAGAGGACGCGGGTGACGTCGGAGAGGAGGGACTTGCGGTCGAGGGCCTCCACCTGGATCTCGACGAGGAAGACGCTCGTCTTGGTCGGTGCCCACTCGACGTCGACAAGGCGCTCCTTCTGGTTGGCCAGGGCCAGCAGATTGGTACAGTCCGCCCGGTGCACGGAGACCCCGGATCCCCGGGTCACGAAGCCCTCGATGGCGTCCGGCGGCACGGGGTTGCAACAGCGGGCCAGCTTGGCCAGGACCTCCCCCGCGCCCTTGACCACAACGCCCGAATCCGACGTCGAGAGCCGCTGCGACGTCGAGGTCACGGGCGTCTCGTCGAACTCCGTCTCCTCGACCTGCGCGGGGCCGACCAGGGCCGTCAGGTGCTCGATCACGTTCTGCGCCGAGGTGTGGCCATCTCCGACCGCGGCGTAGAGCGCGGTGATGTCCTGGTGGCGCAGCTCGTGGGCGACGGCCGTCAGGGTGTCGTGTGTCATGAGCTTCTGCAGGGGCAGGTTGTTCTTGCGCAGCGCCCGGGTCAGGAGGTCCTTGCCCTTGTCGATGGCCTCTTCGCGGCGTTCCTTCGTGAACCACTGGCGGATCTTGTTCCGCGCGCGGGCGCTCTTGACGAAGCCCTGCCAGTCCTGGCTGGGACCCGCGCCCTCGGCCTTGGAGGTGAAGATCTCCACCCAGTCGCCGTGGTGGAGCTCGCTGTTGAGCGGGACGAGCTTGCCGTTGACCCGCGCGCCGATCGTGCGGTGGCCGACCTCCGTGTGCACCGAGTAGGCGAAGTCGACGGGCGTGGATCCCGCGGGCAGGGCCATGACCTCGCCCTTGGGCGTGAAGACGAAGACCTCGGCCGCGTTGATCTCGAACCGCAGGGAGTCGAGGAACTCGCCCGGATCCCGGGTCTCTTGCTGCCAGTCCAGGAGGCTCCGCAGCCAACCCATGTCGGAGCCCTCGGGGCCGCTGCCTTCGGCCTTGGCTCCCGGATTCTTGTACTTCCAGTGGGCGGCCACGCCGTACTCCGCGCGCCGGTGCATGTCGTGCGTGCGGATCTGGATCTCGACCGGCTTGCCGCCCGGTCCGATCACGGTGGTATGCAGCGACTGGTACATGTTGAACTTCGGCATCGCGATGTAGTCCTTGAACCGGCCGGGCAGCGGGTTCCAGCGCGCGTGCAGGGTGCCGAGGGTCGCGTAGCAGTCGCGCACGCTGTCGATGAGGACCCGGACCCCCATGAGGTCGTGGATGTCGTCGAACTCCTTGCCGCGCACGATCATCTTCTGGTAGATCGAGTAGTAGTGCTTCGGGCGGCCCGTGATCGTCGCCTTGATCCGGGCCAGATGCAGGTCGTCGCCGATCTGGGCCCGCACGGTGGCCAGGTACTTCTCGCGCTCCGGCGTGCGGTCGCCCACCATCCGCACGATCTCCTCGTACACCTTGGGGTGCAGGGCGGCGAAGGAGAGGTCCTCGAGCTCCCACTTGACCGTGTTCATGCCGAGGCGGTGGGCCAGCGGCGCGAAGATCTCGAGCGTCTCGCGGGCCTTCTTGGCGCTGGACTCGGGCGTGACGTAGCGCCACGTCCGCGCGTTGTGCAGCCGGTCGGCCAGCTTGATCAGCAGCACGCGGATGTCCTTGGACATCGCCACGACCATCTTGCGCACCGTCTCCGCCTGCGCGGCCTCGCCGAACTGGACCTTGTCCAGCTTGGTGACGCCGTCGACCAGCATGGCCACCTCGGTGCCGAACTCGCGACCGAGCTGCTCGAGGGAGTAGTCGGTGTCCTCGACGGTGTCATGCAGCAGGGCGGCGGCGAGGGTCGTGCCCGTCATGCCCATCTCGGCGAGGATCGTCGCGACGGCGACGGGGTGGGTGATGTAGGGATCGCCGCTCTTGCGCTTCTGGCCCTCGTGGCAGCGTTCGGCGACGGCGTAGGCCCGCGTGATCAGGTCCAGCGCCTCGCGGGGGCTGTTGGCGCGCACCGTGCGCAGCAGCGGTTCCAGGATCGGCGGCTGGCCGGACGGCGTGCGGCCGGCCAGCCGGGCGAGGCGGGAGATGGTCCGCTCGCGCCGTCCCGGTCCATTGCGGTTCCCGGCGCCGGGAACCGGCACGGGGGCGGCGGGCTGTTCGGCCATGGGCGGTCCCTCTCCGGTCGGCGTGCGGGGTACATCAAGATTACTGCACGCCCGGCGTGCTCCGGACCGGGCCCGGACAGCGCTCCGGCCCCGTCCGCGCGACACGCGGCCGGGGCCGGAGGCGGCACCGTGGCGGGTGGGGCGGATCCGCGAAGGGGCCGTCCCGGTGACGGGTCAGGCGAAGGCCGGACGCCGCTCGTGTACGCGCTTGGTGTGGCGCACGATCTCGGGCTCGCCCGCGCGGAAGAGCGCGTAGAGCGGGGCCTGGACGAAGACCGTGGCCAGCGTTCCGACGATGATGCCGATGAACAGCGCCAGGGCGAGGTCGCGCAGCGTGCCCGCGCCGAGCAGGAACGCGCCGATGAAGAGGATCGAGGCGACCGGCAGGATCGCGACCACGGAGGTGTTGATCGAGCGCACGAGCGTCTGGTTCACGGCCAGGTTGACCTTCTCCTCGAACGTCCGCTCGAACTGCTCGAAGACGTTGGAGGTGTTCTCGCGGATCTTGTCGAAGACCACGACCGTGTCGTAGAGGGAATAGCTCAGGATGGTCAGGAAGCCGATGATCGCCGAGGGCGTGACCTCGAAGTCGGAGAGCGCGTAGATCCCCGCGGTCACCGTCACGACCGTGAAGAGCCCGATGATGGCCGCGAGCGACATCTTCCAGGTCCTGAAGTAGAACGCCATGAGCAGGGCCACGAGGACGATGAACACGACCAGGCCGATGAGCGCCTGCTTGGACACGTCCTGGCCCCACGTGGGGCCGACGAACGTGGACGTGACGCGGTCCGCGGAGACCCCGTAGGCCTCGGCCAGGGCCCTGGCGACCTCGAGCGTCTCGTCGTCGCTCATGCGCTCCGTCTGGACGCGCATGGTGCCGGGGGCGATGTTCGTCACGCGCGGCGTGTGGTCGGGGACCACGGAGGACACGGCCTGCTCCCCGAGGGCGACCTCCGTCGTGGCGACCTGCGAGACGGTGAACTCGGAACCGCCGCGGAACTCGATGCCGAGGTTGAAGCCGCCCTTGACGAACGGAACGATCACGGAGAGCACCAGCAGGACGCCGGCGATCGCGAACCAGAGCCGGCGCTGGCCGACGAAGGGGTAGGAGCGCTTGCCCGTGTAGAGCTCGTTGCCCCAGGTGGCGAGGTTAGGCATGGTCGGAATCCTTCGTGGAGGGGGTCGTCACCGAGTCGCGCCCGGCGGCCTTGCGGCGTTCGGCGATGGTCTGGCGTCGGGCCGCCTCCTGGGCGGAGGCCGCATTGCGCTTCGAACGGGCCGCGTCGGCCTCCTCGTTGAACCGCCGCACCTGCCCGGCGCCCCGGTAGAGGGGCACGACGCCGAGCAGCGACGGGTCAAGGCCGGAGAGCCGGTGTCCCTCGCCGAAGAAGCGGGTGCGGGCCAGAAGCTGCAGCACCGGGTGCGTGAACAGGAAGACGACGATGAGGTCGGCGATGGCCGTCAGGCCCAGGGTGAACGCGAAGCCGCGGACGTTGCCAACGGCGACGAGGTAGAGCACGACGGCGGCGAGCAGGTTCACGGCCTTGGAGGCCACGATGGTCCGCTTGGCGCGCTTCCAGCCGGTCTCGACCGCCGAGGCCAGGTTGCGCCCATCGCGCAGTTCGTCGCGGATGCGCTCGAAGTACACGATGAACGAGTCGGCGGTCAGGCCGATGGCGACGATGATGCCCGCGATGCCGGCCAGGGAGAGCCGGTAGTTCTGCGCCCAGCCCAGCAGGACGAGCGCGAGGTAGGTCAGCAGGCCCGCGACCACGAGGGATGCGATCGTGACCAGGCCGAGCAGGCGGTACTGGAAGAAGGAGTACAGGGCCACGAGGACGAGCCCGATGATGCCCGCGATCATGCCCATGCGGAGCTGGTCGGCACCGAGGGTGGCGGAGATCTGCTGTTCGCTCTGGATCTCGAAGCTGATCGGCAGGGCGCCGTACTTGAGCTGTTCGGCCAGTTCGCGGGCGGATTCCTCGGTGAAGCTGCCGGAGATCTCCGCGCGGCCGTCCGCGATGACCGCGTTCGTCGTCGGGGCGGAGACGATCACTCCGTCGAGGAGGATCGCGAACTGGTTCTGGGCCCCGGTCATGCCGACGAGGCGCTGGGTGACCTCGCGGAACTGCCCCGTGCCCTCGCCGTTGAACTCGAGGTTGACGGCCCAGCCGCCCGTCACGAAGCCCTGGGCGTTGCGCTGCTGGCCGTGGCTCGCGTCGACGATGTTCTGGCCGGGGATCTCGACGGGGCCGACGATGTACTTCGACAGCGTCGACGGATCGCAGGCGACCATGGGCTGCCCGGGGTCGTTGACGGAGTCGCTGCGCTCGGCGAGCTCGGCGGCGCAGTCGTAGGCCTCGAACTCCTGCATGAGCGCCGGGGAGATCCAGTTGGTGTCGGAGGCGTTCTCCGGCTCGGCCGACGGCTCGGGGAGCTGGTCTTCCGGCGTGCGGTTCTCCTCGGGCGTGGCGCCGAACGAACCGGCCAGGATCACGGGCCGGAACTCCATGTTCGCGGAGGCCTGGATGAGCTGGCGCTCCCGGGCGGACGGGGTGCCCGGCATGGAGACCACGACGTTGCGGCCCGACTGGGTCGTGATCTCGGCTTCGGCGACGCCGGAGCCGTCGACGCGCTGGCGGATGATCTCGACGGCCTGGTCGAGCTGCTCCTGCGTCGCGGCGGCACCGCCGGCGACCTCGGGGGCGAGGATCATCTGCGTTCCGCCCTCCAGGTCCAGCGCGAGCTTCGGCGCCCACGTCGTGTTGCCCGAGGCGACGCCGCCGACGAGCACGGCACTGAGGGCGATGAGGAGCACGCCGAGCCACAGCAGGGCACGCCGTGCGTGCCTGATCGGGCCTGTTGTTGACATCGTGGAACTTTCTTCTTGGTCCGCGGCGGGAATTCAGCGGCGGGCAGCCGGGATGCGTCGTGCATCCCGGCTGCCCGCCGTGAGTGGCCTATTCCTTGTTCTTGCCGTCTTCCTCAAGGCGGCGCAGCGTCTCCTCCGGGGTCTCGTCCAGGCTGGAGGTCCCGGCGGGCGCCTGCTCTTCGGCGGCGGGCTCGGCGTCCATCACGCGGGCGATCGCCTGTGAATGCACGGTGGCCGTGCTGCCCGGGGAGAGTTCGAGGACCACCTTGTTCTCCTCGGCGTCGATCGAGACGACCGTGCCGAAGAGCCCGAACTGCGTCATCACCTGCGATCCCGGGGCGAGCTGCGACTTCATCTGCTCCTGCTGCGCGCGCGCCTTGCGACGCGTGCGGAACATCATGAAGATCAGCAGGCCGATCGCCGCGAAGAGGATGAGCGACATCGGATCGAAGCCGCCCTGCGGGGCCTGCTCTGAGGAATTCTGGGCCAGTACCGTAATCGTCAAGGGGAAACCTGTCTGTGTTCTTGCGAAGTCTGCCGGGCGCGCGGCGGCCTGGGCCGGGCGGCGCAAGACACCATTGTATAGGCCGAATCTGGACAAAGTGTGAGCGCCGCAACCCCGGCCCCTTCCCCGTGCCCGGCCGCGGGGCTACTCCCCCGCCGCCTCCCCGTCGAGCTCGAAGGCCTCCTGGGCCCCGAAGGCGCCCGAGGGCATGGCCAGCCCGAGGTGCTCCCACGCGGCCGGCATCGCGATCCTGCCCCGCGGCGTGCGGCCGAGCAGCCCCTCGCGGACCAGATACGGCTCGGCCACGGTCTCGACCGTCTCGGTCTCCTCTCCGACGGCGATCGCGAGCGTCGAGAGCCCGACCGGTCCCCCGCCGAACTTGGTGCAGAGCGCCTGGAGGACGGCGCGGTCCAGGCGGTCGAGCCCGCGCGCGTCGACCTCGTACATATCCAGCGCCGCGCCCGCGGAGCGTGCGTCGATCTCCTCGGTGCCGTGGACGAGGGCCCAGTCGCGCACCCGCCGCAAGAGGCGGTTGGCGATGCGCGGCGTGCCCCGAGAGCGGGAGGCGATCTCGGTGAACGAGGCCGAGGTGACCTTGAGGTCCATGAGCATCGCCGAGCGGCGCAGGACCAGCTCGAGCTCGTCCACGGAGTAGAACTCGAGGTGGCCCGTGAAACCGAAGCGGTCCCGGAGCGGGCCGGGCAGCAGGCCCGCCCGCGTCGTCGCGCCGACGAGGGTGAAGGGCGGCAGCTCGAGCGGGATCGCGGTGGCCCCGGCGCCCTTGCCGACGACGATGTCGACGCGGAAGTCCTCCATGGCCATGTAGAGCATCTCCTCGGCGGGCCGGCTCATCCGGTGGATCTCGTCGAGGAAGAGCACCTCCCCCTCCGTGAGGGAGGACAGGATCGCCGCCAGGTCGCCGGCGTGCTGGATCGCGGGACCGGAGCTGATGCGCAGGGGGGCGTTCATCTCGGCCGCGACGATCATGGCCAGGGTCGTCTTGCCGAGGCCGGGCGGTCCCGAGAGCAGGACGTGGTCGGACGTCCGTTCGCGGATGCGGGCCGCCTCGAGGACGAGCGAGAGCTGGCGCCGGACGCGCTGCTGCCCCACGAAGTCGTGGAGGTTCTTCGGCCGCAGGGCCGCCTCGAGGGCGCGCTCCTCGGGTTCGCTGCCGGCCGTGACGGGCGAGGGATCGGCCATCCGGGACCCCTACCGGCCGCTCCGGGCGCTGCCGCGCCCGAGGTCGCGTAGCACCGTCCGCAGGATCTCCCCGACGTTTCCGCCGGCCACGATCTCCGGTTGGTCCCCGGCCGTCGCGTCGAGGGCCCTGCCGGCGTCCTTCTCCGACCAGCCCAGGCCCGTGAGCGCCTCGAGAACGGGCGCCCGCCAGGCCTCGCCGGCCGGAACCGCCGGGGTGGTGGATCCGGGGGCCCCGGTCGGCGCGAGCTTGCCCGCGAGCTCGAGGACCATGCGCTGGGCGACCTTCGGGCCGATCCCGGGAACTCGGGTCAGCGTCTTCGTGTCGGACCCGGCCACGGCGATCCGCACGTCTTCCGGTGAGAGGACCGCGAGCACGGCGAGGGCGAGCCGCGGACCGATCCCGGCCACGGACTGCAGCACCTCGAAGACCTCCCGGCCGTCCGTGTCGCCGAAGCCGTAGAGCGTCATGGAGTCCTCGCGCACGACCATGGCGGTATGCAGCACGGCCTGCCGCCCCACGTGCAGCCCCGACAGCGTCTGCGGCGTCGCCTGGACGAGCATGCCGAAGCCGGACACGTCCACGACCGCGCTGCCGAGTCCAACATGCTGGACCGTCCCGCTCAGGGAACTGATCATCGAAAGGCCACCCTCCGGCGTCGTCATCGGTCCGGGGCCGGAACGGCCATCCGAACACATCTACGAATACCTTACCGCCTGCCACGGCCCCCGCGGGCGGTACGCCCGCCCGGCGTGGCGGCGTTCAGCGCCGGCACGCGCCGCCCTTGCGGGCCGCAGCCTCGGCCTGGGCCCAGGCCCGCTGCGCGGGAGTCAGTCCGCTCGAGCCGCCGTGGGCGGAGGCGCTCGCATGCGAGCCCGGGGCGGCGCCGCGCCAACCATGCGTGATGGCGAGCGCCGCGGCGTCCGCGGCGTCCGCCGGGCGTGGCGGTGCATCGAGCCTGAGGATCCTGGCCACCATCCGGCCGACGGCGTCCTTGTCCGCCTGCCCGCTCCCGGTCACGGCGGCCTTGACCTCCGTCGGGGTGTGCAGGGCGACCGGGATCCCGCGGCGCGCGGCCGCGGCGATGACGATCCCCGAGGCCTGGGCCGTGCCCATGACGGTGCTGACGTTGAGCTGGCTGAAGACCCGCTCCACCGCGAGCACGTCGGGGCGGTGCCGGTCCAGCCACGCGTCGATGGCCTCGGCGATAACGAGCAGCCGGGCGTCGAGCGCCTGGTCCGGGCCGCTGCCGACGACCGCGACGTCCACGAGCGTCGCGCGCCGGTTGGGCTCGACGTCGACGACGGCCAGGCCGCAGCGCGTCAGGCCCGGGTCGACGCCGGCCACGCGCAGCGCCACGGAGGCTAGTCCTCCTCGAGCTCGGCCATGACCTCGGCCGTGATGTCCGCGTTGGAGTAGACGTTCTGCACGTCGTCGAGCTCCTCGAGCGCGTCGGCGAGCTTGAGGAACTTGCGCGCGGCGTCGGCGTCGAGCTCGACGTGCATCGACGGGACGAACTCGACCTCGTCGGACTCGTACTCGATCCCGGCCTCGTCGAGGCCGGCCACGACGGCGCGCAGGTCCGTGGGCTCGGAGAGAACCTCGAACGCGTCGCCGGACTCCTTGACCTCCTCGGCACCGGCGTCGAGCACCGCCATGAGGACGTCGTCCTCGGTGAGCTCCTTCTTCGGCAGGCCGACGACGCCCTTGCGTGTGAACAGGTACGCGACGGACCCGGGGTCGGCGACGGTGCCGCCGTTGCGGGTGATGGCCACGCGGACGTCGGACGCCGCACGGTTCTTGTTGTCCGTGAGGCATTCGATCAGCAGGGCGGAGCCCTGGGGGCCGCGCGCCTCGTAGATGATCTCGCTGTAGTCCACGACCTCGCCCGTGAGGCCGGCGCCGCGCTTGATGGCGCGGTCGATGTTGTCGTTGGGCACCGAGGTCTTCTTGGCCTTGGCGACGGCGAGCTCAAGGGCCGGGTTGCCGGCCAGGTCGGCGCCGCCGGCCCGCGCCGCGACCTCGATGTTCTTGATCAGCTTGGCAAAGGCCTTGGCGCGCTTGGCGTCGATCACGGCCTTCTTGTGCTTGGTGGTTGCCCATTTGGAGTGGCCCGACATGCTTACGCTTCTCCTCTGATCATCTGGATGAAAAGCCGGTGGATGCGGCGCTCCCCCGTCACTTCCGGGTGGAAGGAGGTGGCGAGCAGCATCCCCGAACGAACTGCGACAATTCTAGCGACCCGGGGCGCATCCTCCGGCTCGTCCCGTCCGCGTACCTCGACCGAGGCCAGGGCCTCGACCCCGGGACCGGTCGATTCGACCCAGGGCGCCCGGATGAACACGGCGTGCACGGGTTCCGACTCGGCGCCCTCGGCGACGCCCGGCAGCGCGTCCAGGGCGCCGATCCGCAACCGCGTCTCGAACGAGTCGACCTGGCGGCCGAACGCGTTGCGGCGCACCACCATGTCCAGGCCACCGAAGGTCTGCTGCGGCTCGCCGCGCAGGTCGGTGGCCGGGTCGGCGATCGTGTCGGCGAGCAGGATCATCCCGGCGCAGGAACCGTAGACGGGAAAGCCGTCCGCGATGCGCTCGCGCAGCGGACCGGTGATCCCGAAGGCGCGGGCGAGCTTGTCGATCGCGGTGGATTCGCCGCCGGGGATCACGAGGCCGTCGAGGCCGTCGAGTTCGGAGGGCCGGCGCACGGTCGTGACCGCGGCCCCGCCCTCCTCGAGCGCGGCGGCGTGCTCGCGCACGTCTCCCTGCAGGGCCAGGACGCCGATTCTGGGCACGCGTGCTCGCTTTCTCCCGGTGCTCCGGGCGTGGACCGCCGGGGCGGGACGTGGTAGGTGGGGCTGCTCAAGCCTACGGTACGACGCCGGTGCCGGGCTCCCAGCGCCGCGCACCGTGGCGCTCGGCGTCCATCGCGTTGACGGTCGCGGTGGTGCGCGCGAGCGACGCGGCGTCCTCGGCGGGGCTCGTGCATGCGGTGGCGGAGGGCAGCGCGCACCAGCGGTAGGGTGCGCGGGCCATGATGTGAGCCGCCCAGCGGGGCGCGGCGGTCCTCCAGGTGCCGTCCTCGCGCTCGAAGCGGACCGCGACGGTGAGCCCTTCGCGGTTCACGGCGAGGTCCGTGGCGTGCCGGGCCACCGAGTTGCCGAGGCCGTAGGCGATCCAGGTCCCGGCGTGGAGTTCCAGGGGCAGCACGGAGTGCGTGTGGTGGCCGTAGATGAAGTCGAACTCGCCGCTCTCGGCCAGGGCCCGGGACACCTGGAGCTGCTGGGCATTGGGCGTGGAGCTGTATTCCTCTCCCGCGTGCAGGCCCGCGACGACGAGCTCGGCCCCCTCCGCCCGGGCCGTGCGCGCCTTGGCCTTGAGGGCCTCGACGTCGATCAGGTCGACCATCCACGGTTGTTCCGCCCGGAGTCCGTTGAGCGAGTACGTGGCCGTGACGAGGCCGATCCGGGTGCCGCCCGCGTCGAGGACGAGCGGCCGTGAGGCGTCGGCGGCGGAGGCGTAGGAGCCCGTGGAGGCGAGCCCGGCGCGGCGCAGTTCGTCGAGCGTGCGGCGCAGGCCCGCCGTCCCGGCGTCGACCGTGTGGTTCGTCGCGGTCGTGCAGGCGTCGTAGCCGGTGGTGGCCAGGGCCGGGACGATCTCGGGAGGGACGTTGAACGCCGGATAGCCGGAATAGGGACCTCCCGGGGCCGCGACGGGGGTTTCGAGCGAGCAGACGGCGAGGTCGGCCGCGGCGAGGAACGGTGCGAGGCCGGCGAGCAGCGGGGCGAAGTCAAGGGCGCCCGGATCCCGCGCATCGGCGGCGGCCTGTTCCCACAGCGCGGGATGCAGCAGCACGTCCCCCGTGACCACGAGGTCCACGCAGCGCTCGGCCGCGCACGGCTCCCGGAGGGCCTCCGCACCGGTGCCCCCGCCGGTCGCCGCGCCCGGCGCGCTCCCGCCCGGAGTACCGCCGGCGGAGGCGGTCTGCCCCGGCCCCGCGCCCTGCCCGGCGCTTCCGCCCGGGCCGGGCCCCGGCGTCGTACTCTGCCGTGGATGTGGTGCGTCGGCCGAGGTTGCGGGAGCCCTGGACTGCGACCCGCCGGGCGGGGATTCCGGCCCGCCGGAGGGACCCGACCGGGACGCCGGCTGGCACGCGGCCACCGCCAGCACGAGGGCCGCCGCGGCGCAGGCGAGGGCGCGGCGGAGGAACACGGCACGGTGGTCGGGCATGCCTCGAGCATAGGCCGCGCCCGGTTCGCCCCGGAGCGCCACGCCCGTCACCGCGGGCCGATGTGAAAAGGTTGATCCATGGCCAATCCGCTGCTGACCCCCAGCCCCCTGCCGTTCCAGATGCCCGACTTCTCCTCGCTCCAGCCCGCGCACTACGTCGAGGCCGTGGAACGCGGCGCCGCGGAGCAGCTGGCCGAGCTGCGGGACGTCGCCGCCGCGCCCGCGGACGCCGGATTCGAGGGCACCTTCGAGGCGTTCGAGCGCAGCGGTCAGCTCTTGCGCCGCGCGGTCATGGCCTTCTCCAACGTCAAGGCCTCCCACGGGACGCCCGGGATCCTCGAGGCGCACGCCCGGATCCAGGCCGTCCTGACGGCCCACCGCGACGCCGTCCACCTCGACGGGGAGCTCTACGGTCGTCTGGCCGCCGAGGACCTGTCCGGCGTCGACGGGGAACGGGACCGGCTCGCGGCCGAGACGCTGCGCGCCTTCCGCGAGGCGGGCGCGGCCCTCGGCGAGGCGGACAAGGACCGCCTCCGCGCGCTCAACGCCGAGCTCTCGGCCCTGTCGACGCGGTACTCGGAGCTGCTCCTGGACGGCATGAACTCGGCCGCCGTGCACTTCGAGGACGCCGGCGAGCTCGAGGGCCTCGACGACGCCCAGCTGGAGTCCGCGGCGGCCGCCGCCCGCCGGGCGGGGCACGACGGCGGCTATCTCATCACGCTCGTCCTGCCGACCTCGCAGCCTCTGCTGGCCCGCCTTGAGCGGCCGGAGTCCCGGCGGCGCCTCTTCGAGGCCTCGCTCGGCCGCGGGACCGGGGCGCCGGCGGCAGGCGGTGAACGCGCGGTCGACCTCGGCGCGCGGATGGCGGCGCTGCGTGCCGAACGCGCGGGCCTGCTCGGCTTCGCCCACCACGCCGACTACGTCCTCGCCGGCCAGACCGCGCCGTCCGTCGACGCCGTCCTCGAGCGGATGGCCTCCCTCGCCGCACCGGCGATGGCCAACGCCCGCGCCGAGGCCCGGGTGCTCGCCGCGGCGGCGGGGCGCGACGTCGAGCCCTGGGACTGGGCGTATTGGTCCGCCCGCGTGAAGCGGGACGAGTACGCGCTCGACGAGGCGGCGCTGCGACCGTGGTTCGAGCTCGACCGGCTGATCCACGACGGCGTCTTCGAGGCCGCGCGGCGGCTCTACGGGATCGGGTTCACCGAGCGCACCGATCTTCCCGTGTACCACTCGGACGTGCGCGTCTGGGAAGTGGCCGACGCCGACGGGAGCGTGCTCGGGCTCTTCCTCGGCGACTACTTCGCCCGGCCGACGAAGGCCGGCGGCGCGTGGATGAACTCCATCCGCTCCGGGGCCTCCTTCCTCGACGAGCTGCCCGTGGTCACCAACAACCTCAACATCCCGGCGCCCGCGGACGGCGGCCCCGCGCTGCTGGGCCTCGACGAGGCGCGCACGCTCTTCCACGAGTTCGGCCACGCCCTGCACGGGCTCTTCTCGGCGGCCCGGTACCCGTCGCTCGCGGGGACGGCGGTGCCGCGCGACTTCGTGGAATACCCCTCGCAGGTCAACGAGATGTGGCTCTTCCACCCCGGGATCGCCGGTCACTACGCCCGGCACCACGCCACGGGCGAGCCGCTGCCCGAGGGCGTCCTGGAACGGATCGAGGCCGCAGCGCTGTGGGGCGAGGGCTTCGCGACCGCCGAGTACCTGGCCGCGGCCGTCCTGGACCTGGCCTGGCACACGCTCTCCCCCGGCGAGGTCGTGGATGATCCGCTCGCCTTCGAGGACCGGGTCCTGCGCGAGGCCGGCTTCGACCCGGACCTGGTCCCGCCGCGCTACCGGACCGGCTACTTCAAGCACGTCTTCGACGGGGGCTACGCGGCCGGCTACTACTCCTACATCTGGAGCGAGGTGCTCGACGCCGACACCGTGGACTGGTTCACCGAGAACGGCGGGCTGCTGCGCGCCAACGGCGACACCTTCCGGCGCGAGCTCCTCTCCCGCGGCAACACGCGCGATCCGCTCGAGTCCTACCGCGCCTTCCGCGGCCGCGACGCCGACACGGCGCCGCTGCTGGCCCGCCGCGGACTCGACGGCTGATCGGGTGGCCACCCTGGCCGAGGCCCAGTCCGCCTGGGCCGAGTGGCAACGCACGCTCGCCCTCGCCACCGGCGGCCGGGTCTTCACGACGCACGGCTGCAGCTGGGCGTGGCTGCCGGCGCGGCGCCGCGTGGTACTGCTCTATCCGCAGCGCGCCGACGACGCGGGCCTCCGGCCGGGGCTCGCCGAGGCGGGCCGCCTTGGCGCCGAATCGGTCCAGGTCGCCCTCAACGCGGCGGCCGACGATTCCGCCCTGCGCGCCTTCGGCTTCCGCGAGGGACCGCCGATGCTGTGGCACACCGGCTCCTGGCGGGCCGGGCACGGGGCCTGGGGCGGCCGGGCCAGGATCGGCGCGCCGGTGCCGGAGGCGAGCGGTCCGGACGCGCTCGAGGTCCAGGCGGCCACCGCCTGGCAGGACGCCGCGCGCTTCCGGGTCCCGCTGCGCCGCGTCGAACACTCCGTCGCGCGGACCGGGGAGGGCGCCCTCGTGGGGCGCGCCTTCGGGCAGCTGACCGCCGCTGGCGACGTGTCCGTCCAGGGGCTCGCCGTGGCGGCCTCGTACCGGCGGCGCGGGGTCGGCTCCTCGCTCGTGCGGAGCCTCGTCGACTCCCTCGACGGCCACGACGTCGTCGCCGGCTCGGGTCCGGGGGCCGGTGCGTTCCTCACGGCCGGCGGGCTGCAGCTCATCGGCCGCGGGCGCCGCCTGCACCTGCCGCTGCCCCGCCGGGGCGGCTGAACCCGGTCCCTTCCCCCGGGCGCCGCGGGCCGGAAGCCGGCGGCCCATCGCCAGCGAGACGAAGACGCCCCGCGGACCAGGGTCCACGGGGCGTCCTGCCTGTCTGCGGGGTGCCCGCTACCAGCCGCGCTCGGCCAGGCGGTGCGGGGCCGGAAGGTCCGCGACGTTGATGCCGACCATCGCCTCGCCGAGTCCGCGGGAGACCTCGGCGACGACCTTCGGGTCGTCGTGGAAGGTCGTGGCCTTGACGATGGCGGCTGCGCGCTCGGCCGGGTTGCCGGACTTGAAGATGCCGGAGCCGACGAACACGCCGTCCGCGCCCAGTTGCATCATCATGGCCGCGTCGGCCGGGGTGGCGACGCCGCCGGCGACGAAGAGCACGACGGGCAGCTTGCCGGTCTCGGCGATCTCGGCGACGAGCTCGTAGGGTGCCTGCAGCTCCTTGGCCGCGACGTAGAGCTCGTCCTTGGTCATCGAGCGCAGCACGTTGATCTCGCTCGTGATCTTGCGGATGTGCTTGGTGGCCTCCGAGACGTCGCCCGTGCCGGCCTCTCCCTTGGACCGGATCATCGCGGCGCCCTCGTTGATGCGGCGCAGCGCCTCGCCGAGGTTGGTGGCACCGCACACGAACGGAACGGTGTAGCCCCACTTGTCGATGTGGTTGACGTAGTCGGCCGGCGAGAGGACCTCGGACTCGTCGATGTAGTCGACGCCGAGTTCCTGGAGCACCTGCGCCTCGACGAAGTGCCCGATGCGGGCCTTGGCCATGACCGGGATCGAGACGGCCTCGATGATGGAGTCGATCATGTCGGGATCCGACATGCGGGAGACGCCGCCCTGGGCGCGGATGTCGGCGGGCACGCGCTCGAGGGCCATGACGGCGACGGCACCGGCGTCCTCGGCGATGCGCGCCTGCTCGGCGGTGACGACGTCCATGATGACGCCGCCCTTGAGCATCTCGGCCATGCCGCGCTTCACCCGCGAGCTGCCGGTCACGGAAGGCTGCGCCGGGGTGCTTTCATTGCTGGACACAAAGAGTCCTTTCAATGGTTGGAGAGGGTACGTTCCATCCTAAGCCACCGTGGCCGGCGTCACCGGCCTCCTGCCGGGCGGCGTGACGCATGGTGAAGCGCGTTGCGACGACCCCGGACGGGACGCGGCTCAGCCGGCCGGCCAGGCCGCGGCCAGCTGCTCCCACACGTCGGCGAGCGTCGCAGGGATCGCCTTGGTCTGGGCGATGATCGGGAAGAAGTTCCCGTCGCCGCTCCAGCGCGGCACGACGTGCTGGTGCAGGTGGGCCGCAATGCCGGCGCCCCCGGAGACGCCCTGGTTCATGCCGAGGTTGAAGCCGGACGGCCCGGCGGTCGCCCGCAGGACGCGCATGGCCTCCTGCGTCAACGCGCCGAGCTCCGCCGTCTCCTCGACGGTGAGGTCCGTGTAGTCGGGCACGTGCCGGTAGGGGCAGACCAGCAGGTGACCCGAGTTGTAGGGGAAGAGGTTGAGGATGACGTAGGCCGTCCGCCCCCGGTGCACGATCAGGGACTCCTCGTCGCCGCGCTCCGGACCGCGGCAGAACGGGCAGTCGTCCTCGCCGGTGACCTGGTCCTGCCCACGCTTGATGTAGGCCATGCGGTAGGGGGTCCAGAGGCGCTGGAAGGCGTCCGGCACCCCGGCGAGCTCGTAGTCGTCGACCTCCGGACCCCCGCCCACCTCAGCTCCTCCGCTCGCGGACCGCCGTGACGATCCGCTCGATGGCCTCGTCGACGGGGATGCCGTTGTCCTGGCTGCCGTCGCGGTAGCGGAAGGAGACGGCCCCCGCCTCGGCGTCCTCGCCGCCGGCGATGAGGACGAACGGGACCTTCTCCTTGGACGCGTTGCGGATCTTCTTCGGGAAGCGGTCGCTCGAGTGGTCGACCTCGGCCCGGATGCCCTGGGCCTTGAGCCGGTCGACGACGTCGAACAGGTAGTCGTTGAAGGCCTCGGCGACGGGGATCGCGAGGACCTGGACCGGCGCGAGCCACGCCGGGAAGGCGCCGGCGTAGTGCTCGGTGAGCACGCCCATGAAGCGCTCCACCGAGCCGAAGAGGGCGCGGTGGATCATGACGGGGCGCTGGCGTGTGCCGTCGGCGGCCTGGTACTCGAGCTCGAAGCGCTCGGGCAGGTTGAAGTCCAGTTGGATCGTGGACATCTGCCACGTGCGCCCGATCGCGTCGCGGGCCTGCACGGAGATCTTCGGACCGTAGAACGCGGCGCCGCCCGGGTCCGGGACCAGTTCGAGCCCGGAGTCGGTCGCGACCTCCTCGAGGGTGCGGGTCGCCTCCTCCCAGGCGGCGTCCTCGCCGACGTATTTCTCCGGGTCCTTGGTGGAGAGCTCCAGGTAGAAGTCGTCGAGTCCGTAGTCCTTGAGCAGGTCCAGGACGAACTTCAGCGTCCCGGTCAGCTCGTCCTTCATCTGCTCGCGGGTGCAGTAGATGTGGGCGTCGTCCTGGGTCATGCCGCGCACGCGCGTCAGCCCGTGCACGACGCCGGACTTCTCGTAGCGGTACACGGAGCCGAACTCGAACATCCGCAGGGGCAGCTCGCGGTAGGAGCGCCCGCGCTGGCGGAAGATCAGGTTGTGCATGGGGCAGTTCATCGGCTTGAGGTAGTAGTCCTGGCCGGGCTTGAGCACCTCGCCGCTCTCGGGATCGCGGGTCTCGTCGATGTGGATCGCCGGGAACATGCCGTCCTTGTACCAGTCAAGGTGGCCGGAGACCTCGTAGAGGTGCCCCTTGGTGATGTGCGGCGTGTAGACGAACTCGTAGCCGGCCTCCGTGTGCCGCTGGCGGGAGTAGTCCTCCATGGCCTTGCGGATGATCCCGCCCTTCGGGTGGAAGACGGGCAGGCCGGAGCCGAGCTCGTCCGGGAAGGAGAAGAGGTCCAGCTCGGAGCCGAGCTTGCGGTGGTCGCGGCGCTCGGCCTCGGCGAGGCGCTCCTGATGGGCCTTGAGCTCTTCCTTGGTGGGCCAGGCCGTGCCGTAGATGCGCTGGAGCTGCTTGTTCTTCTCGCTGCCGAGCCAGTAGGCGGCGGCGGAGCGGGTCAGGGCGAACGCGTTGGAGATCAGCTTGGTGTTGGGCAGGTGGGGCCCGCGGCAGAGGTCGCACCAGACGGCGTCGCCGCTCTTGCGGTCGACGTTGTCGTAGATCGTGATCTCGCCGGCGCCGACCTCGACGTTCACGCCCTCGCCGGCCTCGTCCGCCTCGGAGGCCTTGTCCAGCAGGACCAGCTTGTACGGCTCGTCGGCCATGGCCGCGCGGGCCTCGTCCTCGGTGACGACGCGGCGGACGAACTTCTGGTTCTGGTTGACGATCTTGAGCATCATCTTCTCGAGGGTCTTCAGGTCCTCGGGCGTGAAGGGCTCGGCGACGTCGAAGTCGAAGTAGAAGCCGTCGGTGATGTAGGGGCCGATGCCGAGCTTCGCGTCGGGGCGCAGCTGCTGGACGGCCTGGGCCATGACGTGGGCGGTGGAGTGGCGCAGGACGTCGAGGCCGTCCGGGGAGCCGATCTCGACGGCCTCGACCACCGTGCCGTTCTCGAGGGGGCGGTCCAGGTCACGCAGCACGCCGTCGACGCGCATGACGACGACGGAGCGGTTCTCGAAGTACAGTTCGGCACCCGTGGTCCCGGCAGTCACCTCGCGCTGTTCGCCGTCGACGGTGAGGGTGATCTGCTCTGACACTTCGGTCTCCTTGTGTTGGTGTTCGGCTTCATGACTTGTGGCGTACGGGGACCACAGCCAGCCAGGGTCCAGCTTAACGGACGGCGTGGTCGGGCCGGGAATCCGGTTCCCCCGTGCGGGGTACGACGCCGGATCCCGGCTTCCGGCCCTCCCTGACGGTGGGGTTCGGCTCCTCCGGGCGGCAGCGGGTAGGCCGTCCCGGGCTCACCGGCCGGCGGGGAGCCGGTTGTCCAGGCCCTCGGCCTCCATCCGGACGGCGAGCGCGGCCCCGCGGAGCGCGCCGGGCGTCCCGTCGGCCGTCCGGGCCCGGGGGTGTCCGGTGCCCACCGGTGCCGGCACGCCGGCGGCCGCTGCCCGGCCGGGGGGTGGCTGCGGTCGGGCGCGTCCGGGGTCCGCCAGGTGTCCCGGGCCGGGCAGGGCGTCCCGCACGGAGAGGTCCCAGGCCTGCAGGGCCTGCAGGCTGATCCCCCGCGGCCCGGTGCGGCGGGTGATGCCGTGGACCAGCAGGAGCCGCGTGGCGAACAGGAGCGGCCCCGAGTTCTCCTGCGCGTCGTGGAAGAAGGTGCAGTCGACGCAGCCCGTGCCGTCGTCGAGGCTGATGAACACCACGCGGCGGCCGCCGCGCATCGGCGGGGTCTGCGTGGCGACCCTGACCCCGGCGACCAGGACCTCGGTGCCGTTGCGCAGACCGAGCAGCTCCGCGGCGGGCGTGGTCCCGAGCTCGGCCAGCAGGGGCGCGTGGCTGTCCATGAGGTGGCCGCTGACGTCGAGGGCCATGAGGTCCAGCTCGGTGCGGACGGTTTCCTCGGCGGTGGGCGCGGGCTCGAGGGCGCGCAGCGCCGAGAGCTCGAGGTCGGGCAGCGGCAGGGCGAGCTGGCCCGGGAGCTGGCGGCGCCGGACGCCCGGCCGGCGCGCCGCGGCCTCCCGGAGGTGCCGGACCAGGTCGGAACGGTTGCCCGGGCCGCTTCGGCGCTGGAGCTCGTCGAAGGCGCCGAGGGCCGCGAGCCGCTCGAGGGAGGAACGGGTGAGCCCCGCCCGGTCCCGGACGTCGGCGAGCGAGGCGTAGGGCTGCCCGGCCACCGTGCGCCGGACCTCGGTCGCGGACATGCCGTAGATCCCGGACAGGCTCAGCCGGATGCCCAGGCGTCCACCGGGCGGGCCGTCCTTCCCGGCGTCCACGCGCTCCACCCGGTATTCCGCGCAGCTGCGGTTGATGTCCAGCGGCAGGATGGGAATGCCCATCCTGCGGGCCTCGGCCACGAGCAGCCTCTTGGGGTACATCCCGGGGTCGTGCTCCCACAGCCCGGCGAGGAAGGCCTCCGGGTGGTGCGTCTTGAGCCAGGCCGATTGGTAGGTGGGCACCGCGAACGCCGCCCCGTGGGCCTTGCAGAAGCCGAAGCTGCCGAAGGCCTTGAGCGTCTCCCAGACCTCGTCGACGACGGCGAGCGGGTACCCCCGGGCCGTCGCGTGGCTGCGGAAGAACGCCTCGACGGCTGGCTCCTGCGTCTCGCTGCCCAGCAGGCGGCGCAGGACGTCGGCCTTCGCGAGGCTGCAGCCGGTCATCGTGGCGAAGGTGCGCAGCACCTGTTCATGGAACACGGTCACCCCGTGCGTCTCGGCGAGCGCGGGCACGAGGTCGGGGTGCGGGTAGCGCTCCCGGGCGAAGCCGTGCCGGTTCTCCAGGTAGGGCTTGACCATGTTGGACTTCATCGGCCCCGGCCGGAACAGGGAGATGTCGATGATGAGGTCGTTGAACTCGCGCGGGGCGAGCTTGCCGATGAGCTCGCGCTGGCCGGGCGACTCGATCTGGAAGCAGCCCAGGGTGTGGGTGCTGCGGATGAGCTCGAACGTGGGCTCATCGTCGAGGGGGACCCTCTCGAGATCGATCCGCCCGTCCCCGTGGAGGAAGGGCGGCAGGGAACCGTCCGTCCCGAGCGGGTGCCGCCCGGCGGCCGCCACCGCGTCGCCGCTTCCGTGGATGCGCACGACCTCCCGCAGCGCGAACGACATCGCGCTCTGCATCCGCACGCCGAGGACGTCGAGCTTGAGCATCCCCATGGGGTCCATGTCGTGCTTGTCGAACTGGCTCATCGGCAGGCCGAGCCCGCTCGGCTGGACCGGGGTGCGGTCCAGCAGCCCGGAGTCGCCGAGGATCACGCCGCACGGGTGCATCGAGATGTGCCGGGGCAGCCGGTCCAGGCGCTCGGTGAGATCCACGAGCAGGTCCAGCTGGCGCTCGGAACCGACCCGCTCGGCGAAGCCGCGCAGTTCCGGCTTCTCGGCGAGCGCGGCGCGGAACCCGGAGGCGGAGAACCGCCACAGCTGCTTGGCGATGTCGTCGATCTCGGCGTTCTCGAACCCCAGCACGAGCCCGGCGTCGCGCACCGCGCCGCGGGCCCGGTAGCCGTTCTGCATGCTCATCAGGGTCACGCGTTCGCGCCCGAAGCGCTCGAAGATCCGCCGGTAGACCGCGTGCCGTTCCGCGCTCTCGACGTCGATGTCGATGTCGGGAAGGGTCGAGCGGTCCAGGGAGAGGAAGCGCTCGAAGAGCAGATCGTGGGCCAGGGGGTTCACGTGGCTGACGCCGAGCAGGTAGTTGACCAGGCTCGAGGCCCCGGACCCGCGGGCGGCGGCGCGGACGCCCATCGCGGCGATCATCGAGGAGACCTCGGCCACCGTGAGGAAGTAGGAGCAGAAGCCGAGCGAGGCGATGGTGTCCAGCTCCGTCGCGAGGCGCCCGCGCAGCCGGGTGTCCCCGCCGTCGGGGAACAGCCGCGTGATGCCGGCCTCGCAGCGCGCGGCGAGCTCGCGCGCGGGGTCCCCCGTGATGCCGATGACGCGGGCCTCGGGGACCACGGGGATCCCCCAGCCGGCGTCGCCCACGGGGTCCATGCGGCAGTGGTCGGCCAGCCGGGCGGTCTCCGCGAGCAGCTCGGCCGCGAGCCCGGCGCCGCCTCCGGCCTCGCGGGCCACCTCGCCGGCCAGCCGGTGCATCTGGGCCGGTTCCTTGAGCCAGCCCTGGCCGTTGGGCTGGAGGTCGTCGAGGGCCTCGAGCGTGCTCAGCGCCCGGGCGGCGTCGAGCACGTCGGCGGTGGCCGCCCCGTCGGGCTCCGCGTAGCGCACCGCGTTGCCCAGCACGGCCGGGACGCCGCAGTCCCGGGCGGCGCGGACCATGCGGACGGCGTGCGCCGTGCTGAGCCTGGCGCCGGGGCGGTTCACGTGGGTGACGGCCTCCACGGCGAGCGCGCCGGGGGGCAGGACCGCCCGCCAGCGCTCCAGCAGCTGCCGCGCCTGCCCGTAGCCGCGGCGCAGGCAGGCCTGGCCGACGTCGGACTGCGGACCCAGGAGGACCGTCAGCGCCGCCCCGGCCCGCGGGTCCTGAGCCCCTCCCGCCCGATCCGCTCCGGCGTCGCCGACCGGTCCGGCGGCCCAGCGGGCCAGCTCCCCGGGCGTGACCCCGACGGGCCGGGAGGCGCCGCGCCCGCCCGAGGTGGTCCCGGCGTGGGCCGCCGAGACGAGCCGGCACAACGCGGTGTAGCCCGCGCCGCCGTCGTTCCCACGGGCCAGGACGACGACGCGCCCCGCGCCGGGTCCGAGCACGGCGAGGTCGACGCCGACGACCGGGTCGATCCCGTGGCGGAGGCAGGCCTTGAAGTGCTTGGGGATCCCGTACAGGCCGTCGCGGTCGGTGCAGGCCAGGGCGTCCGCCCCGGCCGCGGCGGCCGCGCGGACGAGCTCGTCCGGCCAGGAGACCCCGTAGCGGGCGCTGAAGGCGGAGGAGACGTGCAGGTGGGTGAAGCTCACGCGCTCTCTTTCAACGCATCGTGGATCATGACCAGGCGCCAGCGCCCGGTCTCGGCGTGGCGGGAGAGGTCGAAGGTGCGCAGCGGCCCCCGCCCCGCCAGCCGCGCCTGGATCCGCCACATCTCGTGGTCCACCAGCCCCGGCCCGCGGCCGCGTTCGGCGCGCAGCTCCTCGGCCCACCACTTGCGGCGCTCGAACCAGCGCAGCGGCTCGGCGGCCACGAGGTACTCGCGCCCTTCCCAGCGCAGCCGCAGCGGCAGGCCGGACGTGGTGCAGTCGACGTCGATGGATCGGGTGAACAGGCCCATCCGGGAAACCTCCTGGGACCAGGCGCCGGTTGTGAGCCCCGGCACGAGGGGGTGAGGGAAGTTTGCGCTTCGGGAAGCGGAAGCGGTCACTCCATTGTATTCGAATCTATGTTCGATGCAATCGAGCGTAGGGGACGCTTCCGACACTTCGGCATCACCGGTACCGTCGGGGCATGGATACTCCGCCAGAGGCACCCGCCGCTCCCCCGTTGGTCACCGCGATCACGCTCGGCGTCCGCGACGTCGAGGCCTCCCGCGCGTTCTACGTCGAGGGGCTCGGTTTCGAGGAGGCGGGCCACGTGCCCGGTGAGATCGCGTTCGTCCGCTCGGGGCACGGGCAGGTGCTCGCCCTGTGGAACGTGGCGAGCATGCCCTCGGAGTACGGGGACGTCGGACACGGAGCCCAGGCCCCGCCGGTCTCCCTGGGCCACAACGCCGCCAGCGCCGATGCGGTCCGGGCCCACTACGAGCGCGCCCTGGCCGCGGGAGCCCGGCCCGTGACGCCGCCGGAGACGCGGTCCTGGGGAGGAACGAGCGCCTGCGTGGCCGACCCGGACGGCTTCCGCTGGGACTTCGTGCACAATCCCGCGTTCACCGTCGACGAGACCGGACGGGTGCGCCTCGAAGCCGACGGCTGAACCGAGGGGCGGCTAGGTGGTCGGCTCGAGCGGCTCGAGCAGTTCGGGCCCGTCGTTGCGGACGTTGCCTACGGCCGGGCCGACCTCGTCGAGCCGCCAGCCGGACGCCACGCCGTAGGCCCCGCCGCGCACCGCGTCCACGAGGGCCGGGGCGTCCCGGTTCCCGGGGTCCAGCCAGTCGCCCAGGACGTCCCGGCGCAGCGGGATCGGCAACCGGTCGTGCAGCTCCGCGAGCCCGCGCAGCACCGGCTCCTCCGCGTCCGCGGGCGGCGCCGCCGTCGTCAGGATGGAGGTCGACAGCAGCCAGCGGCCGGGATCGTCCTCCGCCTTGGCGGGGTCCTTCCACCACTCGTAGAGGCCGGCGAAGTAGATGAGCGAGCCGTCCCGGGGCCTCACGTAGTGGGGGCGCTTGGCACGGCTCCCACCGGCAGGGGCCTTCCACTCGTAGTAGCCCTCGGCGGGGACGGCGCAGCGGCGGGACTTCACCGCGGAGCGGAACGTGGGCTTCTCCGCCACCGTCTCGCTGCGGGCGTTGAAGGCCCGGACGCCGACCTTCGGGTCCTTGGCCCATCCCGGCACGAGCCCCCACGAGGCCACGTGGATCTGCCGCACGGGCGAGGATTTGACGAGGCGCTCCAGCACGATCGGCACGTCGGTGGTCGGGGCGATGTTCCAGGAGCGGCGCAGCTCGAGCGCCGCGTCCGCCTCCGCCTCGGCGTCGGCGACCAGGTCTCCGATGGCCCGCGCCATCACGTAGCGTCCACACATGGAATAAGCGTCTCACGGCCCGGGTTGTGCTGGACATGACTGCAGCGAACCTCCAGGACTACGTCCCCGCCGAAGGCACCGTCACCCTGTTCACGACCTCCTGGTGCGGCTACTGCCGCAACCTGAAGAAGGCCATGGACGCCGACGGGATCGCCTACCGGGAAGTCAACATCGAGGAGGTGCCGGGGACCGCGGAGCTCGTCGAGGCCTTCAACGACGGGAACCAGACGGTGCCGACCCTCGTCTTCGCTGACGGGACCGCCGCAACAAACCCCCGCATCGCCGAGGTACGCGAGCGCCTCTGAGTCGGCTGTGATTGGATGAAGGGGACCTGCCGCCCGGCGGCGGGTCCCCTGTTCGTCCACCGTTCCCAACCGATGTGAGGTTGTTCCCATGCCACAGCAGGTCAAGGCCGTCGTCGCCCGCGAGAAGGACGCGCCGGTCGTCATCGAGACCATCACGGTCCCCGATCCGGGCCCGGGAGAGGCCGTCGTCGACATCCTCACGTGCGGGGTCTGCCACACCGACCTGCACTACAAGCAGGGCGGCATCGGCGACGAGTACCCCTACCTGCTGGGCCACGAGGCGACCGGCGTCGTCTCCGAGATCGGCGAGGGCGTCACGGAGATCGCGGTCGGGGACCGCGTGATCCTGAACTGGCGGGCCGTGTGCGGCCAGTGCCGCGCGTGCGCCAAGGGGCAGCCGCAGTACTGCTTCGACACCGCCAACGCCACGCAGAAGATGACGCTCGCCGACGGAACCGAGCTCTCCCCCGCGCTGGGCATCGGTGCCTTCGCCGAGAAGACCCTCGTCGCCGCCGGGCAGTGCACCAAGGTCGACGAGGACGTCGACCCCGCCGCCGTGGGGCTCCTCGGCTGCGGCGTGATGGCGGGCATCGGCGCCGCGATCAACACCGGCGAGGTCAAGCGCGGCGAGTCCGTGGCCGTGATCGGCTGCGGCGGCGTCGGCATCGCGGCGATCGCCGGGGCCAAGCTCGCCGGGGCGACCACGATCATCGCCGTGGACATCGACCCGGCCAAGATCGAGCTCGCCCGGTCCCTCGGCGCCACGCACGGCGTGAACTCCCGCGAAGAGGACCCCGTCGAGGCCATCCGCGCGCTCACCGGCGGCTTCGGCGCCGACGTCGTGATCGAGGCCGTCGGCCGCCCGGAGACCTACGAGCAGGCGTTCTACGCCCGCGACCTCGCCGGCCGCGTGGTCCTCGTCGGCGTCCCCACCCCGCAGATGCGGCTCGAGCTGCCCCTCCTGGACGTCTTCGGCCGTGGCGGCTCCCTGAAGTCCTCCTGGTACGGCGACTGCCTGCCCTCCCGCGACTTCCCCATGCTCGTCGAGCAGTACAAGCTCGGCCGGCTCGACCTCGACGCGTTCGTCTCCGAGCGGATCGGACTGGACCAGATCGAGGAGGCCTTCGAGAAGATGCACGGCGGCAAGGTCCTGCGCTCCGTGGTGGAGCTCTGAGATGGGCGCCAGCATCGAACAGCTGACCACCTCCGGCACCTTTTCCCTCGACGGGGGCACGTGGGAGGTGGAGAACAACGTCTGGATCGTCGGCGACGACACCGAGGTGTTCGTCATCGACCCCGCCCACGACCCCGCGGCCATCGCCCGGGCCGTCGGGGACCGCGGGGTCAAGGCCGTGCTGCTGACCCACGGCCACGACGACCACATCCGCCACGCCCGCGACTTCGCCGCCCTCGTTCACGCCCCGGTCTACCTGAACCCGGACGACCAGATGCTGTGGGAGGCGCTCTTCCCCGGGTCCACGCCCGACGGGGAGATCGTCGACGGGCAGTCCTTCGAGGTCGCCGGCACGGTCCTGACCGCCCTGCACACCCCGGGCCACTCCCCCGGATCGACGTGCTTCCACGCGCCCGGGCTCGGCGTCCTCTTCAGCGGGGACACCCTGTTCAACGGGGGCCCCGGCGCCACGGGACGCTCCTACAGCGACTTCCCGACCATCATCGAATCCATCCGGCAGCGGCTCCTGGTCCTGCCCGGGGAGACCGTGGTCAACACCGGCCACGGGGACTCGACGACGATCGGCGCCGAGGCCCCGCACCTCGAGGAGTGGATCGCCCGGGGCCACTGACCCCCGGGGCGCCTACGGCCGCACGAGCACGGCTTCGCGGGCGTAGGCGCCCAGCAGCGCCGCCTCGACGTCCGCCACCGTCACGCCGGGCACGAGGTCCTCGACCGCGCCGGCCGTGGCCGGATCGAGCGGGAGGCCCATGGCGGCGTAGACGTCGGCGGTCACGGCGCGCAGCGGCGCGGAGTCCTGGACGACGAACACGGAGGCGAAGAGCCACGCGCCGGAGACGACCCGCTGGGCCGTGCCGACGAGCTTGACCGGTACATCAGACGTGGAGCCGGGACCGGGCCGCCCGTGGACGCTGAACTCCCCGGGGCAGTACTCCCCCGGCAGCTCCCCGACGCCGGCATCGACCCCCAGCCCCCGCAGGGCGTCCGCGTACAGCTCCCCGAGGGCGCGGAAGCGGTGCTGGTGCCCCTCCATGGCCCGCGGCGACGGTTCCACGTGGTCCACGATCAGCGTCCCCGGGTGGTAGGCCGCGGCGCGGCCCCCGGCCTTCCGCACGAGCGGCGCGAATCCGTGCGCGGAGGCGGCGGCAGCGGCGGCGTCGTACCCCGGCAGGCGCACGTCGCGCTGGCCGAACGCCAGGGTCGCCGAGGGCCGGTACAGGCGCAGGGTCGCGGGCCGCTCCCCGTCCCGCACCCGGTGCAGCAGCTCGATGCCGGCCATCAGGTCGGCGGCCGGGTCCGGGCCGGCCCCGGCACGCTCGACGTGCAGCGGCACGTCGATGCCGGGACTCCAGAGGCTCATGCCCTCGATTCTAGGACGGCGGCCGGCGCGGTGGATAATGGTGCGGTGCCCCACGACCTCCCCGCCCTGATCCTCCTCGGCGGCTCGTCCGGCGCCGGCAAGTCCTACCTCGCCGAGCGGCACGGGCGGCCGCACGTCGTCCTCGACAACTTCTACCGCGAGCTGGCCGAGCACACGCCCGACGCGCCCCTGCCCGTGACCCCCTACGGCGAGGTCGACTGGGACGATCCGGGCACGTGGAACCGCGACGCCGCCGTGGACTCGATGATGGAGCTGCTCGAGTCCGGCCAGACGCAGGTGCCCGACTACTCGATCTCCACCTCGAGCTATAACGGCTACACGACCGTGTCCCTCGACGGCGGGCCGGTCGTGGCGGAGGGGATCTTCGTGGACCAGGTCCTCGCGCCGCTGCGCGCCCTGGGCGTGGAGCCGCTCGCCGTGTACATCGACGTCGCCCCCGTGGTGACCGCCGTGCGCCGCTTCGTGCGGGACGTGCGCGAGCGGCGCAAGCCCGTGCCGTTCCTGCTCAAGCGCGGCTGGGCGCTGTTCCGCGCCGAGGGGGCGCTGCGCCGCCGCTACGTCGACGCCGGCTTCACGCCGCTGCGCAAGCGCCGCGTCAAGGCGCTGCTCGCGGGCCGCTAGCGCGGCTCAGCGGCCGGGCATAGGGCGCACGGTGAGGATCTGCTCGCTGCGCCCGAACGGCCCCTCGACGTCGTGCAGCACGGACGAGGTCAGCCCGATCCCGTCGCTGCCGTAGCTCTGCTGCGCCTGCAGCCCCAGCCACTCGCCGACGGGCGCGCGGTGCATGTGGACCTGCAGGTCCACGTTGGGGAACATCCACGAGGCCGGGCCGGGCTCGACGCGCGGCGCGACCCCGTTCGCGGTGTCCACGAGCCCCAGGAGGCGCACGAGCGGCGTCGTCTCGACGCCGGCGACCATCGGGTGCGGCGTCCGCAGCCACACGACCCCCTTGCCGGGCCGGTGGCCGGGCTCGACCCGGAAGTCGAGCTGGGAGATGTATCCCCCGGGCCACGGGGACATGCCGTCCCACGCGGGCAGCCGCTCGGGATGGGCGACGGAGGAGTCCTCGACGGCCGCGACCGGGGCGCTGTCGAGCGTCTTCAGGCGCCACGCGCGGGCGACGATGCTCGTGCGGCCCTGGCAGAGCATCTCGGCCTCGATCAGCTCGATCGTCCGGCCCGGACGGATCATGCGGGTGCGGACCTCGAACTCGCCTCCGTGGATGATGCCGTGGATGTCGAGGGAGACGCGGGCCATGCGCATGTCCGGGCGCGGCTCGAACAGCTCGAGCTCGTGGGCCAGGACGCCCGTCGCCGGGGCCATGTGCTGTTCGTGGGGGTTCCAGGCGCCCTGGGCGTGCACGGTGGAGCGGTAGCGGCCGCTGCCGAGGGGCTCGTAGAAGAAGCCGCCCGTGGCGAGCTCCTGTCCGGTCCCGAGTCCGGGCGCCTGCTGGGTCATGGCCGGTTCCTTTCGCCGCGGCCGCCCGCGGCGGCCTCCTCCGGCCAGCCTAGGCACAGGGGACGTCCGGAGCGAAACCGGGCGGGCGCGCTCAGCCCGGGTCCCGCTCCAGGGGTACGACGCCGATGCCTCCGTCGGCGCGCAGGCTCACCAGAGCGGCGGGGGCGTCGAGGCCGGACAGGGCGGCGAGGACCTCCCCCGGGCCGTGAAGTCGGGACAGCGGGGCGGCCGTGGCCGGCTCCCCCGCCCCGGCGCCGGGCACGTCGCCGGTCGAATCCTCCCGCGCGGGCGACGGATCCGGCGCAGCCCGCCACAGCGAGACCTTTCGCTCGCCCCCGGCGCGCAGCGCCTCGGCGAGCGGTCCGGCGTCGTACCCTGCCAGCAACAGGACGTGGCCGACGCGCGGCCCCGCACCCGGCGGTTCGGGCGGGAGCGGCGCCCGCGCGGCGAGGACGGCGCGGTCGCGGCGCCAGACGGCGAAGTGGTAGCCGGCGACGAGGGCGGTGGCCGCGAGCAGGCCCAGCGGGGCCCGAACGCGCTCCACGAGGCCCGTGCCGGCCACACCGCCGAGCAGGAACTCGAAGAGCCGGTAGCCGACGACGAGCAGCGTCACGAGGGCCGTGACCGCGCTCAGGCCGAACACGGCGACGAGGTAGACGCGGCGCCCGTCGGGGTCCTCGGCCCGCACGGTGCGCCAGACGAGCCACCAGACGGGGCCGCCGACGGCGAGGGCGCTGACGCCGGCCAGGAGCAGGGTCAGGGATCCGCCGGGTCCCGCGAGCGGCGCGCCCGCCGTGGACAGCAGCGCGTTGACGACGATCCCGAGCCCCGTGGCGGCCCCCGCGAGGGCTGCCCCGCAGACCACGAGCAGGCCCGCCCGGCGGGTCGGGGCCGCCCGCAGGGCCAGGATCGGGCGGTGGTACGCCCACACGAGTCCGCCCGTCAGCGCGGCGGCGGCCGCGAGCGGCACGGGCGCGAGCACCACGGACCCGGTCGTGGTGCGGTCCGCGAGCAGGCGCAGGAGCACGAACAGGATGGTCCCCGCGCCGCCGAGGGCCGCGAGGACGGCGGCCAGGACGCCCACGAGGACGAGGGCGACGTCGGCGAACCCGCCGGAGAGCGAACGGGCGCCGCGGCGGAACCAGTGCCACCACCAGATGACGGCGCCGCCGGCGAGCCAGACGAGGGCCTCGACGGCGGTGGACCACCACGGGCGGCCGAGGACGAACTGCCCGGCGCCCCGCAGCGCGGTCTCGAAGAGCGCCTCGAGCAGGCGGGCCGCGTTCACGGCGCCCACGACGAGGCCGAACAGCGCCCCGAGCACCATCGGCAACGTGGCCAGCAGCAGCGGCCCCTTGGCCGGGTGGCCCCACATCCGCAGGTGCCACCACCAGACGCCGCCCCAGACGAGGGCCGCGGCCACCTCGGAGGCCCAGCCGCCCGTGCTGCCCGTGACGGCGGAGGCGGCGGTGCCGAGGAGCGAGGACGCGGCGACGGCGAGGGACAGGGTCATGACGGCCGCGAGGTAGAGCCCCCAGCCGAGCGAGGCCCGTTCGACGGGATCCGCGGCCCGGCGCCAGACGGCGGCGCACAGGATCGCGGCGAGCGGGCCGCCGATGAGGCTGAAGGCCATCCAGAGCGCGAGGCCGGCCGCGCCGTCGCCGGCCAGGGTGTTCCCCGCGTCGAGGATCCTCCCGAACAGGCCCGTCAAGCCGGAGGCCGCCACGATGACGAGGACCAGCAGGAGGAGGAACACCACGAGCCGGCGGACCGTCCCCTGGATGGAGCCGGCCGGACCGCCCGCCGGCGCCGGCGCCCGCGTGCTCATTCCGACTCCGCCGGTTCGGGGCAGACCGAGAGCTCCCAGGGGCCCGAGGTGATGAGCCACGCGTCGCCCTCGCGGACCAGCGTGAACACGGCCTCGTAGCTGTACTCGGAGGCGCCGAAGAGCCCCCCGCCGGAGGTCGTGCTCAGGTCCACGGTGACGTCGGCCGAGGTGGCGCGCTCGCGGGTGGAGACGAGGGCGACGCGTGTCCCGTCCGGGACGATCCCGGCCCCGTCGACGCCACAGCCCTCCGTGGCCGTCGGGGCGAGCAGGGCTGCCGCGGTGGGGGTGTCGCCGTCGAGGACGGCCTCGGCGTAGAGCTGGACGGTGCCGGCCGGGGTGGCCGGGTCCATCCGGGGTGCGCCGCCCCTCGTGAGGACGGCGGCGAGGGCGACCGCGACGAGGGCCGCGGTCACGGCGAGGACGACCCAGAGGGTCCGGTCCGAAGTGCGTGCGCGTGGAACCATGAGGTCAGTATGGACCCGCGGCGCGCGCGGGACTAGAACTCCCGGTCCTTCCCCGAGGGGCTGGCTGGCGGTCTCGCCGCTCGGGATCCCGCGCTCGCCTGGTCCATCCTGCGATGAGGCCTGCGAAGCACGGCAGTGGCGCGGCAGGGGCCGCGCCACGTTGCAGCGCGACGCTCAGGAGTCCGTGCCGAACCACCGATTGGCGGCAGAACGCATGCCTTCGGTGAGGCTGGAGTACGGCCGGGGGGTTCCACCCGATTCGAGGACCTTCGACTCGAGGTAGTCCCTGAGCTTCCAGACGGTCACCGGCTCCACGCCGGGGTGCATGTCGAGCACACGTTCCAGCTCCCCCGGTGCCAGACCGAGCTCCCCGTGGACCATGGCCGGCGTGAGCCCCGCACGGCCGTAGTTGTCGTGAAGTTCATCGCTCGTGCGGCGGCATTGAGCAGGGTTGAGGGACACCAGATCCTCCCGGATGTCGTCGTCTGGCGGGCATCGACCAGGGATTCGAGTGTAGCCCGCGCGTTCGGTCCCAGTCCGAGCACGGTCGGCATCGCACGCACAGGAGGCCCGGAACCGCAGGAATGCTGCGACTCCGGGCCTCCTCGTCAGCCCCTCAGAGGCCGGTGTGAGATTCCAGCCGACCTGGCAATTTCCAATCTAGTTGTCCCCCGATTTCACGCGGATCTGGGTCGGCAGCCATCCGACTGAATTTCCAAACTAGTTGGCAACGTTTCCGGAGCCTCACACGAGGCTAACCGCTTGTAGCGCCGCGTTCCCGTGGGACGAGCATAGCCAGAGTCAAGCGCCGTTCGCCCGATGCACGATCCCTGTGTCATGCCAGGCGGACGCGAGATACTCCGCGGCGAGAGGCCGATGACAACGATCAGGAGAGGCCTCTGAGCAGAGGAGCACTGTCTCGTTGAAGTCAGCAGCGCTGAGCACAGCTTCGACCTGGCGACCTTCCAAGAGGCGCGCGTGCTCAGCGGCGTATTGCTCCCACGACACAGCCCCGTGCTGGTAGTCACATAGCGCTGGCTCTGTCGGGGTGAGGAGCAACTCCTGCCGATAATGCATGTCGCAAATCTCACTGAGGAAGAACTCGAGGTCGTCTCGCTTCGCGAATCCTGCGAGCTACGAACGGTTCCGCAGTCGTATGTCAACAAGAGCCGTCGCGCTGCTGCCGGAGAGCAGACCGAAGAACTCGCGCGTCTTCTTCTTCGTGAACCCGATGGTAAACCGCCGCATCATCTTGCCTCCCACGGTCGATGAACCTGCTTACCGCGAGACCCGCTTGGTACAGTTCTGAAATGGAACACCTTTCCTCAGTGTCCACCCACGTCCAGCCCGATGTCCGGGTGCGTGGTGCCCGCGAACACAACCTCAAGGACGTCGATCTCACGGTTCCGCGTGACGCGATGGTTGTGTTCACGGGAGTGTCCGGATCCGGGAAGTCCTCCTTGGCTTTCGGCACGTTGTACGCGGAGTCGCAGCGGCGCTACTTGGAGTCAGTTGCCCCGTACGCGCGCCGACTGATCGACCAGGCGGGTGTCCCCGACGTCGACTCCATCACCGGGATGCCGCCCGCAGTCGCCTTGCAGCAGCAGCGCGGAGGGCGCAGCGCGCGCTCCTCTGTAGGCAGCATCACCACGCTGTCGAGTGTGGTTCGGATGCTCTATTCGCGAGCCGGTGAATACCCAGATGGTCAGCCGATGCTCTACGCCGAGGACTTCTCCGCGAACACCGTGCAGGGCGCGTGCCCCGAGTGCCACGGCATCGGCAGAGTGTACGCGGTGACCGAGGAGCGGATGGTGCCCGATCCCTCACTCACCATCCGGGAGCGCGCCATCGCATCGTGGCCGACCGCCTGGCACGGCCACCAGTTGCGGGACGTGCTCGTCGCGCTCGGCTACGACGTCGACGTACCGTGGAAGGATCTGCCGAAGAAGGATCGGGACTGGATCCTCTATACCGACGAGACCCCCTTCGTTCCCGTCCACTCTCGACTCACACTCGCCGAGGCGCGCCGGGCAATCCGAGCAGGAATCGAACCGAGCTACTCGGGCACCTTCGTCGGCGCGCGGCGGTACGTGCTCGACACTTTCGCGAACACGAAGAGCGCGTCGATGAAGCGCCGCGTAGCCCAGTTCATGAGCGCGGCGGTCTGCCCGGTGTGCCATGGGAAGCGGCTCAAACCCGAAGCACTGACGGTGACGTTCGAAGGACTCGATATCGCGGACTTCTCAGCCTTGCCACTGCGTGAATTGGCTGAGCTCCTCGAGTCCGTCGTCGCCGAGTCTGACCGCGAGGGCGAGACCTCCGGCGCCGTGGTAGACGTCGCGACTAGACGTGAAGCCGTCGAGCAGCGCGTTGCTCCTGGCGGCTCCGCGCACTCCGCTGCGCCGGATGTCCGTCGCAGACCGAATCAGTCTGTCGAGAAGCGCGCCGCGGCAGCCCGCCTGGGCGCAGAATTGCTGGACCGCCTGCGCCCCATCGTCGATCTCGGACTCGGTTACCTCTCGCTAGGTCGCACTACGCCGACACTGTCCGGAGGGGAGCTACAACGACTTCGACTCGCCACGCAGCTCACGTCGGAACTGTTCGGTGTTGTCTACGTCCTCGACGAACCGTCAGCCGGTCTCCATCCGCACGACGTCACCGCGCTGCTGGGTATCCTCGACGGACTGAAGGAGCGCGGCAACAGCCTCTTCGTCGTGGAGCATTCCGTCGACGTCATGCGGCACGCGGACTGGCTGGTCGACATCGGCCCCGGAGCCGGGGAACGCGGCGGGCGCGTGATCTACAGCGGACCCACGGACGGGCTCGCGGAGGTCGACGAGTCGGTGACGCGCGGATACATCTTCGGGGGCAGCGGCCTTCCACCGCACCAGCGCCGTGCCGCCCACGACTGGTTGCAGCTGGAGCACGTCACCCGCAACAACCTGCGGGACGTATCTGTCGCGCTACCGCTCGGAACGCTCACGGCTGTCACTGGCGTGTCAGGGTCGGGGAAGTCCAGCCTTGTCAGTCAAGTCCTGCCTGCCCTCATCGGCGCCAGGCAAGGAGACGCCCCTCGCGCCGAGGAGGAAAGCGCTGAGGCAGACGCCCTGCTCCTCACTGACGAGTCCGATGAACTCGGAGGGTCGGTCGAGGGCGATCTCACGACCGTCCGGCGTGTGGTGAGCATCGACCAGAAACCCATCGGCCGCACGCCCCGCTCCAACGTCGCGACCTACACAGGACTCTTCGATCATGTGCGGCGCCGGTTCGCCGAGACGCCGGAAGCTCGGACACGCGGATACAAGCCCGGTCGGTTCTCCTTCAATGTCGCAGGCGGCCGTTGCCCGACCTGTGAGGGTGAAGGCTCCGTGATGGTCGAGCTGCTCTTCCTGCCCTCGGTCTACACCGTGTGTCCCGACTGCCATGGCACCCGCTATCAATCGAGCACCCTGGAGATCACCTGGCGAGGGCGCAACATCGCGGAAATTCTCGCGATGAGCGTCGAAGAGGCTCACGAGTTCTTCGCCGGCGAGTACGACGTGATGCGCTCCCTCACCTCGCTGGTCGATGTCGGGCTCGGTTATCTGCGCTTGGGACAGCCGGCCACAGAGCTCTCCGGTGGGGAGGCGCAGCGTGTGAAGCTGGCCACCGAACTGCAACGAGCGCAGCGCGGCGACACTCTGTACGTGCTCGATGAGCCGACCTCCGGATTGCACTGTGCCGACGCAGACCGTCTAGTTACCCACCTTCAGACTCTCGTGGATGCAGGCAACACGGTCGTGATGGTGGAACTCGACATGCGAGTGGTCAGCGCAGCCGACTACGTCATCGATCTCGGGCCGGGAGCCGGTGACAACGGCGGCACAGTGGTCGCGTCCGGAACGCCAGCAGAGGTCGCCGCGTCGAGAAACAGCGCTTCAGCACCGTATCTCGCCGCCGCCCTCGCCGAGGCCGCGACGCTGACGTCAGGGGCATAAGTAGTGCCCATTAGCGTGGTGTACGACCGGCCCGCTGGGCGTGGCGTCCTAACGTAAGGCGGCCATCGCGTGATTCTTGAAACGACCTACCAAAGTACGTTTCGAAAGAGAGCCCACGCGATGACCGCACCCCATGTTATCGACCCTGCCCGCTTCCTGTCCGAGCAGCTCGCCCAGGCCTCCCCGGACCTGATGCGTCAGATGCTGACCACGTTCATCAACGCGCTGATGAGCGCCGAGGCCGACGCGGTCTGCGGCGCCGAGTACGGGGCCCGGTCCGAGGAGCGGACCAACTCCCGCAACGGCTACCGTGCCCGCCCGTTCGACACACGCGCCGGCACGCTGGAGGCCGCGGTCCCGAAGCTGCGCTCCGGCTCGTACTTCCCGGACTGGCTCCTCGAGCGCCGGCGCCGCGCCGAGGCCGCGCTGACCACGGTCGTGGCCACCAGCTACCTGCTCGGGGTCTCCACCCGCCGGATGGAGAAGCTCGTCGAAACCCTCGGGATCACCCGGCTCTCGAAGTCCCAGGTCTCCCTCATGGCCCAGGACCTGGACGCGCAGGTCGAGGCGTTCCGCACCCGCCCGCTGGACGCCGGCCCCTACGCGTTCGTCGCCGCCGACGCCCTGGTGCTCAAGGTCCGCGAGGGCGGCCGGGTCGTGAACGTCCACGCGCTGGTCGCCACCGGCGTCAACGCCGACGGGTACCGCGAGGCCCTGGGGATCCAGGCCTCCTCCGCGGAGGACGGAGCCGGCTGGCTCGGGTTCTTCCGCGACCTGGCCGCGCGCGGGCTCACCGGGGTGAGGCTGGTGACCTCCGACGCCCACGCAGGGCTCGTGGCCGCGATCGGCGCGACCCTGCCCGGCGCCGCCTGGCAGCGCTGCCGGACGCACTACGCGGCGAATCTGATGTCGGCCACGCCCAAGGCGTCCTGGCCGTGGGTCAAGACGCTGCTTCACTCGGTCTACGACCAGCCCGACGCGGCCGGCGTGCACGCCCAGTTCGACCGGGTCCTGGACGCCCTGGCCGAGAAGCTCCCGAAGACCGCCGACCACCTCGAGGCCGCGCGCGAGGACATCCTCGCGTTCGCCGCCTTCCCCAAGGGCCTCTGGCGCCAGGTCTGGTCCAACAACCCGCAGGAACGCCTGAACCGGGAAGTCCGCCGACGCACCGACGTCGTCGGGATCTTCCCCGACCGGGCCGCCCTGATCCGCCTCGTCGGCGCCGTGCTGGCCGAGCAGCACGACGAGTGGACCGAATCCCGCCGCTACCTCGGCCTCGACCTCATCCAGCAATCACTCGCCGTCGGGGCCACGCCCGACACCGACCCGAAGGAGGACACCGGCACCGACCTGACGCTCAGCGCCTAACCAACCAAGAATCAGACGGCACCCGCGTTACACCACGCAAATGGACTTGACCTCGACCCCGTGCTCGCCGCGGTGCTCCTCGATGAAGGAACACATCACCTCGACGGGCGGTCGAGCTCCGCCGCGAAGAAAGCCGAGGCCTGCCGCAGGATCGTGTTCGCCCGCCGTAGCTCACGCACCTCGCGCTCGAGCTCGGCCAACCTGGCCGCGTCCGCGGTGGTGGTTCCCGGCCGCACTCCACCATCGACCTCGGCCCGCGCCACCCAGGTGCGCAGTGCCTCGGGGTTGACCCCGAGCTGCTGCCGATCCTGCGGTAGGCCCCGCTCCGGGTTGCTGGGTCCTTCCGCGCATCGATCGCCATCCTCGTGGCGCGCTCACGCAGTTCCTCCGGGTACTTCCTCTGGGCTGGCATGAATTCAATCCTTCCGGGTCATCGATGCCTCCATCAAACCCGGGGCTTGACACCGCCTGCGCGGACGCCTGTTTGGGCGAAGACATGGTGGCCGACCTGACCAGGTGCATTCGCCTGAACGCCGACTGCGCCGACGTGTGCGCCGCGACCGGCGCGGTCCTGTCCCGGCAAACGGAACGGGACCTGGCCCTTACCCGCGCGATCGTGGAGGCCTGCCGGACCGCCTGCAAGGCGTGCGGCGACGAATGTCTCGTGCACGCCGAGATGCATGAACACTGCCGCGTGTGCGCCGAGGCCTGCCGTCGCTGCGAGGCGGCCTGCACCGAACTGCTGGCCTCCCTGTCCTGACGTGCAGGCCGGGCCGTCCCGTCAGGGGACGGCACGGCCATCCGGTGAGCGCCGGGCCACCGCAGGAACGCGCAGGAGGTACTCGAGGGGCCCGGTGCTAAACCTTTTTGCCCACAGGTGGGCGAAAAGGATCGCACCGGCGGACAGGGACACGGTGATGACCACTCCCTCATACAGGTAGTGCGGTTCGGGCCGCACGAGGGCCGCGAGGACGGCCAGGTGCCCCACGTAGATGGTGAGCGACAGCCGCCCGGCCGCGACCAGCGCACCCAGGCGCCTAGCGACGAAGTCCTCGGAGAGCAGGAAGATTCCGAGGACGAACAGTGCGCTGCCCATTCCCGAGACCAGCCACAACGGCATCTGGGAGTGGTCGACGGCCGAGACCAGATGGTCCCAGCCCATGCGACGGCCCGGCTCCCCGAAAACGAGGATGAGCAGGCGCGAAGCCAGGTAGCCGCCGACGCCGGCGACCGCTCCCCACAGGACGAGGCGCCGGTGCAGGGCCCTGTTCCGGAGGTCAGCGCGGCCCAGCAGGAGGCCGATGAGGAACGGTGCGGCCCAGACCACCACCGGGTAGGACCCGGACAGGACCGTTCCTCGCAGGATGTCGACGGGGTTGTCAAGGAGGGTCGGGGCGATGAACCGGTAGGTTTCCCCGCTGGCGACCTGTGCCGCGATCCAGAGGGGAGGTCCGGCGGCGCACACGATGCCGGTGGTCCAGGCCAGGACCGGGGTGGGGGCCTTGAGCAGGGGCAGACTCACCAGGAAGAGCAGACCGTAGGTCGGCAGGATCACGCTGACTTGGTGGTGCATCAGCTGCAGCGCGAGTCCCGCGGCCAGCAGAAGGCTGGCGCGCCACAGCACGGCCTGCCAGGGCAGCCTTCCCCCGGGTGTGCGGGCGGAGCGGGAGAGCAGGGACATGCCGATGCCGGCCAGGAGCATGAACAGCAGCGAAGCGCGTCCAACCGGAAGCCCGTAGACCAGCGCCAGGAGGCCGCCATCGCTCTCCCGCGGGCCGACGTTGACCGCGATCATGCCCACGATGGCGGCGCAGCGTGCCGCATCCAGGGCCTGGATGCGGCCGCGGCTCTTGCGCGGCCGGTCCTCCGGCGGTGCTGGGATCGGTGCGGCGGCGTGTGCCATGATCAGCATCATGCCCCGTCGTTCCGACGCACGGCATCTCGGATGCCCTGGCCGCTCACGGGATGTCCAGACGCTCGGTGCTGCCCTCGGCGCCGACGACCCAGACAGTGATTTGCCCCTCGTCGGCACGCATCCCGGTGACGGCTGAGGGTTGCCTCTGGACCTGCCCGGCCTTCGTCCAGGTCTTTCCCGCGTCATCGCTGACGTACACGCCGCCGCCGGGGGTGACGGCGGCCACGGTCAAGTTGTCGATGAAGGCGGCGGTGAGCATGACCGGCCCGCCGGCCGGAAGCGTCCAGGTTCTACCGCCGTCCTCGGACCTCCAGAGGCCTTCCTCGGTGGTGGCCAGGACGACGTCGTGTTCGGGGCTGCCCGCCAGGGCGTAGGGGGCCGGGGCGTCCGCTACCAGGGTCCATTCGAGGCCGTCGGCGCTGGTGCGCATCCGCCCGTCGAAGCCCACGATCCCGCCCCGGGTGGTGGTGAGCGCGTGGAAGTCGGATTCACCCTGGCGCGAGAGGGGCGTCCAGCTCTCTCCGCCGTCGGTGGATTTGATCAGTCCGACCGGGTTGGGCAGGTCGGTCCCGGGCCCGGGGTGTCCCGAGGCATAGAACGTGCCGTTGGCGTCGGCGGTGAAGCCCATCAGATCGATGGTGGGCCCGATCTTGGCAGCCGGTTCGGTCGTGGCGTCAAAGAGCCCGTGGTGCGAGGCGAGCAGAAGCGTGCCGTTCTGCGGGTCCGTGTAGGCACCGTGCACGTGGGCCAGGCCCTCGGACGCGGCCGCATCATCCGCGGACGGGGCGGGAGATTGCGCGGTGGAGCATCCGGTCAGGCCCAGGGCCAGGACGGTCGCGGCCGCCGCCGCGACGAGAATCCCGCGCCGAGTGCCGGGCATACGGGAGAGGGACAGGGAAGAAGGCATGGAACGTTTCCTTGGAGGGATCAGGAGGTCGGGTCACCGCTCCGCGGCGGGCGTCAGGCCAGTGCGCAGGCGCCCGCCGCGCGGCGTGGAGGCCTACTGGTAGGCCGGCAGCATCTCTTCCATGGTCTTGATCTCCGCTTCCTGGTCCTGGACGACCTTCTGGGCCAGGGCCAGGGCCACGGCCTCGGGGTCGGACCCTTCGGCGACTTCCTTCTGAGCCATCTGCACCGCTCCCTTGTGGTGGGCGATCATCTGGGTCAGGAAGAGCTTTGCGGCTTCATCGCCTTGGGCCTGCTGGAGCGTGGCCATGTCGTCCTCGCTCATCATTCCTTCCATGGAATGGTCCATGGAACCGGACTCCATCGGCTCTCCCCAGGCCTGGAGCCAGCCGGTCATCGTCTCGATCTCGGGCCCCTGGGCGGCCTTGATCTTGTTGGCCAACTCCAGGATGGGGGCGTCCATCCCGTCCTTGGCCAAGATGATCTCGCTCATCTGAACCGCCTGCTGGTGGTGCGGGATCATCATCTGGGCAAACATCGCATCGGCCGCATTGTGCTCCCCGGCGGCGGAAGACGGGGAGGCGGAACCATGATCCATGCCCATGCTGGACATGCTGGACATGCTGGAGTGGCCGGGCGAGGCCTCAGTGCTCGCGCCGGGTTCCGAGGTGGAGCCGCAGCCGGCCAGGGCCAGGGCGAGGGCGAGCAGGGAGGCGGGCACAAGGGTGCGTTTCATGGGGGCGAATCCTTCGCTGGAATGGGAATGGTTCATCTCGATCGCCCGACCGGCAACGGGGGACGGCGGGCATAGCAGAGCACGGCAGGGCACGGCCGGACCGGTGAGAGGACGGCCAAAACGGGTGCCTACGTGCGACTGATTGAGAGGTGAACCAGCGAAGGCGGTATCGGGATGGCGGTAACCGGACGCCACAGCGGCGGGGCGGGAAGGCCCCTGCCCGGTATGGAAACGAGGCTCCGGGAGATCCGGTGCAGGAGGATTCCGCCGCCGAGCAGCGAGACGATGCACAGGCCGGCCATCGACATCTCCATGCCACAGCCGTCGTCGATGCACCCGCCGGTCTCATCCGCCCCCAGGGGGGACAGTTCGGCATGAACACCGGCCGGCGGCGCAGCGGCGGTGTGCTGGTGGGCGGCGACATGGGTATCGGTGTGGGACGCGGAAGACTTCCCGGAGGTGTGGTCCATGCCGACGATGTGCATCAGGAGCAGGCCCAGCAGGAGCAGGATCTTGCCCAGTCCCTGCGCAGGCGAGGAGTGCTGGCCGCGCGTGCCGCTGTGGCGACGGATCACGGTCGAACTCCTTCCCATGAGGCTTATTCACGTCCGAGGCCGCAGACTGGCCAGGGCCCGGGCACATCTGCGGACCATTTTACGCCGCCCATGATCGGTCCCGGCCGGCAGGCCATCCCTGCCCCCGGACACGGCACCCGCGGGGCGGCCGGTGCGTGCCCGTACATCGTGGCTCCCGCAGGAGCTGTCTTCTCAGTCGTCCCGGGGCTCGGCGATGGCGAAGTCCGCCTCGCGGCGGGTGTCCTTGGCCCCGGTGATCCGGCCCGAGCCGTAGTCGATCTGAAGTGCCTGGACGGAGCCGAACACCGCGTCCTTGCGCTGGGTGCGCTGCAGCTGCCAGCCCCGGGATTGGATGAGTTGGGCAAGCTCCGGGGACGGGTCGCGCTCCACCGCCAGCACACCGTCCTGCAGGTGATACCGCGGGGCGTTGACCGCTTCCTGGAGGGAGGCGTCCTGCAGGGCCCAGGGAACGAGCACACCGGCGAGGATGTTGGGGATCTGGTGTCCTCCGGGGCTGCCCAAGCCCAGAACCACACGGTCCCTGCCGTCGAGCACCAGGCTGGGGGCGGCCCAGCTGACGGACTTACGACCAGGCTCGGGCTGGTTGTTCGGGGTGTCCAGCGACGCGAAGCGCGAAAGCTGGTTGTTCAGGAAGAACCCGCCCACGTTCCCGGCCTTCGCTCCGCCCCAGAAGTTGGTGATCGTATTGGTCATGGACACGGTGAACCCGTCCGAATCCACGACCGTCAGGTGCGTCGTATTGCCCGGGACGATCGGTGCCGCGGCCACCCGGGTGTCGGCGCCCGTGCCGGCGGCCTGCGCATCGCGGGCCACATCCGCGTTCGCCTCGGCGTCGGTGAGCCGCTCGATGGGGACATCGACGAAGCGGGGGTCGCCAAAGTAGCGGCTCACGCTTCTGTCGGCCACGGACCATGCCTTGGTGAGACGGTCGACGTACCGGGCCGAACCCGGAGCGTTGTCTTCAATGCCCTGGGCTTCGGCGACCTGGAGCATCTGGATCAACGCGGCGCCGGGCAGCGCGGGGGCGGCCGAGACGACGTCGTAGTCGCCGAACTCGCCACGGGCCGGTTCGCGCTTGTCGGTCTTGTAGGCGGCCAGGGAACGGGCGTCGATGCCCTCGACCGCGGTCAGCTCGTCCACGAGGCTGCCGGTGTAGAAGGCCTCCGAGCCCTCGTTCGCCAGGGTCTTCATGGTCTTGGCCAGCTCCTTCTGGACCAGCTCATCCCCCTCGCCCAGAAGCGAGCTCCCTCCGGAAGCCTTGAACTGGGGCAGGCCTCCCAGCGCCCTGGGCCCGGCATCGCTTTTCATGCGCAGGGCCAGGAACTCGGAGATGGGGAACCCGTCCTCGGCCAGGTCGATGGCAGGTTCGAGCAGTTGCTCCCACTCGAGCTGGCCGTGCTCTTCGTGGATGGTGGCCAGTCCCGCCACGAATCCGGGAATCCCCGTCCCGGATTCCGGGATCACCCCGTTCTGGGCGACGACTTCGCGGTAGTCATATGCCACCGGATCGGCACCGGATTCCGCAAGCACCGCCGACCCACCACCACCGATGCCCGAAGCGAACGGCTCGACCACGGCGACGGCGAAGGCCGTGGCAATGGCCGCATCCGCCGCGTTGCCGCCCTGCTCCAGGATCTCCATGCCCGCCTCCACGGCGGCCGGATGCGCTGCCGCGACGGCATGCTCGTTCAGCAGCGCCCCCGCATTCGGTGTATCCGCAGACCGGGTGGACGGGCTCGGAGAAGCCGGCGGCGCCGGCGTTCCCGCCGCCTCCGAGCTTTCCCCTTCTTGCGTCCCCGTGCACGCGGTCAGCATCAACACCACGGCAGCAAGGCCGGCCGCCGTCTTTTTTCCCATGGTCTTCATACTGTCCTCTGAACGGTTTGCTAGGCGCCGTGGAAGGCCTGCGAGGGCCCTTCCGATCGCCGCTTCCGGGGGCGGGACCACCGGCGTCCCCACCCGAACCCGGATCACGGCTAACATAACGATAACGTCACAACACGCCAGCCGTGCTCATCCTTTCCCGCTAGTCGGTTCCCCGTGAGCATCGGATGCCCGTTGGACCGTAATCAAAATTTGTCTCTTTTCGTGATCCGATTGTGACTTTAGGGGTTGTTTCAGGCAGGTTGGACGGCAGGCCAATCCTCCGTACGGTTCGGCCTGTTCGAGCGGACTGCCGAACACTGCCACCGCCCGGGGTCCCTTTGCATCAGCCGCCGGGCAGTGGCGGGGGAACCACATTTCGGGTCCGTACGGATCCTTGGGGTTAAGTGCCTTGAACCGGCTTTCCGGGACGAGGCACCGGGTGACTCCCACCCGCATCCGACAGCTCACCCCGCAGGCATTGGGAGAGGTCCAATCACCGTGTCCAGCCACAAAGTCCGTGGTCGCCGCCGCGCGACGCCCGTCCGCACCAACCCGCTCGAGATCATCTCGAAGGCCGTCGCTTCCAACGCCGGCTCCGTTGGCCGTCAGGCCGCCGTCGTCGCCGCCGCTTCCGGCCTGGTGCTGACCCTGGGCGTTCCCGCCCAGGCCAACCAGTCCGTCGGGGAAGCCGCCGCGCCGGCCGACAGCCTGACCGCCGAGCGCGTCGCGGTCCAGGCCGTGGCCGTCCCCGCCACCGCCGCCAAGAAGTTCGAAATCGACCGCGTCGCCCTGAAATCCACTCCGGCCCCGAAGCCGGTTGTCGCCGCCGTCGCCGCTACCGTCTCCACCTCCACCTCCACCTCCACCTCCGCGGACGATGCGCGCGGGGCCGCCATGACCAGCGCCACCCGCGCCGGGCAGGCCACCACCGCGGCAAAGCCCGCGGCCGTGAAGGAAAAGGCGGCCACGCCCACCCTCACCGCCAGCACGGCCCTGGGCAGCCGCATTGCCAGCATGGCACTGGGCTTCAAGGGCACTCCCTATGTGTGGGGCGGCAGCAGCCCCTCGGGCTGGGACTGCTCCGGCTTTGTCCAGTACATCTACGGTAAGGCCGGCATCAGCCTGCCCCACAACACCACCGCGATCCGCACCAGCGGCAAGTTCGTGCAAACCTCCACCCCCAAGCTCGGGGACCTGGTGTACCAGAACGGCGGAGGCCACGTGGGCATCTACATCGGCGACGGCAAGATCATCGGCGCCCAGAACCCCTCGGTCGGAACCGTCATCCGCGAGGCCGACAGCCCGTACGGTCCGCTGATGGCCTACTACACCCTGAAGAAGTAGCACGCCGGCCTCGGCCGGCCCACACAGACGTGCCTTGAAGGAAGCGAACGTCCTTCAAGACGCATAAAAAAGGGGGACTGCTGCATGAGTAGGTGACATCTGATCTGGCCTGCCCGCGGGGTGGGTCTGGAAGGATGTTGCTGTGCCCAAGCCCTACCCGTCCGAGTTCCGTGACGACGTTGTGCGCGTCGCGAGGAACCGTGAGCCCGGAGTGACGATCGAGCACATCGCGAAAGACTTCGGGGTCCACCCGATGACGTTGCAGAAGTGGCTGCGTCGCGCCGACATCGACGCAGGTGCGAAGCCCGGCCAGTCCCGGACCGAGGCGGCGGAGATCCGCGAGCTGAAGAAGCGGAACCGGTTGCTCGAGCAGGAGAACGAGGTCCTCCGGCGGGCGGCGGCGTATCTGTCGCAGGCGAATCTGCCGGGAAAGGGTTCTACCCGCTCGTGACAGAGCCCGCCGAAACAGGGATCCCTGTGACGGCGACGTGCCGGGTGCTCAAGCTCTCCCGCCAGCCCTACTACCGATGGCTGGCCGGCCCCATCACCGATAGCGAGGTCGTGGAGGCGTATCGCGCGAACGCGCTGTTCGACGCGCACAAGGATGACCCCGAGTTCGGGCACCGGCTCCTCGCCGACGAGGCCCGTGACGCGGGTGAGGCGATGTCTGACCGGACCGCGTGGCGGATCGCCTCCGCAAACGGCTGGTGGTCCGCGTTCGGGAAGAAGCGGGGACGTGACGGCAAGAAGCCGGGCCCGCCGGTCCACGACGACCTGTGCGCGGTCGTCGACGAGGACGGCCGGACCCGGCACGTGTTCGCCGCCGAAGCCCCGAACCAGCTCTGGCTCGTGGACATCACGGAGCACCGGACCGCGGAAGGCAAGCTCTACTGTTGCGCCATCAAGGACGCGTGCTCAGGCCGGATCGTGGGGTACTCGATCGACTCGAGGATGAAGTCCCGCCTGGCCGTTCAGGCGCTCGAGAATGCTGTCGCGATGCGCGGCGACGTCGCCGGCTGCATCGTGCACAGCGACAGGGGCAGTCAATTTCGGAGCAGGAAGTTCCTGCGCGCTCTTGCCCTTCACCGCATGGTCGGGAGCATGGGCAGAGTCGGATCGAGCGGGGACAACGCCGCCATGGAAAGCTTCTTCGCGCTGCTCCAGAAGAACGTCCTCGACCGCCGCTCCTGGACCACTCGCGAGCAGCTGCGCATCGCGATCGTCACCTGGATCGAGCGGAGCTATCACCGGCGACGCCGTCAGGCACGCCTGGGTCGTTTGACGCCCATCGAGTTCGAGACCATCATGAACACGACCGTCGCACTGGCGGCGTGACTAGAACCTGTCACCTAACCGTGCAGCAGTCCCGTTCGCCTGCGGGCTGTGACAACAACTGCATGGTGTCAGGGTCTGGCGCGCCATCGACGGACACGACGAGACACCGGTCTACGAACTTGGCGAGAACGCTCAGAGTCGCTAGCTGTTCAAGGCCGTCTTGCTTGGTGAAGTCCACTGCGACATGCGTCGCCGGGTTTCGGATCACCATGTTGACACCGGGGGCGAAGCTCAGTAGACCGGCCTGCATCGTCTTGACGTCCTGGTCGTCCGAGTCACCGGGCCAGCGTAGACGGGGCTTACCCTCTTGGGGGTCGGCTTGAGCGAACGCCTGCTGCCACAGAGAAGTGTCGCTCGCGTTGTTCCGACCCGTGAGCTGCTTCATCTGGCCGCTGACGGCTTCCGCAGCGGCCGCAACTGCTTGACGGAGGTGGCCGTCGTTCCAGAGACGCTGGGCCGAGGCCCACACCAGAGGGTGCAGGACCGACGGCTCGATCGTTGGCGACGAGAGCGCCTTTGCCTTCGCCTTGAGACCCTCCAGCCGGCCTGCGGCCTGGAGGCAGCAACCTCGGACAACAGGGGCGTCGAGCAGGGGCTTCGGCTCGAGCATCCGCTGCCAGTTCACAAAGGGGTCCAGCACCCCTGCCCCCTGGACTGCGAGTCGGATGTCCGTGACGCTGCTGAGATCCATGAGCGCGCCGACAAGGCGGTTCAGCTTATCAGTGATAACTCTGACACGCGCCTTGTCAGCACCATCCTTCAGCAGGACAGCAGGGGCCACCCCCATCGCCATAGCCCCGAACCCGGAGTTCTCGACATGGTGCGTCATGAACTCCTCGAACGTCCTCAAAAAGTCATCGAGGTGCTCCGCAAGGAAGTCCAAGTACTCGCTGTTCGTCCGGACGTCCATCTCTCCCCCCCATTCAGCTGCGGTGTTCGCACACAAATTCGTTAATCACCGCGGGTCGGTTACCTGTCACAAGCCTGTCGAACGTGCGTCAACTCTCACGAACTTGTAACCCTGCGTGCCGCCCTGAAGCACGCCTTGGTTGTGAAGGTCGAGTAAACGAACCGGAACGCGCCGCCGGTAGATCCGATTCCGCTCATCCTGGACCGGCAGGCAGCGAGAATTCCGGTTTTCCACATAAACCAAGGCCCCGCTACTAACAGCCAGCCGCTGATGCTGCACAAGACCTGCGCCCGGCTACGAAGACATCATTTTGCTCGGTGCGGAACGCGTCTTGGTCATCTAGGATTGCCGGTCTAGTCGAAAGCTTCCAACCATCTTGGTCGTTTCTTCCAACTAGACCGGCACCTCACACCAATTCCCACGGTGGATGACGTCCCACGGCTAGTCACGACTAAGTCGCGAGTGCATTTTCTAAAGTCGCGCAAACTCTGCAAAAGTCGCAACGAGACGTTCAAGTCACACGGCGTCGCGCCAACTGTCCTGTCACTTATGCCAAGCCGGTTGTCATCGGCCAACTAACTTGTCACTTATGCCAACTAATTTGGCAACTCACATGTGAGATGTCAGCGTGGTTGGCAGATTGACAGGCTTTTGTCCCTTGGAAATTGGCGGTTGTGTCGGATACGCCGATGCTCGAATCTGACAATCAACTTGGCATCTTTCTTTCCGCCGGCGGATGGGAGGCCGCTCGCCTATCACGGGGACAGCCCGTGCATCCACCAGTTGAGTCCCGCATAGTGGTGTAGCGCGGTCGTCGAGTTCGTCCCTGGTGTGGACGTGGACGCGGCCACCGCGTGATCCTTCGAGTGATCTCTCACAACCGACTCGAAGAAGGACACACGATGACCGCTCCACACATTGTCGACCCTGCTGGGCTGCTTGGCGAAGCCCTCGCCGAGGCCAGCCCCGATCTGATGCGTTCGCTGCTGCAGACGATGATTAACGCCCTGCTCTCGGCCGACGCCGACGCCGTGGTCGGCGCCGAGTACGGCCGGCCCGGCCCGGACCGGACGGCGCAGCGCAACGGCTACCGGCACCGCCCGTTGGACACCAGGGTCGGCACGATCGACGTCGCCATCCCGAAGCTACGACAGGGGTCCTACTTTCCCGAGTGGCTGCTCGAACGCCGCAAGAGGGCCGAGACCGCTCTGATCACCGTCGTCGCTGACTGCTACCTCGCCGGCGTCAGCACGCGCCGGATGGACAAGCTCGTCAAGACGTTGGGCATCAACAGCCTGTCGAAGTCGCAGGTCTCGCGCATGGCCGCCGATCTGGACCAGCTCGTCGCGGAGTTCCGCCACCGGCCCCTCGACGAGGCTGGCCCGTTCACGTTCGTCGCCGCGGACGCGTTGACGATGAGGGTCCGCGAAGGCGGCCGAGTCGTCTCGACGGTCGCGTTGGTCGCGACCGGCGTCAACGCTGACGGTCGCCGCGAGGTCCTCGGCCTGCGGATCGCCACCAGTGAGACCGGACCGGCCTGGAACGAGTTCTTCGCCGACCTCGTCGCCCGCGGCCTGGCCGGCGTCCGGCTCGTCACCTCCGATGCCCACCCCGGGTTGAAGGACGCGGTCGCAGCGAACCTGCCCGGAGCCGCCTGGCAGCGGTGCCGCACCCACTACGCCGCGAACCTCATGTCCGTGACCCCCAAGAGCATGTGGCCGGCGGTCAAGGCGATGCTCCACAGCGTCTACGACCAGCCCGACGCACCAGCGGTCGCGGCGCAGTTCGACCGGCTCATCGACTACGTCGACGACAAGCTGCCCGACGTCGCCGAGCACCTCGCCGCCGCACGTGAGGACATCCTCGCGTTCACCAGCTTCCCCGAAGGACTGTGGCAGCAGATCTGGTCGAACAACCCCAACGAGCGCCTCAACCGCGAGATCCGCCGTCGCACCGACAGCGTCGGGATCTTCCCCAACCGCGACGCGATCATCCGTCTCGTCGGAGCTGTCCTGGCCGAGCAGACCGACGAATGGGCCGAAGGACGCCGCTACCTCGGACTCGACATCCTCGCCAAGTCCCGCCTCACCATCGTCGCCACCGGCGGCACCGACATCGACAAGGAGGACCTCCCCGCACTGACCGCCTGAACCCCGAGAGGGTCACGCAGCACTACACCACTCCAAGGGACTTGACCCATCCACCAGCGCGCAGACGGTTGCGGAACATCATTTCCTGTTCGTGTCCGTACGGGAGTGTCAGAAAAACGGTGGGAACGGCGTGGCTTGACCGAAAGGAACGGCGATGACCGAAACCACCGAGATGATCGATCCTGTGACAGGGGAAATCATCGATCAGCAGGAGCTCGCTGAGCAGTTGCTCGCTCAGGCCAAGGAACAGGGCGTGAGCCTCGTGGGCCCGGGCGGGCTGCTGGCCGGCCTGACGAAGACGGTGCTTGAAACGGCGCTTGAGGCGGAGATGACCGATCACCTCGGGCACGAGAGGAACGGGGCTGCGGAGGGGCCGAACGTGCGTAACGGAACGCGCTCCAAGACGGTGCTGACCGAGATCGGGCCCGTCTCGATCGACGTGCCCCGGGACCGGGAGGGCAGCTTCGAGCCGACCATAGTCAAGAAGCGCCAGCGGCGCCTGGACGGGATCGACGAGGTCGTCCTTTCCTTGAGCGCGCGGGGCCTGACGACCGGTGAGATCGCCGCGCACTTCGACGAGGTCTACGGCGCAACGGTCTCCAAGGACACCATCAGCCGGATCACCGAGAAGGTGGCTGAGGAGATGGCCGAATGGGCGAACAGGCCCCTTGACCGGGTCTATCCCGTGATCATGGTGGATGCCATCCACGTGAAGGTCCGCGACGGACAGGTACGCAACAAGCCCTTCTACGTCGTCATCGGGGTCACGGTGAACGGCGAACGGGACATCCTGGGCATCTGGGCCGGGGATGGCGGAGAAGGCGCCAAGTTCTGGCTCGGGGTTCTGACCGAGGTCAAGAACCGCGGCGTGGAGGACGTGTGCATCGCCGTCTGCGACGGGCTCAAGGGCCTTCCGGACGCGATCACTGCCGTATGGGAACTCGCCACGGTCCAGACGTGCATCATCCACCTGATCCGCAACACCTTCCGCTTCGCCTCCCGGCACTACTGGGAGGAGATGGGCAGGGATCTCAAGCCGGTCTACACGGCTCCAACCGAGGCGGCGGCGAAGGAGCGGTTCGCCGAGTTCGACGCGAAATGGGGCACCCAATACCCGGCGATAAGCAGGCTCTGGCACAACGCTTGGGCAGAGTTCGTTCCTTTCCTGGACTGGGACGTGGAGATCCGCAGGGTCATCTGCTCGACGAACGCGATCGAGTCCCTCAACGCCCGCTACCGGCGCGCCGTGCGGGCCCGCGGCCATTTCCCCAACGACGCGGCGGCGCTGAAGTGCCTTTACCTCGTGACGCGCTCCCTTGACCCGACCGGGCGGGGCCGGGCACGATGGGCCACCCGGTGGAAGCCTGCACTGAACGCGTTCGCGATCGCGTTCGAAGGCAGGATCAACTAACAATGCGCCAGGCCAGACCCACCGTTAATCTGACACTCCCGTCCGTACGCGCATTTCCACGAGCGCAGCCGACTGCCGGGCAAGACTTCAGCGGCCGTCAGCCCTCCGTTGCGTGCCGGGTCCCAATCGAGGGCTAGGGCAGGATACTGCGTGGCCAAGTCGTTGTACCCCGTCAGCAGCTTGCGGTTGGAGCAGTAGGGACAGCCCGCCTTCTTCGCCCCTGTGCGATTACCTATAGGTGTGTCATAGGCATGCTTGGCCGGGCAAATCCAGTGAACCGTGAGCGCGCTGCCCGCTGAGACATCCACGGGGCCCAGATCGCCGTTTAGTTCGAAGTGCCACTCGGCGGCCAGTGCCGGGTGTGTGGTGCCGAGGTCGTTGACGCCAAGTGCCACGCGGCGTCCCGAGCATATGGGGCACCCTTGGCCGCCCTTTCGTTTGGCGACGGTTTTCCAGTAGTCGTGCCCGGCCGGGCAGAGCCAGGCAATCTTCGCGTCCCGGCCACCGATGACGTGTTCCGGGCGCAGGTCGCCGTTGAGTTCGGGGTGCCACTCGGCGGCCAGTCCAGGGTGCGTGGTGGCGAGGTCATTGATTCCTGCACTGACCGCGAGATTCGCACAGACGGGGCAGCCGGAGCCGTTAAGCGCCCGGTTTGCCACCGTAGCGGTGAATGAGTGGCCGTGGACGCATTGCCATGCCTGTTTCTTGTTGCTGCCTGCCACAGTCGAAGAGGGGCAATCGTTGTCATTCCTTTCCGCGTCCCATTCGCGTGCAAGGTGAGGGTGTGTTTCAACGATGGTGTTGTAGCCGGCAAGAGGCTGGCCGCCGTTGCAGATCGGGCACATGGACCTGCCTTCGTCGAGTGCCGCGAAAGCTTTATCCCAGCCCCGTCGCAAGACGTGTCCGTCACCGCAGATCAGCAAGGGCCGGCCAACGGTCGGCACTGGGCCTCGTCCCTTTCCCTGTCCGGCGACAACATAAACCTCTCGTCGATGGACTGGCAATGCGCCGCGTTGCTGCCGCAACTGTGCCAGGTAGCGGCTGAACGGCTCCAGTGGGCGGACTGTACTGTCGGCACCCTGAATGTCAGCCCGATTGACCGCGATGAGCGGGACGAAGTCTTCTCCGGTCGGGGCGTCCAGCGCAGATTTGCGCACCCATAGAAACGTCGGGCGCAGCAGCAGCCAGACACCGTCCGCCAACTCGCACCCGCTGCCCGGTACGGCCTTCCGGAGGTGTTCTGCCAGCCGGGCATTTGTTTCTGCAAAGGTGAGGCGCGTATCGAAGAGTTTCCGGTGAAGGCTCCGGTCCGTCAGAAGGCCGGCGACGGCGATCAGGACCGGGTAGCTCCCGGCGTCGAAAATTCGCTGCGCTGGTGCGCCATAGTTCTTGGGGGTGAGGACGCTGGCGATCGCCCGAAAGAGACTGAGGTCAGCTCGATTGCGACGTAACAGGTAGCGGTAACGGCGTTCGGCGGCGATAACCTCCCGTCCGACTGTGAACTGGGCTGCCGGTGTGGTCCCGGGTCCGGTCCACAGCCCGTGCCGCAGGCAGCAATTCGTTTCAACGTGGTCCAGTTGCCCGACCGTTGCTCCCCCGGCGCAGAGTCGGCACATGCTGCGTGCCGGGAGTTCTTCCCTGACCTGCCGGGCCTGGCGCTGGAAGTGTCCTGGGGCAAGCCCGCCCTTTGCCTCGCACCAGCGGACGAGTGCCGCCCGAAGCGCCTGGGCTTCTGACGAGGCCGCCAATTGGCGCGCGGCCTTGGACGAGGCGAGAGCGGGAAGGCCGTTGGCCAAGGCCAGTCGTTGGCCGTAGCTCTCGGGTGCTTCCAAATACCGTGGGCGGATTCGCACGGGGAACCTGCGGTTCAGGTCGGGGACCATGGTTTAGCCGGTCAGTTGCCGCAGGGCTGGGCTTTCCTCCAACAAGCCCCCGGCGTTCTCCGCGGCCATGTCGACGGGGAGTGCCTCCATGTACTCGCGGGTTAGGGTTTCACCCGCGGGGTCGCCTTCGAGGATGAGTAGCTGAGCGCCCCCGACCAGAAGCCGCTGAAGGGTGCCGATGTTGCCTCCGCTACGTCGGTGAAGCCACGCAGCATCCTTGAGTAATGCCTTCTTGTCATGAGCCAGAAGTGGTAGCTCGTTTGAGAACGCCATAACTATGCCGTTCCAAGCCTTCGTTTCCTCCGCCGTGGCATGTCCGTAGCGTTGCATCTCGAGCAGCGTGAAGCGTCGGCTGATCTGGTTTCCCCGCTCACCTGCCAGGAGTCCACCTTGGTGGACGTTGATGCCCGAATATACGAAGGTAGCCGGGACCTGGTTGGACAGGCTCTTGAGGACGTCGACGGATTCGCCATTTCCCTGACTGAGCTTGCTTAGGTTCTGCAGTTCGTCAACGACCACCAGCTGGGTGGAGCAAGTCCGCATCGCGGTGACAACTGCCTTAAGGATTTCCTCGAGAGTAGAGCGTCCGGGCAGTTCCAGTCCGTAGAAATGCGCGAACCGCCCGATCATGGCTTTGGCCGACGAGCCGGCGGGCACTTCGACGTAGGCCACGGGGATCGCGCCGCGACCGGCGAAGTCTCGATGCTGCAGGCCGAACAGGGCGTGCGTGCTGCGCATGAGGGCGATGCAGGCAGTGGTTTTGCCCACGGTGGACTTCCCGGACACCATCACCCCAGTCCGGCCGGAGGCGCGGCCACGGTTTCCGAGGATGGCCAGCCGCACGCTCTTGATGAGTCTCTGCACCTGAGGCGTGGCGACCGTCAGGCCGCCGCCCAGGTAATCCAGCCGCTCCGTATCGAACGCCCGGCGCTCGTTCTCGGCCAGAGCCTGATACTGCTCGAGCGTGTGAGGTTGGGGCCGGGCGGGCTGATGTGACAGGAGCCTATTGAGGTCTTCATGACGGTCCAGAGACGGGGTCTCTGCCTGGCTAAAGATCAATTGGCCAGCCCCTTCATTGGGTCGAAGATTTCGATTTCGTCGTACACGGGGACAGCATTCGCGGCGTCGCGGATTTTGATGGCCTCGATGGCGGGCGTAGCGGCCGGAAGCGGCAAGTTTGCACCGGCCAGGACAGCCAGATTCCGCGCGGCCTGCCGTCGGGCTTCGGCTGCGGCATGGCGCTTGCGCGCCGAAGTGGTTTGCCCGATCAGCTCGATCGCCGCCCGGGTGCTAGCCTCGTCCCCTAGCACCCCTTGGGCCGCGGTGATTTCGCGGGCATTGCGGCGGATGCTGGCCGAGAAAGGCCTGGCGAAGGCGTCGCGATTCATCCAGTTGCACTGGATCCAACCGCCTCCCTCGGGGTCCCGGATCCACACGGCGCTGGGGTCGTGCGGGTTGTAGTGGACCGTCCACTTGCCGTCCCGGTTCACGTCCGGTGAGTTGCGGAGCCGGAACAGATGTAGTTCAGGAGCGTCGTAACGGCGGTAATCGATCTGGATTCCGTCCATCTGGATGGTGCGCAGCTGGGTGGGCAACAGGGCTATGTAGTCTTCGGGCCCGAGCGGCAGCGGCACATATCCGGTCATCGGGAACATGGCCATGTACATCGAGTTTGGAGAATGAACGATGGACGGCACCAACGGGTCGCGCAGCGACTCGTGTTTCATGTTCTGCCACACAATAGCCGTCCACCGTTCGAAGAGTTCCGCGAGGGTATAAACGTCGAGCAGCTCTTCCTTCTCGGGATGTTCTCCGCGCCGGTCGGTGCTGCCACCCGTGTAGCCGGGCAGGTATTGGGCGAACTTGGTCTTGATTGTGTGGAAGGCGCGCTCGACATTCGGTTTGTCCGTGGGCGTGTGTACGGCCGCGCTGGTGGTGTCGATGCCGAACCGGGTGCAGGCTGATTCGAACACCGCGGAGGCATAGTCCGAGCCGTTGTCCTTCATTATGCGTTGGGGCTTGATGAACGGGCGGGTGGTCTCAAACCGGGCGGCGTCCTCGGCGGAGAGAAACTTCGCCCACGGCATGTCGTTCAGCTCGTATTCATTGAACGCGACCAGCCCTTGCGGACGCAGCAGCCGCGGGGTGAGACACTGGGCCAGCATGAACGCTAGGTCGACGCCCTTAACGCCTTGCAGTCTCACGCTGGTGGCGATGATGCTCTGCGTGGCCTTATCCAGCATGATGACCAGGTTCGCCCGTGCGACCTTCAGCTTTCCGTTCTCCTGGTCGAGGCCGGTCACCACCAGCACGTCGAACGGTGAGGAGTCCACGTGCACCTCGTGTCCCGGAGCGATAGCCGGGCGCGAACTGTACATGCGTTTGGGTGCGTTGGCGGCTGTGCGCCTGTTTGCGGCGTTGCCCGTGGTGTATTTGCCCCGGGTGAGGACGTTGATGTGGCGGCGCAGGGTCCGGTCTGAGGGGACGTGGACATCCTCGCCGGGATAGGCGGCGAGTATCTCCGCCTTGATCGTGTGGATAAGTCGTTCGACCGAACCTGTGGACTTGGCAGTCTCACGTGCGATCACGGCGAGCATTACTTCCTTGACCCTTTCATCGAGTCGGCCCAGGGGTTGCTGCCGGCGTTTCTGGCGCCCGTCCACCAGTGCAGCCTGGCCGCGTTCCTTGTAATCGCTTGCCCACCGGGACAGGGTGCGCGCGGAGCATTTGATACCCAGAGCGTTGAGCTCGTGTCAATGGCCATTACGTTCTGCCCATGGGCGGCCAGTTGATGTGCCCGCTGGTGGCCAGTAAAACTGCCCGGTTATGGCCAACAGATCTGCCCACTGATTCGTTTCGGCGGGGTCGGCCATCGTTGGGTTGGTCAGTTCAAGCGGGTCACTCCTTTTCCGGCGAGGGCCTGGGTAAGACGGACGGAATCGCCGCTGGTCTGGCAGACGTGGGCGTGGTGCAGCAGTCGGTCAACGGTGGCGGTGGCGAGGGTTTTGGGCATGAGCTCATCGAACCCGGCGGGGTGGAGGTTGGAGCTGATCGCGACGGAGCGTTTTTCGTAGGCTGCGTCCACGACCCGGTAGAGGCCTTCGGCGGCGTCCGTGGCCACGGGCAACAGACCAATATCATCGATGACCACGAGCTCGGCGCGCAGGATCCGGGCAACGGCCCGGGTGACGCTGTCATCGGTTCGGTGGGCGCGGATGAGGACGCCGAGGTCCTCGAGCCTGAACCAAGCGACCCGCATTCCGGCTTCGACGGCCTGCTGGCCGAGGGCTTCGAGGAAGAACGTCTTCCCCGTCCCCGAGGGCCCGCAGACGACCAAGTTTTCCCTGCGGGTGATCCATTCCAGGGTCCGCAGTGCCTGCTGGGTCGGGCCCGGGATGGAGGACGCTGCAGGGTCCCACGCCTCGAAGGTCTTCCCGGTCGGGAACCCGGCTGCTTTGCGGCGGGAAGCGAGCATGGACCGGGCCCGGCCGGCGGCTTCCTCCGTGAAGAGGGCCTTGATGACCTCGGCCGGTTCCCACCGCTGGGCGCGGGCGGTCGCGATCAGGTCCGGGGCCAGCGCCCGGGCGTGGGGCATTTTCAGGGACCGCATCAGGGCCTCCAGGTCCGCCGGTAGCGGCGGAGCCACGGTATTGGTCGTGGTGACGGGGCTCATCGGGCCTCCTCCGGCGTGGTGATGGTTGCGGGGTTGCCGATCGCGGCCCACGCCCCTGTTCCTTGGGTGAGGGAGGTGGCTTCGTTGGCGGCGTGGGTGGTAGTGCGGCGGATGTTGGCGTTCAAGATCGAGGCGAGGTCCGGGTGCGCGAACCGGCCGTGCAGGGCGGCGTCGCCCAGGGCCCGGTCGACCTGATCAGTGCCGGCGATTTTGGCCAGCGTAACGGCTTCGGCCATTTTCACGTTCATCCTTGCGGTCCCGGCCGCGGCGGCCTCGACGAGCCAGGTTCTGGCGCCTTCGCCGATGGCCAGGAACGCGGCCTCGTCCGCGCTGCGGGCCCTCACCTCGTAGTCGCCGGGGAGCTTCGCCCGGGTTCCGGGGAAGTGTTCGTCGTTGATGGCGGGGCTGCCGGGCCGTGCCCGTTCGTGGCGGGCGACTTCGACGGGCCCGGTCGTGCCGTGGTGGACGATGATGACCTGCTCGCCGGGCCCGGTGCCGTGGGTGCGGACGAACACCCGGGCTCCGAGCAGGTGGGCCGGGACGGAGTACTGGGCGTTTTCGAAGGTGACCATTGGGGTGTTCTCCGGAACGCCGCGGGCCAGGCCGAACGCGACCGTGTGGGCGGTGTCCGGGATCCGGTGCAGCCGCGGGGCTTCCTCGGCGAGCATGGCCGCGGGTTTCCGCCGCGTCGTCCGGTGCTCACGGTGATTGACCTCGTCCATGAACGCCGTGCAGGCGGCCTCGAGCTCGGCGAAGGTGCGGTAGTCATCGCGGAGGTTGGTGTCTTTGGGCACGAGGTCGGCCTTGGCGAGTTTCACGGACGCTTCGACTCCGCCTTTGGTGGCCGGGTCCGCCGGTTGGCAGGTCAGCACGGTCACCCCGTAGTGCCGGGCGAAGTCCAGGGTCTGCTGGTTGCGCACCGGGACCCCGGCGACGTGGGCGGTGGTGACGGTCTTCTCGTTGTCCGTGAGGACATAGGTCGGCGCCCCTCCGAGGATCCGGAAGCACCGGTCCAGGGCCGCGAACACGCTCGGCGCGGTCCTGTCCCTGAGCGGGATCACGATGCGGAAGCGTGAGAACGCCAGCCAGGCCACGAAAAGGATGGTCTTCACCCCGCCGATCCGGGGCCCGTCGCCGAAGTCGTACTGCAACCACATCCCCGGTTCTGTGATCCACGGCCGGTGGACGCGGGTGTGGCCCAGCCGCCACGCGGCTTTGACCTGCGCGATCGCCCGGCGGGTAGACCGTTCCGAACCGGTGTAGCCCAGAGCGAGGAGCTTTTCGTGGGCCTTGTCGGCCCGGATCCGGCCCTTGGAGGCTTCGATCCATTCCTCGATCTTGGGCAGGAACGCGTCGGTGACCCGGCCGCGGGCCGCGGGTTCCCCGATCGGCCGGCCCGCGTCACGGGCGGTGACGTGTTTAGCAACGGTGTGGTGCGAGCAGCCCGTGAGCTCCGCGGTGGCGCGCAACGATCCGGTCAGATCGTAGGCAGCAAGAATTTCCATGATTTCTCCGTCAGACTTCATACAGGGCCTCTTCCTGGTTCGCTTTTGGTGCGCTTAGACACCGTCATCAAACCGCAGGGAGAGGCCCCCACCGCTTAAAGACGCGGCAGGAACAAGTAAGGAAGTGGGCAGATCTCATGGCCACCGGCGGGCAGTTCTGCTGGCCGCCAGCGGGCACTTTCGTGGCCGCCTATGGGCAGTTTTTCATGGCCGCTAACAAGCTCGCGTGCCTTTCGCTCAGTCCGCAGGGTCCCGCTTGCCACCCCGGGGTCGTAGTCACTCCGCTGCGCACCTCCATTCAGGGGCGTCCCGTAGAGCATCTCCTCCAGATGGCCCGCCAGGATTGCGGCGCGCTCGGAGTCCTCCGGATCTGCCCGTTCCAGGGACCGGGGGCCGGGGTCTCCGGGCCCGAAATTCGGCGGAGTCGTCAGCAGGGCAGGCAGAGCGCTCACGTGGACGGCCATCCGCTCGGCGGTGCGGGAGTTTCGCAGGCCCAGGCTGGCCCCCGAGATGCTTTCGAGAATGTATTCACCGTCCTCGAGGCTGAGGGTGTCTCCGAGCCGGATGCTATCCACGGCTGCTCCTTCCGATCAGGGTGTTCCAGCCCAGGGGCTTGGATGGGTTGTAGGTGAGGTCCCTGGCCCACAGCAGGTGGTAGATCGCTGGGATGAACCTAGCCGGAAGCTCCGGATCGAGGCCGGCGGCCAGAGTGGCGAGGGGAAGGCGCTCCTCGGCTGCCCTAAGGATCCGGGACCGCGCCGGGGCCTCGGGGGTGATGTAGGGGTGTCGGTAACCGGCTAGCCACTCGAGGTTGTGCCTCTGCACGCCGGTCGCTCCATGCAGGACCTCGTAGCCCCAACCGATTTGTTCGCAGACTTCGCGAGTCTTGGCGAACTGCATCTCAGCTTTTTCATCGATCCGGTCCGCGGGGCGCACGTCGTAGACGACCTGGCTGCCGGAGGCATGGAGGGCAAAGTAGTCCGGATAGTGGCGGGCACCGTCGTTGAACAGTATGCAGAACGGCTGGGCCGCCACCTTGGCCAGACGCTGGCTGTGATCTAGTTCCATGAGTACGGCGTACTCGGTCATCGACTCGTACCAGACGCTTTCACCACTGCCGGCCCACCAGTAGTACCCCTCGTAATTACGGCGGTGCTGATAGTTCGCTGGCCGCCGTGCCCTGCGGGCAGTCTCCAGCCCGTGCCGCAGGCATCGCGCGTCCGCGACCGAGGTACGCGCCGCCCCGGCGGCATCCGTCCAGGCGATCACAGGGTGGTCGTTGGGGTTGGCAAGATTCCGGTACGGATCTGCCGTTGCGGCTTGCTTCCCTGCTTTCATGTCCTGCCTTTTTGCCGGGGGGACCAGCCGAGTAACAGCCGGTTTGTGTCTATTAGACCTACATACTTTATGTCTATCAGACATTCGCCGTGGCCGCACTCCGACCCGCCGCGACATAGGATCAACCCATGAGCGACCCCCGATTTCGCCCCCGCCACATGGCTGCACCACCGGACCGCAGACATTTTGGAAAACTCTCCGAGATCCAGTGGCTCACGGGCACGACTGAGCTCGAGATTTCACGCGTCGAGGCCGCCCGCCTGCAGCATTCCTTCGCGGTTAGGATCAACCAGCGGCTAAGGGACCAAGGCCACAGCATTCGTGCCTACGCGACACTCACTGGATCCGGCTATGACCGCATGACCAAAGTCCTTCGTGGAGAGGCTGTTATGCGGCTGGAAGACGTTGCGGACGCCGAGCGTCTGCTCGGAGGGATCGTGCAGACGCCCCCGACGGCCAGGCAAACCTCGTAGCCATCGGCGGCGCGGTCGACCGGGGAGTAGTTGGTAGCCCCGTTCGCAGGCTGGTACAACCCCGTCAGTTCTCGCCTGCCCTACCCCGTCCTGTTGTACCGCCAAATGCTTGCTGAGCGCTCCATGTCAGTAGATGGCAACAGCAGTGCGAACCAGCTACTCGGTGGGATGTGTACACGTTGCAGCCGGAAGAGGAGCGGCGCCCTCACATCGCCATGCGACGCCGCTCTCGCCACGGGCTCCAGCAGGAAGGAGCTGCGGAGGCGGCATCAACGGCGGAAGACGGCCGTCCCGGGCTCCCAAAGCTAACACTCGGAATGTACGATTTAGGCGTGCCTAAAAATCCGACAGTGCCGCCGTCGCCCGTGCAGGGGAACCGCGCTTCGGACCTGTCCGCGCGGCGGCGCCGCCTGACCGGCCGTCTCCTCTTGCTGGGTCCGGCGTTCGTGGCGGCTATCGCCTACGTGGACCCGGGCAACGTCGCGGCCAACCTGACCGCCGGATCCCGGTACGGGTTCCTGCTGGTCTGGGTGCTGGTGGTGGCGAACCTGATGGCGGTCCTGGTGCAGTACCAGTCGGCGAAGCTGGGGCTGGCCACCGGGCACAGCCTGCCCGAGTTTCTGGGCAGGAGGCTGAGGACCGCACCCCGGAGGCTCTACTGGGCGCAGGCCGAGCTTGTGGCAGCCGCGACGGACATGGCCGAGGTGATCGGCGGGGCAGTGGCCCTGAATCTGCTCTTCGGGCTGCCGCTGCTAACGGGCGGGTTCATCGTGGGGGCCGCGTCGATGCTGCTGCTGATGCTGCAATCCCACCGCAGCCAGCGCTCGTTCGAGAACGCGGTGATCGTGCTGCTGGCGATCATCGCGTTCGGCTTCGTCACCGGGCTGATGGTCAACCTGCCCGCCCCGGGCGACGTCCTCGGCGGACTCGTCCCCCGCTTCGACGGGGTGGACACCGTCTTGCTCGCGGCGAGCATGCTCGGCGCGACGGTGATGCCCCACGCGATCTACCTGCACTCGGCCCTGGCCCGGGATCGGCACGGATTCGCGCCCACCGAACACATGCGGACCCGGCTGATTCGCATCACGCGGTGGGACGTCATTGGCGCCCTTGCGGTCGCCGGGGCGGTCAACATCTCGATGGTGCTCCTGGCCGCGTCGAGCCTGCGCGGGGTCGAGGGAACCGACACGATCGCCGGGGCCCACGCGGCCATCGTCTCCGCGCTGGGCCCGGTGGTGGGGGTGGTCTTCGGCGTGGGACTGTTGGCCTCCGGGGTCGCATCGACCTCGGTCGGCTGCTACGCCGGGGCCACGATCATGGGCGGGCTGCTCAAGGTCCGCATCCCACTGATGCTGCGGAGGCTGATCACCCTGATCCCGGCCCTGCTGGTGCTAGGCGGCGGGATCGAACCGACGCTCGCGCTGATCCTGAGCCAGGTGCTGCTCAGCTTCGGGATTCCCTTCGCCCTGATTCCGCTGATCCGGCTCACGGGATCGCACCGGGTGATGGGCTCCCACGTGGACGCGATGCCCCTGCGGATCGCCGGGTGGACCAGTGCCGTGCTGATCGTCGGGCTCAATGTCGTGCTCATCGCGCTGACCCTCGCCGAAGGCATCTAGGGCCGCACCGCGAAGCCCTAGGCTGCGCGGGCGCCCGGCTCAGTCGTGCGTTGCGTGCTCGTGGTCGGTGTGGGTGGACGGTTCGAGCTGGAACGTGGAGTGTTCGACGCTGACGTCGAAGTGCTCCGCCACGCACCGTTGGAGCTCGTCGAGCATTTGCGGGGCGTGGCCGTCGGAGAAGCAGGAGTCCTCGACGACGACGTGGGCGCTCAGGGTGGGCAGGCCGCTCGCAATCAGCGAGGCGTGCAGGTCGTGCACGCCGCGGACGTGGGGCAGGGCGAGGATGTGGGCGCGGACGTCCTCTAGATCCAGTCCCTTGGGCGCGGTCTCCAGCAGGATGCTGCCGGCCTCGCGGAGGATTTTCAGGGTCCGCGGCACGATGAGCACGGAGATGAGCATGCCGGCCAGGGCGTCGGCCCGTTCCCAACCGGTCGTGGCGATGACGATGGCGCTGACGATGACCGCCACGGATCCCAGTGCGTCGTTGACGACCTCGAGGAACGCGGCCCGCATGTTGAGGTTGGCGCCACGGCCGGCGCTGAGCACCAGCATGGAGGCGATGTTGCCGACCAGGCCGATGATGCCGAACAACAGCAGCCCGCTGGAGCTGATCTCCGGAGGGGAAACGAGGCGTTGGATGCCCTCACTGAAGACGTACACGCCGACGGCCAGCAGGACCGCGGCCTGCGCGCCGGCGGCGAGGACCTCGGCGCGCAGGTACCCCCAGGTCCGCCGGGAGGTGGTCGGGCGCGTCGCGAGCGTCGCGGCGATCAGGGCCATCAGCAGGCCGCCGGCGTCGGTGAGCATGTGCGCCGCGTCAACCAGCAGGGCCAGGCTCCCGGTGATCAGCGCTCCGATAACCTCCGCGACCAGGATGGTGGCAGTGATCGCGAAGGCAATGGCGAGGCGTCCCCGGTGGCTCTGCGGTGCGTGGTGGTGTCCGCCCATCGCTCGTGTCTCCTTGCGGTGCGGGGCGGAAGCCGCCCGGTTGTCTGGGTGCGGGGTTTAGATGCCGGTGAAGGCGGGCAGGAAACGCAGGAACACGGAGCCGGCGACCAGGACGTAGGCGGTGGCGACGAGCGTGCCGGCCCAGCCGGTGGCGAACCGGGCGACGGCCGGCGGTGCGGGGATGACGCCGTGGGCGAGGTTGCGGGCGGTGAGCAGGATGAACAGCGGGATCATCGCTGCCCACACGACCATGCAGTACAGGCACAGGATGTAGATCTCGAACAGGGCTTGGCTCCACAGCCACACCACGAACACCATGCCCAGGGTGACGCCGGCCTGCAGTCCGGCCCAGTACCAGCGCCCGAGCCGGGCGCCGGAGAGGACCGCCATCGCGGTCGCGAGGACGACAGCGAACGCCACGATCCCGATCAGCGGGTTGGGGAACCCGAACAGTTCGGACTGCCAGGTCCCCATGACCCGCCCGCAGGACACCCACGGGTTCACGTCGCAGCTCGTTACGTGCCCCGGGTTCTCGTACAGGGCCAGGCGCTCCAGGACGAGGATGGCCGAGGCGATCCAGCCCACGGCCCCCGTCATTAGGAGGACGAGGCCGAAGGCGCTCGGGCCGGCGAAACGGGGGCCCAGCGCTGTTTCGGGGTTTCCGGCCGCGGCGCGGTCGGACATTTGCGAGGTGGTCATGGGGGCGCTCTCCTGGATTGGGCGTGCGGTCAGTTCGCGGTGGTCGCGGCGACGGCGGCCTCGAACTCGTCCAGGTTCTGCACCATGACGATCTTGCCGTCGAGGAAGAACGTCGGGGTGCCAGTCACGCCGAGGGCGGTGCCGTCGGCGACGTCGGCCTCGACCCGTTCCTTGGTGGCCGGGTCCGCGACGGCTGCGTCGTAGGCGGCCATGTCCAGGCCGAGGTCCTCGGCGTAGGTGCGGAACAGGTCGCTCCTGTTGTCGGCGGACTCGCCCCACTGCGCCTGGGTCTCGAACATCCTCTTGTACATGGGCTCGTAGGCGCCCTGCCCGGCGGCCGCCTCCACGGCCACGGCGGCGTTCATGGAGTTCAGGTGCCCGGGCAGCGGGAAGTACCGGTGGACGAAGGTGACGTTCTCGGAGTACTTGGCGCGCAGTTCCTCGACGAACGGGTAGGCAGCGCCGCAGGCCTCGCACTCGTAGTCCAGGAACTCGACCAGGACGGCCTTCTCGTCCGGGGCCTGGGACAGGACCCGGCTGTTCTCGCGCACGACTTGGCCCGTGCCGGCGGGGGGCTGTTCCTGGGCTGCCAGTGCGCGGGTGACGAAGTACCCGACGACGCCGGTGAGGACCACGACGGCGAGGAGCGCCCAGACGACGATCTTGGCGTTCTTCCGTCCGGCGGGGGCGGGGGTGTGCGGGGTGGAGCTCACGGGTGAATGTTCCTTCTGTTCGTGTATCAGTGTGGACGGCATCCGTTGGTTCGGTCCGGCGGGGTCGGGGGCAGGGGAACCGTGCCGGAGGGCGCGGGGCCCCGGACCGTCCCCAGGACGGGGCCTCAGGACGCGGGTTCCAGGACGGGGCCCGCCTGCCGGGCGGCCAGCTGGTTGTTCCGGGGAATCCGCCCGGCGCGCACGCCGTTGGCGATGACGACGATCTCGGCGAGTTCGTGGATGAGGACGACCGCGGCCAGGCCGAGGACCCCGAAGAGGGCCAGCGGGATCAGGGCCGCAATCAGCAGCAGAGACAGGCCCACGTTCTGCAGCATGATGCGCCGGGTCCGCCGGGCATGGTCCAGCACCTCGGGCAGGTGGTTCAGGTCCTCACCCATGAGGGCGACGTCGGCGGTTTCGATGGCGACGTCTGTGCCCATCGCGCCCATGGCGATGCCGGTGTCGGCGGTGGCGAGGGCGGGTGCGTCGTTGACGCCGTCGCCAACCATCGCCGTGGGCCGCTCGCTCTTGAGTCGGCGGATGATGTCGGCCTTGTCCTCGGGGCGCAGGTCTGCGTGGACCTCGGCGATGCCGGCCTCCTTGCCGAGGGCTTCGGCGGTGATGGTGTTGTCGCCGGTGAGCATCGCGGTCGTGTAGCCGGAGCGGGTGAGCCGGGCGATGACTTCGCGGGCCTCGGGGCGCAGCTCGTCGCGGACCGCCACGGCGCCGACCAGCTGGCCGTCGTGTTCGATCAGGACCGCCGTCGCGCCGGAGCGCTGCATGCGTTCCACGCCGGCGGCCAGTTCGGCGGGCTCGATCCAGCCCGGGCGGCCCAGGCGCAGCCTCCGGCCCCCCAGCCGGCCCTCTAGGCCGGCCCCCGGGATCGTGTCGACGTCGGTGACGTCCGCTCGGTGCGGGGTCGCGGCGAGGATGGCGCGGGCGAGCGGGTGCTCGCTGCGCGCCTCGAGTCCGGCGGCCAGCGCTAGAACGTCGTCCCGGGTCGCCGGGCCGGCGGTCGCGACGTCGACGACGGCGGGCCGGTTGCAGGTGAGGGTGCCGGTCTTGTCCAGGGCGATGGTGCGGATCCTGCCCAGGGTCTCCAGCGCGCCGCCGCCCTTGATCAGCACGCCGATGCGGCTGGCCGCACCGACGGAGGCCACGACGGTGACGGGCACGGAGATCGCCAGCGCGCAGGGCGACGCGGCGACCAGCACCACCAGGGCGCGTTCAAACCACAGCGCGGGTTCGCCGACGATGAACCCGAAGGCGATGATCAGCGCCGCGGCGATGAGGATGCAGGGGACGAGGCGTTTGGCGATGTTGTCGGCCAGGCGCTGGCCGGGGCCCTTCCGGGACTGCTCGGCCTCGACGATGTGCACGATGCGGACCAGGGAGTTGTTCTCCGCGGTGCTGGTGACCTCGACCTCGAGCGGTCCGGTGCCGTTGATGGAACCGGCCCACACCTCGGTGCCGGGGCCGGCTTCGACCGGCACGGACTCGCCGGTTAGCGCGGAAGTGTCCAGGGAGGTGCGTCCGGTGACGATCCGGCCGTCCGTGGCGAGCCGCTCCCCCGGGCGCACGACCATCCGGTCACCGGGGACGAGGTCCGCCGGGGAGACGGCCACCTGGGTGCCGTTGCGCAGCACGGTGGCCTCGGCCGAGACGAGGTCCAGCAGGGCGCGGAGGCCCCGCCGGGTCTTGGCCAGCGAGTATTCCTCGAGGCCTTCGGAAATGGCGTAGAGGAAGGCGAGCATGGCCGCCTCCTCGAACTGTCCGAGGGCGACGGCCCCCACCGCGGCGATGGTCATCAGGGTGCCCACACCGATCTGGCCCTTGGCCAGGCGGCGCAGCGTGGACGGAACAAAGGTCCAGGCAGCGATCAGCAGCGCGGCGATCTCCAGCGGCAGGGTCAGCCATTCCGGCCCGCCCGCGAGGGAAGCGATCCAGGCTGCCAGCAGCAGCGCGCCGGACACGACGGCGGCCCGGATCTCGGTGACCTGCCAGAAGCCCTGCGCCTCCTCATCGCCCAATTCGTCCGTGGTTGTCGTCCCGTCGCCGCAGCCGCAGGCGTCGCTCATCGGATGCCCTCCGCCGCGGTTCCGTCGACGCGGGCGGCGGTGCCGTAGATGGGGCACAGGTCCACCGCGTTGCCGGTCGCGGCCAGCAGGATTTCGGCCTGTGCCAGCATGTCCATCAGCTCTGGCCGGGACAACGAGTAGTAGACGCTGCGTCCCTGCGCCCGGCCCTCCACGAGTCCGCAGTCGCGCAGGCAGGCCACGTGGGCCGACACCGTCGACTGGGCCAGTCCCAATTCGCCGGTTAGTTCGCCGACCCTGACCTCCCCCCGGGCCATTCGCTTCACTATGGCCAGGCGGGCCGGGTCTCCTAGGGAATGGAATAGCGCTGCAGCCGGGTCCAGCCGCCCGCAGCCGTCCGAGGCCTCATTACCAATCGTCATATCCCGATAATAGCGGACATTTCGACAAAACTGTCGGGAAGCGGCCAGAGATGCGTTTAGTTGCCGGTCAGTTCCTTATACAGCTTCTCGACGCGGGCCTTGATGTCGTCGCGGACCATGCGCATGCGTTCCATGCCCTCGATGCCGCGTTCGGAGGGCTCGTCCGTGTCCCAGACCTCGAACCGGGTGCCGGGGCGGGGCTCGAGCTTCGCCTCGGTGCCCAGGACGATGACCGCGTCGACGGTGTCGAGGACGTCGTCGGTGACGGGCTTGGGGTGTTCGCCGGCGATGTCGATGCCTAGCTCGGCCAGGGATTCGACGGACTGGGAGTTCAGCGAGCTGCCTGGCTTGGTGCCGGCGGAGTGCACGGTGACGGTCCCGGCCGCGAGCTGGTTCATCAGTCCGGCGGCGAGTTGGGACTTGCCGCCGTTCTTGCTGCATACGAACAGGACGGACGGGGCCTTCGGGCCTCCGGGTTCGGTGGTCGGTTGGTGGGTCATGGCTGGGTGGTTTCCTTCGTGAGGAGGGAGGCGGCGAGGGTCTTGACCCGGGCGTGGATCTGGTCGCGGATGTCCCGGACGGTGTCCAGGGACTGTTTGGCGGGGTCGGTGAGTTCCCAGTCCTCGTAGCGTTTCCCCGGGTAGATCGGGCAGGAGTCCCCGCACCCCATGGTGACGACCACGTCGGAGGCGCGCACGACGTCGTCGGTGAGCGGCTTCGGATACTCCTTGGTCAGGTCCACCCCCATTTCGGCCATCACGGCCACGACGGCCTGTTCGAGTTCGGCCGCGGGCTGGGAGCCGGCGGACCGGACCCGGATCCTGCCCTTGGTCTCAACGGTGAGCAGGGCCGCGGCCATCTGGGAGCGTCCGGCGTTCTGCACGCAGACGAACAGCACCTCGGGCACCTCGGACACGCTGGTGCCCTTGGACTTGGCGAGGGCGTTGAGCCGGTCGGCGGCGAAGTGCTCGGTGGTCGCGGGCAGGTAGGTGGTGACCTTCGCGGTGCGGGCGAGGGCGGTGTAGGACTCGAAGACGTAGCGCTCGACGGTTTCGGCGGCGAAGACCCCGGCGAACCTGTCGGCGAGGCGGTGGCTGATCCGGTGCAGGAGCTCGGTGTTGTCCTGCAGCCCCTGTGAGGTGTCGCGGTGTTCGGTCATGGTCTCGCTCCTGTGCTGGTCGGTGCGGGTGGGTTAGGCGGTGGCGCCGGAGCGGCCGTGCGCGAGTCCGGTGGGGAAGCCGACCAGCACCGGTTCCGGCGCGGCGCAGCATCCGGCCTCCGCGGGCTCGGCCGCGGCCGCCGCGGCGGCGGGGGTGTCGCAGCTGGTGCCGGAATCGGAGGAGCAGACCCCGGTCTCGGGGAGCTCGAGGTGGACCGTGTCCGCGGCCGCGCGGTCCCCGGCGAGGGCCGCGGCGACGGAGCGGACCTGCTCGTAGCCGGTGGCCAGCAGGAACGTCGGGGCCCGGCCGTAGGACTTCATGCCCACGATGTAGAAGTCGCGGTCCGGGTGGGCCAGCAGCTTCGCGCCGTGCGGGGCGACGGTGCCGCAGGAGTGAAACTCGGGGTCGATCAGCGGGCCGAGCTCCCGGGGGGCCTCGACGGCGGGGTCCAGTTCGAGCCGGAGCTCGCGCAGGATGTCCAGGTCCGGGCGAAACCCGGTGCAGGGCACGACGGTGTCGGCGTCCAGGACGCGCCCGTCCACGGCCGCGACGGCCACGCCGGCGTCCGTGGGGGTCAGCGAGGCGATGCCGAAGCCGGTGTGCAGCTCGATGCTGCCGGCCTCCACGAGGCGGCGGAGCCGGGAGCCGAGCTGCCCGCGGGCGGGCAGCCCGTCGGCGTCGCCGCCGCCGAAGACCTTCTCCGCGTCGGGTCCGCGGACGGCCCAGAGGATCCGGGTGTCCGGGGCGCCCTTGGCGAGGTCCGCGAGCCCGATGAGGGTGTTGGCGGCCGAGTGCCCGGCGCCCACGACCAGGACGCGCTTGTCGGCGAACGAGTCCCGGTCCCGGCCGACGACGTCGGGCAGCGGGGCGGAGATCCGGGACGCGGCGGCGTCCTCGCCCAGGGCGGGCAGGCCCGAGGTGCCCAGCGGGTTGCGGGTATCCCAGGTGCCGGACGCGTCGATGACGGCGGCCACGGTGTGGTCCCGGGTTTCCCCGTCCCGGTGGTCGACGCGGACGACGAAGGGGGTGCTGTCGCGGTCGCGGGTGTGGGTCTTGTCCATGCCGGCCCGGGTGACGGCGGCGACGCGGGCCCCGGTGTGCAGGCGGGGGGCGATGGCCGGGAGCGCGGCCAGCGGGGCCAGGTAGTTCTCGAGGAGTTCGCCGCCGTATGGCAGGGCGGTGGGCCGGGGGTGTTCCCAGCCGGCGGCCTCCAACAAGCGGACGGCGGCGGCGTCGGTGTTGTACCGCCAGGGCGAGAAGAGCCGGATGTGCCGCCACTGCCCGATGGCGGCACCCGCGCTGGGACCGGCTTCGAAGATCACGGGTTCCAGGCCGCGTTCGAGCAGGTGGGCCGCGGCGGCCAGGCCCACGGGGCCGGCGCCGATCACGGCGACGGGAAGGGTGTTCGGTGTGTCCATGGGGTCCTCTGTTTCGTCCGTGGTCGGTGGTGGTTTGGGGAGGGGCCCGCCGGCCCTCGTGCGGGGCCGGCGGGCGGGGCCGCCTAGCAGCAGCCCTGGTCCTCGTCGCAGCAGCCGTTTCCGCAGCATCCGGTGCGCATGGTCCTCACCCCCTCCCCTCCGTGGTCCGTTAGGCGTGGGTGGGTTCTTCCACCAGCGCGGTGGCGATGCTGTCCGCGTCCTGGAGCGCGGCGAGGTAGCGCTCGGCGTCCAGGGCGGCGGCGCAGCCGGTGCCGGCGGCGGTGATGGCCTGGCGGTACCGGTGGTCCACGGCGTCCCCGCACGCGAACACGCCGGAGAGGTTGGTGACCGTGGTGGGCGCGTCGACCTTGATATAGCCCTCGGCGTCGAGGTCGACCTGCCCGGCGACCAGTCCGGTGCGCGGGAGGTGGCCGATCGCGACGAAGAGGCCGGTGGCGGCCTGCTCGCGGGTGTCCCCGGTCCGGGTGTCGGTGAGTGTGACGCCGGTGACCTTCGTGTCGCCGTGGATCCCGGTGACCGCGGAGTTCCACGCGAAGCTGATCTTCGGGTTGCCCTTGGCGCGCTGGGCCATGATCCGCGAGGCCCGCAGCTCGCCCTTGCGGACCACGACGGTCACGGAGGCCGCGAAGCGGGTCAGGAACGTCGCCTCCTCCATCGCGGAGTCCCCGCCGCCGACGACGACGATGTCCTGGTCGCGGAAGAAGAACCCGTCGCAGGTCGCGCACCAGGACAGGCCGTGGCCGCTGAACCTCTTCTCCTCGGGCAGGCCGAGCTCCTTGTAGGCGGAGCCGGTGGCGAGGATGACCGCGGGCGCCTCGTGGACGGTGCCCGCGCCGGTCACGACGAGCTTGAGGTGCCCGTCGAGCCGGACCTCGGTGACGTCGTCGAACACGACCCGCGCGCCGAACTTCTCGGCCTGTTCCTGGAGCCCGTCCATGAGTTCGGGTCCCTGGACGCCGGCGGGGAAGCCGGGGAAGTTCTCCACCTCGGTGGTGTTCATCAGGGCCCCGCCCGCGGTGACGGACCCGGCGAGGACCAGGGGTGCCAGGCCGGCGCGGGCGGCGTAGATGGCCGCGGTGTAGCCGGCGGGGCCGGACCCGATGATGATCAACTGTTCGGTGCTCACGGGTTTCTCCTGCTGCTCGGTGCGGGGCCGCTACTTGGCGGCGGGGGTCAGCGAGGCGATGAGGGCCTCGATGCGGGTCTTGATCTCGTCGCGGATGGGGCGGACGGCGTCCACGCCCTGCCCGGCGGGGTCCTCCAGGACCCAGTCCTCGTAGCGCTTGCCGGGGAAGAACGGGCACTCGTCGCCGCAGCCCATGGTGATCACGACGTCGGATTCCTTCACGGCCTCGGTGGTGAGGACCTTAGGGATTTCGGCGGACATGTCGATGCCCAGCTCGGCCATGGCCTCCACGGCGGCCGGGTTGACCTTGTCCGCGGGCTGGGACCCGGCGGAGCGGACCTCGACCGCGCCTGCGGAGAGGGTGGTGAGGAACGCGGCGGCCATCTGGGAGCGGCCGGCGTTGTGGACGCAGACGAACAGGACGGAGGGCTTCTTGGTTTCGGTGCTCATGGTGTTCTCCAGGATGGTTGCGGGGCTCAGGCGGAAAGGGGTGCGGGGGCGAAGAAGCGCTTGCGCGCCCACAGCGCCACGTAGACGAGGGCGACCAGGGCCGGGACCTCGATCAGCGGTCCCACGACGCCGGCGAGGGCCTGGCCGGAGGTGACGCCGAAGGTGCCGATCGCCACGGCGATGGCGAGCTCGAAGTTGTTGCCCGCGGCGGTGAACGCCAGCGTGGTGGTCTTCGCGTAGCCCAGGTCCAGCCACTTGCCGATCAGCATGCCGGCGGCGAACACGACGACGAAGTAGACCATCAGCGGCAGCGCGATCCGGGCGACGTCCAGCGGCCTCGCGGTGATGTTCCCGCCCTGCAGGGCGAAGAGCAGGGTGATGGTGAACAGCAGCCCGTAGAGGGCCCACGGGCCGAGCTTGGGCAGGAACCTGTCCTCGTACCAGTCGCGGCCCTTGGCCTTTTCGCCGAGGGTGCGGGTGAGGTATCCCGCGACGAGCGGGATGCCCAGGAAGATCAGCACGGAGGCGGTGATGGCCCAGAAGGAGAAGTCGGCGCTGGTGGTGGGCAGGCCCAGCCAGGACGGCAGCAGCTGCAGGTAGAACCAGCCCAGGGCGCCGAACGCGAACACCTGGAACACGGAGTTGATCGCCACCAGCACCGCGGCGGACTCGCGGTCCCCGCAGGCCAGGTCGTTCCAGATCATCACCATGGCGATGCAGCGGGCCAGGCCCACGATGATCAGCCCGGTCCGGTACTCGGGCAGGTCCGCGAGGAACACCCACGCGAGGACGAACATGAACGCCGGGGCCAGCACCCAGTTGATCACCAGGGAGGAGACCATGAGCTTGCGGTCCGCGACCACGCGGCGCGTCTGGTCGTACCGGACCTTCGCGAGGACCGGGTACATCATCACCAGCAGGCCGATCGCGATCGGCAGGGAGACCTCGCCGACCTTGACCGAGTCCAGGGCGGTGTCCAGGCCCGGGACGAGGCTGCCCAGCCCCAGCCCCAGGGCCATCGCGGCGACGATCCAGGCCGGCAGGAAGCGGTCAAGGGTGGAGAGCTTGCCGACGACGTCGGCCTCTCCCCCACGGGTGGTCGTCTGGTCGGTCTGGATACTCACGGCGCTCCTGTGCGGGTCGGAGAAGAAATTGATGAAGGTCGATATTCAAAACTATCGCCCACCATATCGATGGATGTCAATCTGCATGCATAATGGGTTCATGAACTCTCTGCAAACTCTCGAGCCAGCCGTCGACGCCGCGTGCTGCGCGCCGTCGGACACCCCGGGCCTGGGCGCCGACGAGGCGCAGCGCAGAGCCCTGGTCTTCAAGGCGCTGGCGGATCCGAACCGGCTGCGCCTGCTGTCCATCGTCAAGGCCGGCGACTCGGGCGAGGCCTGTGTCTGCGACCTGACCGAGCCGCTGGACCTGGGCCAGCCCACGGTCTCCCACCACCTGAAGATCCTGGTCGAGGCCGGGCTGCTGCACCGCGAGAAGCGGGGCACGTGGGCCTACTACTCCCTCGTTCCCGGCGCCCTGGACCGGACCGCCGGGCTGCTCGCGACCCTGTGACCGGACCGCACGCCGTCGCGGTTCGGCCGCTGCTCCCCGCGGACTGGCCGGCCGTCCAACGAATCTGGGGCGAGGGCATCGCCACCGGACACGCCACCTTCGAGTCCGAGGCCCCGGACTGGGAAGGGTTCGACGCCTCGCGCCTGCCCGGGCACCGGCTGGTCGCCGCAACCCGGGACGGCGGGATCCTCGGCTGGGCAGCCGTTTCCGCCGTTTCCCCGCGCCCCGCCTATGCCGGCGTCGTGGAGCACTCCGTGTACGTCGCGGCGGCGGCGCGCGGGTTGGGCGTCGGCGCGATCCTGCTGCGGGCCCTGGCCGCCTCGACCGAAGCGGACGGGATCTGGACCATTCAGGCCAGCCTCTTCCCCGAGAACGAGGCAAGCATGAGACTCCACCTCGCCCACGGCTTCACCGTGGTCGGGCGCAGGACGCGCATCGCCCGCATGGCCCACGGCCCCTCGGCCGGGCAGTGGCGCGACACCGTCCTAATCGAACGTCGCTCCGCAATCATCTGATCCCAATCGCTCCAACGAGAACGCCCGCACATCCGACGCCCGATGTTCGGTCATGGGTCCGGCAGGCTGGCGTCTTGAAGCCGAGCGCTTCTACGCGGCCAACGGCGTCCAGAACATCTGCGCCACGATGAGCGTCCCGAATTGGCGCGCTTCGCAATTGAAGCGCCAACTGGCCGAGGTTCACCCAGGACGCGTGATGCCGTTGGCCACATGGTGTCTCGCAAGCTGGGAGGCAGTAGCCCATGGCCGATTTATGGTGATTCCCATTACCAATCGACTCCGTAGCGTTGCGCAATGCGATCTCGAGTCCGCCTCTGTTGACGCCGACCGAAAATAGGGCCAAGAACGCCAACTGAAAATGAGGCCACCTGACCATCATGGAAGGTGATCACATTGGACGTTTGGGCGCAGATTCGCCACCGGTACGCGACGGAGAAGATCTCTAAGAGAGAGCTGGCCACGCAGCTCGGGGTTTCGCGGGGAACGGTTGACCGGGCGCTGGAATCAGACCGGCCGCCTAAGTACGAGCGGGCGTCGGCAGGTTCGAGCTTCGACTCCTACGCCGGCCGGGTCCGGACCCTGCTGGCCAGGACTCCGACGATGCCGGCCACCGTGCTGGCCGAACGCGTGGGATGGACGGGATCGGCGTCCCTGTTCCGCGACAAGGTCCGCCAGATCCGGCCCGAGTATCTGCCGGCGGACCCGGTGGACCGGCTGGTCCACGAACCGGGCAAGGCGGTCCAATGCGACCTCTGGTTCCCGCACGAGCCGCTACCGCTCGGGCACGGCCAACAGGGCAAGCCGCCGGTGCTGGTCATGACCAGCACCTTCTCCGGCTTCATCCAGGCCCGGATGATCCCCACCCGCACCACGCCGGACCTGTTGGGCGGGATGTGGTCGCTGATCCAGGACGCGGCCGCGGTCCCCGAGCGGCTGGTCTGGGACAACGAGAGCGGCATCGGCCAGGGCCGGCTGACGGATCCGGCCGCGTCTTTCGCCGGGGTGCTGGGCTGCACGATCCGCCAACTGCCGCCGAACGACCCGGAGTCCAAGGGCATGGTGGAGCGGATGAACCGGTTCTTCCGCCAAGGCTTCATGCCCGGCCGGACCTTCGCCTGCCCGGGCGACTTCAACGAGCAGCTGGCCGACTGGTTGCCGCGGGCCAATGCCCGCTACTCGCGCTCCCGCCACGGACGGCCCGCCGAGCTCGTGTTGCGCGACCGCGAGGCGATGCGCCCGCTGGCACCGCTGGCGCCCGAGACTGGGTTGCGCAAGAGCATCCGGCTGCCGCGGGACTACTACGTGCGGGTGTTCTCCAACGACTACTCCGTCGACCCGTCGGCGATCGGGCGGATCGTGGACGTGGCCGCGGACCTCGAGCAGGTGACCGTCACTGCCGGCGGGACGTTGCTGGCCAAGCACGAACGACGCTGGGCGCGCCACCAGATCCTTACCGATCCGGCCCACGTCGACAGGGCCGCCGCCCTGCGCCGCGCCCACCGCACCATCAGGACCGGCCGCCACGCCGAGGTCCAGGAACGCGATCTGGGCATCTACGACCGGCTCTTCGGCCTCGCCGTCCCGGACGATGCGCGTGAACTGGCGGAGGCCGGCCGGTGAGCGAGCCGGCGAAGAGCATCGAGTACTACGCCCGGGCATTACGCGCCCCGCGCATCACCGACGGCTACCGTGCCCTGGGCGACCGCGCCCGGGAAGCGGGCTGGTCCCACGAGGAGTACCTAGCCGCCGTGCTCAGCCGCGAGGTCGCCGAGCGCGAAGCCTCCGGGGCGGCCCTGCGGATCCGTGCCGCCCGCTTCCCCGGCGCCAAGACCATCGAGGAGTTCAACTTCGACCACCAGCCGGCCGCCGACCGCAACCTGGTGGCCCACCTCGGCACCGGGGTCTTCCTCGAGGAAGCCAAGAACGTGGTCCTGCTCGGTCCTCCCGGCACCGGCAAAACGCATTTGGCCGTGGGCATCGGGATCAAGGCCGCCCGCACCGGGCACCGGGTCCTGTTCGACACCGCCACCGGCTGGGTCGCTCGCCTCGCCGAGGCGCACGAACGCGGACGCCTGCCCCAGGAACTGACAAAGCTGCGCCGCTACAAGCTGCTGATCGTCGACGAGGTCGGATACATCCCGTTCGACCAGGACTCGGCGAACCTGTTCTTCCAACTGGTCTCGTCCAGGTATGAGCACGCCTCGCTGGTCCTCACCTCGAACCTGGCGTTCAGCCGTTGGGGCGAGGTCTTCGGCGACGCTACGGTCGCCTCAGCCATGATCGACCGCATCGTCCACCACGCGGAGGTTCTCAACCTCACCGGCAGCAGCTACCGGCTCCGCAACAGAACCACCACAAGACCTCAGGCACAATAGAACCGCAACCCGGTGGCCCTATTTTCAGTTGGCAGAAATGGCCCTATTTTCGGTCGGCGTTAACACGCCTCGCTCTTTTTTCGGCCCGCTTTGCTTCTAGGGCATTGTGGATGGCCCCGATGACGAGGGCGACAATAAGGAGGGAATCCATGCAAAAAGCGTATCTCTGGAGGCCGATAGCTTAGACCGAAGCAGCAGGAGCATCCGGCACAACGTCTGTCACAGTGGCTACCTGGCGTGGCGCGCAGATGAATGCCTTCCGTAGCAGCGGCTCCCCAGGTAGCCGAGGGCTCATGACCCCGAATCCGGACAAGGAGGCCGCGCAAAGTCCTTTGCCCAGTCTTTCCACTGCCGAGCGTGGGGGCGTCACAATCGCAAGCATGGCCGCGTAGTGATCGACGGGGATTCGGCTAGCCCTGCGACTCTTCATCTACCTCAAGAAGCTCGTTGATGTTCACGTTCAGGGCTGCAGCAAGGTCCCACAACCGTTCGTAGGCGAGACTGCGCTTGCCAGCCTCGAGTCGATTTAGGTGCACACGGCTCAAATCGGCGGCCGAGGCTAAGGCCTCCTGAGTCATGCCTCGAGTAAGCCGAAGTTCACGGATACGGGATCCAACTCTTTGGCGGCGTGACTGCCATCGCCCAGCGGCCTCAGGAGGTATATCTGTCGGTCGGATAGGCACATCTCATGCCATAAGAAGTCAAGCAATAAGTCTGTATCACTAGTGATACATTGCTAGTTGTTCTTGTCACATGAGGAGGTTAACTTGGGAGTCGGCGTCGTTTTGACCATGCGAGAACCGGTAACAGTTAGAGAACTGCGGCATTTTCTGACATTTGTGACCGATGACACGGATTTGGATGCAGACTTGAGAGCAGGCTACGTCGATGAGGGTGTGTTCCTACTTGCTCTCGATAAGCCAACGTCGTAGCTCCTCGCTTGTTTACAGGCAGTCCCTAGTTGAGCCTATGTCTGCCAAGCACAAAAGCGTCCCCGGGCAGCACCGCCTAGCCGGCAGTAGAGTCTCCAGCCGTGAGTCCCTGCTCGGATGTCCATCCGCTGCCAAGGAAGGGCGGAGTGTCGAAGTGCGACAAGCCCCACGAAGTAGGGCGCAACAAGTCCCGGTCGCTCTTTACGTCGCATTTCTCGATTACCCATGCGACGAATGGCTCTTGCACAGGAATAGCCATCAGCATCGAATCTCGTGGCGGATCGCTACTCAAAACCGGCCGAACTGACTCCGCGGCCATTAGGGGATGCCGAACCGCAAATTGTGGGCTGGGATAGTCGATGTCACCAAATGTCCTAATTCCAGCAGGGACGATCAAGACTTGAGGGATGGTCCCGGCTTGGGCTGTTGTCTTCAACGGACCGAGCGTTAGCGGTACGACCTTGCCTTCCTGAATATTCGCTTCGTTGGGGTCCACCGGTCGTGCGTTCGGGGGCCGGTGCGCTCATCGCCCGATATTGAGCGTGGGGACCGGCAGTGGCGTGCTTGGGGGCCACCGCGCGCTTAGGCTCCTTCCGCCGTACGTATAGGGCGCACGGCGGAAGGAGAACCATCAATGGTACGGAAGATCAGGGCCAAGCTGGTGTTGCAGTTGCGGGCCGAGGGCTTGTCCGGCCGGGTGATCGCGGCGTCGCAGGGCATGTCCCGGAAATCGGTCACGGCGGTGCTGGAGGCCGCCGACGCTGCCGGTATCGGCTGGGACGAGATTAAGGACCTTGCCCACGGCGAGGTTTACGAGTTGTTGTTCCCGGGTCGTGGTGAGCATCAGAGCGTGTTCGCCCAGCCGGACTGGGAGCGGGTTCATCGGGAGCTGGCGCGGGTCGGGGTGACGTTGAAGCTGCTGCACGGCGAATACGCTGATGGCTGCGCGGCCGGCAGCGAGCCGGCGATGGGATACGACCGGTTCTGCCGGACCTACCAGCGCCACGTGCTGGTCACCGGGGCCGCCTCGAGGGTCGGGCATAAGGCCGGGCAGACGGTCGAGGTGGACTGGTCCGGGCCGACGATGCAGCTGCACGGTCCGGTCACTGGCGCGACCCGGACGGTGTTCTTGTTCGTGGGGTGCCTGCCGTTCAGCCGCTACGCCTTCGTCGAGCCGACCTTGGATATGAAGCAGGACACCTGGTTGCGGGCGCACGTGTCGATGTTCGAGGCGTTCGGCGGCTCGGTGCCCAGGATCGTGCCGGACAACCTGAAGACCGGGGTGATCAGTCATCCCCGTGAGGGCGAGGTCGTCCTGAATGATGCCTACCGGGAGATGGCCGCGCACTACTCGGCTGCCGTGCTGCCGGGGAGGGTGAGGTCTCCTAAGGACAAGGCCAGCGTGGAAAACACGGTCTGGCACGTGGCCATGCGCGTCATCGCTGACCTGCGGGAGCAGCGGTTCGACTCGTTGCCGCAGCTGAAGGCCGCGGCTACCGAGCGGGTGGCGACCTATAACGCGGAGCCGTTCCAGAAGCGGCCCGGGTCCAGGACCAGCGTGTTCACCGCCGAGGAGCGGCCCCTGCTGACGCCGCTGCCGCAGGTGGCCTACGAGATCAGCCGGTGGGTCTATGGGCGCAGGGTGGCCCGCAACGGACACGTCGCCTGGGAGAAGAACCACTACTCGGTGCCCTTCGCCCATATCGGCACCACGATCGACCTGCGCATCACCGACCGGATGCTCGAGGTCTACCGGGGCGTCGAGCGGGTGAGCAGCCACTTGCTGCTGCCGGCAGGCTCGGCCAACGAGTACCGCACCAATGACGCCGACCTGCCCGCCGGCGGGCGGTATCAGCCCTGGGACGCGCCGAGGGCCCGGGAATGGGCGGGACGGATCGGCCCATCCGCCGTGGTGGTGGTGAACCGGATCTTCGAATCCGTTCCCGTGGAAGAGCAGGGCCTGGACGCCGCCCTGGCCGTGCTGCGTCTGGCACGGCGGTATTCCGCGGAGCGGGTGGAGGCCGCCTGCCGGATCGCCCTGGGTGGCAGGATCAGATCCCCGCGCTATGCGCATCTGCAACCGCTCCTGGCCACCGGCCAGGACCAGGCCCCGAGGCTGAGGCCCCCACGGGATGAGCCAGCGGAGCTCGGCGGGTACGTTCGCGGCGCCGACTACTACGCGGGAGGCGCCAAGTGAGCGGGATCGATACCGAGACCAAGCGCAAGCTCCGCGAGATGGGAGCCGCCCCTTTGCTGGCGGCGCTGGAGGCGCAGGACGAGAACCTGATCCTCGGGATGAGTTTCGAGGACCGGCTGCGTCTGGTCGTCGACGAGGCCCACTCCACCTTCAACCACGCCAAGGTCGAGGGCCTGGTCCGGCGGGCCGGACTGCGCTACCCGGCAGCCGACCTGCGCCGGCTCGACAGGGTGGACGAACGCGGCCTGGACCGCAACGTCATCGCGCAGCTCGGCACGTGTTCGTTCATCGAGCGGCAGCAGAACGTGGTGTTCCAGGGCTTCACCGGCTCGGGGAAGTCCTACCTCGGGTGCGCGCTGGCGAAGCAGGCCTGCCAACACCGGATCCGGGCCCACTACATCCGGATGCCCGATCTCGAGGAAGCCTGGGCCCTGGCCAGGGACAAGCCGCTGGGAGCTACGAAGTTCCTAAAGAAGTACGCCGCGTTCACCCTGCTGGTGATCGACGAGTGGCTGCTTGACCACCCGGACGAAGGGATGCGAAGCATGCTCCTGGAGCTGCTTGAGCGCCGGTACGACAGTTCCTCGACAGTGTTCTGCACCCAGTACGCCAAGAAGGACTGGCATCAACGGCTTGGCTCCGGGGTGCACGCCGACGCGATCATGGACCGAATCGTGCACAACACCATCTGGGTCGATACCGGCACGCACAACATGCGCGAACACGCCATGCAGAATCAGTAGCAGGACCGTCGGTGGGGACCAGTGGCCCCCACCGACGCCACTGCTGGCCCCCACCGGCAATATCACTGGCCCCGAACGGCAATATCGGATGGCCTCCAAGCCTTCGAATACTCACCTTCCCATAGCAGCCTGGTCGTGCGCAGGACAGCCCGTTGGCGGATAGTGGCCGTTCCAGTTGCCAAGGGTAGTTCGCTGCCTGTGATCGCCTCGATCGCCAGTAAGTCTTCGAGCGACTCAATGGAGATTTGGGTGGCGCTGGTATCAGCGCTCGTAGCCTCTGGAATGGCAAGGCTGAAGAACTCCTTTCCCGCCACGATGAACAGCATCGCAGTACTTCGCATCACCTCTTGTTCGAATCGCAACTTCGCCAAAGCCATCCGGTTTGTAGTCAGTTGCGCGGCGACAACTTCGCAGCGCGGTGAGGTAGGGCCATTATTGCCGAGATCGAACGAAAGCTCATAGGTGAGGCAGCCCGCGATCAGGGCGCGCCACTCATATCGTCCACTCTCTGTCTGCCCGCGAGTGGCGGCAGCGTCATACTCAGCCACTGTGGTTCCGTCCGCTGCTTCCAGCCGAACTTGGACGCGATTTCTCGGGTCCATGCGCATCATCTCGGTGATGGTCAGTTGCTTGAACCCTTCAGGGGCCGACTTAGTGGTTGGGTCCAGCAGTGGCATCTTAGTATCGATTGGCGCGAAAAAGGCCACGCCGCTGCTGATGAGCTCGTCGGTTCCCACTACGACAGGGGTGTCTGTGGCTTACTTACCGAGTTCCAGTACACCCAACTTTGAGAGGCGCATGACCAGATCCAACGTTTCAGCGCATAGTAGGGCGACAGTTGCGAAGTAGGACACGGCCCCGGAATAGCGCTCCTTGATCGGCAAGAGCGTTCCCGACTCCTTGGGTCCTTTCACATCCACGTGGACGAGGTCACCGTAAAGCCATGCCATTGCCAATTGGCTGTCGGACACTTGCGGCGTCGACTCGGTACCATCGTTTTTCACCGACTGGACTGCGTATCGCAGGACGCGGAGATCAGACTCCTGATGCCTTTCCCAGGCGCCTCGAAGTCGCTCGAGCTCCTCACGAAGTGCATCAATACCGGCCGATTCCTGCTCCTGCTCGTCCAGAATGCTACCGATTGCGCGAAGGACCTTTTCGTTGTGCACCGACTCACTCTTGAGAAGGATAGGCCTCAGGCGTGCCGCCAAAGACTCAAAGAGTTCCTCGTCTGGCAACTGCCTGCGCATCTCGAAGGTCCCGTCCAGGGCCAGAGTGCCTGCCACCGTAAAGTCAGCGAGTGCGACAAGCCTTTCGCGGTCGGAAGCCAACGAGTGAGAGGCAATGCGGCGCGCCCTGAGGACGAAACGCTGTAATGTGTCCACTTTTGTCATTGGTACAGCATCTCCTCGTTGGGCCCGTGGATTTGGTGCGGCTGCGGACAGAGAATCGTCGAGGGCATTCCCCTCCCCTAAGGGGACAGCTGGCTGCCAGCGGTCCTCGCTGTGAGTTCCGCAATGGCGGACTAGCGGCTGAATTCAAAAAGCAATTTGAGTGCCGCTACTGCCTCAGCGGGCTTGCCGGCGTTATGTGCTTCAAGGGCGCGTCGAGCCCGGAGGGCGGCCGTCTTTGTCTTGGACAGCGCGTCGGCTCGATTTGCTTCCGAAGAACACGGATTGATCCGGCGTCCGGATGCGACGGGCGAATTCATCGCTGCCAGTTCCAGCGCGACAAGCTCTTCCAAGATGAGGCAAAGATCCCAGATCAGGATGAACGTCGAGACACCACTTGAGTACTTGGCGGCCCGCATCTCCAGGTAGAACGAGGAGATTGGGACCCCCTTTCGGTATTTCCAAGCCTTCAGGAGCCGAATCAGTTTCTTGACCCCGCCGTCGTGCTTCTTGTTGATGTCCGAGACATACTCTGCGTCGGCGGACGGGTTGCTCTTCATCCAGTCACCCGATTTCGGGTCCGGTATCCAGTATCCGTCCGAGGCGTAATATGCCGGGACTACCTCCAAGGTTTCCCTGCCCTCCGCGAATTTGCAGACCACGGCCGGTGAGGACACTCGGACTTCGGTCGTTGTGAACCTGGCCTTGAGTGAATCTCGTACTTTTGCGAGCGCCGTCGACGGGGTAGGCCTCGTGCCCTTCATCGACGCGAAGAAGTCGACGTCACTATAAATCGAGATGCCGGTTCCATGCGTGAGTGAACCGGTCTCGAACATTCCGAAAGTCCCCGGATGTTGCTCCAAACGGGCTGCAATTGAGTCCCGATGCGAGCGAGCAGCGTCGAATTGGGCCGGCGACGGAGTGAAGTAGGAGAGGAGTTCGTTCAGCTTTTGGGGAGCGGTCACTCGTTCGGATCCTTTGTGTCAATTGAATGCGTCTGGCCTCCGGCCGCCAAATTCTTTTTGGCGCTAACGTATGCGCGGCGGAGAACCGGCTCCGCGCCCCGGCTGATCTCCGCATATCTGTCCGTGAGGTTTCGCAGCCTGTCCCGGGCATCGTCATACTCGAGGCGCCCCAGGTCAATGAGCAGCAGCTGCCGTGCCTCCATCTGGATGTCCCGGTACGCATTCGCGGCAGTCGCAGCTCTGTCCGACCTGCGCTCAGCGCTTAGCGTGGTGGTCGTCGTTGCCAGGGCGGCGCTGAGCAGGCTGACAATTGCGGCGAAGACTTGCCACTCCTCGGAGACAAGCATGATTGTCCCGGCTACCGCAGCAAGAACGGCCGCGGGGATGCCGAGTTGCAGGTTGGTACTCCGCCATATCTTGGATTGCTCGAATTGGCTCTGCTGGGAATACCTCGCGTTCTCTTCGAGCCTTGAGAGCTCCGCTGCGATCGGCAGCAATGCTCCGGCGAGATCATTCGGCACGGCGAGAGCCGTACTTCCGGCGTCTGCTGTTGCAGTCACGTACACCCTCCCGTGGGGCAGCGGCAGCAGGCGATGGTTGTATGCCGCTGACCTCTTTATGGGGACCGGTCTATCCAAGCCGGTCCAGGAAATCCGAAAGTCTCGGCGGTGACATCAGCCGGACGTCGTCCCCGCGGCCTGCCCTCCTTCACCTGGTTCAGGCGCAGGTGTGCTCGGGCGGCCGCTCAGGGTGTGCATCACCCCCCGTGACAGGCTGGTTGGCACGACGACCGGTCCCTTCGGAAGCCAGTGCCTTGCCAACTAGCCTGTCACCTATGCCAAGTTGGCTGGCATACGCCAACTAACTTGTCACCTATGCCAAATAACTTGGCAACTCACACACACGGCAAGCTAGAACTCCCAGTCCTCGTCTTCCGTGTTCACGGCCTTGCCGATGACGTAGGAGGATCCGGAGCCGGAGAAGAAGTCGTGGTTCTCGTCCGCGTTGGGGCTCAGGGCGGAGAGGATCGCCGGGTTCACGTCGGTGACCGACGCCGGGAACATCGCCTCGTAGCCCAGGTTCATCAGGGCCTTGTTGGCGTTGTAGTGCAGGAACTTCTTGACGTCCTCGCTCAGGCCCACGCCGTCGTAGAGGTCGTGCGTGTACTGGACCTCGTTCTCGTAGAGCTCGAAGAGCAGCTCGAACGTGTAGTCCTTGAGCTCCTGGCGGCGCTCCTCGCTGAGCTTCTCGAGCCCCTTCTGGTACTTGTAGCCGATGTAGTAGCCGTGCACGGCCTCGTCGCGGATGATGAGGCGGATCAGGTCGGCCGTGTTGGTCAGCTTGGCCCGGGAGGACCAGTACATCGGCAGGTAGAAGCCGGAGTAGAAGAGGAAGGACTCGAGCAGCGTCGAGGCGACCTTCTTCTTCAGCGGGTCGTCGCCGTGGTAGTAGCCCTCGACGATCCGGGCCTTCTTCTGCAGGTTCTCGTTCTCCGTGGACCAGCGGAAGGCGTCGTCGATCTCCTTGGTGGAGCACAGCGTCGAGAAGATCGAGGAGTAGCTCTTGGCGTGGACCGATTCCATGAACGCGATGTTCGTGTAGACGGCCTCCTCGTGCTGCGTGACGGCGTCCGGGATGAGCGAGACGGCGCCGACCGTGCCCTGCAGGGTGTCCAGCAGGGTCAGGCCCGTGAAGACGCGCATCGTGAGCGTCTGCTCCTCGGGCGTCAGCGTCCCCCACGACTGGACGTCGTTGGACAGCGGCACCTTCTCCGGCAGCCAGAAGTTGTTCACGAGGCGGTTCCACACCTCGACGTCCTTCTCGTCCTGGATGCGGTTCCAGTTGATCGCCTCGACGTGGCCCAGCAGCTTGACCTTCTCGGTCATTTCTTCCCCTGACTTTCCTTCGTTGAATCCTTGGGTTCGGGTACGACGGCGGGCGCCCGCCCGCCGTCGTACCCTTCAGCCGTGCGCTGCTACAGCATGCACGAGACGCAGCCCTCGACCTCCGTGCCCTCCAGCGCGAGCTGGCGGAGACGGATGTAGTAGAGCGTCTTGATGCCCTTGCGCCACGCGTAGATCTGCGCCTTGTTGATGTCGCGGGTCGTGGCCGTGTCCTTGAAGAACAGCGTCAGGGACAGGCCCTGGTCCACGTGCTGGGTGGCTGCGGCGTAGGTGTCGATGATCTTCTCGTAGCCGATCTCGTACGCGTCCTGGTAGTACTCCAGGTTGTCGTTGGACAGGTACGGGGCCGGGTAGTACACGCGGCCGATCTTGCCTTCCTTGCGGATCTCGACCTTGGCCGCCACCGGGTGGATGGAGGAGGTCGAGTTGTTGATGTAGGAGATCGAGCCGGTCGGCGGCACGGCCTGCAGGTTCTGGTTGTAGATCCCGTGTTCCATGACGGAGGACTTGAGCGCCAGCCAGTCCTCGCGGGTCGGGATGTGCACGCCCTCGAACAGCTCGGCGACCTTCGCGGTCTGCGGCGTCCACTCCTGCTCGGTGTACTTGTCGAAGAACTCGCCGCTCGCGTACTTCGAGTCCTCGAAGCCGCCGAAGGCCGCACCGTGCTCGATCGCGAGCAGGTTGGAGGCGCGCAGGGCGTGGAACAGCACCGTGTAGAAGTAGATGTTGGTGAAGTCCAGGCCCTCTTCCGAGCCGTAGTGGACCCGCTCGCGCGCCAGGTAGCCGTGCAGGTTCATCTGGCCCAGGCCGATGGCGTGCGACTGCCGGTTGCCCTCGGCGATGGAGGGGACGGAGGCGATGTAGGACATGTCCGACACCGCGCTCAGCGCGCGGATCGCGGTCTCCACGGACAAGCCGAAGTCCGGCGAGTCCATGGTCTTGGCGATGTTCATGGAGCCGAGGTTGCAGGAGATGTCCTTGCCGACCTCCGCGTAGCCGAGGTCCTCGGAGTACACCGAGGGCGAGGAGACCTGGAGGATCTCCGAGCACAGGTTGCTCATCGTCACCTTGCCCTTGACGGGGTTGGCGCGGTTCACGGTGTCCTCGAACATGATGTACGGGTAGCCGGACTCGAACTGGATCTCCGCGAGGGTCTGGAAGAACTCGCGGGCGTTGATCTTGGTCTTCTTGATCCGCGCGTCGTCGACCATCTCGTAGTACTTCTCGGAGACGGAGATGTCGGAGAACGGCACGCCGTAGACGCGCTGGACGTCGTACGGGGAGAAGAGGTACATGTCCTCGTTCTTCTTGGCCAGCTCGAACGTGATGTCCGGGATGACGACGCCGAGCGAGAGGGTCTTGATGCGGATCTTCTCGTCCGCGTTCTCGCGCTTGGTGTCGAGGAAGCGGTAGATGTCCGGGTGGTGCGCGTGCAGGTAGACGGCACCGGCGCCCTGGCGGGCACCGAGCTGGTTGGCGTAGGAGAAGCTGTCCTCGAGGAGCTTCATCACGGGGATCACGCCCGAGGACTGGTTCTCGATCTGCTTGATCGGGGCGCCGTACTCGCGGATGTTGGTCAGCGACAGGGCCACGCCGCCGCCGCGCTTGGAGAGCTGCAGCGAGGAGTTGATGCCGCGCGCGATGGACTCCATGTTGTCCTCGATGCGCAGCAGGAAGCAGGAGACGAGCTCGCCTCGCTGCTTCTTGCCGGCGTTGAGGAAGGTCGGGGTGGCCGGCTGGAAGCGGCCGTCGATGATCTCGTCGACGAGCCGGACGGCCAGCTCCTCGTCGCCGCGGGCGAGGTGGAGGGCGACCATGCAGACGCGGTCCTCGTAGCGCTCGAGGTAGCGCTTGCCGTCGAACGTCTTGAGCGTGTAGCTCGTGTAGAACTTGAAGGCGCCCAGGAAGGTCTCGAAGCGGAACTTCTTCTTGTAGGCCCGCGAGAAGAGGTCCCGCACGAAGTTCATCGTGTACTGGTCGAGCGTCTCGCGCTCGTAGTAGTCGTGCTTGATGAGGTATTCGAGCTTCTCGTCCAGGTCGTGGAAGAAGACCGTGTTGTTGTTGACGTGCTGCAGGAAGTACTGGCGCGCCGCGGCCCGGTCGGCCTCGAACTGGATGCGCCCGTCCTGGCCGTACAGGTTGAGCATGGCGTTCAGCTCGTGGTAGCCCAGCCCCGCGTACGCCGCGGGGACCTCCTTGCCGTCCGTGGTCACGGCCGGCTCTGCGACTGTTGTGTCCAAAACTCTTCCAATCCTTGGCGTACGTTGGACACGTCTTCGGGCGTGCCCATGAGTTCAAAGCGGTATAGCAGCGGAACGCCGCACTTGGCCGAGATCTTGCGGGCCGCGAGGCAGTAGGCCGTTCCGAAGTTGGTGTTGCCCGCACCGATCACCCCGCGTAGGAGGCTCCGGTTGCGTTCGTCGTTGAGGAACCGCACCACTTGCGGCGGTACGGAGTGCCGTCCCTCCTCGCCGCCGTAGGTCGGCAGGACCAGGACGAACGGCTCCGTGGCCACGAGGCGTGGCTCGTGGGGATAGAGCGGGATGCGCGCGGCGTCGAGCCCGACCTTGTCGATGAAGCGGGCCGTGTAGCCGGACACGGAGGAGAAGTAGACGAGCCCCAGGCCCGTCGTCTCCTCGGGCTCCGTGCCGGTCGACGGCGCGGCCGCGGCTGGTGCGCCGAGTGGCATCGCGTCCGCCTCCGTGGGTTGGTGCCGGGTGGTTCTTCGGGTCAGGCGACCGAGCTCGTGGCGGCCTGCGCCAGTTCCTCGATCTTGTCCGGGCGGAAGCCGGACCAGTGGTCCGCCTCGGTGACGACGACGGGGGCCTGCATGTACCCGAGGGCCCGCACGCGCTCGAGCGCCGTGGGATCCTGGGAGATGTCCACGGACTGGTACGCGATCCCCTTCTTGTCGAGTGCGCGGTACGTCGCGTTGCACTGAACGCAAGCTGGCTTCGTGTAAACCGTGACGGTCATGGCCGGTGTCCCCTCGTGCAGATGATGGCTTGTTCTTCCGCCCCTTCCGGCGCCTCCGCACGTGGTGCGGCCGACTGGATCCGGGACGATTCGCGGGTTTGGTCCTTGGGGCCTCGCCAGCGATCTCAATACTACATCTAGTGCATGGCCGCGTCTTGGACCCCTAGATGATGTATTACAAGTATGTCATTTGAAAACCCTTTCGTCCACAGCCCGTGGGGATAAACGAGCCCCGGATTGCCGTGGAATCACGCCGATCCCGGCTCCGGGTCCACAGGGTGTGGAGTGCTCGTGCACAGCTTGAATCCACCGCGTGTCGCGTCCGCCCCGGCGTGTCGCGGACAACGCGGGGCGGGTGCCGGAAACCTCCGGCACCCGCCCCGTGGTCCTGGTGAAGACCGCCGCCTGCTAGGGGCGCACGGTCACGACGAGCTCGTTGCTGGCGGTGCTTCCGGCGTCGTTGAAGAACTCGGCGACGTACCGGTGCCTCCCCGGTTCCAGGCCCTTCAGCGTGGTCCGGGCGGACTGCGCCTGCGGCGTGCGGGCCTCGAGCACCTGCTCGTCGACGACCTCGCCGTCCTCGAGCAACCGGTACCCGGTGGCGTTGGTGCCCCACCAGAGGTTCGCCACGACCGTGGTGCCCCCGGTCGTCGCCGGCCCCTCGGTGGAGAGCACGGGGCGGCCCGGCGCGGCGTCGGACACCCTCACCGTGACCGGCGCCGACCAGGTGGATCCCGCGGAGTTGACGAGCTCGCCCGTGTAGACGTAGCTGCCGTTCGGCCGGCCCGTGATGCGCGTCGCGACGGACTGGGCGTTGGGGCTCGCGGCCTCCAGACGGTGCACGGCGACGAGCTCGCCGTCCTCGTACAAGCGGAAGAGGCTGCCGTTGCCGCCCCACCACAGGTTCATGGTGATCGAGTAGTCGCCGTCCATCAGCCCGGTGTCCCAGCCGTTGTCCGATTGCAGCACGGGGGTGCCGGGGCGGGTGGCCTCGTCGTCGTCCGGGACGCCCGGCCCGGGCGTGCCCGGGTCCGGCTCGCCGGCGCCGGCGTCGCACGGCAGCGCCACGGGATCCTCGACGGCGGCCCCCGTGGTGATGGACACCGCCGTCGTCTCCTGAAGGCCGTCGTAGCGGATGACGGCCTGGTAGTGCGAGTCGGCCTTGAGCCCGCTCCACCGTACGGGGATCTCCAGGGGGACCCCCGCCGTGCCGTCGACGGAGGCCGGGAGCACGAGTTCGGCGGCGGCGCCGTCGGACCCCTCCGCCATCACCGTCAGGTGCCACTCCGCCGAGCTCTGGCCCGCGGCGAACTGCCAGGCCTGGGCGTTGATCCGGTAGCCGCCCGCGACGGGGGCCTCGACGACGAGTCGCTCGTTGCGGCTGACCGAGGCCGCGCCGGTCCACGTCTGCGCGTAGAGGGACTCGGAGCTTCCCTTGCGGAAGAGGACCATGTCCAGGTCCGTGTTCGCGCCGTGGGCGTCCGTGAGCTCGAGCACGAGCCGCTCGGTGCCCTCGGGGACCTCGAACTCGTAGCCGATGGTCTCCTTGGCCGCCTCCACGCGCCCGCTGAACTCCGAGGCGCGGGCCGGAGCGGCGCCCGTCCGCCCCGGCCCCATCGAATACAGCGAGGTGCCGGAGTGGATCCAGCCCTCGGTGGCCCGGAAGTACTTCGCCTCCTGCAGCGCGGTCGAGCTCGGCACCACGGGCCCCGTCTCTCCCGGGACCACGGCGAGGCAGAGGCCGCCCGTCGTCCCGGTCCCTGCAACGGCGGCCGGGACCTGAAGGCCCACGGGGCGCAGCGCCACGGGAACGCGGATCGAATCCGCTCCGGGCCCCTTCCACAGCAGGTGGCCCTGGGCGAACCGGTCCAGCGGCGCCGTCGTCCGGGTGAAGGAGACCGTGTACTCGAGGCTCTGCCCGGGCCCCGTGAACTCGAGCCGTGCCGGTTCCACGGTCGCGGTGAAGCCCGGCACGTCGACGTCGGCCGTCCACGTTCCGGCGCGGAGCGACGTCACGGTCCGGGTGACCCGGCGTGCCCCGACGACCTCGCCCGCGGCGATCGAGGGGATGTTCAGCTCCGTGCCGGAGACCGCCTCGGGGTGGGAGGGGTCGGCGACCCAGCGCCGGTAGCCCGTCCATTGTTCCGCCGGTGCCGGGTGGTAGAAGCCGGCGTCGAGGAAGCGTCCGGCGCCGACGTGGCCCGCGCCCTGCGCGAACACGTCGCGCGAGGCCCCGCCGTCGGGCGTCTTGAGGTCCACCGCGGTGCCCATCAGGGCCGAGCGGATCTCGTCCGCTCCCGCGAGGGGCCTCTCTCCGAGGTAGAGGGCCGCGAGCCCCGCGACGTGCGGCGAGGCCATCGAGGTCCCGGACATCACCACGTGGCGCGGCTCCCCGCCGGCCGGGTTGGCGCCCGCGGCGATGACCGTGGTGCCCGGGGCCGCGACGTCGGGCTTGAGCAGGTTCTGGGCGTCGGAGCGGATCGGGCCGCGGCTGGAGCTGCCGGCGATCTGCGGGACCGGGATGTCTACCGGATCGGAGGGCTCCTTGGCGAAGGCGGCCGTCCCGGTTCCGCCGGCCGCGTACTCCTTCACCGTGGCCCCCGCCTCGGCGCCGACATGGACTGCCGGGACGACGTAGTCGAGGGCCGCGAGGTCCGCGGCGCCCCCGGGGACGTTCACGAGGACCATCCCGGCTCCCCCGGCGCGCGCCACCTCCGCGGCCTTGTCGACGAGCGCGATCTCGCCGCGGTCGCAGACGACCACCGTGCCGGCGGCCTTCGACGGGTCCAGCGAACCCGCGTCACACAGCGCGGCCCGGGCGTTTCCGTCCAGCGACGCGTCCTGCCCGCGCACGAGCGCGGTCTGCGGCAGCCCGTCGCTCGGCACCGTCAGCGAATGCCCCGTGAAGGTCCGTCCGTCCCCGAGGACCAGATCGGACTGGGGGTTGGCGTAGGTGCTGTTCGCCACCGTGGTGATCCACGGCGAGGTGTTCCCGACCGTCGAGGCGCCCGGGCCCGAGTTGCCGGCCGAGGCGGCCACGAAGACCCCTGCGTTGACGGCGTTGAGAAAGGCGAGGTCGCTCGACCCCACGGATGTAGACGCCCCGCCGGAGGGGCCGATCGAGTAGTTGATGACGTCGACGCCGTCCTTGACGGCCTGCTCGATGGCCGAGACGAGCCCCAGGCTGTTGCAGCCGGCGGTGCCGTCCGCGTAGGACCAGCACGCCTTGTAGGAGGCGATCCTGGCCGCCGGGGCCACGCCCGAGATGCGCTGGCGGTGGCCCGGGCCGACGACGGCCTCGACGCCGAAGTTGCCCGCCGCGGTGCTGGCGGTGTGGGAGCCGTGCCCGTTGCCGTCGCGCGGGGAGTCGTACTCCCCCTGGGCCGGCGTGGCGATCGGCTGGGTGCCGAAGAGGAAGGAGCGGGCGCCGATGAGCTTGGTGTTGCACAGATCGGCCGTGAACTGCTGCCCCTCCTCGCATTCGCCCGTGAAGCGCTGCCCGTCCGCCTTGTCGAAGTGGATCAGGCCGCCCTGCCGGTAGGGCCGCCCTCCGGTGGCTTCGGTCCCGAGCGGCTCGCCCGCGAAGGACGGGTTCTCCGGCGCGATCCCGCTGTCGACGATGCCGACGACGATGCCCTCGCCCGCCGCCTCGGTCCCGCCCAGCGCGTCCCAGACGCCTCCGGTGCCGTCCGCATCGGCGCCAAGGCCCAGGAACTCGGTCGTCGATCCCTGCAGTTCCAGCATCTCGGCCGGTTCCACTGCCTCGACCCGCGGATCGGACGCCAGGGCCCGCACCTGCTCGGCGGTCAGCCGCGCCGCGAAGCCGTTCTCGACCACGGTGTACTCGTCGTAGACGCGGTCCTCGCCGAGCTTGACCGCCCGGCGCAGCCCGCGTTGCGCGGACAGGAGGTGGTCCTGGTAGCGCTTGACGCCGTCTTGGCGGAGGTCGAGCCTCGCGCCGTCCGCGGGGCGGGTCGAGCCCAGCCCGGCGACTCCCCCGTCGTAGGCGGCGACCGCGTCGTCGGCCAGCCGGACGAGGTAGTCCCCGGCCTCGACTGCGCGCCCGACCGGCGTCGACGAGGCCTCGGCCTCCGCGGCGGCCGGGGCGGCCCCGGCCGGTGACGACAGGGCGGCGGCGATGAAGCCGGCCGCGAGCATCCCGCCCGCGGCCGCGCGCAGGCGGCGCCTGATTGCCTGGTGTTCGTTCATGATCGCCGCTCTTGATCAGGGCCCCGGGCGACGTTGCACGGGGCCTGAAGGTGGGCATCCGGCGGGCCGGCGGAGGGCCGGCACGATCCGGATGCGAAGTGACCCTTTCAGAGTAAGCGGCGTGACTGCTTCTGTGAAGGGTGTGGCACCCATCAAAAAGGGCCGGGCATCGTGGTGATGCCCGGCCCTGATGGTCCGGCGATGGCGCGGACGGCGCTCAGATCTTCTTGACGACGCCCGACTTCAGCTGCAGGGGCCCGAAGCCGTCGACCTTGCAGTCGATGTCGTGGTCGCCCACGCCGTCGACGAGGCGGATGTTCTTGACCTTGGTCCCCACCTTGATGGGCCCGGCGGCACCCTTGACCTTGAGGTCCTTCACGACCGTCACCGTGTCCCCGTCGGCGAGCACGTTGCCGACGGCGTCGCGGATGACCCGCTCCTCCTCGGCCTCCGGCCCCGCTTCCTGGCTCCACTCGTGGCCGCATTCGGGGCAGGCCCAGAGCGCACCGGTTTCGTAGGCGTAGTGCCCCGCGCACTCGGGGCAGGCAGGCGATGCATCAGTCATGCCCACGAGCCTAAGCCCGTCCCGACACGCCGAAGGACCGGGATCCGTGGGGCGCGCTCCCGAGCGTCGGACTCCGGCGCCCGGGACTCCTTCGGAAGCAGGGACCCCGTGGGAAGCAGCAAGGCCCCGTCCGAAGACGGGGCCTTGCCCAAAATACACGCATCCGTGGAGGTAAGGGGATTCGAACCCCTGACCTTCTGCATGCCATGCAGACGCGCTACCAACTGCGCCATACCCCCGGAAGGGCGTCCCGCGGCGGACCGCTGGACAACTCATCCATCATAGGACATGCCGTTTCCGGCGCGCAAATCCGCCGACGGCGGGATTCAGCCCGCGTCGGCGGTACCCTCCGCGGCGTTCTGCTGGGCGGGAAGCGGGATGACGGGGCAGTCGCTCCACAGACGCTCCAGGGCGTAGAAGACGCGGTCCTCGTTGTGCTGGACGTGGATGACCACGTCGAGGTAGTCGAGAAGGACCCAGCGGCCCTCTCCCCTGCCCTCGCGGCGCACGGGATTCAGGTCCAGGCGGGTGTTCAGCGCGTCCTCGATGCCGTCGACGATGGCGTTGACCTGCCGCTCGCTCGAGGCCGAGGCGATGAGGAACGCGTCGGTGATGCCGAGGCGCTCGCTGACGTCGAGCGCGACGAGGTTCTCCGCGAGCTTGTCCACCGCGGCGGCCGCGGCCGTCTGGATGATGTCCAGGGAATGGTCGTTGATGGGCACTTTTCTCCTTGGGCCCCGCGCGTCGGGCGCCGGGTGTGGGTTTAGAGGGAATTGATGAACAGGACGAGTCCCGCGAGGAAGGTCGCGGCTCCGAGCGCCAAGGCGGCGACGGAGAGCAGGAGCACGCGGTTGGCGCGGCGCCCGCCGGCGGTGAGGTAGTCGAGCGGCTCGAGCCCCTGGGCGGACCTGGCCTGGACCGGGGCCGCGTCCTGCCCGGAGGCCGGGACCACGCGGGGCGTATCGGCGTCCGCCGTCGGCCGTCCGGGAACGACGGCGCCGCCCTCCAACGCGTCGGCCTCCGCCCCGGTGCCGTGCCCCGTGGTGGCGGAACGGTCGGCGTCGAGCCTCCGCGCGTCCGCCACGGCGGCCCGTGGCAGCTCGATGCTGACGCCGCTGGTCAGCGGCCCGTGGACGCCCGTGTTCGCGAGCTCGCGCTCGGCCCGCGCGTCCCGCAGCTGGTTCATGGCGCCGGTGAACGGATCGGAGCGCACCTGCTCCAGCCGCTGGGAGTTCGCGGCCTCGAGCCTGCGGCGTTCGGCGACCCTCCGATTGATGATGGCGGCGCGGGCGGCATGCTCCCGCTGCCGGGCCAGGACCTCGAGGTCGATGAGGCCCGTCTCCGAGGCCGCGGGTCCCTCGGCGCCGTCGCCCACGGCCGCGGCGCGCCGCGCCGCGAGGGCCTCCTCGACGCTCATCTGCCCCTCGCCGACCGGCGCGGCGCCGGCGTCATCCGAAGCACCCCCGGCCGGACCCCCGCCGGGATCCGCCGGCGTGGCCCCGTCGTCGTCCTGCGTCGCCGGGCCCGTGCCGCCGACCGCGGTCCCCGGCTCCTGCATCGCGGCGCGCGCGGCGGCCAGGGCCCGCAGGCGCAGTTCGCGTCGGGTCATCGGGGACGGATCGTCTCCCGGGGAGACGGGTTCCGGGGCATAGGACGCGAGCGAGCGCTGCCGGCGCAGGGCCTCCCGGTCGCGTGCCCGCTGCAGGGACGTGCGCTCGGAGCGCTCCGGGACGGCGTCGACGGGGCCGGGGGCCGCGCGACGGCTCCGGTTGGCCCGCGCGACCCGCCGCGCGGTCTCCTCTTCGGACTCCACGGGCGCCGCGGGACCGGGCGCGGCCGGACGTGCGGCCTCCGCGGCCCCGGCCGCGGGGGGCTCGACCGGCAGACCGCTGGCATCCGCCTGGGCGGCCCTGCGCTTCTCGCGCAGAGCCCTCCTGCTCAGGGCGGACCCGTCCTCGTCGCTCATGCCGTCTCTCTCCCGGATCAGGCGCCGTCGGCGCCGCCGTCGTCGTTGTATAGCTGGTGCTTGGCGATGTACTGCACCACGCCGTCCGGCACCAGGTACCAGACGGGCTTGTGGCTGCGGACGCGTTCACGGCAGTCCGTCGACGAGATGGCCATCGCCGGGACCTCCAGGAGGCTGATGTCCTGGCGGCCCAGGTCGGGCAGCTCGTGGCCGGGCCTCGTCACGCCGACGAAGTGGGCCAGGCTCCACAACTCGTCGATGTCCTTCCAGGACATGATCTGCTCGAGCGCGTCCGCGCCCGTGATGAAGAACAGCTCCGCGTCCGGTCGCTGGCGCCGCAGGTCGCGCAGCGTGTCGATCGTGTAGGTCGGCCCCGGGCGGTCGATGTCGACCCGGCTCACGGTGAAGCGCGGGTTCGAGGCGGTGGCGACGACGGTCATGAGGTAGCGGTCCTCGGACGCCGAGACGCGGCGGTCGGACTTCTGCCAGGGCCGGCCAGTGGGGACGAACACGACCTCGTCCAGGCCGAACTCGGCCGCCACCTCGCTGGCGGCGACGAGGTGGCCGTGGTGGATGGGATCGAACGTGCCGCCCATCACCCCCAGGCGGACCGGCCTCGTGGCCGTGCCCGCTGCGGCGGAATCAGTGATGGCCGTGCTTGTTGGTGTGCTGGCGGTGGGTGTCGGCGACCTCCGCGTGGGCCTCGTGCCGCCGGCCGACGTTGGTGAAGGAGACGGTGATGAGCAGCAGCACCAGGAAGACGGCGAAGATCGAACCGCCGACCAGGAGGGCCTGGTTGGCTGCGCTCTCGGCGGCGTGCTCCGTTGCGGCCACGGCCGCTCCCACGTACTGGTTCAGCATGTCTCTCCCTAGGACTCAAGATGCGCGCCCCGGGCCCGGCTCGCGTCCGGAGGAGGGGCAGTTGCTTTGCTCCCCCCTATGTTACCCATGTTGCTGGTGCTCTACGAACGGACGTGGCCGTCGCCCTGCACGATCCACTTGGTCGTGGTCAGCTCGCGCAGTCCCATGGGGCCGCGTGCGTGCATCTTCTGCGTCGAGATGCCGATCTCCGCGCCGAGTCCGAGCTGGCCGCCGTCGGTGAAACGCGTGGACGCATTGACGATGACGGCCGCGGAGTCGACCTCGCGGATGAAGCGCTCGGCGTTGGCGAGGTCGTTGGTGAGGATCGCCTCGGTGTGGCCCGTGGACCAGCGCCTGATGTGCTCCATGGCCTCGTCCAGGCCGTCGACGACGGCGACCGCGAGGTCCAGGTTCATGTACTCGGAGCCCCAGTCCTCCTCCGTCGCGGGCACGGTGGCCAGCTCCGGTACGAGGGCCGCGGCGCGTTCGTCGACGTGGAGCCGCACGCCGGTCCCCGCGAGCGCCTCGAGCACGGCGCGCCCCGCCCCCGCGTCGCGGTGGATCAGGAGCGTCTCGACGGTATTGCAGACCGAGGGCCGCTGGGTCTTGGCGTTGAGCAGGATCGGGACGGCCGCCTCGGCGTCGGCGGACGCGTCGAGGTAGATGTGCACGTTGCCCTCGCCCGTCTCGATGACGGGCACGGTCGCATTGCGCACGACGGACTGGATGAGGGAGCGCCCCCCGCGGGGAATCAGGACGTCGACCTTGCCGCGGGCCGCCATGAGCGCGGTGGCCCCCTCGCGCCCGTAGTCGTCGACGCTCTGCACCGCGTCCTCGGGCAGCCCGGCCGAGCGCAGCGCGTCGCGGATGAGGTGCAGGAGGGCGAGGTTGGTCTCGGCGGCGGCCGAGCCGCCGCGCAGCAGCACGGCGTTGCCGCTCTTGAGGGCGAGGCCGGCGATGTCGACCGTGACGTTGGGCCGGGCCTCGTAGATGGCGCCGACGACGCCCATGGGGACGTGGACCTGGCGCAGCCTGAGGCCGTTGGGCAGGGTCTGCCCCCGCAGGACGGATCCGACGGGGTCGGGCAGGCCCTCCAGTTCCCCGAGCGCGGCGATCAGGCCGTCGACGCGGGCGTCGTCGAGCCGCAGCCGGTCGAGCAGGGCGTCGGCGGTGCCGGCCTCGCGTTCGCGGGCCACGTCCTTCGCGTTGGCGGCGAGCACCGCGGCGCGCCGGGCGTCGAGCTCGCGGGCGATGGCCGCGAGTCCGCGGTCCTTCCAGTCCCGGTTGGCGCGCGCCAGGACGCGCGATGCGGTGCGGGCGCGGTCGGCGCGGCGCCCGATCTCCTCGGCCGCGGTGGCTCGCTCCCTCGCGGGCTCCGGCAGCGAGGACGACGGCGAGGCCTCCGTCGCGTCGTGGACGGCGGGGTCCTGTGCGGGCACGGCTTCGGGAACGGTGTGGCTCATGGACCCAGCTTAGCGACGCCGCGGGCGTCCTCCCAGCTTCGTGAAGCCCGCACGGGTGGTGACCGCGACCGGTACCGGGGCGACGCTAGACGAGCACGAGGTCGTCGACGTGGACGACGACGCGCTCGAAATGCGCGCCGAGCGATCGCGCGAGCTCCCGTGTGCCCCGCCCCAGCATCTCGGGCAGCTCCCCCGAGGAATAGTTCACGAGGCCGCGCGCCAGGACGTGGCCGGTACGATCCGCGATCTCGACGGCGTCGCCGGCCTCGAAGTCCCCCTCGACGCCCGTGATCCCGGCGGGCAGGAGGGACTTGGACCCCGTCGCGACGGCGGCGACGGCGCCGTCGTCGAGGACGAGGCGGCCCTGCGTGCTGGCCAGGTGGGCGAGCCAGAGCAGGCGTGCGGGGCGCCGGGTACCACGGGAGGCGAACCAGGTTCCCACGTCCTCCCCGGCCAGGGCCCGGGCCGCGTTGGAGGTCGAGGTGACGAGGGCGGGAATCCCGGATTCGGCGGCGATGGTCGCGGCCTGGACCTTGGTGGCCATGCCGCCCGTGCCGACGCCGGCCGCGCCGGTGCTGCCGATCCGGATGCCCTCGAGGTCCTCGGCCCGGCCGACGTGCGGGATGCGGGTGGCGCCCTCGGCGGGCGGGCCGTCGTAGAGGGCGTCGACGTCGGAGAGCAGGACGAGGGCGTCGGCCTTGACGAGGTGCGCGACGAGGGCGGCGAGGCGGTCGTTGTCCCCGAAGCGGATCTCGTGCGTCGCCACCGTGTCGTTCTCGTTGACGATCGGCACGACGCCGAGGGCGAGGAGCCGTGCAAGGGCGCGGAACGCGTTGGCGTACTGCTGGCGCCGGATCAGGTCGTCCGCCGTGAGCAGGACCTGCCCGACCGTCACGCCGTGGGCGCCGAAGGCCTGCGTGTACCGGGCCATGAGCAGGCCCTGGCCGACGCCGGCTGCGGCCTGCTGCGTGGCGAGGTCACGGGGGCGGCGTTCGAGCCCCAGCGGCGCGAGCCCGGCCGCGATCGCGCCGGAGGAGACGAGGATGAGCTCGGTACCGGCGTTGCGCACGGTGGCGAGGCGGTCCACGAGCTCCGCGAGCGCGGGCTCGGAGATGCCGCCCGTGACCGTGGTCAGCGACGAGGAGCCGACCTTGACGACGAGCCGGCGTGCCTGCGGCAGGTGGGACCGCCGGAGGATGGAGGAGGCCTTGCGGTTCTGGCGCATGCTCAGTCGTCGTCCCCCGGCGCGCGGTGCTTGTAGTTCACCGACTCGGTCCAGATGCCGGCCTTGCGCTCGGCCTCGAGCTCGGCGCGGGCCGCGGCCTTGGCGTCGCGGCGTTCCTGCTGTTCCTGGCGCTTCTGCCCGCGTGTGGGCCGGTTGGTCTCCTCGAGGCGGACGTCCTGTCCGCGCCGGGAGCCGAGCAGTTCCGCCCCGGCGGCCATGGTGGGCTCCCAGTCGAAGACGACGCCGGTGGAGTCGTCGCCGATGACGACGGCGTCGCCGGGCGTGGCGCCCATCTTGAACAACTCGTCCTCGACGCCGAGCTTCGCGAGCCGGTCGGCGAGGTAGCCGACGGCCTCGTCGTTGGTGAAGTCGGTCTGCATGACCCAGCGCACGGGCTTCTCGCCGAGCACGCGGAAGAGCGGCTCGAGGTTGCGCTCCTCCCGGCGGATCGAGAATCCGCGGGCGTCGACGCCGCGGGGGCGCAGGACCTGGACGGGGGCGGGGGCGGGCGTGGCCTCGCGGTGCGCCCGCGCCTCGTCGACGAGGCCGGCCATGGCGAACGTGAGCTCGCGGAGTCCCTCCCGGTTCAGGGCCGAGACCTCGAAGACGCGGTAGCCGCGCTGCTCGAGTTCCGGGCGGACGAACTTCGCCATGTCCTCGCCGTCGGGCATGTCGACCTTGTTCAGCGCGATGAGCCGGGGGCGTTCGTTCAGGGGGACGGCATCGCCGTCGGAGAAGCCGGAATCAACCGCGTAGGCGGCGAGCTCGGCCTCGATGACCGCGAGGTCGGAGAGTGGGTCGCGGTCCGATTCCAGGGTGCCGCAGTCGAGGACGTGCACGAGCGCCGCGCAGCGCTCGACGTGGCGCAGGAACTCCAGGCCCAGGCCGCGCCCTTCGCTCGCGCCGGGGATGAGTCCGGGCACGTCGGCGACGGTGAAACGGACCTCGCCGGCTTGGACGACGCCCAGGTTCGGCACGAGGGTCGTGAACGGGTAGTCGGCGATCTTGGGGCGGGCGGCGGACATCGCCGCGATGAGGCTGGACTTGCCGGCGGAGGGGTAGCCCACGAGGGCGATGTCGGCGACGGTCTTCAGCTCGAGGACGATGTCCCGCGCGGAGCCGGGAAGGCCGAGCAGGGCGAAGCCGGGGGCCTTGCGCTTGGCGGAGGCGAGCGCGGCGTTGCCGAGCCCGCCCTGCCCCCCGGCGGCGGCGGTGAACTCGGCGCCCTCGCCCATCAGGTCCGCGAGGATGTTCCCCTCGCGGTCCTTGACCACGGTCCCGTCCGGGACGGGCAGGACGAGCGACTGGCCGTGCTTGCCGGGGCGGTTGTCGCCCTTGCCGCCCTCGCCGTTGCCGGCGTGGCGGTGCGGCAGGTGGTGGTAGTCCAGCAGGGTCGTGGCCTGGTGGTCGACGCGGAGCACCACGTCTCCCCCGTTGCCGCCGTTGCCGCCGTCGGGGCCGCCGAGCGGCTTGAACTTCTCACGCTTGATGGACACGCAGCCGTGGCCGCCGGTTCCTCCGGAAACGTGAAGGACGACGCGGTCGATGAACGCTGCCACGGCTGGACTCCTCTGTGTGCTGCTGGTCGTGCAGGCCGGCGCGAAGCTGCGCGCCGCTGGAATGCGACTGGAGGGCGGGCCGAACGGCCCGCCCTCCAGTCTAGTAAAGCTCTGTCTCGTCCGGTCCGACTAGTCGGCGGAGACGATGTTGACGACGCGGCGCCCGCGACGGGTGCCGAACTCGACGGCTCCCGCGGCGAGGGCGAACAGCGTGTCGTCGCCACCGCGGCCGACATTGGCGCCCGGGTGGAAGTGGGTTCCGCGCTGGCGGACGATGATCTCGCCGGCGGAGACGACCTGGCCGCCGAAGCGCTTCACGCCGAGGTACTGGGCGTTGGAGTCGCGGCCGTTGCGAGTGGAGCTCGCACCCTTCTTATGTGCCATTGAATGTGCCTACCTTCAAATCGGGGGTTGCTGGTCTCCGGCGCCCTAGGCGATGGAGGTGACCTTGACCTTCGTCAGCGCGGAGCGGAAGCCCTGGCGCTTCTTGTAGCCGGTCTTGTTCTTGTACTTCTGGATGACGATCTTCGGACCGCGGAGGTTCTCGACGACCTCGGCGGTCACGGTCACCTTGGCCAGGTCCTGGGCTGCGGAGGTCACCTTGTCTCCGTCGACCAGCAGCAGCGCGGGAAGCTCAATGGTGCCGCCAGCTGCCACCGGAACGCGGTCAAGGGTCACAAGGTCTCCGACGGAAACCTTCTCCTGGCGGCCGCCAGCGCGGACAATCGCGTACACCACTTTGGAACTCACTTCTCTCGACATTGATATCTCTAACTGCGCATCAGGGTCTCCGGGATGGATGCCTGGGGTTGCGCCGTGCTGTCACGCCGAGCGGAAAGTTCCGATGAGCGGCGTTCGCACCGAAGATCTAGATTACGCTAGTCGGCCCCGCCGGGGCAAATACATCCTGCCCCGGCGAGTCGTCAAGACCTTCGGCGCTACAGCTCCGACGCCGGCACGCCGACGCCGAGCACAACGGGCACCTCGGCAGGAGCCGCGGCACGCGCCGCCGTGTCCCCGGGGAGCGCCGCCGTGTGCGTGGAGCCTCCCGAGGCCGGCGCGGCGGCCACGCCACGCTCGATCGGCTCGTGGGCCGAGCCCTGCGCGGAGCGGGCGGAACGGGTCCGGCGCGGCCGGCGCGGGGCAGGGGCTTCCGGCTGTGCCGCCTCCTGCACGGCCACGGACTCCTGCTGCGTGGCCCGGCCCGGGGCAGCCTCGGCGGCGGCGTCGGCCGCCGCGACGACGCCGCTCTCCTCGACGACGTCGGTCGACTCGACCGCGCCGGCGGGCTCCCGTCCGGGCGTGGTCGCCGAGGCCGTGTCCGCGGTCTGGCCCGCGTCCCCGTCACCGCTGTCCGGCGCGAGAGCGCCGAGCACCTCGGAGAGCGACTCGAGGGTCAGCTCGGGGGCCTGGACGGGTGCGGTGGCCCGGCGGCTGCGCCTGGCCCGGGGAAGCCGCACGGCCTCTCCGGCAATCGTGACGACCTGCTCGGCCGCCTCCCCGGGAGCCGGCACGCTGGTCTCGGAGACCGACGCGGCCGCGGTGGGCGCGGCGGGCGCCTCCCCGGCCTGCACCGGCGTCGGGTCCGGCCGCTCCGCGGCGTCGGCAGGCGCCTCGTCGCCGGCGGGCGCATCTGCCGCGCCTCCCGTCGTCGTCACCGGCGAACCGGCGCGGCCACGGCGTCGGCGGCCACGGCGTCCGCCGGTCCCGGCCTGCTCGGCCTCGGCGTCGCCGGACGCGGCGCCGTCCGCCGGAGCGGATCCACCCGTAGCCCCCTCCGTGGCGGCCTCCGGGCGCGCCCCGGCGTCGTGCTCGTGTTCATGGGCCGCGTGCGCTGCGGCGGCAATGGTCGCGAAGGCGGCCCGGGCGGCGCTCGCCTTCGCCTCGCGCTCGGGATCCTCCGCCGGACGCTGGGCCTCGACGGGCTGCTCCGGCGCGTCCTGGTCCTTCCCGCCCTTGCGGCGGCGCGAGGACCGGCCGGAGCGGTCGTTGCGGTCGTTCCGGGATCCGGACTGCTGCTCGCCGGAGGCGGTGTAGGAACGCCGGTGCTCGACGGGCTCCTCGTGGGTCACGACGCCGCGGCCGTTGCACGCCTCGCAGTTCTCGCTGAAGACCTCGAGCAGCCCGGTGCCCATCCGCTTGCGCGTCATCTGCACGAGCCCCAGCGACGTGACCTCGGCGACCTGGTGCTTGGTGCGGTCGCGGCCGAGGCACTCGACGAGGCGGCGCAGCACCAGGTCGCGGTTGGCCTCCAGGACCATGTCGATGAAGTCGATGACGATGATCCCGCCGATGTCGCGCAGGCGCAGCTGGCGGACGATCTCCTCGGCGGCCTCGAGGTTGTTCTTGGTGACCGTCTCCTCGAGGTTGCCCCCGGAGCCGGTGAACTTGCCCGTGTTCACATCGACGACCGTCATGGCCTCCGTGCGGTCGATCACGAGCGAGCCGCCCGAGGGCAGGAACACCTTGCGGTCCAGCGCCTTGTGGATCTGCTCGTCGATGCGGTTGGCCGCGAAGATGTCCTCCTCCGCCTCCCACTTCTCGAGCCGGCCCAGCAGGTCCGGGGCGACGTAGGTGACGTAGGCCTCGATGGTGTCCCAGGCCTCCTCGCCGGAGACCACGAGCTTGGAGAAGTCCTCGTTGAAGACGTCGCGGACGACCTTGATGGTCAGGTCCGGCTCACCGTAGAGCAGCTCGGGCGGGGTGGTCTTCGTCGACGTCGACTTCCGCTCGATCTCCTCCCAGAGGGCGCGGAGCCGGTTGATGTCGTTCATGAGCTCCTCTTCGGAGGCCCCCTCCGCGGCCGTGCGCACGATGACGCCGGCGTTCTGCGGCAAGTGGTCCTTGAGGATCTTCTTCAGGCGGTTGCGCTCGACGTCGGGCAGCTTGCGGGAGATGCCCGTCATGGAGCCGCCGGGCACGTAGACGAGGTAGCGTCCGGGCAGCGAGATCTGGCTCGTCAGGCGGGCGCCCTTGTGGCCCACGGGGTCCTTGGTGACCTGGACGAGCACGGAATCGCCGGACTTGAGGGCGTGCTCGATCTTCCGCGGCTGCCCGTCGAGGCCCGCGACGTCCCAATTGACCTCGCCGGCGTACAGCACGGCGTTGCGGCCGCGGCCGATGTCGATGAACGCGGCCTCCATGGACGGCAGCACGTTCTGCACCTTGCCGACGTAGACGTTGCCGATGAGCGAATCCTGCTGCGTCTTGGAGACGAAGTGCTCGGCGAGGATGCCGTCCTCGAGGACGCCGATCTGGATGCGGTCCTCGCGCTGGCGCACGACCATCTGGCGGTCGACGGACTCGCGCCGGGCCAGGAACTCGGCCTCGGTGATGACGTGCCGGCGTCGGCCCGACTCGCGCGACTCGCGGCGGCGCTGGCGCTTGGCCTCGAGGCGCGTGGAGCCCTTGACGCCCATGACCTTGTTCGACGGCGCCGGCTCGGCGGCCTGCCGCGGGCCGCGGACCCGGGTGACGGTGTTGGGCGGGTCGTCGTCCTGGCCGCCCGTGAGCTCCAGGTCGGCGTCTCCGCGGCGGCGGCGGCGCCGGCGGCGGGAGACGACGCCCTCCTCCTCCCCGGCCGGGCCGTTGGCGGCGGCCTCCTCGGACGCTCCCCCGCGGGCGCGCCGGGTGCGGCGGCCGCGGCGGCCGCGTCCCGCGCCCTCCTCGCCGGAATCCGCGTCATCGTCCTCCTCGTCCTCGACGACGGCGGCCGGCGCCGGGACGGCGGTCAGGTCCGGGGCGTGGAAGAGCAGGGACACGGGCGAGGCCGGGATGGTGAAGGGATCCGCGGCCGGCCCGCCCTCGGCGTCCTCGGTGGTCTCATCGGAGGAGCCGGGCACGACGCCGGTGCCGGCCCCGGGTGCCTCGTCCGCGGCCGGGGAGGCCGGCGGCTGGACCGCGGCTGCCTCCTGCGCGGGCGCCGCGTCGTCCGGGGCTTCCGCGCCGGTGTCGTCGCCCTGCGCCGCGGCGGTGGCCTTGCGCGGCGTGCGCTTGCGCGGAGCCTTCCGGGCAGGGGCCGCTTCGGTGGGAGCGTCCCCCTCGGCGGCACCATCTGCGGGCACCTCGGGGGCGGGTGCCTCGTCGGGCACCGTGACGGCGGACTTGCGCGGGGCGCGCTTGCGAGGAGCCTTCGCCGCGGGTTCTTCCAGCTGGTCGGAGACGCCATCCCCGGACGCCAGGGCGGGCTCGATGGCCGCGACCGGATCGGCCTCGACAGACGCCTCGGCCCCGGTGGCGGTCTTCTTCGCTGCGGTGGCCTGGGTGGCGGCGGTCTTCTTCGCCGGGGTGGACTTCGCGGCGGCGGTCTTGGTGGTGGTCTTCGCCGCGGTGCTGCTGCGCCGCCGCGTGGCCTTCGCGGGAGCCTCGGCCGGCGCCTCGGCGGTGGAGGCCTCCGACGAGGCGGGCGCCTCGGCGGTGGAGGCCTCCGACGAGGCGGGCGCCTCGGCCGCCGCGACACCGGGGGCCGTCCCGGCCTCTTCCGCGGCGGAGGCGGCCGCGGTCTTGGCGGCGGGCTTCCTACGGCGCACCGCCTTCTTCGGTTCCGCCGCGGGGGCGGCCTGTTCCGGGGATCCGCCCTCTGCTTCGGGCGTGTTCTCGGTCGACGGGGTCGTCAATGAATCCATGGGTCATGCTCCTACCCGGCCGACCCCCACAGTGGGCCCGCCGGGCGCTCAGTTCGGCGGCGGGGCCTGAAGGGCCTCCGCGCGCCGGAAGTCAGGATGCTATCCACCGGGGGGCACCCACCACGTATGGGGTGCGGACGTCCCGTTGGACCAGCGGCGCTTTTCCCGGCAAGCCGCTTTCCGTTGCGGCGGCCGTCGGCGGTATTCGAGAGGGGCGTCGTGTCTTCACGCCGGTCCGATGCATCGCCCGCGGGCCTGGAAGCCTGTCGCTGGGCCGGCCCTGGACTGTGGATCCACGGACGGCCACGGCCATTATCTCACACGGGGCCCCGCACGGCGGGACCCGGGCACGCGCGGCGTCGATACACTGGAGGCGAACGCGCCGGGGTCCTCCGGCGCCCGCGAGCGAGGAGCCAGACGCTTGACCACGACGGAACTTCCACGCTTCGCCCGGGACCAGGCCTTCGGCGTCATCCTCGCGGCCACGGCCGCCGTGGCCTGGATCGCGTCCGTGATCCTCGTGCTGGAGCGCCTCGAGCTCTACCGCGACGCCTCACACGTGACGAGTTGCGACCTCAACCCCTGGGTCTCCTGCGGCACGGTCATGCAGACCTGGCAGGCCGCCCTGTTCGGCTTCCCGAACCCCTTCATCGGGGTCGTCGGCTTCGCCGTGGTCCTGACGATCGGCGTCTCGCTCGCGGCAGGCGCCCGTTTCCCCCGCTGGTATTGGATCGGCGTCCAGACCGGGATCACGCTGGCCGCGGCGTTCATCGGATGGCTCTGGTACCAGGCGCTGTTCGAGATCAACGTCCTGTGCCTCTACTGCATCGTCGTCTGGCTCATGGTGATCCCGCTTTTCATCTACACGACGGCCCGGAACATCCTGCACGGCGTGCTCCCCGCGCCCGCGTGGCTGCGCCGTGCCGCGGCCGGCTGGCCCGGCGTGGCCACGGCGCTCGTGATCGTGGCGTGCGCCGCGTCGATCTTCTTCCGCTTTATGAACATGTTCCTCGGCTGAGGCAACGCGGACCCCGGTCCACGCCCGAGCGCACAACGACGACGGCGGCCGGCCACCCGTGGAGGGTGGCCGGCCGCCGTCGTACCGTGACCGGTCCCCGCGCGGAGCGGGGCGGCGACGCTCAGGCGAACCAGATGCCGATCTCGCGTTCCGCGGACTCCACCGAGTCCGAGCCGTGGACGAGGTTCTGCTGCACCTTCAGGCCCCAGTCGCGGCCGAAGTCGCCGCGGATGGTCCCCGGAGCGGCCGTCGTCGGATCAGTCGTCCCGGCCAGGGAGCGGAAGCCCTCGATGACGCGGTGGCCCTCGAAGACGGCGGCGACGACGGGGCCCGAGAGCATGAACTCGACGAGGGGCTCGTAGAAGGGCTTGCCGACGTGCTCCTCGTAGTGGCGCTCGAGCAGCTCCCGGGTGGCCTGGACCTGCTTGAGGGCCGCGAGCCGGTAGCCCTTGGCCTCGACGCGGGCGAGGATCGTTCCGGTGAGCTGGCGCTCGACGCCGTCGGGCTTGACCAGGACAAGGGTCCGTTCAACGGACATGGGCGTGCTCCTTTGAGGTGGGGGTCGGGTTTCCTCCGGCCAGTCTAGTCGGAGCCGGCCTCCGGGTGCTCCGCTTCCCAGCGGGCCTGCGCACGGTCGCGCTCGGCGTTCTCCGCATCGATCGCTCCGCCCTTGGTCACGGCGTACCACCAGGCGGCCGCGAAGAGCGCCCCGACGATGAACATGTACGGATCGATGAATCCCGCGCCGACCAGCAGCACCTGGATGCCCCAGCCGATCCAGTAGCCGAACGGGCGGCCGAGGAACGCGCACGTGGCCAGGCACAACAGCGCCAGACCGAGCCCGATCCCCCAGATCAGCCAGGCGGAGACGGCCCCGCGGTGCAGCCCGAACACGCCGAGCGTCGCGAAGAGGACCACAAAGGCCTCCAGGGTCAGCACCGTGGAGGCGAAGAGGGTGCGCACGGAGCGGCGGGGCTTCTTCATGCCGGGCCGCCACTCGCGCTGCGCCTTGGTGAGTCGTGCCATGGTCCTACCTTCCCAGCAGCGTCCGCGCCTCGGCGACGACGGTGATCGATCCGGTGACGAGCACGCCGCCCCCGAAGTCGCCGCCGGCCTCGGCCCGGCCCACCGCCCATTCCAGGGCGTCGTCGAGCTTTTCCGTGATGTGCAGGTCCGATTCGGGCCATCCGGCCTCGAGCGCCAAGCGCCCGAGCTCGCCGGCCGGGACGGCCCGGGGCGACGTCGACTGGGTCAGGCACAGGTCCTGGACCAGGTCTCCGTACTGCTCCCGCAGCTCCGCGAGCATCGCCGGCGCGTCCTTCTCCGCGAGGATCCCGACGACGAGGGCGAGGGCCGTGAAGCCGAAGGCCTCCTTGACGGCCTCGGCGCTGACCCGGACGCCGTCCGGGTTGTGCGCGGCGTCCACCAGCACGGTCGGCGCCGAACGGACGACCTCGAGGCGGCCCGGGCTCGCCGCCTCGGCGAGGCCCTCCCGGAGCAGCTCCGCGTTCAGCTCGCGCTCGCCGCCGCCGAGGAACGCCTCGAGCGCGGCGACCGCGACGGCCGCGTTCTGGGCCTGGTGGGCTCCGTGCAGGGGCAGCAGCAGCTCGTCGTAGCGCCCCGCGATGCCCCGCAGCCGCAGGGACTGGCCGCCGACGGCGAGCGTCCGCTCCTCGACGCCGAATTCGACGCCCTCGAAGCGGAACGGGACGTCCTTCCCGCGGGCGGCGTCGAGGAGGACCTGCGCGGCCGCGGCCGGCTGCGCGGCGCTGACCAGGAATCCGCCGGGCTTGATGATCCCGGACTTCTCCCAGGCGATGTCCTCGACCGTGTCGCCGAGCAGATCCGTGTGGTCGAGCGAGATCGGCGTGACGACGGCGACCTGCCCGTCCCCCACGTTCGTGGCGTCGGTGATGCCGCCGAGGCCCACCTCGATGACGGCGACGTCCACGGGCGCGTCGGCGAACACCGCGAAGCCCAGGACCGTGACGGCCTCGAAGTAGGTCAGCCGGTTCTCGCCCCGCGCCTCGAGCTCCTCGTCCACGATGAGCAGGTACGGGCGGATCTCGTCCCAGATCCGGACGAAGTCGGCGTCGGCGACGGGTTCGCCGTCGAGGCTGATCCGCTCGGTGACGGAGGCCAGGTGGGGGCTCGTGTAGCGACCCGTGCGCAGCCCGTGGGCGCGCAGGAGCGACTCCAGGATCCTGGCCGTCGAGGTCTTCCCGTTGGTTCCGGTCACATGGATGATCGGGAAGGCCTTGTTGGGCTCGCCGAGGATCTCCATGGCACGCCGCATGGGCTCCATGCGGGGTTCGATCTTGTTCTCCGGGGCGCGCGAGAGCAGCTCGGCGTACACGCTCTGGACGGAGAAGGCGTCGGCATCGCTCACGGCTTGCGCTCCTCTCCGCCGGCCTCGGCGGCCGCGACGGTCTCGACCTCGACGCGCACGTCGCCGCCCGCGGACTCGTGCAGCACGAGCCCCACGCTCAGCGTCTCCTCCTTGACGAGTGCCGCGTTGGCGTGCAGGGCCGCCACGGTGGCGGCGTCCGCGTGGACGACGGTGCGGATCCGGTCGGCCACCCGCAGGTCCGCGTCCTTGCGCGCGGACTGGATGGCGCGTACGACGTCGCGCGCGACGCCTTCCGCCTCGAGCTCGGGGGTGAGCTCGGTGTCGAGCACCACGAACCCCCCGCCCGGCAGCACGGCCGCCGCGACGGAGGCACCGGCGTCGTCCGCCACGACCGTTTCCAGGGTGTACTCGTGCGGCTCGAGCGCCAGGCCCCCGCACACCACCGAGCCCTCGGCGTCGACCGACCAGTCGCCCGACTTGGACCCCTTGATCGCCAGCTGCACGTCGCGGCCCAGGCGCGGGCCGGCGGCCCGGGCGTTGACCACGAGCCGCTGGCTGATCCCGAACTCGCCCGCGTCGGCCTCGGAGGCGTCCAGGAGCGTCACGGAGCGCAGGTTGAGCTCGTCGGCCACGACGGCCGCGAACGTCCCCTCGAGCTCCCGCGCGCCCGGCGCGACGACGGTCAGGCCCTGCAGCGGCAGGCGCACTCGCAGCTTGGCGGCCTTGCGCAGCGAGGAGCCGACGGAGGCGATGCGCCGCGTGAGCTCCATGCGCTCCACGAGGGCCTCGTCCTGGGGGAAGAGCCCGGCGTCCGGCCAATCGGCCAGGTGCACCGAGCGTCCGCCCGTCAGGCCGCGCCAGATCTCCTCGCTCGCGAGCGGCAGCAGCGGCGCGGCGACGCGCGTGAGCGTCTCCAGTGCCGTGTAGAGCACGTCGAACGCCTGCGTGTCCTCGTCGAAGAAGCGCTGCCGCGAGCGGCGGATGTACCAATTGGTCAGCGTGTCCATGTAGCGGCGCAGGGCATCGCACGCGTCGGAGATCTCGTAGGCGTCCATCGCCTCGGTACTCTGGCGGACGAGGCGCCCCGTAGCGGCCAGGAGGTACGCGTCGAGGGGATCGTCGGAGGCGTAGCGGAGCCGGGCCGCGTAGCCCGCTCCCCCGTGGGCGGCGTTCGTGTAGAGCGTGAAGAAGTGCCACGCGTTCCACATCGGCAGCAGCACCTGGCGCACGCCCTCGCGGATCCCCTGCTCGGTGACCACGAGGTTGCCGCCGCGCAGGATCGGGCTGGCCATGAGGAACCAGCGCATCGCATCGGAGCCGTCGCGGTCCAGGACCTCGTTGACGTCGGGGTAGTTGCGCAGCGACTTGGACATCTTCTGCCCGTCCGAGCCCAGGACGATCCCGTGGCTGATGACGTTCTTGAACGCCGGGCGGTCGAACAGCGCCGTCGCGAGGACGTGCATCGTGTAGAACCAGCCGCGGGTCTGCCCGATGTACTCGACGATGAAGTCCGCCGGGTTGTGGGAGTCGAACCACTCCTTGTTCTGCATCGGGTAGTGCACCTGGGCATAGGGCATCGACCCGGAATCGAACCAGACGTCGAGGACGTCCTCGACGCGGCGCATCATGGATTTGCCCGTGGGGTCGTCCGGGTTCGGGCGCACGAGGTCGTCGATGAAGGGGCGGTGCAGGTCCACCTCGCCGGCGTGGTTGCGCGGCAGGGTCCCGAAGGCCTCCTCGATCTCGGCGAGCGAACCGTAGACCTCGCGGCGCGGGTAACGCGGATCGTCGGATTCCCAGACGGGGATCGGCGAGCCCCAGTAGCGGTTGCGGCTGATCGACCAATCGCGCGCGTTCTCGAGCCACTTGCCGAACTGGCCGTCCTTGACGTTGCCCGGGATCCAGTTGATGTCCTGGTTCAGCTCGACCATGCGGTCCTTGAACTGGGTCACCTTGACGTACCACGAGGACACGGCGCGGTAGATCAGGGGGTTGCGGCAGCGCCAGCAGTGCGGATAGGAGTGCACGTAGCTGGCCTGGCGGACCAGCCGGCCGGCGTCCTTGAGCACCCGGATGATCGTCTTGTTCGCCTCGAAGACCTGCACGCCGGCGATGTCGGCGAGCGGCCCGCCCTCGAAGACGGGCAGGAAGCGCGCTCCCTCGTCGACGGAGAGCACCACGGGGATCCCGTTGGCCTCGCAGACCGCCTGGTCGTCCTCGCCGTAGGCGGGCGCCTGGTGGACGATGCCCGTGCCGTCCGTCGTCGTGACGTAGTCGGCGACGAGGATCCGCCAGGCCTGCTCCGTGCCGTACTTCCCGGCGTCGGCGAAGGTGTCCCAGAGGCGCTCGTAGCCGATCCCCTCGAGCTCGGCGCCCAGGTGGCCCGACTCGACCGCGGCGGCGGCGGCAGCCCCGTCGTCGTACCCCAGATCCTTGGCGTAGGCGCCCAGGAGGTCCTCGGCGATCAGGAAGCGGCCCGTGGCGGCGGAGGCCTTGACCCCGTTCGGGCCGGCGGGGACGACGACGTAGCGCACGTCCGGTCCGACGGCGAGGGCCTGGTTGGTGGGCAGGGTCCAGGGCGTCGTGGTCCAGGCGAGGGCCTGCACGCCGGCGAGCTGCCGGGAGAGCTCCCCCTCGCCCGCGAGGAGCGGGAACGTCACGGTCACGGTCTGGTCCTGGACGTCCTTGTAGACGTCGTCGTCCATCCGCAGCTCGTGGTTGGACAGCGGGGTCTCGTCCTTCCAGCAATACGGCAGGACGCGGAAGCCCTGATAGGTCAGGCCCTTCTCGTGCAGCTGCTTGAACGCCCAGATGACCGACTCCATGTAGTCGACGTTGAGCGTCTTGTAGTCGTTCTCGAAGTCCACCCAGCGGGCCTGGCGGGTCACGTACTCCTGCCACTCCCCGGCGTACTTCATGACGGAGGAGCGGCACGCGTCGTTGAACGTGTCGATGCCCATGGCCTCGATCTGCTGCTTGTCCGTCATGCCGAGCTGCTTCATGGCCTCGAGCTCGGCGGGCAGGCCGTGCGTGTCCCAGCCGAAGCGGCGCTCGACGCGGCGCCCGCGCTGGGTCTGGTAGCGGGCGACGAGGTCCTTGACGTAGCCCGTCAGCAGGTGGCCGTAGTGCGGCAGGCCGTTGGCAAACGGGGGGCCGTCGTAGAAGACGAACTCGTTGTCCTCGGCGCCGCGCGCGTCGATCGAGGCCTGGAAGGTGCCGTCCTCGGCCCAGTACTTCAGCACGCGTTCCTCGATGTCGGGGAAGCGCGGCGACGCGGGCGTGCTCGAGCGGGGGTCGGTGGAGGCCTGGGGGTACGTGGTCATCGGCGGCGTTCCTGGGATCGGAGGCATCGGGTGGATGCCGGGCGTTCTCCGTGCGGGGACGGTCCCGGGCGATCGGTCGCCTGGTCCCGCGGTACCACCCCGCTTGCCAGCGCCCTCCCCGTGCAGGGAGCGCGCCGCCGCTTCGTGACTGCTGTGACGGGCTTACCCGTCCGGTTCTAGTAGCCGGCACCCCGTGCGGGGTCCCACCGTTCTTCCGGAAGCTCGCCGGTGATGGCCGGGTCGACGCTGTTGGTCTCCAGTCTAGCCGATGCCCGGCCCGCGGCTAAGCGCGCACGGCCGGCGTCGAGGCGTCGACCATCTCCTCGCGCGGGACCACCTTGATGCGCTCGCGGGTCACGGGACCTGCCTCGGTCTGCAGCGTGCCCGCCGCCTCGCCGAGCGCGCGCTCGTGGGCGTCCAGGGTCAGCCAGCCCTCCCACGTCGTGTAGCGGACGCCGCGCGAGCCCAGGAGCCCCGTGATGGCCTCCGCCTCGGGTGCGGTCGCCGGTTCCAGCGAGGCGGCGTCCTCGAGCAGGAGGGTGATGGTCTCGAGGGCGTCGCCCTTGGTGTGGCCGATCAGGCCCACGGGCCCGCGCTTGATCCAGCCCGTGGCGTAGAGCCCGGGCACGGGCTGCCCGGAATCGTCCAGGACCCGCCCGCCCGCGTTGGGGATGGTCCCGGTGGAACCGTCGTAGCCCACGCCGTCGACGGCGGAGCCGAAGTAGCCGATCGCCCGGTACACGGCCTGGACCGGGTAGTCCACGATCTCCCCCGTACCGCGCACGTTGCCCGTGCCGTCCAGCTCCTGCCGCTCGAAGCGCAGCCCGGACACCCGCCCGTCCTCGCCCAGGACCTCGACCGGGTTGTGCAGGAAATGCAGGTGCAGGCGCCGCGAGGCCCCCGTGTCCTGCTCCTCCACGAGCCAGTTCGTCAGCGTGTTCACCATGGTCTTGACCTGGTTGTTCGTCTTGATCGCCTCGTCCGAGGCCGCGTCGAACTCGAAGTCCTCCGGGTAGAGCACGATGTCCACATCCCGCGAATGGCTCAGTTCCCGCAGCTCCAGCGGGGTGAACTTGATCTGCGCCGGACCGCGGCGGCCGAAGACGTGCACGTCCGTGACCGGGGAGGCCTTCAACCCCTCGTACACGTTCGCCGGGATCTCCGTGGAGAGCAGGTCGTCCGCGTGCTTGGAGAGCACCCGGGCCACGTCCAGGGCCACGTTGCCGTTGCCGATCACCGCGACCTCGCGCGCCTGCAGCGGCCAGTGCCGGTCCACGTCCGGGTGCCCGTCGTACCAGGACACGAAGTCCGCGGCCCCGTAGGAGCCCTCGAGCTCGATCCCGGGGATGTTCAGGTCCGCGTCCCGGATCGCCCCGGTCGCGAAGACCACCGCGTCGTAGTGGGTCCGCAAGTCGTCGAGGTGCAGGTCCGTGCCGTAGTCGACGTTGCCGAAGAAGCGGATGTCGCCGCGGTCCAGGACCTTGTGCAGGGCCTTGACGATGCCCTTGATCCGCGGGTGGTCGGGCGCCACCCCGTAGCGGATCAGCCCGTACGGTGCGGGATAGCGGTCGAACAGGTCGATCGAGAGGTCGAAGCCGCGCTCGGCCTTCGTCAGGAGGTCGGCAGCATAGACGCCCGCCGGACCGGCGCCGATGATGGCGACGCGGAGCGGACGGAGGGCCGTGGAGTTGGTCTGGCTCATGGTGTTCCTTGGAGTCGTGGGGGCGATGGGTGGCTTAGGCCCGGATGGCCTGCGCGGAGGCGTGGCAGGGCGTCCCGGAGGCATGGGGGCTGAGACGGACGACGTCGCCGACCACGATGACGGCGGGGTTGGCGACCCCGACGTCCCGGGCCGTCTCGGCGATCGCGTCGAGCCGGTCGATCGTGACCCGTTGTCCTGGCATCCAGCCCCGCTCGATCACGGCGACCGGAGTGTCTGCCGGCAGCCCGCGGCGGCGGAGCAGCCGGGCATGGTCGGCCAGGCGGCGGACGCCCATGAGCAGGACGAGGGTGTGGTCCGGCCGCGCGGGGAGCTCGGCGAGCTCGTCGTGCCCCGTGGCCATCGAGAAGCCGGTGGCCACGCCGCGATGGGTGACCGGGATGCCGGCGGCGGCCGGGACGGAGACGGCGCTCGTCACGCCCGGGACGACCTCGACCTCGATCCCGTGCGCTCGGCAATGCGCCTCCTCCTCGCCGCCGCGGCCGAGGACGTAGGGGTCCCCGCCCTTGAGCCGGACCACCTTGTGGCCCGCCCGGGCCTCGGCGACGAGTAGTTCGTTGATCTCCTGCTGCGTGGCCAGGTGGTGGCCGGGGGCCTTGCCGACCTCGATGATCCGCACGTCGGCGGCGAGCTCCTCGAGCAGTTCCCGCGGGCCGAGCCGGTCCGCGACGACGACGTCGGCCGTGGCCAGGAGCCGCCGTCCGGCGACGGTGATGAGCCCGGGATCGCCGGGCCCGCCGCCGACCAGGGCCACGGAGCCGCGGGGCGTGCGCTTGCGGCGCAGGGGCAGCAGGCCCGTGTCGGCGGCCAGGGAGATGGCGTTGCGGAGCCCGACGGCGCGGCGTGGGTCCGCGCCGGCGGTGACCGCGATCGTGACGCCATCGCCGACGCGCGCGACGGCCGGCGTCCACGCGCTGGAGCGCTCGTGGTCGGAGGCGTTGACGCACCAGGTGCGCTGCTCTTCGGCCTCCTCGGACACGGCCGCGTCGACGGCGGGCAGGCCCGTGGCGGTATGGACGAACCAGGCGCCGGCCAGGTCGCCCCGGCGGAAGGGCCGGCGCAGCCAGCTCAGCCGCCCGTCGGCCGCCGCCTGGGCGAGCGCCTCCGTGGCCTCGGGCGCGATGAGCGTCACGAGCGCCCCCGCGTCGAGCAGCTGCCCGATGCGCCGCTCGGCGACGCGGCCGCCGCCGACGCAGGCCACCTCCTTGCCCCGCAGCCGCAGCGCGAGGGGGTGGACCGCGGTGTCGGAGGACGACGCCGGGGCCGCGCCGTGCGGGCCGCGCTCCGGTTCCCGCCGCGTCACCGGGTGCTCCCCGGGGTCAGTCCGCGGCGGCGGAGCAGGCGGCGCTCGATCGGCCCGAAGACGAGCAGCTCGACGACGATGCCGACGAGGAGGATGGCGAGGATGGCGGCGACGACGACGGCGAGGAGGGAGAGCTCCCGGCCCTGCTGCAGGAGCGAGCCGAGGCCGAACCCGATGCTGCCGCCGACGGCGATGATCTCGGCGGCCATGAGCGAACGCCACGAGAAGGCCCACCCCTGCTTGAGGCCGGCGAGGTAGCCGGGCAGGGCGGCGGGGAGCACGATCCGGGTCAGCTGCTGGAGGCGGCCCGCACCGAGGACCGTGCCGAGCCGGCGGTACTGGGGCGGGACGTGGTCCACCCCGGAGAGGAAGCCGTTGATGATCGAGGGCGTCGCGCCCATGACCACCACGAAGAACACGGTCGCGTCGGTCAGGCCGAACCAGATGATGGCGGCGGGGACCCAGGCGACGCTGGGCAGGACCTGGAGGCCCGAGACGAGCGGGCCGATGCCGCGGCGCAGCGTCGTGGACGAGGCGAGCAGCAGTCCGGCCGGCGTGCCGATCGCCAGGGCCAGCAGGAAACCGAGCAGTCCGCGGTTGAGCGAGGTGGCGACGGCCTCCGTCAGGCGGCCGTCGGCGAGGAGCTCCCCCGCGACCCCGAGGACCTGCACGGGTCCCGGGAAGAGGTCCTCGCGCGGCGACCCGGCCCAGGCGGCGAGTTGCCAGATGCTCAGGAGCGCGGCCACGGTGCCCAGGGGGATCAGGACGGAGTCGAGGCGGCGCCGGGGCTTCTCCTGCGTGGTCTGGAGGCGGTCCAGGCCGGCTTCGACCTCGCCGAGCCCGGGGTCGTGGTCCCGGGCAGGAGGCGGTGCCGCGTCGCGGACGGCGGTGTTCGATTCAGTATGCATGCTGCCGGATCTCCTCGCGCAGTCGTTCGGTGATGGTGCGGGTCAGCACAGCGGCCTCGGCAGGATCGCGCCGTACGCCGGGATCGATCCGCCACTCGGCCGCGATGCGGCCGGGGCGGGAGGACAGGAGCAGGATCCGCTGGCCGAGGCGGACGGCCTCGCGCACGTTGTGGGTCACGAAGACGACCGTGCGCCGATGCAGTTCCCAGAGGCGCTCCAACTCGTCGTGCAGTAGTTCCCGCGTGATGGCGTCCAGGGCCGCGAAGGGCTCGTCCATCAGCAGGATCGGCCGGTCCTGGCCCAGCGCCCGGGCGAGCGAGGCCCGTTGGCGCATGCCGCCGGAGAGCTCGTGCGGGCGCTTGCCCCCCGCGTCGCCCAGGTGGACGAGCCGGAGCAGCTCCTCTGCGCGTTCGCGGCGTTCCGCGCGGCCGAGGCCCCGCAGCTCGAGTGCCAGCTCGATGTTGGCCCGGGCCGTGAGCCACGGCAGCAGGGCGGCGTCCTGGAACATCAGGGCGGCGCCGGCCTCGGGGACGGTGACGCTGCCCGCGCTCGGCGGCTCGAGCCCGGCGATGACGTTGAGCAGAGTCGACTTGCCGCATCCCGAGGCTCCGAGGACGGCCACGAACTCGCCGTCCTCGATCGTCGTCGAGATGTCCTCGAGCACGGGAGCTGCGCCGTAGTCCTTGCCGAGCGACTCGATGATGATGCTCATGCGCCCACCCCCCGTTCGAGGACCGAACGCAGGACCGACTCGTCGACCAGCCCTGTGAGGTCACCCGGTTCGGTGACGCCGGCGTCGACCCCCGCCTGGAGCAGTCGGGGGAAGGCCCCGCTCAGGGGATCGGAGGTGAAGGTGAGGTGGTCCAGCGCGCGTTCCATGACGGCGTCGTCCAGTCCGGCCCCCGCGGTCTCCGTCAGCCGTCGGTCGAGGATCGGGAGCAGTTCCCCGCGGGACGTGCCGTTGATCCACGTCAGCGCCCGCACGTGGGCGGCCACGAGCGACTCGACCGTCTCGGGGTGGCGCGCGGCGAACTCCTGTCCCACGGCGAGCACCGTCGTCGGGAACAGGCCGGCCTGCCCCGTCTCGCTGCCGTCCCACAGCTCGGCCTCGTCGACGAGCACGACGGCGTCCGCCTCGAGCACGAGCCGGGAGGCCCAGGGCTCGGGAAGCCACGCCCCGTCGAGCTGGCCCGAACGGAACAGCTCGAAGGTCTGGGCGTTGCCCGTCGGGGTGATCGACACGGCGCCGCCGCGGACGTCCACGTCGAGCCCGTTCTCCGTGAGCCAGGTGCGCAGGGCGACGTCCTGGGTGCCGCCCAGCTGCGGGGTGCCGAGGGTCGCACCCCGGAGCGCCTCGGGCGAGTCCAGGCCCCGCCGGACCACGAGCTGCGCCCCGCCGGCCGCCGCCCCCGCGAGGATCCTGATGCCGGTCCCGGCGCTGGAGACGTAGGCGGAGATCGCCGGGTTGGGGCCGAGGTAGGCCGCGTCGATCGCGCCCGCGTTGAGTGCCTCGACGGCGGCGGGACCCGCGTTGAACACGTGCTCCTCGATCGTGGTCCCCTGGGCCCCGAGCACCTCGGCGAAGATCCCGTCGCCCGTGCCCACGAGGGCCGGGGCATGGGTCAGGTTCGCGAAGAAGCCGAGCCGGAGCCGTTCGGCCGGGCCGGCGGCCGTGGCCACGGCCCCACCCGGGCGGGGAATCGTCGTCGTCGCGGCCGCGCCGAGGACCAGCAGGCCGATCGCCGAGCCGCCCGCGGCCAGGAAGGCCCTGCGGGACGTGCGGCGGTCGCCGTCGTCCGGTGTGTAGCGGATGGTGCTCATGCGGCCTCCCCCGCGTCCGCCGGCGGAGACGCCGAGGCGACGAGGCCCGCCGCCAGGGTGTTGCCGTCGTGCGGATCGATCACCAGGAAGGAGCCGGTGCGCCGGTGCTGCGCGTACGGTTCCAGCGGAAGCTCGGAGGCGAGGTGGAGCGAGACGCGGCCGATGTCGTTCAGTTCGAGGGTCCCGGCCGGAACCCGGGTGAAGTCCTCGAGGTCGACCCGGCCGGCGATGGCGGTGACCCGGGCGCGGACGACGGCGGTGCCGTGCTTGACGAGGACGCGGGCGCCGGGGCGGAGCGCGTCCGAGGAGAGCCAGCAGAGGTCCGCGTCGAAGCGCCCGGCGGACTCCGGGAGGGTTCCCGCGGCCCCGATCGTGTCCCCCCGGGCCACGTCGAGCTCGTCGGCCAGCGTGAGGGTGACCGAGTCCGGGGCCGACGCGCCGGGACGCGGCGTTCCGGCGACCTCGATGCCCGTCACGCGGGTGGTCCTCCGGGGCTGTCCCGGCGTCGCGACGGTCACGGTGTCGCCGACCGCGACGGAGCCCGCGGCGATCTGGCCGGCATAGGCCCGGTAGTCGTGGTATGCGGCGGGGTCCACTCCCGGAGCCACGCCGTTCTGGGGGCGGACGACGAGCTGGACGGGGAGCCGGAAGTCGCCGCTGAGGCCCTCTTCGGCGTCGCCCGTCGGCAGCCCTTCGAGCAGCTCGAGGAGGGTCGGGCCGGGGTACCAGGGGGTCAGCGCCGAGCGCTCGACGACGTTGTCGCCGCGGAGGGCGGAGACCGGAACGACGTGCGGCGTCGGAAGTCCCAGCGCCGTGGCGAGCCGCAGGACGTCCTCGGCGATGGCCGCGAAGCGCCCTCCGCCGTCGTCCACGAGGTCGATCTTGTTCACGGCGACGACGAGGTGCGGCACGCGCAGCAGTGCCGTGACGCTCAAGTGGCGGCGGGTCTGCTCGAGCACGCCCTTGCGGGCGTCGACGAGGACAACGACGGCATCCGCGGTCGAGGCGCCCGTGACCGTGTTACGGGTGTACTGCACGTGGCCCGGGCAGTCCGCGAGGATGAAGGAGCGGCGGCCCGTGCTGAAGTAGCGGTAGGCCACGTCGATCGTGATCCCCTGCTCGCGTTCGGCGCGGAGGCCGTCCGTCAGCAGTGCGAGGTCCAGGGTGCCGTCGCCGCCGCCGAAGCCGCGGTCGGCGGACGCCTTGGCCACGGCGTCGAGCTGGTCGGCGAGGACGACCTTCGCGTCGTGCAGCAGCCGCCCGACGAGCGTGGACTTGCCGTCGTCGACGGAGCCCGCGGTGGCGAAGCGGAACAGGCCGGAGACCTGGTCCCCGGTGGGGGCCTGGGTGGCGGCGGTGTCCAACGTGGTGTTCGTCATTAGAAGTACCCTTCTTTCTTGCGGTCTTCCATGGCCGCCTCGGAGATGCGGTCGTCCGCTCGCGTGGCCCCACGCTCGGTCAGGGTGGAGGCGGCGACCTCGTGGACGACGTCTGACACGGTGTAGGCCTCCGACAGCACGGCACCGGTGCAGGACATGTCGCCGACGGTGCGGTAGCGGACGGTCCGCCGCGTGACGGCCACGCCCTCCCCCGGCCGGCTGAACTCTCCCACGGCGCGCCACATCCCGTCGTGCTCGAAGACCTCCCGCTCGTGGGCGTAGTACAGCGGCGGAAGCTCGATGCCCTCGCGCTCGATGTAGCGCCAGATGTCCAGTTCCGTCCAGTTGCTGATCGGGAAGGCACGGACGTGCCGGCCCGGTGCGTGGCGTCCGTTGTAGAGGTTCCACAGCTCCGGGCGCTGGTTGCGCGGGTCCCACTGGCCGAACTCGTCGCGCAGGCTCAGGATGCGCTCCTTGGCCCGGGCCTTGTCCTCGTCGCGCCGGGCCCCGCCGAAGACGGCGTCGAAGCGGTGGTCGTTGATGGCGTCGATGAGCGGGGTGGTCTGCAGCGGGTTCCGCGTCCCGTCGGCGCGCTCGCGCAGCTCGCCGCGGTCGATGTACTCCTGGACGCTCGCGACGACGAGGCGCAGGCCGAGGCGCTCGACCGTGCGGTCGCGGAAGTCCAGCACCTCGGGGAAGTTGTGGCCCGTGTCGACGTGGACGACGGGAAAGGGGATGCGCCCCGGATGGAACGCCTTGGCCGCGAGGTGCAGCATCACGACGGAGTCCTTGCCGCCGGAGAACAGCATCGCCGGACGCTCGAACTCGGCGACGACCTCGCGCAGGATGTGGATGGACTCGGCCTCCAGCAGGTCCAGGACGTCGCGTGTCCCGGACCGGGCGGCCGGGGCCGCGGGGTGTTCCACAATGGTCGTGGCACTCATGGGGCGTGCTCCTTGCTCGTGGTGTGGTGTGGTGTGCCCGGTACTCGGCTTCCGGGCGGTCGTGGCCGGTGCCGTGGAGGACCCCGTCACCGGTGGATGCCGCACTCGGTCTTGTTCAGGCCCGCCCAGCGGCCTGAGCGCGGGTCCTCGCCGGGGGCCACGGGCCGCGTGCAGGGGGCGCAGCCGATCGACGGGTATCCATGCGCCAGGAGGAGGTTCACGGGGACCTGATGCTCCCCCGCGTAGGAGACGAGCTGCTCGAAGCTCCACCCGGCAAGCGGGTTGACCTTGACGAGGCCGTGGGCCTCGTCCCACGTCACGAGCGGGGTGTCGACCCGGGTCGGGGCCTCCTCCCGCCGGACCCCGGTGAACCAGACGCGATAGCCCTTCAGCGCGCGCGCAAGCGGTTCCATCTTGCGCAGGCGGCAGCACTCACCCGGGTTCCGCTCGTGCAGGCGGGGCCCGTGTTCGGCATCCTGCTCGGCGACGCTCTGCCGCGGCAGCACCTCGACGATGTTCACGTCCAGGGCCTCGGCCACCTCGTCGCGGGCGGCGTGGGTCTCGGTGAAGTGGTAGCCCGTCTCCAGGAACAAGACGTCGACCCCGGGCAGGCGGTCGGCGACGAGGGCCGGCAGCACGGCGTCCGCCATCGAGCAGGCGACGGCGGCCTCGCTCGTGGCGAAGTGCCCGGCGACCCACGCGATCACCTCTTCGGCGGGGGCGTCCCAGCCGAGCACCTCGGCGCCCCGGGCCGCGAGGGCGCGATCACGATCAAGGGCCTCGGAGGGCCGCCCCGTCAGCAGTTCCCGGGCGCTCATGACAGCTCCTCGTCGTCCACGCGGTGCGCCCACGCGGCGAAGCTCTCGCCGTCCTGGGCTGTCTCCCCGTAGCGCCGCGTGAGGCGCTCGACGTAGTCCGGAAGCTCCGTGGCCGCGACCTTCAGGCCGCGCACCGTGCGGCCGAGGCCGGCCTCCTCGCGCTCCGAGGACGCGAGCCCGCCGCCCAGGTGCACCTGGAAGCCGGGGACCTGCCCGCCGTCGCCGTCCGGCAACAGCTGGCCCTTGAGGCCGATGTCCGCGGTCTGGATGCGCGCGCAGGAGTTGGGGCAGCCGTTCACGTGCAGGCTGAGGGAACGGGGTGGGCGCGCCGCGGGCCGTTCTTCGAAGCGGCGCTCCAGTTCCCGGACCGCGCCGATCGCCGTGTCCTTGGTGTCGACGATGGCGAGCTTGCAGAACTCGATCCCGGTGCAGGCGATCGCCGAGCGGCGGAACAGCGAGGGGCGGGTGGACAGGCCGAGCGCGTCGAGGTCCGCCGCCGCTTCCTCCGCCCGGTCGGCGGGCACGTCGAGGACGACGAGCTTCTGGTGCGGCGTGGTGCGCAGGCGCCGGGAGCCGTACTTCTCCATGAGGTCGGCGAGCTCGGAGAGGAGCGTGCCGGAGAGGCGGCCGACCTGCGGGGCCGCCCCGATGTAGTTCAGCCCGTCCTTCTGCTCGTGGATGCCGACGTGGTCGCCGGGTTCGCTCGCGGGCTCGGGGGCGGGACCGTCGGGCAGGCGGTAGCCGAGGTATTCCTCCTCGAGGACCGTGCGGAAGCGCTCCGGCCCCCAGTCGGCCATGAGGAACTTGAGCCTGGCCTTGTTGCGCAGCCGGCGGTAGCCGTAGTCGCGGAAGATCCGGATCACCCCATGCCAGACCTCGGCCGCCCGCTCCGGCGCGACGAACACGCCGAGGCGCTCGGCCAGCCGGGCGTTCGTGGACAGTCCGCCGCCGACCCAGAGGTCGTAGCCGGGGCCGAGCTCCGGGTGCCGCACGCCGACGAGGGAGATGTCGTTGATCTCGTGGACGACGTCGAGCGAGGGATGGCCCGTGATCGCGGATTTGAACTTGCGCGGCAGGTTGGCCAGCTCCGGGTCGCCGACGAAGCGTTCGGTGATCTCGCGGATGGCCGGCGTCGGGTCGAGGATCTCGTCCGCCGCGATCCCGGCGACGGGCGAGCCGAGGACGACGCGCGGGACGTCGCCGCAGGCCTCGGTGGTGCTCAGCCCGACGGCTTCGAGCCGGCGCCAGATCTCGGGGACGTCGACGACGTCGATCCAGTGCAGCTGGATGTTCTGCCGGTCGGTGACGTCGGCGGTGTCGCGGCCGAAGTCCCGGGAGATGCCGGCGATGGCGCGCAGCTGCTCGAGGTCCAGGGCGCCGCCGTCGATCCTGACGCGGAGCATGAAGTAGCGGTCCTCGAGCTCGTGCGGCTCGAGCGTCGCGGTCCGGCCGCCGTCGATCCCGGGCTTGCGCTGCGTGTAGAGGCCCCACCAGCGGAAGCGGCCGTGGAGGTCGTCGGGATCGATCGAGTCGAAGCCCTCGTGCGCATAGACCTGCTCGATGCGCTCGCGGACGTTGAGCCCGTTGTCGGCCTGCTTGAGGGTCTCGTTGGAGTTCAGCGGCTCGGTGCCGTCGATCTTCCACTGCCCGTGCGGCTTGGCGGCCGGCCGGGCGGGCCGTGGGCGGGAGGGAGTCTCGGTTGCCTGAGTCATGGCAGCGAGCCTAGGGACGCCGCCCGCCCCGCCCCGAACGCCGTCCGACCCAATCGGTCACGTGGTCACACGGGGACTCATTCGGTGTCCCGCGGGAGCAGGTGCCCCGCTTCATGAAGTCTTTCGACGACACATTTCGCGATCATGACCGAGGGAAGCAGCGGATTGGACACGTAGTCGGCGCCGCTCCCGGCCAGGCGGTCGTGGAAGAAGCCGGGGGCCAGGAGGTAGGACGCCACCCCGACGCGGGACGCCCCCGCGGCCCGGGCCGCGGCGACCGCGTCGGCGACGCGGGGTTCGGCCGCCGAGCAGAATGCCGCCGTGACGGGGACGCCGAGCTGTCTGGACAGGAGCACGGCGGCCTCGCGGGCCTGCTCCTGCCCCCTGGGCTCGCGGGTGCCGGCGGAGGCGAGGACGACGGCGTCGCCCTCCGCCCAGCCCGCCGCGCGGATCCGTTCGGCGAGCACCCGGGCCAGGTCCTGCTGCGCACCGATCGGCGCGACGGCCGCCGTTGCCGGGCGGGCGGCGACCGCCTCGGCGATGTCGACCCGGGTGTGGAATCCCTCGGACAGCAGCAGGGGCGCCACGACGGCGGGCTCGCCCGCCGGCAACCCGGCCAGGACCCCGGTCAGCCGGGGATCCTGCACGTCAACGTAGGCCTCGTGGACCACGATCGCCGGCTCGTGATCAGCGAGCCGGCGCTGGAGCTCGGCCCGGAGGCCGTCGATGAGCCGGCGCCCCTCGGGGTTGTCGGTGCCGTGGGCGCACGCGACGACGTGGCGGGTCGGGCCCGTCACGGAAGCCGCCGGATCACCTTGTGCGCCGCCGCCTGCGCGACGGGCCGGACGACGATCTCGTCGAGGTTGACGTGGTGGGGGACGGACACGGCGTAGGCGATGATGTCCGCGATGTCCTCGGCGGTCAGGGGCTTCTCCACGCCTTCGTAGATCTTCTCGGCCCGCTCGCGGTCCCCGCCGAGGCGCTGGAGGGAGAACTCCTCGGTGTGGACCATGCCGGGCAGCACTTCGACGACGCGGACGTTGTGTTCGGCCTCCTCGAGGCGCAACGCGGCCGTCATGGCGCGCTCGGCCGCCTTCGCGGCGTTGTATCCGCCCCCGCCCTCGTAGGAGACGAGCGCGGCCGTGGACGTCAGGTTCAGGATTGTTCCGCGGCCGGTGGCACGCAGCATCGGGAGGAAGGCCCGCGTGAGCTTCATCGTCCCCAGGACGTTGACCCGGTACATCCACTCCCAGTCCTCCGTCACGGCGGAGCCGACGGCCTCCACGCCGCGGGCCCCTCCGGCGATGTTCACGAGCGTGTCGATGCCGCCGCCCGAGGCGACGGCATCGAGCAGGCGCGCGACGTCGTCGTCCTCCGAGATATCGGCAGGGACCGGCCGGCAGCCCGTCTCGGCGGCGAGGGACTCGAGGCGCTCGGCGCGGCGGGCCGCGGCGAAGACGGTCCAGCCGCGGGAGGCCAGCAGGCGGACGGTCGCCTCGCCGATGCCGGTGCTGGCGCCGGTGACAAGGGCGGACGGGGGCGTGGTGGAGGCAGGGGTTTCCATGGAGCCCAGCCTATTCGGGGCGTCCCCCGCCCGCCGCGTCGACGATGTCGTCGCGTAACACCGTGGCGTGGTTGGGCCCGGTCGTCCGGCCGGCGTAGACGAACACGACGTCCTCGTGCTCCCGGACGAGTCCACGCAGACGCTCGGCACCCTCCGCGGCCGGACCGGCATGGAGCTCGTGCAGGTAGCGCTCCCGGAACCCGTCGAAGGACCCGCCCGCGTGGAACCAGCGGCGCAGTTCGTGGGACGGGGCCGCGTCCTTGGCCCAGTCGTCGAGTTGCGCGTCGGCCTTCGCCAGTCCGCGCGGCCAGAGCCGGTCGACGAGGACGCGGTAGCCGCCGTCGGGCGGATCGTAGGCGCGCAGGAGTCGGATGGTGCCCATGCGCCCCATGGTACGGCGGCCCGGCGTGTCCCGGCATGGAAGAATGGAACCCATGGCTGAGAACTCCTTGGGCACAGACACGCCCTTACCCGTTTCCGTCCCCGACAAGCCCGCCCTGGAAGGCCTCGAAGAGCGCCTGTCCGCCGCGTGGCGCACCGCGGGAACCTACCGCTTCGATCCCGAGACGACGCGCGATCAGGTCTACTCGATCGACACTCCCCCTCCCACGGCGTCGGGTTCGCTGCACGTGGGGCACATGTTCTCCTATACGCAGACCGACGTTCTGGCCCGCTACCAGCGCATGCGCGGAAAGAACGTCTTCTACCCGATGGGCTGGGACGACAACGGCCTGCCGACCGAGCGCCGCGTCCAGAACTTCTACGGCGTGCGCTGCGATCCGAAGACCCCCTACGACCCGGACTACGCTCCCCCGGCCCAGCCGGCGAAGAACCAGCGCGACTGGGACGTCGTCTCGCGCCGGAACTTCATCGAGCTGTGCGAGCAGCTCGCGGTGGAGGACGAGAAGGTCTTCGAGCACCTCTTCACGACGCTCGGCCTCTCGGTCGACTGGGACCTGACCTACCGGACCATCGACGACGTCTCCCGGGCCGTCTCCCAGCGCGCCTTCCTCACCAACCTCTCCGCCGGAGACGCCTACATGGCCGAGGCGCCGACCCTGTGGGACGTGACGTTCCGCACCGCGGTCGCCCAGGCCGAGCTCGAGGACCGCGAGATGCCGGGGGCGTACTACCGCTACCCGTTCACCGCGGCCGACGGCACGCAGATCCACATCGAGACGACCCGCCCGGAGCTCCTGGCCGCCTGCGTGGCCCTCGTCGCGCATCCCGACGACGAGCGGTACCAGCCGCTCTTCGGCCAGAAGGTCGTCTCCCCCGTCTTCGGGGTCGAGGTCGAGGTCCGCGCGCATCCGCTCGCGAAGGCGGACAAGGGCTCGGGCATCGCCATGGTCTGCACGTTCGGCGACCTCACCGACGTCACGTGGTGGCGCGAGCTGGACCTGCCGACCCGGGCCATCATCGGCCGTGACGGCCGCGTGACGGCCGAGACGCCCGAGTGGATCACGAGCGAGGCCGGCCGCGAGGCCTACGCCGCGATCGCCGGCAAGACCGTGTTCTCCGCGAAGGAGGCGGTCGTCGAGCTGCTCCGCGAGGCAGGGCTGCTCGACGGCGAACCGAAGAAGATCAGCCACCCGGTGAACTTCTTCGAGAAGGGCGACAAGCCCCTCGAGATCGTCACCTCCCGCCAGTGGTACATCCGCAACGGCGGCCGTGACGAGGACCGTCGCGAGCGCCTGGTCGGCCGCGGCAAGGAGATCGAGTTCCACCCCGGGTTCATGCGCTCGCGCTACACGAACTGGGTCGAGGGACTCAACGGCGACTGGCTCGTCTCCCGGCAGCGCTTCTTCGGCGTGCCGGTCCCGGTCTGGTATCCGCTGGACGCGGCCGGCGACCCCGACTACGAGCACCCGATCCTGCCCTCGGAGGAGCAGCTGCCGGTCGATCCGGCCGCCGACGCGGCACCGGGCTATGACGAGGCCCAGCGCGACGTCCCCGGCGGGTTCACCGGCGATGCCGACGTCCTCGACACCTGGGCGACGAGCTCCCTGACGCCGCAGATCGTGGGCCGCTGGAGCCGGGACGAGGACTTCTTCGCGAAGGTCTTCCCGTTCGACCTGCGCCCCCAGGGGCACGACATCATCCGCACGTGGCTCTTCTCGACCGCGGTGCGCGGCGACGCCCTGCACGGCTGCGCGCCGTGGAAGCACGCGGCGATCTCCGGCTGGATCCTCGATCCGGACCGGAAGAAGATGTCCAAGTCCAAGGGCAACGTGGTGGTCCCCACCGACGTGCTGAACGAGTTCGGCGCCGATGCCGTGCGCTATTGGGCCGCTTCCGCGAAGCTCGGGGCGGACACCGCCTACGAGATCGCGCAGATGAAGATCGGCCGCCGCCTGGCGATCAAGATCCTCAACGCCTCGAAGTTCGTGCTCAACCTGGGCGCGACGAGCTCCGACGTCCTCGACGGCGCGGCGGAGGTCGTCGTCAACGGCCTGGACCGTTCGCTCCTCGCGCGCCTGTCCACGGTGATCGACGACGCCTCGCGCGCGCTCGAGTCGTACGACTACGCGCGGGCGCTGGACCTCGTGGAGTCCTTCTTCTGGTCCTTCACCGACGACTACGTCGAGCTCGTCAAGGACCGTGCGTACGGTGCCCGCGGTCCCGAGGAGCAGGCGAGCGTCCTCGCGACGCTGGCCACGACCCTCGACGCCGTGCTGCGCCTCTTCGCACCGTTCCTGCCGTTCGCGACGGACGAGGTCTGGGGCTGGTGGCGTGAGGGTTCCGTGCACCGGGCTGCCTGGCCGACGTCGGCTCACCTCGCCGCCGCGCTCGAGGGGGCCGACCCCGGCGTCCTGCCGACCGTCGGCTCCGCGCTCGGTGGGATCAGGAAGGCGAAGTCGGAGGCGAAGGTCAAGCAGCGCACCGAGGTTGTCGCCGGGACCATCTCGGCGCCGGCCGCCCAGATCGAGCAGCTGCGCGCGGGCCTGGGCGACCTCCTGGCCGCAGGGAACGCCCGCGACCTCACGCTCATCGTGGCCGACGGCGAGCTGACGGTCGGCGGCGTCGAGCTGGCTCCCGCCGAGGAGCCCGCACCGCGCTAGAGGATCACCACGAGGGGAAGCCCCTTCGGCGTTTCCGCGTCGGAGGGGCTTCGACTCATTGGCTGCCGGGTAACGACCGATTGATTCCGGTAGCCGGTCCCGATCCGTCTCCTGCAGGTCTTTCCGCCTCGTTACCTGCGGTCGGTTGGAAGGCGATGCCTTCGTTCCGTCACTGCGGATGTGGTTCGTGACCACGCATTGTCTGGTGATGCGTACCCACAGTTCTACGCCGGGCCGCGTCGCATCGCAAGGCCCGTGCGGGGATTTGGAGGGTCCACGGCGCGCCGCCCGGGGTTTCCCATGGGCGCGTGGCCTTGACTCCTGGGGCGAGCCGGGATTCGGTGCCGCCTGGCGCTAGCCGTCGAACTCCGGGCTCTCGGTGCGCGAGCGCTTGAGCTCGAAGAAGTGCGGGTAGGAGGCGAGCGCGACGGCCGCGTCGAAGAGCCGGCCCGCCTCCTCGCGGCGGGGAACGCGCGTGATGACCGGGCCGAAGAAGGCCGTGCCGTTGAGCGAGAGGATGGGTGTGCCGACGTCCTGGCCGACCTGGTTGATCCCCGAGTCGTGCGAGGCCCGCAGCACCGCGTCGAACTCGTCCGTGGCGGCGGCATCGGCCAACGTGGCCGGCAGGCCCGCGTCCTCGAGCGCGCGGGTGATGACCTCGGCGCGGTCCTTGACCTGCTCGTGGTGGATGAGCCGTCCCATCGCCGTGTAGAGGCGGGCGACGGCCTCCTGTCCGTGCTGCTGGCCGGTGGCGGCAACAACCCTGACGGGACCCCAGGAGTCGTCCATCATGCGGCGGTAGTCCTCGGGCAGATCGCGCCCCTCGTTGAGCATCGACAGGCTCATGACGTTCCATTCGACGCCGATGGGCCGGACCTTCTCGACCTCCAGGATCCAGCGCGAGGTGGCCCACGCGAACGGGCAGATCGGGTCGAACCAGAAACCGACGGTGGTCGTGCTCATCGAGTTGCTCCTTCGTGGCAGGCGTGTGCCGGGATGGGTGTCGAGGATGCGGAACGGCCTGGTCTAGGCCGACTTGTTGCGGCGCTTCGCGGCCACCTGGCGCGAGATCAGCGTGGGCTCGGCCTTCCCCGCGACGACCTCCGCGGTGACGACGGCCTCCGCGATGTCCTCGCGGCCCGGCAGCTCGAACATCACGGGGCCGAGCACCTCCTCGAGGATGGCGCGGAGCCCCCGCGCACCGGTACCCCGTTCCAGGGCGAGGTCCGCGATGGCCTCCAGCGCGTCCTGTTCGAAGCAGAGCTCGACGCCGTCGATCCTGAACATCTTCTGGTACTGCTTCACGAGGGCGTTCTTCGGCTCCGTGAGGATCTCGATGAGCGCGGGGCGGTCGAGCTTCTCGACCGTGGTGATGACCGGGAGGCGCCCGATGAACTCGGGAATCAGGCCGAACTTGAGCAGGTCCTCCGGCCGCACGTCCGAGTACGACGCGGCCTCGGCCTTGAGGTGCGTCAACGGCGCACCGAAGCCGATTCCCTTGCGTCCGGCCCGCGAGCCGATGATCTCCTCGAGTCCGGCGAAGGCACCGGCCACGATGAACAGGACGTTCGTCGTGTCGATCTGGATGAACTCCTGGTGCGGGTGCTTGCGTCCGCCCTGCGGAGGCACGGAGGCCACCGTTCCCTCGAGGATCTTCAGGAGGGCCTGCTGCACGCCCTCCCCCGAGACGTCGCGCGTGATGGAGGGGTTCTCGCTCTTGCGCGAGATCTTGTCGATCTCGTCGATGTAGATGATCCCCTGCTCGGCCTTCTTGACGTCGTAGTCTGCGGCCTGGATGAGCTTGAGCAGGATGTTCTCCACGTCCTCGCCGACGTAGCCGGCCTCCGTCAGGGCCGTGGCGTCGGCGACGGCGAACGGCACGTTGAGACGGCGGGCCAGGGTCTGGGCGAGGTAGGTCTTGCCGCAGCCCGTGGGACCGATCAGGAGGATGTTGGACTTCGCGACCTCGACCTCGTCGAGGGGGTGGGAGCTGTCGTTGAGCGAGGCCGGCTTGGGGACGTTCCCGGCCTGGATGCGCTTGTAGTGGTTGTAGACGGCGACGGCGAGCGAGCGCTTCGCGCCCTCCTGGCCGATCACGTATTCCTGGAGCGAGTCGAAGATCTCGCGCGGCCGCGGCAGCTCGAACTCCGCGCCCTCCTCGACCTCGGCCAGCTCCTCGTCGATGATCTCGTTGCAGAGCTCGATGCACTCGGTGCAGATGTAGACGCCCGGTCCTGCGATGAGCTTGCGCACTTGTTTCTGGCTCTTGCCGCAGAAGGAACACTTCAGCAGATCGGAGCTCTCACCCATGCGTGCCATTGCGACCTTCTCCCTACTGTCGGCACTCCCGGCCGCCGGACGGACCGACGACTCCGCGCGGTGCAGTCGTCGCGCCGCGCGATGGCGGTCCGTCAGGGCGGCCCGCCCGTTGCCCGCGCCACGCCCGGTGGGGCGCCGCTGCGGGACTTCTTCAACTGTAAGTCAGCGACCCGACGGTTTGGGTCACCGCCGGGCCCATGCTGCAACATTTCGCAGGGCCCGGCGGTGCGGAGGGCTAGCTGCCGACGGCCTGTGGCTTGATCTTGCGCGGCGTCAGCACCTCGTCGATCAGGCCGTAGACCTTGGCGTCCTCGGCCGTCATGTAGAGGTCGCGTTCGATGTCGATGCCGACCTCCTCCGCCGTCTTGTTGCTGTTGGCGGCGAGCGTGGTCTCGAGCCAGGTCCGCATGCGCATGACCTCCTCTGCCTGGATCTGCAGATCCGTCGCGGTGCCGCGCTCTCCCCCGCCCATGGCGGGCTGGTGGATCAGGACGCGTGCATTGGGCAGGGCGAGCCGCTTGCCGGGGGCCCCGGCCGAGAGCAGAACGGCCGCCGCGCTGGCCGCCTGGCCGAGGCAGACGGTCTGCACCTCGGGACGGATGAACTGCATCGTGTCGTAGATGGCGGTCATGGCCGTGAAGGAACCGCCCGGGGAGTTGATGTACAGCGTGATGTCGCGCTCCGGATCCATGGACTCGAGGACGAGCAGCTGGGCCATCACGTCGTCGGCCGAGGCGTCGTCGACCTGCGAGCCCAGGAAGACGATCCGGTCCTCGAAGAGCTTCGCGTAGGGATCCTGGCGCTTGAAGCCGTAGGGCGTGCGCTCCTCGAACTGGGGAAGGATGTAGCGGGCGGTCGGCAGCTGCCCGGCGGTTCCGATGCCGTTGGCGTTCATGGTGTTCTCCTGTGGGGATCTAAGGGGTCGGGACGGGCTCGCCGCTACTGCTTCACTCCGCCGCCGCCGGAGACGGAGTGCGAGTTCTGGGCGATGTGGTCGAAGAATCCGTACTCGAGGCCCTCCTGGGCCGTGAACCACTTGTCCCGGTCGTTGTCGCGCAGGATGGTCTCGAGATCCTGGCCCGTCTGCTCGGCCGTGAGCTCGGACATGACCTTCTTCATGTGCAGGATCAGCTCGGCCTGGATGCGGATGTCGGAGGCGGTGCCGCCGATGCCGCCCGAGGGCTGGTGCATGAGGATGCGTGCGTTGGGGGTCGCGTAGCGCTTGCCCTTCGTGCCGGAGGAGAGCAGGAACTGCCCCATCGACGCGGCGAGTCCCGTGGCGACCGTGACGACGTCGTTGGGGATGTAGTTCATCGTGTCGTAGATCGCCATGCCGGCGGTGATGGAACCGCCCGGGGAGTTGATGTAGAGGTAGATGTCCTTGTCCGGGTCCTCCGCGGACAGGAGCAGCAGCTGCGAGCAGATCGCGTTGGCGTTCTCGTCGGCGACCTCGGTGCCGAGCCAGATGATCCGCTCCTTGAGCAGCCGGTTGTAGATGTAGTCCTCGCGGCTGGCCGGGTCGACCGAAGCCATGGTGGGGGTGCGGGATTCCTTGGACATGCTCGAATACCTCTCCGTGGTGCCGTGCTCCTCCGGCCGTTGCGCCGGGGCGCCGTGGGCGCTTGCCTTCCATGAGACTACTGCCTGAGGACCGCCTCGGCGCGGTGCGGCCGGGGCTGTTCGCTGTGGGCGCATGGTGGTCCGCGCCGCGCGTTCACCGGCCGCTTAAACGCCGCTCGGCGGGAGCCCCGAAGGGTCCCGCCGAGCGGCGTTGCGCTGCGTTTCCTACTCGGCCGAGGAGGCGGAGGCGGAGGAAGCCGACGAGGCGGAGCTCGCGGAGGAGGCCGAGGCCTCTTCGCCGGCCGGGCGGACGAAGCTGCTGAGGTCGACCTCGTTGCCCTCGGAGTCGGTGACCTTGGCCAGCTCGAGGACCTTGGCGAGCGCCTTGCGGCGGCGGACCTCGCCGATCATCATCGGCACCTGGCCGGCGCCGTCGAGCATCTGGGCGAACTGGTTCGGGTCCATGCCGTACTGGCTCGCGGTCTGGACGATGTAGTCGATGAGCTCGGACTGCTCGACGCCGACCTCTTCCTTCTCGGCGATCTTGTCGAGGATGACCTCGTTCTTGAAGGCGCGCTCGGCGTTGGCGCGGACCTCGGCGCGGTGCTCCTCGGTGTCGTGCTCCTCGCCCTCGGTGTGGCCGCCCTGGGCGAAGTGCTGCTCGACCTGCTCGTCGACGATGGAACCGGGGACCGGGACCTCGATGAGCTCGACGAGCTTGTCGAGGACGAGGTCGCGCGCCTGCACGCCCTGCTCGACGACCTTGGCGTCGGCCGCCTGCTTGGCGAGGTCCTCGTTGAGCTCGGCGATCGTGTCGAACTCGGAGGCCAGCTGGGCGAACTCGTCGTCGGCCTCGGGGAGTTCGCGCTCCTTGACGGCCGAGACGGCGACCTTGACCTGGGCGGTCTCGCCCGAGCGCTCGCCACCGGCCAGCGTGGACTCGAAGACGGCGTCCTCGCCGGCGGACAGGCCGGTCACGGCCTCGTCGAGGCCCTCGAGCATCGTGCCGGAACCGACCTGGTAGGACAGGCCCGTCGCGGAGTCGACCTCTTCGTCGCCGATGGTCGCCTTGAGGTCGATCGTGATGAAGTCGGCGTCGGCGGCGGGGCGCTCGACGGCCTTGAGCGTGCCGAAGCGTCCGCGCAGCTCGTCGAGCTGCTTCTGGACATCCTCGTCGGACGCCGATGCCGCGTCGACCTGGACCTCGAGGCCGGCGTAGTCCGGGAGCTCGATCTGAGGCCGGATGTCGATCTCGGCGTGGAAGGCGAGCTGGCCGGCGTCGCCCTCGGGCACCTCGGTGATCTCCACCTCGGGACGGGACAGCGGGACGATGTCGGCCTCGCGGACGGCCTCCTGGTAGAAGCCGTTCATGCCCTCGTTCACGGCCGTCTCGAGGACGTAGCCGCGTCCGACGCGCTGGTCGATCAGCACGTTGGGCACCTTGCCCTTGCGGAAGCCCGGCACCTGGATCTGCTGTGCGATGGTCTTGTACGCGGCGTCGATGCTCGGCTGGAGTTCGTCGAGCGGAACCTCGACGTTGAGCTTGACCCGGGTCGGGGAGAGGTTTTCGACGGCGCTCTTCACAGCTGTGGTACTCCTGAGGATGGGATCGATGGTGGGCAGAGTCGGGGTGACAGGATTTGAACCTGCGACCTCACGCTCCCAAAGCGCGCGCTCTAGCCAAGCTGAGCTACACCCCGATTAGTGCAGCTGCCAGTTTACGCAGAACGGCCGCGCTACGACTAATCAGACGCGGAAGGCGGACCGGCCGCGGCCGGTCCGCCTTCGCGACGCGAGGGGATGACGGGAATCGAACCCGCGTAATCAGTTTGGAAGACTGAGGCTCTACCATTGAGCTACATCCCCGAGGACGTTGAGACTTTAGCACGAGCCGACCCCCGGTCCGCAATCCGCCGTCCGGAACCGACGCCTACGCGCGCCCTTCCCGCCCCTGGCACGCGGGACACCAGTAGAGCTTGCGGGAGGCGATCTCGGCCAGGGCGATCCCCGTACCGCAGACCCTGCAGCCCAGTCCCTGGCGCTGGTAGACGTAGTAGGCGTCGTCCGGCCAGACCGGCGCCGCGCCGGAGCGGTCCCCGGGACGCGTGGTGATGATCCGGCCGTCGCGGACACCGTCGGCCATGATCGACGCGAGGTCGTCCCAGAGCCGCCGCGCCGCGTCGACGCCTGCCTGCCGCCCGGTGGCCCAGGGGTCCATCCGCTCCCGGAACAGGGCCTCGGCGCGGTAGATGTTTCCGACGCCGGCGATGACGGATTGCTCCATGAGCAGCACGGCCACGGGCGTGGCGCGGCGGACGAGCCGGCGCGCGAACTCCGCCCGCGGATCGTCCCAGACGGGAACCGGCAGCGCCGCCGCGCCGGCAACCGCATCATCCGGGGCCGGCCCGAGCGGGTCCGGACCGAGGCGCCCCAGCACGGCGGCCACGCCGGCGTCGTCGAGCACCTCGCAGGCGCTCGGCCCCCGCAGGTCCGCCCATCCGTGCCCGGACTCGAGCCGGGCGCGGACCTGCCCCACGGGCTCCGGCGGGCCCGCGTACGGGACGGGGGCCCCGTCGTCGTACGCCTCCCGCTCCCCCACGCGGCGCGGCGCCCCGATCGAGGAGGCGCCGCGGAAGCCCTCGTCGCCGCCGAAGTCCCAGGCCCCGTAGAGCCCCAGGTGCACGCGCAGCGTGAGGTCGTTGTCGAAGCGGAGGAACAGCATCTTCCCGTGCGCCCCGGCGGATTCGAGCGTCCGCCCGTCCACGCGCCGGGCGTCGGCGGAGAACCGGCCCTGCGGGCTCGAGACCCGGAGCCGGCTCCCCGCGAAGACGTCGTTGAACTGCCGCGCGAGGCGGTGGATCGAGTGGCCCTCCGGCATTACTCGGCGGGGACCTCGCCCGTGGCCTCGTAGGAGGCGATCTTGCCGATGCGGCGCACGTGGCGCTCCGCGTTGCTGAACGGCTCGGCGAGGAAGGCCTCGATGATCGCGGTCGCCTCATCGAGCGGGTGCTGGCGCCCGCCGACGGCGATGACGTTCGCGTCGTTGTGCTCGCGGGCCAGGCGCGCCGTGTCGAGGTTCCAGGCCAGCGCCGCGCGGACTCCGGCGACCTTGTTCGCCGCGATCTGCTCGCCGTTGCCGGAGCCGCCGAGGACGATCCCGAGGGCCTCGGTGCCGGCCGCCTGGTCGGCGACGACCGCGAGGGCGGCGTTGATGCAAAAGCGCGGGTAGTCGTCCTCGGGGTCGTAGGCCGTGGGGCCGTGGTCGACGACGTCGTGGCCGGCGGCGCTCAAATGGCGCACCAGGTGGGCGCTCAGTTCAAGACCGGCATGGTCCGTGGCGATGTGCACGCGCATGGAAAGGGTCCTCCGCGGGTGAGTGGGTGGTGAACGCGTCCCAGCCTATCCCCCGGGCGGGCCTGGGCCGAGGGCGCAACGTGCTTTGTGGCGGAGCGGGTGCGTCGCTAGGGTGCAAGCAGTGGCGCTTGGTGAGACAATGGCCACATCTTCAGCGATTCTTTCAGAATCGCCGTGCCGGCTCCGGCCGCGCACCGCACATGAACGAGCTATGGAGGCACCGACCTTGCCTGGATTGAACCTGACCCGCGCCGAGGCGCAGGAGCGAGCCGAGCTGCTCGCCGTCGACAGCTACGACGTCGAACTCGACCTGACGCGCGGAGACCGGGTCTTCGGCTCGACCACCACGGTCCGCTTCACGGCCGCGGCGGGCGCTTCGACCTTCATCGACGCCGTGACGGACACCGTGCACTCGGTGGTCCTCAACGGCACGGAGCTGGGCCCGGACGTCGCGGACGGCGTCCGCATCCGCCTCGACGGCCTCGCGGAGGAGAACGTCCTCACCGTCGTCGCGGACGCCCTCTACACGAACACGGGCGAGGGCCTGCACCGCTTCGTGGACCCCGTGGACGACGAGGTCTACCTGTACACGCAGTTCGAGGTCCCCGACTCGCGGCGCATGTTCGCCGTCTTCGAGCAGCCCGACCTCAAGGCCGCCTTCCGGTTCACCGTCAAGGCGCCCGCCCACTGGGACGTCGTGTCCAACTCCCCCACGCCCGCCCCGCGCGACGCGGGCGGGGGCGCGGCCGTCTGGGCGTTCGAGCCGACCCTGCGCATGTCCTCCTACATCACGGCCCTGATCGCCGGGCCCTACGAGTCCGTGCGCAGCGAGCTCACGAGCTCGGACGGCCGGACCATCCCGCTCGGCGTCTTCGCCCGCAAGTCCCTCATGGAGCACCTCGATGCGGAGAACGTCTTCACGCTCACGCGCCAGGGCTTCGAGTTCTTCGAGGCGCAGTTCGGCACACCCTACCCGTTCCCCAAGTACGACCAGCTGTTCGTCCCGGAGTTCAATGCCGGCGCCATGGAGAACGCCGGGGCCGTGACGTTCCTCGAGAGCTACGTCTTCCGCTCCCGGCCGACCGGGGCCATGGTGGAACGCCGCGCGATCACCATCCTGCACGAGCTCGCCCACATGTGGTTCGGGGACCTCGTCACGATGCGCTGGTGGAACGACCTGTGGCTCAACGAGTCCTTCGCGGAGTTCATGTCCACCCTGGCGGCGGCGGAGAACACCGAGTTCACGGGCGCATGGACCACGTTCGCCTCGATGGAGAAGTCCTGGGCCTACCGCCAGGACCAGCTGCCCTCGACGCACCCGATCGTCGCGGAGATCAACGACCTCGAGGACGTCCAGGTCAACTTCGACGGCATCACCTACGCCAAGGGCGCCTCCGTGCTCCGCCAGCTCGTGGCCTGGGTGGGCCAGGAGGAGTTCATGGCCGGCGTGCGCTCCTACTTCGGCAAGCACGCCTGGGGCAACACCGTCCTCGCGGACTTGATGACCGAGCTCGAGGCGGCCAGCGGGCGCGACCTCGCCGAGTGGGGCCGGCTCTGGCTCGAGACCGCGGGAGTGAACAAGCTGGTCCCCGAGATCACGGTGGACGACGACGGGGCCGTCGCCTCGTTCGCGATCCTCCAGTCCGCGCCGGAGGGCTACCCGACCATCCGCCCGCACCGCCTCGCCGTCGGCTTCTATGACCAGGACGACGCCGGACGCCTGGTCCGCACGCATCGGGAGGAGCTCGACGTAGCCGGGGAGCGGACGGAGGTGCCCGCGCTTGTGGGGCTGCGCCGCCCGGCGCTCGTCCTGCTGAACGACGACGACCTGGCCTACGCGAAGATCCGCCTCGACGAGCGTTCCCTCGCCACGGCGACGGAGCACCTGAAGGACATCGCCGAGTCGCTGCCGCGCACCCTGCTCTGGGGCAGCGCGTGGGACGCGGCGCGGGATGCGGAGACGCCGGCGCGCGCCTACGTCGAGCTCGTCCTGAACAACATCGCCCAGGAGTCCGACTCCTCCGTGGTCCTGGTCCTGCTCCGCCAGCTCAACACGGTGCTGGACTACTACGTCGCCGCCGCCGACCGCCGCGCGCTCGCCGAATCCGCCGCGGAGCGCCTGTGGGAGCTCGCCGAGGCCGCAGCACCGGCCTCCGATCACCAGCTGCAGTTCGCCAAGGCCTTCGCCCTGCGCTCGCGCACCGCGGCGCAGCTCGACACCGTCGAGCAGCTGCTGACGGGTTCCCGCGTGCTCGAGGGCCTGGAACTCGACGCCGACCTGCGCTGGGAGCTCCTGACGGCGCTGGCCGCCGGCGGGCGGCGCGGCCAGGCCGACATCGACGCCGAGCTCGAGCGCGACAACACGGCCAACGGGCGCCTTGCCGCGCAGCTCGCGGGCGCCGCGCTGCCGACGGCGGAGGCCAAGCGCGCCGCCTGGGACGCGGTCCTGGTGGACGGGACCCTGTCCAACACGCTGCAGCGGCAGGCGATCGCCGGCTTCAACCGCGTGCACGATGCCTCGCTCATCGAGGGCTACGCCGCGGAGTACTTCGCGGCGGCACGGCGGATCTGGGAGGAGAAGGGCTACGAGACCGCCCAGTCGATCATCGTGGGCCTCTACCCGTCCGCGCAGGTGTCCCGGGAGACCGTGGACCGCACCGACGTCTTCCTCGGGGAGCTCGGCGACGACAGCCCAGCGCTGCGGCGGCTCATGCTGGAGAACCGCGACGGCGTGGTGCGGGCGCTCGCCGCACAGGCGGCCGACCGCTGATCCGTCGACGCCGCTGATCGGACGACGCGGCTGGGCAGCAGACGGTGCCGAACGGCGCGGGCCGGTGGATTCCCCCACCGGCCCGCGGCTGTGTACCGTGGCGGCATGACGCTCAACGAACACCACTACGAGGTCTCCGTCTGCTGGACGGGGAACCGCGGCACCGGTACCTCCGGCTACCGGGACTACGGCCGCGACCACGTCGTCGCCGCGGCGGGGCTCCCCGATCTCCCGGGCACGGCCGACCCCACGTTCCACGGGGACCGCGACCGCTGGAACCCCGAACAGCTCCTGCTGGCGGCGCTGAGCCAATGCCACATGCTGTCCTATCTGCATCTCGCCGTGAAGAACGGCGTCGTCGTGACGGGCTACACGGACCAGGCCGAGGCCCTGATGCGGCTCAACCGGGACGGCAGCGGGGAGTTCGTCTCCGCGACGTTGCGCCCCGCGGTCGAGCTGTCCGACGAGTCCCAACGCGCCCTCGCCGATTCGCTCCACGGCGCGGCCAACGCGGTGTGCTTCATCGCGCGCAGCGTGAACTTCCCCGTCCACCACGAGCCCGTCCGGGCGTAGTCTGGAGGGCGTCACCCCAACCCGCCCCGAAGGATCCCCGCACCACATGCCTACCCCGCACGAGAACCCCGACCGCCCGCCGCTGCTTCCGCAGGGGAGCAACCTGGGCCGGCCGCTCGGCCGCCTGCGTCCCGTCGGCTCGCCTTCGGCGGGCTTCGACACGACCCGGCCGCTGGATCCGAACGACGAGCACGATCCGGAGGCCTACGCGGGGACCTTCTACCACGAGGTCGGCGGGCGCGAGACCTTCCGCCGCCTCGCGGAGAAGTTCTACGAGGGAGTCGCCGCCGATCCGGACTTCCGGGCCATGTACCCCGAGGAAGACCTGAGGCCCGCGGCGATGCGCCTGCAGCTCTTCCTGGAGCAATACTGGGGCGGGCCGACGACGTACAGCGAACGCCGGGGCCACCCGCGGCTGCGCATGCGCCACATGCCCTACACGATCGATTCCGCCGCCCGGGATACGTGGCTGCGGCACATGCGCGCCGCCGTCGACGCGTTGGGGCTACCGCCGCTGCAGGAGGCGACACTGTGGGACTACCTCGAACGGGCGGCCCACTCCCTCCAGAACGCCCCGGACCAGCGCTAGGGGCCCGTGCCCCGTCAGAGGAGCGTGGCCCGGCGGACGAGGACGTGCCCCACGGGGCTGGTCAACCGCAGCCACGGCCCGGAGGCGAAGACCGGAACCGGCCCTTCGGGGGGCAGGAAGCCCAGCGTCTGCGCCGCGAAGGCGACGCCCGTGGGGACCACGGGGCCGGAGCCTTCCATCGGGCTCGACCAGATCCGTTGGCGCACCGTGGCGAGCACCGGACGCCCGGCGTTCTCCGGCAGCGCCGAGGCGACGGCGCGCATGCCGTCCTCGGCCGCCCGGCGCAGCGCCCCGGCGTCGCACTCCCCCACCCGTTCCCATCCGCCGCGCGGCGGGGCGACCCCGGTCCAGGCCGCCGTGGACTCGGCGGGCGGCAGCGGCAGCACCGTCTCGCCGGCGCCGGAGCGGGCCAGGCGGTCCGCCACCGCACCGATCGGGTAGACGGCGTCCATGCCCGGACCGGGGTCCCTCGCCAGGCGTGCGACGCGCAGGCCGAGGATGGTCGGCACGGCCTCGCCCAGTTGCCCGGGGGCGAGGACGGCCACGTACACGGCCAGGGAGGACCCGGCCGCGGCGAGGCGCACCTCGCCGTCGGCCACGGCGCGGGCCCGCACGAGGAAGGTGCGCAGGTCGGCAAGGGATTCGGCATCGGCGAACTCGAGGTCGGCAGGCAGCATGACACCATGCTTTCATGCCCTCGAGCCGGCGGGGACACACCGCGACGGGCCGCTTGCCGCGTCGAACGCGGCCCGGATACTGTCGAGTCACGATCGCGACCAGCCGAGGAGCCACCACCGTGCAACACCAGGACCCCACCGCCTCCCTGCTGGGGCTGCTCGATCTCGATGGGGAGTTCGACGCGCGCACGGACGAGGACATCTTCATCGGGCATTCGCCCGAGCAGCCGCGCCAGCGCGTCTTCGGCGGGCAGGTCCTGGCCCAGTCGGTCGTCGCGGCCTCGCGGACCGTCTCCGCGGACCGGCCCGTCCACTCCATGCACGGCTACTTCCTCCGCCCCGGCGATGCCCGCAAGCCGATCACCTTCGGCGTCCAACGCCTGCGCGACGGCCGGTCCTTCTCGGCCCGCCGCGTCCACGCCTACCAGGAGGGCGTGCCGATCCTGTCGATGATCGCCTCGTTCCAGGAACCGGCCGAGGGCCTCGAACACCAAGCACGCATGCCCGAGGGGATTCCCAACCCGGAGTCGCTGCCCTCGACGGCGGACCTCCTCGGCCGCTTCAAGCACCCCATGGCCCAGGAGTGGGCATACAACCGGCCGTTCGACATCCGCCACGTCGACACGCCGCTCTACGTCGAGGGACCGCGCAGGGCCGACCGTTCCGCGACGAACGCCGTCTGGATGAAGACGTTCGGGCCGGTCGAGGGCGACCAGGCCGTCCAGCGCGCGGCGCTCGCCTACGGGAGCGACTACACGCTGCTCGAGTCGGTGCTGCGCCGCCACGGGCTGCCCTGGGTCACGCCGGGCATGAGCGTGGCCAGCCTGGACCACGCCATGTGGTGGCACCGCCCGGTGCGCGTCGACGAATGGCTCCTCTACGTCCAGGAGAGCCCCAGCGCCTCGGGAGCCCGCGGGCTCTGCGAGGGCCGGTTCTTCAACCGGGACGGCCTCCTCGTGGCCACCGCGGCGCAGGAGGGCATGATCCGCGTCCCCGACGACGCGAAGTCCAAGCTGCTCGGCGGACTGCAATCCGGGATGATCAAGGCCGCGGCCCGGAGGGGACGGAAGTCCTAGCCGGACCCCGGCCGCAAGCGGTCACAGCGCGGGAGGGCCCCGGAACCACGTGGTTCCGGGGCCCTCCCGCGTGCGTCACGCGCGGAGCCTAGTCCCGCGTCAGGCGGCGGTGCGTGACGCGGTGCGGCTTGGCCGCGTCAGGGCCGAGGCGCTCGACCTTGTTCTGCTCGTAGGACTCGAAGTTGCCCTCGAACCAGTACCACTGGGCCGGGTCCTCGTCCGTGCCCTCCCACGCGAGGATGTGGGTCGCGACGCGGTCCAGGAACCACCGGTCGTGGGAGACCACGACGGCGCAGCCCGGAAACTCGAGCAGGGCGTTCTCCAGGCTGGAGAGCGTCTCGACGTCGAGGTCGTTGGTGGGCTCGTCGAGGAGCAGGAGGTTGCCGCCCTGCTTGAGCGTCATCGCCAGGTTCAAGCGGTTGCGCTCGCCGCCGGAGAGCACGCCGGCCTTCTTCTGCTGGTCCGGCCCCTTGAAGCCGAACGCGGAGACGTACGCACGGGACGGCATTTCGACGTTGCCGACCTGGATGTAATCGAGGCCGTCAGAGACGACCTCCCAGAGGCTCTTGTTCGGGTCGATGCCGCCGCGGTTCTGGTCGACGTAGGAGATCTTGACCGTCTCGCCGATCTTCAACGCGCCGCCGTCGAGCTCCTCGAGCCCGACGATGGTCTTGAAGAGGGTCGACTTGCCGACGCCGTTGGGGCCGATCACGCCGACGATGCCGTTGCGCGGCAGGGAGAACGACAGGCCGTTGATGAGCTCGCGGTCGCCGAAGCCCTTCTGCAGGCCGTTGGCCTCGATGACGACGCTGCCCAGGCGCGGGCCCGGCGGAATCTGGATCTCCTCGAAGTCCAGCTTGCGCGTGCGCTCGGCCTCGGCCGCCATCTCCTCGTAGCGCGCGAGACGTGCCTTGGACTTGGTCTGGCGTCCCTTGGCGTTGGAACGCACCCACTCGAGTTCCTCGGAAAGGCGCTTGGCCAGCTTCTGGTCCTTCTTGCCCTGGACCTCGAGGCGCTCGCGCTTCTTCTCCAGGTAGGTCGAGTAGTTGCCCTCGTAGGGGATCAGGCGGCCGCGATCGACCTCGGCGATCCACTGGGCGACGTGGTCCAGGAAGTAGCGGTCGTGGGTGACGGCCAGGACGGCGCCCGGGTAGGACTGGAGGTGCTGCTCGAGCCAGAGGACGGATTCGGCGTCGAGGTGGTTCGTGGGCTCGTCGAGGAGCAGCAGGTCGGGCTTCTGCAGCAGCAGCTTGCACAGCGCCACGCGGCGGCGCTCACCGCCGGAGAGCACGGTGACGTCGGCGTCGCCCGGCGGGCAGCGCAGCGCGTCCATGGCCTGCTCCAGCTGGCTGTCGATGTCCCACGCGTCAGCCGCGTCGATTTCCTCCTGGAGCTTGCCCATCTCCTCCAGAAGCGCGTCGAAGTCCGCGTCCGGCTGGGACATCTCCTCGGAGATCTGGTTGTAGCGGGTGATCTTACCGTAGATCTCGCCAACGCCCTCCTGGACGTTGCCGAGGACCGTCTTCTCCTCGTTCAGGGGCGGTTCCTGCAGCAGGATCCCCACCGAATAGCCGGGGCTGAGCCGCGCCTCGCCGTTCGAGGGCGTGTCGAGGCCGGCCATGATCTTGAGGATCGTGGACTTGCCGGCGCCGTTCGGTCCCACGACGCCGATCTTGGCACCGGGATAGAACGACATGCTGACGTCGTCGAGGATGAGCTTGTCGCCAACGGCCTTGCGGGCCTTGGTCATGGTGTAGATGAATTCCGCCATGCGTCCAAGGCTAGTCGCTGCCGGCCCATTCCTCACATTCGCGCGGGAGCGGGCCGGCAACGCTGCTAGGCGGCCTGGTGGTCGGCGGCGTCGACGTCGGACGACGCATCGGCGGAGGGCCCCTGGTCGAGGAGTTCGCCGGTCTCGGGATCGTAGGCGTCCGCACCGTCGTCCCCGTCCAGCCCCGACTCGATGGCCGGGGCGCCGTCCGGGCCGAGCTGCTCCGGCCGGGGCGGGCCGTCGACCGGACGGTTGCCGCGGCGGTTCGCCATGGTCGACGTCCCGTAGGCCATGTTGAAACCCACGGCGTCGGCCAGCACGTCGATGCCGTAGTTCCGCTTGCCGTCCTCGCGCTGCCACTCGGTGACGCGCAACCGTCCCTCGACGATCACCGGATCGCCCTTGCGGACGCTGGCCAGGACGTTGAGCCCGTGGCGTCCGAAGGCCTTGACCGTGTACCAATTGGTCGCGTCGACCTTCCATTCGCCGCTCGAGCGGTCGCGGTTGGCGACGTTCGCCGCGAGCCGGAAGGTGCAGAAGGTCGTGTTGCCGTCCTTGGACACGACGTGCTCGGGGTCCGATGCCGCGTTGCCGCGGATCGTCGTGCGCTGCTCCATGGTGTTCTCCCTCTTGTCTGGTGTGACTGTGCTCCAGGAGCCACGCGGCCCCTGCCACCAAGAGTCGTCGCCGGCAGGCAACGGCGCATGGGTCGTGGGTCGATCTGTGGATAGACGGGGCCACCGGCCGGGACGGGCCCGGCTGTGAGGGGGCGGTGGCGCCCGTCGCGGCGGGCCCCGGCACCCCGTTAGAATGGTGGCGCGCCCGTCCGACGGGCACTGGCCTTCGTAGCTCAGTTGGATAGAGCAGCGGACTTCTAATCCGCCGGTCGCGCGTTCGAGTCGCGCCGAGGGCACCCTTCACACCCGCGCCCGCCCAGTTAGTATGTAAACATGACTAAGCCCTCCAACACGGCCGCGATCGAGCGGGCCACGGGCCGCGGATGGGACGCCTGGGTCGCGTACCTCGACGGGGCCGGGGGCCGCACTCTCGGGCATCGGGAGCTGGCCGATCTCGCCTACGCGGAGTTGTCCACGATTCCCGGGAACCCGGGCTGGTGGGCGCAGGGTGTCGCCGTCGCCTACGAGCAGCACACGGGGCGGCGGATGCCCGGACAGTCCTGCGACGGGAGCTACCAGGTCGGAGCCTCGCGGACCTTCAACGGCTCGATGGACGAGGCCCGCACCGCCTGGGTGGACCTCGTCTCCGGCCTCGAGGACTTCGGCGGCGTGCCCCTCGACCAAGACGCGACGCTGTCCGAATCCGAGAAGTGGAGGTACTGGCGCGCCCCGCTGGCCGATGGCAGCCGGGTCAGCCTCGACATCTACGAGAAGGCCCCGGGCCGGTCGAGCATGGGCATCAACCACACCAAGCTCGGCTCCCCCGAGGCGGTGGAGCACTGGCGCAGCACGTGGAAGGGGCTCCTCGGACGCCTGTGAGCCCGACTCCCCGCGCCGTCAGGCAGCCCAGACCCTCAACAGACCACCACCGTGGAGCGTGACGTGCAGAGCAGCACTCCCCTGCAGACCCCGCCGACGGGCCTCGCCCCGTGGCGCAACGCCATCTTCGTCGTCTTCGCGCTGTCCGGCGTGGGCTTCGCGACGTGGGTCTCGCGGATCCCCGCCGTACGCGACGACCTCGAGCTGTCCACGTCCACGATCGGGCTGATGCTCTTCGGCCTCGCCGGCGGGTCGATCGCCGGCCTCGCGGCGGCGCCGGCGTTCCTCGCGCGATTCGGTGCCGCCCGTGGCCTGCAGGTCACCCTGTCGACGATGGCCGTGAGCCAGATCGCGCTCGGGCTCTCCGCCGGCTGGCTGGGATCCGCGGCCCTCACCGCCGCGGTCCTGGTCGCCTTCGGCTTCGTCTACTCCATCACGGACGTCGTCATGAACATCGAGGGCGCCCTCGTGGAGAAGGCCTCCCGGCGCACGCTCCTGCCGCTGATGCACGCGTTCTTCAGCGTCGGCACCATCCTCGGGGCGCTGGGCGGATCCGCCGCGGCGGCCGCCGGCGTCAGCGTGGAGGTCCACTTCACAGCTCTCGGCCTCGTCATCGCGGCCGCCGGACTCCTCTCCTGCCGCCATGTCCCCGTCGCCGGCTCGGCCCTGCGCGGGCCCGGTTCCCCCGCCGCGGCTGCCACCGCGCCACGCACCTGGCCCGGGCGGATGCGCTCCACGCTCCTGCTCGCCCGCGACCCGCACCTGGTCCTGATCGGGCTCATGGTGGTCGGCATGGCCTTTGCCGAGGGATCGGCCAACGACTGGCTCGCGCTGGCGGCCGTCGACGGGCACGGCTTCGACAACGCGACGGGTGCCCTCGTCTACGGGGCGTTCGTCGCGGCGATGACGCTCGGCCGCGTGGCCGGCGGTCCGTTGATCGACCGCTTCGGCCGGCGCACCGTCCTGATGGCCATGGCGGTGCTCGGGATCGCGGGCATCGCGGGCTTCATCCTCGCCGAGGACCCCGTCCTCGCCTTCGCCGCGGTCGTCCTCTGGGGGCTCGGCGGATCACTCGGCTTCCCGGTCGGCATCTCCGTCGCCGCCGACCACCCCGTCGACGCGGCACGCCGGGTCAGCATCGTCTCGATCTTCGGCTACTCGGCATTCCTCGTCGGCCCGCCCGTGCTCGGATTCCTCGGCGAGTCCTACGGGCTGCTCGCGGCCTTCTGGTTCGTCGCCGCGATGCTGCTGGTCTCCTTCGCGGCGACGCCGCGGGCCACGAGGCCCGCGACCACGTCCAGGGTCTAGTGCCCGAACTCCATCGGGTCCATGACGGCGGGACCGCCGCCCGCGAGCGAATCCAGTCGGGACACCTGATCGGCCGAGAGCGAGAACCCGAAGACGTCGAGGTTCTCGCGCTGCCGCCGCGGATCGATGGACTTCGGCAACGGCACGGTGCCGTGCTGCACGTGCCACCTCAGGACGATCCGCGCCGGCTCGATGCCGTGCTCGCCGGCCACCTCGGCCACGACGGGCGATTCGAGCAGGCCCCGGCCCCGCCCGAGCGGGCTCCACGACTGGCTCGCGATCCCGTGCTCGGCGTGGAACCGCAGTTCGTCGTGCCGCGGCCACCAAGGGCTGTGCTGGATCTGGTTGACGTCGGGCACGACGGACGTGGCCTTCATCAGCTCGGTCAGCTGGGCCGGGGTGAAGTTGGAGGTGCCGATCGCGCGGACCTTGCGCTCGGAGAGCAGCTCGACGAGCCCCTCCCACGCCTCGACGTAGCGTCCCAGCCCGGGATTGGGCCAGTGGATGAGCATCAGGTCGATGTAGTCGAGGCCGAGCCGCGTGGCGCTGTGCTCCCAGGCCGTCCGCACGCCCTCGCGTGAGTGCCACTCCTTGTTGAACTTGGTGGTGATGAACAGCTCCGCGCGCGCCAGGCCGGCCCGGGCGATCCCGTGCCCCACGCCTTCCTCGTTGCGGTAGTTCTCGGCCGTGTCGATCATCCGGTACCCGGCCTCGAGGGCGTGGACGACGGCAGCGCCGGCCTCCGCGTCGTCCATCGGGTAGGTGCCGAGCCCCAGAAGGGGCATCTCGGCCCCGTTGACCAGCGGCCTCGTCGGTGCGGTGTCGTGTCCCATGGGGCCATGCTACGCGCCGGGGCTAGCCTCCGGCGCGGAAGGCGTCCATCTGCGCCAGACGGCGTTCCAGGCTGGCCTGGCGCTGCTGGTCGTTCCCGGAGGTGAGCTCGATGTGCCGGCGTCCGAAGCGCCACAGGAGGACGTCGTCCAGGAGCCGGTCCGGGCCGGGCGAGTAGCGGTGGTCCAGGGCCTGCCGCACCTTCGTGATGGCGTCCGCCTCGAGGAGGCTGGCCAGGTCCTTCGTCCGGACCAGGCCGTGTGCGCCGAGCAGCTCCAGCGCCCAGCCCCAGTCGTCGTCCGGCTTCCGGTCGACGTGCGGCAGCAGGGTGCGCCAGACCTCGCCGATCTTCTCCGGGGTGAGCTCCTGGGCGCCATCTCCGTCCTCGTCCCAGAACCCGGTCACGGCCCGGTAGCGCTCGTGCAGTTCGGAGAACGTCGTCTCGACGGCCTCCAGCATGGCGGCCGTCGCCGTGAACTGCCGGTCCAGGTAGGGGCTCCAGGCCCGCTGGTCCACGTTCTTGAAGCGGATGTCGTGTTCGATCTCGCTCCAGGCGTGGGCCAGGATGGTGCGGATCTGCACTTCGAAGGCGTAGTTGCCGTTGGCCTTGACCTGCCCGCCCAGGTCCTGCTGGAAGGCCCGGACGGCGGCGTTCTGCCGCGTCCTGAGGATGAGGTGGCGGCTCGAGTAGCCGTAGGTGCCGGATTCGACCGATCCGATGTCCTTCTCCCGATCGGAGCGGCAGTCGAACTCGCTCCGGCGGCGCTTGATGAGGTTCGCGGCCTCGCGGACCTCGTGGGGAAGGCTCACGATGACGCGGACGCCGACCAGGTCGTGCAGCTCGCGCAGCGGCTGGGGGAACTCGAGGGCAGCCGAGCCGTCGGGGCCGGAGGCATCGAGCGTGCGTGAGGCCTTGTCCCGGAAGGACTCGACGGTCTTGGTCCGTGCCGTGATGAAGAGCGGTTGCACTTCCGCGTCCTCGAAGATCGCCTGGATCCTCGCCCGGACGTCGTCCGTGACGGACTCAAGGGCAGGCCGTAGGCGAGCGTACTCGGCCGCGCTCGCTGCCACGTCGGCACGCAGGCCGTCCTCGAGGTGCTCCCACACGCTACCCATCGCCGTCGTCCTCCCCTCCTGGCGGCGCGCCCGGCCGGCCGCCCGGCACTCCGCCGCCACCCTATCAAGCAGGGACTCCCGGCCCGGCGAAACCTCGTGGGGTGGCCGGAATCACCCGGCCGGGTGAATGGCGGGTGAACCCGGGGTGACGTCGAGTTGCTATGGTGGTAGAAGCACTTCGCCGGCCGCACCGGGCCACCGTTTTCCCGGTCGCGGAAGGCGGCTTCTCCCGGCCCTCGGGCCACCGCTCCCCATCGACGCCGCGGCTGCCCCGTGCCCGGCACCCCCACCCCAGGAGAACCACGCCCCGATGACTGCACTCGCCGCCGAATCCACCCATTCCTCGCTCTGGGACCGCCGCTACGACGACCACATCGCGCCCGTCAACCGGCTCCTGGACGATACGGCGGCCCTGCGGCCCGGAAGCACCGTCTCCTACGTCGATCCCATCCATGACGTCGATCAGGCGAAGATCATCACCCTGTTCTCGTCCCGGGGAACCGCCGGGGCCGAGGGCTTCGTCACCCCCGGCGGCAGCGAGGCGGTCACGCGGCTCCTCGGCCTGCAGTGGAGCCTGGGCCTGCGCCCCGAGTCCGTCATGCCCTGGCGCGTCCAGCCGTGGGACTCCGACGAGGCGGAGCCGGGAAAGCCGACGCCCGCCGAGATCACGGCCGGCCTCAAGCCCCTGCTGCGCCTGCTCAAGGTGGTCCCCCGCGCCTCCGTCCTGATCGCCCACGGCACCGAGGCCCACCGGCTCTCCGAGCAGCTGTTGAAGACCGAGAACCCCCTGCTCTGGCGGCGCGGCTTCAAGACCTACAAGGTCAAGCCCCTCGAAGGGCGCGCCTTCGCCGGCTCGGCGGAGCGCCAGCAGGCCCACCTGGACCAGATGCAGGCGGCCTACGCCGACGCGATGGCCCGCACGGGGATCGCCCCGGCCCGCGCCTGACCGTGCCGGCGGCTCCGAAGCGGCCGGGCCCCGGCGGTAGAATCGGGGCCATGCCAGATCCCGCCGCCGCCTCCCCGGACGCCACGCCCGCGGGCGGCATCCCCCACGCCGGACACGGGGGCGGCGCGGCCACGCGCGCGCAGTGGATCCAGCTGGCCGCCGTCATGGCGGCCGCCGCGGCGCTGTACACGGCCCACTCGTTCCTGCGCTTCCGCAACTTCGAAGCCAAGGGCTACGACCTCGGGATCTTCGACCAGGCCGTGCGGCAGTACGCGCTCTTCAAGGCCCCGATCGTCCCGGTCAAGGGCGTCGACTTCAACCTCCTCGGCGACCACTTCCACCCGGTCATCGCGCTGTTCGCGCCGCTGTACTGGATCTGGCCGGATCCCCGGATGCTCAACCTGGGCATGATCGGCCTGCTGGTCTCGACGGCGGTGCCCGTCTACCTCTTCGCGCGCCGCCACCTCGGGCACGTTGGCGGGCTCCTGACCGCCTCGGCGCTGCTGCTCTGGTGGCCGTTCCAGGCGATCGTGAACTGGGACTTCCACGAGGTCGCGTTCGGCGTGCCGATCATGGCGTGGGTGATCTGGGCCTTCGACCGCGGCCGCTACCGCCTGGTCATGGGCCTTTCGGCCCTGCTCCTGCTGGTCCGCGAGGACATGGGCATCACGGTCGTGGCCGTCGGGATCGTCATGGCCTTCCACCGCCAGTGGCTCAAGGCCGTCCTGCTCGCCGCCATGGGTCTCGCCGGCTATTGGGTCACCACGAGCCTCCTGATCCCCGCCCTCGCGCCGCCGGACGCCATGTCCTATTGGCAGTACACGGCCCTCGGCGCCACGGCCGGCGCGGCGCTGCTCTTCATCGCCGCGCACCCGCTGCAGACCCTCGCGCTCCTGTTCGACCACGAACTCAAGGTGCTGCTCTGGATCATGAGCTTCGTGCCCCTCGCCCTGTTGCCGTTCTTCTCGCCCTACGTCATCCTGGGCGCGCCGATCCTGCTCAGCCGCCTGTTCAACGACCGGCTCAACACCTGGGCGCCCGTCTACCAGTACGACGCGATCCTCGCGCCGGTCTTCCTCCTGGCGGCCGTCCACGTCCTCGCGAAGGTCATCCGACGGACGGGTTGGGCGCGCCTCGCCGTCGGCGCCCCGGCCTTCCTCCTCGGACTCGCGGTGGTCTGCACGCTCTTCATCCACGCCGTCTTCCCGTTCGGCCGGACGCTCACGGGCGCGAACTGGTCCATGCCGGAGATCGCCCAGGCGCAGGAGCGGGCGGTCGCGCTGATCCCGAACGGGGTCTGCGTCGAGGCCGCCGACACGGCCGTCCCCCACCTCGTCGACCGAAGCTACGTGGGCCTGCACGGGGACATCGGGGACGAGCTGTCGAGCTGGATGATCATCGATGCGAACGTCGAGGAGCTCGGCGGATGGGATCCCCTCTCCCCCGACGAGGCCCTCGAGCGCGCCGAGCGCCTGGGCTTCGTCCCCGTCACCGAGGACGACCACGGCATCTGGGTCCTGCACCGCGACATCCCGGTCTCGCCCGTCTGCGCGGACTACCTTCCCTACGACTGAGCGTCCCTGCCCCGCGGTACGACGCCGGTGCCGCGCCAACGCGCGCCCCGCACCGCCGTCGTCCTCCAGGGGACGGCGCGGGACGGGGCCCGCTCCCCTACCGGGCTTGGGCGGCCGGCAGCGTGAACGCGTCGGGCCGGTGCTCGAGGCGCCCGGCGAGGGGGTCGTCGCTGCCGTCGGCGCGGACCACGTCCCGGGCCGGATGCCGGATGTCGCCCACGACCTTGACGCAGAGGTAGACGACCATCGCCATGTGCGCGGCGATCCCGGCCCCGTACAGGATCTCGATGAGCGGCGAGCCGGCGCCCACTTCCCCGCCGCTGACGATCTTGGCGCTCATGAGCCACACCGCCGCCCAGTGGAACACCTCGATGGCCTGCCAGAGAAGGAACTCCCGCCACTTGGGCCGGGCGAGCACGTAGAGCGGGATGAGCCACATGACGAACTGCGGCGAGTAGACCTTGTTGAGCAGCACGAACGCGGCCACGATCAGGAACGCGAGCTGCGCCATGCGCGGACGCCGGGCGGCGCTCAGGCCGAGGTAGGCGATCCCGGCGCAGGCAAGGGCGAACAGGCCGTTGGAGACGAGCGAGAAGTCCTTCCCGTCGAGCCCCGTCCAGGTGAAGGCGAGCCACATCGAGGAGAAGCTGACCTCGCGCTCCGAGGAGAAGGTGTAGAAGCGCGACCACTCCTCGTAGGCCGTCAGCATAAATGGCACGTTCACGACGAGCCACGCCGCGACCGCCGCACCGGTCGCGGACCAGAAGTCGCGCATCCGCCCGGCACGCCAGCACAGGACCAGGACGGCCCCGAGCAGGAACAGGGGGTACAGCTTCGCGGCGGTTCCCAGCCCGATCAGGATTCCGGCCACGACGGGCCGCTCCCGCGCCCAGGCGAGCATGGCCAGGGTCGCGAACATGACGGCCCAGAGGTCCCAGTTCAGCGTGCTGGTCAGGATGATGCCGGGTGCGAGCGCCACCATGAGTGCGTCGCGGCTGCGGTTGCGGGCAGCGTAGGCCACCGCGACGACGACGACGGCCCAGCAGCCGAAGGAGAGCAGGGCGTTGAGGTCGAAGTAGGCCAGCTGGCGGACCGCCGTGTCCCCGGTCCCCGGGATCATGAACGCCGTGACACCGGCGACGACGGCCAGGAGCGCCGGATACTCCATGGCCTGCTCGGCCGGAAGCCCCGTGTAGAACGGGAAGAGGCGGTCCGCGAGGCCGCGGGTCCCGAAGAGCTGTGCGAAGTCGGAGTAGCAGAAGTGCAGGTGCTGCTCGGCGCCGTTCCAGCCGTTGACGCGGCACCACTGCTTCGAGAGCATCGCGAGCACCGCGCCCACTGCGGTGGCGGCCAGGAGGAGCCACACGACAGTGCGCGTGGCCCGCCGGGCCTCGAGGAGGGTCTTCACGGGTCCGGTCACGGTGTCTGGGGGCCTTTCTCGAGCGTGCGGCGGTCGGGGGTGCGGCGGGTGAACAGCTGGGCTGTCTTCGGGTCGACGAAGACGAGGTAGGCCAGGTAGAGCAGGCCGACTGCGGCGGCGATCCCGCGGACGAGGGCGATGTTGATCCACTGGGCGACGCTGACCTGGTCCACAACGCCGGCGAGGACGAGGACCATGGACAGCAGGTACCAGAACCGCACCCAGCCTCCCGTGTGGACCTTGACGGCGGCGAAGAGCGGGACGAGCCAGAGGAAGTACCACGGCTGGATGATCGGCGCGAGGACGACGGCCGCCGTCAGGGCGTAGGCGCAGCCCAGGACGGGCTCCATGGCGGGGCGGCGCAGCGCGAGGAAGGCCGTGAGGCCGAGCGCGGCGAGCTTGAAGACCGTGAAGACGAGGTCCGCCACGGTGGACAGATCGGCCCCGGCGAGGCTCGCGAGCCAGCCGATCCCGAGGCCGAGCAGCCCCACCGGGGCATACGGGAAGGCGGCGGAACCGGCCCCGGCCATGGCGGGGATCCAGCCGAACCAGAGTCCCGAGACCCAGCCGAAGAGCGTCAGCGCGGCGGCCACCACCGCCCCCGTGTAGAGCCAGGCCCGGACACGGGCCGGCCAGCCGGCTCCACGGCCCGCGAGGGCCAGGCCGATGAAGGGCAGGGCGAGGACGGCGATCGGCTTGATGCCGATCGCGACCGAGACCGCGAGGAGGGCCGCGAGCGGGCGGCCGCGCCGGGCGAGCAGGAAGGACAGCAGGATGCCGCCGAGCATGAGCGCGTCGTTGTGCACGCCCGCGATCATGTTGAGCAGGAACAGCGGGTTCGCGAGGCTGATCCACACCGCCCACGCCGGATCCGATCCGTGCGCCGAGGCGAGCCGGGGCAGCACGTACAGGCACAGCAGCACTCCGGCCGCGGCGAGGACCCTGAAGAGGATCACGCCCGCTTCCGGGACCGCGTTGGTCACGAAGTAGATGGCCTGGGAGGCCATCAGGAACAGCGGCCCGTACGGCGAGGCCGACTCCGCCCACAGGCTGTCTGAACCCTGCGCGAACCAGCCGGGCAGCTGGGAGATCCAGTTCTCATAGGGGCTCAGCCCCGAATGCAGGAGCCGCCCCTGCCCGAAGTACGAGTAGACGTCCCGGCTGAAGATGGGGAAGGTCAGCATGAGCGGCGCCGACCACAGCAGCACGGCATTGCGGACCGCCCTGCCCTGCGTTCCGGCGTCGTCCCCTCCGCGCTGCCCGAGCCGCAGCCAGGCGCGGCACAGGACCATGGATCCGAGGGCCAGCAGGACCGTGCAGGCGATGACCCCGGGGGCCTCCACCCGCAGGGGGTGCAGGAAGGTCGTGCGCGCGAAGACCGATTGCTGGGTGCTCGCCAGCCAGCCGACCCCCCAGGAGCCGACGAGGATCATAAGCGAGGCCACGAAGCCCTGGGCCAGTGCGACGGCGGTGCTCTCCTCGTCACCGCCAGCGAGGCGTCCGACGAGGGGCGTCCGGGCGACGCGTCCGCGCAGCCGATGCAGGAGCTCCGTCAGGACCGGTATCGCCGGCCCGCGGACGCCGGAACCAGAAGGCACTAGGCGGCCTTCCACGGGAGCCGCCACGCGGCCCGGTCGATCCGGAAGAGCTCCTTGGTCCGCGGGTCCAGGAACGCCAGATAGGCCATGGCGGCCCAGGAGATGCCGGTCGAGAGGTGCTTGACCCAGGGATCCAGGTGACTCAGGAACTGCCAGATGAACAACTGGTCGGCCGCGCCGAAGGCGATGAAGAACGCGACGGTGAAGTAGACCCAGATGAGCTGCCAGTCATCGCGGATGCCGGTGACGGCGAAGAACGGCAACAGCCACAAGAGGTACCAGGGCTGGATGATGGGCGAGAGCACCACGAGGGCCGTGAAGGCGAGCGCGAGCCGCTGGACCAGGTGGCTGTCCTTGCCACGGAACATCAGCAGCAGCACGACGGCGACGGAGGCGATGCGGCCCACGGTCTTCAGGACCGGCAGCACCCAGGCCGTCTCGAGTCCCAGGGCGCCGAAGGCCGCCTGGAAGAAGGTCGTCAGCATGCCGAGCGGTGCGAAGAACACGCTGCCCGTGCCCGTGGAGAGCATGACGGAGAGCCAGCCGAAGCCGTAGCCGTTGACCACGCCGATGAGTGCCATGATGCCGAGGGACAGCCCGGCCGTATACCCCCAGTACAGAAAGCGGCGCGGCCAGGAGGCCCCCGCTCCGGCCCACAGGAGGCCGATGAACGGCAGCAGGACCATGGTGATCGGCTTGATGCCTGTCGACGCCGTCACGAGGACGACGGCGGTGATGCCGCGGCCCGTCGCCGCGTAGTACGTTCCGGCGACGGCGAGGCCCACCATGAGCGCGTCGTTGTGGGCGCTGGCCACGAAGGAGATGAGGAAAAGCGGGTTCGCCACCGTGATCCACAGTGCCTTGGCCCCTGCTACGCCGTGCAGCTCCGCGAGCCGGGGGACGTAGACGATGCACAGGACGACGCCGGCGAAGGCGACCAGGCGGAACAGGAGGACGGAGAGGTCGGGCGAGGCATTGACGAGCTGGTGGACGGCGTGCTCGATGCTCAGAAAGAGGGGTCCGTACGGGGTCTCGGCCTCGGCCCACGTGACGTCGGTGCCCAGCTGGAACCAGTTCGAGAGGGTCGAGATCCCGTCCTGGTAGGGGTCCTGTCCCGCGGCGACGAGCCGGCCCTGGCCGATATAGGCGAAGACGTCGCGGCTGAAGATCGGCAGGCAGAACAGCAGCGGTACGGACCAGAGGTAGCTCGCGGCACGGACGGTGGCGAGCGATCCCTCCGGCCACCCCGACAGGACTTGACCGAGCCTGAGCCAGGCCCGGAAGAGGACCCAGCAGCCCAGCGTGAGCACGATCGTGGACAGGACCACGCCCCAGGTCTCGGTCCGCACGGCGATCAGCAGGGCGTTGCGGTTGAGCGGCGAGACCATGGCGAGCCACCCGACCCCGAAGGAGCCGAGGAGCACCAGGAAGGACCCGGCGAATCCGGACGCGAGCGTCCTGGCCGCTGACCCGACCGGCCGGGTGGTCTGCGCACCGGTCGATGCCACGTTCATTCCCTCAGGACCCATTCCCTCTTCCGCGCCAGGCGGCGCCGCCGCGGCCATCGCCGCACGAACCTGAAAAAAACCTCACCCGATCCTAGCATCCGGCCCGCTACCGACCCCCGGGAACACCGTGCCCGGCGCGGCAGGGCGCGGCACGGCGCGGGATGCCCGCCGCTGCCCCGCCCAGCCCCTAGGCTTGAGGGCGGACCATGATCCGGGACGACGACAAGGGGGTGCCGTGGGCCGGCATGCATCGACGGGGCCCGCGGGCCGCGGTAGCGGGGGACGGCCCCTCGGACTCCTCGGCTGGGGGCTCTTCAGCGCGGTCCTGCTCGGCGTCTGCGGGCCGATGCTCGGCCTCGGAGCCGTCGCCGCCGTCGCGCTCGCCGCGACGATGGCCGTGGTGTTCGCCCTCTTGTGGCTCCTGGCCCCAGACGACGCGGCTCCCTGATCCGCCGCGGCCCGGACGCGTCCCGCGCCGCCGTCGAGCCGTCGCCCCGGCCGATCCCGCCCGTCCTCGGGTAGATTGGGCGCGTGCCTATCTCTGCTGAAAACATCGTATGGATCGACTGCGAAATGACCGGCCTGAGCCTGCAGACCGACGCCCTCATCGAAGTCGCCGTCCTCGTCACCGACCCCGAGCTGAACATCCTCGGCGACGGAGTGGACATCGTGATCAAGCCCGATTTGGAGGCCCTCGAGCAGATGGGCGACTTCGTGCGCGGCATGCACACGGACAGCGGCCTGCTGGACGAGTTGGGGAACGGGACCGACCTCGAGACCGCCACGGAGGAAGTCCTCGCCTACATCCGCGAGTGGGTCCGCGAGCCCGGCAAGGCCCCGCTGGCCGGCAATTCGATCGGGACGGACCGGAACTTCCTGGCCCGCGACATGCCCGGCGTCATCGACCACCTCCACTACCGCGTCATCGACGTCTCCACCATCAAGGAGCTCTCGCGGCGCTGGTATCCGCGGGCCTACTTCCAGGCGCCGCCGAAGACGGGTGGCCACCGGGCGCTCGGCGACATCCGCGACTCCATCGAGGAGCTGCGGTACTACCGCGCCGCGGTCATGGTTCCCGCGCCCGGGCCGGACAGCAAGACGGCGCAGGCCATTTCGCGGGGCATCACGGAGCAGCGGGCCACGCCCTAGCGCCGAGGGCGGCAGTGTGCCGCACGGCACACCACCCCCGATTCCTCATCGGCGCTCGAATGTGTGTAGACTGTTATCCGTTGCCCGGACGGCAGGGATGCAGATCCACTGCCGGCGGGCACCGCGCCGAACGGCGCAATGGTGGGTATAGCTCAGTTGGCAGAGCGTCTGGTTGTGGTCCAGAAGGTCGCGGGTTCAAGCCCCGTTACTCACCCCAGAGAAGCCGCCCCGGATCCGTCCGGGGCGGTTTTGTGTCATCCAACGCCCCGACCCGGCGGGCCGGGCCCGCCCCCACGAGGAGGAAGCATGGCGGTTCGTCCCGTCGTCGTCTACGGCGAAGAGTCCCTGCATCGGCGGGCCGCCGAGGTCCAGGACTTCGATCAGGAACTCCGCGACCTCGTCGCGGACATGTTCGAGACCATGGACGCCGCCCACGGGGTCGGCCTCGCGGCGCCACAGATCGGCGTCGGGCTGCGGATCTTCACCTACGAGTACGAGAACGACGACGGCGTGGCCCCGCGCGGCGTCCTGGTCAACCCCAGGTTGACCCTCTCCAAGGTCTCCGGCGCGTCCCCGGACCCCGACGACGAGGTCGAGGGCTGCCTCTCCGCCCCCGGCCTGTCCTTCCCCCTCAAGCGGGCCGACTACGCCCGGGTGCAGGGCTTCGACGCCGACGGACGGGAGGTCGACTTCGAGGCGACCGGCTGGTTCGCGCGCGTCATGCAGCACGAATACGACCACCTGGACGGCCTCCTCTACGTGGACAAGCTCAACCCGACGTGGACGCGCCGCTGGAAGAAGGCGAAGAAGTCCCTCGGGTGGGGCGTGCCCGGACACTCGTGGATGCCCGGGGTCGACCCCGATCCGTTCGGCCACTGACGTCCCGCGGCGGCGAGGCCGCAACGAGGAAGGGACGCCGCCCCGATCGGGGCGGCGTCCCTTCCTCGCTCTGCACGCCCGCGGACCGGGCGTGGAGGCCGTTAGGCGTTGATCTCGACCGGGGCCGATTCCTCGACGGACGGGTAGGCCCGCGGGTGGGTTCCGGCCATCTCCTCGATGACGCGGACCACCTGGCAGGAGTAGCCGAACTCGTTGTCGTACCAGACGTAGACGACGGCGTTCTTGCCGGTGGCGATCGTGGCCAGGCCGTCCACGATGCCCGCGCGGCGGGATCCGATGAAGTCCGTGGACACGACCTCGGGCGAATCGATGTAGTCGATCTGCTTGTGCAGGGGCGAGGTCAGCGAGGCCTGCCGTAGGTAGGTGTTGAGCTCCTCCTTGGTGGTCTCGCGCTCGAGGTTCAGGTTCAGGATCGCCATCGACACGTCCGGGGTGGGGACGCGGATCGCGTTGCCGGTGAGCTTGCCCTCGAACTCGGGCAGCGCCTTGGACACGGCCTTGGCCGCCCCGGTCTCCGTGATCACCATGTTCAGCGCCGCCGAGCGTCCCCGCCGGTCTCCCTTGTGGAAGTTGTCGATCAGGTTCTGGTCGTTCGTGAACGAGTGGACGGTCTCCACGTGGCCGTGGGAGACGCCGAACTCGTCGTTGAGCGCCTTGAGGACGGGCGTGATCGCGTTGGTCGTGCAGGAGGCCGCCGAGACGATCGTGTCCTCGGCGGTGATGTCCGCGTGGTTGATTCCGTGGACGACGTTCTTCAGGTCGCCCTTGCCTGGCGCCGTCAGCAGCACGCGGGCGACCCCGCGGGACTGCAGGTGCTGCGAAAGCCCCTCGCGGTCGCGCCAGCGTCCCGTGTTGTCCACGACGATCGCGTTGTCGATCCCGTAGGCGGTGTAGTCCACCGTGGACGGATCGTTGGAGTAGATGACCTGGATCAGCGTGCCGTTGGCGAGGATCGTGTTGTTCTCCTCGTCGACCGTGATGGAGCCGTCGAACGGGCCGTGCACGGAGTCGCGGCGCAGCAGGGAGGCGCGCTTGACGAGGTCGTTGGCGCCGCCGTTGCGGACCACGATCGCCCTCAGGCGCAGGCCGTAGCCGCCGCGCTCGATCAGGATGCGGGCCAGGAGCCGGCCGATGCGGCCGAAGCCGTAGAGGACGACGTCGGTCGGCTCGGCGTCGGTGGCGCCCGCGGCGCCCACCTTGGCGCCGAACTCCTCCTTGAGGAAGGCGGACAGCTCCGTCCCCCCGGGCTGCTGCCGGAACTTCCTCACGAGCCGCGCGAGGTCGGCGGAGACGGCGCCCAGGTTCAGGCCGACGAGGGCCTGGAGCAGCGGGAAGGTCTCCTCGAGCGGCAGCTCGGCGCCGTCGACGTGGCGGGCGATGCGGTGGGCCTTGAGGATGTCGATGGCCGACTTGTTGATGAGCTTGCGTCCGTAGATCGACGTCACCACGTTGTTCTTGCGGTAGAGCCGCCCGATGAGCGGGATCATGGCCTCGGCGAGTTCTTCCCGGCCGCTCCATTCCTCGAGGGCGGCCACAGACTGCTGGGTCACTTGTTGTCCTTCCAATTCAGCCGGCCGGGATCCACTGGCCGGTTGGCACCGCGAAAGCACCATTGCAGATACGGTTGGTCGGGGTATCAGGATCTTTCCCCATGGGCTGGGCCCGCCTTCCATTCTAGGCTCTCGCGCCGGCCCGCCCGGACCCCAGGCGGTGAAGCCTGTCACAGGTCCTCGACCAGCTCACTCCAGAAGGGCGGCGAGCCCCTCCTCGATGTGCCGGTGCATCGTCCGCGCATAGCTCGCGGTCAGGTGGTTGTTGTCGCGATAGACCATGACGCCGTCGATGACGGCGGGGCATTCGCCGCCGATGCAGACGGCGTCGCCGAGGTCGAGGAGGCGCGCCCCCTCGAGCTGCTCCACGGCATACATCTCGGAGCTCTTCGGGAGGAGGACGCTGTTCCTGCTCCAGACGCACTCCGTGAGCGACTCCTCGTGCGCGGCCACGCACGAGGGGACATTGGTCCCCGGGCGCGGGAGGTTCCTGACGGCCAGCACGGGAACGCCGCGCTCCAAGACCGGCTCCCAGATGGCGGCTTGGGCGCCACCGACGGCTTCCGCGCCCGCTTCGACTCCCTCGCCTGTGCCGCTCAGCTCATACCGCGAGGACACGCTGACGACCCCGGCGACATCGGAGGCGTTGATCTTCCCCTGGACCGCGGCGCCCCAGGCCTGGCAGCTGTCGTTGGCCTGTCCGTTGTAGTCCACGGCACCGGCCGCCCAGGGACACGAGCTCTTCATGTAGGTCACGAGCCGGACGCCGAGGTCGGCCGCGGCCTTGTCGAATCCTGCGAGCAGCATGCCGGCATGGGAGTCGCCGACGTACACGATGGTCTCGGCGCCGTCCGGGTCGCCGTAGACGCACTCCAGGAGCTCGGGAACACGCGTCCCCTGCATGCACTCCTGTCCGAACGTGTCCTGGTCGGCCTCCAACACGCCGGGTACGATCTCCGGGAACGAGTCCGCAGGAACCGTGGCCGCTCCCGTCAACAGGGAGGCCGCGCCGCGCTCGATGTCCTGACCGGCGACGCCCCAGTATTCGGTGTTCGCTGCTCGTTCCGGATCGCCGAGCGGGGCTTCCGTGCGGGGAACCTGCAGGTAGAGCAGGCCGGCGGCGACGATGCAGGCGAGGGACGCGGCGAGGGTCGGAACGAAGATTCGGCGTTCACGCGTCTGCTTCTTGGCGTGCCGGAGGAAGGGCTCCTCGACGAAGCGCCGACTCAGCCAGGCGGGCACCACGGAGAGGGCCACGATCAGCAGTCCAAGCCTCCAACCGGGCTGTCCCCACAGCGCCTCGGCGACGATGAGCAGGGGCCAATGCCAGAGGTACAGGGAGTAGGAGAGGTCCCCGATGAAGACCATCGGGGGCAGCGAAAGGAGCCGGGCACCGGCTGTCTGCTGGCTGGCCAGGCCCGCCAGGATGACGACGGCGGCTCCGAGGACCGGCAGCGCGGCGGCGTAGCCCGGGAAGACGGTGGTCTTGTCGAACGTCAGCACGGAAAGGGTGATGGCACCGAGGCCCGACAACGCCAGCGGCCCGGCAAGCCGTCCCAGCCGGGCGGCGAGTACGGGCCCGAAGATCGCCAAGGCGGCACCGATCGACAGTTCCCAGGCCCGCGTCGTCGTCACGAAGTAGGCGGGGCCGGGGTTCTCGTGGCTCAGCGCGACCGACCAGATGAAGGACGGCACCGCCACGAGCGTGAGGGCGATGGCGTAGCCGGGCATCCGTGAGCCCCACCGGCGCAGGGCCAACGTGGAGACGATCACCATGACCACTGGCCAGACGATGTAGTACTGCTCTTCGACGGCGAGGGACCAGAAGTGCTGCAGCGGGCTGGCCTCGGCGTCACGTGCCATGTAGTCCAAGGAGCTCTGGGCAAAGAGCCAGTTCACCACATAGAGCGCACTCGCGATCGCGTCCTTGGCGATCTGTTCCCACCGTGTCATGGGCAGGAACGCGAAGCTCAGGACGATGGTCGCGAGGAGTGCCACGCACGCCGCCGGCAGAATGCGCGCCGCGCGCCGCGAGTAGAAGCGGACGATCGAGAACCGGCCGGTCCGCTGGAGTTCGCGGTGGATCCCGCCCGTGATCAGGAAACCGGAAATGACGAAGAAGATGTCGACGCCGATGAAACCGCCGTCCGCCAGCGGGAATCCCGCGTGGTAGATCAGGACCGTCAGCACGGCAATCGCCCGCAGGCCCTGGATGTCGAGGCGGAAGCCGGTGGCTTGCCGGCCCGGAACGCCGGGGCGGGCCGGGGCGGATCGGCCGGTGGTGGTGCCCTGAGACATAGACGCTTCCCGGTAGGTAACGATTGGGTGACGGTCGATTCTAGCAAGCCGAACCGCTCCGGGGCGCCAGACCGGGCCGGGGGACGGGATGGCCTGTACGCCGGGTTCTGTTCCGGAGCCGGTTGCCCGGCTTCCGGCGACGATCATCCATCTAGGGCCACCGTTGCCGATGGCCTCGAGCGGCCTACCCGGCTGCTCGGGCGGACAGCCCTCGATCACAGCCTGTCTGGCCTTGCTCCAGGTGGGGTTTACCGAGCCGGTCCGGTCACCCGGGCCGCTGGTGGTCTCTTACACCACCGTTTCACCCTGACCCGCGCGCGGCGGGCGGTCTCTTTTCTGTGGCACTGGCCTGCGGGTTGCCCCGAGTGGGCGTTACCCACCACCCTGTCCTGCGGAGCCCGGACGTTCCTCGGGCCGCCATCGGCGGCACGCGATCGTCCAGCCATCCCGTCCATCGGTCATTGTATCCCGCCGCGAGCCGAGAGCCTCTTGGCTAGGCTGGTCGGCGTGCTGATTCTCCTCCCGCCCTCCGAGGGCAAGCATGCCGCGGACCACGGCGAGCCCTTCTCCCTCGATTCCCTGTCCTTCCCGGGCCTCGGCCCCGAGCGCGGCCACGTGCTCGCTGCCCTGGCCGAGGCCTCCTCGGGCGAGGACGCCCATGCGGTCCTAGGCGTCGGCGAGTCCCTCGCCCACGAGATCGCCCGGAACCGGCGGCTCACGGAGCTTCCCGCGGCCCCGGCCCATACCGTCTACACGGGCGTCCTCTACGAGGCCCTCGGATACTCCGGCCTGACAGCCCCCCAGCGCCGGAAGGCCGACGCGTCGATCGTCGTGGTCTCCGCGCTCTGGGGCGCCGTGGGCTTCGCCGACCGGATCCCGGCCTACCGCCTCTCGATGTCCGTGAAGCTCCCGGGCATCGGCGGCCTCCCGGCTTGGTGGAAGCCGCGCCTGACGCCCGTCCTGGACGAGCGCTCCGGCGACGGCCTCGTCGTCGACTGCCGTTCCAGCAGCTACGCAGCCGCCTACGCTCCCCCGCCGGCCCGGACGGTCGCCGTCTCCGTGGTCCAGGAACGGGGCGGCGCCCGGAAGGTCGTGTCCCACTTCGCCAAGCACACCCGCGGCGAGCTCGCGCGGCACCTGCTGACGAGGCCGGGACGCCGCCCCGGAACACCGCACGCCGTGCTCACCGCCGCCCGGGAGAAGTGGCGGGCCGAGCTCGTCCCCGCCACCGCCCGGAAACCCCACCAGCTCGTCGTCGTCCTCCCGGAGGACCACAGCTTCTCCGTGTGAGCGGACCCCTCTTCTCGGGCCCGAGCGGTCCCTCCGCTCCGTGACGGACCGGTGACGCCAGGGAGCCTAAGCTCGCAGGGTCATCCCGCCGGACGCTGCGGTGCCCGGCCGTCCGAGAGAAGAAGACCATGCCTCAGCTTGAACCAGAGCCGCTGGACGCCGCCTGGGCGGCGGCGCGGCCGCAAAGTGGCGACGTCCCGCAGGAACTCAACGACCCGGCCAACTACCTCGTCTTCGACCGCGTCGCCGACGCCACCGGCGAAGGGCCTGCCGCGACGAGCGTGGATGCCGACGGCCGCCTCGCGATCACCGACCCCGAGAGCGTCCTGGGCATCGTGCTCGGTGCTGCCGAACCCAGCACGCCCGAGGACGTCCAGGCAGAGGTGGACGCCCTGCCGCGCTCGGCCGACGACGCGGACCCCGCCGACGGGGGCGGGGCGTACGTGCCGGACTGGATCGGCGTGTCCCCCACGCCGTCGATCGCGCCCGCGGCCGATCCCCAGGTCCTGATCCGGCGCAGCGGCGCCAAGGTCCGCCCCGAGTGGGTCATCCCTCCCGACAACCGCACCCCGTACTACCCCAATACCTATCCGTTCTCCTGCGTGGGCAGGATCTTCGTCTGGCGCAATGCCGCCACTCCGAACTGGACGTGGTGGGGCACCGCGGGGCTTCTCGGGACGCGCACCATCCTCACGGCCAGCCACGTCGTGCCCTGGGGTTCGGCGAACTGGAAGGCCCTGTTCGTCCCCGCGTTCTACGACGGCGCCTCGATCCACGGCTCCTGGGCCGCATCCTGGGTGACCAACGTCCGCGGCTACCAGCGTCATGCCCAGGGCGACGACATGGCCGTGCTGCGCCTCGCCGTGCCGCTCGGCAACAACCTGGGCTGGTTCGGGTTCCAGACCTACCGTCCGGCGTGGCAGGACCGGAACATCTGGACGCTTCCCGGATACCCGTGGGACAAGGACGGCGGCAACCGGCCGTGGCTGCACTTGAACTTCCCGATCATCGACGACGACAACGACGGCGCCGGGGTCGAGCTCGAGTACCGGGCCGACACGGAAGGCGGCCAGAGCGGGGCGCCGGTGTTCGCGTGGTTCAGCGGGACGCCGTGCGTCGTCGGCACCCATTCCGGCGGTGAGGACAACTTCGGGGAACCGCGCCAAAACGTGGCGGCCGGCGGAGCGGCCTTGACCAACCTCCTGCACTGGGCCCGGTCCACCTGGCCGTAGGCCGCCGCGGTCCGCCCGGGCTCAGTTCCAGTCGGCGGACCGCACGAGGATGCAGCCGGAGTCGGGGCAGTAGACGACGTCGTCGTCGGCCGCGGCCTTGATCTCTGCGAGGTCCCCGGGCGCCAGCTTCATGCCCGAGCCCTCCGACGCGCCGTGGTACAGGCGCGCCGCGCCGATGCCCCGCTGCGCCAGGCGCTTCTCGTACAGCGCCAGCAACCCCGGGTCGAGCTCGGCGGACAAGGCATCGCGGCCGGACTGGACCTCGCCGCGCTCCGCGCCGACGGCCTCCAGCTCCGAGTCCCGCCGCGCCTCCTCAGCGGCGAGCGCTGCGTCCGCCTGGGCCGAGGCCGCCGCCGCCTGCTCCCGGGCGGCGCCGACCTCCTCGAGCGCCTCCATGAGCTCCAGCTCGGCGTCCTCGAGCTCCGACTTCCGCGCCGCGAGGGTCTCGAGCTCGTGCTGGAGTCCCATGAGGCTCTTGGAGTCGCCGAAGCCGCTCTCGAGCTGCTTGCGGTCCTTCTCGATCCGGGCCTGGACCCGCTCGACCTCCTGCTCGGACGCCGCCAGCGCGGCCCGCGCCTCCTCCTGCGCGGCGTCCGCCTCGGCCAGTTCCGCCCGCAGCGTGGCCCCGATGGCCGCGGCGGCCGCGACGCCGGGGTCCTGGGCGAGCTCGGCCGCGCGGCGCTTGAGCGCCTGCAGCCGGGAATCGAACGCCTGCAGGTCCAGCAGGCGGTGCTGCTCCTGCTGCGGGGCCTTGGCCATGGTCGGCTCCGTTCTGCCGGTCCGGGGCTGGCCCGGTTCCGGCGGTGAGTGCTCTCGCCCGGTGCGGCGGGTGCGGCGCACCGTGATGCCCCAGCCTAGTGCGCACCGACCGCCCCGGGCCACTGGAGGGGCCGCTGCGGCGGACGACGCCGGGGCCCGGCCCGGGAGCTCAGGCGCCGGGGGTCAGGACGAAGTCCCAGGGATCGGTGTTGATGCCGCTCACGGCGATCTCCACCTCGAAGTCCTGGTCCCGCAGGACGTTCCCGAGGGCCTCCGCGGCCGCCGGCAGCCACAGCCATTCGCTCGCGAAATGGGAGACGTCCACGAGGTAGGGCCGGCCGTTGACCGCCTCCTCCCGCGCCTCGGACGCCGGATGGTGCCGCAGGTCGGCCGTGACGTAGACATCCGCGCCGCTGGCCCGGACACGGTCGAAGAGCCCGTCTCCCGCTCCCCCGCAGACCGCGACGCGGCGGACGACGCCGAGCCGGTCGCCTGCCACCCGAACGCCGCCGGCCACCGCGGGCATGGCGCCGAAGACGCGGGCCGCGAAGTCCCCCAGGGTCATCGCCGACGGGAGCGATCCGACCCGGCCGATGCCCTCCTCCGGCAGGCCTGCGTCGGCGGGCGCGAGCGGCTCGACGTCCACGAGGCCCAGGATGTCGGCCAGCACGTCCGAGACCCCGCCGACGGCGGAGTCCCCGTTGGTGTGGACCGTGGCGAGTGCGCACCCCGCCTCGATGAGCTGGTGCACGGCCTCCCCCTTGGCCGTCGTCGCGGCCACGCCGTGCACGCCACGCAGCAGCAGGGGGTGGTGGGTGATGAGCAGGGACACGCCCCGCTCCACCGCGTCCCGGACGACGGCGACCGTCGGGTCGACCGCGAAGAGGATCCGGCGCACGGGGTTCTCCGGGCGGCCCGCGACGAGCCCGACCTGGTCCCAGCCCTCGGCGAGCGAGGCGGGCCAGAGTTCCTCGATCGCCACGAGGACCTCGCCCAGCGTCGGCGCGTTCCCGGCGGCCGCGGCCTCCTCCGCCGCAGCGTCCTGCGCATCCGGCCCCGCCCCTGCGTCGTCGGCGGGCTCGGCGTGCCCGGAGGACCGGGCGCCGTCGTCGTCTGTTCTCATGCCTTCTACGGTAGCGCGGGAATCTTTCGCAGGCGCCGCGGCTTAAGGAGTGTGTGAGTACCCGAGCCTTCACCCAGGAACGCGGCGCGCCCTCGGGCACGTCGACGACCACGTTCATCCTCGCCGGAGGCTGTTTCTGGTGCCTCGACGCCGTCTACCGCAGGGTCCGGGGCGCCGTGGACGTCGTCTCCGGCTACATCGGCGGGCACGACCCCGAGCCCCGCTACCTCGAGGTCTGCTCGGGGACCACCGGGCACGCCGAGGCGGTCGCCGTCACATTCGATCCCGAGGTCGTGCCCGCGGACGTCATACTTGACATCTTCTTCGCGACGCACGATCCCACGACGCCGAACCGCCAGGGCTACGACGTCGGCACGCAGTACCGCTCGGCGATGTTCTACCTGGACGAGCCGCAGAAGTCGGCGTTCCACGCGGCGCTCGAGCGCAACCAGGAGCGCTGGGACGCGCCGATCGTGACCGAGATCGTGCGGGCCCCGCGCTTCCACGTGGCCGAGGAGGAGCACCAGGACTTCTACGGACGCAACCCCTGGGAGGGCTATTGCCGCGTCATCATCAACCCCAAGCTCGCCAAAGCCAGGAAATATTACTCCGAGTGGCTCCTTGACTGAGCGCCCTGAGGGGCTTGACTAGTCTGGATCCGGAGAATTGCACCGCCTCAGACCAGAGAAACAGGGGAAATCCATGGGCAAGATCTACAACAACGTCACCGAACTGGTGGGACGCACGCCGCTCGTGCGCCTGAACCGCCTCGCCGAGGGCCTGCCCGGCCAGGTCGCCGTCAAGCTCGAGTTCTACAATCCGGCCAACTCGGTCAAGGACCGCATCGGCGTGGCCATCGTCGACGCCGCCGAGGCCGCCGGCGCCCTCAAGCCCGGCGGGACGATCGTCGAGGGGACCTCGGGCAACACCGGGATCGCCCTGGCACTCGTCGGCGCGGCCCGCGGCTACCGCGTGATCCTGACCATGCCGGAGACCATGTCCACCGAGCGCCGCGTCATGCTGCGCGCCTTCGGCGCCGAGATCGTGCTGACGCCGGGCTCGGAGGGCATGCGCGGCGCCGTGGAGAAGGCCAAGGAGATCGTGGCCTCGACCGAGAACTCCATCTGGGCGCAGCAGTTCGCCAACGACGCCAACCCGAAGATCCACCGCGCGACGACCGGCCAGGAGGTCTGGGACGACACCGACGGCGCCGTCGACGTGTTCGTCTCCGGCATCGGCACCGGCGGCACCATCACCGGCGCGGGGGCCCTGCTCAAGGAGCTCAAGCCGTCCGTGCAGGTCGTCGCGGTCGAGCCCAAGGACTCCCCCATCCTCAACGGCGGCACCCCCGGCCCGCACAAGATCCAGGGCCTCGGGGCCAACTTCATCCCGGAGATCCTGGACACCGGGGTCTACGACGAGGTCATCGACGCCTCGATCGAGGACGCCGTGGCGACCGCCCGGGCCCTCGGGACCCAGGAGGGCATCCTCGGCGGCATCTCCTCCGGAGCGGCCGTGTGGGCCGCCCTGCAGGTCGCCGCCCGCCCGGAGAATGCCGGTAAGCTCATCGTGGCCGTCGTCCCCGACTTCGGCGAACGCTACATCTCCACGCTCCTCTACGACGACATCCGCGGCTAGTCCCCTCCCGGCCGCCGCGGGGCACCCGCGGCGGCCACCACAACCAGCAAAGGCACGGTGTGAGCTTCTTCTCCCGACTCAAGGAAGACCTCGAGGGCGCCCGGGCGCACGACCCGGCGGCACGGGGGAACACCGAGAACCTCCTGGCCTACTCGGGCCTGCATGCCATCTGGATCCACCGCCTGACGCACCGCTTGTGGCAGAACGAGTCGCTGCGGCTGCCCGCGCGCCTGATCTCGCAGCTGGGCCGGTTCCTGACGGGGATCGAGATCCATCCGGGGGCGACGATCGGGCGCCGCTTCTTCATCGACCACGGCATGGGCGTCGTCATCGGCGAGACCGCGGAGATCGGCAACGACGTGATGATCTACCACGGGGTCACGCTCGGCGGCCGCTCGCTGGCCAAGGTCAAGCGGCACCCGACGATCGGAGACCGCGTGGTGATCGGGGCCGGCGCCAAGGTGCTGGGTCCCATCGTGATCGGGGCCGACTCCGCGATCGGGGCCAACGCCGTCGTCGTCAAGGACGCGCCCCAGGACAGCATCATCACCGGCATCCCGGCCAGCAACCGGCCCCGGCGCCCGGAGGAGCACAAGCCGGCCGTCGATCCGGCGGAGTACATCGACCCCGCGATGTGGATCTGACCCCCTCCGTCGCCTCGGCGCACGCCCGTCCAGGGCACGCCTGAGCCCGGGCGCAGGACAACGCAGGACGACGGCGGAACCCCGGTTCCGCCGTCGTCCTGCGTTGTGCCGTGGGCGGGGCGTGCGCCCCGCGCCCGGACCCTAGTGGGTGTCGACCGCGGACACCTCGGAGCGATCCCCGCTCCAGAGCGTGTGGAAGGTCCCCTCGGCGTCGACGCGGCCGTAGGTGTGGGCGCCGAAGAGGTCGCGCAGCCCCTGGGTCAGGGCGGCCGGCAGGCGGTCGCGGCGCAGGCCGTCGTAGTAGGCCAGCGAGGAGGCGAACACGGGCACGGGGATGCCCAGGCGCACCGCGGCGGAGACAACGCGGCGCCAAGCCGGGACGGCGGCCGCGATGGCCTCGCTGAAGGCCGGTGCCAGCAGCAGGTTCTCGGGGCGCTCGCCGCCGGCGTAGGCCCGCGTGATCTCCTTCAGGAGCTCGGCCCGGATGATGCAACCGCCGCGCCACAGGGAGGCGATCTCGTCCAGCTTGAGCTCCCAGCCGTAGTTGTCGGCGGCCGAGGTCAGCATGTCCAGGCCCTGCGCGTAGCTGACGAGCTTGGACGCGTACAGCGCCTGGCGCACGTCCTCGACGAAGCCGTCGCCGAGCTCGGCCTCGAGCTCGGCCCCGGCGAGCACGCCGTTGGCCGCGGCGCGCTGGGCACGCTGGGAGGACAGGCCGCGGGCGAAGACCGACTCGGCGATCGCTGAGACGGGCGAGCCGAGCTCGAGCGCGGAGACGACCGTCCAGCGGCCCGTCCCCTTCTGCCCGGCGGAGTCGACGATGACGTCGACGAGCGGCTTGCCCGTCTTGGCATCGACGTGGCCGAGCACCTCGGCGGTGATCTCGATGAGGAAGGACGCGAGCTCGCCACGGTTCCACTCCTCGAAGATCGCGGCCTGCTCGGCCGGTTCGATCCCGGCGGCGGAGCGCAGGAGGTCGTAGGCCTCGCCGATGACCTGCATGTCGGCGTACTCGATCCCGTTGTGGACCATCTTGACGAAGTGGCCGGCGCCGTCGGTGCCGATCCATGCGCAGCACGGCTCGGAATCGACCTTGGCGGAGATCTTCTCGAGCATCGGGCCGAGGGCCGCGTAGGAGTCCTTGGAGCCGCCGGGCATGATCGAGGGGCCCAGGAGCGCCCCCTCCTCGCCGCCGGAGACGCCGATGCCCACGAAGTGCAGGCCCTTCTCGGCGAGGGCGGCCTCGCGGCGGCGCGTGTCCTCGTAGTGGGAGTTGCCGGCGTCGATGACGATGTCGCCCTCCTCGAGGAGCGGCACGAGCTGTTCAATGACGGAGTCGACCGGCGCACCCGCCTTGACCATGATGAGGACCCGGCGCGGCACTTCGAGGGCGTCCACGAGCTCCTGCAGGGACTCGGTGCGGACAAACTCGCCCTCGGAGCCGTGGGCCGCGAGGAGCGCGTCGGTCTTCTCCACCGAGCGGTTATGCAGGGCCACCGTGTAGCCGTTGCGGGCGAAGTTGCGGGCGAGGTTCGCGCCCATGACGGCAAGGCCGGTGACGCCGATCTGTGCTGGCATGCTGGAATGTCCTCCAAGGAAAGCGGTGTGGGGTGCCTCGGTCTCGGCCCCCGCACCAGCCTAGTTGGCGGGGTGCGAGCCAGACCACTCTTTGCCCAAATAAGTACTACCTTTGAGGATCCCGGTCCCGGGGAAACGGCAAGGCGTCCGCCCCCTGGGTTCCGGGGAACGGACGCCTGATGCGTGGGCCCTACCGGGATCGAACCGATGACATCCACGGTGTAAACGTGGCGCTCTACCAGCTGAGCTAAAGGCCCTTGCGGTGCACGAGCCTACCGTGGGCGCTCCCGGCCGGCCAAACGCGGTGGCGCGGCTCAGGCGCGCCGGAGCGCCCGGGCCGCGCTTCGATAGCGTTCGACGGGCCGCTGGGCGTCCGGGGCACTGCCGAAGCGGTCGGCGATGCGCCCGCCCGAGAGCAGGAAGGTCTCGCGCAGCGCGCGTCCATGCTCCGGGTCGAAGCAGCCGAAGGCCGTGGCCGCCGCGCCGTGCGGCCAGAAGTCGGAGAGCAGCCCAAAGCCGAGGCCCTCCTCCGCGGCGTAGGCGCGCAGGGCGTACTTGTGGTCCACGGACACGCCATAGACCCCGATCCCCTGCTCCTCCAGTTCCGGGCGCAGCGCCTCCAGGGCCCCGAGCTCCGAGGTGCACACGCGCGAGAACGCGAACGGGTAGAAGACGAGGAACGCGTCCTCGTCCGCGAAGCGCCCGGAATCGACGGGCGCGCCAAACTGGTCCACGAGCGAGAAGCGCGGGACGGCGCTTCCGACGCCGGGGCCCGCCAGGGCGGGCACGCTAGTTCTTGCGCCGCGGCACGAGCCGCGACGCCGACCAGTCCTGGGAGACGCCCTCGCTGCTCGTGACGTGGAGCCCCGCGGTCGGGGCGCTTTCCTGGATCTCCACCGGCTTGACGTGGCCGTCCCGTCCCGCCTTGGGAGTCAGCAGCCAGACCACTCCGCCCTCGTCGAGGTTGGTCAGCGAGTCCATGAGGGCATCGACGAGGTCGCCGTCGCCGTCGCGCCACCACAGGACGATCCCGTCGACGACGTCGTGGTCCTCCTCGCTCAGGAGCTCCGCACCCGTCAGGTCCTCCAGCGCCTCGCGCAGTTCGAAATCGACGTCGTCGTCATAGCCGAGCTCCTGCAGCAGGTCGCCGTCCTTGAAGCCCATCTTGCCCACGGCCGCGCTGTGTGCGGCTCCGGCCTCGCTCACGTTTGTCCTCCTCGGGGTGGTTGCCGTCACCCCAAGCCAACACCTTTTGTCCCCGTCCATCAAGCGGACCCCGTCCGACACGCTTCCGGGAGCCCCCGGGGCCCGCCCCGGCGTCGTACTCGGCCCCGCAAACGCACCGGCTACGCATCCGGTGCCGCGGCGCACTAGAGTGGCTGGAAAGGTGCCCAACGGCCAACCCGCCGCCGGAGCACCACCACAACCGGCGGCCAGGGCCGCCGCGGTGGGCCGAGCCGGGCCGTCCACGACGCCCGTCCCCGCCGGAATCCCCACGCTGTACCCGTAACAAGGAGAAGTTGGACGTGGCTGAAGACGATCACATTTCCCACATCCGCAGCGGCTTGACCAGCCAGCTGCCGGACCGCGATCCGGAGGAAACCGCCGAATGGCTGGAGTCGTTCGACGATCTTGTTGAGACCCAGGGCACGGAGCGCGCGCAGTTCATCGTCCGCTCGCTGCTCCAGCGCGCGGGCGCCAAGAGCGTCGGCGTCCCGATGGTCACCACGACCGACTACGTCAATACGATTCCGGTCGACCAGGAGCCCGAGTTCCCGGGGAACGAGGAGATCGAGCGCCGTTACCGGGCGTGGATGCGGTGGAACGCGGCGGTGATGGTGCACCGGGGCCAGCATCCCTCGATCGGGGTCGGTGGGCATATCTCGACCTACGCGGGCGCGGCGACGCTGTACGAGGTGGGTTTCAACCACTTCTTCCGCGGCAAGGACCACCCCGGCGGCGGGGACCAGGTCTTCTTCCAGGGCCACGCCTCCCCGGGGATGTATTCCCGCGCGTTCATGGAGGGCCGGCTGTCCGAGGAGGACCTCGACGGCTTCCGGCAGGAGAAGTCCAAGGAGGGCCACGCGCTGCCCTCCTACCCGCACCCGCGGAACATGCCCGGGTTCTGGGAGTTCCCGACCGTGTCGATGGGCATCGGCCCGGCGAACGCGATCTACCAGGCCCAGGCCAACCGCTACCTGCACAACCGCGGGATCAAGGACACCTCGGATCAGCACGTGTGGGCGTTCCTGGGCGACGGGGAGATGGACGAGCCCGAGAGCCGCGGCTTCCTCCAGCTGGCCGCGAACGAGCAGCTGGATAACCTGACCTTCGTCATCAACTGCAACCTGCAGCGCCTGGACGGGCCGGTGCGCGGTAACGGGAAGATCATGCAGGAGCTCGAGGCGTTCTTCCGCGGCGCGGGCTGGAACGTCATCAAGGTCGTCTGGGGCCGCGAGTGGGACGAGCTTCTGGACCGCGACGAGCACGGGGCGCTGGTGGACATCATGAACCAGACCCCGGACGGGGACTACCAGACCTACAAGGCCGAGTCCGGCGGCTTCGTGCGCGAGCACTTCTTCGGCAAGTCCCCCGAGACCAAGGACATGGTCGCCGACTACAGCGACGAGCAGATCTGGAACCTCAAGCGCGGCGGCCACGACTACCACAAGGTCTATGCCGCCTACCGCGCCGCGACCGAGTTCAAGGGCAAGCCCACGGTGATCCTGGCCAAGACGGTCAAGGGCTACGGCCTGGGCCCGCACTTCGAGGCCCGCAACGCCACGCACCAGATGAAGAAGCTGACCCTGGAGGACCTCAAGGCCTTCCGCGACCACCTGCGCATCCCGATCTCCGACGAGGAGCTCGAGAAGGACCCCTACCTGCCCCCGTACTACCACCCGGGCTTCGAGGCCCCCGAGGTGAAGTACCTGCTCGAGCGCCGCGCCGCGCTCGGCGGGGCCGTGCCCGAGCGGCGCGTGAAGGACCGGGAGCTCGCCCTGCCCGGGGACAAGGCCTACGAGATCGCCAAGCGCGGCTCCGGCAAGCAGCAGGCCGCGACCACGATGGCGTTCGTGCGCCTGCTCAAGGACCTGATGCGGGACAAGGAGTTCGGGAAGCGGATCGTGCCGATCGTCCCGGACGAGGCCCGCACCTTCGGCATGGACTCCTTCTTCCCGACCGCGAAGATCTACAACCCCAAGGGGCAGAACTACCTCTCCGTGGACCGGGACCTGGTCCTGGCCTACAAGGAGTCCCCCGCCGGGCAGATCCTGCACCCGGGCATCAACGAGGCCGGCGCCGTCGCGGCGATGACCGCGACCGGGACCTCCTACGCCACCCACGGCGAGCCGCTGATCCCGATCTACGTGTTCTACTCGATGTTCGGCTTCCAGCGCACCGGGGACTCCTTCTGGGCCGCGGCGGACCAGATGGCCCGCGGCTTCATCATCGGCGCGACCGCCGGCCGGACCACGCTCACCGGCGAGGGCCTGCAGCACGCCGACGGGCACTCCCCCCTGCTGGCCTCGACCAACCCGGCCGTGATCACCTACGACCCGGCCTACGGCTACGAGATCGGGCACATCATGCGCGCCGGCCTCGAGCGCATGTACGGCGGGAACCACCCGGATCCCAACGTCATGTACTACCTCACGGTCTACAACGAGCCGATCATCCAACCGGCCGAGCCGCAGGAACTGGACGTCGACGGGCTGCTCGGAGGCATCTACCTGGCCGCTCCGGCCAAGGTCGACGGTCCCCGGACCCAGCTGCTCGCCTCCGGCGTCTCCGTGCCGTGGGCCGTCGAGGCCCAGCAGATCCTCGCCGACGAGTGGGGCGTCTCCGCCGACGTCTGGTCCGTCACCAGCTGGACCGAACTACGCCGCGACGGCCTCGCCGCCGAGGAGGAGGCGTTCCTCAACCCCGGCTCCGAGGCCCGCGTCCCGTTCGTCACCCAGCAGCTCGCCGGCGCGACCGGCCCGATCGTGGCCGTGTCCGACTACATGAAGGCCGTCCCGGACCAGATCCGCCAGTTCGTCCCGAACGAGTTCGCGACCCTCGGCGCCGACGGCTTCGGCTTCTCCGACACCCGCGCCGCCGCACGCCGCTTCTTCAAGATCGATGCCCACAGCATCGTGGTCCGGGCCCTGGAGATGCTCGGACGCCGCGGCGAGGTCCCCGCCGAGGCCGCCGCCCAGGCCTTCGAGAAGTACCGCCTGGCCGACGTCAACGCCGGGACCTCCGGCACCGTGGGAGGCGACGCGTAGGCGACGCCACCACCGCGAGGGCCCCGGGAGCGCAGGCTCCCGGGGCCCTCGCGCGTCCCGGCCGCGACGCACAGCGCCGACCGCCGGCCGGGACCTGGGCGTGGCCCCGGCGTCGTCCTTTTGTACGGTTCACACAAAATGGTGCCGTGCGCCACGCCTGCGTATCCTCGAAGCATGACTGAAGAGCGCCCGGCCCAGCCGGCCCGCATCCGGCCCGTGCGGCAGACCCAGGCGAGCCCCGAGACGCTCGCCCGGCTCAAGTCGCATTTGGGCGTCTTGTCCACGGTCGCGCTCAAACACCTCGACCAATCGCTGCCCTGGTACCGGGGGCTGCGGCCCGAGGAGCGCGCGGCCCTCGGACTCGTGGCCCAGAAGGGCATCGCCTCCTTCGTCTCCTGGTACGAACGGCCCACATCGCCCCAATGGGTCCTCACCGATGTCTTCGGCGCCGCGCCGACCGAGCTCACGCGCTCCATCTCCCTGCAGAAGGCGCTCCAGCTGATCCGCACGATCGTCGAGGTCGTCGAGAACCAGGTCCCCGACCTCGCGCCGGAAGCGGACCAGGTGCAGCTGCGCGAGGCCGTGCTGCGCTACTCCCGCGAGGTCGCCTTCGCCGCCGCCGACGTCTACGCGCGGGCCGCCGAGTCCCGCGGCGCATGGGACAGCCGGCTCGAGGCCCTCGTCGTCGACGCCGTCCTGCGCGGCGAGGGCGCCGACGCCCTGCGCTCCCGTATCGCCGCCGTCGGCTGGACCTCGCAGAGCGGGATCCACGTCATGGTCGGCAGCGCGCCGGACGCCGCCTCCCCGGGGTTCGTCGGCGAGCTGCGCCGCGCCGGGCTGCGCCACGCACAGGACTGCCTCGTCGGGATCCAGGGCGAACGGCTCATCCTGATGCTCGGCGGCGTCGCCGAGGACCGGGACGGCTTCGGGCGGCTCGCCGAGTACTTCGGCCCGGGGCCGGTGGTCTACGGCCCCCGGGCGAGCAGCCTCAAGGAGGCGGCCGGGTCCGCCCACGCGGCGTTCGCCGGCCTGGCCGCTGCCGGCGCGTGGCTCCTCGCGCCGCGCCCCGTCTCGGCCGACGACCTGTGGCCGGAACGGGTCATGAACGGTGACGCCGCGGCGCGGACCTCGCTCGCCGAGGCGATCTTCGAGCCCCTCGTCGCCGCGGGGAACGGCCTCGTCGAGACGCTCACGAGCTACCTGGCGCTCGGCCATTCCCTCGAGGGAACGGCGCGGGAGCTGTTCGTCCATGCGAACACCGTGCGCTACCGGCTCAAGCGCGTCTGCGACATCACGGGGTGGGATCCGCTCATCCCCCGCGAGGCCTTCGTCCTCCAGACCGCCCTCGTCGTGGGGCGGCTCGAGCGCGCGAAGGCCTTGTAGGATACCTACAAGGCGTTCCGACGAGCTTGGTGCGCCACGACACCCGTTCACGCCCACATCTTTGGAAAGCTGGAACAGTGCTAGCAATCGTGTGCCCCGGCCAGGGATCCCAGACGCCGGGCTTCCTGTCCCCATGGCTCGAGCTCCCCGGCGTCGCCGACCACCTCGCCTCCCTCTCGGAGATCGCCGGGCGCGACCTCGCCGCCCACGGCACGGTCTCCGACGAGGAGACGATCAAGGACACCGCCGTCGCGCAGCCGCTCATCGTCGCCGCCGGCCTCGTGTCCGCACGCGCCCTGTTCGCCGGCGGGGCCCTGCCGGCCGGGACCGTCCTCGCCGGGCACTCCGTCGGCGAGATCACCGCGAGCGCCCTGTCCGGCGCCCTGGGCGAGGCCGACGCCGTGACGTTTGTCCGCGAACGCGCCAACGCGATGGCCGAGGCCGCCGCCGCGACGCCCACCGGCATGACCGCCGTCCTCGGCGGCGATCCGGACGAGGTCGCCGCGGCGATCTCCGCCGCCGGGCTGACCGCCGCCAACGCCAACGGCGCGGGCCAGACGGTCGCCGCCGGGACCCTCGAGCAGCTCGCCGCCTTCGCCGCCGAGCCCCCGTCCAAGGCCCGCGTCATCCCGCTGAAGGTCGCCGGCGCGTTCCACACCCACCACATGTCCCCGGCCGTCGACGTGCTGCGGGAGCTCGCCCCCCGGCTCGCCCCCGCGGATCCGGCCACGACGCTCCTGAGCAACTACGACGGCGCACCCGTCACCGACGGCGCGGCCAACCTCGACAGCCTCGTCGCCCAGGTCTCCCGCCCCGTGCGCTGGGACCTCTGCATGGAACGGCTCGCCGCCCTCGGCGTGACGGGCCTGCTCGAGCTCCCGCCCGCCGGCACGCTCACGGGCCTGGCCCGCCGCGGCCTCAAGGGCGTGGCCACCCTCGCGCTGAAGTCCCCCGAGGACCTCGACGCCGCCCGCGCCTTCGTGGCCGAGCATTCCGCGACCACCGATGGAGAGGACTCCCCCGCATGAGCCCCACCCTGGCCCAGAAACCGCTCCGCGAGCACACCCGCATCCACGGCGTCGGCGCGTTCCGCCCGGACGTGATCGTCACCAACGACGACGTCTGCCAGTGGATCGACTCCTCCGACGAGTGGATCCGCCAGCGCACGGGGATCGTCACGCGCCACCGCGCCGGCGCCGAGACCTCGCTGCTGGACATGGCGGAGGGCGCCGCCCGGGACGCCCTCGCGGCAGCGGGCATCGAGGCGTCACAGCTCGGCGCCGTGATCGTGAGCACCGTGACGTTCCCCTACGCCACGCCGTCGGCCGCCTCCGCCCTCGCCGAGCGGCTCGGCGCCACGCCGGCCCCCGCGTTCGACATCTCCGCCGCGTGCGCCGGGTACTGCTACGGGATCGCCCAGGGCGACGCCCTCGTGAAATCCGGCTCCGCCGAGTACGTCCTCGTCGTCGGCGCCGAGAAGCTCTCCGACTTCATCGACCGGCACGAGCGCACCATCTCCTTCCTCCTCGGCGACGGCGCCGGCGCGGTCGTCATCGGCCCGGCCGACGCCCCCGGGATCGGTCCCTCCATCTGGGGCTCCGACGGCGGAAAGTGGGACGCGATCGGCATGACGCACTCGCTCGTCGACCTCCGCGACGTCGTCGTCGAGGCCGAAGAGGAGCTCGACGGTTCGTTCCCCGTCGGGACGTCCGAGGCCAAGCTGTGGCCGACGCTGCGCCAGGACGGGCAGACCGTGTTCCGCTGGGCCGTGTGGGAAATGGCCAAGGTCGCCAAGCGCGCCCTCGAGGAGGCCGGCATCCAGGCCTCGGATCTCGCCGCGTTCCTGCCGCACCAGGCCAACATCCGGATCATCGACGAGATGGTCAAGCAGCTCAAGCTGCCCGAGGACGTCGTCGTCGCCCGCGACATCGTCGACTCGGGGAACACGTCCGCCGCCTCCATTCCGCTCGCCATGCACCGCCTGCTCCAGGAGCAGCCGGAACTCTCCGGCGGACTCGCCCTGCAGATCGGCTTCGGCGCGGGCCTGGTCTTCGGCGCGCAGGTCATCGTCCTGCCCTAGGCTGGACGCGGACACCACAGATCCCCGTCGCCCGCGCGGCGGAACACACGTCGGGACAGCCCCGGCACAAGAGAAAGGGAGCCACCATGGCTAGCAACGAAGAAATCCTGGCCGGCCTGGCCGAGATCGTCAACGAAGAGACCGGCCTTGCCACCGAGGCGGTCGAGCTGGACAAGTCCTTCACCGACGACCTCGACATCGACTCCATCTCGATGATGACGATCGTCGTCAACGCCGAGGAGAAGTTCGACGTCAAGATCCCCGACGAGGAAGTCAAGAACCTCAAGACCGTCGGCGACGCCGTCAACTTCATCGCCTCCGCCCAGGCCTAGCCTGCGGTAGGCGACGGCGGCGGGACTCTCCGCCGTCGGACGGGCGGTCCCCCGCACCCCGGCGGGCCGCCCGTCGCAGCATCCCCGATCGACCCTCCATCAGGACAGAGAGAAGACCCATGGCACGCAAAGTAGTCATCACCGGGCTCGGCGCGACCACGCCGATCGGCGGGGATGTCCCGACCCTCTGGGCGAACGCGCTCAAGGGCGTCTCCGGGGCCCGGACCCTCGAGGATCCCTGGGTCGAGGAATTCCAGCTGCCCGTCCACTTTGCGGCCCGGGCCTCGACCCCCGCCTCCGAGGTGCTCAGCCGCGTCGAGATGAAGCGCATGGACCCCTCGACGCAGTTCGCCGTCGTCGCCGCGCGCGAGGCCTGGCGGGACTCGGGCATCGAGGAGATCGACCACGACCGCTTCGCCGTGGCGTTCGCGACCGGCATCGGCGGCGTCTGGACCCTCCTCGACGCGTGGGACACGCTCAAGGAGAAGGGGCCCCGCCGCGTCCTGCCGATGACCGTTCCGATGCTGATGCCGAACGGTCCCGCCGCCGCCGTCAGCCTCGACCTCGGCGCGCGCGCCGGCGCCCACACGCCCGTCTCGGCCTGCGCTTCCGGCACCGAGGCGATGGACGTGGGCCTCAAGCTCATCCGCGACGGCAAGGCGGACGTGGTCATGGTCGGCGGCGCCGAGGCCGCCATCCACCCGATGCCGCTCGCCTCCTTCGCCGCCATGCAGGCGCTCTCCAAGCGCAACGACGATCCCGAGCACGCCTCGCGCCCGTACGACATCGACCGCGACGGCTTCGTCATGGGCGAAGGCGCGGGTGCCCTGGTCCTCGAGGCGGAGGAACACGCGCTGGCCCGCGGAGCCAGGATCTACGCCGAGCTCGCCGGGACCTCCGTGACCGCCGACGCCTACCACATCACCGCCCCGGACCCCGAGGGTCTGGGCGCGACGCGCGCGCTGAAGGCCGCGATGTTCGACGGCCGGATCCAGCCCGAGGACGTCGTCCACGTCAACGCGCACGCGACGTCGACCCCCGTCGGAGACAAGCCGGAGTACACCGCGCTGAAGGCCGCCCTCGGGAACCGCGTCGACGATGTCGCCGTCTCGGCCACGAAGTCGCAGATGGGGCACCTCCTCGGCGCCTCGGGCGCCGTCGAGTCGGTCCTGACGGTCCTGGCGGTCCACGAGCGCCGGGCCCCGGTGACGATCAACCTGGAGAACCAGGACCCCGACATCCCGCTCGACGTCGTCACGGGAACCCCGCGGGAGCTTCCGGCGGGCCAGGTCGTCGCCCTGAACAACTCTTTCGGCTTCGGAGGGCACAACGCCGTCGTGGCGATCCGGAGCGTCTAGGCAGCGCACCTCGTGCGAAGGGCCGGGAGCGGAACCCGAGGGTTCCGCGCCCGGCCCTTCCCTGTTGCTGTTGCCGTTGCCGCAGCCGCAACCGTCCGTGGTATCCCGGGGCACGGCTGCGCCCGCCGGCTGGAGGTCCGGCGGGCGCTCGTCGGGATTCGGAGGGCCCTAGCCGACCTGGTGCAGCCAGCGGACGGGAGCCCCGTCGGTGGCGTGGCGGAACGGCTCGAGCTCCTCGTCCCACGCCTCGCCGAGCGCCAGGGAGAGCTCCTGGTAGACGGCGGCGGGATCGCCCGAGCCCTGTTCATAGGCGTAGCGGATGCGGTCCTCGCCGACCATGATGTTGCCGGCGCTGTCCGTCGTGGCGTGGAAGATCCCGAGCTCGGGAGTATGGGACCAGCGGCTGCCGTCGGCTCCGGGGCTCGGTTCCTCCGTCACCTCGTAGCGGAGGTGGGCCCAGCCGCGCAGGGCGGAGGCCAGCTGCGCGCCGATTCCCTGCGGTCCCGCCCAGGCGATCTCGGAGCGGTACATTCCGGGCGCGGCGGACTGCGGCGACCACTTCAGATCGGTCCGCTCGTCGACGACGGAACCGATCGCCCACTCGATATGCGGGCACAGTGCAGAAGGGGCCGAGTGTATGAACAAGGTGCCCCGCGTCGTTGGTACAGACATGCCATCCTCCAGTTGCCGTTGGTACGTCTTCCCCTACGACCAAGCGGATCCTGTGGAACAGCGGTGTCACTAGGGATCATTGTGCACGATTACGGCGCCGCGCGCCACCGGCCGCACCGGAAGGCCACGGTGCGGCCTTCCGCTCAGGCGCGGGGGTGCGCCTGCTGGTAGCTCTGGCGCAGCCTGTCCACCGAGACGTGCGTGTAGAGCTGGGTCGTGTTCAGGGAGCTGTGGCCGAGGAGCTCCTGGACGGCGCGCAGGTCCGCCCCGCCGTCCAGCAGGTGCGTGGCGGCGGTGTGGCGCAGGGCGTGGGGGCCGGAGGCGGCGGTGTCGCCGAGGCGGGCCAGTGCCCGGGCGACGGCGTCGCGGGCCTGGCGCTGGCCCAAGCGGCCGCCGCGGAGCCCCAGGAAGAGCGCCCGCCCGCTCCGGTCGTTCGCGAGCACGGGCCGTCCGCGCCGCAGCCAGTCCGAGACGGCGTCGAGGGCGGGAACGCCGAAGGGCACGGTCCGCTCCTTGTCCCCCTTGCCGATGACGCGCACGGTGCGGCGGTCGTGGTCGACGTCGTCGAGGTCGATCCCCACGAGCTCGCCGACGCGCAGGCCGGTGGCGTAGAGGAGCTCGAGCAGGGCGCGGTCGCGGTCGTGCCGGGCGGTCGCCGTGGCGTCGTCGTCCTCCAGCGCATCCGCGGACTGCTCGAGGAGGCGGTCCACTTGGGGACGCTGGAGCACGTGGGGCAGGACGCGTTCGGCCCGGGGTGCGAGGAGCCGCGCGGCGGCGTTGGACTCGACGATGCCCTCCCGGCGGGCCCAGGCCAGGAAGGTCCTGACGGCGGCCGTGCGGCGGGCCAGCGTGGATCGTGCGAGGCCGGACTCGCGCTGCTCACCGAGCCACCAGCGCAGGAATCCCAGGTCGAAGTCCTCCCAGCGTGCGATGCCCTGCGTGGCGGCGGACGCGATGAGTGACCGGACGTCGCCGATGTAGGCGCGGACGGTATGCGCGCTCCGGCCCCGTTCCAGCCGCAGGTGCCGTTCGAAGCCGTCGAGGGCGGCCACGAGGGCGGGCGCGGCGGTGGGCCGCTCCCCCGGATTCGACTGCATGGCGTCCATTCCCCCAGCTTGCCCGGAGGCGACGCGCATCCCAAGGCTCCACGCCGCATGGCACCCTGCCACCGTTCCACACGGCCTCCGGCCCTCGCACCCTGTGGTCCCCGGCGTCGGCCGGCGCCGTCCGCCGCCGCCCCTCGGGACCGGCCGTTACGGACCTACCCTTCCGCGGGCCGCACGCGCTGCCAGCCGCCCTCCGTCCGCCGTGCCAGGCCGCGCGCCTCGAGGCGCGACAGCCCGCCGAGGACCGCTCCGATGCCGAGCCCCGCCACCGCGGTGAGCTTGTCGGGGCTTGCGCCGCTGCGGACGGGGAGGGCATCGAGCAGCAGGAGGTCCTGGATGTCGAGGCCGTCGTGCGGGCGGCGGGCTTGCGCGTCGCGGGCGTCCTCCGCCGCCCGGGCGGGAGCGGAGAGCGCGCCGCCGGCCTGCCCCAGGAGTTCGAGGGCCTCCGCGGCGTCGGTGACCGCGACGGCCGCGCCCTCGCGCAGCAGGCGGTGGCATCCGGCGGAGTTGCTCGAGAACACCGAACCCGGAACGGCCCCGACCTCGCGGCCGATCTCGGCGGCCCGCCGCGCGGTCGTCAGGGCGCCGGAGCGCCATCGCGCCTCGACGACGATCGTGGCCCCGCACAGCGCGGCGATGATCCGGTTCCGCTGGAGGAAGCGCCAGCGGTTCGGATTCGCGCCGGGTGCGACCTCGGCGAGCAGCACGCCGTCCCCGGCGACCGCGCGCAGGAGTTCCTCGTTACCGGCCGGATAGAAGCGGTCCAGCCCGCCCGCCATCACGGCGATCGTCGGCGGGGATGCGGTCCCCGCCGGCGCCGAGAGGGCCGCCGCGTGGGCGCGCGCGTCGATGCCGAACGCCCCGCCGGAGACGACGGTGACGCCGGCCGAGACCACCTGGGCGCTCAGCTGCGCGGTCACCTGGCGGCCGTAGTCGGTGGCGTCCCGGCTTCCCACCACGGCCATCAACCGGGAGGCCTCCGCGATGCGGCGCGGCAATTCCCGGCCCCTCCACCACAGGCCCAACGGGGCGGCCGGGCCGAGGTCATCGAGCTGCCGTGGCCATGCCTCGTCCTCGGGAACGAGCAGCCCTCCGCCGAGCCGGGCCATGGTGGCGAGGTCCCGTTCGGGCCGCGCGTCGGCGGCCCGGGGCCGCCACCGCTCCAGGCCCCGGTCGAGGCGCAGCTCCTGGCGCGGGGAGCCGTCCAGGAGCTCTGCGACGGCCTGCTGAAGCGCCGCGGGGGCCTGTCCCGTGTGTCCCGTGATGAGGCGGTAGGCATCGACGGGGCCGGCGGCCCTCACCAGCGCGTTCCCGGTGGCGTCGTTGGGCTCGAACAAGCGGGCCAGTCCGGCACGGGCCGTCCTGATGCGTTCGATCTCGTTCATGCCGCCTCCCCGGTGGCCTGCCGCAAGTGCAGGGCGATCTCCACATCCTCGGTCCCGGGACGTCCTGCGCCCCGGAGGTCGGCGACGGTCCAGGCGATGCGCAGCACGCGCCCGTGTCCGCGTGCCGTCAGCCGCCCCTCGTCCATGAGCCGCCCGAGCGACGCGGCGGCGCCGCGCTCGGGGGCCAGCTCTCCGGCGAGTTCCCGGCGGCCCAGCTCCGCGTTCCGGTTGAGGCCGAACCCGGCCAGGCGCTCCCGCTGGAGCCTCCGCGCCTCAGCGACCCTCCCGGCCACGGTGGACGAGTCCTCTCCGCTGCCGCCGGCCAGGTCGAGCGAGGTCACCCGCGGGACCTGCACCTGGAGGTCGATCCGGTCCAGGAGCGGCCCGGAGAGCCTCCCGAAGTACCGTCGGCGCTGCTGGGCGGAGCACGTGCAGAGCAGTCCCTTGCCCACCGACATCCCGCAGGGGCAGGGATTGGCCGCGAGGACGAGCTGAAAGCGGGCGGGATAGCTCGCCGAGCCGGCGGCCCGGTGCAGGGTCAGCCGCCCCGATTCGAGGGGCTGGCGGAGGGCGTCGAGGACCTTGACGGAGAACTCGGGGGCCTCGTCGAGGAACAGGACTCCGCGGTGCGCCCTCGAGGCGGCCCCGGGGCGCGGCAGTCCCGATCCGCCGCCAATGAGGGACGCCATCGTGGCGCTGTGATGCGGGCTCTCGAACGGGGGCCGGCGGATGAGCCGCTCGAGCGGCCCGGCGCCCCCGGCAAGGGAGTGCACGGCCGTGGTCTCGAGGGCCTCGGCGTCATCGAGCTCCGGCAGGATCCCGGGAAGCCGCTCGGCGAGCATCGTCTTCCCGGCCCCGGGCGGACCCACCATCATCAAGTGGTGTCCCCCGGCCGCCGCGACCTCGAGGGCGAAGCGCGCCTCGTGCTGGCCGGAGAGATCGGCCAGGTCAGGCGGCTTGACCGGCCCGTCGCTCCCAGGATCCGGTGCGGCCGGCGCCGGATTGGCCGGCGGGGCATGGTGCCTCACGAGGCGTGCCGGATCGGCACCGAGCGCGTGGAGCACCTCGCTCAGGTGCGCATAGCCGTGCACCGTGGCGCCCGAGACGAGTTCGGCCTCGGCCCGGTTCCCCGCGGCGACGACGACGTCGCTCCGGCCGGCGGCCACGGCCGCCATGACGGCGGGCAGCACGCCCTGGACGGGCCGCAGGCAGCCGTCCAGGCCGAGCTCGGCGAGGAAGACGGCGTCGCGCGGCGGCCGCACCTCGCCGGCGGCCGCGAGGGCCGCGACGACGATGGCGAGGTCGAAGCCCGAGCCGCGCTTGGGCAGCGACGCGGGCACGAGGTTCACGGTGATGCGGCGTGGGCTGAGCTCGATCCCGCTGTTGCGGGCGGCCGAGCGGATCCGGTCCTTGGATTCCGCCAGCGACGCGTCGGGCAGGCCGAGCAGGATGAAGGCGGGCAGTCCGCCGCCGATATCGGCCTCGACGTCCACGATGGAGCCGTTCAGCCCCACGAGCGAGACGGCGGAGGCCCTGCCCAGGCTCATGGCGCCACCGCCCGGTAGTAGTCGATCCGGTGCCGTCCATCCGGCTCGACGAGGACCGCCGCGACGTCGACGCGGCCCGCGTCGGAGCGCATCCCGTGCTCTCGGCACCATTGCCGCACCAGGACGTGCAGCCTCCTCAGCTTGTCGCCGCGCACGGCCTCCGCAGGGTGCCCGAAGCCGATGCCGGTCCGCGTCTTCACCTCGACTCCCGCGACCGCCGTCCCGTCGAGGACGACGAGGTCCAGCTCCCCGGCCCGGCACCGCCAGTTGCGGTCCAGGACGGTGCATCCCAGGTCGGCGAGGTAGCGGGCGACGAGTTCCTCGCCGCGGGCCCCGAGCCGTTGATTGTGTGCCATGTTCCACCTCCGCGACCAGTCTCGGGCACGGGAAAGGGCCCCGGACGCGTGTCCGGGGCCCTTGTGGATGGGAGGCCGCCTGGCGGCCCTGTGGAGGCCTAGCCGAGGCCCGCGCCCTTGGGAATCGTCAGGTCCTCGGACTTGCTCAGTTCCTCCACGTTGACGTCCTTGAAGGTGATGATGCGGACGTTCTTCACGAACCGCGCGGTGCGGTAGACGTCCCACACCCAGGCGTCCTGCAGCTTGACGTCGAAGTAGATCTCGCCGTCGGCGGACTTCGGCACCAGGTCGACGTGGTTGGCCAGGTAGAAGCGCCGCTCCGTTTCGACGACGTAGCTGAACAGGTTCACCACGTCGCGGTACTCGCGGTAGAGCTGCAGCTCCATGTCGGTTTCGTAGTTCTCGAGATCTTCAGCGCTCATCGTTCCTCCTGTTGGCCTCCTCTATTGTGCCTGATCCGGCAGTCCGAGCCGCCAGCTGCGGCGGTGGTACCGGCTCGGCCCCCCGGCCAGGATCGCGGCGCGGTGGGCGGCCGTGCCGTAGCCCTTGTTCCGGGCCCATCCGAAGGCGGGCTCGCCGGCGTCGTACCCGTCCATCAGCCCGTCGCGCTCGACCTTGGCCAGGACCGAGGCGGCGGCGACGGAGAGGCACTGCAGGTCCGCCTTGACCCGCAAGGCGACGGGCGGCACGTCGCCGGCCCGGGCACCGTCGTCGAACAGGTCCCCCTGCCCGCCCCCGGCGAGCCAGTCCAGGTTGCCGTCCAGGAGGACGACGTCGGGGCGTACCCGGGCCGCGGACAGCGCCCTGCGCCCTGCGAGCCCGAGGGCGGGAACCAGGCCGAGCTCGTCGATCTCCGCGGCGCTCGCGTGCCCGACGCCGTACGCGGCGGCCCAGGCACGGATCGCCGGGACGAGCTCCTCCCGGGCCGCGGGCCGCAGGCGCTTGCTGTCCCGGACGCCCTCGAGCACGGGAGACGTCCACGGGTCGACGACGACGATCCCGACGCTCACGGGGCCGGCCAGCGCGCCGCGGCCGACCTCGTCGCACCCGGCGACGTAGCGGAGCCCGCCGGTGGCGAGCGATCGTTCGACGTCGAGCGTGGGCGCGGCCGCGCTCATTCTTCCGCGTCGCCCGCGGGCCGGGACTCAGCCGAGGGGACGCCGCCGAAGACCTCGTGGTGGTCGTCGACGGTTCCGATCCGGCTCAGCGGCCAGGCGATGACGGTGGCCTTGCCCTCCACCTGGTCGACCGCGACGAATCCACCCTCGGCGTCCTGGTGGTAGCGGGAATCGGCGGAGGCGTTCCGGTGGTCCCCGAGGAGCCACAGGCGCCCTTCGGGCACGGTCACGGAGAACGGCTGGTCCGAGGGCGCGGCGCCCGGCCACACGTAGGGCTCGTCGACGGCCGTGCCGTTGACGGTGATCCGGCCGTCGGCGTCGCAGCACTCCACGACGTCGCCGGGGAGCCCGATGATCCGCTTCACGAGGTGCTGGTCGGCCGTGTCGGGGAGCAGGCCGAGGAAGACGAGGGCCTCGCCGAGGGGGTTGGCCTGCGGCTGGGGCGCCTCGCCGAGCCAGCCGAGGTCGTCGCGGAACACGACGACGTCTCCCCGGTTGAGCTCGAACGGACCGGGCACCATGAGGTTGACGAAGATCCTGTCGTTGACCTCGAGGGTCGGCTCCATGGAACCCGAGGGGATGTAGAAGGCGCGGAAGAAAAACGTCTTGATGACGAACGAGAGCACGAGCGCGATGCCGACGACGATGAGGATCTCCCTCAACCATCCCCACGCGCCGTCGCGGGCACGCCCGCCCGGCCCGGAGTCGTCGGGGGCGGATGCGGCTTCTGCGTTCACTCGGTCTCTTCTCTCTGCAGCGGTGCGGCGCGCTCGAGCGGCCAGACGATCCTCTCGACCCGGCCGATCACGCGCTCCAGCGGCACCATGCCCCCGCCCGGCGCGCCGAGCAGGGACCGGGAATCGGCAGACGCCGAACGGTGGTCCCCCATGACCCAGATGCGCCCTTCGGGCACCGCGACGTCGAAGGCCGTCAGGCTCGGCGCGTCGCCGGGCTGGAGGTAGGGCTCGTCGAGCGGCTGGCCGTTGAGGCGGATCCTGCCGTCGTCTGAACAACAGCTTAGGGTGTCGCCGCCGACCGCGATGACACGCTTGACGAACACCGTGTCGTCGCCGGCCAGCCGCAGGGCCTTGGCCACGGTCTGCGTGGCGTTGTCCCGGCTGTAGGCGAGCAGCGAGCCGCGGCCGTCGAAGACGACGACGTCGCCGCGCCCGATCCGGTCCGCAGCCGTGCGGTCCACGAGCAGGCCGTCTCCCGGGGCGAGCGTGGGCTCCATGGAGCGGCTCTCGATGTAGTAGAAGTCCACAAGCGTGGCGCGGACCATGACGGCGACGAGGGCGGCGGCCAGGAGCACCGGCACGACAAAGCGCCAGTCCCGGAATCGGGACCGGCGCTTCGGGGGGCCCGGCGGCGTGCCGCCGGGGCCGGGTGTGTCGATCACAGGTCGAAGCGGGGCCGGCGGACCGGCCCTGGATTCGTCGTGGCTACTTGGCAGCCGGTCCGAAGTCGCGCTTCTCCTTGATGCGGGCGGCCTTGCCGTGGCGGTCGCGCATGTAGTACAGCTTGGCGCGGCGCACGTCGCCCTTGGTGACGACCTCGATCTTGTCGATGATCGGGGAGTGCACCGGGAAGGTGCGCTCCACGCCCACGCCGAAGGAGACCTTGCGGACGGTGAAGGTCTCGCCGACGCCCGAGCCCTGGCGGCCCAGGACGTAGCCCTGGAACACCTGGATACGGGAGTTCTTGCCTTCGACGATGTTCACGTGCACCTTGAGGGTGTCGCCGGGGCGGAACGCGGGAACGTCGCTGCGCAGCGAGGCCGCGTTCAGGGAATCGAGGATATGCATGTCTGCTACTCCTGGGTGGACGCCGCAGGTCCTCCACCGTCGACGCGGCCGGACGTGGGCGCCACGGCGGAGCGTGGTGCCGGCCGTCGCGGCCGAAGCGGTTGAACTGGTTCCGGACGGAAGCGCCGGTCCAGCGGCCCGACTGTTGACCGGCTCCCCCTGCGGCAGGAGGCGGTCCAGTAGGCGCAAGGCACCATTATTCCACAGCCGGGCGGACCGCCCAAACGGCCCCTACCCCGCGGTGTCCCCGGCGTCGGGGCGGCGCACGACGCGGCCGTCGTCGATCATGAACCCGGCGTGCCAGAGGGCGTCGCGGTCGTGCCGGTTCAGCCCCGCGGGATCGATGGCGAGGACCAGGTCGGGGCGCCGAGCCGCGGTCCGGGCCAGTTGCTCGTTGCGCCGGAAGCGCGCGATCTTCCCGTGGTTTCCGCCCAGCAGCACCTCGGGGACGGCCCGGCCCTCCCAGACCGGCGGCTTGGTGTAGACGGGGTATTCGAGCAGCCCGTCGGAGTGCGACTCCTCGACGAGCGACTCGGGATTGCCGACGACGCCGGGCACGAGCCGGCCGACGGCCTCGACCATGGCGAGCACGGCCACCTCCCCCCCGTTGAGCACGTAGTCGCCGAGGCTGACCGGACGGACCTCGAAGCGCTCGGCGGCCCACTCGAGGACGCGCTCGTCGATGCCCTCGTAGCGGCCGCAGGCGAACACGAGGTGCCCGCGCGTGGACAGCTCCTGCGCCATGGCCTGGTTGAAGACGGCGCCGGCCGGCGAGGGGACGATCAGCAGGGGGCGTTCGGCGGCGTCCGGGGCGTCGGCGATCGCGGACAGCGCCTCGCCCCAGGGCCCGGGCTTCATGACCATGCCGGCGCCGCCGCCGTAGGGCGTGTCGTCGACGGTCCGGTGGCGGTCGTGGGCGAAGGCGCGCAGGTCGTGGACGTCCAGCCGGAGCAGCCCGTCGCGCCGCGCCTTGCCGATCAGGGACAGCCCGAGGGCGTCGAGGTACTCGGGAAAGATGCTGACGACGTCGATGCGCACGCTCAGCGCTCCGTCGCCTCGTCGCCGCGGTTCAGTTCCAGGAGGCCCGGCGGCGGGGTCAGGACGACGAAGCCGGCCTCGACGTCGACCTCGGGCACGATCGCCTCGACGAAGGGGACGAGGACGTCCTCACCGTCGCCGAGGTCGAGCACGAGGAGGTCCTGGACCGTCATGGTGCGCAGCCCGGCCACCTTGCCGACGGCGCGGCCGTCGACGCGGACCTCGAGTCCCACGAGCTCGTGCTCGTACCACGCCTCGGGATCGTCGTCCGCCTCGTCGTCGCTCTCGACGAAGAGCTTGGCGCCGCGCAACGCCTCGGCGGCGTTGCGGTCGAGGACCTCCTCGAAGGCGATCAGGAGGATGTCCTTGTTCCAGCGGGCGCCCTCGACGGTCAGGGTGGCCGGCGACGCCGGCTCCACCTCGAGGACGGCGCCGGGGACGAAGCGCTCGGCGGGCGAATCGGTCATGACCTGGACGGTGACTTCGCCCCGGATGCCGTGGGGCTTGCCGATGCGTGCGACCTGGAGGCGCATGGTCTCTCCTTCGTGGTGGGTTCGCGGATCATCCTAGCGGCGCCGCGTGGCGGAGTGCGTTTAACGACGTTGGTCCCACGCCGGGCGGCGTGGGACCAACGGGGGCGGGCGGGCCGCCCGGTGCCGGCTAGCGGCGGCGGTCGGTGTCGACGACGTCGACGCGGACCGGTTCGCCCTCGGAGAGGGCCGCCACGACGGTGCGCAGCGATCTGGCCGTGCGGCCCTGGCGGCCGATCACGCGGCCGAGGTCGTCCGGGTGGACCCGGACTTCCAGGATGTCCCCGCGGCGGTTGCCCTTCAGCGCGACGGCGACGTCCTCCGGGGAGTCGACGATGCCGCGCACCAGGTGCTCCAGGGCCTCGGCCAGCATGGCTACTCGGCCTCGGTGGCCTCGGCCTCTGCGGCCGGGGCTTCCTCGGTCTTGTCGGCCTTCTTGGTGATGGCCTCGGGGAGGATGACCGAGCCCTTCTCGGGGGCCGTGAAGGCCTCCTTCGGGGCCTTGGTCTTCAAGGTGCCTTCCTGGCCCTCGATGCCCTTGAACTTCTGCCAGTCGCCGGTGATCTTGAGGATCGCGGAGACCTGCTCGGTCGGCTGGGCGCCGACGGACAGCCAGTACTGGGCCCGCTCGGAGTTGACCTCGATGAACGAGGGCTCCTCGGTCGGGTGGTACTTGCCGATCTCCTCGATGGCACGTCCGTCGCGCTTGGCGCGGGAGTCCATGATGACGATGCGGTAGTACGGGGCGCGCATCTTGCCGAAGCGCTTGAGTCGAATCTTAACGGCCACTGTTGTGGTCACTCCTGGTTCTCAACAAAGGGCGAACCCTGTTTTCCGCACCCGTGGGGCGGGCCGTACTTCGGGGTTCAAGGGGACAGGATGCGCGCGCGGAGAGAGGGGCCGCGCCGATCGAGTACCCAGCCATTATGGCAGATGGCCGGGCGGCGCGCGAACCGCGGCGCGCCGCGGCGGGGATCAGCCGACCGCGACGCGGAGCCGGTTGCGCCAGGGGTCGTCGAAGACGAGCTCGGCGCCGGTGTGGTGGTGCCGGATCCCGGCGGAGGACAGCCGCTCGGCCAGCGCCCCGACGTCGTCCGCTCCCGGCAGCTGGATGAGGACCTCGCCGAGGCCGAGCGTGTCCTTGCGCGGGCCCGCGCCGCGGCTGTTCCAGACGTTCATGGCCATGTGGTGGTGGTAGCCGCCGGCGGAGACGAACAGGGCCTGCCCGTGGAAGGAGGCCGTCTTCTCGAACCCCAGCGCATCGACGTAGAAGCGCTCGGCCGTCGCTGTGTCGCCGACCTGCAGGTGGACGTGCCCGACCGCGGCAGCAGCGTCGGACTGCCGCGAGACGGCCTCCTCGTCGAGGTGCTCGCGCAGGAATCCATTGGGGTCGAGGTAGAGGGTGTCCATCCGGACGCCGCTCCCCTCGCGGATCCACTCCTCGCGGGGTCGGTCCCAGTAGAGCTCGATCCCGTTGCCTTCGGGATCGTTGAAGTAGAACGCCTCCGAGACGAGGTGGTCCGAGCTGCCGGTGAAGAGGCTGCCATCGAAGCGGGCGGCGCTCAGCACCGTCGACGCGAGGTCCGCCTGCGTCTCGAACAGCAAGGCGGTGTGGAACTGCCCGGCCTCGCCGCGCCCGGGCAGTTCCAGCCCCGTTCCCGGCTCCAGCCGGACGAGAGGCTCCCGGCCTCGGCCCAGGACCGTGGCGGCGGCGTCCTCGGAGAGGACCTGCAGTCCGAGCCCCCGGCCGTAGTAGTCGGTCATGCCGTCCCGGTCCGCCACCTTGAGCGTGACCGCGCCCATCCCCAGCCCGTCGGGGAGCCGGTCCCCGGAGGCGCCGATCCGCGCACCGCCGTCCGCCGTCATCGTCTGCTCGGTCATCTCCGTCCTGCCTTCCCGGGTGCCACCCGCTCTGTGATGACACCATCATCGCAGATTTCACTTGAAGCTTCAAGCAAAGCGCGGCATGGGGTGCATCACGTCCGGACGGTGGCCCGTCGACGAAGCCCGGGCACCGGAGCCCCTGCCGGCAGCTCGGGCATGAGGCTCCGCGCCGGCGCGCCGTTCCCCGGCGCCTCCCGGGGCGTCACGTCGCGGCCGTCCTCGAGCTCGGCGACCCCGCCGAGCTCGAGCGCGTCCAGCGCCGCGAGGATGCGCGTGACCTCGGGCCGCGGGACGGAAGGCGACAGCGCGTCCGGTGCCAGGAAGCGGACGTCGAGGCGTCCCCCGTCCGCGGTGAAGCCGTCGACGTCGGTCAGCCAGGTCCCCGCGTCGTACACCAGGTGCTCGGCACCTCCCGCCTCCGAAGCAGGTCCACCGATGAACTCGTGGACGAGCAGCCGTCCGGGCTCCGGCTCGAGCGCGAGCCGCGACAGGACCCGACCCGCCGTGCCCCGCGGAGTCGCGCCGGAACGCACGGGCGATGCGGGCAGGATCCAGGGAACCCCGGCATCGGTGCCGACGGCACGGACGACGAGCACGGCGCCGTCGGCGCGCCGGAGCAGGACCGCGGCGTGGGCCCGGTGCCTCCACCGGGAGCCGAGGAAGGAGTCCAGTCCCTGAAGCTGCGCCACGGCGCTACTTGCCGAGGAACTTATCGAAGCCCTTGGGAAGGTTCAGCTGCGACGGGTCGAAGTCCTGGGCGGACTGCTGGCCGAACGCCGCCCCGCTCGAGGCGGGCTTGCGGTTCTGGGCCTCGGCCGCGGCCTGCGCCGCCTTGGCCGGATTGCCGAACTTCTGCTTCTTCTTGGCGCCGCCCTTGGACTGGCCCTTGCGGGCCCTGCCCGCGCCGCCCATGCCCGGGATCGCCCCTCCGGCCGCCATGCGCTTCATCATCTTCTGCGCCTCGCCGAAGCGCTCGAGCATCTGGTTGACCTCGGACACCGAGACGCCCGAGCCCTTCGCGATGCGGGCGCGCCGCGAACCGTTGATGATCTTCGGCGCCACGCGCTCGTGCGGGGTCATGGACCGCACGATGGCCTCGACGCGGTCGATCTGCCGCTCGTCGAACTGCTCCAGCTGCTGCCGGGAGATCTGCGCCCCCGGCATCATCTGGAGCATCTTCTTCATCGAGCCCATCTTGCGGATCTGCTGCATCTGGGCCAGGAAGTCGTCGAGGGTGAAGTCCTCGCGGTCGACGAACTTCTGCGCCATCCGCTCGGCTTCGCCCTTGTCCCAGGTCTTCTCCGCCTGCTCGATGAGCGAGAGGATGTCGCCCATGTCCAGGATGCGGCTCGCCATGCGGTCCGGGTGGAAGACCTCGAAGTCGCCCAGGCCCTCGCCCGTCGACGCGTACATGACGGGCTTGCCCGTGACGGATGCGACGGAGAGGGCGGCGCCGCCGCGCGCGTCGCCGTCGAGCTTGGAGAGCACGACGCCGGTGAAGTCCACGCCGTCGTTGAAGGCCTGGGCCGTGTTGACGGCGTCCTGGCCGATCATCGCGTCGATGACGAACAGCACTTCGTGCGGGTTGATCGCCGCGCGGATGTCCGCGGCCTGCTGCATCATCTCCGCGTCGACGCCGAGCCGGCCGGCCGTGTCGACGATGACGATGTCGTGCTGCTTCTGCCGCGCCTCGGAGACGCCGTTGCGCGCCACCACCACGGGGTCGCCCGTGGCGGCCTCGAACTCGCTCGAGACGCCGGGGTGCGGGGCGTAGACCGGGACGCCGGCCCGCTCGCCGTTGACCTGGAGCTGCTTGACGGCGTTGGGGCGCTGCAGGTCCGCGGCGACCAGGAGCGGGGTGTGCCCCTCCGACTTCAAGTGCTTGGCGAGCTTGCCGGCCAGCGTCGTCTTGCCGGCGCCTTGGAGGCCCGCGAGCATGATGACGGTGGGCGGGTACTTCGCGAGCGTCAGTCGCCGGGTCTGCCCGCCGAGGATCCGCACGAGCTCGTCGTTGACGATCTTGACGACCTGCTGGCCGGGGTTCAGCGCCTGGCTGACCTCCTCGCCGAGGGCCCGCTCCTTGACGTGGGCGGTGAACTCGCGGACCACGGAGACGGCGACATCGGCGTCGAGGAGGGCGCGGCGGATCTCGCGGACGGTGCCGTCGACGTCGGCCTCGGACAGCCGTCCCTTTCCGCGCAGGTTCTTGAAGGTCGCGCTGAGGCGGTCAGAAAGTGAATTGAACACGTGCCGTGGATTCCTTCGCTTGGCGGCTGGGCGGGACTCCCGCCGGACTCGACTTCCAAGGTTACCAAGCCCGGTGGCGACAACGGCGCGCCAAGAGTGGCAAGGTGGAGTCCGTGAGTGCTGACAACGGACTTCGCGTCAAGACCCTCCTGATCCTCGGTGCCTCGGGCGACCTCACGGGGCGGCTCCTGCTCCCCGGCCTGGCCCGCCTGCTGGCCACCGGCCGTGTGCCCGGCCTCGCCCTCGCCGGCGCGGGCAGCGCGGACTTCTCCGCCGCGGACTGGCAGCGGCGCGTCGACGAGGTGTTCGCCGCCGAGCGGGACGGGGCCGCCGAGGCCGGCGCCGTCGAACTGGAGCGGATCGCCGCCCGGACGCGCTACGACGTCGTCGACGTCACCGAGCCCGGCGCCCTCGGCGCGCTCCTCGCCGAGCTCGAGGCCCCCGTGGCCGTCTACTTCGCCCTCCCGCCCGCGGTCGCGCAGAAGGCCTGCGAGGTCCTGGCTCCCGAGGAGGTCCCCGAGGGCACGAGCCTGGTCATGGAGAAGCCCTTCGGCTCCGGCTCCGAGTCGGCCGCCGAGCTGAACCAGATCCTCACGCGGCTCGTCCCGGAGGAGGACATCCACCGCGTCGACCACTTCCGCGGCAAGGCCACGGTGTTCAACATCCTCGGGCTGCGCTTCGCCAACCGCTTCCTGGAGCCGCTGTTCACCAACGAGCACGTGGCGAAGATGGAGATCTTCTACGACGAGGAGCTCGCGCTCGAAGGGCGGGCCGGGTACTACGACAAGGCCGGGGCGCTGCGGGACATGATCCAGTCCCACCTGCTGCAGATCCTCGCCCTGCTGACCCTCAACGCGCCCGCGACCCTCGGCGAGCGCGACCTGCGCGACCACATCGGCTCGGTCCTGCGCGCCGCCTCGGTTCCTGCGGACTTCGCCGCCAGCACGCGCCGCGCCCGATACGCCGCGGGCAGCGCCGGAGGGCGCACGGTCCCGGACTACACGGCGGAGGACGGCGTGGACCCCGCGCGGGGCACGGAGACCCTCGCAGAGATCGAGGTGCGGATCAACAACGCCCGATGGGCCGGCGTCCCGTTCATCCTGCGGTCCGGCAAGGCGCTGGGGCGCAAGCGCAAGGAAGCGGTGGTCACGTTCAAGCCCGTCGCCCACCTTCCCTCGGGCTTCAAGGGCTGCGACTCCCCCACCCGGCTGCGGATCGGCTTCGGCCCCGACACCCTGGACCTCGAGCTGGACGTCAACGGGCCCGGGGACATGTTCACGCTGGACAGAATCGATCTCAGCGCCGAGCTGAACTCCCCCGACCTGCTGCCCTATGGCGAGGTCCTGCTCGGCGTGCTGACCGGCGATCCCACGCTTTCGGTCCGCGGCGACACCGCGGAGCAATGCTGGCGGATCGTCGAACCGGTCCTGGCCGCCTGGGCGGCCGACGAGGTCCCGATGGACGAGTACGCGGCCGGCAGCAGCGGCCCGGCGCACTGGGCGACCTCGCAGCACGACACGGTGGACGCCGACGGCCCGGGGCCCCGCGCCGAACCGAGGCACGCGGGCGGACTCAGCCGGTAAGGGACATTCCGTTCCAGCCACGTCCGATCCGTACGGGTGGCAGCCAGCCGCCGGACCCGTTACCGGGATAGAGCCACAGGGCCCCCGTGGACCCCTGGCGTGCCACGAGGTCCGTCCGGCGGTCGCCGTCGAAATCCCCCGGCACCAGCAGGAAGTCCATGCCTTGCCAACCGCGCCCCACGCGGATCGCGGGCTGGAGGCCGCCGCTCCCGGTGCCAGGATGGAGCCACAGCTCTCCCGTCGCGGCGTTCCTGGCGAGCAGATCGGCCCTTCCGTCGCCGTTGAGGTCCCCTCCGCCGGCGAGCCGGTCGTAGCCTCCCCACACTCCGGGCATCTGCCGTGGGGCCAGCCAGCCGCCCCGCCCGTTTCCCGGGTAGACCAGGAGCCGATTGCTCGCCGTGTGGCGGGCCACGAGGTCGTTCCGCCCGTCGCCGTCGATGTCGCCGGGTCCCGTCAGAAAGTCCATACCGTTCCACCCGGTGCCGATCTGCAGGGCGGGGAGGAAGCCGCCCTGACCGGTGCCCCGGTAGAGCCAGAGCTTTCCCGTGGCCCGTTGCCTGGCCACGACGTCTCCCAGGCCGTCTCCGTTCAGGTCGCCGGTCGCTGCGAGTGCGTCCATGATCCCCCACCCCGACGCGACGTGGACGGACGGCTTCCAGCCGGCGCGCCCGTTGCCCGGATACGTCCAGAGCCGTCCCTCGCCGTCGCGGGCCAGGAGGTCGTTGTTCCAGTCGCGGTCGAGGTCGCGCGGTGCCGCACCGGGTGCCGGCTGCGGCTGGGCAAAGGCGGTGAACCGGTACCCCGGGCAGGTCCTGTTGTAGTCGCGCACTCCGTCCGTCCACTGGGCCAGCAGGACGGGACCAGAAGAGAAGCCCGGCTGCAGGCAACGGTCCCGTGCTTCCTCCGGGTAGTCGAGCTGCCCCGCCGTGGCCCAGACTGGCACATGGGGCAGGGTCCAGGCACCCGCGATCTCCCGCCAGCCGTTCGCATAGGAATACAGCCCGGAGGCGAACCCAGCGTCCTGCAGCCCACGCAGGTAGCCCTCGACGACCATCCGGTTCTCGGCCATGGCGGCCGACCCCACGGGCCACGGCTGGGCCGGGCGGGGCTCGACATCCACCCAGACGGCCGCTGGCGACCAGCCGATGCGGCGCAACGAGGCAACGGCCTCCGACGCCTGCGCATAGCCGGCATTGGAGACCCGGCCCGCCCGCGTCGCCGCCGACCACGGGCCACTGGAGCCGTGCGTGGACAGCTGTGCCGCCGTGGGAAACGTCGCCATCCCGTAGGCATGGGCGCGCTTCGCGCGTTGGGCCGCCCAGGCATGCTGCCGGGCGAGGCAGGGATTTTCCGTGTAGGCCAGTCCCCGGGTGAGACCGATGATGACGAAGGCCGAATCGTCCGGGGGCATCGGCAGTCCGAAGCCCCCTTCGGCGGTGGTGCACTGGGGCCACGAGCGCTGCCACGGCCATCGGACCGACCCAACGAAGGTTGCCGTCTTGCCTCGGAAGGTCCCTCGCGCCGGCCCCGCCGCCGTACGTCCCTCCCCGCCGCCGCGGCCCGTGCCGGGCGGCGTCCGGCCTGGACCGCGCTTCGCCTTGCGTGGATCGTGCACCCGTCCGCGTGGTCCCCATGCCGGCCGTCCTCGCCCCGGGCCGCGCCATTGCGGCCTCCCTGCCGCCCATGATCCTCTGCACGGGCCCCCGGAACAAGAGGACGGGCGCACGAAACCGCCCAGCCCCGCGGATGCGGTGGCCGGGCGGTTCCGGTGATGCGAGTGGTGTCAGAGGGCGGCGTCGCCGCGCTCACCGGTCCGGACGCGGACGGCTTCCTCGACGGCGGTCACCCAGACCTTGCCGTCACCGGCGCGGCCCGTGTTGGCCGTGGCGACCAGGACGTCGACGATGTCGCCGGCCCACTCGTCGCTCACGAGGACCTCGACGCGCGCCTTGGGCAGCAGGTCCACGGTGTACTCGGCGCCGCGGTAGACCTCGGTGTGGCCGCGCTGCCGGCCGTAGCCGCTGGCCTGGCTGACCGTCAATCCCTGGACCCCGTAGCTTTCCAGTGCCCCCCGGATGGCGTCGAGCTTGTCGGGGCGGACGATGGCTGTCACGAGCTTCATGCGTTGGCACCTTCCTTGGTGTGGGTCTTCAGGTGGCCGGAAGTGGCCGGGTGCGGGACGAACGTTCCGCTGGTTCCCAGTCCCCCGAACTCGTAGGCGGTCTCGGCGTGCTCGGTCAGGTCGACGCCCGTGGACTCGGACTCCTCGGTGACCCGGAAGCCGATGCTCTTGTGGATGGCGAGGCCGATGATGAGCGTCATCACCGCCGTGAAGGCCATGGAGACCACGGCCGCGACGGTCTGCGCACCGAGCTGGGCGAATCCGCCGCCGTAGAAGAGGCCGCCGCCTTCGCCCTCGACGGGCAGGGCGATGAAGCCGAGCGCCAGCGTGCCGACGAGCCCGGAGACCAGGTGGACGCCGACGACGTCGAGCGAGTCGTCGTAGCCCCACTTGTACTTCAGGCCCACGGCGAGGGCGGAGAGGATGCCGGAGACGATGCCGAGGCCGATCGCCCCGATGGGCGAGACGTTGGCGCAGGCCGGGGTGATGGCCACGAGGCCCGCGACGACGCCGGAGGCCGCGCCGAGGGAGGTGGGACGGCCGTCGCGGATGCGCTCGGTGACGACCCAGCCGAGCATCGCGGCGGACGGGGCGGCGAGGGTGTTGACCCAGATCAGGCCGGCCTCCTCGGCGCTGCCGGCGGCTCCGCCGTTGAAGCCGAACCAGCCGAACCACAGGAGCGCGGCGCCGAGCATGACGAACGGGATGTTGTGGGGGCGCTGGCCCGGGTCGCGGCCGAAGCCCTTGCGCTGGCCGATGATCAGTGCCAGGACGAGCGCGGCCACGCCGGCGTTGATGTGCACCACGGTGCCGCCGGCGAAGTCGATGGCCTCGCCGGCCCAGCTGCCGATGGCGCCGTCGGCCGAGAGCAGTCCGCCGCCCCAGACCCAGAACGCGAGCGGCGCGTAGACGAGGGTGACCCAGACGGGCACGAAGATGGACCAGGCGCCGAACTTGGCGCGGTCGGCGATGGCGCCGGAGATGAGCGCGACCGTGATGATCGCGAACGTCGCCCCGAAGCCGGCCCCGATGAGGTCCTCGGTGTCCAGCATGGCCTCCATGCCGAACTGCGTGAAGGGGTTGCCGAACAAGCCGCCGATGCTATCCCCGCCTCCGGCCATCGAGTGGCCCCAGAGGATCCAGACGACGCCCGTGATGCCCAAGGCGACGAAGCTCATCATCATCATGTTCAGTACGCTCTTCGCCCGCGTCATGCCGCCGTAGAAGAATGCCAGTGCCGGGGTCATCAACAGCACCATGGCTGCCGTGACCATCATCCAGACGTGACCTGCGGTCAGATCCATGTCCGTCCTCCTGTGTGTCCAGTGCGGGTTGCTCCCGCCTTGACACAACTTTGACCGGCCCATGTTTCGCCCGCCGCAGGTCCCCATTTCCCGCCGGTTACGGGAAAGGCGGCCACGTAAAAAGCACGTGGCCGCCATGTTTCGCCGATGTTTCACCGCCCCGGATCCCGGTTCCCCTCCCCCTGGGGCGGCGCCCGCGGCGTCAGTCCAGCAGGGCGTCGACAAACGCCTCGGCGTCGAACGGTGCCAGGTCGTCGGGCCCCTCGCCCAGTCCCACGAGCTTGACCGGGACGCCGAGCTGGCGCTGGATGGCCACGACGATGCCGCCCTTGGCGGTGCCGTCGAGCTTGGTCAGGACGATGCCCGTGACCTTGACGACCTCCGAGAACACGCGGGCCTGGTTCAGCCCGTTCTGGCCCGTCGTCGCGTCGAGGACGAGCAGGACCTCATCGACCTGCGCCTGCTTCTCGATGACGCGCTTGATCTTCCCGAGCTCGTCCATGAGCCCGACCTTGTTCTGCAGGCGCCCGGCGGTGTCGACCATGACGACGTCGACCTCCTGCTCGATGCCGGCCTTGACCGCCTCGAAGGCCACGGACGCGGGGTCCGCGCCGTCGACGTCGGACTTCACGGTGGGCACACCGACGCGGGCGCCCCACGTCGCGAGCTGTTCGGCGGCCGCCGCACGGAACGTGTCCGCGGCGCCGAGCAGCACGTCCTTGTCCTGGGCGACGAGCACGCGGGCGATCTTGCCGATCGTCGTGGTCTTGCCGACGCCGTTGACCCCGACGACCAGGACGATGCTGGGCCGCTCGCCCTGGCGCGTATCCACGAGCGCGCGGTCCATCCCGGGATCGACGAGCTTCACGAGTTCCCCGCGCAGCAGCGCCCGCACGGCCTCGGGATCGCGGTGCCCCTCGACCTTGACGCGCTCGCGCAGCGCGTCGACGAGCTCCATCGTGGGCTCGGTTCCGAGATCCGCCAACAGCAGCGTCTCCTCGATCTCGTCCCAGACGTCCTCGTCGATCCTGTCCTGGGACAACAGGGCGAGCAGGCCCTTGCCGAGAGCGTTGTTCGACTTGACGAGCCGCGAGCGGAGCCGGGCGAGGCGCCCGAGGACCGGTGCCGGGGTCTCGACCGGGACGACGACGGTGCCGGCGCCCTCGTCCGCGACGTCGCCGGGGGCTTCCCCGCCGGGGGCCGCGCCCGTGGGGGCCTCCTGGGCGGGGGCGGTCCCCGGGCGCTCCTCGACGAGCGTTCCGCCGGGCGGGGCGTCGTCCGGATCGCGCGTGGTCGTGTAGGTCCCGGGGGGCGTCTTGCGCCCGCGGAACAGGAAGAAGGCGCCGACGCCCAGGAACAGGACCAGGGCGACGACAAGGGCAATGAGCAGCGGATCGATAGGCACGCCCCTAGCTTAGCGACCACGTGCCACGGTGCCGTGTGGGCCGCGACGACGGCGGCGCCGCGCCCCCGTGGCCACGGATAGACTCGGGGTGCCATGGCTGACTCCCCCACCGCCGCCGGGACGCTGCCGCGCGTTCCCGGCGAGATCAAGGTCCTCATCTGCGCGGCGTTCGTGATCGCCATCGGCTTCGGGCTGATCGCCCCGGTCCTGCCGCAGTTCGCCCGCAGCTTCGACGTCGGCATCGTGGCGGCGGGCTTCATCGTGTCCGTGTTCGCGGTGACGCGGCTGGCCTTCGCGCCGGCCAGCGGCCGGATGACGGACCGGCTCGGCGAACCCGTGGTCTACGTCGGGGGCGTCCTCGTGGTCGCGGTGTCGACGCTCTTGTGCGCCGTCGCGGACGGTTATGTCCAGCTCCTCTTCTTCCGCGCCCTGGGCGGGATCGGGTCGACGATGTTCACGGTCTCCGCCATGGCGCTCATCACGCGGCTCGCCCCGCCGCAGATCCGCGGACGGATCTCCGGCTACTACGCCACCGCGTTCCTGACCGGGAACATCGCGGGCCCCGTCCTCGGCGGCCTCGTCGCGGGCTTCGGCTACCGCCTGCCCTTCTTCATCTACGGCGGAGCGCTCGTGGTCGCGGCGGCGATCGTCTACTTCTCGCTCCTGGGCGTCGGCGGGCGGCGCCGGGCGCGGACCACGGACCTGAGGCCGAAGCTCGGCTTCCGGGCCGCCCTCGCCTCGCCCGTCTACCGCGCGTGCCTCGCCTCCGGCTTCGCCAACGGGTGGTCGACCTTCGGCGTCCGCGTCGCCCTCGTGCCCTTGTTCGCCGTGCAGACCTTCAGCAACGGCGTGGCGATCGCGGGGATCTCGCTGGCCCTCTTCGCCGCGGGGAACGCCGCGACGCTCGGGCTCGGCGGCCGGCTGGCGGATACCTGGGGCCGGCGCGGCCCCGTCCTGGCGGGCCTGGCCACGGCATCAATCGCGACCCTCTTGTTCGGGTTCGCGGACACCGTCCCCCTGTTCATCGCCCTCTCCGTGCTGGCCGGAGCCGGGACCGGTCTGATGAACCCGGCCCAGCAGGCGGCCGTCGCCGACGTCGTGGGGCAGGACCACCAGGGTGGCCAGGCGCTGGCCGGCTTCCAGATGGCCACGGATCTCGGCGCCATTGCCGGACCGGTTGCCGCGGGCCTCCTCGCCGACGCCTACGGCTACGGCTGGGCCTTCGCCGCCACGGGGCTCGTCGGGCTGCTCGGCACGGCCACCTGGCTCGGCGTCCCGCCTAGCCGGAGCGCTCCAGCCGCTGGCTGATCACCATCGACACGCCGTCGCCGCGCATCGAGACCCCGTAGAGCGCGTCGGCGACCTGCATGGTCCGCTTCTGGTGCGTGATGACGATCAGCTGGCTCGACTCGCGCAGCTCCTCGAAGATCGTGATGAGCCGCCCCAGGTTGGTGTCGTCGAGCGCGGCCTCGACCTCGTCCATGACGTAGAACGGCGACGGCCGGGCCTTGAAGATCGCCACGAGGAGGGCCACCGCGGTCAGGGAGCGCTCACCGCCGGAGAGCAGCGAAAGGCGCTTGATCTTCTTCCCCGCCGGCCGGGCCTCGACCTCGATGCCGGTGTTCAGCATGTCCTCCGGGTCGGTCAGCACGAGCCGGCCCTCGCCGCCCGGGAACAGGCGGGCGAACACCCGCTCGAACTGCACGGCGGTGTCGGCGAAGGCCTCGGTGAAGACCTGCTCGACCCGCTCGTCGACGTCGCGGATGATGTCCAGGAGGTCCTTGCGGCTGGACTTGAGGTCCTCGAGCTGTCCGGAGAGGAACTTGTGCCGCTCCTCGAGCGCCGCGAACTCCTCGAGCGCGAGCGGATTCACCTTGCCCAGCGAGGCGAGCTCGCGCTCGGCCTTCCGCAGCCGCTTCTCCTGCTCAGCGCGGTCGAACGGCACGCCGGCCGCCACGGGCCGGCCCTCGTCGTCGACCTCCTGCCGCAGCGCCGCCCACTTGTCCGCGCCCTCCTCGGGCACGGGCACCGGGACGTCGGGCCCGTAGCCGGCGACGAGGTGGTCGGCGGTCAGGCCGAGTTCCTCGACGGCGCGGTTCTCGAGGGCCTCGATGCGCAGGCGCTGCTGCGTGCGCGCGAGCTCGTCGCGGTGCACGGAATCGGTCAGCCGCGCGAGCTCCGCGGTGAGCTCCGCGGATTCCGCGCGCGCGGAGGCCAGCTGCTCCTCGATGCTGCGCCGCTCCTCGTCGGCGGCGTCCCGGGCGGCGGCCGCGCCGCGCAGGGAGGCCTCGAGCCAGGCGCCCACTCGCGCGGCGCCGTCTTCGACCGCCCGGGCGGCTGCGGCCTGCCGCTCGCGCCGCTCGGCACGGCGCCGCGCGGCCTCGCGCGCGGCGCGCTCGGTGGCCGCGGCCCGCCGGAGTGACTCGATCCGGCCCCCGAGCGCCTTCTCCTGTTCCTGGGCGGCCCGCAGGGCGAGCCGTGCCTCGAGCTCGGCCGACCGTGCCGTCGCGGCCCCGGCCATGAGCGCGTCGCGCCGCCCGCTCGAGGGATCGGCCTCGGCGGGGGCGTTGTTCGCGGCGTCGAGCCGCTCGCCCGCCTCCTTCAGTGCCGCGAGCTCGCGGGCGAGCTGCTCCTCGGCCGCCGCGGCCTGGCCCGCGAGGCGCTCCTGCTCGGCCGTGGACTGCCGCAGCTCCGAGCCCAGCCGGCCCAGGCGCTCGGCAACGGCCGAGATCCGGGCGTCGGATTCGTGCAGCCGTTCCAGCGCGGCGTCGGCCGCCTCGGCCGCCGCGTCCCGCGCGGCGGCGGCGCGGGCCTTCTCGAAGCGCAGGCGCTCGGCATCGCGTTCCACCTCGCCCAGGCGTGCCTCGGTCTCGTCGATCGCAGCCTGCTGCTCGATCGTCGAGGGCGCGTTCGGCGTGCCGCCCGCCGCGCTCGCCGCGGTATAGACGTCACCGTCCCGGGTCACGGCGGTCCAGCCCGGATCCGCGGCCAGGACCGCCACCGCATCGGCCGATGTCTCGACGAACGCCGTGCGGCCGAGGAGCCGCCGGACCGCGTTCCCGTACGACGCCGGTGCCTCCACGAGCCCCGCGGCTCCCCTCCCGGGGGCTGGCGGACCGGGCGGCGTTCCGACCGCGCCCCCCGTGGCGGTCGCGGCGTCGGCCGGCGCCTCCCCTGCCCCGGGGTCCATGCCCGGGCCGGTTCCCTCCCCGGCCGGGGCGACGAGGAGGCTCGCCCGTCCGGCGTCGTCCTGCTTGAGGGTGGCGAGCAGCTCCGCGGCCCGGCCCAGCCCGGCGACGGCGAGTCCCTCGGCCAGCGGGCCGAGGGCCGCGGCGACGGCGGCCTCCCAGCCCTTCTCGACGCCGAGCGACTCGGCGACCCGGCCCAGGACGCCCTCGGCGCCCTCGAGGTCCCGGCTCGCGTCCCGCCGGTGCAGGGACTGCCGCAGCGCCTCCAGCCGTGCCGCGAGCGCGCCGCGGGCGGCCTGCTGCTCGGCGTCGAGGCGGTTCAGGCGCTCGAGCCCGGCCTCGGCGGCATCGAGCCTGCCGGCGGCGTCCTCGTAGGCCTGGTCCAGGCCCTCTTCGCCCTCCTCGACGCCCGCGGCCTGCTGCTCCAGCAGCGTGTACTCCTCCTGGGCCGAGCGGCTCCGCGCCGCGGCCTCCTCGCGCGCCGTCCGGAGACGCCCGAGCTCGCCCTCGGCGGCCTCGGCACGGCTCCGGGCGGCGCCGACCTGTCCCGCAAGCCGGGCGAGGCCCTCGCGGCGGTCGGCGACGGCGCGCAGCAGGGCCGTGAGCGCCTTGTCCTCTTCGGCCGCGGCCGCCTCGGCGGCAGCGCGCGCGGACTCCGCGGCAGCCAGCGCCTCGGCGCGACGGGCGGCGTCGTCCCGGGCCTGCCGGAGCTCCGAACCGAGGCGCTCCGCCTGCTCTTCAAGCCGGTCCGGGTCGCGCGCGCCGTCGGCCGGCTGCTGGTCCGCGGTGCCGAGCAGGCGGGCCCTTTCGGCGGCGAGCGCGGCGAGCGATCGGTAGCGCTCGCGGACGGAGCCGAGGCCGTAGTAGGTGTCGCGGGCCGCGTTGCCCGCCGGGACGGCGCGGGCGGCCTCGAGCTCGAGCGAGGCCAGCCGGTGCCGCGCCCCCTCCAGCGCGCGGCCGACCTCCTCCTGGCGCTGTTTGAGGGCCTGCTCGTCGGCGACCTCCTGTTCGAGGGCCGTGCGGAGCGTGACGAGGTCGTCTGCGAGGAGGCGCGCGCGGGCGTCGCGGACGTCGAACTGGATGCCCTGGGCCCGCCGGGCGACCTCCGCCTGGCGTCCGAGGGGCGTCAGCTGGCGGCGCAGCTCGCCCGTGAGGTCCTGGAGCCGGGCGAGGTTCGCCTGCATCGCCTCGAGCTTCCGGACCGTCTTCTCCTTGCGGCGGCGGTGCTTGAGGATGCCGGCCGCCTCCTCCACGAAGCCGCGCCGGTCCTCGGCGGTGGCGTGGAGCACCCGGTCGAGCTGACCCTGGCCGACGATCACGTGCATCTCGCGGCCGAGGCCCGAATCGGAGAGCAGCTCCTGGATGTCGAGCAGGCGGCACGACTCCCCGTTGATGGCGTACTCGGATCCCCCCGAGCGGAAGAGCGTGCGGGAGATCGTCACCTCGGAGTAGTCGATCGGCAGCGCGCCGTCCGCGTTGTCGATGGTGAGGGACACGTGGGCCCGGCCCAGCGGGGCGCGCCCGGAGGTGCCCGCGAAGATCACGTCCTCCATCTTGCCCCCGCGCAGGGTCTTGGCGCCCTGCTCCCCCATGACCCAGGCGAGCGCGTCCACGACATTGGACTTGCCCGAGCCGTTCGGTCCGACGACGGCCGTCACGCCGGGCTCGAACTCGAACGTGGTGGCCGACGCGAAGGACTTGAATCCTCGGACGGTCAGGGACTTCAGGTGCACGGTTCGCTCTCGGGACTCGGGGACGCATCGGGGCGATGCTGACGGGTGTTCCCCCTAATCTACTGCCGTGGACGCCGGGCGGGGTGGCGCGCCGTGCCGTGAACATGCCTGCCGGGGAATGTGCGGGCAGGCGCGTCGGACGTGCATAGTTAAGGGTTGAGGCGTGGTGAAAGACGGCGGGGCGCAGCTAGCGCTCCGGATGAATCGACTGGACGAAGGTAGAGATTGAGCGGAAATGCGACGTTCCGGCACCAGAACGCGGCGATCCTGTCCGTCACCAGCGTCGAGGCGCCGGTGGTGGTCACGTCCGCGGAGTTCGACCGTCGGCTCGAACCCAGCCTGAAGCGCCTCCGCCTGTCCAAGCGCCTGCTCGAGCGGGTCGCGGGCGTGAGCGAGCGCCGCTGGTGGCCCGCGGGGACCGGCTTCGACGACGCGGCGACCGAGGCGGGCGCCAAGGCCCTCGCCGAGGCCGGGGTGGAGGCCTCCCAGGTCGGGCTGCTGATCAACACCTCGGTGACGCGGCGGAACCTCGAACCCTCCGTGGCCGTGAAGATCCACAACGGCCTCGGGCTCCCCTCCTCCGCCCTCAACTTCGACCTGGCCAACGCGTGCCTGGGCTTCGTCAACGGCATGACGCTCGCCGCGAACATGATCGACTCCGGTCAGATCGGCTACGCCCTCATCGTCGCCGGCGAGGACTCGCGGATCGCCCAGGAACCGACGTTCGACCGCCTCAACCGGAATGATTCCACGCGCGAGGACTACCTGCGCGAGTTCGCGACCCTGACCCTCGGTTCCGGGGCGGCCGCCGCGGTGATCGGCCCGGCGGACGACCATCCCGGATCACACCGCATCCTCGGCGGCGTCTCGCGCGCCGGAACGCAGCACCACGAGCTGTGCGTGGGCGGTCCCGACGGCATGCACACGGACACCAAGGGGCTCCTGGACAACGGCCTCGAGCTCGTCGTGGACGCGTGGAACGAGGCGCACTCGACGGGCTGGGATTGGCGCGGCATGGACCGCTACGTCACGCACCAGGTCTCCAATTCCTACACCAACGCCATCATCAAGGCCGTGGACCTCGTCCGCGAGCGCGTGCCGATCACGTTCCCCAAGTGGGGCAACGTCGGCCCGGCCTCGCTCCCGATGACCCTCGCCCAGGAGGCGGGCACGCTGAACCCCGGCGACCGCGTGCTGTGCATGGGCGTCGGCTCCGGCCTCAACACGGCCATGATGGAGCTCGCGTGGTAGCAGCGCCCACGGCCGGCCCCTGGCCCGGCGTCGATCCGGCCTGGTCCCGGATCGTCGAGGTCCCCTCCACCGCGGCGGCTTCCGGCGGCCCGGCGGGCGGGCGCTCGCACCGCTGGCACGTGCTCGATAACCTCGAGCAACTGCGCGCACGGGGCGTCGAGCCTGCCGGCACGCTCTTGTGCGTCCACGGCAATCCCACGTGGTCCTACCTGTGGCGTTCCCTCCTCGCCGCCGGCACCGACGCCGCCCGGCCCTGGCGCGTCGTGGCCGTCGACCAGCTCGACATGGGGTTCTCCGAGCGCACCGGGGCCTTCCGGCGCCTGGCCGACCGCGTCGCCGACCTCTCCGACCTCACCGCCGCGCTGGGACTCGAGGGGCCCGTCGTCACCGCCGGGCACGACTGGGGCGGCCTCGTCTCGCTCGGTTGGGCCCTGCGCCACCGGGAGCAGCTGGCCGGCGTCGTCCTGACCAACACGGCCGTGCACCCGGCGGGCTACGACGTGCCGGCGGTCCTCCGTCCCGCCCTGCATCCGGCGCTGCACCGCTGGGGCACCACAACGAGCACCGCGTTCCTCGACGTCACCCATGCCCTGGCCAGCCCGCGGCTCGAACCGGCGGTTCGGCGCGCCTACCTGGCCCCCTACCGCACGGCGGCACGCCGCGAGGGGGTCGGACGTTTCGTCTCCGACATCCCGGCGGCGCCGGGCCATCCCAGCTGGGCGGCCCTCGAGGAGATCGCCGGGGGCGTGCGCTCGCTCGACGTGCCGGCCCTGCTCCTCTGGGGCCCCCGCGACCCGGTCTTTTCCGACCGCTACCTCCGCGACCTCATGGACCGCCTCCCGCACGCCGACGTCCACCGCTTCGAGGGCGCCGGCCACCTGCTGATCGAGGACCGGGACCTCGGCACGCCCGTGTTCGAGTGGCTGGCGGTCTCCGCCCCGGCTCCCGCGGCACCGGGGGGCCCCGGCGTCGTCCCGGACTACGTCCCGATGACCGCGGAGCTCGACGCCCGGCGCTCGGAGGCGGGCACCGCCGTCGTCGACATGACTCCCGAGGGCCCCGTGTCCCTCGACTGGGCCGGCCTGGTCCGCCGCGTGGACCATCTAGCCGCTGGACTGCGCGCCGCCGGCGTCCGGCCCGGCGACCGCGTCAGCCTCCTCGTCCCGCCCGGGATCGAGCTGACGAGCCTCATCTACGCCTGCCTGAGGCTCGGCGCCGTCATCGTCGTGGCCGACGCGGGCCTGGGGACACGGGGCCTCGGCCGCGCGATCACGGGTGCCGGCCCCGCCTACCTCGTCGGCATCGACCGCGCCCTGGCCGGCGCACGGGCCCTCGGCTGGCCCGGCCGCCGGATCGGGCTCGGGAGCCCTTCGTCCGCCAAGCGCCGCCTGCTCGGGATCGAGCACACGCTCGGTGAGCTCCTCGAGTCCGGAGCGCGGGAGGAGTCCGCCAGCGGCAGACTCGACTTCGACGTTCCCGCCCCGGACGCGGACGCGGCCGTGCTGTTCACCTCGGGCTCCACGGGACCGGCCAAGGGCGTCGTCTACACGCACCGCCGGCTCGCCGCCATGCGGGACACGCTCAAGGACGGCTACGGGATCCGCGAGGGCGAGGGACTCGTCGCCGGCTTCGCCCCCTTCGCCCTCCTCGGCCCCGCGCTGGGGGCCACGTCGGTGACCCCCGACATGGACGTCACCGCTCCGCGTACCCTCACGGCCTCGGCCCTGGCCGAGGCCGCCGCGGCCATCGACGCGACGATCGTCTTCGCCTCTCCCGCCGCGCTGGCCAATGTCCAGGCCACCGCCGACGGCCTCGACGCGGCCGGCCGGGAGGCGCTCGGCCGGGTCCGCCTGCTCCTCTCCGCCGGGGCCCCGATCCCCGAGCCGCTCCTGGCGCGGCTGCAGCCGCTTGTGCCCGCGGCGGCGCTCCACACGCCGTACGGCATGACGGAGGCCCTGCCCGTCACCGACATCGACCTCGCCGGCATCCGGGCCGCCGGCCAGGGCAACGGCGTCTGCGTCGGCCGGCCCCTCCCCGGCGTCGCGGTCGCGGTCGCGGGACTCGACGACGCCGGGCGCGCCACCGGGGAATCAACCACCGTTCCCGGGACCACGGGCGAGGTCCTCGTCGCGGCCCCGCACGTCAAGGAGCGCTACGACCGGCTCTGGCACACCGAGCGGGCCGCCTCGTCCCTGCCGGGCTGGCACCGCACGGGCGACGTCGGGCACCTCGACGCCGAGGGACGGCTCTGGATCGAGGGACGCCTCGGACACGTCCTCACGACCGCCTCCGGGGTCCGGACCCCCGTCGCCGCCGAGCAGCACGCGGAAGCGGTGCCGGAGGTGGCTCGCGCCGCCGTCGTCGGGGTGGGACCGGCGGGCGCCCAGGTGCCCGTCGCCGTCGTCGAGACGACGCCGCCCGCCCCCCGGCCTGGATTGGCGCCGGGTGACCTCACCCGCAGCGTCCGCGCCGCGGTCGCGAACGGTACCGGGCTCGAGCTTGCCGCCGTGCTCGCCGTGCCCTCGCTGCCGACCGACATCCGCCACAACTCCAAGATCGACCGCACGGCGCTCGCCGCGTGGAGCGGGAAGGCCCTCGGCGGCGGCGGGATCGGCACGCCGTGAGGGTCCTCGTCACCGGAGCCAGCGGGCTGCTCGGAGGCTCGGTGGCGCGCGTCCTTGCCGACCGGGGCGACGACGTCACGGTGTTCCAGCGCCGGCCGGCGGGACTCGACGGCCCCGCCGAGGTCCTCGGATCGCTCGAGGACCCGCGCGCCGTCGCCCGGGCGGTCTCCGGGCAGGAGGCCGTCGTCCACCTCGCGGCCAGGGTCTCCGTCTCCGGGCCGTGGGACGAATACCGGCGGATCAACATCGAGGGCACGCGCACGCTCCTGGCCGCGGCCCGCGACGCGGGTGCCTCGGGCATGGTGTTCGTCTCCTCGCCCTCGGTCGCCCATGCGGGGCACTCCATCGCCGGCGGCGGGGCCGGACCGGCGGATCCGGAACGGGCCCGGGGGAACTACGCACGCTCCAAGGCCGCCGCCGAGCAACTGGCCCTGGCCGCCGATTCCGGCGGCTTCCGCGTCGCGGCGATCCGGCCGCACATCGTCTGGGGACCCGGCGACACCCAGCTCGTGGAGCGGGTCCTCGCCCGGGCCGCGGCGGGCCGGTTGCCGCTGCTGGACGGCGGGCGGGCGCTCATCGACACGAGCTACCTGGACAACGCGGTCGACGGGATCGTGCGCTGCCTCGACCGCCTGGACGCCGCCCACGGGCGTGCCCTCGTCCTGACCAACGGGGAGCCCCGTCCGGTCGGCGAGCTCATCGCCGAGATCTGCCGGGCCGGCGGTGTTCCCGTGCCCGTGCGCAGCGTGCCCGGCTGGCTCGCCCGCGGCGCGGGCTCCGTCATCGAACGCGTCTGGGATGCGGCGGGATCCCGGGGCTGGGTGCGCGACGAGCCGCCGATGACGCGCTTCCTCGCGGAACAGCTCTCCACGGCGCACTGGTTCGACCAGCGCACGACGCGCGAGGTCCTGGACTGGACGCCGCGGATCGGCATCGAGGAGGGCTACGCCCGCCTGGCCCGCCACTACGAAGGGAAGACATGGACGCGCTGAACCTCATCGACGGCTGGCCCGTCGACCACGCCGCGGCCGGCGTCGTCGCCGCGGACGGGACCGTCCTGGCCCGCCGCGGGCCCACCACCGAGCCGTTCCGGCTGGCCTCCGTCACCAAGCTCCTGAGCTCCTACGCCGTGCTCGTGGCAGTCGAGGAGGGCGCTCTCGAGTACGCGACGCCGGCCGGTCCCGAGGGGGCGAGCGTGCGGCACCTGATGGCCCACACGGGCGGCTACGACTTCGCCTCCGAGACCGTCCGCTTCGCCCCCGGCGCCCGGCGGCTGTACTCCAACACGGGCTTCGACGCCCTCGCCGCCGCCGTCGAGGAGGCCACCGGGATCGGATTCGCGCAGTACCTGGCCGAGGCCGTGTTCGAGCCGCTCGGGATGGCGTCCTCCGCCCTCCGGGGTTCCGCGGCCGCCGACGGCGTCTCGACGGTGGATGACCTGCTGCGCTTCGCCGCCGAGCTCCAGTCCCCCACGCTCGTGGCGCCGCAGACGCTGGCGGAGGCCACGAGCGTGCAGTACCCGGGGACGGCCGGCGTCCTGCCGGGCTTCGGCCGGCAGGCCCGGAACGACTGGGGCCTCGGCTTCGAGCTCAAGGCGGAGAAGACGCCGCACTGGACGGGCTCGCGGAACTCTCCCGCCACGTTCGGCCACTTCGGCCAGTCGGGGACCTTCCTCTGGGTCGACCCCGCGGCCGGGCTCGCGTGCGTGGCGCTGGCCGATCGTGACTTCGGTCCGTGGGCGGCCGAGGCCTGGCCGGCGCTCAGCGACGCGGTGCTGGCCCGGAACGACTAGGCGTCGCCCGGTCGAAGCGCCCGGGCGGCTTCGGCGAGGCGCGCTCTCCACGAGTGCGCCCCACGCACCGCGTCGAAGTCGACGTCCTGCCGCTCGGAGAGTCCAACCACGGCCTCGGCGATCTCCTCCGCTTCCCGCCCGCACGCGGTCCCGATGCCGTTCTCCTCCACGAACGGGGCGATGGCGGAGTCCCGGTAGGTCAGGATCGGGAACCCCCGTTCGATCATGCTCATGGTCTTGTACGGAAAGCTGAAGGAGGCATAGCTGCTCTCGAGCAGGACGACGCCGAGACAGCGCTCCGTCTCGGGCAGGTAGAACTCGAGGTCCCCGTGGAGGACACGCACCCGGGGATCGTCGGTGAGTCCCGCGTGCCCGAGCGCGGCGGCGAGCGCCGGCGCCTCGTCCCTGCGGACGAGGAAATCGAAGACGTACCCCTCGCGCGGCAGGAGCGCCAGGGCCGACAGGTAGCCGGGCATCGAATAGAGCGTGCCGATCCCGCCCGCGTAGAGCAAGGTGACGCCCGGACCGCTCGGGGCGATGGCGGCGGCGTCGACGACGTTCTCCCGGGCCACGGCCGGGGGCAGGGGGATCCAGGGAACGTCCGGGTGCGGGTGTCCCTGCAGCAGGCCCAGGAATCCCCGCATCGACGCGGTGCTGGGTGCGGCCAGCAGGTCGGCCTGACCACCGACGTGTCCGAGCTCTCGAAGGCCCCGCTCGCGCAGGTTCCCGGCCTCGCCGGCGCCGGCGCCGTCCATGCCGAGCTCGTCGTCGAGCCAATGCAGGTCCCGGACGAACCACAGCGAGCGGCCGCCGGCGGCTCGGAACTCGGGAAGGAATCCGCCCAGTTCCCGCATGACCTCGTCATGCGGGATGGGGGACGTCGAGTTCTCGCCGTAGAACAGTCCGGCGGGCCGGCCGGCGGCGAAGGCGGCACGGAGGGCGCCCACGCGCCGGCGGAACTGCCCGGGGTCGGAGAGCAGGCGGACCGTTGGCCCCTCCGCTTCCATGGCCGCGGCCATGTTGCGGATGCGCTGCGGCCGGGCACCGTTGGAGCGGTCCTGCAGGGGGGCGGCCGCGAAGTACACGTTGACGGGGCCATCGTCCTGAAGCCCGGCCAGTTCCTCGTAGCCCGGCACCACCTGGCGGCCGGCGGCGTGGAGCAGCCGCTCCCCGAAGCCCTGGCCGGCCGGGACTGCGGCCTGCTCGTCCGTGGCAGCGTCCGGCCGCTGGCCGTTCACGGCGTCGCCGGCGTCCTGCCCGAAGGCCGCGAGCGAGTCGTTCACGAGTCCCAGAAGGGCCGTACCGCGGGCCCGCTGCGCGAAACCCGTCGCCCGCCCCACGTACTCCATCGAGATCGTGTTCTCCGCGAAGACCCGGTCCCAGTCGTGCCGCAGCGCCGCCAGGACGGCCCCGGTGTGTGGAGAACTGCCCACGAGGACGACGTGCGTGGCCCCGGCCAGCCGGGACTTCAGGGTGCGTTGCAGGTCCCGTCGGCCCTCGAGGCTGCGGCGCCCGTAAAGTGCCGACATGCCCAGGGACGTCGTCTCGGCTCCCTGATTCCCCACGATCCGGCCGAGCGCGCTGGTCACGACCTCGAGCCGCTCCGCATCCATGTCATCCGGGTGGATCAGGGCGACCCGTGCCCGCTCGGCCCCCCGATCAAGGACGGGGACGTCGGGCAAGACGGGGTAGGGCATCAACAGATGGGCCGCGCGGGAGCCCTTGATGCACGCCTTGTCCATCTCCCACTCGTCTTCCAGCAGCAAACGGTCCGCCGCGGCCAGCAGCCGGTTCAGGGCCGCCGCCCGCGGGCCGGAGCTGGCAGAGAAGTCGAGCTCGCGCCTCCACACGAGCGGCAGGAACGTCCGCTCGATGTGGGTGGCCGCGAAGGCCCCGGCCGAGGCGCCGGAGCTCAGCACCAGGTCGATGCCTTCCGCCTCCATGAACCGGGTGAAGTACGCGGTGGCCAGATGGGACGCGCCGAGCCTCGGGTTCTGCAGCCAGGTGGGGGCGGGCGAACCGCCGGCCATCCACCATCCGCCGGTGTTGAAGGCATGCACCGTGTGCCCCTCGCGAATCAGCGAGCCGACCACCATTCCGTCGGCCGGTCCGGGCTCGTCGATGAAGATCAGGAACTTCACGTCCGCCCTCCGGTCTTCGACGGGGCCATGCCCATGAGCTCCAGTTCCCGCTCGACCGACGCCGCCTGCCCGGATTGGGCCGATGCCCGTCGGTAGGCGGCCTCGGACATCCTCTGGAACAGCCCGGGATCGTCCATGAGGCCCACGATGCCGACCGCAAGCGCCGTCCCGTCCTCGGCCGGCGCCAGCACGGCGCAATCGCCGTCGACGAACTCGGGGACGGCGGCAACGAGGTTGGTCGCCGGCACGAGCCCCGAGGCCATTCCCTCGTCCCGGGAGACGCCTTGGGAGTCGAGGCGCGTGGGGACCAGAAGGATCCCGTGGTCCTTGTGCAGGGCCGCGATCTCCTCCTGGGAGGCGAAGCGGCGCTGGATGTCCACGCGGGGGTCGTCCCCGAAGGCGTCGAAGAATTCGTCGAAGTAGCGTCCATCGCCGATCACGGTGACGCTCGTCCGCTCCCAGTGAGGTGAGCGTGAGAGCTCCCGCAGGCACTGCACCGCGATGTCGCTGCCGTAGTTCCGGTTGGCCGCGCTACGGACCCAGAGCAGCCTGAAGCGCTGCTCGGGCGGCTTCGGAACGTAGGAGAACAGTCGCGTGTCGACGACGTTGTGCAGCACATGGGACTTCGCCGCCGGGAAGGCGACCTCCATGTCGTCTGAGGCCGCGCGCCGCAGCCATTCGGAGACGAACACGTAGTTGGCCGGGCCGTGGGGGTGGGCGACGACGTCCTGCCAGAATCGTTGGAGTTCCAGGGTGCGCTGGATGTGGCGGTCGAAATGGCGTGCCGGCGCGATGTTGAAGATGCGCCTGATCCAGTGGCAGCACTCATAGCCGTGGAGGAAGACGTGCAGCTTGAGCCGAGGAAGCGCCGGAACGAGCCAGGACCACATCTGGGCGTTGAGGAAGTGGACGCTCACTCCCGCGTACTCCGTGGCCGCGAGGACGGCCCCGAGCTCGGGGCCCTTGCCGGAGAGCACCCGCACGCCGTCGTAGGCGTAGATCCTCTGCTCCAGCGCGGGACCGATGATGACCACGTCGACGGCGGCGCCCACGGACTGGTAGTGCTTGACGCGGCGGTGGACGAACCCGTTGCCGTACTCGTTCCCGACGTCCGGATAGGCGTTGCTGACCACGAGATGGCGTTCCCGCGCGTCGTCCTCCCTTTGGCCCCGGACGTATTCTGCGGCCAGCTCGGCGGCGTGCGCTCCGTCCTCGTCGTCCTCGATCGCCCGCGCATCCCAGGCCTGCCGACCCGCCTCCCGAAGGGCCGCCGAGCGCTGCCCCTTGAGGTAGGCGTTCTCGAGGGCCAGGAAGGTGATCACCTCGTCGTTCGTGTAGCTCGCGCCGACGAGTGCGGGATCGACCAGATCGGCGGCCGCGGGCCCCGGCACCTGACGTGGCCCGGTCGGCACGGCGCCCGCCGGGGGCAGCGCGGACGCGGGGACGGCATCCAGGAACCGCAGGAGCCGGCGTCGCAGTCCGCTCTTGAGCCGGCGCGGCAGAAGGCGGGACACGGTCGTGCGCAACGCGCCGTTCGGTGTGGGGTTCATGCGCCGGTTCCCTCCGTGGCGATCTCGACGACGCGGCGGGTCTCCGCGGAACGGAGGACGGCCTCCGCAACGGCCAGCGTGGCGACGCCCTCGCCCAGGCCGACGATGCCGGTCGCGTCGCCGTTCACGGCGCGGACGAAGGCCTCGAGTTCGATCCTGAGCGGCTCGGCCTTGGGGAAGGCCAGCCGGATGACCCGGCCCTCGCTGACCCCGCGGGAGATCGCGATTGCGTCCCACTCGGTCTTGACCACCCCGTTCTCATGCAGGGTCAGGTCCGTCGCGACGGTATCGGCGACCAGTGTCCCTCCCTCCCCCGTGACGACGACGATGCGCTCCTTGAAGGGCGATAGCCAGTTGACGACGTGGTTGACGGCCGTCTTGTCGGCGAGCGCACCCGTGGCCGCCATCAGGTCCTCGTGACTGCGTCCGGTGGCGCGGGCCGTGTGCCCGGCGACCCAGGCGTACGGTGAGCCACCCAGCCAGGCCGTCAGGTCGATGTCGTGTGTTCCCAGGTCCTTGACGACGCCGACGTCCGCGATCCGGCCCGGGAAGGGGCCCTGGCGGCGGGTGGCGATTTGGACGACGCGGCCGATTTCTCCGGCCGCCAGCTGGCGCTTGAGCTCCTGAACCGCGGGGTTGAAGCGTTCGATGTGGCCGACGGCGCCGACAAGTCCCGCCTGCTCGAACGCGGTCCTGAGCCGGCGCCCTTCGTCGACGCCGGCGGCCACGGGCTTCTCGAAGAGCGTGTGCACCCCGGCCTCCGCGAGGCGAAGTCCGACCTGTTCGTGCAGGCCCGTCGGCACGGCGCAGACCGCCGCGTCGATGCCGTGGGCGATCAGGCCCTCGACGTCCGGATGGAGCGGGACGCCCGGGGCCGCCTGGTGGACGTCGCCGGTGGCGTCGGCGACGGCGACGAGTTCGACGCCGTCCAGGGCGCGGAGGACCCGGGCGTGGTGTCGGCCCATCATGCCGAGCCCGACGAGCCCGACCCTCAGGGGCGTCATGCGCCGGCCCGTGCGACGGTGTTGACGGCCCCGGCGATGCGTTCAAGGTCGCCATCGTCCAGGGACGGGTGGACCGGGAGGGACAGGACCTGGGCCGCGGCCGCGGCCGTGTGAGGCAGCTCGGCGGAGACCCGGAAGGAGGGCAGCTGGTGCGTCGGAACCGGGTAGTACACCCCCGAGCCGACGCCGTGCTCCTCCTTGAGCGCCGCGACGAAGCGGTCCCGGTCCCCGGCGGACGCGCCGTCCAAACGGATCGTGTACTGGTGGTAGACGTGGGTGGCGCCCTCGGTCACCCGTGGCGTTCCCACGCCCTCGAGGTGGGCATCGAGGTAGGCGGCGTTGGCCCTGCGGCTCGCCGTCCAGTCCCGGAGGCGTTCAAGCTGCACTCGGCCGATGGCTGCGTGCAGATCGGTCATCCGGTTGTTGAACCCGACGAGTTCGTTCCGGTACTGGGCTTCCATCCCCTGGTTCCGCAGGAGCCGGAGTCGACGCTGGATCCCCGGGTCCGCGACGCCGACCATTCCGCCTTCCCCGCTGGTCATGTTCTTCGTCGGGTACAGGCTGAAGACGCCCCACGCACCGAACGTCCCCACGGGCTGGCCGCGCCAGGAGGCGCCGTGGGCCTGGGCCGCATCCTCGAAGATCTCCAGGCCGTGCAGAACGGCGAGGCGGAGCAACGCGTCCATGTCCGCCGGCTGTCCGTAGAGGTGCACGGGCATGATGGCGCGGGTGCGTTGGGTGACGAGCGAGGCGGCATGATGCGCGTCGAGGCAGTAGGTGGCGGGGTCGATGTCGGCGAAGACCGGCGTGGCCCCGGTCAGGGCCACGGCGTTGGCGGTGGCGGCGAAGGTGAACGACGGGACGATGACCTCGTCGCCCGGTCCGATCCCGGAGGCCAGGAGCCCCAGGTGCAGGCCGGAGGTCCCGGAGTTGACGGCCACCGCAGGGCGGCCGTCGAGCAGTTCGGCGGAGAACTCCTCCTCGAACGCCGCGACCTCCGGTCCCTGGGCGATCATGCCGGACCGGAGCACGCGGTCGACGGCGGTGCGTTCGGCGTCCCCGATGACGGGCTTGGCCACCGGGATGAAGTCGTGGTTCATGGGCCCTTAGTCCTCCTGGCTCTCTTCGATGAGGACGCCGTCGACTTCGCGGTAGGCGGCTCCCGTGTCGGGGCAGCGGAAGACGGCGCCGTCCTGGATCAGGGGCCGGCCGGCGCGACCGACCCAGCCCCGGCGTCGGGCGGGGACTCCGGCGACGAGGGCGAAGTCGGGGACGTCGGAGGCGACGACCGCTCCGGCGGCGACCATGGCCCACCGGCCGATCCTCACGGGGGCGATGCAGACGGCCCGGGCGCCGATCGAGCACCCGTCGCCGAGTTCCACGCCGACGGCCTCCCAGTCGTCGGCGGTCTTCAGCGACCCGTCGGGCGCGACCGCCCGCGGAAAGGTGTCGTTCGTGAGCACGGCAGCGGGACCGATGAACACGCCGTCGCCGACCACCGCCGGCTCGTAGACGAGCGCGTGGTTCTGTACCTTGCAGCGTCGGCCCATCCTCACGCCGGAACCGATGTAGGCCCCCCGTCCGATGATGCACTCCTCGCCGATGACGGCGCCTTCGCGGACCTGGGCGAGGTGCCAGATCCGGGTTCCCGCACCGATCTCCACTCCGTCGGCGATGTCGGCGCCGGGCGCTGCGGAGAATCCGCCGGTGCTCACGAGGCGTCGCCCGGCGCGGTGCCGATGCTCCGGACGGTCACGCCGGGCCAGAGCGCGGGGTCAAGCACCCGACGCCCGTCGACGATGGTCCGCACGCCGGGCAGCTCGCCGGGCGTGAGCCCGCGGTATCCGGCGTGGTCGGTCTGGACGATGGCGGCGTCGACCTCCCCGCCCAGGTGGTAGGGCTCCAACCCCAGGGCGCGCAGTTCGTCGTCGTCGTAGAGCGGATCGTGGACGCCCACGCGGGCGCCCTCGGCGGCGAGCGCCTCGACGACCGGGAAGACGCCGGAGAACGCGGTCTCCTTGACGCCGCCGCGGTAGGCGGCGCCGAGCACGACGACGTGCTGTCCGGAGAGGGAGCCGTGGGCTTCGGCCAGGAGTCCGACGGCGTAGGCCGGCATCTGCGCGTTGGCCTCCCGGGCGGCGCGGACGATCGAGGCGTCGGGGTCGTTCCAGAGGTAGAGGCGCGGGTAGACGGGGATGCAGTGTCCGCCCACGGCAATGCCCGGCCGGTGGATGTGGCTGTAGGGCTGGGAGTTGCTCGCCTCGATGACCTGGTGGACGTCGATGCCCTGGGCGGCGGCGAAGCGCGCGAACTGGTTGGCCAGGCCGATGTTGACGTCGCGGTAGGTCGTCTCGGCGAGCTTGGCCAGCTCGGCGGCCTCGGCGCTGCCCAGGTCCCAGACGCCGTTCGGCCGCGGCAGTTCGGGCCGTTCGTCGAAGTCCAGGACGCGGTTGTAGAAGTCCACGGCACGCTCGGCCCCGGTCGCGTCGAGGCCCCCGACGAGCTTGGGGTACTTGCGCAGATCCGCGAAGACCCGCCCGGTCAGGACGCGCTCGGGCGAGAAGGCGACGTGGAAGTCACGTCCGGCCTCGAGGCCGGAACCGTCCTCGAGCATCGGCGTCCACCGGCCCCGCGTGGTTCCCACGGGCAGGGTGGTCTCGTAGGAGACCAGGGTCCCGGGCGTCAGGTGCCGGGCGAGCTCCCGAGTGGCCCCGTCCATCGCGGCGAAGTCGGGGCGGGCCTCGGAGTCGACGAAGAGGGGGACCACGACGACGACGGCGTCGGCGCCCGGTACCGCCTCCGCGTAGTCGGTGGTCGCGGTCAGCAGGCCGGCGGACACGGCGTCTGCCAGCCGTTGCCCCAGTCCCGCCTCGCCCGGGAACGGCTCGCGCCCGGCTGCGACGCTCGCGACAACGCGGGAATCGACGTCGACCCCGGTCACGTGGTGTCCCTTGGAAGCGAACTGCACCGCGAGCGGGAGCCCGATCTTGCCCAGGGCGATGACGGCGATCTTCACGGGTGGTTGTCCGTTCTTCTCGTGCGCCGATCGGCGCGAGGGCATGGCGTTGACCACAGTGTAGCCATGCGGGGGCGCGCCGGCGTCGCTTGGCGCGCTGGCGGCGCTCAGAGGTCCAGCCAGGCCCGCGATAGCCACACGTCGGCGGCGTAGATGCGCCAGAAGTACTTCACCATCTCCATCCGGTTCATCCCCTCCGGCACGGCCAGGTTGCCGGCCGCTGCCAGGATCAGGGCCTCGAAGACGTCATCGCTCAGGAGCGAGGCGAAAACCGGGGCGCGGTCGCTGCCGAGGATCTCCGTGGCCAGCTGCACCGCGAGCGTCGTCGAGAACTCGGAGGGCCGACGCGGTCCGGACGGCGCGGGAGCCTCGACGGGCGGCAGCGGCGTCGAACGCGCCTCGTACAGGGCGCCCGAGTACGCCTCGTCCTTGCCACCGGACTCGAACCGCCAGGTGGACCGGTCCAGCGGGAGCCCGAGGACCTCGGGCCAGATCCGGCCGAGCGCACCGAACAGAGCCTTCTCGGAGACCTTCTCGAGCATGCTGAGGGTGTCGCACACGTCCGCGACCTGGGCGTCGCTGATCGGATAGGCGAGCTGCCCGTCGCGCGAGTAGTGGGCCACATGCGCCTGCAGGTAGCGACCGGAACGGAACTGCCGCGCGAACAGGTAGAGCTTCTCGAGGTCGCTGGACGCCTGCACGTCGGCGAGCCAGCCGCGCAGCATCTCGTCGTGCGGCGCCCGGGCGGAGGCGTTCAACAACGCGCCGCCCTGCTTGAGCACCCGGTCCTCGACGCCCTCGGGCGTGTAGCGCATGCGCTTGGCCAGGCCGCCCTTGGTGAGCGGCCACTGGCCGAGCATGATCGCCTCTCCGGGGCGGCGCGGATCGGCCCCCCGGTAGCGGGACGTATGGGGTTCCGAGGGCGGCAGGCCGCCGGATTCGAAGACGGTCCGGCCCACCTGATCGGCGAGGGCGTCCCCGGCCGCCAGCTCCGGGATCTCGACGCTGTGGGGCGTCCCCGTCATCGCGGTCATCGTCCGGGCCAGCTGCACGTCGCCGTCGATTTCCTGGCCGTAGGTCAGGGCCCGGACCTCGATGTCCCGGCCCCGCAGCAGGCCGAGCAGCAGGCGGGAATCCTTGCCGCCGCTCATCCGCAATTGGAGCGGGCGGCCCTCGAGCGAGGCCTGGCTGCGGTCCATGGCGGATTGGAGCGCATCGGCCAGCGCCTCGGCGCCCTCCTCGACGCTGTGCCGGGAAGCCAGGGATCCCGTGAGCCCCGCCGGGAGGTCGACGAGCCGGGGCTCTCCTCCCCGGACGGCCAGGGCGCGGTCCGCCGGGATGGTGCGCACTCCGGTGAACGGGGTGAGCCCGCTGATGGAGTAGCCGAAGTGCAGGTATTCGGAGAGGTAGCCCAGGTCCAGCTGCACGGCGGACCGGACGCCGGACACGAGGCCCAGGGCCGCCAGGAGCGGCCGGTTGCTGATGAAGACATAGTCGTCGGCCACCGCGTAGTGGATGGCTTCGAGGGCGGGGACGGTGTTCCACGCGGTGACCCGGTCGAGGTAGCGTTCGCCGACGACGGTCGCGTACTGGCCCCACACGGGCGTCTCGTAGAGCAGCCGTCCGCCCCGCAGCGTGAGGCTCTGGAGCAGCTCGGCTCCCGCGTCGGTTCCGGCGGTGACGGTCCAGAGGTCGCCCTGCGTCCGCACGCGCTCCGGCTCGCCCGTGCGCGTCCAGCTCAGGACAGCGGCGGTCCCCTGGCCCGCCGTGGAGCTGATCCGCGGCTCGTCGCCGTAGGCCGGGCCCAGGAAGCGGGAGTATCCCTCGGCGATGCGTGCCAGCCGGTCCTGATTGCGCTGGGGCACCAGCTGGCCCTCGAAGGACGAGCGGTCGAGCCGGGGAATGGCAACGAGGAACTCGGACATGGATTCTCCCTTGGGGGTGGACGGTGTCCGGCGCGGCGGCGGGCCTCAGCCGCCGCCGCGCCGGCGCGGGCTAGGCTCCGTAATCGGGCAGTCGGCTTCCCACGCCCAGGAGCTGGGCGATGGCGGCCACGGTGCGCTGCGCGGCCTTGCCGTCGCCATACGGGTTCACGGCATTGGCCATGGCCTCGTACGCGGCGGTGTCGTCCAGCAACGTCGAGACCTCGGCGACGACACGCTCCTCGTCGGTGCCGATGAGCTTCACGGTCCCGGCGGTCACGGCCTCGGGACGCTCGGTGTTCTCGCGCATCACCAGGACGGGCTTGCCGAGCCCGGGCGCTTCCTCCTGCACTCCCCCGGAGTCGGTCAGCACGACGTCGGAGGCGGCCAGGAGGCGGGTGAACTCGCCATAGGCGAGCGGCTCCGTGACCGTCACGTTGCCCTTGCCCTCCAGGAACGGGAGCACGGCCTCGCGCACCACGGGGTTCTTGTGGGCGGGAAGGACGAAGTCGACATCGGGGTAGGAGTCGGCGAGCCGGCCCAGGGCGCGGCCGACGCCGCGCATGGCCTCGCCCTGGTTTTCGCGGCGATGGGTGGTCACGAGCACCAGCCGGCGGCCGTTGGCGGCGATCTCCTCCAACGCGGCGTCGCTGAACGGCACGTTCTTCTCGACGACGTCGAAGAGCGCGTCGATGACCGTGTTTCCGGTCACGCAGACGTCCTCCGGGGTGACGGCCTCGCGCAGGAGGTTGTCGCGGCTCGTCGTCGTGGGCGCCAGGTGGAGGCTGGAGATCTGCGAGGTCATCTTCCGGTTGGCCTCCTCGGGGAACGGGGAGAACAGGTCGAAGCTGCGCAGGCCGGCCTCGACGTGCACCACGGGAATGCCCCGGTAGAAGGCCGCGATCGCACCGGCCGTGGAAGTCGTCGTGTCACCCTGGACGATCACCGCGTCGGGCTTCTCCTGCTCGAACAACGCGTCGAGCCCGTCGATCGTGCGGGTCATGACGCCGTTGAGGGTCTGGCGTGGCTGGATGATGTTCAAATCGTGGTCCGGAGTGATGCCGAACAGCTCATTGACCTGGTCCAGCATCTCGCGGTGCTGTCCCGTCACGGTCACGATGCACTCGAATTCCTCGGAGGCCTCGAGGGCCTTGACGATCGGGGCCATCTTGATGGCCTCCGGCCGCGTGCCGTAGATGGGCATGATCTTGAGCATTGACTACCTCTACTCGGTCGCTTGCGGGGAAATCAGCGGGTCCCCGCCGCGCGGCGGGCGTCCCGGTGGAGGTCCGCGTCGAGGCGTGCGGACCACGCAACACCCTATCCCACGAGTCCCCCGCCGCGGCGCCGACGCGGCCCGCCCCGGGGTTTCCCGGTGCTAGAATCGTCGTCACTGCGCTCCCCCCTGGAGTGCCCGGGGCCTCCGTCGGGCGCGCTCCCCGGAGAGGTGAGGAACGCAGACCCACCGCACAGCGTTGATCTCCGTGTGGCACTCTGTGTTCTACTCAGCGAAAGGGTTGCTAGATGGGCCTGACTGGCCAGATGGAAGAGCCGGCGGAAGCCGAGCGGCGCTACGTCCTCGAGCGGACCGGGATGATCCGCGTTGGTCGCCGCCCGTCGCTCGCGGGATACCTCAAGCAACTGTGGGACTTCCGCGCCTTCATCCTCTTCGACTCTCGGGCACGCATCGCCACGGGCAACAGCGACGACGCGCTGGGCAAGGTCTGGATGGTGCTCAACCCCATCCTCAACGGAGCCACGTACTTCCTGGTCTTCGGGATCCTCCTGGGCACCGGTCGGGGGGTGCCGAACTTCATCGCGTACCTCATCATCGGCGTGTTCATGTTCCGCTTCACCACGCAGTCGATCATCAACGGGGCCCGGTCGATCAACAACAACCAGGCGATCGTGCAGGCCTTCAACTTCCCGCGGGCCACGCTGCCGATCGCCATCAACGTGCGCGAACTCATGAGCCACGTCCCGGTGTTCGCCGTGATGTTCATCCTGATCCTGGCCATCCCGCCGCTCGAGCCGATCTCCTGGCTCTGGCTCCTGTTCTTCCCGGTGCTGGCCCTGCAGATCCTCTTCAACATCGGCCTGAGCCTGCTTCTGGCCAGGATCGTCACCCAGGTCGGCGACTTCGTCCACCTGATCTCGTTCGGGACGCGGATCTGGCTGTATCTCTCGGCCGTCTTCTTCTCGGCGGACCGCTTCGCCGACCACCCGCTCATGATGGCCTTCATGAATGCCAACCCCATGTTCTGCGTCCTGGACATCGTCCGAGACGTGATCCTCTACGACACGCTTCCGGAGGCCGGGCGCTGGCTCGTCCTGGGCGGTTGGACGGCCGCCCTGCTCCTCATCGGAACCATCGTGTTCTGGAAGGCCGAGGAATCCTACGGACAGGAGAAGTGATGACTGCGGAGAACACCGGCCCCGTGGCCACCGGCGATTCCCAGGGACCGATCGACGACGAGGACCTCGAGCCGGACGAGCCGGAGATCGCCCCGCCCGTCATCAGCGACGAGGTGGCCGTCGTCATCGAGGACGTCTCGATGACCTACACCGTGCGTTCGCAGCAGCAGGACACCGGACGTCGATCACTCATGGACAGGGTCCGCGGCATCTCCGGGACGCATACGGTCCAGGTCCCGGCCCTGAAGCCGATCAGCCTCGTGGTCCACCATGGCGAAAGCGTCGGCGTCATCGGCACCAACGGGTCCGGCAAGTCGACCCTGATGAAGATCCTCACCGGCAGGGTCCTTCCCACCACCGGCAACGTCTACGCCTCGAGCACGCCGATCATGCTCGGCGTCAACGCGGCCCTCGTCCAGCAGCTCTCGGGAGGCGACAACATCACCCTGGGCTGCCTCGCCATGGGCATGACCAAGGAGCAGGTCGCCGCCAAGCGGCAGGGCATCGTCGAGCTGTCCGGGCTGGAGGACTCGCTGCACCTCCCCCTGCGGTCCTACTCCTCCGGCATGGCCGCGAGGCTGCAGTTCGCGATCGCCACGAGCGTCGACCCCGAGATCCTGATCATCGACGAGGCCTTGAACACGGGCGATGCGCAGTTCCGCAACCGGACCCGGCGCCGGTTGGACACCCTCCGGACGGAGGCCGGCTGCGTCTTCCTCGTCAGCCACTCCCTCGCCACGATCAAGGAGATGTGCTCCCGGACCATCTGGCTCGAGAAGGGCGAGCTGATCATGGACGGCGACCCCGAGGAGGTCACCAGTACGTACGCGGTCTACGCCAAGAAGCTCGGCCAATCCAAACCCCGCGGCGCCCGGCTCATCCGCGAGGCGAAGCAACGCGAGCTGGCCAAGACGGTCGTTTCATGGCGTTGATCCCCCAGCTCTTCCCCGGCGGCCCGGGACCATCGTGAGGATCAGCGGCCTCCGGGCCATCGCGAGGGAACGGGGGCGCCGCCTCCGCGACCTCGTCGGCGACGCGGCCGCAGCGGCCTACCGGGGCGCCGGCGCGCGGTTGCCCGTGCCCTCCGTCCCGGCCTTCGCCTGGCCGGCCGCTGATCCGGCGCCCGCCACGTTGACGGCCGTGGATGGGGCGGCCGGATCGCGTCTGGGCCTCGTGGTCGACGCCGGTGACCTCTCCCCCGGCGAGCTCCGCGCCCTGACGGGGGCCTCCTTCAAGCCCGTCGACGGCCCTGCTCCCCTGTCCCCGCCGCTCCAGTGGGCCAGGTCCCTCCACGGTGCCGGCCACGACGTCCGGATCCTCCCGGCCGGTGATCGGACGACGGTCGGCGGCCAGGACGCCTTGGCCGTGCTGGCGGGCTCCCCCGCCGCACACGTGGCGGAAGCGCTGGCGGCCGGGTCCGGCCTGCCGCTCTTCGTCCTTCCCGTGCCGGACATCGGAAGCGTCGTCGATACGCGGGCCTTCGCTCCGCGACCGGCGCCGCCGAAGCTCCGCCGCTGGCTTCCGGCCGCCCCCGGAACCCCCCTCGTCGGGTTGAACGTGGGTCCCGCGGACTTCAGCGAGGAAGCGCTCCACGCGCTCATCGTGGCCTGGGACGAGGTGTGTGCCGCGATGGGCACCGAGCAGGCTGTTCCCCTGGCCACCGCTTCGGCCCAGGACGTACGCCGACTGCGGCGCGCCGCGGGGGACCTCGCATCCCGGACCGGCCTGGCCTTCGTCCCCCGGCCGGAGGACGCCCTTCGACCACCCTTGTTCAACGCCTTCTCCGCCGTCGTCGAGGCACCACGGCACGTGGACGACCCGCCATCGCAGTGGATCCGGGAGGCCATGGCGAGTGGACTGCCCGTCCTGCGGTCCACCGGCGTCGGCCCGCGGTCGGTTGCCCTCGGACTCGGGGACATGGCGCGGCGCCAACGCCTGGAGATCGCTGCTTCCGGCACGGACGCGCTGCTGGCGGGCATCGACGTTCCCGGCGCGGCCACATCGCCCGGGGATGCTCCGGCGGCGGCTGCGGAACCCCGGGTCGCCGGGGCCCTGGGCCTCGTCGAACGGCGGAGGATCGTCGTCGCCGGCCACGACCTGAAGTTCGCCCGGGGCCTCGTCGCGCATCTCGAGGCGTCGGGGCATGAGGTCCGGTTGGACGAGTGGAGCGGGCACCAGCGCCACGACGCCGAACGCAGCGGCGCGCTCGCGCGCTGGGCGGACGCGGTGTTCTGCGAGTGGACGCTCGGCAACGCCGTCTGGTACTCCCGGCATGCGGGACCGGGCACGCGTGTCACCACGCGCCTGCACCTCCAGGAGGCGGCGCTGCCGTTTCCCGGGCGCGTCCGCGAGGAGGGCATGGACGCCTTCGTGTTCGTAGCGGACCATGTGCGTCGGCAGGTGGTCGCCGACCACGGGATCGACTTCCGGCGCACCGTCGTGATCCCCAACGCCGTCGGCATTCCATCCGCGCCACCACGACCTGATCCCGCCACACGTCATCGCCTGGGACTCGTGGGCATGGTTCCCGCCCGCAAGGGGCTGCACCGGGCGCTCGACGTGTTGGCGCTGCTGCGCGCCGAAGACCGCCGCTTCACCTTGGACCTCAAGGGGCACCTTCCCACGGACCACGCCTGGATGGAGGGGCGCGGTTCGGAGGCCGTCTACTTCCGGGAGCAGTTCCGCCGGATCGAGGAGGACCCCCTGCTCGCCGGCGCCGTCGCCTTCTCCGGCTACGCCCCGGACATGGCTTCGTGGTGGCAGGGCGTCGGCGTCGCCTTGTCGACGAGCGACTTCGAGTCCTTCCACTTCACGCTTCCCGACGGCGCCGTCCATGGAGCGCTGCCGGTCAGCCTGGCCTGGGCGGGGGCGGACCAGCTCTACCCCCTCGACTGGCTCCACGCCGATGCCGCGTCGATGGCCGCGCGGATCGGCGCGCTGGCGGACGACGCCGGGCGGTGGGCCGAGGAGGTCGCCTCCGCTGCGGCGTTGGTCGAGGCACGCTACGGGGCCGAGGTCGTGCTGCCGCGGCTCGAGGCGTTGATCCTCGGCCTCCCCGGGAGCTAGGCCCGGCTCCGGCGGGGACGCACGTGGCGCGTCCCCGACGGCCGCTGCCTAGCCGACGCCGAGGTGGCCCAGCCAGAGGCGGTTGACGGAGCGCAGGTCCCAGGTCCGCGCGCGGTCGCGCATGCCCAGCGCGGCCTCGTGGTAGGACTCCGGATCCGCGCCGTAGGCGAGGATCTTCTCGGCCGCGGCCGCGGCATCGGCCACCACGAGGTCCTCGCCGAAGACGTCGGCCGAACCGGGCCGATCCCAGACGATCGGCACGGCGCCGGACGCCATGCCTTCCGCGGGCGCCAGGTGGAAGCTCTCGTCGGAACTCGGCGAGAGGACGAATCCGATCTTCCTCAGCCAGGAGCCCATGTCGGCGCCGAAGGGCTCGAACACGACGGCGTCCCGCAAGCGGGCGGACCGGCCCACGCGCTCGAAGAAGGACAGGTAGGCCTCCTGCTCGACGGCCTTGGCCCATACGTGCGGGTATTCCCACGGGAGCCGCCCCCGGATGTGCAGGGTATAGCACGGGTCCTGGTCCAGGAGCAGTTCGAGGGCGTCCAGGGCCCGGTCCGGGCGCTTGAGGAACGGGACGATCCCCACCAGGCCGAGGCGGTGTCCGCTTCCCGGCAGCTTGGACCGGCCGAGGTCGCGGACGTCCAGGGCGTTGGGGACCACGTGGATCTTGGCGGCGTCCCATCCCGTGGCAGCCTCCACCCGGTCGACCATGAGCCGGGAGACGGTCAACAGTCCATCCACGGCGTCGAAGTCGATCTCGGAGAGCCAGGGGGCCCGGACTTCGAAGCCGTGGAGCCGCACGAGCAGCCGCTGTCCGGGCCGCTTGCGCTGCGAGTACCAGACCGCGTTCTTCCCTGCCCACTCGCACAGCACCACGTCCGCCCAGCCGAGCAGCTCCGCGGAACGCGCCTCGTCGTGGACATGGAGCGAGGGCCACTCGTCAAAGCGCAGCTCGATGAGGGGATGCGCCTCCAGCATCTCGATGAGCTCGCCGGCGAACTTCAGGTCGTGCCCGGCGAGAAGCACCTTCAACGGCGCCGTGTGCGGCGTCGCGTCCGCCCGAGCCGGAAGCTCCGTTTCCGCCGCGGCCAGATGGCCCTCGAGACGCTCGGCGGAGGCCGAGAGGGCGTACCAGCGGACGGAGTCCTGTGCCCTGCGCCGCGCGGACCGGATCAGGCCCGCGTCCTGGGAGAGGACGCGGACGAGTTCCGCGACGTCGTCGCGGTCCAGGAACAACGGATAGTCGGCTCCGAGCAACGCCTCGTGGGCCGCCGTACGGTTGAGCAGCGGCGGCGTCCCCACGGCCGCGTACTCCAGGGCCTTGGTGGAGATCTCCAGGCTGGCATCCAGTTCCGGCGACCGCCATCCGAGGCCGATGTCCGCGCGGCGGACGTGTTCGAGCGTCTCCTCGCGGGACATGCCGCCGAGCCAGTCGACGCTGTCCAGCTCGAGACCTTCCCGCATGGCGCCGCCCCAATGGGCGTCGCCGCGGACGCGCTGGAACTTGTCGCCGATCATCGTCACGCGGGCGTCCACGCCGTGCTCGGCCAGTGCCGGAGCGAGCGAGCACATCTCGAGGGTGCGCCACTCCTTGGCGAACTTGCCCGCATAGATCAACTCGAGGGGCCGGTCCGCTCCGCCGTCGACGCCGTCCGCGTCGAGGTCGGCGAAGAACTCGTCGGGGATCATGGGGTTCAGGATCAGCGTCTTGCCCGCCGCGGCGGGGACGTTGGCTTCGAGGTAGGCGCGGGCGTCCTCGGTCTGGGCGAACATCCGGCGGGCCCGCTCGGCGACGAAGCCGATCTCGCGCAGCGCGTAGGACGTCGCGTGCTGCAAGGGGTAGGGCAGGTCCGTGATGTAGGCCCAGAGGCGGCGGGCGAGTCCGGGCCGTTCCGCCACCTGGCGGCAGACGGCCTTGCCGCGCACGACGACGACGCTGGCGGAGACCTCCGCCGCGACCTCGGCGATGCGTTCGGCGGCGCGCTCCGGGGTCAGCTCGGGCGGCTGTCCGGACCAGATCTCGGTGACTCCCGGGCCGGGATCGTGCAGGGTGACGCCGTCGAAGGAGTGCAGTCGCTTGAGGAGGCGGTCGTTGCGCACCTTGCTCTTGAGCAGCACGTGGACGTCGGAGCGCGTCTTCGACAGCGCCTCCGCCATGGAGATCAGCCAGATGGCCGAGCCGTCCAGGACATCGAGGACGACGTCCCCGTACAGCACGATCGTGCGCCGGCCGCGGTCGTGGTTTGGCTCGTGCGCGGTCATCGGCTGACCCCTTCCGATCGCTGGACCGCCTGGGAGGCGGCATGGGATTCGAGCGCCTCCAAGAGGGGAAGGGACGGGGCAGCGGCCCCGTCCGTCCCCGGAACGGCCGCCGGCGGTGCGTCGGGCTGGACAACGTGCGTGGCCACCCCGCGCAGGGTGGTGGAGGAGAGCTCGAGCGTGTCCGAGGCGACGACGTAGAAGCCGATGCCCCGCTCGCGCGATTCCCTGGCCACCTCGAAGATCTCACGCAGCAGGCCGGTGCCGCCGGCCTGCAGGGCCGAGTACCAGGCGCCCGCCCGGAGCGCATCCTCTTCGACCACGACGGCCGTCGGCTGGCTGGCCTCGAGCTCTGCCAGCGACAGGCCGGGCCTCAGGGCGGACACGGAGAAGTCCCCGTTGAGCCGCGCAGCGAGGCGGGGGGTTGCGATCGCCGCGATCCTGCGGCCGGACCCGTTCTCCGGGGCCGCGCCTCCGGGGGCGGCGACCGTACCGCGGGTGGCCGCATAGAGGCGGAAGGGACGCAGCGGGTCGCTGTCGACGGCCGCGGCCTGGCGTCCCTTGGCGGACGGGTTGACGACGTCGAGCTCGACCCGGCCGATGGCCTGGAGCCTCGACGCGGCGGAATGGGCGTCGATCCGCTGTCCGTCCTGTGGCGGTGCCGCGGCGGCGTGCCCGGTGGTCTTGATGCCGTCCCTCAGCTGACGGTCGACGCGCGCGAGTCGAAGGGCGGTCTTCGTGGTCTTCACCCCGAGCACCAGTCCGGCACCGCCCAGGAGCAGGGTACCCGCGGCTCCGAGCCACCATCCCAGGATCAGCAGTTGGACCACGATCAGGGCGGTACCGAGGAGCACCGCCGCCGAGACGGCCAGGCCGACCTGGTTGGAGCCGCCCAGGAGTCCCCGTCGGAGGGCTCGGACGATCCGGCGAGGGAGCCCCCGGAAGTTGCTCGGCACGCGGCGGTTCCTTTCCTTGGCTTGACTTGGGGTTCGGCGCCCGGTCGGCAGGGACGGCCGGGCGCCGTCGACGGCGTCGGGCTAGCGCCAGACGCCGCGGGTGTCGATGACCTTCTTGCCGTCCAGCAGCTGGCGGTCCACGGCCTTGAAGTCGTCGTGGTCGACGAGCAGCAGGACGATGTCGGCCTGCTCCAGGGCGCTCGCGGTCGGCTCGAGGCGGACGTTGTCGAGGCCTTCGAGGCTGCGGGGCAGGGCCTCGATGTGCGGCTCGACGGCCAGGATGGAGGCCCCGGGCAGCGCCGCGGAGAGTTCCTGGGTGATGTGGATGGCCGGGGACTCCCGCAGATCGTCGATGTTGGCCTTGAAGGCCAGCCCCAGCGCGGCGATGACCGGGGATTCCCCGGACTCGGCGGCGGCCGCACGGACCTGGTCGACGACCCAGGCGGGCTTGGCGTCGTTGGTCTCACGGGCTTGGCGGATGATCTGCGCCTCGTCCTTGGCCGCGTCGACGATGAACCAGGGATCGACGGCGATGCAGTGGCCGCCGACTCCGGGTCCCGGCTGCAGGATGTTCACGCGGGGATGGTGGTTCGCCAGCTCGATGAGTTCCCAGACGTTGATGCCGAGCTTGTCGGAGATCACGGACAACTCGTTGGCGAACGCGATGTTGACGTCGCGGTAGGAGTTCTCGACGAGCTTCGCCATCTCGGCGGTGACATCGTCGGTGACGAGGATCTCGCCCTCGCAGAAGGTCGCGTACAGTTCCTTGGCCAGCCGTGCGGCCTCCGGGGTCATGCCGCCGACGATCCGGTCGTTGGTGACGAGCTCGATCATCACACGGCCGGGAAGCACGCGTTCCGGGCAGTGCGCGACGTTGAGGCTGTCGAGGCTGAGGTCGGGGCGTGCGGCGAGGATGCGTTCGGCCATGTGGCGCGTCGCCCCCGGCGGGGAGGTCGATTCGAGGATGACCAGCTCGCCGCCCTTGAGCTTCGGGGCGATGCCATCGGCCGCCGCCTCGATGTAGGACAGGTCGGCGCTCTTGTCGGCGTTGAACGGCGTCGGGACGGCCACGATGTAGGCATCGGCTTCGGGGGTCTCGAGTGACGCGCTGAGGGCGCCACGCGCGACGGCGCCGGAGACGTAGGCCCCCAGATCGGGCTCGACGAACGGCACCTCGCCACGGTTCACGGCGTCGACGGTGCGCTGGCTGACATCCACGCCCTGGACGGTCGATCCGTTGGCGGCCAGGATCGCTGCGGTCGGGAGTCCGATGTATCCCAGGCCGATAACGGCGACGTTCTTGATGGTTGTCATCCTCGGTTCTTTCCGTGAGTCCAATAGTGTGCCGACGCGCATCCGACGGTGGAGTACCCACTCGTCGGGCGTCTCCGAGGGGACACGCCAAAGAACGGCTCCCCCGGTGAGGCCAGCCATCAGTATAGCGAGGGCGTGGACTAGCCGCGGGCGCCGCGCGGGCCGGGATCCGATCCCGTGTCCCCCGCCACACCGGCGCCAAGCCCCCGGTAGACCGCCGAGTACTTCTGGGCATTGGCGGCCCACGTGCGCTCCTCGAGGACCCACGCGCGGCCGGCCGCACCGAGCTTCTCGCACAGCTCCGGATCGCGCAGGAGACGGTCGATGGCGTCGGCGAGCCGCTCGGGAGATTCCGCGGGGGCGAGGAATCCGGTCTTCGCATGGTGCACGAGCTCCGCCAGCGCATCGAGGTCGCTCGCGACCACGGGCCGGCACGAGGCCGAGGCCTCGACGGGCTTGAGCGGTGTGACGCGGCGCGTCACCTCCTGGTCCTTGCGGGGCACGACGAAGACATCGAGGGCCTGGTGGTAGACGGAGGCCTGCTCGCGCGCAACGCGGCCCGTGAAGAGGCACCGCCCGGCGACGCCGAGCTCCTGGGCCAGCAGCCGCAGCCCGGGGAGCGAGACGCCGTCCCCGACGACGAGCAGCCTGAGGTCCGGGTGCTCGTCCGTCAGCAGTGCAAAGGCGCGGACGAGATCGTCGAGCCCCTCGTAGGGGACGACGCTCGTGACCGTGCCGATGTAGGACAAGGAGGGGTCGAGCCCGAGGGCCTTCCTGGCCTCGGTGGCCGGTCCGGGAGCGGCCAGGAAGGCCTCGCCCACGGCGTTGGGGCAGATCGTGATCCGTGACGGGTCCACGCCCTGGTCCACGAGCTCGCGACGCATGGCGGCGCCGAGCGTGATGACGGCGTCGGCCGCGCCCGCCGCCTCCGCCTCGCGGTCCCTGAAGAGCCGGTACCGTTCGGAGTCCCTGGCCTCGTCGGGGCGCGTGGAGGCCCACGTGTCGGCGAGCTGTCCGCGGACTTCGTAGACCCAGGGAATGCCGTAGGCATCGGCCACGGAACGAACGACTGCTGCGTTGACGAAGTGCGTCGTCGTGTGGAGCACGGCGGGCCTGAACTCCTCGACGATCGAGGCGAGGAGCCGGGCCTGCTGCGCCTGTCGCCCGACCAGGTCCCCGGCGATGCGCGTGGGGAGGAGGCGTCGGTACCGGATGCCGTCGACGACGTCCTCGTTGCGCGCCAGGGGCTTGCCGACCTCGACCGGGTATCCGAGGCGGGTCACGGCCAGGACGTCCCAGCCGTCGTGGCGCAGCGACGCCAGCACGGACTGGGTGCGCTGCGCGTATCCGCTCCCCGTGTGGGGCAGCGAGTTGGTCACGAGATGCAGGGCACGCCCCGGGACGGCCCGGTAGCCCGGGCGCGCCGCGAGCCGCGGCGCCTGGCCCCGGAAGGTCGCGAGTTCCCCCTGCATGGTCCGACGCAGGCGGTGGTGCCCGCCGGGCAGGCCTTCGAGCACGCGGACGGCGGCGCTCATGTCGCCGTCGTGCCAGGCCAGCCGTGCTCTCGCCCCGGCCGCTGCGGAGTCGAGCGGAGGCAGGGCGGCGAGGAGCCGGCCGGCCAGGGCGGAATCGCCGATGGCCGTCGCGACGTCCGCAAGGTGGACCGTCCGGCGTCGGCCGGTGCCCCGCGACGCCACGCGTGAGAGGTCGCGCCGGACCGATTCGGTGTCGCCGAGAACCGCGCGGAACACGGCTCCTGCCACCGAGTCGTCGCGGGTCAGGAGCCTGGCGCCGAGGCCGGCGGCCGCCAGTACGGGCCGGGTGTTGAAGCGCCGCGCCGTTTGCAGCAAGAGCACGATCGGGTCGTCGTTGACGTGGTCGCGCACCACGCCCCAGGTGATCGCGGCGTTCTTCAGCAGGCGTCCGATCGGCGCACGGCCGCCCGATGCGCTCGTTGCGGTCCTACCCATGGCGTGGTTCCCCCTTTCGACGCACCCCGTGCGTCCTCACCGCAGGGCCTTCGGCCGTCCTCCCGAACCGCTCGGCGATCAGGTCCATGTACCGACGTGAGAGCCGGCCGTAGTCGCCGTGCTGCCGGACCCAGTCACGGCCCAGGCCGTCTCGTTGCAGGCGCCCACGGTCCCGGGCCGCCTCCCTCCAGAACGCGGCGATCGCCGTGGGATCGGCCGGCAGGACATCGGCCGCACCGGACTCCGTCAGGATCCGCGCCGCTTCGCCGCGGACGATGCCCGTGATGTGCCGGCCGACGGCCAGGAGCTCATAGGTCTTGGAGGGAACGGTCCAATCGAAGCTCGGCCAGTCGTCGCGCAGGCTGATGACGCACGTGTCCGCCCAGGCGTAGTGGGCGGTCGTCTCCTCACCGTGCGAGGGCGGAAGGAACTCGATGGACGCTCCGACGCCGCGGGCGTGCTCTTCGAGCTCCATCCGCCGGGTTCCCGTCCCCACGAACCGGACCTTCACGTCCTCGCCGGCCAGACGGGCCGCGTCGATGATGGTTTCCAGCCCCTGGCTCTCGCCGTGGTTGCCCAGGTAGAGCACGTGCAGTTGCCGTTCGGGCGGCGCGGAGGGGACGCCGTGGGGCAAGGTACCGAGGCTGATGCCATTGTTGACGGTGACCACGTCACGGCATCCACGCTGCCGCAACAGCTCCGCGAAACCCCGGGTGACCGTGACGACCAGGTCAGCCTTGCGCTGGACACCGGCCACGATCCGTTCCATGAGTCCCGGGCGCGCACCGGAAACCAGGTCCGCGTCGCGCGCCAGATCGGGCCAGGCGTCACGCATTTCGACGACGAGAGGGCGGCGCCGCAATCGGGAGACGGCGTAGCCAGCCGCGATGTTCGGAAGGGCCGGAACCGTGACCACGACGACGTCGGGGCGCGGACCCAGGAGGGCCGCCGGCACCATGAAGACGGCACCCATGAGGTGGCTGAACAGCTTGCTGGCCCGTGATTCGCTGTGCTTCAGGAGCGGCACGCGGCGGATCCACTCGCCGTGGCGGCCGTGACCGGCGGTCCAGGCCCGGCCCCGCTCGCCACGGGACGTGTGCGGGGCGCAACGGTCCGGGTGGGCGGTGGGGACGACGACGTCGACGTCCCAGCCCTCCCGGCGGAACGCGCCGATGAAGGCGGCCCACCGCCGTTGCGGAGGAGTCGACTCCGGGTCGTAGGAATGCGTCAAGAGCAGCACGCGCACGGGGCTCAACCGCCCGATCCGGTGTCCGGCGTTCCCGTCGGGGCGCTGCTTGTCCCACCCGTGCCGGTGGTGTCCGTGATCGATCCGCCGAAGGCGTCGGTTCCATGGCCCGAGGCCAGGAAGTCGGCGAGGGTGTCGGAGCGCAGGGCCGTGCGCAGCTCCTCGAGAACGGCGTCGTCGCGCGTGATGATGTCCGCTCCCCCAGGCCCGGTGGCAGGTGGTCCCGTCGGAATCGTAAACATCGTGACGTCGCTTGCGCGGACGTCGCGCAGCTGGAAGGCCAGCCCGGCGACCGTGGCGGCGTCCAGGGTGTCGTCGACGCTGAGGAAGCCCGAGAACTCGGAAACGACGTCCTGGATGCGGGCCGGGTTCCCCAGGGTCTCCGCGTTGAGGAAGCGCTCCAGGACGCCCTTGACGAAGCGCTGCTGGTTCTGCACGCGGTGGAAGTCGCCGTCGGCGAAGGACTTCCGCTCGCGCACGTAGCGCAGCGCGGCGGTCCCCTCGAGCGTGATCTCGCCGGCTTCGAAGCACGACGGATTGACCTGGCCCGCGCAGAAGGGAACCGGGTTGTCCACCGTCACGCCGTCGAGCGCCTCCGTCAGCGCGCCGAATCCCTCGAAGTCGATCGAGACGATGTTGTCGATCTTGGTGTCGAGCAGTTGCTCCATGGTCTCGATCATGAGGGGGTATCCCCCGAGGCTGAGCGCGGCGTTGATCTTGCGCTCCCCGTGCCCGGGAACCTCGACCCAGAGATCGCGCACGATCGACATGACGTAGACGTTCCGCCGGTCCTCCGGCAGGTGGACGAGCATCATCGTGTCGGAGCGTTCCCCGGCCTCGCCCTTGTTCTCCTCCGTGTCGAGCCCGTCACCGCGGCTGTCGGATCCGAGGAGCAGGATGTTCCGGGAGCCGTCGTCGACGTCCTTGTCGGGGCGTTCACTGGGAAAGGCCGAGGCGATCGTGTTGCTCCGGGAGTTGAACGTCCCGGCGAGGTTGGCCACGTAGCTCCCGACGACGACAACGGCGCCGAGCACCAGGACGAGGGCCGCGGCGATCGCGATGCGTCCCCGGCGGCGCTTGGGCTGGGCACGGTGGCGCGGCTGGTAGCCGGGCTGGCGCCGGGTTCGTGGCAAGTGGGCTCCTCGCAGTGCAGGAAACAAATCCCCACAACTGTAGTCCGGATTTCTGTGAGATTGCTGCAGGCCCGTGCCCGGGACGGGCGCCGGCCACGCGCCGATCCTCTCTCCAGCCCGGGCCGTCGAGAGGCTGCACTCCTCCGCGAGGCTCCCCGCACGGAGGCGGCCGATGTCGCTACCCAGCGGGTCGACGGCCTCGACCACCTGGTCGAGCACACCGAGGGCGCGCAGCACCTGCGCGACGTTGCCGAAGCCCACGCCAAGTTCTCCGGACTCGATCTTGCGCAGAGTGTCGCGGGCAGGGCAGCCCATCGCTGCTTCGGATGACCTCGCGCCGGAAGCATCGAGTATACTACCTACTATAGGTACAATTTCGGGAGGCCAAAGGAGACGATCATGTCCACCACCATCACGAGTCGCGACTTCAACCGCGACGTCTCGGCCGCCAAGCGGGCAGCCGAACTGGGGCCGGTCACTATCACCGATCACGGACGGCCATCACACGTGTTGCTCACCGCGGAGGAGTACGACCGGCTCTCCGGCAAACGGGAGTTGATGGGCGATCTCCTCTGGCGGAACCAGGACCCACGCATCGAACTCGAGCTGCCCCGGCGACGCGTCGAGCCCGATCGGCCCTTTGATCTGTGAGGTACCTGCTCGACACCAACGTCCTGAGCGATGCACGCCGCCGGGCCTCTCCAGCGCTCAACGCCTGGCTGTCCACGCAACCGCGGGCCGATCTGGCGATCAGCGTCGTCGCATTGTTGGAGCTCGAACGCGGCGTCCTCCGGCTGGAGCGCCGGGACCCGATAGCGGGAGTGCAGTTGCGCTCGTGGCTGACGCAAGACGTCCCGGCGGCCTTCGCCGGCTCGATCCTTGCCGTCGATGAACGCATCGCGCGTCGCACGGCGGGCCTGCATGTGCCAGATCCCATGCCTGAGATGGACGCCCTCGTCGCAGCCACAGCCTTGGAGCACGACCTCACGCTCGTCACCCGCAATACGAAGGACTTTCAGCGCGCAGGCGTCGCCCTGCTCGACCCCTGGGTGCTGTGAGCAGCGTCAACGGCCGCGCCCAGGGGCCTCCAACCACGGGGAGACCGTCCGCCGCTCAGAAATCCCGCGTCGGATCCATGCGCTGGTGCAGGATCCGGATCACGTCCACGCCGTCGGCGCGCTCGGACACGTGCTACGTCGTCAGACCCAGCACCATGCGCCCGCCGCGCACGTGCTCAGTGACGCGGCCCTCGTTGGCACCTCGGACAGAAGTGGCTCGAGCGGTTCATAAAGGCCTCGCGTTCGATCAGAGCGCCGCACCGCGGGCAGGGCCGCCCCTCGCGGCCGTAGACCTTCAACGATCGTTCGAAGTAGCCCGAGGATCCGTTGACGTTGACGTACAGCGAGTCGAAGCTCGTGCCGCCTTGGTCCAACGCACGGAGCATGACCTCCCGGAGGGACTCGAGCAGCCGTGCGGTCAGGCCGGGCCGCATCGAGGAACAGGGCCTTTCGTAGTGGATCCGGGCGTCGAAGAGGGCCTCGTCGGCATAGATGTTGCCTACTCCCGAGAGCAGGCGCTGGTCGAGGATCGCCCGCTTGATGCCGCTTCGCCTCGAGCGGATCAGCGCGTGGAGCCCCCGGGCCGTCACGGCGGGGTCGAGGACGTCGCGCGCGATGTGCGCGGCGGCGACGGGCAGGAGCGGCTCCTCGGAGCCCGTTCCTCCGGGGCCGCCGTCGCCCGTGGCCACGAGTCGGGAGGTGTGGAGGCCGCCGAAGATCCGCTGGTCGACGAAGCGCAGCTCGTCCGGGGATCCGGCGGACGGACTCAGGCGCAGCGTGGCCTTGAGGTGGCGTGGTTCCGGGTGGTCCGCGTCCTGGACCAGGAGTTGGCCGCTCATGCCCAAGTGGGCGACGAGCGACAGGCCTTGGCCCTCGAGCGGCATCCACAGGAACTTGCCCCGGCGGACGGCCGCCGCCAAGCGGGCGCCCTGGACCGCCGCGACGAACTCGTCCGGGCCTCCGGCTTGTCGGCGCAGGGACCTCGGATCGTGCACGGTGGCCGAGAGGACGTGGCGGCCCGCGACCCATTCCTCAAGGCCGCGGCGGACCACTTCCGCCTCGGGCAGTTCGGGCACCGCTCAGGTTCTCCGCGGAAGTTCGCTGCCCGCGGTGAGCATGCGGAAGGAGACGGCGGCGGCCTCCTGCTCGGCTTCCTTCTTGGACGGGCCGGTCCCGGACCCGTAGCGGGTTCCGTTGACCGCCAGGGTGGCCTCGAAGACGCGGGCGTGGTCCGGTCCGGAACCCTGGATCAGGTACTCGATGGTGCCGAGCTTGCGTGCGGCGACGATCTCCTGGATGGACGTCTTCCAGTCGGTGCCGGCGCCCCGCAGGGCCACATCGTCGAGCAGCGGGCCGACGAGGCGCAGGACCAGCGCACGGGCCGGATCGATCCCCGCACTGAGGAACACGGCGCCGATCACGGCTTCCATGGTGTCGGCGAGGATGCTGGCCTTATCGGCCCCGTTCGTCAGCTTCTCCCCCTGGCCCAGCAGGACGAACTCGCCCAGGCCCAGCGTGCGGGCGATGCCGGCGAGGGCGCGGGTGCTGACGACGGCGGAGCGCCGCTTCGCGAGATCCCCTTCGGGAAGCTCGGGGTACTCGGCGTAGAGGTGCTCCGTGACGGAGAACCCGAGGATCGAGTCGCCGAGGAACTCGAGTCGCTCGTTGGTGGGGACACCGCCATGCTCGTAGGCGTAGGAGCGGTGCGTCAGGGCAAGACGAAGCGTCTCGGGGTCGATGTCGACCCCGAGACGCTGCGCAAGCTCTTCAGTTGAAGGCATCGAACGCGGTTAGGCGTCGGCGACCTTGCGGCCCTTGTATTCAAGGAACAGCGCAGTACCGGCGGAGTCGGTCACGACCTTGGCCTGGTGCGGCAGGCTGTAGCTGACGCGGCCGTTCTCCACGGTCTTCACCAGGTTCGGCGCGGTCGCCTTCCACTGGGAACGGCGTGCGCGGGTATTCGAGCGGGACATCTTCCGCTTGGGAACAGCCACGGCTAACTCTCTTCTCTCTCGACGGATTCGGTTTCTTGCACCGCGTCGTCCGCGGCTGTGCCGGCCAGCCCGGTGAGGGCCGCCCAGCGAGGATCAATGACCTCGTGGTGGTGGTCGGGATCATCCTCGAGACGCGTTCCGCATTCGGAACACAAACCCGGACAGTCTTCCCGGCACACCGGCTGGAACGGCAGCGCGGTCACCACTGCGTTCCGCAGGACACCGTCCAGGTCGACGAAGTCTCCCTGGACCATGTACTGCTCTGCTTCCTCCTCCTCGGGCAGCTCGCTGCCCTCGTAGTAGAAAAGCTCCTGGAGCCTCGCCTCGAGGTCGTACGCGATGGGTCCCAGGCAGCGACCGCATTCGCCGGTGACTTCGGCGAAGGCGGTCCCGGAGACCAGGATCCCTTCGTGCACGGCCTCGAACCTCAGGTCCAGATCGACTACCGATCCTTCCCGGACTCCGATGAGCGCGGCTCCGAGCTCGGCCGGTGCCGCGATCGATTCCTCCAGGGTCTTCATGCTTCCCGGGCTGCGCCCGAGGTCCTTGACCGAGAAGGCCAAGGGCGAACTGCGATCGATGCCGTGTGACGACGAACGATCGTTGCGCTTCTCGCTGATGAGGACTCCCCTAGAACATAGACCGACATTACATCTTAGCCTGAAGCCCCGAGGTTACTCAAAACGCCGACCCCGTGGCGCGTCGGTTCGGCCCCCTGCGGGTCCGTTCCTAGTCCAGGCCGGCCACGAACGACTTCAGCCACGGCCTGAGCTCGGGACCGAGGTCCCCGCGGTCGCACGCGAGGGTGACGACGGCCTTGATGTAGCTGAGCTTGTCGCCCGTGTCGTAGCGGCGGCCGCGGAAGACCACGGCGTAGACGCCGCCGCCCTCGCCGTCGCGCGTGGCCAGTTCCTCGAGCGCGTCGGTCAGCTGGATCTCGTTGCCCCGGCCCGGGGCCGTGCGCTCGAGCACCTCGAACACCGCCGGGTGCAGCACGTAGCGGCCGATCACGGCCAGGTTGGAAGGGGCCTCTTCCGGGGCGGGCTTCTCGACGAGCTTCTTCACCCGCACGTAGTCCTCGCCCTCGACCTCCTCGACGTCCGCGGCCCCGTAGGCGCTGATCGCCTCGGGCTCGACCTCCATGACGGCGATCACGGAGCCCCCGGTCCGCTGCTGGACGTCGATCATCGTCCTCAACAGCTCGTCGCGTTCGTCGATGAGGTCGTCGCCCAGCAGGACGGCGAACGGCTCGTTGCCGACATGCAGCTTGGCGCAGAGGACGGCGTGTCCGAGGCCGCGGGGGTCGCCTTGCCGGATGTAGTGGATGTCGCCGAGGGCCGTCGCCTGCTGGATCCTGCGCAGCTTTTCCGTGTCCCCCTTCTCGGCCAGCGTGGCCTCGAGCGAGGGGACGCGGTCGAAGTGGTCCTCGAGCGCGCGCTTGGAGCGGCCCGTCACCATCAGGACGTCGCTCAGGCCGGCCCGTGCGGCCTCGGCGACGACGTACTGGATCGCCGGCTCGTCGACCACGGGAAGCATTTCCTTGGGCATGGCCTTGGTGGCGGGAAGGAAGCGCGTGCCGAGTCCGGCAGCGGGAATCACGGCCTTGGTGATGCGGGTGGATGAGCTCATGATTCCGACTCTACTTGATCGGTGGTTAACGGAAGGTTGCGCGCGTCACGCAGGTCATACCCCCTGTCGAAGCCGCTGCACGACGGCGCGCGGAAGGTACTCCTCGACGTCTCCGCCGAGGGCCTGGACTTCCTTGAGCAGGCTCGAGGACAAGTGCGTATAGCGGTTGTCGGCCAGGAGGAAGACCGTTTCGATCCCCGTCAGGTGGCGGTTCATGGCGGCCATCGGGGATTCGTACTGGAAGTCCGCGGTGTTGCGCAGGCCCTTGATGATGGCCTCGGCGCCGATGCCCTTGCAGTAGTCGGCCAGGAGACCCTCGCCCATGGGCTCGACGCTGATGCCGCGCAGTCCGGAGACGGTCTCGCGCACCATGGCGATCCGTTCCTCCTCCGAGAAGCGGTACTTCTTGGAGTAGTTCGTGGAGACCACCACGACGATCTCGTCGAAGAGGCTGCTGGCACGGGCGATGATCTCCACGTGGCCCTTGTGGATCGGGTCGAAGGAACCGGGGCATACGGCGCGTCTCATGTCCCCGAATCTACCCGAGCGCGCCGTCAACGGGGCACATTAGCCGAGGACCCTCCGGTACAGCCGGGCACCGCGGGCGTAGTAGAGGCTCCCGTCGGGGGCGCGCACCATGTGCTGGCCCTCGCCGACGGCGGTGACGCCCAGCGTCTCCTTGTCGATGCGGTGGATGCCTCCGCCCCAGCAGCCGTACAGCACGTCGCCGCCGTCCGTGAGGGTACGGCCCGTGACATAGGACCCGGAATCGGCCCGCTGGGAGTGCCGGCCCACCCGCACGACGTCCAGGGAGGCCGGGTCCAGCTCGAAGACCGCGTTGGAGGAGAGGCCCCAGAGCCGGCCGCGCGCGTCGAGGACCAGTGCCGCGATGTTCGGATCGCCCGGGACCGGGATCCGCGAGGCGAGTACCCGCCCCGAACGCACGTCGAAGGCGAGGACGCGGCCGTCCCCCGCCCGGGCCGCGCGGCTTCCCAACCCGGCGGCTCCGCCGGTTCCCGCGTAGACCGTTCCGGACGCCGGATCGGCCGCGAGGCACAGCGGCGACTGGCCGGGCACGATCCGACGGTGGGTTTCCACCGAGCCCGCCGCCACGTCGACGACGGAGAGGGCGCCGTCGCTCTGCCCGTAGACGGGCGTGGTCGCGACGACGGCGAGTCCTCCTGCCGCTTCGACGATGGCCACGGGGCGGTCCTGTCCGTCGGGAATGCGCAGCCCGCCGTCGTCCGCCGCGGACGGGGGATCCCGCGGCGGCGTCGACGGACCGGAGCCGAGCCGGCGGATCACCGCACCGGGATACGCGCCCGCGAGCACCGCGCCGTCGACGACGCCGAAGGACTCGACCTGCCCGCTCGAGGCGAGGCGGTCGAATGCTCCGCCGGCCGGGTCGTAGCGGCGCACATGGCTGGTGCTCGCGAGCGCAGAGACGAGGATCCGGCCCTGCGGGTCGACGCCGAGGGAGCGGAGGCGCAAGGCCCCCGGCGCGACGTCGGAGGCGTGGCCGACGTCCTTCCCGGCTTCCAGGTCCCAGCCCAGGATGCGGCCCGAGGCGTTGACCGTGACGAGCGTGGGCGATCCGCCACCGGACTGCGGCCGGAGCACGGCGCCGCCGCGGAACCGGCTCACCACGAACCCGCCGGGCAGGGGCCGTGACCGGCCCTCCGCGCCGTCGTAGCAGTGGACGCGGTGCTCCTCGTCCGTCCAGTAGACGTCCTCGCCGTTCTCAGCGGCCACGAGCCCGGGCAGGACCCCGTCGAAGCGGTCCACCCACCGGCCGTCGACGAGGTCCCTGACGTAGACGGCCCCCTCGGACTCGACACGGGCGAAGAGGTGGCGCCGCGTCGCGGCCACGTCGTAGACGAAGTCGCGGCGCGGGGCGTCGGGCGGCGGATCTGGCAAGTCGATCCGGGCGGTCTCGCCGTCCGCGAGCCGCACCCGGAAGACGGCGGGGTCCTCGGTGCCCGTACCGACGTAGGCATGGCCTCCGCGGACGGCGACGCCGATCGCGTAGTCGTTCCCCTCCCCGAGGCTCCCATGGCTCGTCCACGTGCCGCGGGCCGGGTCGTAGTGGTGGAGGCGGGCATCGGGGTAGCTCGTCACGAGGAATCCGCCGTCCGGCAGCGCGGCCGCCCGCTGGAAGTACGGCGACTCGACGCCGTCCGGCCCGTCGATCTCGCTCAGCTCCCATCCCCCGGGATCCAAGAGGTAGACGCGTCCCTGCGTGGTGCCGAGGAGGACCCGGCCGCTGGCCGCGTCCGCCGCCAGGGCCCAGACCGTCGCCGAGGCGTCGCCGTCCTCGTCCAACGGACGGTCCGCGACGCGCCGTCCGGTCCGCAGCGAGACGATGCTGACGCGGGCCGGCGCGCCGGAGGCCACCATGACCGCGACGGCCACCCCGTCGCTTCCCTCGGTGAAGGCCGCCGCCGGCACCACGACCGTCTCCATGGGGGTCCCGAGCGCGTGCTCGCCGGGACCGGGATCCGGCGGCGGCACGAGCGGAAGCCCGGGACCGCCGGGGCCCGGCGCCTGGGGGTCCCGGAGCGTCGAGCCGGCGAGGCCCAACGCGATCATGGTGGACAATGAGACGGACAAGACGGTGCGCCGGGAGACGCCGGCGCGATCCTCGGGGTGTGTGCTCATGACTCGTTCCAGCATCTCACGGCGCTTCCGGGGACGTGAACCGGGACGATCGGGGCGTAGGCCCGGGATCGCGGGAGGAGAGAACATGAGCGGTGGACTTCCGTGGCAGCGTGCCGCACAAGGGGCGCATCTCCTGGACGATGACGGCCGGCCGCGCCCGACGATCTTCGAGGAGCTGACGGAACTCGCACGGCTCCACGGCGCGATCAACCTGGGACAGGGCTTCCCGGATGCCGACGGGCCGCAGGAATTGAGGGACATCGCCCGCGGCCACGTGGCCGACGGACTGAACCAGTACGCACCGGGCCGTGGCCTCCCGGTGCTGCGGCAGGCCGTGGCAGCGCACCAGCAACGGTTCTACGGCCTGACGCCCGATCCCGACGACGAGGTGCTGGTCACGACCGGCGCGACCGAGGCCATCGCCGCGTGCATCCTGGGGCTGGTCTCCCCCGGCGACGAGGTCGTCACCCTGGAGCCGTTCTACGATTCCTACGGCGCGCTGCTGTCGATGGCGGGCGCCGTGCACAAGACCATCCCGCTGCGCTGGCCGGACTTCCAGCCGCGGGCCGAGGACATCGCCGCGGCCATCACGCCGGGGACGAGGATGGTCTTCCTCAACACGCCGCACAATCCCACGGGCACGGTCCTCGCGACGGAGGCCCTGGCCCTGATCGCCTCCGCCGCCGAGCGGGCCGGTGCGGTGATCGTCAGCGACGAGGTCTACGAGCACCTCGTCTTCGACGGCAGCCACGTCCCCGTCGCCACCCTCCCCGGCGCGTGGGACCGCACGCTGACGATCGGTTCCGCCGGCGAGACCTTCTCCCTGACGGGATGGAAGGTCGGGTGGATCACCGGCCCGCGCGATCTCGTGGCCGCCGTCCGGACGGTCAAGCAGTTCCTCAGCTACAGCTCCGGCGGCCCCTTCCAGGCGGCCGTGGCGCACGGTCTCGGCTATCCGGACGCCTTCTTCGCCGCCGTGGCCTCGGACCTCGCCTCGAAGAGGGAGCTGCTGGCCTCCGCGCTGACCGACGTCGGATTCCGTGTCAACGCGCCGGCCGCGGGCTACTTCCTCATGGCCGACGCCGCGGACCTCGGCGTGGACGACGCCGTGGCTCTCGCCCGGGAGCTGCCCTCGACGACGGGCGTCGCCGCGGTCCCCGTCGGCGTCTTCGCGCTGCCCGGGAACGCCGGTTCCTACGCGAGCCTCCTGCGCTTCGCGTTCTGCAAGCACCGGGACGTCCTCACCGCGGCCGGCCGGGCCCTCTCCGAGCACGGGGTCCTCCGTGCCACGTAGCCGCCAGGACGGCACCCGTCCGCCCCGGCGCAGCATCAGGATGTCCTCGGGGCTGACCGCCGAGATCATCGAGGACCCGCTGCAGCCGGAGGGACGCGTCCTCCTGTTGGGCGGGGCCGAGCAGTCCCACGTCTACCCCGGGCAGCCGGAACGCATCTTCTACGAATACCTGCAGCGGGCCGCGCACGTCGTCGACGCGGTGTTCCCGGGCAGCGCCCCCGTGCGGGCGCTGCATCTGGGAGCCGGCGCGCTGACGCTGCCCCGCTACCTCGAGGCGAGGCGTCCCGGCTCGCGGCAGACCGTCGTCGAGATCGAGAGGGAGCTGGTCGACTTCGTCCTGACGTCGCTGCCCCTGCCGGCGGAGGCCGACATCGAGTGCGTCACGGCCGACGCGCGCGACTTCGTGGAGGGATTGCCGGCGGGCTCCGCGTTCGACGTCGTCTTCCTGGACATCTTCACGGGTCCCGACTCCCCCGCGCACCTGGCCGATCCGGCCTTCTACTCGCTCCTGGCGGGGCGCTGCGCCCCCGGGGGGACGGTCGTGGTCAACCTCGGCGACGACGCCGGCATGGCGTTCGCCCGCCGGCAGGTCCGCTCCCTGCAGTCCGTCTTCGCGGACGTCTTGGTCACCGCGGAGGCCCGGCTCTTCAGCGGGCGCTACTCCGGCAACGTCATCGCGGCCGGTTCCCACACGCCCTTCGACGCGTCGACGGCCTCGGCCGTCGACGCCGCCGGACCGCACCCGGCGACGACGCTATGCGGGAGCGACGCCGACGCCTTCGGCGAACCATAGGACCGTTTCCCCGTAGCGCCTCTCCCCCGTGCGCTCGAGGGCCGCGGGCCATTCCGGTTCCGGGGAGCGCGAGGAACGCTCGACGACGACGAGTCCGTCCGGCGCGACGTGCGGCGCCACGACCTCGAGGCAGCGGGCCAGCTCCTCCTCGGCGAGGGGGTAGGGCGGGTCGAGGAAGACCAGGTCCCAGTCCGTCCCGAGGCTGCGCACGATCGACGGCGCACGGCCCTTGACCACGGACACCGTCTGCGCCCCCAGGGCCTTGTTGATCCTGGCGGCGTTGGCCTTGGCCGACTTGAGGGCCGCCGCCGAGACGTCCACGAGCACGACCCGATGGGCGCCGCGGCTCGCCGCCTCCAGGCCCAGGGCCCCGCTGCCGGCGTAGAGGTCCAGCACGCGGCACCCCGAGACGGCGTCCAGGTGGTCGAGCCTGGCGAAGAGCGATTCCTTGACGCGGTCCGTCGTGGGACGCGTCCCGTCTCCGGAGACGGAGGCCAGCGTCAGCCCGCCGGCCGCGCCGCCGATAATGCGGCTCACGAGGGGACCTCCGGCGCGACCGCGCCGCCAGCGTCATCCGCGTTCAAGGTAGTCCTTCCGCTCGTCGTCGAGGCCGGCCACGATCCCGGCCAGGACGGGGTGGTTCCGCAGCAGGGGGTCGGCATCCACGATCCGGCGGGCCGCCTGGCGGGCTTGCTCGATGAGGGGCGCGTCCCGCACGACCCGGAGCAGGCGCAAGGTGCTGGCTGTTCCGGACTGGGAGGAGCCGAGGATGTCGCCTTCCTTGCGCTGGGCGACGTCGAACTCCGCCAGGAGCGTGCCGATGCTCGTCGTGGCGACCACGTCGAGCCGCTGACGTGCCGGGTGGTCCTGAGGCAGGCGCGTGACCAGGAGACAGGTCCCCTGGTGGACTCCACGACCCACGCGCCCGCGGAGCTGGTGCAGCTGGGCCACGCCGAAGCGGTCGGCGTCGAGGACCACCATGAGCGTGGCGTTGGGGACGTCGACGCCGACCTCGACGACGGTCGTCGCCACGACCAGCGGGATGGCTCCCGAGGCGAAGCCGGACATCACGGCGTCCTTTTCCTCGGGCCCCAAGGCGCCGTGCAGGGCCTCGATGCGGATCCCTGCGAGCGCAGGGTGCTCCCCCAGCCGGGCCATGGTCTCCGTGACCGAGGCGGTCGACGCATCCCCACCGGGCCCGGCGTCGGATTCGTCGCCGATCCGCGGGCAGACGACGAAGACCTGCCGACCGGCGTCGATCTCCTCGCGGCTGCGCCACCAGAGCCGGTCCTCCCAGCCGGGGTGCTCGTGCAATGCGGCGACGTGCGTGGCGAGAGGGAGCCGGCCTTCCGGAAGCTCGTCGAGCGTCGAGACCTCCAGGTCCCCGAAGACGGTCATGGCCAGGGTCCGTGGGATCGGCGTCGCGGTCATGACCAGGACGTGCGGAGCTGTCCCCGAGCGGGTCCGCAGGGCGTCGCGTTGCCCGACCCCGAACCGGTGCTGCTCGTCGACCACGAGGAGGCCGAGCTCGGCGAACTGGACCATGTCGGACAGCAGCGCGTGGGTTCCGACCACGATGTCGACGGCGCCGGAGGCGATGTCCAGCAGGACCTTCTTCTTCGCGGTGGAGGGCATGGAGCCCGTGAGCTGGGCGATCGAGCAGGCCGTCTCGGGCGCCCCGAGCTGCCCGGCCTCCCCCAGGGGGCCGAGGAGCCGGCTCAGGGAACGGAAGTGCTGGTCCGCGAGGACCTCGGTGGGCGCGAGGAACGCGACCTGCCCGCCGGCGTCGACGACCTGCAGCATCGCACGGAGGGCCACGACCGTCTTGCCCGAACCCACTTCCCCTTGGAGCAACCGGTTCATGGGATGCTGCTGCCCGAGCTCCGTGGAGATCTCCGCGCCGACGCCCATCTGCCCGTCGGTGAGCGTGAACGGCAGACGGGCGTCGAAGGCCTCCAGGAGCCCACCGGCCCGCGGCGGGCGGGGCGAGGAGGGACGTGCCATCCGCTCGGCCCGCCGGATGGCCAGGGCGGTCTGCAGCTGGAAGGCCTCCTGGAAGCGGAAGCGCCGGCGTGCTCCCTCGGCCTCGATGAGGTCAAGGGGCGCGTGGATGACTCCGTAGGCCTCGTCGAGGCCCATGAGGCGCTCGGCGCGGAGGACCTCTGCCGGCAGGGGATCGGCCACGCCGTCGAGGAGGTCGAGGCGCAGGAGCGTGTCGACCGCCTTGCGGATGCGCCAGCTCGGAAGGGACCCGGTCGCGGGATAGATCGGGACGGGCCCCAGATCGGCCTCGTCGAGGGCATGGTCCTCGGGCAGCACCTCGAAGTCCGGGTGGCTCAGGGTCTGCTGGTGGCGGTAGACCCCCACCCTTCCTGCCAACATGACCCGGGCCCCCGGAAGCAGTTCGTGCATCGCCTTGCGGGAATTGAAGAAGGAGACAGCGAGGGTCCCCTGGGAACCTTCGCCCTCGTCGGCGACCTCGACCTCGGTCAGGAAGCCCTTGCGGTGGTGCATCTTCCGGGTCGAGGCCCGCACCACCCGCGCGACGACGGTCACGAGCTCGTCGTGCGGCAGGCTCTCGAGATCGGACAGCGCCCCGCGCTCCACGTAGCGGCGGGGAAAGTGGTTCAAGAGCCCACCGGCCGTCGTGATCCCCAGTTCACGGGACAGGATCTTGGCCGTCGGCGGGCCCAGGAGGCGCTCCAGCTCCAGCTCGAGCGCCTGGGTCCGGCTCGTCACGCCCATGCCCTAGTCCCGCCGGGCCGCTGAATCGCCGGACAGCTCGGTCACCGAGACGTTCTCCGGTGCGCCGTAGCGCTCCACGACGGCGAGGGCGGCCTCGGCATCGGCGACGTGCACGTGGATCCTCCAGCGGTGGTTGGCGTCCCCGGGAAGGTTCAGCGCGCTCATGATGACGGACTCGCCGAGGCCGTCCAGTTCCGCGCGCAGGGAGGCCGCTTCAAGGGGCGTCAGGGCCACCGAGCACATGAACTCAATCCCGTCGTCGCCGTCGAAGTCGGCATGGACGTGACGGTCCTGGATGCGGTAGCCGTGCAGCTCCTCCAGTGCCGTGTCGTCGAAGGGCCGCTGGGTGATCGCCGCGCGCAGGCTCTCCATGATCAGGAGGAATCCGACCGCTCCGGCGTCGACGACGTGGGCGCGGGCCAGCGCTCCCAGCTCGGCCTCGGAGCGCAGCACGGCACCACGCACCCCCTCGATGGCCAGGTCGAGGGTCCTGACCAACGAGGCGTTGGACTCGTCCCGTTCCGGGCCGGCCGCGGCACGCAGCGCGGCGCTCGCGGACGACATGGCGGACAGCATGGTGCCCTCGACGGGATCCGTCAGCGCGGACCAGCTACGCAGCTGTCCGCGCTCGAGCGCCTCGTAGAGCAGCGCCGCCGTCAGGCGCTCCCGGCCCGCGAGCGGCTCGGCGAATCCGGTGAGGAAGACGGCGAAGAGCGTCCCGGAGTTGCCCCGCGCGTCGTCGAGCGCCGCGTTGGCCGCCGCGGCCAGAACGGCACCCCAGTCGTCGGCGTCGCTCCGCGAGGCGACGGAGGACGCGGTCTTGATGGTCTGGTAGAGGTTGCTGCCGGTGTCCCCGTCCGGGACGGGGAAGACGTTGATCGCGTTCAAGCGGTCGCTGTGGTTGCCGACGGCCTGCTCGGCGGCCTTGAGCCACGCGCGGGCGCCAGGGGTCCCGGTGATGTATCGCTGCTGCACATCCATCCCATCGATCGCCCTCCGGGTACCCGCGCCGTGCCGCTCCCGGGTACGGGTTTTGCGGTTCAAGACTATCCCATCGGCCGCCTCGCGCCGCGGAGGGTCCACAGGTGCGGCCCCGGCCGCGGTTCGGCGTAGGATCGAAGTCAAGTCACCACAGCTCAGGAGGCCACGGTCCGTGAAGTACGTCGAAATCCCCGGCGCCCGGCATCTTCGTGCACGGGACGCCTGGGTGGCGGATTCCCGCCCCCGGACCCACGCGCCCGTCGATTCCACCCTGGTCGCCGTGGTCGAACGGCCATCCCGGGTTGATCCCGCACCGGCGCCGCGGGCCGCCGAAGCGCCGGCCGAGCCGACCGCCGTGGCGGCGGGGCCCGCCGGGCTGGCACCGTGGGTGGCACGGGCACCGAGCCCCGAGCGCCAGCGCCGCAAGCGGCGGGTCGCCGCGCTCCTGGTGGCCGGTACCGTCGCCGCGATCCCGCTCTTGGGACTCGGCCTGTTCCTGCTGAACCGCTGATCCACTCCGGCGCACGCCACGAGTCTGCCGTGCAGATCCTGTCGCTCCGGGCGCCGGAAACCCACACGATCTGCAACCCGGACGCGGAAGCCGCTCCCAGCGGCTAGCTAGTCGAGCCCGAGCCAGGCGATGAGCGTCAGGGCGCTGTACACGCCCCTCACCTCCTGCCGGGTCCGCGCCTCGTAGTTCGCCAGATGCCGGACGTACTCGAGATTCAGGCTGCCGGCGTACCGCTCGGCGTCGAGCCGCTCGAGGGCCGTGCGCAAGGACGCGTGGGCTCCGTCGAGGCTCGTGAGCTGCCAGTAGTTGACGCCGAGCGTGTTGGCCCGCTCCACGAGCTCCCGGCGCGCGTCGGGGCCGAGGGCCGGCGCCGCGACCGCGAGGTCATCCAGGCCGGCCGGCAGGTCCCCGACGGGTCCGTGTTCGGCGACGAAGCGGGACACGGGACCGATCCGCGCGGGTTCCGGGAAGGACCGCGGGCGTGGCGCCCGCCGCTGGCGGAGGTAGGCCTCGTTGATCCGGTCCTTGTCGAACGGATAGCCGGCCAGGTCGCCGGCCAGGCCGCGCATGAGGTCGAAACCCAGGACGTTGGCCGACCGCGCCTCGAGCGGCAGCTGGCGTGCGGCGGCGAACCCGTCGACGGAGTACAGCGGATCGAACCGCGCGCCGGTGCGGCTCCAGAGCACGGAGTTCTGTCCGATGTGGTAGCGGTTGCGGATCTGCGAGTACAGGACGTCGCCGATGAAGTCCCGCGGGTGTCCCGCGGCCGCCGCGGCCTTCCAGTGTCCGGCGAGGCGGCGTCCGATCCCCTCGTAGGCGCCGGCCGTCAGCAGGCCGCCGCCCTCGGGGGTGGCGCCCGTCAGCCGGGCCAGCAGCTCGAGCGGATCCGCGGGATCCGCGGGGGCCTCGGGCCAGCGCACGGAATACCAGCTGCGCAGGACCTCCCCGTAGCCCCCGCCCACGGCGACGACGCCTTGCGGGCGCTCCCCGCCGACCGGTCCGCTCGCGGTGAGGCCGCCCGAGTGGAAGATGGGCGCGGTGAGCCGCTCGTGGAGGGCGCCCAGCGGGGTGGGTGAGAGTCCCGCGCTGTCGGTGCGCTGCAGGCCGAAGCGGGCCGTGAGCCCGTCGGCCACGGCCCGGTCGTGCGTGCCTTCGGGGCCGGAGCAGAAGAACTGGAAGTCCTTCTGCGTGCCGGTTTCCAGGATGGCCCCGAGCACCAGCCGGGAGTCGAATCCGCCCGTCAGGTGGGCGACGCGGTGGCTCGCGGGAAGGCGTGCGATCGCCGTGACGGCGTCGATCACCTCCTGCCGGACGGAGGCCAGCGCCTCGCCGTAGCCCTTCTCCTCGTCCACGGCGTCGACGACGGAACTGTACCTTCCGGCAACGACGCCGGTGGACGAGAGGGTCCAGTACCCGAACATCTCCGCACGTTCCACGCCGTCGTAGCTGGCCGGCGTGAGCCCGCCGTTGCCCAGGACCATGCGCTCGAGCTGGAAGTCGACCGATTTGCGGGGCGCGTGGCCCAGCACGGCGGCGACCTCCACGAGCGAGACGAGGTCGCTCGAGACGAGGTCGAACGGCCCGGCGGCCAGCCTCCACACGAGGCAGCCGCCGAGCGGGTCGGGGAGGAAGAGCGCGAGGCCCTCGTCCCGGTCCACGACGACGAGGCAGGACGGGTTGCGGGCCCGCTCCCCCCAGGTCTCGGCGATCCGCCGCGTGGTGGACGCCCGTCCGCCGAGGCATGCCGCGGCCTCCTCGGGCCGGGTGACGGCGACGTCGCCGAGGACGCTCGCCCCGTCCAGGGCGTAGCCGCGCGGGCCGTCCCAATGGAGGAAGTCGCTCCCCCACACGTGCAGTCCGGGCGATGGCTCGGCCGCACCCGCCTCGGCCGGCACGGGGCCGGAGCCGGCGACGACGGCGCGGAGCCTCACGGGGTCCCCGTCCCGTCCCCGGCGGGTGCTCCCAGAATGACCTCCTCCAGGCGGGCCAGGACGTCGTCCTCGTGGAAGTGCTCGCGGGCGTAGTCCCGCGCTTCGGTGGTGGCCCGTGCCCACGCGTCCGGCTCGGAACAGACCGCAAGGATCCGCTCCACCATGGAGGCGGTGGACAGGTGCAGCCAGTGTCCGGGGTAGATCGACTCCGCGCCGGCCCAGGCCAGGCTGACCGGAAGCGCACCCGACGCGGCGCCGTCGGCCAGGGTGAGGTGGAAGGACTCGAAGTCGCTGACGGACAGCACGGTTCCGACCGTGCGGTACCACTCGGCCATGTCGTCCCCGTGGGCGTCGAAGTGAACGGCGCCCGCGAGGAGCGGGTCCTCCTCGAGGCGTCGGAACTGCTCGTCGTAGTACGCCATCTCCTCGGGGCGCTTGGCCATCCAGGGGTAGTCGGCCGGGGTCTTGCCCTTGATCCGCAGCACGTAGCGGTCGTCGACGGCGCGGAGCCCGGCGAGGACGTCGAGAGCGCGGTCCAGGTGCTTCTGCGCCGGGACGATCCCCACGAGGCCGAGCACAAAGCGCGCCGCGGGGTCCTTCGCGGCGTCGAACAAGCGGGCATCGACGGCGTTCGGAACCACGGAGGTACGTGCCGGGTCGTGGCCGAACTTGCGCGCCGCCATCGAACGGATCAGCTCGCCGACGAAGACCGTGTGGTCGACGCGACCGAGCTGCGTGCGTCCCGGCAGCCCCGTGAACAGCTCCTGCGAGTGGAACCTGACGGTCAGTCGCTGGCCGGGGCGCTTGTTGCGGGCATACCATGCCGCGTTTCCAAGGGACCATTCGCAGAAGACGACGTCGGCGCTCGCCAGGAGCTCTCGGCTCGCCGCCGCGTCGTGCTGGTCGTGGTCGGCCCAGTGGTCGATCAGGACGGTGTGGCCGGATGCGCGGAGACGGTCCATGATCCCGCCCGCGAACTTGAGGTCGTGGCCCGCCACGAGAACGGTGCGCGCCTCGGCTGGCTGCTCCGGCTCGACGACGGCGGAGGCCTCCCGCTCCGGAACGACGGGAAGGGCCCGGCGGACGCCTACGACCCGGGCGCCGACTTCCGGCGGCAGGCCGAACCACGGCCGGCCGCCGACGGCCGCCCGCGTCTCGAGCAGGGAATGGCCGCATTCTTCGAGGTCATGGTCCTGGAGCTCTGCGGTGGTCCCCGCGAGGGCGTAGCTGCGCGCGAGGTCCTCCGCCAACACCGGATCGCCGGCCCAGCGGTCCAGGAACGCACGGGGTACGTCCCCGGGAGCCGCCTCGTCGTGGCCGAGGTGGACCGGGATCCCGGCCCGCATCAGACGCTCCCTGGCCGACTCCGTGACCTCGCCGCGATCGGCGACGTGGACCGCGAGGGGTCGGTGCGTCTGCCGCAGCACGTCAACGGCGGCGGGCTCGTCCAAGGACGCGAGCTCGAGAACGTAGGCCGGCACAGCGGGGACGGCGACAACGAGACCGGCCGTACGGAGCATCAACGCGAGCCGGTGGGAGGCCAGATGCGCTCGGTAGACCGTCCGATGGAGGGCCCAGCCGTCGGCGTTACGTGCCGCTTCGTCGTTCAGCCAGTACTCGGCCAGCGCCGAGGCCTCGTCGGCGGTGCCCGCCTGGGGCACCTGCTCGCCGAAGAACGTCGCGACGCCCCGGCCCGCGCCGCTGATCACGGGTGTGCCGCAGGCCGCGAGCTCCATCACCCGGCGGGAGAACATCGTCGGCGATGCATCCACGGAGTTGACGTTCACGTGCACCGGATGGGACGTGTAGGCCTTCACCATCTCGGCGTAGTCGAGGCCGCCGCGGACGAATCCGGCCAGCCGGTCCGGGAAGCGGTAGGGGCTGTCGGGGTGGTTGACCTGCCGGTCGTAGATCGTCAGGCCATGGCCGCCCACCCCGTCGAGGATGCGGGCCAGTTCCCGGCTGCGTTGGGGATAGCGGTCTCCGTAGAACGAGCCGCCGTAGGCCACGGAGGGCTCGAACGGGCGGTCGCTCCCGAAGGGCCGGTGAAGTTCCGCCTGGGCGAAGAAGGGCAGCGCCGCGACCGTGGCGGCGCGGCGCTCCGGATGGGCGAGGTACCGGGGAATGCAGTCGGCGTCCGTGGTGAAGACGTGGTCGAACTCCGCCGCCGTCGGCAGGAACCGCTCCACGTGCACGGGGTCTTCCTTGTTCCAGAAGATCGTGGGAATGCCGCGCCGCCGGCACGCCTCGACGAGCCGCTTCAGCTCGTCGAACTCCTGCTCGCCGTAATAGCCGACCTTCCGGTGCCACGAGCCACCGTTGCCCGACCACGCCGATTCGACGACGAGCACGTCGAAGGGCGCCTCGTCGAGCTGCCGGTCCCACTCCCCCGGCGGGGCGATCCGGACGATGCGGCATTCGGGGGCCAGTGCCGTGGTGGTGAACTCGTCGGCGATCAGGCCAACCGTGACCTCCCGGAGCGCCCGGCCTCCCTCCACGTGAGCGTCCCGTTCGACCACGCGGTGCTCCGTGCGCACGGCGCGCGCGATCGCGGGCCAGGACCTCTCCTCGACGGCCCACGCGCGGGCCGCACGGCCCAGGTCGGCCCGGTGACGGGCATCGCCAGCAAGATGTTTGAGCGCGTCCGCAAGGGCGCGGCTCGAGCCCGCGGGGACCAGGACGCCGCGGACGCCGTCGGGACCGAGAAGGTGCCGGAGCGGTGCGACGTCGGACGCGACGACGCAGCGGCCGGCGGCCATGGCCTCGAGCGGCTTGAGCGGGGACACCATCTCCGTGACCATGTTGCTCACGCGGGGGCAGGGGGCCACGTCGAAGAGGCTCAGGTACCGCGGGATCATCTCGGCGGGGACGCGGCCCGTGAAGGTGACGTGCTCGTTGATCCCGAGCTCCGTCGCCCTCTTCTTCAGCGCCTCGCCGGCGGGGCCGTCACCCACGATGACCAGGCGCGCGTCGGGAACGGCCTCCAGCAGTTGCCGGTGCGCCACGAGCAGCACCTCAAGCCCTTCGTAGGCCACGAGGCTGCCCGCGTAGCCGACGACGAACTGCCCCGGCACGAGCCCGAGCTTCTTGGCCAGCTTCCGGTCCGGCGGGACCGGAACAAAGCGGGAGGTGTCGGCCGCGTTGGGGACGATCCGGATCCGGGCGGGATCGACGCCGCGGCGGACCAGCTCGTCCCTGACCTCCTCGGTGATCGCCAGGACCCGGTCCGCCGACGTCGCGACGAGCGTCTCGAGGCGCACGGCGAGATCGAAGCGATCGCTCTCCAGCCACTCCCGCGCATGCCCAGCGGCTTCCGTCACCTCCCACAGGCCCCGGACCTCGTAGATGAAGGGGAGGCCGAGGCGGCGCGCCGCCAGGAGGGCGGGCAGGGCCGTGACGTGGTTGGAGGCTGCGTGGATGACAGCGGGGCGATTGACCATGGCCTCGCGCACGAAGGCATCCGCCGCGTGGAGGACGTAGGTGTCAAGGGGGTCACGGGTCCAGCGGGGTCCGGGGTTGAAGACGTGGCGGACGCCGTCGATCTCCTGCTCGAAGCGCGTCCTGCCGGGTGGCTGCTCGCTCGTCTTCACGTCCCAGGGATAGCCCGGCCGCGCCGCGACGAAGACGTCGCTTCCCGTCTCGGAGAGCGCCTGGACCAGTCCCGCCGTCCGGGTGGAGTAGCCGTTGCTGTTGAAGCGTCCGGTGCTGTGCGCGCAATACATCACGCGCCCGCGCACGGGCACGTAACCGGGCCCCGGCTGGCGCGGTCCCGGCTCCGGGGGGGTCGAGGCGAGGCGTTCCATGCCGAACAGCTGCCCGACGAAGGCCGCATCCCGCTCGCTGAGCGCTTCGCGCTCTTCCGTGTCCGCGCCGTCCCATGCCCTGCGCAGCTCTTCGGCCGGGACGCCGATCCGGCCGTTCACGAAGAAGTCCTGCTTGGCCTCGAGGACCGCGCGCGTCAGCCCCGCAGCGGGTGCCGGGGACTCCGACGAGGCGCCTGTGGCCGCAGGAACGGTCCGCGCGGCGGCTCCGTTGGCCGGATCCAGCGCCGGCCCGGGCGGCTCGACGGCGGGGCGCGGCTTCCTTCCACGGGCCGCCTTCGCCCACAACCTGCGCGTCGTGACGACCGGCTGCAGCACCGCCGCCGCCGTCTTCAGATGGGGAACGGACCTCAACTGCTCATAGGCCGTCTTGTACTTGGCCACCCGCTCCGTTTGGCGCTCCAGCATCAACTCGAGCCGCTCGCGCCGGCGCACGGCCTTGGCGAGCTTCTCCGCGGCCTTCCCCGCCGCCGCCTGCAGGCTCGCGGCCTCGTTCTCCAAGTGGTGGATCTGCTCGGCGTTATCCCTCGCGAGGCGGCGCAGGCGGACGATCTCGTCCGCCATGGCCGCCGGGTCCTGGCGGACCCGGTGGATGAGGGCGCGCTCCAGGGGCGCGGCGGTGGAGCTCTGGTCCCTGGAAGTCATGCGCGGCGCCGACCGCCTTCCTGAAGGAGGTAACGGGCTGGCTTGTGTTGACGGCGGAAGCGGCGCAGCAGTTGCCGCGCGAGGTTCCGGTCTCCGTCCTTGACGGCCTGGGCGTGTTGGCGGAATCTACGGGCGACGGTCGCCGACGGTCCTTCCGCGAGCACTTCGCCCTCGTGAAGCCACAATGACCTCTCGGTGAGCTGGGACAGAAGGCGCGGGCTCTTGCTCACCACGAGCATCGACCCGCCCTGCCGGAGGTAGCGGCCCAGACGCTCCGCGGCGTCGTCGGAGGTGAGGGCCCTGCCCTGGGCCGCGGGTTCGTCCAGCAGCAGCAGGGGCGCGCCGGTGGCCAGCGCGAGGCAGAGCCGGACGCGTTCGATGACGAGTTCCTCGCAATCGGCGACGAGGCGGGGCAGGTCCTCGGCGGCTTCGGCCTCCTCCCCCACCAGCCGGACGGTCGACTTCAGGGCGGCTCCGTTGATCCCGTAGCCCATGGCGACGCGCTCCATGTTGAACTGGAGCGACTCGTCGAGGGTAAACGCCGTGGCCCGGGTGACCGTCGCCACGGACTCCTCGACGTAAACCGTCCCCCGGTCCGGGGCGGTGGAGCCGCAGACCAGGTCGACGACGTCGTCCGCCCCGTCCTTGCGGGTGCCGAGGACTCCCACGGCCTCTCCGGGCGCCACGAGGAACGTCAGGTCCCGGAGCGCGGGTCCGGCGGCAACGCGGCCCTTGGCCGGACGCTCGTACCGGACCTCATGGAGGAAGGCCCGGGGCCGCACTACCGAGGTGCTAGTCGATTCCGTCATCGCCGCCTTCCGTTGCCCGTTCACCGTAGCGGCCTCCGCGCCGCCAGACCAAAAGCGTGCCCAGCGCCAGGGAGAGCGCGGCCCAGAAGAGGATGATGAGCCAGCCCTCGGGGTCCGGGAGCGTGTTGTAGATGAGCACGGAGCGGGCATGCTCGAGGATCCAGTACATCGGGTTCCAGTGGATGGCCGTCGCGACGGCGGGCCCCAGATCGGCGAAGCGCTCGGCCGCGAACATCACACCGGAGCCGAACATCCACGCGCGCACCGCGATGCTGAGCAGGTTCTGCAGGTCTGGCACGAGGCCGACGAAGTGCGCGGCCAGGAGCGAAAGGCCCAGGTTCAGGGCCATCTGCGCGGCGATGATGGGCACCACGAGCAGCGCGAGCGGCGAGAAGACCTCCTGGGGAGGGAGGATGATGATGATCAACAGCAGCACGAGGTAGCTGGGGAAGCCGCTGAGCCAGGTCCGGAGATTGACGACGACGGGCGCCGTGGCCGGCGGCAGGCGCGTTCCCGCCGTTCCCCCTCGTTGTTTCAGGAGAGACGTCGAGGACCCCGTGATGCACTTGGTCGTCAACTGGAAGAAGAACACGCCAATGAGCAGGAAGCCGATGAAGTTCTCGATCCCCCGGCTCGTCTGCAGGATGATGCCGAAGACCACGTAGTACATGGCCCCATTGAGGATCGGATTGAGGATCAGCCAGAGGCTGCCCAGGCGTTGGCCGCGCGTAGATCCCTGCACATGGGCGCGGGCCTCGTGGAACATGTAGCCGCGGGCGTCCCAGATCTTGACCAGCTCATCGGCCAGTCCGTCGCGCGAGCCCTGGACCTTGAGCCCGGTGACGTCGACGAAGACCAACTCGCTGGCTTCCGCTTCCGGCCCGCTCTCTCCGTTGGATGCCGTCACTGATCCACCACCTCGGCGCGCAATTGTCCATAGCGGGCGATGCTCAGTTCCGCGACGCGCTGCCACGTCCGGGTCTCGAGCACCACGGACCGGCCCGCCCGTCCCATCGCGGCCCGCTGGCTCCCATCGTCGAGCAGAGTCTCGATCGCACGCGCCAACGCCGCCGGGTCGCTGGCAGGAACGCATAGCCCCGTCACGCCGGGGACGACCATTTCCCGCAGCGCAGGGAGGTCGGAGGCCACGACGGGCCGGCACGTGGCCATCGCCTCTACGGGCTTCAGGGGGGTGACGGATCGCGTGACGGCGAAGTCCTTGCGGGGCACCACGAAAACGTCCATGGCCCGGTGGTAGCGGACGGCACGCTCTGCGCTGACCCGGCCGGGGAAGACCTCGTGCGGATCGAGGCCGAGCGCGGCGGCCTGCAGCCGCAGTTCCGAGAGGGCCGGCCCGTCGCCGACGACCTTGAGCCGGACGTCATCGCGTTCCCTGCGGAGGATCGCGTAGGCCTCGACGAGGTCGTCGATGCCCTCGTAGCCGATGAGGCTCGAGACGGTCCCGACGAGCAGCGGCTCGGGGTCCAGGCCCATCTCCGAGCGGGCGACGCGCGGCGGTGGCGGCATGTCCAAGTAGGCATCGCCGACGGCGTTCGGTGATAGCAGGACGCGGGCCGGGTCGACGCCGAACCCGATGATGCGTTGACGCATGGCGTGGCCCAGGGTGAAGACGAGGTCGGCGGACAGCATCACGTCGGTTTCGCGCCGGGTGAAGTCGAGGTAGCGCTCGGAGGTGGCGGCCTCGGGGCTCCGCTTCGAGACCCAGGTGTCGGCGAGCTGACCGCGGACCTCGTAGATCCAGGGCAGCCCCGTGGCTTCGGCCACGGCGCGCACGACGAGTCCGTTGACGAAGTGCGTGGTGGTGTGGAGCACGGACGGCCTGACGTCCAGGACGAGAGCCAGCAGCTGCTCGGCCTCCTCCTGCAGCCGGTCGCGGAGGTTGGGGATGCCGTTTCGGGAGAGCAGGCGGTGGTAGCGGACGCCGTCGATGTCGTGTTTCCGGCTGGGGCCGAGGATGCCGAGCGTCTCGGGGTAGCCGAGTCGCGTCGCCGCGTGCACGTCCCAGCCCAGCTCGTGCTGGGCGCTCAACAGGGAATGCGAGCGCTTCGTGTAGCCCGTCTGGGTGTAGGGCAGGGAATTGTTGAGCAGGTGCAGCACCACCCGTTCGCGGGGCTCGTAGTCCGGGACCGCTTCGACGACGGGGGTCCACCGGCCGTAGACGTCCTGCTCGGCGAGGTAGCGTTCGCGGAGCCGCCGCGTGCGCGCGTCGTCCTCGCGGAGGCAGTTGATGGCCTCGCTGACCCGCCCGTTGTACCAGTGGATCTTGGCCCAGGTGGTGCCCCCGCCGTCCGCTGCTGGATCCATGCGGGTGGCGAAGGTCTGGCCGAGTGCCGGCAGCTCCCCCGCGAGGGACACATCGGCCAGGTACTTGGCCCGCGCGCCCCGGGGGGCCTTCTCCAGGGCCACGGTGAGTCGATGGCGCAGGATCCGGGCGTCGCCGACGAGCAGGGCCGTCATCACGCCGAGGCGCGAGGCCGGGGCGACGGCCAGGATCGAGTCCATTCGCCGCAGCCACCGCTGCAGTCCCGGCGTCGACTTGCGGCCCCACAGCCGCAGCCAGAAGGCCACGGGATCCTCGCGCAAGTGGCGTCGCACAGTATGCCGCAGTGCCAGGAGCCGCCTCACTTGCCCGCCCCTCGCCGGGGGGCCCGGAAGACCTTGAGGTAGTACCAGACGCCCAACGTCAGGACGCCGGCACCCAGGAGGACGTGGACCAGCATCTGGCCGCCCCAACCGGTGGCCGATGAGGCCTGCTCCGTGTCCGCGGTGGCGGGCTCGGGCGAAGGCGTGCTGGAGGGCGCCGGGCTGGAGGGGACGCCGGCCGAAGCCGAGGATGCCGCCGCGGGTGCGGTGGACGCCTCACTGCTCGTGGGTGATTCGGCACTCGTGCTCTCGGGGGCGGCGGACTCCGGCGCGCCCGGTGTCGGCGTCGAGGCATAGAGGACTTGACGTGAGGCGAAGTCGTACTGGAAGCCGCTCGGGGCCAGCGATCCCCGAACCACCATGATTCCGCTCGCGGGATTGATGAGCAGTCCCGTCCGCGGGTGCACCAGGAAGCCGGAAGAGGCGTCGACTGCGAAGCCCGTGCGGGGGTCGACGGCGGCCGCGGGCGCGGTCGGTCGCTGGGCCGTCGGCGTGGGGGCCGGAACGGAGGGGCGACGGCTCGACGACGGCCGGGGGGCCGTGGTCGGCGCGGCGGGGGCCGTGGTGGAGGGCGTCGGATCCTGCGTCGGGCCCGTCGTCGGGTCCCCGGTGCCCGGGTCCGGGTCCACTGGCTCGGTGGCCGGCGGAGGGGTCTCCGTGGCCTGGACCACGGGAAGCGGCTCGGCGGCCGCCGGCGGAGCGCCCACGGCGGCGCCAAGCAGGACGGCGGCCAGGACCGCCCCGGCGGCCGCCGGGGCTCCCGGACGCCGCTCGCGCCAACGCCGACCCATCCCTAGTTCCCGATTCCGTTCTCGACGACGTACGCCGTCAAGGCGTCGTCCCGGAGCGCTTCGCCGATCGCACCCACGGCCTCGGGATCGTTGACGACGATCGACTGACCATCGGCGGAGCGGCCGACGCCCCGGTTGGGCAGGGTGAAGGCGTGGACGTCGCCGGAGCGGACGTCGCGCAGGCCGACGGCAAGCTGGCCGATCTCGGCCCCTCCCAGGCCCTCGTCGACGGAGACATAGGGGGAGAATTCGTCGACGATCGTGGAGATCCTGCCCGGGTTCAGCAGGGTATCGGGGGTCAGGAACGAGGACATGAGCGACTTGAGGAAGAGCTGCTGGTTGGCGACGCGCGAGTAGTCGCCGTCGCTGAACTGCTTGCGCTCCCGGACGAACTTGAGCGCCGATTCCCCATCGAGCAACACCGGCCCGGCCGGGAAGTGCTCCCCCTGGGAACCGGTCGAGGTGAAGGCGCGGGGGTTGTTCACCGTGACCCCGCCGAGGGCGTCGGTCAGGGACTGGAAACCCTCGAAGTCGATGATCGCCACGTGGTCGATCGGCACCTCGAACATGCCCTCGAGCGTCTCGACGAGCAACGGGATGCCCCCGAAGGCCAAGGCTGCGTTGATCTTGTGCGAGCCCTGGCCGGGAATCTCGACCCACGTGTCCCGCATGACCGACATGACGTTGATCGAGCTGCGGTCCCCGGGGATGTTCACGAGCATCATCGTGTCGGAGCGGCCGCCATTGGGCACGGACGGCAGGTCCTCCGTCTCGCCGCTGCCACCACGGACGTCGGAGCCGATGAGAAGGAAATTGAGGGCGTCCTTATTGGCGTCGGACGTCTCGGGGCGGGCCGCGTCGCTCGGGAAGACGGACTCGATGCGCTGGGCCTTGGATTCGAAGGAGTTCATGAGGCTGAAGAGGTAGCCGAAGGCGATGGCCCCGGCGACGGCTACGAGGACGAGCAGGGAGACGATCACCACGACCACGGGGCGGCGCTTCCGCGGCTTCCGCGCGGCGGGCTCGTGGTCTTGGCCCATCAGTTCGTTCACGCCGGTCATGCGACTCCCTCGGTCTCTGGACACGGAGGAGCAACGCTATTGCCCCCCATGGCACGGAGCGCGCGTTCCCATGACGCTCCGCAGCTACCGATAGTATCCCATGGTGACCAATTTTCCCCTCCGGAGGCCCGCGGCGGCCGCGGCCCTGTGCGCCGCGGCGGCGCTCCTGACCGCCTGTTCGGTTCCGCTGGACGTCGAGTCGGCGGAAAATGCCAACGATCCCCGCTGCGCGGACATGATGGTCGTCCTCCCGGACGAGCTCGCCGGCCACTCCCAGCGCCCCACCAACAGCCAGGCCACCTCGGCCTGGGGCGATCCGTCGCACGTCGTCCTGCGCTGCGGCGTGCCGATCCCCGGCCCCACGACGGATCCGTGCGTGAGCGTCAACGGCGTCGACTGGGTGGCCCGTGAGGGAGACCCCGCGTGGACACTGACCACTTACGGCCGCGAGCCCGCCACGGAGGTCCTTTTCGACCCGACGGCCGTGGCCTCGAGCACGGTGCTCGCCGAGCTCGCCGCGGCGGCGGGCCGCATTCCCGCCGACCGCGAGTGCACCTCGGTGGATCAGGACCTCGAGCTGCCCTGACGAACGTGCCTAGCGCAGCCCGGTCCGCCGGTTCATCGCGAGCCAGATCAGCTCGTCGATGAGCTCGCGGTAGGGCAGCCCGGAGGCCGCCCACATCTGCGGGTACATGCTGATGGGCGTGAAGCCGGGCATGGTGTTGATCTCGTTGATGACCCACCGGCCGTCGGGGGTGTAGAAGAAGTCCACGCGGGCCAGGCCCTCGGCTCCGACGGCGTCGAACGCGGCCACGGCGAGCCGCCCGAGCTCCTCGCCCGCGCCCTCCGGCAGCTCGGCCGGGCAGCTGAGCGTCGCGGCGGCGCCGTCGACGTACTTGGCCTCGAAGTCGTAGAAGGTGTGCGCGCCGGCCTCCACGGCGATCTCCCCGGGAAGGGAGGCGCGGGCCGGCGAGGCGCCGCGTCCCTCGAGGACGCCGCACTCGATCTCCCGGCCCGTGATCCCGGCCTCGATGACGACCTTTGGATCGTGCTCGCGGGCCGCCTCGACGGCGGCACGCAGCTGCGAGGGGTCGTCGACGCGGCTGATCCCGACCGAGGACCCCGCCCGCGCCGGCTTGACGAAGAGCGGGTAGTCGAGTCGCCCGGAGGTCGCGAGCGCGGCCTCGGGATCGCGCTGCCATTCCTTGTCCGTGATGACGACGTAGGGCCCGACATCGAAGCCGGCCGCCTCGAAGACCACCTTCATGTAGTGCTTGTCCATGCCGATCGCGCTCGCGGAGACCCCGGAGCCCACGTAGGGCACGTCGGCGAGCTCGAGCAGGCCCTGGAGGGTGCCGTCCTCGCCGAAGGGACCGTGGAGCAGGGGGAAGACCAGGTCCACTCCCCCGAGACTGCGCACGCTCCCGTTGCCGTCGTGCGCCTGCAGCTCGCTGCCGGCGGAGACGTCCGCCAGGCGGACGGGAGTCCCTCCTGCGACCTCGGGGGCCTCTCCCGAGGACAGCGACCAGTCGGCGGGGTCCTGCTCGACGAGCGACCACGAGCCGGAGCGGGTGATGCCCACGGGGACGACGTCGTACTTCTCGCGGTCGATCGCGTTCAGGACGCCGGCCGCCGTGACGCAGCTGACCGCGTGTTCGGAGGAACGGCCGCCGAAGAGCAGGGCGATGCGCGGCTTGCGGAGGGAATCTTGGGTCATGCGTTTCCACCTTCGGATTTCAGGTCCCGGCCCAGGAGACGGTCGCCCATGCCGGCGACGGACAGCCGTCCCTCGAGCACGTCGACGACGGCCTGCGTGATGGGCATCTCGACGCCGTGGCGCCGGGCCAGGTCGAGCACCGCGGAGCCGGATTTGATGCCCTCCGCGGTCTGGGTCATGCGCTGGTTGACCTGCTCGAGGGTCAGCTCCTCGCCGAGGAGCCGGCCCGCCGTGCGGTTGCGGGACAGCGGCGAGGAGCACGTGGCGACGAGGTCGCCGAGGCCCGCGAGCCCGGCCATGGTCTCCACCTTGCCCCCGAGGGCCAGCGTCAGCCGCGTCGTCTCGGCGAGTCCGCGCGTGATGACGGAGGCCTTGGTGTTATCACCCATCCCCCGCCCGTCGCAGATGCCGACGGCCAGGGCGATGACGTTCTTGACGATGCCGCCGAGCTCGACGCCGACGACATCGGCGTTGGTGTAGGGCCGGAAGTAGCGCGGCGTCGCTGCCGCGGCGATCCATGCCGCCGTGTCCTCGTCCAGGCAGGCCACGACCGAGGCCGTGGGTTCCTCGCGGGCGATCTCCATGGCCAGGTTGGGTCCGGAGACCACGGCGACGCGGGCGGGTGCGAGCCCCAACTCCTCGATCACGACCTCGCTCATCCGGGCGTCGGTGCCGCGCTCGAGGCCCTTCATGAGGGAGACGACGACGGCCCCCTCCGGGATATGCCGGCGGAAGGAGCGGAGCTGTTCGCGCAGGGTCTGCGCCGGTACGGCCAGGACGACGATCTCGGCTCCGTCGAGGACCCACGCCGGGTCCGTTCCGGCCACGATGTTCCCCGGCAGGACGGTCTCGCCGAGGTAGGCCGAGTTGGTGTGGTCCCGGTTGACCTCTTCGGCGACCTCGGTGCGTCGCGCCCAGAGCCGCACCGTGGTTCCCGCGGCGCGCCCTCCGTCGCCGAGGACCTTGGCGAAGGTGGTTCCCCAGCTCCCGGCCCCCATGACCGCGATGGAACGCGGTGCGGGCCTCATGCCTGCTCCCCGTCCGTGGGCGCTGCGCCGAAATCGCGGCCCGTGGCCTTCTGGCCGTGCACTGCGGGATCCCACGGCTTCGCGGGAGGTTCCGCGCCGCGCAGCACGGCCACCTCGGCCGTGACGGCGGCGATGATGCGGGACGTCGCCTCCTCGAGCACGGTCCGGGTCACGGGCCGGCCCATCAGGTCCGAGAGGTCCACGGGGTCCCCGACGCGCACGCGGACGCGCTTGCGCGGCCAGATCTTGAGGGACTTCCCGTACCGCGGCAGCACCTGCTGCGCTCCCCAGTGCGCGATCGGCACGACGGGCGCCCCGGTCTGCAGGGCGAGGCGTGCCGCCCCGGTCCGCCCACGCATCGGCCACTCCTCGGGGTCGCGAGTGAGCGTCCCCTCGGGGTACACGATCGCGACGGACCCCTCGTCGATGAGCTGGCGGGCCAGGGCCAGGGATTCCTGGGCGCCGACCGTGCTGCGGGCCACGGGGATCTGCCGGGTGGCCCTCAGCACGGCACCGACCACCGGGACCTTGAACAGCGATTCCTTCGCCAGGTAGCGCGGCAGGCGGCCGTGGTTGTAGAAAGCGTGCCCGACGACGAGCGGATCGATCTCGGTCACGTGGTTCGGGCAGGCGATGAAGCCGCCCTCGGGCAGGGCGTCGAAGCGCTCCCACGTCCGGCCCATCATGAGGTTGAGCGCGGGCCGGGCGATGCCCGCGACGACGGCGAAGACGGCGCGGGCGCCGAAGGTCTCAGTCATGGCGCGCGAGGGCCCCGGCGGACAGCTCGACGTCGGCGCCGAGCGCGGCCAGCTTGCCCATGAAACGCTCGTAGCCGCGGTTGATGATCTCGATGCCCGTGACGCGGCTCGTCCCCTCGGCGGCGAGCGCCGCGATGAGGTGGGAGAAGCCGCCGCGCAGGTCGGGGATGTCGATATCCGCGCCGTGCAGCTTCGCGGGCCCGGTGATGACGGCCGAGTGCAGGAAGTTGCGCTGGCCGAAGCGGCACGGCACGGCGCCGAGGCACTCGCGGTGCAGCTGGATCGTCGCGCCCATCCGCACGAGCGCCTGGGTGAAGCCGAAGCGGTTCTCGTACACGGTCTCGTGCACGATCGAGACGCCCTCGGCCTGGGTCAGGGCCACGACGAGGGGCTGCTGCCAGTCGGTCATGAAGCCCGGGTGCACGTCCGTCTCCAAGACGAGCGGCTTGAGCGCCCCGCCCGGGTGGAAGAAGCGGATGCCGTCGTCGAAGACCTCGAACGCGCCGCCGACCTTGCGGTAGGTGTTCAGGAACGCGGTCAGGTCCTCCTGGTCGGCGCCCTCGACGTAGATGTCGCCGCGCGTGACGAGGGCCGCGGAGGCCCAGGAGGCGCCCTCGTTGCGGTCGGGCAGCGCGCGGTGGTTGTAGCCGACGAGCGTGGGGACGCCCTCGATGCGGATGACGCGGTCCGTCTGCACGGAGATGATCGCGCCCATCTTCTGCAGGACGGAGATCAGGTCCATGATCTCGGGTTCGACGGCGGCGTTCTTGAGCTCCGTGATGCCCTCGGCCTTGACGGCGGTCAGGAGCACCTGCTCGGTCGCGCCGACGCTCGGGTAGGGCAGCTCGAGCTTGGCGCCCTTGAGCCCGTGGGGCGCGGAGATCGCGATGCCGCCCGGGCGCTTGTCGACGACGGCGCCGAAGTTGCGCAGCACGTTCAGGTGGTAGTCGATCGGGCGGTCGCCGATGCGGCAGCCGCCGAGGTCGGGGATGAAGGCCTCGCCGATGCTGTGGATCAGGGGTCCGCAGAAGAGGATCGGGATGCGGGAGTCGCCGGCGTGGGCGTCGATCTCGCGGGACGGGGCCTGCTTGGCACCGGCCGGGTCGAGCGTCAGGTCGCCCGTCGCCGGGTCCTTGCTGACGGTGACACCGTGGATCTCCAGGAGGGAGGTGACGATCTCGACGTCCCGGATCTCCGGGACGTTGCGCAGCACCGAGGGGGTCTCGCCGAGCAGCGCGGCGACCATGGCCTTCGGGACGAGGTTCTTGGCTCCCCTGACTCTCACCTTCCCCTGAAGCGGGACTCCGCCGCGGATCGTCAGGACTTTGCCCATGGATGCACTACCTCGCAGTTGATCGGTACTCCGGAAGCCCGGAACGTCCCTGCAAGCATACAGCCACGCCCCCCGCGAACCGGGCAATTCAGCCGGTCGCGGAGGGCGCGGGCGGTCCGTCCGGGCTCAGCCGCGGGCGGGGAGCGTGGCGGGCTTGAAGGCGGGGCGCGTGGCCTCGTAGCGCGTGATGGCGTCCTCGTGCTGCAGGGTCAGGCCGATGTCGTCGAGGCCCTCCATGAGCCGCCAGCGCGTGTAGTCGTCGATCCCGAATCCGGTGGTCAGCGAGCCGCACGTGACGGTGCGAGACGCGAGGTCCACGGTGACCTCGGTGCCGGGGTGGTTCTCCAGCTCCTTCCAGATGAGCTCGATGTCCGCCTGCTCGACCTCGGCGGCGACGAGGCCCTGCTTGCCGGAGTTGCCGCGGAAGATGTCGGCGAAGCGGGAGGACAGCACGGCCTTGAAGCCGTAGTCCTTCAGGGCCCAGACGGCGTGCTCGCGGGAGGATCCTGTGCCGAAGTCGGGTCCGGCGACGAGGACGGAGCCGCGCGAGAACGGCTCCTGGTTGAGGATGAATTCCGGGTTCTTGCGCCATCCGGCGAAGAGCGCGTCCTCGAATCCGGTGCGCGTGATGCGCTTGAGGTAGACGGCCGGGATGATCTGGTCGGTGTCGACGTTGCTCTGGCGCAGCGGGACGCCGATGCCGGTGTGGGTGCTCAGCTTCTCCATGGGGTCACCTTTCCTAGGCGGCGGCCGTGGCGGCGGCCTCGGCGGCCGGCGGCAGGTCGGACGGGGAGCTCAGGGTGCCGCGCACCGCGGTCGCGGCGGCGACGAGCGGGGAGACAAGGTGCGTGCGCCCGCCCTTGCCCTGCCGGCCCTCGAAGTTGCGGTTGGAGGTCGAGGCGCAGCGCTCGCCCTCGGAGAGCTGGTCGGGGTTCATGCCGAGGCACATCGAGCAGCCGGCGAAGCGCCACTCGGCGCCGAACTCCTTGAAGACGCGGTCCAGGCCCTCGGCCTCGGCCTCGAGCCGGACCCGCGCCGAACCGGGCACGACGATCATCCGCACGTCCGGGTCCTTCGCGCGGCCCTGGATGATCGAGGCGGCGGCCCGCAGGTCCTCCATGCGGCTGTTGGTGCAGGAGCCGAGGAAGACGGTGTCGACGCGGATCTCCTTCATGGGGGTGCCGGCGGCCAGCCCCATGTAGTCGAGGGCGCGCTCGCACGCGGCCTTGGCGTTCTCGTCCTCGAAGTCCTCGGGGCCCGGGACACGTTCTGAGAGCGAGACGCCCTGGCCGGGGTTGGTCCCCCACGTGACGAACGGTTCGAGCGCGTCGGCGTCGAGGTGGACCTCGGCGTCGAACACGGCGCCCTCGTCGGTGTGCAGGGTGTCCCAGTACTCGACGGCGGCGTCCCAGTCGTCGCCCTCGGGGGCGTGCGGGCGGCCCTTGAGGTACTCGTAGGTCGTCGCGTCGGGGGCGATCATCCCGGCGCGCGCGCCGGCCTCGATCGACATGTTGCAGATGGTCATGCGCGCGTCCATGGAGAGGGAGCGGATCGCGGAGCCGCGGTACTCGAGGACGTAGCCCTGTCCCCCGCCGGTGCCGATCTTGGCGATGACGGCGAGGATGATGTCCTTCGCGGTGACGCCGGGACGCAGGGTCCCCTCGACGTTGATGGCCATGGTCTTGAACGGCTTGAGCGAGAGCGTCTGGGTGGCCATGACGTGCTCGACCTCCGAGGTGCCGATGCCGAAGGCGAGGGCGCCGAACGCGCCGTGCGTGGAGGTGTGGGAGTCGCCGCACACCACGGTGGTCCCGGGCTGCGTGAGCCCGAGCTGCGGTCCGACGACGTGCACGATCCCCTGCTCCTTGTCACCGAGGGAGTGCAGGCGCACGCCGAACTCGGCGCAGTTGCTGCGCAGCGTCTCGATCTGGGTGCGGCTCGTGAGGTCGGCGATCGGCTTGTCGATGTCGAGCGTCGGCGTGTTGTGGTCCTCCGTGGCGATCGTCAGGTCCGGGCGCCGCAGCTTCCGTCCCGCGAGGCGCAGGCCCTCGAAGGCCTGGGGCGAGGTGACCTCGTGGACGAGGTGGAGGTCGATGAAGATGAGGTCGGGCTGCCGTGCGGCGCCCTCGCCCTCGCCGTGGCGCACGACGTGCGCGTTCCAGACCTTCTCGGCCAGCGTCTGCGTGCTCTTCTCCGCGGACATTCCAGCCTCCTCCCGTGCTTCTCGGCGTTCGTCCTACAACTGAAGCACCGCCTCGCGGGCGAGCGCCAGCCCGCGGCTGGCGATCTCATATATTGAGACGCTAGTATCACTTTATGGACAACTCGAGTGGTGTCGGTGTGATCGACAAGGCGGCCATGGTGCTCGACGCGCTGGAGGCGGGCCCGACGAGCCTCGCCCAGCTCGTCGCCTCGACGGGGCTCTCGCGCCCCACGGTGCACCGGCTCGCCCAGGCCCTCGTCCACCACCGCCTCGTCGGCAAGGACATCCACGGGCGCTTCGTCCTCGGCGGACGGCTCGTCGAGCTCGCCTCCGCCGCGGGCGAGGACCGGCTCATCGCGGCCGCGGGCCCGCTGCTGATCCAGCTCCGCGACGCGACGGGCGAGAGCTCCCAGGTCTTCCGCCGGCAGGGCGAGCACCGCGTGTGCGTCGCCTCGGCCGAGCGGCCCGTCGGGCTGCGCGACACCATCCCCGTGGGGACCCAGTTGTCCATGCGGGCCGGCTCGGCGGCGCAGGTCCTGCTCGCGTGGGAGGACCACCAGCGGCTCCTCGACGGCCTCCACGGCGCCCGCTTCACGCCCACGATCCTGGCGGGGGTACGACGCCGGGGCTGGGCCCAGAGCCTCGGCGAACGCGAGCCGGGGGTCGCCTCGGTCTCGGCCCCGGTGCGCGGCCCGAACGGCCGCGTGATCGCCGCGGTCTCGATCTCGGGGCCGATCGAGCGCCTGACGCGCCAGCCCGGGCGCGTCCACTCGGACATCGTCTGCCGCACCGCGGCGGCGCTCAGCGAGGCCGTCCGGTCGGCGTCGGAGGCCACGGGCGCCTGAGCGGCGCCGTCGTCATTCGAAGTGGTCCCAGCCCCGGTGCGCGCCGGGGATGCCCCGGACGGTCCCGCGGCCCTCGGCGGCTCGGCCGATCACGGTGAAGCCGTCGGCCACCGCACCGGGCGGGAAGCAGGCCAGGAGGCCGAAGTCCTCCCCTCCCCCGACGACCCAGTCCAGGACATCGCGCCCGTGCCGGGCGGCGAGGCCGCGCAGCCCGGCCCCGAGGTCCCCGAGCACATCGGCGTCGAGCACGAGGTCGACGCCGCTCGCGCGGGCCAGGCGCGGGGCGTCGCGGGCGATCCCGTCGGAGAGGTCCATCATGGCCGTCGCGCCGGCCACGGCCGCGGCCGGTCCAAGGGCCAGGGGCGGGGCGGGGCGCAGCTGCGAGGCGGCGAGCCCGGCCTCGTCGTCGTTCCATCCGGCCGCGGGCACCGCGGACTCCAGCAGGGACAGCCCGGCGGCGGCGCGGCCGGGAGATCCGGTCACGACCAGGACGTCTCCGGGACGCGCGCCGGAGCGCAGGACGGGGCGTCGACCGGCGAGGTCCCCGGTCACCGTCGTGGTCACCGAGATCTCGCGACCGGTGCCGAGGTCCCCGCCGGCCACGGAGCAGCGCGTGGCGCCGAGCCCGACGCACGCCGCGGCGAAGCCGTCCGCGAAGCCGAGGACCCAGTCCACGGGGGTCCGAGGGGGCAATGTCAGGCTGACCACTGCCGCGCTCGCCTCGGCACCCATCGCGTTGACGTCGGAGAGGTTCTGCGCAGCGGACTTCCAGCCGACGTCGAACCCCGTGCTCTCATAGCCGGACGGCCAGCGGAGCCGGAAGTCCTGGTCCTCGACGAGCGTGTCGGCGGTGATCACGAACCGCCCGTCGGGTGCCGCGACGAGGGCCGCGTCGTCGCCGGGCCCGAGCAGGGCCTCGCCGACCCGGAGCCGGGGCAGCACGAGCTCGAGGAGGCCGGCCTCGCCGAGCCCCGCGACCGTCCGGGCCTCAGCCGGCACGGGCGGCCTCCAGGGCGGAGCGGAAGTCGTTGTAGCGGGTCAGCTCCGCGGCGACGGGTTCGACGACGAGCCGCGCTGCGACGTCGTCGACCGCGGCCTCGAGCCGGCGCCGGACCGACCGTGCCCGCTGCCGCGCGGCCAGGCGTCCCGCGAGCCCGGCGCCCAGCGCTGCGGCGACGCCGAGAACGATCCCTCCGAGGAGCAGGAGGGTGGGCACGGGGAAGCCCTCGACGGCCGGGGCCGGCGGGACGTCGAACTGGAGGTACCCGAGCATGGCGAGGCCGCCGAGCCACAGGGCCCCCGCGACGGCGACGGCGAGGACGAGCCACTGCAGGACCGAGGCCGGGGTCCACCACCAGCTGCGCTTCCCTGCAGTCGTGCCGACGCCCGCGACGGCTTGGTCGACGGCGTCGGGGAGCCGGTCGGCGGAGGCCCGGGCCGAACGGCGGATGGCCGCCCGCCAGGCCTCGGGCACGCCCTGGGCGGCCGCATCGGCGTAGGCGCGGACGGCGGCGTCGGATTGGGCGCGCTGGGCGGGGCCTGGGGCCGGCAGCGAGGTGCGGTTGACCTCCGGGGCGACGTCGGTGCGGTGCAGGTTGAGCCTGCGCAGCGGGTCGGGCCGCAGCTTGCGCAGCCAGCGGGTGGGCGGCCATCCCGTCGCGGCCACGGCGCGGAGGCGGTAGGACTTCTCGACGGCCGCGACGACGGTGCCGACGGAGCCCGCGTCGGCGAGCTCCCGGCCGAGCCGGGCCCGGGCCTCGCGCCCCGGCGCCTCGGCCTGCGACCCCGTGCCGCCGTCCGCCAGGAGATCGGCGGCGTGCAGGACGTCGGCCGCGAGCCGTTCGCCCGCGGCCGTGCGGGAATCGGCGATCTGTCCGATAAGCTCGCGCAGCTCCCCCACGCCGTCGCCGTGGACGGCCGAGGTGGCGAGGATCCGGGCGGGCCGCACGCCGTCCTCGTCGAGGATCCGGCGGAGCGAGTCCATGACGGGCTCGCGGTCCCCGGGGGCTAGGCGGTCGCTCTGGTTGAGCACCACGACGCTGACGGCGCCGTGCCCGGCGAAGCGCCGGATGAAGCCGTGGTGGACGGCCGCGTCGGCGTACTTCTGCGGGTCCAGGACCCAGACGAGCAGGTCGACCTGCCCAGCGAGCCGTTCGACGACCTCGCGGTGTGAGTCCTCGGTGGAGTCGAAGTCGGGAAGGTCGAGCAAGACGACCCCGCCCGGGGCCGCCTTCCGCCGGGCGCGTCCGCCGCGGGCCGAGGCCTCCGGCTCGTCGAGGAGGTGCCGTTCGTCGACGCCGAGCCAGTCCAGCAGCTCGGCGCTGCCCTCGCTCCCGGAGACGGCGGCGAGCGGGCGTGAGGTCGTCGGGCGCGTGGCGGCGGCTCGGGCCAGCTGACGCCCGGTCACGGCGTTGAAGAGGGACGACTTGCCGCTGCCCGTCGCGCCGAAGAAGCCGACGACCGTGTGGTCGGGGCTCAGCGAACGGCGCGACGTGGCGCGCTCGAGGACCGCTAGTGCGGCCTCCGCTGCCGGCCCGGGGACGACGCCCTCGCCGAGCTCGCGCGCGCGATCGAGGGCCTCGAGCCGCTGCTCGAGGGGCGAGGCAGAGGCCCGTCCGCGGCGGCGGGTCACTGCTCCCCCTCCGCCCGGGTGGCCAGGAGTCCGTGGGCCAGCCGGCGCAGCTCCTCGGTGTCCTCCGGCGTCCGCCCCGTGGGCAACAGGCGCAGGAAGCGTCCGGCCTCGGCCTCGAGCAGCGCGTCGCAGCGCTCCTCGAGCAGGGACTTGGCCTTGCGGGTGAGGCGGCGGACGGCGTCCTCGCCGAAGATCGCCTCGAGGAGCTTCTGGCCGACGACGGCGGAGCCGCCGGCGATGCCGATCTCGAGTCCCGTGAGCCCGGCGGTGGAGGCGAAGACGACGACCATCAGCGCGACGGCGACGCCGTTGACGCCGAAAGACGCCATGCGGGCGGTCAGCCGGCGGCCCTGGCCCTCGCTGCGGATGAGTTCGAGCAGGTCGCCCTGCCACGCGCGGATGGCCTCGGCCGCGTCGGCGCTGAAGTCATCGGAGACGGCCCCGAGGCCGGCGCCGTCGAGCTGGCCCCGGCCGGCGGCGTCCTGCCGCCAGCGTTCCTCGACCCGTTCGGCCGCGGTCGCAGCCTCGTCGACGACGACGGCGTGCAGGCCGGACTCGATGGCCTCCTCGACGGTCTTGACGGGTTGCGGCCTCCCGCTCAGGAACGCGCCGATGCGGTCCCGCAGCCGGCCGATGCCGCTCTCCAGGGAGCGGAAGAACTCGCCCGTGCCGACGAAGTCCTGCCAGCGGGCGAGCACCTCCCCGCGCAGGAGCGTGCCGTCGCCGGCCGCCCGGCTGATCCCGCTCCGCGCCTCGTTGAAGGCCGCGTCGACGTCGGCCCGGAGCCGGGCGGCGGCCTCGTGCTGCTGGTCCTCGGCGGCCGCGAGCTCCTCGACGCGGCCGGCGAGCTGGGCCACGACGCCGGCCAGTGTGCGCCGGGCGATCTCGGAGCGTACCGCGGCATCGCCGGCGAGCTCGCGGAGCCAGTCGCTGGGGCCCGCTACAGCGTCGGCCGGTAGGAGCCCGTCGGGGCCGAGCGGCGTCTCGGGGACGGTGAAGAGCTTCGCGGCGCCGAGGCCCTGGGCGGCTAGCATGGCGCGCAGGTCGTCGGCGACCTCGTCCTCGACGCCGGGCGGGATGCGGTCGAGGACGACGGCGACGGTGATGTCGCGCGCGGCCGCGTCCTTCAGGAGCGCCCAGGGCACGGCGTCGGCGTAGCGGTTGGCGGTCGTGACGAAGAGCCACAGGTCGGCCGCGGCGAGCAGCTGACGGGCGAGGCGGCGGTTGCCGTCGGAGACGGAGTCGATGTCGGGCGCGTCCAGGAGGGCGATCCCGCGCGGTACCACATCGTCGGCGACGAGCAGGAGGGACTCCGTCCCGGTGCCCTCAGCTCCCCCGGCCGGCGGCGCGGACTCGGCCGCGGTACCCGTCACGCGGGGCAGGGCCGGCAGGATCCGATCGCCGTCGAACCAGGCCGACTCGGAGGGGTGGTGGAGCAGGATGGGCTGCCGGGTCGTGGGTCGGATGGCGCCGGCGCGCGTGACGACCCTGCCGACCAGGGCGTTGACGAGCGTGGACTTCCCGGCACCCGTCGATCCGCCGACGACGGCGAGCAGCGGCGCGTCGAAGCTGCGGTAACGCGGAAGAATATAGTCGCTGACCTGAGTCACTAGCTGGGCCCTCTTCGTACGGGCGTCCTCAACGCCCGCGCTTTGAAGGACGAACTTGGCTTCCGAGAGATCGTGAAGAAGCTTCTCAAGATGTAGGTCTAGACCCCTGGGCCCAGCGTCACCGTCCGTGGTAGCCATAGGACCTCTCAATTCCTAAACGCCTGCTATCGAACCTCCAAACCAACGCGCAGCGCTCCAGCAGTCGCATAGCTTTCATCCGTGCATTCCGCTACAGGTGCCGCTGAAGCGCGTCAGCGATTGGCTGGTCAATAGCCCACCAGTCCTTTGCAAGCCCAGTGGCAGACCGCCGGAACTTCCACCCAGTGCTTACTGCATAGAAGTGCCGATGGATGACACCGGAGTAGATCGCCGTCGTCATTCCATGGATCGAGTGCGTCCTCCACTGGACGTTGCTGGGGAGGCGCCCCGGGAGACAACTCCACTTTGGTGTTGACAAAGCCTTCTGCGGATCAACGTAGCCAAAGTCCTGAAAACTAAAGTCTTCTTGATTGAAGTTCGTGTTCGTCGGCGTCCCTTCGACGACGGAGCCGTGGTATCGAAGGTATCCCGTCTTCGAATCATTCAAGTGTTCGAAGACACTCCTTCCGTCACCGGTCAGCACCAGTTCGTCGACGTCGGCGTGAATGACACCACTGGACGATCCCAAGAATCGCCTCTGAGCATCCGACCCCACAACGTACTCGAAGAAGTCGGAGTCGAAACGACCGCTCGGGCCGGCTTGCGGGCCAAACTTGTAGGGCCACGATACGACTACACCCGCCTCCAGTCCCTGGACACCGGTCATCAGGTCCAATACGTCCTCAGGCGCATAGTCTGTGGATCCGTTGTCGTAGATCAGCGCTGCGTTGACACCGTGCTCCTCGACGTGGAATGTCAACCAGTCACGGATCCATCTCAGGCGATTATTCTTGGATTTCGTGTAGATGGCCCGAAGACCATCGAAAGCTCCCACATATGACACCCCAATGGGGATAGTGACCTCGAATTCGGCCGATTTCACCTCAAGAGTCTTCCCCTGGACGCCGTCAACGTAAGACATTTGAGCATGTCCACGATCTTCAAGACAGACGCTGGAAGAAACGTCGACTCCGTCCACCAACCAGACCGCGGATGCCAAAGTTGGAAGGAGATTCAGGAGCGGTGGACCGGACAGCGAGATCCCAGTCGGAGTGTTGAACGCTTCGTACCAGAGCGTCCTGTAGTCGAACGCGTCGCGAAAGCCATCCTGCTGAAGTTCTTCGGGACGCGGTGGCAATCGGACAATCCCGGACGATTCTGGGATGGTCGCGCCAACGCTTTCGACGACGAAAAAGGGACTGGACACCTGGCTCCTGACTTCACACTGCTTCCTACTGCAGTTCTACTACTGATCTCGGCCAGTGTACTTGACGCTTGATTCGGCGAAGTACGACTCGAACGCTGCGGCTATATCTGCCTGACGTGCATGAATCTTAGATCGTTTCACTTCACTGACAACACCGAAAGCCGACGCTTCCGACAAGCTATTCTTGGCGTTGAGTCGCAGGTCGAAGTCCCTCCCCACTGAAGAGAAATAGTCGTAAAACTTGAACGAACCACCCATGTGAAGATCCCCGGCATCGACCCATGCGTTGGGAACACCAAGCGCGTCCGCAAGGATGAGCCCATGCAAGGACTGAGAGAGCACTACTTCACAGGAAGTGATCTCTTGCGCGATTCTGTCTATGTCGTCCGTTCTAAAGTCGATCAACGCAATGCCCGGCAGCGATTCGGCCCATCCGCGAAGCGCTTGATCTCCGATCCTGGAAACGTGAGGAATAAATCCGAATCGTCGGCTGGGCGCACTCTGCATATCCAGCACTCGCGGAATCAAGAGACCCGGATCGCCAATACTTACGTCGTCAGGCAGATCGGGGAGAAGCCCCATACTCAAGAAGCCGCGAAGCGAATAGATTCTTGCGTACGGCAACTTCGGGGCTCGAAGCAAAGGGTGCATGAAGCCGCTACCAACGACCGCGAGAGGCTTGGTCCGCGCCTTCATTTCAGCCCGGCCAAAGACCTGATTGAGGTTGCTTCCGACCGACACGAGATCCGCATCGTCGACCGACGACTGATGCGTGTGTCGTGCACCATAGAGTCGACTGAGGATCAGCGTCGTGAGTTCATCGCCAAGATTTGGCCAGCCCGAAGGCTTGTACCAATAAACGGACGGCACCAATTCCGGGCCCTCAGATGGCATCGCTTGACTCCTTGAAAGTTGGTTCGCTGCGAGCAACGGCGGTTGTGTCGCATGCCCCACCACGAGCGACTATGGCATCCATCAGCAAACTGCGGAGGCCGTCGATGTCGCCTGAGAGCAAGTGGTGGAGTCCTCGCTTCTTGGCCATCGCACTATTCGGCCAGATCATCGAGATGATCGGAACGCCTGCTCCTAGGTAGTCGCTGAGCTTCGACGGCAAGTAGGGGTTCTCCCTATAGGCTCCGCCTGGAAAGACATCATTGACGAACAAAAAGTCCACTCTCCTGAGCTCACGCAGAAAGGACATGAACGGCAGCGCCTCGTGGGCCTCAACACAGGATTCGATTCCATACTCGGAAGCAACTTGAAGCACCCGATCCGGGTTGCTCGTATATACGTCGGCTTGGATCTTCTGGCGAGTTTCAGGAGCCATCTGTGATAGCGCTGCGAAGAGATCTCCCAGACCTCGGTTCGGATAGAACTCGCCAAAGTAACCGACCCTCAAAGGCAGAGTTGCGACTGTCGTGCTTGAAGGTGGCCCATAGTAAGAATCTGGCAGCGTCGGATGCTCGTCGACAATGCTTCTGGCGAAGATCGCACGACGCATGGATTCGTCTTCCGCCGCTCGGATCATTTCATCGCGTTGGTGCTCATTCGTGAAGCCAATAACGTCGGCCAACGCATAGACCAGGTATTCACACCATTTGAAGACGCAGCCCTCTTTGGCTAGAACCGCCGCGTAGTCCGGAGCCACTCGTTCGAGGAAATCTACAGCAAACGGGTCAAGCGCAAACGTCCCACCACTACGCCGGCTTCCTTCCACAGTGTGCGCAATGGGATCCGAGAACTCTGCAATCCAGCGAATCTCCGGGTGCCTGGACTTGATGTATGCAGCCAAAACGTGTGATGCCGGAAACATGGATCGGCTGTACATGCGCAAGTAGCGCTTCTCAGACAATCGGTCGGCGATCGCCGCGTAGCCGACCTCGACGAAGTTTCGAATTCCTCGCCAGGCCCCGAAGGTTGGAGGTACATTGACACTCGTCAGATGCCGAACGTACGGCTTCACGAATCGTTCGAGCTGGGGATCGTGTGATCTGATGGCACTCATGTTCTGAGACACCACATCAACCGGGTTCGCTGCATCTCGAATGCGCTTGGCCACGGTAGCCGCGCTCGCGTCGGCAAAGGGCGGGAAGTTGTAGGAAATCACGAGAGTCGAGGCCTCCCGCAAAACGGGGAGTGCCTCATCGCCTAGACCGCCGATGGCCCATCTGTCCGCGGCCGACTGAAGCTCTTGATCAACGTGTTCAGTGCCCCGGATTTCGGCCGCCAATGACCTCATGCAGCACCTTCCACATTAAGACCGAGTCCGGTCGCGGACATCAGGCGTGACACTCGACGCAATGTCTCCCCGTCCGCGCCCATCAGTCCAGCGTCAACGTCAAAGATCGATGCGTCGAGATCCTCCGCGAGGATGGAGGCCATACCGATGGCCGCCATCCCCGACAGCCTCGAGTTCGCCGGTGCGACGGCATTTAGGTCGAGTGCATTGGTCGACACTGTGACGGCTTGGTCGCGCACCGAGATGCCGACGCTCTCAGACCTGTCGACAAGCCGAAGTGAGTGCTGGAGAACGTCTGGTTGGCCTCCCCACGTGAGTCTTCTTCTCTGCTTGCCTCGCGGGAGCGGAATGTTCGCCGGATGAAGGGGAGCCACATTGACCCAGATCGGGTCGAAAAGATCCTCGATCACTTGCGCGGTCAAGGCAGAGATCTGACGGTCAAGGACAATCTGACCACTTATGTATGGAGCAAAGGCAAGAATGGCACCGACTGCTAGACGATCCGGACTCAAGTTCCGCGGCACATAATCTAGGACCAGACTTGGAATGATCGGAGTCGCGTCCAGCTCGCCTGGCTTGGCAACGATCACCAGCTTTCGCTCGGAATCGTCCGCGGTCATGTCAAGCTTCAATTCTTGCTCCGTCCTCAGTGATCCATCGATGAGCCAGTTCAGAGCCTGCGGGCCCCGCGGCAGGAACGAAAAATCCTTGATTCCAGCCATCAGAGTACAGCTGACTAAGCAGATCTCGTGCAGACAGGGCTTCGTCTTGGGAGTAGCAAACCTCAGTCCAGAGGACGAACGCATTCTCTGACGATTCGACGCTTGACCATGTGCCCCGTTCCGCGAAGTCGCCATCAACGACGGGTTCAGGCAGGCCGTCTTTCCCGAGCTTGCGCCAGGCAACCGCGACGCATCTCTCGCCGCCTGGAAGGTGGCGCGTTGAGTTCCGCACTTCCCTCAGGATGGACTCACTCTCATCGAACCTCGACGCGAGCCCTTGTACGTTGCGTGCTGAGCCAATGCTGCGGCTGTACTCGATTTCGGCCGCCCAAGACTCATACTCATGGCACTCATCTGACGTCGCATCGAGAACGAGCGCAGTCAATCGGCGCTGACCTGTGACCAGATCCTTGCGAAGCTGCCAGTGAGCGGAACGAAGTATGAGGTCGTTGACGTCGCCAAGACCTTCGTTCTCTTCGATCGAGACGATAAGGTCCACCGTCTTGTAATCATCAGGTACGAGCGCCAACATCAGCTCGCGCGCGGACGCAGTTCCGCATGCTCTCCCAAGCTCCTCCGGCAACGAATACTCTGCCAACCCAAAATCCAGGGATTGATCAGCTGCGGTTTGAGACAGGTCACCGTTTTGAAGACGGATTCCCAAAGGCGACTCGATTCCTCGAACCGCAACACCAGCTACGGCTAGACGACGAATCAGGTCTAGTGAGCTGCCGCTCGCTTCCAGAACCGGGCGCGCGATGGAGAGGAGCCTAGCATCCAAAATAGTGACGAAATCGCGCTTGCTGGAACCGTCTTCCACCACTCTCGGCGCTGCCCCGTTCGAGACAATCACGTCCACGAGTGGGGCTACGGCAACTGGGGCATTCGCATCGACGGCACCGAGCAGTCGGTCAACGGCTCCAGCACTCAAGACAGTGTCACCAGGGACAAGGGCCACGTAGATGGCCCCACCATCGAAGCCCTCGCCGGCGACCGCCGCCCCAGTGGATTCGAAGTGTGTGGACGAGTCCGCTGACTGGCGACGAACACTCGTGGCACACGCAGAATCCCAAGCATCCGTGTTCGGTTGCAAGAGCTCGATCCGCACTACCGGACGGGCATAGGGTAGATTCCAATCTCCCGCGGCGCCATTCCGCTTCCATGTCATGTCTGTCGCAAGGATTGCCCGATTCGCAGCAACTGCTGCCGTGGCGGCAGCACTCTGCTCCACAGACTTGATGGTTGGCGGGTGCCAGATGTGGTACATACGAACTTTGGGATGCTCGATCCAGCGAATCGAAGTCCCGGAACGTCGCACGCGCTGAGCGAAGTCCAGATCCTCGCCACCGTATGTGTGCATCCGGTTGTCGTAGCCTCCGACACTCGCGACGGATTCTCTTGACGCAGCAAACATCCCGCCCATCCCCCAGCGCGGACGGATCTGACTCACGAGTTCTAGCTCTTGCCAACTGGGGCGTTCACGCCTCACGTATGCGTGGTCGTACTTTTCCGGAAGGTCTCGGCATTGAAGCACGACTGCTGTCCCAGGATCTGACGCGAGTGCGCGAAACACGTTCTCCATTGCGCCCGGGGCGAAGATCATGTCCGCATCCGTGGCCACCAAAACTCGCCCGCGAGCGACTCCGAATCCACGGTTGACGGCTCGGGACCGAGACCAATGACCATCAGTATCCGTTCGAACGTACACAGCACCGGCATCTTCGACCAGCCTGCGAAGATGGCCTTCCTCAAACTGCGTCGATCCGTAGTCTGAGACGACTACTTCTCCAGCTGCGGAACCGAAAGACTGTGTCAAAGACTCGAGCGACAGCTGAAGTCGTTCAAGACCCCAGTCCTTGAAGCCGATAACAACCGAGATGTCGACATTCGTTTCGCTAGATGTATTCGTCATGCTCGTTCCCCCCGTCCGCCGGTGAGGAAGGTGCCGCAGAGGGCACTTGCCTCAATCATTCCTTGAGCTTGGCACTCCAAGTAGACCTCGGAAACTCCTGCGCTGGGCGCAATTTGCGCATCTTTCGCCCAGCTTCGGATGACTACACGTGCAGTACGAAACGGGGCACCCGTCTCAACGATGCCGAGTGGGACCAACTTCCCTTCAGGCGAAGCAGGAACATAGAAGTACCAGGAATCGAGAAGCCTGGAGTGACGCGGACCGCCGGAGATTGGTACTGTCTCACCCTTCGCCGAGACCAAGTCAATGGTTGCAACGAAATCCCGGTCTCGCACTTCCGGAACGCTCCGAATCCATAGTGTTGCTAGTGACGTAGGACTCAATACTTCGAACTGAAACTTCGACATCGATTGTTCTTCGTCGGCCACGTCATCCCCTGAATCGAATCGTCCAGTTTTCCAGAAAAGAACACTATCGGAGACGACTCGAGAGGGCCAATACCGCCCCTTGCGCGACCGATACTCAGAGTGCGTTCGTTGCAACGTTCGCCTGCCTGAGACACAGGTGCATGACGCACTTGGGCCGTCGCTCGCTTCGCACGCTCTCGCAACAACTCAGCAAGAGAAGAACAATAGCCGAACCAGCAGTTGCCGAGAGGTAATCGGCGACGAACGGAAGGGCCCCGGAGCCTGAACTCCGGGACCCTTCAGATGTGACCCCAGCGGGATTCGAACCCGCGTTACCGCCGTGAGAGGGCGGCGTACTAGGCCGCTATACGATGGGGCCCTAGCACCGCAGCCGTCGATGAACTGACGTTCACCTGATGGCTGCGACCGTGACCCCAGCGGGATTCGAACCCGCGTTACCGCCGTGAGAGGGCGGCGTACTAGGCCGCTATACGATGGGGCCGGACGCTACTGCCTCGGGTCTCCCCTCGGCAGGATGGAGGTCCCGCTTGCGCGGAACCTTCGCTGGGATACCAGGACTCGAACCTAGAATGACGGTACCAGAAACCGTAGTGTTGCCAATTACACCATATCCCAATGGACCTCGGCCTCCAGAGCCTCCCTCGCGGGACTTTCTAGCGCCTCAGCACGAGTAAATACTCTACCGGAGACCTTTCCGAAATCCAAAACCGGACGCGGCGGCGCGGCCTGTGAGCCGCGCCACCCTCCGGCCGGCTAGAGGCTCTTGATGTCCTCGGCGAAGCGGCGCACGCGCTCAAGCGAGGACTCACGGCCCAGGATCACCATGGACTCAAAGAGCGGCGGCGAGATCCGCTTGCCCGAAACCGCCGTGCGGACCGGGCCGAACGCCAGGCGCGGCTTGAGCCCCAGACCCTCTATCAGCGCCTCGCGCAGCGCCGCCTCGATGGACTCCTTGCTCCACTCCCCCAGGCCTCCGAGCGCGGACTCCGCCGCGGCCAGGACCTCGTCCGTGTTGCCCGGCAGGCCCTTGAGCGCGTCCTGCGCGACGACGATCTCCTCGTCGGCACGGAAGAGGAACTCGAGCATCTCCGGCGCCTCGCCGAGCAGCGTGATGCGCTCCTGCACGAGCGGCGCCGCCTCCTCGAGCACCTCGCGCTCGCGCGCCGTCAGCTCGTCACCCACGAGGCCGGCGTGGCGCAGGTAGGGCACGAGCCGCTCCCGGAAGTCGCCCGCCTCCAGCCGGCGCACGTGCGTGCCGTTGATGGCCTCGGCCTTCTTCAGGTCGAACCGGGCCGGGTTGGACAGGACGTCGGCGACGTCGAAGGCCTCGACGAGCTGCGCGCGGTCGAACACGTCCTCGTCGGCGCTCAGCGACCAGCCGAGCAGCGCCAGGTAGTTCAGCAGCCCCTCGGGGATGAAGCCGCGCTCCCGGTGCAGGAAGAGGCTCGACTCCGGGTCGCGCTTGGAGAGCTTCTTGTTGCCCTGCCCCATGACGTAGGGCAGGTGGCCGAAGAGCGGCATGTCCTGCGCGACGCCGACGTCGACGAGCGCGCGGTAGAGCGCGATCTGCCGGGGCGTGGAGGAGAGCAGGTCCTCGCCGCGCAGCACGTGCGTGATGCCCATGAGCGCATCGTCGACCGGGTTCACGAGGGTGTAGAGCGGCTTGCCGTTGGCCCGCACGACGACGAAGTCCGGCACCGAGCCGGCCTTGAACGTGATCTCGCCGCGGACCAGGTCCGTGAACGTGATGTCCTCGTCGGGCATCCGCACGCGCAGCACCGGCTCGCGGCCCTCGGCACGGAACGCCGCGATCTCCTCGGCGCTCAGCGAGCGGTCGTGGTTGTCGTAGCCGAGCTTCGGGTCGCGGCCGGCGGCGAGGTGGCGGGCCTCCACCTCCTCGGGGGTCGAGAACGACTCGTAGAGGTGCCCCGCGGCGCGCAGCTTCTCGATCACCCCGGCGTAGATCTCCGAGCGCTGCGACTGCCGGTACGGCTCGTGCGGGCCGCCGACGTTGACGCCCTCGTCCCAGTCGATGCCGAGCCAGTCGAGGGCCTCGAGCAGCTGCTGGTAGCTCTCCTCGCTGTCGCGCTGGGCGTCGGTGTCCTCGATGCGGAAGATCATCTTGCCACCCGTGTGCCGGGCGAAGGCCCAGTTGAACAGGGCCGTGCGGATGAGCCCGACGTGCGGGGTCCCGGTCGGGGACGGGCAGAAGCGGACGCGGACGGGCGTCTCGGCGGTGACGGTGGGAAGGGAATTAGGCGCAGTCATGATGCAAGCGAGTCTAGCCGCCGGGCGCGGCACATGAGAAAGCTCTCACGGCCCTCTCATGCCCCGTTCACGCGGCCGGCGTTGGATCGGAGATGTCACCGCGAGCACCGAAAAAGGGATCAAGACCATGAAGAAGCAACTCACCACCCTCGCGCTCGCCGCGGGGCTCGCCGCGGGCGGCCTTCTCGCCGCCACCCCGGCCCAGGCCGCCGACCGGACCTGCCGCGGGACCATCGCCAACACGACCGTGTCCGGCAACGTCGTCGTCCCCGCCGGCGCGACGTGCAAGCTGAGCCGGGTCGTCGTCCGCGGCGACGTCAAGGTCGGCCGCGACTCCTCCCTCGGAACGTACTACGGCACGGTCCAGGGCAATATCCAGGGGACGACGGCGCCGCGCACCGTCCTCGTCTCCCGCACCCACGTCAAGGGCGACGTCCAGGCCAAGCAGGCCGGCTCCGTGCAGGTCCTCAACGCGCGCGTCTGGGGCAACGTCCAGGCCGAGCGCACCTCGGGCGCCACGCGCGTGCTCAATACGCGGATCGGCGGCGACCTGCAGACCAAGTACCAGGCCCTGCGGGCCGAGGGCAACGGCGTCAACGGGAACATCCAGCACGAGGAGGGCAAGACGGGCTGGATCGTGCGCAACTCCGTGCGCGGCGACGTCCAGGTCTTCAAGAACCGGGGCCAACAGCGGATCAGCTACAACACCGTCCGCGGGAACCTGCAGTGCAAGGAGAACAGCCCCCGGCCCGTCGGCGGCCAGAACAAGGTCTCCGGCAGCAAGGAGGACCAGTGCCGGACGCTCTAGCGTTCGGTCCGTCCGCCCGATCGCGCCCGTAACCCGGCGGTGATCCGCCTGACCAGGAGCACCACGGCCAGGGAGATCGCCGCCGCGAGCAGCACGCCCGTCGCCCAGTCCGGCCCGCCCAGATGGTGGTTGATCCGCGCCCCGACGCCCAGGCCAACGGCCAGGAACCAGAGCCGCGTCAACCGCTTCTGCCAGGCGGGCCGGGCCGCGCGCTGCTTGTAGACCTCCGTCATCGCGCCGCTGAACACGCGGCCGACGCGTCGCTGACCGTACACGTCAGCGCCGGAAGGTGTTCGACAGCGTGCCGATGCCCTCGACCTCGGCCTCGAAGCGCTGCCCCTCCTCGATGAGTCCGACGCCGGCCGGCGTCCCCGTAAGGATGACGTCGCCGGGCAGCAGGGTGAAGGCCTGCGAGGCGTAGGCGACGAGGTCGGCCACGCTCCAGATCAGCTGGGCCGTGCTGCCGGACTGCACGACCTCGCCATCGAGGCGGCCCGTGATGGCGGCATCGTCGACGTCGAGCTCCGTCTCGATCCACGGGCCCAAGGGGCAGGAGCCGTCCCAGCCCTTGGCGCGTGCCCACTGCCCGTCCGTGCGCTGGGCGTCGCGGGCGGTGAGGTCGTTGGCGACGGTGTAGCCGAAGACGACGTCCGAGGCCTTCTCGGCCGGGACGTCCTTGCAGATCCGCCCGATGACGACGGCGAGCTCGGCCTCGTAGGAGACCTCTTCCGAGAACGCGGGCAGCGTCACGGGGTCACCGGGTCCGACGATCGAGGTGTTCGGCTTGAGGAACATGAGCGGCGAGGCCGGGACCTCGTTGCCGAGCTCCCGGGCGTGGTCGGCGTACGTGCGGCCGAAGCACACGACCTTCGAGCGGGGGATTATGGGCGCGAGCAGGCGGACGTCCTCGAGGGCGTGCCGCTGCCCCGTGGGCTGGACACCCTGGAAGAAGGGATCGCCCGCGATGACGGCGACCTCGTCGCCCTCCACGAGTCCGTACTGGGGATCAGAGTCGATGACGAAACGTGCAATGCGCATGGACTACACCCTATCGGCGTCCGCGGACCCGGCCCCAGCCGGGCGTTCCGCGCCGTCCCCTGGCCTGGCCTCGGCGTCTTCCTCCTCCGCAGGATTCCCGCCGTGCGGGCCGTCGGGGCCGGCGTCGGCGTACCCGAAGGGGTTGGCGGACTGCCAGCGCCAGACGTCCTTGACCATGTCCTCGAGCCCGCGCTCGGCCTTCCAGCCGAGCTCCTCGCGCGCGAGGGCGGGGTCCGCGTAGCTCGCCGCGATGTCCCCGTCGCGGCGCGGGGCGATCGAGTACGGCAGCTCCCGGTCCGCGGCCCGCGAGAAGGCGCCGAGGACGTCGAGCACCGAGGATCCGTTCCCCGTGCCCAGGTTCCACACCCGCAGCCCGCCGTGCTCGGCCAGGTACTCGAGCGCGGCCAAGTGGCCCGCGGCGAGGTCGACGACGTGGATGTAGTCCCGCACGCCCGTCCCGTCCGGCGTCGGGTAGTCGTCGCCGAAGACCTTCAGCTCGTCGCGCCGGCCGACGGCCACCTGCGCGATGAACGGGACGAGGTTGTTCGGCACGCCCTGCGGGTCCTCCCCGATGCGTCCGGATTCGTGCGCGCCGACCGGGTTGAAGTAGCGCAGCTTCGCGATCGACCAGCGCGCATCGGCTGCGGCGAGGTCGTCGAGCATGAACTCGATGTGGAGCTTGGTGCGCCCGTACGGGTTGGTCGCCGATAGCGCGTTGTCCTCCCGCATCGGAAGCCGCTCCGGATCGCCGTAGACCGTGGCCGAGGAGCTGAACACGAAGGTGCGCACGTCGTGGCGGTCCATGGCCTCGAGCAGGTTCAGCGTCCCCGCGACGTTGTTGCGGTAGTAGCGCAGCGGCTGGGCCGCGGACTCCCCCACGGCCTTCAGGCCGCCGAAGTGGATGACCGCCGAGGGCCGCACCCCGGCCAGGACGGCGTCCACGGCCGGCCCGTCGACGAGGTCCGCGACGTGCAGCCGGGCCTCGCTTCCCGCGAGCACGGCGACGCGGCGCAGCGCCTCCGGCGAGGAGTTCGAGAGGTTGTCCAGGACGTGGACCTCGTGGCCGGCCTCGAGGAGCTGCAGGACCGTGTGGGAACCGATGTATCCGGCGCCGCCGGTGACGAGAATTCGCATGGGGCCAGTGTATGAGAAAGGGGAGCCGGCCCGGCGGCCGGCTCCCCTTCCCCGTCGTCGTATGACCCGGTGCTACGCGAGGCGCGTGAGCCAGCCGTGGGTGTCCTCGACCGTGCCGGTCTGGATGCCCAGGAGCTGCTCGCGGATCGCCATGGCGACCGAGTCCGGCCCGGGCGCCGGGGAGGTGATCGATCCGTCGGCGGTCTTGAGCTCGCCGATCGGCGTGATGACGGCGGCCGTGCCGCACGCAAAGACCTCGGCCAGGGTGCCGTCCTCGACGGAGCGGCGCCACTCCTCGAGGGTGATCTTGCGCTCCTCGACCGTCAGCCCGCGGTCCTGGGCGAGCTGGAGCACGGACGAGCGGGTGACACCGTGCAGGATGGTCCCGTTGAGCGCCGGGGTGACGATCCGGCCGTCCGTGAAGACGAAGAACACGTTCATGCCGCCGAGCTCCTCGACGGCGTCGTCGTTGAACGGGTCGAGGAACAGGACCTGCTTGCAGCCGTTCGCCTCGGCCTCGAGCTGCGCGGCGAGGGAGGCGGCGTAGTTGCCGCCGCACTTGGCCTCGCCCGTGCCGCCGCGGCCGGCCCGCGCGTAGTTGGTGGAGAGCCAGATCGAGACGGGCTTGAGCTCCCCGCCGAAGTAGTTGCCCGCCGGGGAGGCGATGACCCGGTAGGAGACCTCATGGGCCGGGCGGACGCCGAGGAACGCCTCCGTGGCGATCATGAACGGGCGCAGGTAGAGGGCCTCGCCGTCGCCCGAGGGGACCCACTCGCGGTCCACGGAGACGAGCTGGCGCAGGGACTCGACGAAGGCCTCGGGCGGCAGCTGCGGCAGGGCCAGGCGCTCGGCGGACTTGTTGAAGCGCGCCGCGTTGGCCTCCGGGCGGAACGTCCAGACGCTGCCGTCGGCGTGGCGGTAGGCCTTGAGGCCCTCGAAGATCTCCTGGCCGTAGTGCAGCACGGACGCGGCCGGATCCATCGCGATGGGCCCGTAGGGCTCGATGCGGGCGTCGTGCCACTGGCCCTGGCCGTCCTTGAGCGTCCAGTCGATGACGGCGGTGTGGTCCGTGAAGTGGTCGCCGAAGCCCGGGTTGGCCAGGATGGCGGCGCGGTCTTCGGCGCTCGTGGGGGTGGTGGAGAGCTGTTGTGAGAATTCCATGTGCCGGCGCACTTCCTCTACGACTGGGAGCCCTTCCGGGCTGCGTTAATGACCGTTAACCAGCTTAGGACACGTCCGGGCCCGGCGCACTGCCCGCGACGTCGAGGCCGGGGTCGGCGTAGTACCACCCCAGGATGTCGTTGAGGTAGTGGACCTGGCGGATGTGCACGCGGTTGCCGAGCGGCTTGTGCGTGAGGCGGCGCAGCACCGTCCAGTTGAAGTGTTCCTCCAGCGCGTCGCGGCCGATCCCGGCCATGAGCTTTCGGCACGATGCCTGCATCGACTCCATGCCGGCGACCTGGCCGGGGTTCGCCTTGATCCGGTTGGCGAACTCGATCTGTTCCCGGCTGGGGCTCGCGGCCGAGTCGGTCACCCGTCCCTGGAAGACGTGGCGGCGCGCGTCGCGGTCGATGGCACCCTCACGGGGCAGCTCGTTGACGGCTTGAGGGCCGCGGAGCGCGGTGTATCCGTCCTTGAAGCGGGGTGTGTCGAACTCCCACGACTTCAGCCCGGGCGCGAGCGCGTCCATGACGTCGAAGCCGAGCAGGTTCACGGCGCGCTCTTCCGCGGGGCCGCGCAGCGCCGCGTACGCCCCGAGGGGCGAGTAGAGGGGGTCGAAGCGCGGGACCGAGCGGCTGACCAGGCTCGAGGTGAGGCCGATGTAGTAGCGGTTCCGCACCGACATGAACATCGCGTCGAGCCAGGCCGATTCATCGAGTCCCTTGGCGCGCTGGGCGCGGACGGAGTCTTGGACGCGCGACGTCAGTGCGGCATTGAACTCCGGGCTCGTGATCCGCACGTCGTCGTCGCCGAAGGCCGTATTGCCCCAGAGGGCGCGCGTCAGCCCGCTTCCCACGGCTTCGGCGCCCTTCCTGTGCCCGTACTGCGACCGCAGGAGACCGCCGTAGCCGCCGCTCAGGATCAGCGAGCCGCCGTCGGGCTGGCGCATGCCGAGCGAGGGCGAAGCCGTCAGCATGCCGTGGGCGTCCTCGGTCATCGCCAAGCGCTGCGCGGCCAGGGTCCGGTCCGGGTTGACCGTGTCGAACCCGGGGTGGCCCGTCGACCGCAAGCCGTACTGGCGCATCAATCCGTCCGCGACGCACCGGTCAAGGGACGTGGGCGGGCCGCTGCAGAAGAACGCGACGTCGCCGGCCCGGCCTGTCGCGAGGAGGGCGGCGAGGACGAGCCGGCTGTCGAAGCCTCCCGTGAGGTGGGCGACGACGGGGCCGGCACCGCTCGCGACGGAGGCTTCGACGTTGTCGCACAGCTCGGCGGACAGGGCCTCACGCGCTGCGGCCGCCCCCAGATCTGCCGGCAGCCGATAGTCCCGCCGGGCCTCGCCCTCGGGTGAGAGTTCGAGCAGGCGACCCGGAGCGAGGACCTCGACGTCCTCGTAGCTGGCCGGGTAGTAGCCGCCGTTGCCCACGGCGAGGACCGACAGCAGGTACGGAAGCGATTTGCGCAGCCCGTGGCCACGGCGGGCCACGAGCCGACGCAGCAGGCCGAGGTCGTTGGAGTGGACGAACGCGTGGCCGTGGCGCCAGGAATAGACGAACGCGCTGCCGAGCGGATCGGGGACGAGGCTGACACGATGCGTCCGCGGTTCGTACAGCACCGCGCAGACGGCGCCGCGGAGCCGGGCCCCGAGGTCCACGGGCGTGGATCGCGGATTCGCCGCGAGCCACCGGGCGAGCTCGTCCGGGCTCGAGAGGAACGTGCGGCCGACCACCCCGGCGCCGGAGAGCCCGAGCACGTGCACCCTTGGCCCGAAGGGACGCGCCGGCCGCGGAGCCGACAAGCCGAGCCCAACGACGCCCGGCCACAACTCGACCGCACCGACCTCCGGCTCACGTCCCTGACTCGTCGAGGCAACCGCCCACGCCGACATGCGTCCCCCTGGATCCCGGATCGTCCTGTGTCCGGCCCCTCGCGGACCGACGACTCCCGATGCTAGCTGATGCGGCTCACGCCGGGAGCGCGGCGCACACTGCGTCGCCGATTTCCGCCGTGGTCCGTGGCCCCTCGAGCGCGGCCCGGCCGGCGACGTCGGCCTCGACCGCGGCCTCGATCCGCCGCGCCGCCTCCGGCAGTCCGACGTGGTCCAGGAGCAGCGCCGCGGAGAGGATCGCGGCCGTCGGGTCCGCCTTCTGCTGGCCCGCGATGTCCGGGGCGGAGCCGTGGACGGGCTCGAACATCGAGGGCGCCGTGCGCTCCATGTTGAGGTTCCCGGACGCCGCGAGGCCGATGCCGCCCGTCACGGCGCCGGCGAGGTCGGTGAGGATGTCGCCGAAGAGGTTGTCCGTGACGATGACGTCGAAGCGGGACGGGTCGGTGACCATGAAGATCGTCGCGGCGTCGACGTGCAGGTAGTCGTGCTCGATGCCCGGGTACTCAGCGGCGACGGCCTCGACCGTGCGGCGCCACAAGTGGCCGGCGTGGACGAGGACGTTGTGCTTGTGCACGAGCGTGACCTTCTTGCGCCGCTCGCCGGCCCGCTCGAACGCGTCGCGGACGACCCGCTCGACGCCGTGCGCCGTGTTGACGGAGACCTCCGTGGCGATCTCGTGCGGCGTGCCGACGCGCAGCGCGCCGCCGTTGCCGACGTAGGGTCCCTCCGTGCCCTCGCGGACGACGACGAAGTCCACGGCACCTGGATCGGCCAGCGGGCTCGGGACGCCCGGATAGAGCCTGGACGGGCGCAGGTTCACGAAGTGGTCGAGGCTGAAGCGCAACTTGAGCAGCAGCTCGCGCTCGATGAGGCCCGAGGGGATGCGCGTGTCACCCGGTGCCGCCCCTACAGCGCCGAAGAGGATTGCGTCGTGCCGGCGCAGGGCGTCCAGGGTCTCGTCGGTCAGCGTCTCGCCCGTCGCGAGCCAGTGCGCCGCGCCAAGCTGGTAGTCCGTCAGGGTCAGCCGGACGTCCTCGTCCTGCGTGGCCTTCTTGAGGACCTTGACGGCCTCGGCGATGACTTCCGGCCCGATGCCGTCGCCCGGGATGACTGCGAGATCGATCGTTGTGCTCATGCGAGAAGTCTAGGAAGTCCGTCCGCATGACGGGCAATCCGTCTCACTTTGTGGACGGGACGGCGATCTCGACGACGTCGGTCTCGCCGTGGACCGCGTACAGGCGGCCGCCGCCGACCGCGGGATACGAGTACCCGCCCGAGGCGAGGAGGCGGCGCGTGCCCGCGTCGATCCCCACCGCCACGAGGTCGCCGCCGCCGGCATGGACCAGCTGCCGGCTCGGTGCGTGCCACGCGATGCGGGTCGAGCGGTATCCGCGGGCATTGCGGGTCGCGTAGAGGCGGAACGTTCCCGAGGGACGGCCGTCGTCGGCCCGCAGCCGGACGATCCCGTTGGCGAGCGAACAATAGAGGTAGGCGCCGATCCTGATCGGGGACGTGACCTCCCCCTCCCCCGGCAGGGGCGTCCGCCACAGCGCGCGCCCGGACCCGACGTCGTACGCCAGCACCTGGGCCGGGCCCTCGGCGTCCGGCGCACCGTACGCGGCGCGCACCGTGCTCGTCACGTACAGCACGCCCTCGTGCGCGGCCAGTCCCACGATCGACTGCCCTCCGACGAGCCCCTCCACGGACCGTCGCACGTCGCCGCCCGTCGGGCCGACGAGCAGCAGCCCGCCGCCCTGGCGGCCCTGCGAGGGGACGGAGCCGATCGCGAGCAGCCCGTCGACGCGCGTCATGCCGAACGGACGGGAATGCCCATGGGTCCGTTCGTAGGCCGCAAGGGCCGTCGCGGTGCCCGCGTCGGTGTCCAGGACGCTAAGCGCGGCCCCCGGATAGGAGGCGAGCAGGACTCCCCCGGGCCCGTCCACCATGGACTCGGGCTGCACGTGCCCCACCGGTCCGCGGACGCTGCGGCGCCCGCCCAGATCGGCGTTGTAGAGGCCCAGGGTCGTGGCCTGGTAGCCGCCCGCGACGACGCTCCCGTCGCGGGCGGCGAAGACCGTCTGCACCTTCATCGCGGACGGGTGGACCTCGAGCCACGACGCCTCCGTGATGACTCCGTTGACCGGAGCGAGCTCCGCGTGCACGTAGCGGCCCGTGCCCCGGTGCCGGCCGACCGCGAGGATCCGCGCCCCGCCGTCGCCGGGGTGCATCTCGGCGGCCAGGAGGTCGCACCCCGTCCATGCGTGGTCCATGAGGCGCCGCTCCCGCCGCGTGGCGATCTCCACCTCCACGAGGGAGCGCCCGTCGAAGTAGTAGAGCATCCTGCCCTCGCGCATGACGTCGAATCGCCAGGCGTTGGAGTCGAGCTGCGTGTAGCGCCCGGTCTCCGGGTCAAGGAGCGCGGTCGCATTGGACCCGTCGCGGCGGCGGTAGCTCACGGCCACGACGTCCTCCCACGCCTGGACGCGCTGGACGTTGCCGGTCGCGGGTTCGGGCAGCGCGTGGATCGTGTAGCGGCCCGGCGCGTCGAGGGTCATCGACACAAGTGCCGGCTCCCGGCTGCCGATCCCGCCCCACACGGTGCCGCCGGCGATCGAGACCGATCGCACGTAGTCCGTCGCGTCGTCGATCGGCGGCAGGTACTCCACGGAGAGGTCCCGGGGGTCGATCCGAAGGAACCGCGCGTGCCCTCCCGGCCCGTAGCTGCCCGCCCACACGGAGCCGTCCGCCGCGGCCCGGGGCTCGTAGCCGTCCTCGACCCCCTCGGCGTAGTCGCCGTGGTGTGTGACCTCTCCGTTCTCGTCGACCACGTGCAGGCCGTGCCCGGACAGCACCAGGAAGCCTCCGCCGTCAGGCAGCCGCGCGAAGTCCTGCACTCCCTGCTGGGCGTCGGTCACGCGTTCGACGGTGCGCAGGTTCCTCCCCGTCGAAGGATCCAGGATCTGCAGCTGGCGGTCGAGGCCGATGCAGCCCAGGGCAAGGCGCGTCCCACCTCGTTCATCGGTGTAGTAGCGGGCCCGGACGGGCGAGAGCTCGCGGACGGCCCCATCCACGCGGCGCAGCGGACCCCCCACGGCGTCCGGAAGGCGTTCGAGCGGGACGTCCCGCCCGTGGACCGGTGCGCCCCGGGACGCCCAGGCCGCGGGGGCGCGCAGAAGGGACGCCGCGAAACCGGCACCGAGGGCCGCGAGCACCGGTCGGCGCCCGATGCGCCGCGGTTCCTGCGGGCCGGGACCGAACATGGGACTCCTCGGAAGGCGGTGGGGTGACAGTTCCACGCTATCAAGCTGCGGGACGCCCACGCCGCGGTTACCCCACACCGCCGGGCCGCCCGCCCGAGCCGCGGCTTCGACAACCTATGCTCTAGTCTATGAACCCGCACCGCTCGATCGACCGTTGGATCCGGGAGCACCCGGACGCGGTCGACCTGTGGCTTGCACTCACCCTGTGGTTCCTCTTCGGCCTGCTTCCCGGGATCGTCGCCGCCTTCACACCGGCCTTCGCCGTGCTCGCCGTCTCCTCGATCCAGCTGCTCGCCCTGATCTGGCGGCGCACGCGGCCCGGGGCGAGCGCCGCCGTCGTCGTCGCCGGCAGCCTCCTGCAGCTCGCCTTCGTCGACACGTTCCTGCCCTCGCAGGTCGCCGTCCCGATCACGCTCTACACGCTCGCCGCGTACGGCCGCCGCTGGCAGTCCCTCGCCGGCCTGGCGCTCGGCATCACCGGCGCCCTCATGGCGACCCTGCGCTTCGGCACCGTCGGCGGGGCCTTCAGCGTCGAGGGACTCGTCCTGAGCTTCCTGGGCATCAGCCTGATCGTCCTGCTCTCCTGGACGTTCGGGGACCTCGCCCGGAACCGGCGCCTGGCCCTGAAGGCCGTGACGGACCGGGCCCGCCGCCTCGAGGTCGAGCGGCAGCAGGAACGCGAGCTCGCCGCCGCCGACGAGCGGCACCGGATCGCCCGCGAGATGCACGACATCGTCGCCCACACCCTGTCCATCATCATCACGCAGGCCGACGGCGCCCGCTACGCCGCGGCGGACCGTCCCGGGCTCGCCGTCGAGACGCTCGGGACGATCGCCGACGAGGGGCGCAAGTCCCTGCGCGAGATGCGGCGCCTCCTCGGCGTGCTGCGCAGCGACGACGAGGCGTCGTCCGCTCCCCTGCCGACGCTCGAGGACATCCCCGAACTGGTGGAGGCCACGCGCACGTCGGGACTCGACGTCGTCCTCGGCGCCTCCGGCAACCGCCGCAGGAGCCTGCCGCCCGGGGCCGAGCTCGCCGCCTACCGCGCCGTCCAGGAGGGCCTGACCAACGTCATCCGCCACGCCGGGCCCGCGGTGACGGCGACGGTGAGGACCGACTGGGGCGCCGGCGGCCTGACCGTCTCCGTCGTGGACAATGGTCGGGGAGCCACGGCCTCGGAGGAGACCGCGGGCTCGCGCCAGGGCCTCGTCGGCATGGCCGAGCGCGTCCGGCTCTACGACGGCACCGTCCACGCCGGCCCCCGCCCCGCCGGCGGCTTCGAGGCCTCGGTGTTCATTCCCTATTCGGAGGACTGATGCACGACCCCCACGGCCCCATCCGCGTCGCCCTCGTGGACGACCAGCTCCTGGTCCGCAGCGGCTTCCGCATGCTGATCGACTCCCAGCCGGACCTCGATGTCGTCGCCGAGGCTGCCAACGGCCGCGAGGCGCTTGCCTCCCCGGCGGTCTCCCACGCCGACGTCGTCCTCATGGACGTGCGCATGCCCGAGCTCGACGGGATCGCCACGACGGAACGGCTCCTGGGCGGGGCCGAGGGCGAGGGCCCGCGGATCATCGTCCTGACCACGTTCGACCTCGACGAGTACGCGCTCGCGGCCATCCAGGCCGGCGCGAGCGGCTTCCTGCTCAAGGACGCCCCGCCCGAGGAGCTGCTCGAGGCGATCCGCACCGTCCACCGCGGCGACGCCGTGATCGCCCCGTCCACGACGCGGCGGCTCCTGGACCACGTCGCCCCCATGCTGCGGCGGCCGACGCCGGAGAGCAGCGAGCACGCCGCGGCCGTCGGCTCGCTCACGGCGCGGGAACGCGAGGTCTTCGAGCTCATCGCCGCGGGGCGCTCGAATCCGGAGATCGCCGCCGGATTGTTCCTCTCCGAGGCCACCGTGAAGACCCACGTGGGCCGGATCCTGGCCAAGCTCGGCGCCCGCGACCGCGTCCAGGCCGTGCTGATCGCCTACGCGACCGGCGTCGTCACGCCGTAGGACCGGGCGGGACCGCCGGCTCATACCTGGGGATGACGGCCGGCCCTGGGAGTCCGTCCGCCCGGTGGATGCCCCGCGGGCGCCGGCCTCCGTAGCGTGGAGGCCATGACCATCACCGACACCTCCCTCCCGACGTCCACCGCGGCCGTCGCGGCCCGCGGCCTGACCAAGCACTACGGATCCGGCGACACCCGGGTCGAGGCCCTGCGCGGCGTCGACGTCGCGTTCGAACGCGGCCGCTTCACCGCCATCATGGGCCCCTCGGGGTCCGGCAAGTCCACCCTCATGCACTGCCTCGCCGGCCTCGACACCGCCACCTCCGGCGAGATCCTCATCGCGGGGCAGGACATCACCCGCCTCGACGACAACCAGCTCACCCGCCTGCGCCGGGACACGATCGGGTTCGTCTTCCAGTCCTTCAACCTGGTCCCCACCCTCACCGCCGAGCAGAACATCGTCCTGCCGCTGCAGCTCGCCGGCCGCCGGCCCGACGCCGAGTGGCTCGCGACCGTCGTCGACACCCTCGGCCTGGGCGACCGCCTCGGCCACAAGCCCCACGAGCTCTCCGGCGGCCAGCAGCAGCGCGTCGCCGTGGCCCGGGCGCTCCTGACGCGGCCCGAGGTCGTCTTCGGGGACGAGCCCACGGGCAACCTCGACACCCGCACGGGGGCCGAGGTGCTCACGCTCCTGAAGGCCTCGGCCCGCGACATGGGCCAGACCATCATCATGGTCACCCACGACCCGGTGGCGGCCGGCTACGCGGACGAGGTCCTGCTCATGCGCGACGGGGAGATCGTCGGCCGGCTGCAGGATCCGACGCCGGAGAACGTCACCGCTGCGCTGGCCGGATTGGGGGCCTGACATGCTCGGGCTCGCCCTGGCCAACCTCAGGACGCACGCGCGGCGCTTCATCGCGGTGGTCCTGGCCGTGATGATCGGCACCGCGTTCCTCTCCGCGACCCTCATGGTCAACGCCTCCACCACCGCGTCCCTGGAGCGCAGCGTCGGCGAGGCCTACCAGCCGGCCGGGCTCGTCGCCGGCACCGAGCCCGGCGTCCCGGACGCCGGGCAGCTCGGCCCGGCCCAGCTCGACGCCGTGCAGGCGCTCGACGGCGTCGCCGCGGCGTCCCCCCTCTTCCGCGGCTTCGGCAGGCTCCAGGCCGGCGACGGCGAGCACAACGCCGTCGTCCTTCCCCTCGCCGACGACGCCGCGCTGCGCGGCACGGTCCTCGCCACGGGCGACTGGCCGGGCGACGACGGCTCCGTCCTCCTCGACGAGCGCAGCGCCGGGCGCCTCGGCGTGGGCGTCGGCGACCGGCTCGTCCTGTCCGGGGCGGACCCGGACGGGACGCCGTTCAGCCTCGACGTCGCCGTCGCGGGGCTGAGCGTGCCGAGCAGCGACCCCTTCGTCTCCGGCTTCCCGCAGCTCACCGCGGCGCCCGCGGTCGCGGAACGCCTCCTCGGCGGGGACACCGTCTACCAGGCCCTCCTGATGCGCCTCGACGCCGGGGCCGATCCCGTGGGGGTCGCCGCGGCGGCCGCCAAGGCGCTCGGGGACTCGGGGATCGCGGCGCCCATCGTGCAGACCCCGGCGGAGCGCACGACGCAGGACCTCGCCGGCTTCACGGGCGGACAGGACCAGCTGACCATCGTGCTCCTCGTGTTCGCGCTCGTGGCCCTCGTGGTCACCGGACTCGTCGTCATGAACACCTTCGCCGTCCTCGTGGCCCAGCGCACGCGCGAGCTCGCCCTGCTCCGGACGCTCGGCGCCGTCAAGCAGCAGATCCGCCGCTCGGTCCTCGTGGAGGCCCTCCTCGTCGGCCTCGTCGCCTCGGGCCTCGGCGTGCTGCTGGCCATCGGCGTCATGGCGGGCCTCGTGGCCTACGTGGGCACGCTTCCCGAGGCGTCCTTCGCCGTGCTGGCCGTCCCCGCGGGCGCCGTCCTGGCGGGGCTCGGCGTCGGAACGCTCATGACGCTGACCGCGGCGTGGCTCCCGGCCCGCCGGGCGATGCGCGTCGCCCCGCTGGCCGCCCTGCGGCCCGCGGAGGAGGCGACCGCGGGCAACCGGGCCGGACGGTTCCGGATCGTGGCCGGGACGGTGCTGCTGCTCGGCGGCGGCGCGCTCCTGGCGCTGGGCGCCGCGGCGGCGCAACTGCTCGTGGGCTTCGCGGGCGGCCTCGTGTCCTTCACGGGGCTCCTGCTCCTCGCCTCGGTCTTCCTGCCGCCCGCCGTGCGCCTGTGCGGCCTCGTCGGCGGGCGTGGGGTGCCGGCGCGCCTCGCCTCGCTCAACGCCGTGCGGAACCCCGCCCGGACCTCGACCACGGCGACCGCCCTGCTCATCGGCGTCACGCTCGTGGCGATGATGATGGTCGGAGCCCAGACCACCAAGGCGACCCTCGAGGCCGAACTCGGCAGCGAGTACCTCGTGGACCTCACCGTCTACGACTCCGGACCCGTGGACGGCGCCGCGCCCGGAACCCACACCGGCTACACGGCCGCGGACGCCGCCGCGCTGGAAGGGATCGACGGCGTCGCCTCCGCCGCCCTGCTCGTCCCCGTGGCCCATGGCCCGACGGGCACGCCCGTGTACGCGGCCGACGAGGCGGCCCTCGCCGCCGTCGTCAACGACCCGGCGATGGTCCCGGGGCCCGGCGAGATCGTCGTCCCACAGCACGTCGAGGAGTCCACGGTGACGGTCGAACCGCTCTCCGGGGCCGTCTCGGGGCCGCTCGCCACGCTGACGACGCGGGCCAACTACCTTGATCCGCTCGTGACGAGCGGGACCGCGGCCGGCTGGACCGCCGGCCTGGGTGCGGCCGAGCTCGCCGCCCAGGGCATGACGCCGCTGCTGTGGCTCAAGGCCGATCCGGGGCTCGACGCCGCCGCCCTCACCGAGCTGGCGGCCGCCGTGTCCGCGCAGCTGGGGGTGCCCGACTACGCCGTCTCCGGCGGGGCGCTCGAGCGGGCCATGTTCACCCAGGTGATCGACACGCTCCTGCTCGTGGTCAGCGGGCTGCTCGCCGTGGCGGTCTTCATCGCGCTCATCGGCGTCGCCAACACGCTGAGCCTCTCCGTGCTGGAACGCACGCGGGAGTCATCGCTGCTGCGCGCCCTCGGCCTGACCCGGGGACAGCTGCGCGGGATGCTCGCGCTCGAGGCGGTCCTCATCGCCGGCGTGGCAGCGGTCCTCGGCGCCGCCCTCGGCGCAGGCTACGGCATCCTGGGGGCGCAGTCCGCGATCGGCTCCTTCGCGTCGATCCACGTCTCCGTCCCGTGGGCCCAGCTGGCCCTCGTGCTGGCGGTCGCGGTCCTCGCCGCGCTCGCGGCCTCCGTGGTGCCGGGCCGGCGCGCGGCGCGGCTCTCCCCCGTCGAGGGCCTCGCGACGGAGTAGGGGCGACGCCGGGGCCCGCCGAGCACGCGGCGGGCGTCCCGCTCCCCTGGTCCCGGCGGACGACCGCCGGGATCAGGAGGCGGGGGGCGGAACCGAGCGGACCACCGACGCGATCCACTCGTACGCGGCGGGCACGTAGTGGTACGGGGCCACGCCCCACTGGTGGTCGTCGTCCGCGACGACGAACTCGTCCGGCAGGCGCTCGACCCGCACGCCGAGCTCGGCGAGATACGCGAAGTAGGGCCGGTAGAGCTCGTTCATGGCCTCCGACGGCCTGTTCCGGTAGCCGGCGACGGGCGCGCCGCTGTTCGAGTGCGTGGCCCAGGGCGTGTCGAGGACCACGGTGCGCTCCAGGGCGCCCCGGCGGGACAGCGTCTGCACCAGGCGGCGGGCCGAGTACTTCCACAAGCGCAGGTGGCGCGGCGTCGCGAACCGCACCACCTCGTGCTCAGGGGTCAGCAGGGCGTGGGCGGGGCTCTTGGACAACTCGTTGGAGCGCGTCAGGAACCCGTCGCCGAACTTGACCACGCCCAGCCGTTCGACGACGAGGTCCAGCACCACGGCGTCGACGGAGGCCGCCTGCGAGCGCAGGGCCGGCAGGAGGCTGGACTCGATGTCGCCCCGGAGCTGGGAGTTCTGGAAGCTGGACTCCAGCCGCGACTGCTCCGGCGCGATGTCCACGGGCGGATGCCCGGCGCTGATGAGCGACTGCCGTGCGACGTACTTGACGAGCCGGTACTCGTCCTCGATGTAGGCGAAGGAATCGCGCGTGACGCAGCCGCCGTACATGAAGATCGACTTCTTCACACGGCTCCCTTCCCGGTCCGGGCACGTTCCACGGCGGTTAACCGGCCTGTTCCTCGAACTTCGGGAAGACCGGCTGCGGGGCCGGCAGCGCGGTGCCCGGCTCGAGCGGCGTGCCGAAGGCGGCGAAGCTGCGCGCGGCCCCCTTGGGCTGGCCGAGCGCGTCCAGGAGCCGCCCGGCGGAACCCGGCATGACGGGCTGCGCGAGCAGGGCGACCTTCCGCACGACCTCGAGCGTCGTGTAGAGCACCGTCTCCATGCGCGCCGGGTCCGTCTTGCGCAGGACCCAGGGCTGCTGCTCGGCGAAGTAGGCGTTCGCGTCGCCCAGGACGTTCCAGGCGGCCTCGAGCGCGCGGCTGAACTCCTGCCTCGAGTAGTAGTCCCGGCTGGACTCGAGCAGGGCGTCGGCGGCCCCGAGCAGGGCGAGGTCGGCGTCGGAATGCCCGCCCGGCGCCGGGACGCTTGCGCCGCAGTTCTTGGCGACCATCGACAGCGAGCGCTGGGCGAGGTTGCCGAGGTTGTTGGCCAGGTCCGAGTTCATGCGCGAGACGATCGCCTCGTGGCTGTAGTTGCCGTCGGCGCCGAACGCGACCTCGCGGAGCAGGAAGAAGCGCGTCTGGTCCAGCCCGTAGACCTGCGTCCAGTCGGTCGGGGCGACGGTGTTGCCCAGCGACTTGGACATCTTCACGCCGTTGTTGTGCAGGTGGCCGTGGATCATGACCCGCTCGGGCAGCTCGAGTCCGGCGCTCATGAGGAACGCCGGCCAGTAGATGGCGTGGAAGCGGGAGATGTCCTTGCCGATGACGTGGACGTCCGCCGGCCAGTAGCGCCGGAAGGCGGGAGAGCCGGTCTCGGGGAAGCCGACGCCCGTGAGGTAGTTGGTCAGGGCGTCGACCCACACGTACATCACGTGCCTCGGGTTGCCCGGGACGGGCACGCCCCAGTCGAAGGTCGTGCGGGAGATGGACAGGTCCTCGAGGCCGCGCTCGACGAAGCGGATGACCTCGTTGAAGCGCGAGCGCGGGGCGCCGAAGGACGGCTGGTCCCGGTAGAGCGCCAGGAGCCGGTCCTGGTACGCGGAGAGCCGGAAGAAGTACGACTCCTCCTCGGTCCAGGTCACCTCGGTGTCCGTCTCCTTGGCGTAGCGCACGCCGTCCTCGCGGACCTCGGTGTCCTCTTCGGAGTGGAACGCCTCGTCGCGGACCGAGTACCAGCCGGAGTACTTGTCGAGGTAGATGTCCCCGTTGGCCTCCATGCGCCGCCAGATGGCCTGCGCGGCCTCGTAGTGGTCGGCGTCGGTCGTGCGGATGAAGCGGTCGTAGCTGATCGCGAGCTCGTCCTGCGTCTCCTGGAAGACGTCGGAGTTCCGCTGGGCCAGCTCCCGCGGGCTGATCCCCTCCTTCTCCGCCGTCTGCAGCATCTTCTGCCCGTGCTCGTCCGTGCCCGTGAGGAAGAAGACGTCGTAGCCGTCGAGGCGCTTGAAGCGCGCCATCGCGTCGGCCGCGATGAACTCGTAGGCGTGCCCGATGTGCGGGGTGCCGTTCGGGTAGGAGATGGCCGTGGTGATGTAGAACGGGGTGGGCTCAGCGTTGATGGTCACCCGAAGAATCTACCGCAGGCGGGGCGCCGGACGCAGACGGAGACGCGGCCGGGGGCGCCAACGGCAGCCAACGGGCCCGCAGGCCGCTGCCCGGGATCCTCTCGACGGCGGACGCCGACAGCGGCATGACGCACAGCACCCCGGCGCCGACGCACTCGAGGAACTCCTCGACGTGGTAGAGCGCGACGTAGAGCGGGGAACCGAGGCCGATCTGCGGCAGCAGGAGCCCGGTGAGCGCCTCCACGCCAATGGCCCCGGCGAAGAAGATGCCGAGCCCCCAGGCCAGCAGGACGCGGCTCGGCCGGGGCAGCGAGCGCGCGGCGAACCACGCGAAGAGCAGCACGGCGGCCGCGATCGGCACGCCGACGCAGAGGCTGAGGAATCCCGCGAGCATCAGGAGCCCCGAGTTCCACCACGTCGGGAGGTTGCGCTCGCCGGTCACGTCGAAGAAGACCCGGACCGGAGAGGTCCTGTCCCCCGCCGAGACGCCGACGACGAGCGGCATGAGCGCCGACGCCGCGACGACGGCCACGGTCACCCCCGTGAGCGTCCAGAAGAGGGGGCGCCACCAGCGGCCTCCGGGCGGCGCGACGGGCGGGCCGTCAACGGGCCGCGGGCCGCTGCGTTCGCTGGAGCGGCTTCCGGTACTGGACATGCGAACCAGTCAAGCAAACGGACAGGGGAAACGCGCGGGCGAAACACCGTGTCGACCGCATCGGGTCCGGGTGCGTTCCACGCGCTATCCTGACGGGAGCGCCGGAACCAATCGGGGGAACCGGGCAGGGGAATCCGGGGGAAGATCCATGGGAAGCACGCTCCATCGTTGGTCTGCCGCGCTGTTGGCGACGGCCTTGGTCATCGGGACGACGCCGGCCATCGCCGCCGCGCAGGAGGCCCCCCGGGGGGCCGGATCCGGCACCACGGAGCAGGGCGGGGCGGTTCCCGGCGAGTGGCCGTCCGCAGACGGCGAGGTCGGAGGCTTCTGGGAACCGGAGGACCTCGGCACCGTCCCGGGAGGCTACGTGCCGCCGGAGGTCCCCGCCCTGAGGGACATGGAATTCTCTTCACCCCTTCCCGCGCCGCAACGGAGCAAGGCCCGACAGTCCACGGCCGCCGCCGTGCCGGCCCAGTACCGCTGTCAGGGCTACGGCCTGGTGCCCCGCGACAACCCGGTGTCACAGGTCAATCAGGACATCTACGCCTGGCACATCTACGCGCCCGCCAAGGTCGGCGACGGCCGCGGAAACATCAACTGGGCCGCCAATCCCTACAAGGACCTGGGCTGGCGGTTGTGGTTCCACAGCCTCCGCTGGCTCGGCAACAACATCGAGGCCGGGCGTGCCGGCGATGCGGCCGCCCTGGCGCGCGCCGCGACCGTGGCCGAGGACTGGGTCAAGGACCACCAGGGAAGCTGGAAGGGCAACACCGACGTCGAGGAATCGAACACCCACCGGCTCAACACGCTGTTGTGCCTGCGGGAGGTCCTGATGGAGCAGAACGGCGGCGCCCTGCCGGCCAACGCCGCGTGGCTGCTGCCCGCCATCCACCGACATGCCGAGCAGAACGTGACCCGCTGGTCGGGAGCCCACAACCACGGCTCCATGGAGAACCTCGCGCTCCTGCGGACGGGCTGCCTGCTCGGGGAGCGGCGTTACCAGCAGACGGCCGTCGACCGGATCGCCCAGGCCTTCCCGACCCAGGTCAACGCCGAGGGCCTGAGCAACGAGGCCTCGCCGTCGTACGCCCTCTTCAACTACAGCCTCTTCGCGCAGATGCAGGAACTGATGACCGCCTGCGGTTGGAGCTCCGCCGCGTTCAACGAGCGCCTCGGGCTCCTCGGCACCTCGGTCGCGCACATGGTCAACTCCATCGGCCGCTACCACCAATACGGGGACAGCAAGCTCCTGAGCGCGTCGGCCACGGGCACCCCGCACATGCAGTACGCGGGCAGCAACGGGCGGCAGGGCACGGCGCCGAAGCACCGCATCGCCATCTACAAGAACGGCATGGCCTTCGGCCGCTCCTCGTGGGGATCCCGCGCGACGGGCTTCAGCAACGAGAACTCCTGGCTGTTCCGTGGGGGCACGGGACGCGAGAAGAAGGCGCATCGCGGCGACCTCCTCGAGTTCCTCTACACGGCGCGCGGGCGCGACGTGATCATCGAGGGCGGCCACCCCGGCATCGTCGGCACCACGTGGCGGGGCTGGGGCTTCAGCGAGGTCGCCCACAGCACCACGTTCATCCCGACGACCGTCATGAGCAAGGGCGGTCCCGCGACCGTGACGAGGAAGGCCTACTCCCCCCGGGGCGACCGCGACTTCGTCGAGATGACACAGGCCTTCAACACCAAGGGCCAGCGCACCCGCGGGATCCTCGTGATGAAGGATCCCGACATCGCGGTGGTCCTGGACCGCGTGAGGATCAACGACAAGGCGAAGACGCACACGGTCGAGACCCTGTGGAACCTCCCCTCGGACCAGACCTCCAAGGTCGTGAACCGGACGACGATCCAGTCCTCGGCCCCGGGCTCGGCCACGAAGACGACGATCGTCCAGGTGCCGTTCAGCGGCATCTCGAGCGTCCCCGCCGGTTCGACGCTCATCCACCGCAACGTGGCGCCCGGCGTCGTCAGCGCGGCACCGCGCGGGCACTACTACCCCACCGAACAGGTCAGGGTCCCCTCCGATCAGGTCGTCTTCAAGCACCAGTCCAACAACCTCGGGCTGTTCTCCGTGATCGTCCCGGCCCGTTCCACCGCGGCAGTCTCCGTGACGACCGGCAAGTACCCGAACGGCGCCACCAAGCTCACCATCAAGGTGGGCTCCACGACGACGGTCGTCCGTGTCACGGCGGGCGGCTACATGAGCCGGGAGTCCTAGCCGGACCTCGGCAGCAAGGCGAAAGGGTCCCCGGCCGACGGCCGGGGACCCTTTCGCTGCACCGCCGGCGCGGGGCGCCGGCGGCTTCTAATCGTCCTCGAGGTTCACCTCGCGGGCCACGCTCGCGCCGACGGACGCCTTCACCTCGTCGAGGATCCCGGCCGGAAGGGCCGAGTCGACGGCGAGCACGGCCAGCGCCGGCCCGCCCTCCTCCTTGCGCGCCACCTGCATGGCGGCGATGTTGATCCCGTGGGTTCCGAATGCCGTGCCGAGGGAGCCGATGACGCCCGGGCGGTCCTGGTAGAGCAGCACGATCAGGTGCTCGGCGATCGGGATCTCGAGCTCGTAGCCGTTGATCCCGACGAGCTTCTCGACCTGCTTGGGACCGGTCAGGGTGCCGGCGACGGAGAGCTGCGTGCCGTCGGACAGCGCTCCGTTCAGGGTCAGCACGTTGCGGTACTCGGGCGACTCGGACGTGGTCACGAGGCGCGTGGCGATCCCGCGCTGCTCCGCGAGCACGGGAGCGTTGACGTAGGAGACCTGCTCCGAGACGACGTCGCGGAAGACGCCCTTGAGCGCGGAGAGCTCGAGCGCCTTGACGTCGAGGGAGGCGATCTCGCCCGCGACGACGACGTCGATGGTGGTCAGCGAGTCGCTCGTCAGCGCGGTGAAGATGCGCCCGAGCTTCTCGATCAGCGGGATGCCGGGGCGGACGTTCTCGTCGATCACGCCGCCCGCGACGTTCACGGCGTCCGGGACGAGTTCGCCGGAGAGGGCCAGGCGCACTGACTTGGCCACCGAGATGCCGGCCTTCTCCTGCGCCTCGTCGGTGGAGGCGCCGAGGTGGGGCGTGACGGTGACGTTCTCGAACTCGAAGAACGGCAGCTCGGTGCTCGGCTCGCTGACGAAGACGTCGAGCCCGGCGCCGGCGATGGTCCCCTCCTTGAGGGCGGCGTAGAGCGCCTCCTCGTCGACGAGGCCGCCACGGGCCACGTTGACGACGTAGGCGGAGTCCTTCATCTTGGCGAAGGCCTCGGCACCGAGCATGCCGACCGTCTCGGGGGTCTTGGGCATGTGGATGGTGATGAAGTCCGACGTCTCGAGCAGCTCGTCGAGCTCGAGCAGGTGCACGCCGAGCTGCTGCGCGCGGGCCGAGGTGACGTAGGGGTCGTAGGCGACGACGTTCATGCCGAAGCCCTGCAGCCGCGCGGCGACGAGGGCGCCGATGCGGCCCAGCCCGATGATGCCGGCCGTCTTCTCGAACAGTTCGACGCCGGTGTACGCGGAGCGCTTCCAGGCACCGCCCTTGAGGGAGGCGTTGGCCGCGGGGATCCGGCGGGCGAGCGAGACGATGTGCCCAACGGTCAATTCCGCGGCGGAGATGATGTTGGAGGTCGGCGCGTTGACCACCATGACGCCGGCCTGCGTGGCGGCCTTGATGTCGACGTTGTCGAGGCCGACTCCGGCACGGGCGATGACCTTCAGGCGTCCGGCGGCGGCGATCGCCTCGGCGTCGACCTTGGTCGCCGAACGCACCAGGATCGCGTCGACGTCTGCGATCGCGGACAGCAGCTGGGCACGGTCGGCACCGTCCGTCCGGCGGATCTCGAAGTCCGGCCCGAGCGCCTCGACGGTCGCGGGGGAAAGCTCTTCGGCCAGCAGGACTACGGGCTTGGGATCTGACACTTCGGTGGCACCTTTGCTGTTGGATGCGGTGAACGTGGCGGCCGCCCACAGGGGCGCCCGTCCAAGGTTATCCCGCGCCCCCGCGGGCCATCGCGTTCGGGCTCCGGATGTTACGCCCAGGGCACGACGACGGACGGCGGCCCCCGCGCCGAAGCGCGGGAGCCGCCGTCGTACCCCGTGGGACGGGAACCGCGCCGTTAGCGCGCGGCGACGCCCTCGGTGTAGTCGTCGTTCGCGGCGACCCAGCTGAACATCTTGCGCAGCTCGCGCCCCGTGGACTCGATCGGGTGGTCCTCGCCCTTCTTGCGCAGCTCGAGGAACTCCTTGCCGCCCGCGGCCTGGTCGTCCATGAACCGCTGGGCGAAGGCGCCGGACTGGATGTCGGCCAGGACGGCCTTCATGTTCTCCTTCACCTCCGGGGTGATCACGCGCGGGCCGGAGACGTAGTCGCCGTACTCGGCCGTGTCGGAGACGGACCAGCGCTGCTTGGCGATGCCGCCCTCCCACATCAGGTCCACGATCAGCTTGAGCTCGTGGAGCACCTCGAAGTAGGCGATCTCCGGCTTGTAGCCGGCCTCGGTGAGGGTCTCGAAGCCGTACTGGATCAGCTGCGAGGCGCCTCCGCAGAGCACCGCCTGCTCGCCGAAGAGGTCGGTCTCCGTCTCCTCGGTGAAGGTGGTCTCGATGACGCCCGCGCGGGTTCCGCCGATGGCCTTGGCGTAGGACAGGGCCAGCTCGCGGGCGGCGCCCGAGTGGTCCTGCTCGATCGCGATCAGGTCCGGGATGCCGCGGCCGGCCTCGAACTCGCGGCGCACCGTGTGGCCCGGGGCCTTCGGGGCGACGAGCGCGACGTCGACGTCGGCCGGCGGCTGGATGAAGCCGAAGCGGATGTTGAAGCCGTGGCCGAAGAACAGGGCGTCGCCCGGCTGCAGCTTGTCGGCGATCTCCTCGGCGTAGACCTTCGCCTGGACCTGGTCCGGGGTCAGGATCATGATGACGTCGGCCTCGGCGGCGGCCTCGCCGACGGTGACGACGCGCAGGCCCTCGGCCTCGGCCTTGGCCCGGGACTTCGAGCCCTCCTTCAGGCCGACGCGCACGTCGACGCCGGAGTCGCGCAGGTTCAGCGCGTGGGCGTGGCCCTGGGAGCCGTAGCCGATGATGGCGACGGTGCGGCCCTGGATGATCGACAGGTCGGCGTCGTCGTCGTAGAACAGTTCGGTCACTTTGGTTACTCCTTAGAAGGGCGGTTTCAAGCGGAGACGGAGCGCAGGGCGCGGTCCGACATCGATTTGGAGCCCCGGCCGATGGCCAGGGTCCCTGACTGGACGATTTCACGGACGCCGAACGGCTCCAGCACGGACAGGAGCGCGTTCAGCTTCTCGGCGGTGCCCGTGGCCTCGATGATGAGCGAGTCGGTGGAGACGTCCACGACCGAGGCACGGAAGAGGTCGGCCGCCTGGGTTACCTGCAGCCGGGTCGCCGGATCCGCGCGCACCTTGACCAGGATGTGGTCCCGCTGCACGGACGAGTCGGGGGTGAGTTCGACGATCTTGATGACGTTGATGAGCTTGTTCAGCTGCTTGGTGACCTGCTCGAGCAGGTCACCCTCGGCGTCGACGACGACCGTGACCCGGGACATCCCGGAGACCTCGGTCGGTCCGACGGCGAGCGAGTGGATGTTGAACGCGCGGCGGGCGAAGAGCCCGGCCACGCGGGTCAGGACGCCCGGGACGTCCTCGACGAGCACGGACAGCGTGTGGCGTGCCATGGTCAGTCCTCCTCTTCCCAATCAGGGGTCATGCCGCGGGCGATCTGGATGGCGTCGTTGCTGACGCCCGAGGGCACCATCGGCCACACCATCGCGTCGCGGCTGACGACGAAGTCGACCACGACCGGGCGGTCGTTGATCGCGAGCGCCTGCTGGATGGTGGCGTCGATGTCCTCGTCCCGCTCGCAGCGCAGCCCGGCGCAGCCGTAGGCGTCGGCGAGCTTGACGAAGTCGGGCACGCGGGCCGTTCCGTGGCCCGTGTTCAGGTCGGTGTTGGAGTAGCGGGCCTCATAGAAGAGCGTCTGCCACTGCCTCACCATGCCGAGCGAGGAGTTGTTGATGACGGCGACCTTGATCGGGATGTTGTTGATGACGCACGTGGCCAGTTCCTGGTTGGTCATCTGGAAGCAGCCGTCGCCGTCGATCGCCCACACCACGCGGTCCGGGTTCCCGACCTTGGCCCCCATGGCCGCCGGCACCGAGTAGCCCATGGTGCCGAGGCCGCCCGAGTTCAGCCACTGGTGGGGCCGCTCGTACTTGACGAACTGGGCCGCCCACATCTGGTGCTGGCCGACGCCGGCGACGTAGACGCCTTCCGGACCGGTCAGCTCGCCGATCCGCTGGATCACGTTCTGCGGAGCGGACAGCCCGTCGTTCGTGTCCGTGTAGCCGATCGGGTAGGTCTCCCGCAGGCGGTTCAGGGTCGCCCACCACGGGGCGAGCTCCGGGGCGCCGTCCTCGGCGAAGCGCGTCCGGCAGGCCTCGAGCAGCTCCGGGATGATCTCCTTGACCGAGCCGACGATCGGGATGTCCGCGGCGCGGTTCTTGGAGATCTCGGCCGGGTCGATGTCGGCGTGGATCACCTTGGCGTGGGGCGCGAAGGTGGAGAGGACGCCGGTGACGCGGTCGTCGAAGCGGGCCCCGAGCGTGATCAGCAGGTCGGACTGCTGCAGCGCGGTCACCGCGGTGACGGAGCCGTGCATCCCGGGCATCCCGACGTGCTGCTCGTGCGAGTCCGGGAACGCGCCCCGGGCCTGGAGCGTGGTCACCACGGGGGCCCCCACGAGCTCGGCGAGCTCGCGCAGCTCCTGCGAGGCGTGCCCCTTGATGACGCCGCCACCGACGTAGAACACGGGACGGGACGAGGCCTGGATCAGCTTCGCCGCCTCGCGGACCTGCTTGGAGTGCCCGCGCACCACGGTGCGGTAGCCGGGCAGGTCGATCTGCGGCGGCCAGGAGAACTCCATCGTGGCCTGCTGGGCGTCCTTGGTGATGTCCACGAGCACGGGACCGGGGCGGCCCGTGCCGGCGATGTGGAACGCCTCGGCCATGACGCGCGGGATGTCCGCGGCGCGGGTGACGAGGAACGAGTGCTTGGTGATGGGCATCGTGATGCCCACGATGTCCGCCTCCTGGAAGGCGTCGCTGCCGATGAACGCGCTGCCGACCTGGCCGGTGATGGCCACCATCGGGACGGAGTCCATGTGGGCGTCGGCGATCGCCGTAACGAGGTTGGTGGCGCCCGGGCCGGAGGTGGCGATGCACACCCCGACTTCCCCGGTGACCATGGCGTAGCCCTGGGCGGCGTGCCCGGCTCCCTGTTCGTGGCGGACCAGGACGTGGTTGATCCTGGTCGAGTCCATCAGTGGGTCGTAGGTGGGGAGGATGGCCCCGCCCGGCAACCCGAAGACGTCGGTGACGCCCAGTTCTTCCAGTGCGCGGACGATGGCTTGTGAGCCAGTCATCTGCGTGGGTGCAACGGTGTTGTTGGGCCCCTGCACGGGACCCGGTGCATCCACGGCGGAAGAGACAGGAGCAGCATCCTTGGCACGGCCCGCGGCCTTGGCCACCAGCGAGGGGCTGATGGGTGTTCCGTTACTCATAGGATTCTTCCTTCTCTCCGTTGGTTCTGCGCATAAAAAAACCCCTCTGGCGGCCTCGAAGCCTCAGCGGGGTTGCGCGTCACCGGTCCGACGATGGGACCTAGGCGACGCGCCTGGTAACTCGTAGGACAACGGTGGTCTTGTGCATGTCCCCCAGTCTCCCCGCCTGTCGGGAACACTGTCAACACGCCGCCCGGCCGTCTCACTATGTGGACAAGGCGTCCGGTGGCTGGACACTTCCGACCACCGGACGCCTTGCGTCAGCCGCAGTAGGCGCCGACGCTCGCCGAGTTGACGAGCTTGACGTACTTGCCGAGGACGCCCGTCGTGAACTTGGCCGGGAGCGGCTCCCAGCCGACCTTGCGCGCCTCGAGCTCCGCCTCGTCGACGAGCAGGTCGAACGTCCGGGCGGCGATGTCCACGCGGATGCGGTCCCCGTCCTTGACGAAGGCGATCGGGCCGCCGTCGACGGCCTCGGGCGAGACGTGGCCGATGCACAGCCCCGTCGTCCCGCCGGAGAAGCGGCCGTCGGTGAGCAGCAGGACGTCCTTGCCCAGGCCGGCGCCCTTGATGGCACCGGTGATGGCGAGCATCTCCCGCATGCCGGGACCGCCCTTGGGTCCCTCGTAGCGGATGACGACGACGTCTCCGGCCTTGATCCCGCCGTGGTCGAGCGCGTCGAGCGCCCCCTGCTCGCGCTCGAAGACGCGCGCCGTGCCCTCGAAGACGTCGGCGTCGAAGCCGGCCGACTTCACGACCGCTCCCTCGGGGGCGAGCGAGCCGTGCAGCACCGTCACGCCGCCGGTGGCGTGGAGCGGGTTGTCGAGGGTGCGCAGGACCTTGCCGTCGAGGGACGGCGGATCGATCTCGGCCAGGTTCTCCGCGACGGTCTTGCCCGTGACGGTGAGCGCGTCGCCGTGCAGCAGGCCGGCGTCGAGGAGGGCCTTCATGACGACGGGCACGCCGCCGATCTTGTCGAGGTCGTACATGACGTAGCGGCCGAAGGGCTTCATGTCCGCGAGGTGCGGGACCTTCTGGCCGATGCGCGTGAAGTCGTCGAGGGTCAGCTCGACCTCGGCCTCGCGCGCGATCGCGAGCAGGTGGAGCACGGCGTTGGTGGAACCGCCGAACGCCATGGTGACGGCGATGGCGTTCTCGAAGGCCTTCTTGGTGAGGATCTGCCGGGCCGTGATGCCCTTGCGCAGCAGGTTCACGACCGCCTCGCCCGACTTGCGGGCGTACATGTCGCGTCGCCGGTCGGCGGACGGCGGGGCGGCGGAGCCGGGCAGGGACATGCCGAGCGCCTCGCCGACGGAGGCCATCGTGTTGGCGGTGTACATGCCGCCGCACGCGCCCTCGCCGGGACAGATGGCCCGCTCGATCGCGTCGAGGTCCTTGGCGCTCATGGTGCCCGCGGCGCACGCCCCGACGGCCTCGAAGGCGTCGATGAGCGTGACCTCCTTCTCCGTTCCGTCCTCGAGCTTGGCGAAGCCGGGCATGATGGTGCCGGCGTAGAGGAAGACGCTCGCGAGGTCCAGGCGGGCCGCCGCCATGAGCATGCCGGGAAGGGACTTGTCGCAGCCGGCCAGCAGGACGGAGCCGTCGATCCGCTCGGCCATCATGACCGTCTCGACCGAGTCGGCGATGACCTCGCGGGACACGAGGGAGAAGTGCATGCCCTCATGCCCCATGGAGATGCCGTCGGAGACGGAGATCGTGCCGAACTGCATGGGGAAGCCGCCACCGGCGTGGACGCCTTCCTTGGCACCTTGGGCGAGGCGGTTCAGGGAGAGGTTGCAGGGGGTGATCTCGTTCCAGGAGCTCGCGACGCCGATCTGCGGCTTGGCGAAGTCGTCGTCGCCCATGCCGACGGCGCGGAACATGCCGCGGGCCGGTGCGGCGTGGATGCCGTCGGTGACGGCGCGGCTGCGTGGCTTGATGTCTGGAGTGGTGTCCTGGCTCATGCTGGCGATTCTAGTGACGCTCCGGTATCGCAACGAACCCGTGACCGGCTCCCGCAACATTCCGGGGGACGCCGTCGGCGGCTGCGCCTATGCTGGTTGCCATGGGGAACGATACGAACGACGACGCACGCGACGCCGCGCTGAAGGCCCACCTCCATGGCGCCTTCGACGAGCAGATTCCCAACTTCGGCAGCTACAACCTGGTCTTCGGCGCCGGTCGTTCCGGCGGCGGGGGCAGCTTCGTGGTGGGCTACCGGAGGCAGCCGCTCGAGCTCATCGTGGCGCCCCTGCAGCCCCGCGACCTCTCCCCCCTGGACGATGCCGTGTCCATCAACCTCACGAACGTGTCCCACCTCGCCGAGGTCCGGGAGGGCGGCTACGAGGTCGGGACGACCACGGGCCGCGTCTACCGCTTCGACGTCGCGGACGCGCCGAGCGTTGCGCTCCCGCCGGCCGCATCTCCCGACGGCGGGTCCCTGGTCCGGCTGGACCAGGCGGCTGACGCGCTGGACTTCCGCGCCTTCATGGACGAGTTCATGACCCGCCTCGAGGACTTCTCCACCGAGCAGGAGCCGGCCCCGGCCGACTAGGCCCCTCCCACCTCGGCTTGGTCTGGTCTGGTCTGGTCTGGTCTGGTCTGGTCTGGTCTGGTCTGCAGATGATGTGGCTTCAGGGCCGCGAACCCCCCACGATCTGCAAGCGAAAGAAGGCAGGCCGGGCCGATCCTCGGCGTGGCGGCCCGCGGCGGGCGCCGTCGCCTGTGGATAACCCAGATCGCGCCGGCCTCATCCGGGCGACGATGGGTTCATGTCACGACGCAAGAGCCTGCCCGACGCCGCCCAGAAGGGCATCTTCACGGCCGAAGACGCCCTTGCCGGCGGAGTCACCCGGCATCAGTTGAGGCTGCCGGAGATGACGGTCCCCAGCCGCGGGCTCCGCATCAACTCGGCGTTCGAGTCGGATGCGCGGCAGGTCCTCGCGGTCTACTCGACGATCACACCGGACACGTACGTGAGCCACACGAGTGCCGCCCAGGCGTGGGGCATGTGGCTCGAACGGCGCCACGAATCGACCTGCCCGGTCCACCTGACCCGGGTCGCGGGACGGGGTGCGGCACCACGGCGCAAGGGCGTCGTCGGCCACACCGCTCCCCTCACGAAGGAGGACGTCCGGAGCTTCGACGCGCTGCGCCTGACGAGCGCGGAGTGGACGTGGACCGATCTGGCCGCCCTGGGCCTGGACGTCAGGGAGCTCGTGGTCGCCGGGGACTCCCTGCTCCAAAGAGGCGATGGCCCGAACCGGCGGTCAGGGCCCCTGGGCCGGCACCCGATCTCCTCCGTCGAGCGGCTTTCCGCCGTACTCGCCCGTCGCGGACGGATCCCGGGAGCCGTCGCCGCGCGCAAGGCCCTGGCCATGATGCGTCCCGGCGTCGATTCGCGGCCGGAGTCGATCCTGCGCCAGCTCATCGTGGAGGCGGGCTATCCCGAACCGCTCGTCAACCGACCCGTCAGCCGCCCCGGCGGAGCCACGATCCTGCCGGACCTGCAGTACAGGGAACTCCGCATCGCCATCCAGTACGAGGGTGCCCACCACTCCGAGCTGGTCCAGCTCGGAAAGGACATCAACCGGGACTTCGCCTACGAATCCCTGGGCTGGATCGTCGTGCGGGCCGACAAGGCCATCTTCACCGCCAACGGCCGCGCGAGGTTCCTGGACCGGCTCGAGCACGCCTTCGAAAAGCGCCGGCAGATCTCGGGCGAGTCCGCCTGAACCCTCGCAGGCGGTCTCCCCGAGTCTGCCCTGCAGATGATGTGGCTTCAGGGCCGCGAAGCCCCCACGATCTGCATTCCAGACCAGGGCAAAGCGTCGACACCCAGAACCAGCCCCCACGATCTGCATTCCAGACCAGGGCGATGCGTCGACGCTCCGAACCAGGCGTAAGGGATCCCGGGCGTCTACCGCCCGGCCAGCAGCCGGTCCCCCTCGTGGACCAGGTTCTCCGGCGTGCGCCCCTGCGCCAGCGCCGCGATCTGGCGCTTGAGCAGGGCCGTGATGCGCGGCGGAAAGGCGTCCGTGTTGCCGCCGTTGTGCGGCGTGATGAACGCTCCCGGAAGGGTCCACAGCGGGTGGTCCTCCGGCAGCGGTTCCGGATCCACGACGTCGAGGGCGCACTTCAGGCGCCCCGAGGCGACCTCCGCGGTGAGGGCGTCGGTGTCGACGACGGGGCCGCGGGCCACGTTGACCACGAGCGCGCCGTCGGGCAGCCGCGCGAGCAGGGCGGCGTCGACGAGGTGGTGCGTCGAGTCGTCCAGCGGAACGATCAGGACCAGGACCTCGAGCCCGCCGGCGAGCTCCGGGAGCTCGTCGATGCCGTGGATCCGGCCGTGGCCGTCCTCGCGCGCGCCGCGGCCGATCCGCACGAGGTCCACCTCGAACGGCTCCAGGCGGCGGCGGATCTCCTCGCCGATGCCGCCGACGCCCACGATGCCGACCCTGCGGTCGGCGAGACCGCGCCACCGGGCGGGCGCCCAGCGGCGCGCATGCTGGTCCCGGGCCGCCTCGTCGAGCCCGCGCAGGGAGGACAGGGCCAGGCCGACCGCGAGCTCCGCCGTCGCCGCGGCGTGCACCCCGGCGGCCGAGGCCACGGCGACGTGCCCTCCCACGCGCTCCGCCACGCCGTCGTACCCCGTGGACTGGGTCTGCACGATCCGCACGTTCGGGGCCCTGCGCACGGCGGAGAAGGAGCCTCCGGACATGATGTACGGAAGCACCACCGCCTCGATCTCCTCCAGGTCCACGCCGACCGGGTCGCCGTCGAGGTCCCAGACGCCCGCACGCACCCCCTCGGGCAGGGGCGAGCAGGCCTCGAGCAGCGCGGAATCGGGGAAGGTGAAGACGGTGACGGGTTCCATGCAAGCCAGCCTAGGCCCGGCCACGGCACGCGCGCAGGTGACGTCGATCTCATTGCCCCGTTCCGTTTTGCATCGGGCGGGGAGCGCTGGTAGTGTCTTATCCCGTTGCAGACGCGGTCGGTCGGAAACGAACCAGCCGCCCAGCATGATGCACCTCTAGCTCAATTGGCAGAGCAATTGACTCTTAATCAATGGGTTCCGGGTTCAAGTCCCGGGGGGTGCACCAGCCCGAAGGAGGCCGGCCGAACAGGCCGGCCTCCTTCTGCATCTGCACCCGAAACGCACGCGAACGTAAGGACCGACGATGACGCAGACCGCCGCCCGCCTGACCACCGGGGACCGCGCCCCGGCCTTCGCCCTGCCGGACTCCGAAGGCGCCACGCACACCCTCGACTCGTTCGCCGGCCGCAAGACCGTCCTCTACTTCTACCCCGCGGCCTCGACCCCGGCCTGCACGCAGCAGGCCTGCGACTTCAACGACACCCTCGGCTCCCTGGCCGCGGCCGGTTACCGGGTCGTCGGCCTCTCCCCCGACACCCCGGAGAAGCTCAAGGCCTTCGCCCGGAACCAGGACCTCGGCTTCACCCTGCTCGCCGACGAGGACCACGCCGTGGCCCTCGCCTACGGCGCGTGGGGCGAGAAGAAGAACTACGGCCGCACCTACGAGGGACTCATCCGCTCCACGATCGTCGTCGACGAGCACGGCGTCGTCGAACTGGCGCAATACAACGTCCGGGCCAAGGGACACGTCGCCAAGCTCCACCGCGACCTCGGGCTCGCCTCGGCCTGACCGGCCGCGCAGGGCCGTCGGCTACACTGAACGGGGCTTCGCGCAAGCCCGGTCCGCGCGAGCGTGGCGAAATTGGCAGACGCGCTGGATTTAGGTTCCAGTGTCTTCGGACGTGGGGGTTCAAGTCCCCCCGCTCGCACTTCTGCGCGGCCGCACCGGACGCGCCGCGCGGGGCCCCGTGGATCTTCCGCGGGGCCCCGTGCGTTGCACCAGGCACACCCCCGACCGCCGGGCCGTGCAGGCCCCGACCCCAAGGAGCACGCGTGGAGCGCAGCGCCGGACACGACGACGCACGCCTCGTGCGGCCCCGCCTTCTGGGACGCCGCGGCTTCCTGGGACTCGGCGCGGTGGCGGCCGCGGCCCTCGCCGGCTGCACCCCCGGCACCGTCGGGACCCCGGCCACCACTCCCGGTCCCACGGGGGATCCCGAGCCGCTCGTCTTCCGCTTCGGCACGGCCGCGGCGCCCGAGACCCTCGACCCCGCGCTCGCGGTCGACAACGAGTCGTTCCGCATCACGCGCCAGGTCTTCGAGACCCTCGTCGGCGTCGACCCCAACACCGGGGCGCCGACGCCCGCCCTGGCCACGGGCTGGACCGTCTCCGACGACGGCCTGCGCTACCGCTTCACGCTGCGCCAGGGCGTCCTCTTCCACGACGGCACCGCGTTCGACGCCGAGGCCTGCGTCGCCAACTTCCAGCGCTGGGCCTCCCTCCCGCCCGAGCTCGGGGCCCGCCCGGGACAGGCGTTCGACTCCGTCTTCCACCACCACCCGCAGCCCCCGGCCCCCGTCGTCGCCGACACCGGCGGCCAGGACACCCTGGCCGACCGGGCGGAGGCCCTCGAAGACGCCGAGGTCGAGGGCATCGTCGGGGAGGTCCTGGACGGGGCGAGCTACTTCGCCGGCTGCACCGCCGTGGACCCCATGACGTTCGAGCTGCGGCTCCGCGCCCCGCTGACCGGCCTGATCGAGGCCCTGACGATGGCCGGCTTCGGCATCGCCTCCCCCCGGGCGCTCGAGGAGCTCGCGGCCGACGAGGTCGAGCTCGACGAGAACGGCGCGCCCCGTTCCGCCTTCGGCGCGGCACCCGTCGGCACGGGCCCGTTCGCGTTCGCCCAGGTCGACGGCGACCGCGTCGTGCTCGAGTCCTTCGACGGCCACTGGCAGGACCGCGGCCAGGTGGACACGGTCGAGTTCGGCGTGCTGCGCGATGCCGGATCCCGCTTGCGCTCGCTGCGCCGCGGCGACATCGACGGCTACGACATGGTCACCCTCGACGAGCTGCGCGAGCTCGTCCGCGGCGGCCAGCAGCTGTTGCAGCGCGATCCGTTCTCCGTCTTCTTCCTCGGCATGAACCAGCAGAACGCCGTCCTGGCCGATGTCTCGGTCCGCCAGGCCGTGGCGCACGCCGTGGACCGGCAGCGGCTGATCGAGCGCTTCTTCATCTCCGGCACCAAGGAGGCGCGGAGCTTCCTGCCGCCGAGCCTCGGGGTGCCGAGCCCGGAGGGCTACTACGGCTACAACCCGGACGCGGCACGCGAGCTGCTGGCCGAGGCGGGGTACGACGGCGAACCGGTCCCCTTCACGTACCCGCTCGGCATCACGCGGGCGTACCTCCCCCTGCCCGAGCGGATCTACGCGGAACTGAGCCGCCAGCTCTCCGCCGTCGGAATCACGATCCGACCGGTCCCCGTGCCCTGGTCCGAGGGCTACCTCCAGCAGGTCCTCGGCGGCGAGCAGCCGGGCTTCAACCTCCTGGGCTGGTCCGGTTCCTACCGCGACCCGGACCACTTCCTCAGCTCGATCTTCGGCGCCTCGGCCCGCCAGTTCGGCTACGCGCCCACCGCGCTGCGCACGCAGATCACGACGGCGCGTTCCATGGCCCCGGGCGACGAGCGGACGGAGGCCTACCGGGCGATCGGCGAGCTGCTGGCCGCGGACCTGCCGGCCCTGCCGATCGCCTACCCGATCTCCGCCGTCGCCGTCGGCCAGTCCGTGACGAGCTATCCCTCGAGCCCCGTCCTCGACGAGGTGTTCGACCGCGTGAACGTCGTCACGGACTGACGCCCCGGGCCGGCGGGGATTTCATCCGCCTCGAGGCGCCGCGCTAACCTTGGCGTAAGCCACCCAGATCGTCCGATGATGGAGAATGCCTGTGTCCGCGACCACCCCCACCCAGAACCTCGACGTCGCGCTGATCGGCGGGGGCATCATGAGCGCCACGCTCGGCGCGCTCATCAAGCAGCTCGAGCCCGGGTGGACCATGGGATTGTTCGAGAACCTGGACCAGGCCGGGCTCGAGTCCTCCGGCCCGTGGAACAACGCCGGGACCGGGCACTCCGCGCTCTGCGAGCTGAACTACACGCCGGCCGCCAAGGACGGCAGCGTCGACCCCGCGAAGGCCGTCGGCATCAACGAGCAGTACCAGGTCTCCCGCCAGTTCTACGCCTACCTCGTCGAGCAGGGCCACGTCGGCGCGCCCGAGTCCTTCATCAACCCGCTCCCCCACATGAGCTTCGTCCTCGGCGACGCGCACGCCGACTACCTGCGCACCCGCTACGAGGCCCTCAAGGCGCAGCCCCTGTTCGAGGCCATCGAGCACACCGAGGACCTCGGCACCATCGGCGAGTGGGCGCCGCTCGTGGCCGAGGGCCGCGACGGCGCACACCGCGTCGCGGCGTCGCGCGTCGCGGGCGGCACCGACGTCGATTTCGGCTCGCTCACCCGCCAGCTGACCTCCCACCTCGGCTCCGCCGGCACCGAGCTGCACTTCGGGCACCGCGTCACGCGCCTCGAGCGCTCGGGCGGCGGCTGGACCCTGACGGTGAAGAACAACGCGACGGGGCAAAAGCACACCGTGCACGCCAAGTTCGTGTTCGTGGGTGCCGGCGGCGGGGCCCTGCACCTGCTCCAGCTCTCCGGCATCCCGGAGATCAAGGGCTTCGGCGGCTTCCCCGTCTCCGGCCAGTTCCTGCGCAACACCAACGACGCGACGATCGCCCGCCACCACGCCAAGGTCTACGGCCAGGCCTCGGTCGGCGCCCCGCCGATGTCCGTGCCGCACCTCGACACCCGCTTCGTGGACGGCAAGCGCTCCCTGATGTTCGGCCCGTACGCCGGGTTCTCGACGAACTTCCTCAAGACGGGCTCCTTCTGGGACCTTCCGCGCTCGCTGCGCCTGCACAACCTGCTCTCGATGCTCGCCGTCGGCAAGGACAACCTGGACCTCACGGCCTACCTGGTCAAGGAGGTGCTGAAGTCCCGCGGCAAGAAGGACGAGGCGCTGCGCGAGTACTTCCCGGGCGCCGTCTCCGGCGAGTGGGAGCTCATCACCGCCGGCCAGCGCGTCCAGGTGATCAAGAAGGATCCCCGGAAGGGCGGCGTCCTGCAGTTCGGCACCGAGGTCATCACGAGCGCCGACGGGACGATTTCCGGCCTGCTCGGCGCCTCCCCGGGCGCCTCCACCGCGGCCCCGATCATGATCGAGGTCCTGCGCCGCTGCTTCCCCGCCCAGTTCGGCGGCTGGGAGTCCAAGCTCACCGAGATCATCCCGAGCCACGGCACGCGGCTCAACGAGAACCCGGCGCTCCTGGCCGAGGTCACGGCCGCGACCGACTCCACCCTCAAGCTCGCCTGACGCCTCGGGCGGGCGTCCGGCACCGGCCGGACCGGAGCGGCCGCCCGCCGGACGCGCCGGCACCGGGACCGCGACGGGTCCGATCCGAAGGAGCACCATGCACCGCCTCGCCGAGCTGTCCCTGGGGAACCGGGCGCTGATCGCCCTCATCACCGTCTTCGCCTCGGTGTTCGGGGTCATCACCATGGGCTCGCTCAAGCAGGAGCTCATCCCCTCCCTCGAGTTCCCGCAGATCACGGTCGTGGCCGCGATGCCGGGCGCCTCCCCCGAGGTCGTGGACCGCCAGGTCGGCGAGCCCCTCGAGAACGCCCTCCAGGCGGTCGAGGGACTCGAGTCCTCCTCCGCCACGTCGCGCACGGGGCTGGCGACCATCAACCTCGCTTTCACCTATGGGACCAACCTGGACCGCGCCCGCAACCAGGTGGACCGGGCCGTCGCCAACGCCCGGCAGGTGCTCCCCGACGACGTCGAGCCGAGCTCCTTCGCCGGGTCCATCGCCGACTTCCCCGTGGTCTACCTCGCCGTCGCCGGCGGGGACTCACTCAACGGCCTCAAGGCCGACCTCGAGCGGCTCACGGTCCCCAAGCTGCGCAAGGTCGACGGGGTGCGCACCGTCGACGTCACGGGCGGCGCCACGCAGCACATCGCCGTCCTGCCACGCGCCGCGGACCTCGCGGCGGCGGGAGCGACCGTGGCCGACATCGCCACGGCGCTCGACGAGAACGCCGGGCTCTTCCCGATCGGCAGCGTCGGCCAGGAGGGGCTCACGCTGCCCGTGCAGGCCGGGACCGACATCGCCTCCCTCGACGACGTGCGCGGGCTTCCCCTGAGCATCGAGGGCCGCGACGACGTCTCCGTCATCGGCGACGTCGCGAGCGTGGAGATCGTCGACGACGAGCCGACGTCGGTCACCCGTACCAACGGTGAGGAGACCCTCGCGCTCGCGCTGACCAAGACGCCGGACGGGGACACCGTGGCGATCTCGCACGCGGTCGCCGAGCTCCTCCCCTCGCTGCAGGCCGAGCTGGGCGGCGACGCCGTCTTCACGACCGTGTTCGACCAGGCGCCCTTCATCGAGAAGTCCATCAAGGACCTCACGACGGAGGGACTGCTGGGGCTGGGCTTCGCCGTGCTCGTCATCCTGGTCTTCCTGCTCAGCGTCCGCTCGACTCTGGTCACCGCGGTCTCCATCCCGCTCTCCCTGCTCGTGACGTTCATCGGCCTGAACGCGTTCGGCTACTCGCTGAACATCCTGACCCTCGGCGCGCTGACGATCTCGATCGGGCGCGTGGTCGACGACTCGATCGTCGTGATCGAGAACATCAAGCGGCACCTGGCCTACGGCGAGGACAAGGTCACGGCCATCCGCACGGCCGTGCGGGAGGTCGCGACCGCGATCACGGCCGCCACCCTGACCACGGTCGCGGTCTTCCTCCCGGTCGCCTTTGTCGGCGACCTCGCCGGGGAGCTGTTCCGGCCGTTCGCGTTGACCATGACGCTCGCGCTCGTGGCCTCGCTGCTGGTCTCCCTGACGATCGTCCCCGTGCTCGCCTACTGGTTCCTGGGCCGTGGGCACGCCTCCCCCGCAGCGGACGACGCCGGTGCCCCCCGGGCCGCGGCGGCCGCCCGCGAGCGGGCCCTGGAGAGGGAACGGGGGAGCTGGCTCCAGCGCGGCTACTCCCCCGTGCTCGATTCCACCCAGCGCCACCCCGTCATCACCCTGACGGCCGCGGTGCTCCTGCTCGCCGGCACGGTCGCGATGGTGCCGCTCCTGCCGACCAACCTGCTCGGCTCGAGCGGCCAGAACAGCTTCAGCGTGGTCCAGGAACTACCCGCCGGTTCCTCGCTGCAGACCACCCTCGACGCGGCCCTGCCCGTGGAGGAGGCGCTGCGCGCCGGGGACGGGATCCGCGATGTGCAGCTGACGGTGGGCAATCCCTCGGGCGGCTTCGCGTCCTTCGGCGCCGGGACCGACCGGGCCCAGTTCACGGTCATCACGGAGGAGGGCCGGGACGTCGAGGAGCTCATCGACGCCGTCCGCCCCGCCGTCGAGGCGGCCGCCGGCGGGACCGCGCCGCGCTTCAGCACCCAGGAGGGCGGCTTCGGCACGAGCAGCACCGTCGACGTCGACATCACGGCCCCGACCCCGGAGCTCCTCGAGGAGGCGGCGGCCGTCGTCGAGGAGCGCCTGGCGGGCATCGAGGGCGCCCGCGGCGTCGAATCGGACCTCGTGGCCTCCCGCCCACAGGTCTCGGTCACCGTGGACCCGGCCGAGGCGGCCCGTCGCGGCCTGACCGATCAGCAGATCGGCGGGCTCGCCGCCTCGGCGCTCGCCCCGCTGCCGGCCGGGAGCGTCCGCCTCGGCTTCACCGAGTACCCCGTGGCCATCGGCGAGGGCGGCTCGGCCGGGACGGTGGAGGAGCTCCGTGCGCTGGCCATCCCGACGCCGCAGGGACCCGTGGAGCTGGGCGACATCGCCGCCGTCGAGGTCGTCGAGGCGCCCGCGAGCGTCTCGAGCGCCAACGGCGAACGCATCGCGACCGTCTCCGTGACGCCCGGGGAGAACGACCTCGGCGGGGTGGCCGCGGAGGTCACCGGGCGCATCGACGCCCTCGAGCTGCCCGAGGGTGCCGCGGCGACCGTCGGCGGCGCGGCGACGCAGCAGGCGGAGTCCTTCGAGCAGCTCTACCTCGCCCTCCTGGCGGCGGTCGCGATCGTCTACGTCATCATGGTCGCGACGTTCAAGTCGCTCGCGCAGCCGCTCATCCTCCTGGTCTCCGTTCCCTTCGCGGCCACGGGCGCGATCGGGCTGCTCCTCGTCACGGGCGTGCCGCTCGGGCTGCCCTCGCTCATCGGCATGCTCATGCTCGTGGGCATCGTGGTGACCAACGCGATCGTGTTGATCGACCTCATCAACCAGTACCGCAAGCCCGGTCCAGGACGGGCCGCGATGCCGCTCGACGACGCCATCCACCAGGGCGCGCGGCAGCGCCTGCGGCCCATCCTGATGACCGCGCTCGCCACGATCTTCGCGCTCACGCCCATGGCGCTGGGCATCACGGGCGAGGGCGGCTTCATCTCCCAGCCGCTCGCCGTCGTCGTCATCGGCGGCCTGGTCTCCTCCACGGCCCTCACGCTCGTGCTCGTCCCCGTGCTGTACCGCCTCCTCGAAGTGCGCCGGGAACGGCGGAACACGGCCCGGCGAGCCCCACGGCACGCCGCGGCCTGAGCCAGGCCATGGTGCGGGAATAGCCCGGCCACCCACTTCGTTTTGTATGCAAACGCATATAAGATGAATCGGCGGGACCACCGCACGGGACAGGAGCAGCACCATGCAGATCGGCGTCTTCAGCGTCAGCGACATCACCACCGACCCGGTCAACGGGACCACGCCGGGCGAGCACGAGAGGATCAAGGCCGCCGTCGCCATCGCGCAGAAGGTGGAGGAGATCGGGCTCGACGTCTTCGCCATCGGCGAGCACCACAACCGGCCGTTCTTCTCCTCCTCGCCGACCACGCTCCTGGCCAACATCGCGGCGCGGACCGAGCGGATCATCCTCTCCACGGCCACGACCCTGATCACCACCAACGACCCCGTGAAGATCGCGGAGGACTTCGCGATGCTGCAGCACCTCGCCGACGGCCGCGTCGACCTGGTCCTGGGCCGGGGCAACACGGCGCCCGTCTACCCGTGGTTCGGCAAGAGCGCGCAGGACTCCGTGGAGCTCACGGTCGAGAACTACCACTTGCTGCGCCGCCTCTGGGACGAGGACACCGTGACGTGGAGCGGCAAGCACCGCACCCCGCTGCAGAACTTCACCTCCACCCCGCGGCCCCTCGACGGCGTGGCGCCGTTCGTCTGGCATGGCTCGATCCGCACCCCGCAGGTCGCGGAGATCGCGGCCTACTACGGCGACGGCTTCTTCGCCAACAACATCTTCTGGCCCAAGGAGCACTACCAGCAGCTGATCGGGCTCTACCGCGAGCGCTACGAGCACTACGGCCACGGCCGGGCGGACCAGGCCGTCGTGGGGCTCGGCGGCCAGTTCTACCTCGCCCGGAATTCCCAGGACGCCGTCCGCCAGTTCCGGCCGTACTTCGACAACGCCCCCGTCTACGGGCACGGCCCCTCGCTCGAGGACTTCACCGCCCAGACCCCGCTCACCGTGGGCAGCCCGCAGGAGGTGCTCGAGAAGACCCTCTCATTCCAGGAGTTCTTCGGCGACTACCACCGCCAGCTGTTCCTGATCGACCACGCGGGACTGCCGCTCAAGACCGTCCTGAACCAGCTGGACCTCTTCGGCGAGACCGTGCTGCCCGGGCTGCGCGAGGAGTACGCCAAGCGGACGCCGGCGGACCACCCCGCTCCGCCGACGCACGCGGGCCGGGTCGCGGCCGCGACAGCGACCGCGACCGCGACAGCGCCCACGGGACGGGCGGGCTGACATGGCGCAGGATGATCCGGCACGCGACGATGCCGGGGTCCGGCTGTCCGCGGAGGCCTGGGAATCGCTCTTCCGGGCGCAAGTGGCCGTCATGCGCCGGCTCCAGCAGCTCGAGGAGTTCAAGGAGCTCTCGATGCGCGAGTACGACGTGCTCTTCAATCTGGCCCGCTGCCCCGAGGGCGGCCTGCGCCAAGGCGACCTGACACCGTTGCTGCTCATGAGCCAGCCGAGCCTGAGCCGCATGATCGACCGCCTCGAGACCCGCGGCTTCCTGCGGCGGGCGCCCGATCCCGCGGACCAGCGGGCCGTCCGCCTCACGCTCACCGAGGAGGGGGCCGCGGTGCAGCGCCGGATCGGGCGGGCGCACGTGCGCCACATCCGCGACCTCGTCTCCCCGGCGCTGGAACCCGCGGAGCTGCGCGAACTGGAACGGCTCACCGCCAAGCTGCGCGGAGCGGTCGAGGGCGGCTGACGCCGCTGCCAGGCGCGGTCGCCCGCGACCGGCGCGTTTCGTGTGCAGCTCCTGCGCGAATCCGGCCTCGGAAGCCGCAGGATCTGCAGGGCAAACCGGCGGGACCGCCCGCGGCTCAGCGGAGCTGGACGAGAGCCCGCGCGCCGGGGTCCTCGAGGGTCTCGTCCGAGCCGGCGTCGACCTTCATCGAGCGCAGCTGCAGCGAGCCGCCGACCGTCGAGAGGAAGGCGGTGTCCGAGGAGTCGGCGCCGGTCGAGATCCGCACGAGGCCCTGCCGCGGCGCGAGGCCGGTCGCGTCGACGACGTACCAGGCGCCGTCGACGTAGGCCTCGGCGACGGCGTGGAAGTCCATGGGCCGCAGCTGCGGGGCGTACGCCGCGGCCAGGCGGGCCGGCACGTCCTTGGCCCGCAGCAGGGAGACCACGAGGTGGGCGAAGTCCCGGCAGACACCGCGCCGGGCGAGCAGCGTGTCCACGGAGCCGTCGCTGCCGCGCGAGGAGCCGGAGACGTAGCCGAGCTGCTCGGTGACCCACGCCGAGACCTCCTGGACGAGCTCCACGCCGCGCAGGGTCCCGAACTGGGCGTAGGCCGTGGGAAGGAGCTTGTCCGATTCGCAATACCGGGACGGCCGGACGTAGCGGATCAGGTCGGCGGCGTCGATGGGTGCCGGGTCGGCCCGGCCCTCGACCCTCAGGGAATAGTCCAGGACGACCTCGGCGGCGTCGTCGGTCTCGACGACGTGCAGGCGGCCGCCGTGGTGGTCCGGGACCTCCTCGGGCTCGACCTCGCGGCCGTCGATCGTGACGACGAGGCGCTCCTCGAACGCGTCGTAGCCCGGGTCCCTGACGGCCGCGACGGCATAGACGAGGCGGGTACCGGGGGCTGCCTGGGAAACGATCCGGGCGGAAGCGGTGCGCGACATGGCGTGGGTGGTTCCTCTGCGGTGGTACCGGACGGGGGCGACGCGTCCCAGCGTAGCCGCTCCGGCCCCCGGGCGCAGACCGTCCGGCTACCCTCCCGCGACGGCGCGGACGGAGGCCACGGTCGCCCGCGCCGCCGTCGTCATCTCCGCCTCCTTGACCTGCCGCGTGAAGCTGAACCGGACGGCCGTGAGCGCCGTGTCGGCGTCGAAGCCCATGGCCAGCAGGACGGGCGAGGGCTCGTCGGAGCCGGCGTGGCACGCGGAGCCCGAGGAGCACTGCACGCCGCGGCGCTCGAGCTCCAGGAGCACGGCCTCCCCCGCCGTTCCGGGGAAGCAGAAGGAGACGATCCCGGGCACGCGGTCCACGGGATCGCCCGTCGCCACGGCGCGCACGGTGCCCGCGGACGCCCCGGACCCGAGCCCGTCGAGCACGGCGCGGCGCAGGTAGTCCCCATAGCCGTCCTCCGGCCCGCCGGACGCGGTCGCCTCCGCGGCGAGGCGCAGCGCCGTCGCCGTCGCAACGGCCCCCGCGACGTTCTCGGTGCCGCTGCGCCGCCCGCGCTCCTGCCCGCCGCCGTGCAGGATCGGCTCGGCGCCCAGACGGCCGCGCAGCATGAGCAGCCCCGCCCCCTTCATCCCCCCGGCCTTGTGCCCGGACAGGCTCAGGGCGTCGGCGACGGCGGCCAGCGGCGCGAGATCGAGCCACCCGGCGGCCTGGACGGCGTCCGTATGGAAGCGCGCCCCCGCGGAACGCGCCACGGCCGCGGCGGCCTGCACCGGCTGGACGGTGCCGACCTCGTTGTTGACGGCCATGACGGACACGAGCGTGGTGTCCGGGCGCACGGCCGCGGCCAGGGCCTGTTCGTCAACCCGTCCGAGACCGTCCACGGACACGACGTCCAGGGTGAAGCCGTGGTGCCGGACCAGGTAGTCCAGCGCGCCGCGCACGGAGGAGTGCTCGACCGCCGTGCTGACGAGGTGCCGGCCCCTGGGCTCGGCGAGGGCCAGGCCCTTGAGGGCGAGGTTGTTGGACTCGGTCCCGCCGGAGGTGAAGACGATGTCCCCGTCCCGCACGCCGAGCACCTCGGCCGCGGTCCGCCGCGCGTAGGCCAGCGCGCGCGCGGCCGACTCCCCCGCGCCGTGTCGGCTCGAGGGGTTGCCGAAGTCCGTCGTGAGCAGCGGCCAGACGGTCTCGAGGACCTCGGGCCGCACGGGCGTCGTCGCCGCCGCGTCGAGGTAGATCACGCCCCGCCCACCCAGTCCAGGCCGAGGTCCAGGGAGCGGACGCTGTGCGTGATGGATCCGGCCGAGATCACGTCGACCCCCGTCGCCGCGATGGCCGCGACCGTCTCGACGGAGACGTTCCCGGAGGCCTCGACGAGGCAGCGCCCGGCGACCCGGCGCACCCCCTCGGCGAGGTCCTCGAGGCCGAAGTTGTCGAGCATGACGGTGTCCACGCCGGCGGAGACGACCGGCTCGAGCTGCTCGAGGGAGTCGATCTCCACCTCGAGGTGCACCGTGTGCCCGAGCCGTGCGCGCGCCGCGCGCAGGGCCGCGGTGAGCTCCGCGCCCGTGCCGAGCAGGGCGAGGTGGTTGTCCTTGGCCATCACGGCCGAGGAGAGGTTGTCGCGGTGGTTGTGCCCGCCACCGCAGCGCACGGCATAGCGCTCGAGCACCCGCAGGCCCGGCGTGGTCTTGCGCGTGTCGGCGATCCGCACGTCGTCGCGGCCGGCGGCGTCGACGAGGGCCCGCGTCTGGGTCGCGACGCCGCACAGGCGCTGCAGGAGGTTCAGCCCGACGCGCTCGGCGGCGAGGACGGCGCGAGCCGGGCCGCTCGCCGTGGCGAGCACGTCGCCGGCGGCGAAGCGGGCCCCGTCGCGCATGGCCGGCCGGACAACCACGCCCGCCCCGCCCTGGCGCATGGCCTCCCGGAAGACCTCGATCCCCGCGCAGACCCCGGGCTCGCGGGCGATCACCGCGACGTGGGCCACGGCCGCGGCGGGCACGAGCACCTGGGCGGTGAGGTCGCCCTGGGGCAGGTCCTCGGCGAGGGCGTCGGCGACGATCCGGGTCACGGCCGCCGCGGGAACGGGCCACGTCACGCCGTCGTCGTGCGCGGCGGTGGACGGCACGGTGGCGTCCCCTGCGGTGCCGGGGATCCCGGTGGTGCTCTGCTCAGTCATGACGGGCCGTTCTGCCGGTGGCGGCGGGGATCGGGGACGGGGATGCGGCGCCGCGGACGTAGGCACGTCGCGGAGCGGGGACGACGCCGGACGCGCGCCCGGGTGCCGGGGCGTCGGTCCGGTGATGGGCGCCGAGGGACGCGGGCCGCTCGAGGGCGGCGCGGGCGATGACGCCGGCGAGCGCGATCAGGTGGGCCGCCTCGGTGCGGGCGCGGGACCCGCCGGTCTCCGGCGGCCCACCGGGGGTGCCGGCCGGGGTGGACGGCGTGGCGTTCGCCGAAGATCCCGCCACGGCCCCTGCCGCGCGCGCCGCGGAGAACGCTGCGGAGGAGGCCGCCTCCGACTGGAGTGCGTCGAGGCGCCCGATGGCGCGCGCCAGCCCGTCGGCGTCGCGTTCGACGCCGAGCCACGGGCCCGTCACGGCGTGCAGCGCGGCGAAGGGCTCCGCCGCGCCGTCGTGGACGGCGGGCGGCCGGACACCGGAGCCGACGTGTGCTCCGCCGACGTCCGCGCCGCCGATCTCCGCGCCGCCGGCCCGGCGCGCGCTCCCGGGCCCGGGAACTGCGGGCGCGGCGGGCCCGGGGAGCGGCGTCGCCTCGGCGAAGCCGGCGTCCGCGAGGACGCGCTCCGGAGTCCACCCGGCGTCGTCGAACGCGGCGCCGTCGAGCGCGGCGGCCGCGTTCCACGCGAAGACCATGGCCTCGAGGAGCGAGTTCGAGGCGAGCCGATTGGCGCCGTGCACGCCCGTGCAGGCGGTCTCCCCCGCGGCGAAGAGCCCCGGGAGGGTACTGCGGCCCTGGGCGTCGGTGAGGATCCCGCCCATCCAGTAGTGCTGGGCCTCGGACACCGGGACGGGCGCGGCGGCGAGGTCGTGGCCGAGCTCGGCCAGCCGGGCCGTGATGCCCGGGAAGCGGCGGGCCAGGAAGCCGCGGCCGCGGGTGCGCTCGACGCCGCTCGCGTCGAGGTGCACGGAGCCGGTCTCGCGGCGCGCGCGGTGGATGGCGCGGGCGACGACGTCGCGGGGGGCGAGCTCGGCGTCCGGGTGGACGGCGCCCATAAAGCGCCTCCCGGTTCCGTCGAGCAGGACGGCCCCCTCTCCGCGCACGGCCTCGGAGACCATAAACGGCCCGTCCGGGACGAGCGTCGGGTGGAACTGCACGAACTCGGCGTCGGCGAGCGCCGCGCCCGCGGCCCAGGCCATCGCCGCCCCGTCGCCCGTCGCGCCGGCCGGGTTGGTCGTCAGGGGGTAGAGGCGTCCGATCCCGCCCGTGGCCAGCAGCACGGCGTCTCCGCGTTCCACGGTCCCGTCGGCGAGGCGCACCCCGTCGACGGCTCCTTCGGCCACCTGCAGGCCCGCGGCGAGGGTGTGCTCGCGCAGCTCGATCCGTCCCTCGGCGGCGAGCCGGCGGACGACGCCGATGAGCGCCGCAGCCACGACGCGCCCGGTCGAGTCCCCTCCCGCGTGGAGGATGCGCGGGGCGCAGTGGGCCGCCTCGAGGCCCAGGGCCCACGCCCCGGTACCGTCCGCGCCCGGGCGTGGCCCCGGCGTCGTCCCCGAGGCCCGGCCGGACGGCACGGCGGGATCGAAGGCCGTTCCGTGGGCGGCGAGCGCCTCGATGTGTCCCCACGCGCTCGTGCACATCATCCGCACGGCGCGCGCGTCGCCCAGCCGTGCGCCGGCGCGGAGGGTGTCCTCGACGTGGGCAGCGGCGCTGTCCCCGGACGCCACGCCGGCGGGTCCCACGGCCGAGATCCCGCCCTGGGCGTACCACGTGTTGGAGTCCTGGAGGCGGTCCTTGGTCAGCAGGAGGGCCGTGTGGCCGCGCTCCGCGGCGGCGATGGCGCCGTAGAGGCCGGCGATGCCGGAACCGACGACGACGAGCCGGCGGCTCCGGCGCGCCCCCGGGCCCGTGCTCACGGCCGGGCCGCCAGCATCCGCTCGAGCGCGGTCTTCGCCTCGGCGGCCGTCTCCTCGCCGACCGAGATCCGGTTCACGACGCGCCCGGCCACGAGTTCCTCGAGGACCCACGCGAGGTAGCCCGGGTGGATCCGGTACATCGTCGAGCAGGGGCAGATCACGGGGTCCAGGCAGAAGATCGTGTGCTGCGGGTACTGGGCGGCCAGGCGGTTGACCATGTTGACCTCGGTGCCGATCGCGAACGTCGTGGGCTCCGTGGCGGCGGCGACGGCCTTCTGGATGAAGTCGGTCGAGCCGGCGGAGTCCGCGGCGTCGACGACCTCCATGGGGCACTCGGGGTGGACGATGACCTTGACGCCGGGATGCTCGGCGCGGGCCTTGTCGATCTGGGCGGTCGTGAACCGCTTGTGCACCGAGCAGAAGCCGTGCCAGAGCAGCACCCTGGCATCCTCGAGCGCGGCGGGGGTGTTGCCGCCGAGGGGCTTGCGCGGGTTCCACATCGGCATCCGCTCCAGGGGGACGCCCATCGCCTTGGCGGTGTTGCGGCCCAGGTGCTGGTCCGGGAAGAACAGCACGCGCTGGCCGCGCTCGAACGCCCACTCGAGCACCGTGGCCGCGTTGGAGGAGGTGCAGACGATCCCGCCGTGGCGGCCGACGAACGCCTTGAGCGCGGCGGAGCAGTTCATGTACGTGACCGGGATGACCGGGACCCGGCCCTCGGCGTCCGGCTCGGTGCCGTAGAGCTCGGTGAGCTGTTCCCAGCACTCCTCGACCGAGGACTCGTCGGCCATGTCGGCCATGGAGCACCCGGCGGCCAGGTTGGGCAGGATCACGGATTGCCGTTCCGTGGACAGGATGTCCGCCGTCTCGGCCATGAAGTGGACGCCGCAGAAGACGATGTATTCGGCGGTGTCCCGGGTCAGCGCCGCGTTGGCGAGCTGGAAGGAGTCGCCGATGAAGTCCGCGTACTGGACGATCTCGTCCCGCTGGTAGAAGTGCCCGAGGATCACGAGGCGTTCGCCGAGGGCGTCCTTCGCGGCGCGGATGCGCGCGTCGAGCTCCTCGTCGGTGGCCTCGCGGTAGGCGGACGGAATGCCGCCCTGGCGGGGGGTGTCCGCCGGCGCGGCGTCGCCCATCGAGGCGCCAGGCCCGTAGCCGGGCGACGCGTCGAAGTCCCACGGCGGGCTCGCGAGCGTGGTGGTGCAGGTACCCAAGGGGCGCGTCAACAGGGCCCCCTCGGCGGGGCGGCCGCTCAGGGCCTGGATCGTGACGTTGACACTGGTCATGGCGTGGTCCGTTTTCTTCGAGGGTGAGGGAGGGGAGGATGTGGCCGGTGGCGGTGCGGCCGGCGTCAGCCGGGGTCCGGGATGCCGGCCGGCTCCGGCTCGACGTAGCGGTAGAGGCGGGGCGGGCGGTGCTTGCCGCCCTGCAGGAACTCGCCGGTCTCGACGATCCCCGGCGAGGCGAGCAGCTGCCGACGGAAATTGGCGGGGTCGAGGCTGCGGCCCAGCACGGCCTCGTAGACCTCCCGGACCTGCGCGAGCGTAAAGCGCTCCCCGAGGAGGCGGTGGGCGATCGAGCCGTAGGCCACCTTGTTGCGCAGCCGCCACAAGGCGTAGCGGACGATGTCCGCGTGGTCGAAGGCGAGCCCGTCCAGGACGGCCTCGTCCCCCGCGGCGAACCAGGCGACGTTGGGGTCCTCGCGCAGCACCGACGTCGGCCCCGGTTCCCCGTCCGCTCCCGTCACCGGCCGGGTTCCGGCCTCCGGGCGCGCGGGGTGCGCACCGGCGTCGGACTCCCGGACGAGCGCCCAGTAGACGATCGAGACGACGCGGCGCGACGGGGAGCGGTCGAGGCCGCCGAACGCGTACAGCTGCTCGAGGTAGCGCGGCACGAGCCCCGTCGTCGAGCGCAGGTTGGCCGCCGCGGCGTCCTGGAGCGCCTGCGTGCCTCCGAGCGGGCCGCCCGGCAGGGCCCAGCGGCCCTTGAACGGCTCGCGCGTGCGGCGCACGAGCGGCAGCCAGAGTTCCTTGCGGCCCGCGTCGGAGACGTCCGCGTCGCGCAGCGCGAAGATCACGGTCGAGACCGCGAGCTCGGGGCTCAGGGCCATGCGCTCGGAGACGTTCGCGAACTCCATGGCGGCTCCCTCCCGGCGGACGAACAAGTTATTGTCACGACGACAATAACTCAGGATACCCCTCCGGGACTGGTCCTTCCAAGCATGTGTCGCCCGAAGCGGACTCAGTCGCGGCGGGCGGCCGCGCGGGCGAGCGGCAGGGTGCGCAGCGGCAGCGGGGTGTTCAGGACCACGAGCGAGGAGGAGCGCACGACGGTTCCCGTGGAGATGACGGCGTCCAGCACGCGCTGCAGGTCCGCGTTCGAGCGGGCGACGACGCAGGCCAGCAGGTCGCTCTCGCCCGAGACGGTGTGCAGCTCGAGCACCTCGGGAATGGCGGCGAGGGCCGCGGCGACGGCATCGTGGCCCGCGTCCTGGTGGATGGCCAGGGAGCAGTACGCCCGCACCGGGAAGCCGAGGCCCTCGGCCGAGATGCGGGGACCCCACCCCGTCACGACGCCGTCGCGCTGCATCTTGTCCAGGCGCGCCTGCACCGTCGCCCGGGCCACGCCCAGCACGCGCGAGGCCTCCAGTACCGACATCCGCGGATCGTCCGAGAACAGCTCCAGCACGCGCGCATCCAGTCCGTCGACCGCCATGGCCGCACACCCCCTCGTTCAAGATGACAATTTGTCTAGCCATCATGGCAGATCGCCGCACACTTCTGACAGTTTGCGCGGTCGTTTGCTGGCAGATTGCGCCACCGTCGGCGTGTGAGTACGGTCACCGTAGGCCTTCACACGCGGAGAGGATCCATCGTGAACGACACCACCACCCTCGTCCCGGACGGCGAACCGCTGTCCGGCGACGAGCTGCTCGAGCTGTACCGCCTCATGGCGACCGTCCGGCACCTCGACGTCTCCGCCATCGCGTGGCAGCGCCAGGGCATCCTGCCCGGCTACGCCCCCATGCAGGGCCAGGAGGCCGCGCAGGTCGGCAGCGTCTTCGCCCTGGACATGGCGCGCGACTTCGTCTTCCCCACCTACCGGGAGATGGGCGCCGCCCTCGCGGCCGGCGTGGACATGCCGGAGTTCATGGCCACGCACAAGGCGACGTGGAACGGCGGACTCTACGACGCGGCGAAGTACCGCTTCACGCCGATCCAGACCGTCATCGCCGGTTCCGCGCTGCACGCCGTCGGCTGGGGCCACGGGCAGAGACTCGACGCCCTCCGCGAGGGCCGCCCGGCCGAGGACCTGCCCACGGCGCTGATCTACCTCGGCGACGGGGCGTCGTCCCAGGGCGACATCCACGAGGCCATGAACTTCGCCGGGGTCTACCGCTCCCCCGTCGTCTTCTTCGTCCAGAACAACGGCTGGGCCATCTCGGTCCCCACCGAGCGCCAGGTCGCCGGCGGTTCCGTCGCGGCCCGCGGACCGGGCTACGGCATCGCCTCGATCCGGCTCGACGGCAACGACGTCGAGGCGGTCGTGCGCGGGATGCGCGCCGCCCTCGCGCACACCCGCTCCGGCGCGGGCCCCGTGATCGTGGAGGCCATGACCTACCGGCGCGGCCCCCACTCCACGTCCGATGACCCCGGCCGCTACCGGAGCCTCGAGGACGAGCGACGCGACGCCGGCGCCGACCCCGTCGCCTCGCTGGCCGAGCGCCTGCTGGCCGAGGGCCTGGCCGACGCCGCGGACCTCGACGCCGTCCGCGCCGGGGCCGAGGCCTTCGAAGAGGCGACCCGCGCCGCCGTCGCGGCCCAGGGCCCCCGCCCCGGGGCCGAGATGTTCGAGTTCGTCTACCAGGAGCAGACCGAGGCGCTGAAGCGCCAGGCCGCCCTGTGGCGCGAGGAGTCCGAGCATGTCTAGCCCAGCCGTTACCCGAGAGGAAGCCATGGCGCGAGTGAAGCGCACCGGGACCGAGCAGCTGTCCCTGAACAAGGCCATCAACGCGGCCCTCGCCGACGTCCTCGAAGAGGATCCGCGCGCCCTCGTCCTCGGCGAGGACGTGGGACGCCTCGGCGGCGTCTTCCGCATCACCGACGGGCTCCAGGAACGCTTCGGCGAGGAGCGCGTCTTCGACACCCCGCTCGCCGAGTCCGGCATCCTGGGCATGTCCGTGGGACTGGCCATGGCCGGATACCGTCCCATCCCGGAAGTGCAGTTCGACGGCTTCACCTACCCGGCCGTGAACCAGATCGTCACGCAGATCGCCCGGATGAACTTCCGCACCCGCGGCGCCCTGCCCATGCCGATCACGCTGCGCATGCCCAGCTTCGGCGGCATCCACTCCCCCGAGCTTCACTCCGAATCGCTCGAGTGGCTCTTCGCCCACGTCGCCGGGCTCAAGGTCGTCTCCCCCTCGAATCCACACCAGGCCTACCACCTGATGCGCCACGCGGCGACCCGGCCGGATCCCGTGATCTTCATGGAGCCCAAGTCCCGCTACTGGCAGAAGGACGCCGTCGACTTCGACGAGCCGGGCCCGCTCGAGGGCTCCGTCGTCGCCCGCCCCGGCCGCCACCTCACCCTCGTCGCCTGGGGCGGCATGGTGGCCCGCTGCCTGCAGGTCGCCGAGCTGGCCGCCGAGGACGGGATCGACGTCGAGGTCCTCGACCTGCGCTGGCTCAAGCCCATCGACGCCGACGGCCTCGCGGCCTCCGTGTCCAAGACGCGCCGCGCCGTCGTCGTCCACGAGGCCCCGCGCGCCGCGGGCCTCGGCGCCGAGGTCGCGCAGACCATCACCGAGGCGTGCTTCGGTACGCTCAAGGCGCCCGTGGAGCGCGTGACGGGCTTCGACGTCCCGTTCCCCTCCGGTAGCCTTGAGGCCGAGTACATGCCGAACATCGACCGCATCCTGTATGGGATCCAACGGGTATTGGAGTACCGCCGTGGCTGAAGTTTCCTTCCCCCTTCCCGACCTGGGCGAGGGCCTCATCGAGGCCACCGTGCTGGAGTGGCTCGTCGCCGAGGGCGAGCAGGTCGAGCGCAACCAGCCCATGGTGGAGGTCGAGACCACCAAAAGCTCGCTCGAGCTGCCGAGCCCGCAGTCCGGGAAGGTCGTGCGCACCTACGGCGGGCCCGGGGACACGATCAACGTGGGCGATCCGCTCATCGTCTTCGAGGTCCCGGACGACACCGCCGGCATCGTCGGCACCGTGCCGCAGGAGACCGCGCCGAAGCGCCGCGTCCGCCTGAGCGCCGCCCTGGACGAGGACTAGCCCGTGGCCGGCGCCGCGCACCTCGTCGAGGGAACGCCGAACGGGCTCGCGGTGCGGGTCTTCGAACCCGCCGAGGACGCCGGACTGCGGCCCGTCCTGCTGATCCACGGCTTCGCCTCGTCGACCGAGCTCAACTGGGTCGCGACGGGCTGGACGGCGTTCCTGAACGACGCCGGACGCCGGGCGATCGCCGTCGACCTCCCCGGGCACGGGGCCGCGTCCGCCCCGGAGGAGCTCGACGCCTACACGCCGAGCCGGATCCGGGCGGACCTCCTGCAGGTCCTCGAGGACCAGGGGGTCCTTCCCCTGGACGAGTCCGATCCGTCCTCGGGAGTCGACGTCGTCGGCTACTCGCTCGGCGCGCGCCTGGCCTGGGAGCTCGCGGCGACGCAGCCGGAGCTCGTGCGCCGGGCGGCGCTCGGCGGGCCGGCCGCGGTCGATCCCCTCGCCGCGTTCGACCTCGCCGCCGCCCAGCGCCACCTCGCCGACGGCACGCCGATCGCGGACGAGTCCACGGCCGAGCTGCTGCGGATGGCGCGGCTCGTGCCCTCCAACGACCTCTTCGCGCTCATGAGCCTCGTGGAGGCGGTCAAGTCGGAGCCCTTCGATCCCGGGCACGCCGTACCCCGGCAGCCGCTCCTGCTCGTCGCCGGCGACCGGGACGAGCTCGCCGAGACCATGCCGCGGCTCGCCGGCATGGCGCGCGACCGCGGCGGGGACGAGGCCGCGACGGAGCTCCTGCTGCCCGCCCGCACCCACGCGAACGCGGTCACCTCGCGCGCCTTCAAGAAGGCCGCGGTCGAGTTCCTCGCGTCCTGACGGTGCCGGCGCCCGGCCCCGTTGCCGGGCATGCCGCCCCTGACCGGACCCCGCCGCGGCCGGGTCCTGCCACGGGCAGCGGCACCTGCGACGCGCCAACCCTGTCCCTGCCCGGGCAGTCCGGCCTACCCTAGCGGTATGAAACCACGTCGTGCGCTCGCAGCGGCCGGGGCCGCGATCCTCTTGCTGACCGCCTGCGGGGACGGACCCGCGGGCACGGACGACGCCCACGGGACGGACGTCGTCGGGACGTGGGGCAACCCCACGGACTCCTCCCTCCCCACCCTCGAGTTCACGGACGACGGCTCCGTGACCGGGACCGATGGATGCAACCGGCTCATGGGCGGCTGGACGGTCGAGGGCGGGCAGGTGGTCTTCGACGCGCTCGCGGGCACGATGATGGCCTGCCCCGACGTCGACACCTGGCTCTCTACCGCCGCGCGGGCCGAGCGCGAGGAGGGCATCCTGCGTGTCTTCGGCCCCGATGGGGAGCAGATCGGCACCCTCGCCGCGGCCCGCGAGGGCTCCTCCGGCTCCGGTTCCGACGTCCTGACCGACGTCGAGTGCGCCCAGGACACCACGGGCCGGTGGAACGCGCGCGGCGTCCTGGCCAATCCCGGAACGGCCGCGAACAGCTACACGGTCCGCTTCACGGTCTCGGCCGCCGACGGTTCCGTCCTCGGTTCCGCCGAGGAGAGCTACGAGCTCGACGGCGGGGCGAGCCAGGACGTCCTCATCACGGGCATCCACACGGGCGACGAGGAGGGCGCCGAGTGCGCCCCGCTCGTGAGCGCGCAGCCGGCGGGCTGACGAGCGCACGGGCGCATGGACGGACCGGCGCACTGGCCAAGGGGCCCATGAGCGAGCGGCGGCCGCGGGGGCCTTGACGTAGCGCAGTTCACACGCGAGACTGGATCGTATACGATTTCGTACACAGTAACCGTCCAGCGCAGGAGGAACCGTGACCCAGGGCAACGCCGCCGCCAGCACCCGAGCCGTCGACGAGGAGGTGCTGCGGGCCGCGGGCAAGGTGCTCGCGGTGCACTTGAGCTACCGCTCACGGGCCGAGCAGCGCGGGCGGATCCCCGCGTTCCCCTCCTACTTCATGAAGGCCTCCTCCTCGCTGGCCCTGTCGGGTTCCACCGTGGAACGCCCTGCGGGCACGGAGCTGCTGGCGTTCGAGGGCGAGATCGCGCTCGTCATCGGCACCACGGCCCGGCGCGTGTCCCCCGAGGAGGCCTGGGCCCACGTCGGATGGGTCACGGCGTCCAACGACCTCGGCGTCTACGACCTCAAGTACGCGGACAAGGGCTCCAACGTCCGCTCCAAGTCCGGCGACGGCTACACGCCGCTCGGCCCGGCCCTGCTCCCCGCGTCCTCCGTGGATCCGGACGCCCTGCGCCTGCGCACGTGGGTCAACGGCAGCCTCGCCCAGGACGACTCGACGGCCGGGCTCATCTTCCCCTTCGCCCAGATCGTGGCGGACCTGTCGCAGCAGATGACCCTGCACCCGGGCGACATCGTCCTCACCGGGACCCCGGCCGGCTCCTCCGTGATCGTCCCCGGCGACGTCGTCGAGGTCCAGGTCGACGACGAGGCCTCCGGGCTCGGCACGGGCCGGCTGCGCACGGAGGTCGTCGAGGGCACCGTGGCCTTCGGCTCCTTCGGCAACGGCCCCAAGTCGAGCGAGGCGGACCGGATCGACGCCTACGGCTCCGAGGAGGCGGCCGGCGTCGTCCCCGCGGTCACCGGAACCTCCGCCCTGAGCGACGAGGTCAAGGCCAAGCTGCTCTCCGTGGCCACCGCGACGATCTCGGGCGCGCTGCGCAAGCGCGGGCTCAACAACGTCAGCGTCGACGGCCTCACCGCGACGAAGCCGGGCCGCAAGGCCATCGGCACCGCCCGCACGCTGCGCTACGTCCCCCACCGCGAGGACCTCTTCGCCTCCCACGGCGGCGGATACAACGCCCAGAAGCGCGTCGTCGACGCCGTCGGACCCGGCGAGATCCTCGTGATGGAGGCCCGCGGGGAAAAGGGCTCCGGGACGCTCGGCGACATCCTCGCGCTGCGGGCCCAGGTCAACGGCGCCGAGGCGATCATCACCGACGGCGGCGTCCGCGACCTGTCGGAGGTCGCGGCCCTGGACATCCCGACCTTCCACAATGGCGGCCACCCGGCCGTGCTCGGGCGCAAGCACGTGCCGTGGGAGCACGACGTGACGATCGGCTGCGGCGGGACCACGATCCAGCCCGGCGACATCGTCGTGGCCGACGACAACGGCATCCTCGTCATCCCCCCGGCGCTCGCCGCGGAGATCGCCGACGAGGTCGTCGAGCAGGAGCGCCAGGACGGCTTCGTCTTCAGGATGGTCCGGGCCGGGCACAAGGTGGACGGGCTCTTCCCGATGAACCGCGAGTGGAAGGCCCGCTACCAGGCGTGGGTCGACGCGGGGGAACCCGATGGCGCCGAGTAAGTCGGAACAGGCCTACGAGCTGCTCCAGCGCAAGATCGGCGACGGGAGCTTCGGCCCGGGATACCGCCTGGTCCTCGGGGCGATCGCCGCCGAGCTCGGCTGCAGCACGGTTCCCGTCCGCGAGGCCGTGCGGCGTCTGGAGGCCGAAGGGCTCGTGACGTTCGAGCGCAACGTGGGCGCGACGGTCGCCGCCGCCGACAACACGCTGTACCTGCACACGATGCAGACCCTGGCCGTCATCGAGGGCGCGGCCACGGCCCTCGCCGCTCCGCTCCTGGACCCCGCGCAGCTCGAGCGGGCCCGCCGGCTCAACCGCGAGCTGCGCGCGTGCCTCGAGGACTTCGACCCGCCCCGCTTCACGGCCCTGAACACCGAGTTCCACGAAGTGCTCTACGGGCCGTGCCCCAACCCGCACATCCTGGACCTCGTCCACCGCGGCTGGAACAGGATGCGCACGATGCGCTCCTCGAGCTTCACGCACATCCCCGGCCGCGCCCGGCTCTCCGTCCAGGAGCACGACGCCCTGCTGGACCTCATCGAGGCCGGCGCGCCCGCGGCCGAGGTCGAGTCCGCGGCGCGCCGCCACCGCACCAACACCCTCAACGCCTACCTCGAATCCGCCGGCATGGCACCGTCGGCCCTCTAGGAACCTCCCATCGAAAGGAACACCATGAGCAAGCACTTCGTCCCGGACGAGCTGCCCACGCACCTGCGGCACTACATCGGCGGTGAGTTCGTCGACTCCGTCGGCGGCGAGACGTTCGAGGTCCTCGACCCCGTCACGAACCAGCCCTACGCGACCGCCGCCTCCGGCATGAAGGCCGACGTCGACGCCGCCGTCGCCGCCGCCCGCGAGGCCTTCGTCAACGGGCCCTGGCCGCGGATGAAGCCGCGCGAACGCGCCAGGGTCCTCTATGCGATCGCCGACGCCGTCGTCGCCCAGGAGGACCGCCTCGCCGAGATGGAGACCTTCGACACCGGCCTGCCCATCACGCAGGCCCGCGGACAGGCCCAGCGGGCCGCCGAGAACTTCCGCTTCTTCGCCGACCTGATCGTCGCGCAGCACGACAACGCCTTCAAGGTCCCCGGTTCCCAGATCAACTACGTCAACCGCAAGCCGATCGGCGTCGCGGGCCTCATCACCCCGTGGAACACTCCCTTTATGCTCGAGTCCTGGAAGCTCGCGCCGTCGATCGCCTCCGGCTGCACCGTGGTCCTGAAGCCGGCGGAGTTCACGCCCCTTTCCGCCTCCCTGTGGGCGCGGATCTTCAAGGACGCGGGACTGCCCGACGGCGTCTTCAACCTCGTCAACGGCCTCGGCGAGAGCGCCGGCGACGCGCTCGTGAAGCACCCGGACGTCCCGCTGATCTCCTTCACCGGCGAGTCCTCGACGGGCCAGACGATCTTCCGCAACTGCGCCGAGGGGCTCAAGGGCATGAGCATGGAGCTCGGCGGCAAGTCCCCGGCAATCGTGTTCGACGACGCCGACTTCGACGCGGCGATCGACTCCACCCTCTTCGGCGTGTTCTCCCTCAACGGCGAGCGCTGCACGGCCGGGAGCCGGATCCTGGTCCAGCGCGGGATCTACGAGCGCTTCGTCGAGGCCTACGCGGAACGCGCCCGGAGAATCGTCGTCGGCGATCCGCACGATCCGAAGACCCAGGTCGGCGCCCTCGTGCACCCGGAGCACTACGAGAAGGTCATGTCCTACGTGGAGCTCGGCAAGGCCGAGGGCCGGCTCGTGGCCGGCGGCGGCCGCCCGGAGCACCTGCCCGAGGGCCAGGAGAACGGATCCTACGTGGCCCCGACGGTGTTCGTGGACGTCGCCCCCGACGCGCGGATCTTCCAGGAGGAGATCTTCGGCCCCGTCGTCGCCATCACGCCCTTCGACACGGACGAGGAGGCGCTGGAGCTCGCGAACAACACCAAGTACGGCCTGGCCGCCTACGTCTGGACCTCGGACCTGAAGCGCGCCCACAACTTCGCCCAGTCCGTGGAGGCCGGCATGGTCTGGCTCAACAGCCACAACGTCCGCGACCTGCGCTCCCCGTTCGGCGGCGTCAAGGCCTCGGGCCTCGGCCACGAGGGCGGCTACCGCTCGATCGACTTCTACACCGACCAGCAGGCCGTGCACATCACCCTCGGCGACGTCCACACCCCCAAGTTCGGCGCCTAGGCGCCCGCGTTTTCGAAGGAGAGAACCATGAGCAACCCCATCCCGAAGCCCTCCGTGCCCGCGCCGGACATCCTGCGCTGCGCCTACGCCGAGCTCGTCGTCACCGATCTGGAGGCCTCCCGGAGGTTCTACGTCGACGTGCTGGGCCTGCACGTGACCGAGGAGGACGAGGACCAGATCTACCTGCGCTCCTTCGAGGAGTTCATCCACCACAACCTGGTCCTGACGCGCAGCCCGGTCGCGGCCCTGAAGGCCATGGCCTTCCGGGTCCGCACTCCGCAGGACGTCGACGCCGCCGAGGCCTACTACCGCGAGCTCGGCTGCCGCACCGAACGCCGCGGCGAGGGCTTCGTCCAGGGGATCGGCGACGCCGTGCGCGTCGAGGATCCGCTGGGCTTCCCGTACGAGTTCTTCTTCGAGACGGAGCACGTCGAGCGCCTGCACATGCGCTACGACCTCTACTCCGCCGGCGAGCTCGTCCGCCTCGACCACTTCAACCAGGTCACCCCGGACGTCCCGCGCGGCCGGGCCTACCTCGAGGACCTGGGCTTCCGCGTCACGGAGGACATCAAGGACTCGGAGGGCACCACGTATGCCGCCTGGATGCACCGCAAGGGCACGGTCCACGACACGGCGCTGACCGGAGGCAATGGACCCCGGCTGCACCACATCGCGTTCTCGACCCACGAGAAGCACAACATCATCCAGATCTGCGACAAGATGGGCGCCCTGCGCATCTCGGACCGGATCGAGCGCGGCCCCGGACGCCACGGCGTCTCCAACGCGTTCTACCTGTACATCCTGGATCCGGACGGCCACCGGATCGAGATCTACACCCAGGACTACTACACGGGAGATCCCGACAACCCGGTCATCACGTGGGACGTCCACGACAATCAGCGCCGCGACTGGTGGGGCAACCCCGTGGTGCCCTCGTGGTACACCGAGGCTTCCCTCGTGCTCGACCTCGACGGCAACCCGCGCGAGGTCGTGGAACGGACCGACGATTCCGAGCTCGAGGTGACGATCGGCGCCGACGGCTTCTCCTACACGCGGGCCGGCGACGAGGACGGCAGCTACCACGGCGAGGCGGCCAAGGGCTTCAAGCTGGGCAACCAGGTCTAGTCCCCGGGAGGGTACGACGGCGGCCGGCACCTTCTAGTGCCGGCCGCCGCTTCGTTGCGCCCCCGTTCGTTGCGTGCCGGGTGGGGGCGGGGCAGACTGGGGCGCATGGACGCGCCGGCGCAGGACGGTCCCACCTACCGGGACCGCGCCCACGCCGCGCTGCTGCTCGGACGGGCCCTGCTCCCCCGGCTTCCCCGCCCGGAGGACCGCCCCGTCGTCGTCCTCGGTCTCGCCCGTGGCGGCGTCCCGATCGCCTGGGGCGTCGCCGGAGTGCTCGAGGCGGAGCCCGGGCGCGGACCGGTGGAACGCGACGTGCTCGTGGTGCGCAAGCTCGGCCTCCCGTCGAGCCCGGAGGTCGCGTTCGGGGCCGTGGCCGGACTGGCCGGCCGGCGCCACACCGAGTACGTTCCCGCGGTGCTCGCCGCCGAGATGGGCCGCCTCGGGGACCCGGCCGGTCGCCGCCGGCTCGACGACGCGCTGCGGGCCGTGGAGGAATACGAACACGAGGTGCTGGCCGCGCGGCTGCGCCGCTACCTCGGCGGGCGGGAGCAGGACGTCGCGGGCCGGGTGGTCGTGGTGTGCGACGACGGGATCGCCACCGGCGCGACGCTGCTCGCCGCCGTCGGGGTCCTCCGGGAGGCCGGGGCCGCGTACGTCGCCGCCGCCGCGCCCGTGGGCGCCCCCGGGGCGTGCCGGGCGATCGAGGCCCGCTCGGACCAGCTGATCTGCCCCCTCAGGCCCCCTCGCTTCCGCGCGGTGGGGGCACACTACGACGCCTTCGAACAGCTCGACGACGAGCGGGTCCTGGCCCTGCTGCGCGCCGGACACGGCTGAGCCGCGGGCGGGACCGGTCCGGGTGGACCGGCCGCGCCCGCGGCCCTGGCTTCCGGGACGGCCCGGCACGGCCGGCGGAGGCGCCTCGCCCCCGCCTGCGGCGTCCTACTTCGAGACGGGGGTGGGCTCGATGTCCTCGACGTGGAGGTTGTTGCCGCGCGTCTCTCCGGCCCACAGCACGCCCGCGATCGAGACCACGGTGATCACCATGATGTAGATCGAGATGGAGATCGAGCTGCCCGTGGCCTCCAGGAGGGCCTGGGCGATCGTCGCGGCGAACGCGCCGCCGAGGATCGCGCCGAGGGCGTAGCCGATCGAGATGCCCGAGTAGCGGATGTGCGCCGGGAACATCTCCGCGTACATCGCCGACTGCGGGCCGTAGGACAGGCCGAGGCCGATCGTGAGGACGAAGATCGCGAAGCCGTAGAGGAACAGGTTGCGCGTGTCGATCAGCATGAACATCGGGATCATCCAGACGAACACGATGCCGTAGCCGATGAGGAAGGTGTTGCGGCGCCCGAGGTAGTCGGAGATCCAGCCGCCGATGAGCGTGAAGATCAGCCAGCCGAACGAGCCGACCGTCGTGGCCAGCAGGACCGGGGTCACGGGCATCTCCAGGACGCGCGTCGTGTAGGCGATGAAGAACGCGATCAGCAGGTAGCCGGCGGCGTTGTTCGAGATGAAGATCAGCGCGGCCTTGACGACCTCCGCCGTGTTGGTCCGGAAGAGGTCGCGCAGCGGCGTGTGCTCGGAGGCCTTGCGCTGCTCGAGCTGCTTGAAGACCGGGGACTCCTCGACGGCACGGCGGATCATGTAGCCCACGACGATCAGGATGATCGAGAGCAGGAACGGAATGCGCCAGCCCCAGGCGTTGAACTCCTCGGGGGTCATCGACAGGCGCAGGACGAGGAGCAGGCCCGTGGCCAGGATCATGCCGATCGGGACGCCGATCTGCGGGAACGCGCCGAAGAGGCCGCGGCGGTGGTTGGGCGCGTGCTCGACGGCCATCAGGGCGGCACCGCCCCACTCGCCGCCGGCGGAGAAGCCCTGGACGATGCGCAGCAGCACCAGGAGGATGGGGGCCCACAGGCCGATCTGCGCGTAGGTGGGCAGCAGGCCGATGAGCGAGGTCGCGACGCCCATCAGGATGAGCGTGGCCACGAGGACGCGCTTGCGGCCGAACTTGTCGCCGAGGTGTCCCGCGATGACCGCTCCGAGCGGGCGGAAGAGGAAGGAGATGCCGATCATCGCGAACGCGAGGATCTGGCCCAGCCCGGGGTTGCTCTCGTTGAGCGGGGCGAGGAACAGGGGCGTCAGCAGGGTCGCCGTCAGCTGGGCGAAGATGAAGAAGTCGTACCACTCGATGGTGGTGCCGACCAGGGTGCCGGCGAGGACGCGGCGTTCCTCGTTCCGCTTCTTCGCGGGAGGCAGGTCGATGGTGCTCATGGATGCTCCGGTGGGTCGTCGTGACAGCGGTGGTGATTTACCGAACGTTCGTACGGTATATGTGATCTAGGACATGGTAGCGCGGATCACAGCCCGGGGCCACGTCTGTCCGCCGGCACCTCATCCCTCCAGCAGTCGGCGGACCCGTTCCCGCGCCGGGCCGCGGTCGTAGCCGTTGACGAGGGCGCCCGCCATCCGCACGGGATCACCGAAGAAGAAGTACTCGTAGAGCGCCTGGCGGGAGGAGAAGCCGCTGATCGAGGCGTCGTAGGCGAGCTTGAAGAGGCGGATCCGCTCGGGACCCGTCAGCCCCTTGGACTGGAGGTAGAGCTCGATGTCGTCCCGGGCGATCGCGAGGTCGGCCTCGCCGGGAAGGCCCATGAGCCCGGACGCGCAGAACGTGCGGATGATCTCCGGGAAGCGCTGGGAGGCCTTGGGATACCAGTTCCGGGCCGCGTTCAGCGTGGGCCAGTGGGGCAGGTAGACGCCGTCCGGGCTCGGGGCCGCCTGGGCCTCGGCGGCCACGGCGAGGGCCTTGCCGATCTCGACCGTGCGGACGAGCTCGGCCAGGTCCTCCTGGATGTGCTGGAAGCCGTCGATCCCGATCGCGTCCGCGATCTCCGAGGCGAGCCCCAGGAAGAACTCGCTCTTGGCCACCGTGCGCGTCAGGACCTGATGGGTCATCAGGGCCGCCGCGCCCGTGTCCTGGTACCACGCGTTGCACAGCTCCGGGCGGCCCAGCATAAAGACCCGCTCGTTCGGCACGAAGACCTCGTCGAAGACCACGACGGCGTCGACCTCGTCGTAGCGCGAGGCGAGGGGCTCGTCGTGCGCGCTCCCCCCGTGGTGCAGTCCGGTGCGGCACAGGTAGCGCAGTCCCGGCGCGTCGTTCCGGAGCGCGAAGGCGAAGGAGAAGGGCGCGTCGTCGGGCGAGCCGCGCAGGACGGTGGAGGGGAAGACGAGCAGCTCGTCGGCGATCGGGGCCACGGTGGCGAGCATGCGTGCTCCCGTGACCACGATCCCGTCCGGCCGCTCCTCGACCACGCGGGCGGCGAGCTGGCCGCCCAGCTGCTCCGAGCCGGAGACCGAGCGGTTCGCCTGTGGCGGGATGAGCGTGTGCGTCGCGAGCAGGTCGTGCTCCCGGGCGTAGGCCGTGTAGGCCTCGATGCGCTCCCCGAAGACGGGATCGGCGCGGGAGAAGAACGTCTTGGCGGAGGCCAGCGCCGTCAGGCAGGAGTTCATGTAGTCGCCCGTGCGCCCGAGGAAGCCGTTGCTGTGCCGGGCCCAGACGGTCGCGGCCTCGCGGCGCCGCGCCAGGTCCGCGGCCGAGCGTGGCACGAGGAACGACGTCGAGACCCGCTCCCCGGATTCCGGGTCAACGAAGCTCAGGACGTCGCGGTGGCGGGGATCGTGCTGGAGGTCGTAGAGCCCCGCGTAGCTGCGCGCGACGCCCGCGAAGGCCGGGTGGGCGGTGAGGCCTCCCGAGACCACCTCGCCGTCGATGACGAGATGCGGGCGCATCGCGTCGAGCTTGTCGAGGAACTCGCGTCCCGTCCTGATTCCCATGGTGGTCCCTTTCCTGTGGCGCCCGGGCGCGGAGGCGGTCCGGGCCGTGGTGGCTAGAGGAGTTCCTCCATCCCCAGCTGGCTTTCGGGGATCGTCGTGAAGGCGCCGTTGGCGAACGCGAGCGCGTCCCCGCGGCGGTAGTTGAAGTCGCGGACCTCGCCGAGGAAGAGGGTGTGGTCGCCGCCGTCGTACTCCGCCCAGGGCGCGCAGGAGAAGTAGGCGAGGACACGCGCGAGCCGCGGCGCGGTGCCGCCCTCGACCCACTCCGGGTCCCGGATCGGGCGTCCGGCGAAGTGGAGGGCCAGCGACTGCTGTTCCGCGCCGAGGATGTTGACCGTGAACGGCCGTCCCGCGAGTTCGTCGTGGGCGCGGGCGGTCCGGGCGATGCTGACCAGGACGAGCGGCGGATCCATGGAGACGGAGGTGAAGGAGTTCACGGTGATTCCGTGGCGCTTCGAGGCCCCGTCGAAGCTGACGATGGCGACGCCGGTGGCGAACCGGCCCAGGCTTCCGCGGAAGTGCTTCAGGTCCAGGGCCGGCGGCGTGGAGACCGGGCCCTCCGCCGCGTTGTCCGCCTCGCGTCGCGGAACGATCATCGGGGCCTCCTGGAGCTGCACGGGTACCGGGGCGCTGCCGACCCGGAACTGGTGTTCAATTATCGAACCCCATGTTCTAATAATGAACCACTACCGAAGCTATCGGAGCCGGCGCCGCGGCACAAGGCGTCCCGGACCCCCGGACACACGATGCAGCGAGGAACCGCATGCCCACCGAGCCCGCCAAGGCGCCCCACTCCCAGACGCTCTCGCGCGGCCTGCGCGCACTGGAGATCCTCGCCGACGCCGCCGGGCCGCTGACGATCGCCGAGCTCGCGGGACGCCTCGGCGTGCACCGTTCGATCGCCTACCGGATCCTGCGCACGCTCGAGGACCACTTCCTCGTGATGCGCGACGACTCGGGCCGCGTCCAGGGGGCACCCGGCCTGGCCGCGCTCGCCCGCGGCGTCCAGCGCGGGCTGCAGTCGGCGGCGCTGCCCGAACTCACGGACCTCGCCAATTCCCTGGGCATGTGCGCCTTCGTGGCGGTCTGGGACCCCCACGACTGCATCACCCTGGTCACGGTCGAGCCGCGGCACGGTCCCGGCGGCGTCATCCAGCAGCCGGGCTCCCGCCACCCCTTCGACCGGGGGGCGCCGGGCATCGCCATCCAGTCCGCCCACACGGCCCAGGAGTGGGCGCAGCGCTCCCCCGGCGAGCCGTACCGGCCGGAGGCCGCGGCCGCGCGGGCGCGCGGCTACGCGACGAGCCGCGACGAGGTCATCCACGGGGTCTCCTCCGTGGCGGCCCCGATCACCGCCCCGGGCCAGCTGCCGGCCGCGATCGCCGTCGTCTACGCGACCGCCGCGCACGCCGAGGACCAGGACACGCTCGGCGCCCGGGTGCGGAGCGCGGCCGGGGCGATCGAGCGCGCCCTCGGCGCGGCCGTCACGGGCGACTGAGGCCGCTCCCGGGCCGCTACGACGCCGCCGCGGAGCGGTGCTCGGCCCGGGCCGCCCGCCGGCGCCCCGGCCGGCCGACGCGCATGGCCACGCCGCACAGGAGCAGGAACCCGGCGGCCGCCGAGGCGACGCCCATCGCGCCGTGGTGGCCCAGGTCCTCGGCGAGCAGCCCGGCGAGCGTGTTGCCGATCGCGGTCCCAACGACGATGCCGCTCGCGAGCAGCGTCATGACCGTGCCGAGGCGGCCGCGCGGAGCGACGTCGCCGCCGAGCGTGAAGATCGCGACCATGACGGGGCCCACGGGCAGGCCCACGAGCATGAGCGCGGCGACCATCGCGGGCGTGGAGTCCGGAAGCTGCAGCAGCAGGGTCGCGGGAAGCAGGAGCGCGGCGCAGGCGATCCACCGGCCGTGCTGTGTCCAGGCCGTCGGCCAGACCGCCACGGACAGCGCGGCCGCGGCGGAGGTGAGGCCCAGCGCCGCGTAGAGCAGCCCTCCGGCATTGGAGTCGCCCTGGGCTCCGGCAAAGGCGACGGCTCCCGCGGAGAGGCTCCCGAAGATCGTGCCCATGCCGATCATCCCGGCGACGGCGGTTCCGACCCGCAGCGTCCGCCCGCGGTTCCAGGCGGCCGCGGACCGGGCGGCATCGGACTGGCCCGCCGCGGTGCCCCGGTGGGGACGGACGCTGGCCGCGGTGCGGTGCAGGGCGAACGCCGGCACCAGCACGAGCGTCAGGCCGGCTGCCAGGGCGAGCGGGAGCCAGGGGGCGATGGCCGCGGCGAGCAGGCCGACGAGCGCCGGACCGAGGACGAACGTGATCTCGTCGACCGTGGACTCGTAGCTCAGCGCGGTCTCGAGCTCCTTGCGCCCGTGGGGGCGTTCGGCGGTCAGCGCCATCCAGCGGACGCGGGCCATGGGGCCGACCTGCGGGCAGCTGGCGCCGGCCGCGACGGCGAGGGCCGCGACGAGGGCGGGAGCGGCCAGGCCGAGCGCGGCCGCGATGAGGGCGGCCACCGCCGCGGCGTGGACGATCGCGAGCGGCAACAGGACGGGGCGCTGTCCGACGCGGTCGGCCACGTAGCCGAAGGCGGGGGCCCCGAGGGCGGAGCCGACGCCGACCGCGCCGGCGGCGACGCCGCCGGAGGCGTAGGAACCGGTCGTGGCGGTGACGAGGGTGAGCGCGCCGATCGTCAGCATCGCCAACGGCAGGCGGGCGACGAGGGCCAAGGGGAAGAAGACCGTTCCGGCGAGCGAGCGCAGCGAACGGAAGGAGGAGCGGGCGGTCATGGGCAGGGTCCTTCTACGTGCGCACCGTCCCAGCCACCCGGTGCGCCCAACCCTTGGATTCCGCCGCGACGGCGGCGAACCACACCATCATACCGGGCGGTTCACGCATCGGCGACGTCGTGCTGGACGAGTTCGAGCCGCGAGCCCCGGCGCCCCTTGTGCACGTGCAGCTGCGTGGGGATGCGCAGCTTCATCTCCGGGACGTGGCTGACGAGTCCGACGACGCGGCCACCCTGGCGCAGCCCGTCGAGCGCGTTCATGACGAGCTCGAGCGCGCCCTCGTCGAGGGAGCCGAATCCCTCGTCGACGAAGAGGGTCTCCATGTCGATGCCGCCGGCCTCCTGCTGGACGACGTCCGCGAGCCCGAGTGCCAGGGCGAGCGAGGCCATGAACGACTCCCCGCCGGAGAGCGTGGCGGTGTCGCGCTGCTGCCCGGTCCACGCATCGACGACCTGGAGGCCGAGGCCGGACTTGTTGTTGCCGCGCGGACCGTCGTCGTGCACGAGCCGGTAGCGCCCGCTGCTCATCACGTCGAGGCGTTCCGTGGCCGCCGCGGCGACCGCCTCGAGCCGGGCGGCGAGGACGTAGGTGCTGAGCGTCATCTTCAAGCGGTTCTCCCCGGTGCCCCGGGCCAGCTCGGCCAGCGAGGAGACGAGATCGTACTCGGCCAGGAGCGGTCCCTGCCGGGCCTCCAACGCGGCCAGGCGGTCCCGGGCCACCGCGAAGCGCGCCGACTGCTGGGCCAGGACGGCCTGGGCGCTCAACGCCTCGTCGAGCCCGCGACGGGCCTCGGCGCTGCGGGCCGCCGCGGCCTCGAGCGCCTCGTCGTCGGGCGGCTGGACACCGGCGGCGCGGGCCCGGCGGGCCCGGGCCACCTCCTCGCTGGCGCCGAGCTCCTCGAGCCGGTGCAGCTCGGCGCGGTGCCGCTCGACGGTCTCGCGCTGCCGCGCTGCCTCGGCCTCGGGAAGCAGCGCCCCGGCCTGGTCTTCGGCCGTGTCGAAGCCGTGGTCCGCGAGGGCCCGCGCCCACTCCGCCTCCGCCTCGGTGTGGGCCCGGGCCGCGCGCGCACGGCCCTCGAGCGCTTCCGCCGCGCGGGAGAGCACGGCGGTCGCCGCGTCGAGGGCCCGGACGCGCTCGGCGACGCTCGGGTGTCCTCCGCGGGCCGCCTCCAGCGCCGTCTCGAGCCGGAGGCGCTGTTCAGCCAGGCCGTCGCGCGAGGCCACGGCGGCGGCCCGCTCCGCCGCGGCGGCCGAGGCCCCCGCGCGGGCCGTGGCCAGCGACGCCTCCGCTGCGACCACGGCCGCCTCGGCGGCCCGGTGGCCCTCGACGGCGCCCTCGGCCGCGGCGAGCGCCGCCTGGGCAGCCGCGAGCTCCTCGACGGCTTCGTCGTGACCGCGTTCCCCGAGCGCGCCCCGCAGGCGGTCTGCACGTCGGGCGGCCTCGTCCCGCCGGTCGCGTGCCCCGCTGGAGACGACGGCCAGGCGCTCGGCCTCCGCCACGGCCGCCTCGTGGTCCGCCTCCTGGACCAGCGATCCGTCGGGGGCGGCCGCGGGCCGCGGGTGCTCCGGTGCGCCGCAGACAGGGCAGGGCGATCCATCCTCGAGCCCGAGGGCGAGCGATGCCGCGGCCTGGGCCAAGCGGCGCCGTCCGAGCTCGACGGCCCGGCCCTGCGCCGTCAACCGGGCGTCCTCGGCCCTGATCCACGCCTCTTCGGCCGCCCGCAGCACCGGGAGCTGGCGTTCGAGTTCCTCCGCCGCCTCGGCCGTGGACCGCGCCGCCCGTTCGGCCGAGCGCAGCCCCTCGACGCGCCCCGCCGCTTCGGCCCCGGCGTCCCGCGCGGACCGCAGCTCCGGCAGCGTGTCCTCGAGCGCGGCGGCCTCGCGCTCGGAGGCGGCGCGGCGCTCCTCGGCCGCCTCGACGACACGGCCGGCCGCGGCGATCCGCTCGAGCGTCGCGGCGAGCTCGTCTTCCTGGGGCCGGGCCGCCCGGGCCACCGCGAGCTCTGCGGCGGCGAGCGAACGCGCGCCCTCCATCGACTCGGCGGCGTCGTGGTAGCCCGGGGCGAGTCCGTCCTCGTCCACGGCCCGGGTGGCCGATTCCGCGGTCCGGACGGCGTCCCGGTGCTCCGCGGCGGCGCGTTCCGCGGCCCGGCGCGCCGGTTGCGCGGCGGCGGCCTCCGCGTGCGCGGCGAGATGCCGCCCGGCGGCATCGGCCTGGGAGGTGGAGGCCTCGAGCGCCGCGTGGCGGCGCTCCCACGCGACGAGCTGTCCATGGTCCCGGGCAGCGCGGGTCAGTTCCTCCGCGTCGGCGATGGCTGCGGCGTGCGCCGTCGACGCCGCGTCGAGCCGGACGTCGACACGCCCCCGGGCCGCCTCGAGGCCGGCCTCGAAAGCCTCGACGAGGCCGGCGTCGTCCGTGTCCGGATCCCATCCATCGACCGCGTCGGCCGCATCGGCGCGCAGCTGATCCAGCGCGGCACGGCGCTGCGCCTCGGCGCCGGCGGCCCGTTCGCGCAGTGCCGCCGTCCGCTGCGCGAGCGCCTCTTCGACCCCCGCGTAGCCGCTCGTGTCGAAGAGCTTCTTCAAGAGCGCCTCGCGGTCCCGGTCCTTGGACCGGAGGAAGGCCGCGAACTCGCCCTGGGGCAGCATCGCGACGCGCGTGAACTGCTCCTTGCCGAGTCCGAGCACCGCGAGGATCTCCGAGGCCACTTCGTCGTTGCGCGTGGACTTCTCCACCCATGCCCCGTGAACGAGCTCGCGCAGCCGGCTCTGGGCCTGTTGCCGCGTGGTGCCCGTGCCCCGCGCCTTCGGGCGTTCCCAGGCCGGGGACCGCGTGACCTCGAAGCGGCGTCCGCCGGAGGAGAACTCCAGGACGACTTCCGGAACGGCGCCCGGCTCGGCATGGTCGCTGCGCAGGCGCGTCGTTCCCTCGCGTGCGCCCGGCAGCCCCGCGTAGAGCGCGAAGCAGATCGCGTCCAGGACGCTCGTCTTGCCCGCGCCCGTCTCCCCGTTCAGGAGGAACAGCCCGTCCGCGGACAGCGCGTCGACGTCGACGTCCTCCGTGCCGGCGAAGGGACCGAAGGCGCTCAGGCGCAAGCGGTGGATCCTCATGCGGAGACCTCCCGGCTCGCCGCGTCCGCCAGCGCGGCCGCGAGGACCTCCGTCTCCAGCTCCGACGGCGGCCGCTGGCGCACGTGGTCGACGAATCCGCTGCAGACCTCGAGCGTCGAGGCCGCCGCCGCGATCCGCTCCCCGTAGCTGCGCCCGCGTTCCTCCCGGCGGCCTTCCGGCTCGAAGGCGAGCACGAGGGTCTCGGGGAACCGCTCGCGCAGGCGCTGCATGGCCTGCGCCGGGCGGTCCGCGTCCGTGAGCGTCACCTGGCAGTACGCGGGCTCCGCCCACGCCAGCGCCTCGTCGGCGAGGAGCTCCTCGAGCCGGCCCCTGAGCACCGCGAGCGGACGCGGGCGCGACCACTCGACCTCCTCGACGTCGATCCCGTCGGCGCTGGTCTCGACGATGAACGAGCCCTTGACGTGGGCCGCCTCGGAGAAGGAGTACGGCAGCGGCGACCCGCTGTAGCGCACGCCGGGGCGCAGGGTCTGGCGGCCGTGTAGGTGGCCCAGGGCCAAGTAGTCGAATCCCTCGAAGACGTCCACGGGGACGATCTCGAGCCCGCCCACGCTCAGCTCCCGTTCGCTGTCGCTGCCGCTGCCGCCCGCGGCGAACACGTGGGCCATGACGATGGTGCGCAGCGGTAGGGTGCCGGCGCCACGTGCCTCGACGTCGTCCCGGATCCGCCCGACGGCCGCCGCCACGACGGGGCCGTGGCCGGGCGCCTCGACCCCCAGGGCGTCCGCCGTCATCCGCGGTTCCAGGTACGGCAGCGCATAGACGGCGACCCGGTGGTCGCCGGCGTCGAACTCCACGGGACGGTCCAGCTCCTCGAGTCGCGTCCGCACGTGGATCCCGGCCGATCCCAGGAGCCGTCCGCCGAAGCCCAGACGCGTCGCGGAGTCGTGGTTGCCGCTGCTCAGCACGACCTCGGCCCCGGCCGCGCGCAGGCGGACGAGGGCGTCGTCGAAGAGCCGCACGACGTCGACCCCGGGCAGCGCGCGGTCGTAGACGTCGCCCGCGATGAGCACGACGTCGATGCGCCGCTCCCGCACCGTGGCGACGAGCTCGTCGATGAACGCGGCCTGGGCATCGAGCATCCCGGCGCCGTGGAAGGAACGCCCGAGGTGCCAATCGGAGGTGTGGAGGAATCGCATGGAGCCACCCTACTGTCGGGCCCCGACGCTTCGGCCTCGGCCGCTCCTCACTAGACTGTCCGGGTGACCGCCTCCGCTGATCCCCGCCCCGTGTCCGATCCCGCCCTCTTCATGGACCGCGCGATCGCGGCCCTGGCCGCGCAGGCCTTCTCCCCCGTTCCCGACGCAGCGGGACTGCTGCCCCTGTACTTCGCCGACGGGCTGCTCGAGGCCCTCGAGTGGGCGCACGACGGCGTCGCGAGCGACGAGGCCGCCTGCCTGTGGCTCGCCGGACTGCGCTGGTACCGCCTCGCCACGGGCGCGTTCCCGGACGGGGCCCCGGAACCGCGGCCCCGCTGGATCGACGCCCTGCTCGAGGGCACCCCGGTCCGCATCGGTCCGGCGTCCGAGTCCCTGACAGCGGGGCTCGGCCACGAGGCCATGGGCACGGCCGCACGGCCGCACGACGCGTCCGCGGACTCCCCCGCCGTCCTGGCGCCGGCGGCCGTCAGCGCCTTCCTGCCCCACGTCACGCCCTCGACGGCGGCGCGCTTCGCCGCGGACGCGAGCCGCCTGACGCACGGCTCGCCCTCCGCGGCGGCCGCCGCGGCCTCCGCCGCGGAACTGCTCGCCCGGGCCCTGACGGGAGGTCCGGGCGCGCTGGAATCCGGCCTGGACCCGGCGGCCGCCTCCGCCGAGGCGGGCGCCGGCCCGGCCCACGACGCGCTGCACGAGGCCCGCGCGGCCGCCGCCGCGGGATGCTCCGCGTTCGACGCCGGACGGGGCGCCGTGGGCGCGTGGGACGCCGTCCGGGAAGCGTGCGCGCGCGGCGAGACGGACCCGGGGACGACGGCGATGGCCCGGATGCTGCTCGGCGGCGCCCTCGGCACGGCCGCGCTCCCGGACGGATGGGAAGCGCGGCTGCCCGTGGCCGCGGCCCTGCGCGAGTGGGCCCGGCGCTGGTCGCGCCTCGTGTTCTCCTAGTCCGGCACGGCGCGCCACGGCGCGCCCATCCCGTCCCCGCTCGCCGTCGTCGGGCCCGGCGGCCACCCGGCCCGGCGCGAGGACATCCCGGCGTCCGCCGGGCTCAGCGTCCGCTCGGCCAGGACCCGCCGACCATCTGCAGGAACTCGCCTTCGGAGAGCACCTCGATCCGCTGCCCGGCCTCTTGGAGCCGGAGCACGTGGCGCGCCTTGGACGTGAGGCGCCCGCCGCGCAGGTCCGCGGCCGTGAAGCCGTCGCCCACGACCAGCACGCTCGTGGAGCGCGTGACACGGCTCGCCGTCGTCGCCCCGGCCTGGGCGGCCCGGTTCTTCGCCTCGGGCCGGCTGATCCCCAGGTTGCCGGTGAAGACCACCGTCTGGCGGAACAGCGGATGAGCGGGATCGGCTGCGGGATTGGCGGGCGGGTTGGCGCCTTCCTGCGGCCACACCGCCCAGTCCGGCTGCTGCGGGACGGCGCCGCCGGCGGCGCGCCAGTTCAGGGCGTCCGCCGTGGCCTTGGAGACCGGGTCCCCCGGCGTGTAGGCGGGCGAGCGGCCGGAACCGGCGGAGACGCCGTCGAGCAGGACGGGGACGTCCGGGGCGCCGTGGATCCGCCCGATGTCGATCATGATCCCGGCGCACGCGCGGGCGTCCTCCACGGCGTCGTGGTGGTGGCGCAGCGGGACCCCCGCGGCCTCGGCCACGAAGGGCAGCGAGTAGGACGGCAGCTGGTAGCTGCGGCGCGAGAGGATCACGGTGCACGCGTAGTCGAAGGCCGGTCCCGGGAGCCGGGAGACCTCGAGCGCGGAGCGGATGACGCCGACGTCGAAGGCCGCGTTGTGGGCGACGAGCACGTCGGAGCCGATGAAGTCCGCGATGTCGCCGAAGAGCTCCCCGAACCGCGGCGCACTCGCGACCCGGTCCGCCGTGATGCCGTGGATCTGGACGTTGCGCGGATCGAAGTGGTCATAGCCCTCGGGCGGCCGCATGAGCCAGGAGGCCTCCTCGACGATCCTCCCGGCGCGCACCTTGCTCAGGCCGACGCTGCAGGCGGAGCCGCGGAAGCCGTTGGCGGTCTCGAAGTCGATGGACGTGAAATCGTAGGACATGGGGATCCGCTCAGAGCACGTCGTCCGGGCCGGACGCGGGCGTCGCCGACCGCCGTCGGCGCAGCCTGGCCACGATCCACGCGAGCACGAGCAGCGCGACGACGACGATGACGATCCGCTGGAAGACGGACGCGTACTGCTCCACGACGTGCCACTGCTCGCCGAGGTAGAAGCCGGCCATGACGAAGATCGTGTTCCAGATGAGGCTGCCGGCCGTGGTGAGCGCGATGAACTTCCACTGCGCCATGGACGTGACGCCGGCCGGGATCGAGATCAGGCTGCGGAAGATGGGGATCATGCGCCCGAAGAAGACGGCCTGGGGACCGTGCCGGTCGAACCACGCCTCCACCTTGTCGACGTCCTCGAGGTTCACGAGCGGGAGCCGGCCGAAGAGCCAGCGCGTCCGGTTCCGCCCCAGCGCGCGTCCCACCCAGTAGAGGGCGACCGCCCCGACGACGGAGCCGAGCGTGGTCCACAGCAGCGCCTCGAAGAGCGTGAACGAGCCCCGGCTCGCCGTGAACCCCGCCATGGGCAGGATCAGCTCGGACGGCAGCGGCGGGAAGAGGTTCTCGAGCGCGATCGCGAGTCCGGCGCCCGGCGCCCCGATGACCTCCATGAGGTGGACGGACCAGTCGGCGAGGTCGCTGAGCCAGCTTCCCGAGGACGGCGCGGCGGGCGCGGCTGTGGCGGCGGTGGGGGCAAGGAGGTTCATCACCTACCAGTGTGCCCTAGTTCCCCGCCCCTGCCGCCCAGCGCCGCCGGCCGTGTGGCGAAGTCCTCACCTCCGCGTGGCGGGCCGGGCGGGTGGCGGCCCGCCCGGCCCGGGGGCTCAGGGGCGGGCCTCGAGCGCCCCGACGACGGCGGGCAGCAGCGCGCGGAAGGCCTGTCCGCGGTGGCTGATGGCGTTCTTCTCGGCCGCCGTGAGCTCGGCGCAGCTGCGGTCCAGCCCGGCGGGCAGCAGGATCGGGTCGTAGCCGAATCCGCCGTCCCCGCGCGGCTCGGTCAGCAGGCTCCCCTCGAGCCGGCCGATCTCGACGGCGTCGCCGCCGCCGGGCACGGCGAGGGCTGCCGCGCAGACGAAGGCCGCCCCGCGGTGCGGCGCGTCGATGTCGGCGAGCTGGGCGAGGAGGAGTCCGAGGTTCGCGGCGTCGTCCCCGTGCCGGCCGGCCCAGCGCGCGGAGAAGATGCCGGGCGCTCCGCCGAGCACGTCGACCGCCAGGCCGGAATCGTCGGCGAGGGCCACGAGCCCCGTGGCCTCGGCCACGGCCCGGGCCTTGAGCAGCGCGTTCTCGGCGAACGTCGTGCCGGTCTCGGCGACGTCCGGGCCGCCGACCGCCGCGGCGTCGACGACCTGGGTCTCGACGTCGAGCCCGGGAACCTGGCCGCGCAGGAGCTCCCGCAGCTCCCTCAGCTTGCCCTGGTTGTGGGTCGCGAGGACGACGACGGGGCCCCCCGGCGCCCCGGGGGCGGCGCTCATGCGCGATCCCCGAGCGCCTCGCGCTGGATGAGGGCGAGCTCCGAGGTCCCCGCCAGGGCGAGGTCGAGCAGGCGGTCCAGCTCGTCCCGGTCGAACGGCGCGCCCTCGGCGGTGCCCTGGACCTCGATGAACCGCCCGTCGCCCGTGACGACGACGTTCATGTCCGTCTCGGCGCGCACGTCCTCCACATAGGGCAGGTCCAGCATCGGGACGCCGTCGATGATTCCGACGCTCACCGCGGCCACGGAGTCCTTGAGGACCTGTGCCTTGGCCGGGACGAGCTTCTCCGAGCGGGCCCAGGACACCGCGTCCGCGAGCGCGACGTAGGCGCCCGTGATGGCCGCCGTGCGCGTGCCGCCGTCGGCCTGGAGGACGTCGCAGTCCAGCACGATGGTGTTCTCGCCGAGGGCGGAGGTGTCGATGATCGAACGCAGCGAGCGGCCGATGAGGCGGGAGATCTCGTGCGTGCGCCCGCCGATCCGGCCCTTGACGGACTCGCGGTCGGAACGGGTGTTCGTGGCGCGGGGCAGCATGGCGTATTCGGCCGTGACCCAGCCGCGGCCCTCGCCCTTGAGCCAGCGCGGCACTCCGGCGGTGAAGGAGGCGGTGCACAGGACGCGCGTGTTGCCGAACTCGATCAGGGCCGATCCCTCGGCCTGCTGGGACCAGCCGCGCGTGATGGTGATGGGCCGCAGCTGTCCGGGCGTGCGGCCGTCGGCGCGCACGATGGTGGTGGTGTCCTGGGGGGATTCAGTCATGCCCCCAGTCTTTCACGGCGGGCGCTAGCGGTGGAGCGGGTCGCCGGCCTTCGGGCCGGCCTTCGGCTCGGCGAGCCGGTCGCCGGACCAGACGCCGTAGGTGACGCCCGAGACCGCGACGGCCAGTCCGCCGTCGTACGTCTCCCGGGCCTCGTCGACGACCGTGTTCACGCTCGTCCACACCGGGACGTGGGTCAGCAGCAGGCGGCGCGCCCCGGCCTCCGTGGCCATCAGGCCCGCCCGGCGCCCGGTGAGGTGCACGCCGTCGATCGCGTCGTCGCGGCCCTCCTCGAAGGCCGCCTCGCACAGGAACATATCGGCGTCGCGGGCCGCCTCGACAAGCCCCTCGCACGTGTCCGTGTCGCCCGAGTAGGCCAGGACCGAGGTCCGTACCGTGCCGTCGGAGAGCGGTTCGGAGGCCTCCACCCGGATGGCGTAGGCCTCGTCCACGGGGTGGCGCGCCTCGTGGGCCGTGATCGTGAACGGCCCGAGCCGCACGGGCTCGCGGGCCGTCCAGTGGCGGAAGTCGAAGTCCTCGTGCATGCCCGGGTCGAGTTCGAGCCCGTACGCGGTCGCCATCCGGTCCGCCGTGGCTTCCGGCCCCCACACCGTGATCCGCTCGCGGCCCCAGCCCGCGGGGTCCCAGTGGACGGCGACGTGCAGGCCGCAGAGGTCCATGCAGTGGTCCGGGTGGAGGTGGGAGAGGAAGACCGCGTCGATGTCCCTCAGGTCCATGTAGCGCTGCAGCACGCCGAGCGAGCCGCTGCCGAGGTCCAGGAGGACCCGCCACGGGCGCTGGCCGTCGTGGGCCGTGACGAGGTAGCAGGAGGCCGGGGACCCGGGGCCCGGGAACGAGCCCGTGCAGCCGACGATCGTGAGCTTCATCCGATCCCCCCGCGGGCGGCGGCCCGCTCGATCATCTCGGGGGTGATCCGGGCGATCGACCCCGTCGGGTAGCGCGCCGCCACGTGGTCGACGTGCTCGACGCCGAGCACCTCGGGCCCCAGGAAGCGGCGGGCCAGGACCTCGAAGGAGGCCGCGTCCCCCGTCGCGACGAAGTGGTGGCTCGGGGCCGTGCCGCCAGGCCGTGACAGGCCGTGGCGCATGAGCGCCGCATAGACGTCCTTGGCGGTCTCCTCGGCGCTCGAGACGAGCGTGACGTTGTCCCCCATGACATAGGACAATACGCCCGTCAGGAGGGGATAGTGCGTGCACCCCAGGACCAGCGTGTCGACGCCGGCCTCCTTGAGCGGGGCGAGGTACTCCTCCGCGGTCGCCAGGAGCTCCTCCCCCGTCGTGACGCCCCGCTCGACGAACTCCACGAAGCGCGGGCAGGCGGCCGAGTGGATCCGCAAGTGGGGAGCCGCGGCGAACGCGTCCTCGTAGGCGCGCGAGCCGACGGTGGCCTGCGTGCCGATCACCCCGATCCTGCCGTTGCGCGTCGCCGAGACGGCCCGGCGCACGGCGGGCTGGATGACCTCGACGACGGGGATCCCGTAGCGGTGGGTGTAGCGCTCCCGGGCATCGCGCAGCACGGCAGAGGAGGCCGAGTTGCACGCGATGACGAGGAGCTTGACCCCGGAGTCCACGAGCTCGTCCATGACGCCGAGCGCGTTGGCCCGCACCTCGGCGATGGGCAGCGGCCCGTACGGGCTGTTCGCGGTGTCCCCCACGTACAGGGTGGACTCGTTCGGCAGCTGGTCGATGACGGCGCGCGAGACCGTCAGGCCTCCGACGCCGGAGTCGAAGATGCCCAGGGGCGCCGATGCCTGCGGCCCGGCCGGTCTGATGCGGGGTTCGTCGGTCATGATCTACAGAGGATACTGCCTGCGCCCGCGGCCGGCAGCGGCCGCGGGCGGGGTGTGGCACGGCTCACAGGGTGTCGGCGAGCGCCTGCATGAGCGATTCCTGCAGCCACGTGGTGAAGTTGTAGACGAGCGCCAGGTACTCGTCCACCGTCTCGGCGGCGCTCCAGTCCTCCACCGCGTGGACCCGTTCGGCGTCCTCCTCCGTCTCGACGCCGAGGCGCTGGGCCAGCACGAGCCGGACGTCGTTCAGCGCCGCCGCGAAGCGGACGGCCGCCGCCTCGTCCAGGACGACGGTCGGCGACTCGAGCGCGAGCGCCGCGCCGCGCAGGGCGGCGGTCTTGGTCTCCCGCAGCCCCCGCTCGGTGAGGCGGCGGAACTCGAGGGCGGCCCCGTCGTCGTCCCTGATCGCGTCCGGGAGCAACCGCAGCTCGGCCCCGTCCCGCGGCGCGGCGGCCGGGACGGCATGGGCCGCCGGGTCCATCCCGGTCAGGGCCCACAGGGGGTCGGTGTCCGCGCCGGCCGCGGGCTGGTCCGGTTCGAGGATCGTCACGACGTCGTTGAAGAGGCCGCGCAGCAGCTCGCGTTCCGCCTTCTCGAGGTGGCAGCTGAGGCCCCGGGGCGTGTTCTTGAAGGCCTTCGCCACGCGTCAGGCCCCGTCCGCGCGGGTGAACGTGGCCCAGAGGCCGAACGCGTGCATCGCCGCGACGTCGGACTCGATCTTCTCCAGGGGGCCGGAGGCGACCACGGACCGGCCCTGCTCGTGGACCTCGAGCATCAGTGCGTCGGCCTTGGCCTTGCTGTAGCCGAAGTGGCTGCGGAACACGTAGCTGACGTAGCTCATGAGGTTCACCGGGTCGTTCCAGACGATCAGCACGTACGGGACGGCGAGGTCCCTCAGCTGCTCGGTCTCCTCGCGCGGGAGCACGTCGGTGGGGGCTGTCATCAGGGGCATGTCACCCATTCTACGGCGGGTGCGGGGAACTAGAGTGGTCGCTGAACGGCCCGTCGAGGGCCACGCCAGCCGTCCCCAGGAGATACGCCCATGTGGCAGCAGCCGACCTCGCTCTTCACCGACCACTACGAGCTCACGATGCTCCAGGCGGCCCTCCGCTCCGGCGCGGCGCACCGGCGCTCGGTGTTCGAGGCCTTCGCCCGCCGCCTGCCGGACGGCCGCCGCTACGGCGTCGTCGCGGGCACCGGGCGCATCCTGGAGGGGCTCGAGCACTTCCGCTTCGGCGCGGAGCAGATCGACTTCCTGCGCTCCACGCGCGTCGTCGACGAGGCGACGCTCGAGTACCTCGAGGGCTTCCGCTTCACGGGCGACATCTACGGCTACGCCGAGGGCGAGCTCTACTTCCCCAACTCGCCGATCCTCACGGTCGAGTCGACGTTCGCGGAGGCGTGCGTCCTGGAGACCTTCATCCTCTCCGTGCTCAACCACGACTCCGCGATCGCCTCCGCGGCGTCGCGCATGGTCGCCGCGGCCGGGAACCGCCCCTGCATCGAGATGGGCTCCCGGCGTACGCAGGAGGAGTCGGCCGTCGCCGCCGCCCGCGCCGCCGTGATCGCCGGCTTCGACAGCACGTCCAACCTCGAGGCCGGCCACCGCTACGGGCTCAAGACGGTCGGGACCGCGGCGCACTCGTTCACGCTCCTGCACGACTCGGAGCGGGCCGCCTTCGAGGCGCAGGTCGCCGCGCTCGGCCGGGGCACCTCGCTGCTCGTGGACACGTACGACGTCGAACAGGGCGTCCGCACGGCCGTCGACGTCGCGGGGCCGGAGCTGGGCGCCGTGCGGCTCGACTCCGGGGACCTCGTGGAGCAGGCGCGCTGGGTGCGCCGGCTGCTCGACGACCTCGGCAACGACCGCACCCGGATCATGGTCACCTCCGACCTGGACGAATACGCGATCGCCGCCCTGCAGTCCGCCCCCGTCGACGCCTACGGGGTCGGCACGGCGCTCGTGACCGGCTCCGGGGCGCCCACCGCCTCCATGGTCTACAAGCTCGTCAGCCGGACCAACGACGCGGGCGAGTACGTCGACGTCGCCAAGGCCGCCGAGAACAAGGCCAGCGTCGGCGGCCGCAAGAGCGCCGTGCGCCGGCTCAACGAGCGCGGCCGGGCGACGGCCGAGCTCGTCGGCATCGGGGAACGGCCGGACGCCGACGCCAACGACCGCGATCTGCTGTGCCGCTTCGTCACGGGCGGTGAGCTCCACGAGGGGTGGACGGGCGCCGAGGGCGTCCGCCGCGCGGCGCTGCGGCACCACGATTCGGTCCAGGAGCTGCCCGGCGTGGCCCGGCGGCTCCAGCGCGGCGAGCCCGTCATCCCGACGCGCTTCATCGACGAGGTCTAGGAGGAGCCCATGGACACGCGGGGACACGGGAGCGGCGGGGCGGCCGGCCCAGGGCAGCACGCGGAGGGTCCGGCGCGTCGCGCGCTCGTCGTCGTCGACGTGCAGAACGACTTCTGCGAGGGCGGATCGCTCGCCGTCGCGGGCGGGGCAGCCGTCGCGGAACGGATCGAGGCCTTCCTCGCGCAGAACCGCGGCGGCTACGACGCCGTGGCCGCGACCCAGGACTGGCACATCGACCCGGGATCCCACTTCTCGGCCACGCCCGACTTCCGCGACAGCTGGCCCGTCCACTGCGTCGCGGGCACCCCGGGCGCCGATCCCCACCCGGGGCTGGGCCCCGCCGTCGTCCGGGGCGCGATCGACGCGTTCTTCCGCAAGGGCCGCTTCGAGGCCGCCTATTCGGGGTTCGAGGGCCGGCTGGCCGCCGCCGGCGCGCCCGGGACGGACGAGGCGGGTGCCGGCGGTCCACTGCTGGGCGACTGGCTGCGCGCGGCGGGGATCGCCGCGGTGGACGTCGTGGGGATCGCGACCGACTTCTGCGTCCGCGCCACGGCCCTCGACGCCGCGACCGCGGGCTTCGCCGTCCGCGTCGTCATGCCGCTGACCGCGGCGGTCCACCCCGAGGGGATCGAAGCCGTCGCGGCCGAGTTGCGCGGCGCGGGCATCGAGGTCCTCGACGGGGTGCCGACGCCGCGGGGCTGATACCGCTCAGCGGCGCCCGACGAACCAGTCCTGCAGCTTCCCGAGCCGCTGCGTCAGCTGCTCGGCGCTCGCCTGGGCCACCGCTGGCCCGCCGCAGACCTCGCGCAGCTTGGTGTGGATGACACCGTGCGGCGTCCCGGTCCGCGCCGACCAGGCGGAGACGTTCTTCGCGAGCTGGTTGCGCAGGTCCATGAGCTGGCGGTGGTCCACGACCCCGGGCTCCTCGTGCGCGCCCTGCACGGCGGCCTTGCGGCCCCGCCGCGTGACCTGCTCCTGCTGGCGCTGCCGCAGCAGCGTGCCGACCTGCTCGGCGTCGAGCAGCCCCGGGATGCCGAGGAAGTCCTGCTCCTCCTCCGAGCCGACGAGTCCGCCCGTGCCGAACTCGCCCCCGTCGAACAGGACCCGGTCGAAGGAGGCCTGCGACTGGAGCGCTTCGAACTTCTGCTGGGTGAGGGAATCGGAGGCCTTCTCCTCGCGGTTGGCCTCGTCCATCATCGCCTCTTCCGGGATGAACTCCGGATCGTCCACGTGCTGCTCGGGGCGGTCCAGGGCATGGTCGCGCTCGAGCTCCATCTGGTTGGCGAGTTCCATGAGGACCGGGACCGAGGGCAGGAAGACGGAGGCCACCTCGCCGCGCTTGCGCGAGCGGACGAACCGGCCGACGGCTTGGGCGAAGAAGAGCGGGGTCGACGTCGAGGTGGCGTACACGCCGACCGCGAGCCGGGGCACGTCGACGCCCTCGGAGACCATGCGCACGGCGACCATCCAGCGGTCGCCGCCGGTGGAGAACGCCTCGATCTTCGAGGAGGCCTTCGCGTCGTCGGAGAGGATCGTCGTGACCTTCTCCCCCGTGATGCGGGCGAGCTGCGCGGCGTAGGCCCGGGCATCGTCGTGGTCGGTCGCGATCACGAGCCCGCCGGCGTCGGGCACCGTGCGCCGCACCTCGGTCAGCCGCCGGTCCGCGGCGGCGAGCACGGCGGGGATCCACTCGCCCTGCGGGTCGAGCGCCGTCCGCCACGCGTGGGCGGTGATGTCCTTGGTGAAGCCCGCGCCGAGCTGGGCCTCCATTTCCTCGCCCGCCGACGTCCGCCAGCGCATCTGCCCCGAGTAGGCCATGAACAGCACGGGGCGGACGACGTGATCCTTGAGGGCGTTGCCGTATCCGTAGGTGTAGTCCGCCTTGGAGCGCCGGATGCCCTCGCGGTCCTCGGCGTACTCGACGAACGGGATCGCGGCGGTGTCGGAGCGGAACGGCGTACCGGTGAGCGCCAGGCGCCGCGTCGCGGGCTCGAAGGCCTCGCGGATTCCGTCGCCCCAGCTCAGGGCGTCGCCTCCGTGGTGGATCTCGTCCAGGATCACGAGCGTGCGGGCGGCCTCGGTCTTGGCCCGGTGCAGGAGCGGCTTGCTCGCGACCTGCGCGTACGTCACGGCGACCCCGATGAAGCCCGCGCCGTGGCGCCCGTCGGCGTTCTTGAAGTTGGGGTCGATCGAGAGGCCGATCCTCGCCGCGGCGTCGGCCCACTGCCGCTTGAGGTGGTCGGTCGGCGCGACGACCGTGATGCGGTTGACCGTGCCGGCGTCCACGAGCATCGCAGCGATGCGCAGCGCGAAGGTCGTCTTGCCGGCGCCCGGCGTCGCCACCGCGAGGAAGTCCCGGGGAGCCCTCTCGATGTAGAGCTCGAGCGCCTCCTGCTGCCAATGGCGCAGCTTGGGCGCGGTGCCCCATGCCGCCCGTTCGGGGTACGCGGGCGGCATGCTTTCGCCCACGTGGAACAGGGCTTCGTCCACGGATCGGCTCCTTCAGGGGTACGACGTCGGATGGCGGAGTGGGCGCGCGGGTGCGGTTCCGCCCGGGGCGGCCCGGCGTCACCGGGGAAACGGGGCGGGCCCGGCGCTGCGGCTACTTGCCGCCGTCGTCCCCGCCGGCGCCGAAGCCCTCGTAGATCGCCTTGCAGTCGGGGCAGACCGGGAACTTCTGCGGGTCGCGACCCGGGACCCAGACCTTGCCGCACAACGCGATCACGGGCTCGCCGGTCAAGGCCGACTCCATGATCTTTTCCTTGCGGACGTAGTGCGCGAAGCGCTCGGCATCGCCGGGTTCGACGTGTTCGCGCAGCTGCTCGCGCTCGATCGTGGCGGTTCCGCCACCGGTTCCGGGGTCGCGCGGATCGTTCTCGAAGGGATCCGGGGGCAGGCTGCTCATGGACCCCAGTCTACCAAGACGGCGGGGCGCGCCCGCCGGATCACCACGCTACTTGTTGGCGACCGTGGCCTGCATGAGCTCGGGCAGCCTCGCCTCCCACCAGCGCCCGCCGACGCGCAGTCCGATGCCCAGGAACACGGCGCCCAGGACGAGCCCGGCCGCCAGGGCGAGCCAGCCGTACAGGGCCTGCCCGGTAACGAGGTAGGCGATCATCAAGCCGATCTCGGGCAGAAGGAGCACGCCCATGACGGCGAAGATGGCCAGCTGCACGACGGCCATCCTCACGCCGTTGCCGGGCGGGGTCTTGAAGGGGCTGTCGCCGGGCTGCGGCACGCCGTAGGTGAAGCGGGCCGAGGCGATCGAGGAGACCCCGAAGGCCGTCAGGAGTCCGCCGAGCGCCATCCCGAGGACGGCGGGGAGGATCTCCGCGCGGTCCAGCAGCAGGGCGGGGACCACCGCGGAGAGCAGGACGACGGGGAGCGCGACGACGGCGCAGGCGAGCACCCGGCCCAGCCGGTCGTCGAGGCCCTTCAGGCCCGTGGCGACGTGCAGCGCGAACGCCGTGCTGTCGTACGAGATGTCCGCGGAGATGCTGAAGCCCATGAGGACAGCGATGATCGGCGCCGCGAAGAAGAGCGCCGTGAAGTCCCCGGACTGCGCCGACCAGTACCAGAGCAGGAACGGGATCAGCGGCACCATAACGACGCTGACCGCGTAGCGCGGGTCCTTGAGCCAATAGGTCAGGCAGCGCGCGGCGACCGCGCCCCAGGGCGTCGCCGGGAAGAGGCGGAAGGCACCGGGGCCCTTGGCCGCCTGGCCGCCGCCGGTGGACTGGGCCGGAGACTCCATGGCCCGCAGCAGCAGGACCTTCCAGCCCCACACGATGACGGCGAGGTAGGCGAGCGAGACGGCGAAGCGCGCGGCCGCGAGCGCGGGCTGCCCGGCGGCCAGGTCCGAGGGGACGGCCGCGAAGGAGCCGAGGGGCGTCCAGCCGAGGACGCCGGTGATGGCCGGCAGCCAGTCCAGGGCGCTCTCGAAGCCGTCGCTGACGCGGTCGATGATGGGCCCGAGGAGCAGCAGCGGGACCATCAGGAGGACGACGGAGATCTCGCGGAAGCGGCGGTTGGCGGTGAGGGCGGTGGCGGCGGTGGTGGTGAGGCGCGCCAGCGCCATGCAGAGCAGGGTGGCGAGGATGCCGCAGAGCACCGCGGCCGCGGCCGCCCCGGGGTGCAGCCGCCAGGCGAGCCCCTGCCCCGCGAGCAGGATGAGCGTGATGGCTCCGGGCGTCCCGATGAGCCCGCTCAGGAGCAGTCCGGCCACGAGCTGCCGCGGCGGGATCGTGAAGGTCGTGAAACGTGCGGGATCGAGGGTCAGGTCGACGCCCGTGAGGAGCACGGGGATCAGGGCCCAGCCGAGGACGGCGAGGGAGACCCCGAGGACCAGGACCGTGCCGATGAGCTCTGGATCCTGCCCGCCCAGGAAGGCGAGGCCGATGAGCAGCATGACGGCGATGAACAGGCCGTAGAGGGCGCCGATGACGACGCCGACGAGTTGCCACGGGCTGCGCCTCAGCCCGTTGGCGAAGAGGCGCGCCTTGAGCTTCAGGAGCTGTGCAACCACGAGAGCCCCTCCCGGTCGGCGCGGCCGCCGACGAGCTCGACGAAGCGGTCCTCGAGGCTCGAGCCGGCCCGGACCTCGTCGACGGTGCCCGAGGCGAGCAGGTTGCCCTGGGCGATCACCGCGACGTGCGAACACATCCGCTGCACGAGGTCCATGACGTGGCTCGAGACGACCACGGTGCCGCCGTGGGCGACGTAGTCGGCGAGGATGTCGCGGATATTGGCCGCCGAGACGGGGTCGACGGCCTCGAAGGGCTCGTCCAGGACCAGGACGCGGGGCGAATGGATCAGGGCCGTGGCCAGCGCGATCTTCTTGGTCATGCCGGCGGAGTAGTCGACCACGAGCTTGGCGGAGGCCTCCTCGAGGTCGAGCACGCGCAGGAGGTCCTCCGTGCGCTGTTCCACGGTGGCCGCGTCCATGCCCCGCAGCAGCCCGGCGTAGGTGACGAGCTGGCGGCCGCTGAGCCGGTCGAAGAGGCGCACGCCGTCCGCCAGCACGCCGAGGAGGGACTTCGCCTTGAGCGTGTCGGCCCAGATGTCGACGCCGTGGATCCAGACCTGGCCCGCGTCGGGACGCAGCAGTCCGGTGGCCATGGACAGCGCCGTCGTCTTGCCCGCCCCGTTCGGGCCGACGAGTCCGTAGAAGGAACCGGAGGGGACGTCCAGGCTGATGCCGTTGACGGCCGTCTTGTCGCCGAAGCGCTTGCCGAGTCCGCGGATCGCCAGCGCCGGCGCGGCGGAGGTGCTCTGTTCCTGGGTCATGCCTCGAACCTAGCAGCGCCGGGATCCGACGGTCATCATCCCGACGGACGAACCGCGGACGTCCACCGGAAGGACTACGCCGCCGGTCCCGTGGATCCGCGGGACCGGCGGAGCTAGAAGAGCAGGCGCGCGAGCTTCTGCCGCGCCGCGCCCACACGCGGATCCTGGGCGCCGACGATCCCGAAGTGCTCGACGAGCCGAGCGCGCACCCGATCGCGCTCCTCGCCCGCGGTCCGCCCGACGGCGGAGAGCAGGCGGTTGAACGCGTCCTCGACGTGGCCGCCGACGAGATCGAGGTCCGCGACGGCCAGCTGCGCGTCGACGTCCCCGGGCGCCTCGGCTCCGGCCGCCCGCACGGCGGAGGCGTCCATGACGCTCGTGCGCTCGAGCAGCTCGACGTTGGCCAGCCCCGTGGCCGCCTCGGCGTCGTTCGGCTTCTCGGCCAGGGCCTTGCGGTAGGCCGCCGCGGCCCCCGCGTAGTCGCCCGCGTCGATCTTGTCGAGGGCCTCCTGGTGGGCCGGGGGCAACGGCGCCTCCTCGGCCGGGGCGCCGAACGGCGGCACGGTTCCGGCGGCCCCGTGCTGCGCGCCGAGCTGGAGGAGCTCGTCGAAGAGCTCGCGGAGCTGGGCCTCGGGCAGCGCCCCCTGGAACATCGGCACGGGCTGGCCCTTGACGAGTGCGACGACGGCCGGGACCTGCTGGACACGGAAGGCCTGGACGATGGCGGCCTCGCGGGAGGCGTCGACGGTCGCGAGGACCAGTCGACCGCCGTAGCCGTCCACGATCCGTCCCAGGAGGGCATCGAGCTCGCCCGAGGCGGGCGAGGCGCTGCTGCCGATCGACACGACGACGGGAACCTCGGAGGACAGCTGGACGACGTCCTGGAAGTCGGCCTGGCCGACGGCGCGGGTCCAGCCGCCTCCTGGCGCGCCGCCGGGGGCGGAGGGCTGTCCGGCGAACGCCGACAAGTCGACGGCGCCTCGGCTCGACGCGGCGGCGGGCTCGGGGGTGGTGCTCATGCGGAAGGACCTCTCTCTACCGTGGGGTGTTCTCGTCGAAACGGGCCGCGGTCAGCTGCCGACCTCGGCGCCCAGCTGGACGACGTCGCCGCCGATGAGCCGGACCTGCTCGTCGCTGCCCTCCGCCGGCACGTACATCACCAGCGACTCACCATACGTGATCACGGCCTGGTCCTTGGTGCTGGAGGCACCGGCGAGCTTGGCGCTGGCCTCGTCCAGCGACACCGTGCCGCCGTCCTCCTTGGGCTCGGCGGTCATCGTGCTCGTGACGTAGACGCTGACGATCGCCCCGCCGTCGGGAGTGGAGGAAGCCGTGATCGAGTCCCGGTCGACGCTGCGGGCGTACGTGATCCGGGCATCGTCGTTGTCCTCGGCCACCTCGGTCTGCGCCAGGTGCGTTGCGTCGATGAAGACGCTCTTGGCGAACGAGGGCGCGTGCTGGTTCTCCGCATTGTCCAGGACCCTGGCGATCCTGTCGGCCGTCTGGGCCGGGGTCATGACGAGGCCGGCGGCGTCCAGGGGAAGGGTCGCGATGGACGGATCGCCCACGGCGATGCCCGGGAACTCCGACCCCGGGAGCATGGACACGGCGGAGACGACCTTGTAGTTCTCGCGCGGCGACTCCTGCCGCAGGGTCAGCACCTGCGGGACCGTGGCGTCCTGGCCCTGCGTGACGACCGTGACCGTGCGCGGCCAATCCGTGCTCGTCGTGACCGCCGCCGAGAGGACGGGGCCGGCCGCCACCGGGACCGGCGCCGCAATGTCCACCCCGTCGGAGCGGTGCTCGTAGTTGGTCTTCCGCAGCTCCAGCGCCCGGCCCGCGAAGCGTCCCGAGAGGTCCTTGGAGTCCTGGGACTTGTCCCCGGTCGCGGCGGCTCCCTCCACGGACTCGAGGATGCGCTCGAGCTGCGTCTCCAGGAGCACGGCAGGGACGGCCGGTTCGCTCCCCGGATCGGCGGGGGTGGTTCCCTCCGGCGAGGCGTCGCCGTCCGTCGGCTCGGATGGATCGGCGCCTTCCGAGGCGGGGGCGCTCTCGGAGGCCGCTTCCGAGGGGCTCGGCGTGGCGGAGGCCGGCGCGGCCGGCAGCAGCGCCATCAGCGCGGCGGCCGCGACGGCGGCGAGGCGGCGCACGGGCCGTGCGGGGGCGGCGGCGGAGGTGCGTTCGGTCTGGGCCGTCGTTGCAGCCCCGGCCCGCTGCGGGGCCCCGCCCTGACCGGTCGGCGCGGTGGCCCGGGCCGGGCCACCCCGACCGCGTCCGCCCCGGCCGGCGCGGACGGCCAGCGCCAGCCCGAGCACGATCAGCAGGGCCCCGGCGATGATCGCCGGCACGGCGAAGGGCGTGCTCGCGTCGTTCGGCCACGTGACGGTGATGGTCGCCGGTGCGGGCTCCGTGCCGTCGGCGGACAGCAGGAGGGACCAGTCGCCCTCCGCGGGCTCGGTCCAGCGGTGGACCAGCTGGCCGTCGGCCGTTTCAGTGGCGACCCAGAGATCGGAGCCGGCGGGATTCGGGACCTCGGCCTCTCCGTCGACGTACTCGGCGTTGAGGATCCATTCCTCGGCGTCCACGCCGGAGACGACGTTGTGCCGCGCGTCCCCCACCCACGCCTCGACGTCGCCGCTGCGGCCCAGCGCCGCGGTGAACTCGCCGCTCGACTCGATGGTGATGTCCACCGCATCGGCGTGGACCTCGCCGACCGCGGGCTCGATGACCGTCAGCGGAGCGTCCTGCAACGGGGCGGAGAGGGTCGCTGTCGCGATTTCCGGCGGCGCCCAGAAGGTCTTCTGGCCGATGCCGACGAGGAGGGCGGCGGCACCCAGCAGGAGCGCCACCACGGCTGACAAAATACGCACTGAACTACACCTAACGGAAGGGGTCGATGAACGGCCACGACGCCGCGGTGGGCACACGGGTGCGCACCGCCGCTTCCCAATGATAACGAATTGGTTACCGCAGCGGTTCCCCGCTGTGTCCCGAACCACGGGGGAAGCCCCGGCGGGCCGGTAGGCTCGACCCGTGACGAAGGACGAGAAGGACAACTCCCCCGGGGCCTCCCTGCCGCCGGAGCCGGTCGCGGCCGGGGGCGGCGGCGAACCGGCCACGACCCACCAGCCCCCCGTCGAGCCGGCGCCGCAGGAGGCGCCCCTCCGGACGGCAAGCGGCACTCCGGCGACGCCCGCAGCCGTCGCGGCCGCGCCGGCGGGGCTGCGCGACCGCGTCCGCCGCCTCCTGGCGCTGCCACCGCGATACCCGCACTACGACATGCCCCCGGAGCCGGAGGGCGACGAACCGGAACGCCAACTGGGGTCCGCGACGCTCCGCCACCCGGTCCAGACGGGCTTCATGGGCACCGTCGGCGTGGGGCTCGCCCTGCTCGGGTACTTCGTCCTGACCAACGTCGGGCCGCTCCTCGTGTGGATCTCCCTCGCGCTCTTCATCGCCCTGGGCCTGGATCCGATCGTCCGCTGGCTCGAGAAGCGCGGCGCCCCCCGGCCGCTGGGCGTCGTCGCCGCCGTGCTGCTCCTGGCGGCGGCCTTCGCGGCCGTCTTCGCGACGCTCATCCCGACCATGGTCGACCAGACTGCCCAGTTCGTCGCCCGGGCCCCCGGATTCGTCGACGACTTCCTGAATTCCGAGTTCTTCCTCACCGCGGACCAGCAGTTCCAGGTCAGGGACCGGCTCGAGGAGGAGGTCAACAAGTTCTTCTCCAATCCGGACAACGTGGGCGGGCTCTTCGGCGGCGTCATCGGGGCCGGTACCGTCATCGCGCAGGGCATGTTCGGGGCGCTGACCGTCCTGGTCCTCGCCGTGTACTTCCTGGCCTCGCTCCCCGCGATCAAGGTCTGGGCCTACCGCCTCGCGCCGCGCTCGAAGCGGAACCGCGTCCAGGCCCTCTCGGAACAGATCACCAACAGCGTCGGCAACTACGTGATCGGCCAGGCGTTCGTGGCGCTCGCGAACGCCACCTACGCCTTCATCCTCATGAGCATCACGGACGTCCCGTTCTCGCTGCTGCTCGCCGTCGCCGTGGCCCTGCTGGCCTTCATCCCGCTCGTGGGAGCCGTCACGGCCGGGATCCTCGTCTCGCTCGTCGCCCTCACCGCGGGATGGCAGACCGCCGTGGTCTACGCCGTCTTCTACTTCGCCTACCTGCAGTTCGAGGCCTATTTCATCTCGCCGCGCGTCATGCAGAAGGCCGTCGCCGTTCCCGGAGCCGTTGCCGTCATCGCCGTCATCGCGGGCGGCGCGCTCATGGGAATCGTCGGGGCGCTCATGGCGATTCCCCTCGCGGCGGCGTCGATGCTCCTGCTGCGCGAGGTCTTCATCGCCCGGCAGGACCGCCTCTGATCCCGGGCCGCGCCACGGCGAACCCGCCGGCCCGGGCGCGGAAGCCCGGCTAGTAGCCGGCTCCCGTCTGGCGCGTCGCCCAACAATGCGTGTGCCAATGCCGCCGATCGGCCGCCGCGCGATCGTCGCCCCGCCAGTCGTCCGCACGCCAGGCGACCAGATGCGCCGTCCCGGGCGGGATGGCACGGTGGCACCCGGGACACGTGTAGTCCTTGCCGGCGCGCGCCGGAGCGATCGAGCGCACGTGCCACTGCCCGTCCCGTCCCGACTGGAGCTGCGGCAGGCCGTAGCGCGAGCGCTCGAGTGGCGCCCCGGCGTCGTCCTCCGCCCTGGCCCACTTGTTGCCCGCGCGTCCGGACGCGGAGCGGCGCGGTCGATTGGAGCGGGGCATGCCCCTATTGTGCAACACGGGTGCCGAAGCGCCCGCACCGAGCCGGTAGAGTGCTCGTGTGCGTTTAGTGATTGCCCGCTGCTCCGTGGACTACGAGGGCCGCCTCCGCGCCCACCTTCCCCTCGCGACCCGGCTCCTCATGGTCAAGGCCGACGGCTCCGTGCTCGTCCACTCCGACGGCGGCTCCTACAAGCCCCTGAACTGGATGAGCCCCCCGGCCTCCATGCGGTCCGTGCCCGCGGACGAGGAGGACGCCGCCGCCGGCGTCGCGGAGGTCTGGAACGTCCAGCACGCCAAGAGCGACGACCGCCTCGTCATCCGCATCCACGAGAAGATGCACGACTCGAGCCACGAGCTCGGGATCGATCCCGGGCTCATCAAGGACGGCGTCGAGGCGGACCTCCAGCGCCTCCTGGCCGAGCAGATCGAGACCCTCGGCGCCGGGTACACCCTGGTCCGGCGCGAATACATGACCGCGATCGGCCCCGTGGACATCCTGGCCCGTGACGCCGGCGGCGCCACGGTCGCCGTGGAGCTCAAGCGGCGCGGCGACATCGACGGCGTCGAGCAGCTCACGCGCTACCTCGAGCTGATGAACCGCGACCCCCTCCTCGCCCCCGTCCGCGGCGTCTTCGCGGCCCAGCAGATCAAGCCCCAGGCCCGCACCCTGGCCACGGACCGCGGCATCGAGTGCATCACCCTCGACTACGACGCGATGCGCGGGGTCGACGACTCCGCGTCACGCCTGTTCTAGGCCCGGTCCCCACCGTCAAGGCCACGGGGACCGGCCCCTATGATGGTTCCATGTACTCGGACGGAAGCGCCTCCCACCGCTGGATCCCCGGCCACATCATCGCCGACGGCCTCGACATCCCCGACGGCGTCCTGGCCCTCGAAGGGGACCGGATCGCCTTCACCGGAACGGCCGCGGAATTCGCCGAGTGGGAGGAGCGCGAGGACTTCGAACGCGTCGACGTGCCTGCCGGCTCCCTCCTGCTGCCCGGGCTCATCGACCTGCACTGCCACGGCGCCAACGGCGGCGACTTCCCCGCGGGCGACGAGGCGGCCGCCCGGCGGGCCGTTGACTTCCTGCACCGTTCCGGGACGACGACGCTGCTCGCGAGCCTCGTGACCGCCGACCGCGCCGCGATGCTCGATGCCGCCGGCGTGCTCGCGTCCCTCGCCGAGGAGGGGCTGCTCGCCGGCGTCCACTCCGAGGGCCCCTACGTCTCCACGGTCCGCTGCGGCGCCCAGGATCCCGCCCACATCTCCGAGCCGGAGCCGGACTTCGTGGACGAACTCGTCGAGGCGGCGCGCGGCCAGCTGCGGACCATGACGTACGCGCCCGAGCTCGACGGCGCCGATGCCCTCGTCGAGCAGCTCGCCTCCCACGGCGTCGTCCCCTCCCTCGGGCACACCGACGCCGATGCCGCGACGACGGCGGCGTCCCTGCGGCTCGCCGCCGAGGAGCTCTCCTCGGCGGGATTCGACGGCTACACCGAGAAGCCGACGGTGACCCACTTGTTCAACGGCATGCCGCCGCTGCACCACCGCTCCCCCGGCCCCGTCGCGGCGTGCCTCGAAGCAGCCGCGGCCGGGGGCGCCGTCGTCGAGCTCATCGCCGACGGCGTGCACCTGGCCCCGGACACGGTACGCACCGTGTTCTCCCTGCTCGGGGCCCAGAACATCGCGCTCGTGACCGACTCCATGTCCGCCGCCGGACTCCCGGACGGCGACTACGAGCTGGGTCCGCAGCAGGTCAGCGTCCGCGGCGGCGAGGCACGGCTGGGCGCCGGCGGCTCCCTCGCCGGCGGGACCGCCACGATGCTCGACGTCCTGCGCTCCACCGTGGCGGCCGGCGTCCCGCTGCAGGTCGCCGTCGTCTCCGCGACGTCCGTCCCGGCCGCCGTCCTGGGCCTGGCGGACGAGGCGGGCTCCCTCCACCAGGGATTCAGCGCCGACGTGCTGGTGCTCGATCCCGGACTCGGACTCCTGGGCGTCTACCGCCAGGGGCGCCGGCTCGACCCCCTCGGGGACTGACGCCCCGCACCGACGTGAAACCGGACATTCACGAAACGTTGGCCTAAAACCGTTGCCTAGCCAACGCCGGTATGTGATGCTGGACTCAGTCTTTGTGTTGGTGTTTGTCATACCCGCAAAGCAGGTTGCGGGTGTGGAAGCCGCGGCTCCGGCCGCCGGGTTCCTCGCATCGGTACCACCCGGCCGGAGTGAGGTGCTTCGGCCGTACGCGCTACACCGTAGGAGAAACACGCATGGCACAGGGAACCGTCAAGTGGTTCAATGCCGAAAAGGGCTTCGGATTCATCACGCCGGACGGCGCCAAGGACGACGTCTTTGTGCACTATTCGGAGATCCAGTCGAACGGCTTCCGCACGCTCGAGGAGAACCAGCGGGTCCAGTTCGAGATCGGCGAGGGCGCCAAGGGGCCGCAGGCCACCGGCGTCTCGGCGCTCTAGACCGGACCGCAGCTCCGCCAACGCCAAGGGGCGCCACCTGTGAAGGTGGCGCCCCTTGGTGCGTTAACGCCAGGTCCCGACCCCGACGACGGGACCGGCCTCGAGCCATGAACTGAGGCCCGTGTACGCGCCGTAGTCCATCGCCAGCAGGACGCTCTCGCCGCGGTAGTCGAGCGTGACGACGACGCTGCCAGGCTGGATCCGACCGGACTCCTCGTCCAGCGGATCGCGCCAGCCCCTGAGCTCCAGCGACGAACGGAGGAACCGGCGCCGCGGCACCGGGGAAACGGAGAAGAGCCGCAGGAACTCCAAGTGGTTCTCCCCGTAACGACAAACCCCCATCATCCACCGCCCGGAGGCGGTGGAGATGGAGGCGTCGAACGTGCCCAGGGCGCGCCGCAGCTGGAAGCGGCGCAGCCCCATGGCGCCGAGGGCCATCAGGATCAGCAGCAGGGCTGCGGCCAGGATGGCGAACGGGAGGCCGACGTCGTTCAAGGCAGGACTATCGGTTTCCTGCCGTGGCGGACTCGTCGATCTGCGCGTTGTCGGCGACGATCACCACGCGGTCCTTGTCGACGGAGAAGAATCCCCCGTCGGCGTTGACCACGATGCGGGCACCCTGGACGGGCTGGATCTCGAGGACCCCTTCCGCCAGGATCGCGAGCACCGGGGTGTGGCCCGGCAGCACGCCGATCTCGCCGTCGCTGGTGCGTGCCTTGACCATGGTCGCCGCCCCGGACCACACGAAGTGGTCCGCGGCGACGATTTCGACTTCGAGTTCGGCCATGGCTACTTGGTCTGTTCCTGGATCTTGGCCCAGGCCCGCTCGACGTCGTCGAGCCCGCCGATGTTGAAGAAGGCCTGTTCCGCGACGTGGTCGAGGTCGCCGTCGCAGATGGCCTTGAAGCCCTCGATCGTGTCCTTGATGGACACGGTCGAACCCTCGACGCCGGTGAACTGCTTGGCGGTGTAGGTGTTCTGCGACAGGAACTGCTGGATGCGGCGCGCACGGGCCACGACGATCTTGTCCTCCTCGGACAGCTCGTCGACGCCGAGGATCGCGATGATGTCCTGCAGCTCCTTGTTCTTCTGCAGGATCTGCTTGACGCGCACGGCCGTGTCGTAGTGGTCCTGGCCGATGTACTGCGGGTCCAGGATGCGGGACGTCGACGTCAGCGGATCGATCGCCGGGTAGAGGCCGCGCGAGGCGATCTCACGCGAGAGCTCGGTCGTGGCGTCCAGGTGGGCGAACGTCGTGGCCGGGGCCGGGTCGGTGTAGTCGTCGGCCGGGACGTAGATGGCCTGCATCGACGTGATCGAGTGGCCCTTGGTCGACGTGATGCGCTCCTGCAGGAGGCCCATCTCGTCGGCCAGGTTCGGCTGGTAGCCCACGGCGGACGGCATGCGGCCGAGCAGGGTGGAGACCTCGGAGCCGGCCTGCGTGAACCGGAAGATGTTGTCGATGAACAACAGCACGTCCTGGTTCTGCACATCGCGGAAGTACTCCGCCATGGTCAGGGCCGACAGGGCCACGCGCAGACGCGTGCCCGGCGGCTCGTCCATCTGGCCGAAGACGAGGGCGGTGTCCTTGAGGACGCCGGCCTCCTCCATCTCGACCCAGAGGTCGTTGCCCTCGCGGGTCCGCTCGCCCACGCCGGCGAACACCGAGGTGCCGCCGAAGTTCCGGGCCACGCGGGTGATCATCTCCTGGATGAGCACCGTCTTGCCCACGCCGGCGCCGCCGAACAGGCCGATCTTGCCGCCCTTGATGTACGGGGTCAGCAGGTCGATGGACTTGATGCCGGTCTCGAGCATCTCCGTGGAGCCCTCGAGGGTCGCGAAGGCCGGGGCCTTGCGGTGGATCGGCCAGCGCTCGGTGACCTGGAGCTCCGACTCCTCCACGTCCAGCGGCTTGCCGAGGACGTTGAAGATGTGGCCCTTGACGCCGTCGCCGACGGGGACGGAGATGGCGGAGCCCGTGTCCTGGACGACAGTGCCGCGGACGAGTCCGTCGGTGGCCTGCAGCGAGATCGCGCGGACCAGGTTGTCGCCGAGGTGCTGGCTGGTCTCGAAGGTGATGGTCTTGGTCTCACCGTTGAGCGTGATCTCGGTGGTGAGCGCGTTGTAGATTTCGGGAAGGGCGTCGGCCGGGAATTCGACGTCGACGACCGGGCCGATGACGCGCGCGATGCGGCCGGTGGCTCCCGGCGCCGCGGCGGCGGTTCCCTGCTCGTTGAGTTGGGCAGTCATCTCTCTCACTTCGCTTGGGTGTCTAGCGTTGGTTAGGTGTGTCGGCCGGGTCTAGGCGCTCAGGGCGTCGGCGCCGGCCACGATTTCGGACAGTTCCTGCGTGATCTCCGCCTGGCGCGCGTTGTTGCGCAGCCGGGTGTACTTCTTGATCAGCTCGCTGGCGTTGTCCCCCGCGGACTTCATCGCCCGCTGGCGGGCGGCGAGCTCGGAGGCGGCAGCCTGCAGGAGGGCCGCGAAGATCCGCGACTCGATGTAGCGGGGCAGCAGCGCGTCGAGGACCTGTTCGGGTTCCGGCTCGTACTCGTAGAGCGGCAGCAGGTCCGATTCCTGGACGACGTCCTCCTCCACGACCTCCAGCGGCAGCAGTCGGATGACCGCGGGCTCCTGGACGACCATGGACTTGAACTGCGTGTAGACCACGTGGATCTCGTCCACGCCGCCTTCCTCGTAGGGCGTGTTGAACGCCTCGAGCAGGGCGGCGCCGATCTCGCGGGCGGTCTCGAACTCCGGGGCGTCCGTACCGCCGGTCCACACCTGCACGTACTCGCGGTCGCGGAAGTCGAAGTACGCCTGCGCCTTGCGGCCGACCAGGTAGTTCTTCACTTCCTTGCCCTCGCCGCGCAGCAGCTCGGCCAGGGCCTCGGCCTGCTTCAGGACGCTGGCGGAGTACGATCCGGCGAGCCCGCGGTCGGACGTCAGCACGAGGACCGCCGAACGCCGGATGTGCTCCGGCTCGGTGGTCAGCGGGTGCTCGACCTCGGACTGCGATGCGACGGCGGAAACGGCACGGGTGATCGCATTGGCGTACGGCAGCGAGGCCGCGACGCGTCCACGCGCCTTGCCGATGCGGGAAGTGGCGATCAGTTCCATCGCCTTGAAGATCTTGCGCATCGACGACGTCGAGGAGATCTTCTGGCGGTAGACCCGAATCTGGGCTCCCATGTTTATCCTTTCCTTGCCCTGGGGCGGGGCGGCCGGCGGCTCACGCCGGCCACCCCGCCGTCAGGGGCGTCAGCGCTTCTGCCGGACGATCTTCTCTTGGTCCACGGACTCTTCGCCCAGGGCGTCGTGCTCCTCGTGGCCGGCGGCGACCAGCTTGTCGTCGCCCTCCCCGAAGAAGCCCTTCTTGAAGTCCTCGATCGACGCCTTCAGCGCATCGACGGTGGACTCCTCGAGCTTGTTCGTCTGTGCGATCGTGTTCAGCACGTCCGTGCGGTGGCGCAGGTACTCGATGAACTCGCCCTCGAAGCGGCGCACGTCCTCGACGGGCACGTTGTCGAGGTAGCCGTTGGTACCGGCCCACACGGAGACGACCTGGTCCTCGACGGCGAACGGGGCGTACTGCCCCTGCTTGAGCAGCTCCATGAGACGGGCGCCGCGGGTCAGCTGCTGGCGCGACGCGGCGTCCAGGTCGGACGCGAACATCGCGAACGCCTGCATGTCGCGGTACTGGGCCAGCTCGAGCTTCAGCGTGCCGGAGACCTGCTTCATGGCCTTGACCTGCGCGGCACCGCCGACGCGGGACACCGAGACGCCGACGTCGACCGCCGGGCGCTGGTTGGCGTTGAAGAGGTCCGACTGCAGGAAGATCTGCCCGTCGGTGATGGAGATGACGTTCGTCGGGATGTAGGCCGAGACATCGTTGGCCTTGGTCTCGATGATCGGCAGGCCGGTCATCGAACCCGCGCCGAGCTCGTCGGAGAGCTTGGCGCAACGCTCCAGGAGGCGGGAGTGCAGGTAGAACACGTCGCCCGGGTAGGCCTCGCGTCCCGGCGGACGGCGGAGCAGCAGGGAGACGGCACGGTAGGCCTCGGCCTGCTTGGACAGGTCGTCGAAGATGATGAGGACGTGCTTGCCCCCGTACATCCAGTGCTGGCCGATCGCGGAGCCCGCGTACGGTGCCAGGTACTTGAAGCCGGCCGGATCGGAGGCCGGGGAGGCGACGATCGTCGTGTACTCCAGGGCGCCGTGGTCCTCCAGCGTCTGGCGGACGGCCGCGATCGTGGAGGCCTTCTGGCCGATCGCGACGTAGACGCAGCGGACCTGCTTGGAGACATCGCCCGAAGCCCAGTTGGCCTTCTGGTTGATGATCGTGTCCACGGCGATGGCGGTCTTGCCGGTCTGGCGGTCGCCGATGATCAGCTGGCGCTGGCCGCGGCCGATCGGGATCATGGCGTCGATGGCCTTGAGCCCGGTCTGGAGCGGCTCGTGGACCGACTTGCGCTGGGTCACGCCCGGAGCCTGGAGCTCCAGCGCGCGGCGCCCCTCGGCCTGGATGTCGCCCAGGTCGTCGATGGGGGTGCCGAGCGGGTCGACCACGCGGCCGAGGAAGGCGTCGCCGACGGGAACGGAGAGGATCTCCCCCGTGCGGTGCACTTCCTGGCCCTCTTCGATGCCCGTGAAGTCACCCAGGACCACGACGCCGATTTCGCGGGTGTCGAGGTTCTGGGCCAGGCCCAGCGTTCCGTCTTCGAAACGCAGCAATTCGTTGGCCATGACGGAGGGGAGGCCCTCCACCTTGGCGATGCCGTCGCTTGCCGTGGTGACCCGGCCGACCTCGACGCGCTGCGCGGTGCCCGGTTCGTAGGACGCCGCGAAGTCGGTCAAGGCATTGCGGACGTCGTCGGCGTTGATGGTCAATTCGGCCATCTGCAGTCCCTGCTCTCCTGTGTTGTGATCACCGCGCGGTCCGCGCAGTGAACGATGTGTGGTTCAGTCTATGGTTCGGCCGGGCTGTTCCGCGGTGCGGATCAGCCGGCCAGCCTGCGGCGGAGTTCGCTGAGGCGGGTTGCCGCGCTCGCGTCGACGACCTCGTCGCCGACTTCCACGCGGATGCCCCCGACCAAGGTCGGATCGACGGTGACATTGATCTTCAGGTCGCGGCCGTAGAGCCGATTGAGGCCGGACTGCAGCCGTGCGACCTGTTCGCCGGTCAACGGACGGGTGACGCTGACGTTCGCGATCCACCGCTGCTGGCGCTTGGCCACCAGTTCAAGGAACCGCTGCACCAGGGCGCCGGGCTTGAGCCCGCGGGGGGCGGCCACCGCCTGCCGGATCAGCGTCTTCGCCGCGTCGGACGCGTGCGGGACGAGCTTGAGGGCCAGGGCCGTCTTGGCCTCCGCCCCCGCCTGCGGCTCGTCGAGCGCGCGCTGCAGCTCATGACTGGAACCGACGACCTGGGTGAACTGGAGCAGCTCACCCTCCAGGGCCTCCAGTCCCTCGGGACCGTTGCCCTGGCGTTCCGCATAGGAGACCGCGGCCGTCGCGGCCAGGATCTCCAGTGCGTCCCCGATGTCACGCGCCGAGCGCCAGCGCGATGCGGCGAGGTCCGCGGCGGTGGATTCGGCGAGAGCCGAGACCTTGCCGCCGACGAGCCGCGACACCAGCGCGGCCTTCTCCTTGCCGTCACGCGTCGGATCAGTCAGGGCACGGCGCAGGCCGGCGTTGCCGTCCAGCGTGCCCAGGATGCCAAAGAGGTCCTCCGCCAGGGACAGGTCCGCCGTTGCCAGCTTGGGCTCCAGCTCGGCCTGCGCCGCGGCCAGTGACTCGCTCGATACGCCTGCCATTAGTTCGATGCACCTGCACTCTGCTGGGACTCGAGGTCGGCCAGGAAGCGGTCGACCACGCGCGCGGAGCGTGCGTCGTCCTGCAGCGACTCGCCGACGATCTTGCCCGCGAGCTCGGTCGCCAGGGTGCCGACCTCGCTGCGGAGGGAAGCCACGGCGGCCGTGCGCTCGGCCTCGATCTGGACGTGGGCCTGCTCGGTGATGCGGGCCGACTCGGCGGCCGCCTTCTCCTTGAGCTCGGCCAGGATCTTGGCGCCTTCGGCACGGGCTTCCTCGCGGATGCGATTGGCCTCGGTGCGGGCGTCGGTCAGCTGCTGCTTGTACTCCTCGAGCGCGGCATTGGCCTCGGCCTGGGCGGCCTCCGCCTTCGCGATGCCGCCCTCGATCGCCGCGGAGCGCTCTTCGTACGTCTTCTCGAACGCCGGGACGACGAACTTGTTCACAATGAACAGCAGGATCGCGAAGCCGAGGACGGTGACCAGGATTTCCCACCAGTTCGGGACCAGCGGGTTGGCACCCTCAGCGGCCGCGAGAATGACTGCGTTGTTCATTTTTCACCCGTCTTTCTATTGCCAGTGCCTACGGAAACCGGTCAGCGGACGCTAGGCGCCGATGACGAAGGCGAAGACCAGGCCGAGGATGGCGAGTGCTTCGGTGAACGCGAGGCCCATGAAGGCCAGCGGCTGCAGGACGCGCTGGGCCTCCGGCTGGCGGGCGACGCCGTTGATGAAGGCCGCGAACACCAGGCCGACGCCGATGCCGCCGCCGATGGCGGAGAGACCGTAGCCGATGAGGTTGAGGGAACCGTGGATTTCCATTGTTTTCCTTTCAAGATGCCGGTGCGGTGCCCGACAGGTTGTGAGTTAATGTCGACCCCCCGGTGGCGTGGGGGGACAGCTGTGGTGGACCCTAGTGGGCCTCGGAGATGGAGCCCTGGATGTAGACCGCCGTGAGGAGGACGAACACGTACGCCTGCAGCAGCTGGATGAAGACCTCGAAGAGGAACATGCCGATGCCGCCGGCCATGGTCAGCACGCCGAGGACCGGCATCAGGCCGGAGGTCTGGGTCAGCAGGAAGGCCGATCCCGAGGCGGCGAGGGCGATGATCATGTGGCCCGAGAGCATGGTCGCGAAGAGACGGAGGCTGTGCGTGACCGGACGGACGAGGAACGTGGAGACGATCTCGATCAGCACGACGGGCAGCAGGAAGGCCTTCGGCACGCCCGACGGGACGACGGCGACCTTGAAGTAGCCGATGCCGTGGGTCTTGATGCCGAGGTAGATCCAGTAGAAGTAGACGATGCCGGCCAGCGCGTAGGCCGTGCCCACGTGGGAGGTGGTCGGCAGCTGGATGAACGGCACGGAGCCGAAGAAGTTGTTCACCAGGATGAAGAAGAACAGCGTCACGAGCAACGGGACGAAGGGCTTGAAGTCCCGTTCGCCGATCAGGTCCTTGCCGATCGAGTTGCGGACGAAGTTGTAGCTTCCCTCACCGAGGAACTGGAACTTCCCGGGGACCAGCTGGCGGCGGCGCGAGGCCGCGACGAGGAACCAGGAGATCAGGGCGACGGAGAGGAGGACCAGCAGCATCTGCTTGCCGAAGCCCGTCCCGTAATCCGCCCCCCACGGAAGGATGTCGGGAAGATGCAAGTCTTCGATGGCTGGCGGAACGAACCCGCCTTCTTGGGGGGCCGCCTGAAGCGCAAGCGCGATCAACGCGTTTCCTCTCTGCAGTGTCCGTCTTTGGGCATCTCGGCCGGGCCGCGTCGGCGGCGTCCTGCCGTATCAAGTTGTAGGGCTGTTACGGGGTCATTCGTCGGCCTGCCGGGAGGCATGGGCCTTGCGGTGTTGGTGGGCTAGGTAGAACCCGGAACCGGCACCCAGAACCGCGCCCGCGATCATGATCCAGTGGGCATGCAACAGGTAATCCAGCCCCCACCCTATCAAACCGAAGGCTATGATCCCGCCAAGGATGTAGTTGATGTACTCGCGGGTCCAGGAGCCGTTGACGGGCTCGCGGGACACCGGGTCAAGCCGCGCCACGGGAGCCTCCCGGGGACGTCTCGGGCTCGGGGTCCGCGTAGAGCTGGAAGCGCTGGCGCGAGAAGACCACCATTTCCGTGGCCTGCCAGACGACGACCATGGCCACGGCCGAGACGAGGAACCAGGTTCCGTCGATCCAGGACGGCACGCCGAGGCCGAAGACCAGCGCGCCGAATCCGACGACCTTGACGACGTAGCCGACGACGAAGGCCGAAAGGGCCGCCGAGGGATTGCGCCGCCCGACGACATGTCCGATCACCAGCGTGATGCCGAAGAAGACGACGACGAGTGCGGCGCCGGCGAGGACGCTCGGCACGGCGGCCGGCCCTGCGGCGATGGCCGCGACGACCGCCACGAGGACGGTCAGTGCGGCTCCGACGAGGGAGCAGCGGCGGAGCATCCCGAGCCAGGGCTGCGGGGTCTCCCCCGAGGCCCGGAGCATGTCCGGTCCCCCCTGCGTGCTGGCGTGCTGCGTCATCCGCGTCCCGTCGCTGTCGTGCTCTGGCATGTCCGTGGCTCCCGAGGGCCGTGTTGAATTCTACACGAGATAGAACGGGCTAGCGCGACCGCGTCCGCCGGATCCACGGATGCAGCGTGAGGTAGGCGGCGCCCAGCAGGAGCAGCCCCCAGACCGTGAGCAGGATCCCCGTGTGGAGCTGTTTGAAGATGAAGGACACGGAGCCGAAGGCGATGAGCGCGGACCACAGGTAGAGGAGGCAGACGGCCTGGCGCTGGGTGTAGCCGCCGTCGACGAGCTTGTGGTGCAGGTGCCCCCGGTCCGCCGAGAACGGGGAGCGTCCCCTCGCCGTCCTCCGGATGACGGCGAGGGCCAGGTCCAGGAGCGGAAGCATGATGACCGCCACGGGCAGCAGGATCGGCATGTAGGCGGGGACGTTGCGGAAGCGGTAGCCCTCCTGGGCCCCGACGTCGGCCGTGACGGCGATGGCCGCGACGGACATGAGCAGGCCGATGATGAGCGCCCCGGACTCCCCCATGAAGATCTTGGCCGGATGGAAGTTGTGCGGCAGGAAGCCCAGGCAGGCCCCCAGCAACAGGGCCATGAGCATGGCCGAGAAGTTGGAGTGGTCGAACTGGTTGATGGTCCTCGAGAGCGTGTAGCAGTAGACGAAGAACGCGGCCGCCCCGATCCCCGCCATCCCGGCGGCGAGCCCGTCGAGCCCGTCGACGAAGTTGATGGCGTTCATGGTCAGCACCACGAGCAGCACGGTGAGCGCGGTCTGCATCGGCCCGTCGGGGAGCCTGATCCAGCCCACTGGCATCGCCTCGAGCCGGATGCCCGAGCCCGCCACGACGAGCCCGATCGCCGTCTGCCCGGCGAGCTTGTAGTACCAGCGGAGGTCCCAGACGTCATCGGCCACGCCGAGCACGAGGACGAGCACGGCCGCCGTGGCCACCCCGAGCGCCGGCCCCGGATCGCGGAATGAGCCCGAGAGGAAATCGATCTGCGTGCCGGCACCGAGCCCGAGCAGGATCGCCGCGACCATGGCCACCCCGCCGAGCTTGGGGATGGGACGCTCGTGGACGTCGCGGTCACGCAACGGTGCCTCGACGAGGACCTTGAGGCCGATGCGGCGCATGAGCGGCGTCAGGAGGTACGACGTCGCGAAGGTGAGCCCCATCAGCAGAAGGTACATCCTCATGGCGTGCGGCCGGCCGCCTCTTCCGACGCGTCGTCGGCGTCGTCGCCTCCGGTCAGCCCGTCCCCGGCAGCCGCGTCGGGTCCGGACGCGGAGCGCACGGAGGCGACGACCGAGCGGAGCCGCTCGAGCGGCAGGGCGCCTTCGCGGACGACGACGGGTTCGGAGCCCGTGCAGTCGACGATGGTGGAGGGCAGCGCCTCGGCTCCCCCGGCGGGACGCTGCCCGTCCGAGAGGTAGACCTCGACCGATTCCCCGAGCTGCTCCTCGGCGTCGGCGGCGTCGACCGCGGCGGGGCGTCCGGACCGGTTCGCGGAGGAGACCGCGAGCGGTCCGACGGCGCGCAGCACCTCGAGCGCGAGCTCGTCGTCCGGCATGCGCAGGGCCACGGTGCCGCGGGTCTCGCCCAGGTCCCACGTCAGGGACGGCTGGGCCTGCAGGATCAGGGTCAGGGGTCCGGGCCAGAAGGCGCCCGCCAGGGCGCGCGCGTCGGCGCGCACGTCGACGGCCAACCCGTCGAGCGTCTCGGGGCGCGGGATCAGCACGGGCGGCGGCATCGAGCGCCCGCGGCCCTTGGCCGCCAGGAGCGTGGCCACGGCCTGGGGCGAGAAGGCGTCGGCGGCAATGCCGTAGACGGTGTCGGTCGGCAGCACGACGCATTGCCGGTCCTTCAGCGCCGTGGTCGCCGCCTCGATTCCAGCGGCGCGGTCGTCCGGGTCCTGGCAGTCAAAGCGTGAAGTCACGGTGTCCATTCTTCCATGTCGTCCCCCATGTCAGCGCAGAACCGCCGACGTCGCGCGCGCCCGTCCGGCCAGGTCCCGGTGGCCCAGGACGGACTCCCAGCAGCCGGCGTCCTCGAAGAGGGCCCGCGCGGAGAGGTCCTGCACCTCGGCGTGTTCCATGACCACGTAGCCGCCGGGCCGCAGGAGGCGGGCGGCCGATCGTTCGACGGCGGCCGGCAGCTCGAGCCCGGACGCGCCGCCGCCGTAGAGCGCCAGCTCGGGATCGTGGTCCCTGACCTCGGGGTCGACGGGGACCGCGCCGGCCGGGATGTAGGGGGGATTGCTGACGACGACGTCGACGGTCCCGTCCAGTTCCTCGAACGCCGTGCGCAGGTCCCCCTGCACGAGGTGGACGCCGTGCGGGGCGAGGTTCCGCTCGGCCCAGGCCAGGGCGAGCGGACTGAGCTCGACGGCGTGCACCTCCGCGCCGTCGACCTCGCTCGCGACCGCGGCGGCGAGGGCGCCCGAGCCGGTCCCGAGGTCCACGACGCGCACCACGCCGCCGGGGGCCCTCCGCTCGAGCGCGGCCTCGATCGCGAGCCGGGCGACCTCCTCGGTCTCCGGTCGGGGGACGAAGACGCCGGGGCCCACCGCGAGCTCGAGGTGGCGGAAGTACGCCGTTCCGGTCAGGTGCTGCAGGGGCACGCGCGAGCAGCGCTCGGCGACGAGCCCGGCGAAGCCCTCGGGCTCGGGCGCGCCGGCGAGGGCGAGCGCCTGGAGCCGGCCGCGGCCCACCCCGGCCGCGTGGGCGGCGAGGAGCTCGGCGTCGACGCGTGGGGTGGGGACGCCCGCGGCCCGCAGCCGCCTCACGGCGTCGGCGAGGGCGCCGGCCAGGTCCCGCTCCGTTGCTGCCACGGCCCTACTGCTGCTCGTCGCCGAGCGCCTCGAGGCGAGACTGCTCGTCCGCCTCGATGCAGGACTGGATGACCGCCTCGAGGTCCCCGTTCATCACGGCGTCGAGGTTGTAGGACTTGTAGCCCGTGCGGTGGTCGGCGATCCGGTTCTCCGGGTAGTTGTAGGTGCGGATGCGCTCGGAGCGGTCCATCGTGCGCACCTGCGACTTGCGGGCCTCGGAGTTCTCGGCGTCGATCTGCTCCTGCTGGTGGGCCAGGAGCCGGGAGCGGAGCACGCGCATGGCCGCTTCGCGGTTCTGCAGCTGGGACTTCTCGTTCTGCATGGCCACGACGATCCCCGTCGGCAGGTGCGTGATGCGCACGGCCGAGTCGGTCGTGTTCACGGACTGCCCGCCCGGCCCCGAGGAGCGGTAGACGTCGATCTTCAGGTCGTTGGCGTGGATCTCGACCTCCTCGGGCTCGTCGACCTCGGGCAGGACCAGGACGCCGGCGGCGGAGGTGTGGATGCGCCCCTGCGACTCGGTGACGGGCACGCGCTGGACGCGGTGCACGCCGCCCTCGAACTTCAAGTGCGCGAACACGCCGTCCGCAGGGTCGTTCGAGGATCCCTTGATCGCGACCTGGGCGTCCTTGTAGCCGCCGAGGTCGGACTCGTTGAAGGAGATCATCTCCGTCTTCCAGCCCTTGGACTCCGCATAGCGCGTGTACATCCGCAGCAGGTCCGCGGCGAAGAGCGCGGCCTCGTCGCCGCCCTCGCCGCCCTTGACCTCGAGGATCACGTTGCGCGCGTCGTTGGGGTCCCGCGGGATCAGGAGGCGGCGCAGCTTCTCCTGGGCGGCGGGCAGCTGGGCCTCGATCTCCTCGGCCTCCGCCGCGAACTCGGGGTCCTCGTCGGCCATGAGCCGGGCCGCCTCGAGGTCGTCGCTGAGCTGGCGCCAGCGCTTGTGGGCGTCGACGATCCCGCCGAGCTCGGCGCTGCGCCGGCCGAGCTTGCGGGCCATCGCCTGGTCCTGGTAGACGGCCGGATCGCTCAGCCGGGCCTGCAGCTCGGCGTATTCGTCGAGAAGGCCCTGGACGGACTCGAACATGGTGGTCAACTTCCTTCGCTACGGCTGCTTCAAGGGTAAGGGGAACGCCCGGCGGGGGCGTGGGGCGCCCGGAACCGGGCGTTAACGGCTCAACGCCCGGCCCGTCCCGCCGGGGAGGCGGTGACGGGTCCGGGCGTTGGGGCAGCTAGTTCTCCGACTTGGACGCGAGCGTCGTCTTGCCCACGAGCATGAGGAACTCCGCGTTGGACTGGGTCTCGCGGATCTTGCTGGTGAGCAGCTCGAGGGCCTGCTGCTGTTCGAGGCCGGAGAGCACGCGGCGCAGGCGCCACATGATCTTGACCTCGTCGGCCGAGAGCAGGTTCTCCTCGCGGCGCGTGCCGGAGCTGTTGACGTCCACGGCCGGGAAGATGCGCTTGTCCGCCAGCTGGCGGGACAGGCGCAGCTCCATGTTGCCCGTGCCCTTGAACTCCTCGAAGATGACCTCGTCCATCTTGGACCCGGTCTCGACGAGCGCGGTGGCCAGGATGGTCAGCGAGCCGCCGTTCTCGATGTTGCGGGCGGCGCCGAAGAAGCGCTTCGGCGGGTACAGGGCCGAGGAGTCGACGCCGCCGGAGAGGATGCGGCCCGACGCCGGCGCGCTGAGGTTGTAGGCGCGGCCCAGGCGGGTCATCGAGTCCAGCAGCACGACGACGTCCATGCCCATCTCCACGAGGCGCTTGGCGCGCTCGATCGCGAGCTCGGCGACCGTGGTGTGGTCGTCGGCCGGGCGGTCGAAGGTCGAGGCGATGACCTCGCCCTTGACCGTGCGCTGCATGTCGGTGACTTCCTCGGGACGCTCGTCCACGAGCACCATCATGAGGTGGACCTCGGGGTTGTTGATGGTGATCGCGTTGGCGATCGACTGGAGGATGAGCGTCTTGCCGGCCTTCGGGGGCGAGACGATCAGGCCGCGCTGGCCCTTGCCGATCGGGGCGACGAGGTCGATCACGCGCGGTCCGACCTTCTTCGGGTCGGTCTCGAGGCGCAGGCGCTCGGACGGGTAGAGCGGGACGAGCTTGTTGAACTCGACGCGGTCCCGGCCGTTCTCCTCGGCGGGCTTGCCGTTGATGGAGGTCAGCTTGACGAGGGCGTTGAACTTCTGGCGCTGGTTCGCAGTGCTCTCGCCGTCGCGCGGGGCGCGGATGGCGCCGACGACGGCGTCGCCCTTGCGCAGGTTGTGCTTCTTGACCTGGTTCAGGGACACGTAGACGTCGTTCGGGCCGGGCAGGTAGCCGGAGGTGCGCACGAACGCGTAGTTCTCGAGGACGTCGAGGATGCCGGCGACGGGCAGCAGCACGTCATCCTCGGTCACCTCGGTGTCGTCGACGTCCGGCTGGTTGCGGCCGCGGCGGTTGCGCCGCTCGTTGCGGTCGTTGCGGTTGCGCTCGTTGCGGTCGTTCCGGTTGCGGCGGTTGCGGCCCGAGCGGTCCTGCTGCTCGTTGTCCCGCTGGTTCTCGCGCTGGCCCTGCTGCTCGCGCTGGCCCTGCTCGCGCTGCTCGTTGCCGCCCTGCTCCTGCTGCTCGCCCTCGCCGCGGCGGTTGCGGTTGCGGCGGTTGCGTCCGCCGCGCTCCTGCTGCTCGTTCTCGCCGCGCGCGGACTCGTTCCGGCCCTGCTCGGAGCCGGAATCAGCCGGGGCGTCCTGGCCGGAGCCGGCGCCCTGCGCGTCGGAGGCGGGCTCGGCGGCCGGACCCTGCTGGGCCTCGGCGCGGCGTCCGCGGGAACGGCGCCCGGAGGGCTGCTCGCCGGAGCCGGAGTCCGCCGCCGGGGCCTCCTGCTGCGCGGGGGCCGCGTCCTGCTCGGCGGACCCGGCGGCGACGGAGTCGCTCGAGGCGCGGCGGTTGCGCGAACGCGTGCGCGGGGCCCGGGCCTCGCCCTGCTCCTTGCCACCCTGCTCGCGGGACGGCTGCTCCTGGGCGGGCTCGCCCTGGGACGCGGGCGCCGCGGCGGAGGCCACGGGGGCCTGCTCCTGATTGGCCTTGGCGCCGCGGTCGGCGACGGCGCCTCCACGCTGGTGGTTGGAGATGGCGGCGACGAGGTCGCCCTTGCGCATCCGCGACCCGCCGGTGATGCCGAGCTGGGAGGCGAGCGCCTGCAGCTGGGCCAGCTTGAGCCCGGACAATCCGGCGCTCTTGGGTGCGGTGCTGGTTTCCACGCCTGGATCCAGGCTGGTGGTTTCGGTCACGAAGGTTCCTTCCCCCTCGTCGGGCGGACCGGATTCAGAGCGGCCCGCGGACTATTGACAGCCGGTCCCGCGTCAGATGCGGGACGGCGACACGGTGATGCGGCCTCCTGCCCCATGGAACAGGGACGGCAGGATGGAAGGCCGCACGCGGCCACGATGATGCACGGCATACGGGGGACCACCTGGGTGGAAGCTCGATATGCACGATGTGCGGTGGACGGTGCCGGCCGCCGGGCGGGTGGAATGCCACCTCCGGTGTGCGGGCTCCGGCCGATATGGCCGCTAGTGCACCTCTACCTTAGCACCGTCGCGGTCCACGCCGGGCATCAGGACACGCCAGCGAACGGCTGATCCCGCCGTGGCCGCGGCGATGAGCCCGCCGATCCGCTCCGCGTCGCCCGGCCCGTCGGCGAAGGCCAGGACGGTCGGCCCGGCTCCGGAGACGACGGCGGCGGCGCCCTCGGCGCGCAACGCGGCGATGAGGCGGGCGCTGTCCGGCATGGCCTCGGCGCGGAAGCCCTGGTGGAGGTAGTCCTCGGTCGCGTCCAGCAGGAGCGACGGCCGGCCCCCCAGCGCGGCGACCAGGAGGCCGACGCGCGCGGAGTTCGCCGCCGCGTGGGAGTGCGGGACCGAGGCGGGCAACAGCGAGCGCGCGCGGTGGGTGGACAGCTCGACGTCGGGCACGGCGACGACGGGGACGATGCCGGCGGCCAGGTCCAGGTCCACGGCCCGGGCCGGCCCGCCCCCGGGCTCGTAGCTCAGCACGAGCCCGCCGTGCAGGGCGGGCGCGACGTTGTCGGGGTGGCCCTCGATCCGCGTCGCCTCGGCGAAGACCCCCGCGAGGCCTCCGGCGCGGGCGCGCAGCGGTTCGGGCAGGAGCGCGTCGGCCGCGAGCAGGCCGGACACGACGGCGGCGGCGGAGGAACCGAGTCCCCGCCCGTGCGGAATCCGGTTCACGGCACGCAGGCGCAGCCCGGACGGCTCGGCGCCGAGCGCCGCCCAGCGCCCGCGCAGGATCCTCGCGACGAGGTGCGTCTCGTCCCGGGGCAGAACGTCCTCGCCCTCGCCCGAGACCTCGACGACCGTGCGCGGCTCGTCCGTCGTCTCGACCTCGAGCGTGTCGAAGAGGCCAACGGCGAGCCCGAGGGCGTCGAAGCCCGGCCCGAGGTTGGCGCTCGTGGCCGGGACGGTGACGGTGATCCGCTGCCCCGGGGCGACCGCGGTCTGCTCCCCCACCGGGCCGCCTACGCCAGGCCGAGCGCGTCGGCGACGGCGACGACGTCGAATCCGACCTTCGTCGGCGTCACGTCGGAACCGTCGGCGTTGCGCAGGGCCCACTGCGGATCCTTGAGTCCGTGGCCCGTGACGGTGATGACGATCGTCTTGCCGCTCGGCGCCGTTCCGGCCGCGTGGTGCTTGAGCAGCCCGGCGACGCCGGCCGCCGAGGCGGGCTCGACGAAGACGCCCTCGCGGGAGGAGAGCCAGCGGTGGGCCTCGAGGATCTCCTCGTCGGTGACGGCCTCGATCAGCCCGCCGGACTCGTCGCGCGCGGCCTCGGCCTGCTGCCACGAGGCCGGGTTGCCGATCCGGATCGCGGTCGCGATGGTGTCCGGCTCGGTGATCGGGTGGCCCGCGACGATCGGCGCCGCGCCGGCCGCCTGGAAGCCCCACATGGCGGGACGCTTGGTCGACACGGGTCCCAGGGTGCCCGCCGTCGCTGACTCGTACGGCTCGGAGTACTCCTTGTATCCCTTCCAGTACGCCGTGATGTTCCCGGCGTTGCCGACGGGCAGGAGGTGGTAGTCGGGGGCGTCGCCGAGGAAGTCCACGACCTCGAACGCCCCCGTCTTCTGCCCCTCGATCCGCGCGGGGTTGACGGAGTTCACGAGGAACACCGGGTAGTTCTCGCTGAGCTTGCGGGCCACCTCGAGGCAGTTGTCGAAGTTCCCGTCGACCTGGAGCAGCTCGGCCCCGTGCGCGATCGCCTGGGACAGCTTGCCGAGGGCGATCTTGCCGTCCGGCACGAGGACGGCGCACTTGATGCCGGCCTGGGTCGCGTAGGCGGCGGCGGACGCCGAGGTGTTGCCGGTGGAGGCGCAGACGACGGCCTGCGCCCCGGCCTCCACGGCGGCCGTGATGGCCATGGTCATGCCGCGGTCCTTGAAGGAGCCGGTCGGGTTCATGCCCTCGACCTTGAGGTACACCTCGGAACCGGTCAGCGCCGACAGCGCCGGGGCGTGCACGAGCGGCGTGCCGCCCTCGCCGAGGGTGACCACCCGCGTCGATTCGGTGACGGGCAGGCGGGAAGCGTATTCGCGGATGACTCCGCGCCACTGATGGGCCACTTAGTTTCCTTCGACTCGCAGGACGGACGTGATCTTCTGGACGACGGGGAGCGCGGCGATGTCCTTCACGGTCGCCGCGAGGGCCGACTCGCGCCCGGTGTGCGTGACGAAGCGCAGCGTCGCGAAGCCCTTCTCGGCCGCGGTGTCCGGATGGGTCGACTGGCGCATGGTCTCGATGGACACGCCGTGCCGGGCGAAGATCGAGGCGATCGAGGCGAGGACGCCGGTCTCGTCCGAGACGTCCAGGCTGATCGCGTAGCTCGTCGTCGCCTGCTCGATCGGCAGCGCGGCCAGGGCGCCGGAGGTCGTCTCCGTGCGTCCCCTGCCGCCGACGACGACCCGGCGGGCGGCGCTCACGACGTCGCCGAGCACGGCCGAGGCGGTCGGCGAACCGCCGGCGCCCTGGCCGTAGAACATGAGCTCGCCGGCGTTCTCCGCCTCGACGAAGACGGCGTTGAACGCGCCGTGGACGGCGGCCAGCGGGTGGCTGCGCGGCAGCAGCGTGGGATGCACGCGGACCCCGATGCCCTCGTGGCCCGCCTCGTCCACGAGGCGCTCGGCGATCGCGAGGAGCTTGATGACCATGCCCGCGTCGGAGGCGGCGGCGACGTCGTCGGCGGTGACCGAGGTGATGCCCTCGCAGTGCACGGCGGAGAGGTCGAAGCGCGTGTGGAAGGACAGCGAGGCGAGGATGGCGGCCTTCGCCGCGGCGTCGTGCCCCTCGACGTCGGCCGTCGGGTCCGCCTCGGCGTAGCCGAGCCGCTGCGCCTCGGCCAGGACGTCGCCGAACTGGGCGCCCGTGGTGTCCATGGCATCGAGGATGAAGTTGGTGGTGCCGTTGACGATGCCCATCACCTTGGTGATGCGGTCGCCGGAGAGGCTGTCGCGGATAGGGCGCAGGATCGGGATGGCCCCGGCGACGGCGGCCTCGTAGGAGAGCTGGACGCCCGCCGCGTCGGCGAGCTCCGAGAGCTCGGGCAGCTGCGCGGCCAAGAGGGCCTTGTTGCCGCTGACGACGGTGGCCCCGGCGGCGATCGCCCGGCGGATCAGCGTCCCGGCCGGTTCGAGCCCGCCCATGAGCTCGATCACGATGTCGGCGGAGTCGACGAGCGCCTCCGCGTCCGTGGTGAGCAGCTCCCGGGGCAGTTCGACGGCGCGCGGCGCGTCGACGTCCCGCACGGCGATCCCCGCCAGCTCAAGGCGCGCGCCCGTGCGACCGGCGAGCTCCCCGGCGTCGTCCAGCAGGATCCGGGCCACTTGGGACCCGACGTTGCCGGCGCCGAGCAGCGCCACCTTGAGTGTCTTCACGAAGTACTACGCTCCCATGTCACGGGCCAACAGGTCGTCTTCCGTCTCCCGGCGGATGATGGTCCGCGCCGCGCCGCCGCGGACGGCGACCACGGCCGGCCGGCCCAGGTAGTTGTAGTTGCTGGACAACGCCCAGCAGTACGCCCCGGTGGCCGGCACCGCGAGCAGGTCGCCGGCGGCGACGTCCTCGGGCAGGTAGACGTTCCTGACGACTATGTCACCGCTTTCGCAGTGTTTTCCAACCACACGGGAAATAATCGGTTCCGCATCCGTCACACGCGAGGCGAGCACCGCGGTGTAGTCCGCGTCGTAGAGGACGGGCCGGGCGTTGTCGCTCATGCCGCCGTCGACGGAGACGTAGCGGCGCCGGGCCGTTCCGGAGTCCGTGTCCACCGTGACGGTCTTGCGCACCCCCGCCTCGTAGAGCGTGAACGTGCTCGGCCCGGCGATGGCCCGTCCGGGCTCGATCGAGATCCGCGGCACGGCGAGGCCGTGGCGTGCCGTGGCGGCGCGGACGACGTCGGCCATCGAGGCGGCGAGCTCGGCGGGCGGGCGCGGGGCGTCCTCCGCGGTGTAGGCGATCCCGTAGCCGCCGCCGAGGTCGAGCTCGCCCAGCTCGACGCCGTGGTGGGCGCGGACCGCGGCGAGGAAGCCGATGAGCCGCTCGGCGGCGAGGTTGAAGCCCTCGGCCTCGAAGATCTGCGAGCCGATGTGGCAATGGACCCCGAGGAGCTCGAGGGCGGGATCGGCCAGCGCGCGGGCCACGGCGGCGGCGGCCGGCGAGGCGTCGAAGGGGCCCCACGACGGCGGGGCGGAGCCGTCCGCTCCCGTCCCGGCTCCCCCGGCACCACCGGCCGGGGCACCCTCGCCGGCGGCGGCGTCGTCCGCTGCGCCCGCGGCGAGCGACAGGCCGAACTTCTGGTCCTCGTGGGCCGTCGCGATGAACTCGTGCGTGTGCGCGTGGACCCCGGGCGTCAGGCGCAGCATGACGGGGGCCGTGCGGCCCAGGCGCGCCGCGACGGCCGCGACGCGGCCCAGCTCGTCGAGGCTGTCGACGACGATGCGGCCGATGCCGAGCTCGAGGGCGGCCTCGATCTCCGCGACCGACTTGTTGTTGCCGTGCAGCCCGAGGTTGCGCGGCGGGACCCCGGCGCGCCGGGCCACCGCGAGCTCGCCGCCCGAGCACGTGTCGAGCCGCAGCCCCTCCTCCGTGACCCAGCGGGCCACCTCGATGGAGAGGAAGGCCTTGCCCGCGTAGTAGACGTCCACGCCCCCGCACAGCGGCGCGAACGCCTCGTCGAAGGCCTCCTTGAAACCGCGGGCCCGGGCGCGGAAGTCGTCCTCGTCCAGCACGAACAGCGGGGTCCCGAACTCCTTGGCCAGCGCCGTGACGGGCAGGCCCTGGACGGTCAGTTCGCCGTCACGGGCGCGGTCGACGCCGGCGGCCCACTCGGCGGGGCGCAGCGCGTTGACGTCGCCGGGGTAGGCGAGCCAGTCGGGGGCAAGCTCCGATGCCGCCACGCTACATCTTCTCCGGGGCCGAGACGCCCAGCAGGGCCAGGCCGTTGGCCAGCACCTGCGTCGTGGCGTCGTTGAGCCAGAGCCGCGTCCGGTTCAGGTCCGTGACCTCCTCGCCGGAGAGCGGGGCGACGCGCGTCGCGCCGTACCAGCGGTGGTAGGCGCCGGCCAGGGTCTCCAGGTAGCGGGCCACGCGGTGCGGCTCGCGGTGTTCCGCGGCCCCTGCGAGCTGGTGCGGGTACTGGGCGAGGACGGCGAGGAGCTCGTTCTCCGTCGCGTGCGTCAGCAGCGCGGCGTCGAAGCCGGAGCGGTCCACGCCGGCGGCCGCCGCGTTGCGCGCCGCGGCCCGGGAACGCGCGTGGGCGTACTGGACGTAGAAGACCGGGTTGTCGTTGGTCTTCTGCTGCAGCAGGTCCAGGTCGATGTCGATGTTCGAGTCCGAGGAGTAGCGGGTCAGCGCGTAGCGTGCGGCGTCGACGCCGACCGCGTCGACGAGGTCCTCGAGCGTGACGACGGTGCCCGCGCGCTTGGACATGCGCACCGGGACGCCGTCCTTGACGAGGTTCACCATCTGCCCGATCATCACCTCGACGCAGGCCGGATCGTGGCCCAGCGCGGCGGCGGCGGCCTTGAGCCGCGCCACGTAGCCGTGGTGGTCGGCGCCGAGCATGTAGATGTTCAGGTCGAACCCGCGCTCGCGCTTGTCCTGGATGTAGGCGATGTCGCCCGCGATGTAGGCGGCGTTGCCGTCGGACTTGATGACGACCCGGTCCTTGTCGTCCCCGTGGTCGGTGGAGCGCAGCCACCAGGCGCCCGCGTCGAAGTAGAGGCTACCGGAGGACTTGAGCTGCTCGAGCAGGGCCTCGACCTTGCCGCCCTGGTGCAGGGAGTCCTCGTGGAAGTAGACGTCGAAGTCCACGCCGAAGTCGTGCAGGGAGGCCTTGATCTCCCCGAACATCATCTCGACCCCGACGGCGCGGAAGCGCTCCTGCGGATCCGCGGCGGAGAGGATGTCCGGTTCGATCTCGAGCACGCGCGCGGTGATCTCGTCGATGTACTGCCCGGCGTAGCCGTCCTCGGGCGTCGGCTGCCCCTGGGCCTTGGCCAGGAGGGAGCGGGCGAAGCGGTCGATCTGCGCGCCGTGGTCGTTGAAGTAGTACTCGCGCGTGACCTCGGCGCCCTGGGCCTGGAAGATCCGGGCGAGGGAGTCGCCGACCGCGGCCCAGCGGGTCCCGCCGAGGTGGATCGGTCCCGTGGGATTGGCGGAGACGAACTCGAGGTTGATGTGGGTCCCGGCGAGCGCATCCCCCGTGCCGAACGCGGCGCCGGCCTGGACGATGTCGCGCGCGAGCCCGCCCGCGGCGGCGGCGTCGAGCCGGATGTTCAGGAAGCCGGGGCCCGCGATGTCGACGGAGTCCACCCCGGGGATCGCGCGCAGGCGCTCGGAGAGCAGCCGGGCCAGTTCCCGCGGGTTCATCCCGGCCCGCTTGCCGAGCTGGAGGGCGATGTTGGTCGCCCAGTCGCCGTGCTCGCGGCTCTTGGGGCGCTCGACGCGCACCGTGTCCGGCACCTCGACGCTGAGCTCGCCGGACGCGACGGCGTCCGAGAGGCAGGCGGAAATGGCGTGGGAAAGCTGTTCTGGAGTCACCCGTCAAGAATAGCGGTGCCCGCCCGGCCCCCGGCGCAGCATGACCCGCCTCACACAGGGCCCCGCCGCTTGGTATATTCGCACCCACGAGGCCGGTGCACCACCGAAGGGACGCCCCATGGAACCGCAGGCCGCGCGTCGACCGCGCCACGGTCCCCCGTGGGCCGCCCGGGCCGCCGTCCTCGCCGCCGGCGCGCTCCTCGTGGCGGCGGCGGGCATGCTGGGCCCGCTCACCCACTCCGCGCCGCAGCTGCCGCGGCTGCCGGCCTGGGACTGGATCCTCGGCGACTCCGCGGCACCCGATCCCGCCCCCGCCCCCTCCGAATCGACGGACCCCGCGCTCGTGTCCGGGCTCGGGGAAGGGATCGCCACCGCGCTGTTCGTGCTCCTGCTGCTCCTCGTCGCGGGCCTCGTGATGGCCTCGCGCGGCAGCGCGCAGGGCGGGACGGCCGGCACGGCGGAGCCCGACGAGCCCGACGAGGCCCGGGACCGCGCGGTCCGCGAGCGCGTCCTCGGGGGGCTGCGGGCCGCCTCGGCCGCGCTCGCCCCCGGTCCGCGCACCTCGACGGATGCCGTGGTCGCCGCCTGGCTCGCCGTCGAGGACGCCTCCGCGGCCCACGGCTCGGCGCGCGGTCCCGCGCAGACGCCGAGCGAGTACGCCGCGTCGCTCCTGCGCTCGCTCGACGTGCCTCCCGCCCCGTTGGCCCGCCTGCTCGCGCTCTACCAACGGGCGCGCTACGCCGGCTCGGCGCCGGAGGGAAGCATCTCGCCCGCCGAGCTGGCGCAGGCCCGCCGCGACGTGGCGGAGCTGACGGACCACGTGGGGCGGCAGCGGTGAGCCGGAGCGGCCGCCGCGGCGCGGAAGGAGACGGTGCCGGGCGCGTCGGGTGGGCGGCCCCGGCGTCGTTCTCCTTCCTCGCCCTCGCCTACTGCCTCTTCACCGGGATCGATCCCGGCCACACGGCCCTGATCACGGCCTCCGGGGCCTGTCTGGGCTTCGTCTACTCGCTCCTGGCGCTGTGGGCCGGCGCCGCGCGCGCTCCCCTGCACGCGGCCCGCCCCGCGTCCGGCAGCGAGGCCTTCCGCGGCGTGGCCTTCGCCCTGCTCTCCGGGCGGGTACGGTCCCATGGCGCGGCGGCGGAACCGCTGCGCCATGCCCTCGAGACGGCCGCGGGGCTCGCCGGGGACCCCGACGCGGTGGGGCCGGAGGCCGCCTGGGTGCTGCGGGTGCTCGCAGCGGACGGCGACGTCCCTGCGCGCCGGGCCCTCGCGGCCGCCCGGCAGGCGCGGTCCTGGCTGGCCGCCTACGACGCCGGGGCCCCGGCCCCGCTGGAAGGAACACGATGAACCACGAGGACCACCGGGCGGCGGACGACGGCGGGGCGCGCGGCCCGGATCGGCGCACCGGTGCTTCCGGGCAGCCGGGCAGCGTCTCCGAGGTGTCCCGCGCGGGACGGGCCGTCCTGGACCGGGCCGCCGAGGCCGTGGTCGGGGCCGACGCCGCCCTCTCGACGGCCCTCGCCGCCGTCCTCGCGGGCGGGCACGTGCTGTTCGAGGACATGCCCGGCCTCGGCAAGACCCTCGTCGCGCGGTCGCTGGCCCAGTCGCTCGGCCTGCCCTTCCGCCGCCTCCAGTGCACTCCCGACCTGCTGCCCTCCGACGTCACGGGATCCTCGCTCTACGACCCGGCCGCCCGGACCTTCGAGTTCCGGCGCGGACCGGTCTTCACGGGCCTCCTGCTCGCCGACGAGGTCAACCGCACCTCGCCGAAGACCCAATCGGCCCTCCTCGAGGCCATGGCGGAGGGCCAGGTCTCCGTCGAGGGCACCACCTACGCCCTCCCGCGGCCCTTCCATGTCTTCGCCACCTCCAACCCCGTGGAGTTCGAGGGGACCTATCCCCTCCCCGAGGCCCAGCTCGACCGCTTCCTCGTCCGGCTCTCGATCGGCTACCCGGACCCCGCCGCCGAGGCCGAGATCGTGGCCCGGCGCCTGGCCCGCGGCATCGACGAACCGGTGCTCGAACCGGTCCTGGACGCCCAGGGGCTCGCCCGCCTCCAGGACCTCCTGACCACGCTGCCCGTCGCGGCGGACATCGTGGACTACGCCGTGCGCCTGGCCGCCGCCACGCGCCGGCTCGACGCCGTCCAGCTCGGGGCCTCGCCGCGCGGGGCGCAGGCGCTCGTGCTCGTGGCGCGCGCGGCCGCCGCGCTGCAGGGCCGCGCCTACGTGCTGCCCGAGGACGTCAAGGGACTCGCCGTGCCCGTGCTCGCGCACCGGCTGGTCCTCTCGCCGTCGGCGTGGGCGCGGGGGCTGGACACCGCCGCCCTCGTCCGGGCCGCCGCCGAGGCGGTCCCCGTCCCCGCGACGGCGGGGTGATCATGGGCCTGCGACGGGTGCTGCGTCAGGCGGACCTGCCCGCCGAGCGTGGCCACGCCCCGGCCCGCCCCGTCACGGCGACCCTTTTGTCCGCCGAGCGCTCGCCGGCCTGGGGCGTGGGCGTCGTCGCCGCGATCGCGCTCGCCGTCGGGGGCGTCCTCGCGGGGCGTCCCGACGTCGCCGCCCTGGGCGGGCTGCTGGCGCTGATGTCCACCGGCCCCCTCGCCGGCCGGCCCCCCGGACGCCCGGAGCTCGGCTTCGGCTCCGACGCCGTCGACGACGCCGGCCGGCGGACCGCCGTGCTGCGCGATGCCGGCGACGGTTCGGGGCGCCTCATGGTGCTGCGGGGGCGGGGCCCGGGAGCCCGGCAGTCCTGCCTCGTCGCGGCCTCCACGGAACGGCTCGAGCTCCGGGTGCCGCTGCCCCTCTCGGGCCGGAGGGAGGTGCTGCGCTACGCCGTGTCCACGGCCTCGGCCGACCTCGTGGCGCTGCAGGACGAGGCGGCCGCCGGGTCCCTCGTCGCCGGGCTCCGTCCCCTGCCCGCGCGGGCACGCCGCCTGGCGCTGCCCCACCGTCTGCGTTCCCACGCCGGCGACCACCGGGGACCGCTCGCCGGCGGCGGGACGGACACCCTCGGTACCGGAACGTGGCAGGCGGGCGACGGGCTGCGCAGCATCGACTGGCGCGCGACGGCCCGCTCCACGGCCGCCGACGGCATGCCCGTCGTGCGCCGCTTCGCCGCCCCGGCCGATGCCGCAGTCGTCCTCGCCGTCGACGCCCGGGCCGACGTGCCGACGGATGCCGCCGCGTGGTCGAGGCCGCTCGCGGGGCGCCTGCGCATGGACTCCTCCCTGCACCGGGCCCGGAGCGCGGCGGCCACGATCGCCCACAGCTACCTCGCGGCGGGCGACCGGGTCGGGATGATGGACGCCTTCGGCTTCGCCGCGCCCCTGCCGCCCGCGGCCGGGCACCGGCAGTTCGAGTTGCTCCGGCGCCGCCTCACGACGCTCGCGGTCCCTCCCACGTCCCTGGGCCCCGAGCGTCCGCCGCAACCGCCGCCGGGCGCGCTCGTGTTCCTGCTGAGTCCGTTCCTCGAGCCGGACGCCTGCGAACGCGCGGCCGAGTGGGTCCGCACGGGCCACGTCGTCGCCGCCGTGGACACGCTGCCGGAGCTGGACCTCGGCGGTACGGCCGGGATGGAACGCGAGGCCTGGGAGCTGCTCCTGGCCTCCCGGGCGGCGTCCCATGCCCTCCTGGCGGAACGCGGGATCGCCCTCCTTCCCGCCGAGGGCGTCGAGGCCGCGCTGGACGCGTGGGCCGTGCGACGGATGCGCGCCCCGGGAGGCCCCCGGTGACGCGCAGGCCGGTGCCGGAATCGTTCGAGGCGGTCGGCGTCCGGACGGTGCCCTCGGCCGCGCTCGGTGCCGTGGCCGCCGCCCTCTTCCTCGCCGTGTGCGTCCCGGCCGCCCTGGCCCAGGCCTCGCGCTTCGGCGGGGCGAGCCTGGCGTTCTCGCTCGGGGCCGCCGGCACCGCCGCGGCGCTCGCGGTCTGGATCCCCCACCACCTCACGACCCTGCCGGTGCTCGCGCTCCTCGTCGCCGCGTACCTCGGGCTCGCTCCCGCGCCCGGCTGGCTGCTGCCCGTCGTCGTCCTGGTCCTGCACGCGGTGCTCGTGCTGCTCGGGGCCCGCTCGACGGCTCCGGCCTCGGCCCGCTTCACGACGGCCGCGCTGGCCGCCCTGCTGCGCGCGGCCTGGCCCGTGCAGGTGGGCGCCCAGGCCCTCGGCGCGCTAGCCCTCGCGGCCGGGACGCTACCCCGGGGCGGCATCGCCGGAACCGCGGCCGGGCTCGGCGCGGCGCTCGTCGCCGTGGGTGCCGCCTACGCGGCCGTGCGGATCGGGCGCCGCGCCGGCGGTCCGTGACACGCCGGTCTCCGCGGCCCGGCCGCGCGGCGTCCCCACCGGTGAGCCGTGCGGACCACGCGGCTTCCCCGGCCGGAACCGCGCAGGATCCGCGGACCAGACCGGCTGCTCGCCGCCGGAGCGGCGCCGCGGGCGCGTTGACGTCCGGGCTCGATTTGCTGCTAAGCTCTTTGAGGTTCCCCGCCGGATGCGCAAGCGCCCGGCACGCCCTCGTAGCTCAGGGGATAGAGCGTCCGCCTCCGGAGCGGAAGGTCGAAGGTTCGAATCCTTTCGAGGGCACCGATGCACAGAAGGCCCGGTCCATGGCGACCGGGCCTTCTTGCGTGTCCCCGCGTCACGCCGGCCTTGTGGAACACGGCCCGGACGGGGTAGCCTGAACGCCGTTCAAGTGAACGGTGTTCAACGTTCACGGCCCGCTCGTCCCCCAAGGAAACCGATGAACCGCCTCCGCCTCGATGCCACCGACATCGCCCGCATCGCCGTCTTCGCCGCCATCGTCGCCGTCCTCGGCCTTCCCGGGGGGCTGTCCGTCTTCGGTTCCGTGCCGATCACCGCCCAGACGCTCGGCGTGATGCTGGCCGGCGCGGTCCTCGGCCCGTGGCGCGGCGCCCTGTCGATGGTCGTCTTCCTGGCCCTCGTCGCCGTCGGGCTGCCGCTCCTCGCCGGAGGCCGCGGCGGGCTCGGCGTCTTCGTGGGCCCCTCGGCCGGTTACCTGGCCGGCTGGATCGCCGGCGCGTTCGTGATCGGGCTGATCGTCCACGGCGGCGCGCGGCTGACCGTGGCCCGCACGGCGCTGGGAGTCCTCGTCGGCGGCATTGCCGTGGTCTACGCCTTCGGCATCCCCGTGCAGGCGCTCGTCACCCGCCTTCCGCTCGAGGCCACGGCCCTGCAGAGCCTCGCCTTCCTCCCCGGCGACCTCGTCAAGGCCGTCCTCGCGACCCTGATCACCATGACGCTCGCCCGCGCCTACCCGCGCGCGTTCCGCGCCCGCACTGCGCACACCGCGGACGCGGCCGCCGTTCCGGCGGACAGCGCCCGATGACCGAAGCGTCCGGAGCGCGGCTCGTCCCGGTCCGGCCCGCGGACGCGTGCGAGGCGTCCGGAGGCCGGGCCGGCGACGGCGGCGCGGCCGCGCTCGCCGCCCGGCTGCGCTCGATCCGTTCCCGGGGCGGCGTCCCCCTCGTCGGCGACGACCGCTGGAGCCCCCGCCAATGGGACGACATCCTCCGCACCTGCGCCGACGCGTCACCGCCCGACGACGCGGCGTGGGCGGGACTGACCTCGGGAAGCGGCGGCTTCCCGCGCGTCGTGATGCGCAGCGCCGCCTCGTGGTCGGACTCGTTCGGCGCCGCCGAGCGGCTCCTCGGGGCCACCGGGGACGACGTCGTCCTGCTGCCCTCCCCTCCGGTCTCCTCCCTCACGCTCTTCTCCCTCGCCCACTCCCTCGAGGGCGGACCGCGGCCCGTCCTGGCCGAGGCGTGTGGCACGGGGACGGGCCCCGCGTCCACCGTCCCGGACGCCGCGGAGGCCACGCTCTTCCACGGCACGCCGCAGGCCCTGCGCCGGCTCATCGACGCCGGGGCCCCGCCGCGCCTGCGCGCGGCCCTCGTGGGCGGCAGCGGGCTCGACGCGCGCCTGCGCCGCGACGCCGCCTCCCGCGGCATCCGCGTCGTCTCCTACTACGGGGCCGCCGAGCTCTCCTTCGTCGCGGTCGACGACGACGGCGAGGGCTACCGCCCGTTCCCGGGCGTCGAGCTGCGCACCCGGGACGGCGAGCTGTGGGTCCGCTCGGCCTTCGTGGCCTCGGGATACCTGCCCGTCGCCGGCGGCCGGGGCCCGGGACCGCTCCGCTCCGAGAACGGCTGGCACACCGTCGGCGACCTCGCCGAGCTCGCCGCAGGACGGCTGCGCCTGCGCGGGCGCGGCGACGGGGCCATCCTCACCGCCTCGGCCACCGTGGTCCCCGAGGACGTCGAATCCGTCCTGCGCGGCCTTCCGGGCATCGCCGACGCGTTGGTGCTCGGCCTGCCACGGGCCGGGGTCGGCGCCCTCGTCGCGGCCGTCGTCGAACCGGCAGACCCCGCCTCCCCGCCGAGCGCAGCCGCGTTGCGCCGTGCCACCCGAGAGCTCCTGGCCCCCTCGCACCGCCCCCGCCGCTGGTTCGCCGCCGAACTGCCGCGCACCGCCAACGGCAAGCCGGCCCGTTCGGTCGCAGCGGGCCTCGTCGCCGCCGGGGAGGTGGCCCGCCTTGCGTGAGGAACACCCCGTCGTCGTCGCCGCGCGGCGGACCCCCATCGCGACCCGCGGCCGCGGCCTGGCGCGGACGGGCCTCGACGGCCTGGCCGCACCCGTGCTGCGGGCCGTCGCCGACGACGCCGCCGCGGTCCTCGGGACCGGGGCGCCGTTCGCCGACGTCGTGCTCGGCAACTGCATGGGACCGGGCGGGAACCCCGCCCGCGTCGCGGCCCTCGCCGCCGGGCTCGGGCACGCCGTCCCGGGCCTGACCGTGGACCGCCAGTGCGGAAGCGGCCTGGCCGCGGTGATCGCGGCGGCCGAGTCCATCCGCGCCGGCGACCACCGCCCCCGGCTCGCGGGCGGGGCCGAGAGCGCCTCGACGGCGCCCGTGCGTTCGATCGACGGCGTCCCCTACGACCGCGCCCCGTTCGTCCCGGCGGGCTTCCCCGACCCGGGCATGCCCGAGGCCGCCGAGGACCTGGCCCGGGCCGACGGAATCCCGCGGTCCCGGCTCGACGCCTACGCCATGCTCAGCCACGAACGGGCGGCGGCCGCGCACGCCCGCGGCGCCTTCAGCGCGGAGATCGTTCCCGTCGCCGGGCTGGACGACGACGGACTGCGCCCCGGGAGCGGACGCCTCGTGGCGCGCCACGTGCCCCTGTTTCCCGGCGGCGTCGTCACCGCCGGGAACTCGTGCCGGATCAGCGACGGCGCCGCCGCCGTCGCGCTCGTCCCGTCGGACTGGGAACGGGCCGGCGGCGCGGGACGCCCCGCCGGGCTCGCCCTCCGCGCCCACGCCGTGACCGGCAGCGATCCCTCGCTGCCGGGCGCCGGGGCCGCACCGGCCGTCCTCGAGGCCCTCGCCCGCTCCGGCGTCGGCACGGAGGCGCTCGCCGCCGTCGAACTCGTCGAGGCCTTCGCCGCGCAGACCCTCGCCGTCCTCGACAGGATCGGCGTGGCGGAGGACGACGAACGCGTCTGCCCCGACGGCGGAGCGCTGGCCTGGGGCCACCCCTGGGGGGCGAGCGGCGCCGTCGCCGTCGTGCGGCTCTTCAGCCGGCTCGTCCGCGGCGGGGCGCCCGCGGGGACCCTCGGCCTGGCCGCCGCGTCCGTCGGCGGCGGCCTCGGCGTCGCGGCGGTCTTCGAGGTGGTCCGGTGAGCGCGATCCGCCTCGAGTCCGTGACGGTGCGCCTCGGCGACACGACGCTCCTGGACGCCGTCGACCTGGCCACCGGGGCCCGCCGGATCGCCGTGGTCGGCGACAACGGCTCCGGCAAGTCGACCCTGGCCCGCGTCATCGGAGGCCTCGTGGTCCCCACGGCCGGGCGCGTCCTGGTCAACGGCGCGGATCCGGCCCGGCGGCGCAAGAACGGGCCCACGCCCGCGGCGTTCGTCTTCAGCAACCCCGACGCGCAGATCATCATGCCGACCGTGCGGGAGGACGTCGCGTTCTCGCTGCGCGCCGAGCGGCTCTCCCGGAGCGAATCGGCGGCCCGCACGGACGCGGCGCTCGAGGAGTTCGGCCTCGCGCACCTGGCCGCCCGCTCCGCCCACGAGCTCTCCGGCGGGCAGAAGCAGCTCCTCGCCCTCTGCGGCGCGTTCGTCCGGCGGCCCGAGCTCGTCGTCGCCGACGAGCCGACCGCGCTCCTCGACGCCCGCAACGGCCGCCGGGTCGCCGACCACCTGCTCGAGGGCCCCTCGCACCGGCTCGTCCTCGTGACGCACGACCTGGCCCTGGCCGGGCGCTGCGACGCCGCGGTGCTCGTGGACGGGGGGCGCATCCTCGCCGTCGACGACGCCGCCGCCGTGGTCCGGCACTACGAGCGCAGTTTGGCATGCTGAGCCACTACGTCTCCACCCCCGGGCCGCTGCACCGGATTCCCGCCGGCCCCAAGGTCCTCGGACTGGCCGCCGTGGTCCTCGCGCTCTCCTTCCTGCCCTCGGCCTGGTGGGCGGCGGGAGTGGCGTGGGGCGTCGCGTGCGCCGGCCACCTCGCGGCGGCCCTGGGCCCGCGCGTGTTCCTGGCCCAGTTGTGGTCCCTGCGCTGGATCGCGGCCATCACCGTGGGCATGCAGCTGCTCTTCCTCCCGGCGGAGGCGGCCGTGGCGAACTCCTCCCGCGTCCTCTCGGCGGTCCTGCTCGCCGGGCTGCTCGTGCTCACGACGCGGGTCACGGACCTGCTGGCCGCGCTCGAGCGCGGGCTGAGGCCCGCGGCGGCGCTCGGCATCGATCCGCAGCGCGTCTCGCTCCTGCTCACCGTGACCCTGACGACCCTGCCCGTCCTGGCCCGGATCGCGGCCGGCGTGCGGGAGGCCCAGCGCGCGCGGGGCGCCCGCGGAGGTCCCGCGACGTTCGTCGTGCCGTTCCTCGTCGTGGCGCTCAAGCACGCCGACGAGCTCGGCGAGGCGCTCACCGCGCGGGGCGTCCGGTGAGCCGTCCAGTGGTCCTCGGGGCCGTCGTGGACTCCCTGACCCGATGCGTGCACTACCGGACCGAGCTCGACATCGTGGCCATCCGCTTCCCCTGCTGCGACGCGTTCTACCCGTGCCGCTGGTGCCACGACGAGGTGCCGGGCCAGCACCCGACGCGGACGTGGCCGGCCGCGGACCGGGACGAGGCCGCGGTGCTGTGCGGGGCGTGCCGGAGGACGCTGCGGATCGACGAGTACACCGCCGCCGAATCCTGCCCGCATTGCACGGCCCCCTTCAACCCGCGCTGCAAGCTCCACGAGGAACTGTACTTCGAGCCCCTGCCCGCGCCCTGAACCGGCGTGGGGCGGGAGCCCGGCCCCGGGCCGCTCCCCGTCTCAGGCACACGCAAGGGGCCGGCCGTTGCCGGCCGGCCCCTTGCCGTCGGGACTCCGCGACGCCCGCGCTACTGCAGCATCGTGCGGTCGTCGAGCTGGGCGCCCTTGATCTTCTCGAACTCGTGCAGCAGGCCCTGGACGGTCTGCTTCTTCTTGGCCTCCGTGTCCAGGTCCAGGATGATCTGGCCGTCGTGCATCATGATCAGCCGGCTGCCCAGGCGCAGGGCCTGTTCCATGTTGTGCGTGACCATGAGGGTGGTCAGCCCGTGGCGCTCGACGATCTCGCCGGTGAGCCGGGAGACGAGCTCGGCGCGCTGCGGATCCAGCGCCGCGGTGTGCTCGTCCAACAGGAGCATCTTGGGCTCGCTGAACGTGGCCATGAGCAGGCTCAACGCCTGCCGCTGGCCGCCGGAGAGGAGCCCTACCTTGGTCTTGAGCCGGTTCTCGAGGCCCAGCTCGAGCGAGGCGAGCTCCTCGCGGAACCGCTCGCGCTTGGACCGGGTCACGCCCAGGGCCAGGCCGCGGCGGCGGCCCCGGCCGAGCGCCATGGCCATGTTCTCCTCGATGGTCATCGTCGGCGCGCTGCCGGCCATCGGATCCTGGAAGACGCGGCCCATGTAGCGGGCGCGCTGGTAGTCCGCGAGCCGCGTGACGTCGGTGCCGTCGATGTGGACCGTTCCGGTGTCCGGGCGCAGCTTCCCCGAGATGGTGTTCAGGATGGTCGACTTGCCGGCGCCGTTGGAGCCGATGACGGTGACGAACTCGCCGGTGGCCAGCTCCAGGTCGATGCCGCGCAGGGCCTTGCGCTCGTTGACGGTTCCCGGGAAGAACGTCTTGTTGACTTTGGTGATCTTCAGCATGGCTAGACCTCCGCTCCCTTGGCCGCGGCCTTGCGCGTGCCGATCCGGCCCGCGATCTTCTTGAAGCCGCTCCATTGCGGCAGGACGAGCGCCAGCACCACCAGGACGGCGGAGATGAGCTTCATGTCGTTCGGCTGCAGCCCCGCCTGGAGCGCCAGCTGGATGACGACGCGGTAGAGGACCGAGCCGAGGACCACGGCGAGCGTCGCGATCCAGATGAGCCGCGAGCCGAAGATGGCCTGGCCGATGATGACGGAGGCGAGGCCGGCCAGGATGAGGCCGATGCCCATGCCGATGTCGGCGAAGCCCTGGTACTGGGCGATGAACGCGCCACACGTGGCGACGAGGCCGTTGGAGAGCGCGAGCCCGAGGATCTTCTGGTTGTCGGTGCTGACGCCGAAGCTGCGGATCATCTGCTCGTTGTCGCCCGTGGCCTGCATGGCCAGCCCCACGTCGGTGTGGAGGAACCAGTCGAGGACGAGCTTCACGACGAGGGCCACGAGCAGGAAGAGCAGGATGCTGACGATCCCACCGAGCAGGCCGGCCTCGCGCAGCGGGGTGATGAGGGTCTCCTCGCGCAGCAGCGGCAGGTTCGCCTTGCCCATGATGCGCAGGTTGATCGAGTACAGGGCGATCATCGTCAGGATGCCGGCGAGCAGCCCGTTGATCCTGCCCTTGGTGTGGAGCAGTCCGGTGACGACGCCGGCCGCGAGTCCGGCGCCGAAGGCCATCGCCGTCGCGAGCAGGGGCGGCACGCCGTTGATGATGGAGACGGCGGCGACGGCGGCCCCGGTCGTGAAGCTGCCGTCGACCGTGAGGTCGGGGAAGTCGAGGATCTTGAAGGTCAGGTAGACCCCGAGGGCCATGATCGCGTAGATCAGGCCCAGTTCAACCGCGGTGATCATGGTGCGGAACCTGGGTTTTCTCTTGGGTCGGGAGCGCCGCCGGTGGGTGTTCCGACGACGCTCCCTGGGGTGGTCGGGGGGATCTACTCGACGACGTGGTCGGCCTGATCGGTGAAGCCGTCCGGCAGCGTCACGCCCATGCGCTCGGCCGCACCCGGGTTGACGTAGAGCTCGAGGTCGCTCTGGGTCTCGACCGCCATCGAGGCCGGCTCGGCCTCGCCCTTGAGGATCTTCACGGCCATTTCGCCGGTCTGGTAACCGAGCTGCTCATAGTTGATGCCGTAGGTGGCGACGGCGCCACGGGCGACCGAATCGCCCTCGCCAGCGACGATCGGCACCTTGCGGGTCTCGGCGACCTGGATCACGGATTCGAGGGCCGAGACGACGTTGTTGTCGGTCGGCACGTAGAAGGCGTCGACATCGAGCGACTGCGCGGCCTGCTGCACCTCGCCCGAGGTGCTGATGGCGGCTTCCTTCACTTCGAGGCCGAGCTCGGCCGCGGCCTCCTTGGCCAGCTCCACCTGGACGGTCGAGTTGGTCTCGCCGGAGGAGTAGACGATGCCGACGCTCTGTGCGTCCGGCGCCAGTTCCCTGATGAGGGCGATCTGCTCGGCGACCGGGTTCAGGTCGCTCGTTCCGGTCAGGTTGGAGCCGGGTGCCTCGAGGCTGTCGACGAGGTCGGCGGACACGGGATCGGTGACGGCGGTGAACAGCACGGGGATGTCCACGATGGCCTGGGCCGCCGCCTGGGCGCTCGGCGTGGCGATCGCGAGGACCAGGTCCTTGCCGTCGGAGGCGAATTTGCCGGCGATCGACGTGTTGGTCGCCGCATCCGCCTGGGCGTTCTGCTCGTCGAACACCACGGCGTCGCCCTCGTAGCCGGCGTCCGCGAGGGCCCGCTTGAACCCGGCGGCGGCGGCGTCGAGGGACGGGTGGGAGACGTACTGCACGATCCCGATCTCGACGGGGCCCTCGGCGCCCGGCGCGTCGCTGCCGCCGTCGCCGCAGGCGGTCAGGAGGAGGGCGGACGCCATCAGGGACGCGGCCAGCTTGGCCGACGTGGTGCTTTTCATGGGTTTCCTTTCATGGATCCGTCCGGGCGGCGGGCGCGTTCTTCGTCGGACGCGGCCCCGGCCGGGCGGCCGGTGGTTCTGCGGGTGGGAGTGCGGCGGGATCTTGACCGTCGTTTGACACCAACCACTAGATGGTACCTATGTCTCACGTCACAATGTCCACCTGTGACACGTCGCCGTGGACAAGCCGCGCCCATAGGACCCCACTTTCCAGACGAATCGTGTGAGGCGCCCCACAAGGGCAAGCTGCCGTCCACGAGTGCCGCTCCCCCTTGCCGGAGGGGCTGCCGGGCGGACGGCGGCGCCCGCCCCACTAGACTGGTGGGCACCATGGCCTTGACGATCACCTACCCGGAATTCCTGCCCGTCAGCTCCCGCCGCGAGGACATCATGGAGGCCATCCGCGGCCACCAGGTCGTCGTGGTGGCGGGCGAGACCGGCTCCGGAAAGACGACCCAGCTGCCGAAGATGCTCCTCGAGCTCGGCTTCGGCGAGAACGGCTCCATCGGCCACACCCAGCCGCGCCGCCTCGCGGCACGCACGGTCGCCGAGCGGCTCGCCGAGGAGCTCGGCGTCCGGATCGGCGACGAAGTGGGATTCCAGGTCCGCTTCACGGCGCAGACCTCGCGCTCCACGCGCGTCAAGGTCATGACCGACGGCATCCTCCTCGCCGAGATCCAGCACGATCCGATGCTGCGCCGCTACGACGCCATCATCATCGACGAGGCCCACGAGCGCAGCCTGAACATCGACTTCCTCCTCGGCTTCCTCAAGCGGCTGCTCCCCCGCCGCCCGGAGCTCAAGCTCGTCATCACGTCGGCGACGATCGACCCCGAGCGCTTCGCCCGGCACTTCGGCGCGCCCGCGTCCCCCGGGGACGACGGCGCCGTCGTCCCTCCCGAGGGCGGCCCCGCGGTCGTCCCCGCACCCGTCGTCGAGGTCTCGGGCCGCACCTACCCCGTCGAGATCCGGTACCGCCCACTGAACCCGGCCGAGGGCCTGGACCCCGACGAGCTCGACCCGGACGCCAGCGAGGAGGACCGCGACCCCCTCGACGCCGTGTGCGACGCCGTCGACGAGCTCTCCCGCGAGGCTCCCGGCGACATCCTCGTCTTCTTCTCGGGCGAGCGCGAGATCCGCGACGCCGCCGAGGCCCTGCGGGCGCGCGTGCAATCGAGCCGGCGGCTGGCCGGGACCGAGATCCTGCCCCTCTTCGCCCGCTTGTCCCTCGCCGAGCAGCACAAGGTCTTCCACCCGGGCGGGGCGCGGAGGATCGTCCTGGCGACGAACGTCGCCGAGACGTCGCTCACCGTCCCCGGTATCAAGTACGTCATCGACACCGGGACGGCCCGCATCTCCCGCTACTCGCACCGCACCAAGGTGCAGCGGCTGCCGATCGAGCGGATCTCGCAGGCCAGCGCCAACCAGCGCTCCGGCCGCTGCGGCCGCGTCTCGGACGGCATCGCGATCCGCCTCTACTCCGAGGAGGACTTCGCCTCCCGCCCCGAGTTCACCGATCCGGAGATCCTGCGCACCAACCTCGCCGCCGTCATCCTGCAGATGGCCGCGATGGGCGTCGTCGACTCGCCCCAGGACGTGGCCGGCTTCCCGTTCGTCGAGCCGCCGGACTCCAAGGCCGTGGCCGACGGCGTGGCCCTCCTGCGCGAGCTCGGGGCGTTGTCGACGGCGGGCGGGGCCGGCATCACGCCGACCGGACGCCAGCTCGCCCAGCTTCCCGTCGACGTGAGGCTGGGCCGGATGATCGTCGAGTCGGGCCGGCGAGGCTGCGCCAAGGAGGTCATGGTCCTCGCCGCCGCCCTGACGATCCAGGATCCCCGGGAGCGCCCCTCCCAGGAGACGGGCCAGCGGGAGCGGGCCCAGGAGCTGCACCGGCGCTTCGCCGATCCGAAGTCCGACTTCTCCGGCTACCTGAACCTCTGGCGCTACCTGCAGGAGCAGCAGAAGGAGCTCTCCTCCTCGGCCTTCCGCCGGCTGTGCCGCAACGAGTTCATCAACTACCTGCGCGTGCGCGAGTGGCAGGACCTGTTCGCGCAGCTGCGCCAGCTCGCCAAGCCGCTCGGCATCACGCTCAGCACCGGTCCCGTGGACCCGGCCGGGCTGGAGCGCCAGATCCACACGAGCCTGCTCGCCGGCCTCCTGAGCCACATCGGGTCCTACGACGAGCGCAAGCGGGAGTACGCCGGCGCGCGCGGGACCCGCTTCGCCGTCTTCCCCGGCTCGGCGCTGTTCAAGAAGTCCCCGGACTGGGTCATGGCCGCGGAGCTCGTCGAGACGAGCCGGCTGTGGGCCCGGACCGTGGCTGCCTTCGACCCCGCCTGGGTCGAGGAGGTCGCGCCGGAGCTGCTCAAGCGCAGCTACTCCGAACCGCACTGGTCCCGCCGCCTGGGCTCCGTCATGGGGTACGAGAAGGCGACCCTCTACGGGGTCCCGGTCATCCCGCACCGCAGGATCCAGTACGGCCGCGTGGACCCGGAGCTGAGCCGCGAGCTCTTCATCCGGCATGCGCTCGTCGAAGGTGATTGGAAGACGCACCACCCCTTCTTCCAGCGCAACCGCAAGCTGCTCGAGGACGTCGAGGAGCTCGAAACCCGCATGCGGCGGCGGGACCTGCGGATCTCCGACGAGGACCTGTTCGACTTCTACGACCGCCGGATCGGCCCCGGCGTGGTCTCCGAACGCCACTTCGACCGCTGGTGGAAGCGCACGCGGCAGAAGGACCCGGCCCTGCTGGACTTCGATCCGCAGGACGTCCTGCAGGCCGACGCCGAGGAGCTGGACCAGGACGCCTTCCCCCGCACCTGGCGCCACGGCTCGCTGGACCTGGAGCTCTCCTACGAGTTCAACCCCGGCGCCGCGCCCGGCGAATCCGACGGCGTGACGGTCCGCGTTCCCGTGCTCTTCCTCAATCAGCTGGACCCGGAGCGCTTCCGCTGGCAGATCCCCGGGCTGCGCACCGAGCTCGTCACCGCGCTGATCAAGTCCCTCCCCAAGGCCGTGCGGAAGAACTTCGTCCCCGCTCCCGATGTCGCCCGGCAGGCCGCGGCCGCCCTCGGCAGCGACTTCGACCCGGCCGTCGACGCGCTGGAGGCCTCGCTCGAGCTGGCGCTGCGCCGGCTCAAGGGGCACGTGGTGCCCCCGGGGCAGTGGAACTGGGACGCCGTCCCGGCGCATCTGCGGCCGGGCTTCGAGGTCGTCGACGCCTCGGGGCGGGTCCTCGACCGATCCAAGGACCTCGCGCTGCTCCAGGAGAGGCTCGCCGAGCAGAACCGCCGCGCGCTGGCGGCCTCGCTCGGCGGTGCCGGCGACCGGCTGCTGGCCTTGGCGCAGGCGGGCACGGCCGCCCCGGACTCCCGCGGCACCGGGCGGCAGCCGTCCCGTGGAGGCGCCGCTGCGGCGTCCGGCCGCGCGACGCCCCCGGACGGGAACGGGCAGGGCCAGGGAGCGGCCGGCGACGGCGGTCCGGGCCGCCACGGCGCGGCGCCCGCCGGGCGCGAACCGGGGCGCGGCGGCCCCTCGGCCGCTCCCGTGCCCGGGCGCGGCCGGACGGCGCCCGTCTGGGAACGGAGCGGCCTGACGGCCTGGGACGGGACCCTCGGCAACGCCGGCACGATCGAGGTGAAGGTCGCGACGAACGTCATGGGACAAGAGGTCACGGCGTACCCCGGCCTGCTGGACCGCGGCGCCTCGGTGGACCTGACGGTCTTCCGGGACCCGCTGGAGCAGGCCGCGGCGCACCGCTCGGGCGTCATCCGCCTCCTGCTGCTGCGCGTCCCGTCCCCCGCGCGGTACGTCCTGGACCACCTGAACAACCAGGAGAAGCTCGTCTTCACGCAGAATCCGCACGGCTCGGTCGCCACGCTCATCGACGACTGCACCTTCGCGGCCGTGGACAAGCTCGTCCCGGCCGCGCTGCCCTACACGCGCGCGGACTTCGACGCGCTCTTCGAAACGGTCCGCGCCGAGCTGATCGACACGGTGTTCTCCGTGACCGCCGTCGTGGAGAAGGTGCTCTCCTCGGCGCGCCGCATCGAGCGGCGCCTCGGGAAGGCCGCCTCACCGGCGCTCATCAACGCGTTCATGGACGTCCGCACGCAGCTGCAGCAGCTCGTCTTCCCCGGCTTCGTGGCCCGCACCGGCTACGCCCAGCTGGCCCACCTGCCGCGCTACCTCGCCGCGATCGAGCGGCGCCTGGACAAGCTCGAGGCCTCAGGAGCGGGCCGGGACACGCCCGCGATGCTGACGGTCCAGGGGCTCGAGGACGACTACGACGCCGCCCTCGACGCGCTCCCGGACGGCGTCCGCACGCCCGCGGCCCTCGCGGCGGTGAAGTGGATGATCGAGGAACTGCGCGTGAGCCTGTTCGCCCAGGAACTCGGGACCGCGCACTCGGTCTCCGAGAAGCGCGTCCGCACGGCACTGCGCGAGGCGGCCGCCTAACCCTGCGGGACGAACTCCGCGTGGCCGTCCTCGATGAGCGCCGCGCGGAGCTTCTCCGCGTTCGCGTCGAGTCGCGCGGGATCCGGGTTGGCGTCCGCGCGTGCCAGGTCGAAGTCGGCGAGGGAGCCCGTGGGCCAGACGTGCACGTGCAGGTGGGGCACCTCGAAACCGGCGACGAGCAGTCCGGCCCGCTGGGAGGAGAACGCACGCTTCTGAGCGCGGCCGACGGTCCGGGCCACGCGCAGCAGCTTGTCCAGCAGCTCCGGCTCCGCGTCCGTCCACTCGTCGACCTCCTCGCGCGGGACGACCAGCGCGTGTCCATCGGTCAGCGGGCCGATCGAGAGGAAGACGACGACGTCCGGATCCTTCCAGACGAAGCGGCCGGGGATCGCGCCGTCGATGATCTTCGTGAACAGGGTGCTCATGGATGCCTTTCAGTCGGTGGTGTGCGCCCGGGGATCCGGTGCGCCGCCTTCGGTGCCCGTGGCCGCCTCGCGCCTGGCATCGGCCGACCATTGTGACCAGGAACCGGGAAACAGGGACGCCTCTTCGCCGAGATGGTCCAGGACCGCCACGAGGAACGCCGCCGTGACGCCGGATCCACAGTAGGCGGCCGTGGGACCGCCCACGGCCCCGAGCCCGGCCACGCGCCCGCACAGCACGTCCCGCGGCAGCAGGCGTCCGGCGTCGTCCAGGCACTCCGCGGCCGGAAGGTTCAGCGCCCCGGGAATGTGTCCGCGGCGGGGATCGACGGGCTCGGCCTCTCCCCGGTAGCGTCCGCCCGCCCGGGCATCGAGGAGGACCCCGCGGCCCGGCCAGGCAGCGGCCTCGTCGATGTCGATCACGGGCATCACGCCCCATCCCGGGGCCGCGTTGCCCGCCTCCGGCCGCACGGCGCCGGCCTCGAGGGGGCGGCCCGCCTCGGTCCAGGCCCGCAGCCCGCCGTCGAGGACGGAGACGTCGGTGAAGCCGGCATGGCGCAAGAGCCACCAGGCGCGGGCCGCCGAGAGCCCGCCGACGGCGTCGTACGCGACGAGGGCATCGCCGTCGTGAACTCCCCAGCGCCGCACCGCACGGGCGAACTCCGCCGGATCCGGCAGCGGATGGCGTCCGGCCCCGGGCGTGCCGTGGGACGCGAGCTCGGACTCGAGGTCCACGTACACGGCGCCGGGCAGGTGCCCCTGGGCGAACGCTGCCCGGCCGTCCGGCGCGCCGAGCGCCCAGCGGACGTCGAGCAGCACGATCCGCTCCCCGGATTCCAGCCGTTCGGCGAGTCCGGCGGCGCTGATGAAGGTCTCCACCCTGCCAGCGTAGCGGCTGCCCGGTAGGGTGTCCTGCGTGGAGAGTCCCCTGCCGCCGCCCCGTCCCGCGTCCGTTGGTCCCCTGGCTTCGTTGCGGGGGCGTGAGTGGGTCGACGAGGCCGTGCGGGTGATCGAGGCGGAGAACAACCGCTCGGCGGACACGCACCTGCACCGGCTGCCGCTGCCCGGGCACTGGGGCGTGCAGCTCTACCTCAAGGACGAGTCCACCCACCGCACCGGGAGCCTGAAGCACCGCCTGGCCCGCTCCCTGTTCCTCTACGGGCTCGTCAACGGGTGGATCACCGATTCCACGCCGATCGTGGAGGCCTCCAGCGGCAGCACCGCGGTCTCCGAGGCCTACTACGCCCAGCTGCTCGGCCTGGACTTCACCGCCGTCATGGCCCGCGGCACGAGCGCCGAGAAGATCGCCCTGATCGAGCGCTTCGGCGGCCGCTGCCTGCTCGTGAAGGACGCCTCCGAGGTCTACGCCCGCGCCGAGGCCGTCGCCGCCGACTCCGGCGGACACTACATGGACCAGTTCACCTACGCCGAACGGGCCACCGACTGGCGCGGGAACAACAACATCGCCGAGTCCCTTCTGGGCCAGCTCGCCCGCGAACCCCACCCGGTCCCGGAATGGATCGTGGCCGGAGCCGGGACCGGCGGCACGAGCGCGACCATCGGCCGCTACCTGCGCTACCACCGCCTGCCCACCCGCCTGGCCGTCGCGGACCCGGAGGGCTCCGCGTTCGCGCCCGCCTGGGACGCCTGGCGCTCCGGGAAGGGCGCCGCGGCCGCCGCCGCCGCGACCGGGCGGGCCAGCCGGATCGAGGGCATCGGCCGGCCCCGCATGGAACCGAGCTTCATCCCCTCCGTCATCGACGAGATGCGCACCGTGCCCGACGGCGCCTCCGTGGCCGCGATGAACCACCTGGCCCGCTTCGCCCACCTCGAGGCCGGCCCCTCCACCGGCACCAACCTCTGGCTCGCCTGGCAGCTCGCCGCCGAGATGGTCGCCACGGGCCGCACCGGGAGCATCGTGACCCTGCTCTGCGACGGCGCCGAACGCTACCGGGGCACCCACCGCGACCCCGCCTGGCTTGCGGGCCAGGGCATCGACCCCGCCCCCTATGACGGCATGATCGACCGCTTCCTCGAAAGCGGTCGCTGGGACGGGGCGCCGGACGGCGGCTAGACCTCGAGCACCTCGCCGGGCTCCAGCCGGCGGAAGCCCAGGCCGTAGCGGGCGGCGATCCGGCCGACGTGGGCGTCGGCCAGCGCCAGGCCGCGCTCGTTCAGGAGGCCGTCGTGGATCGGGACCGCAAGCCCGGCACGCACCGCGACGACGAAGTCGAGCACCTCGGCCAGCTTGGACCACGGCGCGTGCAGTGGCACCAGCAGGATCCTGATTCCGGGGGCGTCGGGGACGATGAACGAATCGCCGGGGTGGTAGAGGACGCCGTCGACGACGTAGCCCAGGTTCGCCACGAGCGGGATGTGGGGGTGGATCAGCGCGTGCTGCCCACCCTGGGCCAGCACGTCGAAGCCCGCGGCCTCGAACCTCTCCCCCGGCCCGAGGGTCCGCAGGCGCCGCTCCACGGCCGGCCCGAGCGGATGTCCCCTCAAGGCGTCGACGACCGGCGAGGGTCCGTGGAGCAGGACGCCGTCGGCGCCGGCGAGCCACTCCAGGACCACGTCGGCATCGATGTGGTCGGCGTGCTCGTGGGTGACCAGGACGGCGTCGGCGCCCTCCAGCGCGGCCGGGAGGTCGCTGAACGAACCGGGGTCGATGACCAGGACGCGCCCGCCCTCTTCCAACCGCACGCAGGAGTGTCCGTGTCTGGTGAGCCGCATGCTCCCACAGTAGCCGCGGCCGCGGCCCCGCGCGAGGGCGCGCTGGTAGGCTGGAGGGCGACTCGACGGCCCCGGTCCGGCGGCCCGAGACCGCACCCAACCCGCCCAGGAGGGACCCCCATGGCCGACACCGGCGCACCCGCCCGCGGAGGCGAACAACGCGTCACCCGGCAGCGCCTTGCCGTGGGATCCGCCCTGGGCGAGCTCGAGGACTTCGTCACCGCCCAGGAGCTCCACCGCTGGCTCCAGGACCGCGGCGAAAAGGTCTCCCTCGCCACCGTGTACCGCATCCTCCAGTCGATGACCGATGACGGACTGCTGGACGTGCTGCGCGCCGTGGACGGCGAGGCCTCCTACCGGCGGTGCGCCGCCGAGCACCACCACCATCACCTGGTCTGCCGCTCGTGCGGCAAGGCCGTGGAGGTGGAGGCCCCGGCGGTCGAGGCCTGGGCCGCGCGCGTCGCCGCGGAGCACGGCTTCACCGAGCCCAGCCACACGGTCGAGATCTACGGGCTGTGCCCCGACTGCGGCACGAGCGCTTCCGCCTAGCCCTTCTTCGTCTCTGCTGCCGTGGCACCCGCACTGGCCGGGACCGCCGACCTGGCCCGTCCCACTCTCCCGCCAAAGCTGTGGATAACACGCTTCCGCGGCCCCGCCGGCTGACATGCTGGGGGCAACGGACAAGGAGATCCCATGGACACGACACCACTGACCGGACGCCACGGCTCGCCGTGGACCGACGCCGACTACGAGCTCCTGGCCCGCTCGGTGCGGGAGGGATGCACGCTGCCGGAGATCGAGCGGCGGCTCGACCGCACGGCGACGGCGATGGGGCCGCGGTTGCGGAGGATGATGCCCGTCGACCAGCGGAAGGCGCCCCTGGAGCTGGTCCTCCCCGCGTTGAGTGAGCGGCTCCAGGACCCGGACTACGACTGGCGGGCCATGATGCTCCAGGACACGCCGGTGGTCCGCCCGCCGGACATCGTCCTCTCTGGGATCGAGGGGCTCGACGACCAGGACCTGGTGGAGCTCGCCTTCCACCTCTTGAAGACCGAGGATCCGCCACCGCGGCTCGCGGATCGGCTGGTGCGCGAGGCCCAGTCCCGAGCGCACGTCATAGCCCGGCTCCACCGAAAGGTGGAGGCACTGCTGGTCTTCCGCGGCGCCGAAGAGGAGACCGCCGCCTACAGGGCGGGGCCGTGGATCAATGCCGCGCGGGCACGCCCCGCGTACGACGATGTCGCGCGCCCGGGCCCGTCGGCCGCCTCGTGGTACGGCGGCCCGTGGGGCCTTTCGGGCCGCGGCGACGACGGGCGCCAGTACAGCTCCGCGGGTGCCTGGGAGGACGACGATCCGCCACGTGGGACCGGTTCCGGCTACTCCTCCCCCGGCGAATCCCCCTACTGAGCCGGGGAGCGCTCAGGCCCGCACGGCCTCCGGCTGAGGACGGCGTGCCCCGCCCCGGGGGTGGCGGACCTTGCCACGCCGCCACGCGACGAGCCGGCAGACCAGGTAGATCAGGAAGGAGATCGTCGTGACATAGGGGCTGATGGGAAGCCGCCCGGCGAGGGCCAGCAGGATCCCGCCGACCACGCTCGTCACGGCGAAGGCGATGCTCAGGGCGACGGTGAACGCGGGCCGCGCCGTCACGCGCAGGGCGGCGGCGGCAGGGGTGATCAGCAGGCTCAGGACGAGCAGCGCGCCGACGACCTGGATGGACAGTGCCACCGCGAGCCCCAGCAGGAGCATAAAGGCGACCGACAGGCGTCCCGCGGGCACGCCGCGCGCCGCCGCCACCACGGGATCGGCGCTGACGAACGTCAGGGGGCGCCAGATCAGCAGCAGCCCCGCGACGACGACCACGGCGCACCCGGTGAGGAGTCCGAGCTGGACGTCGTCCACGGCCACGATCTGGCCCGTCAGCAGCCCGAACTTGTTGGCGCTGCGCCCCTCGTAGAGCGACAGGAAGAGGATGCCGAGCCCGAGCCCGAAGGGCATGAGCACGCCGATGATCGAGTTCCTGTCGCGCGCGTTGGCGCCCAGGATGCCCAGGACGACGGCGGCGAGGAGCGAACCGACCACGGACCCGAGCACGACGTTGGCGCCGATGAGCAGCGCGAAGGCCGCCCCGGCGAAGCTCAGCTCGGCGATGCCGTGGACGGCGAAGCCCATGTCCCGCATCATGACGAAGATCCCGATCAGGCCTCCGACAAGGCCCAGCACGGCTCCGGCGATGATCGAGTTCCGCACGAGCGGGAGCAGCTCGGCGTAGTTCTCGAAGCTGAAGATCGTCCCCAACAGCTCAGAAGCGTCCATCGTGCTCCTCCTCCCCGTGGTGGTGGGCGACGGCGTCGGGAATCCCGGCGACGATGATCCGCCCGTTGGCGTGGAAGACGTCGATCGGGCTGCCGTACAGGGCGCTGAGGACCTCCGACGTCATGACCTCGCGCGGCGTTCCGACGTGGAAGCGGCCTCCCGCGAGGTAGAGGACGCGGTCCACATAGTCCAGGACGGGGTTGATCTCGTGGGTCACGAACACGACGGCGCTGCCCTGCTCGCACGCCTGGCGGTGGATCAGGGAGGACACGGCCTGCTGGTGGTGCAGGTCGAGCGACAGCAGCGGCTCGTCGCACAGGAGCAGCCGCGGGTCGTCGGCGAGGGCCTGGGCCGCCCGCAGCCGCTGCTGCTCGCCGCCCGAGAGCTGGCCGACGGGGTGGTCCGCGTACCCGGTGGCGCCCACCAGTTCCAAGAGCTCGTCGACCCGGCGCTGCATCGCCCTGCGCCCTCCGAGGCGGACGCCCCAGCGGTGTCCGTCCAGGCCCAGCGCCACGAGGTCGCGCGCCCGCAGCGGCGTGTCGTCGGCGAAGTTCTTCTGCTGCGGAATCGTGCCGATCAGGCGGGAGCCGCGCGTAGCGGGGCGGCCCGAGACCTCGACGGTGCCCTCGCTCAGCTCCTGCAGCCCCAGCAGCACGCGCAGGAGGGTCGTCTTGCCGGAGCCGTTGGGGCCGAGCACGGCGAGGAATTCGCCGGGGGCGATGTCGAGGTCGAGTCCCTCCCACAGCGTCCTGCGTCCGAACGTCAGCCCGGCGCCGCGCAGGCGGACCGCGGGCGTCGTGCTGGCTGCCCTATCCGGCAAGCGCGGCCTCCAGAGCCTCGATGTTGCCCGTCATCCAGGACGCGAAGTCCTCCGAGTCAGGGATGGTCTCGGTGAACTCTACAACAGGAACGCCGGCCCGCTCGGCGGCCTGCCGGACGGCCTCGGTCTGGGCGCTCGAGGTCTGCTCGTTGTAGGCGAGCACGGCGACCGTCCCGTCCTCGAGGACGTCCAGCATGTGCCGCTGCAGCAGGGGGGAGACGTCCTCGCCGTGCTCGATCGCGGCGCTGTAGCCCTCCGGCGTGGCATCACGCAGGCCCGCTTCGACGAGGAGGTAGTAGGGCACGGGCTCGGTCATGGCGAAGGCGCGTCCGTCAGCCGCCGCGGAGAGCTCGGTGAGCTTGGCCTCGACGGGCGCGAGGGACTCCTCGAAGGCCGTGGCGTTGGCCCGGAAGGATTCGGCCTCGTCCGGCACCAGGGCGGCGAGTCGTTCGGCGACCGCGTGGGCCAGCGCGACGACGGTGTGGACGTCGTACCAGACGTGCTCGTTGTACGCGGCGTGCACGTGGCCGTCCTCCTCGGCGTGCTCCTCGTCCCCGTGTCCTTCTCCCTCGTGGTCATGGTCGCCGTCCTCTTCGGCGTGGGCGGCCTCCGAGAAGTCGACGGCGCGCAGCACCTGCTCCTCCTCGAGACCCAGGTCGTTGATCAGCACGTCGGCGAAGGCGTCGTAGCCTCCCCCGTTGGCGACGACGAGGTCCGCCTTGGAGAGCGCGAGCTTGTCCTGGGCCGTGGCCTCGTAGGAGTGCGGGTCCTGCGCGATGCGGTCGATGATGGACTCGACCTCGACGGCGTCTCCCCCGACGGTGCGGGCGATGTCCCCGTAGACGCTCGTCGAGGCGACGATCCGCGGCCCATCCGCTTCCGGATCAGGGGCCGCCGCTCCGGACGCGCAGCCCGTCGCGGCGAGAAGTGCCGCGAGGGCGAGGGGAAGGGCGGTTCGACGCATGGAGGGGCCTTTCAGCACAGAGTAAAGGGGTGCCCGTCAAGGACACCCCTTCACTCTAACTCAAATGAGATTCATTTGCATTATGGTCCATGCCGTTGAGCCGCCGGATGCCATGGCTCTGCGTCGCGTCCCGGATCTCGCCGACGAGTTGTTCCAGCACGTCCTCGAGGAACAGGATGCCCAGCGTCGTTCCGTCGGGTGCGTTGACGCGGGCCAGATGCGATCCGGTCCGCTGCATCACCGCGAGCGCGTCCTCGACCTCGTCCTCCGGGCGCAGGTTCGCCAGGCTGCGCAGGCGGGTGACCGGAATCGGGTCCTCGTAGCGCGCCTGGGGAATGCCCATGACGTCCTTGAGGTGCAGGTAGCCGCTGAGTTCGCCCTCGTCGTCGAGCATGACGAACCGGGAGAACCCCGTCCGGCCGACCGCGCGTTCGAACGTGGCCGGGGTGGTGGTCGAGGGCAGCGAGATGAGCTGCCCCACGGGGACCATGATCTTCTCCGCCGTGTAGTCGGAGAACTCGAGCGCCCCGGACAACAGGCCCGACTCGTCCTCGACGAGGCCGTGCCGCGTGGACTCCTCCACGATGCTCTGGACTTCCTCGAGGGTGAACGAGGAGGTCACCTCGTCCTTCGGCTCCACCTTCATCAAGCGGAGGGCGTGGTTCGCGATCCAGTTCAGGACCACCACGACGGGGTAGACCACCTTGGACAGCCAGAGCAGCGGCGGCGCAAGGACCAGGACGGCCTTGTCGGCCACGCTCACGGAGATGTTCTTGGGGACCATCTCGCCGAAGGTCACGTGCAGGAACGTCACGATCATCAGCGCGAGGATGAAGGCCGCGGTGTCGGCGGCCTCGTGCGGCAGGCCCAGCGCCTCCAGGGGCGCGGCGAAGAGGTGGTGGATCGCCGGCTCGGCCACGTTGAGGATCAACAGCGAGCAGACCGTGATGCCCAGCTGGCAGACGGCCAGCATGAGCGAGACGTTCTCCATGGCGCGCAACGCGGTCCGCGCCGATGCCCTGCCCTGCTCGGCCAGCGGCTCGATCTGGCTGCGTCGGGCCGTCATCACGGCGAACTCGGCGCCGACGAAGAAGGCGTTGCCGATGAGCAGGACCACCAGCCAGAAGATTCCAGCCCAGTCGTTCATCGCCCCTCCTCCTGCACCGCGGGTTCGGCGGGCCTGAAGCTCACCCGTTCGACCCGGCGCGCGTCCATGGCCTCCACGACGAGCCGTCCGTGGCCGGCCTCGACCGCGTCGCCCACGGACGGAATGCGCCCGAGCTCGCTCATGATGTAGCCGCCGACGGTCTCGTAGGCCGCGTCGTCGGGCACCTCGATGCCCGGGACCTGCTCGGTCACCTCGTCCGGCCTGAGCAGCCCCGGGAAGTACCAGATGCCCGTGGCGGACTGCAGCACGCCGGGCTTGACGCGGTCGTGCTCGTCAGAGACCTCGCCGACGATCTCCTCGACGAGGTCCTCGAGCGTGACCATGCCCGCCGTGCCGCCGTACTCGTCGAGCACCATGGCGACCTGGAGGTTCGCCTCGCGCAGCTCCGAGATCAGGGAGTTCAGGTGGACGGTCTCCGGGACGGAGATGATCTCCGTCATGATGTTCGCAGCCACGAGTTCGCCGCGGCGGTCGCGCGGCACGGCCACCGCCTTCTTGACGTGGCAGACGCCGAGGACGTCGTCGGCGGACTCGCCGATGACGGGGAAGCGGGAGTACCCCGTGCGCCGCGCCGTCTCGATGATGGCCGGGATCGGCTCGTCGGAGCGCACCGTCTCCATCCGGATGCGCGGCGTCATCACGTCGGCCGCCGAGCGGTCGGAGAAGCGCAGGGTCCGGGCCAGGAAGTTCGCCGTGTCGCGGTCCAAGGTGCCCATGTCGGCCGAACGGCGGACGAGGGAGGCGAGCTCGGCCGGGCTGCGCGCGCCCGAGATCTCCTCCTTCGCCTCGAGGCCGAAGAGGTGCAGGACCCGGTTGGAGAACCCGTTCAGGACGACGATGGCCGGCTTGAAGACCGCCGTGAAGACGAGCTGCGGCCGGGCGAGGATCCGCCCCACGGCGAACGCCTCGGCAATCGCGAGGTTCTTGGGGATGAGCTCGCCGATGACCATCGAGAAGAGCGTGGCCAGGACCATCGCGACGATGAGCGATATGGGGGCCGAGGCCTCGCCGAGGCCGGCGCCCTCGAGGACGGGGGTCAGCAGCCGGCCGACGGAGGGCTCCATGACGTAGCCCGTCAGGAGCGTCGTCAGGGTGATGCCCAGCTGGCACGAGGACAACTGGGTCGACAGCGACTTGAGGCACTTCATGAGGGTCGCCGCCTTCTTGTCGCCCGCGTCCACGGCGCGCTGCACCGTGGTCTGGTCAAGGGCGACGAGGGAGAACTCGACGGCGACGAAGAACCCGGTTCCGAGGATCAGCAGGACGCCGAAGGCCAGGAACAACCATTCCATCTAGCGCGCCACCGCCCCGGTGGCAGGAACTGGGCGCGGGGACCACGGTCCCCCGGCAAGGGTCAAGCCGCGTCTAGAAGGCTCCGAGGAGTCGGCGGCATCGGGAAGGCTGGGCGTGGAAATGCCGGCGCTGCGCGCGTACGCGACGGGCCGGCACGGTGAGTGACTGTCCATAAGGGCTCCAGTCTACAGAACCACGGGCCCGAGCCGCACGGCCCAGGCCCGTTCATCCCGCGTTCGCGGCGCGTTTGCCGCGTCGTCACCGCGACCACGGCGCCCCGCGCCGTGCCGGGGACGTGCCGTGCTTCACACCCGCCCGACGGCCGCGCGGTGATTCGCAACGGCGCGCCGAAAGTCATTAGACTGGCCGCAGGTCGAGGACTATGTCGTCGCAGACGTCCAGCACTGGCTGCACAGCACCGCGGCGAGGCAACCAAGGAAGAGGCGTATCACCGTGCCAGAGCAACCGCACCACCGTTTGACCGAGGAATTCGGAGGGAACGAGTGGCTCGTCGACGAGCTGTACCAGCAGTTCCTGCGGGACAAGGAATCCGTCGACAAGAAGTGGTGGGACATCTTCGAGTCGTTCTCCCAGGACGGCAGCGGCACGGGCTCCAACGGCGCGCCCGCGGCGGCCCCGGCGTCGTCCGCCCCGGCGCGGCCCGGCAGGGAACCGGCGACCCCGGCCGCTCCGCGCCCGGCCACGCACGCCCGCGTGGTCGACACGACCGGCACGACGGCCGGCTCCTCCTCCGAGTCCTCCACCGGGACCTCCAGCGAGCGGGTCCCGGCGGACCCCGAGAAGGACAAGACCAAGTCCCCCGCCAAGCCGGCCCCCAAGACCCAGCCCATCCCGGCCGAGCTGCCCAAGTCCGCATCGTCCCAGGACACGGCCGAAGAGGACAAGGTCTCCCCGTTGCGCGGCCCCGCCAAGGCGATCGCCACCAACATGGAGCAGAGCCTGGAGGTCCCGACCGCGACGACGGTGCGCGCCGTCCCCGCCAAGGCCCTGATCGACAACCGGATCGTCATCAACAGCCACCTGAAGCGCGCCCGCGGCGGCAAGGTCTCCTTCACCCACCTCATCGGCTTCGCCGTGGTCCGCGCCCTCAAGCTCTTCCCCTCGCAGAACGTCACCTACCAGGTCGTCGACGGCAAGCCGGTGGCCGTTCAGCCGGCGCACGTGAACTTCGGCATCGCGATCGACATGCCCAAGCCCGACGGCTCGCGCCTCCTCGTGGTCCCGAACATCAAGAAGGCCGAGACCATGAACTTCTCGGAGTTCTGGAACACCTACGAGGACCTCATCCGCCGCGCCCGCAACGGCAAGCTCACCGCGGACGACTACGCCGGCACGACGGTCTCGCTGACCAACCCCGGTGGCATCGGCACCGTGCACTCGGTCCCGCGCCTGTCCAAGGGCCAGGCCACGATCGTCGGCGTGGGCGCCCTCGAGTACCCTGCCGAGTTCCGCGGTGCGAGCGAGAAGACCATCGCCTCGCAGGGCGTGGGCAAGATCATCACGCTGACCTCCACCTACGACCACCGCGTCATCCAGGGCGCCGGCTCGGGCGAGTTCCTGCGCCTCGTCGAGTCCCTCCTGCTCGGCGAGCAGGGCTTCTACGACGAGATCTTCGAGGCCCTGCGCATCCCCTACGAGCCGGTCCGCTGGGTCGTCGACAACCAGGTCGACGTCGAGCTGCAGGTCAACAAGATCGCCCGGATCCAGCAGCTCATCCACGCCTACCGCGTGCGCGGCCACCTCATGGCCGACACCAACCCGCTCGAGTACGTCCAGCGCCGCCACCCGGACCTCGACATCCAGACCTACGGCCTGACGCTGTGGGACCTGGACCGTGAGTGGGTCACGGGCGGCTTCGGCGGCCAGCCCCGCCTTCCGCTGCGCAAGATCCTCGGCGTCCTGCGCGATGCCTACTGCCGCACCACCGGCATCGAGTACATGCACATCCAGGATCCGGTCGAGCGCGAGTGGTTCCAGTCCGAGCTCGAGCACGAGTACAGCAAGCCGACCCGCGAGGAGCAGCTGCGCATCCTCGGCACCCTCAACGCCGCAGAGGCGTTCGAGACGTTCCTGCAGACCAAGTTCGTGGGCCAGAAGCGCTTCTCCCTCGAAGGCGGCGAGTCCCTCATCCCGCTGCTCGACGGCATCATCTCCGACGCCGCCGACGCCGGCCTGGACGAGGTCGCGATCGGCATGGCCCACCGCGGACGCCTCAACGTCCTGACCAACATCGCCGGCAAGACCTACGCGCAGGTGTTCCGCGAGTTCGAGGGCACGCAGGACCCGCGCAGCGTCCAGGGCTCGGGCGACGTCAAGTACCACCTCGGCACCGAAGGGCGCTTCACCTCCGAGCACGGCAACGAGACCAAGGTCTACCTCGCCGCGAACCCCTCCCACCTCGAGGCGGTCGACCCCGTGCTCCAGGGCATCGTCCGCGCCAAGCAGGACCGGCTCGGCGAGGACGGCGAGGCCTTCAACGTCCTGCCGATCCTCGTGCACGGCGACGCGGCCTTCGCGGGCCAGGGCGTCGTCGCGGAGACTCTGAACCTCTCCCAGCTGCGCGGCTACCGGACGGGCGGCACGATCCACGTCGTCGTGAACAACCAGGTCGGCTTCACGACCTCGCCCACCGCCTCGCGCTCCTCCGTCTACTCGACCGACGTCGCCAAGATGGTCCAGGCGCCCGTCTTCCACGTCAACGGGGACGACCCCGAGGCCGTCGTGCGCGTCGCGCAGTTCGCGTTCAAGTACCGCCAGCGCTTCAACAAGGACGTCGTCATCGACCTGGTCTGCTACCGCCGCCGCGGACACAACGAGGGCGACGACCCCTCGATGACGCAGCCGATGATGTACAACCTCATCGAGGCCAAGCGGTCCACGCGCAAGCTCTACACCGAGGCCCTCGTCGGACGCGGCGACATCACGCAGGACGAGGCGGACCAGGCCCTGCGCGACTACCAGGAGCGCCTCGAGCGCGTCTTCTCCGAGACGCACGCGGCGCAGACCTCGCCGATCCCCGTGATCAGCAGCGACGGCCGCTCGGTGCACGACCTCGAGCTTCCGACCTCGCAGGTCGACGACGAGGCCACGCCGTCACGCAGCGAGACCGCGATCAGCGCCGAGACGCTGGCCCGGATCGGCTCCGCGCATGTCGACATCCCCGAGGGCTTCACGGTGCACCCGAAGCTCAAGGCGCTCCTGGAGCGCCGCGAGCAGATGTCGCGTGAAGGCGGCATCGACTGGGGCTTCGCCGAGATCGCGGCCTTCGGCTCGCTGTCCATGGAAGGCGTCCCGGTCCGGCTCGCCGGCCAGGACTCCCGCCGCGGCACGTTCGTCCAGCGCCACGCGGTGTTCCACGACCGCGCGAACGGCGCCGTGTGGATGCCGCTGCAGCACCTCTCCGAGGAGCAGGCGAACATCTGGATCTACGACTCGCTGCTCTCCGAGTACGCGGCCATGGGCTTCGAGTACGGCTACTCCGTCGAGCGGCCCGACGCGCTCGTGTTGTGGGAGGCGCAGTTCGGAGACTTCGTCAACGGCGCCCAGACGGTCATCGACGAGTTCATCTCCTCCGCCGAGCAGAAGTGGGGGCAGCGCTCCTCGCTCGTCCTGATGCTGCCGCACGGCTACGAGGGCCAGGGACCGGACCACTCCTCCGCCCGCATCGAGCGCTTCCTGCAGATGTGTGCCGAGGAGAACATGGTCGTGGCCAACCCGTCGACGGGCGCGAACCACTTCCACCTGCTCCGCCGCCAGGCGTACGCCCGCCCGCGCAAGCCGCTCGTGATCTTCACGCCGAAGCAGCTCCTGCGCCTCAAGGCCGCCGCCTGCTCGGTGTCCGACTTCACGCAGGGCGGCTTCCGCCCGGTGATCGGCGACACGGGCTCGCTCGACGCCAAGAAGGTCGAGCGCGTCCTGCTCGTCTCCGGGCGCCTGTACTACGACCTCGAGGCCGCGCGGAAGAAGGCCTCGGACCAGACCACGGCGATCGTCCGCGTCGAGCAGCTCTACCCGCTGCCGCTCGAGGAGATCAAGGCCGAACTGGCGAAGTACCCGAACGCCGAGGTCGTCTGGGCGCAGGACGAGCCCGCGAACCAGGGTCCGTGGCCGTTCATCGGCCTGAACCTGGCCCCGCAGCTCGACTCCGGGCTGGGCCTCGCGTCGCGTTCGGCCTCGGCGGCGACCTCGACCGGTTCGCACAAGCGCCACGAGGTGGAGCAGGCCGAGCTGCTCAAGCAGGCCTTCGGCCGCTGACGCGGAAGGTACGACGCCGGGGGGCGGGACGCGCTGTCGTCCCGCCCTCCGGCGTAGGGTCCCCTGTTAGTGTTGAATCCAGCCGCCTAGAAAGGTCTTTCGTGGAAGCACGCACACTCCGTATCGCCGCCGTCGGCAACGAGCTCCTGGCCGGTCACGGCGATCCCCGGGCGCTCGGCTGGTACGGCCGCGTCCTCGCCCGGACCACGGGCGAGAACCTGCGGGTCCAGAGCTACACCCTGGCCGCGCCCGGCGAAGGCACCGAGGCGCTGGCCCAGCGGTGGATCGAGGAGGCCGGTCGCCGCCTGTCCGAGGAGCACGAGAACCGCCTCGTGATCGGCCTCTCCGACGCGGATCTGGACCTCGGCCTCTCCACCGCGCGGTCGCGGCTGAACCTGGCGAACATCCTCGACGCCGCGTCCCAGATGAGCATCAAGGCCATGGTCGTCGGCCCCGTTCCGGGCCTCGACGCCGAACGCAACGCGCGCCTGGCCGAACTGTCGGCGGCCTACGCCGACGTGGCGAACCGCCGCCGCCACGCCTACGTGGACACGTTCACCCCGCTGCAGAACCACGAGCAGTGGCGCACGGATCTGGCGGCCAACGACGGGCTGCCCGGCCAAGCGGGACACGGCCTCATGGCGTGGCTCGTCCTCCACCGTGGCTGGTACACGTGGCTCGGACTCCCGGAGCCGTCCGCCTGACCAGCACGCGGCCGCGCCCCGCCGCGCTGCCCGCCGCGACCCGACGGCACCACTCAAGGCCCGGACGGCTTCCGTCCGGGCCTTGCGCGTCGCGGTATCGCGATATATCGTGAATGACAACGCGATATAACGCATCGCACCGAATCCAGCTGGAGGAACCCATGGAATCATCCACGCCACGGGACGGCGACTGGTCCGTCGAGGGCCCGCAGACGCTCGAGATCGAGGGAGTGCAGTCCCTCGATGCCGGCATCGTCGGCGGACGCATCGACGTCATCGTCCACCAGGAGCCCGTCGTCCGCGTCGAGGTCTCCGCCGTCCACGGCCCGCCCCTGACCCTGGAGCTGCGCGGCGGACGACTCAAGCTGCGCCATCGCGACGACGGCCCCCTCGGATCGGTCGGCGTGCTCATCCGCGGCATCGGCCGTCGCGGCGGGGCGCGCCACGAGGCCGTGCTGAGCATCGCCGTCCCCGCCGGCGTCCCGGTCCGTGCCGCCACGGTCGACGGCGACGGCCTCGTCTGCGGGGTCGACGCCGACGTCGAGCTCAAGACGGTCTCGGGCTCCATGATGGCCGACGACACACAGGGGCGGCTCCGCGCCGCGACCGTGAGCGGCGAGGTGATCGTGCGCCACCACAGCGGACCGCTGACCGCCGAGAGCGTCTCCGGCGAGGTCACGGCCTCCGGCTGGCTCGAGCATGTGCGGGCCAAGACGGTGAGCGGCGACGTCGCCGTCGACCTGCTCGGGGAACCGCGCAGCGTCGGCGTCTCCGCCGTGAGCGGCGACGTGACAGTGCGCGTCCCGGCGGCGAGCGGCGTGCACGTCTCCGCCCGTTCCACGAGCGGCTCCATCACCGTCGGCGAGCAGCGCTTCACGGGCCTGGCCGAGAAGGTCGACACGCACCTCGGCCCGTCGGGCGGCGCGCTCAAGCTCACCGCGACGACGGTCTCGGGTGCGCTGGCGGTGTTCCACCGCGACGAGGCGACGGCGGCGGGCTAGGCATGGCCGTCTTCGCCCACGGAGCGCTCCGCCTCTACCTCCTCTCGCTCCTCGCCGACGGCGACATGCACGGCTACGAGCTCATCCGCGCCCTGGAGGACCGCTTCGGCGGAACCTACAAGCCCAGCGCGGGCACCGTATATCCACGCCTCGCCAAGCTCGAACAGGAGGGGCTGGTCGCGACGGTGCCCGACGGGCGGCGGACCATCTACGGCATCACGGCCGCCGGCCGCCGGGAGCTCGCCGAGCGCGGGGACGAACTGCACGGGATCGAGGCCGACATCTCCGCCACGGTCCGCGAGCTCGCCGATACCCTGCGCGACGAGTTGCGCCAGTCGATGCGGGGACTGCGCGCGGACCTGGCGGCCTCCGCCGAGGAGGCCAGGGGCAGGGCCCGCTCCACTCCCGCCTCCGCGCGCGAGCGGCGGACGCGCCACGGCTCCCCCGCCGCCGGCGACTTCCAGACGGCCGCGCGCGAACTCGAGCGGCTTGTCGACGACTTCCGGACCGAGGCCAGGGTCCTCGTGCGGCGGGCCGGGCGGGAGGCGCTCGACGAGGTCGCCGCGGAGACCGTCCGCACCGTCCTGGACCAGGCCCTGGCCTCCATGCGCTCGGTCCTGCGGCGCGAGTCGAACACGGCCCCGCCTGGTTAGGAGGGGCCGGGGCGATGTGGGAGACTGGTACGCAGTCCCTGTACGGATCGACGTTAGGAGTCACCATGAGCAAGCGTGCACGTAAGCGCCGTGACCGTAAGCGTGGCGGAGCGAACCACGGTAAGCGCCCCAACACCTGAGCGGTAGCTGAGGAAACGGCGGAGGCCCGCACCCATCCGGGTGCGGGCCTCCGCTGCGTCCTGGGGGCCGCGCCGTCGACGACGCGCCGGAGAAGATCGGCGTCGTTCCGGATCAGCCGTGGCCGACCTCGATCCGGATCTCGCTGATCCGGGCCATGATCCGCCCCTTGAGCGCCTCCGGCGCCGCCTCCTGGCAGCTGCGCCGCACGACGGAGCGGATGATGCACTCGAGGTCGTATTCCTTGGCGCACTCGTCGCAGTGCTCCAGATGGTCCTTGACCTCGTTCAGGTCCTTGAGCGACAGCGCGCCGTCGAGGTACTCGTACAGCCTGACGATGCGGTTGTCGTCGCAGTCGCCCAGCGAATGACAGTCGCCCATTACTTCTTCTCCTGCCCCGCGGCGCGCCGGCCGCTCGTCCTTGTCGTCTCGATCCCCATGCCGCGCTCCGCCGCGTAGTCCGCCAGCAGCTCGCGCAGCTGCTTCCTGCCGCGGTGCAGCCGGGACATCACGGTGCCCATCGGGATGCCCAGGATTCCCGCGACTTCCTTGTAGGAGAACCCCTCCACGTCGGCGAAGTACACGGCGAGCCGGAACTCCTCCGGGATGGCCTGGAGCGCGTCCTTCACGTCCGAGTCGGGCAAGTGGTCCAGCGCCTCGGCCTCGGCCGACTTCAGCCCACCGGGGGTGTGCTCGGCCGCCTGCGCCATCTGCCAGTCCTCGACCTGGTCCGTACTGGAGCGCAGCGGTTCACGCTGCCTCTTGCGGTAGAGGTTGATGTAGGTGTTCGTCAGGATGCGGTAGAGCCAGGCCTTGAGGTTGGTGCCCGGCTTGTACTGGTGGAACGCCGAGTACGCCTTCGTGTAGGCCTCCTGGACCAGGTCCTCGGCGTCGCTGGGGTTGCGCGCCATGCGCATGGCGGCCGAATACAGCTGGTCCACGTACTGCAGCGCGTCGGCCTCGAACCGCGCACGCCGCTGGGCGTCGGTCTCCACGCCGTCGGGCATGGTGTCTGTGGTCTCGCTGGTCTCGCTCATCGCTGCCCAGTCTACGCGCGGCCCCTCCAGACCCGTCCGCGGTGCCTCGATCACCGGTGCCGCCATGCGTTCCCCTTCCCGTGCCGCCGGGCCGCGGCGTGCCCGGCCCTCGAAGCGGGACACGGCCCACGGCCGTCCCTTCAGGAGAACGCCGGACGACGCGGACCTATTCCCGGCGCGAATCCATCTCGCGCCCAAAAAGTGCAAGACTAGGGGCAGCCAACCGCAACCGATGATCCGGAGGAACCCATGTCTCCCGTGCGTGCGATCGCCCGCCCCCTGCTGGCTTCAAGCTTCATCTGGTCCGGCGTCGAACGCCTGCGCAAGCCCGAGGAGGCCGGAGAGCAGCTGCGTCCCACGCTGCGCCGCGCTTCGGCTGTCCTGCCGCAGCTGCGCGAGGCCGCCGAGAAGCCCGCGCTCGTGGCCCGCGTCATCGGCGGCGTGCAGGTCATCGCCGGCGTGCTGTTCGCCCTCGGCCGGTTCCCGCGCCTCTCCGCATCGCTCCTCGTCGGCTCCTCCCTCCTCGCCTCGGTCGACGGCTCCTCGCCGCACCGCACCGGGGACCGCCTGAAGAACGCCTCCCTCGCGGGCGGCGTCCTGCTCGCGAGCGTCGACACGGCCGGGCAGCCGTCGATCGCCTGGCGCGCCCAGCACCTCACGGCCGATGCGCGCAAGCAGCTGCACCGCACCAACAAGGAGCTCGGCCGCGCCGTCAAGCGCACGGCCGCGGATGCCCGCAAGTCCGCCGAGTCGGTGATCGGGCACTAACGCCGTCCCCATGAGCAGCACCGCCTCCTCCCCCGCACCCTGGCCGGCTCCCCACGTCACGGGCCCCGTGGACGCCGTCGTCCAGGTCCCCGCGTCGAAGTCCCTGACCAACCGCTACCTGGTCCTCGCGGCCGTCGCGGACGGGCCGAGCCGGCTGCGTTCCCCGCTCTTCTCGCGCGACTCGGAGCTCATGATCGCCGCGCTCGAGGCGCTGGGCGCACGGATCCGGCGCGTGCCGGGCGAGGGGCGCTTCGGCCCCGACCTCGTCGTGGAGCCCATCGGGGGGACGGTCCCGGACCGCGCCGTGGACTGCGGCCTCGCGGGGACGGTCATGCGCTTCGTCCCTCCCGTCGCGGCGCTCGTTCCCGGACGCACCTCCTTCGACGGCGACCCGCACGCCCGCGCGCGTCCCATGGGACCGGTCGTGGAGGCGCTCCGCCAGCTCGGGATCCAGGTCGACGACGCCGGGTCCGGCTCCCTGCCGTTCACGGTGGAGGGCGGCGGCCGCGTCCCGGGGGGACGCCTCGTCATCGACGCGAGCGGTTCCTCCCAGTTCGTCTCCGCCCTGCTGCTCGTGGGCGCGCGGTTCGAGGAAGGCCTCCACCTCGAGCACGTCGGCAAGCCCGTGCCGAGCCTGGACCACATCCGCATGACCATCGAGGTCCTGCGTGGCGCGGGCGTCGAGGTCGACGATTCCGTCCCGGACCACTGGGTCGTCTCCCCGGGCACGATCCGGGCGTTCGACGTCGTCATCGAGCAGGACCTCTCCAACGCCGGCCCGTTCCTGGCGGCCGCGCTGGCCACGGGGGGCACGGTGCGGATCCCGGGCTGGCCCGCGGAGACCACCCAGGTCGGCGACCTCTGGCGGGACATCCTCGAGCGCATGGGCGCCACGGTGGAGTACGACGGCGGGACGCTGACGGTGACGGGCAGCGGCAGCATCGCCGGCATCGACCTCGCGGACGCCTCGGAGCTGGCCCCCACGGTCGCGGCGCTCTGCGCGCTCGCCGAGTCCCCGTCGCGCTTGAGCGGGATCGCGCACCTACGCGGGCACGAGACCGACCGACTGGCCGCCCTCGTCGCCGAGATCAACCGGCTGGGCGGGGACGCCGAGGAGACGGCCGACGGGATCGTCGTCCGGCCTCGGCCCCTGACGGGGACCGTGGTCCGCAGCTACGCGGACCACCGCATGGCCACGGCGGGCGCCGTCATCGGCCTGCGCGTGCCGGGCGTCAGGGTCGAGGACATCGGCACGACGTCCAAGACCATGCCGGAGTTCCCCGGGCTCTGGGCGGACCTGGCCGCCACGGCGCGGGACTGAGCCGTGGGCCGGGACTTCTCCGCCTGGGACGAATCGGACGTCCGCGTCCGCCCGAACAAGAAGGGCAGCCGCCCCCGGACCAAGGACCGTCCGGCGCACGAGGACGCCGTCACGGGCCGGATCGTGACGGTCGACCGCGGCCGCTACACGGCGATCCTCGACGAGGACACGCCGCGGGAACGCCTCGTCGTCGCCGCCCGCGCCCGCGAGCTGCGCCGCTCCCCCGTGGTCCCCGGGGACTTCGTGGGCCTCGTGGGCGACACGAGCGGGGCCCCCGACTCCCTCGCCCGGCTCGTGCGGATCCAGGACCGCAGCACGGTGTTGCGGCGCAGCGCGGACGACACGGACCCGGTGGAACGCGTCGTGGTCGCCAACGCGGACCAGCTCGTCGTCGTCGTCGCGGCCGCCAATCCCGAGCCGCGCACGGGATTCATCGACCGCGCCCTGGTTGCCGCGTACGACGCCGGAATCCACCCGGTCCTGTGCGTCACCAAGGCCGACGTCCGCGACCCCGGCCCGCTCCTGGAGAACTACCGCCACCTCGACCTCGACATCGTCGTCAGCCGCAGCGCCTCGGCGTCCGCCGACGGCATCGACGCACGCAGCGCCGACGGCGCCTCCGCACGGCTCGACGCGGCCGCCGTCGAGGAGCTCTCCGGGCTCCTGGCCGGACAGGTCAGCGTGGTGATCGGGCACTCGGGCGTCGGCAAGTCCACCCTCGTCAACGCCCTGACGGGGGCCGAACGGGCCACGGGCGGCGTCAACGCGGTCACGGGCCGCGGGCGGCACACCTCCTCCTCGGCGCTCGCGCTCCGGGTCCAGGACGCCCCCGCCGGGACCTGGATCATCGACACGCCGGGCATCCGGTCCTTCGGCCTGGCCCTCGTGGAGCCCGGGAACATCCTCGGCGCGTTCGACGACCTCGAGCCCGCCGCGACCGCCTGCCCCCGCGGGTGCTCCCACGCCGAGGGCGAACCGGGCTGCGCCCTCGATGCGTGGGTCGCCGAGGGCCGCGCCGGAGCCCAGGGGGCCGCCCGGCTGGCCTCCTTCCGGCGCCTTCTGGGCTCGGAGGACGCCGCCGACACGAAGGAGCTCGGGAGCGTCTAGCCGCGGTGCCGCTGGGGTAGCTTGGAACCCATGACCCGCGACGTGATGAACTACAACGACGACCTGCGCCTGGCGCACGTCATCGCCGATTCGGTGGACTCCCTGACCCTGTCCCGCTTCAAGGCGCAGGACCTCGTGGTGGAGACGAAGCCCGACCTGACGCCCGTTTCCGACGCGGACAAGGCCGCCGAGGAGGCCATCCGCGGACAGCTCGCCCGGTCGCGTCCGCGGGACGCCGTGCTCGGCGAGGAGTTCGGCAGCAGCGGCCACGGTGCGCGCCGCTGGGTCATCGATCCGATCGATGGGACGAAGAACTTCGTCCGGGGCGTCCCCGTCTGGGCCACGCTCATCGCCCTCGTGGACGAGGGCCGCCCCGTCGTGGGCGTCGTCTCCGCGCCGGCGCTCGGCCGCCGCTGGTGGGCCGCCGAGGCGATGGGCGCCTACACCGGCAAGTCCCTGGCCGCCGCGAGCCGGCTCGGCGTCTCCCAGGTCTCCGCGCTCGGGGACGCGTCGCTGTCCTATTCGAGCCTCGGTGGCTGGCGGGAGCGCGGGCAGCTCGAGAACATGCTGCAGCTGCACGACTCGGTCTGGCGCACGCGCGCCTACGGGGACTTCTGGTCCTATTGCCTCGTCGCCGAGGGGGCCGTCGACATCGCGTGCGAGCCCGAGCTGAACCTCTACGACATGGCGGCCCTCGTCCCGATCGTGACGGAGGCCGGCGGCCGCTTCACCTCGCTCGAGGGCGAGGACGGATGCTTCGGCGGCAACGCGCTCGCCACCAACGGCCTGCTCCACGACCCGGTGCTGGACGTCTTCGCACGCGGCTGAGCCCCCCGTCACGCCCGCCGCCGCTCCCCTGCCGGCGCGAATTGCCAAGCCGCACGGCGGGATGCCATATTTAGGCATGGCTAAAAATTGGGTGGCGGGTCGGCGCGGACCCGGACGCGGACCCCGGTGCGGCGCGGCCGTCGTCGTACTGGCCCTTCTGGCCGCCCTCGCGGGATGCACCGCCCCCGCGGCGGGGGGCGGAGACGGCTCCCGGCCCGTCGTGCTGACCACGTTCAGCGTCCTGGCCGACCTCGTCGGCCGCGTGGGAGGCGACCGGGTCGAGGTCGTCTCCATCACCAAGCCGGGCGCGGAGATCCACGGCTACGAGCCGACGCCCTCGGACCTGGTCCGGATCCACGAGGCCGACCTCGTCCTCGACAACGGGCTGGGGCTCGAGCGCTGGTTCGAACGCTTCGTCCGCGGCCTCGACGTCCCCCACGCCGTCCTCTCCGAGGGGATCGAGCCCGTCGACATCGCCCTCGGCGCCTACGAGGGCCGTCCCAACCCCCACGCCTGGATGTCCCCCGTCCAGGCCAGGACCTACGTCGACAACGCCGAGCGGGCGCTCGCGGAGCTCAGCCCGGACGACGCGGCCTACTTCGCCGCCCGCGCCGACCGGCTGCGCGGGGAACTGCGCGGGCTCGAGGAACGGGTCCGGGAGGGCCTGCGGGCCAACCCCGGAGCCGCGCTCGTCAGCTGCGAAGGCGCGTTCTCCTACCTCGCGCGCGATCTGGGCCTGCGCGAGCATTTCCTCTGGCCCGTGAACTCCGACGCCGAGGGGACCCCCCGGCAGATCCGGGAGCAGATCGCCTTCGTGAAGGAACACCGGGTCCCCGCGGTCTACTGCGAGTCGACGGTGAGCGCGGACGCCCAGGAACGCGTCGCGGCGGAAACGGGAGCCCGGCTCCTCGGCCCGCTCTACGTCGACTCGCTCTCCGGGCCGGACGGCCCGGTCCCCGACTTCATCACCCTCCTGAACCACGACCTCGACCTCATCCTGGAAGGGCTCGACCATGCCCCGTGATCCCCGGCCGGGGCCGCCGGCCATCGACGTCTCCTCACTGACCGTCCGCTACGGGACCGTCGCCGCCCTGGAGTCCGTGGACTTCCGCCTGCCGGCCGGCGAGCTGTGCGGCCTCATCGGCGTCAACGGCAGCGGCAAGTCGACCCTCTTCAAGTCCCTCATGGGCCTCGTCGCGCCGTCGTCGGGAACCGTGCGCCTCTTCGGCGGCGGCCCCGGCGCCGCGCGCAAGGCCGGACGCATCAGCTACGTCCCCCAATCCGAGGCCGTGGACTGGGACTTCCCCGTGAGCGTGCACGACGTCGTGATGATGGGCCGCTATGGCCACATGGGTCTCTCCCGGCGGCCGGCCGCACGGGACAAGGCGGCCGTGGCCGAGGCGCTCGGGCGCGTGGACCTGGCCGGGCTCGCCGGGCGCCAGATCGGCGAGCTCTCCGGCGGGCAGCGCAAGCGGGCCTTCGTGGCCCGCGGTCTGGCCCAAGAGGCCGGGCTGCTCCTGCTCGACGAGCCGTTCGCCGGCGTCGACCGCGTCTCCGAGCGCATGATCTCCGCCGTGCTGGAGGAGCTGCGCGCCGAGGGACGGACGATCCTCATCTCGACGCACGACCTGGCCGGCGTCCCGTCGCTGTGCACGAGCGCGCTGCTCCTGCACCGCCGGGTGCTCGCCACCGGGGCGCCCTCCGAGGTGCTGACCGAGGCCAACCTCGCCCAGGCCTTCGGCACGAGTCACGAGGAGGCCGGCGCATGAGCCCCCTCGAATGGCTCGCCGAACCCTTCGGCTACGGTTTCATGGCCAACGCCTTCACCGTCACCCTCGCCGCCGCACTCGTCTGCTCCGTCCTCTCCTGCTGGCTCGTGCTCATGGGATGGGCACTCATGGGCGACGCGATCTCCCATGCCGTCCTGCCCGGCGTGGCGCTGTCCTACATCCTCGGGATCCCCTTCGCCATCGGGGCCCTCGCGTTCGGGCTCGGGGCCGTCTACCTGATCGGCGGCCTCCGCTCCACGACCCGGCTCAAGGCCGACACCGCGATCGGCGTCGTCTTCACGGCGCTGTTCGCGCTCGGCCTCGGCATCATCTCCCGGACGCCGAGCCAGGTCGACCTGGGGCACATCCTCTTCGGCAACGTCCTGGGCGCCGGCCCTGCCGAGGTCGCGCAAGTGGTCGGCCTCGGTGCCCTGACCCTCGGCGTCGTCCTCCTGCTGCGCAAGGACTTCACGCTCCTCGCCTTCGACCCCGTCCACGCGCACGCCATCGGCCTCAACGCCCGCATCCTCAACGCCGTCCTGCTCGGGCTGCTCGCCTTGACGGTCGTCACGAGCCTGCAGGCCATGGGCATCATCCTGGTCGTCGCGATGCTCATCATCCCGGGGGCGACCGCGTTCCTGCTGACCCGCCGCTTCGGACGCATGCTCGCGACCGCGGCGGCCCTCGGGGTCGTCTCGGCTGCCGTCGGGATCTACGCCAGCTACTACCTCGACGTCTCCACGAGCGCCGCCGTGGTCTTGTCCCAGGCCTCGATGTTCCTCCTCGCGTACCTCGGCGCGCCCCGCACGGGCCTCGTTCCGCAGGCGGTGCGGCGGCGTAGGCTGGTGGCATGAAGCTCTCGAGCAACGAGGAAGACTACCTCAAGGCGGTCTACGGGCTCGGCGAATGGGATCCCCGCCCCGTGACCACGGGCGCGATCGCCGCCCGCCTCGGCGTCGCGCCGGCCTCGGCGACGACGATGGTGTCCAAGCTGGCGGGCCGCGGCCTGCTTGAGCATCCACCGTACGGCGCCGTCACGCTGACGCCCGAAGGCCGGCTGGCCGCCTTGGGCGTGGTGCGCCGGCACCGCCTCCTGGAGACGTTCCTCGTCGGCGAACTCGGCTACCGCTGGGACGAGGTCCACGAAGAGGCAGAGCTCCTGGAGCACACGGTGTCGCGGCGGTTCATCGACCGCCTCGACGAGCGCCTCGGGTATCCGGCGGCGGATCCGCATGGAGACCCGATCCCCGCGGCCGACGGCACGCTGCGCCTGCCCGACGCCGTGCGGCTGGACCAATCCGATGCCGGGGGCAGCGCTGTCGTCGTCCGCGTCAGCGACGCCGACCCGGGCTTCCTCCGCCGGTGTGCCGAGGCCGGGATCGTTCCCGGAAACACCCTCGACGTGGCCGGCCATGGCTTCACCGGGGAACAGGCGGCCGCGATCTGGGTGCGCCCGCTCTCCCCCGCACGCTAGCCCGCCAGGGGCGCGGCACCGGCGTCGTGCTCCGTGCGGCCAGTCGTCCAGTAGCGCCTCAGCGCGCCGCGCGCCGGCCGCCGGGACGGCGTTGCCTGGACTCCCCTGCCTCGCGCAGGGCACGCGCCTCCTCGGCCCGCCGGCCGCGCTGGCGCCACGTCAGGAAGGCGCTGACTCCCGTCAGCAGGAGCATGACGGCGCCGGGCCAGACGCGCCCGATGCCGAACAACAGCCCCGATCCCAGCAGGAACAGTCCGTGGGCGACCATCGGATGGACGGGCCAGCCGATGCGGCGCTTGGCCTGGGGCGCCATGTAGAGGCCCCAGAAGACGATGAGCGGCGCCAGGGCGATCAGGACGGCCACGACCGGCGGCAACGGCAGGACCTCGATGGCCCACAATCCGGCCGCGCCCAGCAGGGCGACCTCAAGGATGAAGGCCAGGGCCCCAGCGGCGTCGACCGCGGGCGCCCGCCGGGAGTCCGCCCCAGGCTGCTCCTGCATGCGTCAACCTCTCCGTCGTCGGATTCGTCCACCGCGGCCGATGCGGACCGGCCACCGTCAACCATTGTATGCACCACCGCCGCCCGGGCGTGCAGGAGGGTCTTAACGACGCGATGCCGCGGAACCCGGGCCAATCCGGGTTCCGCGGCATCGCGGCTGAAAAGTGGAGATGGGGGGAATTGAACCCCCGTCCGATGTGGTGTTGCCAGGTCTTCTCCGGGCGCAGTCTGCCTCGGGGTTTCTCTGCCCCAGCAGCCTGCAGGCAAACAAGCGGCTGGACCCTCACGGGCTCCCCTGGGCACAGTCACCTAAAAGTCCCGGACACCCCGGTGACGAGGGTATCCAGCAGTGGCCATCTAAATGACGTCAGGATCAGGGCCGATGGCTATCCCTGGCTGACGGACCGTCCGGCTGCTTAGGCAGCGAGAGCGAAGTCAGTGCGCTTAGATTCGGCACTTATTGGTTTGCAGAGGGCGTTTCCGAGATAACTCTGCATCCTCGGCCCGCTTCTCCTGTCGCGACTCACATCGTCGAAACCGATCATCCCCGTATGTACTTCTCAAATCGCGGGCTGGCCCGCACCGTTCCCGCGGCGAACCGCGGGACATCCACTATAACCCAGGAACGCCCGGATGTATTCCACCTCCGGCCAGGACGCCGGACGGCGCCGTTCAGGCGCTGCGGCGGTTGCGTTCGCGCATGGCGCGCAGGGCCTCGCGGTTGTCCTGCTTCTCGCGCAGCGTCTGCCGCTTGTCGTACTCCTTCTTGCCCTTCGCAATGCCGATCTCGAGCTTGGCCCGGCCGTCCTTGAAGTACAACTGCAGGGGTACGATCGTGAAGCCGGATTCCTGGATCTTCCGCGCGATCTTGGTCAGCTCCTCGCGGTGGAGCAGGAGCTTGCGCCGGCGCCGTGCCGCGTGGTTGGTCCAGGACCCGTTGAGGTACTCCGGGATGTAGACGGCTTCGATGTACAGCTCGTCGCGGTAGAACTGGCCGAACCCGTCCACCAGCGAGGCCTTGCCTTCGCGCAGCGACTTGACCTCCGTGCCCGTCAGCATCAGACCGGCCTCGTAGGTCTCGAGCACGTGGTAGTCGTGCCGCGCCTTGCGGTTGGTCGCGACGACCTTCTGTTCCTTCTCACGGGGCATGGCGACCTCCTTCGCTGGTGATTGGTTCACGCCAATGGCAGGAGACCATCCTACGCTACAGCAGGCCCAGCGGGTTCACGGCCTGGCCGTCGAGGATCGTCTCGAAGTGGAGGTGGCATCCCGTGGAGTTGCCCGTGCTGCCCACGTAGCCGATGACCTGGCCCCGGCTCACGTTCTGGCCCGGCGCGACCGTGTAGTAGGACATGTGGTGGTAGTTCGTCGCGAGCGCGTGGCCGTTGACGACGCCGTGGCTGACGGTGACCTTGTTGCCCGAGCTGCCGGACCGCGAGGCGAACCAGACCTCTCCCGCCGCGGCCGCGTAGATCGGCGCACCGCACGAACCACCGAAGCCCCAGTCGACGCCGGCGTGCACGTAGCCGCCGCGGCCGCCGTAGTCGATGGTCCCGGCCGGGGTCGGCCGCCAGCCGAAGCCCGAGGTGATGTATCCGCCCGACGCGGCGGGGCTGCGCAGGCCCCACGAGCTGGACGACCCGGAGGAGGCCGCTTCCTTGTCCCGTGCGTCCTTCGCGCGGGCGGCCGCCGCATCCGCCTCGCGCTGCTTCTTCGCGGCGTCGGCGGCGCGCTCGCGGCGCGCACGGTCCGCCGCCTCCTGGCGGGCCTTCGCCTCGGCCTCGGCCTTCTTCCGGGCCTCGGCCTCGCGGCGACGGCGTTCCTCGGCCTCGCGCTTGAGGCGTTCCTGCCGTTCCTTGATCTCGGCGAGCACTTGCGCGTGCTCCGCCTCGTGGGCCTGGATCTGCTCCTGGATCTGGGGGCGCTTGGCCTGCAGCTCGCGGCTGATCGACTCCGCCTTGCTGATCAGGGAGTCGACGTGGCGCTTGGACTCCGCCGCCTCGTCGCGGGCCGCCTGCTCCTTGACGAGCGCGGCGTCCGCCTTGATCTTGAGGCCGCGGATCTCCTCCTCGACCGCCACGAGGCGGACCTGGGCGTTGCGGTCGGTGGCATGCTGCTGGCTGAGGCGGTCCAGGGCCGCGTTCTGGCTCCGCAGGGCCTGGTCCGCGAGGTCCATGCCGCTCGCGAGGTTCCCGTCCGCGGAGGCCTCGAGGAAGAGGCTGAGGTTGCTCGACATGCCGCCGCGCTTGTAGGCCTGCGTGGCGATCTGCCCGATGATCTTCCGGGTCTCCTCGAGCTTGTCGGCGTCGTCCGCGATCTGCCGGTTGATCTGGTCACGCGTCTGCTGCGCCGCGGCGACGCGCTGCCCCAGGGCGGCGACCTCGTCGCTCGCCGTCTGCACCCGCCCCTGCGCCTCGGCGAGGGCCTGCTGCGCCGCCGGGAGCTGGGCCTGATAGGACTTGAGCTCGGCCGCGGTCTTCTGGATGTCGGCGTCCAGGAACTCGAGATCGGACTCCAGGGAGTCGATGTTCTGCTCGATCTTGTCCTTGCGGTTGTCGAGCTCGTCGGCATGCGCCCCCGAGGATCCCAGGGCCAGGACCAGCAGGGTCGCGAGCGCACCGCTGAGGGCCCTCTGGGGTACCGGGCACCGCGGTGACTCTGCCACGCGTGGATCCTCTCGCTCGTTCCGGGCCCGGACCGCGCGGAAGCACGGATCGGGATCGTGGGTGGACTGGCTAAACCTTCAGGTAGCGCCTCAAGGTTAGCATCGACGATACACCAGCCAGGACCGCGCCCAGCAGAAGCAGGGCCGGCGACACGAGGAGGACCTCCCCCGTGGAGATGAACGCCGTGTCCGGATAGTCGCGCGCCAGGCGGCCGTCGATGAGGAAGTGGGCGACGGCCCACAGCGACGCGGAGGCCATCAGGGCGCCGATGAGGGCCGCGATGACGCCTTCGAGGACGAACGGCAGCTGGATCACCGCCTTCGACGCCCCGACGAGCCGCATGATCCCGGTTTCCCGCCGCCGGCTGAAGGCGGAGAGTCGGATGGTCGTGGCGATCAGGAGGACCGCGCAGACGATCATGATGCCGGCGATGCCCACGGCCACGAGCGAGGCGATGTTCATGATGGAGAAGATCTTCTCGAGCAGCTCCCGCTGGTCCACGACGACGTCGACGCCGGGCATCGAGGAGAACAGCTCGTTGATGACCTCGTACTTCTCCGGGTCCACGAGCCGCACGCGGAAGGACTCCGGAAGCTGTTCCGCGGTGACGGTGTCGACGATCGGCGAGTTCTCGAACTGCTCCCGGAAGTGGCCCAGGGCCTGTTCCTTGGTCTCGTGCTCGTAGCTGTCGATATAGGGCGTGACGGCGGCCGAGTTCATGAGCGACTCGATATCGTCGCGCTGGGCGTCCGTCACGGCCCCGTCGGCGCAGGTCTGGGAGCCGAAGTCGTCGCCGCACAGGAACACGGCGACCTGCACGCGGTCGTACCAGAAGCCCTTCATCTGGTTGATCTGCAGCTGCAGCAGGGCGGCCCCGCCGACGAAGGACAGCGAGATGAAGGTCACCAGCACTACGGAGACGACCATGGAGAGGTTGCGGCGCAGGCCGGAGCCGATCTCGCCGAGGATGAACGCGAGCCTCACGCCTCGTCCTCCTCGGTGTCGAAGGGTGCGATCGCCTGGTCCGCGGGCCGCAGCTCGCGGGAGCCGTCCTTGCGGATGACCGGGATCATCGCCGTGTACTCGCCGCCCGCCTCGTCGCGGACCACCTTGCCCGCCTCGAGCTCGATGACGCGGCGGCGCATTGAGTTCACGATGTCGTCGTCGTGCGTGGCCATGACCACCGTGGTCCCGTTCTGGTTGATCCGGTCCAGGACGTTCATGATGCCGACGCTCGTCGCCGGGTCCAGGTTGCCCGTCGGCTCGTCGGCCAGCAGGATGCCCGGCCGGTTGACGATGGCCCGGGCGATCGCGACGCGCTGCTGCTCGCCGCCGGAGAGCTCGTTGGGCATGCGCTTCTCCTTGCCCTCGAGCCCCACCATCTTGAGCATGTCGGGCACCGTCTCGCGGATCATTCCGCGGCTCTTGCCGATCACCTGCATCGCGAACGCCACGTTGCCGAACACGTCCTTGTTGGGCAGCAGGCGGAAGTCCTGGAAGACAACGCCGATGCCGCGCCGCAGGCGCGGGACGCGCCACGAGGGGATGCGGGCCACGTTCTGCCCGGCCACGTGGACGGAGCCCGAGGAGGCGCGGTCCTCGCGCAGCACGAGCCGCAGGAAGGTCGACTTGCCCGAGCCCGACGGGCCGACGAGGAACGCGAAGTCCCCCCGGTTGACTTCGAGGTCGATTCCGTCCAACGCGGGGCGCGAAGTGCGGTCGTAGACCTTGGTGACGTGCTCAAATCTGATCATGGCGGTTCCGCCCGCTCAGGCCGCCGGTCGTCGGCCGTGGGCGCGGGGCTTTGGCTGGGGGAAGGTACGGCACCGGCACTGAGCACTCTAACGGGGGCGCGGCTGGCGGCGGCTCAGGCGGGGACGCGTGTCGCCCGTTCCCCCGGAGGGTCCGGGGAAACGGGCGGGGGTACGACGCCGGAGTCCGGCTGGCGCGGTCAGCGGACGGCGAGCGGCGCGCCCGTCGCCGCGACGACGTCGTCGACGCCCACGCCCGGCGCGGTCTCGACGAGGACGAGGCCGTCCCCGGTCACGTCGATCACCGCCAGGTCGGTGATGATCCGGTGGACCACTCCTTTGCCCGTGAGCGGCAGCGAGCATTCCTGGACGATCTTCGGACTGCCGTCCTTGGCCACGTGCTCCATCAGGACGATGACGCGCGCGGCGCCGTGGACCAGGTCCATCGCCCCGCCGGGGCCCTTGACCATCTTCCCGGGGATCATCCAGTTGGCCAGGTCGCCGGCCGCGGAGACCTGCATGGCCCCCAGGATGGCCGCGTCGATCTTGCCGCCGCGGATCATGCCGAAGCTCGTCGCGGAATCGAAGTAGGAGGCGCCGGGGTTGACCGTGACGGTCTCCTTGCCGGCGTTGATCAGGTCGGGGTCAACGGCGTCCTCCGTGGGATACGGGCCGACGCCGAGGATGCCGTTCTCCGACTGCAGGACCACGGTGCGCTCCGCCGGCACGTAGTTCGGCACGAGGGTCGGCAGGCCGATGCCGAGGTTGACGTAGTCGCCGTCGTTCAGTTCCAGGGCCGCCCGCGCGGCCATCTGCTCCCGGGTGAGCGCCATGGTCAGGCACCTCCTTCGCCGCGCACGGTGCGCTTCTCGATGCGTTTTTCGATGCCGGTGCCGACCTCGACGATCCGGTGCACGTAGACGCCGGGCAGGTGGACGGCGTCAGGATCGATCTCGCCGGCCTCGACGAGCTCCTCGACCTGCGCGATGCAGACCCGGCCGGCCATCGCCGCCGGCGGAGAGAACTGGCGGGCGGCCTTGTTGAAGACCAGGTTCCCGTGGCGGTCCCCCTTGAGTGCGTGCACGAGGGCGAAATCGGTCACGATCGCCTCCTCGAGGACGTACTCCGCCTCCGTCCCGCCCGGCGCGAACGTCCGCACGTCCTTGGGCGAGGAGGCCTGCAGGACGTTCCCCTCGGCGTCGTACTTCTGCGGCAGCCCGCCGTCGGCGACCTGCGTTCCCACTCCCGAGCGCGTGTAGAAGGCGGCGATGCCGGCCCCGCCGGCCCGCAGCTTCTCGGCGAGCGTGCCCTGGGGGGTGAGTTCGAGCTCGAGCTCGCCGGAGAGGTACTGGCGGGCGAACTCCTTGTTCTCCCCCACATAGGACGAGGTCATCTTGCGGATGCGTCCGGCCTGCAGCAGGACGCCGAGCCCCCAGCCGTCGACTCCGCAGTTGTTCGAGACGACCGACAGGTCCGTGGCACCCTGGTCCAGCAGCGCCTCGATGAGCTGGATCGGATTCCCCGACAGCCCGAACCCGCCGACGGAAAGCGACGCCCCGTCGGGGATGTCGGCGACCGCCTCGGCCGCGGATGGATAGCTCTTGTCGATGGCCACGTGATACCTCCCGTTGCTGCGGCGCGGTGCGCCGGGGCCGCGCGGCGTTGCGCGGCGGTGTCCGCGTCGGAGCATCCCCTGGGGGGACGCCGACGTCCAGCTCCGATCGTATCGGGCGCCGTGGCGCGAGTCACACCGGGTGGCACCCGGCGCGCCGGCCGGGACTACTCCGCCTGGGTGCGGGCGTTGGCGCGCCAGCGGATGCCGGCGTCGATGAAGTCGTCGATGTCCCCGTCGAGCACCGCCCCCGTGTTGCCGACCTCGTGCTCGGTGCGGAGGTCCTTGACCATCTGGTAGGGGTTCAGGACGTAGGAGCGCATCTGGTCGCCCCACGAGGCCTTGACGTCGCCGGCGAGCTCCTTCTTCTTCGCGTCCTCCTGCTCCTTCTTCAGCAGCAGCAGGCGCGACTGCAGGACGCGCAGCGCGGCGGCGCGGTTCTGCAGCTGGGACTTCTCGTTCTGCATCGAGACCACGATCCCGGTGGGCAGGTGGGTCAGGCGCACCGCGGAGTCCGTGGTGTTCACGGACTGGCCGCCGGGGCCGGAGGACCGGAAGACGTCGACCTTGATCTCGGCCTCCGGGATCTCGATCGAGTCGGTCTGCTCGATGAGCGGGATGACCTCGACCGCCGCGAAGGAGGTCTGGCGGCGGCCCTGGTTGTCGAACGGGCTGATCCTCACGAGGCGGTGGGTGCCGGCCTCGACGGAGAGCGTCCCGAACGCGTAGGGGGCGTTGACCTCGAAGGTCGCCGACTTGAGCCCGGCCTCCTCTGCGTAGGAGGTGTCCATGACGGCCGTGGGGTAGCCCTTGCGTTCCGCCCACCGCAGGTACATGCGCATGAGCATCTCGGCGAAGTCCGCGGCATCAACGCCGCCGGCGCCGGCACGGATCGTGACGACGGCGGCGCGCTCGTCGTACTCGCCGGACAGGAGGGTGACGACCTCCAGCTCGGCGAGTGACTTGTGCAGGGCGACGAGCTCCTTCTCGGCCTCGGCGAGCGTGTCGGCGTCGTCCTCCTCCTCCGCGAGCTCGACCATCACCTCGAGGTCGTCGATGCGCCCGGCGAGCTTCTCGAGCCGGGCGAGGTCGGACTGCCGGTGGGAGAGCTTCGACGTGATCTTCTGCGCCTCGGCGGGGTCGTCCCAGAGGTCCGGGGCGCCGGCGAGCTCGGACAGGCGGGCGACGTCGGCCTTGATCGTCTCGATGTCGGTGACGGCCTCGATGGAGGCGTAGGTGGACCGGAGGTCGCGGATTTCCGCGGGAAAGTCAGTTGCAGCCATGGTGCGTCTAGCCTACGTCATGGGGCTCGGCCGCCCCGTGTCCACTCCGCCGCGACGGACTCGCGCCCGTGGGCGCGATAGGGCGGGGCGTCAGCGCGAGAGGACGGAGCGGGAACTCGACTCGACCGTGATGGGCACTCCCCCGGGGACGAACCAGCCGACGATGGGCGGGTCGGCGACCGCGGTGAGGCGGACGTACGCCGTCGTGCCGTCCCCGTGGGCCTCGGCCGCCCCGATGCCGAGACCGCGGAACCGGGCGGCGGCCCGGGTGTCGGTGAGATAGCCGCGGACGGTCGACTCGACGGCGGCGTCGGAGAGCCGGAGCGAGACGTCCTCGGCCGAGGGGTCCAGCGAGAAGTCGTCCGCCGCCGCGGTGGCCGCTCCGTCCGCGACGCTCAGGAGCCGGCGGGCCTCGAGGTTGACCGCGGTCGCCGCCAGCATGGCGCTGATGGTCAGCAGCGCGATCACGACGTAGCCGATGACGAGGATCATCGTCTGCCCCTCCTCGCCGGAGGGGGACGGCGGACGGGCGTCACGGCGGCTCATCCGAAGCGCTCCACGCGGTGGGTGGCCGTGGCGGAGGCCGAACCGATCCCGGCGTTGACCCCCGGAGGCAGGAGCGGCAGCTCGATGGCCACCTCGACCTCGACCGTGACGGTGGTTCCGGGTTCCAGGCAGGGACCGCTGCAGGAGTAGCTCAGCGTGGCCGACGAGGCCGGGAGTCCCATGGCAGAGGCCCCGCGGGCGGCGGCGTCCTGGGCCCGCGCGCGGGCCGTGGCCTCGTCGGGTGCACCGACGAAGACCTTGGCGGCGTGGTCCGCCGCGCCTACGGCCGCGTACGAGGCCGCCTGCACCTGCGACGCGGTGATGATGAGGTAAGCCAGCGGCACCAGCAGGACAACACCGAGGAACACGAACTCGATCACGGCCGATCCCTGCTCGCCGTCGCGCAGCCGCCGGGCGGCGCCGACCAGTCGCGCCGCGGGCTCACCCATAGCGGACAGCCTCGCCGTGGACCTCGAGGGTTCCGAACAGCGGAAGGAACCCGATGAGGGGCAGATGCGTGTCGACGGTGATGCGCAGGGACGGCTGTCCACCGCTCGTTCCTGTCTCGTGGCTGACGCCGTGGGCGAAGGCCGGGCTGAGGCTCGAGCCGATGATGTCCCGCGTGCGTTGCGCGCCCTCGGCCGGAGAGCGGTCCGCGAGCGTGCCGTAGCGCGCGCCGGCCGCGGCGGCGTCGACGAGCGTGTTGCGCACGTGCAGGACGAGGGCCAGCTGGACCACGGAGAGGAACACGGCCGTCAGGAGGGCGACGACCATGACGAATTCGGCGACGGCCGACCCGTCCTGGCCGGGCCCGGCCGCCTCTGGGGGTCCCTGGTGCACGGACGGTCCTCAGCCCAGGCCGGAGACCCTGTTGATGGCCTGCTCGAAGAGCTCGGCCAGGCGCGGACCGGCAATGGCCAGCAGCGCGGCGACCAAAACGGCGGACATGAGCGTGATCATCACCCAGCCCGGAACATCTCCCCTTTCGTCGCGCCGGAGCCTGTCTACACATCCTCCGAGGTGTGCCATCGCCCCGAGGAAGGCGCCCATCACGGCTTCCTGGGCCCGGCTCAGTGAGTGCTTCATCGTCGTGCCTTTCGTTGGTGGTTCAGTGGTTTTCGTCGGTGGCCCGCCGTCACGGCGGTGCCTGGTCACAGGTTCAGGTCCAGCAGTGAGAGGCCCGGATAGACGGCGAACACGATGGTCAGCGGCAGGATCCCGAAGACGACGGGCGCCAGCATGCCGATCTCCTTCTTGCCAGCGGTCTCCATCAGCTCGCGCTTGGCCGCGTCGCGGACGTCCTGGGCCTGGGCGCGCAAGACGCCGGCGATCGGCGTACCGCGTTCGGAGGCCACGTTGATTGCGTCGACGAAGCGCGTCATGGCGGGCAGCTCGACGCGGCCCTCGAGCCGCCGCAGCGCCTCTGCCAGCGGGACGCCGGCCCGGACCTCGGCCAGCGTGGCCGTGAACTCGTCGGCCAGATCGCCCTTCGAGGTCCGTCCGATCCGTTCGATCGCCCCGATTGTGCTCTCGCCGGCCCCGACGGCCAGCGCCATGAGCTCGGCGGTTCCCGGGAACTGCCCCAGGATCCTGCGGCCCCGCCGTTGGATCTGCTCGCCGAGGTACCACTCGCGCAGGAGGAACCCCCCTGCGGTTGCCCCGACGACCAGGACGACGGCCAAGGCCGGATTGAAGCGGCCCGCCACCGCGGAGAAGACGAGGTAGGCCGTCGAGGCCAGGAATCCGAGGCCGGCCCAGACGAGCTGCTGGGCCCGGAAGTCCGCCGCCCCGATCGACAGGCCGGCCTTCTTGAGTCGTTGATCGAGCGATTCGCCGAGCGGATTGATCCGGTTGAGCCACGCGACGGCGTCCAGCAGGATCGGGGCGAAGATCCGTCCGAGCGGGCCGAACGGGGATTCGCGCCCGACCTGGCTTCCGGCCAAGAGCCGCGAATCGGTCCGCCCCGAGCGCAGCTGCGGCGCGACCCGGTCGGCGAAGCTGGTCTGGCGCATGGCAGGAAGCCGTACGAAGGCGAGCCACAGTCCGCCTCCGAGTGCGAGGCCGGCGAAGACGGCCCAGGCCACGGGCGCGCTCACTTGATGATCCGTTCTTCCTGGGGCAGGGAGCCGATGCGGAGCATGATCCGGTAGCAGAGCACGGAGATGCCGAGCCCGGCCAGCAGGACGAGCGCGCCGGTGACGCTCGAGTAGGCGCGGACGGCCTGCGGTTGGCTGGCGAGGAGGAGCAGGATGACCCACGGGGCGGCCACGGCGAGCCGGGCCGCGTTGACGGTCCAGGATTGGCGGGCTTCGAGCTCGCCCCGGGTCCGGGCGCTGTCCCGCAGGAAGCTTCCGAGGGTCGCGAGCATTTCTCCCAGGTCCGATCCGCCGACCTCGCGCGTGATGCGCAGGGCGGCGATGACCTTGTCTGCCACCGGGTCCGCCAGTCGCTGGCGGAGCCGTTCCACGGACTCGTCGAACCGGGCGGTCGCGCGGTAGTCCAGGGCGAAGTCCGTGAAGGCCGGACGCAGCTGTTCCGGCCCCTTGGTTCCGAGCTGTCCGAGCGCCTCGGGCAGCGACAAACCGGCCCGGATGGCCGAGCGCAGGTGGTCCACGACGTCGGGCCACTGACCGCGCAGGGCCCGCGACCGCTGTCCCGCGCGCCACTTCACGGCCGCCCAGGGCACGGCCGCTCCGAAGGCCCCGAAGAGCAGCGCGATGACGGGCCCCGCGGTGAAGAGGAAGACGAGCAGCGCCACGACGACGCCGCAGACGGTGGAGGCCCAGACGAATCCCCCCTGGGTGACCTTTTCCATGCCCGCCTGCAGGAGCAGCAACTGGACGCGACCGGGACCGGAAGGCCGCGCGGAGCCGTGTGGTCGGGGCCAGAACGACCACCACACCATCATCGCCCCGATCCCGAGGACCAGTCCCAGCATCAGGCTCATGAGGCTGCCGCCAGCATCTCGTGGGGATCGAAGCCGGCCCGGGACAGCTTCTCGTGGCCCAGGTCGGCCGACGCATCCAGCCCGAGCTCGCCGTCGCGCCGCGAGAACAGCTGGGAGGACTCGATGACTCCGTTCTCCACGCGGCGCCCGAGCTTGACGATCTCGGCGATCTGGCGCCGGCCCGAGACCGCGCGCTCGCAGTGGACCACGAGGTCGATGCAGGAGGCGACGGTGGGGACCACGAAATGCGAGGAGATGTTCTCGCCCGCGAGCAGCGGCAGGGTGCAGATCTTGGTGATGGCGTCGCGCGCGCTGTTGGCATGGACCGAGGCCATGGCCGGAAGCCCTGCGTTCATGGCGATCAGCATGTCCAGTGCCTCCGCCTCGCGGACCTCGCCGACGATGATGCGGTCGGGCCGCATCCTCAGGGCCTCCTTGACGAGCCGGCGCATGTCGATCTCGCCGCCGCCTTCGAGGTTGGCCTGCCGGCACTGCATGGAGACCACATCGCGGAGCTTCACCTTGAGTTCGAAGATCTCCTCGATCGTGATGACGCGTTCACGGCTGCCGATCGAGGACGCGAGGCAGTTCAGCAACGTCGTCTTGCCGGCCTGCGTGGCGCCGGAAACCATGATGTTCATCCCCGCCGCGACGGCGGAATGCAGGTATCCCGCGGCCTGGGGAGTCAGGGATCCGAGCTCGACGAGGTGATCCAGGCGCACGGCCCGGGCGATGAACTTCCGGATGTTCACGGACCAGTGGCGCCGGGTGATGTCGGGGATGACGACGTGCAGGCGGGAGCCGTCGGGCAGCGCGGCGTCGACGAAGGGCGACGACAGGTCCAGGCGGCGCCCTGAGGACTTGAGCATCCTCTCCACGAGCAGCTCGACCTGGCCGGCGTCGAGGCGGATCGAGGTCAGCTCCGACGTGCCGCCGCGGGCCGCGAAGACCTCGGTGGGTGAATTGATCCAGATCTCCTCGACGGTTGGATCGTCCAGGAGCGGCTGAAGCGGACCGAACCCCGCGACGGCGTCGAAGACCGTCTTGGACGTGTCCTCCAAGGCGCCGAGCCGGGGCAGCGGCCCGACGAGGGATCGTGCGTCGTAGTCCCGCACCGCGTCCTCGACCAGCCGGCGCACTTCGGCCGACTGGCGTGCGGGATCCAGTCCGCGCCGACGGATCAGTTCGCGGACCTCGTCCTCGATGATGCGGACGCCGTCCATGCCGGACCTCCCCCCTTGGGCTTCCGCGCGACGCGTCGGCCATTTCGTCGATGTGATGGATTCTCCAGCTCCCCAGCGAGATTACCCACGCCGACACGACGTTCACAAGCGGGACCTCCGCGAGCTGTGGATTTCGCCGGGTTTTCCACAGCTGTCAATTACGGGCCCCGGCCGGGCCCTCCGCCCCGATAGCGTTCTGAAGGCCGGACCGTGCACAGGAGGAACATGACACTGCACCTGACCGTCTCCGTGGCCGTGGACGCGGGGCTCGAGACACGCCGTTTCGAGGTTCCCGGCCCCGGCCTGCCCACGGGAGCCGAACTCGGGGCCGCCTTGGAGCAGGCCGGATGCGCCGCACCGCACTACGTCGATGCGGATCCCCTGCCGGCGCTCGGACCGCTCCCGAGGCACGGCCACCTCCACGTCACCCCCTTTCCCCGCACGTCGCCGGGCACGGAGGGCCCGCCCCCGGTCTGGCTCGTCGTGGACTCCGGCCCCGACGCGGGCCAGGCACGCCCCTTGGCCCGTGGCACGCACACCCTCGGCCGCGGCGACGTGGACGCACGCGTCCTGGATCCGGCCCTGTCCAGGGAACACGCGCGGATCGTCGTCGACGGGACGTCGGTGACCTTGCGCCCTTCCACGTCCGGCGAGCGCCGGCTGGGCGTCGGCGATCGGTTCACGCTGGGCGGGACGGCGTTCCGCCTCGATGCCGCGCCACGGTCGGGCCCCGTTTCCGGGCGCCTCCCGGAGCCGGTTGATCCCGGCCCGCCACCGGGCCCCTCCCGCCCGTGGCTCATGCTCGTGGGCGCCCTGCTGCCGCTGCTCGTCGGCGTCGTGCTGGCCGTGACCCTGGGAACCTGGATCTTCCTGGCGTTCTGCGCGATCGGCTTGTTTACTGGCGGCATCCCGGCCGTGCTCGAGCTGCGGGCGCGGCGACGCAGGGGCCGCTCGCTCGGCGCGGCGTCCGCGGACTACGTCCGTCGGCTCGACGGGGCCGCGCCGGGGCTCGGGTCGCTGGCCCTGGCGGCGGCGTCCGGACGCGTGGCACCGGGCGACGGAGGAGGGCCGGCCGTCCTCCGTCTCGGCTCGGGAGGCATCGACGTCCCCTTCAGGGACCGGGGCACCGAGCCCGACCCCGCGCGCACGGCGCGGACGCATCGTGCCGAGGGTCCTGTCGTGGTGGGGCTGCGTCCGGGCGGGGTCGGCGTCGTGTCGGGTCGGGGTACGACGGCGGCGTCGGCCTTCCGCGCGCTCGTCGCCCAGCTCGCGGTCCGCGCCGCGGGCGGCGGCCCGCTCGTGTACCTCGCTGGAGACCTTCCGGAGCTGCCGGTCCAGCTCCGCCGCGTCCGCAACGTCTTCTGCATCGCGGCCCCGGAGGACTTCCCGGCCTCCGGAGTGCGGCGTCCGGCCACGATCGTCGCGGCCGGCGACGCGGCCGCCTGGCAGGAGGCCGTCCCCGGCCCGGGGGAATCCGGCCCGGCCTTCCTCCTCCACGGGTTCCCGGGCTCCACGGTCCCGGACTGGCATCTGGAGGCGACCGCGGCCCGCTGGCGCGGCGACGACGTCGCCGGACGATCGGGAGGGGGAACCCTGGACGTGGACGGCATGTCCTTCGACTCCCTGGCCCGGCTCGCCGAAGACCTGGCGGATGACACCGGAGCAGCGGACCACGGCGGAAGCGGCCCGTTGCCGCGGCACGTCGCCCTCGAGGAGCCCGCACGTGCATGGACCGGTTCGTGCGGTTCTTCCCTGCTCGTCCAGCTCGGAGCCACCGGCTCCGGCCCGCTGGTCCTGGACCTGGTCGCAGACGGTCCGCACGCCCTCGTGGCGGGGACGACGGGATCCGGCAAGTCCGAACTCGTCCGCTCGGTCGTCACGTCCCTGGCCATGCGGTACGGGCCCGACGAGCTGGCGTTCCTCCTGGTGGATTTCAAGGGGGGAGCCACGCTCGGCCCGTTCGCGTCCCTCCCCCATACGCAGGCCATCGTGACGGACCTCTCGGCCGCCACGGCGGAACGGACCCTGGAGTCCCTCGGGGTCGAGCTCAAGCGGCGGGAGTCGCTGCTCCAACGCGCCGGGGCCCCCGACTACGCCACGTACCGCTCGACGGCGGGGCCGGAAGGCGAGGCGCTGCCCCGCCTCGCCGTCGTCGTGGACGAGTTCCGCATCATGACCGACGAACTGCCCGGCGCCCTGCCCGAGCTCCTGCGGATCGCCGCTGTCGGACGATCCCTCGGCGTCCACCTGCTGCTGGCGACCCAGCGCCCCCAGGGCGTCGTCTCCGCCGACCTCCGGGCGAACATCAACGCCGTGGTCTGCCTGCGCCTCCTCAGCGCCTTCGATTCCAACGACCTGCTGGGATCGGCCGCGGCCGCGGCCATCGACCGCAGGCTCCCCGGGCGGGCCTACCTCCGGCGGGGCACCGAGGACGCCGTCGAGTTCCAGGCCGCCCACGCGGGTGGGACCCAGTCCCGATGGTCGCTGCTGCCCCTCCCTCCCACCGTGGGCCGGACGCCCGCCCCGCTGCGCTTCGACTCCCCCCGGACCCACGAGGAGCAACCCGTGGAACGGCTCTCGCGTCTCGGGTCGGGCCACGTCCGGCCCCGGCCCGTCGCCCGCGTCTTCGCCCCCGGGCTGCCGGCGGCCCTGTCCTCCGTCCCGAGGCGCTTCCGGCAGGACGCCCCGGCCGGGTCCGTACCCCTGGGGCTGCTGGACGACGTCCCCGGACAGCGCCTGCGCGCCTGGTGCTGGGATCCGTCCCGCGAGCGCCGGCTCGCGGCGACGGGCGGTCCCGACGGCGGGATCGCCGGTCTGGCCCGCCAGCTCGTCCAGGGCGCGGCCAGGAGGGAGCCCGAGTGCCACGTCTACGTCCTGGACGGGGCAGGCTTCGTCCCGGAGGCCCCGCTGCTGCCGCGCGTCGCAGGAGTCGTCACGCCACGCGACGCCGAACGGATGGAGGACGTCCTCGCCCTCGTGGAATCCGCCACCGACTCCGGGGCCGAACGCGTCCTCGTGGTCACCGGCCTGGCCGCCTGGGCCGCCGCCCTCGGAGGAGCGGGATTCGCCTCCTTCGACGACCGTCTGGCCGCACTGGCCCGCAGCGCTGAATCGCTGGGCCTCGCACTGGCGGTCCTCGGGGACCGCGACCTGACTTCCTCGCGCTACTTCTCCCTCGCGGAGCACCGCGTCTACTGCCCCCTCGGGCTCGGACCCGAGACCGTCCTCGGCTGGCCGCGCCTGCGCCCGGTCGACGCGGTACGGGGGCGGGGCGTCCTCACGGGTCCTGGCCGGCCCGAGAGCGGCACGGCCCTGCAGCTCATCGGCGCGGACCGCGATGCGGGCCACGCCGCCGTTCCGGCGCCGGAACCCGGCCTCCCGCCCGCCCGGTCGCTGCCCTTGCCGACGGCGGCCGTTCGGCACCCGACGGCCGGCGGCACGGTGGACGCCTTCGCCGTGACGGGACCCGACAACCGCCCCTGGGTTTGGGACCCCGGGCCCGTCGGGCTCCTCCTCGGCGGTTCCGGCAGCGGCAAGAGCACTGCGCTGAGGAGCCTGGCACAGCTGCTTCCGGGCCGGCCTGCGGTCCTGTCACCGGCCTCGGGCTGGCCCGATCCGGACGCCCCCGAGACTCCGGCCGCCGGACCGCGCTGGGTCCTCGTCGACGACGCGACCGACATCACCCCGGGACAGCGCGCCGTCCTCGAGGGCTGGCGTGCGGCCGGGGCACGCATCGTCATGGCCGCCGAGCCGTCGTCGCGCCTGTTCACCGAGCTGCCGCTGGCCCAGGCCGCCAGGGCCCCGGGCTCGGTCATCCTGCTCGATCCGCGGCATGCCTCCGACGGTGACTTCGCGGGATGGCGGGCGCCCGTGCTCCGTGAACGGATCCCGGGCCGCGCAGCGGCGTGGATCGACGGAAGGCTGCGCTGGATCCAGTGCCTGCTGCCCGACGACGGGCCGGCCCGGGCGGACTACGCGGAGCGCGCCTCGTAGAAGGAGAGGGTCTTCGTGTTGAAGAGCAGAAGCAAGGCGGCCGCGGCGGGAACCAGGAGCAGGACTCCGAGCCACAGCGTCTCGCCACCGACGAGGGGAACGGCCAGGATGACCTGGAAGACCTGCCAGACCAGCGCGGCGGCCCGCGTCCAGGAGCGGCCGCGGAACACGTTCAGCGCCACCCAGCCCTGCCAGGCCGCGGCACCCAGGATCAGGACCAGCAGGAAGACCCTGCCCGCGGGGGCGAGAGGTCCCGGTGCGGCGAGCTGGGCGGCGAAGACCACTCCCACCGCGATCATCCCCAGGGCCTCGAGCAGCACGATCAGTCCGACCGCGGCGGCCTGCCAGGGACGGTCGGCGCGCTGCGGCGCGGGAACAGGGGCGGAGGGGTTTCGGGACATCACGCCTTAGATCCTATCGGCGGCCGCACCGCAGCTCGTGCGGCCGCCGTCCTCCCACCGGGCAACGGCGAACCGGGTCCGGAGCGGCGCCTCCCCGGCGCCCCCTCCACGCCGGCGGCGTGTGATCAATGCCTCAGGGCCCCTGCGCGAATTCCTGCTCCCGATCCCTTGTTTACGTTTACGTAACATGAAAGCCTTGGTAGGCGGTTGTTCCGGAGCGTTGCTACGCTCCGTTTTCTTTCGGCCGCAGGTCCCGCCGGCCACCCGTGCCGGCCCGGACCGCCACCAGACACCTAGCTACCAAGGAGCATCAACAAGCATGGATTGGCGTAGTCGCGCAGCCTGCCTGGACAAGGACCCCGAGCTGTTCTTCCCCGTGGGGAACACGGGGCCGGCCCTGCTCCAGATCGAAGAGGCCAAGAGCGTCTGCCGTCGCTGTCCGGTTGTCGACACCTGCCTGCAGTGGGCGATCGAGTCCGGTCAGGACGCCGGCGTATGGGGCGGCATGAGCGAAGACGAGCGACGCGCCCTCAAGCGCCGCGCCGCCCGCGCCCGCCGCGCCTCCTAGCAAGGACCCGTACCGGGCCTGCGGCACCACCGCGAGGAGGAATGCCGCCGGGTCCGGAGTCCGGGACCCCGTTCCGGGACACGAGGGGCCGCACCCATCGGATGCGGCCCCTCGCGCATGCCACCCGCCACGCATCCCGCCGCCCCCTGCGCGGGCCAGCGGGCCCGTGGGCCCGTGGGCCGCAAGCGTGATGATTCCGTGCCGGCCAAATCCCGGATTCGCACAGCCCGGGTGGCTACGATCATGGGGTGACGGAACAAGGACGCGACCCCATGATCGGGCGCCTCATCGGTGGGCGCTACGACGTGCATACCCGCGTGGCCGCGGGTGGAATGGCCACCGTCTACGTCGCCACGGACGTCAAGCTCGAGCGCGAGACGGCCATCAAGGTCCTCCACCCGCACCTCTCCGTCCAGCCAGAGGTCCTCGCCCGCTTCCGGCAGGAGGCCGTCACGGCGGCGCGCGTGAGCGACGTCCATGTCGTCAACGTGCTCGACCACGGGGTGGAGGACGGCGTCGCGTACCTCGCCATGGAGTACGTCGAGGGACGCACGCTGCGCGAGATCCTGCGGAAGGAGGGGCCGCTGCCGCCCCGACAGGCCCTCGCCTACCTCTCCGCCATCGTCGCGGGCCTCGCCGCCGCGCACGGCCAGGGGCTCATCCACCGGGACATGAAGCCGGAGAACGTCCTGCTCTCGAACAGCGGCGCCATCAAGGTCGCCGACTTCGGCCTCGCCCGGCCCACCCACGAGTACACGGAGGCCTCCCTCGGGGCCCTGGCCACCGCCGCCTACGTGGCACCCGAGATCGTGAACAACCGTCCCGCCGACGGTCGGAGCGACATCTACTCCGTGGGCATCATGCTCTTCGAGCTGTTGACCGGGCGGCAGCCGTTCACGGGCGATCTGAACGCCGTGCTCTACCAGCACGTGACGGCCGACGTCCCCGCCCCCTCGGCGCTCCTTCCCGGCCTCGCCCTCGACCTCGACGAGCTCGTGCTGCTCTGCACGGCCCGGGACCCCGAAGACCGGCTGCAGGACGTCGTCGCGCTGCAGGAGGAGCTCCAGCACATCAGGACCACGCTCTCCGACGCGGAGCTCGACTACGGCTCCGGATCGCGGGCCGCGCAGCACACGGGCGGCACGCGCCCTGCCGGCGGGGCGGGCGTCCCGGGCGGACACCCGACGGCGGCGCTCGACCCGGATTCACCCCCCACCGAGGCCATCGGAGCCGCGGGCAATCCCACCGAGGCGATCGCCCCGGACGGCCACGCGACGCGGGCCTTCGACTCCTTCCACGACCGGACCACGGCCCTCCCGTCGCACCGCGACAGCACGAGGGCACTCCCCCGCTTCGCTCCCGGCGACGGAGGACCCGCGGCGGACGACGGCGGTGCGGAGCCCGGCGATGCCGACGGCGGCTACCCAGCCGACGACGGCCGCCCTGGCCACGGCAGCCCCGGCCGCGTCGGTCCGCACCGCCTCGGCTCCGGCTCCGCCGCCGGGACCGCCCCTCACCCCACCGCCCGGCAGCAGCGCAAGCAGGCCAAGCAGGAGCGGCGGGACTGGAAGCGCGAGGCGCAGACGCCCGTGGTCCAGCTCGGGCGGGGCACGGCGCGCCGCCGCGGTTGGATCTGGGCCGTCGTCGTCGTGCTCCTCGCGGCGCTTCTCGGCACGGCCGGATGGTTCTTCGGCGCGGGACCCGGGGCCGCCGTCGACGTGCCGCGCTTCGAGGGACGGCCGGTGGCCGACGCGGCCTCGGCCCTGGACGGGCTCGGCGTGGACCACTCGCAACGCGAGGTGTTCGACGAAGTCCTCGATTCCGGTCTCGTGGTCGGCAGCGAGCCGGTCGGCGGCACGCAGATCCGCCGCTTCCAGTCCGTCGAGCTCCTCGTGTCCAAGGGCCCCGAGCTGTTCACGGTCCCCAATCTCGTCGGCCGCGAATCGGCGCAGGCCGAGAAGGCCCTGGAGGACGGCCAGCTCGCGGCGGGCGATGTCTCGGAGCGCCACGACGAGTCCATGCCCGCCGGCCAGGTCGTCTCCCAGGACCCCGGCCCGGACGAGCAGGTCCGCCGCGGCACGGAGGTCTCCTTCGTCGTCTCCCAGGGCCCCGCTCCCGTGGACGTCCCGGACGTCACGGGACGCACCGCGGAGGACGCCGAGCAGATCCTCCGCTCCGCCGGGCTCGTCGGCGAGGACACGGGCGAGGAGTTCAGCCGCACGGTCCCGGAGGGGGCGGTGCTCTCCCAGCAGCCGGCGGAGGGCCGGCTCGAACGCGGATCGACGGTCGGCTATGTCCTCTCGAAGGGGCCGCGGATGGTGGAGGTCCCGAACGTGAGGGGACGGCAGCTGGGCGCGGCCCGCGCGGCCCTCGAGGAGCTGGGCTTCACGGTCGAGGTCACCGAGGGGACCTTCGGCATCATCTTCAACACCGTGGCCACGCAGGATCCCGCGGGCGGCACGGAGCTGCCGGAGGGCTCGACGGTCACCCTGGGCGTCGTCTAGCGCGGACCACGGGCCGGCGGCGTCGCTGACGGGCCCCACCCGGGGCGACACCGAACGTCGGGCACGGCAGGCACCGCCCACCGGTGCCCGGACAGTACGACGCCGGAGGGCGGGCCTCCGTACGGAAGCCCGCCCTCCGGCGTCGCACTGCGTGGGCTGATCAGCCCCGCTGCCCGCGCTGGGCCAACGCCCCGGCGACGAGGAAGGACATCTCGAGGGACTGGCGGTGGTTCAGCCGCGGGTCGCAGACCGACTCGTAGAGGTCGTCGAACTGCTCCTCGCGGATCGGATCCGCTCCACCGAGGCACTCGGCGACGTCGTCGCCCGTCATCTCCACGTGCAGTCCGCCCGGGAAGGTGCCGAGGGAGTCGTGGACCTCGAAGAAGCCGCGGACCTCGTCCATGACGTCGTCGAAGTTGCGGGTCTTGTAGCCGTTCTGGCTCGTGACCGTGTTGCCGTGCATGGGATCGGTGACCCACAGGACCTGCGCCCCGGAGGCCGTGACCTTCTCGACGAGGTTCGGGAGCTTCTCCCGGATGTTCTTCGCGCCCATGCGGGTGATGAAGGTCAGGCGGCCCGGCTCGCGCTCGGGGTCGAGCTTGTCGATGAGCGCGAGCGCGTCGTCGGGGCTCGTGCCCGGGCCGAGCTTGACGCCGATGGGGTTGCGGACGCGGGAGAGGAAGTCCACGTGCGCGCCGTCGAGCTGGCGCGTGCGTTCGCCGATCCACAGGAAGTGCCCCGAGGTGTCGTACGGCAGTCCCGTGCGCGAGTCGGTCCGGGTCAGCGCCCGCTCGTAGTCGAGCAGGAGCGCCTCGTGGGCCGCGAAGAACTCGGTGCGCTTGAGCGCCTCGAAGTCCGCCCCGCAGGCCTCCATGAACCGCACGGCGCGGTCGATCTCCGCGGCGAGCGACTCGTACTGGGAGTGCGCGGGGTTGGAGCGGAAGCCCTGGTTCCAGTTGTGGACCGAGCGCAGGTCGGCGAAGCCGCCCTGTGTGAAGGCGCGGATGAGGTTCAGCGTCGCGGAAGAGGTGTTGTAGGCCTTGACCAGGCGGGCCGGATCGTGGGCCCGCGACTCCTCGGTGAACTCGTAGCCGTTGACGATGTCGCCGCGGAACGCCGGCAGGGTCACGCCGTCGCGGGTCTCGGAGTCGGAAGAGCGCGGCTTGGCGAACTGCCCGGCCATGCGGCCCATCTTCACGACGGGCAGCGAGGCGCCGTAGGTCAGCACCACGGCCATCTGCAGGATCGTCTTGACGCGGGCGCTGATCTTGTCCGCCGTCGCGCCGTCGAAGGTCTCCGCGCAATCGCCGCCCTGGAGCAGGAAGGCCTTGCCCTGGGCCGCGTCGGCCAGGCGGGAACGGAGGATGTCCACTTCGCCGGCGAACACGAGCGGCGGGAGCGCCGAGAGCTCCGCCACGGCCCGGGCGTGCGCGTCGGTCCCGTGCCAGCTCGGCTGCTGCTGGATGGGCAGCGTGCGCCAGACATCCAGGCCGGGATCGGCGGCTGGGCCCGCGACGGGCTGGACGGGTGGGGTGGTTACGGCAGTCGATTCACTCACCCCTCAAGACTAGACCGCGGTCAAGCGGCGTCACATTCGGGCGTAAAGCTCGGCGGGGGCGCCGTTCACAGTGCACGCACCGCCCCTGCGTGCGCATACCGCACGGCCCCTGGCGCACGGCCGACGCGCGGGACCGGGCGGTTCCCGGCCAAGGATCAGGCCCCGTCCGGAGCACTTCCGGCGCCGGCGTCCGCGGCTCCACCGGCCTTCTTCTGCGGGTGCCGCGCCGCATGCTTCCTGGCGGCGAGCTCGGCCTTGACCGTCGCGGCGTAGACGTCGACGTACTCCTGCCCGGACAGGCGCATGATCGCGTACATGATCTCGTCGGCCACGGAACGCTGAACGAACCGGTCCTCCGACATCCCGGCATAGCGGGAGAAATCGAGCGGCTCGCCGACGATCATGCCGACGCGCCGGATGTTGGGGACCGTCTTGCCGATCGGCTGGACCTTGTCCGTGCCGATCATGGCGATGGGCACGACCGGCACGCCCGTCGCGAGCGCGAGCTTGGCGACGCCCAGCTTGCCGCGGTACAGGCGCCCGTCGGGGCTGCGCGTCCCCTCGGGGTAGATCCCCAGCAGCTGCCCCTGGGACAGGATGCGCTCCCCCGCGCCGAGCGAGTTCGCGGACGCGGCGCCGCCGGAGCGGTCCATGGGCAGCTGGTTGGTCAGCCGGAAGAACGTCGCCGTGAGCCGGCCCTTGAGTCCGGACCCCGTGAAGTACTCGCTCTTGGCCAGGAAGACCACGGGCCGGTCGACCGCGACCGGCATGAAGATGGAATCGGCGAACGAGAGGTGGTTGCTCGCGAGGATCGCTCCCCCCTCGGCGGGGATGTTGTCCAGCCCCTTGACCCAGGGACGGAACAGCACCGACACCAGCGGACCGATGAACAGCCGCTTCATGATCCAATAAAACACGCTGTGCCTTCCACGGGTCCGGGTCTTCTCGCTGCGCCGGCGGGATGCGTCACACCACCGTCGGCTAGGCTCTTACTCTAGGCACATCACCACCCGCAGGGCATCCTCCAGCGCAGCGTTTTGGGAGCAACATGGACGACGTGGACCAGGCACCGGCCGATCCGGCGGAGCCGTTCCGCCTGCACGGGCCGCGCCCGGATGCCGTGCTGCTGGTCCACGGCTTCACCTCGGGGCCGAAGAGCATGCGCGGGTGGGCCGATCATCTGGCCGCACGCGGCTACACGGTCTCGGTGCCGCTGCTGCCCGGGCACGGCACGAGGTGGCAGGACCTGGCGCGCACGCCGCACACGGCGTGGAGCCGCGCCGTGGCCGGCGAGTTCGACGTCCTGCAGCGCAACCACCGCTTCGTCTTCGTCTGCGGGCTCTCGATGGGCGGCGCGCTCGCCCTCCAGCTCGCCGCCGGCCGTTCCGTCGCCGGGCTCGCGCTCGTCAACCCGGGGCTGACGTTCGGGGACCGGACGGCTCACCTGGCCCCGGTGCTCAAGCACGCCCTCGCCTCCGTCCCGGCGATCGCGAACGACATCGCGCTGCCCGGGCAGGACGAGGGCGCGTACCCGCGGACCCCGGTGGCCGCGGTCCACCAGCTGGGACTGCTCTTCCGTGCGGCACGCTCGGGACTCGGCCGGGTGAGCGCGCCCGTGGCCGTGTTCCGTTCCGCCGTCGACCACGTCGTCCCCGACTCCAGCATCGCCGTCCTGCGCGCGGGGCTGCCCCGCCCGCCGCGCGTCGACGTGCTTGCCTCGAGCTACCACGTCGCCACCTTGGACTACGACGCCGAGGCCGCCTTCGCGCGCACCGCCGCGTTCTTCGACGGGCTGGCCGGAGCGCCGCGGCCGGCCGGGGCCCCGGCGTGAGCGGCGCGGCCCCGGACCGCGGTTCCCGCGACGAGGACGCCGCCTGGGCGGACCTCGTGCGCCGGCTCCAGGCCCCCGACGGCCCGGCAGCCGACACGACGGACGCCGACGCCGCGGGCACGGGCGCGGACACCGGCCTGTCCGGACCGGCCGGGACCGGCACCGCAGCACCGGGACCGCGTGCGGGGGATCCGGATCCCAGCGCCCCGGGCCGGCCCGCGCCTGCTCGGCCGCCACGTGACCCGCGGACCGCGACGCCGGGTGCGACGGCCGGTCCGCGGGACTACGCCCTGGACGAGGACGAGGACGACGGGGAGTTCATCCCGGAGGATCCACCGCCGCTGGGTACGGGTGATCCGTTGGCCGTGGTCTGCTGGAGCGGAGCCGTGGGCGCCCCCTTGGCACTCCTGCTGGCGGCCCTCTTCTGGCGCGACGCCCCGGCGATGGTGTGGCTGGGACTGTGCGCGGTGTTCCTCGCGGCGGTCGGGACGCTCCTGTGGCGCCTGCCGCGGCACCGCCGCGACGACTACGACGACGGATCGCGCGTCTAGCGAACACCACTGACCCGGGCCGCGTCGCTGCCCCCGCCGTGCCGGCGCGGATCGCTGCGGGCGAGGTCGGCAGCCCCCACGAGCCCCGCATCGGCCCCGAGCTCGGCACGGGCGACGCGGGCGAAGGGCCGGTATCCCCGCCCGGTGAGGTGGCGCCGGTATCCGGCCTCCGCGGCCTCCAGCAACAGCGGCGACGCCGCCCCGAGGCCGCCCCCGATCACGAACATCCCGGGATCAAGGGCGGCTGCGAGGTTGGCCATGCCGAGCCCGAGCCACTCACCCACCTCGACGACGAGCTCGCGGCTCGCGGGATCCCCGCCCCGGGCCATCCGGGTCACGACCTCGCCGTCGATCGCGTCGGGATTCCCACCCGCCGCCTCCACGAGGGTCTGCGCGACGGGCGAGCCCGCGCGGGCCAGCTCGCGCCCCTCCCGTCCCAGCGCGTTGCCGGACGCGTACTGCTCCCAGCATCCCCGGTTGCCGCATTCGCAGCGGTGGCCGCCCGGGACCATGATCTGATGGCCGAACTCGCCGGCCAGCCCGTAGCGGCCGCGCCGCAGTGTCCCGTCGGCGACCACGGCGCCGCCGATCCCCGTGCCGAGGGTGAGGCAGACCAGGTGCGACTCCCCCCGCCCCGCGCCGAAGCGCCACTCCGCCCATCCGGCGGCATCGGCGTCGTTCGCCACCGTCACGCGGGCGCCGAGGCGGTCCTCCAGCCGGTCCCGGAGCGGCTCGTTGCGCCACGCCAGGTGCGGACTGAAGAGCACCGTGCCGGTATCGGGGTTCATCCAGCCCGCCGCGCCGATCCCCACGGGCGCTCCCGGGGCCTCCCGGTGCAGCTCGCCGACCAGTTCGGCCACCGCCTCCTCGACCTCGATCCGGCTGTGCCCGGGCGTGCTGCGGACGGCCCGCGTTCCGACGCGTCCGGAGCGATCCACGATTCCGGCGGCGATCTTCGTCCCGCCGATGTCCAGGCCGATCGCGGTTTCCGGTGCCACGGGAATGCTCCTTGGGAAGGGATGTTATGGATTCGTATGTTACTAACTGGTAAAAGCTGTGATGCAAGCCACTAGGCTGGTACCAAGAGACGGATCACCACGGCACGCCCGGCCCGTCACAACTCGAGGAAGAGGAGCGAATCGTGCGCGAAATCAGCGTACCCCCACTGGTGGTCAGCCCACCGGAGACGAACATCACGGACTTCGTCGTGCGTCAGGCCGCCTCGGCGGACAATCCCGTGCTCTTCTCGCGGCCGGACGGCGCCGAGGGGTGGATCCACATCCGTGCCAAGGAGTTCGCCGCGGACGCCTCGGCCCTCGCCAAGGGCCTGATCGCGGAAGGGCTGGAGCCGGGGGCCCGCGTCGGCATCATGGCCCGCACGCGCTACGAGTGGTCCCTCGTGGACTTCGCCGTCTGGTTCGCCGGCTGCGTCTCGGTGCCCGTCTACGAGACCTCCTCCCCGAGCCAGGTCGCCTGGATCCTGGGCGACTCCGGCGCCGCCGCCGTCGTCGTGGAGGCCGGGCGCCATGAGAACGTGGTCCGCCAGGCAGCGACGCAGGAAGGGCTCGACGGACTGCGGCACGTCTGGCAGATGGAGGGCGACGGCCTCGACGCCCTGCGGGAGGCCGGAAGGGACGTCTCCGACGAGGACCTCGAGGAGCGCCGCCGTTCGGCCCGCCTCGACTCCCTCGCCACCATCATCTACACCTCCGGCACCACGGGACGCCCCAAGGGCTGCGAGCTGACGCACTCCAACTTCGTCGAGCTCAGCGAGAACGCGCGCTCCGCCCTCCCCGAGGCCGTCTACCCGGGCGCGGCGACGATCATGTTCCTGCCGCTCGCCCACGTCTTCGCCCGCTTCATCTCCGTGCTGTGCGTCGCCGCCGGCGCCACCGTGGCGCACACTCCGGACGTCAAGAACCTGCTCTCGGACCTGCAGAGCTTCAAGCCGACCTTCATCCTGGCCGTTCCCCGCGTCTTCGAGAAGGTCTACAACTCCTCGATGCTCAAGGCCGAGGACGGAGGAAAGGGCAAGATCTTCCACGCCGCCGCCGATACGGCGATCGCGTGGTCGCGCGCCGACGAGGCCGGGAAGGTGGGGCTGGGCCTCAAGCTCAAGCACGCCCTGTTCGACAAGCTCGTCTACCACAAGATCCGCGAGGCCATGGGCGGGCGCGTCGTCCACGCCGTCTCCGGGGGCGGGCCGCTCGGCGAGCGGCTCGGCCACTTCTTCCACGGCATCGGCCTGACGATCCTCGAGGGCTACGGCCTCACCGAGACCACGGCGCCGATCACGGTCAACACGCCCCAGCGGATCAAGATCGGCACCGTGGGCCGGCCCCTGCCCGGCAACGGCGTGCGGATCGAGGAGGACGGCGAGATCCTCGCAAGCGGTGTCTGCGTCATGCGCGGCTACTTCAACCGAGACGAGCTGCGCGAGGAGGCCTTCGACGGCGAGTGGCTGCGCACGGGCGACATCGGCGAGCTCGACGAGGACGGGTTCCTGCGGATCACCGGGCGTAAGAAGGAGATCATCGTGACCTCCTCGGGCAAGAACGTCGTCCCGGCCCAGCTGGAGGACCAGATCCGCTCCGCGGCGATCGTCTCCCAGTGCGTCGTGATCGGCGACCAGCGCCCGTTCATCTCGGCGCTCGTGACGATCGACGAGGAGGCGCTCCCCGGCTGGCTGCAGCGCCACCAGCAGGCGTCCATGTCCGTCGCCGAGGCCGCGAAGCTGCCCCAGCTGCGCCAGGAGATCCAGTCGCTCGTCGACCAGGCCAACGGCTCGGTCTCCCGCGCCGAGGCCATCAAGGAGTTCCGGATCGTGGAGAGCGACTTCACGGAGGCCTCCGGGCACCTGACCCCGTCGCTGAAGATCAAGCGCGCCCAGGTGCTCAAGGACTTCGACGCGGTGGTCGAGGAGATCTACGGCGCCGCGAAGTAGCCCGGGCCGCCGACCCCGGTGACCGGGAAGGCCCCCGGACTCCCGCTGGAGTCCGGGGGCCTTCCCGTGCCGCTGCCCCGGGGGGTCCGGCCGCTACAGCGCGGGTTCGGGCGGCGGGTCCACGCCGAGCCCGAGCAGGGCGTTCTCCACGACCTCGCTCAGCGCGGGATGGATCCAGTACTGGCCCCGGGCCATGGTGTGCACGTGCAGCCCCGTGGCGAGGGCCTGGATGAGCGGCTGGATCAGGATGGAGGCCTGCGCGCCCATCAGGTGGGCCCCGAGCAGGCGCCCGCTGCGGCGCTCGGCGACGAGCTTGACGAAGCCCTCCTCGTCCTCCATGGCCCACCCGTATGCGGTGGAGCCGTAGTCCTGGACGACGGTCGTGATCTCCTCGCCCTCGCCCGCCTGCTCCCGGGCCTGCTCCTCCGTCAGGCCGACGGCGGCGATCTGGGGCTCGGAGAAGACGGCGGCCGGAACGTGGCTCCGGTCCATGGCCCGCATCTCATGAGGGTGTTCGAGGTTGTGGGCCACGACGCGCGCCTCGCGGTTCGCCACGTGCTTGAGCTGGAATGGATTGGCGATGTCGCCGAGCGCGAAGACCCCGTCGACGGGCTTCCCACCGGAGAGCACACGCTGGTATGCGTCGACGGAGAGGATGCCTTCGTCGGTGGTGTCGAAGCCTGCGGCCCCGAGGCCGAGCCGGTCCGTGTTCGGCACGCGACCGGTGGCGGCGAGCACGACGTCCGCGTGCTCCGTGTGCACGGCGCCGTCGTCATCGCGGAAGGAGACCTCGACGCCGTCGCCGGCCTCGGTGATGCCCGTGACCGTCCAGCCGAGCCTGAGCGTCCAGCGCGCGGCCGCCGCGGTGGCGAAGCGTTCCGAGACGAGCGCGTCGTGGCTGCGCAGCAGCCGCGCGGAGCGGTTCGCCTGCACCACGTCCGTCCCGAGCGCCGAGAAGACGTGGGCGAACTCGGCGGCGATGAAGCCGCCGCCGAGAACCACGAGGCGCCCGGGGAGCTTCTCGAGCCGCATGACCGTGTCCGAGGTGTGGACCTGTGGCAGGTCGATGCCCGGGATGTCCGGGAGCACGGCGCGCGATCCCGCCGCGACGACGATCCGGTCCGCGCTCAGTTCCTTCCCGGACGCCGTCACGAGCGACGTCGGCCCCGTGAACTCGACGTGTTCCTGGTAGAGGTCCACGTGCTCGAGCTCGAGGTCGCGGTAGTCCCGGCCGGCGGCCGAGATCGCGTCGATGCGCCCGAAGATCCGGTCGCGGATTCCGGGCCAGTCGACGTCCTCGACGCGCAGCCCGACGCCGAGCCGCCGCGCGTGCGCGGCCGAGGCGGCGAGGCCGGCCGGGTAGACGAACATCTTGGTCGGGATGCAGCCGACGTTCAGGCACGTCCCGCCGAAGGTCCCGCCGTCGATGACCGCGACCCGGCGTCCGTCCCAGTGCTCCGTCAGGAGCGAGTTCCCTGAACCGGAGCCGATGACGGCGAGCTCGTAGTGCGGCACGGTTCAGCCCTTGAGCTCGGCCACGACGAGGGCGGCGAGCTCCATGGCCGCCTCGCGCGTGGCGGGGCGCAGCCTCTGCAGGTCAACGCGCGAGCCCTCGGCCAGGTGCGGGTCGTAGGGAAGCCGAACCACGGTCTGGACGCGGGTCTGGAAGTGCGCCTCGATCTCCTCGACGTTCACCCCGCGGCCCGGCCCGGCGGACTGGTTGATGACCACGATCGCGCGGCGTGCCAGGTCCTCGCGGCCGTGGGCCTCGAGCCAGGACAGCGTCTCGGAGGCCAGCCGGGCCTCGTCCACGCTCGCCCCGGAGACGAGGACGACGGCGTTGGCCTTCTCGAGCGTGCCCTTCATGACGGAGTGGACCATTCCGGTGCCGGAGTCCGTCAGGACGATCGAGTAGAAGCGGGACAAGAGGTCCGTGACCGCGCGGTAGTCCGCGTCGTCGAACGCCTCGGCGACGTGCGGATCGGTGTCGGAGGCGAGCACGTGGAGCCTGGATCCCTCGCGCGAGGCGTAGCTGGAGAGCTTGGAGAAGGAATCCACCATAAAGCGGTTCTGCACGAGTTGCCGCGCCGTGTAGCGGGCCCGGCCGGGCGAGCGGTCGCTGAGCGTCCCCCGGTCCGGATTGGCGTCGAGGGCGATGACGCGGTCCTCGCGGACATGGGCCAGCGCCATGCCGAGCAGGGTCGTCACGGTCGTCTTGCCGACGCCTCCCTTGCGGGAGAGCACGGGCACGTAGCGGGTGCCGCCCTCGAGCGGGGCGGCGATCTGGTGCTCGGTGATGCGGCGCAGGCGCACGGCGTCCGAGTCGCCGACGTTGACCCGGCCGAGCGTGGCCCGGTAGAGCCACAGCCGCCAACCGCCCACGGGCGCCCGGTTCCGCGGCTGCAGGAGCCGGTCGGCGGTCAGCGCGGCGGCCGGTTCGGGCTCCGGAGCGGGCGCCGGGGCCGGCTCCGCGGGAGAGGAGGCGGAGGCCCCCTGGGCTGCGGCTCCGGCGGCCCGGCGGGCCGGGAAGACCGAGGTCGACGCGTCGGCGGCGGCCCGGGCGGGAGCACCCGACGCGGTGGGCTGCCGTTCGTCCCCGCCGACCGGCTCCCAGTCCCCGAGGCCCTCCACGGCCTCCGGCGCGGTCCCGCGCGCGGAGGCCCGCCCCGGCGTCGGCTGCGCGGCGGCGTCGTCCTCATCCCCGGTCTCGAGCACGACGTCGGACGGCACCGGTCCGGGGACGTCCACCTCGGCGGCGGAATCGGGTGCCTCGCCGGCGTCGGTCCCTCCCCCGGCCACGGGATCCCCGTCCGCACCGGTGGCGGAGGCGCCCCCGGCCTCCAGGGGCGGGGTCCCGGCGTCGTCCTGGAAGGGAGCCACTGCGTCCGGGTCAGGGGCACCGCCTCCGTCGGCCGGCGCGGCGCCGTCCTGCGGCTCCCGGACCCCGTCCGCGGCGTCCCGGCCCTCGGCGACGCCCTCGGGGCCCGGTTCGGGCCGTGCCGCGTCCGGCGCCTCGTCGGGGATGCTGCTGTGCTGGGTCATCGTGTCCTCGGTGCGTCGGGGAGGGCCGCCAGGGCCCGGGTCAGCACTCACCTTAGCGCACCGCGGGGCGGCCGCACCGGAGTACGGCCGCCCCGTCGGCTGGCGCTGCGCGAGGAGTGCCTCAGGCGGGGTCGATGACCACCAGGAGGTCGCCGCCCTGGACCTGGGCGGTGCCGTCGATCGCGAGCCGGGCGACCTTGCCGCCGGCCGGGGAGGTGATCGCGGCCTCCATCTTCATGGCCTCGATCGTGGCGACCGTCCCGCCGGGCTCGACGGTGTCGCCGACCGCGACGACCGCGGTGACGGCGCCGGCGAACGGGGCGGGGACGTGGCCGGGGTTGGCCGGGTCGGCCTTCTCGGCCGACTTCACGGTGGATTCCACGTTCCTATCGCGGACGATGATCTGGCGCATCTGACCATTGAGCGTGCACATCACGGAGCGCATGCCCTTCTCGTCGGGCTCGCTGATGGCCTGCAGGGTGGCCAGCAGGCGCACGCCCTTGCCGAGGGAGATCACGTGCTCGTGGTGCAGGGTGAGCCCGTAGAGGTAGTCCCGGGTATGCAGCATCGACACGTCGCCGTACTCGCTGCGGGTCTTCTCGAAGTCCCGCGCCGGGCCGGGGAAGAGCAGGCGGTTCAGCGTCGCCCGGCGGGTCGCCGAATCGGCCCGCAGCCCCTTCTGGTCCTCGGCGTCGAGCTCCTCGACGCGGGTCTTCACGCTGCGCCCGGCCAACGCCTTGGAGCGGAACGGCTCGGGCCAGCCGCCCGGCGGGTCCCCGAGCTCCCCGGCGAGGAACTGGATGACCGATTCCGGGATGTCGAACGCGGCCGGGTCGGCCTCGAACGCCGCCGGGTCCACGTTCATGCCCACGAGCTGCAGGGCCAGGTCGCCCACGACCTTCGAGGACGGGGTGACCTTGACCAGGCGGCCCAGGATGTTGTTCGCCGCCGTGTACATGTCCTCGATGGCCTCGAAACGCTCGCCCAGGCCCAGCGCGATCGCCTGCTGGCGCAGGTTCGAGAGCTGCCCGCCCGGGATCTCGTGCCGGTAGACCCGCCCCGTCGGCCCGGCCAGGCCCGACTCGAACGGCGCGTACAACGCCCGCACCGATTCCCAGTACGGCTCCATCGCCGCGGCCGCGGCCAGCGGGATGCCCGTGTCCCGGGCGGTGTGCGCGAGGGCCGCGACGAGGGCCGAGGCCGGGGGCTGGGACGTGGTCCCGGCCATCGAGGCCGTCGCGACGTCCACGGCGTCCACGCCCGCGTCGATCGCGGCCATGAGCGTGGCGAGCTGCCCGCCCGCGGTGTCGTGGGTGTGCAGGTGCACTGGCAGCTCGAAGCGCTCGCGCAGCGCGGCGACGAGCTTCGCCGCGGCCGCCGGGCGCAGCAGGCCCGCCATGTCCTTGATCGCCAGGATGTGCGCGCCGGCGTCCACGATCCGCTGCGCCAGGTCCAGGTAGTAGTCCAGGGTGTAGAGGTCCTCGTCCGGGTCCAGCAGGTTGCCCGTGTAGCACAGGGCGACCTCGGCGACCGCCGTGCCCGTGGCCCGCACCGCGCGGATCGCCGGTTCCATCTGCGAGACGTCGTTCAGGGCGTCGAAGATCCGGAAGATGTCGATCCCGGTCTCCGCCGCCTCCTTCACGAACGCGTCCGTGACCTCGGTCGGGTACGGGGTGTAGCCGACCGTGTTGCGCCCGCGCAGCAGCATCTGCAGCGGGATGTTCGGCAGCTCCGCGCGCAGCAGCGCCAGGCGTTCCCACGGGTCCTCGCCGAGGAAGCGCAGCGCGACGTCGTACGTCGCCCCGCCCCAGACCTCCATCGAGAACAGCTGCGGCAGGGTATGCGCGAACGCCGGGGCCGCGGCCAGCAGGTCCCGGGTCCGCACGCGTGTGGCCAGCAGCGACTGGTGCGCGTCGCGGAACGTCGTGTCCGTCACCGCCACCGCCTCCTGGGCCCGCAGCGCCTTCGCGAAGCCCTCCGGGCCCAGCTCCAGCAAGCGCTGCCGCCAGCCCGGAGCGGGCTCGTGCGAGGACGGCCCGTCGAAGGGGGAACGGAACGGCTCCTCGGACTTGTCCCCCGGGTAGTACGGCAGCTTCTCCCGCGGATCGATGCCCTCCCGGCGTTCCCCGTGGGGCTTGTTCACCGTCACGTCCGCCAGGAACGTCAGCGCCTTCGTGCCCCGGTCCTGGGAACGGTTGCCCAGCAGCAGGTCCGGGCGCGAGTCGATGAAGTCCGTCGCGACGTCCCCGGCCACGAACTGCGGATCATCCAGCACGTTCATCAGGAACGGGATGTTCGTCGCGACCCCGCGCACCCGGAACTCCGCCAGCGCGCGCCGGGCCCGGCGCACCGCCATCTCGTAGTCCCGCCCGCGGCACGTCAGCTTCACCAGCATCGAATCGAAGTGCGGGGAGACCTCCGCCCCCGTGTAGATCGTCCCGCCGTCCAGGCGCACGCCGGACCCGCCCGCGGAACGGTAGACCGTGATGGTGCCCACGTCCGGACGGAAGCCGTTGGCCGGGTCCTCCGTGGTGATGCGGCACTGCAGCGCCGCGCCGCGGACCCGCAAGTCCTCCTGCCGGATGTCCAGGTCCTCCAGCGTCTCCCCCGCCGCGATGCGCATCTGGGCCGAGACGAGGTCGACGTCGGTGATCTCCTCGGTCACGGTGTGTTCGACCTGGATGCGCGGGTTCATCTCGATGAACACGTGCTGGCCGGCGCGTTCGCCGACCGTGTCGACCAGGAACTCCACCGTTCCCGCGTTCTGGTAGTCCAGGGCCTTGGCGAACTTCACCGCGTCGGCGAAGAGCGCCTGCCGGATCGAATCGTCCAGCTGCGGGGCCGGCGCGATCTCGATGACCTTCTGGTGCCGGCGCTGCAGCGAGCAGTCCCGCTCGAAGAGGTGCACCACGTTCCCCGCGCCATCGGCCAGGATCTGCACCTCGATATGGCGCGGACGCAGCACGGCCTGCTCGAGGAACACCGTCGGATCCCCGAACGCCGTCCCGGCCTCGCGCATCGCGGCCGAGAGCGCGTCCGGCAGCGCCTCACGGGTGTCGACGCGTCGCATGCCGCGCCCGCCGCCTCCCGCGACGGCCTTGACGAAGATCGGGAAGCCGATCTCGTCCGCCGCCCCGAGGAGGAACTCGACGTCGTCGCTCGGCTCCGAGGAACGCAGCACCGGAACGCCCGCCTCACGGGCGGCCTTCAGCGCGGCGACCTTGTTGCCCGCCAGCTCCAACACCTCCGGCGGAGGACCGACGAACGTGATCCCGGCCTCGCGCGCCGCGCGGGCCAGTTCCGGGTTCTCCGACAGGAAGCCATAGCCCGGGTAGATCGCGTCCGCCCCGGACTCCTTCGCCACCCGGATGATCTCCGGCACGTCCAGGTACGCCCGGACCGGATGGCCTTCCTCGCCGATCTGATAGGCCTCGTCGGCCTTCTGCCGGTGGATCGACCCCCGATCCTCATACGGGTATACGGCCACGGTCTTCGCGCCGAGCTCGTAACCGGCACGGAACGCACGAATCGCGATCTCGCCGCGGTTGGCCACCAGAACCTTCGAAAACATGGTGCTCCTGGAAACTCAAGGGATGGACGGTTCCTGCAGCCCTCCGGCCCGGCACGCCGTCATACTCGGGTCCAACGCCCGTGGGCCGGGAACTGATGTCACCCTACCGTGGCGCACGGCACACCCAGAAACATTGCTACGCGCCCCTCCGTCACGCACGGAAGGCCGCCGGCGACCCCGTCCGGGACGGGGCCCGGGCCCCGCTTCCGCTCCGGGACCGGGTCCGATCCGCCGTCGTACCTCCGGGCCGGGGAGACGGGCCAGCGGTCCGGGCGGCGGCGCGGCAGCGCGCGTCCCGCGCCTGTCCAGTGCCACTGCGGCGCAACCTTATGATGGACGGTGAGCCGAAACAGGGAAGCAACACAGAAGAGGTCGTGGTCCGTTCCGTGCAGGTAGTGAGCATCAGCAGTCTCAAGGGTGGCGTCGGCAAGACCTCCGTAACACTGGGCCTGGCCTCGGCGGCGCTCGCCGCGGGCACTCCCACCCTCGTGATCGACCTCGATCCGCACGCCGACGCGAGCACCGGCCTCGGCGTCCAGGCCGCACCCGGGACCGACATCGGACACCTGCTCAAGGCGGCGCGCAAGGCAGATCTGGGCGCGTCCGCCACGACAAGCCCCTGGGTGGCGCGGGCGGCGGCCGCCGATGCGGCGCGCACCCCGGTCCTGGACGTGGCCGTGGGCGGGGCCTTCGCCGGCATCTACGACCGCCCCGATCTACGCGTCCGCGACCTTCGCCGGCTCAAGACCCTGCTGTCCCGCGTCTCCGGCTACTCGCTCGTCCTGATCGACTGCCCGCCGTCGCTCAGCGGCCTGACCCGCATGGCCTGGACGGCCAGCAACTCCGTCCTGCTCGTCGCCGAGCCGAGCCTCTTCTCCGTGGCCGGTACCGAGCGGACGATGCGCGCGCTGAACCTCTTCCGCCGCGAGTTCGCGCCCGACGTCTCCACGGCCGGCGTCGTCGCCAACCGGTACCGTTCCTCCTCGGCCGAGCAGCGGTTCCGGCTCGAGGAGATGCGCTCGATGTTCGGCGGATCCCTGCTCTCCCCCGTCCTGCCCGAGCAGGCCAACTGGCAGCAGATCCAGGGTGCCGCCTACGCCGTGCACCAGTGGCCCGGGGACTCCGCGCGGCAGTCGGCCGGCTTGTTCGACGAGCTGCTCCGCAACGTCACCGACTCCGGCAGCCGCCGCAGCCGCAAGCGCTGACGCCGACTCCGTCGCGGCGACCGACGCCGAGGGACCGCCCTGGCCCAGGGGCCGCCGTCGGAGCATTCCGCACGAAAGGCCACGGCCCCACCGACTCGCGGTGGGGCCGTGGCCTCTTCTGGAAATCGGGGCGCGCCCGCGGCCCGGGGACCCAGGCGCCGTCCGGAGGCTAGCTGGCGGACTTCTTCGCGGCCCGGCGGACGCTGAGCTCATCCTGCGGGAAGGCCTCTTCCTCGGCGGCATGTTCGCTGGGGAGCTCGGACAGGCTCCCCTCGACCTCGCGCCAGACCCGTCCGACGGCGATGCCGAAGACGCCCTGCCCGCCCTGGACGAGGTCGATGACCTCATCCGCCGACGTGCATTCGTAGACGGACGCGCCGTCGCTCATGAGCGTGATCTGGGCCAGGTCCTCGACGCCGCGCTCGCGCAGGTGGGACACGGCGGTGCGGATCTGCTGGAGGGACACGCCCGTGTCGAGCAGCCGCTTGACGACCTTGAGCACGAGGATGTCGCGGAAGCTGTACAGGCGCTGCGAACCGGAGCCCTTGGCGCCGCGGACAGCGGGCTCCACGAGTCCGGTACGCGCCCAGTAGTCCAGCTGGCGGTAGGTGATCCCCGCCGCCTTACAGACGATCGGGCCGCGGTAGCCCGCGTCCTCGTCCAGCACGGGAAGGTCCTCGGAGAACAGCAGGCCCTGGGCCAGGCCCACGGGCGGCTGCCCCGCACCGCCGCCCGACGACGTGCGGTGATCACTGCTCCGGCTCACGTGAACCCTCCTTGTCGAGGCCTCCCGCGACGGGGAAGCTTGCCTGGCACGACCGTCCGACACCGGGACGCCTCCATCCTCGGTGCCGGCCGCAGGCGTCGGCCCGGCTGTCAAATCTCTATGCCTTGACGGTACGACCGAACGGCCGTCAGGTCAAAGACCTTCAAGCTTAACTTGAGGGCGTGTCGCTAGGTCTCGAAGTCCTCGGGTTCGACGTCGGCGAGGAACTCGCGGAACTCCCGCAGCTCGGCCTCCTCGCCCTCGCTCGAACGCCCGTCGTCGCTGACGAGGACGCCGGACTCCTCCAGCACGTCCTCGGCGCAGGTCAGTGGGCATCCCACCCGCAGGGCCAGTGCGACGGCGTCCGAGGCGCGGGAATCGACCTCGACTCCGCCGTCGAACGCCAGCTGGGCGTAGAACACGGTGTCCTTGACGGCCACGAGCCGGACCTCGAGGAGCTTGCGGCCCAGCGCTTCGACGACCGAGGCCAACAGGTCGTGCGTCATGGGGCGCGGGGTCTCGATGCCCTGCAGGCTCATGGCGATCGCGGAGGCCTCCGGGGCACCGATCCAGATCGGCAGGTGCCGCGGCCCCTGGGCCTCCTTGAGCAGGACGAGCGGCTGGTTGCTGGGCAGTTCGATCCTGACTCCGACGACTTCGATCTCCCGCATGTCCGGCCTCCTGGATCCTCGTGGCGGTGGCTTCGCTTGACGTCCAGCCTAGCGGTCCCCGGGCGCGATGCCAGTGGTCGGGTGAGGACTCCGTCCCGGTCCGGCGCAACGGAGTGGGGCCCTAGTGGTCCAGACGCGAGATGGCGCCCTGCACGAGCGCCGAGTGCAGGGCCAGGCAGGCGTCGCTGATCTCGCGGGCGGTCTCGGCCGCGCGGGCGCGGGAGGAGACGTCCCGGCGCGTCGTCAGGGGGGCGACGGCTCGTTCGACGAGGCCGAGTTCGCGGTCGGCGGCGGCCCGGAACGGGCGCAGGTGACGCGGCTCGATCCCGTGTGCGGCGAGCTTGACGCTGGCCGCGACGATCCGCACAGCGTGCTCGTCGAAGCGCTGGTCCTCCTCGGCGATGATGCCGTAGGCCAGGAGCTCGTCGATGAGCTCGGTGCCTGCCCCGGTGGCCCCTTGGAGCTCGGCCCGGGTGCGGTCGCGGGTGTGTCCCGCGAGCTCATGGGCCAACTGCTCGGTCACGGTCCGCGGGGCCAGCGTGATGCCGCCCGGCAGCTGCTCCGGACGCTCGCCCCGGTCCACGGTGTCGAGGTAGTCCTTGATGACCTTGAGCGGAAGGTACTGGTCCCGCTGCAACGCGAGGATGAAACGGAGCCGGTCGATGTCTCCCGGCGTGTACTTCCGGTAGCCCGCCGCGGTCCGCTGGGGCGTGATCAGCCCCTTCTCCTCGAGGAAGCGGATCTTCGACGCCGTCGTCTGGGGGAAGTCCGCCGACAACTCGGAGAGGACCTCGCCGATGTTCAGGACCGAGGGACGGGGGGCGTCGGCGGTCGACCCGGAGGTCCGCCGGGCGTGGGACGTGGAGGCCACGGGCTACCGCTGCCCCTGGCCGCTCGAGGAGGGGACGGTGCCGGCGTAGAAGGTCAGGCGGAACTTGCCGATCTGGACCTCGGATCCGGTGCGCAGGCCCACGGCGTCCATGCGGTCGTGGTTGACGTAGGTGCCGTTGAGGCTGCCGGCGTCGACGACTTGGAAGCCGCCCTCGCCCCGCCGGAACTCGGCGTGCTTGCGGGAGACGGTGACGTCGTCGAGGAAGATGTCGGCCTCGGGGTGCCGGCCGGCCGTCGTCAGCTCCTGGTCCAGGAGGAAGCGGGCACCTCGGTTGGGCCCGGAGTGGGCGATGAGCAGGGCGGATCCGACGGGCAGCGCCGACACGGCGGCCCGTTCCTCGGTGGACAGCGGGACGTCGGCGGCCGGCCCGTCGGCCAGGGGAGGCAGGCTGATGCTGGTGGTCTCCGCCACCGATTCGCCCGGTACCCGCCCGGCGTCTCCCAAGCTGTCGTCCACGGCCATCAAGGTTCCTCCCTCATCGCTCCCATATGGCACCCCGGAACCGTCCGGCGCAACGGGCGCCCATGACCCGTTTCCGGCGTTCCTGCTCATTCCAGCCTAGCCTACCTTCCGGTCCGCTGCTGCGGCAGACCGCCCCCGGAGCCGCGAGGCGTCCGGAGCGGTCGGCTGGACCAAAAAGGCCCCTGCCGGACCTTTCGGTTCCGGCAGGGGCCCTTGCTGGTCGGGCTAGCGGGATTCGAACCCACGACCTCCTGACCCCCAGGTGGTAGGAGTAGGGCTCATAGCCCACCTGACCTGGGGTTTTGTGTTTCAGGAGCGTGCTCTGGGCGTCACGTTTTGCAGGGTTTGCAGGCTGTTGGTCACCTAATTGGTCCACTTGCCGATGTCACCGCATACATGGCCTTCCGGGGAGCCGGTTCCGGTTCAGACCTCCAGTGGGTAGCCGCTCCTGGCTAAGGCGTCATTCCAAGCTCGCCGCGCGTGCTGTGCATACTCACGCTCCACACCTGCCGCGAACGCAATCAACCCGTCGACGTGGTTCACGAACGACAGAACCGACTCAAACCCACGGTGAGAAGCATGCTCTACCAGGCCGAACTTCCCCACGCCGCGAACGTGAACCTGAAGGCGGCGCTTGTACTCGGGTAGAAGCCGGACCCCCTGTGAGTCCACCAGCAGGCCGAGAACGACAGTCCTTGCACCTGGCGGGACCACGTGGGTCTTCTTCTCGTGCAGTACAAAATGTTGGTCCCGTACGATGTTTCGGACCTGGGCGATGAGAGCCGTAGCTTGCTTTCGATCGTAATCTGGGCCAGCTGAAAAGGTGAGATCGTCCGAGTACCTTGTGTAGCCCAACCCTCTTGACGCGGCCAGATCATGGAGCTTCGCGTCAAGATTGCTCGCCACAGTATTCGCTAGGGCACCGCTTGTTGGCGCGCCCTGCGGTAACACGCCTTGGCTGCCTACCACATAGGACGGGATCGCGTTGTACGCCCAGAAGTTCTGATACCCCTCGTACCGGGGGCCGCGAAGTCGAGTGCAAATGCGGGCGATCTCCAAGCTCACGAGCTTCGAATAGCCCAGCCGCAGAAGAAGATCAAATATGCGCTTCTCTTGGATGCTTCCAAAAAAGTCATGGAGGTCAAGCTTCACCAACCAGCGCGCTCCCACATGTTGCTCAGCGCATTGAACAATTGAACGGTCACGCTGATACGCGAAACTGGCGGGGTGCATCGGAACCGACGAGAACACGTTGTGGAGGAGCCAGCGCTGCACGTCCATGAGCACGGGCTCGGGGCTCGATATCTCGCGGATTCCGCCATCTCGCTTCCGCCGGTTGATATCAAGGTACGGGTCCCTGACTCTTCCGACTATTTCACGGAGATACCCATAGGAAACTCCGGTCAGTTGGGCTAGATGTCGCAAGCTCAAGATTGGAGGGACGCCATTTGCAAGCAATCGAGAGCGAACAATGCTCGCACGGGAGACGACCTCCGCAGCGTGTCCCTGCGCGAGGCCCTGTGCGATGTAGAGATGAGGGGAAGCGTCAGCCACTTACTTTGACCCCCGGTCCCGAAGGGTGGGGCGAACGCCTCCCCAGGCTCCGTAGGTAGGTGGCGTTTGCCCCACCACGCGTAGCCTGAGCTCGTCCGGTGAACGCGGTCAGCCGCGTCCTGGAGCCAGTCGACTCCACGAGCCGACACAACGTGCCGGCTGCATCACTAAGCAGACCAGTTCTTCCCCTCATCTCATACTCTCAGGATAGTACGGGGCGTCTGACCCCTCGATGCCCGCGGAGACATGGCGAGGAGCCCGCTTGCCCGTCGTCAGTTCCTTCTTGCCTGTCGAGGTGACGTTGCCCTGGTCATCGACCAGTCCAAGCGAGCGCAGAGCGCGCAGGAGCACGTCGACAGTCGCGACGGGTTTGCCGAGTTCCCGAGCAAGCTCGGAAGCAGAACGAGAACGATCGAGCAGCAAGGCCAACACGAGAAACATCTCGTCAGTGGCAGTCCTCATGTACTTCACACCCAGATTGCTCGACAGCCTGGGCTGGCCGATGCGCGTGGCAACATCCTTGAGGACCACATCCGGCGCATAGCTTCCTAGCTCCGTGAACAGATCGGGGGGCACAGTACGTCGTTCGAAGAATGGATGCCACCCGGAGTGTGCCTGCCTCAGAATTAGCGGGAGATTGTTAGGCACACTTGCATCAGTTGCGAAGAGCCCCGCACTTTCCTTGAATCCGAGCGCTCTCTTCCGATCCTTCCTGCGCACGTAGCGGGCGCATATGCCCTTGATCGCATCGCGCTGGTTCGCAGTCCAAGGCGCATCCTGAAACGAGGGAGCTGTTTCGACCGTCCACACCCCATCGAAGGGACCGTCTTCCCTCTGCAGGGTGGCGAGCGCTTGAGAAGAGCCTGCATACGAGAGCGCGTGTATGCGGAGAAGGCCGTATGATCGCCAGCTCCTTAGCGTCGGATGGCGGACGAGCGCCATCGCATAGTCTCGGAGTTGTGTGCCTGAGCCCGCGTAATCGGTGATGACCACGATCGACCGACATCGCTTGCCACGAAGCTCATTCAACTTCGTAGATGGCGCAAGTAGTGCATCTGCCCCAACTAGAGCCGGCGACACAAGGTCGCGAATCAAGTTGCCAACGAAACCTTCGCTGCCTGGAACGACGTTGATTGGGTCATCGAGCTGAAAACTCTCGAAAGCCACCGGAGGGACCGTCCGACCTTCGCCGAGGCGGAGATCTTCAATGGACAGTGCGGAGACCAGGAGTGCTGGGGCCTGAATCTTCCCTTGCGCGATCAGAGAGTGGAGCCGAACTTGCAGTCCAGCTCGAACGTCGCTGAGAGATACGAAACGCAGTGAGTCGAGCAGCTGACGAGCCGGACCTTCGTCTTCGGGAGAAAAGTTCGTCAACCATCCAAGACCTCTCCGGGTCTCACTTGGTCGAACTGCGCGATAGGTACTGGCCATTGAGTACTGCCGATCAAATCTCGATGATGTGATCGCGCTTCGTGAACCACACCTGACGGATCGGCGAATCATCGCTCTTCGGCTTGGGTGATGCGTCTCGCACTCGGAAGGTCGTGGGGATGCTAACGGAGTTGCCGAAAATGAGGGCATGCTGTTTCGGAAGAGACGGAAGTCGGCTCAGCACCGATTCGGAGATGAACGGCGTCATACGTCGAACGTGCTGCAAGTCTTCTGGGTTCTGGATTCTGTGTACAACAAAGTTCGAGCATTGTGACAGTACGGTTCGCGATAGTTCGCTGGGTCGTTGCGAGGCGAGAAGGATGAAGAGGCCGTATTTCCTTCCCTCTTTTGCGACTCGTTCGAATATCTTGGTCGCGTCAATCGCAAAGTCAGAAGGGCGCTCGGCGACGTAGCGATGCGCCTCCTCAAGAACGAGATTCACCGGGAAGGTGTTTCGAGCGTGTGAGCGTCGGAGCCGCTCGAAGATCATTCGAGTCACGACGGCTGAGACTACCTCGACCACCTCGTCCTCAACCTCGTTCATGTCAAAGATGGTGATTTGTGAGCGCTTCCGAAGTCCGCCACTCGGTTGCTCTTCGATGAGGCCGAGCCATTTGTCCACGAAGACCTTCGAGTCAGTCTCGTGGGGAGCCAGCGTGGTCGTATCCGGCCGCAAGAACGCGAACTCCGCACGATCGCGAATCGATTTGTATCTTGTCAGCATTGATGAGCTGTAGTCGCGGACGTGTCGGTTGCCGTGCGCCTCCTCGTAGAGAATGGCGAGATCGAGAGCTTGCTCCAGCAGGCCAAACTCGAATGGAGCGTACTTATAGTCCGGGAGCACAACGTCGTCTTGAATGTGCGGCCGCAATAAGTTGGGAAGTCCATTGGGAGCCACGAAGGCGCCAAAGTTGATAGCAAGGTGCGGGTGCACAGTCTGCCGATTGAGTTCCGGCGTGCTGAAAGAGAGCAATAGTCCCTGAATTCGGCCGACACTCGCCGTCGCGCTTTCAGAACTGGCCAGGATGGCGAGTATCGCGGACGCAAGAACATGGTTCTTAAGCGGCGCGAGAGTTGCGTCATTCGTCGCGAACAAGCTCGTCAGCCCTAACGCATTTCTCAAGATCGGCCGCTGCGCTCGGTCGCTAGCCCGGAGTAGCAGTTCCCACTCTTCCGGGGACAAGAACCAATGAGGCAGTCGGAACCCGACTACATCCTCCCTCTTGTCAGCGCTTGGCGGCGCCTGGGCCTCGCGCCCTGGAACAAGCGCATAGAGCCTTCTGATTGGCTTCGGCAAGTCGGCAAAAGCTTGCCTGTACTCGCCGTTTGTGTCGAAGAATACGAACGTCGCGCCGACGGCAGCGTGGGCATCATGTTTGGTGAAGATGGATTGAACCACTGATGCGACGGTGCAGGACTTTCCGCTTCCTGTGTTACCGAGGATCGCTGCGTGGCCACCGAAGAACTCGTCGACGGATACTTTAACGTCGTAGTCATCAAAGACGACCGATGTACCGATACTGAATGCGCGCAAACGGGTGGGTACTGGTTCAATCTCAGATGATTCGTCGGCCTCGATCGCGTTAGTCGAGTCGAAGATTCGATCGAGGTCCTGCGATTCGGCATACAGGACCTCGGTGTACAGCGCAGGAAAGACTGAGACGCCGAATCGGAACCGCTCCTCGGTGCGAAAGGAGAGAGTGCCGATGGGGACGACATCTAGGAACTTCAATGCTCGAAGTGCGTGTGTGTCTTGAAGCTCTGACTGGAGTTGCTCGCTAGCTGACAGCTCGCGTTCGCGGAGACCGACTACTTCGCCTACGACGTGCTCGGTCTGCAACGGGATCAGGACGAATGACCCGATTCGTGCGACATAGTGTTGGGCGTCGAACCCGACAAGCGTGAAGCTGTCGGAGCCCGCGTTGAGCTCTACGGTAAACCTCTCGGCGTTGACTGCGATGACTTTGCCGAGGGAGCGTCGGCGCTCGATGGCGCTCAACGGCGTGCACCGCTGTCAGGAGTCTTGTGCCCGCGCCCAAGAAGGTTCGTCAGAACGGAGTTGATTGCTTCTTCAGCGTTGTCGGAACCACCTGTCGCCAATATGTCCTCGACGAGCGTAGAGAAGTAGTGCGCCTTCCAGGTAGCTTGCTTGTCTTCCGTGCCGACTATCCAGATTCGCGGGTCATCGAGCTCTCTGAGCTTCGTCACCGTCTCATTGGCGAAAGGGTCGACGAATGCGACAAGTCGGAAGGTGGGGATCGTAAGAGCTTGGAAGATGATGTTGTTCACATGTTCATCTCCGAAGCTGTATCCCACGGTGACGAGGACGCTTTGGTCTCGGACGACTCGGGTTTGGAACTCACGGAACAGATCCGAGTACGGTGCGGCAAAGCTGGCGTTCTGTTTCGCTGGACTGGGATAGATGAGTAGTTGCTCACTCGATATCAGAGAGGGTGCCGTCTCGACGACCGGAAATAATCCGTCGCCACGAGACTCCCAGCTCACCGAACCGTGGAGCTTGGCAAAGTACATCAGGCTGTCGACGGAACTCCACTTCCGATTGCTGATGTCGAGTTGCTCGGAAAGGGCGTATCTGAACACCGACGGGTTGAAACGACGCTCGATTGATCCCAGGAAGCCGTTGATGTACGGGATGCCGAGCCGATCCATTGCGGTCTCGTTGAAGAGGTCGTAGTTCGTTGTGAAGACCCAAGGGCGCGGGAGTGCCCGGTCTCTCTGTGCCAGGCGACGATAAAACTGCATGTAGGTTCTGAGGACGGTTTCATCACCGCGAGAAAACTCACCGTCCGTGCAGGCGGAACGAACATACGCAGTCACTGAGCGAATGACTCGCTGAACGACGGCATGCACCTTTTGCATCGCCGGCCGCGTGCTCGCCCGAAGGGCAATTTCTTGCGCGAACAAGACTTCCAAGAGGCGCTCAAGATTGTTCCCGTAGTCCTTGTCATCGAGATTCAGTCCCAGGCTCGATTTCAGCCGCTGCCGATCCGTTGCTGTGATTCGATGCTTGCCTGTGGTGGCGTTCATGAACTTCTTTGCCATTGGTCCCATTGTGGGAATGCCAAGCTCTCGGCCGTCCTGCTGGAACGACGAACACCCTGACCCAAGCAGGAAAGCAAGATTCTTTGAGTTGAGCGCGTCCGCAATATCGCGACGTACAGTTGCGATGGTCTCGGATGACTCCGAGTCAACCGTGTTGGTCTTCCCCTTGTAGAACGCAACTGAGCGCTGGGGATCGTTCGTCGTCATCCTGTTTAGTCCCTCAGCCCTTGGACGAGCGTGGGTCGTTCCCACGAGGGATCGTGTCCTGCTCGCGGATAGTGCCCTTGAGTGAGCGCACCTGCAGTTCGCCCCCGCCGTCGTTGCGGAGGATGTCACGAGCTCGATTGATGCCCTCAGCCTGTGTGGGGGTGACGGCGCTCGCTCGGTCGGAGCCGGGTTTGCGTACTTCCCAGTTCCCGTCGTCTCGGCGCTGGACGACGCGCTTGTTCGGTTCAGTCATGGGTCTCTCCTTGTGTGAGTTGGGAGTCTTGTGCATCGTTCTCGTTCTCGTTCTCGGCGCGCGCGCTCAGTCGCGGCAGCAGAGATACAACTTTCTTGCTCTCGGGTAGCGAGTGGTCAGCATCAGCCTGATCCGGTTCTGGGGCATGAGGGGTGCGTGCTGTGACGAGGCGGAAGAGTTCTGCCGGTACACGGCATTGCTCGATGAGGCTGAGTTCTTCGATGCCTTCGTTTTCAAGTAGCTCGATCGCTCGTGGCAGCAGGGATGGCTGTTCGATAGCCGTGATGAGGCCGGGTTCGTTGCGTCGCCAGCCTCGCGTGGACAGGGTGACCATCGCATTGCGATAGGAGACGTCGCCGAGTCGTCCGAGGCGCCGTGCCCGGTAGAGGAGCGCCTGGATGCTCACTCCCCACTGTTCTTTGAGTTTGGCGAGGGTGACCCAAGCGCTCCGGTTCATTGCCGTTGGTAACAGGTCGGCTATCTCGGCTTCTGGCATCAGCAGCTCTGAGGCGAACCTGTGAGCCTGTTCCTCAACGATTCGTCCGCCGGGTTCTGCGTCGCTGTGCATAATGAGGTGGCCCAGCTCGTGGGCGACGTCGAAACGCTGTCGGTAGTAGTCGCGCTTCACGGGGTTGAGGATCACTACCGGACGCAGGTGGCTGTCGAAGGAGTAGGCGTCTACTGAGGCAGTCTGGTTCGGGCTGAAGACAACGAGGACTCCGTGGTTCTCCAAGGCGCGCACCAGGTGCCCGGCTGGTCCTGTACCGAGCGCCCATGCATCGCGTAGCTCCTGCGCGGCCCGCTCGGGACCGTCGCCTTCAAGGTCATCCAGTTCGACAGGCATGGATGGCAGGTCGACGTCTGGTAGCTCGACGTGACGCTCTAGGGATTCGGCGATGTCGAGGGCGATCTGTCCGTAGGCGAAGGCTTGGTCGCGTGCGAGCTGGCTCGTTGATCGCAGCGACCGGAAGTGTGGGAGGGCGCTGGCCTTGGCGACATCATTCGGGCGTGCGGCGAAGAACCCTGGATCGACTGAGAGTCCAAGAGCGAGCTGGGCGACGGTGGAGGGAGTCGGCGTTTTTGCGCCTGTCTCCCATGCCGATACTGCGGTTGGGCTTTTCTTGATCAGTGCCGCAAGATCGCTCTTGCGAAGCCCTGCCAGGTGACGCGCCATGGTCAGGCGCGCACCGTCGAAGAAGGCTGCTGCGGTCGCTGTCCGGTCGGTTCTGTTCACTGACCAACCTGTCCGTGGTTTGGCTGCTCAGCCGCCGGACGGCGGAGCTTGACCGGGGCGTCAGGCGTCGTGTCGGGACTGACAGGCATGGGCGCGCTCGGACGCAGGCGTCCACCATCCGCCGGAGGTGTCTGCAGAAGGTCGTGCTTCCAGTACCAGGCGGAGCCACCCCCGGAGTTCAGGCGAGGCTGGCCGATAACAAGTTCGCGACCGCCGCGCTCGGCATCCAGGGAGTGCCCTACGACCAGGGTGTGCAGGTCGAGCTTCGAGCCAGCCATCAGGGTTGCCAGGCCAGCCTGTTCGTCGCTTGTGAAGTGGTCGAACAACGTCGGCGGGTCAGGTTCGTCCGTCGGCTGCTGCGCGACGCGCTGCTTCGTGGTGCTCTTTTGCGGCCACGGCACCTCATCAAGTTTGCCGAACGCAGACGAGGCGAGGAGCCAACGAGTTCCCTCGTGCGACCAACCAGGACTTCCGCTGAGATCAGCGCGCCCAACGAGCTCAGGATCAAGTGCGGGAAGGGTCGTGATGTCGCGCTCGGTCAGTTCCGCGTGGAGAAGGTCGAGGCTCGTCTGCCCGTCCGTTCCTTCCGCGACGGCGTAGCGGCGGCATGAAAACACGCGATCGAGGCGATCGCGGAAGAGAGTGAACCGAGTCACGCCGACCCACGTCGCGTCGTGGCCCGCGGCCTCCGAATAGTCTTCCAGCACACGGTCCGCAGCCGACAGGAAGGCCCAGCGGATGCCCGCCAGCACACCAGCACGATCCAGCGCGCCTACCAGGTCATCTCGTTCACTCATATGACGAGAGTACACCCGGAGGTAGTAAATTACGCATCAAAGCAAACCGCGTGTCGTGCCGAGTGCCCAAAACTGTTCACCTTTGCCTTCTCCCCACACCATCCTGGGGCGACGAGCCGCTCGTCTTCCCTGTGGGCGGGCCGAACGCCACCTCTTCCAGGCCGCCTCGGGTACACTTATTGCGACTGCTTCGATTGTTTCGATTAGGAGGATGGGCTGATGAGCGACATCGCGACGCTGGTTCCTGAGCCGGCCGACACTGAGCTGGCGGTATCTGCTCTGCGCGGGCTCGACGCAGTGCTCGGCGCTGAGGGTCCGGTGCGATTGCATCTGGCTGGGCAGGTCGGCGATGTGGAGGTGCCCCGGTCTGCGCTGGCCGCACTGGCGCAGGTACTCGACAGCTTTGCGCACGGCGAGGGCGTGACCGTTCTTCCCTCGCAGGCAGAGCTGACGACCCAGCAAGCTGCCGATGCGCTGCGTGTATCGCGACCGTTCCTGATTGGGCTGCTCGACGACGGACAGATCGAGTACCGCACGGTAGGTACGCACCGTCGTGTCAAGGCGGCGTCGCTGATCCGCTACCTGCGTGAAGACGACGAGCGCCGCCAGTCTGCTGCTGACGCGCTGACCGCGGAGACCCGCGAGCTCGGATTCGCCTGATGCAGGTCGTCGTCTACGACGCCAACGTGCTCTACCCCTCCACCCTGCGGGATGTACTGATCCGGGCAGGGCTCGCAGGCCTGGTGCGGCCGAAGTGGACGGAGCAGATTCTCGATGAGGTGTTCCGAAACCTGCGCGTGAACCGCTCTGACCTCGACCCCACGCGACTGGATCGCACTCGCCGCCTGATGAATGAGGCGATCCGTGACGTAACGGTCACCGGCTACGAGCACCTGATCGACCAGCTCGATCTTCCCGATGCCGACGACCGGCATGTCCTGGCCGCTGCAATCCACGCTGGCGCTCAAGTGATCGTCACCCACAACCTCCGCGACTTCCCCGCCGACCGGTTGAGCTCGTGGGATGTGGAAGCGCAGCATCCCGACGGCTTCCTCACCGGTCTGTTTCAGGACCACCCGGACGCCCTCGGCAGGATCGTCGCCGCTATCACAGCGGTGTGGGGCGGCGAGACCAACTACGGGGATGTCCTTGACAGTCTCTCCATCGATGCGCCGGGCACCGCTGATCTCTTGCGCGAAACGTTTGGTGATCGCGGGTAGATCCCGGCCCGCCAGCGTCAATACCTTCACGCGACGCGAAGGTATTGACCGCTCCCAAAGAAGACAATCCTCGGTTCCGAGCAGGGGGCTGACGGCTGCGAGCGCACGGTCGGGACTATCTCATTAACGGTGTATCCGGCGGTTTCTTTTAGTAGCTTTCAGCGGCCGGGAATCGGTCGCTGAAAGTGATGGCGAAGGCGTTCAAAGCGGGCTTCCAACGCACGGCCCATCGGGTCTTGCCGGCACCGGTCGGATCGAGGGATCGGGTGACCAGATACAGGCACTTTAGCGCAGCCTGCTCGGTGGGGAAATGACCCCGGGCCTTCACGGCGCGCCGGTACCTGGCGTTGAGGGATTCGATCGCATTGGTCGAGCAGATCACGCGCCGGATTTCCACGTCATAGTCCAGGAACGGGATGAACTCCTCCCACGCGTTCTCCCACAGCCGCACGATGGCCCCGTATTTCTTGCCCCAGCGCTCGGTGAGCTCCTCGAACGCCGCCCTGGCGGCCGCAGCGTTCACGGCGGTGTAGATGGGCTTCACGTCCCGTTTGAGCGCGTCCCAGTCCTTCTTCGAGGCCAGGCGGAAGGTATTGCGGATCAGGTGGATGATGCAGGTCTGCACGGTTGTCAGCGGCCAGACGTTGGTGACGACTTCGGGCAGGCCTTTGAGGCCGTCGCAGACCAGGAAGAAGGTGTCTTTCACGCCGCGGTTCTTGATGTCGGTGAGCACGCTCATCCAGAACTTCGCGCCCTCACCGCCGGTGCCGGCCCACAGGCCGAGGATGTCCTTCTCACCCTCCAGCGTCACGCCGATCGCGGCGTAGACGGGCCGGTTGGCGACCTGCCCGTCGCGGACCTTGACGACGATGGCGTCGATGAAGATCGCCGCGTAGACCTCATCCAGCGGCCGGTTTTGCCACGCGGCCATCTCGTCGAGCACCCTGTCGGTGATCCGCGAGACGGTCTCCTTTGACACGGACGCACCGTAGATCTCGGCGAAGTGCGCGCTGATTTCCCCGGTGGTCAGGCCCTTGGCATAGAGCGACAGGACCATCTCATCGACACCGGTCAGGCGGCGCTGACGCTTCTTGACGATGACCGGTGAGAAGGTCCCTTCCCGGTCCCGCGGCACGTCCACCTCCACCGGGCCCGTGGTCTCCGTCAGCACCGTTTTTGGGCGCACGCCGTTGCGGGAATTCGCGGTCTGCTTCCCTGCCGTATCGTGCTTTTCATATCCGAGATGCTCGGTCATTTCCTCATCGAGCGCGGTCTCGATCACGGTCTTGGTCAGCTGCTTGAGCAGACCGTCCGGCCCGGTCAGGGACAGGCCCTGTTCCTTCGCCATTCTGACCAGCTCGCGCGCAGCGTCGCCCTCGGATACTTCTGTCTTCTTTTCAGCGGTTTTCGTACTCGGCACAGCCTCAAGTGTTGCGGCCATATCGGGCTCCTCCCCGCCAGGCTTACCGCCCGGCGTGTCGAGCCGGATACACCGTTATTTCCACAGTCCCGCACGGTCACGAGTGGAACTCGACGGATTCATGCGTCTCCACACGATCGATCTGAGACCCGCTCCGTCGGGCGGCAGCCTCTTGGATGCGGGCACGGATCAGGAGGATCAGGCTGACCGGCCCAATGATGGTCAGCTTCATCGCGTTCCAGATGAACAGGATGACCAGGAGGTGGAGCCATCCGGGGCCACCGTCTTCGATGAGTTCGCGGCACACGGCTGCGGCGAGGAGGTATGGGATGGCGAGGAGCATCGCAGGGATGCCCCACTTGAGGCCGCGCCGGGTGCGGATCGCGTCGAGGAGCCGGCTGGTTGGCATGTAGCGGCGCAAGTAGGTGCGGGTATGGACGCTGAGGGTCCAGAGGAGTCGGAGCATGGCGGAGTCCTGTCGTGGTCTCGGCGACAAGAACCTTGAAGGACTCACCCGCGAAGGTGGAGCCATACTGTCGCGACGAGCGACAGCGCATATTTAGAGGCCGCCTCGCCTTCCACTCTACGACGGACCCCGGACAGCCGGAAGGCCCCGCCGATCAGAGCGTGCGGCCTGTGCTCTCGCGCTCGGTCGTCCGACGCCCACGTTCCGGCTTCGGCTTTGTGATGCATTGTGCCTGCGCGAGTGCAGCTTGTGCACGCGCCTGGTCGATCCTCTGCGCCACCGACTCAGCAGAGACTGTGCCGAGTGGTGTCGCAGTGGTGATGGCGTATCGGTCGCGGTAGGCGGCAACCACTCTGGCCTGCTGCCTCCACACTCTCTCAGCGCGTGGATCTTTCGGGATCGGCCCGAGCGCTCGCACCCACGGCTGTCTGCCGTGGAAGGCAGCGTCGAGAATCGCATCTGCTCTGGTCTCGATGAGATCGCGTCGCTCGTCGAGGGCCTGCCGCATCTCCGGAGCCATCTGACCGTTTGCTTCGGGGATGAGGCCGGCGATCAACCGTGGAGCCTTACGGACTCGGCCAGACCCAGCAGGCCGCGCGCTGGCTCGTTCGATCCGGTGGTGGAGGACGGATGCGAGGTCATCGGCGTCGCCGAGCGGCCTGGCGTTGACGAGGCGCGGAAGCAGAGCGTCAACGTCGTGGTGGTTGGCTTCGGCGCGGCGAAGTTCAGCGGAGAGCGCACCGTAAGCGTCGGAGTTCACGATGTCGTCGACCTGCTCGTCGCTGAGGCCGGATGTGCGCATGAGCCTCGCCCAGCGGTCGTGTTGTGCTGCTTGGGCGATGGTTTCGTACTCGGCTGCGAGCTGCGCGATCGACCCCCACCGCTCCTGCTCGGCGGTGATGGCTTCGTGGGCGGAGGGTTCGGCTCCGACGTGTTGCAGGACTCCGTAGAGCACGGACCTCGCGGTGGCGTCGGTGTTGTCGCTGGGGTGCGGGTGGTGATGGTCGTGGTCGGGCTGGTCGGTGACGACGTAGGCGTGGTTGGCGTGGCGTCCGCGGGTCATGGCGACGTAGAAGTTCTCCCGCGTCGTCGTCACCGTCACCACGGTGTGGGCGGTGTCGGTGGTGACGCCTTGCGCCCTATGAGCGGTGACAGCGTAACCAAGATCAACGAATTCTGAGACGTAGGCGGCGGGCAGGATGATCGCTCCGCCGAACCGCTTACCGTGGGGTCGGATGGTGATGGAGCCGTCGTCACGGACGTTGGTGATCTGCCACCGGTCGCCGTTGCGAACCCAAGTGTGCCGGTTCCGCAGGCGCCGGTCATTGCGGCGGGTGATGATCGTGTCTCCGGCTGAGGCAGTGCTGCCGTCGTGCAGCTCGATCTCCTTTATCGGGGTGATGGTGCCGTCGATGATGAGGTCGGCGCGAGCCCGGTTGTTCAGGGCAGTGACATTCTCGTTCGTCTCTGCGATCAGGATCGACGCACGGCCTGCCTGGGTGTCGGCACGCCACGCGGCATAGGCGGCATCGGTCGAGGTGTCGGTGTCTCCGTCGTGGATGCGCTGGTGGGTGAGGTAGGTGTCGATGATCTCGGTGCGGCCGTGACGCAAGGACAGCGAGGCGGTCTTCTCCCACTCGTTCGTGAACCGGTGAATATCGACCAACTCGGGCGCATCGTCACGATCAGAGACCAGGAGGCTGAACGCGCCACCGGCATCAACGGATTGGAGCTGCGCGTAATCGCCGACCAGCAGCACCTTCGCCCCCGCCTGATCCGCGGCGTGCGTGATGCGATCGAGGGAGATCGTTCCGGCGAGTGAGGCTTCGTCCACGATGACGAGCTGCCCGGCGGTGAAGGTGGTGCCGTGGAGGGTGTGGTTGCTCCACCACTTCGCCGTGTTCTCCGTTGTGATCCCGAGGTCTTCGGCCAGCACCGCAGCAGCGACAGCGGAGGGTGCGAGGCCGACGACAGAACCCCTGCCGTGTTCGGCCTCCCATGCTTGCCGTAGCGCGGACATGGCGGTGGTCTTCCCCGCCCCAGCAGCGCCGACGAGAACGTCAATCTGGCGGCCGGAGACGGCGACAGCGGTGAGCGCCGCGGCCTGGTCATCGCTGAGCATCCTCCCCTGCCGATCAGGCCGGTTGGTGATCTTCTCCACCGTCTCCAACGCCACAGTCGGTGCAGTGGTGGCGCGGGAGCGTTCCAAGAGGCGGTCTTCTGCTTCGAGGATAGTTTTTGATGAGTAAACGTTGGCGTGCGCTGGCCTAAACCTGCTCGACCCATCCGCCCGCCGAAACAGCACCGGACTCGACGCCAGATCCAGCGGCGACAACCGCAGAGAAGCTTGTTCAGCGGCGTCGGCGACCATGCCGGTGATCGCCTCCCGATCCTGCATCGAGGCGAACCGCCACCCCATCAACTGCCGAGACGCCTCCGCGTGCAGATTCCACCGCTGCCACGTCGAACGCTTCTCACCGACCGTCTCCATCACCGCCTGCCCGATCTCGCCGATCAGATCGAGCGGTACATCGTCGGCACGCAGCACCAGCACGGGCGGATTCGCGGTGAGAGCACGAGCCCAGGCGGTTGCATCCTGTCCGAGGACCCGCCCCGCGCGGTCACGCCAATCGGCGGTGAGCTCGGCCAGAGAGTGGATCTCTTTCTCGGGGCGAGTGGCAAGAGTTGCTTGGGCTCGGAGCTTCAGGACGGTCCTGGCGGTGGGTTGCTTGCCGTGCTGGGCGACGTACTCGGCGATGAGGCGTTCCTTCTCCGCCTCAATGTGTCGGGTTCGGGTGGAGAACTCGTCCATCAGCTCTTGCGGAACTCCTGTGATCTCCCACCCGGGGCTCCGGTCGCGTCCGCGGTCTCGGGCTTCCCAGGTCAGGCCGAGGACGCGGGTGAGCTGGTCGGCGAGGACCGCGTTGTACATCTCCGAGATCGCCACCACCGCCTGATGCATCGGCCGCCCTGCCAGCGTCCGCCACTTCCCGTCCTGCACAGTGAAGACCTTGTTGCTCACCACGACATGGGTATGCAACTGCGGATCACCAGCCCGCGAGTCGTAGTGATCAAACGCTGCGGCGGCGACGCCTGCGACATCGACGTGTGCAACCGCTCCGTCGGGTCCGGTTGCGCCCACCCTGGTCGATGCAACCTCACGCTCCATAAACGCAACCAACTCCGCAACCGCCGCGTGATGAGCGTCTGCGATCAGCGCCTGCGTGCCCGCATCGGCGACAGCCCAGAGCGTTGAGACGGACTTCGGCACGCTGAACGTGTAATCAAACCCCGCCACCGCACGCCGCGTGCCACGCTCGGCCTCTTCGGCTTCGATCTGGACGATCTGCTCCGCCCGTGTGGACGGCCCCAGATCAGTAGGCAAGGCGTTGGTTCGGGCTTCGATGCGCTCGGTGACCGACGCGAACTGCTGATACGCCCGCCCCAACGGAGCCTTCGTGATGGGGTCGTGGCCCATCCCGATCAGAAGCTGAAGCTGCGCCTCACTCACCTGGGCACCGTCGGTGAGCTCCCCGTTCCCAAGCGTCGAGAGTCCGGCGCCGAGCCAGTGACCGGGCGGGTTCCCGGCCTCAGCGTAATACCGCGTCAACGGCGTCGAGAGGGAACGATCGCCATCACCGGCAGCGACGGATCGCAGGAGGTATTTGTAACCGTCGCCGGCGGACATGACACGCATCGAGACCGTCACCCGGCACCTCCTTCTGGACAAGAGGTGAGCGTCCGATGACCGCCAGCGATCGCGGCGCTCGCGGGGCGGCGCGCCTCTTCTGAAAGACGTGTGGCAGCTCAAAACGAGGGTCGGAAGCAGGAGTCCGAATCGTGGCTCTCGGGAGGTGATCCGCGCCAGCGGAGGCGGCGGCGTGAGCGCACCTGGCAGGTGACCTGAACGGCGACAGAACTCCGACGTGGAGCCCGGCCAAGGTCATCGACCAGGCGGAGCCACGCTGCACGAGGAGCAGGCGACCAACCCGGACCGGCTGATGCGTGTCGGTTCGCTGTTCTCCGGGTACGGGGGTCTCGATCTCGCGGTCGAACACGTCTTTGGTGCTGAGACGGTCTGGTTTTCCGAGATCAATGAACCCGTCGCCCGCGTCTTCGCCCACCACTGGACAGACGCCCCCAACCTCGGCGACATCACATCGATCAACTGGCATGACGTGCCATCGGTGGACATTCTCTGCGGAGGTTTTCCTTGTCAGGACGTGAGCACGGTAGGCAAGCGTGCTGGCCTCGCACCTGGCACTCGCTCCGGCTTGTGGGCGCAGATGGCGACAGCGATCGAGATCCTGCAACCACAGTTCGTCGTGATCGAGAATGTCCGCGGCCTGCTCTCTACCAAAGCGATCCGCCCCACCCAGCAAGGAGCATCCCCCGATGCACGCAACCCCAACGACGCAACCGGCACCGATGCCACCGCAGCCCTTCGCGACCTCGAACCCGACCCGTGGGGTCTGGGAGACCAGCCAGCCCGACCTCTACGGGCGCTTGGTGCCGTACTCGGAGACCTGGCCGACCTCCGGTATGACGCGCGGTGGCTCGGCATACCCGCTTCCCTCGTCGGCGCGCCGCATCCACGGTTTCGCATCTTCGTCCTCGCGCGACGCGCTGTTCCGAACCCCTCTGGCCTCGGACTCGGCCAGGGGTGGGGAGACGCTAGATCAGGTGAAAGCGCGCCGCGGGACGATCGCTCTCAGCCATCAGGTGATCGACCTGATGACCCGGCGTGGTCGGCACCCGATATCGGACACAACGTTCGCGCTGATCGAGGAGTTCTTCGACGCTGGGGACGTTACGCCCCCGCCATTTCCCGATGGGAACGCATCATCGGACGGCCAGCGCCATCCCCGGCGATTCTGAACCAAGCTGGCGTCTGGCGTCCTGCACCCGATTTCGTGGAATGGCTTATGGGGCTACCCGATGGATGGGTCACCGCTCCGCACCTCGGCCTGACCAGTGCACAGCAGCTTGCTGCGCTTGGCAACGGCGTAGCACCGCGACAGGCGTCGATAGCTCTTCAAACCCTGCTTCGCTGTGAGGGGCAGCCGAGCGTGCACTGCCATTCGGGGACGTCGGCGAACTGAGCGATTGGACGGCGCGATACAGGCGGGATCCGACCGCGTGCGACCCGCGAGATACCAGCCATTACAGGAGAGAGATCTGCCTGAACTGAGCACTGTCGGTTCCCAAGGCCCGCGCTCCTACTCAGCGGTGAGGGATGCGAGCAGGTCAAGTTTCTCGGCGTCTGCGCTGTGCTCAGCCGGGTAGTAGACGACAAGGACAAGGTCGTCGATCGGCATCTTCTCGCGGTGGAGGCGCAGCGCGCCGAGACTCGGATGATTGACAACCGCGGTGCCACCCGCGAGCTGCCGGATATCATGCCGAGCCCACAGTGTGCGGAAACGTGCGCTGGCGAGCGAGAGCTCGCCGACGAGTTCGATGGCGCGCGGGTCATCGGTCTCGTCGCCGAGAGAACGACGGAAAGCAGCGATGAAATCGTCGACGGCCGTCTCCCAGTCCTCGTGGAAGTCGCGCTCGGCGGGGTCCAGCATCAACGAGCGCAGTCGGTTGTTCCCTGGCTCCAGGCGGGGGTTGAAGGCGATCGCGAACGGATTGGCAGCGAGGACGTCGAAGTAGCGGTTCTCGATGAACGCGGGCATGTTCAGCGCTGCGAGCATGTCGCGCAGCCGGGCAGGCACCCGCTCAGCGCGCCCGGAGGCTTTCGCGCGGCGGACACGGGGGCGCGGGCCGCCGAGGCTCATCAGGTGGTCGGCTTCGATCTCGTCGAGGCGCAGCACCCGGGCGAGCGATTCCAGTACCTGGCGCGAGGGGTTCTTGTCGCGGCCACGTTCGAGCCTGAAGTAGTAGTCAGCGCTAATACCGGCGAGGAGCGCAACCTCCTCACGCCGAAGACCGGGGACTCTGCGCCCCGATCCAGCAGGGATGCCCGCCTGCTCGGGAGTGACCAGCGCACGGCGTGCGCTCAGGTACTCCCCGAGCCGGTTGTCGTTGTTGCCGTCCATGCGATCAACGGTAGCCATTCCCCACCGATCGAAAGGTGCCCTGTCAGGACGCGGATCAGCGGGGTCCTTCCTCGGCTTCGACCATCGGCCGAGCATGGATGCATGCCGGCGATCGAGCCGGGGAGACCATCCGGCCCATAGTCGGAGACGGACAAGTGAGGAAGCACATGGATATCAGCGGACGTACCGTCCTGATCGTCGGAGGTACCACGGGAATCGGACGTGCCCTCGCCCAGCGATTCGTTGACGCGGGCAGCACGGTCGTTGTCGGCGGGCGCAACATCGAGCAGGTCGACGGCGTCGAGACGGTGCGCATCGACGTCACCGATGCGGCGTCGGTCGCTCAGGCGCGCGATGAGGTGCTGGCGAAGCACCCCGAGCTCGACGTCGTCGTGACGATGTCGGGGGTCATGCTCACTGAGGACCTGCGCGACCCGGACCACATCGCCCAGGCCGAGACCACGATCTCGGTGAACCTGCTCGGCACGATCCGCGTGATCGATGCGTTCACCCCGCACCTGCTCGGCCGTGGCGCCGGTGACATCATCACCGTTTCCTCGGGCATCGGCTTCCTGCCGTTCCCGCTCATGGCGACGTACGGCGCCTCGAAGGCGGCCGTGCACTCGTACACCGAATCGCTACGCGCGCACCTCGCTGGAACTGGTATCGCTGTGACCGAGCTGATCCCGCCGGCCGTCGCTAACGCCGGCCAGGAGAAGCTCAACCCGAATGCTCTGCCTATGGGCGACTTCCTCGACGAGATCATCGGGCTGCTCACCCAGAACCCGACTCCGAAGGAGATCGTCGTCGAGCGCGCCAAGCCCCTCCGCTGGGCTGAGCACGACGACACCTACGAGGAGCTCCTCGCCGCTCGGTCCCAGTCGCTCAGTAATCTCTCCGGACGCTGAGCCGGAGCAGCAGCGTCCCGGGTCATCCGGGGCCGTCGCTTGTGGCGGCGAGGAGCGCAGTGATGGCGTCGCTGATCGGCGTGTGGATGTCGTGTCTGCGCGCGAGACGCGAGATGACGCCGTTGCGGATACCCCATTCGAGCGGCCGGCCGGCTTCTCGGTCGGTGAGGATCGACGTGCTCATATCAGCCGGGAAGGCCTGGAAGCGGGCCAGGATGGCAGCGGGCACGTCATCGCTCAGGGTTACTCCTTCCGCATGCGAAACGGCCAGGCACTCTTTCAGATAGTCGAGAGTGAGATCCGCGAAGTCAGGGCGGGTGAACACGCCGGCACGCCGACCGGTGAGCGCCATCAGCCCGGCAGCGGCATTCTGGAGAAGCTTGCGCCAGGCGAGAGCGGTGAAGTCGCCCGCGAGTTCGACCTGGCAGCGCGTGTCGCGCAGGACATCCGCGATGCGCTCCGCCTCCGGTGATGCGGGAAGCGTCAGCCAGGGCTCGCCCCGCAGGAGGATGGTGCCGTCTTCCTGCGACTGCGCCGGGAACCAGACGACCGCGGGGACGACCTCTACTCCCTCAGGAACATGGGGTCGAACGGCAGCGATCTGCTCGACGCCGTTCTGCAACACGCAGACCACGGTCCCGGGGGCGCACAAAGCACGCAGCCAGGGGGCTGCCGCCGCGGTCTGGGTGGCCTTGACCGCCAAGAAGAGCACATCCGCCTTCTCAGGCTGCGCAGCAGGATCGGTGCGCACGGGGCCGGGAACGACGATCCGGCGGTCGCCGTCGATCAGGGTGAGCTCTGTTCGCGGCGTGCGACCGTAGAGCGTCGGTGTGTTGCCTGCCTCATGGAGCAGTGCGGACACCGTCGTCCCTATGGCTCCCGGGCCCACGACTCCAACGCGCTTGCGCTCCCTGAAAGAACTCGGTTGCTGCTCTGTCACCATGCCCCAATGTTACGCTATTACCTATGGCAAGATCATCAAGTAACTCCGTTTCTGCCGCCGAGGATCCGCTGCGCCGCTGGCTCGGAACGGTTCAGGCGCGGAGTGCGGGGCTGGTGGCAAGCGAGGCAAAGGTTGTCGACCTCGTGCTGGAGGACCCGTTGTTCGTGGGAAGGAGCACGACGGCGCAAGTCGCCGAGCGAGCAGGGGTCTCGGCGCCGAGCGTGGTCCGTGCCGCCCGCGCAATCGGTTTCTCAGGCTTCGCCGAACTGAAGCTGGAGATCGCCCGCGCTCGCGGAACAGCGGAGTTCTTCGCCCCGCCACACACGCTCACGAGCACCGATTCGACACGCACGATCATCGACACGACAGCGCGCACAGGGATCGACGCGCTCACCGCCCTCAGCGGCGCGATCGACCCGGACGCTCTCGACCAAGCGGTCTCCGCGATTTGTGGCGCGGGGCAGCTCCTCGCCTATGGTGCGGGCCCATCGGCGACGGTCGCGGCCGATGTCGTGTTCCGGCTGCGGTCGCTGGGCGTGCGGACATCGGGCGTCGTCGATCACGAGTCCGCGATGATCGCGGCACGCCTGCTCGACCCCGGCGACGTCGTCGTCGCCGTCAGCTCGACCGGTCGCACCGACATGACCGTCGCGATCGCCGACGCCGCCGCGACCGCCGACGCGACCGTCATCGCCATCACCAACCAGTACGGCACACCACTCACCGATGTCTCCGCCGTCGCACTCGTCGTGGGCGGCGCGCCGCTGACGACGCAGATGGCTGCTGCCGGGAGCCGTCTGGCGCAGCTTGTCGTCGTCGACGCTCTCGCGGCAGCACTGGCACTGCGCGATCCCGACCGTGTCTCGCGCGCCGAGCGGGCCGGGATCGACCTGCCCGACATCACCTGATGCCACCAGTCACCGTTGCGATCGTCCTCATCGCCGCAGTCGCCCACGCTGGCTGGAACCTCGTATCGAAGTACAAGAAGGGCGACACGCTGCTGTTCGTGGGCGCCTACACGACCGCTTCCGCGATCCTGTGTCTCCCTCTCGCGATCGGTGCCGCCGCCACCGGTTCGCAACCGATCACCTGGACCCTGGTCGCCGCTGCGGCCGTGTCCGCCGCCCTGCACCTGACGTACTCGCTCACCCTGCAGGCGGGCTACGACCGAGCCGACCTCGGAGTCGTCTACCCGATCGCTCGCGGCGTCGGACCGCTGCTCACCATCGTGATCGCTATCTTCCTGCTCGGAGAACGCCCCACGGCACTGGCGATCATCGGAGCGCTCGTCATCCTCGCAGGCATCCTCGTCGTCACGGGCAACCCCTTCCAGAGAACGGGCAACCGCCCCCTCCGCGGCATCGCATGGGGTACTACCACCGGAGCCACGATCGCCGCCTACACGCTGTGGGACGCGTTCGCGATCGGCTCCATCGGGCTCGCACCCGTCAGCTACTACGCCGGCACGCTCGTCGTCCAGGTCGCATTCCTGGCCCCAGCCATCATCAGACGCCGCACAGCGTTCGCGAACACCCTCCGCGTCAATCGCGCGCCTATCGCCGCGGTCGCCGTGCTGTCCCCGCTCGCGTACATCCTTGTGCTGACCGCAATGCAAACCTCACCCGTGGCACTCGTCGCGCCACTGCGGGAGGCATCCATCGTGATCGGCGCGCTCCTCGCCTGGCGTCTCTTCGGCGAAGGACACCTCGCCCGGCGTCTGATCGGCGCCGTGATCGTACTTGCCGGCATTGCCGGCATCAGCCTGTAGTCGCAATGCCAGACCAGGTACGACTCAGCGACTTTCTCCGCGTTTGATCGCCTTTTCGCCGCTCTCAGCACCCGGTGCTGCTGGTTGGGTCCCCGGGTAGGAGTCCGGTGACTGTGTGAGTTTCGCATCCGATAATGGGTGCAGGAGGAAATTCACAGATTATGGCACGTAGGCATACCCCGGATCAGGTCGTCGCGAAGGTCCGGCAGGGGCAGAAGATGCTCAATGACGGCAAGCCGATGATCGAGGTCATCAAGGAGCTGCAGGTCACCGAGGCAACCTGGTATCGGTGGCTGCAGCAGTACGGTTCCGAGCAGAACGCAGCCCAAACCAAAGCGGTCAAGGACTTGGAGAAGGAAAACGCCCGGCTGAAGCGGTTGCTGGCCGAGAAGGAACTGGCCATCGACATCCTGAACGAGGTGGCTAAGGGAAAATTCTGAGCCCCGAACCTCGCCGCCGGGCAGTGCGCATGGCGGTGGAGAAATTCGGGGCGTCCGAGAGATTCGCGTGCAAGGTGCTGGGGCAGAACCGTTCCGCGCTGCGCAAGTCACGCCCAGCGGTCAGCTTTGAGGAAGCCCGGCTACGCGCGGCGTTGCGGGCCATCGCCGGGGAGCATCCGGCGTGGGGGTGGCGGAAGGCCCGCTGGCGCCTGCTGGCCCAGCCGGAGTGGGCTGGCGTGGTGCTCAACGCTAAGCGGGTGCGCCGGCTCTGGCGGGCCGAGGGACTGACGTGCAAGCCGAAGGCGCGTAAGCGTCGCCGCACCGGGCCCGGCGCCGGGGAGCAGAAGCGGCTGAAGGCCGAATACCCGATGCACGTGATCAGCTTCGACTTCCAATCCGATGTGACCTCCTGTGGGCGGCATGTCCGGTTCTTCAACGTCATTGACGAGTACACCCGCACCGCCCTGGCGATCGTTCCGCGCAGGTCCTTCACCGCCACCGATGTGGTCGCCGTCCTGGAGGACATCATCGCCGAAACCGGTGTCACGCCAACCTATGTGCGCTCCGATAACGGGCCGGAATTCACCGCCGCAGCGCTGGTCAACTGGTGCGCCACTGCCGGGGTAGATACGGCGTTCATCGACCCGGGATCCCCGTGGCAGAACGGGTTCGCCGAATCATTCAACGCCCAATTCAGAAGGGAACAACTCACTGGGGAAATCATCGACACCATGGCCGAAGCGAAGTACTTGGCCGACGAGTGGAAGGACATCTACAATCATGAACGGCCCCACGGATCCCTCGACGGCATGACGCCGAAACAATACTGGGACACCTGGACGCAGAAAAATCAACTAGCTATCGCATAGCCACTGGACTGCTAACCGGGACCCAATCACTGCGGCCTGAGCTCCAACGTCGCGTCTCCAGCCTATGAGCGTGATTCGCGCGCGCTGCCGGATGTCGCCGTTCTGGTTCAGAGTTTGGTAGCCCACGGTGATCGATCCGCGACCGGGCCGGCTCTTCGACGGCGTGATCGTGTCGATTCGGGCAACAACCCCGAGTTCGTCATTCGGTCGTGTCGGGCTTGGCCACTCGATCTCCACGCCTTTGCCGATGATTCCTGTAGCCAAGGGCAAAGCCTGCGCGAGCAGTTTCATCGACAACGCAGCAGTATGCCATCCGCTCGCAGCGAGTCCTGCGAAGAAGCTGTCTCGGGCCGCCGTGACAGAGAGATGGAATGTCTGCGGGTCAAACTGTTCGGCGAAGGCAATGATGTCTTCCTCGCGCAGGAGCACAACTGGCGAATGGAACCGCATTCCGACTGCGAGGTCGTCAAGCCAGAAGCCGTCCGGATTCGCAACATGCAAGCCGGGTGAAGTCATCTTCCCAATTCCTTGATCGAGCGATCGTCCGTCACGTCAACGTCGGCGGTGTGCTCTCTCGGTTGGCGCGAACGTGCGCGGTGCGCGGCGGCTTTCGCTCGGTTACCGCACTGGCTCATTGAGCACCAGCGACGCTCTCTCGAACCGGACGGGAGCACGTAGATCATGCGGCATTCCTCGCTCGCGCACTCCCGGAGTCGATGACGCACGTCAGGGCTTGCGAGGATGTCCAGCAGGTCCCGAGCCGCGCGGGCGCACATCGCGCTTTGGCTGAGTGCCACCATCCGAGCTTGCGGTCCATGCAATGTGTTCGCCAAGCGGGGCGGGGGAACATCGGCGCTGGCCCACCGCTCTATCCGCTGCACGGCGAACGATGACACGGGTCGCTCGTGTACGACCCCAGACAGCACTTCCCAGGCATCCTCGCGAAGCTCACGCAACTCCGTCAGCAGCGCTCCCCGATCCACGCTCGCATCGACCTCGATACCTACACCGACGAGCCACTGTTCCAGGGCCCCCTCGCCGTCGAGGCGCTCGACGCGATGCTCTTCGCCAGCGCCCCGCCGCCCGACGGTTGCGGTGAGATTGAGAACGAGGGAACCACCGTCGAAACGAAGCTTCCGCAGTGCCGTGCTGGTTCGAAGGTCGGTAGCCATGCAACTATAGTAACCGATAGAACGGTTACTTAGGAGAGTACATGGGAACTCGATTGCCTGGTTGGGCACGCGTCGCGACCGGTATCACCGTCGTGGGGTGGGGAGCGAACCAGTTCGCTGCTCTGCTACCGGTGTACCGGGAGACCGCCGGCCTGCCGGACTCGTTCATCGCCCTCGCGTTCGCTACCTACATCGTGGGTCTCATCCCGGTGCTCTTCGTCGCCGCCGAGATCGCGGACCGAGTTGACCGACGGTGGCCGGTCCGGGTTGCGGTCATCCTGTCCGCTGTCGCCTCTATCGTGCTGTGCCTCGGCTCGCAGGAGGCCTGGCTTCTCCTTCTGGGCAGGTTCTTCTCCGGTGCGGCCGCTGGCGCGGTTCTCGGTCCAGGCACGGCATGGGTAACCGACCTGTCTGCGGATGACCGCTCCGCTGCTCCGAAGCGGGTGGCGGTCGCGCTCTCCGTCGGATTTGGTGGCGGCCCGCTCGCAGCAGGACTCGTCGCGCAATGGGCACCCCTGCCGGAAGTCCTGCCCTACGCCCTCCATCTGCTCATCTCGGCCATCGCGGCTGCGCTGCTGTGGCGGGCCCCAGATACTTCCCTCGACAACGAAGAACTCGTCGAGCAGGCTGAGGTCTCCGCCACAGAACTCGTATCGAGACGCCGAGCGAGTTTCTGGAGCGCGATCACGACACGGCCCTTCCTCTGGACCATTCCGCTCACGGCACCGTGGGTCTTTAGCGCTGCGACGATGAGCTTCGCCGTGATCCCGTCGGTCATCCATGTCCAAGGATTCGAGGCCGCCACAGCGGGGATCATCACGGGACTCACCATGGGCACCGGAGCACTCATCCAGCCTTTGGCGCAACGCATCGAGCGTGGGAGGGCCGGACGAGCCTTCCCTCTAGGAATGGGAATCGCCGCTCTAGGGATGCTCCTGGCCGCAGGAACCTTCGCGGCTCGGCTCACCGTCCTGATGCTCCCCAGCGCTATCGCCCTCGGCGCCGCATACGGCTTAGTGCTCGTCGCAGGTCTTCGTCGCATGGAGGAGATCGGTCACCCGAAAGATCGCGCACGGCTCAACGCCGCGTTCTACTCGCTCTCCTATATCGGCTTCGCCCAGCCACTCGTCTTTGCACTCGTCGCAGTGACGCCGAACGCCCAAACTCTCTCCGCGGTCCTCGGTGCCATCGTGGCCACGGTAACCACGATCGGCATCGCGATCAGATCCAGAGAGTCCCATGCATAGTGGCGACCACACCATATGTGTTCGACGTCGAGCAGGCCGATATCACCTTTGCTCGCGCATCGACCTGCTCTGTGAACCGGCAGCCTCTCGGTCGTCGGATCATGGACATACGCGCAATCTCCTTCTCGCTGTTACAACGAGTCCGGCCAGCCCACGCCACCAATTGGGCTGAGGAAGCGGATGGGACGTGTCCGCCGAACCGGCCGGCGAGAGCAGACTTCGTGAGGCGAGCGACCCTGCGATAGACGCGTCGCCCGGAGAACAGTTCGGGCTCATGTCAGCGATCGAGATACTGCGCTGCGTCCCGACGCAGGAGTTGACGTTTCCGGTCGTCACGCTCATCCACGTACTGTCCGGAAAGATCGATCTTTGTACGGATGTGGCGATACAGCGCTTGGCGCCCGGGTCAGCGGTGGCGCTCGGCTCGCACAAGCGGCATCAACTGTTGCCACTGTCGCCATCACGGTTGTGGGTGATCTATGCGGACGAACCCTTCATTAGGGCGCAGATGCGCTGGCTCTTGCGGTCACGGCAGCGCGTTCGTCGAGGCGTGCATCCTGATGACTGGGACGGCAACTCCCTTGTACTTACCCCAGGAATCGAGTCCTTTCGGCGGCTGGAACCGATCTGGCGACAGCTGAGCATGCTTCCAGATACGTGTTCATCGCCCGAAGAGACATCGATTCGCACAATCGAGCTTCTAGCGAGGTGGGTTGGCACAGTCGCACCGGTCTTCCTTACCGAAGACAGCCGCTCTCTCCACGTGCCCACCCGGAATCAAGTGCCGGCTTCGAGGCGGCAGGCAGATCCGGCAATGATTGGGCACGTCGGGCGGGCTGCGCGGCTGCTTCGGGAGCGCATGGGCGAGCCGTGGACTGTTACTTCACTGGCCCAAGAACTCGCGCTGTCTCGTACGCACTTAACACGGCTGTTCTCGACGCACATGGGGGCCAGCCCAATGCGATTTCTTACCGAAGTTCGCTTGACCGAGTTCAGCCGCCTGATTGATGAGACTGATCTCTCAGTTCATCAAGCGTCACAAGCCGTCGGCTGGGCCGATCCGCGTGTCGCCTCCGCATGGTTCTCACGACGATTCGGAGTAACGCCGACACGCTACCGACATCGTCTGCCCGCGACCCGCAGCGAAACTGCGTAGCGGCGAGTTCCCTCGCGCTCGACGGGCGTGAGGCCCACTCGAACTCGTCGTATGAACCGCGTTACTCATCACGTGACCCGGACAGGCCCCAAAGGCTCGACATCGCTGCGAGCCAGGAGATAGACCAGATCGAACTCGTCGGGTCTGGTCAGATCCCTGGCGGTCACGCACCTCGTTTCGTTCCTGCCAGTGCTCGCGCACGTCCCGGCGCACCTCATGGTCGCAAGGGCTCTCGGCTGTCATGTCATGGGCCTCGCCGAAAGGAGGTCCGATGATGGCGACGAAAGAGGAAATCCGAGCGGCACGGGATGCGAAGCTCGACGAACTCCACGAGCGCCTGACCGGTGCCGTCGAGACGCTGGTCTCCGGTAAGGACTGGGGGCGCGCTCTAGCGTTCGCGGCCAGGTTCAGGTCACGGAGCTTCAACAACACGCTGCTGATCTGGTTCCAACACGAAGCGAACTACTCGGCGGGGCGGGTGCCTGAGCCGTTTCCGTCGTTGGTGGCTGGGTATCGGCAGTGGCAGCAGCTCGGCCGCCAAGTTCAGAAGGGCCAGCCGGGGTTGCAGATTTTCGCCCCTGTCACGGGCCGGTTCGCTTCGGCGACGCCGGCAGTTGCGGATTCGTGGCGGCGGTTGGAGCGGGGTGAGAAGCCTCGTCCGGGTGAGGTGGTGCGATCCCGGATGATCGCCGCCCGCCCTGCGTACGTCTGGGATGCCTCCCAAACCGATGGCGATCCGATACCGGAACCTCCGGCACCGAAACTCCTCGAAGGTGAAGCACCAACCGGGCTCTGGGAGGGCCTGTCGGCGCAGGTCGTCGCTGCGGGGTTCCGTGTGCTGCGGGTGCCGCATGAGGGTATGATCCACGGCGCCAACGGCATGACCGACTGGGATGCCAAGTCGGTGGCGGTGCGGGAGAACATGGACCCCGCTGCCCAAGTAAAAACCCTCGCGCACGAACTCGGGCACGTGCTGCTGCACAACCCCGATGACGAGGACGCTCGGCACCATCGCGGGATCGGTGAGGTCGAGGCGGAATCCGTCGCCCTCATGGTGGGTGCGGCGCACGGGATGGACACCAGCGGGTACACGATCCCGTACGTCTCGACCTGGGCCGCCCGTGTCGATGGGAAGGAGCCTGTTGAGGTGGTGAAGGCCACCGGCGAACGCGTCCGCAAGGCCGCGCTCGGGATTCTCGATCAGCTCGACACAGTGGTGGTCGCCGACGGCACCCCACCAGGTCTGGAACGCGACGCTGCGCAGCAGGAGAAGCCGCAACGTGCGGCGGCCCGGCCGGTGAAGCCAGTGTCGGAGCGTAGTGAGCCCGTGCGGGCTGCGGCAACGGTGGGGCGGGGGCTGTGATGGCTACTCACGATGCGTTCTCGGAGGTGTTGTTGCGGCTGAATGGGCGCTGGCCGGTCTCGGCTGCTGCTCGCGAGTTCGCCACGGCCGGGGTGCCGGTGTTTCCGTGTGTGTCGGGGGCGAAGCGTCCGCTGACCGAGCACGGCTTCTACGACGCCAGCACCGACCCGGCCTTGGTGGATGCGTGGTGGCGGCAGCATCCAGGAGCGAACGTCGGCCTCCCCACCGGCGCCTCTTCCGGGGTCGTGGTCGTCGATGTCGATGTTCACGGCTCGGTCAACGGATTCGAAGCGATGAACCGCGCACACCGTGCCGGGCTCATCGATGGGTGGATGTTCACCGTCACGAGCCCGTCGGGTGGCCTGCACGCCTACTACCCAGCCACACCGGACACGGCGCAACCTTCGTGGCAGGCGGCTCGGGCGGGGATCGACTTCCGCGGTGACGGCGGGTACATCATCATCCCGCCCTCCTCCGTCGTCATCCACGGAGCCTCTGTGCCGTATGCGCTGCGACAGATCAACACCGGCCCCGCATCCACCATCGACTCGGGCGGGCTGCGTGACTTCCTCGACCCCAGACCAACATCGCGGCCGGTGTCGCGTGGGATCTCCCCATCGGGTGCGGTACGTGATCGGGATGTGTCGCGCATCGCAGCGTGGGTCGCCACCCGCGGCGAAGGCGAACGCAACCGCGGCCTGTTCTGGGCCGCCTGCCGCCTCGCTGAAAACGGGGTCGCACCGTCTGATGCGCTCGACGTGCTCACCGCGGCCGCCGGACACGCCGGGCTGAGCGAGCGGGAAGTCACCACGACCGTGCGGTCGGCCTACCGCGCCGTCCACCCACCGCCGAGAACATCCAGCACGTCACGGTCTGATGGTTTCGCCCGCCCGAGGCATGCAGCCTCACGTCCAGCGGGTCGGGGGTTGTCGTGAATACGCGGCGGTGGGCGGTGCGCACCGCGGTGGCAGGAACGGTGTTCATCGCGTCCGGCGCGTTCTGGCTGTCTTACACCGCCCTCGCTGACCTCGCCCGTCGCTCCGGGATCGGGGTCGGGCAGGCGTGGGCATGGCCTCTGATCGTGGACGGCATCATCGTCGTCGCGACCGTCGCCGTCGTCGCCCTCGCGGGGCTCCGGGCTGCGTGGTATCCGTGGGCGCTGCTGATTGGTGGTGCGGCGGTGTCGGTGACGGCGAATGCGATCCACGCGATCCTAACCGCGGACACCGACGTGCCCCCAATACTTGCTGCGTCTGTGGCTGCGGTGCCGCCGGTGGTGCTGCTGGCGATCACGCATCTGACCGTGATCCTCACCCGCTCCCCGCAATCCGAACCGGCAATCGAAGCCGATCAGGCCGAGCCGGAACCGTCGAACAGTCCCGACGCTGTTCCTCTCTCCTTCTCCGTGATCGAGCCCGCCCCGGAGATGCCTGATCGTCGTGAGTATGCGGCGGAGCTGCGGTTGTCGGGGTGGTCGAACAAGCGCATCGCTCGGCAGCTCGGGGTGCATCCCTCAACCGTGGGCCGCTGGTTCACCCACCCAGAACGTAAAGACGAGCAAGAACCCCCAGAAGAAGAAACCGAAAACGATTCGCCCGTGTGGGTGGAGGAAGAGAGAACACGATGAACAACGAGAACCCCTGGAACGACGACCGCTCGATGACCACCGAGCACACGTCGGCCATCAAGCGAAACGAGCCGACCAAGAACCCCGCCGAGGATCTGACCCCGGATGCGATCGAGGCCGAAGCAACCCGTCAGCAGGCCATGCAGCTCGCGCAGGAGCAGCATCGGGCACGAGGAGTCGATTGGGTACGCCCCACCGATCTCATGGCCCGCCACTCAGCCACCGTGGCCCGGCGCGGCATCGACTTCCACGCCAACCTCGCCCGCCAAACCCGCACAGGGATCGCAAACGCCTCAACCAAGATCGGAAAGCGAATCGGTCAACTGCCGCCGCTGTCCGCGTTCGGCCGCCGCAGCTCGTCGCGTGAGCCGGTCACTCGTGGTTCGGTCGGGAAGAGCTAGGCCGGTGAGAAGCGATGGACACGAAGGCACTGACACCAGCTCCACTAGGTACAGGTTGTGCACCTGACTGCGGAAGAGGAGGTGTCCGACCATGACCACCAGAACAGCGACCGCGATGCCGGATCGGCCCGAGGACTTCCGCACCGGCGAAGGCCTCCGCACCCTCCTCGTCCGACTCCATGAAGCAGGCCCTGGTGCGTGGGAGCACGATCCGGTCGTTGCGGAACTCATGGCGTATGCCGCCGAGAAGTATGCACCCCTCGCCAGTAAGCACGGCCTGGACCCGTGGGAAGCGGCATCGGCGGCGTTCGATGTCATGCGCACCAGGGCGGCACGCACGGCGGAGAATCCGTGGGGTGTGATCACGCATGCGGTGCGGATCACCTGCATCTTCGAAGAACGCGCCCAAGGACTCCTCTGCTCCGTCCACCAAGCCCGCCGCCCCCACATCTCTTCCTTCCACGATCCCGAGCGGTTCAGCGATCGGGAGAACCCGCTGACGGACTACCATCCGGCGTTTCGGATCATCGACAGCATCGAACTCGGCAAGTACGCCCCAACCGGCGAAGAGGAATCGGACAGTGCGACGCAGTTGGCGATGTCGGCTGCGGAAGACGCAATCGCGTTCCTCGCCATGCTCGGCTGGACACCAGAGACCGCGCGCTCTGGGGTCGAGCACGTGTGCGGGGCTCTCATCAAAGCCGGCTCACGTGCGACAGCGTTCGAAGCATTGCGCCGTGACAAGCAAGTTCGCGTGCTGCTGGATATCCCGTCCGGGTCGTGGCATGCGTTGCTGCGGGCGATGCTCGGCAACCCCGACACCGATCACGCCACGACGGGCGCTGGCCGCGGTGTGCTGCTGCGGCTGCTGATCGGCGAGACGATCCCGCTGCTGCTGCGCGATGACGACCTCGTCCTCGCACTCTCTCTGGCGGCTCCCGGAGCCAGGGAGTGATGGGTGATGAGCGAGCAACCAGTGGGGAGTGTGCAGGTCGAGCGGACCGTCGCCTCGATCCGTGTCGGCAACCGGCACCGTGCTGAACTCGGCGACATCGACGTCCTTGCCGCGTCGATCAAGCGTGACGGGCTGCTGCAACCCATCACCGTGACCCCGGACGGGTTTCTCGTTTGCGGGGCTCGACGTTTGGCGGCGTTGAAGATGCTCGGCATCAAGACCGTGAACGTGTGGGTGCGATCCGGGCTGTCGGATCGGCTCGGGCAGCTGCTCGCGGAGCAGGACGACAACGTGCTCCACAAGCCCCTCACCGCGCTGGAAGCGGCAGCGTTGTATCGGGAGCTCAAGGCGATCATGAGCGAGGAAGCCGCGCTGCGGGAGCAATCCACGCAGTTCCAGAAAGGCCATGCGCCCGGTGAGCATGGGGGTGGACATCTTCCACCCCCACCCGGTCAAGCCGGGAAGACGCGCGAGCAGGCTGCGGCAATGATTCCGGGTGGGGCGTCGTATCGGACCTACGACAAGATCGGCTACGTCGAACAGGTCGCCACCGACCGCAAATACCCCGAGCATGTCCGAGTCGCTGCACAGGCGGCGTTGGATCAGATCCAGGACGGCGGCCCCGTCGACCCGGAATACACGCGCGTCCGCGCCCTCGCCACCAGCATGACCGAGCAAGCCCGCGCGGCCCGGGATGCGGAACTACATCAGATGGCCGAAGAAGCCGTGGCCCGCGTCCAAGCCGAAGCAAAAGCCAAGAAGAAAGAACAGGCGCGGAAGACCCGCCCGGTGTCGCCGGTCGAAGAGGGGATCACGCTGCTGGGGGTGCGGGCATTTGTGCTCACGTGGACCGATCTCGATTCCTGGTGGATCAAGTACGACCTCACCCGGCTCGCCACCGACCTCACCGACGAACAAGCCGACGCCTTTTATACCGTCGTCGAAGGCACGGTGACGTTCGCTGAAGACCTCCGCACCGCCCGCACCGCCACTCGGTCAGCGGCTGAGGACGTAGCACTGGCACCTCTCCGCTAACTGCCCCGCGCGTTGGTGAAGCTGGGGCGCACCTGGGGGTTATGAGAACTCTCGATGTGTCCGACCCTCGCATCCGTCGCCGCCTGATCGCCGCCGCTGCGAGCGGGGTGGTGTTCCTGATCCTCGCCGGGATCGGCATCTACGGCCTCATCACCGGCCCCCGCAACGCCACCGGCACGGATTACCCGACCGGTTCGGAACCGTCATCGATCGCACCCGAAACTCCGGGGCCGACCACTTCGCCGCGGTTGCCGGTGGTGTCGAGGTCGGATGATCCGGAGACCTTCGCCCGGAACGTCGCCGAAGCCCTCTTCACCTGGGATACCGCGTCGGGCTTCTTCCCGTTGGACTACACATCAGTGATCCTCGATGTCGGCGATCCCTACGGTGCTGAGCAGGCGGGCCTCGCGGCCGATGTTGCCGCCTATCTACCAGCGAGAGAGGCGTGGCTCGAGTTGCGGAAGTACCTCACCACCCAGCACCTCACCATCGACAACGCTTATGTGCCGGAGGCGTGGGATACGGCCGTCGAGCAGGCACAGCCGGGCCAGCTCGCAGAGGGAACAACGGCGTACACGATCGACGGCACCCGGCACCGCTCCGGTGTCTGGAACGAGGACCCTGTCGCCAGTGAGCATGCGGTGTCGTTCACGGTGTTCATCGTCTGCCCGCCTGACGGCGACGACTGCCACCTGTTGCGGCTCTCCCAACTCGACACCCCCCTGAAGTAGCAGGGGGTGGATCGTGTTCAAGAAACTCGCCATCGCAGGGATCGCCCTGCTGTTCCTCGCACCCTCGATCATGCTCGTCTCGATCGGGGCGCTCATCAACCCCGCACAGGCCGCGAACGCCACCTGCCTGTCCACCGGCCTGACCGTCGGCACGATCCCGGACGAACTCGACGTGACGGATGCTTCCGGGTACTCGTTCACGCTGAACCATCAGCAGCTCACCCACGCCGCGACGATCATCACCACCGGCTCCGCGATCGAGGGTGTGAATCGTGACGGTGTGCAGATCGCGCTCATGGCCGCGCTGACGGAGTCGACGTTGCGGATGCTGTCGAACACCAGCCACTACCCGGACTCGGCGGACTACCCGAACGACGGCAACGGGTCCGACAACGACAGCCTGGGCTTGTTCCAGATGCGCCCACAATCCGGGTGGGGCACGGTCGCTGATCTCATGGACCCGAACTACCAAGTCCGCGCCTTCTTCGGCGGACCCGCTGGGCCGAACTATCCGTCGCCGCGGGGATTGCTGGATATTGCGGGGCGGGAGTCGATGGACAAGGGCGAGGCCGCCCAATCCGTCGAAGTCTCCGCCTACCCCGACCGGTATCGGAACTATGAGTCGGTCGCAGAGCAGATCCTCCAAGCCCTCACCACCAACACCACAGCACAGCCCGCTGGTGGTGGTGCGGTGTTGGGGCCGGTGCCGGAGACCTCCCGTGTGGTATTCCCGATGCCGGAGGGCACCTGGGTGATGACCAGCCCTTACGGGATGCGCGAACATCCCATCACCGGGGAATACAAGCTCCACTCCGGCACTGACTTCGCCGGCCCCGACGGCACCCCGATCCTCGCCGCCGCTGATGGTGTTGTCACCGTTGCCGAATACTCCGGCGGCTACGGCGGCCTGGTCGTCATTGAGCACACCGTGGACGGGAAGACGGTCGCGACGGCGTATGCGCACTCTTGGGAGACCGGCATCCGCGTCACGGCGGGTGATCGTGTGACCGCGGGGCAGCACATCGCTGATGTCGGCTCCTCGGGCAACAGCACTGGCCCGCACCTGCATTTCGAGGTCAGGATCGGCGGCACCAACGGCGAATACACCGACCCCGCCGTCTGGCTGGAACAGCACGGTGCCGCAGACCTCGACGCTGGCGAGATCACCGATCCGGGCGGCTGCACCACCAGTGAAGGGAACGAGTCATGAATGTGTTCCCGGATTTCGATGGTCTCGGTGGTATCGGTGACCTCAAAGAAGTCATCGGCGCCCTGCTCACCTTTGTCCTCGTCATCGCGGTGCTCATGTTGATCGTGTCCGCGATCGTCTGGGCCGTCGCCTCCGCGCACGGCAACCACGCCACCGCATCGAAATCCCGCACCGGCCTCCTCGTCGCCCTCGGCACCGCCGCGCTTGCTGGCGGTGGGGTGGCGTGGATGAACTGGCTCATCGCGGTCGGTGACCAGCTCTGAGGTTCACGTCAGCTCGTGGACGGCTGCGGTAGCGCTATCTGGCGGGCACGATGCCTGCGAGGGCGAGGTAGTCCAGCAGGCTCGTCGTCAGTGGTACCTGAGTGAGCTCGTCCGGGGTGAACCAGCGTGCGTCGTCGGCATCGTCGCCCGGCGTGAGGTTTCCTGCGGTGACGGTGGCTGCAAAGTCATGGATCTCGAACACGCGCCCGTCGCCGGTCGGCACATCTACCGTCCACAGCTCCTGACCGATCTCGACATGTAGGCCGGTCTCTTCCCATGCCTCCCGGCGGGCGGTCTGCGCGGGGGTTTCACCGGGTTCAGCAGACCCTCCGGGCACCGACCAGCATCCCTTCTCGGGCTCCTCGCCCCGTAGCACGAGCAGCACGCGGCCCGCGTCGTCGGTGATGACCGCGCTGGCGGCGAGAACACGCTCCACGCCTCCCACGCTAGTCGCCTTCTCCGCGGTGGTTGTCCTGGCGCACCTGAGGTCAGAACCCTTCCGCTGCCCACGCTTGTGGGCCTTGTTCGTGTCAGGAGACCCCACCGTGTTCGACCTCATCACCACCGCTGTATCCGTGATCCCGGCGCTCGTGCCGATGGACATCGACATCAACCCCAACGACTCCGGCCTGCCCGGTATCGCGCAGCTGCGCACGATCGTGGGCGCGGTCATGACCGTCGGCCTCATCCTCTCCGTTCTCGCCTTGATCATCTCGGCGATCGTGTGGGGCTTCGGTGCGAACAGCAGCAACCCGCACCTGGCGGGCAGGGGAAAGATCGGCGTCCTGGTCTCCTGCGGCGCCGCGGTCATCTGTGGTGCTGCGGTCACGTTGATCAATTTCTTCTGGAACGTCGGCCAGCAGGTCTAACCCCATCCCCCGCTCGATCTGAGGAGGTTTGTGATGGGGGTTTGCGATGTTCCTGTCATCTCCACCGTCTGCGATGTCGCAGGCGACGCCGCCGGAGCCTTGATCTCCGCCCCGTTCGATTGGCTCGCCCAGGCAATGGGTGCGGCCGCGGGCTGGTTGTTCGAGGCCGTCTGGAACGTGTTCGACACCACCACGCTCGTCGACGTCACATCCGACGGGTACGTCAGCGTCTACAACCTGGTGTTCGGGATCGCCGTGTTCATCATGCTGATCTTCTTCTGTCTCCAACTCATCACCGGCCTGATCAAACGAGACCCCGGCGCCCTTTCCAGGGCCGCGCTCGGCCTCGCGAAGAGCGTGCTTGGCAGTTTCGTGGTGATCACGTTGACCGGGCTGGCGTTGGAGATCGTGGATCAGCTCTGCACCGGCATCATCCAAGCCGGCGGGGAGACCACGGAGACGATGGGTGACAAGATCACCCTCCTCGTCGCAGGCCTCACCGGCATCAGCATCGCCGCGCCCGGCGTCGGGGCGATCATCACCATTTTCCTCGCCGGGCTCGCGATCACCTCCGCCGCAATCGTGTGGCTGTCGCTCCTGGTGCGGAAGGCGTTGCTGTTGGTGGCGATCGTGATGGCGCCCCTCGCGTTCTCCGGTTCGTCGTGGGATGCGTCACGGAGTTGGGTGTCGAAGTGGGCCATGTTCGTCATCGCGCTGATCGCGTCGAAGTTGGTGCTGGTGGTGATGTTCCTCGTCGCCGTCACCCAGGTCAGCGCACCCATCGAGGCCGACCTCGCCTCCGTGTCTGACCCGATCGCGGGTGTGGTGCTGATGGCGATGGCCGGATTCGCCCCATACCTGACCTACAAGTTCATCTCGTTCGTGGGATTCGATATGTATCACGCGATCGGCTCCGAACAGGACGCCAAGCAGTCGTTGAACCGGCCGATGCCGGTGCCGTCCAAGCCGCAGGGTGGTGACCCACAGAAGGTCCTCGACGGCACCGGCAGCGGCGGAGGCAAATCGGGCGGTGGGTCGGCTGCGGCCGCACCGAAACCGACCCCCGCCGCATCCAGTGGTGGCGCAGGCGCCGGAGCCGGCGCAGGTGCCGGTGCGGGTGCGGGGGCTGGCGGATCCGGTGCGGCTGCCGGTGGTGCGGCCGTTGCGGCACCGATCGCAGCGGGCCTGATTGCGGCGAAGATCGCCAAGGACTCCTTCGAGGCCGGACCGAAGGCCGCAGGTCACCTCGCCAACGAGGCAGACGCCGCTGCGGACGGTGCGGGCCAGCCCGGAAACGCGGGCGCTCCGGCAGCGCCGTCTACGCCGGTGCCGAAGAACCCGATCCCGCCGTCTGACCTGCCGCCGTCGAATCCGAAGCCACCTGCCCCGAAGCCCGGCAAGGAGTAACCGATGAACAACACGAACACAACCAGCGGCGGCGAGTTGGTGCCGGTGAAGTTCTCCCGCCTCGCACGCCGCGGCATCCTCCTCGGCCTCTCCCTCTCACAGCTCGTCACCCTGGCCATCGGCATCCTCGCCTTCGTCGGAGCCCTCTACGCAGGCGGCGGCATACTCATGGCGTACACCGCACCCATCTGGGCCATGTCGATTGCGTTGACGTGGATACCGGTCGCGGGGCGGCCGATGGTCGAATGGCTCCCCGTCGCCTGCTGGTGGCTCTACCGCACCACCATCGGACAACTGCTCTACCGCCGCCGGGTGGTGGTTCCGCGCCCGGTCGGCACCCTCGCCCTGCCCGGTGACATGGCGCGGCTGCGGGAGTACACCGACCCGGAGACTGAGGCGGGGATGATCCACGACCCCCACGCCTCGACACTGACGGTCGTGGTGGAGGTGACGCATCCCGCGTTCGTGCTCCTCGATCCGGGAGAGCAGGAACGCCGCGTTACCTCCTGGGGCCGTGTGCTCGCCACTGTCTGCCGATCCGGACGGGTCGCGACCCTCCAAGTCCTTGAACGCACCCTTCCAGATTCGGGTACGGGGTTGGCAGAGTGGTGGGCCTCGCATGGCACCCACGACGACTCCTGGGCATCCACCACTTACGCGGAGCTGATCGACCGGGCGGGGCCTGCCGGGGAACGGCACGCGACCACGCTCTCGCTCGCACTGGACATGCGAGCAGCAGCCCGGCAGATCCGCACCGCCGGCGGCGGCATCCGCGGAGCCGCCGCCGTGTTGCGACAGGAGATGGCAACCCTGGTAGCGGCGCTGCGTTCCGCCGACCTCAATCCCGGCGGGTGGCTGACCGCGGGGCAGATCGCTGTCATCCTCCGTAGCGCTTACGACCCGGCGATCGCCGCGACCTTGGAGCGTCAAGGCCAGATCGGACAATCGCTTGCTACGGCGGGGCCGTTGGCGGTGAACGAGTCGTGGTCGCGGATTCGTACCGACTCCGCCCACCACGCCACCCTGTGGATCAGTGAGTGGCCGCGGTCGATGGTGTTCCCCGGATTCCTCTCACCCGTCCTGCTCTCCACCGGGATACAGCGCTCGTTCTCCCTGATCTGCACCCCGATGCGATCGGACCAGGCGGCACGGGATATCAGGAAGAAGAAGGTCGAGCACATCAGTGATGCGGCGCAACGGCAACGGATCGGGCAGATCGAAGACGCCTCCCAGACGGCGGAGTACCAGGACGTGTTGCAGCAGGAGGCAGACCTGACTGCCGGGCACGGCATCCTCCGCTACACCGGCCTCATCACCATCACCGCACCCACCGTGAACGAGCTCGATGCCGCGGTCGCCGCGATCGAACAGGCCGCGATCCAAGCCTCGTGCGAGACCCGGTTGCTGGTCGGGCAGCAGGCGGCGGCGTTCACGGCGGCGGCATTGCCGCTGTGCCGGAAGGTGTAGTCGTCAGCCGACGTGGAACTCGCGTTCCTTCTGTTCGTCGTCCTCGCTCCAGCGGATGCGAATGATGTCGGGATCGCCGCCACCCATGTGATGAAGCACATGCAGGCGGCGAGTCTGGCCGGCATGGATGACGGTGGGTTCATCGCCGCTAGTCAGGATCATGCTGGAGTTTTCTCCGACGACCTCGAATCGCACATCAGTGGCGTCTTGGTCACCCGTGTTGGTGATGTCGATCCAGTGCCGAGTGGAGTAGCGAGGCTTTCCCTTGCTGTCGTATGACGTCAGTTCTCGTTCTTGCTGAGGCTGAGCCGCGAACCGCACACCAGATTTAGTTGCAGGGAGTTGCGGGGCTGACAGTTCTAACGAAGCGATGTCGTACTCGATGGCCTTCCAGACCTCGTGGCCGAGCTGGCCAGTGTTGGCGAACTCGCCAAGCAAACCTCGCTCGCTGATTGCAGCACGAAATTCCCGGAGACCGTCGAGCTGCTGGGTGTCCACGTCGTGAGGAAGCGGTGCAGTTGAGAAATAGAGGTGAACAGGCTTTCCGCTATCCACGGCGCGTTCGATCTCTTCAACGGTGCCGGATACCGCGTCGGGCGTTGGGGAGCCAAGCCGGCTGCCAAACAGAGCGAAGACGATGTCGCATTGGTCAACGCCTTGCGAGTTGATCAGTGACTGCGGATGACCTCCGAGGACAGGAACGGACGAGGTCTCCCATCTCCACGGCAGTAGCGCTACCTGCTTGGTTGCAGCGTTGGCGTTGTTCCAGTCATTGATCGCGGCTTCTACTGCATCGCGAGCATCGGGAATGTCTGACGGGGAAGCGATCATCACCCGAAGCACGGAAGCGGAAAAACTCATGCTTCAAGGGTATCCGGAGCGTCTGACACGCATGGAATAGCTGACGCACCTGGCTGGCGACATCCATCGTCAGGGAGGACTCTCATGCCCACTTTCACCGATCCGAGAACCGATGCTGCCGAAGCATCCGAAGCGCTGCGGGGTCTTGCGCACGCGACAATCCGTATTGACCAGCCGGCGCAGATGTATCCGGTGCTCGGGGATCTCCTCGCAGGTGTCCGGTCGCTGCGGCAGGTACTCGACCAGCTCGCCGCCGCTCATGTCACCGGCCAACCCCGCGCGTTCGACGACCAAGGTGACGCCGCGATTGGTGCGAAGGATGCGCTGGCTGCGGCGGATGAGCTGCATCAGGCCGCGACCCTGATCGATGCCGCACATGACCGGCTCGATGCGGCCATGAACGCAGCGGGCCGGATCGCCTGGCGCCCCGACCCCGAAACCGCGCGGCGGTGGGTCAGCGTTGTGTTCTTCGATGGTGAGGAAGCTGACCGGGTACTCGATCTCATTCAGCGTGACGGCACGACCGCCGGGATCGAGCACCTGAGTCAGTGGGATTACGGGGAAGAGACCACCGATGCTGCCCTTACCAACGGGTACGTCTACGACACCCCACCGGTCGGGAACCTCGACCGCACCACCACCGAGGGCAACTACACGTTGACCTACAATCCATTCCTCAGCCACGTCTCCCTACTCCGCGCTTACGATGCTCCGGCCGATTTCGCTCTCGCCGAGCCCGCGCCCGCACCGGCGGTTGCTGCGGTCGGCCTGGGTGAAGGAGCCGGCAGAGCCGCCCCCAGCACGGATACCGTCGCCTCCGCCACTACCCGGAAGACACCCGCGGTTGCGGGTAAGGACTGGTTCGCGGCTACGCCTCGCCCGGCGCAGCATGCGGGGCGGGGGCTCGGACGATGAACTCTGAGCCCGAGCGCCTGCACACCTCCGTCCTCGTCGCACCCGCATCCGAACGCCGCAAGCTCCGCAAACAGCGCAGGCAGGCCGCCGCGCGGATCACCGCCGAACAACGCAAGACGGAGAAGGCGGTCGCGGTCGCGAAAGCAGAAGCCGAGCGCGCGGAACGTCGCGCGACCACCTACCTGCCCGCTGCCGGAGAACCAGGGGCCGCAACCTTGCGGACGCCGGGCAGGTTCAAGTTGCCCCGCCACCAAGACACGTCCGCGACCCTCGCCGGGGCGTATCCGTTTGTCGCCGAAGGCGGGCTCGGCTCTGACGGTGTCTTCGTCGGCCAGGACCTCTACTCCGGCGGGAGCTTCGTTTACGACCCCTGGGTGCTCTACGCACGCGGGGTCATCACCGCCCCGAACGTCGTCCTCGCCGGCATAGTCGGTAGCGGGAAATCGAGCCTGGCGAAGTCGCTCTACACGCGATCGCTTCCGTTCGGGCGGCGAGTCTACGTTCCCGGTGATCCGAAGGGCGAGCACACGGCCGTCGCTGAGGCGGTCGGTGGGCGGGCGATTGTCCTTGGCCACGGCCTCAACACCCGCCTCAATCCCCTCGATGAAGGGCACCGACCATCAGGGCTGTCGGATGAGCAATGGGCCGCGACCGTCGCATCGCGCCGCCGGGATCTCATCGGCGCTCTCGCGGAGACGGTGCTCGCGCGTGGGCTGACGCCGTTGGAGCACACTGCGATCGATCTGGCGTTGACGGCTGCGGTGCGGGAGAACGATGTGCCGATCCTGCCGATGGTCGTCGACCACGTCCTGAACCCCACCGACGACACCGACAGACGCCTCGCCGAAGACGGCCGACTGGTCGGGCACGCACTGCGGCGCCTCGTGGCCGGCGACCTCGCCGGACTCTTCGACGGACCATCCACCGTCAGGTTTGATCCGTCACTGCCGATGATCTCCCTTGACCTCTCCCGCGTCACCGAAAACAGCACCCTGATCTCGGTGCTGATGACGTGCTCCAGCGCGTGGATGGAATCCGCCTTGCTCGACCCGAACGGTGGGCAGCGGTGGGTGATCTACGACGAAGCATGGCGCCTCATGAGCCACCCCGCACTCTTGAAGCGGATGGATGCGCATTGGCGTCTCGCGAGGCATTACGGGATCGCGAACATGCTGATCTTTCACAAGTTGACCGACCTGGACAACGTCGGCGACCAAGGCTCCGCCATGCGATCCCTCGCCAACTCCCTGCTCGCGAACGCGGAAACCCGGATCGTCTACCGGCAAGAATCCGACCAGCTCGGAGCCACCGCATCCGCACTCGGGCTCACTGGCACCGAGCAGAAACTCCTACCCGGATTAGGTGTCGGGCAGGGGCTGTGGCGGATCAAAGACCGGTCTTTCGTCACTCAACACCAACTGCACCCTGCTGAATATTCGCTCTTCGACACAAGCTTGCGGCTCAAGCAGAACGTCTAGAAGTTCGCGTGAATATTGACGGTTCTCGCGGGAACTTCCCGGTCCATGACGCCTACGGTTCGACGCCGGTTTCGGTGTTGGTGTTCATCTCGGCGATGAGCGAGGCGACCTGAGGGGCCGCGTAGCCGGGTGCCAAGCCCGCGGTGACGTGCCTGCGGATGCGTGAGCGCGCCAAGCGAGCCTCGCTCAGATCCGTCACGTCACGGATCGCGGTGGCGAAAGCTGCGAACGATCTCAGATCCCCGGCCAGCTCCTCCACCCTGGACTCCGGATCGGCGCTCCGCCGGAACCGGTAGGCGCCATCACGGGTGAAGGTTGATCCCCAAGCCCGCAGCGGAGCCATCAGCGTCGCCGCGTCCGGGTGCCGTTGCCCGTCCTCATGCAGCCGCTGCTCCACCTGATCGAGATAGATCGCCCCGTAAGCCTGAACATCCACGCCATCACGGACGTTCCTCGGCGTCATCTCCGACAACAGAACCGCCGCCCGCACGGTCGGTGATGTCGGCTTCACCCATTCCCACCTGCGCTCACCAGAAGACGCCTGCTGGCTGAATCCCTCGTCCTCGGCAGTAGCGGCGATACGCGGCATGGACTCCTCGGCGAAGCGCCGCCGGTCATCCGCCCGTGAACCCATGTCACCAGTTTCCCATCGGCGTCGCGGCGCACCTAGCGCGCATGAGAGCCCGCCCCGCAGCAAAGACGATCGCCGAAGACATACAGGCTGTCCTCCCGCACGTCCGCGTCGCAGTCACCGAAACCGGTGTGCTCGACGTGACCGTCGACGGCGCCGAGTACCCGCCACCAGCCAGGGGTGAGTGGACGCGCGGCACCTTCGCCGACCTGCTCGATGCGGTCACCGAGAACCGCAGCATCGGGGTTCGGATCGAAGTCCGAGAAGTCGACGGATCGGTATTCACCGACCTCATCCAACCCCGCACCCGCACCCGTCCTGCCGAGCCCGAACCAGCCCAAGAACCCGCACGGCCTGCCCGAAAGAAGAAGGGGCCGGCGCTGGTCGAGGTCACCGCTGACGGGTTCCTTGCCGGTGAGGACGTGGCCGTGGCGATCATCGTCTCCCACACCGACGCCACCAACGGGCGAGCCCGTGCGTTGCTGGATCTCAACCAGCTCCCACCCGCACACGGTGGGCGGCGCGATGTGCTGCTGCTGGGTCGGATCTCGGGCACCACCCATATCGAGGCGTTGTCGTGAACGAGCGGCAGTCCGGCTCGATGGGTGACGAACTCACCAACGCCGCCCTCATCGCCCTCATCAGTGTCTTCGCCCTCGGCCTCGTCCTCCGCGGTGCCGGGTCGGTCGCCGCGTTCCTCACCGGCACGGCTCAACCCACCTCGGGGCCGGCCGGTGGGCTGGGTGTGCTGTTCAGCCCCGGCGACCCCGGTACAGCGCTCGGAGCCGAGGGGCTGAACCCGGTCGTCTATTGGATCGTCACAACCTTGCTCCTCGCGTTGGTGACGGTCGGGTTGGGGTGGTGCTGGATGAAATGGCGCCGCCACAGCCACAAGGTCGAGACCGACCCGCGCCACCTGGCCGGGGTCGCCACCACGCACGAAGTCACCCAGGCAGCCTCACCGAAGGCGCTGCTGCGGCGGGCAGCCTCGTTGCGCCCGTCACTGGATGCCCCGTCACCGGAGGATGTGGGTTATCTACTCGGAACCTCACGCGGCAAACAGGTGTGGGCGTCAGTTGAAGACTCCATCCTGCTCATTGGGCCGCCCCGCTCCGGCAAAGGCCTGCACGTCGTGATCAACGCCGTCTTGGACGCGCCCGGCGCGGTGGTCACCACGAGCACGCGGCCGGACAACCTCACTGCGACGTTGCGTGCCCGCCGACGTGACGGTCGTCCGGTTGCGGTGTTCGATCCGCAGCATCTCGCCGAAGGACTCCCTGCGGGGTTGCGGTGGTCGCCGGTTCGGGGGTGTGAAGACCCGCTGACGGCGATGATCCGCGCGACCGGTCTCGCCTCCGCCACCGGGCTCTCCGCTGGTGGGGTCGAATCCGGTGGGTTCTGGGAAGGCAAAACCAGAACAGCACTCCAAGCTCTGCTCCACGCGGCAGCGTTGGATCATCGGCAGCCTGCCGAGCTGTTCCGTTGGACGCTTGATCCGTCGGCGGCTGCGGATGCGGCCGCGATCCTGACGAATCATCCGAATGCGGCTGCGGGGTGGGCGGATTCGTTGGGGGCGATGATCGACTCCGACCCTCGTACCCGTGACTCCATCTGGCAGGGCGTCGCCCTCGCGCTGGGGGCGCTTGCCGATCCGAGGGTGCTTGATGCCGTCTCACCCGCCGAGGGTGAGTCGTTCGATCCGGAGGCGTTCATCCGGAACCGTGGAACGCTCTACCTCCTTGCCACCGGCGCGGGCGCAGGGGCGTCGGCTGCGTTGGTGGCGGCGTTCGTGGAAGACCTCGTCGAAACCGCCCGTCGCATCGCCGCGCGCTCACCCGGCGCACGCCTCGACCCACCCCTGCTGCTCGCACTGGACGAGATCGGCAACCTGGCCCCCTTGCCGTCTCTGCCGACGCTCATGGCGGAGGGAGGCGGTACGGGGATCACGACGATGCCGGTGTTGCAGTCGCTTGCGCAGGCGCGGGATAAGTGGTCGGAGAATCAGGCTGGGGCGATCTGGGATGCCTCGATCGTGAAGATCATTCTCGGCGGGGCGTCGAACTCGAAAGACCTCCAAGACCTCTCCACCCTGATCGGCGAACGCGACGAGTACACCGATTCGGTGACTCTCGGCGACCACGGCACCAGGTCAAACCAGCGCTCGGTGCGGCGGGTGCCGATCCTGCCACCCGACCGGATCAGAACCCTGCCGTTCGGCACCGGCGTCACTCTACTGCGCGCCGCACCACCGATCGTCACCGACCTGCGCGCCTGGCCAAACCGTAGCGATGCCGGGCAGTTGAAGACCGACCGCACCGAACTCGAAGCCCTCTTGCAACGCCCCGCCGACTCGTGAGGGTTGCTGTGTCGTTGTAGTGCACCTGACTTTCACGGATGACCCCGCAGCGGGGTCTGGTGATCGTGAAGGAGCAGTGCAATGGATATTCATACCCAGCAGTCGATTTCGGGGTTCATCGCCTCGACCCCGCAGCTCGGTTTCAACGACAAGGGGCAGGCGAGGTTCTATGCCCGGTTCGGGCAGGAACACTTCGACCGGAACCTCGATGGCAGCTTCACGCAGTTGGAGTCCACGTTCCACGACCTGGTGATGTTCCGGGCCACCGCGGCGCGGGCGCACGAGCGGTTCAGGAAGGGCGACAACTTCATCGCCGAGGGGTACGTGCGTGAGTACGAGGCCACTCGTGACGGTGAGCAGGTACAGACCGAGCAGTTCGTCGCGAAGAAGATCGGCCACGATCTCGCCCGCACCCGCTACGACGTCGACCGCACGCCTCGCAACACGCCTTCCCTCGACCAGGACGGCCCTGCACGGGAGGCACCGACAAGGCCGGCCCCAGAGTTCCAGGCACCGGACCGGCCCAGCACGCAGGCACCTCCCGTACCTGGACTGTGAGGAGGGAAAGCCATGAGCACCATCGTTGCTGAGGACGCCCCGGAGTTCGACGAACCCGAGCCCGAACCCGCACTCCACGACGCGGAGGAGACGGGGAAGCGGCCGGCGTTGTCTGATCCGGACTCACTGCCGGGGCCACCGCATCCGGTGAACTGGAACCTACTCACCGCAGATGAGGCCGGGGCCGAGTGGCTCGAACTCGACCGGTGGGTGAACTGGCTCCGACGCACATACGGCCTGCCCGCGAGTGTGGTGCCGCCGTTCTGGTACCGACACCCCGAGCTGTTGTGGGAACTGTCCGCGCTGCACCTGCACTGGCTGTGCGCCTACGACCCCGATCAGAACGGATCCGCACCCAACGGGTGGCATCGCGACTTCGCCGACACCCGGCAGCGACTCCGCGACTGGGTCGCCGCGAGCAGCACCCGACTGGATCGCGACCGCCCCACCCGGCAGACCACCTGGCCCGGCGAAGCCCCTGCACCGACGGTAGATGACATCGTGATCGCCGATCGGGCCGAAGACTTCGATGCCTTCGTTGAAGCCGATCTTGCCCAACGGCAGGCGGCCGAAGACGCCTTCTACGCGAGTCTCGACGATGAACGCCCCGACCGTCGTTGACCACGGTGCGGGTCCGGTCGAGACGTTGTGGTGTGCGCGGGATGTCGCGGAGTTCTTGAACGTCTCCCAAGCCACCCTCTCGCGCTGGCGACGGGAAAAGATCGGGCCGCCGTTCCTGCGCGTCGGCGGCGTCTCTCGCTACACCCCAGCCACAGTGCGCGCCTGGGTCACCGAGCAGGAGAACGATCATGGCTGACCCTCGCAACAGGCGGATGCCGCCAGTCGGGGTGAAGCTCACCACCGATGTCGAACGCCGCACCGACGGATTCCGTGCCCGCGTGCGATGGACCGACCCTTCCACGCATAAGCGCGTCGGCCGCGTCGCCCACGTCCGCAGCCACGAGGAGGTCGAGGAGTTCTACGATCAGATGCGGGCAGCGACCGAAACCGGTGCGGACACCACCATCACCCTCACCGACTACGCCACTTCCATCGGGGATCGGTGGCAGCGAGGCCTGGACCCGACCTCCACCGCCGAGCTCTACGACACCGGACTGCGACTGCGGGTGTTGCCAGCGCTCGGGCACGTTCGGGTTGCGAAGATCACCGCGGGGATGATCGACCGCACCATCGACACGTGGGAGGCCGAGCACTCGGCCTCGACGATCAAGAACTCCATCGCCCCACTCGTCCGGGTGCTTGATGAAGCGGTGCGCGACGACATCATCTCCATCAACCCCGCCAAGCACCGCGCACGCCGTAACCTCGGCAAACACGTCACCCAGACCACCGGCGCGCTACGACAGTACGCGCTTCCGGATTTGGCGACGCTGCGGAAGCTCGCGACTGAGTGCGGGGAGGTGCATCAGTCGTATTCCGATCACGTCATGCTCGCCGCGCTCCTGGCCGCCAGGGGTTCAGAGGTCGCAGGGCTGCGGGTCGGGGATGTGGACTGGGAGAACCACATCGTGTGGATCAGACGCCAGCACTATCCCGGCAAAGGCGGCCTCGTCATCAAACAGACCAAAGGCCGGCGCGATCGCCCGGTGCCGATGCTCGACGCACTCGAACCCGTCCTCGAACGCCTCACCACCGACAAGAAAGACGACGACCCGCTCTTACGCGGGCCACGCGGAGGCGTCCTCACCACCGCCACCGTCAGAGACGCCACCCGCTGGGATGACCTCGTCGCGGGCCTCAACCTCACCGGCCTCACCCGGCATGGGCTCCGGCACACCGGAGCGACCTGGATGGCCGACGCCGGCATCGCCCTGCATGTCCTCCAAGAGATCCTCGGGCATCAGTCGATCGAGACGACCAAGGGGTATCTGCACCCCGACCACCGCCACCTCGCCGAAGCTGCCAGGCAGGCCAACCAGTTCCTCTCCAAGACCCCCACGAGGAAGGATGCGAGCCGCCGCGACGGACCCCGTCTGTGACCACGAATGGAACCACGCTCCGACCCTCCCAGAAGGGGGCCGGAGCACCGTCGCGCCCGCGATTTGGTGCACCTCTCGGGCACCTTTTGGTGCACTCCACAGCCGAAGTCACTGAATGGAAGTGGACCAATGCGCGAACGAGCAGCACAGGCAAATGAGGGAAGTGGACCAGCCAGTGACCACCCTCAGAAACGACGAAGCCCTGGTGAAAATTGCTTCTCACCAGGGCTTTTTGTCGGGATGACAGGATTTGAACCTGCGACCCCTTGACCCCCAGGTGCCAGGAGTAGGGCTCATAACCCACCTGACCTGGGGTTTTGTGTTTCAGGATCGCGCTTCGCACGTCACGTTTTGCAGGGTTTGCACGCGGTTGGTCACTTGATTGGTCCACTCAGCCGAGTCAGCTGGCCGCCGGCTGACCGCCCAATAGGCGCTGCTTGACACGTTCAGAATCGAGGTCGGGCACTCCAATGCGTCCACGGACGTGGCTATGCTGCACTAGCAATGCCTCAGCAAACGGACTGACGAGTGATGCAACCCAGGCGAAGTGGTCCAGCGCGTCAACCTCGACCGCCCTCACGTTCTCTAGGTCGATCACCAAATCTGGGATCTCGCGGAACGCAGGGAGGAAGTGGAACCTCCCGTGCGTCGCCCTGAGGACATCCTGATCCAGGCTCTTCCAACGGTCCTTCTCGTTATTACTGCCAGCGTTCGCGCTCGCCCACCTCTGATACTTCGGGTGCTCCGCAAGTGGGCTGGCCTTGGCGAGAAGAACGTAATCGACCTTGTCCTGCTCGAAGTCACATGCAGGCGTAAGAACTACCCACCAGGTCTGGTCCGTTGCGCGAAGTACGTCACCGGGTGATCGGCGGTCCGATGCGGGTGGATACACGTAGCGATGGCTCGGGTGAGTCGTGAACGTCTGGTCACGATCCTCGTCAAGGATTCGAGCGAGCCTACTGAGTAGCACTTGAGTGATGCCCGCGGAGTCAGTGTCTCCGGTGTACTCCGCCCAGTTCGGGGCAAGTTCCGTCCACATGTGCTTTCGGAGCACGTCCGCGGCATGCTGTTCAATATCGCTGATCGTGGTCAGCGCTCCGCTTGCAACGGCTGCTTGAATAGCGGCCGGAAGCTTGACCGTCTCCTCTTTGGTAACCACCGTCACCAAGGGACTCATCTGCTCATGATTTACCTTTTCGGGTAGAGCCGTCCAGAACACAACCGGCGCGAAACAGGCTTCCTTGATGTCCCGATAGACAGCTTGCCCAGCAGTGTCGTCCTCTGTCACAGACTCAGAGGCGTCGCGACGGACATCCAACACGACCACGTCGCTTTCACGCGCACGGACGCGTGCGAATCCCCTGTCGAAATCTGTCTCTACCGAGACTTCAACTTCGATCTCGTCGCTCTCTTCGAAAGCGTCTTCAATCTCGCGCCTCGCGTCTGCGGCGAGGTCAGCCTTGTCCTCGATGATGAGGACACGTACCTTCTTCTTCATTGGACCCGCCTCCTGAAGGTGGCCTCGAAAGTCGCGCCGTCGAGAGGACCTTCGTCAACAAGAATGAGCTGGCCTTCGTAGATGTCCTCGACGAGGTTTCCTACGATGCTCAGGCCGAGCCCCACGCCTTCCGGCTTGCTGGAGAAGTAGGGGTCGAAAATGTGCCCACGGACCCCCTCCGCCACCCCGGGTCCAGAGTCGCTCACAACGAGGCTCAATGAGGAGTCATCGTTCAGTCGGGCGGCTGCGATCACCTTCCGCTCGGTCCCCTTTGGCTGAGTTGAGGTCCAGTAGATGGCGTTCTGGATGAGATTGATGAGGACTGTCAACATTTCAGCTTCATCGAGTTTTACGGCGACTGGGTCACCCTCTCGAACCAAGTCAACGCCGCGATCGTCGGCTTCCTGCTGGAGGATTGAGATTGCCTTGTCGATGACGTCGCTGGTGCTGATTTCCTTGGGTCGTCCGCGCTTGCGGCCGCCGAAGGGTTCGATCTGCTTAAAGAGAGAGGAGAGCAGATCGGCTTGGGTCGTCGTGTCCGACATGGCTGTCGCAGCGATCGTGACTTTCTCGCTGTCGGTGAGGTTCTTCTTGTCGAGGTCGCGAGCACCAAATCGCGCGATGTTCTTGAGTCGTGTCACCACGGTTCGGCCATCGTGGAGGACTCGATCAATAAGTGCCCCGAGAGTGGCAAGTCGGGAGTATCGCGACAAGACGTTCTGAACCTCGGTTACTCCTTCTTGGATGTCGCGGTTCTTGTCGTCGATGAGTCCGATGAGACGCTTGTCGCCAGGGTAGCTCTGGGCCAAGGCGGTGCGAATCTCCCCAAGGTCGAACCGTTCGAATAGGCCACCCTTGCTCTCCCCGGGCTCCTTCTTGGGGTGGCGCGCGGCATAGCGTCGCGTCTCAAGCTCAACGAGAGCAGCTTTCACCAGCGTCTGGAGGTCCGAGTAGGCGGTGCCAGCAAGTATGCCCTCGCGGTTCGACTGGTCCTTGAGTCCTTCGTTCGTGTCGGCACCGATGAAGACGTGACCGATGATCTGGTTGTTCGACACCCGACGGGTCGGCGTCTGGACGCGTCGCAGGTCGAGCCCGAGCCAGTCATCGCCGCTTTCACCGAATGGAAGGACTCGAAAGCCATCTCGATAGATGCTGACACCGGCAACCTCGCTAAGCGTGTCACGGAAGCCCTTCAAGTCCTTCGCGCTGGGCGCTGCACTCTCGGCACCGGTCTCCTGGAGGGTCCGCTGGATGGCTGTCTTGTCTCGGTCCCAGACATTGATCTCGAAGTCGAAGGGTCCTGCATGTGGGGAGCGCTTCTCATCGGTCCACAACTGTTTGACGCCGATATCCTCCTCCAGCGGAGGGTCCTGTTGTGCGTAGCGAAGCGTGGCGGACCCCTGGGCATCCACGAAGCCGGTGAGGCTGTAGTGAGGGGTCTGGAGTTCAGACGATGGCTCGATCGGACCAGCGAGGTCTTCTAGTCCCTCCTCGACGTCAACCAGTTCCAGGATCACCTGGAAATCGGGCTCGGCATCTTCTGTACTCGCGAGGCTTGACACTGTGCCAGGACGGGGCCGTATCAGCCGCGTCAGCGCCGTGCGCAGTTCAAGAAGGTCCTCGCGATCCCACGCACGAGAAAGGCGGTCAATCTGGACTACGGTCCCGCGGCCGTGGTGCCAGGTCTCGTTTTCGGCTGCGGAGAAGGTGTCAATGGCTGCGCCGGAGTCAGAGAAGACGTCGGGTGCTCCGACTTCCCAGGCGACCTCGATCTGATCGAGGTACGCGTCCTCGCGATCGAAGTCCGTCCAGTCGATCAGGAGCTTGACCTCGTCAGCATTGGTCATCCTGGTGACGAGCATCATCTCGTGCCCGAGCCGGGCCGCGGCGAGTCGACCGATGCCCTTCTCGCCGAGCACTCGTCGACCTCTGTCGCTGCGAGGGCGTCGTCTCTTGGTGTCGGTCGCGATGTCGAGCCACGAGCGTTGGAGTGTGGCGACGTCCATGCCGTGGCCGTCATCCCATACCTCGATGCGACCCTTCCCTTCCTCCAGCGGGCCGTGGAAGCGAATGAGAACGACGCTGGCGTCGGCATCGTAGGAGTTCTTGACCAGTTCGATCAGAGCGACCTTGTCGCTGCTGATCAGGTCGCTGCCAAGTGTCCGGAGCAGCCGCGCCTTGGGACGGAGCGCGCCACTGCCCGAGGGTTCATGGCTGACGGCCTGCTGGACATCGGCACTCATGAGACTCGCTCTCCCCTGGACTCTGCTGGGTGTGGAGTGGCGGGGTCGAGGATTCGGGCGCGCGCCTCGGAGACAGTGATCGCACGGATCGCGCACATCCTCAATGCAGCTTCGTCGCCGCCGGAGACCAGTTGTGCGAGCGCAACCTTGATGTCAGTCCGCAGACCGGTGTGCCCTTCGGGGAGCTCCATCAGGAGGGTCACGACTTTGCTGACGTGCTCGTTGACAAGAAGTTCGTTGCCACCGCGCAATAGCGAGAACACGCGGTGCTGTGCGTCGCCGAGCATGGCTGCAACGCGCGGTGTCCAGTCCACAGACGGGCTCTCGCGGACGATGCCTCGAAGCTGCCTTACAGCGTCCCTGCGGGTCTTGCTGAGCGTGTGCACTTCGATGTGCTGGAGCGACTCGATGGAGAGGTCCGGAACGCCTCGGAGCGGTTCCATGAGCGACGCGGCGGTTGCAGCAGGAAGTCGGTGCATGTCAAGCAGGGCGGCGAACGCGGCAGCAGCGGCCGTCATGTCCGGCCCAGGGTAGAGCCACCATGCCGTCTGTCTCTGCTCGACGGCCCACAGCGACAGCCTCCGGCGCAGATCGGGAAGTCTGGGCTGCTCCTCGTGCGGCTCCGCGAGGGGCAGGATCGCCTCTGCGACGGTCCGGCCCAGTGCTGGCGGGACTGCGTTGCCGATCTGTCGAAATGCGTCACTGCGGGTCCCTGCGAAGCGGAAGCTGTCTGGAAAGGTCTGGATACGTGCCGCTTCGCGGACGGTGAGTGTGCGGTGTTCCTGTGGATGGATGTACCAGTAGCCGTCTTTGGCGATGTGAGCCGTGATCGTCCTACTCAGGTCGTCCCAGTCGAGGCGCTTGTACTTGTCGTTGAAGGTGTCGGAACGATATCGGCGCAGGTGCTCAGGGAGGTCCGAGTACAGGGTTGAGGAGGTCATGAGCTGGAACGCCTCGCGGTCATCGTCCCGCACCGGACGTGTCATGTGGTCGTAGATGATGTCCGCGTCGTCGTCATGGAGGGTCTTGGCCAGCGCGCTGAATGGTTGGCCCATGTAGGGCAGTTCGCGCGCACCGGTGGTTTCGTCGAGCGAAGGAAGATCCTCGATCGCATCGCGGACGGTCGGGCGGTGCTCCATAGGTGTGGGCCAAGCCGGCAGAGCCCCATCATTGCGTGCCTGGAGGATGAAGCGCTTGCGATGCTGCGGGACTCCGTGACGCCATGCGTCAAGGAGCCGATAGTCGACAACGTATCCGGCGCTTTCGAGGATGTCGGCGATCGCCCTGATGACGACGAGGTCATCGCCGATCGCCATGTCGGGGACGTTCTCCATGAGAACTGCGCGCGGTTTCAGTGCCAAGACAACATCGATGAACGACCGCCACAGTTCCTTCCGGGCGTCGATCTCGTCGCGCACGCCGTCGTTGATGAGGCTGCGAATCTTCGCCCGTCCAGCACGGCTGAAAGGCTGACATGGGGGGCCTCCGGCTACGAGGTCAATCCCAAGCGGGCGGAGGTTCTCGATGAGCGCGGCCACCTGGGATGGCTCAGCCATGTCGACTTCGAGTGCTTTGCCCCGGAAGTTGGCTCGGTGTGTCTCCAGTGCCGCCGTATCATGATCGACCGCAGCTACGACCGTCCACCCTGCGGCCTCGACGCCCGCTCCAAGACCTCCCGCGCCAGAGAAGAGGTCAACGGCGAGGGGACGCCCGGAGGACTTCTCTCGCCGACACCACTCCTCGAAGCTGTCGTCGCCTGGTGCGTCCGGGTGCCTCGGGAGGACGAGCGGCACTGAACGCTCCAGCTTTACTGCGTATGTCGCCAAGCTCCAGCGCTCCTTCCCGTCTAGACGTCCACCTCCAGGAGAACACGACCAACGTCGTCGTGGCGCGCGACTCGCCGAGCCGACACGCCACCTCCCACTACCTTACCGGTGCGTGAACAGAGGCACGACTGACCGCGCCACGGTGGATCACTGGTTAGCCACGCCTGGGCGGAGGGCAGTCTGGGCGTACCGGTGGGGTCGGTCTCGTATCTCTCTGACGATACGATCCGCCACCGACACCGGGTCCTCATGCTCCCAAAAACGCAGTACGAGCCATCCACGATCCTCCAGCAGGGTCGTCGTTTGTCTGTCTCGTTGCTCGTTACCGTCGATCTTCTCGCGCCAGAACTCCTGGTTTGTGACTGGCATCGAGAAGTGGGTCGGACACTTGTGCCAGAAGCAGCCGTCGATGAAGACGACCACGCGCATACGAGTGAAGAGCAGATCGGCGGTCCGTCGGATTCCGATCTCTGGTCGCGCGTTGACGCGGTAACGCAGCCCTTGTGCGTGCACAAGATGCCGCACAGCGAGCCCAGGCTTGGTATCGCGACCGCGGTTTCCCAGCATCGTCTTGCGTGCCGCGAGACTAGACGCCCAGGAGTCGCCCATGTCTCAAGGTTATGTCCGTTCTGCTGTTCTCTCTATGCGGCGAGACGAGCCACACGTTCAGCCTGGCATGCGCGGCGAAGCCTGGCACGCTCACGGATCTTGGTGCGGATGAGCAGGACCGCGGTGATCGGTCCGTTCAGGATCAGCTTGATCGAGTTCCACCCGCACAACAGCACCAGAAGGTTGAGCCACCCAGGCCCACCGGCCTCGATGGTCGTGACGCACCAGTGGGCGGCGAGCAGGTATGGGATTGCGAGGAGCATCGCTGGGATGCCCCAGCGCAGTCCGCGGCGGGTGCGGGTGACGGCGAGCAGGAGGTTGGTGGGCGCGTAGCTGAGGATGCTGTGGGTGCGTACGCTGGCCGCCCAAATGAGTCGGAACATGTGCATAGTCCTCTCAGGAGTTCGACGACAAGAACCTGAAAGGACCACCCACTGCTGCGGGGGGTCATACCGTCGCGGGGAGCGACAGCGCCAATATAGAGGCCGCCTCGTCATCCACTGTACGGCTCGGCCCTGACATCGGGAAGCGCACTCGTTCACAGAGAGCGGCGCACCGGCTCCCGCCCGTGCCGCCGCTGCGGCTCCTCCCCCGGCCCTCGCACGAGGTCGCGTGCCCGATCAAGGGCGGCGCGGGCGCGGGCGGCCTCGATCTTCTGTGCATCGTTCTCGGCCGGCGCCCCGAGTGGCGCCGGGTCCGCGATGCCGTAGCGGTCGCGGTACGCGGCGACCGTGCGGGCCAGGCGGCGCCAGGTCGCGGCGGTCTTGGCGTCCTTCGGCGGGATGCCGAGTGCCTTCGTCCACCCCTGCTGTTCGGTGAGCGCGGCGTCGAGGATTGCGTCGGCGCGGGTCTCGATGAGGTCGCGTCGTTCGGTGAGTGCCTGCCGGAACTCGCCGCTCATGGTGCCGGTGGCTTCGGGGATGAGTCCGGCGATCAGCTGGGGCGTCATACGGGCGCGGCCGGACCCGGCGGGGCGGGCGGTGGCGCGAGTCACGCGGTGGTGGAGGACAGCGGCGATGTCGTCGGCATCCGTGAATCCGCGCGCTCGTACGAGTCGCGGTAGCAGAGTTTCGATGTCATGGTGGTTGGCCTCGGCACGGCGAAGCTCGGCAGTCAAGGCGCCGAACGCTGGGGAGCTGATCGCGGCGTCCGCGTCGTCGTCGGTGAGCCCTGATGCGCGCACGAGGCTCGCCCACCTGTCGTGTTGGGCTGCGGCGGCGATCGTCTCGTACTCCGCGGCGAGTTGGCCGATGTTCGCCCAGGCGTCCTGTTCGGCGGTGATGGTCTCGTGGGCGGAGAGCTCGGCGCCGCCGTGCTGGAGCACCCCGAACAGCATCGACCTCGCGGTGGCTTCGGTGTTGTCGCCGGGGTGCGGGCCGTGGTGGGAGTCGTCGGGCTTGTCGGTTGCGACGTAGGCGAGGTTGGCGTCCCGGCCGCGGGTGAGCGCGACGTACAGGTTCTCCCGCGTCATAGATGGGTCGACCAGGACGTGCGAGGTGTTCACCGTGATGCCCTGCGCCCGGTAGGACGTCACCGCGTAGCCGAGGTCTAGGTGTTCGGCCGCGTAGTCGGCCGGGAGCACGACCGACCCGCCCCATCTGTGCCCGGCGCGGCGGAGGGTAACCGAGCCGTCGTCGCGGATGTCGGTGACGCTCCACCTGTCGCCGTTGCGGACCCAGGATCGGCCGGCACGCAGGCGGCGGTCGTTACGGCGGGTGATGACCGTGTCCCCGGTCGCGGCGCGCGTGCCGTCGTGCAGCTCGACCTCGCGCAGCGCGTTCACCGTGCCGTCGAGGATCAGGTCTGTGCGGGCGCGTTGGTTGAGCGCGAGGACGGATTCGTTCGAGTCGCTGACCAGCACGCTCGCCCTCCCCGCGAGCCGGTCGGCGCGCCAGGCCGCGTACGCGGCGTCGATCATCGCCTCCGTCTCCCCGCCGCTCACCCGGCCGTGCTCCATGTAGGTGTCGATGACCTCGGTGTGACCGTGCCGCAGGCCGAGGGATGCGGTCTTCTCCCACGGGTTGGTGAACCTGTGGATGTCGACCAGCTCGGGCGCGTCGTCCCGATCGTGGACCAGCAGCGAGAACGCGCCGCCGGCGTCGACGGACTGGAGCTGCGCGTAGTCGCCCACGAGCAGCACCTTCGCTCCCGCCTCGGCCGCCAGCGCGGTGATCCGGTCCAGGGAGAGCGTGCCGGCGAGGGACGCTTCGTCCACGATCACGAGCTGATCCGTACGGAACGACTGGCCGGTGCGTTGATGGACCTCCCACCACTTCGCGGTGTTCTCCGTCGCGATCCCCAGGTCGTCAGCGAGGACCTGCGCGGCGACCGCAGACGGCGCCAGCCCGACCACGCTGCCGGGTCCGTGCTCGTGCTCCCATGACCGCCGCAACGCGGACATCGCCGTGGTCTTGCCCGCGCCGGCCGGGCCGACCAGGACATCGACGACGCGACCAGACACGGCGACCGACGCGAGCGCGGCGGCTTGGTCGTCGCCGAGCACTCGCCCGTCCCGGTCGGGCCTGGCGGCGATCCGCTCCACCGTCGCCAGCGGCACGGTCGGGCCGGTCCTCATGCGGGCGCGCTCGAGGAGACGGTCTTCGGCGGCCAGCAGGACTTCGGAGGAGAACACCGTCGAGTGCTTCGGCCGGAACACTGACATGCCATCCGGCCGGCGGAACGCCACCGGGCTCGTCGCGAGCTCCGGCGGCGTGAGCCGCAGCGACGCGGCTTCGGCGGCCTCCACGACCAGGCCGACGATCGCCTCCCGATCCACAGTGGACGCGAACCGGTAACCCATCGTCTGCCGAGCCGCCTCAGCGGTGAGGTTCCACCGCCGCCAGGTCGACCGCTTCTCGCCCACCACCTCCACGACCGACTGGCCAAGGGACGCGATAACGTCCAGCGGGAGGTCGTCGGCGCGCAGCAACAGCGGTGCGCCGTTCGCCGCGACCGTGCGCGCCCATGAGGTCGCATCCGCGCCGAGGATGCGACCGGCACGCGCCCGCCACTCGGTAGTCAGATCGACGAGGGATCGGACCTGCTTCTCGGGGCGGGTGGTGAGGGTGGCTTGGGCGCGGAGCTTGATGATCGTCGCCGTCGAGGGCTGCCGTCCGTGCTTGTCGACGTACTCGGCGAGGAGCCGGTTCTTCTCCGCGTCGATGTGCCGGGATCGGGAGGAGAACTCGACCACCAGCTCCTCCGGCACGCTGGCGACCGCCCACGCGGGATTGCGGTCGCGGCCCATGTCCCGCGCCTCCCACTCGACCCCGAACGCGCGAGTGAGGTGGTCGGCGAACACGGCCTTGTGCAGCTCGGAGAGCGCGACGGTCGCGGCGTGCATGGGCCGGCCGTCGAGGGAGCGCCACTTGCCGTCCAGGACGGTCTGCACCTTGTTGCTGATAACGACGTGCGTGTGCAAGTGCGGGTCGCCCGCGCGGGAGTCGTAGTGGTCGAACGCCGTGGCGACCAGACCCCGCACATCGACCTGCGCAACGGCTCCATCGCGGGCGGTTGCGCCGGTGCGCGTGGCTGCAACCTCCCGCTCCATGAACGCAACCACCTCCGCAACCGCCGCATGGTGCGCGTCCGCGATCAACGCCTGCGTCCCCGCATCCGCAACCGCCCAGAACACCGAGGCTGACTTCGGGATCGAGAACGTGAAGTCATACCCGGCGACGGCGCGCCGCGTCCCCCGCCCCGCTTCTTTGGCCTCGATCTGCGCGACCGCCTCGGCACGCGAGGCCGGCCCAAGGTGGCGATCGAGGGCCGCGGTGCGCTCCTCGACGCGCTCCGCCGCGGTCTTGTACGCGGGATACGCCAGTCCGAGCGGGTCGCCGGTGACGGGGTTCCGGCCCATCCCGACAAGGAGCTGGAGCTGGGACTCGGAGACCTGATCGCCTTCCACGATCACCCCGCCCAGCGCTGCGACGCCCGCGCCGAGCCAGCGACCCGGCGGACTGCCCTCCTCGGCGTAGTACCTCGTCAGCGGCGTGGACAGAGAGCGGTCGCCGTCGCCTGCGGCGACGGTGCGGAGCAGGTACTTGTAGCCATCGCCTGCCGACATGACGCGCATCGAGACCGTCACCCGCTCACCTCCCATCGCTCAACGAGGAGGTGAGCGACCGCCGCCGGAAGGCGGCCCGAGGACCTGCAAGACGCGTGGTAACTCCGAGGGGCGGTCGGAACGACCTGCATGAGCGGTGACGGTTCGACCGGCTCAGGATGGTCGATGGGGGGCGAGCACCTGGCAGGTGACCAGCCTGGTGTCGAGTTCGCGAGTGGACCACGGCCAGGGATCACGAACCTGTCGGAGTCCTGATGCGCCAGCCGAACAACGATCACCGTCTGCGGGTCGGGTCACTGTTCTCCGGGTATGGCGGTCTCGACCTCGCCGTCGAGGAAGTCTTCGACGCCCGCACGATCTGGTTCTCCGAAATCAACGAACCTGTTGCCCGTGTCTTCGCCCACCATTGGCCCGACGCTCCGAACCTCGGCGACATCACCACGATCGACTGGCAGACCGTCGAGCCAGTCGATGTGCTCTGCGGCGGGTTCCCTTGTCAGGACGTCTCCACGGTTGGCAAGATGGCCGGCCTTGCCCCCGGTACCCGATCCGGTCTCTGGGCACACATGGCGACCGCGATCGAGAAGCTGCAACCAGAGTGGGTCGTCATCGAGAACGTACGCGGCCTGCTTACCGCAACCGCGTCCCGCCCGGCCCCGGAAGGAGACGACGATGGACGACGCAACCCCGAACCTGAAACCCCCGCAGGTGCAACCCTTCGCGGTGTGGAGCCCGACCCGTGGGGTCTGGGAGACCAGCCAGCCCGACCTCTACGGGCACTTGGCGCCGTACTCGGAGACCTGGCCGACCTCCGGTATGATGCGAGATGGATCGGCCTACCCGCGTCCGCAATCGGCGCACCACACCCCCGGTTCCGCATCTTCATCCTCGCGAACCGTACTGTTCCGAACGCCGCTCGCCTCCGACTCCGCCAGGGGCGGGGAGACTCTGGATCTGGTGAAGGCCAGGCGTGGCACGATCACCCTAAGCCATCAGGTGATAGACCTCGCGACCAGGCGCAGTCGTCGGTCGTCGGAGGCAACCTTCGCGCTGATCGCCGAGTTTTTCGGCAGTGGGGACGATACGGCCCAGCCATCTTCCGATGGGAACGAATCATGGGACGAGTAGCGCCGGCGCCGACAGTACTGAACGACAGAACCGGACCACGCCCCGCCCCAGCGTTTGTGGAGTGGATCATGGGCCTGGACGCTGGTTGGGTGACCGACCCCGCGCTTGCGCTCACGCAATCGCAGCAACTTGCGGCGTTAGGTAATGGCGTCTTGCCAAAGCAGGCCGAAGCTGCCCTCCGAGCGCTGATCGGATGACAGCAGGGCGAATTGTCAAAGCAGCATGTATGCCTTGGTCGGAAATGGCGCGACGATGGGTCGGCGGTAGGTGGCGACGATCACAGTCTGGGACCATACAACGACAAGTTCCGAGCGGTGGTGGGCGGGCCTCGACTGCGGGCTCATTCGGAGCGCGTGGTGGCCTGTCGTCGCAGCAGTGACCCACACGGCAATCGGTGGGGTTGCTTCGCGATTCGTCGTGGCGATCGTCGTTACCGCCATCGTTGCGGCGTTGCTCGTTGCGCTTCGCGCGCAAGCCTCCGACACTGCCTCTCAAGTAGCCGAGAAGTGGGCTGAGTTGTGCTCCATTGACCGACTCGCGGATCTGTGAAGCGAGACTTGATCGACGACTGCCATCAGCGCCACAGAGACACCTAATGGTGTCAGCAGCGCGTGTGGAAAACCGCCGATCAGGCGGGAGGCTTGTATGAGTTCCGTTTGGAGTGCTATACCGCGGCGAAAGCCTCAGCGACGATCACCGTGTGACTCCTGCAGATTCCTCCGCTCCTCCTCGTCCCTTTCATACCTCAAGGGCCGTTGACAAGGGGACTATCTCATTAACGGTGTATCCGGCGGTTTCTTTTAGTAGCTTTCAGCGGCCGGGAATCGGTCGCTGAAAGTGATGGCGAAGGCGTTCAAAGCGGGCTTCCAACGCACGGCCCATCGGGTCTTGCCGGCACCGGTCGGATCGAGGGATCGGGTGACCAGATACAGGCACTTTAGCGCAGCCTGCTCGGTGGGGAAATGACCCCGGGCCTTCACGGCGCGCCGGTACCTGGCGTTGAGGGATTCGATCGCATTGGTCGAGCAGATCACGCGCCGGATTTCCACGTCATAGTCCAGGAACGGGATGAACTCCTCCCACGCGTTCTCCCACAGCCGCACGATGGCCCCGTATTTCTTGCCCCAGCGCTCGGTGAGCTCCTCGAACGCCGCCCTGGCGGCCGCAGCGTTCACGGCGGTGTAGATGGGCTTCACGTCCCGTTTGAGCGCGTCCCAGTCCTTCTTCGAGGCCAGGCGGAAGGTATTGCGGATCAGGTGGATGATGCAGGTCTGCACGGTTGTCAGCGGCCAGACGTTGGTGACGACTTCGGGCAGGCCTTTGAGGCCGTCGCAGACCAGGAAGAAGGTGTCTTTCACGCCGCGGTTCTTGATGTCGGTGAGCACGCTCATCCAGAACTTCGCGCCCTCACCGCCGGTGCCGGCCCACAGGCCGAGGATGTCCTTCTCACCCTCCAGCGTCACGCCGATCGCGGCGTAGACGGGCCGGTTGGCGACCTGCCCGTCGCGGACCTTGACGACGATGGCGTCGATGAAGATCGCCGCGTAGACCTCATCCAGCGGCCGGTTTTGCCACGCGGCCATCTCGTCGAGCACCCTGTCGGTGATCCGCGAGACGGTCTCCTTTGACACGGACGCACCGTAGATCTCGGCGAAGTGCGCGCTGATTTCCCCGGTGGTCAGGCCCTTGGCATAGAGCGACAGGACCATCTCATCGACACCGGTCAGGCGGCGCTGACGCTTCTTGACGATGACCGGTGAGAAGGTCCCTTCCCGGTCCCGCGGCACGTCCACCTCCACCGGGCCCGTGGTCTCCGTCAGCACCGTTTTTGGGCGCACGCCGTTGCGGGAATTCGCGGTCTGCTTCCCTGCCGTATCGTGCTTTTCATATCCGAGATGCTCGGTCATTTCCTCATCGAGCGCGGTCTCGATCACGGTCTTGGTCAGCTGCTTGAGCAGACCGTCCGGCCCGGTCAGGGACAGGCCCTGTTCCTTCGCCATTCTGACCAGCTCGCGCGCAGCGTCGCCCTCGGATACTTCTGTCTTCTTTTCAGCGGTTTTCGTACTCGGCACAGCCTCAAGTGTTGCGGCCATATCGGGCTCCTCCCCGCCAGGCTTACCGCCCGGCGTGTCGAGCCGGATACACCGTTATTTCCACAGTCCCTTGACAAGGTTCCTCGCTGGGGATATGTGTCGCACGCGGTCGGCCGGTACGGTGCATCGTACTCGCGGCTGGTGGTTTATCCACCGAATGCGGACGAACGAACGCGACGGTTCGCGGAGGCTTGTCGTCTTTTCGTGCCGATTGCCGCTGGCGGCGGCCTGGTGGTGGGGCTTCTGCTGGCAGGAGTAGGCGCCCCCTTGGGGGCTAGTGCGTTGCTAATCGCAGGTGTCCTGCTCCCAGTGGGCGGCTATCTCGCTCTTCGTTCAGCTCCGGTGCGCCGATGCTCCGTCATGCTCTGGTCCTCGTGCTTTGCTTTTCACCCTGACGCGCGGGACGCGGAACGAGAAGAGGGTCTGTTGCTTTTTTCGCGGGTGCTCGAGGGCGCATCGCGATCGTTACGCCGTGGCGAGATGTCATCGGCGTCTTTCTACCGCGTATGGCAGGCGATCTACGATGAAGTAGCCGAGATGAACGCTTCCCGGATCGAGTAGGCCGAAGAGGCACGCGCATGGATACGTTTAGCTGAGAGCTTCGGATACGACGTCGCGGATCGAGCTTTGCACGATCTCTGACCACTTCAGAAGGAAGCTTCCCTCGATTGGGTTGTCGCGGAGTCTTTCGCAGATGCGATCTCGCAGCACAGTGGGGTCTGCTGTCCTATCGAGGACGATCGCGGTGACGCACACTGACCGGCCCGCGGTCATCTCGATGTCTGCGTGGATGCGGGTGATCGCAGATGACGCCAGCCTGGCCAGGCGTTGGGTGTGCTGGGGTGCGCCCGTGTCGAGGACGAAGAGCAGGTGGCTCAGACGGGGGAGCTGCTCGCCGAGGATGCGCGCGAGGTTCCGCTCATCCTTGAGCCGGCTGCGCATCTTCGCTGGAGATGCCGTGTCCGCCGTGGGGAGGTGGATGCATCCGACTACACCGCGTATCCGTTCGGGTACGAAGTTCGCTTGCGATGCGGGTGGGTGATTGAGCGTGCCGGTGGTCGCGATGAGGTCGTGCAGAGCAGGGTGCTCGTCGCCGCGGACGAGTATCGTCGGTACCGATCGAGCACTCTCAGCCGTGTTGGCGTCGGCCTCCGTGTGCCTGTCACATGGGGGCCGTGTTATTTCATGCACCGCGCGCCCCATGTGGTGTCGTCGACATCTCCGGTTCGGGCCGTCGAGGCGTGCGGTCGCACTTGACTCAAAGCGACTGTCGACGCGCATCGGAACGCGATCACGGCCCCGGGTTCCGTGCCGGCTGGGATCCGAACATCAATGGACACCTGGTCTGCGCCGGTGACAGTGACGGTTCGCGTCTTCTTCGGTGGACGGGCGCCCACGATGTGGGTCTGCGTGATCACGGAGGCGATCTCCTGGAGGCTCGCGTCGATGGTGATCTCCCGGCGATGTCCGTGTGGTTCGCCGGAAACGGCCGTGACGCGCGTGAGTACCCATGTGAAGTGAGTATCGCGCTGTCTGATGTCCACGGCGGACGTGACGAGCACGCTGGGGGTTCCACGCGATGACGCCAGTTGTGCCAACGACCGGCCGGTGACCACCACATCATCTGCAGTGACGACGGCTCTCCTGTCTCGGCGGTGGATGTCTCGCGCTTGCGCTGCGTGGCGAAGTGCGCGAGCACTCAGGATGCTGTGAAGGAGGCTCATGAAAGCTCTTCTCCAGTCTCCGAGACGGTGCCGCTGCTTCGAAGCTCTGTTGCGTGGCTGGGGCGGAGCTGGGCGAGGGAGATCGAGCTGCGGGATGGGACGGCGAGGAGGTCACCGGCATGGAGGTCGCTCGGCAGTGCAGCAACCGGGTAGGGCAACGCCGGCGCGCCGAGCTCTCCCGGGATGAGTTCGAACGATTGCAGACGTGCGATGGATACCCGCCCGATCAGACGGCACTCGCTCCAGCAGGCGTCAAGGTTAGTGCCCCAGGAATCCGTCAGCGCGATCGCGCGATGCTCCGGCGTGTCGACGATGACCGTGATCTTCATGGCCACCACAGTCCTGGTTCCCGTCAACTCCGGGTGACGCGAGTCCAGGATGGGATCGTCGCCAGTGAGCACGCACGGCGTTCCGCAGAGGTCGACGTACTGGCGCAGCGAGATTCCACTCACAGTGACATCGTCGGTGGTTGCTTCGGTGTGCGCGGGCCACTCGGCAAGAGCTATCGGGGTGGGAAGGCTTCGCCGGAGGGTCGGGAGTATCTCAGCCTTGATCCACCGATGAGCATGCTTGGTACTGGTACGTAATTAAGAACGAAATGCCCGTCTGACCGGGAAGAATGGCACTTGTCTAAGGTTCCGTTCCACCGCGATGAGAGGGCATCTCGCAGATGCAAGTTTCCCACACCCGTTCCGCACTGTCAGCTTCCTTCGACGAGCCGAACCTCATCGGCTCCGCCGGACTGGTGCCGATGATGGAGCTGGCCGCCGAGGCCGGCCTGCACCAGCTGGCCAAGGGGCGATTGACGGTGCCGACCGACAAGGGCGCCAACGCCGGGGCCAAGATCGCGGCCCTGGTGGCCGGCATGTGCGCCGGAGCCGACTCGATCGACGACATGGCCATCCTGCGCCACGGGGCGATGAAACGACTCTTCAACGCCTGCTACGCGCCCTCGACCCTGGGTTCGTTCCTGCGTGCGTTCACCTTCGGGCACGTCCGCCAGCTCGACGCGGTCGCCTCCCGACTGTTGGCCAACCTCTCCGTCAGGGCATCGGTGCTGGGAAGCCCCGGCGCCGGACAGTTCGTCTATGTGGATGTGGACGACACGATCATCGAGGTCCACGGCTATCAGAAGCAGGGCTCCGGGTACGGATACTCGGGCGTGCGTGGACTCAACGCCTTGCTGGCCACGGCGAGCACCGAGACTGCGGCCCCGGTGATCTTGGGTCAGCGTCTGCGTCGCGGAGCGGTGGGCTCCCCACGCGGGGCCTGCCGGTTGATCGCCGACGCGCTGGCCACGCTCAAGCGACTGCCTCCGGACTCTGGCGCCCGGATGTTGGTCCGTGCCGACTCAGCTTTCTACGGGCACGCCACCGTGGCCACCGCGTTGAAAGCCGGTGCCGACGTCTCGGTCACCGTGCGGATGAATCTGGCGGTCAAGGCCGCCATCGCCACCATCGCCGACGATGCCTGGACCGGCATCGAATACCCCGAGGCGATCTACGACGAGACCACCGGCACCTGGACCTCCAAAGCCGAGGTCGCCGAGGTGTCCTTCACCGCGTTCACCTCGAGGAAGAAAGCCGAACGCATCCCCGGACGCCTGGTGGTGCGCCGCATCCCAGAACTGAACCCCAGGCAGGACGACGGGCAGCCGACGTTGTTCGACACCCACCGGTTCCACGCCTTCTTCACCACCGTGGATCCGGAAGTGTTGGACACGGTGGCCGCGGACCAGACCCACCGGCAACACGCGATCATCGAGCAAGTCAACGCGGATCTGAAGGACAGCGCCCTGGCCCACCTGCCCTCCGGCCACTTCGGGGCCAACAGCGCCTGGCTGGTCTGCGCGGTGATGGCCTACAACCTCACCCGCACCGCCGGGATCCTCGCCGCCGGCACCTTCACCAAAGCCCGCACCGGCACCATCCGGGCCAGACTCGTGAACATCCCGGCCCGCATCGCCTCCAGCGCCCGCAAAATTCGAATCAGACTGCCCGAGGCCTGGCCCTGGCAACAGGGACTCGAACGGCTCTTCACCGCCATCCACCCGCCACCACAATCGGCATAGCCAACCGACCGAACGCCGCGCCCCGGCACGACCGAAGGACCAACAGTGGAACACCACCGGCAGCGAGGCCGGTTACTTCCTCACGCCCAAAATCGATTCACCCGGTGCTTCCGGAATCACACTCCGGCCTGAACGGGACTGTGGAAATAACGGTGTATCCGGCTCGACACGCCGGGCGGTAAGCCTGGCGGGGAGGAGCCCGATATGGCCGCAACACTTGAGGCTGTGCCGAGTACGAAAACCGCTGAAAAGAAGACAGAAGTATCCGAGGGCGACGCTGCGCGCGAGCTGGTCAGAATGGCGAAGGAACAGGGCCTGTCCCTGACCGGGCCGGACGGTCTGCTCAAGCAGCTGACCAAGACCGTGATCGAGACCGCGCTCGATGAGGAAATGACCGAGCATCTCGGATATGAAAAGCACGATACGGCAGGGAAGCAGACCGCGAATTCCCGCAACGGCGTGCGCCCAAAAACGGTGCTGACGGAGACCACGGGCCCGGTGGAGGTGGACGTGCCGCGGGACCGGGAAGGGACCTTCTCACCGGTCATCGTCAAGAAGCGTCAGCGCCGCCTGACCGGTGTCGATGAGATGGTCCTGTCGCTCTATGCCAAGGGCCTGACCACCGGGGAAATCAGCGCGCACTTCGCCGAGATCTACGGTGCGTCCGTGTCAAAGGAGACCGTCTCGCGGATCACCGACAGGGTGCTCGACGAGATGGCCGCGTGGCAAAACCGGCCGCTGGATGAGGTCTACGCGGCGATCTTCATCGACGCCATCGTCGTCAAGGTCCGCGACGGGCAGGTCGCCAACCGGCCCGTCTACGCCGCGATCGGCGTGACGCTGGAGGGTGAGAAGGACATCCTCGGCCTGTGGGCCGGCACCGGCGGTGAGGGCGCGAAGTTCTGGATGAGCGTGCTCACCGACATCAAGAACCGCGGCGTGAAAGACACCTTCTTCCTGGTCTGCGACGGCCTCAAAGGCCTGCCCGAAGTCGTCACCAACGTCTGGCCGCTGACAACCGTGCAGACCTGCATCATCCACCTGATCCGCAATACCTTCCGCCTGGCCTCGAAGAAGGACTGGGACGCGCTCAAACGGGACGTGAAGCCCATCTACACCGCCGTGAACGCTGCGGCCGCCAGGGCGGCGTTCGAGGAGCTCACCGAGCGCTGGGGCAAGAAATACGGGGCCATCGTGCGGCTGTGGGAGAACGCGTGGGAGGAGTTCATCCCGTTCCTGGACTATGACGTGGAAATCCGGCGCGTGATCTGCTCGACCAATGCGATCGAATCCCTCAACGCCAGGTACCGGCGCGCCGTGAAGGCCCGGGGTCATTTCCCCACCGAGCAGGCTGCGCTAAAGTGCCTGTATCTGGTCACCCGATCCCTCGATCCGACCGGTGCCGGCAAGACCCGATGGGCCGTGCGTTGGAAGCCCGCTTTGAACGCCTTCGCCATCACTTTCAGCGACCGATTCCCGGCCGCTGAAAGCTACTAAAAGAAACCGCCGGATACACCGTTAATGAGATAGTCCCGCCTGAACCCGCGTCGGTGGATCGAGGCTCAGTCAGGGTCACTCTTCCGTCTTAGGACGCGTAGGGGGTTGTGCGGAAGGAGCGTAAACGGAACCCATACGGCGATCGCCCAAATCCTTACGGTCACCGCCGCCGGCCCGGGTACACAACGGTGACGGCCCTGCTTCTGGACGCCCTGGTGTAAGGGGAGCGTTAGGTTCCCGTGCCTTCCTGTATGGGTTCCGTTAGGGCCCCGTTTTTGCGGTGTCAGGAGGTGTTTGATCGGGAGTTGCGCTTGGAATTGGGCGTGCGGCTGCGGTCTTGCTGTCGCTGTTCTCCGAATGGAGTTTGTTGTGCTTGACATTGTCTACGTGCTGGGCGTGATCGTCCTGTTCGTAGTCGTTGGCTTGGTCGGGAAGGCGGTGGAGAAGCTGTGATCGTGTTCGAGTTTCTTGCTGCTGCTCTCGGGGTCGCGGCTGTGTTCTATCTCGTGTTCGCTCTCGTGAAGCCGGAGCGTTTCTGATGGAGTGGGGTTTGCTTATCGCGAGCGTCGCCACGCTCGTCCTCGCCCTGGGGTTGCTGTACCGGCCTGTGGGCGACTATATGGCTTGGGTGTTCACGACCCGGAAGGACTGGAAAGTCGAACGGGGAATCTACAAAGTCATCGGGGTCGATCCGTCTCAGGAGCAGTCCTGGCAGGCGTATCTGCGTTCTGTCCTGTACTTCTCGATCGTCGGCGTTCTGCTGCTGTTCTTGATGCAGCGCACGCAGCAGTGGCTGCCGTACTCCCTCGGTAACGAGAACGTCGAGCCGGGTGTTGCGTTCAACACCGCGATCTCCTTCGTGACGAACACGAACTGGCAGGCGTATTCGGGTGAGGACCTCGCCTACACGGTTCAGTTCGCTGGCCTTGCCGTACAGAACTTCGTCTCCGCTGCGACGGGTATCGCTGTCGCCGTGGCGCTCGTTCGCGGGTTCGCGTACCGCAGATCGGGAACGATCGGGAACTTCTGGGTCGACCTCATCCGCGGCACGTTCCGCATCCTCCTGCCGATCTCGATCGTCGGCGCGATCGTACTAATCGCGGGCGGCGTCGTGCAGAACTTCAACGGCTACGTCGATGTGACCACCATCACCGGTGGAACGCAGACCATCCCGGGTGGCCCCGTTGCCTCTCAGGAGGTCATCAAGGAGCTCGGCACGAACGGTGGCGGTTTCTACAACGCGAACGCTTCGCATCCGTTCGAGAACCCGACGGGGTGGACGAGCCTGTTCCAGGCGTTCCTGATCCTGCTGATCCCGTTCTCGCTTCCGCGCACGTTCGGGAAGATGGTTGGCGACAATCGTCAGGGATACGCGATCCTCGCCGCGATGGGCACCCTGTATCTGGTCTCGGTGAGCGCGCTGGCAGCATTCGAGTTCGCCGGACAGGGTACTGCGCCGGAACTGGCCGGGGCCGCGATGGAAGGGAAGGAAGCCCGATTCGGACTCGTGCAATCTGTTCTCTATGCGGCGACGACCACGTTGACCTCGACCGGGTCGGTGAACTCGATGCACGACTCGTACACCGGGCTGGGCGGGATGATCCCGATGGTCAACATGCTGCTGGGCGAGATCGCTCCCGGTGGTGTCGGAGCCGGCCTGTACGGGATGCTGATCATCGCGGTGATCGCCGTGTTCGTTGCGGGGCTGCTCGTTGGCCGCACCCCTGAATACCTCGGGAAGAAGATCGGGCCGCGGGAGATGAAGCTTGCGAGCATGTACATCCTCGTCATGCCGATCCTCGTCCTCGGTGGTGTCGCATTGAGCTTCGCCATCCCGGCCCTTCGAGACAGCATCGTGAACGAATCGCTCACGAACACCGGCTCGCACGGCCTGTCCGAAGTGATCTACGCCTTCGCATCGGGCGCGAACAACAACGGCTCCGCATTCGCAGGGTTGACCGCCAGCACCCCGTGGCTGACCGCCGCGATCGGTGTCGCGATGCTGTTCGGCCGGTTCATCCCGATCGCTCTCGTCCTCGCGCTGGCCGGTTCCCTCGCCGCACAGGACAAGGTTCCCGCAACGGCCGGAACCTTGCCTACACACCGTCCGTTGTTCGTCGGTCTGACCGTCGGTACCGCGGTTCTGGTGACTGCTCTCGTTTTCTTCCCCGTTCTCACGCTGGGTCCCCTGGCGGAAGGGCTGCTGTAAACATGTCCACCATTACCCCAACCCCTCTGGCCGAAGCGCCGCACGCGACCACTCGCGCGCCACGCAAGACGCTCACCTGGGCACAGATCCGCACCGCCCTCCCGGGAGCGCTCCGCAAGCTCAATCCGCGCGCGCAGTGGCGAAACCCCGTGATGTTTATCGTGTGGGTGGGCGCCGCCCTCACCACCCTCCTCGCTGTCGCCGAACCTTTCCTGGGCGGACCCGCCGAGTCGGGCGGGACGAGTGTTCCTTGGTCGTTCACCTGGATCATCGCCGTATGGCTCTGGCTCACGGTCCTGTTCGCGAATCTCGCCGAGTCGATCGCCGAAGGTCGCGGTAAGGCCCAGGCCGACACATTACGCAAAACCCGCACCAGCACCACCGCACACCATGTCGCCGACTACCAACCTGGTGCAGATCCAGCCGCCGAGCGAGCCGCCATAAAGGACCTATCCTCGGCAGACCTGCGATTGGGCGACACGGTTGTTGTGTCCGCTGGTGAGCTGATCCCCGGCGATGGCGACATCGTGTGGGGCATCGCAAGCGTGGACGAATCGGCTATCACCGGTGAATCCGCACCCGTTATTCGCGAGTCCGGTGGCGACCGATCCGCCGTCACCGGCGGTACCCGCGTGCTGTCCGACCGTATCGTCGTGCGAATCACTTCCAAGCCGGGCGAAACGTTCGTAGACCGGATGATCGCGCTCGTCGAAGGCGCCGCCCGTCAGCGCACCCCGAACGAGATCGCGCTGAACATCCTGCTCGCGTCGTTGTCGATCGTCTTCGTCGTCGTCGCGCTCACGCTCAACCCGATCGCGTCCTATCCGGCGAGCCCCGCCAGCATCACCGTCCTCGTCGCCCTTCTGGTGTGCCTCATTCCGACGACGATCGGCGCGTTGCTGTCCGCGATCGGTATCGCGGGGATGGACCGGCTCGTTCAGCGCAATGTGCTGGCCATGTCTGGACGTGCGGTGGAAGCTGCCGGTGACGTGACCACGCTATTGCTGGATAAGACAGGAACCATCACCTACGGCAACCGTCGAGCGACAGCCTTCGTTCGCCTGGACGGTGTCCGCGAGCAGGAACTCATCGAAACGGCCGCGCTGTCTTCGCTCGCCGACCCGACTCCAGAAGGGAAGTCGATCGTTGACCTTGCCCGCGCGGAGGGCGTCGACGTGGGTGCTGCACCGCGCGGAGAGATCGTCCCGTTCACCGCTCAAACGCGGATGTCCGGGCTCGACGTGCCCGACGGCACCCAGATCCGCAAGGGAGCCGGTTCCGCGATCACCGCGTGGCTGGAAGAAGACGGGACGCGGCTTCCCAGCAGCGAACTGGCAGAGCTCGATGAGCATGTCGAACACATCTCCCGATCCGGCGGCACCCCCCTCGTTGTCGCCGTCAAAGCGGCGACTGGCGAACGTCGAGTCCTCGGCGTGATCCACCTCAAGGACATCGTCAAGGAGGGCCTGACCGAGCGGTTCGCCGAGTTGCGTGCAATGGGCATCCGGACCGTGATGGTCACCGGGGACAACCCGTTGACCGCGGCGGCGATCGCGAAGGAAGCCGGCGTCGACGACTTCCTTGCCGAAGCGACACCGGAACAGAAGCTCGCCTATATCCGCAAGGAGCAGGAGGGCGGCAACCTCGTCGCGATGACCGGTGACGGCACCAACGACGCCCCCGCGCTCGCGCAGGCTGACGTCGGTGTCGCGATGAATACGGGGACCTCGGCAGCCAAAGAGGCCGGCAACATGGTCGATCTCGACTCCGACCCGACCAAGCTCATCGACATCGTCGCCATCGGCAAGCAGCTGCTCATCACCCGGGGCGCGCTGACCACGTTCTCGATCGCGAACGACATCGCGAAGTACTTCGCGATCATCCCCGCAATCTTCATGGGTGTGTTCCCCGGCCTTGCGGTGTTGAACATCATGGGTCTGCACTCACCTGCATCTGCAGTGCTGTCCGCAGTGATCTTCAACGCGATCGTGATCGTGTTCCTCGTGCCCCTCGCGCTGCGCGGAGTCAAATACCGGCCGATGAACGCATCGAAGATCCTCGGCCGCAACCTCGCCATCTATGGGCTCGGCGGCATCATCGCCCCCTTTATCGGGATCTGGCTCATCGACCTGTTCGTGCGCCTCATCCCCGGCTTCTGACACTCTCAACCAAAGGAATGAAATCATCATGAATGCTGCCACGCGCAGCAGCGGACGGACACTGTGGGTCGCCACACGTGCGCTGCTCATGTTCACCGTCGTCCTCGGGGTCGGCTACACGCTTCTGATCACCGGAATCGGACAACTTGCCTTCCCCTCTCAAGCGAACGGATCACCGCTCAGCAACAGTGACGGCGAGGCCGTTGGTTCATCCCTCATCGGCCAGTCCTTCACAGACGCGGAAGGCGATCCGCTGCCGGAGTATTTCCAGTCGCGACCCTCGGCCGCCGGCGACGGCTACGACGGCACCTCCTCCTCGGGAACGAACTGGGGGCCCGAGAACGAGGAACTGATCGGCGCGATCACCGAACGCAAGGCCGAGATCGCAGCGTTCAACGGTGTCGACCCGGATCAGGTGCCCGCAGACGCGGTCACCGCTTCCAGTTCCGGTCTCGATCCCCACATTAGTCCCGCCTACGCGGCGATCCAGATCCAGCGCGTCGCCGACGCGCGCGGCCTGCCCCTGGGACAAGTTCAGGAACTCGTGGCTGAATGGACAAAGGAACCTGATCTGGGATACCTCGGCGACCGCGTCGTGAACGTGGTGGAGCTGAACCTGGCGCTGGACGAGCTGGAGGACTGACCATGACGACACGGGGGCGGTTACGCGTGCTGCTCGGCGCCGCCCCCGGCGTCGGCAAAACCTACACCATGCTCGAAGAAGGCCGACGGCTCCTGGGCGAAGGACGCGACGTCGTGATCGGGATCGTCGAAACACACGGCCGCGCAGCCACGGCACGCATGACCGACGGTATCCCGTCGACCCCGCGGGCAATGATCGCTCACCGTGGCGTCGAGCTGGAGGAGATGGACCTCGACACAGTCCTGCAACGCGCCCCCGAAATCGTGCTGGTCGACGAACTCGCGCATACGAACGCTCCCGGCTCCCGGAACGAGAAGCGCTGGGAGGACGTGGATGCGCTCTTAAAGGCCGGAATCGACGTCATCTCGACGGTCAATATCCAACACATCGAGTCCCTCAACGATGTCGTCGAGCAGATCACCGGTGTTCCGCAACGAGAGACCGTGCCCGACAGTTTCCTCCGCCAATCAGACCAGATCGAAGTCATCGATCTGGCCCCTCAAGCGCTGCGTGACCGCCTCACCGGCGGCTTCGTCTATCCTGCCGAGCGCATCGACGCGGCATTGTCCAACTACTTCCGACTCGGGAACCTCACCGCACTGCGCGAACTCGCCCTGTTATGGCTCGCAGACGAAGTCGACCAAGCGTTGAAGAGCTACCGTCAAGAACACGACATCGATAGCAAATGGGAAGCCCGCGAACGCGTCGTCGTCGCACTTACAGGTGGCCCCGAAGGAGAGACTCTCCTCCGACGAGGCGCACGAGTTGCCGCACGATCCGCAGGCGGCGAGCTCATCGCCGTGCACGTCACCAGCCAAGACGGCCTCCGTGCAGGGAACCCCGTAGCTCTGGCACAACAACGAGCCCTTGTGGAGAAGCTCGGCGGGACGTACCACCAGGTGGTCGGCGCCGACATCCCTGCCGCTCTGGTCGAATTCGCGCGATCCCTCAACGCCACCCAACTCGTTCTCGGCGTCAGCCGACGCGGACGACTCGCCGCAGCTCTCACCGGCCCCGGCATCGGTGCCACGACTATTCGAGAATCAGGCGACATCGACGTCCACATCGTCACCCACTTCGCTGCTGGCGGACGATTCACCCTGCCCCCTATCGGCGGCGCGCTCACCCTCAAACGCCGTCTTCTCGGATTTCTGCTCGCGTTCCTGGGCGGCCCCGCACTCACCGCCCTTCTCGTCACCCTCCGATCTGATGAGTCGATCACGAGCGACGTCCTCAGCTACCAACTCCTCGTTGTTGTCGTCGCACTCGTCGGCGGCATCTGGCCCGCCCTGTTCGCCGCGGTACTTTCCGGCATCACACTCGACTTCTTCTTCATTGAGCCGTTCCACACCATCACCATCGCCGACCCTCTGCACGCCTTGGCGCTCCTCCTCTACGTCACCATCGCCGCGTTGGTGAGCTTCGTCGTCGACCGGGCAGCCCGGCGCACCCGAGCTGCCCGCCGCGCCGCCGCAGAATCCGAGCTCATCCAGACCATCGCTGGAAGTGTGCTCCGCGGAGACAACGCAATCCAGGCACTCGTCGACCGCACCCGCGAGGCATTCCACCTCCCCGGCGTCCGCGTCACACTCGCAGACCGCGTCATCGCCACGGCCGGAGAACCTGTCGCCGACGGCAATCACACCGTCATCCTGCTCTCTGAAGGCGGCAGTCTCGAACTCCACGGCGCCGACCTTCCCGCCTCCGAACGTCGACTCCTCACCGTCGTCGCCGCCCAGATCAGCGCCGCTCTCGAACATCAAAGACTCACCGCCACCGCGGAGGAGATCGAGCCGATTGCCGCCTCCGACCGCGTCCGCGGCGCACTCCTATCTGCATTGAGTCACGACCTGCGGCGCCCCCTGGCCGCCGCATCCGCCGCGGTCGGTGGGCTCCGCGCGGCTGGAAAGAAGCTCTCCTCCGAAGACAAGCGCGAACTCCTGGACACCGCGGACGACAGCCTCACCGCACTTGCCGCGCTCGTCAGCGACCTCCTCGATGTGAGTCGCCTCCAGGCTGGCGCTCTCACCCTCACCACAATGCCCACCGACCCCGCCGAAGCGATCGCGCCCGCTCTCGACGAGTTGAAACTCGGCCCGTCAGACGTCCGCCTCGCGCTCGGCCACGAAAACAGCACCGCAGAAGCGGACCCCGTCCTGTTGCAGCGCGTCATCGTCAATCTGCTCGCCAACGCCACCAGGTACTCGCCACCGGACCAGCCGGTAACTGTCACCACCAGCACCTTCGACCAACGGCTGGAGATCCGGATCATCGATCACGGCCCAGGAGTCACACCCGACAGGCACGACGACATCTTCCTGCCCTTCCAACGGCTCGGAGACACTGACAACACCAGTGGCCTCGGCCTCGGCCTCGCCCTCTCCCGAGGATTCATCGAAGCCATGCACGGCACACTCACTCCCGAAGACACACCCGGCGGCGGCCTGACCATGGTGATCTCCATCCCGATCCACCTCACGACATCATCCCCGTCACAGGAGGAACAGGCTTGAAGATCCTCATCGCCGACGACGACCCCCAGATCCTTCGCGCGCTCCGCATCACCCTGAGCGCAAAGGGGTACGAGATCGTGACCGCCACAGACGGCGCTCAAGCCGTCAGAGCGGCCATCGACGAGCACCCCGACGTTTATCTTCTCGACCTTGGCATGCCACAACTCAATGGCATCGAAGTCATCCAGGGCATCCGGGGCTGGTCTCAAGCACCCATTCTCGTCGTCTCCGGCCGTGCGGGAGCACCTGACAAAGTCGAAGCACTCGACGCAGGCGCCGACGACTACGTCACCAAACCTTTCTCCGTGGACGAACTTCTCGCCCGTATTCGCGCGCTCACCCGCCGCGTCCCTCAAGAAGAAGCGCTGCCGTCTGTCCGGCTCGGCAACGTCACCATCGACCTTGCTGCACGAAGCGTCACCAAGGAGTCACCCGCCGGACGACGACAAATCCGCCTCACGCCCACCGAATGGCAAGTGATCGAGATCCTCATCCGAAACACCGGCAAGCTCGTCACGCGACAAACACTCCTCACCAGTATTTGGGGCACCGAGCACGCGGAAGACACCGGCTACCTTCGCCTCTACGTCTCACAACTCCGCAGGAAAATCGAAACAGACCCCTCCAAGCCGAACCACATCATTACTGAACCAGGCATGGGATACCGCCTCGACAACGTGGAAGGCTGAGCCGTGCATGCACGGCTCACAGGGACTATCTCATTAACGGTGTATCCGGCGGTTTCTTTTAGTAGCTTTCAGCGGCCGGGAATCGGTCGCTGAAAGTGATGGCGAAGGCGTTCAAAGCGGGCTTCCAACGCACGGCCCATCGGGTCTTGCCGGCACCGGTCGGATCGAGGGATCGGGTGACCAGATACAGGCACTTTAGCGCAGCCTGCTCGGTGGGGAAATGACCCCGGGCCTTCACGGCGCGCCGGTACCTGGCGTTGAGGGATTCGATCGCATTGGTCGAGCAGATCACGCGCCGGATTTCCACGTCATAGTCCAGGAACGGGATGAACTCCTCCCACGCGTTCTCCCACAGCCGCACGATGGCCCCGTATTTCTTGCCCCAGCGCTCGGTGAGCTCCTCGAACGCCGCCCTGGCGGCCGCAGCGTTCACGGCGGTGTAGATGGGCTTCACGTCCCGTTTGAGCGCGTCCCAGTCCTTCTTCGAGGCCAGGCGGAAGGTATTGCGGATCAGGTGGATGATGCAGGTCTGCACGGTTGTCAGCGGCCAGACGTTGGTGACGACTTCGGGCAGGCCTTTGAGGCCGTCGCAGACCAGGAAGAAGGTGTCTTTCACGCCGCGGTTCTTGATGTCGGTGAGCACGCTCATCCAGAACTTCGCGCCCTCACCGCCGGTGCCGGCCCACAGGCCGAGGATGTCCTTCTCACCCTCCAGCGTCACGCCGATCGCGGCGTAGACGGGCCGGTTGGCGACCTGCCCGTCGCGGACCTTGACGACGATGGCGTCGATGAAGATCGCCGCGTAGACCTCATCCAGCGGCCGGTTTTGCCACGCGGCCATCTCGTCGAGCACCCTGTCGGTGATCCGCGAGACGGTCTCCTTTGACACGGACGCACCGTAGATCTCGGCGAAGTGCGCGCTGATTTCCCCGGTGGTCAGGCCCTTGGCATAGAGCGACAGGACCATCTCATCGACACCGGTCAGGCGGCGCTGACGCTTCTTGACGATGACCGGTGAGAAGGTCCCTTCCCGGTCCCGCGGCACGTCCACCTCCACCGGGCCCGTGGTCTCCGTCAGCACCGTTTTTGGGCGCACGCCGTTGCGGGAATTCGCGGTCTGCTTCCCTGCCGTATCGTGCTTTTCATATCCGAGATGCTCGGTCATTTCCTCATCGAGCGCGGTCTCGATCACGGTCTTGGTCAGCTGCTTGAGCAGACCGTCCGGCCCGGTCAGGGACAGGCCCTGTTCCTTCGCCATTCTGACCAGCTCGCGCGCAGCGTCGCCCTCGGATACTTCTGTCTTCTTTTCAGCGGTTTTCGTACTCGGCACAGCCTCAAGTGTTGCGGCCATATCGGGCTCCTCCCCGCCAGGCTTACCGCCCGGCGTGTCGAGCCGGATACACCGTTATTTCCACAGTCCCGGCTCACACAGTTGCCGCCGGGGTTGGCGAGCAGCATCTAGATGAGAACGGTCGATGCCCGCGCCAGCGGGCAGAGTTCTTGTGCGCTCGGATATCCGATGGCGCGGGTTTCAGTGCGGGATGCGCTCTTCGATGCGCCGACGCGCTTCGGCCCCCTAGGTGCGTGGGTCAGATCCTTCCGTTAACGCGCCGGGGTGAATCCGGTGGATAGCGCGTGGCGCTGGGAGAATCGATTCATGAAGGCAGTTGTTGGCCCGGAGGGCCTGTTCGACATTGAGCCGGGTGAGGCGCGGGCGCCGGGCTCGGTGGCGCGGGCTGGCGCGGTGAAGACGTTCCGTGGGTATGACCAGGGGCAGTGTTTCCTGCTCCCGCCGAGTCTGGATGACTGGCTGGACGAGGATGATGAGGCCCGGTTCATCTCCGAGGTCGTCGAAGAGCTCTTGGATCTGACGCCGGTCTACGCGTCGTACGCGTCCGCCTCGGGTGCGCCTCCGTATGACCCGCGGATGATGTTGAAGCTGCTGCTGTTCGCGTACGCGACGGGCGCGACCTCGTCTCGTGAGTTGGAGCGGCGCTGCAAGCGCGACATCGCCTTCCGGTGGCTGTCGGGCAACCAGGCGCCCGACTACCGGTCGCTGGCCCGGTTTCGTCGGCGTCACCTGGATGCCCTGCCGGGGTTGTTCCTGCAGGTGCTGCGGGTCTGCGCGGAGGCGGGGCTGGTGCGGTTGGGGCGTGTCGCGCTGGATGGCACGAAGCTGGCTGCGAACGCGTCGCGGCATAAGGCGATGAGCTATGACCGGATCGTGCCGAAGATCGATCAGCTCCAAGCCGAGGTCGCTGCGCTGCTCGCCGAGGCGGAGGCGGTCGATGAGGCCGAGGATCAGCAGTTCGGCCAGGACCGGCGCGGGGACGAGGTCGCCCCGGAGCTGGCCCGCCGTGAGGGGCGCCTGGTAAAACTACGTGCCGCGAAGGACGCGATCGAGGCCGACGCCGCCGAGAAGGCGGCAGCCGTGGCGCGGAAGAAGGCCGACGCCGCCGGTCAGCCCCCTGAGCAGGCCGACGCGGCCGTCGCGACTGCGGTGGACACGGCGGCGCCGAAGCCGAAAGCGCAACGCAATTTCACCGATCCTGAGGCGCGGATGATGAAGACGGTCCGCGGCTTCGATTACGCGTTCAACGCGCAGGCCGTTGTCGATGAGGGCCACCAGATCGTGTTGAGCGCCGAGGTCACCCAGCAGGCTACCGATATCCAGCAGTTCGTCCCGATGGCCGAGCAGACCCTACGGAACCTTGATGCGGCAGGGGTCGAGCGTTCCCCGGAGGTCGTCCTCGCTGACGCGGGCTACTGCTCGGAAGCTAACCTCGAAGCCGCCGACGATCTGGACGCACAGGTGTTGATCGCGACGGGACGGCAACGTCACGGCGAGAGCTTCCCTACCGCCGGCGCCCCGGACCCGGCCCCAGAGGACGCGAGCCGGCGGGAGCGGATGGCGCACGCGCTGCGCACCGAGCAGGGCCGCACCGACTACGCGCGCCGCAAAGCCATCGTTGAACCCGCGTTCGGGCAGATGAAGACCCGGCAAAACGCCGGACAGCTCCGGCTACGCGGACTCGCCGGCGCCCAAGGCGAATGGCTACTCCACACGATCTGCCACAACCTCCGCAAGCTCCGCGTCGCTACAGCCGCCGGGCTGGCGCCCGCATAGGCCTCCCCAGGGGTCCCGGGGCGTCACAGCACGCACCGACAGTCGCCACGAGCCCCTCGCCGTGCGATCCCGCACGCTCTCACACCGCAACGGCCCGCCCGTTCCCGTTCGCGACCGTCAGCGCGCGATGCCAGAGTCAACGCCGCGCGCCACGCCACCCGATTCTGACCCGCGTGGGGACTGTGGAAATAACGGTGTATCCGGCTCGACACGCCGGGCGGTAAGCCTGGCGGGGAGGAGCCCGATATGGCCGCAACACTTGAGGCTGTGCCGAGTACGAAAACCGCTGAAAAGAAGACAGAAGTATCCGAGGGCGACGCTGCGCGCGAGCTGGTCAGAATGGCGAAGGAACAGGGCCTGTCCCTGACCGGGCCGGACGGTCTGCTCAAGCAGCTGACCAAGACCGTGATCGAGACCGCGCTCGATGAGGAAATGACCGAGCATCTCGGATATGAAAAGCACGATACGGCAGGGAAGCAGACCGCGAATTCCCGCAACGGCGTGCGCCCAAAAACGGTGCTGACGGAGACCACGGGCCCGGTGGAGGTGGACGTGCCGCGGGACCGGGAAGGGACCTTCTCACCGGTCATCGTCAAGAAGCGTCAGCGCCGCCTGACCGGTGTCGATGAGATGGTCCTGTCGCTCTATGCCAAGGGCCTGACCACCGGGGAAATCAGCGCGCACTTCGCCGAGATCTACGGTGCGTCCGTGTCAAAGGAGACCGTCTCGCGGATCACCGACAGGGTGCTCGACGAGATGGCCGCGTGGCAAAACCGGCCGCTGGATGAGGTCTACGCGGCGATCTTCATCGACGCCATCGTCGTCAAGGTCCGCGACGGGCAGGTCGCCAACCGGCCCGTCTACGCCGCGATCGGCGTGACGCTGGAGGGTGAGAAGGACATCCTCGGCCTGTGGGCCGGCACCGGCGGTGAGGGCGCGAAGTTCTGGATGAGCGTGCTCACCGACATCAAGAACCGCGGCGTGAAAGACACCTTCTTCCTGGTCTGCGACGGCCTCAAAGGCCTGCCCGAAGTCGTCACCAACGTCTGGCCGCTGACAACCGTGCAGACCTGCATCATCCACCTGATCCGCAATACCTTCCGCCTGGCCTCGAAGAAGGACTGGGACGCGCTCAAACGGGACGTGAAGCCCATCTACACCGCCGTGAACGCTGCGGCCGCCAGGGCGGCGTTCGAGGAGCTCACCGAGCGCTGGGGCAAGAAATACGGGGCCATCGTGCGGCTGTGGGAGAACGCGTGGGAGGAGTTCATCCCGTTCCTGGACTATGACGTGGAAATCCGGCGCGTGATCTGCTCGACCAATGCGATCGAATCCCTCAACGCCAGGTACCGGCGCGCCGTGAAGGCCCGGGGTCATTTCCCCACCGAGCAGGCTGCGCTAAAGTGCCTGTATCTGGTCACCCGATCCCTCGATCCGACCGGTGCCGGCAAGACCCGATGGGCCGTGCGTTGGAAGCCCGCTTTGAACGCCTTCGCCATCACTTTCAGCGACCGATTCCCGGCCGCTGAAAGCTACTAAAAGAAACCGCCGGATACACCGTTAATGAGATAGTCCCCCCGCGTGTCAATGGCCATTACGTTCTGCCCATGGGCGGCCAGTTGATGTGCCCGCTGGTGGCCAGTAAAACTGCCCGGTTATGGCCAACAGATCTGCCCACTGATTCGTTTCGGCGGGGTCGGCCATCGTTGGGTTGGTCAGTTCAAGCGGGTCACTCCTTTTCCGGCGAGGGCCTGGGTAAGACGGACGGAATCGCCGCTGGTCTGGCAGACGTGGGCGTGGTGCAGCAGTCGGTCAACGGTGGCGGTGGCGAGGGTTTTGGGCATGAGCTCATCGAACCCGGCGGGGTGGAGGTTGGAGCTGATCGCGACGGAGCGTTTTTCGTAGGCTGCGTCCACGACCCGGTAGAGGCCTTCGGCGGCGTCCGTGGCCACGGGCAACAGACCAATATCATCGATGACCACGAGCTCGGCGCGCAGGATCCGGGCAACGGCCCGGGTGACGCTGTCATCGGTTCGGTGGGCGCGGATGAGGACGCCGAGGTCCTCGAGCCTGAACCAAGCGACCCGCATTCCGGCTTCGACGGCCTGCTGGCCGAGGGCTTCGAGGAAGAACGTCTTCCCCGTCCCCGAGGGCCCGCAGACGACCAAGTTTTCCCTGCGGGTGATCCATTCCAGGGTCCGCAGTGCCTGCTGGGTCGGGCCCGGGATGGAGGACGCTGCAGGGTCCCACGCCTCGAAGGTCTTCCCGGTCGGGAACCCGGCTGCTTTGCGGCGGGAAGCGAGCATGGACCGGGCCCGGCCGGCGGCTTCCTCCGTGAAGAGGGCCTTGATGACCTCGGCCGGTTCCCACCGCTGGGCGCGGGCGGTCGCGATCAGGTCCGGGGCCAGCGCCCGGGCGTGGGGCATTTTCAGGGACCGCATCAGGGCCTCCAGGTCCGCCGGTAGCGGCGGAGCCACGGTATTGGTCGTGGTGACGGGGCTCATCGGGCCTCCTCCGGCGTGGTGATGGTTGCGGGGTTGCCGATCGCGGCCCACGCCCCTGTTCCTTGGGTGAGGGAGGTGGCTTCGTTGGCGGCGTGGGTGGTAGTGCGGCGGATGTTGGCGTTCAAGATCGAGGCGAGGTCCGGGTGCGCGAACCGGCCGTGCAGGGCGGCGTCGCCCAGGGCCCGGTCGACCTGATCAGTGCCGGCGATTTTGGCCAGCGTAACGGCTTCGGCCATTTTCACGTTCATCCTTGCGGTCCCGGCCGCGGCGGCCTCGACGAGCCAGGTTCTGGCGCCTTCGCCGATGGCCAGGAACGCGGCCTCGTCCGCGCTGCGGGCCCTCACCTCGTAGTCGCCGGGGAGCTTCGCCCGGGTTCCGGGGAAGTGTTCGTCGTTGATGGCGGGGCTGCCGGGCCGTGCCCGTTCGTGGCGGGCGACTTCGACGGGCCCGGTCGTGCCGTGGTGGACGATGATGACCTGCTCGCCGGGCCCGGTGCCGTGGGTGCGGACGAACACCCGGGCTCCGAGCAGGTGGGCCGGGACGGAGTACTGGGCGTTTTCGAAGGTGACCATTGGGGTGTTCTCCGGAACGCCGCGGGCCAGGCCGAACGCGACCGTGTGGGCGGTGTCCGGGATCCGGTGCAGCCGCGGGGCTTCCTCGGCGAGCATGGCCGCGGGTTTCCGCCGCGTCGTCCGGTGCTCACGGTGATTGACCTCGTCCATGAACGCCGTGCAGGCGGCCTCGAGCTCGGCGAAGGTGCGGTAGTCATCGCGGAGGTTGGTGTCTTTGGGCACGAGGTCGGCCTTGGCGAGTTTCACGGACGCTTCGACTCCGCCTTTGGTGGCCGGGTCCGCCGGTTGGCAGGTCAGCACGGTCACCCCGTAGTGCCGGGCGAAGTCCAGGGTCTGCTGGTTGCGCACCGGGACCCCGGCGACGTGGGCGGTGGTGACGGTCTTCTCGTTGTCCGTGAGGACATAGGTCGGCGCCCCTCCGAGGATCCGGAAGCACCGGTCCAGGGCCGCGAACACGCTCGGCGCGGTCCTGTCCCTGAGCGGGATCACGATGCGGAAGCGTGAGAACGCCAGCCAGGCCACGAAAAGGATGGTCTTCACCCCGCCGATCCGGGGCCCGTCGCCGAAGTCGTACTGCAACCACATCCCCGGTTCTGTGATCCACGGCCGGTGGACGCGGGTGTGGCCCAGCCGCCACGCGGCTTTGACCTGCGCGATCGCCCGGCGGGTAGACCGTTCCGAACCGGTGTAGCCCAGAGCGAGGAGCTTTTCGTGGGCCTTGTCGGCCCGGATCCGGCCCTTGGAGGCTTCGATCCATTCCTCGATCTTGGGCAGGAACGCGTCGGTGACCCGGCCGCGGGCCGCGGGTTCCCCGATCGGCCGGCCCGCGTCACGGGCGGTGACGTGTTTAGCAACGGTGTGGTGCGAGCAGCCCGTGAGCTCCGCGGTGGCGCGCAACGATCCGGTCAGATCGTAGGCAGCAAGAATTTCCATGATTTCTCCGTCAGACTTCATACAGGGCCTCTTCCTGGTTCGCTTTTGGTGCGCTTAGACACCGTCATCAAACCGCAGGGAGAGGCCCCCACCGCTTAAAGACGCGGCAGGAACAAGTAAGGAAGTGGGCAGATCTCATGGCCACCGGCGGGCAGTTCTGCTGGCCGCCAGCGGGCACTTTCGTGGCCGCCTATGGGCAGTTTTTCATGGCCGCTAACACCCGCGCACCTAGAGACTGCGAAGATCATCCTGGTGAAACGCGGCAGCGGATATATTCAAACTTCATCAAAGACGATCACTGTGTGGGCAGGCCAGGCCATCGCGCTCGGCGAGCGCCAGACGTATCTCTTATCTCCACATGTCCCGCTTGCGACCCTGATCGTTCGAATGAGCGAGAGATTTCTTCGAAGCCAGATGTCGTGGCAGCTTCCCGACATCGAGCGCGTCCGGCCAGGAGCGCATCCGTCAAACTGGGACGGTTCAGCGCTAGTACTAGATCTAGGTCAAGGCATAGTCCACGAGACTTCCGTCATCTGGCGAGAAGTTGGACGGTTGTGGGATCATCAGCCTCACTCGGTGGAAGTGGCAGCCGTCCGGACCGTCGCCGGTCTGGCAAGGATCACAGAGCTCACGCTTCCCGCGCTCCTAGCCAACTACAAACCCTCTGACTTGGGTGCGCAGAGAATAGCGCTTCCAGGCGCGGCCACCGACCGTGTCATGTCCTTGCTACGGGCGATGGCGGATGCACCGCAAGAACCATGGACATTAGCGGATCTGGCGCGTCGCGCGCACCTCTCACGTTCTCAGTTGTGCCGCCTGTTCTCCGGTGGGGGTCTGGATTCACCCATGCGTACATTGAACCAAATACGTACCGAGAAGTTCGCTCAGTTTTTGCTTCATTCCGAACTCGGCGTTCGCGAGATTGCTCAGCGCTGCGGGTGGAATGATCCACGTGTCGCGGCGCGGTGGTTTCGAGCCAGATACAGCATGAGTCCATCGGAATATCGCGTCGCGCATCGCTGATCACTTCTCGGCGACGCCCAGAATCGACGCTAACGTGCGCTGTTCGTCGCGCAATGGGGGGCTGATCGTTGCAAGAGAAGGCGTGAGGGTCCAGCGGCCACTCGAACCTGGTAGTGAGTAGACCCATACGCAAGGCTCACCGTGGAGCCGTCCTTGTTGACGGGATTTCCCGAAGCTCGGCTGACTCTCATGAAGATCCCGGCGCACCTCATGGTCGCAAGGGTCACCGGCACGCGCCGTGGGCCCCGCCGGGAGGAGATTCATGATGGCGACGGACGAGGAGAGACGGGCCACACGCGACGCGAAGCTCGAACAGCTCCACGAGCGGCTGTCGACTGCGGTCAACCAGCTCGTCTCCGGTGAGGACTGGAAGCGCGCTCTGGAGTTCGCTGCCCGGTTCCGGGCGCGCTCGTTCCGCAACACGCTAATGATCTTCGCCCAGCACCTCGACGCCTTCGAGCAGGGGCGCGTGCAAGCGGCGGAGCCGTCGTATATCGCAGGGTACAAGCAATGGCAGACGCTCGGCAGGCAGGTGGAGAAGGGCCAGCCGGGGTACATGATCTTCGCTCCGGTGATGGGCAGGTTTGCGTCCTCGACTCCGCAGGATGTGTTGTCGTGGCGGCGGCTGGGCCGGTTCGAGAAGCCGAAGCCGGGTGAGTTGATGCGCTCCCGGATGGTCGGCGGGAAGTCCGCCTATGTGTGGGATGTCTCCCAGACTGCCGGCGCTCCGGTCCCGGAGCGTCCGTCGGCGGTCCTGCTGGAGGGCGATGCCCCCGCGGGTCTCTGGGACGGGCTGGCGGGCCTGGTGGAGGCGGAGGGGTTCGCGGTGTTGCGGGTCGAGCACGAGAGCGAGATCGGTGGCGCGAACGGCCTGACCGACTACACCAATCGGACGGTCGCGGTGCGGACGAACATGGGTGATGCCGCGCAGGTGAAGACTCTCGTTCACGAGCTCGCGCATGTGAGGCTGCACGGCCCCAATAACCCGGACGCGACAAGGCATCGCGGCGTAGGTGAAGTGGAGGCGGAGTCGGTGGCGTTGATGATCGGTGCCGCACATGGCATGGACACCACCGCCTACACGATCCCCTATGTCTCCGGCTGGGCGGGCACGGTGAAGGACAAGGACCCGGCCGAGGTAGTGCAGGCCACTGGGGAGCGTGTCCGCAAGATCGCCGGGGCGATCCTCGACGCTCTCCCGACGGCCCAGGTCGGTACCGGTGACCCACCCGGCCTCACCCGTGACACTGCCAGAGCCGAATACATCCCGCGAGCAGAACGCACTACGCCGCCACCGGTGGAGCCGTCGCGGGCATCTCGCTCGGCGGATGCCGCGGTGAGGAGTCTGTGATGAGCCCGGCAGAGTTGTTCGCCCAGGTCGCCGGCCTCCCGCCGGCGATTGCTGCGGCACGGTTCGCGGAGGCGGGGGTGCCGGTGTTCCCGTGCGTGCCGGGCGGTAAGCGGCCCCGGATCGAGCACGGTTTCCGCGACGCGACTACTGACGCCGGCCGGGTTGCGGGGTGGTGGCGGCGGTGGCCGTCCGCGAACATCGGTGTTCCGACCGGTGCCGTGTCTGGGGTGGATGTCGTCGATGTGGATCGGAAGGCAGAGGGGCACGGGTTCGGTGCGTTCGGTCGCGCCCGCCGTGCCGGCCTGGTCGAGGGGTGGGTGGCGTTGGTGCGGACTCCTTCGGGTGGGATGCACGCCTACTATCCGGCCGATCCGGACCGTCCGCAGCCCTCGTGGCAGGCCGCGCGGGCACGAGTCGACTTCCGCGGTGACGGCGGCTATGTCATTGTCCCGCCCTCCGTGATCGCCACCGGTGATCGGCGCGTCTCGTATGCGCTGGTCGGCGGCTCGCAAGAGCTTCCGTGCCCGGTGGACGCGGGAGCGTTGCGGGACTTCCTGGACCCGCGCCCTGATCCACGACACGTCGGGCGCACCGGACCGGCTCCAAGGGATGCCAGCCGGCTGGCGGCCTGGGTCGCGCAACGCGGCGAAGGCGAACGCAACCGGGGCCTGTTCTGGGCATCCTGCCGCCTCGCAGAAGCCGGCATGTCCTTGCCTGAGATGGTCGACGCCCTCGCCCCGGCTGCCGAGCACTCTGGGTTGTCGCCGCGGGAAGTCACGACCACGATTCGCTCCGCCTACCGCGCCACCCACATCCACCCCGCCTCCGCGCCGGCAATACAGCGCGAAGTGCCGCGCCAGACGATGCGGCTCGAGAGTCGGGTGCTCTCGTGAACCCGGCGACGACAACGTGGGGTGGCCGGGTCGCAGTGGCGACCGCGGTGGCCGGGACGGTGCTCATCGCCGCTGGCGCGTTCTGGCTCTCGTTCACCGCTCTCGCTGATCTTGCCCGCCGCTCTGGGGTGGATGCGGGGCAGGCGTGGGCGTGGCCATTCATCGTGGACGGCATCATCGTCGTCTCAACGGTCTCCGTTGTCGCGCTCGCGGGGCAACGTTCCGCCTGGTATCCGTGGGCGCTGCTGGCCGCCGGTGCGGTGGTGTCGGTGACCGCGAACGCGATCCATGCCGTCGTCGCCGCCGACGCCGACGTGCCCGGTGTGCTCGCCGCGTCGGTGGCGGCGGTGCCGCCGCTGGTGCTACTGGCGATCACCCACCTCACCGTGATCCTCACCCGCCCCCTCCCCGCACCCGAGCCCGAGCCGTCGCGCGAGTCAGGCGAGGAGACGTCGACGGTTGCCGCGTCACCGATCCCGATGGGGCCCGCACCGGTGGGTCGTGAGGTGGCGGTGGTGCTGCGGGAGGAGGAGGGCTGGTCGAACAAGCAGATCGCCCGCCACCTCGGAGTGCACCCGTCCACGGTCGGACGCTGGTTCGCCCGGCCCGTCCTGACCGGCCCCGACACGGAGGAAACGACATGAACGACGACGAACAACGCACCGCCCGGCTCGCAGAGCATCCCGCAAGCCGCCGGGAGGAATCCGAGGCGCCCGACGAGGCACATCCGAGCGGTGACGGGGAGGTGTCTGAACTGGCTCGCCACGGCGACCCGTCCGCGGCGACGCAAAAGATGCCCGATGCGGCGGAGGCGGGGAAGCGTAGGTCGGGGGTGGTGTGGGTGCGCCCGTCCGATCTGCTGGCCTCGCGGATGGGCAGGGTCGCCGGGCAAGGCATCGACTTCCAAGCCGAGCTCGCCCGCCGCACCCGCCGCGCGCCCGGTCAGACATACCGGGGCACCCGCACGATCGCGCGCTCGGGCGTGCGGGTTGTGAGCGAGCGGGCACGGAAGTTGTTGCCGGTGACCGCGTTCGGCCGCGGGGCTGGTGAGCGGCATTCGTGGGTGTCACGGTCCGGGATCGGGTTGGGGTGACCTGAGCCATGCGCGTCCCTCATGCACCGGCGAGCCCCACGGCTGGGGGACGTGTGCGCACCTGCTGTTCAGGAGGTGCCGGAATGACAAAGGCAAGCACCGGCGACCAGGAGCGGGCTTGGTTCGAGGACTCGGAGGCGCTACGCGCGCTCCTCAACAGACTCCATGAGGCCGGCAAGGGCGCGTGGCGGAACGACCCGGAGGCTGCCGCGCTGATGCGGCACGCGGCCGACAAGTACGCCGCCCTGGCTCGCAAGCACGGCCTGGACCCGTGGGAGGCTGCCTCTGCGGCGTTCGAGGCGATGCGGGGAGCTGCGACTCGTCGGGCGGATGACCCGTGGGCGGTGGTGACCCGTGCGGTGCAGGTGACCTGCATCGGTGAGGAGCGCGGCAACGGCCTACTGTGCTCCGTGCACCAGGCGCGCCGGCCCCGCTATTCGGTGTTCCATGACGCGGAGCGGTTCAGCGACCGGGAGAACCCGCTGCCCGACTACCACCCCGCGTTCCACGTCGACCCCTTCACCGACGACGAGGAGGACGTGCTCGGCGAGGACGAGGAGCTGCTGCTGGAGCGGACGATGAACGTGGGCTCGGCGGTGGAGGACACGATCGCGTTCCTCAGCCGCGTCGGTTGGGCGCCGGAGACCGCGCGGGCCGGGGTGGAGTACATCACCGGGCGGCTTGCCGAATCCGTGTCGCGAGCGTCGGCCTTCGAGGTCCTGCGCCGCGACCGGCAAGCCCGCGCCCTCCTGGACCTGCCCGGAACCTCCTGGACGACGCTGCTGCGGGTTGTGCTCGGCAACCCCGACCCCTCCCTTGCACACACCAACGCCGGGCGTGGCCTGGTGGTGCGGCTTCTGATCGGCGAGCCGTTGCGAGCGCTATGGCGTGACAATGACCTCGTGCTGACCGCGGGCCTTGCCGCCCCCGATAGCGGAGCTGATCACCCGTGAGCACTCCGCAGGATGGGCACATCGAGCTGGAGCGGGCTGTGGACTCCATCGGTGTCGGACGCCGGCACCGGCAGGACTACGGCGACCTGACCGCGATGGTCGAGTCGATCCGGCGCAACGGCCTGCTGCAACCGATCACGATCACCCTCGACGGGCACCTCATCTGCGGTGCTCGCCGCCTGGCGGCGATCAAGCTGCTCGGGTGGAAGACCGTCAAGGTGTGGGTCCGCAGTGGTGTCTCGGACCGGCTCGGGCAGCTCCTCGCGGAGCAGGACGACAACCTGCTGCACAAGCCACTGACCCAGTTCGAGGCCGCCGGCCTCTACCGCGAACTCAAGACCCTGCTCGCCGAAGACGCGGCACGCCGCCAGGAGGCCACCCGCTTCCACGCCGCCGACGAGGCCGGAGAAGACGGTCCCGTTAAGTTAACGGCACCGTGGGAAACCACCCCCGGTGAGGCCGCCGTGCAGGCTGCGCAGATGGTCACCGGCCGCGACTCGCACACCACGTTGGAGCGCATCGGCCGACTCGAACACCTCGCCGCCGACGAATCCCAGCCCGAGTCCGTGCGCACTCGCGCGGCGGAGGAGGTCGAGCGGATCAAGGCCGGCGGAGGCGTCTACCCCTCCCACCTGCGCGTCAACGCCGAACTCTCCCTCGCCGAGCTCGACCAGGTCGCCGCCGACCCCACCCTGCCCGCTGATGTGCGCGAGCAGGCCCGCGCCGAGGCCGTCCAGGTGCGGGCGGCGGAGCGTGAGGCGCGGGCGGTGGAGCTGGACGAGTTGGCGCAGGCCGCGCTCGCCCGCGTGAAGGCCGCGAAGAAGACCGGCCGGAAACCCCCGCGCCCCGCGCTGACCGCGGTCGAGGATCAGGGTGAGCCGGTGCCGTTCCCGCTGACCGTGTTCGTCGCGATCTGGGACGACATGGCCGGATGGTGGCTGCACCATGACCCGGACGAGGTTGGCCCGGCGTTGACCGAGGAGCAATGGTCACGGTTCGAGCAGACCGTCACCGGCACGATCGCGTTCGCCGATACCGCCCGCGCTGCCCGCCGGGCGCAGGAACGCAGCGAGCACATCGCCTGACCACCGCTTCGTGGGGGCGTGTGTGCACCTTCCCGGCGACCACCTACCTGTCGCCTCTTGGGAGGACCCGCATGGACCCCGCCACCCTCGCTGATCGCGGCCGTCGTCGTCTGCTGATCGCCACGATCGCGGGCGGGCTCGTGCTGCTCCTGCTGGTCGGTGTCGGCATCTACGGGCTGCTGCGCGGCCCCGCACCCCGCACCGACTCCACTCCCGCCGACACACCGAGTTCCACCGTGACCGCCCCGCCGGCCGGGCCGTCCGGTGAGGGGCCGGTGGCGGTGCCGCAGGTCGGCGGCCCGGAGGCGTTCGCCCGCGCGGTCGCCAGCGCGCTGTTCACCTGGGACACCACTACCGGTGATGGCCCGATGGACTACGCGCAGATGCTTGCGGATGTCGCCGCAGATGAGGAGGCTGCCGCGCTGGCGGGGGATGTGCGGGCGTATCTGCCGAGTGTGGAGGCGTGGGGGCAGCTCCGTCAGTACCAGACCCGCCAATGGCTCATCGTCGATACCGCGGTCATCCCGGAAGCGTGGGAGACCGCGGTCGCGCAGGCCGCACCAGGCCAGATTCCCGCAGGCACCGTCGCGTACACCATTGACGGCACCCGGCACCGGGACGGCACCTGGGACACCGAACCTGTGGAGGCGTCCCGGCCGGTGTCGTTCACGGTGTTCATCGTCTGCACCCCGGCGGTCACAGGCCGCGGCATCACCGGCACGACCTGTGAGCTACTGCGCCTGTCCCAACTCGACAACCCCCTCCGTTGAGAGCAGGTGGTTGTTGTGTGGAAGAAGCTCGCCGCTCTCGCGGTCGCCCTGCTGTTCTTCGCCCCCTCGGTCGTGCTTGTCGGGGTGGCGGCCGTGGTCAATCCTGCGATGACCGCATGCGCACCGGGCTCCCTCGCTGTGGGGCCGATCCCGGAGTCGCTGACCGCGACGACGCGCAACGGGCAGACGGTCACGCTGAACCGGACCCAGCTCACCCACGCCGCGACGATCATCACGGTCGGCGGGCAGACCAGCGGTGTCGGCCGTCCCGGCGTGGTGATCGCGCTCATGGCCGCCCTCACGGAGTCCACGCTGCGGATGCTCGCCAACACCGGCACTTACCCGGAGTCCGGCGACTTCCCGAACGATGGCAACGGGTCCGATCACGACTCCTTGGGCCTGTTCCAGATGCGTCCCGCCGCTGGGTGGGGCACCGTCGCCGAGCTGATGGACTCGACCTATCAGGCCAGAGCGTTCTACGGCGGCGAGACCGGCCCGAACCACCCCTCCCCGCGGGGGCTGCTGGACATTCCCGGCTGGCAGCAGATGGACCCCGGCGAAGCCGCCCAGGCCGTCGAGGTATCCGCCTACCCGGACCGCTACCAGAACTACCAGCCGGTGGCCGAGGCGATCCTCGCCGCCCTAACCCGCCCTGCGCCCACCGGCGGAGGAGGCGGCGGGGCGCCGATCGTGCCGGAGACGACGCGCATCGTGTTCCCGCTTCCCGAAGGGACGTGGGTGGACACCGACAGCTTCGGGTGGCGCACCGACCCGTTCACCGGGGAACGCGCCTTCCACGCAGGGTCCGACCTTGCCGCCGCGGACGGCACCCCGATCCTCGCCATCGCGGACGGGGTGGTCGTGCACGCCGGCTACAGCGGCGGCTTCGGCGGGCTGGTCATCATCGAGCACACCGTCCGGGGCGAGCGGGTCGCGTCGTACTACGCGCATATGTGGGAGACCGGCATCCACGTCACCGAAGGGCAGACCGTGACCGCGGGCCAGCACATCGGAGATGTAGGCTCGTCCGGCCGCTCCACCGGACCCCACCTGCACCTGGAAATCCACCCCGGCGGGCAAGGGCAGCCCGCCGTCGACGCCACCGCCTGGCTCGCCGACCACAATGCGGAAGGCGTCACCGGCGGGGACACCACCCTCGCGACCTGCACCGCGGGCGGTGGGGCCTGATGGACGTGTTTCCCGACTTCGGCGGCGTCGGCGGTGCCGCAGAGCTGCGCTCCATCGTCGGGGCGCTGCTGATGTTCGTCCTCATCATCGCCGCGCTCATGCTCATCGTCTGCGCGATCGTGTGGGCGGTCGCCTCATCCAGCGGCAACTACCAGGCCGCGACAAAGGCCCGCACCGGCTTGCTCGTCTCGGTCGGCGCCGCCGCGCTCGCCGGCGCCGGCGTGGCCTGGGCGAACTTCCTCCTCGGCGTCGGCGAACAGCTCTGACCAGCCGGAGTCAGGTGAGGATGCCGGCGCCGCGCAGATAGTCGGCAAGGTTCGCCGTCACCGGGAGCTGGTCGAGCTCGGCGGCGGCGACCCAGCGGGCATCGTCCGCGTCGTCGCCCGATGCCAGCTCGCCGCCGGTGACGGTGGCGGCGAAGTCGTGCACCTCGAACACCCGCCCCTCGCCGGCCGGGATCGTCACGCACCACAGCTCACGCCCCACCGACACCCGCAGCCCAGTCTCCTCGAACGCCTCCCGCGCGGCCGCCTCAGCCAGGGTTTCGCCGGGCTCGACGCTGCCGCCGGGGATCGACCAGCGGCCCTTCTCCGGCTCGGTGCCACGCAGCACGAGCAGCACACGTCCCGCGTCGTCGGTGATGACGGCGCTGGCGGCCAGAACGATTTCCACCAGCCCAGGCTATCCGCCTGTCGCTGGGTGGCGGGGTGCACCTGACAGCCGAGAACACGTCTCGCGAACAGTCAGGAGCATCCCCGTGATCGACATCGACCCCAACAGCTCTGGTCTTCCCGGCATCGAGCAGCTACGCATCATCGTCGGCGCCGTCATGACCGTCGGCCTGATCCTCTCGGTCCTTGCCCTCATCATCTCGGCGATCGTATGGGGGTTCGGCGCGAACTCCTCCAACCCGCACCTCGCCAGCCGCGGCAAAGTCGGCGTGCTCGTGTCCTGCGGTGCGGCGATCATCTGTGGTGCCGCGGTGACGCTCATCAACTTCTTCTGGGGCGTCGGGCAGGCCGTCTGATGACCACCCCGGCAACGCGCCTCCCGTGGGGGTGGGTGCGGTGAGCGTGTGCGATGTCCCGGTCATCTCCGCCGTGTGCGACGCCGTGGGCGAGGGCACGGCGTCGTTGATCGCGGCCCCGTTCGACTGGCTGGGCCAGGCGATGGCCGGCGCGGCTGCCTGGTTGTTCGAGGCGGTCTGGACCGTGTTCGACACCACCACCCTGGTCGACGTCACCAGTCCTGAGTATGTCGGCGTCTACAACGTTCTGTTCGGCGTCGCGGTCTTTGTGATGCTCGTGTTCTTCTGCCTCCAACTCATCACCGGCCTCATCCATCGCGACCCCACCGCCCTGTCCCGCGCCGCCCTGGGACTTGCCAAGTCCGTCCTCGGGTCGTTCCTCGTCATCACCCTGACCGCGCTGCTGCTGGAAGTGACCGATCAGCTCTGCGTGGGGATCGTGCAGGCCACCGGCAACACGATGGAAGGAATGGGGACCCAGATCGGGCTCCTCGCCACGGGACTTGCCGGGATCAACATCGCTGCTCCCGGTGTCGGCGCGATCCTGACCATCTTCCTCGCCGGGCTCGCCATCAGTGCGGCCGCGATCGTCTGGTTCAGCCTCCTCATCCGCAAGGCGCTGCTGCTGGTCGCGATCGTGTTTGGCCCCGTCGCCCTGGCCGGGGCGACATGGGATGCGACCAAGGGCTGGTTCGCCAAGTGGGCGGCGTTCGTGATCGCCCTCATCTTCTCCAAGCTCGTCCTCGTCGTGATCTTCCTCGTCGCGATCGGGCAAGTCTCCGCCCCCATCGAAGCGGACCTCGCCTCTATCAGCGACCCGATTGCCGGGGTGGTGCTGATGTTCGTCGCCGCGTTCGCGCCGTACATCACCTACAAGTTCCTGTCCTTCGTCGGGTTCGATATGTACCACGCCATGTCCAGCGAGCAGGAGGCGAAGTCCGCATTGAATCGCCCGGTTCCGGTGCCGTCCGCACCCAAGGGTGACAGTGCGAAGAAGGTCCTCGACGGCGGTAGTGATACCGGCGGCAAGCCCAGGGGCGGAAGCGTCGGAGGGGGTGGGTCGATGCCGCCGCCTGCGGGTGGCCCGGCGGCATCGGGCGGTGCCGGGGCGACCGGAACTGCCGGGGGCGCTGCCGCGTCATCCGGCGGAGCAGGCGCCGGAGCCGGAGCGGGGGCGGGGGCGGGGGCCAGCGCGGGTGCTGGTGCGGCCGCGGGGCCTGTCGGTACGGCGGTGGTCGTCGGCGGTGCGGTGGTCAAGGGTGCCGCGACCGCCGGACCGAAGGCCGGTGCCGCTGTCGGCGGTGCCGCGGAGAACCATGCCGGGGCTGCGGCCGAGCAGAGCACTCCGCCGCCGGTCCCGCCCGCGCAAGGCACACCGTCGTCACGTCCGGCACCTTCGACGCCGCCCGCTGCGCCCTCGTCGCCATCGCGGGGGTCGGACCCGCCGCCGCCTCCGTCCTCGAAGCCGTCCAGGAAGGAATGAGCCAATGGCCTCCACGCACACCGAGTACCCGTTATCGCCGGTGCAGTTCTCCCGCCTCACCCGACGGGGCATCCTGTTGGGCTTGTCGTTGCCGCAACTGATCGTCCTCGGCATCGCGATCCTCACCGTCGTCGCCTCCCTCTACACCAGCGGTGGCATGGGTCTGGCCTGGACGTCCCCGGTCTGGGCTGGCGCCGCCCTCCTCGCCGTGATCCCGGCAGGGGGCAGGAAGCTGATCGAGTGGGTGCCGATCCTGACCCGCTGGGCCGCCCGCACCTACCTCGGCCAGCTCATCTACCGGCGCCGCGTCATCAAGCCCCGGCCGGCCGGCACCCTCGCCCTGCCCGGGGACGCGGCGCCGCTGCGTGAATGGGAAGACCCGGAGACGGGGGCGGCGATGGTCCACGACCCCCACGCGCAGACCCTCACCGTCATCCTCGGCGTCTCCCACCCGGCGTTCGTGCTCCTGGACCCCGGCGAGCAGCAACGCCGCGTCGCAGGGTGGGGCCGCGTGCTCGCCGCCGCGTGCCGGTCCGGGCGGATCGCGCGGATTCAGGTGTCTGAGCGGACGTTGCCGGATTCGGGGACGGGGTTGGCGGAGTGGTGGCGCACCCACGGCACCGACGACGGCTCCTGGGCCGCGACCACCTACCAGGAGCTCATCGACCGTGCCGGCCCCGCCGGGGAACGCCACGCGACCACGATCAGCCTCGCCCTGGACATGAAGAACAGCGCCCGGCAGATCAGAACCTCCGGCGGCGGCATACGCGGCGCTGCGGCCGTGCTGCGGCAGGAGATGACCACCCTGAGCACGGCGCTCCGCGCGGCAGAGCTCACCTCGACCGGGTGGCTCACCCCTGGCGAGGTCGCCGTCATCCTCCGCGGAGTGTACGACCCGGCGGCAGCCCCCGCCCTGGAACGCCACGGCGACCTCGGCCGCGATCTTGCCACCGCCGGGCCGGTGGCGGTCACCGAGACCTGGGACCGCCTGCGATCCGACAGTGCCTTCCATGCGGTGTTGTGGATCACTGAATGGCCCCGCTCCCAGGTCTACCCAGGGTTCTTTGCCTCGCTCGTGCTGTCCAACGGCATCCTCCGCACCCTCGCCCTGCACTACACCCCGGTACGCGCCGACCAGGCCGCGAGGGACCTGCGGAAGAAGAAGACCGAACTCATCTCCGACGCCGCCCAACGCCGCAAGATCGGACAGATCGAGGACGCCGCCTCCAGCGCGGAGCTCGACGACGTGCTGCAACAGGAGGCGGACCTGACCGCCGGGCACGGCGTCCTCCGTGTCTCCGGCCTCGTCTCCGTCTCCGCACCGACCGTGGACGAGCTCGACGCCGCGGTGGCCGCAGTCGAGCAGGCCGCGATCCAAGCCTCCTGCGAGACCCGCCGCCTCGTCGGCCAGCAAGCCCAGGCGTTCACCGCGACCGCGTTACCGCTGTGCCGCCCGGTCTGACCCATCCCGCCATCAACCGTTCCCTTGTGAGGAGTCCCGATCATGCCGACCTTCGACAACCCCGTGGAGGACGCGATGGAGGCATCCGCTGCGCTCCGCGGCCTCGCCCACGCCACCCGCACCTTCGACGACCCCGCCGAGACGTACCCGGTGCTCGGGGAACTGCTGGCCGGGGTGCGGTCGCTGCGGCAGGTGCTCGACCAGCTCGCCGCCGCCCACATCGAGGCCCGGTCCCGCGCGCACACCGACGCGGGCAGCCAGCCCGCCGGGGCGACGGCGGCGCTTGCGGCGGCGGATGAGCTGCACCAGGCCGGCACCCTGCTGGACACGGTCCATGACCGGGTCGATGCGGCGATGTCGCAGTCCGGGCGAATCGCCTGGCACCCCGCACCCGAACCCCTCGACACGACCGGCGCGACGCGCACCACGGTGCAGGCGGGTGAGCTGAGGTTGACGGTGTGGCCGGACGAACCATTGGGCGAGCATCAGCGGTACGCGTACCGCATCGAGAACCCGGCCACCGGGCAGTCGATCGAGGGACGGGACCTGTTCACCGGCACGGGCGCCCCCGTCTCACCCGAGCGGGCGCTGCGCGAGCTCGCGGTGTTCCTCTCCGCCGCAGGCGACGCACGCCAGTTCGCGATCGACCATCCCGGCCAGCGCACCGACAACGACGGGGCGTTCCCGGACTGGGTGACCGATGCCGCCCGTCAGCACCCCGACACCCTAATCGAGCTGATCGACCGCGACCCGGACCTCCCCGAGAAGCAGGGCGGCAGGCGGTGGGTCAGTGTCGTGTTCCTCCAAGGCGAGGAAGCAGACCCGGTGCTGGACATCATCGAACGAGACGGGACGGACGCGGCGATCGAGCATCTGGCGCAGTGGGATTTCGGGGTGGAGACGACCCAGGCTGCGCTCGAGAACGGGTACGTCTACGACCAGCCCCCGACCGGCGCCCTGGACCGCACCGCCACCGGGGACGTCTACACCCTCACGTACAGTCCCTTCCTCGGCCACGTCTCGCTGCTTCGCATCCACGACGCCGTACGGGACCCAGCGCTACTGAACATCGACACGGCCGCGCCCACTCCGGCTCCGGCACGGCGGACGGTCGAACGGGCGCCGGTGCGGGCGGCGCGTTCGGAGGCGACGGATTGGTTCGCCCGCCGGCCGGGCGCATCCGCCTCGCACGGGCGGGGGTTGGCGCTGTGACCGGAAAGGATGAGGGCCGTCTGCACACGGCGGTGCTGGTCGGCCCGGAAGGTGAGCGGCGACGGAACCGCAAAGCTCGCCAGCAGGCCGCTACCCGGATAGAGACCACCGCCCGCGACACACGGAAGGCGGAGGCGAAAGCCAGATGGGAAGCCGAGCAAGCAGAAAAGCGCGCAACGACGTACCTGCCGGCCGCCGGCGAGTCCGGTCCTGCCGCGTTGCGGACACCGGGGCGGTTGCGGCTTCCGAAGCACCAGGACACCTCCGCGACCCTCGCCGGGCAATATCCATTCCTCGCCGAAGGGGGCCTCGGCTCGGCGGGCGTATTCGTCGGCCAGGACCTCTACTCCGGTGGGTCGTTCGTCTACGACCCGTGGGTGCTCTACCAGCAAGGCCTCATCACCGCCCCCAACGTCGTTCTCGCAGGGATTGTCGGCTCCGGCAAGTCCTCCCTGGCGAAGTCCCTCTACACCCGCTCGCTCCCGTTCGGGCGGCGCGTCTACGTCCCCGGCGACCCCAAGGGCGAGCACACCGCCGTCGCCGAAGCGGTCGGCGGGAAAGCGATCGTTCTCGGCCACGGGCTATCGAACCGGCTCAACCCGCTGGACGAGGGACACCGGCCCTCCGCCGTCTCCGACGCGGAGTGGGCGATGCAGGTTGCCTCCCGCCGCCGCGACCTCATCGGGGCGCTGGCGGAGACGGTGCTGGATCGTGTGCTGTCGCCGTTGGAGCACACCGCGATCGACCTCGCCCTGCGGGATGCGGTGCGGTCGGCGGAGGTGCCGATCCTGCCGATGGTTGTCGACCGTATCCTGGCCCCCAGCCCCGCCGATGATGAGGACCGACGTCTTGCCGAGGACGGCCGCCTGGTCGGCCACGCGCTGCGCCGCCTCGTCGCCGGTGACCTCCAGGGACTGTTCGACGGTCCCTCCACGGTGAGGTTCGATCCGTCGCTGCCGATGGTGTCGTTGGATCTGTCCCGTGTCGCGGAGAACTCCACGCTCATCTCCGTGCTGATGACCTGCTCCAGTGCGTGGATGGAATCGGCGCTGTCGGACCCGAACGGCGGGCAACGGTGGGTGATCTACGACGAAGCGTGGCGCCTGATGGCCTACCCCAGCCTCTTGCGGCGGATGGACGCGCAATGGCGGCTCGCCCGCCATTTCGGCATCGCGAACATGCTGATCTTCCACAAGTTCTCCGACCTCGACAACGTCGGCGATCAAGGTTCCGCGATGAGGGCTCTCGCATCGAGTCTGCTGGCGAACGCGGAGACCCGGATCGTCTACCGGCAGGAAGCCGATCAGCTCGGCTCCACCGCCACCGCCCTCGGCCTGACCGGCACCGAACAGAAGCTCCTACCCGGCCTCGGCACCGGGCAAGGACTCTGGCGGATCAAGGACCGCTCCTTCGTCGTACAGCACCAGCTCCACCCTGCCGAGCTCGCCGCATTCGACACCACCACCCGCATGACCGCAGATTCCCGCGAGTTCACGAATCTCGACGGTTCTTCGGGATTCTCGAACGATCGGCAGGAATCCTGATGACCCGCCCCCGCTACAAGCGCACCACCGGCGAACCCGAACACCGAGACGACGCCGTGCCTGTGGTGTTGCCGCACGTCGTCATGGACATTGCCTCTGACGGAAGGATGACGGTCACCGTCGACGGGGCACCGTATGAGCCGGAGCCGTTCGCACCCGCGTGGCGGCGGGAGGACTTCGCCCGCGTCCTCGATCAACTCACCGACCAGCGCCGGTCGCCAGTGCGGGTCGAGGTGCGTGAGGCGGACGGGACCGTGTTCACCGACATCATCACCCCCAGCACACGCCGCCGCCCCCAACCAGCCCTTGCCCAGGAATCGCCCGCACGACAAGCGATGCCGGAGCTGGTCACGTTGCACGGGGAGGGGTTCGTGCCTGGCGAGGATGTCGCCGTCGCCATCGTCATTGTCCACGGTGACGCAGCCCCAGACGGGACCATGCGTGCCCTGCTCACCGCCGAACAAGCAGCATCGAGTCCGACCCGTGAGGTCATCTTGCTCGGCCGCGTCTCCGGCACCCTCACCATCGGGCACCCCGAATGAGCACTCCGCGCCCGGCCGGGTCGCTCGGAGACGAGCTCAGCAACCTCGGCATTGCCCTCCTCATCGGCGCCGCGCTCCTGGCCGGCATCCTCCGCGGCGCCGGGTCGGTCGCCGCCTGGATCACCGGCACATCCCCACCCGCCGGCGGTGTCGAAGCCGGCCTGGGCGTGCTGCTGAACCCTGGCGACCCGGCGGGCGCTCTCGATGCGCCAGGGCTGAACGTCGTCGCGTACTGGACAACCGCCGCCGTCCTCATCCTGGGAGCCGGGGCGGTGGGTTGGTGGGTGTGGCGGCTGCTGCGCGACCACGGCCGCCAGGTCAAGGCCGACCCGTACCGGATCGCCGGGATCGCCACCCGCAGCGAAGTCGCCAAAGCCGCCTCCGAGACCGCGCTGCTGCGGCGGGGCGGGCACCTGCGGCCCTCGCTCGACAAGCCCTGCGCGGAGGACATCGGTTACCGGATCGGCGCCTCACGCGGCAAAAGCGTCTGGGCCTCGGTCGAGGACTCCATCCTCCTCATCGGGCCGCCGCGCTCTGGGAAGGGCGCCCACATCGTCATCAACGCCATCCTCGACGCGCCCGGCGCGGTCGTCACCACCAGCACCCGGCCGGACAACCTCACCGCGACCCTCCGTGCCCGTGAACGCATCGGCCCGGTTGCGGTGTTCGACCCGCAGCACCTCGCCGAGGGTGTCCCGGCGGGGCTGCGCTGGTCGCCGATCCGGGGGTGCGAGGACCCGCTGACCGCGATGATCCGTGCCACCGGCCTTGCCGCCGGCACCGGCCTGTCCGCCGGCGGTGTCGAAGGCGGCGGGTTCTGGGAAGGCAAAACCCGCACCGCGCTCCAATCGCTCCTGCACGCCGCCGCGCTCGATCACCGACCGCCCGGCGAGCTGTTCCGCTGGACCCTCGACCCGTCCGCTGCCGCGGATGCGGTGGCGATCCTAACCGCCAACCAGAACGCGGCTGTCGGGTGGTCGGAGTCGTTACAGGCGATGATCGACTCCGACCCCCGCACCCGCGACTCCATCTGGCAAGGCGTCTCCCTCGCTCTCGCCGCCCTCGCCGACCCTCGCGTACTCGATGCCGTCTCGCCGCGAGCCGGTGAGAACTTCGACCCCGAAGCATTCCTCCGAGCCAAAGGAACCCTCTACCTGCTGGCGACCGGGGCCGGGGCGAACAACTCCGCAGCATTGGTCGCGGCGTTCGTGGAAGACCTCGTGGAAGCCGCCCGCCGCATCGCCGCCCACAGCCCCGGTGCACGCCTCGACCCGCCGCTGCTACTTGCGCTCGATGAGGTCGGCAATCTCGCACCCCTGCCGTCCTTGCCGACGCTGATGGCTGAGGGAGGCGGCACCGGGATCACGACGATGCCGGTGCTCCAGTCGCTCGCCCAAGCGCGGGAGAAGTGGTCGGAGAACGCGGCCGGCGCGATCTGGGACGCCAGCATCGTCAAGATCATCCTCGGCGGGGCCTCCAACTCGAAAGACCTCCACGACCTGACCACGCTCACCGGCGAACGGGACGAGGTGATCGACTCCACCACGGTCGGCGATCACGGGTCCCGCTCCGCGCAACGCTCGATCCGGCGGGTGCCGGTCATGCCGCCCGACGCGATCCGCACCCTGCCGTTCGGGACCGCGCTCGTGCTGCTGCGCTCCGCGCCGCCCATCGTCACCCGGATGCGGACATGGACCGACCGGCCCGACGCCACCCGGCTCCGCGCCGACCGCACCGGGATCGAGGAACGGCTGCGGCGGCGACCGCAGGAGAGCCCTGACGCACCTGACTGACAAGAGCGGCCCCGCCCTGGGGGCCGCCGATGCCAGGAAGGGACCATCGTCATGACGATTCACACGCAGGAGTCGTTCACGGGATTCATCGCCTCGGACCCCCAGCTCAGCCACACCGGCAAAGGCGAGGCAAGGTTCTACGCCCGTGTCGGGCAGGAGCACTACCGCAAAGAGCCCGACGGCTCTTTCACGGAGCTGGAGACCACGTTCCACGACCTCGTGGCGTATCGGGCGACCGCCGAGCGGGCGCACGAGCGGTTCGCCAAGGGCGACAGCTTCGTCGCCGAGGGCTACACGCACCCGTTCGAGTACGAGCGCGACGGACAGACCGTGCAGGGCGAGGAGTTCGTCGCCAAGAAGATCGGCCACGACCTCGCCCGCACCAACTACGACGTCGACCGCGGCCCGCGCAGCGCTCTTGCCGCCGAGCGAGAAGCGCCGGCGCCCGCCGCAGACAGGGAGCCCGTGCGCAGCGAGGGGCCGCGTCGCCCCTCTCCGTCCGCCGCATCGGCGGTCGGGCTGTGACTGAGGAGACGCTGATGGCCGAGGTCGATGACATCCCTGAGCCCGACGAGCCCGAACCCGCTCCGCTGCACGACGACACCGACACGGAGGCGTCGGAGGGGGACGCCGAACTGCTCGCAGAGCCGCCGCATCCGGTCAACTGGAACCTCCTCACCGCCGAGGAGGCCGCCGGCGAGTGGGTCGAGCTCGACAAGTGGGTGACCTGGCTGCGCCACACCTACGGGCTCCCCGCCAGCGTGGTCCCGCCGTTCTGGCACCGCCACCCCGAGCTGGTCTGGGAGCTCAGCGCCCTGCACCTCCACTGGCTGTGCGCCTACGACCCGGAGGAGAACGGGTCAGCACCCAACGGCTGGCACCGGGACTTCGCCGACGCCCGCCAGCGCCTTCGCGACTGGGTGGCCGCCTGCGGCACCCGCTTGGACCGCGACCGCGCCACCCGGCAGACCGCCTGGCCCGGCGAGACCCCCACGGAGGCGATCGAGGACATCGTAATCCCTGACCGGACGGCGGACTTCCGGGAGTTCGTCAAGGCCGACGTCGCCCACCGCCAGGCCGCCGAGGACGCCTTCTACGCCAGCCTCGGCGCCGACCCGGAAACCGGCGAGGTGTCCGACGATGACGAGCCTGCCCAGTGACCGCGGCATCGGCACGGTCGAGCCGCTGTGGTGCCCCAAGGAGGCATCGGAGTTCCTGACCGTCTCCCAAGCCACACTGTCCCGGTGGCGTCGGGAAAAGGTCGGCCCGCCGTTCGTGCAGGTCGGCGGCGTCTACCGCTACAACCCCGTCACGGTGCGCATTTGGGTGCGCGAACAGGAGGCGGCACGTGGCTGATCCCCGCAATCGCCGTATGCCTCCGGTCGGCGTGAAGCTCACCACCGACGTCGAACGCCGCGTCGACGGGTTCCGTGCCCGTGTCCGATGGACCGATCCGGCAACCCATAAACGCGTCGGCCGAGTCAGCCACGTGCGCACCGCCGAGGAGGTCGAGGAGTTCTTCGAGCAGATGCGCGCCACGACCGAGACCGGCAACGACACCACCGTGACCCTGGCCGACTACGCCGCCTCGATTGGGGACCGTTGGCAACGAGGCCTGGACCCGACCTCCACCGCCGAGCTCTATGACACCGGGCTCCGGCTCCGTGTCTTGCCCGCGCTCGGCCACATCCGCGTCGCGAAGATCACTGCCGGGATGATCGACCGCACCATCGACGCCTGGGAAGCCGAGCACTCCGCCTCCACGATCAAGAACTCCATCGCCCCACTCGTCCGCGTCCTGGACGAAGCCGTCCGCGACGACGTCATCTCCATCAACCCCGCCAAGCACCGCGCCCGCCGGAACCTCGGCAAGCACGTCACCCACACCACCGGAGCACTCCGCCAGTACGCCCTCCCAGACCTTCCGACATTGCAGAAGCTCGCCACCGCGTGCGGGAAGGTCCACCAGTCCTACTCCGATCACGTCATGCTCGCCGCCCTCCTCGCCGCCCGCGGCTCCGAAGTCGCAGGACTGCAGGCCGGGGACGTGGACTGGGACAACCGCATCGTGTGGATCAGACGCCAGCACTACCCCGGCAAAGGCGGCCTCGTCATCAAACAGACCAAAGGCCGCAGAGACCGCCCCGTCCCGATGCTCGACGCGCTCGAACCCATCCTCGAACGCCTCACCGACGGCAAGGAGCCCGACACTCCGCTCCTGCGCGGGCCGCGCGGCGGCGTCCTCACCACCGCCACCGTCCGCGACGCCACCCACTGGGACGACCTCGTGAAGGAGCTCGGCTTCAACAACCTCACCCGCCACGGGCTCCGCCACACCGGAGCGACCTGGATGGCCGACGCCGGCATCGCGCTGCACGTGCTCCAGGAGATCCTCGGACACCAATCGATCGAGACCACCAAGGGCTACCTGCATCCCGACCACCGGCACCTCGCCGAAGCCGCCAGACAGGCCAACCAGTTCCTCTCCGCAGCCCCCACCAGAAGGGACACCACTCGCCGCGCCGGACCCCGCCTGTGACCATTGCTGGACCCACGCTCCGACCCCTTCAGAAGGGGCCGGAGCATCGCCCTGCGCGGATTCTGGTCCACTCGATGGGCACCTTTTGGTGCACTCCACGGGCATCGAGGTCGAACGGGATTGGTCCACTTCAGCAGCGGGCGGCTCGAGTGGATCGAGCAAGTGGACCAGCCGGTGACCACCCCCGGAAACGACGAAGCCCTGGTGAAAGTTGCCTCTCACCAGGGCTTTTTGTCGGGATGACAGGATTTGAACCTGCGACCCCTTGACCCCCAGTCAAGTGCGCTACCAAGCTGCGCCACATCCCGTTGTTTAGTTTTCGGACAGTCCCGCCGCTCTAACTCACCTGACCCCCAGTCAGGCGCGCTACCAAGCTGCGCCATAGCCCGATGGTTTTCGCAGCCGTTCTCCCCGGGGTTTCCCCCGCGGTTCCGTCTGCGAAAAGCTCCTCAGCTACTCTACCCCATCCGCGGGACTACTTTTGACGCCCCCGCCGTTCGCGCACGCGCATGCTGACCTCGATGGGCGTTCCCTCGAACCCGAACGTCTCGCGCAGGCGGCGCGTGATGAAGCGGCGGTAGCCGGGATCGAGGAATCCGGTGGTGAACAGCACGAACCGCGGCGGCCGGGCCGAGGCCTGCGTGCCGAAGAGGATGCGCGGCTGCTTGCCGCCCCGGACCGGGTGCGGGTGAGCGGCCACGAGCTCGCCGAGGAAGGCGTTGAGCTTGCCAGTCGGGATCCGCTTGTCCCACGACTCGAGCGCGCGGTCCAGCGCCGGGACGAGCTTGTCCTTGTGCCATCCGGTCCGGGCAGAGAGGTTCACGCGGGGCGCCCAGTCGACGTGGGCGAGGTCCTGCTCGATCTCGCGCTCCAGGTAGCGGCGGCGCTCGTCGTCGAGCAGGTCCCACTTGTTGAACGCGAGGACCAGGGACCGGCCCGAGTCGATCGTCATCTGCAGGATGCGCACGTCCTGTTCGCTGAGCACCTCGTCGACGGCCAGCAGGACGACGGCCACCTCGGCCTTGTCCAGGGCGCTCTGCGTCCGCAGCGACGCGTAGTAGTCGGAACCGTGGGCCATGTGCTGCCGTCGGCGGATCCCGGCCGTGTCGACGAAGCGCCACGTCCGGCCGCCGAGCTCGACGAGCTCGTCGACCGGGTCGCGCGTCGTCCCGGCGAGGTTGTCGACGACGACGCGCTCGGAGCCGGCGAGCTTGTTCAGCAGCGAGGACTTGCCGACGTTCGGCCGGCCGATCAGTGCCACGCGCCGCGGTCCGCCGCGCGGGACGAGACCGCCGTGGGCGGAGAATTCGGGAAGCTTGTCCACGATGTCGTCCAGCAGGTCCGCGGTGCCGCGCCCGTGGAGGGCGGAGACGGGGTAGGGCTGGCCGAACCCCAGGCCCCACAGCGTGGCCGACTCGGCCTCCTGCGAGGCGTCGTCGACCTTGTTGGCCACGAGGAAGACGGGCTTCTTCAGCCGGCGCAGCATGCGCACGACGCCCTCGTCGGTCGCCGTGGCGCCGACGGCGGAGTCCACCACGAACACGACCGCGTCGGCGAGCTCGGCGGCCACCTCCGCCTGCTCGGCCACGCGCGCGTGGATCCCCTTCGCGTCGTGCTCCCAGCCCCCGGTGTCGACGAGGGTGAAGTCGCGTCCGCCCCACTCGGCCGGGTAGGCCACGCGGTCGCGGGTGACTCCCGGCACGTCCTCGACGACGGCCTCCCGGCGTCCGATGATGCGGTTCACGAGCGTGGACTTGCCCACGTTCGGGCGGCCGATGATGGCCACGACGGGGGCGACGCGGTCGTCGTCCTCGTCCTCGTCGTCATCCTCGAGGCGGGCGAGCAGTGCCGCGTCCTCGTCGTCGAGCTCGTAGTCGTCCAGGCCCGCGCGGAGGGAGGCGGCCCGGAGCTCTGCCTCCTCGTCGCTCAGTTCCCCGAGCCGTTCCGCGATGTGGTCCTCGCCCGTGGGCACGTACTCATCGCCGTCGGAGGGAAGGGCGGCGTTCTCGGTCATGGTGCGGGGTTCCTTTGTTTGCTGCCTCCGCGGGTCGCGGACGCACCTTCCATTTTCGCATGCCCGGCGCCGGCGTCCGGCCGGGCCCCTCCCGCCGGGGTCAGAGGGCCGCGCCGCGGCCGGCGACGATGCCGAGGACGGTCCGGACGGTCTGCTCGAAGTCCAGATCGGAGGAGTCAAGGGTCACGACGCCGTCGGAGGCCGTGGTGAAGTCCACGACCGTGGCGTCCTTGGCGTCGCGGGCCAGGACCTGCCGCTCGAGGTCGGCGGCGGACTGCGTGCCGCCGAGCTGGAGGCCGCGCCGGCGCAGGCGCGCCTCTTCGCTCGCGGTGAGCAGGATGCGGGCCTCGGCCTGGGGTGCGACGACGGTCGTGATGTCCCGGCCCTCGGCCACGACGCGCGCGTGGGCCGCGATGAGCCCGCGCTGGCGCCGGACCAGTTCGGCGCGGGCGTCCAGGTTGGTGGCGACCGCGGAGACCGCCTCGGAGACCCGTGGTTCGCGGATGGCGGCGGTGACGTCGGTGCCGTGGATGAGCACGCGTTCGACGTCTGGATCCGTGCTGATGTCCAGGTCCGCTGCCTCGACTGCCGCCGCGACCGCGGCGGCGTCCGCGAGGTCGGTCCCGGCGTCCAGGCAGTGCCACGTCACCGCACGGTACATCGCGCCCGTGTCCAGGTAGGCGGCGCCGAGCCGGCGGGCCGCCTCCTTCGCCACGGAGGACTTTCCGCTGCCCGAAGGGCCGTCGATGGCGACGACGAGCTTCTCCACGATCACTGCACCACCTTCCAGTCGAGCCCGGTCAGGACCTCGACGAGTTCATTGCTCCGTCCGGGCAGGACGGAGAGCTCCACCATGCCGACCTGGTGTCCCGCCGAGTGGTCCATGCGCAGGTCCTCGACGTTGATGCCGGCCGTGCCGACGTCGGCCAGGAGCCGGGCGATCTGTCCCGGCTTGTCGTCCACGATGACCGTGACGACGGCGAACGCGTGCGGCGGGGACCCGTGCTTGCCCGGAATCCGGGCCTGCCCGGCGTTCCCCTCCCCCATCAGCTCCGCCAGGTCCAGGAGCGAGCCGGGCGCGTCCGGGTGCTCCAGGGTGTTGATGAGCCGGTTCAGGTCCTCGCGCAGGCCGTGCAGGATGGCGACGATCCGAGGCGCGTTGTGGCTCAGGATCTGGATCCACAGCCGCGGGTCCGAGGCCGCGATGCGGGTCGTGTCGCGCAGCCCGTTCCCGGCCAGGGCCAGGGTGTGGTCCGGGGCGTTGAGGAGCCGGGAGGCCAGGAGGGAGGCCGCGAGCTGCGGGAAGTGGGAGACGAGTGCGACGGCGGCGTCGTGCTCGCCCGCGTCGAGCCGGACGACGCTCGCGCCGAGGTCGATCGCGAGGGACTCGGCCGCCTTGACCGCGCCGGGGTCCGATCCCCCGTGCGCGCAGACCACCCAGGGCATCGCCGTGAAGAGCTCGCCGCGCGCGGCGGCGGGACCGGACTTCTCCCGCCCGGCCATGGGGTGCGTTCCGACGTAGCGCGCGAGCTCGGAGCGGCCCAGGCGGGTGTCGGCCCGGAGCGCGGCGAGGACGGAGGACTTCACGCTCGCGATGTCCACCACGACGGCCTCCCGGTGGCGCAGGAGCGCCTCGGCGACGACGGCCGCCGTGACGTCCGGGGGCGCGGCGACGACGACGAGCCGCGGCTCGGGATCCCCGGGCGCGGCGATGCGGCCCGCGCCGATGTCCTGTGCCACGGCCTGCGCGGTCGGGGAGGTGTCCGAGAGCAGCACCTCGAGGCCCCGGCGGCTCAGCCCCAGCCCGACGCTGGCGCCGAGCAGTCCCGTGCCGACGACGAGGACGGGCCCGGTCACGTGGTTCGGGGACACGTGCTACAGCCCCACGGCGGCGAGCAGGTGGCCGACTTCCTGGTGCCCGAGCGGGCGGATGGTGCCCTGCTTCTGGTCGCCGAGGCGGATGGGACCGAGCTGGACGCGGACGAGACGCTTGACGGGGTGGCCGACGGCGTCGAAGAGGCGCCGGACGATCCGGTTGCGTCCGGAGTGCAGCACGACCTCGACGAGCAGCTTGCCCGGCGTCGAATCGACGAGCTTGAAGGAGTCGACGTTGGCCCAGCCGTCCTCCAGCTGGAGGCCCTCCTTCATCTGCGCCCCGACGCCCTGGGCCATGGGCCCGGGGACCTGGACCAGGTAGGTCTTGGGGATCTCGTAGGACGGATGCGTGAGCCGGTTGGCGAGCTCTCCGTCGTTGGTCAGCAGGAGCAGGCCCTCGGTGTTGACGTCGAGGCGGCCGACGTGGAAGAGGCGTTCGCCCTTCTTCTTGAGGTAGTCGGAGACGCACGGGCGGCCCTCGGGGTCCTCCATGGTGGAGACGACGCCGCGGGGCTTGTTGAAGACGAAGTACTTGAGCGTCTCGTTGAGCTGGATGCGCATGCCGTCGACGTGGATCACGACCGTCTCCGGATCCACGCGCAGCCCGAGCTCGGTCACGATCGCGCCGTCGACCTCGACGCGGCCCTGCGCGATCATCTCCTCGCTGACGCGCCGCGAGGCCACCCCGGCGTTCGCCAGGACCTTCTGCAGGCGGACGCCCTCGAGCTCGGAGGTCCCGCCGCGCGGGGCGGCGGCCGGCTTCTGGGCGGGACGGGGGCGCTGCTTCACGGGACCGAGGTTGCGGCCGAAGCGCTCGTTGCCGTACGGCCGCGGCCCCTTGCCGGAGGGTGCCCCGCCCTTGCCGCCGGCGCCCTTCGCGCCGGCCCCCTTGCCGCCGGCGCCCTTCTGCCCCGCTCCGGAGGACGCGCCGCCGGCGCCGGGGCGTCCCTGCGCGGAGCCCGACCGGCCGGCCGCGGCGGGCCCTCCGCGGCCGGTGCCCTGGCCCTTGCCGGAGCCGGACTGGCCGCGCTGCGGCTGGCCCGAGCGGCGGGGTTCGCCGCGGCCCGATCCTGAACGGGGTCCCTGGGTCATGTGAAGTCCTTCGATGCTGCTGTCGTGGTGGTGGAGGCGATGGCGGTGTCTGCCAGTCTCGCCTACGGTGCTGCCGTGCTCAAGCCCGGCACCCGTGCCGGGCGCCGCGGCTAGGCGGACCCGTCGTCGAACTCGCCGAGCTGGTCGAGCCCGGGCAGGTGCGGCGAGAGCCGCGGCAGCTCGGAAACGCTGCCGATCCCCAATCTTTCCAGAAAATGCGAGGTGGTCTGGTACAGCAGCGCCCCGGTCTCCGGATCCGTGGACGCCTCCTCGATGAGTCCGCGGGACGAGAGCGTGCGGACGACCGAGTCCACGTTGACCCCGCGGATCGCCGCGATCCGGGCCCGGGAGACGGGTTGGCGGTACGCGACGACGGCCAGGGTCTCGAGCGCGGCCTGGGTCAGGCGCGCGGTCTGGCCATCGACCACGAAGCGGGAGACGACGGGAGCAAGATCACGCCGCGAGAAGATCCTCCAGCCGCCGGCGAGCTCGCGCAGCTCGAATCCGCGGCCGTCGGCGTACTCGGTCCGCAACGCCTCCAGCTCGTCGAGCACCTCCTGGGCGGGGACCTGCAGGACGCTGGCGAGCCGCAGCACGGACACCGGCTCGTCCACCACCATCAGGACCGCCTCGACGCCGGCCCGCACCCCGCCTGGGACGTCCCGGACGTCGAACTCCTCTTCCCCGGTGCCGGCCGTGGTTTTCGTTCCGGTCCTCGTCCCTTCCGCGCTCATCGCGTCCCTTCCCGTTCCGCGGACGCGGGCCGCGCCCCGGCGTCGTACTCCTCGACCGCGTCCGCCGGCGTCCATCCGCTGCCGTCCCCGCTCCAGCGCACGAGGAGTTCAGCGAGCGGCGCCGCCTGCTCGAAGGCGACCACCTGGTCCCGGAACATCTCGAGCAGCGCGAGGAAGCGGGCGACGACGACGAGCGTCCCCCCGGCGTCCCGCGTGAGCGAGCGGAAGCTGCGGGCCCCGCCGCCGCGGAGCATTCCCGCGAGGAGCTCCGCCTGTTCGCGCACGCTCACGGGCGGCGCGTGGAGGTGCTCGAGCCCCACCTCGGTCGCGCGCACCGGCTTGGGCGCGAGGGCCTTCTCCGCGATCGCCGCGAACTCGGCCGGGCTCGTCCTCCACAGCAGCTCGGGCAGCAGGGCCGCGAACTCCGGCTCGAGCGTGGTCTGCCGCGGGTACCGGCCGGCCTCCGCGTCGAGGCGCCGGCCCAGCTCGGCGGCCACGGCCTTGAACGCCTTGTACTGCAGCAGGCGGGCGAAGAGCAGGTCGCGGGCCTCGAGCACCGCGATGTCCTCTTCCGACTCGACCTCGCCCGAAGGCAGCAGGCGGGCGGCCTTGAGGTCCAACAGGGTGGCCGCGACGACGAGGAAATGCGTCGTCTCGTCCAGGGCCTTGTCGCCGATGCGCTCCCGCAGCCCCCGCAGGTACGCGATGAACTCGTCGGTGACCTCGGCGAGCGCGATCTCCGTGATGTCCAGCTGCCGCTTGCCGATGAGGTTCAGCAGCACCTCGAAGGGGCCGGAGAAGTTGTCCAGGACGACGGCGAATCCCGCCCCGGGCGCGTCGGGTCCCGTTCGCGCCGGCTCGGCCGCGTCCTGCGGGCCGGGCTCGGCGCGGGCGGACCGCACCCGGGCCGGGGTCATTACGGGGCGCCCCCGCGGCTGATGAGCTCCTTGGCCAGGGTGCGGTAGGACTCCGCCCCCGGGTGGTTGCTCGCGTAGCTCGTGATCGGCTCGGCGGCGACGTTGGCGTCGGCGAACTTGATGGTCCGCTTGATGACGGTCTCGAAGACCTTGTCGCCGAAGGCCTCGAGGAGCCGGCCCACGACCTCGCGGCTGTGGAGGGTGCGGGCGTCGTACATCGTGGCGAGCACCCCGTCGATCTGCAGCGAGGGGTTGAGCCGGTCCTGGACCTTCTCGATGGTCTCGACGAGCAGGGCGACGGCGCGCAGGGCGAAGAACTCGGCCGTGAGCGGGATGATCACGCCGTGTGCGGCGGTCAGCGCGTTGACCGTGAGCAGCCCCAGCGAGGGCTGGCAGTCGATGAGGATGACGTCGTAGTCGTCGGAGACCTTGCGCAGGGCGCGGTCCAGGACCTGCTCGCGGGCGACCTCGTTGACGAGCTGGACCTCCGCGGCCGACAGGTCGATGTTCGCCGGCAGGAGGTCGATGCCGTCGACCTCGGTGGTCATGATGGCGTCGCGGATGTCCGTCTTGCGTTCCATCAGGACGTTGTAGACGGTGGTGTCGAGCTCGTGCGGGCTCGTCCCGAACCCGGCGCTCAGGGCCCCCTGGGGGTCGAAGTCGACGAGCAGCACCTTGCGTCCGTACTCGGCGAGCGCGGCGGCCAGGTTGATGGTCGAGGTGGTCTTGCCGACCCCGCCCTTCTGGTTCACCATCGCGATGATGCGTGCGGGCCCGTGGCCGGCCAGCGGCGCCGGCTCCGGGAACTGTGTCAGCGGGCGGCCCGTCGCTCCCATGACCGGCGGTTCCTTCAACAGGCCTGCCGTCCGGGTACGCGAACCCTTTTCCTCGCTCACGGTGATAACCACGCTTCCGTTCGTTGATTGTGGGTGTACTGCCTGCCTCCTAGGTTAAGCCCCGGCCGGGCCGCCGCCGCGCACCACGCGCCTCCCACGGCGAGCCTTGACCTTGAACCTGAACTGGAGGGTTTCCGCGGATTGCCGGGGCCGTCAGTGGGCGTCGGGCTCGAGCGAGAGCTCGTCGAAGGGGCGGTTCCCCGCGAGCACCTCGCGGGCCTGCTCCTTGTCGATCTCCCGCGTCCACGTGCCGATCAGGAGCGTCGCGACGGCATTGCCCGTGAAGTTGGTCAGCGCGCGGGCCTCGGACATGAACTTGTCGATGCCCACGATCACGCCCATGCCGTCGAGCAGATCCGGCCGGTGGGCCTGCAGCCCCGCGGCGAGGGTGGCGAGCCCGGCGCCCGTGACGCCGGCAGCGCCCTTGGAGGCGATGATCATGAACACGAGCAGCCCGATCTGCTCGCCGAGGTTCATCGGCAGTCCCATCGCGGTGGAGACGAAGAGGGCGGCCATGGTCAGGTAGATCGCGGTCCCGTCCAGGTTGAAGGAGTAGCCCGTGGGGACCGTGATGCCGACGACGGGCTTCGAGACCCCCGCGTGCTCCATCTTGGCGATGAGCCGCGGCAGCGCCGACTCGGAGGAGGAGGTGGAGAAGATCAGCAGGTACTCGCGGGCCAGGTACTTCAGCAGCGCGAAGATGTTCAGGCCCGTGACGGCCTTCAGGATGCCGCCGAGGACGACGACGATGAACAGGGCGCAGGTGAGGTAGAACGCACCCATCAGGACGGCCATGGAACCGATCGCCGCCCATCCCGTCGCGCCGACGACGGCCGCGATCGCGCCGAAGGCGCCGACCGGCGCGGCCCACATGATCATCATCATGAGCTTGAAGACGACGCCCTGGAGGTGCTTGATGCCGGTCAGGACCGGCTCTCCGGCCTTGCCCATCGACTGCAGGGCGAAGCCCACGAGGAGCGCGAGCACGAGCGTCGGCAGCACCGGGATGTCTCCGGGGATGAGCTCGAGGAGGAACTTCACCGTGGCGCTCTCCTCGCCGCCCGCGGCGGCCTCGTAGGGCTGGAGCCGCAGCCCCTCGCCCGGGTGGATGAGGTTGCCCACGAGCAATCCGATCGCGAGGGCGAACGTCGACATCGCGATGAAGTAGAACAGCGCCAGGCCGCCGACCTTGCCGACCGTGGCCGCCTTGGCGATCGATCCGACGCCGAGGACGATCGTGCAGAAGATGACGGGCGCGATGATCATCTTGATCAGGGCGATGAAGGCCGTGCCGAGGGGCTTGAGGGCCTTTCCCGCCTCGGGGAAGACCAGGCCGATGGCCGCGCCGAGCACGACGGCCACGATGACCATAATGTAGAGCCAGTGCGTGCGGTCCTTCTTGCGGGCCGGCGCGGCGTCCGGCGTGCCGGGACGGCCGGCGGCTTCGGTGGGCGTCGTTGCCATGGGAATGCTCCTTGGTGGGGTGTGATGTCCTGCATCACATCCTCGCCCGCGCCGTGACGCCGCTCACGATTGCGTTCATACTGAACACGGCCCGGAGGGCCGGCGGAAGGGAGGTGCCATGAGCCTGGCGGCACGCCTGTTCCTGTGGCAGCTCGTCCTCGTCACGGCGGTCGCCGCGGCCCTGAGCATGGCCAGCTACGCCACGGCGGAGCGGCAGCTGCACGACGCCTCCGCAGACCGCTCGCTCAGCATCGCAGCGACGCTCGCCCACGACCCGTTCGTCATCGACGCCGTCCAGGGACCGGACCCCTCCGCGCTCCTGCAGCCTTACGCCCTGGAGCTGCTCGATTCCGCCGACGTCGACTTCGTCACCATCATGGACACCGACCGCAGGCGCTACACGCATCCGCTGCCGGGGAACATCGGCCGTGAATACATCGGCAGCATCGAGCAGGCCCTGGCCGGGCGGACCCACACGGAGGACTACGCCGGGACCCTCGGCCCCTCCGTCCGCGCGATCGTCCCGGTCCGGGGCGACGGCGGTGGGGTCGTCGCCCTCGTCGCCGTCGGCGTGACGCTGCAGTCGCTCTCGATCGCCCAGGCGGCCTCGATCCCGCAGATCGCCGGGGTCGCCGCCGCCTCGATCGCCCTCGGCGGCGTGTTCTCCCTCGCGGTCAGCGGCTACCTGCGCCGCACGACCCTGGGCTTGGGCCCGGAGGAGCTGCGACGGCTCTTCTCCTACTACGACTCGGCGCTGCACTCGGTGCGCGAGGGCCTCCTGCTCGTCTCCCCCGAGGGCCGGCTCGTGCTCTACAACGACCACGCGGCCGTCCTGCTCGGCCTGCCGCCCGTGGGGAGCCTCAAGCCCACGCCCGTCGCCGAGCTCGGCCTGCCCGGTACGATCGACGAGCTCCTCCGCAGCGGGCGCCGGGTCCGGGACGAGATCCACGTCGGCAACGGCCGGATCCTCGTCGTCGGCCAGCAGCCGGCGAGCGCGCCGGACGGGCCCGGGCGCTTCGGCCTGCCCTTCGGCCTCGCGCGCGGGGGCCGGCCGCCCGGCCCGGGAACGATCGCGACGCTGCGGGACCACACGGAGATCGAATCGCTCAGCGGCGAGCTGGAGAGCATGCGCACGCTCACCGAGGCCCTGCGCGCCCAGGCCCACGAGCATGCCAACCGCCTGCACACGGTGGCCTCGCTCATCGAGCTCGGGCGCGAGCGGGAGGCGCTGGATTTCGCCGTGCAGGACCGGCAGGCCTCACAGCGGCTCACCGACGGCGTGGTCCGCTCCATCGACGAGCCGTTCCTCTCCGCCCTGCTCGTCGGCAAGGCCGCGCAGGCGCACGAACGCGGCATCGAGCTCACGTTGACCGCCTCCGGGGACCTGCCGGCCGACGTCCTCGACGCCCGCGACCTCGTCACCGTGACGGGGAACCTCCTGGACAACGCCTTCGACGCCGCCGCCGGCTCCGCCGCCCGCCGTGTGTGGGCCGACTTCTCCGTGGGCGACGGGCTGCTGTCGATCTCCGTCGCGGACTCCGGCCCGGGGATCGATCCCGACTACATCGAGGAGTTCCTCCGGCTCGGCGTCTCGGGCAAGGGCCCCGCGTCCGGCGGGGCGCCGCGCGGCCTCGGGCTCGCCCTCGTCCGCCAGGCCGTCCACCGGCTCGGAGGGACGCTCGAGATCGAGAACGACGGCGGGGCCATCTTCACCGCGACGCTCCCCGTCGGCGTCCCGGGACGGGGGACGCCGTGAACCCGGGGCCGGCCCCGGCGGGCGGCGGCACGCCCGGCATCGGGGACGGGACCGCACCGCTGCGCGTCCTCGTCGCCGACGACGAGCCCATCGCCGCGGCCGCTCACGCTGACTACGTCGGCCGGGTCGCCGGCTTCGCGGTGGCCGGGATCGCGCACACCGGAGGCGAGGTGCTCGAGCTGTTGCGGCGGGAGGCGGAATCCGGGCGGGCCGTGGACCTGGTGCTGCTGGACATGAACCTCCCGGACCTCCACGGCCTCGACGTGGCACGGCGGATCCGCGGGCGCGGCGACACGGTGGACATCATCGCCATCACGGCGGTGCGCGAGCTGGCCGTCGTGCGCACGGCCGTCGCCGCCGGCATCACCCAGTACCTCATCAAGCCGTTCACGTTCGCCGCGTTCCGGGACAAGCTCGAGAACTTCCGCGGCTACCGGCTCAACCTCGCGGACAGCGGGTCCGCGGCGACGCAGGACTCGATCGACAGCGCCTTCGCGGCGCTGCGCACGGCCGCTCCCCCGGTGCTGCCCAAGGGCCTCATCAACGAGACCCTGGGGGCCGTCGCGGGACTGCTGAGGCAGGACGGTTCACCGCTCTCGGCCACGGAGGTCGCGGACCGGCTCCAGATGTCCCGGGTGACGGCGCGGCGCTACCTCGAGCACCTGGCCGCGGACGGGCGGGCGGACAAGCAGCCGCGCCATGGGACCCGGGGGCGCCCCGAATTCGAGTACCTCTGGCTGCGCTGAGGCCCCCGGGCGCCTACGGACGTCCGCCGCGCAGCAGCTCGACGAGCCCGCCGACGACCGCCGGGTCCTCGATCGTGGACGGTACGGTGTACTCGTCGCCGTCGGCGATCTGCCGGATCGTCTTGCGCAGGATCTTGCCCGAGCGCGTCTTGGGCAGGGCCTCGACGATCCGCACCTCCTTGAACGCGGCCACGGCCCCGATCTCCGAACGCACGCGGGCGATCAGCTCCCCGGCGATCAGCTCCGGATCAGCCCGGACGCCGTGCTTGAGCACCACGAAGCCGCTGGGCCGCTGCCCCGTGAGCGCGTCCCGGATACCGACGACGGCGCACTCGGCGACGGCGGGGTGTCCCCCGAGCGCCTGCTCCATGGCGCCCGTGGAGAGCCGGTGGCCCGAGACGTTGATGACGTCGTCGGTGCGCCCCATGACGTAGAGGTATCCGTCCGCGTCGAGGTAGCCCGAGTCCCCCGTGGCGTAGTAGCCCGGGAACTGGGAGAGGTAGGAGTCGACGAAGCGGTCGTCGTCGCGCCACAGCGTCGCCAGCGTGCCCGGCGGCAGCGGGAGGCGCAGCGCGATGTTCCCCTCACGCCCCGGCCCCACCGGCCGGCCGCCGGGATCCAGGACCTCGACGGAGTACCCCGGGACGGGGACCCCGGGCGAACCGGGTCGGCGCGCGATCAGCTCGAGGCCCGCGGGAGTGGCCGCGATCGGCCACCCTGTCTCGGTCTGCCACCAGTTGTCGATCACGGGCACGCCCAGGATCCCGAGGGCCCACTCATAGGTACCGGGGTCGAGGCGCTCGCCGGCGACGAAGAGCCGCTGGAGCGTCGCCGTGTCTTCAGGCGAGAGCAGGGCCGCCTCCGGATCGGCCTTGCGGATGGCCCGCAGGGCGGTGGGGGCGGTGAACAGGACGTCGACGGCGTGGTCGCGGACCACGCGCCAGAAGGCGCCGGCGTCCGGGGTGCCCACGGGCTTGCCTTCGTAGAGCACGGTCGTGGCGCCGGCGATGAGCGGTCCGTAGACGATGTAGGAGTGGCCGACGACCCAGCCGACGTCGGACGCCGTGAACATCGTGCTCCCCCGGCCGACTCCGTAGATGTTGCGCATGGACCAGTCCATGGCCACGGCGTAGCCGCCGCTGTCGCGGACGATTCCCTTGGGCGCTCCCGTGGTGCCGGAGGTGTAGAGGATGTAGAGCGGGTGGGATGCGTCGACGGGCACGGGGTCGGCCGGGGCGGCCTCCGCGGCGAGCGCCTCCCAGTCCATCCAGTCGGCGCCGGCACCCCCGAAGTCGCCGAGCTCGTGGGCGAATCCCGGGCGCTGGTGGACGACGACCGTGGACACTGCGTGCCGGGCCAGCCGCAGCGCCTCGTCGACGGCGGGCAGGTACTCCACCCGGCGGGACGGTTCGATCCCGCCGGAAGCGGTGACGACGACGTCCGGCTGTGCGTCGTCGATGCGGGCGGCGAGCTCCTTGGGCGCGAAGCCGCCGAAGACGACCGAGTGCACCGCGCCGAGCCGAGCACAGGCGAGCATCGCGATGACCGCCTGCGGGATCATGGGCAGGTAGAGCAGGACGCGGTCCCCGGGGCCGACCCCGCGCCCGGCGAGGACGCCGGCGAAGCGGGCGACCTCCTCGAGCAGCTGGGCGTAGCTGAAGCGCCGGGCCGTGCCGAGTACCGCCGAGTCGTAGACGAGGGCGGTCTCCCCGCCCCGGCCGGCGGCCACGTGGCGGTCGAGCGCGTTGGCGCAGACGTTGAGCCGGCCCTCCGGAAACCACCGGTAGATCGGCGCGCGCGCATCGTCCAGGGCCCGCGCCGGGACCCGGTCCCAGTCGATCCCTGCGGCCGCCTCGAACCAGAACCCCTCGGGGTCCTCGGCGGCGCGGCGGTGGACGTCGGCGTAGCTCGGGGTCATGGTGCGGCCTCCTTGATGCGGTCCGTGAGGATTCCAGACTATGACGCACGCCACACCCGACACCATCTTTTGTATACACATTTCGCCGAATGGCCGCCTAAACGCGCCGAACGGAGCGGTTTGGTGGAGCAGGAGTCGAGGATATGTATACACTGGCGGCATGAAGGCGAGCGATCGGGCCTACAGTGCCCTCCGGGAGGAGATCGTCGAGTGGCGGCTGCGCCCCGGCGACGTCCTCGGGGAGGTCGAGCAGGCGGCGCGCCTCGGGGTCTCCCGCACGCCGCTGCGCGAGGCGCTGGCGCGCCTCGTCGCCGACGGGCTGGCCGTCCAGCAGCGCGGGCGCGCGACGGTCGTCTCCGACGTGTCGCTCGACCACGTCGACCACCTCTTCGAGCTGCGCCGCGCCCTCGAGGTCGCCGCGGCCCGGGCGGCCGCCCGCGGCACGCAGCGCGCGCGGTTCGCCGAGCTCGCGACGGAGTTCTCCGGCGTCGCGCTGGACGGCCCGGACGCCGTCGAAAGGTACTACGGGCTGGCCGCGGCGCTCGACGAGGCGCTCGACGAGGCGGCGGCGAACCCCTATCTGCTGCAGGCCCTGCGCGCGCTGCGCGTCCACCTCGCCCGGCTGCGGAGGCTCGCGTTCGACGACCCGGCCCGGCTGCGGGCCTCGGCCCACGAGCACGCCGTGATCGCCCGCGCCGTCGCCGCCGGCGACCCGGAACTGGCCGCCTCGGCGACCCACCTGCACCTCCACCACAGCCTCGACCACATCAAGACCCATTCCATCCCCCGGAAGGACACCCCATGATCAACCACCCCGTCCGCGTCTACCGCTCCGAAGAGCAGCTGCCCCGCGAACACCAGCTGGCGCACAAGATCGCCGTCGTCGCCGCGGATCCCGTCGCCGTCGACGCCGACGTCGTCGAGATGGTGGTCAACCGCGTCATCGACAACGCCTCGGTCGCCGTCGCCTCGCTCAACCGCGCCCCCATCGTCGCCGCGCGCGCCCAGGCCCTCGCCCATGCCCCCAGCACGGGCGGTTCCGGCTCCGCCGTCTTCGGCATCGAGGGCACGGCCTCCCCCGAGTGGGCCGCGTGGGCCAACGGCGTCGCGGTCCGCGAACTCGACTACCACGACACCTTCCTGGCCGCCGACTACTCGCACCCGGGAGACAACATCCCCCCGATCCTCGCCGTCGCCCAGCACGTCGGGGCCTCGGGCGCGGACCTGGTGCGGGGCATCGCGACCGGCTACGAGATCCAGGTCGACCTGGTCAAGGCGATCTGCCTGCACCGGCACAAGATCGACCATGTGGCCCACCTCGGCCCGTCGGCGGCGGCCGGGATCGGCACCCTGCTGGGCCTCGACGTCGAGACCATCTTCCAGGCCGTCGGGCAGGGCCTGCATACGACGACGGCGACGCGGCAGTCGCGTAAGGGCGAGATCTCGACGTGGAAGGCCCATGCGCCCGCCTTCGCGGGCAAGATGGCCGTCGAGGCCGCCGACCGGGCCATGCGCGGGCAGACCTCGCCCGTTCCGATCTACGAAGGCGAGGACGGCGTCATCGCCTGGCTCCTCGACGGCCCGGACGCCGCCTACGAGGTCCCGCTGCCGGCGCCCGGCGAGCCGAAGCGGGCGATCCTGGACACCTACACCAAGGAGCACTCGGCCGAATACCAGGCCCAGGCCTGGATCGACCTGGCCCGCAAGCTGCACCGCGAGCACCCGGAGGCCGCCGACCCGGCCAACGTGGCCTCCGTCCTGATCAAGACGAGCCACCATACCCACTACGTCATCGGCTCGGGCGCGAACGACCCGCAGAAGTACGACCCCACCGCCTCGCGCGAGACGCTGGACCACTCGATTCCGTACATCTTCACCGTGGCCCTGCAGGACGGCGCGTGGCACCACGTGGACTCCTACGCCCCGGAGCGGGCCGGGCGGCCCGACACGGTCGAGCTGTGGGGCAAGGTCGCCACGCAGGAGGATCCCGAGTGGACCCGCCGCTACCACTCGCTCGACATCGCCGAGAAGGCCTTCGGCGGCTCCGTGGAGATCACGCTGAAGGACGGGACGGTCCTGGCGGACGAGATCGCGGTCGCCGATGCCCACCCGCTCGGCGCCCGTCCGTTCGGCCGCGAGCAGTACATCCAGAAGTTCCGTACGCTGGCCGCCGGGCTCGTCGAGGAGGCGGAGATCGAACGCTTCCTGGCCGCGGCCGAGAACCTGCCGAACCTCGCCGCCGGCGAGCTCGGCCAGCTCAACGTCGTCGCCGCACCCGGCGTGGTCGACCTCGCCGCCGCGCCGAAGGGGCTGTTCTAGCCATGTTGTATTCCACCACCACGCCCCAGGCCAAGCGGGCGGCCCTGCGCGAGGCGCTCGTCCCGGGCGCGGGGCTGCAGTTCCCGGGGGCCTTCAATCCCCTCTCGGCCCGGCTCATCGGGGAGAAGGGCTTCGACGGCGTCTACATCTCGGGCGCCGTCCTCGCCAACGACCTCGGCCTGCCGGACATCGGATTGACGACCCTCACCGAGGTCGCGCAGCGCGCCGGACAGATCGCGCGGATGACGGACCTGCCGGCGATCGTGGACGCGGACACGGGCTTCGGCGAGCCCATGAACGTGGCCCGCACGGTCCAGGAGCTGGAGAACGCGGGCCTGGCCGGGTTGCACATCGAGGACCAGGTCAACCCCAAGCGTTGCGGCCACCTCGACGGCAAGGGCGTCGTCGATCTGGACACGGCCCTCAAGCGCGTCGCAGCGGCGGCCGACGCGCGCCGCGACCCGGACTTCCTCATCATGGCCCGGACGGACATCCGCGCCGTCGACGGGCTCGAGGCCGCGATCGACCGGGCCCGGGCCCTCGTGGACGCGGGCGCGGACGCCATCTTCCCGGAGGCGATGCGCAGCGTCGACGAGTTCGAGGCCGTCTGCCGTGCCGTCGACGTCCCCGTCCTGGCCAACATGACCGAGTTCGGCAAGAGCGCCCTGTTCCGCCGCGAGGAGCTGGCCGATGCCGGCGTCGCGATCGTGATCTACCCCGTCACCCTGCTCCGCTCAGCGATGGGCGCGGCGGAGCGGGTCCTCGAGGCCATCCGCGCCGACGGGACCCAGGAGGCCGAGGTCGGGAAGATGTTGACCCGCGCCCGGCTGTATGAGCTAGTGGACTACGAGGGCTACAACGGCTTCGACGCGGGGATCTTCAACTTCCGGGTCCCCGGCCTCGACACCGACGGCACGACCAACGCCTAGAAGGAGCACAGCATGACCGAGCCAGACATCAAGAAGGGCCTCGCCGGTGTCGTCGTGGACTACACGGCCGTGTCCAAGGTCAATCCGGACACCAACTCCCTGCTCTACCGCGGCTATCCGGTGCAGGAGCTCGCCGCCTCGAAGGGCTTCGAGGACGTCGCGCTGCTCCTGTGGACGGGCGAGCTGCCGGACGCCGCGGAGCTGGCGGACTTCACGGAGTTCGAGCGTTCACACCGCTCCCTCGACGCGAACGTCAAGGCGGCGATCGACCTGCTGCCGTTGGACTGCCACCCGATGGACGTGGGGCGGACCGCCGTCTCCGTCCTCGGCGCCAACCACCCGCTCGCGCCGGACTCCTCCCCGGAGGCCGAGCTGGCCAAGGCGAAGTCGCTTCTGGCGAAGTTCCCGGCCGTCGTCGCCTACGACCAGCGCCGCCGCCGGGGACTGGACCCCGTGGAGCCCCGCGCCGACCTGGACTACTCGCAGAACTTCCTCTGGATGACCTTCGGCCAGGAGGCCGCCCCCGAGGTCGTCGACGCCTTCCGGGTCTCGATGATCCTCTACGCGGAGCACTCCTTCAACGCCTCCACCTTCACCGCCCGCGTCGTCACCTCGACGCTCTCGGACCTGCACTCCGCCGTGACCGCGGCGATCGGCGCCCTCAAGGGGCCGCTGCACGGCGGCGCGAACGAGGCCGTGATGCACACCTTCGAGGAGATCGGCATCCGCCAGGACGAGCCGCGCGAGGAGGCGGCCGCCCGGGCGCGTGCCTGGATGGAGGACGCGCTGGCGCAGAAGAAGAAGGTCATGGGCTTCGGCCACCGCGTCTACAAGAACGGCGACTCCCGGGTCCCGACGATGAAGGCCGCGCTCGACGCCATGATCGCCCACTACGGCCGGGATGAGATCCTCGGGCTCTACGACGGCCTGGAGCAGGCGATGGGCGAGGCGAAGGACATCAAGCCGAACCTCGACTACCCGGCCGGCCCGACGTACCACCTCATGGGCTTCGACACGGAGATGTTCACGCCGCTGTTCATCGCGGCGAGGATCACCGGGTGGACGGCCCACATCATGGAGCAGCGGGCCTCCAACTCGTTGATCCGGCCGCTCTCGGCCTACAACGGACCGGATCAGCGCTCGGTCTGATCCCCCGGCTCCTCCCCGGGCGTCTTCCTCCCCTCGGGCGAGGACAGGCGCCCGAGGGCTTTCCGGTAGCGCTTCAGCGCGTCCCGGCCGAGGGCCTCCTCCCGGGTCCTGATCCAGCGGACGACGCCGGTGCCGCCGCCTTCCGCTGCCAGGTGGGCCAGGAGGGCGCGACCGTCGAGGTGGTCCCCCAGCGCTTCCTGGATCGCGTGCGCCGCCCGTTCCTGCCGGGCGGCGGAGGGGACCGCGCCGGGACCCGCGGCCTGCAGGGCGTAGCGCAGGGCGCGCGGCCTTCCTGACCGCGTGGAGCGCCTCCTCCCGGGCCCCTTCGGCTGCGTCCCGGTCGGGGCCGGTGCCCTCGGCGGCCTTCCAGCCGGGGCCGGAGCGGACGCTGGAGCGGACGGGCGCCGCGGCCAGCGCCTCGGCCTCCTCCGCCAGGCGCAGCACGAGGGCCCGCTGCCGCTCGAGCGCCGCGGCCACGTCCGGGGAGCCCGTCCCGGGCCCGCGCTGCCCGGCCTCCTCCCCCGGGCCGTCGACGGCGGATCCGCCGGGGTCGGCGGCCGCACGAACCGTGGAGCGCCCCTCGGCGGTGGCCAGCCAGGCGGCGAAGGCCCCGCGGGCTCCGGCGCGGGCGGGAGCGGACGGCACGGCGCCTGCGACGCCCGCCTCGGCGGCCTCGGCCACCCGCTGGGACAGCCGCGCGGCGAGTACCTCGGCGTCGCGGGGACCGGCGAGCGCGCGGCCGAGGAGCTTCAGGGCCGTCAGGCGCCTCCCGGCCTCGGCGGGGCCGAGGACCTCGAGCGCACTGCGGATCCGGCGGACGGCCGAGCGGGCGTCGTGGACGGATTCCGTTCCGCCGCCGGCCGAGGCCGCGTCCTCCACGAGCCGCTGCAGCCGCGAGGCGTCGGCGCGCACTGCATCGGCCACGCGGTCGACCAGGCCGTCGGCCGGTCGATCGGCGGGGTGGCCCGGCGGGTCGGCCGCCCGCCGCCGGCCCGCGTGCCGCTGCTCATGCATGCACCCATTCTCCCCTCTGGGGCCCGCCGGAACCGTCGCCCGGTGGCACGACGGCTAGGGGCGCTCGACGGCGGTGTAGGCGGCCACGGATTCGTTGTCCTCGGCGAGCACGACGTGGACGTCGAGGCGCCGGCCGGCGATGAGCGGGCCGAGCCAGCGGGCGGAGTCCTCCCACATCCGCGCTGCCGGCAGCCCGTCCACGGCATACCAGGCGGGGCGCAGTTCGGCGGAGTCCCGCAGCGTCCCGCGCGTGCGGAGGGCCAGGAGCACGGTGCAGCGCATGTCCGAGGCGGGGCGGGAGGGGAACTCGAAGCGGATCGTGGCCACGTCGGTGAGCTCGTCCGGGTCCGCCTCGAGGCCCGTTTCCTCGGCGAGTTCCCGGGCCGCCGCGTGGGCCGGGGTCTCCCCGGCTTCGATCTTGCCGCCCGGCAGCACGGTCTTGCCGCTGCCGAAGCCGCGGAGCTTGTCCCCGAGCAGGACCTCGGGGCCCCCGTCGCCGCGGCGCAGCGCGAGGCAGAGGACGACGTCGGTGCTCATCGGCCCAGTCTAGGTCCCGGAGCGCAGGGCCCGGGGATGCGCGGCCGCGTAGACCTCGCGCAGGGTGTCGGCCGTGACAAGGGTGTAGACCTGGGTCGTGGTGACGGAGGCGTGGCCGAGGAGCTCCTGGACGACGCGGACGTCCGCGCCGCCCTCCAGCAGGTGCGTCGCGAAGGAGTGGCGCAGGGTGTGCGGGGAGACGTCGCGGGTGATGCCCGCCCGTTCCGCGGCGGCCTTGAGGATGCTCCACGCGGACTGGCGGCTGAGCCGGCCCCCGCGCAGGTTGAGGAACAGGGCGGGCGTCCCCTGGCCCTTGGCGGCCAGGCCGGGCCGGCCGCGGACGAGGTACCCCTCGAGCGCGGAGGCGGCGTAGGACCCGAGCGGGACGATCCGCTCCTTGGATCCCTTGCCGAAGAGGCGGACGACGGCGGGGCCGTCGTCCGGGCGCTCGAGGTGCAGGTCGTCGACGTCGAGCCCGACGGCCTCGCTGATGCGGGCGCCGGTCGAGTAGAGGAACTCGAGCAGGGCGCGGTCGCGGAGGCCGCCCGGGGTCTCGGTGGGCACGGACTCGAGGATCGCGGCGACGTCGGCGGCGCTGATCGCCTTCGGCAGGCGCCGCCCGGCGGCGGGCGGGTGGAGTTCTGCCGCGGCGTTGTCCGGGGTCGTCCCCTCGAGCGCCCAGAAGCGGTGCAGCCCGCGGACGGCCACCACGCAGCGGGCCGCCGAACGCGGACCGAGGGGCGTGCCGCCGTCGGAGCCGTCCCGGAGCGCCTGGGCGAAGCCCGTCAGGAGCCCTTCCGTCACCGCGGACGCGTCCCGGATCCCCTGGGCCTCGAGGTAGGAGGCGTAGCGGACCAGGTCGCGCCGGTAGGCGGCGACGGTGTTCACGGCCATGCCCCGCTCGACGGCGAGGTGCTGCAGGTAGGCGGCCATCTGCCGTCCGGGGCCGGTCGAACCCAGCTCGAAGCGGGGGGCGGCGGGCGCCCCGGCCGTGCTCACGGTGCCGCCGGCGCGCCGGTCTCCGGCGTGCGCCGGCGCGGGTGCGCCTCCCACGGCGCGTCGGCCGGGCGCAGCGAGGCGTAGCCGTCGGCGGACGCTGCGCGGCAGGCCAGGATTCCGGCGACGGCCGAGGGATTGTGCACGCGGCCGTCGAGGACGGCGCGCACGGCGTCGTCGAGGGGGACCCAGGCGGTGTCCATGTCCGCTTCCTCGTCGGTGCGGACGTGGCGCTGCTCGAGGGGCACCTCCGACGCGCCGCGGGCCAGGAAGATCCGGATGGCCTCGGAGGAGGATCCCGGCGAGTTGAAGACGTCCACGAGCACGTCCCACCGGGCCGCGGTCAGGTCCGCCTCTTCCGCGAGCTCGCGCGCCGCGGCGGCCTGCGGGTCCTCCCCGTCCACGTCGAGCAGGCCCGCGGGAACCTCCCACAGCGTCATGCCGACGGGGTGCCGGTACTGGCTGATGAGCAGCACGCGGTCCTGCTCGTCCAGGACGACGACGGCGACGGCGCCGGGGTGGTCGATGTAGTCGCGGACGAGCGGCACGGCGGCGGCCGGGTACTCGAAGCTGTCCTGCACGACGTCCCAGACCCGCCCCGTGTAGACGGTGCGGGAGGACAGCACGCGGCGGGGCGTGACCTCGTCACGGACCCCGCCGCTGCCGGACGCCATGGCTACCGCCCGGCCTTCTGGTGGGCGAGGGCGGCCTTGACGAGGCCCGAGAAGAGCGGGTGCGGCCGCGTCGGACGGGAGCTCAGCTCGGGGTGCGCCTGCGTCGAGACGTAGTACGGGTGGACGGACTCCGGAAGCTCGACGAACTCGACGAGCCCGCCGTCCGGCGACGTCCCGGAGAACACGAGCCCGTGCTCCTCGAGCTGGGCGCGGAACGCGTTGTTGACCTCGTAGCGGTGGCGGTGGCGCTCGGCGACCTTGGCCTTGCCGTAGGTCCTGGCCGTGACCGAGCCGTCCGCAAGGACGGCGTCGTAGAGTCCCAGGCGCATCGTGCCGCCGAGGTCGCCCTTGCCGTCGACGATCTCCAGCTGCTCCTCCATGGTGGCGATCACGGGGAACTCGGTCTCCGGCTCGAACTCCGTGGACGAGGCCCCGGCGAGTCCGGCGACGTTGCGGGCGTACTCGATGACCATGCTCTGCAGGCCCAGGCACAGGCCGAGCGTCGGCAGCCCGTTCTCGCGGGCGAACCGCAGGGCGCCGAGCTTGCCCTCGAGGCCGCGGATGCCGAAGCCGCCGGGGACGCAGATCGCGTCGACGCCCGCCAGCGCCGCCGCCGCGCCCTCCTGGGTCGCGCAGTCGTCCGACGGGACCCAGCGGATCGCGACCTTGGCCTTGTTGGCGAAGCCGCCCGCGCGCAGCGCCTCGGTCACGGAGAGGTAGGCGTCGGGGAGGTCGATGTACTTGCCGACGAGCGCGACCTCCACGTGGTGCTTGGGGTGGTGGACCGCGTCGAGGAGCTTGTTCCACTTGGACCAGTTCACGTCCTTGAACTTCAGTCCGAGCGACTGGACGATGTACGCGTCGAGTCCCTGTTCGTGGATCTTGACCGGGATGTCGTAGATGCTCGGCGCGTCGGCGCAGTTGATGACCGCTTCCGGATCGACGTCGCACGTGCGGCCGAGCTTCTCGCGCATATCCGCGGGGATCTCGCGGTCGGAGCGGATGACGAGGGCCTCGGGCTGGATGCCGATGGAGCGCAGGGCGGCGACCGAGTGCTGGGTCGGCTTGGTCTTCAGCTCCTGCGACGGGCCGATGTAGGGCACGAGGGAGACGTGGACGAAGAAGACGTTGCCGCGGCCGACGTCCTGGCGGACCTGGCGGGCGGCCTCGAGGAACGGCTGCGACTCGATGTCGCCCACCGTGCCGCCGATCTCGGTGATGATGACGTCGGGGGCCTTCTTGGACTCCGCCGGGAGGCGCATGCGGCGCTTGATCTCGTCGGTGATGTGCGGGATGACCTGCACGGTGTCGCCGAGGTAGTCGCCGCGGCGTTCCTTCTCGATGACCGCGGAGTAGACCTGGCCGGTCGTCACGTTCGCGGAGCCATCGAGGTTCTCGTCGAGGAACCGCTCGTAGTGGCCGATGTCGAGATCCGTCTCGGCGCCGTCGTCCGTGACGAAGACCTCGCCGTGCTGGAACGGGTTCATGGTCCCTGGATCGACGTTCAGGTAGGGGTCGAGCTTCTGCATGGTGACGGAGAGGCCGCGCGCCCGGAGCAGGTGACCGAGGCTCGAGGCCGTCAGTCCCTTGCCCAGGGAGGAGGCCACGCCACCGGTGACGAAGATCTGCTTGGTAGTTTCGGAGGACCGGGAATTACGGGAAAAAGTTCGCTGCACCACGGAATTCGAGCCTATCATCATTTCGCCGGACGGGGGTTGGGGACACTCTACTGGAGGGGTACGACGCCGGGGCCTCACCCGAGCGCGGAGACGGCCTGCCGGGCCTCCTCCAGGAGCTCGCCCGCGTGGGCCTGGGCCGTGTCCGATTCCTCCTGGCCCGCGAGCATCCTGGCCAGTTCGCGGATCCGCTCCGGTTCGTCGAGCAGGACCACGTCGCTCGCCGTGAATCCCGCTCCCCCGTCGGCGGCCGCATCCGAGCTCTTGATCACGCGGATGTGGCGGTCGGCATAGGCGGCGACCTGCGGCAAGTGGGTGACGACGATGACCTGGACATGCCGTGCGAGCATGGCCAGCCGCTTGCCGATCTGTACGGCCGCCTTGCCGCCGACGCCGGCGTCCACCTCGTCGAAGACGAACGTGGGGACGGGATCCACGGCGGCCAGGACCACCTCGATCGCGAGCATCACACGGGAGAGCTCGCCACCGGAGGCGCCCTTGCCGAGGGGCCGGGGCGCGCTGCCCGCATGGGGCTGCAGGAGCATGCGCACCTCGTCGGCCCCGTGGCGCGCCGCCTGGGCCGCGGGCAGGACCTCCACGACGAAGCGGGCGTCCGGCATGGCCAGGGCGGCGAGCTCGGCCGTGACCCGGTCCGCGAGCTCGGCCGCCGCGCTCGTCCGCAGCCCGGTGAGGGTGGCGCCGAGCGCCGCGAGCTCGGCCCGCAGCCGCTCCTCCTCGGCCGTGAGCGCCTCGATGCGCCCGGAGTCGTCCTGCAGTTCGCCCAGGCGGGCGCGCGCCTGCGCCGCCCACTCGAGGACCTCGTCGATGCCCGGAGCGTACTTCCGCACCAGCACGGACAGCGCGGCGCGGCGCTCCTCCACCTCCGCGAGCCGGCCGGGCCCATCGGCGTCGAGCCCGGCCGCGTAGCTCGAGAGCTCGGCCGAGACATCGGCCAAGAGGTAGCCGACCTCCTTCAACCGCCCGGAGAGGGCGGCCAGCTCGGGATCGTCCCCGCCCGCCTGCTCGAGGGATCGTTGGGCCGCCTCCACGAGCACCGTGGCCGCCGGCGCGTCGGCGTAGTCGTCTCCCGAGACGGCCGCCTGCGCCGTGAGCGCCGCGGAGCGCAGGCCCTCAAGGTTCGTGAGCTTCATGGACTCCGCCTTGAGCGCCTCGTCCTCCCCCGGCCCGGGGTCCACGGCGTCGATTTCCTCGAGCGAGAGCTGCAGCGCCTCCGCCTCGCGCAGCCGTTCGCGCTGGCGGCCCGTCAGCTCCCCGAGCTCGGCCTGGACATCGCGCCACCGGTCGAAGGCCGTGCCGTAGTCCTCCACGGCGCGGGCGAGCTCCCGCCCGCCGAACTTGTCGAGGGCTCCCCGTTGCGCGGCGGCCTCCTTGAGCCGCAACTGGTCCGTCTGCCCGTGGACCACCACGAGCTCGGCTCCGAGCTCCGCGAGGAGGCCGACAGGCGCCGCCCGTCCGCCGACGGCGGCCTTGCTGCGTCCCTCGGCACCCACGGTGCGGCTGATGATCAGTCCCGCTTCGTCGTCGTCCTCGTCGACCAGCGCCCCGGCCTCCTCCGCCCGGCGGACCACGGACCCGCCGGCGGGAAGGCGCAGGCTCGCCTCGGCGACCGCCTGGCGGGCGCCGTGGCGCACGGATCCGGCGTCGGCCCGGGCGCCTAGGAGGAGCCCCAGGGCCGTGACGACCATGGTCTTCCCGGCCCCGGTCTCCCCCGTGACCACGCTCAGGCCCGCGCCGAGGGGCAGGCTGGCGCCGGTGATGACGCCGAGGTCCGAGATGCGGATCTCCTCGATCATGGGTGCTGTTCCTCCGTCCGCGGCTGGTGGTAGCGGGGTTCGACGACGTGCAGGGGGGCCGGGACGAGCGGCAGGGCCGTCGTGTCGGCCTCGCGGTCCTTGTCCGGGACGGGACCGCGCCAGCCGCTCGTGGGCAGCTCGAACTTGCGGACGAGGCGCTCACTGAAGGGCGTCTTGTTCACCCGTGCCAGCCGCACGGGCTTCGGCGACCTCGTCACCTCGACGCGGGAGCCGGGTGGAAGGTCCACGGTGCGCCGGCCGTCGCACCAGAGCACCGCCTGGGCGTCGGTGCGGGTCAGCAGCTCGAGGGCCATGGTCGAGGTCGGGGCGACGACGAGCGGCTTCGCGAAGAGCGCGTGGGCGCTGATGGGGACCATGACGAGCGCCTCCACCTCCGGCCACACCACGGGGCCGCCGGCGGAGAAGGCGTAGGCGGTGGAGCCGGTGGGCGTGGCCATGACCATGCCGTCGCAGCCGAACGTGCTGATGGGGCGCCCGTCGATCTCCATGACGACCTCGATCATGCGTTCGCGGTTGGCCTTCTCGACCGCGGCCTCGTTGAGCGCCCAGGTGTGGGCGATGCGGCGGTTGCCGAACCAGACCTGGACGTCGATCGCCATGCGTTCCTCGACCGTGTACTCGCGGTTGACGACCCATTCGACCGTCTGCTGCAGGTCGGTCCGCTCGCTCTCCGCGAGGAAGCCGACGTGGCCGAGGTTCACGCCGAGCAGGGGGACGTTCGAGTTGCGCACGAGTTCGGCCGAGCGCAGGACCGTGCCGTCGCCGCCGAGCACCATGCCGAGGTCGATCTCGTCGAGCTGGACGTCCTCGCCCAGGACGGAGACCTCGAGCTGCTCCGCCTCGAGGGAATTGCGCAGATTCTGCAGCTCCAGCCGGCGCATGACCGGGACCAGCCCGTGGGCCCTCAGGCTCAGGCACGTGTCGAGGGTGGCCTGCAGGGAGTCTTCGCGTCCGGTGTGGGCCAGGACGAGGATCCTTCTCATGAGTTCCTTCCGTCGGCGTTCCGGGCGTGGCCCGGATGCCCGGGCCCGTGATCAAGAATAGTCAACCTCGTCGAGAACGGCGGGGAAGGCGTCCGGCTGTGGAGGGCCGCCGGGGTCCGGGACACGGAGGCGGAGGAAGAACTCGGCGTTGCCGTCCTGCCCCGGCAAGGGGCTGCGCGCGAGCCCGCGGAGGGCCAGGCCCGCGCTCCGGGCCGAGTCGATCACCGCTTCGACGGCTCGGCGGCGCCAGCCCGGGTCGGTGACGACGCCGGTGCGGGAGAGGTTCTCGCGGCCCACCTCGAACTGCGGCTTGACCATGAGGACGAGGTCGCCGCCCGGGCGCGTCGCGGCGGCCAGGGGCGCCATGACCAGGGTGAGGGAAATGAAGGAGAGGTCGGCCACGACGAGGTCGACCGGGCCACCGAGGTCGGCGGCCTCGAGATGGCGCACGTTGTAGCCCTCGCGGACGTCGACCCGCGGGTCCCGGCGCAGCTCGTCCACGAGCTGGCCGTGGCCGACGTCGACGGCGGCCACGGATGCCGCCCCGCGCAGCAGCAGCACCTGGGTGAATCCGCCCGTCGAGGCGCCGGCGTCGAGGCAGCGGCGGCCCCGGACGACGACGTCGTCGAAGGCGTCGAGCGCGCCGGCGAGCTTGTGGCCCGCGCGGCTCACGTACTCGGCGCCCTCCGCCGGCAGGACCTCGAGGCGTTGGCCCTCGGCGACGGGACGGGACGCCTTGGCCGCCGGGGCCCCGTCGAGGAGGACCCGTCCCCCGGCGACGAGCGCGGCGGCCTGCGTCCGGGACCGCGCCAGGCCGCGCGCGACGAGTTCGGCGTCCAGCCGGGCCACCTAGCGCTCCCCGTCCGCGTCCAGGGCGGCCCGCAGGGCGTCGTGGACGGCTTCGAAGACCTCCTGATGCGCCCCCACGGGCAGCCCCGGCAGCCGGCCCAGCTCGCCCAGGGCCGCGTCGACATCGGCGTTGCCGGTCGGGGCGGGCACCTCGGGCCAGTCGACCTCGGGCACCTCGGGCCGGTCGGACGTCATCGGCTTCCCCCGGACGCCCCCGAGAACACGAGGTCCGGACGCGTGCGCGAGGCCGCCTCGGGGGTGGCCGCCCACCACGCCGCGCACGCGGCGCGCCACGCGTCAAGGTCGTCCTCGACGCCCGCGACCGTCACGGTCCCATCGACGACGCGGGCCGACGCCCCGCCGCAGCGGTGGGCTCCGGCGTCGTGCTCCAAGGCCGGGTAGGGCTCGTAGAGCCCGGCCAGGTTGCCGAGGATGTATCTCGGGCGTTCTGCGGCCGCGGCGCCCAGGATCTCGGCGGTGCCGTCGATGCCCGTGAGGATGGAAGCCGTCGCGAAGCCCGCGCGGTTGCCACCCAGGATGTCGGTGTCCAGACGGTCGCCCACGACGAGCGGGCGGTCCGCGCCGAGGGTCCGCGCGGCGCGTTCGAACAGGAGCGGCTCGGGCTTGCCGGCGACGAGCGGCACGGCCCCCGTCGCGTTGGCGACGGCATCGACGAGCGAGCCGTTGCCGGGGGCGATGCCCTCCGCGCGCGGAATCGTCAGGTCCGTATTGGTCGCGACCCACGCCGCCCCGCGCTGGATCGCGTACGCGGCCTCGGCCAGGTCCGTCCAGCCGAGAGTGGGATCGAAGCCCTGGATGACGGCGGCCGGCGCATCCGCCGCCGAGTCCACCACGCGGAAGCCCCGCGACTCGACGCAGGAACGCAGGTATCCGCTCCCGACCACGAGGACGGGCGCGCCCGGTGCGATCAATCCGGCCAGGAGCTCGCTGCCCGCGGCCGCGGAGCCGAAGACCTGGCCGGCCGTCGCGGGCGCGCCCAGGCCGCACAAGTGCTCCGCGACCTGTTCGGGCGAGCGGGACGCGTTGTTGGTGATGTAGGCGAGCGCGACGCCGTGCCCGTGCAGTCCGCGCAGCGCAGGCACCGCTTCGGGCACGGCGCCCGCGCCGGCGTAGACCACTCCGTCGAGGTCGGAGAGGACCGCGTCGTAGGAGGAAATCAGCAGGGGCGTCGTCGTCATCGGGCGCTACTGCTCCGATCCGTCGCGGGCAGCGGCATCCTGCGTCTCGTCACCGGTGTCCAGCGCCTCGGCCTCGTCGGCGCTGCCGTCGACGTCGAGCTCGCTGCCGGCGTCGAGGAAGTCGTCCGACTCCACGTCGTCCGCGTCCGTGTCGGGGTCAGCGGCATCGCCGGGGATGTCCCCGGAGTTGTCCTGGTCCGCGCCGTCCGCGCCCTCACCGGCGTCCTGCTCGTCAGCGCCCTCGTACAGGCCGTCCTCGGCGTCGATGCCCTCTTCCTGGCCGGCCGGAAGGACGACGTCCTTGGCGCGGGGCTTCTCGACGGGCTCGTCGTCGTCCTCCCCGAGGTCCATGATCTCGGGATCCGCGAACTCGCCCACGCCGAGCGCGCTCTCGGCGATGACGATCTGCCGGCGCCACAAGGCCGCCTCCTCGTCCTTGCCGACGGCCTCGAGGGCGTCGGCGTAGACCGCGAAGAGCCGCGGGCTGAAGGAGAAGGCGCGGTTGATGTCGAGTTGCGGGATGCGCAGCTCCTCGAGGGCCTCCTCGAGATGGCCGAGATCGGTCTGCGCACCCGAGGCGACGATCGCCATCTCGACGCGGGCCGGAACGTCGAGGGCCGCGGCCTCCTCGCTCCGCGCCGTCTCGAGGGCCTTCTCCGGCTTGCCGAGGCCGCGCTCGCAATCGGCCATGATCGGCAAGTGGATGTTCGATCCGCTGATGCGGCGGAAGGTCCGGAACTCCCGCAGGGCATCCGCGTACTTGCCGGCCGCGTAGGCGGTCAGGCCGACGGCCTCGCGCACGACGGCCACGCGGCCTCCGCGGCGGCTGGCCGCCAGGGCGTGGTCGTAGGCGAGCTCTGGGTCGAGGTCGATCAGGCGCCCGGCCATCACCAGGTGCTTGGAGACCCATTCGTTGTTCTTGTCGTCCAGGTAGCGCAGCTCGGCCTTCGTGATGCGGTCGAGCTCCTTGCCCGTGACGTCGTCGTCGATCTCGGGCGAACGTCCGCGGTCACCGCGGTTGGCGATGCGCAGATCCGCCGGGTTGTGCGGGCGAGCCTCGTCGCGGTCCGGCCGGGGGAAGGACTGCTCGCGATCGGCAGGGCGCCCGCCACGGGGCTTGTCGCCCGCGCCACGGGAGGGCGCGCTCCGGCGTTCGTCGCCGCCGCGGTATCCGCCTTCACGACGCTGGCCGCCCTGGTAGCCACCTTCACGTCGATCATTGCCACCGCGGTATCCACCTTCGCGGCGGTCGTTGCCACCGCGGAAACCACCTTCACGGCGGTCGTTGCCACCGCGGAAGCCACCTTCACGGCGCTCACCACCCTGGTAGCCGCCCTCACGACGCTGGCCGCCCTGGTAGCCGCCCTCACGGCGATCGTTGCCACCACGGAAACCACCCTCGCGACGCGCACCACCCTGGGAGCCACCCTCACGGCGATCGTTGCCACCACGGAAACCACCCTCGCGGCGGTCCCCACCCTGGTAGCCACCCTCGCGGCCGTCGTTACCACCGCGGAAACCACCTTCACGGCGCTCACCACCCTGGTAGCCACCCTCACGACGCTGGCCGCCCTGGTAGCCGCCCTCACGACGCTGGCCGCCCTGGTAGCCGCCCTCACGGCGGTCGTTGCCACCACGGAAACCACCTTCACGGCGCTCACCACCCTGGTAGCCGCCCTCACGGCGGTCGTTGCCACCACGGAAACCACCCTCGCGGCGCTCACCACCCTGGTAGCCGCCCTCACGGCGATCGTTCCCACCACGGAAACCACCCTCGCGGCGCTCACCACCCTGGTAGCCGCCCTCACGGCGATCGTTCCCACCGCGGAAACCACCTTCACGGCGCTCACCACCCTGGTAGCCGCCCTCACGACGCTGGCCGCCCTGGTAGCCACCTTCGCGGCGATCGTTGCCACCACGGAAACCACCCTCGCGGCGCTCGCCGCCCTTCTCGTGGTTGTTGTGCTTGCGGGGTCGATCTCCGCGGGAAGACTGCTGCTCGTCAGCCACTGTGGCCGTTCCTCTCTGAGACGCGCGGATGGCACGCCTGGGTGGTGTTACTGATGGGGCCGAGCCGTCGGCCCGTTCTGCGACTCATTCAATCTTAGTCGAGCGGAGCTCCGCCCGATTCTGACGCTTAAACGTCAGGACCCCCAGCCGTGAGGTTGGGGGTCCTGGTAATGGTTGTCCGGCGGTGTCCTACTCTCCCACACCCTCCCGAGTGCAGTACCATCGGCGCTGTGGGTCTTAGCTTCCGGGTTCGGTATGGGACCGGGCGTTTCCCCCACGCTATGACCGCCGTAACCCTTGCTCCGCGACCCCCGTGGTGGGGGTGGGAAATCTTGTGGGTCACGTGGTTGTTTCCGTGACAGTGGTTCTATTTGATTGTAGCGAAACTGGTTGTTGTTTCGGTACCGCATAGTGGACGCAGCATGCTTGCCACACACGTGGTGTGGTGTTTGTGGTGTAAGTTGTCGGCCTATTAGTACGGGTCGGCTTCACGAGTCTTTGGTCCTCGCTTCCACGTCCCGCCTATCAACCCAGTGGTCTGGCTGGGGGCCTCTCACCAACAAGTGGTATGGAAATCTCATCTTGAAGCGGGCTTCCCGCTTAGATGCTTTCAGCGGTTATCCCATCCGAACGTAGCCAATCAGCGGTGCACTTGGCAGTACAACTGACACACCAGAGGTTCGTCCGTCCCGGTCCTCTCGTACTAAGGACAGCCCTTCTCAAATTTCCTGCGCGCGCAGCGGATAGGGACCGAACTGTCTCACGACGTTCTAAACCCAGCTCGCGTACCGCTTTAATGGGCGAACAGCCCAACCCTTGGGACCTACTCCAGCCCCAGGATGCGACGAGCCGACATCGAGGTGCCAAACCATGCCGTCGATATGGACTCTTGGGCAAGATCAGCCTGTTATCCCCGAGGTACCTTTTATCCGTTGAGCGACGGCCCTTCCACGAGGTGCCGCCGGATCACTAGTCCCGACTTTCGTCCCTGCTCGAGCTGTCGCTCTCACAGTCAAGCTCCCTTGTGCACTTACACTCGACACCTGATTGCCAACCAGGCTGAGGGAACCTTTGGGCGCCTCCGTTACTTTTTGGGAGGCAACCGCCCCAGTTAAACTACCCATCAGGCACTGTCCCTGACCCAGATCATGGGCCGAAGTTAGGAATCCGGTACGGCCAGAGTGGTATTTCAACGACGACTCCACGGCCACTGGCGTGTCCGCTTCACAGTCTCCCACCTATCCTACACAAGCCGCACCGAACACCAATACCAAACTATAGTAAAGGTCTCGGGGTCTTTCCGTCCTGCTGCGCGTAACGAGCATCTTTACTCGTAGTGCAATTTCGCCGAGTTCATGGTTGAGACAGCGGGGAAGTCGTTACTCCATTCGTGCAGGTCGGAACTTACCCGACAAGGAATTTCGCTACCTTAGGATGGTTATAGTTACCACCGCCGTTTACTGGGGCTTGAATTCCCGGCTTCGCCTTGCGGCTGACCGGTCCTCTTAACCTTCCAGCACCGGGCAGGAGTCAGTCCGTATACATCGTCTTGCGACTTCGCACGGACCTGTGTTTTTAGTAAACAGTCGCTTCCCCCTGGTCTCTGCGGCCCCGATCCCCTCACACACGCGTGGCGTGCTCAGGGTTGGGGCCCCCCTTCTCCCGAAGTTACGGGGGCATTTTGCCGAGTTCCTTAACCATGATTCTCTCGATCGCCTTGGTATTCTCTACCTGATCACCTGTGTCGGTTTGGGGTACGGGCGGTTGGAACCTCGCGCCGATGCTTTTCTTGGCAGCATAGGATCACCGGATCACCCACCAACGTGGGCGCCTATCGGGTCTGAGCCATGTAACGGGGAACGGATTTGCCTATTCCCCGGCCTACGCCCTTGGACCAGGTCGATTCCATTGCCTGGCCCGGCTACCTTCCTGCGTCACACCTGTTAATACGCTGACCTCGCCGGCTCGGTTCCCGCGCCGCCCACCCGGTGGGAGCCCCGAAGGGATCCCGGTGGATGGTTGGGGCGGTTAGCATCGCCGGTCCGGTAGGGACGGTTCTTCACCGGTACGGGAATATCAACCCGTTGTCCATCGACTACGCCTGTCGGCCTCGCCTTAGGTCCCGACTTACCCAGGGCAGATTAGCTTGACCCTGGAACCCTTGATCATTCGGCGGACGGGTTTCCCACCCGTCTTTCGCTACTCATGCCTGCATTCTCACTCGTGCCGGCTCCACCACTGGTTTCCACCGCGGCTTCACTGCCGGCACGACGCTCCCCTACCCACCCGGACGGCTGGACCACGAAGGCCTGCCTGGTATCCGGATGACGCGACTTCGGCGGTGTGCTTGAGCCCCGCTACATTGTCGGCGCGGAATCACTTGACCAGTGAGCTATTACGCACTCTTTCAAGGGTGGCTGCTTCTAAGCCAACCTCCTGGTTGTCTGGGCAACTCCACATCCTTTCCCACTTAGCACACGCTTGGGGGCCTTAGTCGGCGTTCTGGGCTGTTTCCCTCTCGACCATGAAGCTTATCCCCCACGGTCTCACTGCTGCGCTCTGACTTACCGGCATTCGGAGTTTGGCTGACGTCAGTAACCTGGTCGGGCCCATCGGCCATCCAGTAGCTCTACCTCCGGCAAGAAACACGCAACGCTGCACCTAAATGCATTTCGGGGAGAACCAGCTATCACGGAGTTTGATTGGCCTTTCACCCCTACCCACAGCTCATCCCCTCCATTTTCAACTGAAGTGGGTTCGGTCCTCCACGCGCTCTTACACGCGCTTCAACCTGGCCATGGGTAGATCACTCCGCTTCGGGTCTAGACCGTGCCACTGAATCGCCCTATTCAGACTCGCTTTCGCTACGGCTCCCCCACACGGGTTAACCTCGCGACACAGCACTAACTCGCAGGCTCATTCTTCAAAAGGCACGCCGTCACCCCAACAAGGAGGCTCCGACGGATTGTAGGCACACGGTTTCAGGTACTGTTTCACTCCCCTCCCGGGGTACTTTTCACCTTTCCCTCACGGTACTTGTCCGCTATCGGTCATTGGGTAGTATTCAGGCTTACCAGGTGGTCCTGGCGGATTCGCACGGGATTTCTCGGGCCCCGTACTACTTGGGATGCCACCACAGGACGGCGGAACGCATTACGGCTACGGGACTCACACCCCCTCTGGTCCGGCCTTCAAACCGGTTCGCCTATACGCCCGCACCTCGCCCCACCAGCCCGGCAGAACTGGTATGGATGGTCCCACGACCCCGGCCATGCAACGCCCGCCGGCTATCACACATGGACCGGTTTAGCCCCATCCGCTTTCGCTCGCCACTACTCACGGAATCACTGTTGTTTTCTCTTCCTGCGGGTACTGAGATGTTTCACTTCCCCGCGTTCCCCCCGGACAGCCTATGTGTTCAGCTGCCGGTCACACAGACACTCGCGCGCTGTGCGGGGTTTCCCCATTCGGAAATCCTGGCCTCAACGTCCGGTTATCGACTCCACCAGGCTTATCGCAGATTCCCACGTCCTTCTTCGGCTCCCAATGCCAAGGCATCCACCGTGCGCCCTTGAAAACTTGACCACAAACAGGCCAAGCAAGAGCACTTACTTACGAACAATCGAGAAAACCACGCCCACCCACACCGGGGCGGACAGGGTCTTCCATCATCAAAGAAATTGCTATTGCACTCCACCACCCACAGGGACAAAACCCCGAAGGCGATGGCATACAAGATGCTCGCGTCCACTATGCAGTTCCCAAACAACAACCCCCATCACACCCACCACCAACCCCCCACCCCCGCAACACCAGCACAACACTGGGAAACAAGGACGATACGGGGCCGGCTTAGGCCATGCGCGGGAAAACAACAACCACCCACCCCCCGGCACGAACACCGGCTCAGGCAGGGCGCCTGTTGCTTCAGGGCCCAACAGTGTGCCATGGACCCGAGACCACCAACCCCCCACCGCTTTCCCACCCCACCCACACACCCCACAAAAAGGGGGCACACGGACCAGGCGTACTCACGAACAGGGGACCAGCAAGATCCCAGGCCACGATTCATCGACATTCCACCCATGAGCGCCCGCCCACCAACATCCGTGGCGGCAACGGGCAAACACTGAACACCACCACCAAAGGACATGCATCCCCGGCGGACAAGTGCTAGCTGCTCCTTAGAAAGGAGGTGATCCAGCCGCACCTTCCGGTACGGCTACCTTGTTACGACTTAGTCCCAATCGCCGGTCCCACCTTCGACGGCTCCCTCCCACAAGGGGTTGGGCCACCGGCTTCGGGTGTTACCAACTTTCGTGACTTGACGGGCGGTGTGTACAAGGCCCGGGAACGTATTCACCGCAGCGTTGCTGATCTGCGATTACTAGCGACTCCGACTTCATGGGGTCGAGTTGCAGACCCCAATCCGAACTGAGACCGGCTTTTTGGGATTAGCTCCACCTCACAGTATCGCAACCCTTTGTACCGGCCATTGTAGCATGCGTGAAGCCCAAGACATAAGGGGCATGATGATTTGACGTCGTCCCCACCTTCCTCCGAGTTGACCCCGGCAGTCTCCCATGAGTCCCCGGCATAACCCGCTGGCAACATGGAACGAGGGTTGCGCTCGTTGCGGGACTTAACCCAACATCTCACGACACGAGCTGACGACAACCATGCACCACCTGTGAACCGGCCCCAAAGGGGAAGGACTGTTTCCAGCCCGGTCCGGCCCATGTCAAGCCTTGGTAAGGTTCTTCGCGTTGCATCGAATTAATCCGCATGCTCCGCCGCTTGTGCGGGCCCCCGTCAATTCCTTTGAGTTTTAGCCTTGCGGCCGTACTCCCCAGGCGGGGCACTTAATGCGTTAGCTACGACGCGGAAAACGTGGAATGTCCCCCACATCTAGTGCCCAACGTTTACGGCATGGACTACCAGGGTATCTAATCCTGTTCGCTCCCCATGCTTTCGCTCCTCAGCGTCAGTTACTGCCCAGAGACCTGCCTTCGCCATCGGTGTTCCTCCTGATATCTGCGCATTTCACCGCTACACCAGGAATTCCAGTCTCCCCTACAGCACTCTAGCCTGCCCGTACCCACCGCAGATCCGGGGTTGAGCCCCGGACTTTCACGGCAGACGCGACAAACCGCCTACGAGCTCTTTACGCCCAATAATTCCGGATAACGCTCGCGCCCTACGTATTACCGCGGCTGCTGGCACGTAGTTAGCCGGCGCTTCTTCTGCAGGTACCGTCACTTGCGCTTCTTCCCTACTGAAAGAGGTTTACAACCCGAAGGCCGTCATCCCTCACGCGGCGTCGCTGCATCAGGCTTGCGCCCATTGTGCAATATTCCCCACTGCTGCCTCCCGTAGGAGTCTGGGCCGTGTCTCAGTCCCAGTGTGGCCGGTCACCCTCTCAGGCCGGCTACCCGTCGTCGCCTTGGTAGGCCATTACCCCACCAACAAGCTGATAGGCCGCGAGCCCATCCCCAACCAATGAATCTTTCCACCAACACACCATGCGGTGGCCGGTCATATCCGGTATTAGACCCAGTTTCCCAGGCTTATCCCAGAGTCGGGGGCAGGTTGCTCACGTGTTACTCACCCGTTCGCCACTAATCCACCCAGCAAGCTGGGCATCATCGTTCGACTTGCATGTGTTAAGCACGCCGCCAGCGTTCATCCTGAGCCAGGATCAAACTCTCCGTAAAAAAATACAGACACAACCAAACCCACAGGAAAATGCGGACCCAGCTGCACCAAGTCAAAAAATCCCGGCAAAAAACCCTCCCAGCACCACGGGGGTGGCACCAGAAAAGCCATTCACCAATACAAAAATCGGTGTCAACAAACATGGCACACTATTGAGTTCTCAAACAACAGGCTGCTTACGGTTCCGAGCGATTGAATCCTGAAAGAATTCGTATTCTTTCGCTTTTCTTCCGTAGCGATATTCCTAATTTATTCTCCCTTTTCCTCGGTGTCAAATCGGTGTTTACTCGATCTGGCCCGGGAACCGGGATCCTCCCGCTCGTCGTCGCCGGGCGCTTCAAAGCGTCCGGATTCTGTCCGAGTGGAAGGGGGTTGGCCGCCTCGCGATCTTCAGCGTTTCCGCTGTCCTCGTCCCGGCGACTCAGAAAACAATACACGGGACGGAGCGGCCCCACAAATCGACGATGACGCCCGGGCGTGTCGCGCCCGCGATCCCCACCACGACGCTGATCCAGGGGGTAACGGCCGGCGCCATAGGGCCGCATCCGGCGCTGCTCCGACGGTCCACGTGAGGCCCCCACGAAGAAGGGCCCGGTCCAGGTGGCTCACACCTGGACCGGGCCCTTGGCCTCGGATCGCGTCCCGACTCAGCCGGCGACCTCGACCATGGCCAGGTTCTTCTTGCCACGACGCAGCAGAAGGTAGCGGCCATGGAGCAGCTCGTCCGCAGTGATCACGGCCTCGGTGTCGTCGATCTTGCGGTTGTTGACGTACGCCCCGCCCTCGCCGACGGTGCGGCGGGCAGCGGACTTGGACTCGGAGAGCCCCGACGCCAAGAGCAGGTCGACGATGCCGAGCCCGCCGGCAGCGACCTCGGCGCTCGGGAGTTCGGACGTGGCAGCCCGCAGGGTCGCCTCGTCGAGTTCGGAGAGCACGCCCTGGCCGAACAGGGCAGCGGATGCGGCGATGACCTTCTCCGTCGCCTCGACACCGTGGACGAGGGAGGTGACGTTGTAGGCCAGCTCCTTCTGGGCCTTGCGGGCGAACGGCCGCTCGGCGACCTCGGCGGCGAGCGCCTCGATCTCCGCCCGGTCCAGGAAGGTGAAGACCTTCAAGCGGTCGACCACGTCGGCGTCGGCCGTGTTGAGCCAGAACTGGTAGAACGCGTAGGGACTGCACATCTCCGGGTCGAGCCAGATGGCGTTGCCCTCGCTCTTGCCGAACTTCGAGCCGTCGGAGTTGGTGATCAGCGGAGTGCCGTAGGCGTGCACCGACGTGGCCTCGACCTTCCGGATCAGGTCCGTGCCGCTGGTCAGGTTTCCCCACTGGTCCGAGCCGCCGGTCTGCAGGACGCAGCCGTAGTCGCGGTGCAGCTGCAGGTAGTCGTAGCCCTGCAGGACCTGGTAGCTGAACTCGGTGTAGCTGATGCCCTCGTCCGAGTTCAGGCGAGCGGCGACCGTCTCCTTCTTGATCATCGTGCCGACGCGGAAGAACTTCCCGATGTCGCGCAGGAAGTCGATGGCGGACAGCCGCGCGGTCCAGTCGAGGTTGTTGACCATCCGCGCCGCGTTGTCCCCCTCGAAGGAGAGGAAGGCCGAGACCTGGTCCTGGAGCTTGGCGACCCACTCGGCGACCGTCTCCTTGGTGTTCAGCACGCGCTCGGCGGTCTGCCGGGGGTCACCGATCAGTCCGGTCGATCCGCCGACCAGCCCGAGCGGCCGGTGCCCGGCCAGCTGCAGCCGGCGCATGTTCAGCAACTGGACCAGGTTCCCGAGGTGCAGCGACGGCGCCGTCGGGTCGAAGCCGCAGTAATAGGTGATGGGATCCCCCGCGAGCAGTTCCTCCAGCGCGGCCTCGTCCGTGGACACGTGGACCAGGCCACGCCACTTCAGCTCCTGCCAGATGTTGGGGAAGGCGGGATCGTTCTTCTGCCCCGCGAGGGCGGGGTTCTGCTCGCTCAATGACACGCCCTTAAACCTAGCAGCAGGGAGGGCCCGGCCGTCAGTCCGCGACGATGCCGTCGGGGACGCGCCCCTCGGCGAGGATCCGCAGCCGCTGCGTGGCGCGGGTCATCGCGACGTAGAGGTCGCCGAACCCTCCGTCGGCCTCGGCGATCAGCTCGTCCGGTTCCAGCAGCAGGACGACGTCGAACTCGAGCCCCTTCGCCTCCTGCGCCGTCGTGACGACGATGTCCTGTTCGAGCCCCCCGGAGCCCGTGCCCACGCGGCGGCCGTAGAGTTCGACGGCGGTCGCACGGGCCCCGCGCAAGCGGGACGCCGGCGCGATGACGGCCGTGAGCCCGCCCTCGGCGAAGCCGACCTCCTCGGGCAGCGCCGCCGCGAGCGCGGCGCGCAGGCCGTCTGCGGGGACCCGGTCGACGACCGGCGCCCAGCGCCCTTCGCGCACCGCCTTGGGCGTCGAGACGACGAGGCCGGCCGCCTGGGCCATCCGTGCCGCGGCCTCGGCGATCTGCGTGGGCGTCCGGTAGTTCACGGTCAGCTCCTCGAGCGTGAACCGCTCCCCCACGAACGGCGCCATGGCCTGCGCCCAGCTCGTGGCGCTCGCGGCGGAGGACGCCTGGGCGATGTCGCCGACGACGGTGAACGACTTGAGCGGGCAACGGCGCATCAGCAGGCGCCACTGCATGGGCGAGAGCTCCTGCGCCTCGTCGACCACGACGTGTCCGTAGGCCCAGTTGCGGTCCTGGGAGGCGCGCTCCGCCGCGGTCAGCACGGTCTCGCCCTCCTGGTTCATCGCGGCGAGGTCCTCGGCGTCGAGGATGCCGTCCACGCCGATCTCGCGCAGGGCTGAGTCGACGTTCTCGAGGGCCTGGGTCGCGTTCGCCACGTCGCGCTGGTGCTCGGCCTCGCGCTGGGCGGCGTCGCGCCCGGCCGAGGCGTCCAGCTCACCGAGCAGCTCGGCGGCCTCGTCGAGCAGGGGCACGTCGGCCTCGGTCCACGGCGCGCCGGGGTCCCGGCGCAGCGCGGCGCGCTCGGTCGCCGAGAGCTCCGGTGCGACGGCGGCGAGCAGCTCCGGCTTGGCGTACAGCTCGGCGATGAGCTTCTCGGGCGTCATGGGGAGCCAGCACAGGTTCAGGGCGATGCGCACGTCGCGGGAGGAGCGGACGTCCTCGGACAGGTACGCGCGGTCGACGGAGTTGCCCGTCCCCGAGGACTCCTCGAGCTTGTCCCGCAGCTGCTCGGCGAGCTCTCGGACCAGGATCTTCACGAACGTCGTGCGAGCCTCGTTGTGGGGCTTGTGCGTGGCCCGCGCCTTGTCCCGGGCCCGCCGGACCTGCCGCGGCGTGAGGACGAGCGGCGTCCCTTCGACGACGACCCGGCGGTCGCCGTCGGGCAGCCGCTGCCGGTTGGCCACGGCGCGCGCGACGACGTCGGCCATCCCGATCCGCCCCTTGATCCGCGCGGCCTCGCGGCCCGGCTCGGGCACGGCCCGGATGCCGGGCATGAGCCGCCCCAGGCTCGCCATGACGACGCCGGTCTCGCCCAGGGAGGGCAGCACGCGCTCGATGTAGCGCATGAAGGACGACGACGGACCCACGAGGAGCACGCCCGCGGACTTGAGCCGCTCCCGGTGCTGGTACAGCAGGAACGCGGCGCGGTGCAGCGCGACGGCGGTCTTGCCCGTTCCCGGCCCGCCCTGGACCACGAGGACCCCGGCCAGCTCCGAGCGGATGATGCGGTCCTGTTCCGCCTGGATGGTGGAGACGATGTCGGCCATCCGGCCCGTGCGCTTGGAGCGCAGGGCGGCCAGCAGGGCCCCCTCCCCCTGGTGCTCGGCCTGCTCGCTCAGCAGTTCCGGGTCGAGGACGTCGTCCTCGAGGGCGACGACGTTGCGTCCCTTGAGGATCAGGTGGCGCCGGCGGCGCACTCCATGGCGCTCGAACGCCGTCGCCTGGTAGAAGGCGCCGGCCTCGGGCGCGCGCCAGTCGATCATGAGCCGTGACTGCTCGCGGTCGGTCAGGCCGATCCTGCCGATATAGCGCGTCGTGGCCGAGGCGCCGGCGTCGTCGCCGTTGCCATGGCCGGAGGCCCCGTTGGCGCCCTCGAGGTCGAGCCGGCCGAAGACCAGCCGGTCCTCGACGGCGTTGAGCTGGGCGAGGCGGTCCTCGTACATCGTCGCGAAGGCGTCCCGTTCGGACACGTTCTGCAGTGATCCGACCGCCCCGCCGCGGCGGACGCGGGCCAGTTGGCGCGTCTTCTCCTCGCGCAGCTCGTCGAGGCGCTCGTAGAGCCCGGCGACATAGCTGCGCTCGAGTTCCAGCTCCGTCACGGGGGACGGTGACTCTGGCATGGATGCTCCTCCAGCGGTTCGGCGGACAGACAAGTCTACTCCGTGTTCTCAGGCCTGCTGCAGCGCGTGGATGCGGCGGCCGGCCAGGGCCCGCCGCCCGCCGAGCGCGGGCAGCTCGAGGACGACCCCGACGCCCGCGACGGTTCCCCCGGCGCGTTCGACGAGCCGGCAGGCGGAGCCGACGGTTCCGCCCGTGGCCAGGACGTCGTCGAGGACCAGGACGCGGCTGCCGGGGGCCAGGTCGCCGCGGTGGATCTCGAGCGTCGCGCTGCCGTACTCGAGCGTGTAGTCGTCGGAGTAGACGGCCCGCGGGAGCCTGCCCTTCTTGCGGATGGTGATCATGCCGGTCCCCTGCGCATAGGCGGCCGCGGCGGCCAGGATGAAGCCGCGGGCCTCGAGCCCAGCCACGACGTCGTACGAGCCGGCGAAGGGGGCGACGACCTCGTCGACGACCCGGCGCAGGCCGTGGGGGTCTGCGAAGACGGGGGTCAGGTCCTTGAAGGAGACCCCGGGAACGGGGTGGTCCGGGACGACGGCGCTCAGACGGTCCAGGAGCGATTCGATGGGCTCTGGGCTCGGATTCACCCCACTACTCTATCGGCCCCGTGGCCCGTCCCCCGACCGTCCCGGCGGCGCCCCGGGAGGCCTTCGCCGCCCGGTAGCGGGAGACCGTGGGCTCGCCGTCGAGCCAGAAGCGCCACGGGTACGCGTCGGTGCCCCCGGCCCCGGAGACCCCGACCCTCGGTCCCGTGCGCAAACGGTCCGGAGGGGCGTCGGCGACGCCGGAGAGGAGCAACCGCCGTCCGGACTCGGCAGGACCGGGCCGCAGGCTCCGCCGCCCTGCTTCCCGCCCCGGGTCGGCTGCGGGTTCGGGCCGCGCGAGGTCCACGGGCGCGCCGTCCCAGGCCAGGTCGAGCCCCAGGGCCTGCGCGAGCTTCGCGGGCCCGTTCGCGAGTCCCGGGCCCTCCGCAACACCGCCACGGCGCCGTCGGGCGGCTCGGATCCCGTCCAGCACCTCGCCGCCGCGCAGGAGCACGGCCGAGGCGGCGCCGTCGTCCCCGCAGACCAGGTTCGCGCAGAAGTGCATCCCGTAGCTGAGGTAGACGTACAGCGTGCCCGGCGGGCCGAAGAGGGACCGGTTCCGCTCCGTGCGCCCGCGGTAGCCGTGGGATCCGGGATCAGCGGCGCCCTCGTAGGCCTCCACTTCCGTGATCCGCAGGCGCACGGCCCGGGCGCCCCGGCCCGTCTGGAGCTCCGCCCCGAGCAGGAGCGGAGCCAGGACGACGGCGGGGCGCGCCAGCAGTTGCGCGGCGGTTCCGGGAAGCGTGGCTCAGCCCGCGTAGTCCCGGGCGGCCGCCAGCTGGACGCGCAGGGCCCCGAGCTGGCGGGCCACCGCTTCCGGCGCCGTGCCGCCCTGGGCGTTGCGCGAGGCGAGGGAACCGGCCGTGCTCAGGACGCTGCGGACCTCGGGGGTCAGCGCGGGCGAGATGCCAGCGAAGTCCTCGTCGCCCAGGTCCCACAGCTCGACGCCGCGGGACTCCGCGAGCTTCACGGCCGCCCCCGAGAGCTCGTGCGCGTCGCGGAACGGCACGCCCTGGCGGACGAGCCACTCGGCGATGTCCGTGGCCAGGGCGAAGCCGAGCGGTGCGAGCTCCGCCATCCGATCCGTGTTGAACTTCAGCGTCGCGACCATCCCCGCGACCGCGGGCAGCAGCAGCTCGAGGGTGTCGACGGCGTCGAACACCGGTTCCTTGTCCTCCTGCAGGTCGCGGTTGTAGGCGAGCGGGAGCCCCTTGAGCGTGGCCAGGAGCCCGGTCAGGTCGCCGATGAGGCGCCCCGCCTTGCCGCGGGCGAGCTCGGCGACATCGGGGTTCTTCTTCTGCGGCATGATCGAGGAGCCCGTCGAATAGGCGTCATCGAGGGTGACGAAGGAGAACTCCTTCGTGGCCCAGAGGATGACCTCCTCGGAGATCCGGGAGAGGTCGACGCCGATCATCGCCGCGACCCATGCGAACTCGGCGAACACGTCCCGGCTCGCGGTGCCGTCGATCGAGTTCCAGACGGCCGAGTCGAATCCGAGCTCGGCGGCGACGGCCTCCGGATCCAGCCCGAGCGACGAGCCGGCGAGGGCGCCGGACCCGTAGGGGGAGACGGCGGCGCGCCGGTCCCAGTCGGCGAGCCGCTGCACGTCGCGCAGCAGCGCCCAGGCGTGGGCCAGCAGGTGGTGGGAGAGGAGCACGGGCTGGGCGTGCTGCAGGTGCGTGCGGCCCGGCATCGCGGCCTCCGGGTGGGCCTGGGCCTGGGCGACGAGCGCGTCGACGACGGACAGCACGCCGCGGGCGATGAGCCGGGCGTTCTCGCGCAGGAACATCCGGCCCAGGGTCGCGATCTGGTCGTTGCGGGAGCGCCCCGCGCGCAACTTGCCTCCCAGCTCCGGTCCGGCGCGTTCGATCAACCCGCGCTCGAGGGATCCGTGCACGTCCTCATCCGAGGGCGCGGCCGTGTAGGCGCCGGAGACGACGTCCTCCTCGAGCCGCCCGAGCGCCGCGAGCATGTCCCGCAGCTCCGCCTCGTCGAGGAGGCCCGCCGTGTGCAGGACGCGGGCGTGGGCCCTGGAGCCGGCGATGTCGTAGCGGGCCAGCCGCCAGTCGAAGTGCGTCGACTTGCTCAGGGCCGCGAGCGCGTCGGCGGGACCGCCTGCGAAGCGGCCGCCCCAGAGCGAGCCCTCGTTGGTTGCGGAGTCCTTGGCGCTCATCGGGCGACCTCCAGGTTCAGGCGCTCGTCGCGCTCGGTGGCGACCTTGGACGTCAGGCCGAAGATGTCGATGAAGCCGCGGGCGCTCGACTGGTCGAACGCGTCCCCCGTGTCATAGGTGGCCAGGTCGAAGCGGTAGAGCCCCGCGTCGCCGCGGCGCCCCGTGACCGTGGCGCGCCCGGCGTGCAGCTCCATGCGGATGTCGCCGGAGACGTGGCGCTGGGTGTCGTCGATGAAGGCGTCGAGCGAGCGCTTCAGCGGGGAGAACCACTGGCCGTCGTAGACCAGCTCGCTCCAGCGCTGCGAGACCGTGGCCTTGAACCGGGCCTGCTCCCGCTCCACCGTGACGTTCTCGAGGTGCTTGTGCGCCTCCATGAGCGCCATGGCCCCGGGCGCCTCGTAGATCTCGCGGGACTTGATGCCGACGAGCCGGTCCTCGACGACGTCGATGCGGCCGACGCCCTGCGCGCCGGCGCGGCGGTTGAGCTGCTCGATGGCCTGGAGCGGGGTGACGGGGACGCCGTCGAGGGAGACGGGGATGCCCTCCCGGAAGCTGATCAGCACCTCGTCGGGGGCGGGCGGGAACTCCGGGGAGTCGGTGTAGGCGTAGATGTCCTTGGTGGGCGCGTTCCAGAGGTCCTCGAGGTATCCGGTCTCGATGGCCCGGCCCCAGACGTTCTGGTCGATCGAGTACGGGTTCTTCTTGGTGGTCTCGATCGGCAGGCCCTTGGCCTCCGCGTAGGCGATGGCCTTGTCGCGCGTCAGGGCCAGGTCCCGCACGGGCGCGATGCACTTCAGCTCCGGGCCCAGGGTCTGGATGCCGACCTCGAAGCGGACCTGGTCGTTGCCCTTGCCCGTGCAGCCGTGGGCGACGGTGCCCGCGCCGAAGCGCCGTGCCGCCGCCACGAGGTGCCTGGCGATGACGGGGCGGGAGATCGCCGAGATCAGCGGGTAGTGGTTCTGGTACAGCGCCCCGGCCTTGAGCGTGGGCATGCAGTACTCGTCCGCGAACTCGTCGCGCGCGTCCACGACGTGGGCCTCGACGGCGCCGCAGCCGAGCGCCCGCTCGCGGATCGTCTCGAGCGATTCCCCGCCCTGGCCCACGTCGACGGCGACGGCGACGACCTCTGCGCCGGTGGCGTCGGCGATCCAGCCGATCGCGACGGAGGTGTCCAGGCCGCCCGAGTAGGCGAGGACGATGCGTTCGGTCACGGTGTGCTCCTTGGGTGCCGGATACGCCGGCGCGGCGGAATCGGGGAGTGAATGTTATTCACAAGTCTACATACTTATGCATGACGTGCAAGGCGGCCGCCCTACTGCGGGTCCGCGAGCTCCAGGAAGCGCGCGGCGACCTCCTCGCCTCCGGCGGGGTCCCGGGTCACGAGCACGACGGTGTCGTCGCCGGCGATCGTCCCGAGCACGTCGGGCAGGACGGAATGGTCGATCGCCAGGGCCAGGAAGTTCGCCGCTCCGGGCGGCGTGCGCAGGACGACGAGGTTGCCCGAGGCCTCCGCGGTGACGAGCAGCTCGGCGCAGAGCTTGGCCAGCCGCGCATCCAGCACCTCCTGGCTCAGCCCGGTCCTCGGCGTCGGGTCCCCTCCCTCCGCCCGCACGGCGTAGACGAGCCCCCCGTCGACGCCGCGGACCCGGATGGCCCCCAGCTCGACGAGGTCCCGGGACAGCGTCGCCTGGGTCACCTGGACGCCCTCGCCGGCCAGCAGCACGGCGAGCTCCGCCTGCGAGCGCACGGACTCCGTGCCCAGGATCGCCTTGATCCGGGCCTGGCGCGCCGTCTTCGTCGAGGGCTGCGACGCCTGGGTGCTCATCGGACCCGGCCCGCGCCGTCGGCCAGCCCGGAGCGTTCCATGAGCCAGGCCATGAGGGCCTTCTGGGCGTGGAGCCGGTTCTCCGCCTCGTCGAAGACGACGGACTGCGGCCCGTCGATGACCTCGGCGGAGACCTCGTAGCCCCGGTAGGCCGGCAGGCAGTGCAGGAACACGGCGTCGGGCGCCGCCAGGGCCATGGCCGCCGCGTCGACCGCGTAGTCGCGGAACAGGAGCTGGCGCTGCGCCTTCTCCTCTTCCTGCCCCATGGACACCCAGGTGTCGGTGACCACGACGTCCGCGCCGGCGAGCGCGGCCCCGGCGTCGGCCGTGACGAGGACCGAGCCGCCCGTGGCGGCGGCGCGCTCCTCGGCGGCGGCCACCACGGCCGGATCCGGCTGGTAGCCCTCGGGCCCGGCAACGCGCACGTGCATGCCGGCGGTCGCACAGGCGAGCAGGTAGGAGTTCGCCATGTTGTTCGCCGCGTCGCCGAGGTACGCCAGGACGAGCCCCTCGGTGCGCCCCTTGTGCTCGCGGATCGTCAGCAGGTCGGCCAGCAGCTGGCAGGGGTGGTAGTCGTCGGAGAGCGCGTTGACCACGGGAACGCGGGAGTTCGCGGCCATCTCCTCCAGCCCGGACTGCGCGTAGGTCCGCCAGACGATCGTGGAGACCATGCGCTCGAGGACCCGCGCGGAGTCGGCGACCGATTCCTTGTGGCCCAGCTGGGACTCCCCCGGGTTGACGATGAGCGCCGTGCCGCCCAGCTCGGCGATGCCCGCGGCGAAGGAGACGCGCGTGCGGGTCGAGGTCTTGTCGAAGAAGACCGCGACGGTCTGCGGGCCCGCGTAGGGGCGCCAGCCGTAGCGGTCGGCCTTCATCGCGGCGGCCAGGTCGAGGACCTCGGCCTGCTCGGCCGGGCTCAGGTCGGTGTCGGCGAGGAAGTGGCGGACGGTCGGGGTGCTCATGCGTTCTCCTCCTGGAGTGCGGCGGCGTGGATGGCGGGGAGCGCGTCGGCGAAGCGGCCGAGCTGCTCCTCGGTCACGACAAGGGGCGGGGCCAGGCGCAGGGTCCGCTCGCCGGGCGCGTTGACGATGAATCCGGCCTCGAGGGCGTGGCGGACGACGGCGGGAGCGGAGCCCGAGGCCAGGTCGAAGCCGATCAGCAGGCCGTGGGCTCGCACGGACTCGACGCAGTCGAGCGCGCCGAGCATCCGGGCCGTGGCCCGTCCCGTCCGCTCCACGTGCTCGAGGATCCCCTGCGACTCGATGACGTGCAGGGTCGCGAGGGCGGCGGCGGTGGCGGCGGGGTTCCCGCCGAACGTCGTCCCGTGCTGGCCCGGCCCGAGCAGCGAGGAGGCGTGCTCGCCGAAGGTGATCAGGGCGCCGATCGGGAACCCGCCGCCGAGGCCCTTGGCCAGGCTCATCGCGTCCGGGAGCACGCCCTCGGAGGCGAACCAGCGTCCCGTGCGGCCGATCCCCGTCTGGACCTCGTCGAAGACCAGGAGCGCGCCGGCCTCGCGCGTGATGGCGCGCGCCTGCTCAAGGTAACCGGGCGGGAAGCCGTGGACGCCGGCCTCGCCCTGCACGGGCTCGATGAACACGGCGGCCACCGTCTCGTCGACGGCGGCGCGCAGCGCCTCGACGTCGCCGGCCGGAACCCATTCCACGCCGCCGGGCAACGGCTCGAAGGGCTCGCGGTAGGCCTTTTTCCAAGTCAGGGCGAGGGCACCGAGGCTGCGCCCGTGGAAGGCGTTCTCGAGCGCGATGATCCGGGTCCGGCTCCCTCCCGCTCCCCCGCCGTTGCGCCGGGCCAGCTTGAAGGCGGCCTCGTTGGCCTCGGTCCCGGAGTTCGCGAAGAACACGCGCGAGCCCGCCGGCGCCTGGGCGAGTTCGAGGAGCTTCTCGGCGAGCGCGATCTGGGGCGGGCTCGTGAAGAAGTTGGAGACGTGGCCGAGCGTGGCGAGCTGGCTCGAGACGACGCTCGTCAGCAACGGGTGCGCGTGCCCGAGCGCGTTGACGGCGATGCCCCCGAGCAGGTCGAGGTACTCCTTGCCGTCGGCGTCCCAGACGGTACAGCCCGAGCCGCGGACGAGCACGCGCTGCGGCGTGCCGAAGACCCCCAGCAGCGAGCCCTCGTAGCGCCCCAGGAGCTCCGCGTTGCGCAGCCCCTCGAGGGTGCCCGCCAGCCCGTCGGCCGCACCCGCGGTCCCTGCCCGGGCCGGTCCCCCGGCCTCCCCCGGGGCACCCACGGCGCCCTGCGCGCCGGCGTCCCGCCCCGGCGTCGTTCCCTCCGTGCCCGCGCTCATGCCGCGCCTCCCGGAACCACCTGGGTGCCGACGCCGGCGGAGGTGAAGACCTCCAGGAGCATCGAGTGCGGCTGGCGCCCGTCGACGATGTGGGCGCGCTCGACACCCGCGTCGACCGCGGCGAGGCACGCCGCCATCTTGGGGATCATCCCGGACTCGAGGGAGCCGAGCATGGCGCGCAGCTCGTCGGCCGTGAGCGAGGAGATGAGCGAGGACTTGTCCGGCCAGTCGGCGTAGAGCCCCTCGACGTCGGTGAGGATGACGAGCTTGGAGGCGCCCAGCGCGGCCGCGAGGGCGGCGGCCGCGGTGTCGGCGTTGACGTTCAGGACGACGCCGGTCGGCTCGCCTCCGGGGCCGACCTCCGGGGCGACCGTGGAGATCACGGGGATCCGCCCGGCGCCGATGAGGTCCAGGATGGCCCGCGGCTCGACGCCCGTCACCTCTCCGACGAGCCCGAGGTCGACTTCCTCGCCGTCGACCACGGTCCCGGTGCGCTCGGCGCGCAGCAGCCCCGCGTCCTCGCCGGAGAGGCCGACGGCGTAGGGGCCGTGCGAGTTCACGAGGCCGACGAGCTCGCGCCCCACCTGGCCCGTGAGCACCATGCGGACGATGTCCATGGCCTCGGGGGTCGTCACGCGCAGCCCGCCCCGGAACTCCGACTCGATCCCCAGCCGGGCGAGCATCCCGTTGATCTGCGGCCCGCCGCCGTGCACGACGACGGGGTGGATCCCGGCGTGGTGGAGGAAGACGATGTCCTCGGCGAACGCGCGGCGCAGCTCCTCGTTCACCATGGCGTTGCCGCCGTACTTGACCACCATCGTGGTGCCGGCGAAGCGCTGGATCCAGGGCAGGGCCTCGATGAGGGCCTCCGCCTTGCGTTGGGCGTCGGCCCGGGTCGTTTCCGCAGTGTCCATCAGGGCGTCCTAGCTGCTGTAGGCGGAGTTCTCGTGCACGTAGTCGTGCGTGAGGTCGTTGGTCCAGAGGCTCGCCTCGGCGTCCCCGGCGGCGAGGTCGATCTCGACCAGGACCGCGCGGTCCTCGAGGGAGACGAGCGAGCGGTCCTCGCCGATCCCGCCGTTCCGGCAGATCTGCACGCCGTTGATGGCGACGTTGAGCCGGTCCGCCTCGAAGGCCGCCTGAGTGGTGCCGACCGCGGAGAGGACGCGGCCCCAATTGGGGTCCCTGCCGAAGATCGCGGCCTTGAAGAGGTTCGAGCGGGCCACGGCCCGGCCGACCTCCTCGGCGTCCTCCTCGCTCGCGGCGTTGAACGTGCGGATCGTGATGGTGTGCTCGGCCCCCTCGGCGTCGTGGATGAGCTGGAGCGCCAGATCGGTGCACACGGCCGTGAGCCCGGCCGTGAACTCCTCCGGATCCGGCGCCGTCCCGGAGGCCCCGGAGGCCAGGAGGACGACCGTGTCGTTGGTGGACATGCAGCCGTCCGAGTCGGCGCGGTCGAAGCTGACGCGCGTCGCGGCGCGCAGGGCGGCATCGAGCATGGCGGGCTCCATCACGGCGTCGGTCGTGACGACGACGAGCATCGTCGCGAGGCCGGGCGCGAGCATTCCCGCCCCCTTGGCCATCCCGCCGATGACGTAGCCCGATCCGGCGAACCCGGACTCCTTCGGGACCGAGTCGGTCGTCATGATGGCCTCGGCGGCGCCGGCCCCGGCCCCGCGCCCGTCGCCGAGCGCGGCCACGGCCGCGTCGACGCCCGGCAGGAGGCGGTCCATGGGCAGCTGCACCCCGATCAGTCCCGTGGAGCAGACGACGACGTCGCCCGCGGAGACGCCGAGAAGGCCGGCCGTGTGCTCCGCGCTCGCGTGCGTGTTCTGGAAGCCCTCCGGCCCGGTGCAGGCGTTGGCCCCTCCCGAGTTGAGCAGGACGGCGTCGGCCCGGCCGTCGGAGACGATCTGGCGGGACCAGTGCACGGGGGCGGCGGCCACGCGGTTGGACGTGAAGACCGCGGCGGCGTCGTGCCGCGGGCCGTCGTTGACGACGAGCGCGACGTCGGGACGGCCCGTGGACTTCAGGCCGGCGGCGACGCCGGAGGCCCGGAATCCACGGGCGGCGGTGACTCCCGCGGGGCTGGTGCCGGGGCTCCCGGCCGCGGGGTCGTTCTCGTGGGTGCTCATGGTGCCATCCCTTCGATCCGCAGGCCCGTGTGCTCGGGCAGGCCCAGGGCGATGTTCATGGACTGGACGGCACCCCCGGCGGTGCCCTTGGCGAGGTTGTCGATGGCGCAGACCACGATGACGCGTCCGGCGTGCCGGTCGTAGGCCAGCTGGAGGTGGACGTGGTTGGAACCGAGGACGTGCTTGGTGTGCGGCCACTGGCCCTCGGGCAGGAGGTGGACGAACTCCTCGCCCGCGTAGGCCTCCTCCCACGCGCGGCGCAATGCCGCCGGTTCCGTCCCGGGGACGACGCGCGCCGTCGCCGTGGTGAGGATGCCGCGGGCCATGGGGGCCAGCGTGGGCGTGAAGGAGACCGTGACGGGGCGGCCGGCGGCGCGGGAGAAGCCCTGCTCCATCTCCGGGGTGTGGCGGTGTCCGCCGCCGACGCCGTAGGGGCTCATGCCGCCCATGACCTCGGAGCCGATGAGGTGGGTCTTGGCGGACTTGCCCGCGCCGGAGGTCCCCGAGGCGGCGACGATCACGACGTCGTCCGGCTCGAGCAGGCCGGCGGAGAACCCCGGGACCAGGGCGAGCTGCGCGCTCGTCGGGTAGCAACCGGGCACGGCGATGCGGCGGGCTCCGGCGAGCGCCGCGCGGGCTCCGGGCAGCTCCGGCAGGCCGTACGGCCAGGTTCCCGCGTGCGGGGAACCGTAGAAGCGCTCCCATTCCGCGGCCGATTCGAGGCGGTGGTCGGCGCCGGCGTCGATCACGAGCGTCTCCTCGGGCAGGCGCGCGGCGATCGCCGCGCTGGCTCCGTGCGGGAGGGCGAGGAAGACGACGTCGTGCCCGGCCAGGTTCTCGACGCTCGTCTCGACGAGGACCCGGTCCGCGAGGGACCTCAAGTGGGGCTGCAGGGCGCCGAGCGCCTGTCCCGCGTTGCTGTGCGCCGTGATGGCGCCGATCTCCACGCCGGGGTGGTGGGCCAGGAGGCGCAGGACCTCGCCGCCCGCGTAGCCGCTGGCCCCGGATACCGCTACCGAAACTGTCATGGGACCAGCCTAGTCTCCTTTATGCACAATGGCTAATAATTATTCATGGCGCGATGCGTCTCCGCCCAGGACGGCCGACCCCTTCCGTTTACCAGCACGCACTAGGCTGGCATGCGAGCATTTCCGCACCGAAGGAGCACGCCATGCCGATCGCCGTCCACACCACCCGGGCCGGGGGCCCGGAGGTCCTCACTGCCGTCGACGTCCCCCGCCCCGCGCCGGGTCCAGGGAAGCTCCTCGTGGAGGTCGCCGCCGTCGGGGTCAACTTCATCGAGACGTACCAGCGATCCGGCGTCTACCCCGTCGAGCACCCGTTCGTCCCGGGGTCCGAGGCCTCCGGGACGGTCGTCGAGCTCGGTCCCGGCGTCGAGGACTTCGCCGTCGGCGACCGCGTCGCCACGACGGAGGGCACGGGCACCTACGCCGAGTACACGGTGTTGTCCGCGGAGAAGGCCCTCCGGGTCCCCGACGGCGTGCCCCTCGACGTGGCCGGAGCCCTGCCGCTCCAGGGGATGACCGCGCACTACCTGGTCAATTCCAGCTATGCCGTCCAGGCCGGCGACACGGCCCTCTGCTACGCCGGCGCCGGCGGAGTCGGACTGCTGCTCATCCAGCTCCTCAAGCTCAAGGGAGCCACCGTCATCACGACGACGTCGACGCCCGGGAAGGCCGCGCTCGCCCGCGCGGCCGGCGCCGACCACGTGCTGGACTACGACGACGTCCCGCACCGCGTGCGCGAACTCACCGGGGGCCGCGGCGTCGACGTCGTCTACGACGGGATCGGCAAGGACACGTTCGAGCACTCCCTCGACGCGCTGCGGATCCGCGGCACGCTCGTGCTCTTCGGCGGCGCCTCGGGCCAGGTGCCGCCGTTCGACCTGCAGCAGCTCAACGCCCACGGCTCGCTCACGGTCACCCGACCCAAGCTGAACGACTTCCTGCTCGACGCCGAGGAGCGGGCATGGCGCTCCGGCGAGCTGTTCTCACTCGTCGCCGAGGGCCGGCTCGACGTGCGCATCGGCGGGCGCTTCCCGCTCGCGGACGCGGGCCTCGCCCACACGGAGCTCGAATCCCGCCGCACCACGGGAAAGCTCGTCCTCGAACCCTCCGCCGCCGGCCAGGACGGCTAAGGTGACGCACTACCTCCCGCAGTACCCGGCCGGGGAACACGCCCCGGCACCGCGGACCCTCGTCGACATCCTGCGCGCGAGCGCCGAGGCCCACCCCGACGCCCCGGCCCTCGACGACGGCCACGACGTCCTGAGCTACGCCGAACTGCTCGACGCGGTGAAGCAGCAGGCCGTCGTCCTGCACACCGCGGGACTCGGCGCGGGCGACCGCGTCGGGGTGAGGATCCCCTCCGGCACCAACGAGCTCTACATCGCGATCCTCGCCGCGCTCATGATCGGGGCCGCGTACGTCCCCGTCGACGCCGACGACCCCGACGAGCGCGCCCGCGTGGTGTTCTCCGAGGCCCGCGTGGCCGGGATCCTGCGCGGCGACGGAAAGATGGTGCTGGAGAAGGGGCGGCCGGCCCCGTTCCCCTCGCCGCGGGAGGCCGCGGGCGGGGACGATGCCTGGATCATCTTCACGTCCGGGTCCACCGGGACCCCGAAAGGCGTCGCGGTGACCCACCGCTCGGCCGCCGCGTTCGTCGACGCCGAGGCCCGCATCTTCCTCTCCGCCGAACCGCTCGGCCCGCAGGACCGCGTCCTGGCGGGACTCTCCGTGGCCTTCGACGCCTCGTGCGAGGAGATGTGGCTCGCGTGGCGGCACGGCGCCTGCCTCGTGCCGGCCCCGCGCTCCCTCGTCCGCTCCGGCATGGACCTCGGTCCGTGGCTCGTCACGCGCGGAATCACCGCCGTCTCCACGGTCCCGACGCTGGCCGCCCTATGGCCCGCCGAGGCCCTGGAGAACGTCCGCCTGCTGATCTTCGGCGGCGAGGCCTGCCCGCCCGAGCTCGCCGCGCGGCTCGCCGTCCCGGGCCGCGAGGTCTGGAACACCTACGGCCCGACGGAGGCGACCGTGGTCGCCTGCGCCGCGCGGATGGACGGGCGGGGACCGGTGCGGATCGGCCTGCCGCTCGACGGCTGGGACCTCGCCGTCGTGGACGACGCCGGCGTGCCCGTCGGCGACGGAGAGACGGGTCAGCTCATCATCGGCGGCGTCGGCCTGGCCCGCTACCTCGATCCCGCCAAGGACGCCGAGAAGTACGCGCCCATGGACACCCTCGGCTGGGAGCGCGCCTACCGTTCCGGGGACCTCGTCGTCGCCGACCCGGAGGGCCTGCTGTTCGTGGGCCGGGCGGACGAGCAGGTCAAGCTCGGCGGGCGCCGGATCGAGCTCGGCGAGGTCGACGCGGCCCTCCAGGCCCTTCCCGGCGTCTCCGGTGCGGCGGCCGCGGTCAAGACGACGGCGGCGGGCAACCAGGTCCTCGTCGGCTACCTCGCCGCGGCGCCGGAGCACGACCTCGACGCCGCGCGCGCACACCTCGCCCAAGAGCTCCCGGCAGCACTCGTCCCGCTCCTCGCCGTCGTCGCGGACCTCCCGACCAAGACGAGCGGCAAGGTGGACCGCGACGCGCTCCCCTGGCCGCTCCCCGGGGTGGGGGACGCCGAGGGCTCCCTCCCTGAGCTCGACGAGGATGCCCGCTGGATCGTCGAGCAGTGGGGTGCCGTCCTCGGCGCGCCCGCGACGAGCCTCGACGCCGACTTTTTCGCGAGCGGCGGCGGATCGCTCTCCGCGGCCCAGCTCGTCTCCGCGCTGCGGGCCCGCTATCCATCCGTGACGGTCGGCGACGTCTACTCGCATCCCCGCGTGGGGGCCCTCATCGAGTCCCTCGGCGGCCATGTCGCCGCGGCGCCCGTCGACCCGCGCACCGTGCGCCGCACGACGCGCAAGGCCCAGGTCTTCCAGACCCTCATGGGCATCCCCCTGTTCATCCTCGTCGGCATGCGCTGGCTGACCTACGCCATGGCGGCGAACAACCTCCTGTCGGCGTGGGGCGGCTTCACCGCCGCGCCCACCGTGTCCTGGTGGTGGGTCCTCGCCTGCTGGCTGGTCTTCGTCAGCCCGCCGGGCCGGATGGCGCTCACCGTGGTGGCCGCGCGCATCCTGCTCCGCGGGCTCGAGCCGGGCTCCTACCCGCGCTCCGGCAAGGTGCACCTGCGCTTGTGGCTCGCGCAGCAGATCTCCGACCTCGTCGATCCCGTCAGCCTCGCGAGCGCCACGTGGGTCCCCTACTACGCGCGGGCACTCGGCGCCAGGATCGGCCGCGACACCACCCTGCACTCGGTCCCCCCGGTGACGGGCATGCTGACCCTCGGCCGCGGGGCCGCGATCGAGCCGGAGGTCGACCTGTCGGGCTACTGGCTCGACGGCGACCGCATCCACGTCGGGCACGTCAAGGTCGGAGCGGGAGCGACCGTCGGGGCGCGGAGCACGCTGCTTCCCGGCGCGGTCGTCGCCGACGACGCCGAGATCGCCCCCGGCTCCGCGGTGGCCGGCACCACGCGCCCCGGGCTGGCCTACTCGGGCTCCCCCGCCACGCGCACCGGCAAGGCCAAGCCCGGCTGGCCCGACGAGCGGCGGCGTCAGCGCGCGGCGGCCACGGTGGGCTTCGGCATCGCCTCGGCCTCGCTGTCCCTCGTTCCCTATGCCGGCGTTGCCGCCGCCGCGGCCGCCGCCGCGCTCATGATGCGCGGCGCCCCCGGCCTGTCCGCGGCGCTGCCGCAGCTGCTGGCCGCGGTCCCCCTCGCGGCGGCCGTCTGGTTCGCCGTAAACATGGTCCTCATCGCCGGCGCCGTCCGGCTGCTCTCGATCGGCATCACCGAGGGCTGGCATCCCGTCCGCAGCCGGGTCGGCTGGCAGGTGTGGGCCACCGAGCGCCTCCTGGACATGGCCCGGGACCTCCTCTTCCCTTTGTATGCGAGCCTCTTCACCCCGGCCTGGCTCCGGATCCTCGGCGCCAAGGTCGGCCGCGACGTCGAGGCGTCCACCGTCCTGCTGCTGCCCAAGATGACCACGATCGGCTCCGGCGCCTTCCTGGCCGATGACACGATGGTCGCCTCCTACGAGCTCGGGGGCGGATGGATGCGGATCGCGCCGGCGAAGATCGGCAAGCGGGCGTTCCTCGGCAATTCGGGCATGGCCGGCGCGGGGCGGCGCGTCCCGAAGAACGGACTCGTCGCCGTCCTCTCGGCCACCCCGCCCAAGGCCAAGGCCGGATCCTCGTGGCTCGGCAGCCCGCCCGTCAGGCTGCGCCGCACCGCCGTCGCCTCCGACGAGTCCCGGACCTTCAATCCCCCTGCACGGCTCAAGGTGGCCCGCGCCGTCTGGGAGCTCTGCCGGTTCGTGCCCGTCGTCGTGACCGTCGGCGTCGCGGCCTTGGTGCTCGCGGCCCTCGACGCCCTGGCCCTGTGGGCCGGATACGCCACGGCGGCGGCCCTGAGCGGCGCGGTCATGCTCGCCGCGGGCGCCCTCGCGGCCGGCTCCGCCGTCGTCGCCAAGTGGGTCCTGGTCGGCCCCATCCGTGCCGGCGAGCACCCGCTGTGGAGCTCGTTCATCTGGCGCAACGAGGTCGTCGACACCTTCATCGAGATGGTCTGCGCCCCGTGGTTCGCCCGCTCCGCGGCGGGCACGCCCGCCCTGGTCTGGTTCCTCAGGGCGCTGGGGGCCCGGATCGGCCACGGCGTCTGGTGCGAGAGCTACTGGCTGCCGGAGGCCGACCTCGTCTCGCTCGGCGACTCCTCGACCGTGAACCGGGGCTGCGTCGTGCAGACCCACTTGTTCCACGACCGCGTCATGGCGATCGACACGGTGTCCCTCGGTGCCGGTTCGACCATGGGCCCGCACGGCGTCATCCTGCCCGCGGCCTCGCTCTCCGACGGCGCGACGGTCGGCCCGGCGTCGCTCGTCATGCGTGGAGAAAACGTCCCTCCGTCCAGCTACTGGATGGGCAACCCCGTCAAGCCCTGGAGCCGTCCCGCCACATGAGCCCCAAGACCAAGAAGAACGACGACGCGACCGCCCTGCCGGACCCGTACGCGCCCGGCTCGGGCAGCCCGGGCTACCGCGTGCTCCGCTACGTCCTGGACCTCGAGTGCAAGCTCGCCGGCAACCGGCTCGACGGCCGGGCCAGGGTCTCCGCCACGGCGCTGGCGGAGCTGGATCGGATCGAGCTGGACCTCGTGGGCCTGACGGCCTCGAAGATCCTCGTCGATGCCCGCAAGCCCGCCCGGTTCGCGCACCGCAACGGGCGCCTCGTCATCACGCCGGCCGCACCGCTGCCCGAGGGCTCGCGGTTCGAGCTGGACATCCGCTACGGCGGCAATCCCCGGCCCCGCCGCGGCCCGTGGGGCGAGATCGGCTGGGAGGAACTCGAGGACGGCGTCCTCGTCGCCGGCCAGCCGACGGGCGCGGCGACCTGGTTCCCGTGCAACGACCACCCGAGCCAGAAGGCCCCGTTCGAGGTCCGCGTCAGCACCGACGCCGGCTACCGGGCCGTCTGCAACGGCACGCTCGTGGGTCACGGGCGCAAGGCGAGCCGCGAGTCGTGGCACTACGTCCAGGAAGAGCCCATGGCCACCTACCTGGCCACGCTGCAGATCGGGCGCTACGGGCTGGAATCCCTGGCCGAGGCCGGAACGGGGACCGGACACGCCCGGCACGTGGCCGCCGAGCCCCTGCCGCGGCAGGACCTCGCCGCCCCCGCGCCCCTGGTCCCCGCGGCCCGCCGGGCCCTCGCCCGGCAGCCGGAGATGATGGCCGCGTTCAGCGAGGCCTTCGGCCCGTATCCCTTCGGTGCCTACACCGTGGTGGTGACCGAGGACGAGCTGGAGATCCCGCTCGAGGCCCAGGGGATCTCGATCCTGGGGCGCAACCACCTGGCCCCGGGCTGGGAGCAGCAGCGCCTGATCGCCCACGAGCTCTCCCACCAGTGGTTCGGCAATTCGCTCACTGCCGGCGCGTGGCGCGACATCTGGATGCACGAGGGATTCGCCTGCTACGCCGAGTGGATCTGGTCCGAGGCCTCGGGCGGCCCCGACTGCACCGCGCGCGCCCGCGACGCGTGGTCGATGCTGTCCCGGCTGCCCCAGGACCTCCGGGTCGGGGATCCCGGTCCGGAGGACATGTTCGACGACCGCGTCTACAAGCGCGGCGCCCTCGCCGTCCACGCCCTGCGCGCCTCGCTCGGGGACCACGTCTTCTTCGCCATGCTGCGGGCCTGGACGGGCTCGCGGCGCCACGGGACCGTGGACCATGCGTGCTTCGTGCGGCATGTCGACGACCACGCTCCGGAAGGGTTCTCCGCCGAGGCCGTCCTGGCTCCGTGGCTGTTCAGCGAGTCGCTGCCGCCGTTCCCGGCAGCAGCACCAGCGCGGCCGTAAGCCCGGCGGGGGCCTCCCAGGACAGACCGGGGTGGGCCAGCAGGGCGCCGTCGAGCCCGAGGGCCGGATGCCTCCCCGCGCCCTCGACCGCGGGCGGCCCGCCGGGGCCGGTGATGCCCTCCCCGAGGGCCTTGCCCAGGGCCTCCTTGGCGGCCCACCACCGGGCGCGCCGTGCCGGGCGTCCGGCCGCGGGAAGCGCCGCGAGCAGGGCGCGTTCGGCGGCGGAGAGGACGACGGCGTCGAGCGCCGGCTCCGCGAACGCCGGGTCCGCTGGATCGGCGAGGTCCACGCCCAGGCGCGCCCCGGCGTCGTCCTCGAGTCCGGCCAGCAGGAGCCAGCCCGCGCAGCGCGAGTAGCTCAGCGCCCACGGCAGCTCCCGTCCACCCCGCGTCAGCACCGGCCGGCCGTGGCCGCCGCTCCCGCAGCGCGGACACCGCTGCTCCAGGGCCAGCCCGGCCGGCGCGCCGAGTCCCCAGGCGGCGGAGGCGAGCTGCCGGACCAGGAGCCGGCCCGCGGTGAAGCGGTCCCGCGGCGCTCCGGCGAGGTGGGCCGCCGCGCGCGCCGCCTCCATCCCGCCCAGCCACGCGCGCGGCAGGCCGGAACCTGCCGCGAGCGGGGCGGCCGCGAGCAGCACGGATCGGCCCGCGGCGGGCACGGGCACGCTGCCCGCGAGGAAGGACACGTCGGTCACCACCCGGGGACCTCCTCCCGTTCACCGCTCGTTCACGCCCCCAGACTAGCTTGGGCCCATGAACCAGCTCGACCTGAACGGCCTCGGCTACACCGTCCTCGACGAGGACGACGACGACCCCGTGCTCCTGGCCTCCGACGGCTCCCCCGTCGACACCTGGCGGCAGGACTACCCCTACGGCGAGCGCATGGACCGCGACGCCTACGAGCTCGAGAAGCGCCTCCTGCAGATCGAGCTGCTCAAGCTGCAGAACTGGGTGAAGTCGACGGGCCGGCGCCTCCTGCTCGTCTTCGAGGGGCGCGACGCCGCAGGCAAGGGCGGCACGATCAAGCGCTTCACGGAGCACCTGAATCCCCGCGGCGCGCACGTCGTCGCGCTCGAGAAGCCGAGCGAGCGGGAGGAGTCCCAGTGGTACTACCAGCGCTACGTGCAGCACTTCCCCGCCGCCGGCGAGATCGTGATGTTCGACCGCAGCTGGTACAACAGGACCGGCGTCGAGCGCGTCATGGGCTTCTGTTCGCGCCAGGAGTACGAGCGATTCATCGCCCAGACGCCCGCGTTCGAGAAGCTCCTCGTGGACGACGGGATCGACCTCGTGAAGTTCTGGTTCTCCGTCTCCCGGGCGGAGCAGCTCACGCGCTTCACGATCCGCCAGATCGACCCCGTGCGGCAGTGGAAGCTCTCCCCCATGGACCTCGCCTCCCTCGACAAGTGGGAGGCCTATACCGAGGCCAAGGAGGCCATGTTCAAGGAAACGGACACCGCGTGGGCGCCGTGGACCGTGGTGAAGTCCAACGACAAGAAGCGTGCCCGCGTCGCCGCGATGCGCCACGTCCTGAGCCTCTTCGAGTACGAGGGCAAGGACCACGCGCTCGTCGGCGTGCCCGATCCCCTGCTCGTGGGGCCGGCCGCCGCGGTCATCGCCGACGGCGAGGAGTTCTAGCGCTCGCGCCCCGGGACTAGGCTGGTGCACCACGGCAGACGCGAAGGGACGGTGGCCGGCATGGGTTCCCCACAGGAGGGCGCGGAACGCGCCCGCGAGGCCTGGCGGCCGATGCTCGCCGCCCTGGCCAACACCGAACAGCGGATCCTCCTGGCGGAGCTCGTGGCCGAGGAGGCCCGGCGCACGGGCGCCACCGTGTCCGGGTCCCGCCGCCCGCAGGCGCTGCGCCGGCTCGCCGCCTCGGGGCTGCTCGTGGAGGACGCCGGCGGCTGGCGCGTGGACGCCGGGGCCCTCAAGGCCGCGCTCGCCGCGCCGCGGGCAGAGGCGGGATCCGGATCCGCGACGGGCGACGAGGTGATCGACCGCTTCGTCGAGGACGGGAGGATCGGCACCTACCCGGCCCGGCCGTCCCAGCGCCTCCGGCTCCTGGCATGGGCGGCGTCGCGCGCCCTGTCCCCCGGCGAGCGCCTCGACGAGGCGGCCGTGAACCGCCGCCTCGAAGCGATGACGGACGACGTGGTCACCCTCCGCCGCTACCTCGTCGACGCGGGGCTCGTGGAGCGCACGGCCGACGGTTCGGCCTACACCCTGGCCGGAGACCAGCCGGACGCGCCGGACGCACCGCAGGGCCCGGAAGACGGTCCGACGCCGGGCGGAGCCGCCGGGCGTGGGGCGGGGCACCGCGGAGCGGACGCCCCCGCCGGGGCTGAGGCCGCGGACGACGGGGCCGCGCGGGCGCTCGCGGCCGCCCGCGCCGCCGGGCTGGAGGTGGAGCAGACCCGCCACGGGCGGGTCTCGAGCCTCGAGGAGGCAGCGGCCGCGCGCGGGATCGAGCCGCGCGACCTCGCCAAGACGCTCGTCGTCCGCCGCGGCGAAGACGACTACCTGATGGTCCTGGTCCCCGGGGACCGGACGTTCTCGTGGGCCAAGCTCCGCGCCGTGCTCGGCACCAACCGGCTCTCCATGCCGGATGCCGCGACCGCGCGCTCGGTCACGGGCTACGAGCGCGGCACCATCACGCCGTTCGGGGCGCAGCGCCCCCTTCCCGTGGTCGCGGACCTCGAGCTGTCCGGGCGCCGGATCTCGATCGGCGGTGGGGCCCACGGCGTCGGGCTGAGCCTCGACGCCGACGCGGCGCTCTCCGCGCTCGCCGCGACGCTCGCTGACATCTCCGACGCCGGATAGCACCGTTCGTCCGGCCCCGGCGTCGTACCGTCCGGTGGTTCCGTCAGCGCTGGACGGCCCCGAACCGCTCGACCGCTGCGGAGACGGCCGCCGCACGGGCCTCGGAGGCCTCGTCGGCGGTCAGGGTGCGGTCGGCGGCGCGGAAGCGCAGGCCGAAGGCGAGCGACTTGGATCCCTCCTCGATCCCGGGCCCCGCGTAGACGTCGAAGAGCGCGATGTCCTCGAGCAGCCCACCGGCGCCCTCGCGCAGCGTCTCGAGCACGTCCGCCGCGACGACTCCGGCATCGACGACGAGCGCGACGTCCTGCGTGCTGACGGGGTAGGTGGAGATCGGCCGGGCCACGATGACGTCGGCCGCGGCGTCGAAGACCGCCTGGGCGTTGAGCTCGAAGGCCACCGTGCGCACCGGAAGGTCGAGCTCCTTGAGCAGCTTCGGGTGCAGCTCGCCCGCGTAGCCGAGGTGCTCGCCCGTGCGCAGCGACAGCGCTGCCGTGCGGCCCGGGTGGAACGCCTGGTGGCTGCCCTGGGCGACGACGATCTCGACGCCGAGCACCTCGCCGACGCTCAAGGCGGCGTCGATCGCGTCGGCGTGGTCCCACGCCCGGGGCGCGTGCCCGGCGGCGGGGGCCGACTCGTGGCCCGTCAGGACCCCGGCCAGGTGCCACGGCTGCTCCGGGATGCCGGCCAGAAGCCCGTCGAGGACCTCCTGGGACGGCAGCTCGCCGAGCGGCGGCAGGACCGGGGAGCCCAGCGTGTCTCCCGGCAGGAAGACGAGGCCGCCCTCGTAGAGCGCCAGGTCGCGGAAACCGCGCCCGTGGTTGCGGCGGGCCGTCTCGAGCAGCCCCGGCAGCAGGGAGGTGCGCAGGTAGCCGAACTCGGAGGAGATCGGGTTGGCGAGCCTGACCGCGGCGACCTCGGCGCCGGCCTCGGCCGCGCCGAACAGGGCGTTCTGCGCGGCGGAGGCGAACGGATAGCTCAGCACCTCGGTCAGCCCGGCGTCGGCGAGCCCCTGCAGGACGCGGCGGCGCTGCTGCTGGGCCCGGGTCAGGCCGCGCCCCGGCGGGGCCACGGGCAGCGTCGCGGGGATCTGGTCGTAGCCGACGAGGCGGGCGACCTCCTCCACGAGGTCCTCCTTGACGGCCAGGTCGGGACGCCAGCTCGGGGCCGTGACCCGCAGGCCGCCGTCATACTCCTCGACCCGGGCGCCGATCCCCTCGAGGGAGGCGCGCAGCTGGTCCGGCGTGTAGTCGATCCCGACCAGTCCCGCGGCGAAGCCGTCCGGGAGCTCGATGACCACGGGGGCGGGACGCGTTCCGACGTCCGTCGCCGTGGTGTCCGCCGCGCCGCCGGCGAGCTCGACGAGCAGGTCCACGGCGCGCTGGGCCGCCTCGTCGGCGACTTCCCAGTCGACGCCGCGCTCGTTGCGCTTGGAGGCCTCGGAGGGCAGCTTGTGGCGCCGGCGCGTGCGGCCCATCGAGATCGCGTCGAAGTGCGCGGACTCGATGAGGACGTCCACCGTTGCGTCGCCGACCTCGGTCTCGGCCCCGCCCATGACGCCGGCCAGGCCGATCGGGCCGCGGTCGTCGGTGATCAGGAGGTCCTCCGTGGACAGCGCGCGGTCCTTGCCGTCGAGCGTCGTCAGCCGCTCGCCCTCGTGGGCGCGGCGCACCACGATCGCCCCGCGCAGCGCGGCGGCGTCGTAGAAGTGCAGCGGCTGTCCGAGCTCGAGCATGACGTAGTTGGAGATGTCCACGGGCAGCGAGATCGAGCGGATCCCGGCGAGCCGCAGGCGCGAGGCCATCCAAGGCGGCGTCGGTCGGGCGGGGTCGATCCCGCGCACGGTGCGGGCGACGAAGCGGTCGCAGCCCGGCGTGCCGTAGATCGGGGCCTGGTCCTCGAGGCGGACCTCGTGCCCGGGCCCGGTGGCGGGGTGAACGGCCACGGCGGCCGCGGGATCGGTGAAGCCGGTCCCCGTGGCCAGCGCGTACTCGCGGGCGACCCCGCGCAGCGAGAAGCAGTAGCCGCGGTCCGGGGTCACGTTGATCTCGGCGGCCTCGTCGGTCAGGCCGAGCAGCTCCAGGGCGTCGGTCCCGGGCTCCGGGTCCAGGCCCAGCCGGGACAGGACGATGATCCCGTCGTGGTCGTCGCCGATCCCGAGCTCGCGCGAGGAGGCGATCATGCCGGCCGAGACGTGGCCGTAGGTCTTGCGGGGGCTGATCCTGAAGTCCCCGGGCAGCACGGCGCCGGGCAGGGTCACGACGACCTTGTCGCCGGCCTCGAAGTTGTGGGCACCGCAGACGATCCCCTGCACGCCGGAGGGGTCGATCCCGTCGCCGGCGAGCGTCTGGGGGGCTCCCTCGGGCACGACGCGGACCTGGCACCAGTTGATCGTCTTGCCGTTGGACTGCGGCTCCTTGACGACCTCGAGCACCTGCCCGACGACGACGGGGCCGCTGATCTGGTCGGCGGGACGGTGGACGTCCTCTTCCTCGAGGCCGACCTTCACGAGCTCGGCCATGACGTCTTCCGCGGTCGCGTCCGCGGGGAGCTGCGTGTACTCGCGCAGCCAGGAAAGGGGAATACGCATGCCTTAGATCTCCATCCCGAAGTGCTGGCTGAAACGGACGTCGCCCTCGATCATGTCGTGCATGTCGGCGACGTCGTTGCGGAACATGAGGGTGCGCTCGACGCCCATGCCGAACGCGAACCCGGTGTAGGCCTCCGGGTCGATCCCGGCGGCGCGCAGCACGTTCGGGTTGACCATGCCGCAGCCGCCCCACTCGATCCAGCGCGGCCCGCCCTTGGCGCCGGGGTGCCAGATGTCGAGCTCGGCGGACGGCTCGGTGAAGGGGAAATAGGCCGGGCGCAGCCGGATCTCGGCCTCCGCGCCGAACATCTGCCGGGCGAAGTGCTCGAGGGTGCCGCGCAGGTCGGCCATGGTCAGGCCCTTGTCCACGGCGAGGCCCTCGAACTGGTGGAAGACGGGGGTGTGCGTGGCGTCGAGCTCGTCGGTGCGGAAGGTGCGCCCCGGGCACAGCACGTAGACCGGCAGCTCCCGCTCGAGCAGCGAGCGGACCTGGACGGGCGAGGTGTGCGTGCGCAGCACGAGGTGGGCCTCGGGCGGCTCGACGAAGAACGTGTCCTGCATTTCGCGGGCGGGATGGTCCGGCTTGAAGTTCAGGGCGTCGAAGTTGAACCACTCGGACTCGACCTCGGGCCCCTCGGCGATCTCCCAGCCCATGCCGACGAAGATGTCGGCGACGCGGTCCTGCAGCACGGACAGCGGGTGGCGGGCACCCGCGCGGCGGCGCCGCGGGGCGGCGGTGACGTCGACGGACTCCTCGACGAGGATGCGGGCGGCGTCCTCCTCCTCGAGGACCGCCGTGCGGGCGGCGAGGGCCTGGTTCAGGCGGCCGCGGGCGGCGCCGACGATCTTGCCCGCGACGGCCTTCTGCGACTTGTCGAGCGTGCCGATCCCGCGGTTGGCCAGGCTCAGCGGGGACTTCTCGCCGGTGTGGGCGAGGCGGGCCTGCTTGAGCTGCTCGAGGTCGGCGGCCTCGGCGAAGGCGGCGAGGGCGCGTTCGACGGCGGCGCCGACGGCGGCCTCGTCGGTCGGGTGGGGGACGCCGGTGTCCGTGGCGGTGGCGCCGACGGAAGGCGACGAGACGTCAGACATGGAGGTGCACGGCCTTTTCGCTGGAGGATCGTGGATTCTGCCCTCCAGTCTAGAACAGGCCGCCGCCGCGCCCCGACCGGGCCTCCGGGCGCGGCCCGTCATCGGCCGCCGGTTGCGACTCGCCGCCGCGCGGCGGAAGGCCCCCGCGGCGTCGGCGGCGCTCGGCGGCGAGCTTGAGCGCAGCGAATCCCGCGAGCCCGGCGAGCACGGCGGCGCCCACGCCGGCGAGGACGCCCCCGGGGATCCCGCGGCCGGTGTCCTCGGCGACGGCGTGGAGGGCGCCTCCCGCCGTGAGGTCGAAGACAACGATGTTGCCCTCGACGGCGGCGCCGTCGCTCGCCTCGAGAACGCGTCCGGGGAAGGTGCTCGAGAGCCTCGCCTCGTTGAACACGGCCCTGGCCTGCTCGAGCTCCGCCCCGCTGGCGGCCGTGGTGGCCGTGAAGCGGAACCGGCCGTCGCGGTGCTCCAGCCGCGCGCCCTCCAGCGCGCCGCCGTCCACCGCGGCCGCCTCGGCGAGGGAAAAGCCCTCCGCCGTGAACCGGTACCCGGTGTAGCCGTCCTCCTCGTGGGCCTCCCGGACGGCGTCGGCCGGCAGGCCCTGGAACGGGTCGCTGCCCCCGGGCAGCTGCCCGAGGAGGTCCTCCACGGATTGCCCGTCGAGCACGTCGCGGTTCACGGCGAACACGAGCGAGGCATCGGCGGAAGCGGGGTCATGGACCACGAGGTCGATCCCGAGCCGGACGCAGCCGCTGAGCACGAACACGGCCGCCAGCAGCGGGATCAGGATGCGGAGCTTCCTGGACATGTGGCTTCCCTCGGTGCGGGCGGCCCGTCCGCCGCCGTGTGCAGAACACTACCGGCGGCGGCGGTGCCGTGCCATCGCTAGGCTTGGCCCATGGTCGATGTCAAGCGCGTCCGCACGATCGCGAACTGGGCCAACCTGAGCACGCCGCTGGGCCTGGGCCTCGCGGCGGCAGCGGGCTGCCCCGTGCGCCCGTACCGCGACGGGATCCTCGTGGCCTCGGGGTACCGCCCGCGCCTGCCCGTCGCGGGGGCGTTCACGATCGGCAGCGTCGTGTTCCTGCGCGCGCACCTGGCCCCCGCGGAGCGGCATCCGGGGCTCATGGCGCACGAGGAGCGCCACGCGTCCCAGTACGCGGCGTGCCTCGGCCTTCCCTTCCTCCCGCTGTACTTCGCCGCCGCTGCCTGGTCCCTCCTGCGCACCGGGGATCCAGCATCCAGGAACGTGTTCGAGCGCCGCGCCGGGCTGTCGGCGGGCGGGTACCGGGAACGTCCCGTGCGCCCGATCGCCGCGGTCCTGCGCAGGACGCCGGGCTAGTGCTCGGCTCCCGCCGCGAGCGCGACGTCGGGGGCACCGCTGAGGGCCTCGAGCGCGGCGATCTCAAGGGCCCGGGCCAGGAGGGGGACCGTGATCCCGGTTCCCCCGTCCGCGGCGTCGACGGCCGGGACGTGGACGAAGCCGCCCGCGGGAGGCCCGTCCCCCGCGGCCGTCCGTGATTCCAGGGCGTGCATCAGGTGATAGAAGACCTGGTTGCAGACGTAGGTCCCCGCGGTCTGCGAGACCTCGGCGGGGATGCCCGCGGCGCGCAGGGCGGCGAGGGTGCGCTTGAGAGGCAACCGGGTGAAGTAGGCCGCGGGACCGCCGTCGACGACGGGGACGTCGACGGGCCGGGCGCCCTCGTTGTCCGGGATGCGGGCGTCGATGACGTTCAGCGCCGCCCGCTCGAGCGAGACGGCGCCTCGCCCGGCGGCGAGCCCCGTGCAGAGGACGACGTCGGGGCGGAACCGCTCGAGCGCCTCCTCCAGCCGTTGCCCGGACCGGGAGAACACGCAGGGAAGCTCGACGGCCTCGGCGTCGTGGCCCGCGGCCCGCAGCACCCCGGCCGCGGCGCGTGCCGCGAGGATGGAGGGGTTCTCGGCGGCGCCGTCGAAGGGCTCGAAGCCGGTCAGCAGGATCATGGGCCCATCGTATCCGGCACGGTCCTGCCGCGTTCGAAGGACTCGACATTGCTTCGAATCTATGTTCTACTCAAGGTGTGAGATGGGAAGCTCAGCTGATCCGGCAGCCAGCCGGATCGCCGGAAGCGGGGACCGCCGGCCAGGTCGGCGCCCCGCTTCCGCTCCGCGGGATCCTCCGCAGCGTCACGACGCCCGCCTTCGACGGAATCACCTTTCACGAGGTCCTCTCCAAGAGCGCGCTGAACCGGGTTCCCGAGGCCTCCGGCATGCCCTTCCGCTGGACCGTGAACCCGTACCGCGGGTGCAGCCACGCGTGCGTCTACTGCTTCGCCCGCAAGACCCACAGCTACCTGGATCTCGACACGGGAGCCGATTTCGACGCCCAGCTCGTCGTGAAGGTCAACATCGCCGAGGTCCTCGCCGCGGAGCTGCGCCGTCCGTCGTGGGCCGGCGAGCACGTGGCCCTGGGCACCAATACCGACCCCTACCAGCGGGCGGAAGGGCGCTACCGGCTGATGCCGGGGATCATCCGCGCCCTCGCCGGATCGGGGACGCCGTTCTCCATCCTGACCAAGGGCACGCTCCTGGCCCGCGACCTCGAGCTGCTCACCTGGGCCGCCCGGCGGGTGCCCGTCGGCGTCGGCCTGTCGATCGCCATGACCGACGATTCCCTCAGCGCCCGGATCGAACCGGGCACCCCCTCGCCCACGGCGCGGTTGCGCCTCCTGCGGCGGCTCGTCGACGCGGGCGTCGACGCGTCCGTGATGGCCATGCCCGTGCTCCCGTGGCTCAGCGACTCTGACGAGTGCCTCGACGCGCTCTGCGGCTCGCTCGCCGCGGCCGGAGCCTCGAGCGTCACCGCGGGCCCGCTCCACCTGCGCCCCGGGGCCCGGGAGTGGTACTTCGCGTGGCTGCGCACCCACCGCCCGGACCTGCTTCCGGGCTACTCCCGCCTCTTCGCGCGCGGGTCGACGGCGGATCCGCAGTACCGTTCCTGGCTCGCGGGCCGCATCCGGCACTTCCGCACCCGCCACGGGCTCGCGGCCGGCGGCGGCGCCTTTCGCGAGGCGCAGGAGAGGGCGCGGGAGCTGCGTGCCTCCCACGGCCACGCGGACGCAGCGGCCGGACGGGGCCACGCAGCGGCGGGGCCGGGAAGCCGTTCCCGGTCCAGGGCGGCCGCGTCGGGCCGGGCGCCGGCGGGGCAGGACGCGCTGTTCACGCTGCCGTGAGTCCCCGGCGGCCGGGCCGGGTCAGGACGCGTGCCCCACGGCAGGGCGCCGCCGTCCGTGCCGCGAACCCGCCAGCGGCCGGGGCGTTGTCCCGCGCCACGGGCTTGGATAGGCTCGCGGTATGGCCACCCTGGAAGCAGCAGCGACCGTGTTCCCCGTCATCGACATCGAGCGGGCCATGTCCCACTACGCGAGCCTCGGCTTCGACGTCACCGGCTACGACGGCGACGAGGCCTACGCCTACGCCCGGCGCGACAACGTCCGTATCCACTTGTGGGAGGCACCCACCCTGGATCCGGCCGAGAACTTCGCCTCGGCCTTCGTCTACGTGGACGACGCCGACGAACTGGCCACCGAATGGCGCCGGGCCACGGACGGGCGGGGCTACGACTCCCCCACGAGCGATCCCGTGGACACGGAGTACGGGCTGCGGGAAGGCGCGCACGTGGATCCCGACGGCAACCTGATCCGCTTCGCCCATCCGCTGGGCGGCCGGCGCGACGCGGCGGCCTCCGGAGGCGCCGCGGCCGGGGCGTTCACTCCGGCCGAGTCGAACTAGGGCCGCGCCGAATCAGGTCCGGCCACGGCCTCCTCCAGGAGCGCCCGCACGATCGGCAGGTCGGCCGGGATCCAGTCCAGGGCCAGGGCCTCGTCCCCGAGCCGCACCCAGCGCAGCTCGTCGTGGTCCTCGAGGGGCGCGGCCACGCCGTCGGACACCTCGGTGAACCAGACGCGCATCGCGGCCGTGCCCGCGAGCGGCCAGCCACGGGGCGTCGGTCCGACGAGCTCCGCGCCGAGGACCGCGCCGATCCCGAGCTCCTCACGGAGCTCGCGCAACAGCGCTTCGCGGCAGTCCTCCCCCGGCTCCACCTTCCCGCCGGGGAACTCCCACAACCCGGCCAGGTGCTCGGGGCTGGAGCGGCGCGCCGCCAGCAGCCGCGACGGCTCCGCGAGGGAGTCGACGATCGCGGCCCCGACGATCTGCCGTCCCGCGGTCACGGGGTCCCGTCCAGCCCGGCGCCGGACGGGGCCGGCCGGGACGCGGCGTCCCGATCGAGGTCCGGCTCGAGGTAGATGACGGTCCGCAGGGGAACGGCCGCGCGGATGCGCGACTCCGCGGCGTCGATGCCGGCGGCGATCTCGGCCCCGCTCGCGCCGGCTCCCACGGAGATCTTGGCGGCGACGAGGATCTCCTCGGGCCCCAGGTGCAGCGTCTTGAGGTGGATGATGCCCGTGCCGTCGGAGGTGATGGCCTGCTCGATCGCGGCGACGTGCTCGCGCGTCGCGGACTCGCCGAGCAGGAGGGACCGGGTCTCGACCGCCAGGATCGCGGCGATGACCACGAGCAGCAGGCCGATCATCGCCGTTCCGAGGGCGTCGTAGACCCCGTTGCCGGTGATGAGCGTCAGCGAGACGCCCAGCAGCGCGAACACGAGGCCGCACAGGGCGCCGAGGTCCTCGAGGAGGATGACGGGCAGCTCGGGCGACTTGGCGCGGCGGACGAACTGCACCCAGCCGCTGCGTCCGCGCACGTGGTTCGACTCGATGACCGCGGTGCGGAAGGACAACGACTCGGCGATGATCGCGCCGACCAGGACCACGAGGGGGACCCACCACCAGCGTCCCTCGATGCCGTGGGGGTGCAGGAACTTCTGGTAGGCCTCGTACAGCGCGAACAGCCCGCCGACGCTGAAGAGCACGATCGAGACGATGAAGGAGTAGATGTAGCGTTCCCGGCCGTAGCCGAAGGGGTGCTCGGGGCTCGCCTGACGCGTCGCCTTCTTGCCTCCGATGAGGAGCAGGACCTGGTTCCCGGAGTCGGCGACGGAGTGGATGGCCTCGGCGAGCATCGACGAGGACTGCGTCACGAGCCACGCCACGAACTTGAAGACCGCGATGGTCAGGTTGGCCGCGAGTGCGGCGACGACGGCCTTGGTGCCACCGGATGCTGCCATGGAGTCAACCTCTTTTCCCCCGGACGCGGGGAGCCTGGGCCTCCCCCGGCGCGACGGGGCCGCGGCCGGGCGGACCGGACGGCGGCCTGCCTAGCCGCGCGTGCCTCCGCGCCGCTGGGCCCGTGCCGAGGCGTACAGGCATACGGTAGCGGCAGTTCCGACGTTGAGCGATTCAGCCACACCGTAGAGCGGCACCGCCACGCGGCGCGAGGCCAGCCTCAGCTCCTCCTGGGCGAGGCCGGCGCCCTCGTTGCCGAAGAGCCAGGCGGTGGGACCGGCGAGCACGCCGGGTTCCTCCCCGCCCAGGTGGCGGCGGACGGCGTCGTCCTGCAGTCCATCGAGGTCGTCGCTGCCGTAGCCGTCGGCGGCCAGCACGGAGAGCCCGGCCTCCCGCAGCGCCCCGGCGGCCGCCTCGAGGGGCACGCCCGTGACGACGGGCAGGTGGAAGAGGGAACCGACCGTGGAGCGGACGGCCTTGGGGTTGTAGATGTCGACGCTGCCCTCGGTCAGCAGCACGGCATCGGCGCCCGCGGCGTCGGCCGCGCGCAGGATCGTCCCCGCATTGCCGGGGTCCTGGACGCGGCACAGCACGGCGACGAGCCGCGGGCGCGCCTCGAGGACGTCCTCGAGGCGGGTGCGGGGCAGGCGGCACACCGCCACGACGCCCTGCGGCGTGACCGTGTCCGCCATCGCCGCGACGACCTCCGGCTCCGCCAGGCGCAGTTCGACGCCGGCCGACTCCGCGGCGAGCTCCGGGTGGCGCCGCAGGCACTCCCCGGTCGCGTAGACCTGTTCGACGACGGCATCGCCGCCATCGCGCGCACGTTGGCCCTGCAGGCGCAGGGCCTCGCGCACGGCCTGCGGCCCCTCGGCCAGGAACAGCCCGGTCTTCTGCCGTCCCTGGCGCGTGGCCAGACGGGCGACCTCGCGGACCCGGTCGGCCCGCGGATTGGACAGGACGGGAGGAGGCGACGCGGGGCGGATCATGGGAAGACTCTATCGGGGAACGCCGCAGGGGGCGGAACCACGATGGGTTCCGCCCCCTGCGGGGTGCTGCCGTCGGTGCGGGGACCTAGGCGTCCTTGATCTGCTGACGGGCCTCGCCGCCGGCCGGCTCGAAGCCGGCGGCCTTGGCGGACTCGATCGAGTCGAACCAGTACTCGGCGACGGTCTGCTCGTACCAGGTCGAGCCGGGCACGTGGTACTTGTTGGACTGCGCGTTGCCCTTGATGACGAAGCCCTCCGGGGCGGCCTCGCCCTCGACGGCCTTGCGGGCGCCGGCGGCCTCGGCCTTGGCGGCCGGGGTGGCGGCGTCGGCGTCGGTGGCGGCGGGAGCCTCGACCTTGGCCGCCTTCGGCGCGGCCTTGGCGGCCTTCGGTGCGGCCGGAGCGGCAGCGGCCGGCTTCGGTGCGTTGACGTCGGCCGGCAGGGCCTCCTTGGCGACCTTGACCAGCGCGGCGAAGGCGTTGGCATCGGAGACGGCCAGCTCGGCGAGCATGCGGCGGTCGACCTCGACCTCGGCGGCCTTCAGGCCCTGGATGAGGCGGTTGTAGGTCAGGCCGTTGGCGCGGGCAGCGGCGTTGATGCGCTGGATCCACAGGCGGCGGAAGTCGCCCTTGCGCTTGCGGCGGTCGCCGTAGCTGTACACGAACGAGTGCAGCAGCTGCTCCTTGGCCTTGCGGTAGAGGCGCGAACGCTGACCACGGTAGCCCTTGGCCCGATCGAGGACGACCCGGCGCTTCTTGTGGGCGTTGACTGCCCGCTTCACACGTGCCACGTGTGTACTCCTTAATATCTGGCCCCCGGTGCGCCGATCATGCGGCGGCGAGCCCGGAGGGAACTGCGTGAATGGATGGGAGCGGGGGCTCCCGGTGCGTCTGCTTAGAGGCCCAGCATCCGCTTGATGGTCTTGGTGTCGGCCTTGGAGACGATCAGGTCGCCCTTGAGCCGGCGGGTCAGCGTGGAGGGCTTGTGCTCCAGGTAGTGGCGGCGGTTGGCCTGCTGGCGCTTGAGCTTGCCGCTGCCGGTGAGCTTGAAGCGCTTCTTGGCACCGCTGTGGGTCTTGAACTTCGGCATGTCCGCCGTTCTCCTTACGTGCTCCCGTGTCCGCTGGCGGACCGGGGATCTTGCGGGCTTCCGGATCCGGAAGCCCGTGGGTGGGTGTGCATCCCGGTGGGGATGTGCCAGCCCGGTCCGCCTACTTGGCGGGACCCGGCTTGGCAGAGCTGCGGGGCGCCGGCTTCGGGGCCGGCCTGGGTGCCGCTGCGGCCGGCTTCGGGGCCGGCTTGGCCGCTGGCTTCGGCGCCGCCACGGCGGGCTTCGCCGCAGCAGGCTTGGCCTCAGCGGCCGGCTTGGCCACCGGCTTGACCTCCGCGGCCGGCTTGGCCGCCGCCCGGGGCTGGACCGGCGCGGTCTCCACCGGCTGGGCCGGCTTCTCCTCGGCGGGCTCGGCCGCCACCGGGACGTCCTCGGCGGCCGGGGCCTCAGCAGCTGCCGGCTCGGCCACTGCCTCGTCGACCACTGCCTCGTCGGCCGCCGCCTCGTTGGCGGCCAACTGCGCCTTCAGGCCTTCCGGCAGGGCGTCGCCCAGCGACTGCGACATCGCCGGCCGGTCCGCGTCGGTGTCGACCCGTTCCTTGCCCGCGGCCGCCTTCGCCTTGTCCTGCTCGCGCTGCGCCTGGCGGCGCGCCTCGGCCTTGGCCTCCGCCTTGTTCTTCAGGGGGCCGACGACCATGACCATGTTGCGCCCGTCGATCCGCGGCGTGGACTCGACGATGCCGACCGAGGCGACGTCCTCGGCGAACTTGTTCAGCAGGCGGATGCCCATTTCCGGACGCTGCTGTTCGCGGCCGCGGAACTGGATCATCGCCTTGACCTTGTCGCCGGCGGAGAGGAAGCGCAGGGCGTGGCCCGTCTTCGTCTCGTAGTCGTGCTTGTCGATCTTCAGGCGGAAGCGGATTTCCTTGAGAACCGTGTTGGTCTGGTTCTTCCGGGCCTCGCGCGCCTTCACGGCGGCTTCGTACTTGTACTTGCCGAAGTCCATCAGCTTGCACACGGGAGGCTTGGCCGTAGGCGCCACCTCGACGAGATCAAGATCGGACTCGGCGGCCAGACGCAAGGCGTCCTCGATGCGGACTACGCCCACCTGTTCGCCGTTGGGTCCAACCAACCGCACCTCCGGGACGCGGATTCGATCGTTAATGCGTGGATCGCTGATGTGTCACTCCTGCTGTTCGTGGTCCGAAGCCGCCCGCAACAGGAAAAGGCCTCCGGCTGCGGGGCAGGCGGAGGCCTTGGAATTCGTTGACGGACGGGCCGCCGGGTGGAGGTTGGACCTCCACCGCCGAATTGACCCGGCAGCCTCTGCGGCTATCGCGGGTGGGAGTCAGGCCTCCACTTGCATGCCTGCTTCGAACGGAAGGGGGCCACGTCACGGCGCCCCCCGAATGCACGAATCAGGTCGGTCTGTGGAAAGCTTAGCAGTATGAGCACCCCCGAATCGAATCCGGAGTCCGTCGCGCCCGAGGCCGGAGCCGTCCGAGACATCGCCGAAGTACCCGCCGTCGAGATCATCACGACGGCCGCCGTCCACTTGATGAGCGCCGCCGCGGTGAAGTGCGGCCTCGCCGCCGGCGACGACGCCGAGGACCTCAAGGACCTCGACGAGGCCCGCAAGCTGATCACCGCCCTCGCGGGCCTCATCACCGCCGCCGCCCCGGAGATCGGCAGCCAGCACGCCGCCCCGCTCCGCGACGGGCTGCGCTCGCTCCAGCTCGCCTTCCGCGAGGCGTCGACGATCCAGGACGCGCCGGGCCAGGGCCCGGGAGAGAAGTTCACCGGACCGGTGAACTGACCCCACGCCGGGAACCCACGGGGCCCCGTCGACCCGCCGTGACGACGGCGGGACGGCGGGGCCCCGCCGCGTCCGTCGACAAGAAGGGGCCGGGCGGCCCCGACGGGCCTCCCGCCCTCTGATGGTTCGGCGCCGGTGGGGCGGGCATCCCCGGCAGGCCTCCTGCCTGCTGGCGGTGGGGCGCGGTGGCGCCGGCCGGGATCAGGCGAGGATCCGCTGACCCCGGCCGCGACGGCGGCGCCGCAGGAGCTGGGCGGTCAACGCCGCCAGGCTCAGCAGGGATCCCGCAACACCGATCAGCACGAAGGCTGCGGCCGTCGAGCCGTTGTCGATCGCGAGGCCGACGAGCGGCGAGCCCAGCGCCGTGCCTCCCGTGAGCGCCGAGCCGTACCAGCCCATGGCCTCTCCGCGCCGCTCCTCGCGGACGAGCTCGGTCAGCCGCTCCGAGGCGGAGGCCAGGACCGGGGCGCACAGCAGGCCCGGGCCGACGGTGAGCAGCGCGAGCGTCAAGGTGTCCTGCGCGAACAACAGCGGGACGCTGAGCACGGACATCGCCAGGAGCAGGACGAGCGGCGGCAGCCTGAATGGCAGGGCGCCGTAGACGAGTCCGCCCACGAGCGACGCGCCGCACCAGAAGACGAACACGATCCCGAGCTCCGCCACGCGGTCCATGCCCTGCAGGACGGCGACCACGGCGACCTCGGATCCTGCGAGGACGAGCCCCGCCCCGGACGCTGCCAGGAAGACGCCCACCACGCCCGCCGTCACCCACGCGAAGCGGTGTCGGAAGCCCCGGCCGCGCTGCTGGATCCGACGCCGCGTCTCCTTGAGGCCGGCCGGGATCAGCTCGGCCTCCGCCTCGGCGAGGTGGAGGGGCGCCGCGGCGACGACGGACGCCTCGGCCCCCTTGCGTTCCTCGGCCGGTTCGCTCGGGACGACGGCGCCCGGTTGCCCCGAGCGCGTCGGCGGATTGAGCCACATGAGCACGAGTCCGCTCAGGGCCGCCGCGATCCCTACGCCGGTCAGCCCGAGCCGGGTCGACGCGCTCGTGGCGATGACGGCGGCGAGCGCGGGACCGCACATGAACACGAGCTCCGTGGCGATCGAGTCGAGGGCGAAGGCCGAGCGCCGCGTATCGCCCGCGGTCATCACCCCGAGCGCCTGGCGCACGACGCTGAAGACCGGAACCGCGAACACGCCCCCGACGAAGGCGAGCAGGAGGAGCCATTCGTAGGACACGTGTGGCGCGGCCGTCCATACCGCCCCCTCCACGAGGACCGAGGGCAGCAGGGCCCGGCGGAGCCCGTGGGTATCGACCTGACGGCCCCGCCACGGGGCACCGAGCGCGATGCCGACGGTCATCAGCGCCGCGACCGTCCCGGCGGCGGTCCACTCGCGGCCGAGCGTCTGCACGACGTGCAGCGTCAGCAGGATCCCGGCCGCGGAGTGCGGGAAACGGGCCACCATCCCGGCGGCGAGAAGCCAGGCGACGCCCGGTTGCCGCAGCAAGTGGGCGTATCGGACGAAGTTCACCTCTGGCCGGCTCCCGGCGCCCGGGTCGTGAGCGCCAGTTCGAGCGAGTCCACGCCCTCGCTGAAGGCGGTGTCGCCGCGCAACCGCTCCTGGATCCGGGCGACGGCCGCCCGGGCGCGCTCCGGCGTCGTACCCTGGGCGAACGCGATCTCCAGCCGCACTTCCGGACCGGATCCCCCGCCGGCGACGACGGCGCCGGAGGCCGTGCGCGAGGCGACCCCGCGCCCCGGCGCGGCGGTCAACCCGATGACGTCGGGCTCCTGGTCGACGAGGCCCTCGAAGAGCGCGGCGTGGCGCCCGTCGGCGTAGCCCGGGACCCAGGGCCGCTGCTTCGCGAGGGACCAGACGGCCGGACGCCGGACCACGAACGTGACGTCCGATCCCGGGTCCACCACCAGCAGCTGGGCCCCCTCGGACACCGCGGACAGGGCGGCGCGGGGTGCGAACACGGCCACGGGGCGGGCCTGGGGGTGCCAGGCGCGCAGCCGGTCCACGCCGGAGAACACGGGCAGGGCGGCGCGTCCGTCCGGGGCCGTGATGGTCACGAGCGCCATGTCCGCCTCCTTGTCCTCGGCGAAGCCGTGCTCGCCGAGCCCGCCCTCGGCCAGCGATGCGAGGACCGGGACGAAGACGCGGGCGGTCGCGAGGGAGGAGACGACGCCGGCCTCGTCGCCGGTGCCGGCCACGAGCGCGGCGACCGCCGCCTCGTAGCCGGCGTCCGGGAGTCCGTCGTCGGCGTCGAAGGCGTGCAGCGGATTGCCCTCCCCGGCCAGGTCGCGCCCGGACCACGGCTGTCCGGCGGAGTCGGCGGCCCCGCCCGCGCGGCGCAGCGCGGCCTCGATGTGCCCGGGCAGGTGCCGCCCCGGCGTCGTCCCCTCGGCGTCCATCGGCGCGGCCGCGCCCCTAGCGGCGGCCGGCGACGTCGAGCGCCTCCGGCAGGGTGAAGCGGCCGGCGTACAGGGCCTTGCCGACGATCGCGCCCTCGACGCCGGCGGGCACCAGGGTGCGCAGCACGCGCAGGTCCTCGAGGCTCGAGATGCCGCCCGAGGCGACGACGGGCTTGTCCGTGCGCTCGCACAACTGCGCCAGGAGCTCGACGTTGGGTCCGCGCAGCGTTCCGTCCTTGGTCACGTCCGTCACGACGTACCGCGCGCAGCCGGCGTCCTCGAGCCGGGCCAGGACCTCCCAGAGGTCCCCGCCCTCCTGCGTCCAGCCCCGGGCGGCCAGCGTGGTGCCGCGGACGTCGAGCCCGACGGCGATCTTGTCGCCGTGGCGGGCGATTGCGCGCGCCGTCCACTCGGGGTCCTCGAGCGCCGCGGTGCCCAGGTTCACGCGGGCGGCGCCGAACTCGAGCGCGCGCTCGAGGGAGGCGTCGTCGCGGATGCCGCCGGAGAGCTCGACCTTGATGGACAGCTGGTCGGAGACGCGGCGCAGCACCTCCGTGTTCTGTCCGCGCCCGAACGCGGCGTCGAGGTCGACGAGGTGGACCCACTCGGCGCCGTCGTTCTGCCACGCGAGTGCGGCCTCGAGGGGGTCGCCGTAGCCGGTCTCGCTGCCGGCCTCGCCCTGCACGAGGCGTACGGCCTGGCCGTCGGCGACGTCGACGGCGGGGAGGAGTTCAAGGATGGGCTCGTGGGGGGTGCTCATGGTCGGTGGCTTTCGTTCGGTGGCGGTTCGGTCGGAGGCGGCCGCGGGTGCGGCCGCAGCTCACAGGGTCAGGGCGTAGGCGGCGCCGAGCGCGAGGGCGGCGAGAAGCCAGCAGGCGGCGATCCAGGACACGTGCGCCTTCTGGCTCCGCAGCGACAAGGCGCCGCCGATCAGGAGGCCGCCGAGCGCCATCAGCAGGATGCTCCACATCAGAGCGTGCCCAGCCAGTTGCGCAGCAGCCGGGCGCCGGCGTCGCCGGACTTCTCCGGGTGGAACTGCACGGCCGAGAGCGGTCCGTTCTCGACGGCCGCGATGAACGGCACGCCGTGCTCGGCCCAGGTCACGGCCGGCGGCGTCATGCGCGGCTGCAGCACCTCGAACTCCCACCGCTGCACGCCGTAGGAGTGGACGAAGTAGAAGCGCTCGTCCTCGATGCCCTCGAACAACCGCGACCCCGCCGGCGGGGCCACCGTGTTCCACCCCATGTGCGGGACGACGGGCGCCTTCAGGAGCTCGACCGTTCCCGGCCACTCCCCCATGCCCTGGGTGCGGACGCCGTGCTCGACGCCCTCCTCGAAGAACACCTGGTGGCCGACGCAGATCCCCAGCACCGGGCGGCCGCCCGCGATGCGGCGGCCGATCTGCTGCACGGCGCCGACGTCCTTGAGCGCCTTCATGACGGCCGCGAACGCGCCGACGCCGGGCACCACGAGACCGACCGCCGTCGAGACGTCGCGGGGATCGCGGCTGAGCACGACCTCGGCGCCGGCCCGCTCGAGCGCCCGGACCGCGGAGCGGACGTTGCCCGAGCCGTAGTCGAGGACGGTGACGGAGGGGCGGGCCATCCTAAAGCGCGCCCTTGGTCGAGGGGATGGCCCCGCCAAGGCGGGCGTCCGGCTCGACGGCCGCGCGCAGCGCCCGGGCGAAGGCCTTGAACTGGGCCTCGACGATGTGGTGCGGATCCCGGCCGGCGACGACGTTCAGGTGGAGGCAGATCTGCGCGTGAAGCGTCAGGGCCTCGAAGACATGGCGCGTGAGCGAGCCGGTGAAGTGCCCGCCGATGAGGTGGTATTCCTGCCCGGCCGGCTCGCCACCGTGGACCAGGTAGGGGCGTCCGGAGATGTCGACGACGGCGTGGGCCAGCGCCTCGTCGAGGGGGACCGTGGCCTCCCCGAAGCGGCGGATGCCGGCCTTGTCGCCGAGTGCGGTCCGCAGGACCTCGCCGATCGTGATCGCGACGTCCTCGACGGTGTGGTGCACGTCGATGTGGGTGTCGCCCGTGGCCTCGACCGTGAGGTCGATCAGGGAGTGCTTCGCGAGGGCCGTGAGCATGTGGTCGTAGAACGGCACGGTCGTGCTGATGGTCGATTGCCCGGTCCCGTCGAGGTCCAGCTCGACGGAGACGGTCGACTCGCTGGTCTTCCGGCTCATCCGGGCGCGGCGGCCGCTCAGCAGTTCTGCAGTCATGGTGTTCCTCGTTCGGGCGTGGGTGGTGGCGGTGTGGTGCCGGTGGGCCGGCGTACAGTCTATCCGCGCTACGGGGCGTCGGGGGCGTGGCCGTCCGCGGTGGCCAGGGCCCCGGGCTCGGCCACCAGCAGGCGGAGGCGGTCCAGGAAGACCGTGGTCTCCTCGGGGGTTCCCGCGGTGACCCGGAGGTGGCCGGGGATGCCGACGTCGCGGATGATCACCCCGGCGTCGAGCAGGCCCTGCCAGACGCGCGAGGGGTGCGCGAGCCCTCCGAAGAAGACGAAGTTGGAGTCGCTCGGGGCGGGCGAGAGGCCCATCTGGGTCAAGGCCGCCACGATCCGGTCCCGCTGCTCCTTGATCGCCTCGACGTTGGCCAGCAGGGCGGCGACGTGCTTGAGCGCGGCGTTCGCGGTGGCCTGGGTGACGGCGGAGAGGTGGTAGGGCAGGCGCACGAGCCGGAGGGCGTCGGCGACCTCCGGAGCGGCGGCGAGGTAGCCGAGCCGGGCACCGGCGAGGGCGAAGGCCTTGCTCATGGTGCGGGAGACGATCAGGCGCTCGCGCCCCGGAAGGAGCGTGAGGGCGGAACGCGTTCCGGTCTGGGCGAACTCGGCGTAGGCCTCGTCGACGACGACGACGGTGCGGCTCGGCGTCCCCGCCTCGTAGACGGCTTCGACGACGTCGAGCCCCAGCGCCGTGCCGGTGGGGTTGTTCGGGGAACAGAGGATGACGACGTCGGGAGCGGCCTCGGCGACCTGCGCGGCGGCCGAGGCCGCGGTGAGCGCGAAGTCGTCCTCCCGGCGGCCGGCCACGTAGCCCGTGTCCGTGCCGCTCGCGAGCAGCGGGTACATCGAATAGGTGGGAGGGAATCCCATGACGGTGCGCCCCGGCCCTCCGAAGGCCTGGAGGATCTGCTGCAGCACCTCGTTGGAACCGTTGCCGGCCCAGATGTTCTCCGCGTCGAGTCCGTGGCCCAGGTAGGCGGCAAGACGAGTCCGGAGCTCGGTGAATTCCCGGTCGGGGTAGCGGTTGAGCCCGGCGGCGGCCGCTGCGACGTCGGCCGCGATGGCGGCCTGGACCTCGGCGGGGACCGGATGGGTGTTCTCGTTGACGTTGAGCTGGATGGGAACGTGCAGCTGCGGGGCCCCGTAGGGCTGCAGGCCGCGAAGGTTCTCCCGCAGCGGCAGGTTGGCGAGTCGCTCCAGCTGTTCAGTCACCGATTCAGTCTATTCTCCGCGGCCACGGCCCCGGGAATCGGCGGCGCCGGCCGGTAACAATGCCGCCGCGGATCGTCCCGTGACGCGCCCTGGCGGACCGGGCCCTATCCGCCGGTGGGGACGTAGAGCTGCTGCCCCGGGAGGATGGTCTGGCTCGTGAGGCCGTTGAGCTCCGTGATCTCGCGGATGACGGAGCGCGGGTCTCGCTCCGGGGCGAACTCGGAGGCGAGCCCCCACAGGGTGTCGCCCGCCATCGTCGTGACCAGTTCGGCCCGGAGCGGCTCTCCCGTGGAGCCGTCGGCGGCCATGGCGGGCGCCGTGAAGACGCCGGCGACGACGAGCAGCACGGCCGCCACGAGCAGGACGGGCAGGCCGATGAGCACGAAGCGTCCGCGCCGGGTCAGGCGCAATCCACCGGAGGGCGCCGTACGGGCGCCGGGCGTGCCCGTCGAGGCGACGTGGATCATGGGGGTTCCTGCAGCGGCGGCGAGGGCGGGCTGTGCCATGGTCGTGCCTTTCTCGAGGAGGTCTTCGAATCTTCGCCCTGGGATCAGCGATCTAGAACATAGCTTCGAAAGTGATTGATACCTGTTTAGCACCCTTGACCGACGCTTGTCGAGACACGTTCGAACAAATCTTTGAAATGGGCCTCGGGCTCCACTAGCGTTGGGATAGGTGGTTCACGGGAACCACTGCACCAGCCGCTACCGACGCTTTGGGTCCGACGCCGACGAGTGGCACCGCCGTGAACGAGGTCAACAGGATGGGGCACACCATGAACGCAGCAGAGTCGCCGGCACCCAGGAGCGCGCGGAAGAGCCTCACGATCCGGCAGAAGAAGATCCTCGAGACCATCCAGCGCGCCGTCGGCGCGCACGGCTATCCGCCCTCGATGCGCGAGATCGGCGACACGGTGGGCCTCGCGAGCCTCTCGAGCGTCACCCACCAGCTCGCCCAGCTCGAGAAGATGGGCTACATCCGCCGGGACCCCCGCCGGCCGCGCGCCATGGAGATCCTGGTCCCCCTCACCCTCACCGATGCGGACGCCGAGGGCCCGGCGCCGGAGCAGCCGGACCTGCGGGCGGCCAACGGGATGCCCGTCTCGGAGCTCGCCTCGGCCGCCGACACGGCGTTCGTTCCGCTCGTCGGGCGCATCGCCGCGGGCGGTCCGATCCTCGCCGACCAGACGGTGGAGGACGTCATGGCACTGCCCCGGCAGCTCGTGGGCCACGGCGAGCTCTTTATGCTCAAGGTCAGCGGCGATTCGATGGTCGAGGCCGCGATCTGCGACGGCGACTGGGTGGTCGTGCGGAGGCAGAACACCGCGGACAACGGCGACATCGTCGCGGCGCTGCTCGACGACGAGGCGACGGTGAAGACCTTCAGGCAGCGCGACGGCCACACGTGGCTGCTGCCGCAGAACCGGCAGTACGAGCCCATCCTGGGTGACCACGCGACCATCATGGGCAAGGTCGTCTCGGTGATGCGCTCCCTCTAACCAGGGCCGGGCGGCACCGGACGCCGGGCTGCCTTCTCAACGCGGACCACGCCACGCCGGGCCGGCACGACCGGACCGGTGTGTCGCGTTGGCCCCGCTCCGGCGCGCCGCCGGCCACGGCTGTTCCGGACGGTGCGTCCGCTACGACGCGTCCGGCGCGAGGCGGCGGAGCGCGCCGAGGACGGTGTCCTTCTCCGTGGTCGCCCACATCGGCGGGAGCGAGGCGCGCAGGAACGCCCCGTAGCGCTCGGTGGCCAGGCGCGGATCGAGCATGGCGACGACGCCCCGGTCGCCGGTCGAGCGGATGAGGCGACCGGCACCCTGCGCCAGCCGCACGGCCGCATGGCTCGCGGACACGGCCATGAAGCCGTTGCCTCCCCGCCGGGCGACGTCGCGGCTCCGCGCCGTCGAGAGCGGATCGTCCGGTCGCGGAAACGGGATCCGGTCGATGACGACGAGCCGGCAGGACGGCCCGGGCACGTCGACCCCCTGCCACAACGTCATCGTGCCGAAGAGGCACGTGTCCTCTTCCTCGGCGAACCGGCGGACGAGGGAGGCCATGCCGGACTCCCCCTGGCACAGGATCTCCTGGTCGAGCCGCGGGCGCAAGGCCTCGGCGGCCTCCTCGGCGGCGCGCCGCGAGGAGAAGAGGGCGAGCGCCCCTCCCCCCGAGGCGCGGATGAGGTCCTCGAGCTCGTCCAGGAGTTCCGGGGCGAGGGAGCGTGAGGGCCGGGGCAGGTGCCGGGCCACATAGAGCACGCCCTGCTTGGGGTAGTCGAAGGGGCTTCCGACGTCGATTCCGGTCCAGGACGGGGCCCCCTCGCCGAGCAGGCCGAGCGATCCGGCCACGGGCTCGAACGCGGAACCCACCGCCAGCGTGGCCGAGGTCAGCACGACGGTGCGCCCGTCGAAGAGGCCCTCCCGCAGGCGGCCGCCGACGCCCAGCGGGGCGATGTTCAGCGTCGCGGGGCTCGATTCGTCGGGCTGGACGTAGCCCTGGCCGGGGACGAAGCCGCCCTGGCGCGAGGCCCAGAGGACCTCCCTGGCGTCCTGGGCGGACGCCATCCGCTCGCAGATCTCCAGGAGGTAGAGCAGCTGCGAGCGGGCCTGCTGCTTGCCTCCGTCGACGGCCTCCCCCTGCTGCGGCTTGGAGTCGGACAGCGCGACCCGCGCCGCCTCGCGGACCAGGTCCACGGCGGCGGCCTGCTCGTCGTTCAGTCCGAGCGGCATGAGCCCGCTGGGAATGCCCTCGAGGCTGCGCTGCAGCGCCTCCGAGGCCCGGTTGAGTGGCTCCACGACGACGTGGCAGTGCTTGCGCGCGGCGGAGGCCGCCGCGCCGACCAGCCCGGCCGAGAGCTGGCGGGTGACCGAGCTCGTGACCCTGTCCTGGAGCTCGTGGGCCTCATCGATGATGACGGTCTCGAACTCCGGCAGCACCGCGAGCCCCTCGAACGCGGACACGGCCAGCATGGCGTGGTTGGTGATGACGATGTCGGCCTCGGCCGCGCGCTTCCGGGCCAGCTCGCTGAAGCATTCCTCCGCCATGGGGCACTTCTGCGCCCCGATGCAGTCCATCGCGGTGACGGAGACCTGGCGCCACGCACGGTCGCTGACTCCGGGCACCAGGTCGTCGCGGTCCCCCGTCTCCGTGTCCTCGGCCCATTCGCGCAGGCGCACGACCTCCTGGCCGAGGGCGCTCGTGGGACCCTGTCCGGTGGCGGGGCGTGCGCTGCCGTCCTCGCCGAGCGAGAAGAGGGCCCCCTCGTCCTCGTCCGGGTAGCCGCCGCCGAGCTTGTAGCGGCAGACGTAGTTGCCGCGCCCCTTGGCGAGGGCCACGTCCACGGGACGCGGCAGCTGCCCGGCGAGGTTCTCGAGCAGCCGCGGCACGTCACGTCCGACGATCTGGGACTGGAGCGCGAGCGTGGCCGTCGAGACGACGACGGGATGCTCGGACTCGAGGGCGTGGGCGATCGCGGGCACAAGGTAGGCCAGCGACTTGCCGGTGCCGGTGCCGGCCTGGACCAGGAGGTGGCGCCCCTCGTCGAGGGACTCGACGACGTGCCTTACCATCTCGTGCTGGCCGGGCCTGCTCTGGCCGCCCATCTTCGCGACGGCCGTGTCCAGGAGGGCGACGACCTCCTCCAGCTCAGCCATGGAGGACGAACTGCTCCAGGTCCTGCGCCAGCCCCTCGCGCACCTTGACCGTCATCAGGGTGCCGTCGCCGCGGTGCTCGGTGGAGAGGATCTCGGCGTCGGTTCCGTGGAGCCGGCTGACGACGTCGCCGCGGTCGTAGGGGATGAGCACGTCGAGCTGGACGCTGGGCCGCGGGATGCCCGCGCTGATCAGCTCGAGCAGCTCGGGGATCCCGGCGCCGGTCCGCGCCGAGACGACGATGTGCCGCGGCTCGCGCTGGCGCACGCGCTCGACGACGAAGGGATCGGCGGCATCTGCCTTGTTCAGCACGATGATCTCCGGGACCTCCTGGGCGTCGACCTCGCGGAAGACCTCGCGGACCGCCCGGATCTGCCCCTCGGGGTCCGGGTGGGACGCGTCGACGACGTGCAGGATCAGATCCGCGTCGGCGACCTCCTCGAGCGTCGAGCGGAACGCCTCGACGAGCTGCGTCGGGAGGGAACGGACGAACCCGACGGTGTCGGCGAGCGTGTATCCGACGCCGTCCGGCGTCTGTGCCCGGCGGACGGTCGGGTCGAGCGTCGCGAAGAGCGCGTTCTCCACGAGCACGCCGGCGTCGGTGAGCCGGTTGAGCAGGGAGGACTTGCCGGCGTTGGTGTACCCGGCGATGGCCACGGACGGGACGGTGTTGCGCTTGCGGTTGGCGCGCTTGGCCTCGCGCGCGGGCTTCATGGCGGCGATGTCCCGACGCAGCTTGGCCATGCGGTTGCGGATGCGTCGCCGGTCGAGCTCGATCTTCGTCTCACCGGGACCGCGGGAGCCGATGCCGCCGCCGGCCGCGCCGACGCGGCCACCGGCCTGGCGCGACATGGACTCGCCCCAGCCGCGCAGGCGCGGCAGGAGGTATTCGAGCTGCGCGAGCTCGACCTGGGCCTTGCCTTCGCGGCTCTTGGCGTGCTGGGCGAAGATGTCCAGGATCAGGGCGGTCCGGTCGATCACCTTCACCTTGACGATGTCCTCCAGCCCGCGCCGTTGCGACGGGGCGAGCTCGGAGTCGACGACGACGGTGTCGGCACCCGTGGCCGCGACGATGTCCTTGAGCTCGACCGCCTTGCCGGAACCGAGGAACGTGCCGGGGTCCGGCTTCAGCCGGCGCTGGATGACGCCGTCGAGGACCTCGGAGCCCGCGGTCTCGGCCAGCGCCGCGAGCTCGCGCAGGGAGTTCTCGGCGTCCTGGACGGTCCCCTCGCTCCAGATGCCGGCGAGGACGACCCGCTCGAGGCGCAGCTGCCGGTATTCGACCTCGGTGACGTCTTCGAGCTCGGTGGAGAGCCCGGCGACGCGGCGCAGGGCGCGCCGCTCGGCGAGGTCCTGCTGCTCGCCGTCGTACTCGGAGTGCCCGTCCCCGCCGCTGGCGAGCTCCTGGGCCCGGCCCACGCGGCCGAACCCCGAGAAGGACGGCTGCGCCCCGGAGCGGACGGTCGAGGCCTCCCCGGCGGCCTTGTCGGCCGCCAGGATGCGCTCGATGACGGAGTGGATCTCCTCTTCGCTGAGGTCGTGGTCCTGAGGGTTGGGCTGGCTGTCGTTGGTCATGTTCCCCTTTGACGGATAGTGCTTCCAGAATAGTCCCCGCGGGCGCGGAACGCCCCCTGCCTGTGGATCGGGGCCGGGCTCAGCGGCCGGTGTGGCGAAGCTGCGCGGAGAAGACCAGCACGGAGGACTCCCGGGGTCGGCGCCCGCCGGGGGGCGGACGGCTCGTGGGGCCGGTGCGGAGAAGCCGCGCCGGCGAAGTGATAGGGAAAACTCTATCACTTCGCCGGCGCGCTGTCCCGGCTCCGCCGGCGCCACGCACGGCCGCGCCGATTCGCCACCCGCCGCGGGGCCGGTTAACCTGCCTGCATGGGTTCGGACCACTACTTCAGCGCGCAGCCCTCCGCTCCGGAGCGCCGCAGGGCCATCACCGTCCACCTCGGCGGCTCGGACCGGACGGTCCAGACCTCGGGCGGGATCTTCAGCCCGGACGGCATCGACAAGGGGACGGCCGTCCTGCTCGACGGGGTGCCCGCACCGTCCGCGGTCGGCGAGCTGCTGGACATCGGCTGCGGATGGGGGCCCATCGCCCTGTCCCTGGCCCTCGCCTCGCCCGGTGCGCGCGTCCACGCCGTGGACGTCAACGAGCGCTCGATCGCCTTGACCCGGGACAACGCCGCCGCGCTGGGCCTGTCCAACGTCGTGGCGGGCACGCCGGAGTCCGTGCCCGGCGAGCTGCTCTTCGACACGATCTGGTCCAATCCACCCATCCGCATCGGCAAGGAGCCCCTGCACGCGCTGCTGCTGACGTGGCTTCCCCGTCTGGCCCCCGGCGGCGAGGCGTGGCTCGTGGTGCAGAAGAACCTCGGCGCGGACTCGCTGCGGGCCTGGCTCGCGCGCGAGCTGCCGGCGGGCTGGACGGTCGACCGTGCGTCGACGGAGAAGTCCTTCAGGATCCTGCGCGTCGCCAGGCCGGCCGCGGGGGCCTGACCCCCGGGCGCGCCGCCGCTACGCGAGGACCGCGCGGGCGACGAGGCGCGCGGGGCCGCTGAGTTCGACGTGCTCCCGGCCGTCGGCCCCGGGGACGAAGCGGACGGAGACCGTCCCTCCGGGCACCTCGACGTCCCAGCGCGCCGCCAGGGCGCCGCCGGCCCAGTGCCGCGTGGCGACGACCGCGGCGCACGCGCCCGTGCCGCAGGAACGGGTCTCCCCCACCCCGCGCTCGTGCACGCGCATGCGGATCCTGCCCACGCCGTCGACGACGAGCGGATCCGCGGGCACGACGTATTCGACGTTGGTTCCATGCGGCGGGACGGGGTCGACGCGCGGCGCGGTGAACAGCACGGCCTGCTCGAGTTCGCTCTCCTCGGAGAGGGCGACGACGGTGTGGGGGTTGCCCATCGAGACGCTCAGGGCCGGCCGGTCGACGTCAAGGCCGTCGGTCTCCACCATGGAGTCCAGGGCGCGTTCCTCGGCCTGCGCGGGGAAGGCGAACTCCCAGGGGCCCATGTCGACGGCGTAGCCGTCGCCCGCGCGGGTGACCGTCTTCACGCCGGCCCGGGTGCCGATCGGCAGGGCGGCGCCCTCCTCGAGACGTGCGAGGCCCTCCTCGAGGAGGAAGTGGACGAACACCCGCACGCCGTTGCCGCACATCTCGGACACGGAGCCGTCGGCGTTGCGGTAGTCCATGAACCACTCGGCTCCGGGAGTCCCGCGCAGGAGCGCCTCCCCCTCGGGCAGGAACCGCGAGGGAACGGCGCGGATGAGCCCGTCGCCGCCGAGCCCGTGGTGCCGGTCGCACAAGGCGGCCACGTCCTCGGGCGCGAGGTGGCGGGTGCCGTCCGGGTCCGCCACGAGGACGAAGTCGTTGCCCGTGCCGTGGCCCTTGGCCACGGCGAGTCCGGAGAGGGCGTCGAGTGGGTCGTTCAGCTGCGCGGGGCTCATGGGTCCAGACTAGGCGGGCGGGGCTCCGGTGGGCGAATGAGGGAAGGGTACGACGGCGGACGCGGCCCGGGCGGGCAGCTCCGGGTCGGTGGCGTCGAGCCAGTGCACGCGCGGATCGGCGGTGAACCACGTGATCTGGCGGCGGGCGAAGCGGCGGGTGGCCGTGGCGGTCTCCTCGACCGCGGCGCGCACGTCGAGGGTCCCGTCCAGCACGGCGAGGAACTGGGCGTAGCCGATGGCCCGTGAGGCGGTACGGCCCCCGCGGAGGCCGGCGGCGTCGAGCCGGCGGACCTCCTCGAGGAGGCCGGCGTCGACCATGTGCTCCACGCGCGCTCCGAGCCGTTCGTGGAGGGCGGCGCGCTCCATCCTCAGGCCCAGCTGGACGGCGGGACGGGCATAGTTGCGCGTCGGCATAAAGGCGCTGAACGGGCGGCCGGTGAGCTCGTGGACCTCGAGCGCGCGGACGAGCCGGCGTGCGTCGCCGATCCGCGCGGCGGAGTCCGGGTCCACGGCCGCGAGCCGGGCGCGCAGCACGGCCTCGCCCCGGGCATCGAGCTCCCCCTCGATCCGCCGGCGCACGGCGGGATCCGTGGGCGGGAACTCGATGACGTCGAGCGCGGCGCGGACGTAGAGCCCGGAGCCGCCGACGAGGACGGGGTGCAGGCCGCGGGACTGGATGTCGTCGAAGGCGGCGCGCGCATGGTCCTGGAAGGCCGCCACGCTGGCCTCCTCGTGGATGTCGAGGACGTCGAGCAGGTGGTGCGGGACGCCGCGGCGCTCGGAGGGGGCGAGCTTGGCGGTACCGATGTCGAGCCCCCGGTAGAACTGGAGCGCGTCGGCGTTGACGACCTCGCCGCCGAGCCGGAGCGCCAGCTCGATGGCGAGGTCGGACTTCCCGGTGCCCGTGGGCCCTACGACGGCGATCACGACGGGTCGTTCATCCGGTTCCGCGGGCCGGGACGGCCCGCCGGGGGCGGCCGAGGGACCCGCGGCCCCTTCCGCGGACCGGGACGGCCGGTTTCCGCTCAACGACGCGGCGGGAGGGCAGGCATGCCCAGTGACACGCCGCCGCTTCCGGACCCGGCGGGCGCGGGGACGCCGCAGGACTCGGCCTGGGCGCGGTCCCAGGCGTCGCCGGCGCGGGAGCGGCGCAGTCGGTAGTCGGCGGGGCCGGCGGGATCGGCAAGGAGCTGGAAGGACCCGGCGTCCGTGACGGGGACGGTGACCAGGTCGCCCGGCCGCGGTACCCCGGCCCCCTCGGGCACGCTGAAGTGGACGAGCCGCGCATCGCGGGCGCGGCCGCTGAGCCGGTGGGTCTGCTCGGCCTTGCGGCCGGACTGGGCGGCGACGAGGACCTCGACCTCGCGGCCGACCTGCTGCTGGTTCTCCTCGGCGCTGATCCGGTCCTGCAGGGCGACGAGGCGCTCGTAGCGTTCCTGCACCACGGCCTTCGGCAGCTGCCCGGGCAGGCTCGCCGCCGGGGTTCCGGGGCGCTGCGAGTACTGGAAGGTGAAGGCGCTCGCGAAGCGGGAACGCTCGACGACGTCGAGCGTGGCCTGGAAGTCCTCCTCCGTCTCGCCGGGGAAGCCCACGATGATGTCGGTGGAGATCGCGGCGCCCGGGATGCGCTCGCGGACGCGGTCCAGGATGCCGAGGAACCGGGAGGAGCGGTAAGAGCGGCGCATGGCCTTGAGCAGGCGGTCCGAACCCGACTGGAGGGGCATGTGCAGTTGCGGCATGACGTTGTCCGTCTCGGCCATGGCGTCGATGACGTCGTCGGTGAAGGCCGCGGGGTGCGGGCTCGTGAACCGGACGCGCTCGAGGCCGTCGATGCCGCCGCAGGCCCGCAGCAGCTTGCCGAACGCGAGCCGGTCGCCGAACTCGACGCCGTAGGAGTTGACGTTCTGTCCGAGCAGGGTGACCTCGATCGCCCCGTCGTCGACGAGGGCCTCGATCTCGGCCAGGACGTCGCCGGGACGGCGGTCCCGCTCCTTGCCGCGCAGGGAGGGCACGATGCAGAAGGTGCAGGTGTTGTTGCAGCCCACGGAGATCGAGACCCAGCCCGAGTGCACTGACTCGCGGCGCGTCGGCAGGGTCGAGGGGAAGACCTCGAGGGACTCCAGGATCTCCAGCTGGGCCTCGTTGTTGTGCCGGGCGCGCTCGAGCAGGGCGGGGAGGGAGCCGACGTTGTGGGTGCCGAAGACGACGTCGACCCAGGGCGCCTTGCGCAGGATCGTCTCACGGTCCTTCTGGGCGAGGCATCCGCCGACGGCGATCTGCAGGTCCGGCCGGCGCTCCTTGACGGGGGCCAGCCGGCCGAGGTTGCCGTAGAGCTTGTTGTCGGCGTTCTCGCGGACCGCGCAGGTGTTGAAGACCACGACGTCGGCCGGTTCGTCCGCGTCCTCGCTGCGCACGAGCCCTGCACCCTCGAGGAGGCCGGCGAGCCGTTCGGAGTCGTGCACGTTCATCTGGCAGCCGAACGTGCGCACTTCGTAGGTGCGCGCGTCGCTGCCGGTGCGGCCGGGGTCGGTATCGGGAATCGTCAAACTCACCCCTCAAGGGTACCCAACCGGGCCCCCGCTCAGGATTCGTCGAGGACCTCGCTCGCGACCCGGTAGGCGCGGCCCGGCGCGTGGCCCTTGCGGGCCAGCATGCCGACCAGCCGCCGGAGCTGCGTGTCCCGGTCGCCGCCGGCGCTGCCGGTGCGCAGCCGCTTTCGCACGAGTTCGCGTGCCTGCTCGTCCTCGTCCTCGTCGTCGAGCTGCTCCAGGGCGGCCTCGGCGAGTTCCGGGTCGATGCCCTTCTCGGCGAGCTCGCGCCGCAGCGCCGTCCGCGCCAGGCCGCGGCTGCGGGAGCGCCCGGCGACCCAGGACGCGGCGAACGTCGCATCGTCGACCAGTCCGAGCTCCTCGAAGCGGTCCAGGACGCCGCCGGCGACCGCCGGGGAGATCCCGCGCGCGGCGAGCTTGTCCTCCAGTTGGCGTCTACTCTTCGCCGAACCGGTCAGCTGGCGCAGGACGATGGCCCTGGCCTGCGCCTCGGGATCGGCCGCGGCACCGGAGCGGTCGTGGGCGTCTGGCCCGCGCCGGTCGCCGCTACGGTCATGGACGCCGGGCCCGCGCCGGTCGCCGGGGAGGTCGCGGTCCCGGGGCGTCCCGGACGGATCCGTTCCGTCGCCTTCCGTTCCGAGCCCGCCCCAGTCGAGTCCGCGGCCCACTGCCGCTAGTCGTCGCCGCCGACGGCGCGCAGCTGCAGATCACCCGAACCGGACTCCGGCGCCTTGCCGATGCCGAGCTTCTCCTTGATCCGGCGCTCGAGCTCGTCCGCGAGGTCCGGGTTGTCGCGCAGGAACCGGCGCGCGTTCTCCTTGCCCTGGCCGAGCTGGTCTCCGTCGTAGGTGAACCAGGCACCGGACTTCTTCACGAAGCCCTCCTCCACGCCCATGTCGATCAGGCCGCCCTCGCGGGAGATGCCGTGCCCGTAGACGATGTCGAACTCCGCCTGCTTGAACGGCGGCGCCATCTTGTTCTTGACGATCTTGGCCCGGGTCCGGTTGGCCACCGCGTTGGTGCCCTCCTTGAGCGTCTCGATGCGGCGGACGTCGATGCGCACGGAAGCGTAGAACTTGAGCGCCTTGCCGCCCGTCGTCGTCTCCGGGCTACCGAAGAACACGCCGATCTTCTCGCGGAGCTGGTTGATGAAGATCGCGGTCGTCTTGGTCTGGTTGAGCCGGCCGGTGATCTTGCGCAGCGCCTGGCTCATGAGCCGCGCCTGCAGGCCGACGTGGCTGTCGCCCATGTCGCCCTCGATCTCCGCGCGGGGAACGAGCGCCGCGACGGAGTCGATGACGATGATGTCGAGCGAGCCCGAGCCCACGAGCATGTCCATGATCTCGAGGGCCTGCTCGCCGGTATCCGGCTGGGAGACCAGGAGGGCGTCGGTGTCGACGCCGAGCTTCTTGGCGTAGTCCGGGTCCAGCGCGTGCTCCGCGTCGATGAACGCGGCGATGCCGCCGTTCTTCTGCGCGTTCGCCACGGCGTGCAGCGCGACGGTCGTCTTGCCGGACGACTCCGGCCCGTAGATCTCCACGACCCTGCCCCGCGGCAGGCCGCCGATCCCGAGGGCCACGTCCAGGGCGATCGAGCTCGTGGAGATCGTCTCGATCGGCGCGCGCGTGTCGTCGCCCAGGCGCATCACCGACCCCTTGCCGAACTGCTTGTCGATCTGGGCGAGAGCTGCCTCCAGGGCCTTCTCGCGATCCGTTCCTGCGGCCATTGTTCACCTCGGTTGTCTCGTGGCCTGCCGGCCTGCTTGATGTCACGACCCACGCTACGGTCCGCCCCGGACGATTTGGGTCCACGGGATCCACTTGTGGATGGGGCGGGCAGTCTGCGTGGCCTTCGCTTCCCTGTGAGGAGCCTATCGTTGATCCGAACACATCTTCGATCAAGGGCTCCGGCGTGTCGCCGCCGGCCCGTTACGGCTTGGGCGCGACGTCCCGCCCAAGGCGCCGTTCCTCGGGCACGTCCTGCTTCTCGCACACGGCGCGCCAGACGTTCTTCGGTGCCGTCCCCGCGGCCAGCGCCTCCATCGGGGTCCTCCCGCCCAGGGACGACAACACGAGCGACTCCGCCAGGAGGCGGGAGTACCCGGCCCCGAACTCGTCGTCCATCAACCGCCAGAAGTCACTATTGCGCACGCCTCCATTCTCCCACGGAGCCGCTGTGACATCCCCGGCACCGGCCCTAAGATGGTCGCTATGACCGATACAGCGTTGCCGTCACCCACGGCCCCCGCGCCGGGGCCGGAACGCCTCCAGGCCGTGCACGACATGGAAGAGCAGCTGAGCATGCTGTGGCGGAGGGCCCGCGCCAACGGAAACAAGGTCGCCCGGCAGGTCCACCCCGACATGGAACCCGGCGCCTACGGCCTGCTCCGGACCCTCCAGCGCCGTGGGAGCCTGAGGCTCACGGACCTCGCCGCGGAGATCGGTGTCGGCAAGCCGTCGGTGAGCCGGCAGGTCGCGATGCTCGAGCAGCTCGGCGTGGTGCGCAAGGACGCCGATCCCGCCGACGGCCGGGCCCAGGCGATCACGCTCACCGAGGCCGGGGCCCGTCAGCTGGAGGCGGCGCAGGCCGCTCGGCGGCTCGTCTTCCTGCAGCAGCTCGCCGAGTGGGACGTCGACGACCTCAGCCGCCTCGCTGCCCTCCTGACGCGCCTGAACGAGTCCTACCTCAAGGACCCCCAGTAGGCGCTTCCCCGGGGCGCCGGCCGCGGGGCGGCATGCGAAAGGGCCCGCCGATGGCGGGCCCTTTGCGGTTGCGGCCGTCCTCCGCGGAGGCGGCCGGCCGGTCAGCGGCTGGAGGCGAGGCCGTTGGCCACCCCGTCGGCCCACTCGCGCGGCAGCGTGCCGAACTCGGAGGACAGCTCGGAGGGCACGGTGTCCGGGACCTCGACGCCTTCCGCGAGGGCGACACGGTCACTGACCTCGCGGAGCATCAGGGACAGCGGGACGTCGAGCGCCCCGCAGATCGAGGAGAGCAGCTCGGACGAGGCCTCCTTCTGGCCGCGCTCGACCTCGGAGAGGTAGCCGAGGGACACGCGGGCGTCGTGCGAGACTTCGCGCAGGGTGCGGCCCTGGCGCTGGCGGACATCACGGAGGACGTCGCCGATTTCGTGGCGTAGGACAACCATCTTGCGCTCCTTCTGGTCGCGACGGGCATCTTCTGTCAATCCCACATCCTGCCAGCGGACGACGCCGTTGACTGTGACGGGCTGCTTGACCATGTGTTAAGCCTTACTCCTTCGGTCCTCACGCCTACTTGACGATCAGTTCGGGGGCCGCATCCGGTTGCGGCCCTCGATCCATTCAACTGACGAAGGACGGGTTTTGTTCCCGCGCCTTCCACCCTATCCATAGCCGCGCGCCCCGTGCCAGCGTCCAGGACATCATGTGGACGGCGGAGCCTGCGGCAGCAGCGAGCCCAGGAGCGCGAGCGCCGCGTCGCGGGCTGCCGCGCGGATCTCCTGCCTCCCGCCGTCGAGACGAAGCTCCCGGCTCCCCGAGCCGCCCGGCCCGGCATGGCCCAGGTACACCGTGCCGACCTCGCGCCCATCGTGCGCCGCCGGGCCGGCGACTCCCGTCGTCGCGACCGCGTAGTCGGCACCGCAGGCGCGCCGGGCCCCGCTGGCCATCTGCTCCGCGACCACGGGGTCCACGGATCCGCGCTCGGCCAGGAGCCGCTCGTCGACGCCGAGCAGCCCGTGCTTGACGTCGTTGTGGTAGGAGACGACTCCCCCGCGCAGCACCGCCGAGGAACCGGGGACGTCGGCGATCGCGGCGGCCACCATGCCCGCCGTCAGGGACTCGGCGGTGGCCACGGTCAGCCCGAGGGCGGCCGCCCGCTCCACGAGCCCCTGGGCCGCCGGCCGCGTGGTCACGGCGCCGCCTTCCGCGCCGCGGCGCGCAGCCTGAGCGCCTGGACGACGTACTCGACGCCTGTGTAGAGCGTGATGGCGGCCGCCGCGAGCATGGCCGCGAGCGCGATGACACCGAGCCACTCCAGCGTGTGCGTGAAGGGCAGCAGGTAGAGGAAGATCGCCACCGTCTGCGCGACCGTCTTGATCTTGCCGCCCTTCGACGCGGGGATGACCCCGTAGCGGATCACGACGATCCTCAGCGCGGTGATGCCCCATTCCCGGACGAGGACGAGGATGGTCACCCACCACGAGAGCTCTCCCAGCAGCGAGAACACCACGAGCGCCGAGCCCGTCAGGAGCTTGTCGGCGATGGGGTCGGCGATCTTGCCGAAGTCGGTGATGAGGCCGCGGCTGCGCGCGAGGTCGCCGTCGAGCTTGTCCGTGTACATCGCGAGGGCGAACACGGCCACGGCGAGCCAGCGCCACAGGCCGTACTCCTGGCCGTCGAGGACGAGGAACCAGACGAAGAGCGGGACCATGAGGATCCGCAGCGTCGTCAGGACGTTGGCGATGTTCAGGGTCGGGACGGGTGCCGGCGCCTCGTCCGGGGTCGATGGGCTCACGGAATCAGGCTACCTGCCGGTGAGGTCCCAGGCGTCCTCGGAATCGCCGTCGTCGCCGTCGTAGTAGTCCACGGCCTGGGTGCGCTGCTCGAGGTCCTCGGCCACGAGGTCGGTCCCGTAGTGGTTGGCATTGGCGTTTTCCGCCAGCGCGGCCTCGCGGGCCGGGGCGTCGTCGGACGACGCCGGGGCCTCCTCCCCGCGCATCGTCGCCAGGACCCCGGGCAGGTCGTCGGGCTTGACGAGCACGTCGCGGGCCTTGGACCCCTCCGAGGGCCCGACGACGCCGCGGGACTCGAGCAGGTCCATGAGGCGCCCGGCCTTGGCAAAGCCGACGCGGAGCTTGCGCTGGAGCATCGAGGTCGAGCCGAACTGGGTCGTGACGACGAGCTCCGTGGCCTGCAGCAGCAGCTCGAGGTCGTCGCCGATGTCCTCGTCGATCTCCTTCTTGGGTGCCTCGACGGCGACGTCCTCGCGGTAGACGGCCTGCAGCTGGCCCTTGACGTGCTCGACGACCCGGTGGATCTCCGATTCCGTGACCCAGGCGCCCTGGACGCGCATGGGCTTCGAGGCCCCCATGGGCAGGAAGAGGGCGTCGCCCTGGCCGAGCAGCTTCTCGGCGCCGGGCTGGTCCAGGACCACGCGCGAGTCGGTGACGGAGGAGGTCGCGAACGCCATGCGCGAGGGCACGTTGGCCTTGATCAGGCCCGTCACGACGTCGACCGAGGGGCGCTGGGTGGCCAGGACCAGGTGGATGCCCGCGGCGCGGGCGAGCTGGGTGATGCGCACGATCGAGTCCTCGACGTCGCGCGGCGCGACCATCATCAGGTCGGCGAGCTCGTCGACGATGACCAGGAGGTAGGGGTAGGGCTTCACGATGCGCTTGGAGCCCTCGGGCGGGACGATCTTGCCGTTGCGGACGGCCTTGTTGAAGTCGTCGATGTGCTTGTAGCCGTAGTTGGCGAGGTCGTCGTAGCGCGTGTCCATCTCCCGCACCACCCACTGCAGGGCCTCGGCGGCCTTCTTGGGGTTGGTGATGATCGGGGTGATGAGGTGCGGGACGCCCTCGTAGGCCGTGAGCTCGACGCGCTTGGGATCCACCATGACCATGCGGACCTCGTCCGGGGTCGCGCGCATGAGGATCGAGGTGATCATCGAGTTCACGAACGAGGACTTGCCGGCACCGGTCGCGCCGGCGACGAGCATGTGCGGCATCTTCGCGAGGTTGGCGACGACGAAGCCGCCCTCGACGTCCTTGCCGACGCCCATCACCATCGGGTGGTCCGTCTTGCGGGCGGCGTTGGAGCGCAGGACGTCGCCGAGGGCCACGACCTCCTTGTCGGCGTTGGGGATCTCGATGCCGATCGCGCTCTTGCCCGGAATGGGAGAGAGGATGCGCACGTCGGATGAGGCCACGGCGTAGGAGATGTTCTTGCTCAAGGCCGTCACGCGCTCGACCTTGGTTCCCGGCGAGAGCTCGATCTCGTAGCGGGTCACCGTGGGGCCGCGGCTGAATCCGGTCACCTGGGCGTCGACCTTGAACTGGTCGAGCGTCTCCGTGAGCGCCGCCACCACGGCGTCGTTGGCCTCCGAGCGCTCCTTGGCGGGCGGCCCCGAGGGCAGGAACCCGGACTCGGGCAGGGTGTAGGCGACGTCGCCCGAGAGCTGGAGCTGCTCCGTGCGCTGCGGGATGGGCGCCAGGGGCGCCGGCTGGGCGACCGGGGTCGACGGGACCGCCGGCACGGCGTCGCCGGCGCGGTTCAGTGCGGAGAGCGCGACGGTGTCGATGGCCTCGGTGACGGGCTCGCCGCCCGTTTCCCGGGGCGCGATGCCGACGTCCTGCTTGACCTTCTCCATGGCCTTCTCTGCGGCCGTGGGCCGCTTGACGCCGGGCCGCACGGCGGGCGCGGCCGCCTCGGCGGCGACGGGGTCGAGGCGCGTCGTCGCCGCGGCCTCCGCCCGCTCGTCCTCCTCGCGGATCACGGCGTGGTCGTAGGCCTCGTCGCCCGCGTAGCCGTCGTCGTCCGCGGCCTCGTCCGCGCCGCGGCCGAAGATCCCGCGCTTGCGCCGCGTCTTCTTCGGCTTCTTCGAGCCGTCGCGCTCGTAGAGGTAGCTCTGGTCGTGCCCGTCGGCGGATCCGTCGCCGGCATCGTGGCCGCCGCCCGCGGGCTGGCCCATGAGCCACTCGTAGCCCTGGCGCAGCCGCGAGGGGATGTGGCGGAACGGCGTGGCGGTGACGATCATCAGGCTCAGGAACGCCAACGCGATCATCACCGCGAGGGCGCCCCAGCGCGTCGCGACCGCGGCGATGGGAGAGGTCATGAGGAATCCGACGATGCCGCCGCCGGCCCACAACTGGTCGAGGGCGTCGCTCAGCGAGGGCACGCCGGCCACGACGTGGGCGATCCCGGAGCCGGAGGCCATCGCGAGGGACAGGCCGATGCCCACGCGTCCGTTCGTGCGGTCGTCCTCCGGGTAGCGGAAGAGCCGGAAGGCGCCGATGAGCAGGACGAAGGGCAGCACGACGGCGAAGTAGCCGAAGGTCCCGCCGAAGACGTTGTGCACGGTGGTCCCGTACCAGCCGACGCCGCGCAGCCCCCACCATTCGACGCTCGCGACGACGACCGCCACGATCACGAGGAACAGTCCCGTCCCGTCGCGCCGGACGTCGCGCTCTGGCCGCACGTCGCGGCCGATCTTGCGGAAGGCGCCGCCGACGATCCGGGCGAGGCTCATCCACGAGGCGCGCACGGCGCGCAAGGGCAGCGGGAGGTCGTGTTCTACGGGGTCCGGGGCGGCCGGGGTGCGCTGCCGGCCGGAGCGCGCGGACGTGCCCTTCGACGTGCTGCGCGCCCCGGTCTTGCCGGTTCCGGAGCGGCTCGAGGCCGCCGACCGGCTGGGGGAAGTACGGGTCGCCATAGGGCCACCGTACCGAATCGGCGCGGAAATCCGGGGATCCACACGCCGCCGGCGCCCGTTTTCAGGCCTCCAGGACCACGGGGACGATCATCGGCTTGCGGCGCAGCCTGCGGCTGACCCAGGACCCGATCACCCGGCGCACCACTTGCTGCAGCTGGTAGGTCGTGTGGTCCGGATTGGAGCGCACGGCCTCCTCGAGCGCCGCCGCGATCCGCGGCTTGATCTCCTCGAAGACGGACTCGTCCTCCGCGACGCCGCGGGCGTGGATGTCCGGACCGGAGACGATCGATCCGGTCTGGCGGTTGACGACCGAGACGACGGAGATGAAGCCCTCCTCCCCGAGGATGCGGCGGTCCTTGAGGTCGTCGTCGGTCACGTCGCCGACGCTGGAGCCGTCGACGTAGACGAATCCGCAGTCGACGCGGCCGACGATCCGCGCCCGCCCGTCCCGGAGGTCGACGACGGAGCCGTCCTCGGTCAGGAGGACGTTCTCCGCGGCGACCCCGGACTGCTCGGCGAGGCGGCCGTTGGCGATGAGGTGCCGCGTCTCGCCGTGCACCGGCATGACGTTGCGCGGCCGCAGGATGTTGTAGCAGTAGAGCAGCTCGCCCGCCGAGGCGTGGCCGGAGACGTGGACGCGGGCGTTGCCCTTGTGGACCACGTCGGCCCCGAGCCGCATGAGCCCGTTGATGATGCGGAAGACGGCGTTCTCGTTGCCCGGGATGAGCGACGACGCCAGGATCACGGTGTCCCCCGGGCCCACGGCGATGCGGTGGTCGCCGTTCGCCATCCGCGACAGGGCGGCCATCGGCTCGCCCTGGGAGCCCGTGGACATCAGGACGACGCGGTCGTCGGGGAGCTTCTCGACCTCCTTGACGTCGACGAGGATGCCCTCGGGAACCTCGAGGTAGCCGAGCCGGGCGGCGATCGCCATGTTGCGCACCATCGAGCGCCCCACGAAGGCGACCTTGCGCCCGTGCCGGGCCGCGGCGTCGAGCACCTGCTGGACGCGGTGGACGTGGGAGGAGAAGGAGGCGACGACGATGCGCCGCGAGGCGCGGCCGAAGAGCGACTGCAGGACGGGGCCGATCTCCCGTTCGGCCGTCGTGAAGCCGGGGACGTCGGCGTTGGTGGAATCGGGCATGAACAGGTCCACGCCCTCCTCGCCGAGGCGCGCGAACGCGCGCAGGTCGGTGATGCGGCCGTCGAGCGGCAACTGGTCCATCTTGAAGTCGCCCGTGTGCAGCACGGTGCCGGCGGCCGTGCGGATGAACACGGCCAGGGCATCGGGGATCGAGTGGTTCACGGCCACGAACTCGCACTCGAACGGCCCCAGCCGCTCGCGGTCGCCTTCGGCGACGGCGAGCGCGAGCGGGGTGATGCGGTGCTCGGCGAGCTTCGCCTCGACGAGCGCCAGGGTCAGCTGCGAGCCGATGAGCGGGATGTCCGGCTTGAGCCGGAGCAGGTACGGGACGGCGCCGATGTGGTCTTCGTGGCCGTGCGTCAGGACGAGCCCGACGACGTCGTCGAGCCGGTCCCGGAGGTAGCCGAAGTCGGGCAGGATCAGGTCCACGCCCGGCTGGAACTCCTCGGGGAAGAGCACGCCGCAGTCGACGATGAGCAGCTTCGAGTCGATCTCGAAGACGGCCATGTTGCGGCCGATCTCGCCGAGCCCGCCGAGCGGGACGATCCGCAGCGTGCCGTCCTCGAGCGGCGGCGGCGCCCCCTCGCTGGCGTCCTGGAACCGGGCCGCGGAATCCATGCTCATCGTCCGCCTCCTCCTAGAAGTCCCACCCGGCCTCGGCGAGGTCGGCGCGGACGGGCGCGAGCTCGGCCTCGTCCGGCTCCACGAGCGGCAGGCGGACCACGGAGTTGGGCAGGACGGACTGCCACTTGAGGATCGTCTTCGCGGCGACGGCACCCTGGACGTGGGTCATCACGGCGCGCTGGACCGGGTCCAGCTCGAAGTGCAGGCGGCGCGCGGTCTCGAGGTCGCCGGCGAGCATCGCGTCGACGAGGCGGCGGTAGGCGCGCGTCGCGACGTGCGCCGTGACGGAAATGACGCCCTTCGCCCCGGCCGCCATGAGCGGCAGGGTCAGTCCGTCGTCGCCCGAGTAGACGTGGAGGTCGGTCTTCGCGAGGACGCGCGTCGTCGACTGGTAGTCGGCCTTGGCGTCCTTGAGCGCGACGATGCGAGGGTGTTCCGCGAGCCGGATGAGGGTCTCGGCGGTGATCTCGATCCCGGCGCGGCCGGGGATGTCGTAGACCATGACGGGCAGCTCGGTCGCGTCGGCGACGGCGAGCACGTGGGCCCGGACGCCGGCCTGGCTGGGCTTGTTGTAGTACGGCGCCGTGACGAGCAGTCCGTCGACGCCGAGCGCGGCCGCTTCGCGGGAGAGGCGGACCGAGTGGGCGGTGTCGTTGGTGGTGGACCCGGCGATGACCTTCGCGCGCCCGCCGACGGCCTCGACGACCGTGCGGAACATGCCGAGGTTCTCCTCGTCCGTCAGCGTCGAGGTCTCCCCCGTGGTGCCCGTGACGACGAGGCTGTCGCAGCCGTCGTCGACGAGGCGTCCGGCCAGCCGGGCGGCCTCGGCGTAGTCGACGGCTCCGTCGACGGTGAACGGCGTGACCATGGCGGTGCCGAGGGTGCCGAAGGGGTAGTCGTGGCGCGGGGTCCCGGATGCGGAATCAGACATGATTCCCACGTTACACTTCCGGGCCCGCCCGGCGCCCTCCGCGGCCGCGCTTAGGCTGTGAACATGACGAAGAGCACGACGCCGGACGCGGCTGGATCGCGCAGCGGTGCCCGGGCGCGCATCCCCGGGGTCGACGCGGCCCGCGGCCTGGCCCTGCTGGGCATGATGGCCACGCACATCGTCCCGCTGTCCGCCCCGGACTTCGCGGGGACGGGCGCGGGCGGCATCCCGGGGGCGTCGACGGACGGCTCGCTCGAGCCGACGTGGGCCGCGGTCCTCTTCGCCGGCCGGGCGTCGGCCCTCTTCGCCGTGCTCGCGGGCGTCGGCCTCGCGCTCCTGACCGGTGGGGCGGCGGGACGGCGCGGGCCGCGGCTCGCGGCGACGCGCCGGGGCGTGGCCGTGCGCGCGCTCCTCATCGCCGTGCTCGGCTTCGGAACGGGGATGCTGGACACCCACATCGCCGTGATCCTGGTCCACTACGGGCTCCTGTTCCTCCTGGCGATCCCGTTCCTGGGGCTTTCCGCGAGGGCCCTGTCCGCCTGGGCGGCCGGGTGGCTCGTCCTCTCCCCCGTCCTCCTGTTCGTGCTGCTGCCGCTCGTCCGGGCCGCCGTCTCGCCGCCGGATGTCGGCGGCTCGCCCGTGTTCGCCGACCTGCTGCGCCCCGCGACGCTTGCCGCGGACCTGCTCGTGACGGGCTACTACCCCGTGGTGGTGTGGACCGGATTCGTGCTCCTCGGGCTCGCGGTGGGACGCCTGGAGCTCAACCGTCCTCCCGTGGCGCTCGGCCTGCTCGTTGCGGGCGCGGCGGCCGCGCTGGGTGCGCGGGCGGCGTCGGCTGTCCTGACCGCGTCGGCGGCGGCGCAGGAGTCGCTGCGTGGCGCGGCCGGGATCGACGCGGCAGGGCTGCGCCTGGGGCTGGCGACGGGCCAGGGCCTCGGCGGCATCGAGGACAGCCCCTGGTGGTTCGCCGTCGCCGCACCCCACACGGGTTCGCCCCTCGACGTCCTCCACGTCGCGGGAACCGCCGTGGCCGTGCTCGGGGCGTGCCAGCTGGCCTGCCTGGCGCTCTCGGCGCTGCTGGGCGGCGTCGGCGAGGCCCTCCTGTGGCCGCTGACGGGGGCCGGTGCGGCGACGCTGACCCTGTACTCGGCCCACCTCGTGGCCCTGGACGTCTTCAGCGGCGCGACGGCGGCCATGCCCCGCGTCGAGCTGTACGCGTGGTACGCCGTCGTGGCCCTTCTAGCCGGCATCGCGGTCAAGTGGGCCGGGACCCGCGGTCCCCTCGAGGCGGCCGTGCACGCGGCCGCGCGGGCGGCGGCGGGGTCCGGACGGAGCTGAGCGCCCGGCCGTCCGCCCACCGGACAACGTCCGGGCGGCATCGGGCGGCGCGTGGCCAACGGCCGGCATCGGGCGGCGCGTGGCCTCCGGCCGGCTCCGGTTCGCGGGCTACTTCCGGGCGGCGTCGGGCGAGGCGAGGAAGCGCCCGACCGCGCCCTTCATGGTCTGCCGGGCCCGGCCGCGGTCTCCCGCCGCGTCGTAGGCCAGGGCCAGCCGGTGCAGGGAGCGCCAGCTCGTCGGATTCGCCTCGGCCTCCTGCCGGTACTGGACGAAGTCGGCGTCGGCCGCCTCCTGGACGATCCGGCCGGACGGACGGCGGGGCAGGTCGTCGACGGGCAGGAGCCCCTCGGCCTCCAGGATCCGGGCCATGCGCTGCGTCCGGGCACCGAAGAGCACCTCCCGGATGAGGATCCAGACGCCGATGACCGGCAGCACGAGGGCGCCGGCGCCGATGGCCTTGGCGACGGGTTCCTCGGCCTGCAGGAAGCGCACGGCGGACGTGAAGCTGGCCACGAGGTACAGGACGAACAGGGCCAGGATGGCCGCGACCCAGAGGCGGACCCTCATGCCCCGGGTCCGCCGAGGTCCAGGTAGCCGTCGAGGCCGTAGGTGAGCCCCGGGCGGGAGGCCACGGTGCGCAGCCCGAGCAGCACTCCGGGCATGAACGAGGCGCGGTCGAACGAGTCGTGGCGCAGGACCAGCTGCTCCCCGGGCCCGCCGAGGAGGACCTCCTGGTGGGCCACGAGCCCGCTGAGCCGCACGGAGTGCACGTGGACGCCGTCGATGTCGGCCCCGCGGGCGCCGTCGCGTTCCGTCTCGGTCGCGTCGGGGCTCGCGGGCACCCCGGCCTCGGCCCGGGAGCGGGCGATCAGCTCGGCGGTCCTCACGGCGGTGCCGGAGGGGGCGTCGACCTTGTGGGGGTGGTGCAGTTCGATGATCTCGACGGACTCGAAGTAGCGGGCCGCCTGGGCCGCGAAGGCGCTCGCGAGGACGGAGCCGAGCGCGAAGTTCGGGGCGATCAGCACGCCGGTCTCCGGATGGGCGGCCAGCGCCTCCGCGAGCGCGGCGCGGCGGGCCTGCGTCCAGCCGGTCGTGCCGACGACGGCGTGGAGCCCGTGTTCGATGGCGAAGCGGACGTTGGCCTCGGTGCTGTCCGGGACGGTGAGGTCCACGACGTGGCTCGCGCCGGCGTCGAGCACGGCCTGGAGCGGGTCCTTGCGCCCGAGGGCCGCGACGAGCTCGAGGTCGGGGGCGGCCTCGACGGCGCGGACGGCCTCGGCGCCCATCCGGCCGGAGGCACCGAGGACGGCGACGGCGATGCGGGGGGAAGTCATGCCCCCTAGGCTATCGCCGATCCTCGAGCCCCACCCACTCCGTGGCGCCGTCGTCGAAGAACTGCTCCTTCCAGATCGGCGCGCCGTGCTTGACGGCCTCGACGAGGTCGCGGCACGCCTCGAAGGCCTCGGCGCGGTGCGCGGAGGCGGCCGCGGCGACGAGCGCGGCGTCCCCGACGGCCAGTTCGCCGACGCGGTGGGCGGCCCAGAGCCGGGTGCCGGGATGGCGTGCCGCGACGTCGCGGGCGAGGTCCCGCAGGCGCTCGTCGACGTCGGGGTGGGCCGTGTAGCTCAGCTTCAGGACGCCGCGCCCGTGGTCGTGGTTGCGCACCACTCCCCCGAAGACGACGACGGCGCCGCTCGCCTCGGTCTCGACCGCGGCCCAGGCCGTTTCCGTGTCGATCGGCTCCGCGCTGCTTCCGGCGAAGACGACGGTTCCGGGCGCTGGCCCGGTGCCGGTTTCAGTGTCCATGGATGCCCTCCAGTTGATCGCATAGGTGCCCGATGAGCGGGTCGAGGACGGCCAGCGCGTCGGTGACGCCGCGCGGCGATCCGGGGAGGTTGACGATGAACGTCGACCCCGCGGTTCCGGCGAGGCCCCGGCCGAGGGCGGCGTGCGGGGTCTTCTCCCGGCCGGCGGCCCGCACGGCCTCCATGATTCCCGGCACCTCCCGCTCGAGCAGCGGACGGGTCATCTCCGGCGTGGCGTCGTCGGGGCCGACACCCGTGCCGCCGCTCGTGAGGACGACGCGGGGTCCATCGGCCAGGAGCCGGCGCAGGGCCGTCCGGACGGGTTCGCCGTCGGCCACGACGACGGGGTCGGCGACCTCGAAGCCGTGCCCGCGCAGCCACGCGGTGACGATGGGGGCCGTCCGGTCCTCGTAGATCCCGGCGGCGGCGCGTGTGGAGGCGATGAGCACCGCGGCCCGCCGCGGTACCCGGCCCGTCGTGTCCGGCGTCCGCCCGGCCCCGCCGGGCGAGGGCGCGGTTCCCCCGGAGGACGGTGCGGGTCGGGGGGCGCTCATTCCGGGCCCTCCCCCGGCAGTTCCCAGTCGCCGCTCTTGCCGCCGGACTTGGCCAGGACCCTGATCCCGTCGATGACGGCGTGCTTGTCGACGGCCTTGATCATGTCGTAGAGCGTCAGCGCGGCGACGGACGCGGCGGTCAGGGCCTCCATCTCGACCCCCGTGACCCCGCGGGTCTTCACCTCCGCGGTGATGAGGACGGTTCCGTCCGGGCGCGGATCGAGCTCGACCGACGCCTTGGAAAGGGGCAGCGGATGGCACAGCGGCACGAGCTCCGGGGTCTTCTTGGCGGCCATGATCCCGGCGATCCGCGCCGTGGCCAGCGCGTCTCCCTTGGGCAGGGCGCCGTCGGCGATGAGCGCGACGACGTCGGGCCGGGTGCGCAGCACGGCGCGGGCCCGCGCGGTGCGCGAGGAGGACGCCTTGTCCGAGACATCGACCATGTGGGCGCTGCCGTCCGCGCGGACGTGGCTCAGCGCCGGGTCCGGGAGGGGTTCGTTCACGGGTTCTCTCCGATCAGGAGGGTCTGGACGGTCCGGCCGGCGTCGACGCCGCTTGCGTCCGCGGGGACCAGGACGAGGGCGTTCGCCTGGGAGAGCGGGTGGAGCAGATGGGACCCGGGCCCGCCGACCGGTGCCACGCATCCGGCGTCGTAGCGGGCGCGGCGGGCCTGCAGCTTGCCGGACGGCGAACCCGTCAGGGCCTGGGTCAGGACGGCGTCGACGAGGGGCCGGCCGGGGAGGCCGAGGTGGTGCACGAGCGCGGGCCGCAGGAAGAGCTCGAAGCTGAGGTAGGTGCTCACGGGATTGCCGGGGAAGGCCAGGAGCGGGACGGGTTCCCGGCCCGGGAGCCGCAGAAGGCCCGCGCCCTGGGGTCCTCCGGGTTGCAGGGCGACGGAGCCGAAGGCGATCCCGTGGCCGGCCAGGGCCTGCTTGACCACCTCGTAGGCGCCCTGGCTGATGCCGCCGCTCGTGATCACCAGATCGGCCCCGTCCACGGCCCGGGCGAGGTGCCCGGTGAAGGACTCCGGGTCGTCGGCGTGCAGGCCGGCCCCGGCCACGTCCCACCCGGCGGCCTGCAGGGAGGCCGCCAACAGCGTCGTGTTGGCGTCGTGGATCTGCCCCGCGGCCAGGGGGGCCCCGGGGCGGACGACCTCGTCCCCCGTCGACAGCAGCACCGCGCGGGGCCGGCGCAGCACGCGCACCCCGTCCACGCCGAGCGCTGCCAGCAGCCCCAGTCGGGCCGCGCTGAGGTAGGAGCCCGCGGGCAGGGCCTCGGCGCCCTCGCCGATGTCGGATCCGGCGCGGCGGATGAACTGCCCCGCCGGGACATCGGCCGGGAGCAGGACCCTGGCCCCGCCGTCGTCCTCGCGGACCACCGGCGCGGAGGCGGCGGCTCCGGCCCCTCCCGTGCCGCAAGCCGCGGACGGGGCGCGGCGGATCGAGGCGGGAAAGCGGGGCGGGTCGGCGGCCTCGACGGGGACGACGGCGTCCGCGCCACGGGGGACCATGGCGCCGGTCATGATCGGGGCCGTCGTGCCCGGCGCAAGCGGTGGGGCAGCGGCACCGGCGGGGATCGGCGCCGCGACCGGCAGGGCGCGGCCGGAGGCGAGGTCGGCGGTCCGGACGGCGTATCCGTCCATCTGGGAGTTGTCGAAGCCCGGCAGGGCGCGCGGTGCCGCGACCGCGGCGGCCAGGGTGCGTCCCAACGCGTGCCCGAGGGGCACGGTCTCGCTTCCCAGGGACGCCGGCAGCCCGTCCAGCAGCCGTTCGACGGCGGCGCGGTGTTCGGCGGCCGAGCGCCGGAAGGTGGCTTCCATGGCCACCATCCTACGGTCGGGCCCGGCGCCCCGGGACCCGGCGGCGCTCAGCGCCTGAAGACGCGGTTGACCCCGGCCCCCGCGAGGACGAGGACGATGAGGTAGAAGCCGATCAGCAGCAGGGCGATGCCGAGCGCGGCCTCGGGATCGTTGGAGTTCAGGGCGAGTTCGATCTGCAGCGGCAGGGTCCGGGTGCGTCCGGCGACGGACCCGGCGAAGGTGATGGTCGCCCCGTACTCCCCCAGCGAGCGCGCGAACGCGAGCAGCGTGCCCACGATGATGCCGGGGGCGGCAAGCGGCAGGGTGATGTGCGACAGGACCTGGCCGGCCGAGGCCCCCGCGTTCGCCGCCGAGAGCTCCAGGTCGCTGTCCACCGACTCGATGCTGCCGAGCGCGGCGACCACGAAGAACGGGAGCGAGACGAAGACCTGCACCACCACGACGGCCGCCGGGGTGAAGCCCACCGCGAGTCCGGCGGCGTCGAGCCAGGAACCCAGCAGGCCCTGGCGGCCCCAGAAGTAGAGCAGGGCGAGCCCGGAGACCACGGGCGAGAGCACGAGGGGGACCACGAGGATCCCGCGGAACAGCTGCAGCAGCGCGCCGGACAACCGCGAGAGCAGCACGGCGAGCGGGAGCCCGAGCAGGACGCAGAGCACCGTGGAGAGCCCCGCCGTCGTCAGCGAGAGCCGCAGCGCAGTACGGGACGCTGGCCGGGCGAGCAGCTCGGGCAGGCCCGGCCAGTCGGCGGCGAGGAAGAGCGCCACGAGCGGCCCCGAGAGCAGCAGCAGCGAGGCGGCCGCGGGCAGCCAGATCCAGCCGGGCGTCGTGGCCCGGCGCAAGCGTGGCGAGAAGGTGCGGCGTGCGCTCACGGGCGCTCGAAGCCCGCTACCTCGAAGAGCGCGCCCGCGGAGTCGCCGAGCAGCCAGTCGGCGAACGCGGAAGCCTGCTCCGGCGCGTCGTGGGAGACCAGGAGCGGGTAGACGTTGGGCTCGAACTCGAGGTCCAACGCGAGGGCGGTGATGTCTCCCCCGGCCGCCGCGGCGTCCGTGGCGTAGACGAATCCGGCGTCGACCTGGCCTCCCGTCACCTTGGCCAGGACGGCCCGGACGTTGTCCTCCTCCGAGACGGACCCGAGCTCGAGGCCCTTCTGCCCGAGGTAGGCGTTGGCGGCGCGTCCGCACGGGACGCTCGGGGCGCACAGCGCCACCGCGTCCGCGTCGGCGAGCCCGGCGGCGGAGGTGATGCCCGAGCCGGACGGGACGGCGATGACGAGCCGGTTCAGGGCCGCGTCGTCGAGCCGCCGGTAGTCCTCGGGGCGCTCGAGCGCGTCGATGGCGGGGGTGTCCGCGGTGACGAGGACGTCCGGCACCTCACCGGCATTGGCCTGCTGGACCAGCTGAGCGGAGGACGCGAGGTTGATGACGACCTCGCTGGGGTCGCCGGTCTCCTCGGCGTAGGCCGCGGCCAGCTCGGGCGCGAGGTCCGTCATGGACGCCGGGGCGAAGAAGTCGATGGACGCGGCGGGCGCGGCCGTGCCGCTCCCGTCCGCGCCACCCGTGCCCGCGCCGGGGCCCGAGCAGGCGGAGAGGACAAGCACCGCGGCGGCGAGCACGGCGGCGGAGGAGGTGCGGAGCGATTTCATGGCCTGGCCTCGGTTTCGATGATGACGTTGGTGGACTTGACGACGGCCGTGGCGACGGACCCGGGCACGAGGCCCAGGTCCCGCACGGCCTCGGTGCTCATGAGGGACACGATCCGGAAGGGCCCGCATTGCAGCTCCACCTGGGACATGACGGTGTCGCTGACGACGGAGGTGACGAGGCCGGCGAGCCGGTTCCGGGCCGAGCTCGCGACGCGTGTGCGGTCCTGGGGCGCCGTGGAGCTCGCCCTGATGTGGGCCGCGAGCTCGGCACCGTCGACCACGGCGCGGCCCGCGGCGTCCAGCGATGAGGACAAGCGGCCCGCGTCGATGAGCCGACGCACAGTATCGTCGCTGACGCCCATAAAGCCCGCGGCCTCGGAGATCCGCAATTGAGTCATGAATCGACCCTATAACACGCAGTTGCGGATCAAAGCGGTTGTTTTCACCGCAATCGCGACGTGACATGGGGAGGGTCGGGGCCGCGTGGCGTGCGACGGGGCCCCGGGCCGCTGCCCGCTTCCCTGCCGATCCCCGGCCCGGTGGACTACGCTCGATGCATGACGTCAACCCGGCAGGACACCCCGCGGCGCGCCGTGGAAACGGTGGCGCTGGGCCTGCCGACGGTCCGCCCCGGAGCGGGATCGGCCCGGCCCGGCCAGGCCGCCGCCCACGGACCGGGCACCGCGCCACGGGTCGCGCCCGGGCTCGTGGACCGCTTCGGGCGCGTGGCGACCGACCTGCGGATCTCCCTCATCGACAAGTGCAACCTGCGCTGCACGTACTGCATGCCGGCCGACGGCCTGGCCTGGCTGCCCAGGTCCCGCCTCCTGACCGGAGCGGAGGTGCGCCGGCTGGTCCGCATCGGCGTCGAGGACCTCGGCGTCCGCGAGCTGCGGCTGACGGGCGGCGAGCCGCTCGTGCGCGTGGACCTGCCCGACATCATCGCCGCGGTCCGCGGCGACCACCCGGAACTGCCGGTCTCCCTGACCACGAACGGCGTCGGCCTGGCCAAGCGCGCCCGCGAGCTCGCCGCGGCGGGACTGAGCCGCATCAACGTCTCCCTCGACACCCTCCATGCCGGCACGTTCGAGCGCCTGGCCCGCCGCGACCACCTCGACGAGGTGCTGGCGGGCATCGACGCCGCCGCGGACGCCGGCCTGCGCCCGCTGAAGATCAACGCCGTGCTCATGCGCGGCGTCAACGACCACGAGGCCCCGGAGCTGCTCGAGTGGGCCCTCGGGCGCGGCTTCGAGCTGCGCTTCATCGAGCAGATGCCGCTCGACGCCGACCACGGCTGGCGCAAGGACGACATGGTCACGGCCCGTGAGGTGCGCGAGCGGCTGCGGACGCGCTTCCGGATCGAGGCCGACCGCGCCGCACGCGATGGGGCGCCCGCCGAACGCCATCGGGTCTTCCCCCTGGGCGGCGGGGAGCAGCTCGGGACGGTCGGGATCATCGCCTCCGTCACGGAGCCCTTCTGCGCCGATTGCCGCAGGACGCGGATCACCGCCGAGGGGCGGGTCATGAGCTGCCTGTTCTCCCGCGAGGAGACCGACCTCTCGGCGCTGCTGCGCTCGGGAGCCGACGACGCGGAGGTCGCCGACACCTGGCGGGCGGCGATGTGGGGCAAGCCCCGCGCCCACGGCATGGACCACACGGGGCTCGGCGACGAGGACTTCGTCCAGCCGGACCGCTCGATGAGCGCGATCGGGGGCTGAATGCTGATCCGCTACTTCGCCGCGGCGGCGGCCGCCGCTTCGGTGCCCGAGGAGACGGTGCCCCGGGCCGCGATCGAGGACGACGGCGCCACGCTCGGCGCGCTCCTGGCCCACCTCGGGGGCGCCCATCCGGGACCGGCGCCGGGCCCCGGCGAGCCTGCTCGCGACCGCGCGGGGCACGGAAGCGGGCCGGCGGCCCGGAGCGCCGTGGACGCGGCCGGCGCGGGGCAGGGCGCATTGCGCACCGCCTCCGCGCCGCCGTCGTTGTCCCGCGTGCTGTCCCGCTCGAGCTTCCTCGTCAACGGCACGAGCGAGCGCTCCCTGGACCGGGTGCTGGCCGAATCCGACGTCGTGGACGTCCTGCCGCCGTTCGCCGGCGGTTGAGCACTAGGCCGGTTGAGCCCTAGGGCCGGGTGAAGCCGAAGTCCTCCGGTGCGTCGAACGGACCGACGACGGTCACCGTGCGCCGGCGCCCGGCCAGCTCGCGGGCCAGGTCCTGGACGTCCTGCCGCGTCACGGCGCGGATCCGCGCGAGCGACTCGTCGATGTCCTGGAAGACGCCCGTGACGAGCTCGGCGCGGCCGAGCCGCGACATGCGCGAACCCGGGTCCTCGAGCGCGAGGACCATCCCACCGGAGAGCTGGCCGACCGCCTTGCGCAGCTCCTCCTCCGTGATGCCGTCCGCGGCGAGCTGGTCCAGCTCCTGGGCGAGCAGCGCGATGACCTGTCCCGTCTTGGCCGGGGAACAGCCCGCGTACATCCCGAAGTACCCGGCGTCGGAGTACGCCGCCGAGAAGGAGTAGGTCGAGTAGACGAGTCCGCGCTTCTCCCGGATCTCCTGGAACAGGCGCGAGGACATGCCGCCGCCGAGGACGGCGTTGAGCACGCTCATCGTGTGACGGCGGTCGTCGGTCGCGACGATGCCCGGGCAGCCCATGATGATGTTGGCCTGCTCCACGGGGCGGCGGATCACGTCGATCGTGTGCTGTCCCTGGATCTCGGCCGGCTCGGTGGAGCGGCGCGGCGCGGGAATGGCCGCCCCGTCCAGGTCCCAGCCGGCCTCGCGCAGGGCCTCGAGGACGCGTGCGCAGACGGCGTCGTGGTCGAGGGAGCCGGCGGCGGTGATGACGAGCTCGTCCGGCGTGTAGTAGCGCCGGTAGTGGTCGACGACGGCGTCGCGGCCGATCGCGAGGATCGCCTCGGGCGTGCCGCCGATGGGCCGGCCGAGCGCGTGCTCGCCGAGCACGGCGGCGACGAACTTCTCGTGCGCGACGTCGGCCGGGTCGTCGCCGTCCATGGCGATCTCCTCGAGGATGACCGAGCGCTCCTGTTCGAGCTCGTCCTCATCGAGGACGGCCGAGGTGACCATGTCGGCGATCACGTCGATCGCCAGGTCGAGGTCCGAGTCGAGGACCCGGGCGAAGTAGCAGGTGTTCTCCTTCGCCGTGGCGGCGTTGGACTCGCCGCCGACCTCGTCGAAGGCGGAGGCGATCTCCAGCGCGGTGCGGCGCCGGGTGCCCTTGAAGAGCAGGTGCTCCAGGAAGTGGGTGGAGCCGTGCTGGCCGGCGGCCTCGTCGCGCGAGCCGACGCCGATCCAGAATCCGATCGTGGCCGAGCGCTGACCGGGCATCGCCTCGGTCAGCACACGGACCCCGCCGGGGAGGACGGAGCGGCGCACGAGCGCGCCTCCGGCCTCCCCGTGCAGGATGGTGGGGTCCCCGTCCTCGATGGGGGCGTGGGCGTCCTGTGCGGACGCGCCACGCCACCCGTCGGGGCGGTGGTCCGAGCCGTGCAACGGCAGGGGAACCAGTGCCATGTGGTGGACTGCGCTACTCGGCGGAGTCCTGCGAGCCGGCCTGCTCCTCGGCGACGACCGGGGCGAGCGACAGCTTTCCGCGGTCGTCGACCTTGGTGATCTCCACCTGGAGCTTCTGGCCCACGGAGACGACGTCCTCGACGTCGTCGACGCGCTTGCCGCCCGCGAGCTTGCGCAGCTCGGAGATGTGCAGCAGGCCGTCCTTGCCGGGGGTCAGGGACACGAACGCGCCGAAGGTGGTCAGCTTCACCACGGTGCCGAGGTAGCGCTCGCCGACCTCGGGGACCATCGGGTTGGCGATGGCGTTGATCGCGGAGCGGGCGGCCTCGGCGGACTCGCCGTTGGTCGCGCCGATCAGCACGGTGCCGTCGTCCTCGATGGAGATGTCCGCGCCGGTGTCCTCCTGGATCTGGTTGATCATCTTGCCCTTGGGGCCGATGACCTCGCCGATCTTGTCCACGGGGATCTTCACCGAGATGATCCGCGGGGCGAACTCGCTCATCTCGTCCGGGGCGTCGATCGCGGCGTTGATGACGGAGAGGATGTGCAGGCGGGCCTCGCGGGCCTGGGTCAGCGCGGCGGCGAGCACGGAGGCGGGAATGCCGTCGAGCTTGGTGTCGAGCTGGATGGCCGTGACGAACTCGGAGGTTCCGGCGACCTTGAAGTCCATGTCGCCGAACGCGTCCTCGGCGCCCAGGATGTCGGTCAGCGCCGCGTAGCGGGTCTGGCCGTCGACCTGGTCGGAGACGAGGCCCATGGCGATGCCGGCCACCGGTGCGCGCAGCGGCACGCCGGCGTTCAGCAGCGACAGGGTGGAGGCGCAGACGGAGCCCATCGACGTCGAGCCATTGGACCCGAGTGCCTCGGAGACCTGGCGGATCGCGTACGGGAACTCCTCGCGGCTCGGCAGCACGGGCACGATCGCGCGCTCGGCGAGGGCGCCGTGGCCGATCTCACGGCGCTTCGGCGAACCGACGCGGCCGGTCTCGCCGGTGGAGTACGGCGGGAAGTTGTAGTTGTGCATGTAGCGCTTGCGCGTCACGGGCGAGAGCGAGTCGATCTGCTGCTCCATCTTGAGCATGTTGAGCGTGGTGACGCCCATGATCTGGGTCTCGCCGCGCTCGAAGATCGCGGAACCGTGCACGCGGGGCAGGACCTCGACCTCGGCGGTGAGCTGGCGGATGTCCGTCAGCCCGCGGCCGTCGATGCGGACCTGGTCCTTGAGGATGCGCTGGCGCACGACCTGCTTGGTGAGCGAGCCGAAGGCCTTGGCGACCTCGCCGGCGCGCTCGGCGAAGGGCTTGCCCTCGCCCGCGAGCAGCTCGACGACCTCGTCGCGGTACGCGGAGGAGGCGTTGTCGCGCTCCTGCTTGTCGGCGATCGTGAAGATGCCGGTCAGCTTCTCGGTGGCCTCGGCCTCGACGGCGGCGAAGACGTCGTCCTCGTAGTCGCGGAAGACCGGGAACTCGACGCTCGGCTTCGCGGCGCGCGAGGCGAGGTCGGACTGCGCGTCGCACAGGGCCTTGATGAACGGCTTCGCGGCCTCGAGGCCCTCGGCGACGACCTCTTCGGTCGGGGCGGTCGCCCCGCGCTCCTTGATGAGCGTCCAGGCGTTGTCGGTGGCCTCGGCTTCGACCATCATGATCGCGACGTCGTCGCCGGCGATGCGGCCGGCCACGACCATCGAGAAGACGGCGTCCTGGAGCTGCGAGTGCTTCGGGAAGGCGACCCACTGGGCGCCGCTGCCGTCGTCGACGAGCGCCACGCGGACGCCGCCGATCGGGCCCGAGAAGGGCAGGCCGGAGAGCTGCGTGGACATCGAGGAGGCGTTGATCGCCACGACGTCGTAGAGGTCGTCCGGGTTGATGGACAGGATCGTGACGACGACCTGGACCTCGTTGCGCAGGCCCTTGACGAAGGCCGGGCGCAGCGGGCGGTCCATGAGCCGGCACGCGAGGATGGCCTCGGTGGACGGGCGGCCCTCGCGGCGGAAGAAGCTGCCGGGGATGCGCCCGGCGGCGTACATGCGCTCTTCGACGTCGACCGTCAGCGGGAAGAAGTCGAAGCCCTCGCGGGGGTGCTTGCCCGCGGTGGTCGCGGACAGCATCGACGTGTCGTCGTCGATGTAGACCATCGCCGAGCCGGCGGCCTGCTGGGCCAGCCGGCCGGTCTCGAAGCGGATGGTGCGCTTGCCGTGGCGGCCGTTGTCGATGACGGCTTCGGCGAACTTGATTTCGGGACCCTCCATGGAGAGCCACCTCCGTTCTACGTGGCGGAGGCAACCGGCACCCGTTCCGGCCTGGCCGGGATCGGCACCCGGTCTTCGATCGAGGCCCACGGGCCCGGCTGCTGCCGGCTGTCCCGTAGACCACTACCGAGGACCGCGAATGCCCGTGGCGTGGTTGGCTCCTGAGTGTGTTCTTCGTGGGTGGGGCGCGGTCGCCCCGTACCAGACTAGAGGCGGCCCGGCGCGCCGGGGTTCATTCCGGCGCGGGGCCGCCTCCGTGTCCGGTTATCGACGCAGGCCGAGGCGCTCGATGAGCGAGCGGTAGCGTTCGATGTCGGTGTCCTTCAGGTACCCGAGCATGCGGCGGCGGCGACCGACCAGGGCCATGAGGCCGCGGCGCGTGTGGTGGTCGTGCTTGTGCATCTTCAGGTGCTCGGTCAGGTCGAGGATCCGACGCGACATCACGGCGATCTGCACCTCGGGCGAACCGGTGTCGCCCTCGTGGGTTGCGTATTCCTTGATGATCTGCGTCTTCACAGCGGCGTCGAGGGCCACATTAACTCCTAGAGTTGTACCGCGAACAAGTACCGTGCCTTCCGGCACGCGGCGCCGCGCAACCGCGGACTGCAGCGGGCACCATCGACCAGTCTAGCATCCGGGCCGCGGCGGCGGCCGCCCGGGGCCCTCGGCGGACCGATGGGCGGCTACGCGGCCCGGCCCCGCCAGGCGTGCGTGTAGTACGGCAGCAGCAGGGGCTGCCCCGGCGCGTGGCCGAGGTGCTCGTGCAGGTACCACTCGAGGTTCGCCTCGACCTTGGCGCGGACCGCTTCCGAGGCGCGCAGGTAGTAGCTGCGGCTCCGGGCCAGGTCGATGAGCCCCTCCGGGGTGGCCGGGGCCTCCCACCGCGTCTGCAGGGACTCGAGCCCGGCCAGCCCGGGACCCGTCACGGGGACGAAGTCCGGGCGGTGGACGTCGCCCGCGTGCATGATCCGGCTGAGCCGGTGCACCCACGGGACCGTGACGTCGAGCTGGTTCCACACGAGCGCGAGCGTCCCTCCGGGACGCAGCAGCCGCAGGGCCTCGCGCGTGGCGGCGTCCGGTTCCAGCCAGTGCCAGGCCTGGGCGCAGAGCACGACGTCGGTGCTGGCGGAGGGCAGTCCCGTCGCCTCGGCGCGGGCCTCGACGATGCGGACGCCGGGGAGCTTCTCCGCGAGCCGGGCGAGCATGTCGGCCGACGTGTCCACGGCGGTCAACGTCAGTCCGCGGGCCGCGGCCTGGGCCGTGAGGATCCCGGTCCCCGCCCCGAGGTCGACCCCGTCGCGGGCCCCCGGCGGGATCATGAAGTTCACGGCCTGTTCCGGGTAGGCGGGGCGGACGGCGTCGTAACGGGCCCCTCCGGAGGCGAACGCGCCGCCCAGGGTGCGCCGTGCGTCGTCGTCCAGCGCGGGGGCGCGCCGGGGCAGCGGCGGGACGGACGCCCGGCCGCCGCTCGCGGGAAGGCGCCGCTCAGGCTCCGGCCCGGTCACCGGCGAGGATCCCGCGCGCGTGCGCGACGTCGTCGTTCATCTGCTGCACGAGCGCCTCGATCCCCCGGTAGGCCACCATGGGGCGCAGTCGGGCGGTGAACTCGACGACGACCTGCTGGCCGTAGAGGTCGAACTCCTCGACGGGCTCCTCCGGCCGGTCGATGACGTGGGCCTCCACCTGGCGGCTCACGCCCTCGAAGGTCGGGTTCGAGCCGACCGAGATCGCGGCGGGCCAGCGCACGCCGGCCTCGTCCACGAGCCACCCGGCGTAGACCCCGTCGGACGGGATGATGCCCTGGGCGTCGGTGGCGAGGTTGGCGGTCGGGAAGCCGAGCTCGCGGCCGCGCGCGGCGCCGTGGACGACCTCGCCGCGCATCCGGTGCGGGCGGCCCAGGATGGCATTGGCCGTCGACACGTCGCCGTTGAGCAGCGCCTCGCGGATCCACGTCGAGGACCAGCGGCGCTCGCCGCCGACGTCGTCGACGCCGACGACCTCGAAGCCGTGGCGCTCCCCGAGCCGGACCATGGTCTCGAAGTCCCCCTTGTTGTCCCGGCCGAAGCGCACGTCGTGGCCGACAACGACGCCCTTGGCGCCGAGGCGGTCCACGATGACGTCCTTGACGAACTCCTCGGCCGTGGCGCGCGCGAACTCCAGGGTGTAGTGGACCATGAGCAGGGCGTCGATCCCCGTCGCCTCGAGCGCGTCGATCCGGTCCGGCAGGCCCATGATGAGCTCGGGGGCCGCCTCTGGGCGGTGCACATGGGCCGGGTGCGGGTCGAAGCTGATGGCGACGGCCTCCGCACCGAGCGAGGCGCCCATCGCGACGAGCGTGTCCAGGACCTTGCGGTGGCCGCGGTGGACGCCGTCGAAGTTGCCGATCGTGGCGACGGTGGGGCCGGTGCCAGGTGGCACGGCCTCGAGGCCTCTCCAGTAGTGCACTGTGCTCCTTCGTGTCTCCGCGCCCGTTCGGCGGGCGGCTCGGCGCCGACGCCCGTTCCATTATGTCCGAAGTGGCGCCGGCGCCCCATTCGGCGCGAGCGCGACGTCATCCCGGGCGCCCGTGGCCGTCCCTGCAGCGGGGCCGGCGGGGACCCCGGTCCGGGCGCCGCGTGCGGCCGGTCTCGGTCCCGTCACGGTTCGGCCCCGCCCTGCCGCGCCCGCGGCGGCGTCGTTACCATGGGAGAACGGCCACGAGCCTCCCGCATCCGGCGGGTCGATGCCCGCCCCGTCCCGTCAGGGGGGACCATGAGCGCAGCCCCACCGCAGGCGCAGCGCCGCCTGGCATGGCATGCGCTCGACGCGCAGGCCGTCGCCCGCGCCGTGGACGGCCCGGCCGACGGGCTCACGGAGGTCCGGGCCCGCGAGCGGCTCGCCCTCTACGGCCCCAACGAGTTGGCCGCCGCCGGCCCGCGGCCGCCGTGGCAGGTCCTGGCCCGCCAGTTCGCCTCGCCCCTGATCCTGCTGCTCGTCGTGGCCGCCGCCGTCACCGCGGTGCAGCGTCACTGGATCGACGTCGCGGCGATCAGCCTCGTCGTCGCCCTGAACGCGGCGATCGGCTATTGGCAGGAGCGCAAGGCGGAGAAGGACGTGCGCGCCCTGGCCTCGCTCGCCGTGCCGACCGCCCGCGTCCTGCGCTCCGGGACGGCCTCGCTCCTGCCCTCGGCGCGGCTCGTGCCCGGGGACCTCGTGCTGCTCGAGTCCGGCGACAAGGTGCCGGCCGACCTGCGCCTCGTCGAGGGCAACGGGCTGCGCGTCGACGAATCGATGCTCACGGGGGAATCCGAGGCCGTGGACAAGGACGCCGCAGCGGTCGGAGCGGACGCGTCCCTGGGCGAGCGGCGCTGCATGGCCTACACGGGGACGCTCGTGGTCTCCGGCCGGGCCCGCGGCGTCGTCGTCGCCACGGGGACCGCGACCGAGCTCGGGGCCATCAGCGGGCTCGTGTCCTCGGTCGTGGACAAGACGCCACTGCAGATCCTGACCGCCACGCTCGAGCGCCGGATCGGCTGGGTCGTCTCCCTCGCCGCCGCCCTCGTCTTCGCGGCGGGCCTGCTGCAGGGCAAGGGCGCCGCCGAGATGTTCCGTACCGCCGTGGCCCTGGCGGTCTCCGCGATCCCGGAGTCCCTGCCCGTGGGCCTGACGATCGCGCTCAGCATCGGCGTCTCCCGCATGGCCCGGCACCGGGCGATCGTCCGCTCGCTGCCGGCCGTGGAGACCCTCGGCTCGACCGACGTCATCGGCTCGGACAAGACGGGCACGCTGACGGTGAACCGGATGACGGTCGAGCGCCTCTGGACCCCGGAGGGCGTGTGGGACGCCACGCGGCCCGAGGACCCCGGAGGGCCTCCCCGGGTGGCCCGCCTCGCGCTGCGCGCCGGCGCGCTGAGCAACGAGGCGCTCCCGGATCCCACGGACCCGGGCGGATTCCTCGGGGATCCCGTGGACGCCGCGATGGCGCGCATCGCCGTCGTCTCCGGGGCCGCCTCCCCCGCCGAGCGCGCCGCCGCTCCCCTGCACCACGTGCCCTACGAGCCCCGGCTGCGCCTGTGCCGCACCGTGCGGGACGACGGCGCCGGGGGCCGCATCGCCTACGCCAAGGGCGCCCCGGATGCGATCGCCGCGCTGTGCGGCGCCATGGAGGGCCCGGACGGCCCGCTGCCGCTGGACCCGGAGCTCATCGACGCGGCCAACGAGCAGTTCGCCCGCGACGGGCTGCGCGTCATCGCCACGGCGCACGGGGTGCTGCGGGACGGCGAACCCGTCGACGGGCCTCCGGCCGGCGGCATGGTCTTCCTGGGCCTCGAGGCCATGGCCGACCCGCCGCGCGAGGGCGTGGCCGAGGCCGTGGCGGCCTGCCGGGACGCCGGAATCCGCGTCGCCATGATCACGGGCGACCAGCCGGCCACCGCGGCAGCGATCGGTCGCCGCCTCGGGATCGAGCCCGGGGACTCCCCCGTCACGGGCGCGGAGATGGCGGCGCTCGACGACGAGGCCCTGGCCCTGCGGCTGCGGCACACCTCGATCGCCGCCCGCGTGTCCCCGGAGGACAAGCTGCGCATCGTCCAGGTCCTCCAGGCCGAGGGCCACACGGTGGCCGTGACCGGGGACGGCGTCAACGACGCCCCGGCGCTGCGGGCCGCGTCGATCGGCGTGGCGATGGGCCGCGGCGGCACCGACGTCGCGCGGGAGGCCGCCGACGTCGTCCTCACCGACGACGACTTCGTGACGATCGTGGAGGCCGTGCGGCAGGGGCGCGTGACGTTCTCGGCGATCCGGAAGGTGACGTTCTTCCTGCTCGCCTCCGCCGTCGCCTCGCTCCTGGCCGTCTCCGTCAACGTCTTCACTGACCACCCGCTGATCTTCCTGCCGGTGCAGATCCTCTGGATCAACCTCGTCACGAACGGCATCCAGGACATCGCGCTCGCGTTCGAACCCGAGGAGGGCAACCAGCTCGAGCGCGCGCCCCGGCCGCCGACGGAGGGCCTGCTGACCGGCGTCCTGTGGTGGCGGACCATCCTCACGGGGGCGTTCATGGCGACGGCCGTCCTGCTGATGTTCGGCTGGGCCGTCGAGCACCACGAGCTGCCGCACGCGCGCACGCTCGCCCTGACCCTGTTCGCGGTGCTGCACTTCTTCGTCGCGATGACGGCGCGCAGCGAGCGGTTGGGGTTCCACCAGGTGCCCTTCTTCGGCAACCCGTGGCTCCTCGCGGCGGCAGCGGCCTCCCTCGGCCTGCATGCGGGCGTCATGAACTGGACCCCCATCGCCACGGCGATGGGCATGACGGCCCTCTCGCCCGGCGAGTGGCTCGTGTGCCTGGGGCTCGGCTCGACGGTGTTCGTCGTCGTGGAGATCGAGAAGGCCCTCCGGCGGAGGGTCCCCGGGGCTCAGGGACGGTGGCGGAACAGCCACCACAGGCCCACGAGCGGCAGGACGAGCGGCACGTAGCCGTAGCCCTGTCCGAAGTGGGACCACACGGCCGGGTGGGAGAAGTGCTCGGGCAGCGCGTAGCTGAGCGCGCCGACGACGAGGACGCCGACGAGCTCGACGAGCACGGCGACGAGAGACAGGCGCCAGCTGCCCGGGCGCCGCGAGGCGAGGGCCAGGGTCGCGACAACGTAGACGACGGCGGCGAGGGCGCTGAGCGAGTAGGCGAGCGGCGCCTCCTCGAACTTCGTGGCGATCTGGTAGCCGGCGCGCGCGGTGGAGGAGAGCGCGAAGACCCCGTAGACGGCGATGATGATGCGGCCCAGGCCGCTCTGGCGCCGGCCCTGGGTGGCCGGGCTGCCGGCGGCGGCCGGCGGCGTGTTGCTCATGCGGGGAGTACTCCGTCCCATATCTGTTCCATTCTGAAGAGCATGACGAAGACCGTGGCTCCGGCCGCGGCGAGGACCACGTTGGACCACCGCGTCTTGTCGCTCACGGCCCACCAGAAGGCGATCACGGGGATGAGCAGCGCCGTGGCGATGTAGCCCCAGAACTCCCACGCCTCCCCGGCGATGGCCTCTCCCCCCGCCTGGCGGACGGCGGCGGCGACCGCGTAGACCACGAGGAACAGCTCGACGAGGCCGAGGGAGACGATCGCGTAGTCGTCCGGGTGGTCCCGGATGACGGCGGCGACGATTCCGAGGACCACGGTGAGCGCGCACACGATGGTGCCGGCGATGAAGAATCCGTCGACGATCACGGCGGGCCGTGCCCCTTTCCTGTGCCCGCGGGTTTCCTCCCGCGGCCTGTTGTGGTGGCCGCCGCGCGGCGGCCGGCCCCGGGACGGCGTGCGCCGTTCCGGGGAGCAAGTGCGTGCCGGCTGGCGTGCCGGTCCGGGTCGCGCCTAGGCGGTGGCGAAGACCAGCTCGGGCTTCGCCCGGTCCCCCTTGTTCCCGAGCAGGGCCACGAGGGTCCCGTCCGGCGCGAAGGCCGCCGTGAGCGCGTCGCTCCCGTTGGGGTCGATGCGGCGCCCGAAGGAGAGCTCCCCGGCCTCGTGCGCGGTGAGCTCGCGGTGCGGGAAGAGCGCCCGCGCGGCCTCCTCGAGGGACAGGACGCGCAGGTCCCGGGCGAGCTCGTCCATCGTGGACGCCTGGCCGATCCCGTAGGGTCCGACCTGGGTGCGGCGCAGGGCCGTCAGGTGGCCGCCGACGTCGAGCGCCTCCCCGAGGTCGCGGGCCAGGGCGCGGACGTACGTCCCGGAGGAGCACTCCACGGTGACGTCCACGTCGAGGACCTTGCCCGCGCGCTCGCGGCGCACCTCGTGCACCTCGAAGCGTTCCACGGTCACCGGCCGGGCCGGAAGCGCGACGTCCTCGCCCTTGCGGACCCGGGCGTAGGAGCGCTCGCCGCCGACCTTGATGGCGCTCACGCTGGAGGGGACCTGCTGGATCGTCCCGGTGAGCCGTGCCGTTTCGGCGAGGATCATCTCCTCGGTCACGGCGGCCGCGATGCGGCGCTCGAGCACCTCGCCCTCGGCGTCGTCGGTCAGGGTGCGTTCGCCGAGCCGGATGGTGGCCGTGTAGGTCTTGCCGGTGCCGACGATGTACGTCAGCAGCCGCGTGGCCTTGTTGATCCCGACGACGAGCACGCCCGTGGCCAGGGGATCCAGGGTCCCGGCGTGGCCGACTTTGCGCGTGCCGGCGAGGCGGCGCATGCGCCCGACGACGTCGTGGCTCGTCCAGCCCTGGGGCTTGTCGACCACGACGAGGCCGGACGCGGTGCCGTCAGCGTCCGGTGCCATCGGCCCCGTCCGCGTCCTCGTCCCAGTCCTCGTCGTCCTCGTCCTCGTCCTCGTCCTCGGGCCGCTTGTACGGGTCGGCGTCCCCGGCCGGCTGGGCCTGCCGTGCGAGCTCGGCCACCTCGGCGTCCCTGGCCTTCGCGGCGCGCAGCAGCTCCTCGAGGTGGGAGACGTTGACGGGGACCTCGTCGGGGACGAACTCGAGGGTCGGGGTGAGCCGGATGGTCAGGTTGCGGCCGACCTCCTTGCGGAGCACGCCCTTGGCCTTCTCGAGGGCGGCGCGGGCGCCGGCCTTGGCCTCGTCGTCGCCGAACACGGTGTAGTACACCGTGGCCTGCTGCAGGTCGTTGGTGACGCGGGCGTCGGTGATCGTCACGGCCTCGACGCGCGGGTCCTTGACGACCTTGCCGAGCGCCTGCGCGACGACGACCTTGATGCGTTGCGCGAGCCGTGCCGCGCGGGCCGGATCGGCCATGATGCCTCCTTGGGACTGCCTGTTCACAAACTATCAGGGGGACACGGACGACGGCGGACCCCACCGGGGCGGGGTCCGCCGTCGTTCCGTGCGGTGGCGCTGCTAGGCGCGTTCCTTCTCACGCATCTCGAAGGTCTCGATGATGTCGCCTTCCTTGATGTCGTTGAAGGAGCCCAGGCCGATGCCGCACTCGAAGTCCGTGCGGACCTCAGTGGCGTCGTCCTTGAAGCGGCGCAGCGACTCGATCGACAGGTTGCCGTTGACGACCGTGCCGTCGCGGACGAGCCGCGCCTTCGAGTTTCGGCGGATCGTGCCGGAACGGACGATCGAGCCGGCGATGGCGCCCCACTTGGAGGAGCGGAAGACCTCGCGGACCTCCGCGGTGCCCAGCTGGGCCTCCTCGTACTCGGGCTTCAGCATGCCCTTCAGGGCCGCCTCGATGTCGTCGATCGCCGAGTAGATGACCGAGTAGAAGCGCATGTCCACGCCCTCGCGGTCCGCCAGCTCGGCGACGCGCTCGGCCGGACGGACGTTGAAGCCGATGATGATCGCGTTGTCCACGGTCGCCAGGTTGACGTCGTTCTGCGTGATCGCGCCCACGCCGCGGTGGATGACGCGCAGCTGCACGCCCTCGCCCACGTCGATCTTGAGCAGCGAGTCCTCGAGCGCCTCGACGGCGCCGGAGACGTCGCCCTTGAGGATGAGGTTGAGGGTGTCGATCTTGCCCTCGGCCACGGCCTGGTCGAAGTCCTCCAGCGTGATGCGCTTGCGGCGCTTGGCGAGCTGCGCGTTGCGGTCGGCCGCCTCGCGCTTCTCGGCGATCTGGCGGGCGGTGCGCTCGTCGGAGGTGACGAGGAACGTGTCGCCGGCGCGCGGCACCGAGGACAGGCCGAGGACCTGGACCGGGCGCGAAGGCCCGGCGGCCGCGATCGTCTCGCCGTTCTCGTTGAACATCGCGCGGACGCGTCCGTGCGCCTGGCCGGCGACGATCGTGTCGCCGACGTTGAGCGTTCCGGACTGCACCAGGACGGTCGCGACGGCGCCGCGGCCCTTGTCCAGGTTGGCCTCGATCGCGATGCCGCGGGCGTCCTTGTCGGGGTTGGCCCGCAGGTCCAGCGCCGCGTCGGCGGTGAGCAGGACGGCCTCGAGCAGCTCGTCGATGCCCTCGCCGCGGAGCGCGGAGACGTGCACGAACATCGTGTCGCCGCCGTACTCCTCCGGCACCAGGCCGTACTCGGTGAGCTGGCCCTTGACCTTGTCCGGGTTGGCGCCTTCCTTGTCCACCTTGTTCACGGCGACGACGACCGGCACGCCGGCGGCCTGGGCGTGGTTGAGCGCCTCGACCGTCTGCGGCATCACGCCGTCGTCCGCGGCCACGACGAGCACGGCGATGTCGGTCACCTTGGCACCGCGGGCACGCATGGCGGTGAACGCCTCGTGGCCCGGGGTGTCGATGAACGTGACCGCGCGGTCGTTGCCCTCGTGCTCGTGGTGGATCTGGTAGGCACCGATGTGCTGGGTGATGCCGCCGGCCTCGCCCTCGATGACGTTGGTCTTGCGGATCGCGTCGAGCAGGCGTGTCTTGCCGTGGTCGACGTGGCCCATGACGGTGACCACCGGAGGACGCGCCTCCAGCTCGTCGTCGCCCTCGTCCTCGGCCTCCTGGTCCAGGTCGATGTCGAAGGACTCGAGCAGCTCGCGCTCCTCGTCCTCCGGGGAGACGACCTGCACCTTGTAGCCGAGCTCGGTGCCCAGCACCTCGAACGTGGCCTCGTCGAGCGACTGCGTGGCCGTGGCCATCTCACCGAGGTGGAAGAGCACGGTCACGAGCGCCGCCGGGTTGGCGTCGATCTTGTCGGCGAAGTCCGTGATGGAGGCACCGCGGCGCAGCCGGACGACGGTCTCTCCATCGCCGCGGGGCACGCTCACGCCGCCCAGCGACGGTGCGCTCATCTGCTCCAGTTCCTGGCGCTTGGCGCGCTTGGACTTGCGCTGCTTGCCGCGGCCGGCGCCTCCCTTGCCGAAGGCGCCCTGCGTGCCGCCGCGACCGCGGCCGGCTCCGCCCTTGAAGCCGCCGCCACCGCCGGCGCCGCCGGGACCGCCGCCCGGGCGGGCCGGGCCGCGCCCGGGGGCACCGGGGCGCCCGCCGGCCGCGGGGGCCGAGCGGTCGATGCTCTTGGGCATCATGCCGGGGGTCGGACGCGGGCCGCCGGGACGCGGACCACCCGCGCCGGCACCGGCCGGACGCGGACCACCCGGACGCGGGGCGCCGGGACGGGGGCCGCCTGCGCCGGCCGGCGGACGGGGACCGCCGGCACCCGGGGCGCCGCCCGGACGGGGCGCGCCGGAGCGCATGCCCTGCTGCGGGGCGAAGGGGTTGTTGCCCGGACGGGGACCGCCGGGACGCGCGCCCGGACGGGGGCCGCCCGGACGGGATCCACCGCGTTCGCCGTCGGAGGAGCGCATGCCCTGCTGCGAGGAGAACGGGTTGTTGCCCGGACGGGGTCCGCCGGGCTTGGGTCCGGCTGCGGGCCGCGCGCCGGGGCGCGGAGCCTGGGACGACTGCGGCGCGGCGGGCGCCTGGGGCGCCTCCGGCTGCGCCGCGGGCGCCTCCGGCTGGACGGCCGGCTTCGGGGCGGGCTTCTCGGCCGGTGCTGCGGGAGCCTGCTGCGCGGCTGCGGCCGGCTTCGCCGGCGCGGGGCGCGGGGACGAGGCGGGCTTCTGCGCGGCGGACTTGGAACCCGCGGCGGAACCGCCGGTGGGGAAGGCGTCCCTCAGTTTCCTGACGACGGGCGCCTCGATGGTCGAAGAGGCGGAACGGACGAACTCGCCCAGTTCCTGCAGTTTCGCAACTGCGTCCTTCGAAGTGATGCCGAGCTCTTTGGCGAGCTCGTGTACGCGGACCTTGGCCACATTTCTCCTGTCTCGGTCCGCCCTGCGATCACTTCTGCAAGGTGCGGACCGTCTTTTGCTGTTCTGCGAGGCCGCGGTCACGGGACCGCGCGCCGATTGCTGCGCCAGACTGCTGGTTCATAGCTAGGCGCTCATCGCTTGACACTCATCGGGTTTCCATCAGATTTCTGACCCGCTTTCACGTTGGACGGTGTGGACGGCCTCTCCCCCGGACGGGGACAGGCCGATGGCGGCCAGTAGTTCGTCGAGCTCGACGGCTCCCACGTTGGCCCTGAAGGCACGCGGGAACGCCCGGCGCTTGACGGCACGGGCCGCGCATTCCGGGTCCGGGTGCAACCAGGCACCCCGACCGGACTTGCGGCGACGCGGATCGGGGACGACGGCGGGGCCGTCGCCACGGGGATCCAACACCCACCGCAGCAGCTGGTCCTGCCCCGCGGTCAGCCGGCACCCGATGCACGTCCGCAGCGGCGTCTTCTGCGCGCTCACGATCGCTCGATCTCCTGGTGCTGGCTTCCCGGTCCTGGGCGGACCACGGTCAAGTCTACCGCCTTTGACGGCGGCGGTCGCGCAGGACCCCGCCCGGCGTCAGCCCCGCTCGGGGCCCTTGACGCCGTCGGAGACGATGTCGATCCGCCAGCCGGTCAGCTTCGCGGCCAGGCGGGCGTTCTGCCCCTCCTTGCCGATCGCGAGCGAGAGCTGGTAGTCCGGCACGACGACCCGGGCCTGGCGGGCCGCGGCGTCGACGATCGTGACCGAGTTCACCTTCGACGGCGAAAGCGCGCTCGCGATGAAGCGGGCCGGGTCCTCGTTGTAGTCGACGATGTCGATCTTCTCGTCGCTGAGCTCGTTCATCACGGCCCGCACGCGGGATCCCATCTCGCCGATGCACGCGCCCTTCGCGTTGATCCCGGCGACCTTGGCGCGGACGGCGATCTTCGAGCGGTGACCGGCCTCGCGGGCCAGGGAGACGATCTCCACCGAACGGTCGGCGATCTCGGGGACCTCCAGCTCGAAGAGCTTGCGGACCAGGTTCGGGTGGGAGCGCGAGAGCGTGATCGAGGGCCCCTTGGGTCCCTTGTGCACGTCGGTGACGTAGGCGCGGATGCGCGAACCATGCTCGTAGCGCTCGCCCGGGACCTGCTCGGGCGGCGGCAGGACGGCCTCGATGGTGCCGAGGTTGACCTGGATCATGTGGGGGTTGCTCCCCTGCTGGATCTGGCCGGAGACCAGCTCGCCCTCCTTGCCGCGGAACTCGCCGAGGATGTTGTCGTCCTCGGCGTCGCGCAGCCGCTGCAGGATGATCTGCCGGGCCGTGGAGGCGGCGATGCGGCCGAAGCCGTCCGGGGTGTCGTCGAACTCGCCGACGTCGTTGCCGTCCTCGTCGACCTCGGTCGCCCAGATCGTCACGTGTCCGCTCTTGCGATCCACCTCGGCGCGGGCCTTGTCGATCGCTCCGGGCGACTTGTGGTACGCCATCAGCAGGGCCTGCTCGATGGTGGGGATGAGCAGTTCCAGGGGGATCTCGCGCTCGCGTTCCAGCAGCCGCAGCGCGCTCATGTCGATGTCCACGTCAGGCCTCCTCTTCCTCGTCGGTGGTGTCCAGGACGTCCACGGCGGGGTCCTGGGAGCGTGTGAAGTCGACGTCGACGGTTCCGCGGCGGATGGCCGCGTACGGGACCGTGACGGGGTCGCCCTGCTTGGGCTTCATGCCCTTCTTGACGGGCAGGTCGGGGACCACGGTGATGGAGTCCCCGCCGGCCTCGGTGAGCCGGCCGGCCAGGTTCTCGCCCTCGCGGACGTTGACCTTGACGAGCCGGCCGACGTTGCGGCGCCAGTGGCGCGGCTGGGTCAGCGGGCGGCCGACGCCGAAGGAGGAGACCTCGAGGTCGTAGGCCGTCCCGTCGTCGTGCGGGTCGCGGTCCATGGCCTCGGAGAGCGAGCGGGAGACCTCGGCGATCGTGTCGAGGTCCACGGGGTCGGTGCCCTCGAGGTGGTCGACCACGACGTGGACGGTGCGGTGGCTGCCGGTGGTGCGCACCTCGACGTCCTCCAGATGGAGCCGGTGGGAGGCGACGGCCGGCTCCAGGTACTCCTTGAGGCGGTCCGCCTCGGGTCGGGCGTCGGGCTGGCCGGACATTGCTTCCTCCCACGTATTCGATGTTGTGCAGTCAAGATTATCCATGATCGGCGCCGACGCGTGTTCCGGGCCGCGCGTCGGTGCGGCACGGGGTACGGCCCGCCTCCGTGGGATGATCGGAGGGATGTCCCGCCGCACCAGACCCCGTCCCGCCGTCCGCCGCGCCTCCCGGATGAGCCGCGCGGGCCGCTGGTTCGGCCGTTTCGCGGCCCTGCTCCTCGTCGCCGCGCTCGTCGTGGGGCTCGGGACGGTCGCGTCGGGGACGGGGAACGACGCACCCGTGGACGCCGCCCCCAGTGTCGAAGAACACGTGGGCCTGCTGTGGGAGCAGCTCGAATCGCTGGCCGCCGGCACCACGGACCCCGCGGTGCCGGACGCCGCCGCGGACGGCCAGGGCGCCCGGGGGTCCGCCGCGGAGGACGACGCCGGAGCCACCCTTGCGCCTGCGGGCTGGAGCGCCGCGGAGCTCGCCTCGGCCCGCGCCGTCCTGGCCCGGCACGTCGAGCTCCTGCTGCCCGGCTACCGGGCGGCCCGCGAGGCCGCCGCCGAGGACGCCGAACAGGACGCTCCGGCGTCCCGCCCGGGATCGACGGGACCGCGCACCTCCGCGGCCTATGCGACGCCGGCTGCCGGTTCCCCTCCGGCAGGCGGAGTCGGCGGGCAGGACGGCCCTGACGGCTCGCCCCCGGAACCGCCGGACGCGGCCGGGTTCGCGCTCGAGCTGGCGGCCTCCTCCGACCGCCTCGCGGACCTCGCCGTCGCATCCTCCGGGGATTCGGCCCGCTCGCTCCTGACGGCCGCGATCGAACAGGGCCTGCTGGCCCGGCGGCTGGCGGGGGACGCGGAGCTTGCCGAGCCGGTCCTCGCCGGGGACGCCTACCGGACCACGCCGGGCGGCGCCCTCCCCGGTGCCCGGTGCACGGCGGAGCCGGCCGGGGACGCCGGCGCCGCGGCGGGGCCGGACGAGGCCGCGCTGAGCCACCTCGCCGCCGCCGATGCGGCCTACCGGCTCGCCTACGCCTACGCCTACACGGCGGACCGTTCCACCACCGTGGACCGGGCCCGGTGGCGGGCCGACGCCGCGGAGTATGCGGAGCTCGGACGCCGGATCGAGTCCGCGCTACCCGGTGACTGCCCGGCCCAGCGCCGTCCCGCCTATGCCGTTCCCGCCGCCGGTGCCGGGGCCGGGATGCTCTCCAGCGCCTCGCTCGAGCTCGCCGCGGCCCTGCGGGACGCCTCCTCCCACGCCCCGGACGGCTGGCGGGCCGCCCTCGCCCACGAGGCCTGGTCCGCGGCGGCCGCCGGTGCCGCCCTCGCCGGGGACGACGCCGTCGTCCTCCTCCCATGAGCGCCCCGCCTCCCCTCCCGGACCCGCACGCGCTGCCCGCCGTGCTGCGCCGCAACGCGCTGCGGCTGCGCGGCGGCCGGTCCTGGCTCGACGCCCTGCCGGACCACTTCCGCGCGCTCCTGGAGCGCTGGCGGCTCGTGCACGATCCCGCCGACGCCCCGTGGTGGGCGGGGCACGCAGGCGTCGTCGTCCCGGTGCGGGACGCGGCGGGGACGCCGCTGGCCCTCAAGGTCTCGCTGCCGGAAGAGGATCTGCGCGCCGAGGCGTGGGCCCTGCGGGCCTGGGGCGGCCGCGGCGCGGTCGGGCTGGTCCAGGACGACGGCGGCTTCTCCCTCCTGCTCGAGCGCCTCGTCCCCGGTCCCGGGCTCGGGCTGCTCCCGGTCGAGGAATCCGTGCCGGTCTGGGGAGGGATCGTGCGGACGCTCGCGGTGGGCGAAGAGGACGGGTGGCCGCGCTTCGAGCGCACGTCCGACGTCGCCGAACGCCTCGGCGACGGGCTTCCACAGGACTGGTTCGAGCTGGACCGGCCCGTTCCCCGGGCGCTGCTCCAGGCCGCGCTCGAGCGCTGCCAGGAACGCGGAACGCTCGCGCTGCGCGGCGGGCGGCCCGTGCTCGTCCACGGGGACCTCCACTACTTCAACGTCCTCGCGCGTCCGGCGGGCGGCTTCGCGGCCATCGACCCGCAGCCGTACCTCGGCGATGCCGAGTTCTCGGTCCTGCCCATGCTCCACAACCGCCTCGCCGAGCTGCCGGCGCGGAACCAGGGGCCGGCCCTCGAGGCCCGGATGCGCGCGCTGTGCGCCGCGGCCGGCCTCGACGTCGAACGCGCCCGGGGGTGGTCGATCGCCCGCGCAGTCGAGGACGTCCACTGGTTCACCCGGCACGGCCTGCCGGGCGACGCCGAACGCTCGCTCTGGGTCGCCACCGCGCTCGCCGGGCTGCCGTTGGACACCCTGCCGCGCGCGGAGCAGCTGGCGCCGCTCGCCTAGCCGGGATGGTCGGCCCGGGGCCAGGCGGCGACGGCGGGCCGGCCGCTCCGCGGCCGTGCGTCCAGGCTCCCTGCCGGCGGTCGGGGAGTGTCAGACGAACGGTGTATCTGGTCCTGGCCTGACCGAAAGGAAAGGCGATGACCGATGTCATCGAGATGATTGATCCTGTGACGGGAGAGATCATCGATCAGCAGCAGATCGCGGAGCAGCTGCTCGCGGAAGCGAAGGAGAAGGGCGTCAGCCTGGTCGGCCCGGACGGGCTGCTCGCCGGGCTAACGAAGCGGGTGCTGGAGACTGCGCTCGAGGTCGAGATGACCGAGCACCTCGGTTATGACAAGCACCAGCCCAGCACCGGCGAGAATGCCCGTAAGGGGACGCGGGCGAAGACCGTGATGACCGAGGTCGGTGCAGTGCAGATCGACGTTCCCCGGGATCGTGAGGGGTCGTTCCAGCCGAGGATCGTGCGCAAGCGGCAGCGTCGGCTGGACGGGATCGACGAGATCGTGCTGTCATTGACCGCGCGCGGGCTCACGACCGGTGAGGTCGCGGCGCACTTCGACGATGTCTACGGAGCCAGCGTCTCGAAGGACACGATCTCGAAGATCACCGACAAGGTGATCGAGGAGATGACCGAGTGGCAGAACCGTCCGTTGGACCGCGTCTACCCGGTGGTGTTCATCGACGCGATCGTCGTGAAGGTGCGGGACGGGCAGGTGCGCAACAAACCGTTCTACGTCGCCGTCGGCGTCACCACGGGCGGGGAACGCGACATCCTCGGGATCTGGGCCGGCGACGGTGGTGAGGGCGCGAAGTTCTGGCTCGGCGTGCTCACCGAGATCAAGAACCGCGGCGTCGAGGACGTCTGCATCGTCGTCTGCGACGGGCTGAAAGGCCTCCCGGACGCGATCAACACGACGTGGGAGCTGACGACGGTGCAGACATGCATCATCCACCTGATCCGCAACACGTTCAAATACGCGTCGCGGAAGTACTGGGACCAGATCGCCCGCGACCTCAAGCCGGTCTATACCGCCGTCAACGAAGCTGTCGCGAGGGCCAGGTTCGAGGAGTTCGCCGAGAAGTGGTGCACCATGTATCCCGCGATCCGGCAGCTCTGGGAGAACGCATGGGCGGAATTCATCCCGTTTCTGGACTACGACGTCGAGATCCGCCGCATCATCTGCTCCACGAACGCGATCGAGTCGCTCAACGCCCGCTACCGGCGCGCCGTCCGTGCCCGCGGGCACTTCCCCAACGACGCTGCCGCGCTGAAATGCCTGTATCTCGTGACCCGGTCGCTTGACCCGACGGGGCGAGGTCGGGCACGGTGGGTCACGAGGTGGAAGCCCGCGCTCAACGCCTTCGCTATCACCTTCGAAGGCCGAATCAACTGACAATGCGCCAGGCCAGATCCACCGCTAATCTGACAGACCCTCGGGAGATGCTCGTGCAGCCAGGAACGCAGCGATCGGCTTCATCCCGGGAGCCAAGCTGGCGGCGAAGCTCATTTCGAACGGCGGGCGCATTGGAAAGTTGATGCAACGCAACCTCAATTGGCAGGCCAACAACCGCTACCTTGGCACACAAAGTCGACTCTTCTCAGGAAAACTAAAGACGAAGGGTGGCCACCGAATCGGTTGGGCAAAGGGCGTAGCAGCCAAGGGGCCGGCCCCGGTGGTTTGGAGAGCCGGAGCAAGGGGGGCTCACAAGCACTACTTCAGCCAAAAGACGACCATCAATTACTACAAGAGAAAGTCTCGGTAGGAACTTCATGCGGCGAAGCATTAACACCGACACCCTCCGAGGTTTGGCTAACCGCCTAGAAGCAGTTTCGGGGATCTCGGTCGAACTGCGAGAACTCGATCGTGAACTCGTGATACGCCATCTCCAAGGACCCGAAGTGAACTGGCTCATGATCTCGGTAGACACGGGACTATCTCATTAACGGTGTATCCGGCGGTTTCTTTTAGTAGCTTTCAGCGGCCGGGAATCGGTCGCTGAAAGTGATGGCGAAGGCGTTCAAAGCGGGCTTCCAACGCACGGCCCATCGGGTCTTGCCGGCACCGGTCGGATCGAGGGATCGGGTGACCAGATACAGGCACTTTAGCGCAGCCTGCTCGGTGGGGAAATGACCCCGGGCCTTCACGGCGCGCCGGTACCTGGCGTTGAGGGATTCGATCGCATTGGTCGAGCAGATCACGCGCCGGATTTCCACGTCATAGTCCAGGAACGGGATGAACTCCTCCCACGCGTTCTCCCACAGCCGCACGATGGCCCCGTATTTCTTGCCCCAGCGCTCGGTGAGCTCCTCGAACGCCGCCCTGGCGGCCGCAGCGTTCACGGCGGTGTAGATGGGCTTCACGTCCCGTTTGAGCGCGTCCCAGTCCTTCTTCGAGGCCAGGCGGAAGGTATTGCGGATCAGGTGGATGATGCAGGTCTGCACGGTTGTCAGCGGCCAGACGTTGGTGACGACTTCGGGCAGGCCTTTGAGGCCGTCGCAGACCAGGAAGAAGGTGTCTTTCACGCCGCGGTTCTTGATGTCGGTGAGCACGCTCATCCAGAACTTCGCGCCCTCACCGCCGGTGCCGGCCCACAGGCCGAGGATGTCCTTCTCACCCTCCAGCGTCACGCCGATCGCGGCGTAGACGGGCCGGTTGGCGACCTGCCCGTCGCGGACCTTGACGACGATGGCGTCGATGAAGATCGCCGCGTAGACCTCATCCAGCGGCCGGTTTTGCCACGCGGCCATCTCGTCGAGCACCCTGTCGGTGATCCGCGAGACGGTCTCCTTTGACACGGACGCACCGTAGATCTCGGCGAAGTGCGCGCTGATTTCCCCGGTGGTCAGGCCCTTGGCATAGAGCGACAGGACCATCTCATCGACACCGGTCAGGCGGCGCTGACGCTTCTTGACGATGACCGGTGAGAAGGTCCCTTCCCGGTCCCGCGGCACGTCCACCTCCACCGGGCCCGTGGTCTCCGTCAGCACCGTTTTTGGGCGCACGCCGTTGCGGGAATTCGCGGTCTGCTTCCCTGCCGTATCGTGCTTTTCATATCCGAGATGCTCGGTCATTTCCTCATCGAGCGCGGTCTCGATCACGGTCTTGGTCAGCTGCTTGAGCAGACCGTCCGGCCCGGTCAGGGACAGGCCCTGTTCCTTCGCCATTCTGACCAGCTCGCGCGCAGCGTCGCCCTCGGATACTTCTGTCTTCTTTTCAGCGGTTTTCGTACTCGGCACAGCCTCAAGTGTTGCGGCCATATCGGGCTCCTCCCCGCCAGGCTTACCGCCCGGCGTGTCGAGCCGGATACACCGTTATTTCCACAGTCCCGTAGACACCGATCCGAGCGATTGGCTTTGGTTCCAATGGAATGTCGGCGGCACCGAAGGCTTTTTGGAGTTCATGCTTGAGGCCCCTTCACATGCCCGTCAGGCCGAGGAACTCGTAGAACGGGTCGGAGTCGACGCGTTATACCTTGAGAAGCTGGCACACCAGAGGTGGCAGTTGTGGTTCGGTGGCTCGGCGTTCCTTCCCAGTAGCAAGAAGACTGGTGGGCCTGTGACGAAGAACTTGATCAAGCTGATTCCGTCCACTGTCGATCGTTGAGCGGATCGCGATCCAGCGTGAGCGCGTCACACACCGTCCTTCGCTTGGTCATCCGCAAGGAAGAAGGCCGTAAGTGGCGCGATGAGATCGACTTATTCGACGATAGTGCGGAACTCGTGTCGCTAGCCTTTCTGGCTTTCGCTGGCTGGTCTATGTACTTCGGGATCGCTTACATCCTTGGCCAAGTAGCGGCGGCATTAATTTGGGAGGTGGAGATTCCGCACCTGTTAGCGGCCATGAAAAACTGCCCATAGGCGGCCACGAAAGTGCCCGCTGGCGGCCAGCAGAACTGCCCGCCGGTGGCCATGAGATCTGCCCACTTCCTTACTTGTTCCTGCCGCGTCTTTAAGCGGTGGGGGCCTCTCCCTGCGGTTTGATGACGGTGTCTAAGCGCACCAAAAGCGAACCAGGAAGAGGCCCTGTATGAAGTCTGACGGAGAAATCATGGAAATTCTTGCTGCCTACGATCTGACCGGATCGTTGCGCGCCACCGCGGAGCTCACGGGCTGCTCGCACCACACCGTTGCTAAACACGTCACCGCCCGTGACGCGGGCCGGCCGATCGGGGAACCCGCGGCCCGCGGCCGGGTCACCGACGCGTTCCTGCCCAAGATCGAGGAATGGATCGAAGCCTCCAAGGGCCGGATCCGGGCCGACAAGGCCCACGAAAAGCTCCTCGCTCTGGGCTACACCGGTTCGGAACGGTCTACCCGCCGGGCGATCGCGCAGGTCAAAGCCGCGTGGCGGCTGGGCCACACCCGCGTCCACCGGCCGTGGATCACAGAACCGGGGATGTGGTTGCAGTACGACTTCGGCGACGGGCCCCGGATCGGCGGGGTGAAGACCATCCTTTTCGTGGCCTGGCTGGCGTTCTCACGCTTCCGCATCGTGATCCCGCTCAGGGACAGGACCGCGCCGAGCGTGTTCGCGGCCCTGGACCGGTGCTTCCGGATCCTCGGAGGGGCGCCGACCTATGTCCTCACGGACAACGAGAAGACCGTCACCACCGCCCACGTCGCCGGGGTCCCGGTGCGCAACCAGCAGACCCTGGACTTCGCCCGGCACTACGGGGTGACCGTGCTGACCTGCCAACCGGCGGACCCGGCCACCAAAGGCGGAGTCGAAGCGTCCGTGAAACTCGCCAAGGCCGACCTCGTGCCCAAAGACACCAACCTCCGCGATGACTACCGCACCTTCGCCGAGCTCGAGGCCGCCTGCACGGCGTTCATGGACGAGGTCAATCACCGTGAGCACCGGACGACGCGGCGGAAACCCGCGGCCATGCTCGCCGAGGAAGCCCCGCGGCTGCACCGGATCCCGGACACCGCCCACACGGTCGCGTTCGGCCTGGCCCGCGGCGTTCCGGAGAACACCCCAATGGTCACCTTCGAAAACGCCCAGTACTCCGTCCCGGCCCACCTGCTCGGAGCCCGGGTGTTCGTCCGCACCCACGGCACCGGGCCCGGCGAGCAGGTCATCATCGTCCACCACGGCACGACCGGGCCCGTCGAAGTCGCCCGCCACGAACGGGCACGGCCCGGCAGCCCCGCCATCAACGACGAACACTTCCCCGGAACCCGGGCGAAGCTCCCCGGCGACTACGAGGTGAGGGCCCGCAGCGCGGACGAGGCCGCGTTCCTGGCCATCGGCGAAGGCGCCAGAACCTGGCTCGTCGAGGCCGCCGCGGCCGGGACCGCAAGGATGAACGTGAAAATGGCCGAAGCCGTTACGCTGGCCAAAATCGCCGGCACTGATCAGGTCGACCGGGCCCTGGGCGACGCCGCCCTGCACGGCCGGTTCGCGCACCCGGACCTCGCCTCGATCTTGAACGCCAACATCCGCCGCACTACCACCCACGCCGCCAACGAAGCCACCTCCCTCACCCAAGGAACAGGGGCGTGGGCCGCGATCGGCAACCCCGCAACCATCACCACGCCGGAGGAGGCCCGATGAGCCCCGTCACCACGACCAATACCGTGGCTCCGCCGCTACCGGCGGACCTGGAGGCCCTGATGCGGTCCCTGAAAATGCCCCACGCCCGGGCGCTGGCCCCGGACCTGATCGCGACCGCCCGCGCCCAGCGGTGGGAACCGGCCGAGGTCATCAAGGCCCTCTTCACGGAGGAAGCCGCCGGCCGGGCCCGGTCCATGCTCGCTTCCCGCCGCAAAGCAGCCGGGTTCCCGACCGGGAAGACCTTCGAGGCGTGGGACCCTGCAGCGTCCTCCATCCCGGGCCCGACCCAGCAGGCACTGCGGACCCTGGAATGGATCACCCGCAGGGAAAACTTGGTCGTCTGCGGGCCCTCGGGGACGGGGAAGACGTTCTTCCTCGAAGCCCTCGGCCAGCAGGCCGTCGAAGCCGGAATGCGGGTCGCTTGGTTCAGGCTCGAGGACCTCGGCGTCCTCATCCGCGCCCACCGAACCGATGACAGCGTCACCCGGGCCGTTGCCCGGATCCTGCGCGCCGAGCTCGTGGTCATCGATGATATTGGTCTGTTGCCCGTGGCCACGGACGCCGCCGAAGGCCTCTACCGGGTCGTGGACGCAGCCTACGAAAAACGCTCCGTCGCGATCAGCTCCAACCTCCACCCCGCCGGGTTCGATGAGCTCATGCCCAAAACCCTCGCCACCGCCACCGTTGACCGACTGCTGCACCACGCCCACGTCTGCCAGACCAGCGGCGATTCCGTCCGTCTTACCCAGGCCCTCGCCGGAAAAGGAGTGACCCGCTTGAACTGACCAACCCAACGATGGCCGACCCCGCCGAAACGAATCAGTGGGCAGATCTGTTGGCCATAACCGGGCAGTTTTACTGGCCACCAGCGGGCACATCAACTGGCCGCCCATGGGCAGAACGTAATGGCCATTGACACGCACCCTTGGCGGGGCCTTCCCCTTGCCTTCATTTTCAGCGGAGTTGCCCTAGGGTTCCTCAACTGCCTTGCGATCAGAATCATGGAGCGCGTGACAGGACGACCTGATGGATGGTTCTGGTGGCCCAAGAGCGTGAAGGCCGTGACGGCGGCATGCGAGGTCGTGGCGGTACTGCTGGTTTCTGCTCTCTTCATCTTCGCCTACGGAGCACTCGCGTGGTTTCAGTAGAAGAACGAGTGCCGCGTCAGCTATTGGGCAGGCGCGAATAGCAAGCTAGTTTGGGCATCAAGCACCGAGTTTCACGGGGGCCTTCCTTTTTGGCGTCAAGGACGGATGCGGTCAGCCCGTCCGGGCCAGGGTCAGGAGGGGGACGACGCGTTCGGCGCGCGTCACCGAACCGTGCTGGCCCACCATCTCGAAGGCCCGCGGGGCCACGCGCCGGCCGTCGTAGAGCGCCAGTTCGGGCACCGACGGGAGCACCAGGAGGTCGCCGATGCGTGGGAGCACGTCCGCGTCGACGTCGCCGAAGAAGCCGTGGGCCACCGCCTCGTGGCGTTCCAGGATCCAGGCGCGGGGACCAAGGGCCGCCCGCCAGGCCCCCACGAGGCGCTCCCGCCCCCCGGCGGAGAGTCCGGGCTCCACGTGCAGCTGGACGCAGCGCGGCTCCCCCGCGGTCAGGGCGACGCCGTCGACCAGCTCCGGGGTCAACGAGTAGTCGATCCGGTGCCGCTCGGGGACATCGACCATGCCGTGGTCGGCGGTCAGCAACAACAGCGTTCCGGCGGGCAGGCGCGCCGCGAGCGTGCGCATCGCCGCGTCGAGCTCCTCGAGCTGCTCCCCCCATTCGAGGGACGCGCTGCCGTGGCGGTGGCCCGCCTTGTCCAGCTCGTTCCAGTAGCAGTACATCAGCACGCGCTCGTGGGCCGCGAGGATCTCCGAGGCCCGGCGGACGCGGGCCTGGGCCGTCTTCGCCGCCGCGAACTCCCCGCCGCGCAGGGCGGCCCGGGTCAGGGAGGAGCCGTCGAACTGCGGCAGGCTCACGGTCGCGACGTGCACGTGCCCGGCCGCGTCCTCGAGCACCGTGCGGTGCGGCTGCCACGCGGCGGGATCGAGGTCCGACGGCCAGCCGCCGAGCATGTTGACCACGCGCGGCCCGGCCGGGTCGAGGACGTCATAGCCCACGATCCCGTGCCGTCCCGGCGGCAGCCCCGTCCCGAGCGTGGCGAGCGAGGCCGCCGTCGTCGTCGGGAACGCGGCGTCCAGGTGCCGCCCCGTCTCGAGGTGCCGGCGCAGGAACGGCGCGTGCCCGCCCCGCGACTTCAGCAGGGCCGAGCCCAGGCCGTCCGCCATGACCACGCAGACCCGGCGGGCGGGCGGCAGTCCGAGCGTGTTGGCGTACCCCGGCACGCCGAGGACGGCGGCCGCGCTGGGCAGCACCTCCCCCAGGCTCGCGCTCCCATAGCGGGGCGGCGCCGGAAGGCGCGCCGCACCGGCGTCGTTCGCTGTCTGCGGCACGGATCAGGCCTGGTGGTGCCCGCGGACCAGCCGGCTGCCCACCCACCCGGGGCGCGGCTCGGACACGACCGCGGCGCGCGGCTGGACGGCGGTGGCCGTCGCCGTGCTGATCTTCCGCAGGGCGCGCGCGAAGGTCCTGGCGTCCTCGACGGCCTGCAGCCCGTCCGCCTCGGCGCTCACGCGCAGCACGAGGTCCTCGTGCTGGAGGCTGCCGGTGTAGCCGTGGTCGGCGTCGCACTGCGGGTCGGCGCAGCCGGCCGGGGCCAGGTCGACGCGCTGCCCGCCCGTCCAGGCGATGCCGAGCGTCAGCTCGCGGACCTTGTCCGTCGAGGAGTAGTCCTGCGGCTGGTGGTACATCGAGGACAGCACCACGGAACCGATCCGGGACACGGCGACCGTCTCCGTCGAGGCCTGGGCCACGGCCGTGTCGCCGAGCTCGTCGAGCTGCTGGTCGTCCACGTGGACGACGACCATGACCTCCTGGGCGAGCACGAGCGCGGTCACGTGGCGGTGCACCTCGCCGTGTTCGATGTGCGTCTCCAGGTGCACCAGGTGCGCCACGGGCTCCATCCCGTCGAGGGCGTCGTCGATGACGTCGGCGACGAGCCGCGGGTAGAAGCCGGCCCGTTCCAGGGCGCTGTGGAGGTCGCGGGCGGCAGGGGTGCGGGAGATCATGTCCTCCAGTCTATCCGGGGGCCCGCCAGGGCTCCGGGGAGCGGGCGCGGTCCCGTCTACCCGGACAGGGCGCGCCGGGCGCTGTCCGTTCGCTGGCCGGGATGGCCGATCCGCAGATCGGCCGAGAGCACGGTCACGCCCGCGGCGGAGACGAGGACGGGGTTGAACTCGAGCAGCGCGACCTCGGGGTGGTTGTCCTTGAGCGCGGCGACGCGGTTGAGCAGCTCCTCGAGGCTGCGCACGTCGACGGCGGGCAGGCCCTGGTAGCCGAACAGCTTGCGGGCGGCGCGCGGGGAGCGGACGAGCTCGGCCAGGTCCGTCGTCGTCAGCGGCGGGATGGCATGGGCCCAGTCGTCGAGGAGGTTCACCGCGTCGCCGGCGAGGCCGAAGGAGACGAGGGGGCCGAGGAGCGGATCCTCGAGGGCGCGCACGATGCAGCCCTGGCCGGAGGGGGCCATCGACTGCAGCTCGAGCCCGGGGGCCCCGAACGGCTCGAGCATCTGGCGCATGTGGCGGATGTTCCCGCGCAGGCTCGCCTCGTCGAAGATGTTCAGGCGCACCCCGCCGAGGTCCAGGCGGTGCCGCAAGTGCTCGTCCGTCGCCTTCAGCGCCACGGGCCAGCCGAGCCACGCGGCCGCCGCGACGGCCTCGTCCTCCGTCTCGAAGCCGCGCGAGGCCAGGACGTCGATCCCGTAGCAGGCGAGCAGCTCCGCCGCCTGGTCCGGGCCGAGCCGGAGCAGCTCGGTGCCGCGCACGCGTTGAACGTGGGCGGCGACGAGGTCCTCCGCCCGGTCGACGTCGGTCCCCTCCAGGGGCATCGGCTCGCCGAAGTCGCGGGCGCGCCACTCGGTGTAGCGGACGACGGCGGCGAGGGCCGCGGTCGCGTCGCCCGGGTTGGCGTAGCACGGCAGCCCGCCCAGGAGCCCCTCGGCCGGGCCCGAGGCGTCGAGACGGCCCGTGAACGCGGCGACGACGGGCTTGCCCGCCTCCCGCGAGCAATCGGACAACGTCCGCGCGACGGCGTCGGTATCGACGCCCCGGGCGGGCAGGAGCGCGACGATCGCCGTGTGCACTTCGGCGCCGGACAGCGCGTCGAGGACCGCCTTCTTGAGCCGCGGGAGGGCCCGCGACTGGCCGTCGTCGAGGGGCACGGCCCCTGCGGTGGCGGCGATCTCGAGCCCGTGCTGCAGGGCGCTGTCGGCGACGACGGCGGCGAGGGCCTCGGAGTTGGAGACGACGGCGGTTCCCCGACCGGCCGGGAGCGGCTGCGCGGCCACGAGCTGGGCGACGTCCATGAGCTCCTCGGTCGTCCCGACCCGGATGACCCCGGACTGGCGCAGCATCGCGTCCACGGCGCCGAGCGGCGCCTGCGTCGTCCGCACCGCGTGGCCGGGCGGAAGGCGCAGGCCCATGACGTCCGACTTGGCCACGATGACGGGCTTGCTGCGGGCGAGCCGGCGGGCGATCCGGGAGAACTTGCGCGGGTTGCCGAAGCTCTCGAGGTAGAGGCCGACCGCCGAGGAGCGCTCGTCGTCCTCCCAGAACTGCATCGCGTCGTTGCCCGAGACATCGGCGCGGTTGCCTGCGGAGACGATGCTCGAGACGCCGAGCGCCCGGCGGCTCGCGGCGGCGTAGAGGAGCACCCCCATCGCGGCCGACTGGCTGAAGAACCCGAACGCGCCCTCCTGCGGCATCCCCGGCGCGAGCGAGGCGTTGAGACGCACCTCGGGATCGGTGTTGACGACCCCGAGCGATGCGGGGCCGATGAGGCGCATGCCGTTGGACCGGGCCGAGCGGACGAGCGCCCGCTGCCGCGCGAGCGTGGCCCCCGGGTCGGCGTCGGCGAGGTCGGTGACGACGAGCAGGCCCTTGACCCCTGCCGCCCCGCACTCGGCGACGACCGCGTCGACCTGGTCCGCCGGCACGGCGACGACGGCGAGGTCCACCGGACCGGGGACCTCCGCGATCGAACCGTGGGAGACCATCCCCGCGACCTCGAAGGCCTCGGGGTTCACGCCCGCCACGGTACCCGTGAACCCGCCCTCCACGATGTTCTCCAGGAGCGTGTAGCCGATCGAGCCCCACGCCCGGCTCGCGCCGATCACGGCCACGGAGCGCGGCGCGAGCAGCTCGCCGAGGCTCCTGGCCTCGGCCCGGTGCTCCCGCGACTCCATGACGGCCCGGGAGCGGTCGGTGGGGTCGATGGGGAACTCGAGCATCACGACGCCGTCGTCGAATCGCCGCTTGACCTCGTAGCCGGCCTCGGCGAAGACGGTGAGCATCTTGCGGTTCTCCGGCAGCACCTCCGCGCTGAAGCGCTCGATCCCGTTCTCGCGGGCCGCGGCGGCGAGGTGCTCGAGCAGGATGGAGCCGACGCCCTTGCCCTGCGAGGCGTCCGCGATGTTGAAGGCGACCTCCGCCTCCTCGGGGTCGTCGAGCCGGTCGTAGCGGCCCACGCCGATGATCACGCCGCCGCGCAGGACCACGAGGGCGACGCGGTCGCGGTGGTCCACCTCGGTGAAGCGGGCCAGCTCCTTCGCGGTCAGCTTGGACTTGTAGGTGAAGAAGCGCAGGTAGATCGAGGCCTCCGACTGGCCCGTGTGCAGGGCCTGCAGCGCGTCGGCGTCGGACGGGGCGATGGGCCTCAGGTGGGCGGTGGACCCGTCCCTCAGGACGACATCGGCTTCCCAGTGGGCCGGATATTCCCGGCTTTTGCTCGCTGCACCCATAGGCTTAGCCTACGGCTTCCACGCCGGGGCCGGTCCGCCGTGCGCGGGACCGGCCACCGGTGCCGCCCGTGGACCGGACCGCCGGCACCGGGCGGCCGGCGGGGCGCCGGAGCAGCAGCCCAGGAAAGAGGACCCGCACGAGCATGGCCCGACGCCAGAAGACAGCTCCCGAAGAGGACTTCACGGAGACCATCGTCGACATCGACGTCACGAGCGAGATGGAGGGCTCGTTCCTCGAGTACGCCTACTCGGTGATCTACTCGCGCGCCCTCCCGGACGCCCGCGACGGCCTCAAGCCGGTGCAGCGGCGCATCCTCTACATGATGACCCAGATGGGCCTGCGCCCCGACCGCGGGCACGTCAAGAGCGCACGCGTGGTCGGCGAGGTCATGGGCAAGCTCCACCCCCACGGCGACGCGGCGATCTACGACGCGATGGTGCGCATGGCACAGGGCTTCGCCTTGAGGCTTCCGCTCATCGACGGGCACGGGAACTTCGGCTCCCTCGACGACGGCCCCGCGGCCCCCCGCTACACCGAGGCCCGGATGGCCTCCCCCGCGGTCGCGATGACCGACTTCCTCGACGAGGACGTCGTGGACTTCATCCCGAACTACGACAACCAGCTCCTGCAGCCGGAGGTCCTCCCGGCGGCCTTCCCGAACCTGCTCGTCAACGGCACCACGGGCATCGCCGTCGGCATGGCCACCAACATGGCCCCGCACAACCTCGGCGAGGTCGTCGCGGCGGCCCGGCACCTCGTGGACCACCCGGACGCGACGCTCGCCGACGTCATGCGGTTCATCCCGGGCCCGGACCTGCCCACGGGCGGGATCATCGTGGGCCTGGACGGCATCAAGGACGCCTACGCCACGGGGCGCGGCTCGTTCAAGACGCGGGCGAAGGTCGAGCTCGAGCAGATCACGCCGCGCCGCAGCGGGCTCGTCGTCACGGAGCTGCCGTACATGGTGGGCCCGGAGAAGGTGATCGAGAAGATCAAGGACGCCGTGACGTCCAAGAAGCTCGCCGGCATCGCCGACGTCGTGGACCTCACGGACCGCAAGCACGGGCTGCGGCTCGTGATCGAGCTCAAGAACGGCTTCAACCCCAACGCCGTCCTGCAGCAGCTGTACAAGCTCACGCCGATGGAGGACTCCTTCGGCATCAACAACGTCGCCCTCGTCGACGGCCAGCCACGGACCCTGGGCCTGCTGGAGCTGCTGCAGGTGTACGTGGGCCACCGGCTCGACGTCGTCCGCCGCCGCACCGCCTTCCGGCTGGGGCGGAAAAAGGACCGGCTGCACCTCGTCGAGGGCCTGCTGATCGCGATCGTAGACATCGACGAGGTCATCCAGATCATCCGCACCTCGGACGAGACGGCGGCCGCCCGGCAGCGCCTCATGGCGGTCTACGACCTGACGGAGGTCCAGGCCAACCACATCCTGGAACTGCGCCTGCGCCAGCTGACCCGCTTCTCCCGGATCGAGCTCGAGAAGGAGCAGGACGAGCTCAAGCGCGAGATCGACCGGCTCGAGGCCATCCTGGCCTCCGACGCCCTGCTTCGCGAGGTCGTCTCCGGGGAGCTCGCCGAGGCCGGTGAGCGCTTCGCGACCCCGCGCCGCACGGTGCTGCTCAAGGCGGAGGGGACGACGCCGCTCAAGGGCACCGTGATGCCCGCTCCGGCCGCCGCGGGCGGGGCCAAGGCCCCGTTGTCCCTCGAGATCGCGGACGATCCGTGCTGGGTCCTGCTCTCGGCCACGGGGCAGCTGGCCCGCACCGCGGACGCGTCGCCCCTGAACGATTCCGGACCCCGGGCCAAGCACGACGTCCTCGCGTCGGTGGTCCGCACGACGGCCCGCGGCGAGCTCGGCGCCGTGACCTCCGCGGGCCGGATGCTGCGCCTGCAGGTCGTGGACATGCCCGTGGTCCCGTCGACGGCCGGGCTCCCGCAGCTGGCCGGCGGCGTCCCGGCGAAGGATTTCGCGCCCTTGGCGAAGGGCGAGCGCGTCGTGGCGGTGGTCCCGATGAACACCGTGGTCGCCCTGGGCACGCTGCAGGGCGTGGTCAAGCGCGTCACCCCGGACTACCCGCTGAACCGCGACGAGTTCGAGGCCGTGACGCTCAAGCCCGGCGACGCCGTCGTGGGGGCCGCCCCGGCGGCGGACGACGACGAGCTCGTCTTCATCACGCGCGGCGCGCAACTGCTGCGCTATCCGGCCTCGGCGGTGCGCCCGCAGGGCCGGACGGCAGGCGGCATGGCCGGCATCAAGCTCGGCGGCGGGGACGCGGTGGCCTCGTTCGGCGTCGTTGCGGCGGATGATCCGCAGGCCGTCGTCGTGACGATCGCGACGGGTTCCGGCACGCTTCCGGGCACGGGCGCGGGGACCGTCAAGGTGACGCCGCTGGCGGAGTATCCCGCGAAGGGCCGGGCGACCGGGGGCGTGCGCGCCCACCGCTTCCTCAAGGGCGAGGACACGTTGTCCCTGGCCTGGACGGGGCACGGCCCCGCGCGGGCGGCGTCGGCGGCCGGCGTCGCCCGCGCCCTGCCCACGGAACACGGGCGCCGCGACGGATCCGGCGTTCCCCTCGCCCAGTCCGTCGAGCTGCTCGGCGGTTCGCTTCCCCCGCAGGACGACGCCGTGGCCCCGGCCCCGGGGTCCGGCGGCGGCCCGGGCGCGCACGAGGGGCGTGACGCGCCGCCGACGCTGCCGGGCCTGCCCGAGCCGGAACCGGCGCGCGCCTCCCTGCGCGCCCCGGAAGAGGATTCCGTCCCGTTCGGGGACGCGGGAGTCGTCCAGACGGATTGAACCGGGGCCTCAGGAGGCGGCCGGGGAGGCCGCTCCGAGCGCGGTCACGGCGTCGCCGGGAGCGGCGAGGCGGGGATCGTGGGTCACGAGGACGACCGACCGTCCCGAGAGTCCGCGCCGCAGGTCGGCGATGAGGTCCGCGGCCTCGTCCTGCCCCAGGTGGGCGGTCGGCTCGTCGAGGAGGACGACGTCGGAGCGGGCCACGAGCGCGCGGGCCGCGGCGAGGCGCTGGCGCTGGCCGCCCGAGAGGTGGTGGCCACCGGATCCGATCCGCGTCGCGAGGCCCTCGGGCTGGCGCGAGAACCAGGAGCCCAGACCGACGGCCCCGAGCGCGTCGACGAGCTCGGCGTCCGTGGGGGCGTCGTGCTCCGGCCGCCCCAGGCCGAGGTTGGAGCGCACGCTCGAGTCGAAGAGGTGGGCCTCCTGGGGGCACCACGCCACGCGGGCGAAGTCGTCCGCGGCCGCGGCCCGCCACGGGCCCGTCCCCGTCCGGGCCTCGAGGCGGCCGGAGCGCAGGGGCAGGGCCCCGAGCAGGACGGCGAGCAGCGTGGACTTGCCGGTCCCGGAGGGCCCCGTGACGAGGGTCCACCGCCCCGGAGCGGCCTCGAGGTCCAGGTCCGCGAACACGTCCGGCCCGTCGCCCCAGCCGCCGGCTCCCCCGCTCAACCGGAACCGGAGGGGGCCGCCCGCGGCGGCGAGGGCGCGCGGGGGAGCCCCGTCCGCCGTCGTCGGGCCCTGAAGGGGACGGCCGGCCGCGGCGTGCGGGTCGTCGAGGACCCCGGCGACGCGGCGCAGCCCGTCGCCGAGCTGCGGGAGCTGCCGCGCGGCCGCCGCCGTGGAAGCCACCGGCTCGCCGAGCGCGAGGAGGGTCAGCGCGGCGATCGCGGCCGCCTCCGCCGTCCCGGCGACGCCGCCGACGGAGCAGAGCGCGGCGACGGCGGCCGCCGAGGCCAGGAGGACGGCTCCGCCCTGGCCGATCCCGTCGGCGCGTCCGGCGCGCTTGAGCTTCGAGGTCGCCGCGGCGTCCTCGCGCGCGAAGCGTTCCACGGCGTGCCGCGCGGCCCCGTTGCCGCCGAGGTCCACGGCGGCGGCGAGCAACGTGGGGACGCGGGTGCCGAGGGCGATCCGGTGCCCGGCGAGCGCCCTGCCGGAACGCCGTTCGACGGCGATGACGAGCACGGGCAGCAGGACCCAGCCGGCCACGCCGAGCGCCACCGCGGCGCCGAGGCCCGCCGGCGCCCAGAGCGCGATCGCCGTGGCGGCGAGTGCCCAGGTGGCGATCCCGGCGAGCGGGGGCACGAGGACGCGGGGAACGGTGTCGCGGACCTCGTCGACCTCCGCGACGAGGTGTCCCAGCGCCGCGCCGGAGCGCGTGATGCGCCCCCAGTGCCGGGGCTGGGAGACGAGGGCGTCCCAGAGCCGCTCGCGCACCGTTCCGGCCCAGCGCAGGAGGGCGTTGTGCACGGCGAGCTGTTCGAGGTAGCGCAGCACGGCCCGTCCCATGCCGAAGAAGCGGACGCCGACGATGGCGACCATGAGATGCAGCATGGGCGGCTGGTGGCTCGCCGTGACGATCAGCCATCCCGACACCGCGGTGAGCGCCGCGGCGAAGGCCAGGGCCAGGGTCCCGTAGCCGATGCCGAGGGCGAGCCCGCCCCGGCCCCAGGGCAGGCCGCCGACGAGCGAGAAGGCCCTCCCCGCCGTGCCGCGGGGACCGTCGTCGTCGGCCCAGCCGGCGGTGGAGGAGGTCTCCGCGGCCGCGGCAGGAGCCGGCAGGGCGGTGGACGCCCCGGGGCCCGCCGCCTGAACGGCGTCGAACGGCCGCGCGGTGCCCCGGGGGGAAGCCCCCCGGGACGCCCGCGGATCGGCCGAACGGAGCTCGGCGGCCAGGACGCGGTCGTGCGTGGCCACGAGGACGGCCCGTCCCGGCAGCGCCCGGACCATGGCGGCCCGGACAGCGGCCGCGGACTCCGGGTCCAGGTGCGCCGTCGGCTCGTCCGCGATGAGGAGGGCGCACGGGGCCCCATAGGCGATCCTGGCCAGCGCACGCGCGACCGCCAGGCGGCGCAGCTCGCCCGGGCTGCACTCGTCGGGGCGCCGCCCGGCCAGACCGGTCAGCGCGGTCTCGGCGAGGAGTCCGCGCACCTCGTCCTCCCCGAGCGGGCGGCCCGCATGCAGGGCCAGCTCGGCGGCGACCGTCTCCTCCGTGAAGCGGGGGTGCTGCGGGATCCAGGCCGTGGCCGAGCGGTCCACGGCGAGGGCGCCATCCACGACGGCGGAGGCCGGGAGCCGTCCGAGGACCGCATGGAGCAGCGTCGACTTGCCGCTTCCGCTCGCGGTGTCGAGGACCTCCACGCCCCCGGCGGGCAGGACGAGGTCCCGGGCCTGGAGCGCCGGGGGCGCCCCGGCGCCGAAGCGCACGGCGAGCCCCTCGAGGCACAGCGCCGTGCCCGGAGCCGGCGGCTCCGCCGACGGATGGGAGGCCCCGGCCGTCCCCGTCCCGGACCGCCCGCCGCCGTCGTCCGTTCCCTCTGCCGCGCCGGTGCCCGCGAGCACGGCCTTCGAGCGCTCCATCGCCTCGACCCCGTCCTCGGAGGCGTGGAAGGCCGCGCCGACCTCGCGCAGCGGGGCGAAGCACTCCGGGGCGAGGATCAGGGCCAGCAGGCCCGTCTCGAGCCCGATGCCCCCGTGCACGAGCCGGACGCCGATGAAGACGGCGACGACGGCCACGGAGATCGTCGCGATGAGCTCGAGCGCCAACCCGGACAGGAACGCCGTGCGCAGCGTGCCGAGGGTCGTCGCGCGGTAGTCCTCCGAGGCGCGGGCCACGGCGCGTCCACGGCCGCCGGCCCGGCGCACGCCGATGAGGGCGGGCAGGCCCTGGGCGAGCTCGAGGAGGTGCCCGGAGATCCGTTCCAGCCCGTCGGCCGCCTCCCGCACCCGGTCCTGGGTGTGCAGGCCGATGAGGGCCATGAAGAGCGGCACGAGCGGCAGCGTCAGGAGCACGACGAGGGCCGAGACCCAGTCGGCGAAGAGGATCCTGGCCCCCACGAGCGCGGGGACGACGGCCGCGGCGACGAGCGCGGGGAGGTAGCGCGTGTAGTAGTTGTCCAGCCCGTCGAGCCCCCTCCCGGCGAGCGCCGCGATCGCGCCCGGTCCCTGGGGGTTCCGGACTCCGGCGACTCCCGCCCCGACGAGCCGGGCCCGCAGCCGCTCCTTGGCCCCGAGGCCCGCGCGCAGCGCTGCGTGCTGGGTGGCCCAGGCCGCTCCCCCGCGCAGGAGCGCGCCGGAGAGCCCGAACGCGAGGGCGCGGGGCGCGTCGAGCTCCCCGCCCGCGGCGAGCTGGGCGATCCCGGTGGCGAGCGCGTCGGCGAGCAGCACGAGCCCGGCGGCCTTGGCGGCGGCGAGCACGGCGAGGACGGCCAGGGCGCGGCGCGTCCCGGGGTCCTCGGGCAGGGAGGGCTTCACGGGCGGGTCCTAGGCGATCGGGGTGACGCGGTGGGCCTGCGGGATGTGCGCCTCGCTGATGCGCCGGCGGAAGACCCAGTAGGTCCATCCCTGGTAGGCCAGGACGAGCGGGATCCCGAAGGCGGCGACGATGCTCATGAGGCCCAGCGTGTAGGGGCTCGACGACGCGTTGCCGACCGTGAGGTCGAACGCGGCGTCCAGCGTGGACGGGAGCACCACGGGGTAGGCGGCGGTGAAGACCGCCGCGACCCCCGCGAGGAGGAAGCCGCCGAGGGCGAGGAACGCCCGGCCTTCCCGTCCCGCGCGGGCGGACGCCCAGGCGGCGATCGCGAGGGCGAGCCCCACGGCGATCAGGAGGAACGGAACGGTCCCTCCCCCGCGCAGCGCGACGACGAGGGCCCACGCGGCCATCGGCGCGATCGCGAGCGGCAGCCAGCGCACCACCGCCCGGCGGGCGCGGGCGCGGAGGTCGCCGTCGGTCTTCAGGCAGAGGAAGGCGAGGGCCTGGACCAGGCTGAACCCGACGACGGCGAGGCCCCCGAGCACGGCGTAGCCGTTGAGCCAGGCGAACGCCCCGCCCACGCGGTCGCCGTTGGCGTCGAGCGGCAGGCCCGTCGTGGTCAGCGCGAGCATGGCGCCCACGCCGAAGGCCGCGGTGAAGCTTCCGAGGCACAGCGCCCAGTCCCACAGCTCCCGCGCCCTCCGGGTGTGCGCCTTGCCCCGGTATTCGAAGGCCACCGCGCGGAAGATCAGCGCCAGCAGGACGACCACGAGCGGAAGGTAGAGCGCGGAGAAGAGCGAGGCGTACCAGTACGGGAACGCGGCGAACGTGGCGCCGCCGGCGGTCAGCAGCCAGACCTCGTTGCCGTCCCAGACGGGGCCGACGGTGTTGATCAGGACGCGGCGCTGGGTGTCCCCGCGCGCGAACGTGCGCAGCAGCATGCCGACGCCGAGGTCGAATCCCTCGAGGAAGAGGTATCCGCTCCAGAGGACGGCGATGAGGATGAACCAGAGGGTGGGCAGGAAGTCCATGGGGTGTTCCTTGGTCTCTCGCGGGGGTCGGTGCGGGCTAGTAGGCGAAGGACAGGACGTCGTCGTCGCGCTGCGGGCCATCGCCTGGACGGTGGTTCAGCTCGGGCATCGCGGAGCCGGCGCCGCCGCGCACGAACCGCGTGAGCAGCACGAGCTCGACGACGAGCAGCACGGCGTAGACGAGCGTGAGGGCCACGAGGGAGAAGAGCATCTCCCCCGCCGAGACGCCGGGCGAGACGGCGGCTGCCGTGAACATGAAGACCTGGTCGATGCCCTCGAAGCTCGGGTTGGGGACGACGACGAACGGCTGGCGGCCCATCTCGGTGAAGATCCAGCCGGCCGAGTTCGCCCCGAAGGGGGCGAGGATGCCCAGCACGGCCAGCCGGGAGATCCAGCGGTTGTCCGGGACGGTGCCCTTGCGGGTCATCCACAGGGCCACGAGCGCGGCGAACGCCGCGAGGCCGCCGAAGGTGATCATGAGCCGGAAGCCCCAGTAGGTGACCTCCATGAGCGGCAGGTAGTTGATCTCCTGGCCGGCGCGGTCCCCGTAGATCGAGTCGTGGGGCAGGTGGGTGCCGTACTTCTCCTGGTACTCGGGCAGCAGCGTGTTCACGCCCTTGACCTCGGTCGTGAAGTCGTCGTTGGCGAGGAAGGACAGCAGCCCGGGGATCTCGTAGACGGCCACGACGTCGTCGCACGTCGTGGCGCCGTCGGCGCCGAGGTTGCCGATCGTCAGGACGGAGAAGCCCGTGCCGTCGTGGCAGGCCGCCTCGGCGGCGGCCATCTTCATGGGCTGCTGCTCGAACATCAGCTGGGCCTGCGCGTGCCCGGAGAAGGCGACGCCGGCGAAGGAGACCATCGCGACGACGGCGCCGAGGCGCAGGGACTTGAGCCACACGGCGTGGTCGGTGCGGTCGCGGTTGCGGCCGAGCTCCGGGTCCTCTCCGACCACGACCCGCCCCTGGGCGTCGACCGTGTCGATGCCGGCGGAGCGGCGCTTGTAGAGGTGGTACCAGGAGATGCCCAGCAGGAAGCCGCCGGCGACGGCGAACGCGCCGAAGATGGTGTGGGGGAAGGTGACCATGGCGGTGTTGTTGGTGAAGACCGCCCAGGCGTCGGTCATGACGGCCCGGCCGTCGACGATCTCGGTGCCCACGGGGTGCTGCATCCAGGAGTTGGCGACGAGGATGAAGTAGGCGGAGAGGATCGTGGCGAGGGAGGCGCACCAGATGCAGGCGAGGTGGATCCGCTTCGGCAGGCGGTCCCAGCCGAAGATCCACAGGCCGAGGAACGTGGACTCGACGAAGAAGGCCAGGAGGGCCTCCATGGCCAGCGGGGCGCCGAAGACGTCCCCGACGAAGCGGCTGTACTCGCTCCAGGCCATGCCGAACTGGAACTCCTGGACGATCCCCGTGGCCACGCCCATGATGAAGTTGATCAGGAAGAGCTTGCCCCAGAACTTGGTCATCCGCAGGTATTCCTCGCGGCCCGTGCGGTGCCAGGCCGTCTGCAGCACGGCGACGAGGAGGCCGAGGCCGATCGTCAGGGGCACCATGAGGAAGTGGTAGACGGTCGTGATGCCGAACTGCCAGCGGGCGATCTCCAAGGGATCCACTGCGGGTCCTTCCCATCCGTGGCGCGGGCTGTCCCGACACCGTGGGGCCAACTTCTACGACTCGTAGAATACTCCGGTTCTACTGCATGTAGAAATCTGGGGCGAATCGGAGTAGATTGATACACCGGATGGGGTCCCGGCGACGGCCGGAGCAGGACCCGTGGACGTCGTGATCGAAGGAAACCGCACTTGGCCTCACTTGGCGAACTTGAGCGATCCGTCATGGACCTCTTGTGGGACAGCGATGGCGCGCGCACCGCGAACGAACTGCGCGACGACCTGGCGCAGGCCGGCGGCGACGACGGCAAGGAGCTCGCGGTCACCACCGTGCTCACGGTACTGGCCCGGCTCGAGAAGAAGCACCTCGTGGCCCGCGAACGGGACACGCGTCCCCACCGCTACCGCGCCGTCACGAGCCGCGAGGAGCACACCGTCGAGCTCATGAACGAGGCCCTCGGCAACGTCATGGACCGCGAGGCCGTGCTGGCCCGCTTCGTCGGCGGCATCTCGGCCGAGGAGGCGGAGGCGCTGCGCCGGATCCTGGGCGACGGCCGGCCGGCCTGACGTTTCCGGTAGGGTCCTGACCGTGTGGACCACTTCCTACCTCCTGGCCGGGCTGGCCCTGCTGCTGGCCTGGCCTGTTCCCGTGTGGCTCTCCAGGTCCGCCTGGACGGCCCGCTCCCCCTTCGCGTCCCTCGTGCTCTGGCAGGCCATCGCCCTCGCGGGCGGCCTGTCGATGATCGGTTCGATGCTCATCTGGGGACTCGAACCGCTCGGGGACAACCTGCTCGCCGCCGTCGGCTCCTTCTGGCAGCTCTTGCTGGGACGGACGGCGAACACGCTCGATCCCGTCCATGTCTTCGCTCTGTCCGCGGCCCTGCTCCTGGGCGCCCACCTGGTCTTCACGCTCCTGCTCACGGCCGTCCGGGTCGGACGGCAGCGCACGCGCCACCGCCGGCTGCTCGCCCTGCTCGGCGATCCCTCCCCCGCCAGGCCGGGCACCGTCGTCGTCCAGCACGACATCCCCGTGGCGTACTGCCTGCCCGGTTTCAACGGCTCCGTGACGGTCCTCTCGCGCGGACTGCTCGAGACGCTCGACGAGGCCGGCCTGCAGGCCGTCGTCGCCCACGAGCGCGCGCATCTGGACCAGCGCCACGACGTCCTGGTCCTGGCCTTCGCCTCGTGGCATCAGGCACTGCCGTGGCTCCCGACCTCGAAGCTGGCCCAGAGCGCGGTGCAGGAGCTCATCGAGATGCTGGCCGACGACGCCGCCCTCAAGGAGGTCCCGCGGGAGGTCCTGTTGCGCTCACTCGTCTCCGTGGCCGCCGCCTCCGGGGGCCTGGATCCGGCGTCCGACGCCGAGCCGGACGGCGCGCGGGAAGCCGGCGCGCCCACCGGGGGCGGTTCCGGCGGGTCCGTCGAGGCAGCGCGCGCCGCCTCCGGGGTCCCCGCGGCCGGGCTGTCCTCGCGCCGGCTCAAGCGCCTCCTGCACGCCGCGGACCCGCTGCCCAGGGCCTCGCTGGCGGGCCTCCTGGCGGCGTCGGCGCTGCTCATCGGCGTCCCCACCGCGCTCCTGGTCGCGCCCGGCCTGCTGGGCTGACCCGGTCCGCGGCCCGACGGCTCGGGCCCGACGGACTGGGCCTGGGGCGCCGCCGGCGCGTGCTGCCGGCGGCGGGCCGCCGAGGGGCTCAGGCGTCGATCTGCTCGCGGTCGAGCCGCTCCGCGCCGGAGACGATGAACTCCTTGCGCGGAGCCACGTCGCTGCCCATGAGCAGCTCGAAGATCCGTTCCGCCTGCTCGGCGTGGGCGATGTTCACGCGCCGCAGCGTCCGGTGCCGGGGATCCATGGTCGTCTCCGCGAGCTGTTCGGCATCCATCTCGCCGAGGCCCTTGTAGCGTTGGATGGGCTCCTTGTACCGGCGCCCGTCGGCCTCGAGGCCCTTGAGCACGCGGTGCAGCTCCGCCTCGGAGTACGTGTAGACCATCTCGTTCGCCTGGGCGCCGGGATTGACCACCTCGACGCGGTGCAGCGGGGGCACGGCGGCGTAGACGCGGCCCGCCTCGACCATGGGCCGCATGTAGCGGAAGAACAGCGTCAGCAACAGGGTGCGGATGTGCGCGCCGTCGACGTCGGCGTCCGTCATCAGCACGACCTTGCCATAGCGGGCCGCGGCGAGGTCGAAGCTGCGCCCGGACCCCGCGCCGACGACCTGGATCAGGGCGGCGCACTCTGCGTTGGAGAGCATGTCGCCGACCGAGGCCTTCTGCACGTTCAGGATCTTGCCGCGGATGGGCAACAGGGCCTGGAAGTCGGAGCTGCGGGCGAGCTTCGCGGTGCCGAGGGCGCTGTCGCCCTCGACGATGAACAGCTCGGAGCGTTCGACGTCGTCGCTGCGGCAATCGGCGAGCTTGGTGGGCAGGGACGACCCTTCGAGGGCCGTCTTGCGGCGCTGGGTCTCCTTGTGGACGCGGGCCGAGATGCGCGACTTCATCTCGCTGACGACCTTCTCCAGCAGCTGGCCGGACTGGGCCTTGTCGGCGCGCGACGTGGAGGACAACCTGGCGCCGAGCTCCTTCTCCACGACGCGGGAGACGATCTGGCGCACCGCCGAGGTACCGAGGATCTCCTTCGTCTGGCCCTCGAACTGGGGCTCCGCCAGGCGGACGGTGAGGACCGCGGTGAGTCCCGCGGCGACGTCGTCCTTCTCGATCTTGTCGTTGCCCGCCTTGAGCTTGCGGGCGTTCGACTCGACGGCCTTGCGGAAGGACTTCAGCAGCGCCTGCTCGAAGCCCGTCTGGTGCGTCCCGCCCTTCGGCGTGGCGATGATGTTCACGAAGCTGCGCACCGAGGTGTCGTAGCCGATCCCCCAGCGCAGGGCGATGTCGACCTCGCACACGCGCTCCACGTCGGCGATGCGGCTGTGCCCGGACTCGTCGAGGACGGGGACGGATTCCTTGAACGTCCCGGAGCCCTGGATCCGCCAGATGTCCGTCACGGCGGGGTCGTTGGAGAGGTAGTCGACGAACTCGGAGATGCCGCCGTCGTGGTGGAAGACCTCCTCGACGGGGCCGTCCTCGCCGGCCGTGCCCTTCAGCTTGCGCTCGTCGTGCAGCTCGATCCGCAGCCCGGGAACTAGGAACGAGGTCTGCCGGGCCCTGGCCTCGAGCTCCTCATAGGAGAAGCGGGCGTCGGGGGTGAAGATCTGGCGGTCCGACCAGTAGCGGATCCGCGTCCCGGTCACTCCCCGCTTGGCCTTGCCGACGACGTCGAGCACCGAGTCCTCGACGAACGGTTCGAAGGGCGCGTCGGGCTTGGGCCTGCCGGTGTCCTTGAAGCGGCCGGGCTCGCCACGCCGGAACTGCATCCGGTACGTCTTGCCGCCGCGGTCGACCTCGACGTCGAGCCGGGAGGAAAGGGCGTTGACGACGCTGGCGCCGACGCCGTGGAGGCCCCCCGACGCCGTGTACGAGCCGCCGCCGAACTTGCCGCCGGCGTGGAGCTTTGTGAAGACGACCTCGACGCCCGTCAGGCCCGTCTTGGGTTCGACGTCCACGGGGATGCCGCGGCCGTCGTCGTGGATCTCCACCGAACCGTCGGGATGCAGCCTGACCCTGATGTTCTGGCCGTGGCCGGCCAGCGCCTCGTCGACCGAGTTGTCGATGATCTCCCAGAGGCAGTGCATGAGCCCGCGCGAGTCGGTGGAGCCGATGTACATGCCGGGGCGCTTGCGGACGGCCTCGAGGCCCTCGAGGACGGAGAGGTGCCTGGCGTTGTACTCAGAACTCGGTGCCACGAGCGGTGTTCTCCTTGTGTTTCGTTCCAGCGGAAACCGGCCGTTCCTACGCTAGTGCCCCGCACCGTCAAATGCCGCCCGGCTCGCCGCCGGGGCATCCGGCCGAGGCTTCGAGAGCCATCCGTGACCGAAGCGATGCTAAGCGGTAAGCGAAAGTGGGCCCCGAATGCGAAGAATCCGGGGCCGCTGCTGGTTGTATTAGGTACACACGTACTAAGGAGGTCGTCATGACAGCAACCACGGTCGCTACCCGTGGCCTTACGAGTCTGGACCGTTGCGACCGCTGCGGCGCCCAGGCCTACGTCCGCGCAGTCCTGGAGACCTCGGGCGGGGAGCTGCTCTTCTGCGGCCACCACGCCCGCGCGGTCGAGTCCAAGCTCCGTCCGATGACCACCCGTTGGCAGGATGAGACGAGCAGGCTCCACGAGAAGCCGAGCTTCGCCGACGAGGACTGAGGTCCCGGCCGGCAGGAACAGGAGAAGGGGGCGGCACCGGTTCACCGGTGCCGCCCCCTTCGCCGTGGGCCCGGAGGCCCGGACGTCCTAGTCCAGGTAGTCCCGCAGGACCTGCGAGCGCGACGGGTGGCGCAGCTTGGACATCGTCTTGGATTCGATCTGGCGGATGCGCTCGCGCGTCACGCCGTAGACCTTGCCGATTTCGTCTAAAGTCTTCGGCTGTCCGTCGGTCAGGCCGAAGCGCATGGCCACGACGCCGGCCTCGCGCTCGGAGAGGGTGTCCAGCACCGAGTGCAGCTGCTCCTGGAGGAGCGTGAAGCTCACGGCGTCGGCCGGGACGACGGCCTCGGAGTCCTCGATGAGGTCGCCAAACTCGGAGTCGCCGTCCTCGCCGAGCGGGGTGTGCAACGAGATCGGCTCGCGGCCGTACTTCTGCACTTCGACGACCTTTTCCGGGGTCATGTCCAATTCGGCGGCCAGCTCGTCCGGGGTGGGTTCGCGGCCGAGGTCCTGCAGCATCTGCCGCTGGACGCGGGCGAGCTTGTTGATGACCTCGACCATGTGCACCGGGATGCGGATGGTGCGGGCCTGGTCGGCCATGGCGCGCGTGATGGCCTGGCGGATCCACCAGGTCGCGTACGTCGAGAACTTGAAGCCCTTGGTGTAGTCGAACTTCTCCACGGCGCGGATCAGGCCCAGGTTGCCCTCCTGGATGAGGTCCAGGAACAGCATGCCGCGACCCGTGTAGCGCTTGGCGAGCGAGACCACGAGGCGCAGGTTGGCCTCGAGCAGGTGGTTCTTGGCGATCTTGCCGTCATGGATGACCTGCTCCAGGTCCCAGCGCAGGCGCTTGTCCATGGAGTCGTCGGCCGCCGCGAGCTTCTCCACCGCGTAGAGGCCGGCCTCGATCCGCAGGGCGAGGTCCACTTCCTGCTCGGCGTTGAGCAGGGCGACCTTGCCGATCTGCTTGAGGTAGTCCTTCACGGGGTCGGCCGTCGCGCCCGCGACCATGACCTGCTGCTGGGGGGCGTCGTCCTCGTCGCTGGTCAGCACGAATCCGCGCGTCTCGTCCTCGCCCGTCGCGGCCGCGGGGGCCGCCTCGGCCTCCGGTTCGGCGGCCTCGGCCAGCTCGGTCGGCTCGGGCTCGACGGCGTCGTCGTCGGGATCCCCGGCCGGGTCATCGGCCTCGACGGCGCCCTTGGCGGCCGCCTTCGCGGTCGGCTTCTTGGCCGCCGGGCCGCCGGCGGCCTTCGCGGCCTTGTTCCTCGCCCGGGTCCGCGCGGCCTTCTGCTGCGGAGTCAGCTCCTCCGTCTCCTCGGTGTCGTTGCCGGCGGCGGAGCCGCCCTGGGTCTTCGGAGGGCTTGTCTGGGAAGCGGACACGAAATACCTTTCTCGCGGTTCGTCCGTGGCGCCGCCTTGGGGGCAACACCACTATGACCCTGTCAAGTCCGGGTCCCGCCGCACGGCGGATCCAGACGCAGGGTCCACCTCAGTGAACGCCTGCGACCGGCCTTTTGTTCCCAGCCGTCGCCGGGCGGGAACGGGGCCGCGATGCGGCCCAAGGACACGGACCCAACCGGGTCTGCGGTATCAAGTCTCTCATGTTTCGGGCACCTCCCCGTGCCACCGCCTACCAGGACCGCGGAGCCGCCTCCTTCCAGGCCGCCGAGGGATCCTGGGCCCAGGGCGGAAGGACGCCCCGCTGCAACATCACGTCGAGGAGGGTGGCGAGGCGGTCGGGCCGTCCCGCGTCCGGGCGGGACAGCAGCGCGTCCGCCGCGGAGCTGCGCCCTCGCGCCCACTCGATCCAGGCCACGAGCGTCAACACGGCCTCCCGGTCCGTGTCCCGCGCGGCGTCGGCCAGTCCCCGGCCGATCTCCCACAAGCGGTCCAGGAGCGCCCAGTCCGGAGGGGACTCGACGAAGCCGGAGAGCATTTCGGCCACCTCGGAGCAGTCGTGTCCCGTTTCGAGTCGGCCGGTGGCCGCGCAGTACAGGAGGCGGTCCCTCACGTCGGGGTCCGCAAGCGCCGCGAGGTGCCGTGCGGTGGCGACGGGCTCCGCCCTCAGATCGGCCAGGACGGCCGCGGGTTCGCTCTTCAGCAGTCGGCACCAGGCCAGCAGCTGGAGGTCGGGATCGGGGCGCCCATACGTCCCGGCGAGGATCGAGTCCACGGCCTCGCGGACGGTCTCGAGGGCCGGCCACGGCCCCGCCTCACCGGACCACCAGGCCCGGAGCGGGGCGCTGCCGCCGAAGACGAGCCGCGCATTGGCCTCCGAGTCCACGATCGAGCTGAGCGGGCGGCCCCGGGGAGGGCAGCAGTCCGCGTCCGTGCACCCGTAGCCGCGGTAGCCCTGGGCACCCACGTGCCAGGCTTCCGGCAGCTCGATGCCGCGGCGCGCGAGTTCCCCGCCGACGGCGTCCACGAGGGCCCGGTGGGGAGGCCCGCCGGCGTCGTCCGGCCCGCTGCTGTAGACCACGGCGAAGACCCTGTCGAGGGCCGGGATGCGGTCAAGGTAGCCGACGGCCCGCCGGGCGGTCGCGGCCACGCCGTGCGGCACGGGGCCACCGCGGGGCAGGTCGACGCGGAGGGTCGCGATGAGGCGGCCCGCGCCCACCGGCAGCAGGACGAGGCATTCTTGCGGTTGGACGCCGAGCTGGTGCGGCACGATGGCCAGGAGCGAGGCGGAGTCCGTGACGGTCAGGGGCTTCTTGATGGCGTTCATGGACCCACTGTCCCGGCCCACCGGGCCGCCCGCACCCACCGCGCGGGCGCTTGTGGACGGGACCGTCCCCCTCCCCCGTGGACGCCCTCCTGTGCGGGGCCTTTTCGGGCGCCCGGGCCGGCTCAGTCCGGTTCCGGGCCGGCCGCTCCCGCGGTCGGTCCACCGGCGCCGGGTCCTCGGCGGGAGCGGCGGCGCTCCGCCACGGCCTGCAGGATCGGGCGGACGACGACACCTTCGCGCGCCAGCGCCGCCCGCACCTTGCGCCGGGCGCCGAGGATGCCCACGGCGCCCATCACGAGCGGGACGAGCTGGAAGGCGAGGGCCCACCGGAAGGCCTCGAGCGTGTAGAGCGCGCCGGTGCCTCCGCCGAGGACGTGGATGGCATCGAGGATGGCGCCGACGGCGTACACCGACACGAGGGCGGCGAGGAACCCGCCGACGTTGACGATGCCGGTCGCCGTGCCGATGACGTGCGGAGGATTGAACGTGCGGGCGAAGTCGAAGCCGATCATCGAGCCGGGCCCGCCGATGGCGACGACCACGAGCAGCACCACGAGGACGGGGACCGGAGCGGGGCCCGGCCAGAGCAGGACGACGGCCCAGCCAGCGGCGATCGAGGCGATGATGGCGAGGGCGAGCGTCGAGCGCCGCAGCGGATGGCGGGAGACGGCCGAGCCGAAGACGGGTCCGAACAGGAGCGCGACGGCCACGAAGATCGACATGAGCGCCGAGGCGGTCGCGGGGGCGAGGCCCTGGCCGGAGACGAGGAAGGGGTAGCCCCAGGAGAGCAGGAAGAGGTTGGCGGAGAACTGGGTGCCGAAATGCGTCCAGAAGCCCAGCCGCGTCCCGGGCTGGCGCCAGGCCGCGGCGAGCATCGCGAGGGTCTTGGGCCGTCCGCCCACGGGCGGGGCCTCGCGGGCTCCGGCGGGCTCGTTGCGGATCACGACGACGGCGAGGACGACGGCGAGCCCGCCGAGCGCTGCGAGGGACAGGAACGCGTTGGTCCACCCGGCCCATTTCAGCACCGCGACGAAGGGGACGAGGCTCAGGAGCTGGCCGAGCTGGCCGACCATGCCCGTGAACTGGGTCAGCATGGGGATCCGGTAGCCGGAGAACCAGGCCGGCAGGAGCCGGATCACGGACACGAAGGTCATGGCGTCCCCGGCGCCGACGAAGAAGCGTCCCAGCAGGCCGGCGGCGACCGAATCGGCGAGCGCGAGCAGCGCCTGCCCCACGACCATCAACAGGGCGCCACCGGTGATCATGGCCCGCGCGCCGAGGCGGTCCACGAGCAGCCCGACGGGGATCTGCAGCCCGGCATAGACGATGAGCTGGACGACGGAGAAGGTCGCGAGGATGGAGGCGGTCGCGTCGAACCGCTCGGTGGCCTGCAGCCCCGCCACGCCGAAGCTCGTGCGCTGGGTGACGGCGATGAGGTAGGCGGACACGCCCGCGCCCCAGACGAGCCAGGACCTCGCCGAGTCCAGGCCCCGGGCGCGTGGGGTCACTGCCCTCCCTCGCCGGGGGCGGCCTCGGGACCGTGCGTGGAGAGGAAGGCCTCGACGGCGTCGGCCAGGTCCTCGGCGTCGGGCAGGGCGTCGTGCTCGTCCAGCAGGAGCGAGCGGCGCCCGGCCGCCGGGACGAACTCGTCGAAGCGCTCCTCGAAGGCGGAGACCATCTTCTGGATGTCGGGCGAGTCGGCGACCTGCGCGTCGATCTCCTCGCCGGTCCGGCGCGCGGCCTCGCGCAGCCGGTCCGTGGGCAGCCCGAGCCCCAGCGCGGCGCCGAGGAACTCGAGCGCGGACACGGCGACCTGCGGGTACCGGCCGTCGGCGAGGTAATGCGGTACGTGGAGCGAGTAGCCGACGGCGTCGCGCCCGGCCTCGATGAGCCGCATCTCGATGAGGTGCGCCGCGGCCGCGGGGATCTCGGCGGTCGGGTTCCAGGTCGAGATCCCCTCCCGCAGCTCGGGGCGGTTCCCGTGGACGGTCACGCCCATCTGCCGCGTGTGCGGGACGGGCATCGGCACACCGCCGAAGGAAGCGGTCAGGGTGACGTTGAGCGCGGCGGCGACGAGGACGACGGCGGACGCGAACCTCTCCCACTGCAGGTCCGGTTCCGGTCCGGTCAGGAGGAGGAAGTCGGTGCCGAGGCCGTCCGTGAGCCGGTACAGCTCGATCCGCGGCCGCTGGTAGGCGGTGAAGCGGTCGCCGAGGAAGGTGATCTGCGGCCGGCGTTCGCGGTAGTCGAGGAGCTGGTCGGCGTCGAACGCGGCGACGAGCTCGTGGTCGAGGGAGTCGAGCAGCTCGCTGCGGACCTGGCGGACGACATCGCCCGCGTCCGCGTGCCCGTGGAGCGCGACGATCATCCCCAGGCCCTGGAGCCGGACGTCGTCGACCACCGCATCGTTGAGCTTGACGAGGGACTGGGGGTCGAGCACGGGACTCCTTCCGGCGGCTGGGACTGGCATGGGATGTCAACCCGGGGCCCGGCCGTTTTCTTCCCGGGCACCGTTGCAGTCTAGCCGCGCCCCGGCCACCACGGCCGTGATGGACGCTACGATCGATACCACCGAAAGCACCCGCCGCGGGCAGCACCCGTGCCCCCGGCCCGCCCACCGCCGCAGACCGAAGGAACAGATCACGTGATCAACGCCAGCGAGCTCAAGCTGACCGCCGTCTCCACCGACATCAAGCGCGTGGCCGCCGACGCCGTCGTCGTCGGCGTCGCACCCGCAGCGGAAGGCGGCAACGGCTCCGCGCCGCGCCTCGTCGACGCGCCGCTGCCCGCCGCGCAGGCCGCCGCGCTGGAGGCCTCGCTGTCCGGACTCGGCGCGACGGGCGCCGCGGACGAGCTGCTGCGCCTGCCCGCCCCCGAGGGTCTGAAGGCCCCGGTCCTGGTCCTGGCCGGGCTCGGCCGGGAGGGCGCCGCGGGCGGAGCCGAGGCGCTGCGCCGTGCCGCCGGCTCGGCCGCCCGTCAGCTCGCGGGCCTCGGCAAGGTCGTCTTCGCCCTGCCCGCTCCGACGGCCGAGGCCGCCGCTGCGGTGGCCGAGGGCGCCGCGATGGGCGCCTACGGCTTCTCGAGCCACCGCTCCGAGGCCCCGGGGAAGTCCCCGCTCACGGAGGCCGTCATCGCCACCGCCGCGTCCGCCGACAAGTCGCTCCCCGCGGCCCTGAAGCGCGCCGCGGTGCTCGGGCGGGCCGTGCGCGCCGTCCGCGACCTGGTCAATACGGCCCCCAACGTCCTCTACCCGGAGTCGTTCGCCCAGGCGGCCGTCGAGGCCGCCAGGTCCCTCAAGCTCAAGGTCACCGTCCTGGACGAGAAGCGGCTCGAGAAGGACGGCTACGGGGGGCTGATCGGCGTCGGGCGCGGCTCGGCCCGCCCGCCGCGCCTCGTCAAGGTCGAGTACGCCCCCGCCAAGGCGGCCGCGCACGTGGCCTTCGTCGGCAAGGGGATCACGTTCGACACGGGCGGCATCTCCCTCAAGCCGCCGGCCAGCATGTTCACGATGAAGTCGGACATGGCGGGCGCGGCGACCGTGCTGCAGGCCGTCCTGGCGATCGCCGAGCTCGGGCTGCCCGTCAAGGCCACCGCGTGGCTGTGCCTCGCGGAGAACATGCCCTCCGGCACCGCGACCCGTCCCGGCGACGTCGTGACGATGTTCGGCGGGAAGACGGTGGAGATCCTCAACACCGACGCCGAGGGCCGGCTCGTCATGGCGGACGGCCTCGTCGCGGCGAGCGCCGAGAAGCCGGACGCGCTCATCGACGTCGCGACGCTGACCGGCGCCCAGCTCATCGCCCTCGGCAACCGCACGACGGGCATCATGGGCGAGGATGGGCTGCGCGACGCCCTCAAGGCCGCCGCGGACCGCTCCGGCGAGACCGCCTGGCCGATGCCGTTGCCCGAGGAGCTCCGCCCCTCGATCGACTCCCAGGTGGCGGACCTGGCCAACATCGGAGAACGCCACGGCGGCATGATGACGGCCGCCGTCTTCCTGCGGGAGTTCGTGGGCGAGGTCGACGGCACCCCCATCCCGTGGGCCCACCTCGACATCGCCGGGCCGTCCTTCAACGAGGGTTCGCCCTACGGATACACCCCGAAGAACGCGACCGGCGCCTCGCTGCGCACGCTCGTCGCCTACGCCGAGTCCCTCGCGGCCCGCTAGGACACGTCCACGCCCCCGGGAGCCGCTGACGGCAGCTCGCGGGGGCGTCGTGCGTCCCGCCACAGGGCTCCCCCTGCGGAGGGCAGCGGACCCCTTGCGTGAAGGCCGTCACGCACGGGTGGGCGGTCGGTCACGGCGTGTGCATCGGGGCGCGTGCACCCGCTAAGGTAAAGCTGACACATCACCATGAAGCACCGGCGCGGACCACAGCCGTGGCCGGACCACCCAACGGACGGCTCCCGGAGGACGGGGGTCCATCACACGCGAGGGAGCGTTCACGTGGCCGATACGGCAACAACGCAAGAATTCGACGTCCTGATCCTCGGCGGCGGCAGCGCCGGCTACTCGGCCGCGCTGCGCGCGGTCCAGCTCGGCTTCACCGTGGGCCTCATCGAGAAGGCCAAGCTCGGCGGCACCTGCCTGCACACGGGCTGCATCCCGACGAAGGCCTACCTGCACTCCGCCGAGCTCGCCGAGAACGCCCGCGAAGGCGCCAAGTACGGCATCAACACGACCCTCGAGTCCATCGACCTGGGCAAGGTCCGCGACTACAAGGACGGCATCGTCGCCGGCAAGTTCAAGGGCCTCTCGGGTCTGCTGAAGATGAAGAAGGTCACGGTCATCGAGGGCGACGGTCGCCTCGTGGGCCCGGATGCCATCGACGTCGACGGGGTCCGGTACACGGGCAAGAACATCATCCTCGCCACGGGTTCCACGTCCAAGACCATGGGCATCGAGATCGGCGGCCGCGTGCTGACCTCCACCGAGGCGCTGAACATGGACACCCTGCCGAAGAGCGCGATCGTGCTCGGCGGCGGCGTCATCGGCGTCGAGTTCGCCTCCGTCTGGAACTCCTTCGGCGTCGACGTGACGATCATCGAGGGCCTGCCGAGCCTGGTCCCCAACGAGGACCCGTCCATCATCAAGAACCTGGAGCGCGCCTTCAAGAAGCGCGGCATCAAGTTCAACACGGGCACCTTCTTCGAGAAGGTCGAGCAGTCCGGCGACGCCGCCAAGGTCACCCTCGCCGACGGCAAGACCTTCGAGGCCGACATCGTCCTCGTCGCCGTCGGCCGCGGCCCCGTGACCGAGGGCCTGGGCTTCGAGGAGCAGGGCATCACGATCGACCGCGGATTCGTCATCACCAACGAGCGCCAGCACACGGGCGTCGGCAACCTCTACGCGATCGGCGACATCGTCCCGGGCGTGCAGCTGGCCCACCGCGGCTACCAGCACGGCATCTTCGTCGCCGAGGAGATCGCGGGCCAGAACCCCGTCGTCGTCGAGGACATCAACATTCCGAAGGTCACCTTCTGCGAGCCGGAGATCGCCTCCGTCGGCTACTCCGAGCCCAAGGCGAAGGAGAAGTTCGGCGAGGACCAGATCGAGGTCCAGGAGTACAACCTCGCCGGCAACGGCAAGTCCTCCATCCTCGGAACCTCGGGTCTCATCAAGATGGTCCGCGTCAAGAACGGCCCGATCGTCGGCGTCCACGGCATCGGCGGCCGCATCGGCGAGCAGATCGGCGAGGCCCAGCTCATCGTGAACTGGGAGGCCTACCCGGAGGATGTCGCGCAGCTCATCCACGCCCACCCGACGCAGAACGAGTCCCTCGGCGAGGCGGCCCTCGCCCTCGCCGGCAAGCCGCTGCACGGCTGAGCCCCCCATGGCACCCCGGCGTCCCGCCGGGGTGCACTAAGCTCGAACGCAACGCCTCCACGGCCGCTCCGATCCATCGCCGGCCGCCACGAACCAAGTTGAAAGTATTGAGGAGAACGGGGACAAAATGTCTGAAACCGTGAACTTGCCGGCCCTCGGCGAAAGCGTCACCGAAGGCACCGTGACGCGCTGGCTCAAGGCCGTCGGCGACCGCGTCGAGGTCGACGAACCGCTGCTGGAGGTCTCCACCGACAAGGTCGACACCGAGATCCCGTCCCCCGTGGCCGGTGTCCTCGAGGAGATCCTCGTCGAGGAGGACGAGACCGCCGACGTCGGCGCTCCCCTCGCCCGGATCGGCGACGGCTCCGGCTCGGGCGCCGAGGCCCCGGCCGAGGAGCCCGCCCAGGAAGACGAGGCACCGGCCGAGGAGGCCGCGGCCGAGCCCGCCGCTGAGCAGGCCGACGAGGCCCCTGCCGCGTCCGGCGATTCCGACTCCGGCTCGGGCTCGGGCTCGGAGGTGACCCTCCCCGCGCTGGGTGAGAGCGTCACCGAGGGCACCGTGACGCGCTGGCTCAAGGCCGTCGGCGACGACGTCGAGGTCGACGAACCCCTCTTGGAGGTCTCCACCGACAAGGTCGACACCGAGATCCCGTCCCCCGTGGCCGGCAAGCTCCTGGAGATCCGCGTCGGTGAGGACGAGACGGCCGAGGTCGGATCCGTGCTCGCCGTGATCGGCTCCGGCTCCGCCGCCCCGACCCAGGACGCCCCGCAGCAGGATGCCGCGCAGGACGAGGCCCCCGCCGAGGAGCCGGCCGAGGAGGCCGCCCCCGCCACCCAGGAGCCCGTACCGGCCGAGGCACCGAAGCAGGAGCCGGCTCCCGCCCCCGAGGCCCCGAAGGCCGCCGCCCCGCAGGCGGCCCCCGCCGAGGCTCCCGCCGCGGACGGCGCCGAGGGCTACGTGACCCCGCTCGTGCGCCGCCTCGCCGCCCAGAACGACATCGACCTCTCCACGGTCAAGGGCACGGGCGTCGGCGGACGCATCCGCAAGCAGGACGTCCTGGAGGCCGTCGAGGCCGCCAAGGCCCCCACCGCGCCCGCCCCCGCGGCTCCGGCCCCGGCGTCGTCCGCCCCGGCCAAGGCCGCCGCCCCGGCGCCCGAGGCGTCCAAGCTGCGCGGCACCTCGGAGAAGGCCCCGCGCATCCGCCAGGTCATCGCCCGCCGCATGCGCGAGTCGCTGGACTCGTCCACGCAGCTGACGCAGGTGCACGAGGTCGACATGACGCGCATCGCCAAGCTGCGCGACGCCGCCAAGGCCGGCTTCCAGTCCGTCAACGGCACCAAGCTGACGTTCCTGCCGTTCATCGCCAAGGCCGTGGCCGAGGCGCTGAAGCAGCACCCGAAGCTGAACGCCGAGTACGACGAGGCGAAGCAGGAGATCACGTACCACAACGCCGAGCACCTGGCGATCGCGGTGGACACCGACAAGGGCCTGCTGGTCCCGGTCATCGCCAACGCGGGCGAGCTGAACCTGGCCGGGCTGGCCGGGCGCATCGCCGACGTCGCCTCCCGCACGCGCAACAACAAGATCGGTCCGGACGAGCTCTCGGGCGGGACGTTCTCGATCACGAACATCGGCTCGGTGGGGGCGCTCTTCGACACCCCGATCATCAACCAGCCGCAGGTGGCCATCCTCGGCACGGGCGCGATCGTCAAGCGCGCCGTCGTGGTCCCGAACGCCGACGGCGACGACACGATCGCCATCCGCCACATGATGTACCTGTCGCTCACCTACGACCACCGCCTCGTGGACGGCGCGGACGCGGGACGCTTCCTGCAGACGCTCCGTGCCCGTCTCGAGGAGGGCGCGTTCGAGGCCGACCTCGGACTGTAGCGGCTCCCCCGCCACGGCGGGCCGGGGGCGTGGATGCCACGGCATCCACGCCCCCGGCGTTTAAGCCCGCAGGTCAGGCTTGCCTTCTTCGACACGGCGTCGAAATCGCCACTATCCTTCAGGCATGGACTTCCTTCACTCGTTGCTCGTCTTCCTGCACATCCTCGGAGCGGCGGCCATCGTCGGCGGCTGGCTCGCGACGTTCAAGACCCCGACCGTCACGCAGTGGCAGTGGATCGGCGCCCTCGTCCAGCTCGTCTCGGGACTGGCGCTCGTGGCCGTCGCCGAGATGGGCGACGGCGACGGCCCGAACCACGCCAAGGTCGCCGTCAAGCTCGTCCTGGCCCTCGCCGTGGCCGTCGCCGCGTTCATCGGACGCCGCAAGGCCTCCAAGGGCGAAGAGGTCTCGACGGGGCTGGCCCACGCCGTCGGTGGGACCGCGCTGATCAACATCGCCGTCGCCGTCTTCTGGTAGACCCGGGCCCGGACCCCGCGACGGGTCCACGGGCCACGGCGGCATCCTCCGGGGAGGGGCGTCCACACCGGGCGCCCCTCCCCGTTGCCGTCTCCGGGGCCGGACCGGCGCGCGCGGCCGGGGCCCCGCAGCTGTTGGCTCCCCCGGCGGCCCCGCCTAGGATGGGCGCAGAGGCCACCGGTCCGGTGGCCGAACCCCAACAGCGAGGAGTCCCACCATGGCAACGACGCGATCCGCCAGCACCGTCTGGACCGGCGACCTGTTCACCGGCAGCGGCCAGACGACGTTCTCGACCTCGGGCATCGGCACCTTCGATGTCACGTGGAAGGCCCGCGCCGAGCAGGCCGAGGGCAAGACCAGTCCGGAGGAGCTCATCGCCGCGGCCCACGCCTCCTGCTACTCGATGGCGCTCAGCAACATCCTCAAGGAGGCCGGGTTCACGGCCGAGCGCCTCGAGACGACGGCGGAGGTCGACTTCGACACGGCCGACGGACCGCGCATCTCCGAGATCCGCCTGACGCTGAACGCCTCCGTCCCCGGGATCGACGCCGACGCGTTCCAGGAGGCCGCCCAGGCCGCCAAGGAGGGGTGCCCCGTGTCCAAGGCCCTCGCCGCCGTCCCGAGCATCACCTTGAGCGCGACGCTCGACTCCTAGCCGCAGCGGACGCGTGCCGCCACGCGGCGGCATCCCGAGGGGATGTCGCCCCGATCCGACGGCACCCCGACGTGGTGGGCCGGCCCCGCGGGGCCGGCCCACCACGCGTCTCAGCGGTCCTCGACGGCCTCGGCGCCCGCTCCGCCCTGCGGCCGCGGGGGCAGCGGCGGCGGGGTCAGCGCGCGGTAGCCGGACTGCTCGGGGGGCCGCTGCGTGGGGATCTCGCGGAGCATCTCCTTGAGGATGGCCACGCCCTGCTCGAGCTGCGGGTCCTCCCCCGCGGCGTAGGCGTGCGGCGGGAACCCCACCTCGATGTCGGGGTCGACGCCGCGGTTCTCGACGCCCCAGCCGATCCCTCCCGTGAACCACGTGGCGTAACGCGGCTGGGTGACCTTGGTGCCGTCGGCGAGCGCGAACAGGTTGTCGATCCCGATCACCCCGCCCCACGTGCGCACGCCGACGACGGGCCCGATGGCCCGCAGCTTCGCGACCTGGGTGATGATGTCGCCGTCGGAGCCGGCCCACTCGTCCGTGATGACGACGACGGGGCCGCGCGGCGCGCTCGACGGATAGGTCCCGGTGCGCGTCTCGCGGGCGATCGACCACGCGGTGACCTTGCGCCCGAGCAGTTCGGCGACGAGCTGGGAGGTGTGCCCGCCGCGGTTGCGGCGCACGTCGACGACGAGGGCGTCGAGGGCCGTCTCGGTGTCGAGGTCGCGGTGCAGCTGGGCCCAGCCGTGCGCCATCATGTCGGGGATGTGCAGGTACCCGAACGTTCCCCCGGACGCCTCGCGGACGGTGCGCCGGTTGGCGTTGACCCAGTTCTGGTAGCGCAGCCGCTGCTCGTCCTTGACGGGGACGACGGCGACGCGGCGCACCGTCCCGGGGTCGCGGGACTCGGGTCCGTTGCGCACGGTCAGCTCCACCGTGCGGCCGCCCGCGCCGTCGAGGAGGACCTCCGGGCCGCCGTCGAAGGGGACGAGCCGCCCGTCGACGGCGAGGATCTCGTCGCCGGCCCGCACGGCGACGCCCGGCGCGGCCAGCGGCGAGTAGGCCTGCGGGTCGGAGGACTCGCCTTCGAGGACGGTGGCCACCCGCCAGGCGCCGTCGACGCGGGACAGGTCGGCGCCGAGCAGGCCCTGGCGTCCGGCTCCGGGCTCCTGCGCCGCGAAGGGGACGACGTAGGCGTGGGACGTGCCGAGCTCGCCGTGGAGCTCCAGGAGGACGTCGACGAGGTCGTCGTGGCTGCCGAGCCGCGCCAGCAGCGGCCGGTACTTCGCGCCGATGGCCTCCCAGTCCAGGCCGGCCATGTCCTCGGCCCAGAAGAAGTCCCGCTGGAGCCGCCAGGCCTCGTCGTAGGCCTGTTCCCAGACCTTGGCGGGGTCCAGCTCGACGCGGATGCGCAGCAGGTCCAGCGCCTGGGACTCGGGGGCCTCCTTGTCGACCGAACGGTCGACGGGCACGCTGCGGACCTGCTGGCCGTCGACGTAGACGAGCCGTTTCTTGTCCGGGCTGACGCGGTAGCGGTCCAGCCGCTTCACGAGGGTCGTGGTGCGCCGTTCGGCGTAGTCGAAGCGCTCGAGCCGCAGGGCCGGGGCGCTGTCGCCCGTCACGCGGCCGTCGCCCGTCACGCCCGTGGACTCGTCGACGAGCCACAACAGGCCCTTCTCGACGGCGACGAGCCGGCTGTAGCGGCCCTGGGCCACGGGGACGGCGAAGAGCCGCTGGCCGATGCCCTCGGCGTCCACGCGCGTCTGGGCCGGCGCGGGCCTCCCGCCCGTGCCGGAACCGGCGGCGCCGTCGCCGCGGACCGGTGCCCCGGCGTCGTCCGCGGCGTCGCCGGCACCCTCGGCTTCCGCCGGCGGGGCCCCGGCCGGCCGCGCGGAGTACGCGGAGGGCCCGAAGAGGCTCGGCGTGTCCTCGGCGAGCGCCACCATGAAGGGCTTGGTCGAGGCGGGGAAGCTCAGGTCGAAGCTGTGGGTGTCGTAGACGGGGTCGAAGCTGCGCTCGGAGAGGAAGGCGAGGTACCGGCCGTCGTGGCTGAACGACGGCGAGTGGTCGTGGAAGCGGCCGTCGGTGACCTGGATGGCGGCGTCCGCGGAGGACGCGCGCGTGAGCATGACGCGGCTGCGGCCCTCGAACTCGGTGACCGGCTCGATCCAGGCCAGCCAGGCCGAGTCCGGTGAGAAGCTCACGTGGTCGATCCCGCCGAAGTCGGAGGCGCAGAGGCCGCGCCACGAGCCCTCGGCGACGTCGAGGAGCTGGACCTCGCCGTACTCCGTGCCGATCGCGATCCAACGCCCGTCGGGGCTCGCCTCGAGGCTGCGGACGCGGCCGCGTGTCGGCAGCGGGATCCGGCGCAGCCCGTCGCCGCCCGTTGCGTCATCCGTGCCCGCAGGGTCCGCGGCTCCGGGGACCTCGATCCGTCCGTGGCCGGTACCGGTTCCGTCGTGGGCGCCGTCGTCCTCAGGGCACGTTCCGGCCGGGGAGGCGGCGGCGTCGATGCCCGCATCCGCGCCGGTGACGGCGGCGGCGCTCACGGGGGCGGGGAGGGAGCCGCCCGGCTCCGGAGCCGGCGCGGGCGCCTGGGGGGCGGCGGGAACGGCGTCGAGCTCGTCGTCGTGGGCGCTCGGGATCGGGCCGAAGCTGCCGAAATCGCCGTCGCTGTCGACGGCCCTCAGGTGGAGGGCCTCCTCGCCGCCGTGGTCGGCGATGTAGGCGGCGGTGTGCCCGCCGAGGATCCGGCCGAGCCGTGCGCGCACGCCCGGCGTGGCCTCGATCGTGTGCGAGGGGCCGTCGCGGTGCTTGAGCAGGTGCAGGGTCCCGTGGGTCTCGACGAGGCTCGCGGCCCCGTCGTGGTCCGGGACCACGGTGCCGAGGTGGCGCGCCGCGGCGAGCGGCCTGCGGCGGCGCCCGTGGCCGGCCGAGCCCAGGTGGATCTCGAGCCGGCGTGCCTCGGCGTCGAGCGAGTCGAGCACGAACAGCCGGCCGCGGTGCTCGTAGACGAGGCGCGTGCCGTCGGAGGACAGGTGCCGCGCGTAGAAGTGCCCGTGGTCGGTGTGCCGGCGCAGCCCCGTGCCGTCGGGGGCGACGGAGTAGACGTTGCCGTAGCCCTCGTGGTCGGACAGGAACGCGATCCGGCCGCCGATCCACACGGGATCGCAGAGGTTCCCGTCGAGCTCCGGGGCGAGGCGCTCGAACCCGCCGCCGCCGTCGCGGTCGATCCAGAGCTTGCCGGCCGTTCCACCGCGGTAGCGCTTCCAGTGGGCCGGTTCGCGGCTCAGCGCGCTGCCGACGACGAGCGGGCGCTCGTCGCCGACGGACGGCCCCCAGACGACCGAGTCGACGGGCCCGTAGGGCAGGACGGTGGACGGACCGCCGTCGAGGGGGACGGAGCGCGCCCAGGTGTGCCGGGCATCGACCTGGGCGTGGGCGCTGATCGCCACGACCTGTCCGTCGGGAGTGAACCCGCGGACCCGGGTGCTCGGGTGCCCCCAGTAGCTCAACTGCCGGAACCCGCCGCCATCGGTGCCCGCCGTGACGATCTCCGGCGCACTGCCCTGCACGACGCTCCAGACCAGGGCCGAGCCGTCCGGCGTGAACCGCGGCCCGCGGGCGGGCAGCCCCATTCCGGAGACCCGCCAGGCGCGGCCTCCCTCGAGCGGGGCCATCCAGACGTCGTCCTCGGCGACGAAGGTGACGAGTTCGGGCGAGACATGGGGGTAGCGCAGATAGCTGGTCGGCTTCATCCTCCGATCCTATCCACGCGCGGGCCCGGGCCCCGGGCGGGCCGCGCGGCGGGTCACGTCCCCGTGCCGTCCTGTTCCACGCGCGCGATCCGCCAGCCGTCGGCGGTGCGCTCCAGGTGCAGGACGATCCTCTGCTCGATGCCGGCGTCGACGGCCTCCACCGTCTCCCCGTCCTCATCGACCACGGCGTAGGGTCCGATCCTGCTCTCGGCGCGCACGACGGCGGACCCGCCGCCCGGCGCCTCCTCCTGCCGCACTCCGCTCAGCACGGTGCGCAGGCCGGAGTAGCGCAGGCCCTGCCGGCGCAGTTCGCGCACGGCCTCGGCGTCGTCGCCGAGCGACTCGCCGTCCGCGGCATGGACGCCTTCGAGGGCGCCGGCGTCGGCGGCGCTCAACGCGGCGTCCCTGCGCCCGGCCAGGACGACGGCGGCGTCCGCGGGATCGTCCGGGACCTCGCCTGCCGCTTCCGCCGGCGCGCGCGTGGGGGTAGCGGACGCCTCCGCGGAGCCGCCGGACCGCGGAGCGGCACCGGCCTCTGGCACGGCGCCTGCCTCCGTCCCGGGCGATCCGGGCGGATCCCCGGCGCGGGCGCCCTCCTCGGACGGGGCGGTCGTCGCGGTCCCGGGTGCCGGAGACTGCGCCGCGGGCGCCGGCCCGTTATCCATGTCCCGGAAGGCGACGGTGACGGCGCCGGCGGCGGCGACCGCGAGGACGACGGCGGCCGCCGCGCCCGCGAGCCACGCCGTCTTCCGCGGCGTCCACGCTGCGTCGAGCCGCCGCAGGACGGCGCCCGGCCCGCGCGGGCCGGGTTCCGGCGGGCGGCGCGTCGGCAGCAGGCCCATCGCCTCCGGCCGGACGGACTCGGTCAGCTCCACGGGCCGGGGTTCGGCGCCGCAGAAGATCCCGAGGGCGAGCTCGGAGGCCGGGGGCCGCTCGTCGGGGTCTTCCGCGAGGCAGGCCTCGAGCAGGAGGGCGAACTCGTCCGGGACCCCGGGCACGAGGCTCCCGAGCGGCGGACGGCGGCTCGTCGGCGCCGGCGTGCGGCCCGTGAGGACGAACCAGGCGACGGCGGCGAGGGAGTACACGTCGCGGGCGGGCAGCAGCGCCCGGTCCCGGGCGGACTGCGGCTCCGGGGCCGTGAAGCCCGGCGTGCCTCCGCCTTGTCCGGGCCGGCCGACGAGCCCCGCGAGCCCCAGGTCGGAGAGCTTCGGGACGCCCGTGGCGGTGAAGAGGATGTTGCCCGGGGAGACGTCGCCGTGCACCGCTCCGGCCGCGTGCAGGAAGGCCAGGGCCTGCGCGATCGGCGCGACGACCGTCACGGTCTCCCCCAGGCTCCGCGGCCCGGAGGCGGCGACGAGTTCGGCGACGGAACCGCCCGGCAGGTACTCCATGAGCACGCCCGGTCCGCGGCTCGTCTCCACGGCCGAGTGCAGGGCCACGAGGTGCGGATGCCCGAGCCCGCGCAGGACCTCGACCTCGCGCTCCAGCTGCTCCACTCCCGGCGGATCCTCGGCCGCGCCGACCTTGAGGGCCAGGCGCGTGCCGCCGGCGCCCGAGAGGACCTCGTAGACCGCGGCGTTGCCACCGCGGCCGATCTCCCGCAGCGTCTCGAAGCCGGCGGTCCGCGGCAGGGGCAGGAGGGGGATCGTCGCGTTCATGGTTCCGTTCTACCGGAACCGCCCGCGGCCCGCAGGAGTTATCCACAGGCACCGCGTTGCACGGGGTCCCACGATTCGGGGGCGCCTGCGCCCGAAGCGTAGGCTGGGGGCCATGACCATTTCCTTCCAACGGGTCGGCCTGTCCCCGGACTTCGTCGACTACGGACGGGCGTGGGACCTGCAGCGGGAGCTCCACGACGACGTGGCCTCCGGCCGGCGCGGACCCACCGTCCTGCTGCTCGAGCACTCCCCCGTCTACACCGCGGGCAAGCGCACCGAGCCCGCCGACCTCCCCCTGGACGGCACGCCCGTCGTCGACGTCGACCGTGGCGGCAAGCTGACGTGGCACGGACCGGGCCAGCTCGTCGCCTACCCCATCGTCGAACTCAAGGACCACGCGGCGATCCGGGACTACGTGGAGCGCCTCGAACAGGTCCTCGTCAACGTCCTCGCCGACTACGGCGTCGCCGGCACGCGGATCCGCGGGCGCGCGGGCGTCTGGATCGAGCCGGAGCAGGGCCCGGCCCGGAAGATCGGCGCGATCGGGATCCGCGTCGACCACGGCGTGACGATGCACGGCTTCGCCTTGAACTGCTCCCATTCGCTGGACCCCTACCGGCAGATCATCCCGTGCGGCATCACCGATGCCGGCATCACCACCCTCTCGCTCGAGACCGGCCGCACCATAGAGCCGGCCGAGCTCCTGCAACGCGTCGAGGAGGAGTTCACCACCGTGCTCCTGCCCGCCGTGAAGTCCGCCGAGATCCGTGAAGGAGCCCTGTCATGAGCATCGCCCCCGAAGGCCGCCGCATGCTGCGCATCGAGCAGCGCAACGCGGCCACCCCGGTGGAACGCAAGCCCGAGTGGATCAAGGCGAAGGTCAACATCGGCCCCGAGTACGTCGGGCTGAAGAACCTCGTGAAGTCGGAGGGCCTGCACACCGTGTGCGAGGAGGCCGGCTGCCCCAACATCTTCGAATGCTGGGAGGACCGCGAGGCGACCTTCCTGATCGGCGGCTCCGAGTGCACGCGCCGCTGCGACTTCTGCCAGATCGACACCGGGCGGCCGCAGCCGATCGACCGGGCCGAGCCGTTCAAGGTCGCGATGTCGGTCAAGAAGATGGAGTTGCGCTACGCGACCGTGACGGGCGTGGCCCGCGACGACCTCGAGGACGAGGGCACCTGGCTCTACGCCGAGACCGTGCGCCGCATCCACCAGCTCAACCCGGGCACCGGCGTCGAACTGCTCATCCCCGACTTCTCCGGGCGCCGGGAGCACCTCGACGCGATCTGCGCCTCGGCCCCCGAGGTCTACGCGCACAACCTCGAGACGGTCCCGCGGCTCTTCAAGTCGATCCGGCCGGCGTTCCGCTACGAGCGCTCGCTCGACGTCATCACGCAGGGACGCGACCACGGGATGATCACCAAGTCCAACCTGATCCTCGGCATGGGCGAGACCCGCGAAGAGGTCTCCGAGGCCATGCGCGACCTGCACGAGGCCGGCTGCGACCTGCTCACCATCACGCAGTACCTGCGCCCGACCGAGCGCCACCACCCCGTCGAGCGCTGGGTCAAGCCCCAGGAGTTCGTCGAGCTGCAGCAGGAGGCCGAGGAGATCGGCTTCCTCGGCGTGATGTCGGGCCCGCTCGTGCGCTCCTCCTACCGGGCCGGACGCCTGTGGGCCGGCGCCATGCGCAAGCGCGGCCTGCCCATCCCCGAGGCGCTCGCCCACATCGAGGACTCGGGCAGCACGCGGCAGGAGGCCGCGAGCCTGCTGCCGGCCACCTGATCCGCCGCGGATCATCTAGAATTGGATCACTATGGCCAAGACCCCCGATAGCACCCCCACCGACGACGCCCAGCCGAAGCGCCGCTTGTTCTCGCGCAAGCCGAAGGCACCGAAGACCGCGAAGGAGCCCGGCCGCCTGAAGCAGCTGGGCCAGGTCTTCCAGATGACCCGGCGCCACGACCCAATGGTGGTCTGGCTCATGATCTTGGCGTTCCTCGGCGTCGTGGCCGTGGGCCTGCTGATCGGCTTCCTCGTGGACAACTGGGTCACGCTGCTGCTCGTCGCCATCCCGCTGGGCCTGCTCGCCGCCACGTTCATCCTCTCCCGCCGGGCCGAGCGGGCGGCGTTCGCCCAGCTCGAGGGGCGTCAGGGAGCGGCCGGCGCCGCGATGAGCGTGCTGCGCCGGGGCTGGATCCTCAAGGAGCAGCCCGTCGCGATCAATCCGCGCACGCAGGACCTCGTGTTCATGGCGATCGGCAAGCCCGGCGTCGTGCTCGTGACCGAGGGGCCGACGGGCCGCGTCCGCCAGCTCGTCGAGGGCGAGCGCCGGCGCATGGCCCGCGTCCTGCCCAACGTGCCGATCCACGTCCTCAACGCCGGCTCGGAGGAGGGCCAGACGGCCCTGGGCAAGGTCGGCAAGGAGATGAAGAAGCTCAAGAAGTCGCTCAACAAGCAGGAGGTCCACGCGGTGGACCTGCGCTTGTCCACGCTCGGCAGCGCCAAGCTGCCGATCCCCAAGGGCATCGACCCGATGCGGGCCCGGCCGGACCGCCGGGCGATGCGCGGACGCTGAGCCCGGACGACGACGAACGGGGCGGGTCCCGGCCGATGGCCGGGACCCGCCCCGTTTCCCTACCGGTCGACCGGCTGCGTTTCCGCCGCTCCGGCCGGGACCGGATCAGCGCGTGCGGACCAGGATGGTCTTCACCACGCGGTCGTGCAGTCCGCGCTGATCCCCGTCCGCGACGAGCGGCGGAACGACGAGGCAGAGCAGGAGCGTGCGCACGACGCCGTCGAGCGGACGGATGCCCGTTCCGTCCAGGCGCTGGACCTGCATTCCCATGACGCGGTGGCCCACGGAATGCCCCGTGACGCCGACGAACACGAGCTGCATGACGGCGAACCAGAGCAGGTTGGCCCACGGGGCGGCGTCGAAGAAGAGCCAGGAGACCAGCATGGCCAGCCCCCAGTCGATGCACAAGGCCACCACGCGGGGACCGAAGCGGGCGATGCTGGCGGGACCCGATTCCGGGCGGCCGAGCCGCTGTCCCGGCCAGGACTGGTCGTTGAGCTGGGGTGGACCCTGCAGCCAGGATCCGAGGTCTTTTCTCTCCACCCCTCAAGGGTAGCCGCCTGCGCCGCGGACAGCGGCCGTGTCAACCGCCCGTAAAAGGCACCCCGTGTAACGTCCCGGAAACAACCGCGTCACTGCCGGGAAACGGCGATTCGATAGGCTGGTCACAACTTCGGGAACCGATCACCCGAGCCAGCGGCCACTTTGCCCGGCAAAATTGCCTCACATAGGAGCAGTTCTAGATGTTCAAGAATGCGGACGAAGTCCTCCAGTACATTGCCGACGAAGACGTCAAGTTCGTCGACATCCGTTTCACCGACCTCCCCGGCGTGCAGCAGCACTTCAACGTCCCGGCCAAGACGGTCGACGCCGACTTCTTCGTGAACGGACAGCTCTTCGACGGATCCTCGATCCGCGGCTTCCAGGGCATCGCCGAGTCCGACATGCAGCTCATCCCGGACGTCACCACGGGCTTCATCGACCCCTTCCGCGTGGAGAAGACCCTGGCGTTCAACTTCTCGATCGTCAACCCCCGCACCGGCGAGCCCTACCACCGCGACCCCCGCGGCGTGGCCGAGCGCGCCGAGGCCTACCTGGCCTCCACCGGAATCGCCGACACCGCGTTCTTCGCCCCCGAGGCCGAGTTCTTCATCTTCGACAACGTCCAGTACGAGTCGAAGCCGCAGGGCTCCTTCTACAAGGTCGACTCCATCGAGGCCGCCTGGAACACCGGGCGCAAGGAGGAGGGCGGCAACCAGGGCTACAAGACCCCGTTCAAGGGCGGCTACTTCCCCGTCTCCCCGACCGACAAGCAGGCCGACCTGCGCGACGCCATCTGCGTCGAGCTCGATGCCGCCGGCCTCGAGGTCGAGCGCTCCCACCACGAGGTCGGCGGCGCCGGCCAGGCGGAGATCAACTACAAGTTCAACACCCTGGTCCACTCGGCCGACGACATCCTGAAGTTCAAGTACATCGTCAAGAACGTCGCCGACGCGTGGGGCAAGTCGGCCACCTTCATGCCGAAGCCGGTCTTCGGCGACAACGGCTCGGGCATGCACTGCCACCAGTCGCTGTGGTCCAACGGCGACCCGCTGTTCTACGACGAGAAGGGCTACGCCGGCCTGTCCGACCTCGCCCGCTGGTACATCGGCGGCCTCCTCAAGCACGCCTCCGCCGTCCTGGCCTTCACGAACCCGACCGTGAACTCCTACAAGCGCCTCGTGAAGGGCTTCGAGGCCCCCGTGAACATGGTGTACTCGCAGGGCAACCGCTCCGCCGGCATCCGCATCCCGATCACGGGCTCCAACCCGAAGGCCAAGCGCATCGAGTTCCGCGCTCCGGACGCCTCCTCCAACCCGTACCTGGCCTTCGCTGCGCAGCTGATGGCCGGCCTCGACGGCATCAAGAACCGCATCGAGCCGTCGGACCCGATCGACAAGGACCTCTACGAGCTCCCGGCCGAAGAGGCCAAGGACATCCAGAAGGCCCCGGGATCGCTCGAGGAGGCCCTCGTGGCCCTCGAGAACGACTACGAGTTCCTGCTCGCGGGAGACGTCTTCACCGAGGACCTGGTCCGCACCTGGATCGACTACAAGCGCGAGAACGAGATCAAGCCGCTGTCGCTGCGCCCGAACCCGTACGAGTTCGAGCTGTACTACGGCGTCTAGCCGCACTCCGCGGCCACCCCGCGTGAACAGGGAGCCCGCACGGGCCGTCGCTTCGGCGGCCCGTGCGGGCTCCTCCGCATCCGGCTGCGCGTGCCGACGGCAGGGGCGCCGTCCAGTCCGCGCGCCTTCCGCGACTCAGCCGGCAAGCGTGGTCAGCAGGAAGACGGAGGGCTCGTCGGCGCCCACGCGGTGGACGGCGTCGGGCAGGACGAACAGTCCGCCGTGGGACACGCGCACCTCGCCGGAGTCCCATCCCACCCTCACGGCTCCACGCAGCACGAGCAGGGTCGCGGCCTCCGGTTTGGAGTGGTCGCCCAGCTCCGCCCCGGCCGCGAGGGCGATGAGCGTGTGCCGCAGGCGCCCGTCGTTCAGCACGACCCGGGCGCTGCGCCGGTGTGGAGCGGAGGCCGCCTTGGCCAGGTGCTCCTCGGCGAGGGCATCGAGTTCGGCCCGGGTCACGTGCATGGGTCCTCCTGGGGGTCTGCTCCGGCGGCCCGGGTCTCAGGTGTGCTTTCCGTAGCCCTTGTGGACGGCCTGGCGCGTGACGCCGAGGGCCTGGGCGATCGCCTCCCAGGACAATCCCTCGGCGCGGGCCCGCCGGACCAGCTCCGCCTCATGGCGGCGCAGCCGCTGCTGCAGCTCGGCGACGGCCCGCAGGCCGCGGATGGGATGGCCGTCCATGGCCCCGATCAGCGTCTTCATCGCGTCCTCCTCCACGGTGGCAACGCTACGGCGTGCACCATGCGGCGTCAACCATGATTGACAAAGGATGCGATCTGCCCGTCCGCGCGGGCTACGCCTTGTCCTCGAAGCCGTAGAAGTGCCGCTCGAAGACCTGGCGCGCCCGCCGCGTGGCCTTGCGGTAGTCCTCCTCGAGCCGCGAGGCGCTCCCGGCCGGGTAGCCGCACCAGCGCGCGACGGCCTCGAGGTCCCGCCAGGAGCGCGGAACGACGTCGGACGCGCGGCCCGTGCAGACCATCGTCGCGCTGCGGATCCGGGTCGCGAGCGCCCACGCGCGGTCGAGCAGCTCGACGTCCTCGGCGGGCAGCAGCCCGGCGACGGCGATCGCCCGCAGCGCCGGACGCGTCGACGTCGTGCGCAGTTCCGGGTACTCGGCCGCGTGGCGCAGCTGCAGCAGCTGGACGAGCCACTCGACGTCGCTCAGTCCCCCGCGGCCCAGCTTGACGTGGAGCGCCGGATCGGCCCCCCGCGGGAGCCGCTCGGCCTCGACGCGGGCCTTGATCCGGCGGACCTCCCGTTCCTCCTCCGTGGTGATTCCGGTCTGGTAGCGCACGTCGTCGGCGAGCGCCATGAAGTCTGCGGCGAGCTCGTCGTCCCCGGCCAGCGGTCGGGCGCGCAGGAGCGCCTGCCGCTCCCAGACGAGCGCCCACCGGCCGTAGTACTCGCGGTAGGCCTCGAGCGTGCGCACGAGGGGTCCCTGGCGCCCCTCGGGCCGCAGGTCGGCGTCGACGACCAGCTTGGGCTCGGCCAGCACGGCGGGCTTGAGCGGCTGGGTCGCGAGCTGGCCGAGGCGGGTCATGATCCGGTACGCCTGCTCCTGGGCCTGCTGCGGATCGGCGCCCGGCAGGGGACGGTGCACGAACATCGCGTCGACGTCGGAGCCGTAGGCGATCTCGCGCCCGCCCTGGCGCCCCATCGCGACGACGAGGACGTCCGTGATGCGCTCCCGCTCGGCGTACTCGTCCTGTTCGGCGACGCGCAGGGCGGCCAGGACCGCCGCCCGGTCCGCGTCCGAGAGCGCCTCGCCGACGCGGTCCTGGTCGATGAGCCCGGCCCCGTCGGCCAGCGCCGTGCGCAGGAGCTCGCGGCGCCGGTTGAGCCGGATGAGCCGCATGGCCTCCTCGGCGTCCGGATGCCGTTTCATCTTCGCGGCGTTCTCCTTCCACAGCTGCTCGAACGGCATGGGCTGCAGCTCGCGGTCGTCGCCGAGCCACGCGGCGGACTCCGGGGAGACGACGAGCAGGTCCGTGATGAAGCGGCTGCCGGAGAGCACGTGGCACAAGCGCTCGGCGCCGGCCCGCGAGTCCCGCAGCATGCCGAGGAACCACGGCGACTCGCCGAGCGCCTCGCTCAGGCGGCGGAAGCCGAGCAGGCCCGCGTCCGGGTCCACGCCCTCGGCGATCCACCCCAGCAGCACGGGCAGGAGCTGGCGCTGCAGCGCGGCCCGGCGCCGCACCCCGGACGTGAGCGCCTCGATGTGGCGCAGCGCGCCGCGTGGATCGGCATAGCCCAGGGCGCGCAGCCGCGCTTCCGCAGCCTCCGGCGTCAGGCGGACCTCGTCCGTGCTGAGGTTGGCGGCCGTGGCCAGGAGGGGCCGGTAGAAGATCCGCTCGTGCAGCGACTTCACGGCACGGCGCGTCTTCTGCCACTGTTCCGTCAGCCCGTCGGCCGTGGGCCGCTCCGTGCGCGCCCCCGTCCCCTCCGCGGCGCGGGCGAGCGCCCGCAGGGCGTCCTCCTTGACGGGCATGAGGTGCGTCCGGCGCAGCTTCACGAGCTGGATCCGGTGCTCGAGCACGCGCAGGTAGCGGTAGGCGGCGTCGAACTCCGCCGCGTCGGAGCGGCCGATGTATCCCGCCTCGCTCAGCGCGGCGATCGCCGACGTCGTGTCCCGCACGCGCAGCGACTCGTCGACCCGGCCGTGGACGAGCTGGAGCAGCTGGACGGTGAACTCGACGTCGCGCAGCCCGCCGGGGCCGAGCTTGAGCTGCCGGGCGACCTCCTGGGCGGGGATGTTGTCCGTGACGCGGCGGCGCATGGCCTGCACGGACTCGACGAAGCCGTCGCGCTCCGAGGAGGCCCAGATGAACGGCGCCACGGCCTCCTCGTAGGCCCGCCCCAGCTCGTCGTCGCCGGCGATCCGGCGCGCCTTCAAGAGGGCCTGGAACTCCCAGCTCTGCGCCCAGCGGGAGTAGTAGGCCACGTGGGAGTCGAGCGTGCGCGACAGCGCCCCGTCCTTGCCCTCGGGCCGCAGGTTCGCGTCCACCTCCCACAGGGCCGGCTCCGGTCCGGGGGCGCCGAGGACGCGGGCGATGCCGCTCGCGAGGAACGCGGCGATCTCCGGCGCCCGCTCCTCGGGGCAGCCGTCCGCGGCGTGGACGTAGACGACATCGACGTCCGAGATGTAGTTCAGCTCGGCCGCGCCGCACTTGCCCATGCCGATCACGGCGAGCCGCACGCCGGCCACGTCCTCGGGCCCGAAGCGCTCGGCGGCCTCGGTCCGGGCCACCGCGAGCGCGGCGTGGACGGCGGCCGCCGCGAGGTCGGCGAGGGCCCGGCCGACGCCCGGCATCGCCGCGACCGGATCCGGCGCCCCGAGGTCGGCGAGCGCGATCCGGGTCAGCTCCGCCCGGTAGGCGACGCGCAGGGCGGCCCAGGCCGCGGGGCCGGACGCGCCGGCGGTCTCCGCTCCCTCGGGACCCGCCGCGTCGACGGAGGCTAGCAGCGCCTCCCTGACGCGCCCGGACGACGCCGGGGCCCCGCCGTCGTCCCCTCCCCCGCCTCCCGCGGCCGGTTCCGTGAGGAGGGAGGTGTGCGCGGGGTGCCGGATGAGGAACTCGGCGAGGGCCTCCGAGGCGCCGAGCAGGCGGAAGAGCCCCCCGCCGTCGGGTCCGGAGACGAGGTCGAGCACCCCGGGGGCCACCTCGGCGAGGCGGACGAGGGACAGGACCGCGAGGTCGGGGTCGGCCGAGAGCGCGAGGCCCTCCAGCAGGCGTTCCGGCGCGATCCCCTCGAACTCGGGGGAGGCGAGGAAGCGCCGGGCGCGTTCGACGTCGTCGAACCCCGTGGCGATGAGCTGGCGCGCGGTGCTCATGGCCGGTGGTCCTAGAGGATGCCGAGGTAGCGGTTGAGCTCGAAGGGGCTCACGTTCTGCCGGTACTCGTGCCACTCGTCCTGCTTGTTGCGCAGGAAGCTCGCGAAGACCTGCTCGCCGAGGATCTCCGCGACGAGCTCGGAGTCCTCCATGGCCCGGATCGCGTCGTGGAGGCTGCCCGGCAGCGGGTCGTGGCCCATCGCGCGGCGCTCGGCCGAGGACAGGCTCCAGACGTCGTCCTCCGTGGCCGGCGGGAGCTCGTAGCCCTCCTGGATGCCCTTGAGCCCGGCGCCGAGCAGCACGGCGTAGGCGAGGTACGGGTTGGCCGCCGAGTCGATTCCGCGGTACTCGACGCGCGCCGACTGGCCCTTGTTGGGCTTGTAGAGCGGCACCCGCAACAGCGCGGAACGGTTGTTGTGCCCCCAGGACAGGTGGCTCGGTGCCTCGCCGCCGCCCCACAGGCGCTTGTAGGAGTTCACGAACTGGTTGGTCACGGCCGTGAATTCCGGGGCGTGGCGCAGGATGCCGGCGATGAACTGCCGCGCGGTCGTGGAGAGCTGGTATTCCTGCCCGGCCGCAAAGAACGCGTTGGTGTCGCCCTCGAAGAGGGAGAAGTGCGTGTGCATCCCGGACCCGGGGTGGTCGCTGAACGGCTTGGGCATAAAGGTCGCGTAGATGCCCTGCTGGATCGCGACCTCCTTGATGACCGTGCGGAAGGTCATGACGTTGTCCGCGGTCTGCAGCGCGTCGGCGTACCGCAGGTCGATCTCGTTCTGTCCCGGGCCGTTCTCGTGGTGGCTGAACTCCACGGAGATGCCCACGGCCTCGAGCATCGTGACCGCGCGGCGGCGGAAGTCCTGGCCCACGCCGCCGGTGACGTGGTCGAAGTAGCCGCCGTAGTCCACGGGGACCGGGACGCCCGCGGCGCCGATGTCCGGGGACTTGAGCAGGTAGAACTCGATCTCGGGGTGCGTGTAGCACGTAAAGCCCATGTCGGCGGCGACGGCGAGCTGGCGCTTGAGCACGTTGCGGGGGTCGGCCGGGGACGGCGCGCCCTCGGGGGTGAGGATGTCGCAGAACATGCGCGAGGTCGGCTCGGTCTCGCCGCGCCACGGCAGGATCTGGAACGTCGACGGGTCCGGCTGCGCCAGCATGTCCGACTCGTAGATCCGCGAGAGGCCCTCGATCGAGGACCCGTCGAAGCCGAGGCCCTCCTCGAACGCCCCCTCCACCTCGGCCGGGGCCAGGGCCACCGATTTCAGGGAGCCGACGACGTCCGTGAACCAGAGGCGGACGAAGCGCACGTCGCGCTCTTCGATGGTCCTGAGCACGAACTCCTGCTGGCGGTCCATGGGGGCTCCTTCCACGAGGGAATGCGTTCGGTGGGCGGGCAGTGCATACCGTGTGCAACTCTACTCGGATCTACTCGGACGCCGGTGTGATCGGCCGCCGCGTGACGTCCGGGCGGGCCCGATCCGGCCCGGACCCGTGGCGTAGGCTGGTGTCCATGAGTGCCGAACAACCCGCCCCGTACGGATCAGCAGCGCCGGCGGCCGCCGCGGCGGCCCCGTCGTCGGGCCGCACGCCGGCCCGCATCCGCACGCACCACCTGCTCCAGGCCAAGGCCGAGGGGCGCCGCTTCGCGATGCTGACGGCCTACGACCAGTACATGGCCGAGGTCTTCGACGAGGCCGGCATCGAGGTGCTGCTCGTCGGCGATTCCGCCGCGAACAACGTCATGGGCTACGAGACGACCCTGCCGATCACGCTCGACGAGATGATCGTGTTCGCCAAGTCGGTCACGGCCGGCTCGCAGCGCCCGCTCGTGGTCTGCGACCTGCCGTTCGGCTCCTACGAGGTCTCCCCCGCGCAGGCCGTCGAGTCCTCCGTCCGGCTCATGAAGGAGGCCCGCGTCCACGCCGTGAAGATGGAGGGCGGCGCCCACTTCGCGGAGCACGTGCGGGCGCTGACCGCCGCCGGCGTGCCCGTCATGGCCCACATCGGCTTCACGCCCCAGAGCGAGCACGCCCTCGGCGGCTACCGCGTCCAGGGGCGCGGCGGGACCGCGGCCCGGCTCGTCGAGGACGCCCTGGCCCTGGAGGCCGCCGGCGCGTTCTGCGTCCTCATGGAAATGGTCCCGGACTCCGCCGCGGCCGCGGTCGATGCCGCCCTGACCGTGCCGACCATCGGCATCGGCGCGGGGGCCTCGACGACCGGCCAGGTGCTCGTCTGGCAGGACATGCTGGGCCTGCGCACGGGCCGGACCGCGAAGTTCGTCAAGCAGTACGCCCAGCTGCGGCCGATCGTCGCCGAGGCGGCCGCGGCCTATCACCGCGACGTCCTCGAGGGATCGTTCCCGGCGGCCGAGCACGGATTCGCCGACTAGCTAGACGCAGGCCGGGCTAGTCCTCGTCCTGCGCGTCCCAGGCCGCGTTGCGCTGCTCGACCTTCTCGAGCGCCCGCTCGGCCTCCTCGCGCGTCGCATAGGGCCCGATGAGCTGCGTCCAGTCCGACTGGGCCCCCGTCTCGACCTGCTTGGTCACCGTGTTGTACCAGTAGTCGCCCTGCGGCCGTCCCTCTGCGGACATCCCGGTCCTCCCGTTCGTCGACGATGGCGGCGTGTTCCGCCGTGCTCCGCCCACCCTACTCCGGCGCCCGCCGGGGACGATAGGATCGAGACCATGCCAAGCAGCGCCACCGCACCCGTCGGGACCCTTGCCCCCGGCGTCCTCTCCCCCGAACGACTCGTCCCTCCGGGCATCGCCCGCCCCGAGTACGTGGGCCGGCCCGCGCCGGCGAAGTTCGAGGGCTCCGACGTCCCCTCCGCCGAGACGACCGAGCGGATCCGCGCCGCATCCCGGCTGGCCGCGCAGGCGCTCGAGCTCGTGGGCGCCGCCGTCGTCCCCGGCGTCACGACCGACGAGCTGGACCGGATCGGCCACGGTTTCCTCGTGGACCACGGCGCCTACCCCTCGACGCTCGGCTACCGGGGCTTCCCCAAGTCGCTGTGCGCGTCCATCAACGAGGTCATCTGCCACGGCATCCCGGATTCGACGGTCGTCCAGGACGGGGACATCGTCAACATCGACATCACCGCCTACCTCGGCGGCGTGCACGGCGACACGAACGCGACCTTCCTCGCCGGTGACGTCGACGAGGAGTCCCGCCTGCTCGTCGAACGCACCCGGGAGTCGCTGCGCCGCGCGATACGCTCGGTCATGCCGGGCCGCGAGTTCAACGTGATCGGCCGGACGATCTCCGCCTACGCCAAGCGCTTCGGCTACGGCGTGGTGCGGGACTTCACCGGCCACGGCGTCGGCGAGGCCTTCCACACGGGGCTCATCATCCCCCACTACGACGCCGCCCCGGGCTACAGCCGCCTGATCGAGCCGGGCATGGTCTTCACGATCGAGCCGATGCTGACCCTCGGCACCATCGAGTGGGACATGTGGGACGACGGCTGGACGGCCGTGACCCGCGACCGCAAGCGCACCGCGCAGTTCGAACACACGCTCCTGGTGACCGATTCCGGCGCCGAGATCCTGACCCTTCCCTAGAAAGGACACCATGGCCAAGGACAAGGAATCCTCCGGCAAGCGCAAGCACCGCGAGGCGATCGGCATCGACATCGGCGGCACCGGGATCAAGGGCGGGATCGTCGACCTGAAGAAGGGCAAGCTCGTCGGGTCCCGCTTCCGGATCGACACGCCGAAGCCGGCCACGCCGGAGGCCGTCGCCGTCGTCGTGGGGCAGATCGTCGAGGAGCTGTCCTCGCGCGAGGGCGCCCCCGCAGGGGACGTCCCCGTCGGCGTGACCTTTCCGGCGATCATCCACCACGGCGTGGCCCTGTCGGCGGCCAACGTGGACGAATCCTGGATCGGCACGGACGTCGACGCCCTCCTCACCGAGCAGCTCGGGCGCCCCGTGCAGGTCATGAACGACGCCGATGCGGCCGGGCTCGCGGAGGCCCGGTACGGCGCGGGGAAGGGCGTGGACGGGACCGTCCTGGCGATCACGCTCGGCACCGGGATCGGCGGCGCCCTGGTCCACGACGGCGTGCTCGTGCCGAACTTCGAGCTCGGGCACCTCGAGATCGACGGCTACGACGCCGAGTCGCGCGCCTCGGCCGCGGCCCGGGAGCGGGAGGAGCTGTCGTGGGAGGACTACGCGCAGCGCCTTCAGCGCTACTTCTCCCACGTGGAGTTCCTCTTCTCCCCCAACCTGTTCATCGTCGGCGGCGGCATCTCCAAGCGCAGCGAGGACTTCCTGCCGCTGCTGGACCTACGCACGCCGATCGTGCCGGCGGATCTGAAGAACAACGCGGGAATCGTCGGCGGCGCGCTGCAGGCCGCCATCCACTTCGGCTTCGCCTCGTAGCCGGGCTTCGTGGCCGGAAGTGGTGCCGGTGGCGGCTTCGGCTTCCCCTCCGTAGCCGCCACCGGAGCCCTGGCCGCCGCGGGTCCTGGTCCGCGGCGGTGGTCCCGTGATCAGTCGGCCGTGAGCGGCCGCTGCCTCCCCTGCGGGGTGGAATCCGCCTCGCGGCGGAGCTTGGTGATCGCCGATTCGAAGTCCTCGAGCGAGTCGAACGCCTGGTAGACGCTCGCGAAGCGCAGGTAGGCGACCTGGTCCAGCTTCTGCAGCGGGCCCAGGATCGCGAGCCCGACCTCGTGGGCGTCGATCTCCGCCGTCCCGGACGCGCGGACCGATTCCTCGACCTCTTGCGCGAGGAGGGCCAGGTCGTCGTCGGTGACGGGCCGGCCCTGGCAGGCCTTCCGCACGCCGTTGACGACCTTGGAGCGGCTGAACGGCTCGGCGACGCCGGAGCGCTTGATGACGCTCAGGCTCGTGGTCTCGACGGTCGTGAAGCGTCGTCCGCACTCCCCGCACTGCCGGCGGCGCCGGATCGACGAGCCGTCGTCGGCCAGACGGGAGTCCACGACGCGCGAATCCGAATGGCGGCAGAACGGACAATGCATCCGGCCCATCCTTCCGGTCGTGTTCGTCGGGGCTACCGCATCAGCATAGGACTACATGTGGGTAAATGACAAGCATGTAACTACCACATGTAGTGGTTTGTGACGCCTAGGCCGTCCGCTCGGCGCGCCGCGAGGGCGTGCGCTCCGGGGCCGTGCGCTCCAGGACCGCGTCGCCGTGCGCCGGCAGGTCCTCCGCGGCGGAGAGCGCGACGACGTGCTCCCCCACCGCGGCGAGCGCCTCGCGGGAATAGTCGATCACCTGCACGGCCTTGAGGAAGACGGTCGTGTTCAGGCCGGAGGCGAACGCAGCCGTCCCGCTCGTGGGCAGCACGTGGTTGGAGCCGGCCGCGTAGTCCCCGAGGCTCACGGGGCTGTAGGGGCCGACGAACACCGCGCCCGCGGCCGTGATCCGCCCGGCCACCGCGGCGGCGTCGCGCGTCTGGATCTCCAGGTGCTCCGCCCCGTAGACGTTGCAGAAGCGGACGCCCTCCTCGAGCGAATCGACGAGCACGACGGCGGACTGCGGGCCGGACAGGGCCGTCGCGACGCGTCCGGCGTGGCGCGTCGCCGGGACCTGGCGGTCGAGCTCGACCCGCACCGCCTCCGCGAGCGGCGCCGAGTCGGTGACGAGGACGGCCGCCGCCTGCGGATCGTGCTCGGCCTGGCTGACCATGTCGGCGGCGATGAACGCCGGATCGGCGGCATCGTCGGCGAGGATCGCGATCTCCGTCGGACCGGCCTCCGCGTCGATCCCGACGACGCCCTTGACGAGGCGCTTGGCGGTCGCCACGAAGACGTTGCCCGGCCCCGTGACGACGTCGACGGGCTCGATCGGATCCCCTCCGGAGGCGGCGTCGATGCCGTAGGCGAAGGCCGCGACGGCCTGGGCGCCGCCGACCGCGTGGACCTCGGTGATGCCGAGGAGCGCGGCCGCCGCGAGGATCGTCGGGTGCGGCAGGCCCCCGTGCTCCTTCTGCGGCGGGGAGGCCAGTGCGATCGAGCCGACGCCGGCCGCCTGCGCGGGGACGACGTTCATGACGACCGAGCTCGGGTAGACCGCGAGGCCGCCGGGGACGTAGAGTCCCACGCGCCGCACGGGGACCCACCGCTGGGACACGGTGGCCCCACCGCCGAAGTCGACGCGCGCGTCCGCGGGGCGCTGCGCCGTGGCGAAGTCCCGCGCGCGCCGGACCGCTTCCTCCAGGCCCGCCCGGACCGTGGGGTCGAGCCCGTCCAGGGCCGCGGCCAACGCCCCGGCCGGCACGCGCGTGCCCGATTGCCGGACGCCGTCGAAGCGCTCGGCAAGCTCGTGCAGGGCCGCCGCGCCCTCGGCCCGCACCCGCTCGATGATGCCGGCGACGGCCTCGGAGGCGCCGTCGAAGCCGCCCTCGGGCCGCGGCATCGCAGCCTTGAGCCCGGCATGGTCCAGCCCGGCACCGGCCGGGCCGCGCAGGTCGATCGTGCGCAGCGTCGAGGAGTCGTAGCGGGGGGTGTCCGTTGCCTGGGAAGTCACCCCACCAGCTTACGACGACGGCGCGCGGCGGGCCCCGGCGTCGTCCGCCGGATCCGTCACACTAGCGACGCCGTGGATCAGACGTCGAGGCAGGCCGGACCCAGGAGCACCTTGAGGTCACCGAAGAGGGCGGGGTTGGGGTTGACGTGGAACTCCGGGCCGAGGCGCATCAGCTGGATGCTGTGCGTTCCCGCGAGCTTGACCCGGACCTCCGTGTTGCCCGAGTGCGTCCGCAGCACGTCGCCCAGGGCGCTCACCGTCTCCTCGGTGGCCTTGTGCGTCGGCAGGCTGATCACCACGGGACCGGCGAGGCCGTCCTCGCTGATCTCCGGGATCGTCATCTCCTGCGCCGAGAGCGTCACCGAGCCGTCGTCTCGCCGCTGCACGCGGCCCTTGACCACGACGATGAGGTCCTCGGCGAGCACCGAGGCGATCGGCCCGTAGGCCTGGCCGAAGAACATGACCTCCATCGAGCCGGACAGGTCCTCGATCTCGCAGCGCGCGTAGGGATTGCCGCTGTTCTTGGCGATCCTGCGCTGCAGCGACGTGATCATGCCCGCGATCTTCACCGAGTGCCCGTCGGCCGGCCCCTCCTCGGAGACCACCTGGTTCACGGGCAGGTCCGCGTGCTGCTCCAGGATGCCGCCGAGGCCCAGCAGCGGGTGGTCGGAGACGTAGAGGCCCAGCATGTCGCGCTCGAAGGAGAGCCGGTCTTTCTTCTCCCACTCGGGCAGGTCCGGGATGTCCACCGTCAGGCCAGCGCCGGCCGACGGATCGTCGAGCCCGCTGAAGAGGTCGAACTGGTTGGCCGCCTCGTTGCGCTTGAGGACGATCACGGAGTCCACGGCCTCCTCGTGGATCATCGCGAGAGCGCGGCGCGGATGGCCCATGGAGTCGAAGGCCCCCGCCTTCACGAGGGACTCGATGGTCCGCTTGTTGCAGACCACGGCCGGGACCTTCTGCAGGAAGTCGGAGAAGGAGGTGTACTTCCCCTTCTCCTCGCGCGCCTGGACCATCGCGTTGACCACGTTGGCGCCCACGTTGCGGACGGCGCCCATGCCGAAGCGGATGTCGTTTCCGACCGGGGTGAAGTTCAACGCGGACTCGTTCACGTCCGGCGGCAGCACCGTGATGCCCATGCGGCGGCACTCGTTGAGGTACATCGCCGACTTGTCCTTGTCGTCGCCGACCGAGGTCAACAGGGCGGCCATGTACTCCGCCGGATAGTGCGCCTTGAGGTAGGCCGTCCAGTAGGAGACCAGGCCGTACGCCGCGGAGTGGGCCTTGTTGAAGGCGTAGTCGGAGAACGGCAGCAGGATGTCCCACAGGGACTTGATGGCCGCCTCCGAGAAGCCGTTGGCGACCATGCCGCCGTGGAAGCCCTCGTACTGCTTGTCCAGCTCCGACTTCTTCTTCTTGCCCATCGCGCGGCGCAGGATGTCCGCCTGGCCGAGCGTGAAGCCGGCGACCTTCTGCGCGATCGCCATGACCTGCTCCTGGTACACGATCAGGCCGTGCGTCGTGTCCAGGATCTCCCGCAGCGGCTCCTCGAGCTCCGCGTGGATCGGCGTGACCTCCTGCAGGCCGTTCTTGCGCAGCGCGTAGTTGGTGTGCGAGTTCGCGCCCATCGGACCTGGACGGTAGAGCGCGATGACGGCCGAGATGTCCTCGAAGTTGTCGGGGCGCATGAGCTTGAGCAGCGAACGCATGGGGCCGCCATCGAGCTGGAAGACGCCGAGCGTGTCGCCTCGCGCGAGCAGCTTGTACGACTCGGCGTCGTCGATGTCCAGGGTCTCCAGGTCCAGCACCGTGCCGCGGTTGGCCGTGACGTTCTCGAGCGCGTCGGAGATGATTGTCAGGTTCCGCAGCCCCAGGAAGTCCATCTTGATCAGCCCGAGGCCCTCGCAGGTCGGGTAGTCGAACTGCGTGATGACCTGGCCGTCCTGGATGCGGCGCATGATGGGGATGACGTCGATGATGGGATCCGAGCTCATGATGACGCCGGCGGCGTGGACGCCCCACTGGCGCTTGAGGCCCTCGAGCCCCTTGGCGGTCTCGAAGACGCGGGCGGCCTCTGGGTCGGTCGCGACGAGCTCGCGGAAGTCGGCGGCCTCGCCGTAGCGCTTGGCCTTCGGGTCCTCGATGTCGGCGAGCGGGATGTCCTTGGCCATGACGGCCGGGGGCAGGGCCTTGGTCAGCTGCTCGCCCATGCTGAACGGGTAGCCCAGCACGCGCGAGGAGTCCTTGAGGGCCTGCTTGGTCTTGATGGACCCGTACGTGACGATCATGGCGACGCGCTCGTCGCCGTACTTCTCGGTGACGTACTTGATCACCTCGGGGCGGCGGCGGTCGTCGAAGTCGACGTCGAAGTCGGGCATCGAGACGCGGTCCGGGTTCAGGAAGCGCTCGAAGATCAGGCCGTGCCGCAGCGGGTCCAGGTCGGTGATGCGCAGGGCGTAGGCCACCATCGAGCCGGCGCCCGAGCCGCGGCCGGGTCCCACGCGGATCCCGTTCTCCTTGGACCAGTTGATGAAGTCGGCCACGACGAGGAAGTATCCGGGGAAGCCCATCTTGATGATGATCTCGAGCTCGTAGTCGGCCTGCTTGCGGACGTCCTCGGGGATGCCGTCCGGGTAGCGGTAGTGGAGGCCCTGGTCGACCTCCTTCACAAGCCAGCTCGTCTCGTCCTCCCCCGGCGGGCAGGGGAACTTCGGCATGTAGTTCGCGTTCATGTCGAAGGAGACGTCGACGCGTTCGGCGATGAGCAGGGTGTTGTCGCAGGCCTCGGGCATCTCCTTGAACAGCTCGCGCATCTCCGCCGGGCTCTTCAGGTAGTAGCCGGAGCCCTGGAACGCGAAGCGCGAGCCGCCCTGGTCGTAGGTGGGCTCGTCGAGCGTGGAACCGGAGTTGATGGCGAGCAGCGCCTCGTGCGCCTTGGCGTCGTGCTCGTGCGTGTAGTGGAGGTCGTTCGTCGCCACGAGCGGGAGGCCGAGCTCGCGGGCGAGCCGCAGCAGGTCCTTCGTGACCCGGCGCTCGATGTCGAGGCCGTGGTCCATGAGCTCGCAGAAGTAGTTCTCCGCGCCGAAGATCTCCCGGAACTCCGCGGCGGCGGCCTTCGCCTCCTCGTACTGGCCGAGGCGGAGCTTGGTCTGGACCTCGCCGGAGGGACAGCCGGTCGTGGCGATGAGGCCCTCGGAGTAGGTGTTCAACAGGTCGCGGTCCCAGCGCGGGTACTTGCCGAACACGGAGTCGAGCGAGGCGATCGAGGACGCCCGGAAGAGGTTGTTCATCCCGGTGTTGTTGTAGCTCAACAACGTCATGTGGGTGTAGAGGCCGCCGCCGGAGACGTCGTCGCCCTTCTGGGACTCCTCGGAGCGCCACTTTACGCGGGTCTTGTCGTCGCGCGCGGTGCCCGGCGTGACGTAGGCCTCGACGCCGATGATCGGCTTGATGCCGGCCTGCGTGGCCTTGTTCCAGAAGTCGAAGGCGCCGAACAGGTAGCCGTGGTCCGTCGTCGCGAGGGCCGTCATCCCGAGCCGGTCGGTCTCCGCGAAGAGCTCCGGCAGGCGGGCCGCGCCGTCGAGCATCGAGTATTCGGTGTGCGTGTGAAGATGGACGAATCCGTCCCGGGGAGAGCTGGCCACCCGACAAGTCTAGTGCCCGGCCCGACGCTTCCCCGGGCCGTCCCGCCAGGCTGGCGCGCCGCCGTCGTCCGCGCCGCCGCGCGGCTAGCCGAGCCCGTGGCGCAGCAGCTCGAGGGCGTGTGAGAGGTCGGACGGGTAGCCGCTCGTGTATTCGACGCGCTCCCCCGTCACGGGGTGCGGGAAGGCCAGCCGGTGGGCGTGCAGCCACTGCCGGGTCAGCCCGAGGTCGGCGGCGAGCCGCGGGTCCGCGCCGTAGGTCTGGTCGCCCGCGCACGGATGGCGCAGGGCGGAGAAGTGCACCCGGATCTGGTGCGTCCTGCCCGTCTCGAGGTGCACCTCGACGAGCGATGCACGCCCGAAGGCCTCGATGACCTCGTAGTGGGTGACGGAGTCCCGCCCGTCCTCGAGGACGGCGAAGCGCCAGTCATGGCCGGGGTGGCGGCCGATCGGGGCGTCGATCGTCCCCTTGAGCGGGTCCGGCATGCCCTGGACGACGGCGTGGTAGACCTTCTCCGGCGTCCGGTCGCGGAAGGCCTGCTTGAGGGCCGTGTAGGCCCGCTCGCTCGTGGCGACGACCATCGCGCCGGACGTCCCGACGTCGAGCCGGTGCACGATTCCCTGGCGCTCCGCCGCGCCCGAGGTGCTGATCCGGTAGCCGGCGGCGGCGAGGGCCCCGACGACCGTGGGCCCGACCCACCCCGGAGAGGGGTGCGCGGCGACGCCGACGGGCTTGTCGATGACGACGTAGTCCGGGTCCTCGCCGAGGATCCTGAGCTCTTCCACGCGTTCCACCTTCACTTCCAGAGGGTCGGGGCGTTCGGGGACGACGACTTCGTAGGCCTCGCCGGCGGCGGCCTTGCGGGACTTGGCGACGGCCCGGCCGCCGAGGCTGACGTGCCCCTCGGCGCACCACTGGGCGGCGGCACTGCGGGAGACCCCGAGCGCCTCGGCCAGGACGGCGTCGACGCGCCGTCCCGCCTGTGCCTCCTGCACGACGACGACGGGCACGGCTAGGACTCCCCGCCCGTACCGCTCCCGGGCGCGCCGGTCCCGTCGCCGGCCTCCGCGGCATCGGCCTTCCGCCCGTCGAGGCCGATCCCCCGGAAGATCAGTACGCACACGACGATCATGGAGCAGACGACGAAGGAATCGGCAATGTTGAAGATCGCGAAGTTGGGAACGGCGATGAAGTCCACGACGTGGCCCATGCCGAACGACGGCTCGCGGAACAGCCGGTCCATGAGGTTGCCCGCGGCCCCGCCGAGGACGCCACCGAGGGCCGCGGCCCACACTACGGAGGAGACCTTTCGCAGCGGGAAGGCCAGGATGTAGACGACGACGGTCGCCTGGACGAGCGTGAAGACCCACGTCACGTCGGTTCCGATCGAGAACGCCGCCCCGGGATTGAGGATGTAGTGCCAGCTCAGCACGGGCGGGATGACGGGGATCGACTCGCCGAGCTCCATCGTGGACTGCACGAGCCACTTGGTGAACTGGTCGAGCGCCAGGGCACCGAGCGCCACGGCGAGGAGGATCAGGGCGTAACGGCGCGACCGGGCCGGGCCGGTGCCGTCCGCCGCGGTGGCGGCCGGTTCTGCATGCATGGGGTTCCCTCTTTAACGTGCCGTCGGCGGCCGGTTGGACCGGCCGCCGACGGCGTGGCAGATGGCGGGCACGGGCCCGTCGGACCGCCCTAGGCGTTGTCCGCGGTCTCCGGCGTGGCGACGGAGCCCTTGGCCTCGAGGTCGCGCAGCTGGCCCTCGATGTAGGTCTTCAGGCGGGCACGGTAGTCGCGCTCGAAGCCGCGCAGCTGCTCGACCTTGCGCTCGAGCACGGACTTCTGCTGCTCGAGGGCACTGAGGGTCTTGCGGCTCTTCTCCTCGGCCTCGTTGACGAGGCTGTTGGCCTCGATCTGGGCCTCGGCGATGATCTTGTCGCGCTGCTCGACGCCGGCGCCCACGTACTCGTCGTGGAGGCGCTGGGCCATGGCGAGCACGCTCGCCGCGGACTCGGCGGTGGCCGTGTGGGCCGGGGCGCCGGCGACCGGCGCGGCCGCGGCGACGACGGGTGCCGACTGGGTGGCCTCCTGCTCCTGCGGGGCCTCGGGGGCCTCCTCGGCCTCGACGGGCTCCTCCGCGGCCGGCTCGGCCTCGGCGGCCGGTGCGGCGGCGATGGGTGCCGGAACGGCCTCGGTGTTCTCCGAGCCGCCCTGGAGCTCGCTCACGCGGCGACGCAGTTCGTCGTTCTCCTGGTTCAGCCGGCGGAGCTCGACGACGATCTCGTCCAGGAAGTCGTCAACCTCGTCCTGGTCGTAGCCTTCGCGGAACTTGGTCGGCTGGAAGCGCTTGTTGACTACATCTTCTGGCGTGAGCGCCATCTGGTCACCTCGATACGTTGGTTCTGTCGCCCGGCCGCTGATGCGGCGCGGATACGCTAATCCCGTGTGGAGCCCGCCGTCCGGTCCTGCTCCGGCGCGCTTCTTGTGACAAGACTATAACGGTTTGATTGCCCAACACGAACCGGCCGGGCCGGGCCGGTGCGCCCCGGTCCGGACGCCGCCGCGGCGCTACGCCTAGCTGGCGAGCTGGGCCACGACGATCTTCGCGATGAAGACGGCGAAGTAGAGCAGGAGGAAGGCCAGGTCCAGCTGCATTCCCCCGAGGTTGACGGGCTTGACCTTGGAGCGGACCCAGGTCATGGGCGGATCGGTGATGCGGTACACGAAGCTCGCGACGATGAGGGCGAGCCCCGTGGGGCGCCAGGACCGGGCGAACATCTGGACGACGTCGAGCACGATCCTGGCCATGAGCATCACCTGGATCACCGTCAGGGCGATGTACACCAGGGCGAAGAGCAGTTCCACGGTGGTCCGTGCCCGCCTAGCTCTGGTTGAAGAAGGTGGCCTGGCCCTCGGAGGACTTCTTGTCCTCGCCGAGCACCTCCACCGTCGACGGGGAGAGCAGGAAGACCTTGTTGGTGACGCGTTCGATGCTGCCGTGCAGGCCGAACACGAGGCCCGCCGAGAAGTCGACGAGGCGCTTGGCGTCGCCCTCGCCCATGTCCGTCACGTTCATGATCACGGGAATGCCGTCCCGGAAGCTCTCGCCGATGATCTTGGCGTCGTTGTACGAGCGGGGGTGGACCGTGGTGATCTGCCGCAATGAAGAATCCTCGTCCCTGGAAGAAGGCGCGCGTTTGATGGGAGTGACGGGGGCCCGGTACTCGGTTTCGGGCTCCGGTGCAACGGCTGGACGCTGTTGCTGCTGGCGGTCGTCGCGGGACGGCTCGTCACGGCGCGCCTCGTCACGCGCCGGCGCGTCGTAGGCCTCGGCGTCGTACTGCTCGTCGCCGTCGGCGAGGCCGAGGTAGATCATCGTCTTGCGCAGGGCGCCAGCCATGGTCTGCTCCTTATGCTCGTGCGCGGCCCGGACGTCGTGTCCGCGCGGTTCTCCGCTAGTCCGACGCTACCGCACGGGCGGCCGGGGCCCGAGGACATCTGAGCCGACACGCAGGTGTGTCGCACCGGCCGCGACGGCGTGCTCCAGGTCCTGGCTCATGCCGGCCGAGACCATGTCCGCGCCGGGGTGGACGGCGGTCAGTTCGGCGGCGAGGACGCGGAGCCGCTCGAAGGCCGGCCGGGGGTCCCCGCCGAGCGGCGCGACGGCCATGAGGCCGCCCAGCCGCAGGCCATCGGCCGCGGCGATCGCGTCCGCGAGCGCCGGGACCTCGGATGGAAGGGCTCCCCCGCGGCCCGGGCCCGGCGAGCCCTCCCGGGCCCCGGCGTCGTCCGCGTCCCGGAGGTCCACCTGGACGAGCGCCGTGAGGTCGCCCCGCGCCCCGAGTCCCGCCTCGGCACGGCGCCCGGCCTCCCGGGCCATCGCGCGGGAGAGCGCGTCGACGAGTCCCGTCCGGTCCACGGAGTGCACGGCGTGCGCGTAGCGGACGACGGACTTGGCCTTGTTGGACTGGAGCTGCCCGATGAAGTGCCAGTCGAGGCCCAGCCCGTCGCACTCGAGCGCCTTGGCCGCGGCCTCCTGGTCCCGGTTCTCCCCCACGTCCGTCACGCCGAGCGCGGCCAGATGCCCCACGTCGGCGGCCGGGAAGAACTTCGTGACCACGATCAGGCGCGGTTCGTCGTCCCGGCCGGCCTCGCGGGCCGCGCGTTCGATCCTGGACCGGACGGCCCCCAGACGTTCGGCGAGCTCCCGGCGGCGTGCCTCGTCGTTCATGCGGCCACTCCTTGCTCCAGCCAGACCAGCCCGGCACAGCGGCCGGAGGAGGGGTCGCGACGGTGGGAGGGGTAGTCCCCGTCCTCGAGGGTGCAGATGCCGCTCTCGGTGACCTGGACCCCTGCGGCGGCGAGGATCCGGGCGGCGGCGGACGGCAGGTCCAGGCCCGTCGTCCCGCGCGAGGTCGCGCAGGAGATGCCGGGCGCCCCGCGTTCGGCCTCGGCGGCCATGTCCCCGGGGACCTCGTAGCAGGACCCGCACACGGCGGGGCCGATCCAGGCGGAGACGGACCCGGCGCCGGCCGCGCGGAGCCGGGCAAGGGTGTTCTGCAGGACGCCGCCGAGCAGGCCCTTGCGTCCGGCGTGGGCCACGGCGGTGGCCGCGGAGCCGTCGGGGCGTGCGCCGACGAACACCACGGGGACGCAATCGGCGGTCATGACCGCGAGCGGGACGGAGCCGTCCGCGCAGACGAGGGCGTCGGCGGTCGGCGCCGGATCCAGACGCGTCCCGGGAGGGACGTCCACCACCCGGGCGGAGTGGACCTGGTCCATGAACTGGAAGGCTCCGCCGGCGAGCCCCAGCGAGGCCGCAAGGCGCGCGCGGCGACCGTGGACGGCGGCGGGATCGTCGCCGACGTGCAGGGCGAGGTTCCCCTCGGCCAGGGACGTGAAGGCCACGCGGGCGGACCGGCCGCCGTGGGGCCCGTAGCTCAGCATCGGGAAGTCCTCGCAGGGTGTCGTCGGGCCGGCCGGAGGGGCACCGGCCGGCCCGTGGGCCGCGGGCAGAGGCCGCCCACGGTGGTTACTTCAGGAAGTCCGGGACGTCGAGGTCGTCGTGGGACGTGCCGCTGAGGTCCTGCTCGACGACGGCCGGCAGCTCCTCGTAGCGCGGCTGCTCCGGCGCCGGGGCCTCCGGAGCGGAGGGAGCCGACGTGGCGGCGGCCTGCTGTGCACCGGCCAGCGGCACGGTGCCCGGCACGGTGGCCGGAGCCAGCGGGACGGTTCCCGGGACCTTGGCCGGCAGCGGCTGGGCCTGCTGCTGCGGTGCGTGCGCCGGAGCGGAGGTGACGTCGACCTGGTCGAAGCCGGCGGCGATCACGGTCACGCGGGCCTCGTCGCCGAGGGCGTCGTCGATCACGGCGCCGAAGATGATGTTGGCCTCCGGGTGGGCGACCTCCTGCACCAGTCGAGCGGCCTCGTTGATCTCGAAGAGGCCGAGGTCCGATCCGCCCTGGATGGACAGCAGCACGCCGTGGGCGCCATCGATCGAGGCCTCGAGCAGCGGCGAGGCGATGGCGAGCTCGGCGGCCTTGACCGCGCGGTCCTCGCCGCGGGCCGAGCCGATGCCCATGAGGGCCGATCCGGCGCCCTGCATGACGGACTTCACGTCCGCGAAGTCGAGGTTGATCAGGCCGGGGGTCGTGATGAGGTCCGTGATGCCCTGGACGCCGGACAGCAGCACCTGGTCGGCGGACCGGAAGGCATCGAGTACGGAGACGTTGCGGTCGCTGATGGACAGCAGGCGGTCGTTCGGGATGACGATCAGCGTGTCGACCTCGTCGCGCAGCGCGTCGATGCCCGCCTCGGCCGAGTTGGCGCGGCGGCGGCCCTCGAAGGTGAACGGACGGGTGACCACGCCGATGGTCAGCGCGCCGAGGGAACGGGCGATGCGGGCCACGACGGGCGCGCCGCCGGTGCCCGTGCCGCCGCCCTCGCCGGCGGTGACGAAGACCATGTCGGCTCCGCGCAGGACCTCCTCGATCTCCTCGGCGTGGTCCTCGGCGGCCTGACGGCCCACCTCGGGGTTCGCGCCGGCGCCGAGGCCGCGGGTGAGCTCGCGGCCGACGTCGAGCTTGACGTCGGCGTCGCTCATGAGCAGTGCCTGCGCGTCCGTGTTGATGGCGATGAATTCGACACCGCGGAGGCCGACCTCGATCATGCGGTTGACGGCGTTGACGCCGCCACCGCCGATGCCGACGACCTTGATGACGGCGAGGTAGTTCTGTGGAGCTGCCACGTCCTGATTCCCTTGTTCGATGTGCTGCTGATCTAGGAAGCTTCAACCGGACCAACCCTAACCTTCAGCTTGAGGGTTATAGTTATGTCAAGTAGGTGCTACTGAGACGCTATGGTCTGCCCGGTCCCCATGCAACGACATCGGCCGCGTGTCGCTTCATTGGCCGCGGCCGAGGCCCTCCGGCCCCGTGGACCGGGTCCCGTCAGCGCGTCACGGGATGGTCGGGGCTGCTGACGTCGATGACCTTGGCCTCGTCCTGGCCCTCGGGCGTTCCGGCCGCCAGGAGCGCCGCGAGGACCTGACCCTTCTGCGCGCCGTCCTCGTCGTTGCCCCACACCACCGTCTGCCCGCTCGCGAGCCGCAGCTCGACGGAGTCGATGGTCCTGGCACCCGCGCTCTCGAGCTGCGTCAGTACGTCGGCCGGCACGGCGGCCAGGGCGCGCGTCACGGTGTCGAACACCTCGGGGGCCTCGTCCGGCGAGACCCCGGAGATCAGGGGCAGCTCGGCGGCGTCGCGCTTCGCGACGCTCGCGAGCCGTCGGCCGCCCTCCCCCACGAGGTCGAAGCGCTTGCCCGCGGCGACGAGCGCGACGGGCTGGTACTCGATGATCTCGACCTTCAAGGTCGAGGGGGCCTCCGCCTGGACCACGACGTCCTCGACCGCCGGCTGCCCGGCGAGCAGTTCCCGGACGGTCGACGGCGAGACGCGCGGCAGCGGCGTTCCCTCGAGGGGCGCGAGCGCCTCCTGCAGCGCGGTCGTGTCCGCGAGATCGTTGCCCCGCACCTCGATCGACGTGATGGCGAGCAGGGGCGAGAACAGCAGGACGACGACGAGGGCGGCGAGCGCCGCGAGGACGCCGCCTGCCCACCACAGCACGCGCCGCCGCGTCCGCCGCCCGGGCGGCTCCGGGAGGGACAGGACGTCGGGATCGGGCAGGGTGGACACGTTCACACCGGACCCCGCAGGGCGTCGAGGATGCGCGGGCCGGCCTCCGTGACGTCCCCCGCGCCGATGGTCATCACGAGGTCGCCGGGGCGCGCGGCCTCCGCGAGCCGGCGCGGGGCGTCTCCGGCGCTGGCCGCTCCGCCGTCGGTGTTGAGGGCGTCGACGACGAGCCGGCTCGTCACGCCGGGGATCGGCTCCTCGCGCGCGGGGTAGATGTCCAGCACGAGCGCCGTGTCCGCGAGCGAGAGGGCGTCGGCGAAGTCGCGCCAGAACTCCCGGGTGCGGGAGAAGAGGTGCGGCTGGAACAGGACGTGCACGCGCCCGTCCCCGGCGACGCTCCGGGCGGCGCGCAGCGCGGCGAGGACCTCGGTGGGGTGGTGCGCGTAGTCGTCGTAGACCTTGACCCCGGCGGCCTCGCCGCGGAACTCGAAGCGGCGGGCCGCGCCGCTGAACGCGGCCAGGCCGCGGGCGGCCTGTTCCGGCTCGAGCCCGCTGTCGAGCCCGACGGCGAAAGCGGCAGCGGCATTGAGCAGGTTGTGGTCACCCGGGACGGCGAGGTCGATCCCGCAGGACTCGCCGCTGCCCCACTCGAGGAGGCACGCGTAGCGCAGCCCCTGCGCGCCGGCACCGGTGATGCGCCGGTCGGCGTTCTCGCTGAAGCCGTAGGTCTGCACCCGCAGGTCCGGGCGCTCGCGCCGCATGCGCGTGGCCAGGGCCAGGGAGCCGGGGTCATCGGCGCAGCAGATGAGCAGTCCGTCCTCCGGGAGCAGGGAGGCGAAGCGGTGGAAGCTCGCGTGGACCGCCTCGGCCGTGCCGTAGTGGTCGAGGTGGTCGGCCTCGACGTTCGTGACGACGACGACGTCCGGGCGGTAGTTCAGGAAGGAGGCGTCGGACTCGTCCGCCTCGGCGACGAAGATCCGGCCCCCGCCCAGTTCGGCGTTGACCCCGAGCCCGGCGACGTTGGCCCCGATCGCGAACGACGGCGAGAGGCCGGCCTCGCGCAGCATGACGGCGGTGAGGGAGGTCGTCGTGGTCTTGCCGTGGGTCCCCGCGACGGCCACGACGTGGTGCCCGGCCATGGTCGCGGCGAGGCCCTCGGAGCGGTGCAGGATGCGCAGTCCGCGGCGCCGGGCCTCGTCGTATTCCGGATTGCCGTCCTTGATGACCGAGGAGGCCACGACGGTGTCGGCGTCACCGAGGTTCTCCGCGGCGTAGCCGACGTGGGTGCGGGCGCCGAGCGCGGCGAGCTCGCCCAGGACCGGCAGGTCCTTCGCATCGGTGCCGGAGACGCGGACTCCGCGGGCGAGCATCAGCCGGGCGACGGCGGATACGCCGACGCCTCCGATGCCGAGGAAGTGGACAGCCCCGAGCTCGCCGGGGTCCTGGTTCTGCTGCATGCCTCTAGCTTCCCACGCGCGGGCGCCGCGCACCGATCACCTCGAGCACGATCCGGGCCATGGCGCCTGCCGCGTCGCGACGGCCCAGCGCGGAAGCCGCGGCCGCCATCGACTCCCGTCGGGCGCTGTCCGCCACGAGCGCGGGGACCTCCCGCAGGAACCACTCGGGCGTGAATCCCGCGTCGTCGACGACGATTGCCCCGCCGGCCCGCTCGAGCGGCGCCGCGTTGAGCCGCTGCTCGCCGTTGCCGATCGGCAGCGGGACGAGGACGGAGGGCAGCCCGACGGCGGCGAGCTCGCACACGGTGCCCGCCCCGGACCGGGCCACGATGAGGTCCGCCGCGGCGTAAGCGGACTGCATGCCGTCGACGTACTCGACCTGGTGGTACCCGGGCGCGGCGAGGGCCCCGCCGTCGTCCCCCGCCAGTTGCTTGCCGCGGCCCGTGATGTGCAGGATCTGCAGCCCCCCGCCGGCGAGCCGGGGGACGACGGCCTGGAGGGTGCGGTTGATGGAGGCGGCCCCGGAGGAGCCCCCCGTGACCACGAGCGTCGGGACGTCGGGGCGCAGGCCGAAGCCCTCGCGGGCCTCGGCGGCCTCCGCCGCCCGGTCCAGCCGGGCGATCTCGGCCCGCATGGGCATGCCGACGAGCTCGGCCCGGGGCAGCCCGGTGCCCTCGAACGCCGTCGCGACCCGCGCCGCGAACCTGGCTCCGACGCGGTTGGCGAGGCCGGCGCGGGCGTTCGCCTCGTGGATCACCACGGGAATGCCGCGCCGCCGCGCGGCGAGGTAGACGGGAGTGCAGACGTAGCCGCCGACGCCGACCACGGCGTCCGCCGCGGCCTCGTCGAGGATCCGGCCCGCCGCCTTGACGGCCCGGGTGAAGCGCAGCGGGAGGCGGAAGAGGTCGGCGTTGGGCCGGCGCGGCATGGGCACGCGGTCGATCCTCTCGAGCCGGTACCCGGCCGCGGGGACCAGCCGGGTCTCCATCCCGGAAGCGGTTCCGACGGCGGTGATCCGCGCGTCCGGAGCCGCCTCGCGGACGGCGTCGGCGATGGCCAGGAGGGGCGAGACGTGGCCCGCGGTGCCGCCGCCGGCCAGGACCACGGAGGGTCCCGGGGCGGAGGGCTCAGCGGTGCCGTGGCCGGGGGTTCCGGAGCTCATGCGGTGTGTGCTTCCTGTGGGTCGGTTCCGTCGGCGGCGGCCTCCCGCTCGGCCTTGGCCTGGGCGCGGGCGAAGGACAGGACGACGCCGACCGCCACGAGCGACAGGGTCAGCGCGGTGCCGCCGTAGGAGATGAACGGGAGGGGGATGCCGATCACCGGGAGCAGCCCCGTGACCATGCCGATGTTGACGAACGCCTGGCCGAGCAGCCAGGCCATGATGCCGCCCGTGGCGACGCGGACGAACACGTCGCCGCTGCGTACGGCCACGCGGTACATCGCCACGGCGAGCAGCGCGAAGAGGACGACGATGACGAGGACGCCCACGAGTCCGAGCTCCTCGCCGATGACGGCGACGATGAAGTCGTTCTGCGCCTCGGGGATGTAGTTCCACTTCTGCCGCGACTGTCCGAGGCCGACGCCCCACCAGCCTCCGGAGGCGAGCGCGTAGATGCCCTGCGTGGGCTGGTAGCAGGCGGCATTGGACTCGCAGTCGATGTTCAGCCACGCGTTGATGCGTCCGAGCCGGTTGCCGGAGAACAGCAGGAGGGCCAGCGCGCCGGCCCCGCCGAGGGCCGCCGCGATGCCGAAGAGTCGCAGCCGGACCCCGGCGAGGAAGAGCGTGGCCATGAGGATCAGCCCCAGCACGAGCGCGGTGCCCATGTCCCGACCGTAGAGCACGAGACCGATGACGGCGGCCCCGCCCGGGAAGACGATGGGGATGATCGCGTGGGAGGTCTGCAGGACGGCGCTGCCCTTGACCGCGAGGATCTGGGCCGCCCAGATCGCGAGCGCCAGCTTGGCGGCCTCGGAGGGCTGGCCCTGGAACGAACCGATGACGATCCAGTTGGTGTTGCCGCCGACGGTCTTCCCGAGCGGGGTGAAGGCGACGGCCGCGAGCAGCAGCAGGGCCGTGAAGAGTCCCGGCCAGGCGAGCTTGCGCAGGAACCGCACGGGCAGGCGGGACATGCCGAACATCATGGCCAGGCCCGCGAGGGCGAACAGGCCCTGGCGCACGAACAGGCCGTAGGAGGACGACGCCCTGGAGATGGCCTCGACCGAGGAGGAGGAGAGGACCATCAGCAGCCCGATCAGGGTCAGTGCGACGGCGCTGCCGAGGATCATGTAGTAGCTGGACTGGCTCGTGCCACCCTCCCCGTCGAGCAGTCCCCAGAGCCTGGCGGCGCCGCGTCCGGGCGGCGTGCCGCCGGCGACGGGGCCGGCCGGCTCCGTCCGGCGGTCCGCGGCGGCCGGGGCGCCGACCGGGCGTGCAGGGGAGCGGCCGGCAGCCGCTCCCCGCGCCCCCGCGGTCCGCACGCGCGGCTTGCGCCCTGCGCTGCCGCGCCGCTGGGAGGAGGGGGCTGTCACGGGTGCTCCTTCGGGGGGTCTAGCTGGGGGTCTGCTCCATCACGTTCCGGACCGCGTCGATGAACGCGTTGCCGCGGTGGGCGTAGGAGGCGAACTGGTCCATCGACGCCGCGGCGGGCGCCATGAGGACCGTGTCGCCGGGCCGGGCCACGTCCGCGGCGGCGGCGACGGCCTCCGCCATCACCGTCCAACCGCGGGCCTCGCCCGCCTCGGTGGCTGTTTCGCTTCCAGTCTCGCGCACGCCCGGCCCGATCACGGGCACGTCGGGCGCGTGTCGCCGCAATGCCGCCCGCAGTCCCGCGGTGTCGGTGCCGATCAGCACGACGGCCCGCAGACGGGAGGCATGCGCCTCGACCAGCTCCTCGTACTCCACGCCCTTCGAGAGGCCGCCGGCGATCCACACGACGTGCTCGAACGCGCCGAGCGAGGCGGCCGCGGCGTGGGGGTTGGTGGCCTTGGAGTCGTTGACCCAGAGGATGTCGTCCCGGCGGGCGACGGCCTGGATGCGGTGCGCCCCCGGGTCGAAGCCGCGCAGCCCGTCGCGGACCGCGACGGGCTCGACGCCGTAGGCGCGGACGAGGGCCGCGGCCGCGAGCGCGTTGGCGGCCGTGTGCCGGGGCACGACCTCGCCGAGGTCGGTCAGCGCGGCGAGCTCGGCCGCGCTCGTCGTCCGGTCCTCGACGTAGGCGCGGTCCACGAGGAGGCCGTCGACGACGCCGAGCATGCTCAGCCCGGGGACGTTCGTCGTGAACCCGATCGCCCGGCAGCCTTCGACGACGTCGGCCTCCTCGACCATCCGCTCCGTCTCCCGCTGCTCCGCGTTGTAGACCGCGGCGACTCGGGTGCGCTCGTAGATGCGGGCCTTCGCCGCGAGGTAATCGGCGTACGAGCCGTGCCAGTCCACGTGGTCCTCGGCGACGTTGAGCACGACGGAGGCGAGCGGGGAGATGCTGTGGGTGTGGTGCAGCTGGAAGCTGGACAGCTCGACGGCCAGGACGTCGAAGCCCTCGGGATCGCGGATCGCGTCGAGGATCGGCGTGCCTACGTTGCCCACGGCCACGGCCCGGAGCCCGGCTGCGGCGAGGATCGAGGCCGTCATGCCGACCGTCGTCGTCTTGCCGTTGGTCCCCGTGACGACGAGCCACTCGGCCGTCCTGCGCCCGGCCCGCTCGCGGACGCGCCACGCGAGCTCGACGTCCCCCCACACCGGGATCCCGCGCTCGGCGGCGTCCGCGAGCACGGGGTGGCGCGGGTTCCATCCCGGCGAGGCGACGACGAGCTCGGCGGCCTGCCCGTCCACCTCGGGTAGCCGGTCCTGGTGCTCGGTCCCGAGCAGGACGGCGGCGGCCCCGACGATCTCCAGGGTGTCGGCCCGGGAGCGGTTCTCTGCCGTGTCCGAGCCGTCGACGACGACGACGCGCGCGCCGAGCTCGATGAGGGTGTCCGCGGCGGAGAAGCCGGACAGCCCGAGTCCCGCGACAACGACGCGCAGGCCCGCCCAGTCGGCATCCCACGAGGTCAACTGATCCAGGGATACGTGCGTCACAGGCCCACGACCCATTCGGCGTAGAAGATGCCGAGGCCCGCGGCGACGAAGAGTCCGGCGAGGATCCAGAAGCGGACGACGACGGTGACCTCGGCCCAGCCCTTGAGCTCGAAGTGGTGCTGCAGCGGCGCCATGAGGAAGACGCGCTTGCCGCCGCTGAGCTTGAAGTATCCGACCTGGATGATGACGGAGAGGGTGATGAGGACGAAGAGGCCGGCCAGGACCACGAGCAGCAGCTCGGTGCGGGAGAGGATCGCGAACGCCGCGATCGCTCCGCCGATGGCGAGGGAGCCGGTGTCGCCCATGAAGATCTGGGCCGGTGAGGTGTTCCACCAGAGGAAGCCCACGAGCGCGCCGCTGAGGATGGCTCCGAGGAGCGCGAGGTCCATGGGGTCCCGGACCTCGTAGCAGACGGAGCCGATCGAGCGGGAGGAGCCGCAGGCCTGGTTGTACTGCCAGATGCCCATGAGGGTGTAGGCGCCGAAGACCATGATCGCCGCCCCGGTCGCGAGCCCGTCGAGGCCGTCCGTCACGTTGACGCCGTTCGTGGCGGCCGTGACGATCAGGTTGGACCAGACGATGAAGAGCAGCACGCCGGCGACGGGTCCGGCGAAGGCCAGGTCCAGCGGGGTGTCGCGGATGAAGGAGATCTGGGTCGACGCCGGCGTGAGCCCCTTCGCGTTGGGGAAGCCGAGCGCGAGGAGCGCGAATCCGACGCCGACGGCGGCCTGCAGGACGATCTTCTGCCACGCACGCAGGCCGAGGCTGCGCTGCTTGGAGATCTTGATGAAGTCGTCGAGGAAGCCCACGAGCCCCATGCCCACCATGAGGAAGAGCAGGATCAGACCGCTCGCCGTCGGCCCCGTGGCGTGTTCGCTGAACAGCTGGAGGATCCCGTGGGTGCCGAAGTAGGCGATCACGACGCCGGCGACGATCATCGCCCCGCCCATGGTCGGCGTGCCGCGCTTGGTGTGGTGCGAGGTGGGCCCGTCGTCGCGGACGAACTGCCCGTACCGGCGGCGGACGAGGAGCTTGATGAAGAGCGGGGTCCCGAAGAAGGTGATGACCAGGGCCGTGGTGGCCCCCATGAGCAGCGCGATCATCGGGCGGCCTCCTCCCCGGCGGCGGACGCGCCGGAATGCGCCCATGCTATCCGATCACCGAGGAATCGAAGCCCGGCTCCATTGGACGATTTGAACAAGACGATGTCTCCCGGTTTCAGTTGCCCGTTCAGCAGTTCCTCGGCCGCCTCGACGTCCTCGACGAAGAAGGCCTCGTCCCCCCAGCTGCCCTCCAGGACGGCCGAGTTGTGGGCGGCCTTGGCGCCGACGCCGACGACGACGAGCTTCTTGATGTTCAGCCGGACGGCGAGCCGTCCGAGCAGGTCGTGCTCGTGCACGGAGTCGGCGCCCAGTTCGAGCATCTCCCCCAGCACGGCCCAGGTCCGCCGCGCGGTTCCCGAGGCGTCGGGCAGGCCGAGTTCGGCGAGCGTGCGCAACGCCGCGCGCATCGATTCGGGGTTGGCGTTGTAGGCGTCGTTGATCACCGTGACGCCGTCGGGACGTTCGGTCCGCTCCATGCGCCAGCGGCTCGCGGGACCCAGGCCGTCGAGGACCGAGGCGGTCGTGGCGGGGTCGACGCCGAGCGCCGTGGCCGCCGCCGCGGCGGCGAGGACGTTGTGCACGTGGTGGCGTCCGATCAGGCCGCTGCGCACCGGATACGCGCCGCCGTCGGGGAAGGCGAGCGTGAAGGAGGGGTGCCCATCGGGGCCGACCTCGACGCCGCGGGCAGAGACGGCCCCCTCCGGTGCGTCGATGCCGAAGCCGAGGACGCGGGCACCGGTCCTGCCGGCCATCGCCGCGGTCCGCGGATCGTCGAGGTTCAGGATCGCCGTGCCGTCGGCCGGAAGGGCCTCGACGAGCTCGCCCTTGGTGCGGGCGATGTTCTCCACGCCGCCGAACTCGCCGGCGTGCGCGGTCCCGACGCAGAGCACGACGCCGGCCTCGGGCTCCGTCATGCGGGCCAGGTAGTCGATGTGCCCGAGCCCGGTGGCCCCCATTTCGACGACGAGGTAGCGCGTGGCGTGGTCGGCGCGGAAGACGGTCAGCGGCACGCCGACCTCGCCGTTGTACGAACCAACCGGGGCGACCGTCGGCCCCTGCGTGGAGAGCACGGCGGCGAGCAGGTCCTTGGTCGTGGTCTTGCCGGCGGAACCGGTGATGCCGACGACGCGCAGCCCTCCCGGGCGCAGGACGGAGACGACGTGGGCGGCGAGGGCGCCCATCGCCAGGACGGCGTCGTCGACGATCACGGCCGGGTGGACCGCGCCGTCCTCGGCGTACGTCTCGCGCTCGGCGAGCGTCAGCACGGCGCCGCGCTCGATCGCGGCCGGGACGAAGTGGTGGCCGTCGGAGGTCTCCCCCGGCTTGGCGACGAAGAGCCAGCCCGTGCTGCACTCCCTCGAGTCCGTGGCGACGCCGAGGACGGCGGTGTCGGGGCGGGCCGTGGACGTGGCCCGCCCGCCCGTGATGGCGGTGATGTCGGCTGTGCTGAGTTCAATCATGGCTCTGAGGACTCTACTCTGCCGCCGGGCCGCGGGTTGAATCACCGTCGCCGCCGGCGGGGCCGCCGGCGGCTCCGCGGCCGGCCTCGGCCAGGGCGGCCCGGAGCTCTTCGCGGTCGTCAAGCGCCAGATTCACGCCCTTGACCTCCTGCCAGGCCTCGTGGCCGCGGCCGGCGACGAGGATCGTGTCCTGCGGGCGCGCCAGGCGCACCGCTTCCCGGATCGCGTCGGCGCGCGGGTGGGACTCGAAGGCCGTGGAGGCCAGCCCTTCCGCGGCGATGGCCGAGAGGGCGCCGTCGAGGACGGCGCGGCGGATCCCGGCCGGTTCCTCGTCGTGGGGATCGTCGTCCGTGACGATGACCACGTCGGCGTGGCGGGCGGCGACGGCGCCCATGACGGGCCGCTTGCCGACGTCGCGCTGGCCCGTTGCGCCGAAGACGACGACGACGCGGGCATCCGGTCCGGGACCGCGGACGGCGGTGATCGCCCGTTCCAGGGCATCGGCGTTGTGCGCGAAGTCGACGATGGCGTTCGGACGGGTCCCGACGAGCTGCATCCGGCCGGGGACCTCGACGGTCAGCGGATCGCCGTCATCGAGGATGCCCTGCAGCCGGGGCGCGTCGATCCCGGAGGCATGGACCATGAGGACGGCCAGGGCCGCGTTGGCGACGTTGAAGAGTCCCGGCAGCCCCGTGCGGGCGCGCAGGACCGCGCCGCCCGGTCCGTGCAGCTCGAAGGCGTGCCCGAGTCCGTAGGGGCGCACCCCTCGGACGGTCCAGTCGGCGGCGTCGGGCGCGTCGGCGGCCGTGGCGAGCGTCCACGTGTGCCCGGCGCCCGCGGCCCGGCGCTCTTCGGCCAGGCGCCGGCCCCAGTCATCGTCGACGACGACCACGGCGTGCCGGGAGCGTCCGGGCTCGAAGAGCCGGGCCTTGGTGAGGAAGTAGTCCTCCATGGCCCCGTGCAGGTCCAGGTGGTCCTGGGTGAGGTTGGTGAAGCCGGCGACCTCGAAGCCGAGCCCGGCCGTGCGCCGGTAGTCGATCGCGTGGGAGGAGACCTCCATCGCGGCGCGCTCGATTCCTGCCTCGCGCATGCGCGCCATGAGCGCGTGCAGCTGGGGGGCCTCCGGCGTGGTCAGCACGCTGGGGACGCGTGTCGGGCCGACGGCGATCTCGATCGTCCCGATGAGCCCCGTCTCGGAGCCGAGCCGGTTCAGGAGCGAGCGGATGAAGTAGCTCGTCGTCGTCTTGCCGTTCGTCCCCGTGACCCCGTAGAGGGCAGGACCCCCCTCCCCGGTGCCGAAGACGGCGGAGGCCAGCGTTCCGACGGCGTCGCGCACCGACGGGGCGAGCAGGACCGCGAGTCCCGCGTCCCGCGCCCGGGAGGCCCCGTCGTCGTCCGTCAGGGCCGCGACCGCGCCGGCCTCGGCGGCCTGTGCGCAGAAGTCGGCCCCGTGCCGGTTGGCGCCGGGAACCGCCACGTAGACGTCTCCCGGAAGGACGGCCCGGGAATCGAGGCAGACGCCCGTCACCGGGGTGCCGGGATCGCCGTCGAGCCCCAGCTCCAGGCCCCGGGCGGCGCACCGCTCGAGGACCTCGGCCAGGGTGGACGGGCGCGGCTCGCGGGGGCGGAAGGCCCGCTCGGCCTCCCGCGGGTCCAGGATCCCGCTCATTCCCAGGAGTACTTCTGCTGGTCGCCGACGAAGACCTTGTAGCCTTCGGGTTCCGTCGTGGACGGCGGGACGTTGTACGTGTTCAGGACCTGGCTCATGATCGACTTGAAGGTGTCCTGCACGCCCCAGCTGCGCCAATTGCCCTGCGGACGGTGCATCGTGACCACGACGAGGTACTGCGGATCGTCGATCGGCACCATCCCGGCGAACGAGCTGGTGTGGCCGTCGTAGCCGCCGGTCGGGCTCGCCGCCTGGCCGGTGCCCGTCTTGCCTCCCACGCGGTAGCCCTCGATGGCGGCTCCCTGGGCGGTGCCCTCGAGCACGACGGTCTCCATCATGCGGCGCATCTGCTCGCTGGTCTCCTCCGAGACGACGCGGCGCGGCTCGGCCTCCTCGACCGGGTGCTCGGTGCCGTCGGGGTCGATGTAGGCGTCGATGAGCCGCGGCTCGACCTGGAGCCCGTGGTTGCCGATCGTGGAAAAGATCTTGGCCGTGTGCAGGGCCGTCTGCGTGTAGGCCTGGCCGAACATCGTCGTGAACTGCTGCCGGCGGTCCCACGCGGCGGGGGGAACGAAGATGCCCTTGTTGCTCGGCAGGCCGATGTCCAGCTTGCTGCCGATGCCGAACTTCTTGAACCACTCGTAGCGCTGCTCGTTGGTGAGCCGTTCCCCGACCATGACGGTGCCCGTGTTGTAGGAGCGGGCGAAGATGCCCGCCGCCGTCATCGGGTAGGTGGCGTGCTTGAGCGAGTCGTTGATGGTCTCCTTCTGCACCGTGTAGGAGTTCGGGACCGAGAACTCCTCCTCGGGGGTCACGACGCCCTCCTCGAGGGCCGCGGCGAAGGTCGCCAGCTTGCCCGTCGAGCCGGGCTCGAACGCCTGGGTCACCGTGGTCGAGGTGCGGAACTGCGCGTCCGTGGCCCCGGGATCGGACGGGTCGACCGACGTGGAGTCGGCCAGGGCCAGGATGCGGCCGGTCTTCATGTCCAGCGCGACGGCGTTGACCCACTGGGCGTTGAACTGGTTCCGCTTGGCCATGACGGCCTCCTGCGCCGCCCACTGGATGTCGTTGTTGATGGTCAGCCGCACGTCCTGGCCGTCGACGGCCGGGATCTCCTCGAGCGTGGCCATCGGGATCCTGACTCCGTCGGCGCCGACCTCGAAGGTCCGGGAGCCGGCGGTGCCGGCGAGGTGGGACTCCTGGCTGAGCTCGAGGCCCTCGGCCCCGGACTCGATGCCGGTCTCCGCCTTGTTCTCCGCGCTGAGGAAGCCGATGATCGGCCCGGCGACGGAGCCGTTGGGGTAGTTCCGCTCGCTGTGCTGCTCGCTCACGAGGCCCGGCAGGCCGATCTTCATCGCGGCGTTGCGGACTTCGGGCGTGACGCCCTTGGCGACGTAGGAATAGCGCTTGGGCTTGGCCGGGTCGGCGGGGACGATGGCCGCCGTGAGCGAGTCGGCATCGCGTCCCAGCACGGCGGCCAGCTCGGCGATCCCGTCCTCGAGCGCGACCTCCTCCCGGGTGCCGTCCTCGGCGTTCTTGCGTGCGAAGACGTCCTTGACGAACTTCTGGTCGGCGACCAAGTCGTAGCGGACGACGCTCGTGGCCAGGACGCGCCCCTGGGAGTCGAGGATGTCGCCCCGTACGGGAGCGATCGGCTGGGTCTTGAGGCGGTTGTCGAGCGCTGCCTGCGCATAGGCCTGCGGGTCGAGGCCCTGGACGAAGAACAGCCGTCCGCCGACGAGGACCATGAGCGCCAGGACGATCGCGAGGCCGGCGCGCAGGCGCCGCGTTCCCGTCGAGGGGTCCTGGGCGGTCTTCACACTGCCCCGGGGGGTGGTCCTGGCCATGTTCTGTGTCCTCGCGTCGAATCCGGCTGTCGTGGTGCGGGGACCGGCCTATTCGCCCGAGTCGGCCCCTTGCTGGGCGGGTGCGGGGATCGAGCCCCCGTTCAGTTCCGCCTCGGTGAAGGCGGGACGGTCGGAGGCCTCCTCCCGGGCCGCCGCTTCCGCGCCGGCTCCCGCCGGTGCCTCGGCACCCGAGGGGTCCGTCGCGTCGGCGGATCCCGCGTGCTCCGGTGCGGCCGCGGCCGGGACGCTGGCCGGAGCCTTGGCCTTCGGAAGGCCGGTCTGCGGCGCCTCGGGCCGCGCCACGTTCGACGTTACCGTGGTGTCCTCGGTGGCCGGCGTAGCGACACCTGAGACCTTCCCGGTCCCGAGGTCGATCGAGGCGACCGCTCCGGGGACGACCATGCCGAGCTTGGAGGCCCGGGCCGCGAGGTTCTGCGGGGCCTCGAGGTTCTGCACCTGCTGGGCCAGAGCCTCGTTCTCCTGGGCGAGCGTCTGTTCGGTCCCCCGCAGTGCCACGAGCTCGTATTGCCCGCTCGCGACCTGGACGTTGAGGACCAGGACCGAGGCGAGCGCCGCGAGCAGCACGCTGAAGCACAGCGCGATGAAGGGCATCCGCCGGTTCCGGACGGCGGCGGGAACGATGGAGAGCGGCGTCCGGGCCGGGGCCTCGGGCGCCGCGACGGGCGGAGCGGTCGGGACGGCGGCCAAGGCGGCGCTTCCGTCGACCATGGCCGGATGCTGGGGACGCTCGTGGACGCGTTCGGCGGTCTGGACGGCCATGGTCATCTCCTCCTCAGGATTCGTTCGACGGCCCGGAGCCTCGCTGAGGCGGCCCGGGGGTTCTGGCCGATCTCCTCGGCCGTGGGTTGCTCTGTGCCCTTCGTGAGGGTCTTGAAACGCGCCTTGTGCTCTTCCAGCTCCACGGGGAAGCCGGCAGGTGCCGAGGAGCGGGACCCGGCGGCGAAGTGGCGCTTGGTCGTCTTGTCCTCGAGGGAGTGGTAGCTCATCACGACGACGCGTCCCCCGACGTGGACGGCGTCCATGGCTGCCGGGATGGCGCGGTCGAGGACGTCGAGCTCCTCGTTGACCTCGATCCGCAGGGCCTGGAACGTGCGCTTGGCGGGATGGCCTGCCGTGCGCGCGGCGGCCGCGGGGACGACGGACCGGATGGCCTCGACGAGCCGGCCGGTCGTCGTGATCGGCGCCTCGGCCCGCTCGCGCACGATCGAGGCGGCGATGCGCCCGGCGAACTTCTCCTCGCCCCAGGCCCGGATGATCCGCACGAGATCGGCCTCGCTGTAGTCGTTGACGACGTCCGCGGCGGTCTGCCCGGTGGAGGTGTCCATCCGCATGTCGAGGGGGGCGTCGTAGGAGTAGGCGAATCCGCGGTCGCGTTCGTCGAGCTGCAGCGAGGAGACGCCGAGGTCGAAGAGGATCCCGTCGACGGAACCGAAGCCGAGGTCCTCGACGACGTCCAGGACCTCGTCGTAGACGGCGTGGACCAGGTCGGTCCGCGCTTCGAACGGCGCGAGGCGCGCCCCGGCGAGGGCCAGCGCCTGCTCGTCGCGGTCGAGGCCGACCAGATGGAGTCCGGGATAGCGCTGCAGCATCGCCTCGGAGTGCCCGCCCATGCCCAGCGTGCAATCCACGACGACGGCCCGCCCGCGCTCCGCGATCCCTGCCTGGATCGATGGCGCGAGGAGCCCTACACAGCGCTCGAGCAGCACGGGTACGTGCCGCTCGGACGTGGGGCGTGGTGCGTCGTCGTCGGCCATGCCCCATCCCCTTTCACACGTGTCACTGCCTGCCTGCCCTGCCTGGACTTGGACCAGATCCCCCTCCGCTCCGCTGCGTTCCGCCTGGCTCCGGGGAAGGTGAGCCAGGAGGGCGCCTCGGGCGGCTGGAGATCTCGTCCAAGTCCTTCCAGGACCCCTGCCTGGGTCCTAGAAGATCCCCGGGAGGATCTCTTCGTCGGTCTCGGAGAACGAGTTCTCCTGCTGTTCCAGGTACGCGTTCCAGGATTCGGTGTCCCAGATCTCGGCCCGCGTACCGGCCCCGATGACCGTGACGTCACGGTCGAGTCCGGCGTAAGAACGAAGCGACGGCGGAATGGTGACCCGCCCCTGCTTGTCCGGCATCTCGTCGGAAGCGCCGGAGAGGAACACGCGGATGTAGTCCCGCGCCTGCTTGGAGGACAAGGGCGCCTGCCGCATCTGCTCATGCACCCGTTCGAACTCCCGCTGGCTGAAGACGTAGATGCACCGTTCCTGGCCCCGCGTCAGCACCAGGCCGTTGCCCAGTTCGTCGCGGTACTTCGCCGGAAGGATGAGCCGGCCCTTTTCATCAAGACGCGGCGTGTATGTCCCTAGGAACATGCCCACCGCCTTCTGATTCAGGGGTCCAACTCGTGCCCTACACCTCCACTGCCCTCTTCTGTCCCCCACTTTACTCCACAACGCACCACTGTCAACGCCATCCGGGGCGTTTATCCACCGAATCGCAGTCCGGATCCGCGTGATTCCGCGGATGAATCGAGGTGGTGGGAAGTGGAGGGAATTTCGCGCCGGCCGGGCGCACCAGGGATCCCGGTGCCGCACATCGCGGCTCGCAGGAGCCCCCTGGGGCCCCGGAGGGCGGCATCGGGCCCTCCGGGGAGGGAAGTGGAGGGTCCCGTGGTGGGAAAGGGAGGGACCCGTGGCGGGGTGCGGAGTCACCCGTGGTGGGAAGTGGAGGAGTCCGGGCCGGGGAGCGGCGGACCCGCGGCGGAAGGTGGAGGAAGCCGTGGCGGGGTGCCAAGTCACCCGGAGACGACGGAAGGCAGGACCCGTCGGGTCCTGCCTTCCGTCTGCTCTACGACCGCGCCCTGGGGCCCGGACGCCCGGGGTTACTGGTCGTCGCGGCGGCGCGCGTCCCAGCGCGATTCGAGGTCCGCCATGAAGGAGCTCTTGGCGCCCGCGTTCTTCGGGGCCTTCGAGCCGCCGCCGAGCGCGTTGCGCGAAACGGCGATGTAGACGCCTCCGCACATCAAGGCGAAGCCGACGACTCCGACCGGGATCCACTGGCTCGAAACGCCCAGGATCAGGACGACGATGCCCACGACGGCCAGCAGCGCGCCAATGGCCATGTTGCGGGTCGAATACCCGCCCGGGGACGTGTTGGACTTCATGGACGACGCGAAGCGGTGGTCCTCATGCAGTTGCTTCTCCAACTGCTCGAGCAGGCGCTGCTCGTGTTCGGAAAGCGGCATGGTCCCTTCCCCGTTCCCCTGGTGGCGTGCGGGCCGCCTACGGCCCCTTACCCTATTCAACGTCGTTCCCGCCGGTGTTGTTCCGGCCGGTCAATCCCCCCGTATGTGACGGGGTTCCTGCTGGTTCCTCAAGGATAGTCCCGGATCCGTCCCCCGCGGTAGTCGAAGGACCCCGCCGGCGCAGCCGGCGGCCCCGCACCGCGTCAGCCCGTCCCCTCGTCCCCCCGGACGGGGTCCGTGGGGGAAGGACCGCCGGGGGTGCCCTCCCCGTCCGGCAACAGGGCCGCGGGGCGGACGCGCTGTCCGGGGAACCGGGCCCGCACCTGGTCCATGGCGGCCTCGGCCTGGCGCCAGTTGGCGTCGCTGCGGTTGAACGTGAGCTGGTAGGCGCCGCCCGATTCGTGCAGCTGTTCGGCCCGCACACCAATCAGCCGCACGGCCTGGGGCAGCGGGGCGAGCGAGTCCAGCAGGCCCCGCGCGGCGGCGCCGATCTCCGCCGCCGAGTCCGTGGGCTGGGTGAGTCGACGGCTGCGGGAGAGCGTCGAGAAGTCGGCGTAGCGAAGCTTCAGGGCCACGGTGCCGGCCTCGCGCCCCGCATCCCGCAGGCGCTCGGCCACGCGGTGCGAGAGCCGCAGGAGCTCCCGGTGCAGCCGGCCGGCCTCGCGCGTGTCCTCGGCGAACGTCTCCTCGGCGCCGATGCTCTTCTCCTCCCGCACGGGTTCGACCGCCCGGTCGTCGAGCCCCCAGGCGAGGTCGTGCAAGTGGGCCCCCTGGACGCCGAGCATCTTCTCCAGGGCCGGGCGCGGCATCTGGGCGAGGTCCCGGACGGTCGCCAGGCCGGCGCGTTCGAGGACGGCCGCCGTCTTCGCCCCGACGCCCCACAGCGCCGTCACGGGAAGGGCCTGGAGGAACTGGACCGTGCGCGCCGGCTCCACCACGAGGAGCCCGTCCGGCTTGGCACGCGTGGAGGCCACCTTGGCCACGAACTTGTTCCGCGCCACTCCCACGCTGGCCGGCAGGCCCAGCTCGTCCCTCAGCCGGCGCCGGATGAGCGTCCCGATGGCCGCGGGATGCCCCAGCCTCCGCTGGCTCCCCGTGACGTCGAGGAAGGCCTCGTCGACGCTGACCGGCTCCACGAGCGGCGTGATCTCTCGGAAGAGGTCCATGATGCGCCGTGACACCGCCGAGTAGCCCGCATGCCGTGGCTCGAGCACAACGGCGTGGGGCGCGAGCCGCAGGGCGACCGCCATCGGCATGGCCGAGCGCACTCCGAGCGCCCGGCATTCATAGGAGGCCGAGAGGACCACGGAGCGGCCCGCCGGGTGCCCCACGATGACCTGGCGGCCCCGCAGCTCGGGGCGGTCGAGGAGCTCGACCGAGACGAAGAACGCGTCCATGTCCACGTGCAGGACGGCGCGGAGTCGCTCGGTTCCGGTCATCCTCCCATGGTAGGCGCGGCCCCCGACGGAAACGGATCGCTACAGTAGAGGGGTACGATGCCCGGCCCCCGCGGGGCGTCCCACCCTTGAGGCAGATGGATGACATGAGCGACCCCTCCGTGGACACCACACTCCCCCGGCCCGATGCCTCCCGCTACGCCGAGGCGGTCGACGGCGCCCTGACGGCGTTCCTCGACGGGCAGCTGCGGGCCATCCGGGACATCGCGGAACCGGCCGGCGAACTCATCGTGGGCCTGCAGGAACTCGTGCGCGGGGGCAAGCGGATGCGCCCCCGCTTCGCCTATTGGGGCTTCGCCGGCGCCGGAGGCGATCCGGGCGATCCGCTCATCGTCCAGGCCGGGGCCGCGCTCGAGCTCTTCCAGGCCGCGGCGCTGATCCACGACGACCTGATCGACCGCTCCGACACCCGCCGCGGCCGCCCCAGCATGCACCGGCGCTTCGAGGCGATCCACCGCGGCAGCGGGTGGCAGCGCGATGCCGGCCGCTTCGGCGAGGCGGCGGCCGTGCTGGCCGGGGACCTCTGCCTGTCCTTCAGCGAACAGCTGTTCGGGACCATCCATCCCCTGCGCCCGGCGGCCCGGGAGATCTTCGACCGCATGCGCACCGAGGTCATGGCCGGCCAGTTCCTGGACGTCCTGGAGGAGTCGGCAGGCCCGTCGCAGGATCCCGCCGAGGCGGCCGGCCGCGCACGGCGCATCCTGCGCTACAAGTCGGCGAAGTACTCGGCCGAGAACCCCCTGCTGCTGGGCGGCGCCCTGGCCGGGGCCTCCGACGAGCTGCTCGCCGCGTACTCCGCCTACGCGCTGCCGCTCGGCGAGGCGTTCCAGCTGCGCGACGACATCCTGGGCGTCTTCGGCGATCCCGCCCAGACGGGCAAGCCGGCGGGCGACGACCTGCGCGAGGGGAAGCGGACCGAGCTCGTGGCCCACGCGGTCATGATGTCCCCGCCCGCCGACCGCGACTTCATCAACGCCCGGCTCGGCGCCGAGGACCTCACCGACGGGGAGGTCGCCAGGCTCCGGGACATCCTGCGCGGGGCGGGAGCGCTGGAGGCCACCGAGGCGTCGATCGCCGGGCTCTCCGCGCAGGCTTTCGCCGCGCTCGAGGCCATGCCCGTGGACGAGGCCCACCGCGCGGCGCTCCGCGCGCTCGGCGAGGCCGCCATCACCCGGGTCAAGTAGGCCCGCCAGCGGGTCCTACCAGGCGAGGGCCTGGGCGCGCCGCCTGATCTCCGTCTTCCGCCCCTCGCGCAGCGCCTGGATGGGACTGCCGCCGAGCGACTCGTCCTCCGTGAAGAGCCACGCCAGCAGCTCCTCGCCGCTGAAGCCCGAGTCCACGAGGACCGTGATGGTGCCCTTGAGGCTGTCCACGAGGTGCCCGTCCTGGATGAAGGCCGCGGGGATGGCCCGGATCTTGTTGTCGCCGATGCGGTGCGCGACGACCGAGCGGTCGTCGATCAGGCTGTGCACCTTCTTCAGGGGAAGCCCCAGCTGCTCTGCGGCCTCGGGGAGGGACAGCCATTCGGAGACGCGTTCTTCGAGAGTACTCACCCCCTTAGGGTGCCACATCGGGGACGTTGAACACGCCGAATGCACCCCATGACCAGTTCAAACGGGCTTTTGTGTTAGCCGTGCATCGTGTAGATTCTCTCAAGTCACACTTGCAACACTGGTCACACAGGCAACTGGCGCCCTGCCTGGCGCCGTCTGGTGGCTGGTCGGCCGCTGCCGCCCTGAACAGAGGACCCTTCCATGCCAGAGCCCCGCACTGCTCACCCGCGTGCCACACGCCCAGACCAGATCAGCACCCGGACCCACCGCGCCCTCGGGATGAGCGGAGCCGTCGCGGCCGCGGCGATCCCCGCCGTCGTCCTGTCCGGGCTCGCCGCCGCGCCGGCCACGGCCGCCCCCGCGACGACCACGGTCCTGGCCCCGAAGGCGGCGTCCGCGGCCAACATCGCCGCGGCGCAGCAGCGGATCGCCGCGGACCGCGTCGCGGCCGCCGTTCCCACCCGCCTGACGGTCGCCGCCTCGGTGCCCGCGAGCGTCGTGGTCCGCAGCGGCGACACGCTCTCGCACATCGCGGCCCGCCACAAGGTCTCCCTCGCCACGATCCTGAAGGCCAACAACATCAAGGCCACGGACATCATCCGCCCCGGCCAGGTCATCAAGCTCAAGGGCACCTCCACCGCGGCCCCCGCGGCCAAGGCCGCCACCCCGGCCGCTGCGCCGGCCGCGAAGACCTACACCGTGGTCGCCGGCGACACGCTCTCCCACATCGCGGCACGCCACAAGGTCTCCCTCGCCACGATCCTGTCGGCGAACAACATCAAGGCCACCGACATCATCCGCCCCGGACAGAAGCTGACCGTGGGCAACGCCCCCGCGTCCTCCACCCCGGCCCCCGCGGCGAAGGCACCGGCGGCCAAGGCCCCCGCGGCCGCGGCGCCCGCACCGGCCGCCAAGACCTACACCGTCGTCTCCGGCGACACGCTCTCCGGGATCGCCTCCCGGCACAACATCGCGCTCTCGGTCCTCCTGCAGGCCAACAACCTCAGCAGCACCACCGTCATCCACCCGGGCCGCAAGCTCACGATCAGCGGCGGCACGGTCTCCTCGACGTCCTCGTCCTCCACGGAGGCCCGGCCGCAGCTGGTCCCGAGCACGTTCCTGCACTACAAGTACCCGGCGTCCACCGTGAAGTCGGCCAACGACAACAAGTACGAGCTGCTCTCCCGCAATCTGCCCAACCGCGAGCAGATGAAGCAGATCATCGTCAGCACTGCGAACTCGATGGGCGTCGATCCGTCCCTCGCGCTCGCGCACGCCTACCAGGAGTCCGGGTTCAACATGGCCGCGGTCTCCCCGGCCAATGCGATCGGCGCCATGCAGGTCATCCCCACGTCGGGCGAATGGGCCTCGCAGCTCGTCGGCCGCCAGCTGGACCTGCTCGACCCGCACGACAACGCCGTGGCCGGCGTCGCGATCATCCGCTCCTTGCAGCGCACGAGCGCGACGAAGGAGATCGGCATCGCCTCCTACTACCAGGGGGCCGGCTCCGTGAAGCGCAACGGCATGTACAGCGACACCAAGCGCTACGTGGCCAGCGTCCTGGCGCACCAGAAGACCTTCAAGTAGGTCCTGGGGCCGTCTCCGGCCGCTGGATCCCGTACGACGGCGGGGCTCCCCCGGGAGCCCCGCCGTCGGCGCGTCGGGGCCCGCCTTCACGGATCGCGGCAACCGGGTCGCGTGGCGTCGCCGTCCCGCCGCGCGTCGTGGGTGGGCGGAGGCCCGGGCCGCATGCCCGACGCCCGGGCACGCGGGCGCGGCCCCGGCGTCGTCCTCCGCGCCGTCCCCCGGCTCAGGCCGCGGCGACCGGCAGGTCGAGGACGACGCGGGTCCCGCCCCCGGGGCGCTTCGCCCAGGCGATGCTGCCGGCGAGCTCGGAGGTCACGAGCGTGCGCACGATCTGCAGGCCGAGGCCCTCGTGGCCCGGCTGGCCGTCGAGGCCCACGCCGTCGTCCTCGACCGTGACGGAGAGGCGGGGGGTCCCATCCGGATCCGTCCGCCGCTCGGCCCCCAGCGAGACCGTGCCGTCCCGCTCCCCGAGCCCGTGTTCGACGGCGTTGGAGACGAGCTCGTTGATGACGAGCGAGAGCGGCGTGGCCAGCTCGCTCGGCAGGCCGCCGAAGCTGCCCGTCCGCTCCGTGCGCACGACCTGCCCCGGCGAGGCGACCTCGGCCGCGAGCCTGAACTGGCGGTCGATCAGCTCGTCGAAGTCCACGTTCTGCGTCAGCCCCTGCGACAGGGTCTCGTGCACGAGCGCGATCGTCGCGACCCGGCGCATCGCCTGGTCCAGCCCCAGGCGGCCCTCCTCCGACTGCATGCGCCGCGACTGCATCCGCAAGAGCGCCGCCACCGTCTGGAGGTTGTTCTTCACGCGGTGGTGGATCTCGCGGATCGTGGCGTCCTTGGACACGAGCTCCATCTCGCGGCGGCGCAACTCCGTCACGTCGCGGCACAGCACGATCGCCCCGTAGCGCGTCGTGCCGTCCCGCAACGGGATGGCGCGCAGCGACAGGCTCACGCCGCGCGATTCGACCTCCGTGCGCCACGGCATCTTGCCCGTGACGACGAGCGGAAGCGACTCGTCCACGAGCCGGCGGTCCTTGAGCAGCCCCGTCGTGACCTCGGCCAGCGAGCGGCCCTCGAGCCCGTCGATGCCGCCGAGGCGCCGGTACGCGGAGACCCCGTTGGGGCTCGCGTACTGCACGATCCCGTCGGCGTCCAGCCGGATCATCCCGTCGCCGACGCGTGGCGCGCCCCTGCGGGAACCGGTGGGCATCGAGAAGTCCGGCCACAGGCCCTGCGAGGACATCTTCAAGAGGTCCTGCGCGCACTTGCGGTAGGTCAGCTCGAGCCGCGAGGGCAGGCGCGTCCCGCCGAGGTCCGAGTGGCACGTGACGACGGCGAGCGAGCGCCCGTTGCGCCGCATCGGGACGGCCTCGACCCGCATGCCGGTCCCGATCCCGTCGTGGTCCTCCCCCGCGCGCTGGACGACGCCCGTGCGGAAGGCCTCGTCGACGAGGGGCTTGAGGTCCATGCGGATCCGCTCGCCCACGAAGTCGGTGTGGAACACCGTGTGGCTCGTCGACGGCCGCACGTGCGCGAGCGCGACGTAGGTCCCGTCCGGGCCCGGGTGCCACAGCACCAGGTCGGCGAACGCGAGGTCGGCGACGAGCTGCCAATCGCCGACGAGGAGGTGCAGCCATTCCTCGTCGCCCGGCCCGAACTCGGCGTGTTCCCGGACGGGATCGGTGAACGTGGCCAAGCTACCTCCGGACGATCGAGCGCAGCAGACGCAGGGCCACGGACAGGGAGGCCATGTCGTCGCGTTCGAGGCTGTTGACCTCGTCGAACATGCTCTTCACGCGGCCGAGGTTGTCGGCATTGCGCTCCTCCCACGCCTCGAGCCGCGCCACGGGGTCCGCCTCGTCAGGCGCCGCGGCGATCGCGGCCTGGGTGATGTCGACGGCGGTCGAGTACAGGTCGTCGCGCAGGGCCGCACGGGCCAGCGCCTCCCACCGGTCCCCGCGCGGCAGCTTGGTGATGCGCTCGAGGAGCGGATCCACGCCGAAGCGGTCGAAGACCACGTAGTAGACCTCGGCGACCTCCCGGGCCGGCAGCCCGGCCTCGCGGGCCGCGAGCGTGACGTCGAGCAGCGCGTAGCTCTCGAACTGCTGGGCCCAGCGCTCGGCGAGCGGCTCGGGCAGTCCCCAGGACAGCGCCTCCTCGCGCCACTCGGCCACGCGCGCGGCGTCGCGGCCGCGGAGCAGCGTGCCGAGCTCGGCGCGCAGCTCCAGGACGGTCTCGCGGAACGCGTCGATGTCCTCCTGCACCGAGCTGCCGCGGCCCACGTGGGCGATGAACCAGCGCGTCGCCCGGTCCAGCAGGCGGCGCATGTCCAGCTGGATCTGGCACCAGCGCTCGGTCGGGAAGTGGGCCGGCAGCTCCTTGACCTGCTCCATGAAGGAATCCAGGTCGAAGATCTCGCGCAGCGCGGTGAACGCCCGCGCGACGATGGCCTCGGGCGCGCTCGTCTCCTCCATGGTGCGGAAGGCGTACGTGATGCCGCCGAGGTTCACGACGTCGTTGGCGACGACCGTCGAGATGATCTCCCGGCGCAGCGGGTGGGCCAGCACCTCCTCCGGGAAGCGCTCGCTCAGCTGCGGCGGGAAGTAGTCCAGCAGGGTGCGGTCGAAGTACGGGTCGTCGGCCAGGTCGCCGGCCGCGAGGGCCGTGGCGAGCTGGATCTTCGCGTACGCGACGAGGACGGACAGCTCCGGTGCCGTCAGGCTCTGGCCGGCGGCACGGCGCTCCTCCAGCTCGGTCGACGACGGCAGGAACTCGATCTCCCGGTCCAGGTCCGCCGAGCGCTCGAGCCAGTCCATGAGCCGTTCGAAGCTCGGGGACCACTCGGTGAGCTTCTGCTTGTCGTTGACGAGCAGGATGTTCTGGTCGACGTTGGTGCGCAGCACGAGCCGCGAGACCTCGTCCGTCATGGACGCGAGGAAGCCCGCGCGTTCCGCGGCGTCGAGCCGGCCGGCGGCGACGAGCCGGTCGACGAGGATCTTGATGTTCACCTCGTGGTCGGAGCAGTCGACGCCGGCGGAGTTGTCGATCGCGTCGGTGTTGAGGATGACGCCGTTGAGCGCGGCCTCGATGCGGCCGAGCTGGGTCATGCCCAGGTTGCCGCCCTCCCCCACGACGCGGGCGCGCAGCTGGGAGCCGTCGACGCGGATCGAGTCGTTGGCGCGGTCCCCGACCTCGGCGTGGGTCTCCGCCGATGCCTTGACGTAGGTGCCGATGCCGCCGTTGTAGAGGAGGTCGACCGGCGCGGCGAGGATGGAGCGGAGCAGCTCCGGCGGGGTCAGCGACGTCGTGCCGTCCGGGAGCCCGAGCACGGCCCGGACCTCGTCGGAGACCGGGATCGTCTTGGCGTGGCGCGGGTAGATGCCGCCGCCGGCGCTGAGCAGCGCGGCGTCGTAGTCCTCCCAGCTCGAGCGGGGCAGGGCGAAGAGCCGCTCCCGCTCGACGAAGGACGCCTCGGGATCGGGGTCCGGGTCGAGGAAGATGTGCCGGTGGTCGAACGCCGCGACGAGCTTGATGTGGCGCGAGCGCAGCATGCCGTTGCCGAAGACGTCGCCGCTCATGTCACCGATGCCGACGACCGTGAACTCCTCGGACTGGGTGTCGAGGTCCAGCTCGGTGAAGTGGCGGCGGACGGATTCCCACGCGCCGCGGGCCGTGATGCCCATGGCCTTGTGGTCGTAGCCGATCGAGCCTCCGGAGGCGAACGCGTCGCCGAGCCAGTGGCCCAGTTCGAGCGAGATCTCGTTGGCGATGTCGGAGAAGCTCGCCGTTCCCTTGTCCGCGGCGACGACGAGGTAGGTGTCGTCGCCGTCGAGCCGCACGACGTCGCGCGGCGGGACCACGGTCTCGACCCCGTCCACGGCGACCATGTTGTCCGTGATCTCGAGCAGCGCGCGGATGAAGATCCGGTAGGCGGCCTTGCCCGCCTCCATCCAGGCGTTCCGGTCCACCGCCGGGTCCGGGAGCTGCTTCGCGAAGAAGCCGCCCTTGGCCCCCGTGGGGACGATCACGGCGTTCTTGACCATCTGCGCCTTGACCAGGCCCAGGATCTCGGTGCGGAAGTCCTCGCGCCGGTCGGACCAGCGCAGTCCTCCGCGGGCCACCTCGCCGAATCGCAGGTGGACGCCCTCGACCACCGGGGAGTACACCCAGATCTCGTACTTGGGCCGGGGGAACGGCGCGCCGTCGATCCGTGCCGGGGACATCTTGAAGGCGAGGTGGACGGCGCCCTGGAAGTAGTTCGTGCGCAGCGTCGCGTCGATGACGTTGACGAAGCGCCGCAGGAGGCGGTCCGCGTCCAGGGTGGGCACCTGCTCCAGCGCGGCGTCGAGTCCGTCCCGCGCCGCGGCGATCCGCCCGGCGCGGTCGGCGTCGTCGAGCCCGGGGTCGAACGTGGACTCGAAGAGCGCGACGAGGCCCTTGGCGACCTCGGGGTTGGCCAGCAGCGTGTCGGCGATGAAGCCGTAGGAGTTGGCCATCCCCAGCTGGCGGAGGTACTTGGCGTAGCTGCGCAGGATCGCGACCTGCCGCGAGCGCAGTCCTTCCTTGAGGATCAGCCGGTCGAAGCCGTCCGACTCGGCCAGGCCCAGCGAGACCGCACCGTAGGCCTCGGCGAGCAGCTCCTGCGTCGCGAGCGGATCCGCGCCGTCGGGGTAGCGCAGGCCCAGGTCGTACAAGTGGAAGCTGCGGCCGTCGCCGCGGGAGATCTCGAAGGGCTTCTCGTCCACCACCTCGAGGCCGAGGTTGCCCAGCACGGGCAGGATCCGGGTCAGCGAGAGCGGTTCGGCCAGGTAGAGCTTGAGCCGCGCGTCGATCCCGTGGCCGCGCCGTGCCGCGGCGGGCACGTAGACCTTGACGACGGGCCCCGCATGCGCGGGGTCGTCGTGGGCCGCGAACCGCTCGATGTCCTCGAGCGCGTCCTCGATCTCGAAGTCGACGCGGTAGGCGGCCGGGAAGGCCTCCGCCCAGCGCCGGGACAGCGTCGTGGCCTCCGCGCCGCCGTAGGAGCCGCGGACGGCCTCGTCGATGCCCTCGGACCAGGAGCGGACGGCGCGGACGAGCCGCGGCTCCAGCTCCGCCCGGCCGATCGCCGGGACGGATCCACCGCGGGGCAGGCGGATGCGGTAGAAGAGGCGGACCAGCGCGGAATCGCTCATCCGCACCTCGTAGTCCACCGTCTCGGAGGAGAAGGCCTTCTTCAGCTCCTCCTCGATCCGCAGGCGGACCGCGGTCGTGTAGCGGTCGCGGGGCAGGAACACGAGCGCGGACATAAAGCGCCCGTAGATGTCCGGCCGCAGGAACAGGCTCGTGCGGCGGCGCTCCTGCAGGCGCAGGATCCCGAGGACGGTCTCGAGCAGGTCCGGGATCTCGATCTGGAACAGCTCGTCGCGGGGGTAGGACTCGAGGATCGTCAGCAGGTCCTTGCCCGAGTGCGAGTCGGGCGCGAAGCGCGAGGCCTTCAGGACGGCGTCGACCTTCTCCCGCACGACGGGGATGCTGCGCACCGAGCGCGTGTACGCGCTCGAGGCGAAGAGCCCGATGAAGCGGCGCTCTCCGTTGACGTTGCCCTCGGGGTCGAAGCTCTTGACGCCGATGTAGTCGAGGTACACGCCGCGGTGCACGGTCGAGCGCGAGTTGGCCTTCGTGATGACGAGGGCCCGCTTCTCGCGGGCCTTGGCGCGCCCGGATTCGGTCAGGTGCTGGATGAGCCCGGACGACGGCGGCTTCCGGAGCATGCCGAGGCCGCTCTCCTGGCGCACGCGCAGGACGTCTTCGCCGTCCTCGGAGGCGAGGTCGTACTCGCGGTAGCCGAGGAAGGTGAAGTTCCCGTCGTCGAGCCAGCGCAGCAGCTCGACGGCGCTGCGCAGGTCGGGGATGTCCTCTCCTCCGCGGACCGAGCCGAGCGAATCGGCGATCTCATGGGCCTTGGCGCGCATGGCGCGCCAGTCCTCGACGGAGACGCGCACGTCCTCGAGGACGGACTCGAGGCCCTCGACGAGCGCGGCGGCCTGCTCGGAGGTCGGCTCGCCGCCGATCTCGATGGCGATCCAGGACTCGATCTGGGAGTGGCCGTCGCCGTCGGTCATAAAGCGCGCGAGGTTCGGCAGGGCGGCCGTGTCGCCGCTGGAGATCGGATTGGCGGTCGCGACGGCCTCGAGGCGCGTCAGGCTGCCGTCGCCGTCGGAGCGGCGGGCGATGAAGACGGGGTGGACGACGAGGTTGATGGCCTGCTTCTGCCGCACCAGCTCGGCCGTGACCGAGTCGACGAGGAAGGGCATGTCGTCGGTGACCACGTAGACGACGGACGTAGAGCCGTGCGTTCCGATCGCGACGCGGGCCGCGCCGCGGGGCCGCGCGAAGCCGGTCTCGAGGTGCGCCCCGACGCGCGACTCGAGCTCACCGGGAGGATAGGCCCGCGCATCCTCGTCCGCCAAGTGGCCGTAGTAGGTGTCAACAAAGGTGGGAGTGAGTGTTTCAGCGATAAACCCTGTGGCCATGCTGGACCCCGACGACATCAAAGAACGCCTCCGTAGAAGGATGTCGACCGCGCCGTTGCGGTCATGTACAAGGGCAAGCCTAACGTCCTGCGGCGGCTGGGTCACATCCCCTCCGGCCCCCGTCCCGCTCAGCGCCGGAACGCGCCCACGCGGCGTTGGACGCCGTGTCCGGCGAGGCCCGCGATCGCGGCCCGCAGGCGGCTGTCGGGGAACGACTCGGCGAGGGCGCTGCCGGCCAGCAGGGCCGCGTCGACGGCGTCGGGATCCCATGGCAACCAGCCCGTGATGGGCAGCCCGGGGCCGAAGCGCTCCCACGTCTCGCGGAGCTGGCGCTCGGGCTTGCGACCGAGGGCGGCGCCCTTGACCTTGTTGAAGACGATGTTCGGGCGGACCGTCGGCAGTACCTCCTGCAGCGCCTCGAGCGCCTTGATCAGCCGCGGCACGCCGACGCTGTCCGCCTGGCCCACGGCCACGACCTCGTCCGCGGCCTCGAGGACCGCCAGGGCCGCGCCGTTGCGCTGCGGCGCGGCGGTGTCGAAGCTCAGGTCCTCGTCGAGCTCCAGGTAGGCGGACGTGTCGACGACGACGAGATCGACCTGGCGGCGGGCGAAGTCGAGGACGCGCCCGAGGGCGGCCGCGCGCAGCTCGGGCCAGCGCTGGGCCCGGGGCAGCCCCGTGGCGATGCGCAGCCGCGTTCCGGCGACGGCGACGACCGGGCACGCGCGCTCGAAGCCGGCCGCGTCCAGGACGCCCTGGTCCGCGAGCCGGCAGAGCTGCGCCGCTCCCGCGGACTCGTCGAGCAGACCGAGGTGCACGCCGGCGCTCGCGCCGTAGGTGTCGGCGTCCACGAGCAGGACGCTCCGGCCGGCCTGCGCCGATTCCACGGCGAAGTTGACCGCGACGGTGGTGCGGCCCGGGGACCCCGTGGGACCCCAGACCGCCACGATCCGGCCCTTCGGGCGTTCGGCCCGGGCGCCATCGCGGTCCCCGGGCCGGTGCCCGGCGGCCGCCACGGGGCCCGGACCGCGGCCGGCCTCCTGTTCGAGGAGCTCCGTCACGGCATGCTCGTCCGCCTCCACGGGGAGGCAGTGCGCACCGAGGCCGGCGAGCCGCGCCCGTTCCCCGTCGTCGTCGACGAGGACGACGACGGTGGCACCGAGCCCCGTGAGCGCGTCGACGAGGGGCGCCTCGACCTCGCTGGCCGGCCCGGCCAGGAGCGCCGCATCGGCGAGTCCGGACTCGGCGAGCGCCGCGATCTCGGCCAGCTCGTCGGTCCTGCGGACGACGGTCACGCGGCCGCGCAGGGCCTCGATGCGGTCGCCGAGGCCGAGCTCGTCGGCCCACAGGGCGACCGAGACGGTCACGGTTCCTCCCCGGTCGGGTTGAACACCACGGTGACGCGGGCGTCGTTGGCGAGGACGCCGAGGAGGCCGCCGAGCCGCGAGTCCTCGACGAGCACCTCGAGCACGACGCCGTCGCTCGCGCCGAAGCCGCTCTCGAGGGGACGGATCGCCGCGACCTCCGTGGCGGGCAGGACGAGCTCGGGTTCGGCGTAGGCGTTGGCGGCCCGGTCGCGGGTCGAGGCCCAGATGTCCACGCGGCTGCCGGCGACCACGGCCTGTGGCAGGGACTGGGCGACCTCGATGGTCACGGGCTTGCGGTTGCCGGGGTCGTGGCGGCCGACGGCTCCGCGCGCCACGAGCTCGCCGGCCCGGATCAGCTCGGTGGCCTGGAGCCCGTCCAAGGCGTCGCCGGCGGGCAGGTAGCCGTCCTCGAGCCCGTCGAGCCGGACGTCGGCGACGGTCAGCCGGGAGGGGTCGATCTTCTCCCCCAGGGAGATGTCCTCCTTGGCGACGAACACCGGCGCGGTGCGGTCGAGCGAGGAGACGAGGGCGACGACCCCGGCGACCGACGCGGCGATGAGCAGGATGCCGACCAGCAGACGCGGATCGCGCCACCCCGGGCGGCGCAGCCTGCGCGCCTCGTTCTCCGCCTTGCCTGCAGACGACACGGCCTTCCCCCTGTTTCCCGGACGCGCGTCCGTTGCCCTGACTTGTCAGCACGGCGACACGCCGGCTTCATGCATCGACTTTATTGGTCAAGGCGGCAATCCACCAACCGGAGCGGGTCCGGCTGTGGACGCGCGGGGTCAGGCGATGCGCCGCAGGGCCGCGAGCGCCCCGAGGGGAACCAGGAGCGTGGACCGCACCTCGGGCGATCTGCGGTACTCGGAGGCGTCATGGACGGCGAGCTGCAGGTAATCCGTCCCGACATGGTCCAGCGTCCCGGTGCCGAGGACATCCCCGTCGCGGGAGTGCAGGACGACGACGGCCCGGTCCCGGACGACGGCGCGCAGGGCCATCCGCAGGCTGACCTTGGAGCGGCGGGGTCCCTCCGGCGCCACGCGGGCACCCACTCCCTCGAGGCTGCGCAGCGCGGGCGTCGGCAGGAGGTACTCCCCCGCACCCGATTCGATTGCGAGCCAGCCCTCGCCCACGTGGCGCAGGGTGCCCTGAAGCCGCAGGCCGCCCAGCGCCACGACCGTGACCAGTCCGCCTTCGTGTCCCGCGAGCCGCCCGGCGATCGGGAGCTGCGAGCGCTCGACGCGGACCATTTCCTGGATCTCGACGACGCGGTCGCGCGCCGCCTCGCCGTTCAGCTGCGCCTCCAGGTCGGCGAACAGGGAATCCCATCTCATGGGACCAGCCTAGCGAGTTCCTCCATCCCCGGGACTAGACAGCTGGTTGAGGCAAGTGCAATGATACGAAGGCATCAACATCAAATGCGATCAAATGACATCAAGGGGGCGGCAATGGCCGATCGGACGTGGATACGGGATGCGGGGTACACCGGGGCGTTCCTGGCCCTGGGGATCCTCCTGCTCCTCAGCGGCGCCTCGCTGCACGATTCCGGCCGGGAGGCGGCCACCTCGTGGGACCGCTTCGAGCAGGGCGCCGCCTTGGCCGTCTCGGCCCTGGGGTTGTCCGTGCTCGCGTGGTGGGTCCTGAGCGCGGCCGCGGCCGTCGCCGCGGTGCTCCTCCAGCGGGCCGGGCACCTCCGCGTGGCCGGAAGCCTGGGCCGCGCCGCCCCCGCCCACGTGCGGCGACTGGCCGCCGTCGTCCTCGGCGCCAACCTCCTCGTCGCCCCCGCGGCGCAGGCCGTCCCCGCCGCCCCGTCGCCAGCGTGGGGCGCCGAGCGGCCGGCCTCCACGGGAGCCCCGTCCCCCGCGTGGGAGGCGCGCTCGGCCGAACATCCCCCGACCGTCCGCGCGGCGATGCCCGCGACGGCACCGGACCCCGCCTGGCGTGCCGAGCGGCCCGCGGCTCCCCTCGGTCCGGCGCTCGGCAGCGGGCAGCGGACGGCGGAGGAGGGCACCGTCGTCGTCCTCGCGGGCGACACCCTCTGGAGCATCGCCGCCCGGAGCATCGGTCCCGAGGCGAGCGAGGCCGAGATCGCGAGGGAATGGCCGCGCTGGTACCGGGCCAACCAGTCGACGATCGGCCCGAATCCCGACCTCCTGGCCGTGGGGACCATCCTGATGCGCCCCGGACGCTAGACACGCTGGCCCCACCCGCGGGTCCCACGACAAGCATCGACGTCATCCAACCGCCGGCCCGGCCGGAGAACGCAAGGAGCGAATCATGAGCAGCACCCCCGAACCCCGCAAGATCACCGCGCGGCGCCTCCAGGCGGCCCCGTCATCCGCCCCGGGCGGGCGGCACCCGCGCCGCTTCGAGGACCTGCTGACCCGGCGTCCGGCCGCCTCGCCGCTCGCCGGCGGCTCCGCAGCGGGCGGCGCCCCACCCCGGGAGCGGGCCCGGGCTGCGGAGCTCGAGCGCCGCGCCGAGAACCGCCAGATCGCGACGATCGCCCGCCTCGTCGGGCAAGTGGCCTTCGAGTCGCTGTCCGGACTCCGGCCCGTGGCGCAGCTGTCCCGCTGGCTCGAGCCGGCGGTCATGGACAAGGTGCGGGAGCGGGCGGAGCTGTGCCACGCGGCACGGGCGGGTTCCGACGCGTTGCAGCGACGCGGCACGGCCGTGACGCGGACCAGGATCTGCCGCGTCGCCGACGGCGTGTACGAGGCCTCGCTCGTGGTCACCGAACGCCAGCGGTTCCGAGCCGCCGCGCTGCGGATCGAGCAGCGGCGGGGACAGTGGAGGGTCTCCGCGCTCGAGCTCGGCTAGCGGCCTCTCCCCTGCGCGCAAGTGCCCGGACGCACCGCGACCCCGGCATCCACGGCCTGCCGTGGGCACCGGGGCCGCTCCGCGCCGCGGTTCAGCCGCGCTTGCCCTTCTTGCCGCGCCGCTCGGCGCGGTTGCCGGCCGGGGCCTCCTGGGCCGAGCGCTCGACGCGTGTACTGGCTCCGCCGTCCTCGCTCGGAGCGGTGTACTGCAGGCTCGCGGGCTTCGCCGGCGCCTCGAGCCCCGGCGTCGACAGCGTCGGCGCCAGGGTCGCGGATCGGCCGTCGGTGACTCCGGGCAGGGACACGGGCGCCGGCTCGGCCACCTGGACCTCGAGGTTGAACAGGAAGCCGATGCTCTCCTCGCGGATCGACTCCATCATGGTCTGGAACATGACGTAGCCCTCGCGCTGGTACTCGACCAGCGGATCGCGCTGGGCCATGGCGCGCAGGCCGATGCCCTCCTTGAGGTAGTCCATCTCGTAGAGGTGCTCCTGCCACTTGCGCCCGATGACGCTCAGGACCACGCGGCGCTCGAGCTCGCGCATGTTCGCCTCGCCGACCTTCTCCTCGCGCGCCTCGTACTGCAGGCGGGCGTCGGACAGGATCTCCTCGTGCAGGAGCTCCGCGGTCAGGTTCCCCCGGCCGCCGCCCTCCTCGACCACCTCGTCGATCGTGATCGAGACGGGGTAGAGCTGCTTGAGGTTGGTCCAGAGCTGCTCGAGGTCCCAATCGTCCGAGTGGCCCTCGGTCGTGGCCTCCTTGACCATGGCGGTGACGACGTCCTCCAGGAAGTGGGCGACCTTGCCGTGCAGGTCGTCGCCCTCGAGGATCCGGCGCCGGTCCCCGTAGATGGCCTCGCGCTGCCGGTTCATGACGTCGTCGTACTTCAGCACGTTCTTGCGCTGCTCGGCATTCGTCGACTCGACCTGCCCCTGGGCGGTCTCGATGGCCTTCGAGACGAGCTTCGACTCCAGCGCCATGTCGTCCGGCAGCGACGGGTTGTTCATGATGCGCTGGGCGGCGTTGGCGTTGAAGCGGCGCATCAGCTCGTCCGTCATGGACAGGTAGAAGCGGGACTCGCCCGGATCGCCCTGGCGGCCGGAGCGGCCGCGCAGCTGGTTGTCGATGCGGCGGGACTCGTGGCGTTCCGTGCCCAGGACGTAGAGGCCGCCGAAGGCGCGGACCTCCTCGGCCTCGGCGTCCACCTCGGCCTTGGCCTTCTCGAAGACCGAGTCCCACACCTTCTCGTACTCCTCGGAGTCCTCCTGCGGATCCAGGTTGCGGCGCTGCATTTCCGCGACCGCGAGGAACTCCGCGTTGCCGCCGAGCATGATGTCGGTGCCGCGGCCGGCCATGTTGGTGGCGACCGTGACGGCGCCCTTCTTGCCGGCCTGGGCGATGATCGCGGCCTCGCGCGCATGCTGCTTGGCGTTGAGGACCTCGTGCCGCACGCCCTCCTTCGCGAGCTTGCGGGAGAGGTACTCGCTCTTCTCGACGCTCGTCGTGCCCACGAGGACCGGCTGCCCGGCGCCGTGCCGCTCGACGATGTCCTTCACGACGGCCTCGAACTTCGCGATCTCGTTCTTGTAGATCAGGTCCGACTGGTCCTTGCGCTGCATCGGCTTGTTGGTGGGGATCTCCACGACGCCGAGCTTGTAGGTGCCCATGAACTCGGCGGCCTCGGTCGTCGCGGTGCCGGTCATGCCGGAGAGCTTCGAATAGAGGCGGAAGTAGTTCTGCAGCGTGACCGTGGCCATGGTCTGGTTCTCGGCCTTGATCTCGACGCCTTCCTTGGCCTCGATCGCCTGGTGCATGCCCTCGTTGTAGCGGCGGCCGGCGAGCGTGCGCCCGGTGTGCTCGTCGACGATGAGGACCTCGCCGTTCATCACGACGTAGTCCTTGTCGCGGATGAAGAGCTCCTTGGCCTTGATGGCGTTGTTGAGGAAGCCGATGAGCGGCGTGTTGGCCGCCTCGTAGAGGTTGTGGATGCCGAGGTGGTCCTCGACCTTCTCGATCCCGGATTCCAGGACGCCGATGGTGCGCTTCTTGTGGTCCACCTCGTAGTCGTCCCCGACGTCGAGCCGCTTGACGAGCCGTGCGAACTCGGCGAACCAGCGGTTCACGTCCCCCTGGGCCTGGCCCGAGATGATGAGCGGCGTCCTGGCCTCGTCGATGAGGATCGAGTCGACCTCGTCGACGATCGCGAAGTGGTGGCCGCGCTGGACCAGCTCGTCCTTGGACCAGGCCATGTTGTCGCGCAGGTAGTCGAAGCCGAACTCGTTGTTGGTGCCGTACGTGATGTCGGCGGCGTACTGCTCGCGGCGCGTCGCCGGATCCTGCCGGGACAGGATGCAGCCGCTCGTCAGGCCCAGGAAGCGGTAGACGCGGCCCATGAGGTCCGACTGGTACTCGGCGAGGAAGTCGTTGGTCGTCACGACGTGGACGCCACCGCCCGTGAGGGCGTTGAGGTAGGCGGGGCTCGTCGCGACGAGGGTCTTGCCCTCACCGGTCTTCATCTCGGCGATGTTGCCGAGGTGGAGGGCCGCGCCACCCATGAGCTGGACGTCGAAGTGGCGCATGCCGAGCGTCCGGCCGGAGGCCTCGCGGACCGCGGCGAACGCCTCGGGCAGGAGCGCGTCGAGGCTCGTTCCGTCCTGGTAGCGCTGCTTGAACTTGTCCGTCTCGGCGCGCAGTTCGGCGTCGCTGAGGGCCCGGAACTCCTCATCGAGGACGTTGATCGCGTCGGCGTAGCCGCGCAAGCGCTTCAGGGTCTTCTTGTCGCCGGTTCGCAGGACGCGTTCAAGCAGTGATGCCACGTGGCAGCTCCCAAATCTCAGGCACAGGATTTCTGGCTAGGTCAGTCTACGTGAGACACGTACGGCCCCCGCCGATGGTTCCGGTCAGGGCGCGGCGGCCAGTTCCACGGCGAGCGCCGGGGCGAGGTCGCCCGCCTCGTGGACGACGACGTCGCCGAGGCCGAGCCAGGAGGCCATGAGCCGCAGCTCGGCCGCGAGCTCGGCGGCGGTGTCCGCCGGCGCCCCCTGCTCGGCGTGGGCGGAGCGCACCTGCAGCGTCCCCGTGGCCCGGTCCGCCTTCAGGTCCACCCGCCCCGCGATCCCCTCGCGGAGCAGGAAGGGCAGGACGTAGTACCCGTAGCGCCGCTTCTGCGCCGGCGTGTAGATCTCGATCCGGTAGTGGCAGCCGAAGAGCTCCTCGAGGCGGCGGCGTTCGAAGACGAGCGAGTCGAACGGGCTCAACAGGGCCCTGCCGGCGGCCCGGCGCGGGCGGGTCGCCTCGGTGTGGAGGTAGTGGCTGCCCGTCCAGCCAGCGACCTCGACGGGCTCGAGGACGCCGCGTTCGACGAGGCGTTCGACGGCGGCCGCGGCCGGGATGCGCGGGAGGCGGAAGTAGTCGGCGAAGCACCGCACGGTGCCGATGCCGTGGGCCCGGGCGGCCGCCTCGACGAGGCGGAGCATCGCCTCGTGCGGATCGGGGGCCGCGGTGGCGTCGAGTCCCGGCGGCAGGACCTTCGCGGTGGGCGCGTAGCGCCGCTCGAACTGGGCGTTGCGCCCCGCGGAGCCGATCTCGCCGCGCTCGAAGAGCCGCTCGAGCGATCCCTTGACGGCGGACCAGTTCCATCCCCAGTTGCTTCGGTCGACCTCCTCGACGTGTCCCAGCCGCGCCGTGACCTCGCGCGCGGTGAGCGGGCGGGAGGACTCCAGCAGTTCGACGATGCGCCCCTCGAAAGCGTCCGCCGCGGGCCGGGAGGAGGCCAGCTCCCCGACCCAGCGGCGGCGCTGCCAGACGCGCAGGTCGGCGAAGTGCCGCGGCCGGACGAAGCTGGCCTCGTGCGCCCAGTACTCCACAAGGCGGCGGGGGCCCCGGCCGGACATCCGGTCCAGGACGTCCTTGTCATAGCTGCCAGCCCGCGAGAACACGGGTAGGTAGTGGGCGCGGCTGAGGACGTTGACCGAATCGATCTGGAGCAGTTCGAGCCGGTCCACGATGCGGCCCACCTGCCTGGCGGTCGCCGGGCCGGTGGGCCGTTCCCTGCCGAGTCCCTGCGCCGCGAGGGCGGTGCGGCGGGCCTGGGGCAGGGTCATCCGTGCGGTCATGGGTCGAGTCTAGGCCGACCCGTCCGGGTCAGGACGCCGTGGCGGCCTGCGCCTCCCGGTAGTGGCGCGTCTCGACCGTCTCCTCGTCCTGGCAATCGTTGTCGAGGGTGATGATGCCGTAGGCCCATCCCTTGCGGCGGTAGACGACGGAGTGCCGCCCGGTGGACTCGTCGATGAAGAGGTAGAAGGGGTGGCCGACCATCTCCATGCGGTCCACGGCGTCGTCGACGCTCATCGACGTGGCCGGGAAGACCTTGCGGCGGATCTCCACGGGGTTCTCGGTGCTGCCCTCCTCCGCCTCCGCGGCGCGCTGGCCGTTCGCGGTGGCCTCGTGGAGCGGGATGCTGCTGTCGGCCGGCTCCAGGGTCGAGGTGGCCTGGAAGACGGCGGTGGGGGTCTGACGTCCATGGTGGACCTTGCGGCGGTCGCGGGCACGGCGCAGGCGTTCCAGGAGCTTTCCGAAGGCCAGGTCGAAGGCGGCGAACTTGTCGGCGGCCTTGGCCTCGGCGCGGATCGCGGGACCGCGTCCGACGACGCTGATCTCGACGGTGAGCTGCGCCTCGGGCTGGCGCGCGTTCGGCTCCTTGGTCACCTTGATGTCGAGGCGCTGGACCTTGCTGGCCAGCTGCTCGACCTTCGCGACCTTGTCATCGGCGTACTCCCTGAAACGGTCGGAAACGGTCAGGTTTCGTCCGGTGATGATCATCTCCATGGTGTCCTCCTGTTGAACTCGGGTGACACAACAGCGGCCGAGGAATTTTCTCCTTCCGGCCGCTGAAGATGGGTTCTTACCCTCCAACGAGGTGCCCATACTTCACCGTAATTCACGCCCGCGTTTAATCAAGTCCCCCCGACCATATTTCTGTTCCGTGGCGCCTTGGTGGCCGCGACGACGACGGCCCCGGCGACCTCGAACCCGGCCTCTTCCAGGCAGCGGCGCGCCTCGGCGATCGTCGCCCCCGTCGTCAGGACGTCGTCCACGACGAGGCACCGCGGGCGTCCGGCGGGAGCCCCCGGCGTGTCGCCGCCTCCGGACTCCCCCTCCGCCCCGGATCCGCGGAGGCGTCCCGCGGCGCCGGCCGAGACCCGCATGCTGCCGCGCAGGGCGGCCCGCGCGCGCCGCCCCTTGCCCTTCTGCGCGGCGGCCCGCCACGGCCGGGCCGGGCGGTGCCGCAGCAGTGGCGCCACCGCCGCGCCCGGCGGGAGCAGGCCGCGCCGCCGGATCCACTGCAGGAGGAACTCGACGGGCGCGTATCCGCGCCGCGTCCGCGCGGCGAACCGCGAGGGGACCGGGACCAGGAGCAAGGGCGCCTCCACCGCTCCCAGCGCGGCGGACACGGCGGAGGTGGCGGGCGAGTGGGGCGCGGCGTCCCGCGCCCGCGTCCACGCCGTCCGCACGGATCCGGCCAGCGCCGGGCCGAGCACGCCCGCGAGCCCGACGCGCTGGCGGTTCTTGAAGGCCAGGATCACGGCCGCGAGCTCGTCGGCGTAGCGCCCCGCCGCCGTCGCGGGAAGGACGGTCCCGTCGGCGAGCAGGGGCAGCGACTCGGCCGCGTCCTCGGCCGGGACCGGACGGACCGTCGCCGCGCGCAGCCGGCCCCGGCACGGGCCGCACAGCACGGCGTCGGGGGCCCCACAGGCCACGCAGTCGCTCGGTGCGAGGACCGCGAGGAAGTCGCCGAGGGCCGCGGCGACGGCGCGGCCGCGCGGCCCGTGGAGGAGCGCGTCGAGGCGGGCGGCGATGGACGGGCGGTGGCGGCTCATGGCGCACAGTCTCCACCGGGACGCCGGCCGCTGCGGCGGCCCTGCCCCGGCTGGGGATGCGGCCCGCCCGACCGGCGGTTGTGGAGGACCCGTGCCGGAGGGGAGCCGGACCGGCCGGCGGGGTCTAGCCGGGGTAGGAGAGGTAGCTGGCCTGGCCGTCCTGGCGCTTCCAGACGTTGCTCACGCGGGAGAAGACGCCCTCCGGGGTCTCGGCGTAGACCGTGCGCTGCTCGCCCGGGCCGGCGGAGATGTTGGTCATGCCCAGGAGCGGCTGGAACGTCTCGTTCCCGCCGGCGAGGGTGATCCGCTCGGCCTGCACGGGCTGCTCGTCGTTGGCCTGCATGGCGATCACGGACGTCGCGGAGTCCCAGACGGCTTGCGTCGCGGGGATGTTCGTTCCGAGCTCGAGGGGCTCGGTGAAGCCGCGCGGGACGCCGTCGGTATCGCGGATGACACCGGTGACGAAGACGCCGGCGTCCCCGTCGACGCGGGCCGTGACGACGGCACGCGCCCCGTCACGGGAGATCCGCAGCGAGGTCACGGTGGCGCCCTCCATCCATTCGGCGGCGACCTCGCGGACCTGGCCGTCCCGCTCGGTGTCGGCCGGGACGGCCATCACCTTCGTGTCGTCGCCGCCGTCGACCGTCCACGTCCAGCCGTGGATGTCGATGCTCGGGGCCAGCAACCCGGTGCCCGTCGCCGCGGTCCGCACGCGTCCGGCGTCGTCGATCGTCATGAGCCGGGTCCGGTCCTGGCTGAGGAACGCGTAGCGGTTCCCACCCGGGGCCATCGCCGGATCGCGGGGCGAGAACCCGGAGATGTCCTCGACGCCGCCGACGGGCACGACGCCGTTGCCCTGGTAGTAGACGAGCGCCCCGTCGGCGATGGCGACCTGGGTGTTCGGCACCGAGGGGTTCTCGACGGCGGGCTCGAAGTCCGGCGAGACGTTGCCGAGGCTCACGGGGCGCTGCTCCACGGTCATCGTCACGGCGGCGATGTTGCTGACGCCGTCGAGGGTGAGCTCGAGCTGCTGCTGCATGAGCTGCCTGGCGAGCTCGGTGGTGTCGAGGAAGACGGACTCCACGAGGTCCACCGTCGCCCGCCGCCCGTCGACCGGGACCGAGGCGCGCGCGAGGGAGCCGCCTTCGGGGAACGCGCTGACGGCGGCGTTGCGCAGGTACGGCGCGGGTCCGGCGAGGAGCGATTCCACGAGCGTCGCCGCGACGGACTGGCGGTTCGCGTACCAGCGGTAGTCGGGGATGGCGTAGGTGTGGGTGGAGTCGTAGAAGTAGAGCGGGTACGGCGCGAAGAGCGCGGAGAAGTTGCCCTGCTCCACGAGCGTGCCGTCCGGGGCCTCGGCGATCCTCCATTGGCCGTCGACCTCGACGAGCCGGAACTGCACGGAGGCGATCGCCGAGGGCGAGTTGCGCGTCATGATGCCGTGCTCGTCGATGCTGGCGCTGACGGCGAGCTCGACCGTGTAGCTGTCCTCCTCGACGTTGCCGACGATGTTGGGCACCGATTCGTAGACGAGCGTGCGGGTCGTGGCCTTCCAGTTCCGGGCCAGTTCCGGCGAGAGGAACTCGCGGGCCGTGCTGTAGTCGTCCTTCGGGGCGATGCCGGCGGTGTAGAAGCCCTCGATGATCTGCTCGGGGCTCGCGTCCTGGGCGGGGCCGGGCGGGCTGAAGGCGTATTGGAACTCGTCCTGAACGGCGTCGTTCGGCGCGCTCGTGCCGACGGGACCGTCGACGGGGATGGCTCCGCAGGCCGCGAGGACGAGCGCGAGCGCGGCGGCCAGGGCCGTGGCGAGGCGGCGGGTACGACGCCGGTGCTCACCCCGGGCGCGGTGCCCCCCGGCGCGCGTGCCCGGCCCGGCGGCCGTGCTTGCGGCGGGCGCGGCGGGACGCGGCGTGGAGCTATTCATCGTCGCCCTCCATCGGACGGTGGCCGCGGTGCGCCGTGGTGGCGTCCGCGCCCCGCACCGTGTTCAACGACCCGGTGGCGGGGGTGGTTCCCGTCACGGTCCGGGTGGAGGCCGGCAGCCGGTGCTGTGGTGCGAGCGGTAGCGGCGAGGATCCGAGGGGCTGTCCGATGCGGCGGGGCAGGGTCAGCCGGAAGCAGGCGCCGTTGCCGGACTCGCCCCAGGCCTGGAGCCACCCGCCGTGGAGCCGGGTGTCCTCCGCCGAGATCGACAGCCCGAGGCCGCTGCCACCGGTGGTCCGGGCCCGCGCGGGGTCGGCACGCCAGAAGCGGTCGAAGACGCGCGCGGCGTCCTCGGGGCTCATGCCGATCCCGTGATCGCGGACCGTGACGGCGACGGCGAAGTCGTCCCCGGCCACGGAGATGTCGATGGGCCGTCCCTCGCCGTGCTCGACGGCGTTCAGGACGAGGTTGCGCAGGACGCGTTCGATGCGCCGGGGGTCCATCTCGACGACGCAGCCGCCCGTGGGCGGCACGTGGATGCGCAGCGCGGTCCCCGCCTGGCGGGCATGCGGCTCGGCCGTGTCGGCGACGCGGCGCACGACGGGGACGATGTCGAGCGGCTCGGCGTCCAGGACGGCGGCTCCGGCGTCGAAGCGGGAGATCTCGAGCAGATCGCCCAAGAGGTTCTGGAAGCGCTCGACCTGGTTGTACAACAGCTCGGCGGAGCGGCGGTTTACGGGGTCGAAGTCCTCGCGGGCCCCGTGCAGGACCTCCGCCGCCATGCGCACCGTGGTCAAGGGGGTCCGCAGCTCGTGGGAGACGTCCGAGACGAAGCGCTGCTGCATCTGGGACAGGGTCGCGAGCTGGGTGATCTGGTCCTGGAGGCTCGTGGCCATCCGGTTGAAGGAGTTGCCGAGCCGGGCGAGCTCGTCCTCGCCCTTGACCTCCATGCGCTCCTCGAGCTGCCCGTCGGCGAGCTTCTCCGAGACGAGCGCGGCGTTGGACACGGGACGCACCACGAGCCGGGTCGTGTACCAGGCGATGCCGCCGGTGACGAGGAGCAGGAGCGCCCCGCCGAGGACGAGGACCCGGTGGATGTAGTCGAGGGTCTCCTGCACGGAGGAGAGGTCGTAGATCAGGTACAGCGCGTACTCGCGGCCGGGCGGCAGCGAGACCTTGGTGCCGAAGGCGAGCCCGGGCACGTCGACGTTGTCCCGCGGATACTCGAGCGACTGCCAGTAGACGCCGGCGTTCTCGCGCACGGTCTGGGCCAGCTCGTCGGGGATCACGCCCGTCGTCAGCCCGCCGCTCGCGGTGTTGGTGACGTAGATGTTCTCCGAGCTGGGCAACGGCGTCAGGACGAAGTCGCGCTGGACGCTCGCACCGTCCCCCTCGACGAGGCGCAGGGTGTCGTTGACGAACGCGACGGTGCTCGAGCGGTCCGTCGTCTCGACGGACGCGAAGTTGGACTTGACCTGGTTCAGGCCGCGGACGGATTCCTCCTGGACCTGCCGGAAGCGCTCCTGGAAGAGGCCCGAGGCGATCTGGTTGGACAGGAAGACACCCGTGCCGAGCATGGCCAGGGCGGAGAGCAGCACGGTCGCGGCGACGGTGCGCCACTGGATGGAGCGCCGCCAGGCCGTGGAGAGGAAGCGCCAGGCCGAGCCGACGGCGGCCGTCCCCGGAAGGCCGGCGCGGCGCGGGGTCCCGGCGGAGGTGGTACCGCTTCCGGTCTCCGCCGCCGTCGTCGATGCCGCGGACGTCGTGGAAATCAGCCTTGACCCGCCTTGTAGCCGACGCCGCGGACGGTCATGACGACCTCGGGGTTCTCCGGATCGCGCTCGACCTTGGACCGCAGGCGCTGGACGTGGACATTGACGAGCCGGGTGTCGGCGGCGTGGCGGTAGCCCCAGACCTGCTCGAGCAGCAGTTCGCGGGTGAACACCTGCCACGGCTTCCTCGCGAGCGCGACGAGCAGGTCGAACTCGAGGGGCGTGAGCGGGATGTTCTCGCCGTTGCGGGAGACCGAGTGCCCGGCGACGTCGATCATCAGGTCCACGATCTTCAGCGTCTCCGGGCCGTGCTTCTCCCCGGGACGCAGGCGCGCGCGGACGCGGGCGATCAGCTCGGCGGGCTTGAAGGGCTTCGGCACGTAGTCGTCGGCACCCGATTCGAGGCCGCGGACGACGTCGGCCGTGTCCGACTTGGCGGTGAGCATCACGATCGGCACGTCGGCCTCGGCGCGGATCTGCCGGCAGACCTCGATGCCGTCCAGACCCGGGAGCATGAGGTCCAGCAGGACCAAGTCCGGCTTGGCGTTGCGGAAGGCCTCCAGGGCCTTCGCCCCGTCGTAGCAGAACACGGGCTCGAAGTCGTCGTTGCGCAGGACGATGCCGATCATCTCCGCCAGCGCCTCGTCGTCGTCGACCACCAGAACTCGAGCCTTCATGACATCCCTTCATCCACCGCCGCGGCCCGCCGCCGCACAGGTCTCCTACAAGACTATAGGCACCGCCGGTGCGGCGCCCCTGCACGGCACACCGGCGGACGATAGGCTGGCCCAGACGTCCACCATGAGCACCACGCGCTTCCACAAGGGGTCACCAGCTGCCATGACCGATCAACCGAGCAATCCCTACGGCGATCCCGGCCAGCCCGGACCGGACGGGACGCCGCCCGAGGCGACGCCGGGCCACGCCTCGCCGGGGCCCGCGGCACCCGGGCCCGCGCAGCCCGGTCCGGCACAGCCGGGACTCACGCCTCCGGGCCCTGCCTCGCCTGGCCACGCCTCGCCGGGCCCCACGGCACCGGGCCAGGCGGCCCCCGGCTGGGGCACTCCGCCGCAGCAGGGCTGGGGCGCCCCGGCGCAACCGGGCTGGGGGGTTCCTCCCCAGCAGGGCTGGGCCCCGCCGTCGTACGGTGCCGCCCCTCCCGGTCCGGGCGGACCCGGCCCCTACCCGCCGCCCTACGCGCCGGGCCAGGCCCCCTTCGGGCAGGGCTACGCCCCGCCGCCGAAGCCGGGAGTCGTCCCGCTGCGCCCGCTCGGCCTCGGCGACATCCTCGACGGATCGTTCCAGTCCATCCGCCGCAACGCCGGGGCCACGCTGGGCATCCCGGTCATCGTGCAACTGCTCCTGGGCCTGCTCATCGGCGTGCTGAGCCTGCCCCTCTACGGGCTCGTCATGGACCCCTCGTTCATCGAGTCCGATGTCCCGGACCTCGCGCTGCTCGGCAGTTCCCTGACCACGTTCGGGATCGGGGTCGCCGCGGCGTCGCTGCTCTCGATGCTGTTCCTCGCCTGCGTCCAGGGCCTCCTGACCATCCCCGTGCTGCGCGCGGCCGTGAACCACCGCACGCGCTTCGGCCAGGCGTTCGCCCTGGCCCGTGCCCACCTCGGACGCCTGCTGCTGCTCGGGCTGATCTGGACGGGGCTTTCCCTCCTGTCCCTCGCCCTCTTCATCGGCGTCATCGTCCTGTCCGTGCTCAGCGGCGAGCCCGCCGTGGGGATCCCGCTGGGCCTGGCCGGAAGCGCGGCCGTCGCCGCCGGATCGCTCTACGTGCTCATCAAGCTCTCCGTCGCCGCGCACGCCGTCGTCGCCGAGCAGCGCGGCCCGCTCGCCGCGCTGGGGCGCTCCTGGCGGCTGACGCGCGGCAGCTGGTGGCGGTGCTTCGGCATCATCGCGCTGACGGCCATCATCGTGGGCATCGCGACGAGCATCATCACGACCCCGATCGGCTTCGCCACCGGGCTCGGCGGGGCGCTCGTGGACCCGGGCAATCCGGAAGCCCTCTCCGACTACGTCACCAACCTGACCGTGCTCTCCTCCGTGGTCAGCGCGGCCGTCGGCGGTCTCGCCTACGCCTACCAGTGCTGCGTGACGTCCCTGCTCTACACCGACCTGCGGATCCGCCGCGAGGGCTTCGACCTCGCCCTGCTGCGCGACGCCGACGCGGGGACCGATCCCGGCATCCCGGGGCGCACGCCCGGCCCGGGCGGGCCGGAGGCGTCCCCGGGAGCGCCGGCGGCGGGAACCGCCTGACCCATGTCCCGACTTCTGGCCGACGCCGTGTGGGAACCGGGCCTCGACGAGGCGCGGCGCGAGCTCGTCGACGAGCTCTCGCGGCGCGAGTACGCCGATGCCACGCCCAACCCGATCGTGGAGTTCCTGCAGCGGGCCTGGGAGGCGTTCCTGGAGTGGATCGACTCGCTCAACTCGCTGCAGGCGAACCTGGGCTCCGTCGTCGTGCTCGTGGCGGTGGCCGTGATCGTGGCCGTCGCCGTATTGTTCGTGCGCCCGCGCCTGCGCCGCTCCGCCGCTCCGCCCGCGGCCGAGGTCGGCGTGGACACGGCCCTCGGCGCGCAGGACTACCGGCAGCGCGCCGCCGCCGCGGCCGTGGTCCACGACTGGCCGACGGCGTGCCTGGAACGCTTCCGCGCGATCGTGCGATCGGCCGAGGAGCGCACCCTGCTCGACGAGCAGCCCGGCCGCACCGCGTTCGAGGTCTCCATGCGGCTCGAGGCCGTCTTCCCGCAGCAGGCGGAGGAGCTCGACCGCGCGGCCCTGCTCTTCAACGAGGTCCACTACGGCTTCCACCCGGCCTCGGCCGGCGACTGGAACGCCGTCTCGGCCCTCGACGCCGCGCTCGAGGCCGCTGTGCCGTCCACGGTTGGCGCGGCGGGCCGCTCCGCCCTGGCGGTGCCGCGGTGAGCGCCGTCGACGAGCGGCTCGAGCGCTCCGAGGCACCCGAGGCCGCCCGGACCGTCTGGCGGCGCCGCTGGCTCGCCTCCCGGTGGTGGCTCGCCGTCGTCGCCGTGGCCTGCGTCGTGGGACTCGCCTTCGCCGTGCTGCAGAGCGGCACGGACCGGCGCCCGCTCAGCCCCGGAAACCCGGCACCCGACGGCGCCATGGCCGTGGCCCAGGTCCTGGGACGCCACGGCGTGGACGTCGTCGTCCCCTCTGGCCACGAGGCGGCCCTGCAGGCCCTCCACGACGCCGGGGACGGCGGACGACTGCTGCTCGACGACCCCGACGGTCGCTTGAACCGGGACCAGCTGCGCGCCCTGGCCGGGGCCGCCGGATCCGCGGTCCTCGTCGCTCCCGGCTTCGCCGAGCTGCGGGAGTTCGCCCCCGGGATCCGCCCGGCGGGCCTCGTGCCCGAGGGCGCCGGGACGGTGGCGGCCGGGTGCGCCCTCGCCGATGCGGCCGAGGCCGGCACCGCGGCGCCGGGCGGGCAGCTGTACGACGCCGAACGCGGCTGCTTCCCGCACCGTACAGCGGGCGGGACGGCCTTCTCCTACGCCGTCGACGGGACGACGACGGTGCTCGGGGACCCGGGATTCCTCGCCAACTCCACGGTGCTGGCCGCGGGCCATCCGGCGCTCGCCCTGCGCACGCTCGGCGCCTCGCCCACGCTCGTCTGGTTCCAGCCGACCGCGGCGGACGTCGTCCGTGACGGCCCGGCGCCCTCGCCCTTCGCCCTCCTGCCCGACTGGTTCACCCCGGTAGCGGTCTGGCTGCTCGTCACGGGCGGGATCGCCGTGCTGTGGCGTGCCCGCCGGGACGGGCCGCTCGTGGAGGAGCCGCTGCCCGTCGTCGTCCCGGCCTCCGAGACGGCGGAGGGGCGCGCCCGGTTGTACCAGGACGCGCGCGCCGTGGACGCGGCCGTCGCCGCGCTGCGGGCGGGGGCCCTGCAGCGGCTCGCCGAGCGGCTGCGCCTCGGCCCGCGCGCCACGGTCGAGGGCGTCGTCGCCGCCCTGTCCAAGGCGGGCCACGGCGAACGGGCCGCCCTGCGGTCGCTCCTGGACCCCGTCGACGTGTCCACCGAGTCCCGGCTCACCGCCTGGGCCCATGAATTGCACACCCTCGAATCAAGGATCGGAAAACAGTGACCCAGCCAGTACAGGATCCCGTCCGCGCCCGCCAGGCCCTGCTCGACGTCCGCCGCGAGGTGTCCAAGGCCGTCGTCGGCCAGGACTCCACCGTGACGGGCCTGCTGATCGCCCTCCTCGCCCAGGGGCACGTGCTGCTCGAGGGCGTGCCGGGCGTGGCGAAGACCCTCCTGGTGCGCACGCTCTCCGCCGCCCTCGATCTGGACACCAAGCGCGTGCAGTTCACCCCCGACCTCATGCCGGGCGACGTCACGGGCTCGCTCGTCTACGACCAGAACACGGCGGGCTTCAGCTTCCGCGAGGGGCCCGTCTTCACCAACATCCTGCTCGCCGACGAGATCAACCGCACGCCCCCGAAGACCCAGGCCTCGCTGCTCGAGGCCATGGAGGAGCGGCAGGTCAGCGTCGACGGCGTGAGCCGGCCGCTGCCCGAGCCCTTCATCGTCGCGGCGACGCAGAACCCCGTGGAGTACGAGGGCACCTACCCGCTGCCGGAGGCCCAGCTGGACCGCTTCCTGCTCAAGCTGACCATGGACCTTCCCGAGCGCGACGACGAGATCGAGATCATCCGCCGCCACAGCGAGGGCTTCAACCCCCGCCACCTCGCCGCGGCCGGCGTGCGGGCCGTCGCGTCCGCCGCGGACCTGGCGCACGCGCGCGATGCCGTGCAGGAGGTCACCGTCTCCCCCGAGGTCATCGGCTACATCGTCGACATCGTCCGGGCGACGCGCAGCGCCCCGAGCTTCCAGCTCGGCGTCTCCCCGCGCGGCGCGGCCGCCCTGCTGAACACCTCGCGGGCGTGGGCCTGGCTGAGCGGACGGGACTTCGTGGCGCCGGACGACGTCAAGGTCCTGACCCTGCCGTGCCTGCGCCACCGCGTGGGGCTCCGCCCCGAGGCGCACATGGACGGCGTCGGGGCGGACGACGTCCTGCAGTCGATCCTCGCCACCGTCCCGGTCCCCCGGTAGCCATGGCCCTGACCGCCCGCTCCTCTGGCTGACCCTGGCCGGCGTGCTCCCGGTGCTCCTGTTCCCCTCGGGGTGGACGGTGGGCGCCGTGCTGCTCGTGCTGGCCGGGCTGGCCTGCGCCGACGCGGCGCTGGCGCCCTCGCCGCGGTCCCTGCGGATCGAGCGGGCGATGCCGCGCAGCGTGAGGCTCGGAGAGCGCGCCACGGCACGGCTCTTCGTGCGGAACACGGGTCCCCGGCGCTTCCGCGGCACGCTCCGCGACGGATGGCAGCCGTCCGCCGGGGCCCGTGCCACGCGCTTCGCCCTCGACGTGCCCCCGGGCGAGCGCAGGGCGGTCCCGGTGGAACTGGCGCCGCGGCGCCGCGGCGAGATCCGGGTCCGCCACACGACCTTCCGCTCCCCCGGTCCCCTGGGCCTCGCGGCACGCCAGCTGACCCATCCGGCCGAGGCAGTGCTGCGCGTCCTGCCGCCGTTCCACTCCAAGCGGCACCTGCCCTCCAAGCTGCAGCGGCTGCGCGAGCTGGACGGCCGCGCGGCGATCCAGGTCCGCGGGGCCGGGACCGAGTTCGACTCGCTGCGCGACTACGTGCGCGGGGACGACGTCCGCTCGATCGACTGGCGGGCGACGGCGCGGCGGCAGAACGTCGTGGTCCGCACGTGGCGCCCGGAGCGCGACCGCCGCGTGGTGATCGTGCTCGACACCTCCCGCACGTCCGCCGCCCGCGTGGAGGACGAGCCCCGCCTGGACACGGGGATCGAGGCCGCGCTCCTGCTCTCCGTCCTCGCCGAGCGCGGCGGGGACCGCGTGGACTTCCTGGCCTTCGACCGGCGGCTGCGGGCCCGCGTGGAGTCCGGGGCCAAGGGCAGCCTCCTGACCCAGCTCGTGGAATCCATGGCCCCGCTCGAGCCCGAGCTCATCGAGGCCGACTGGACGCGGATCCCCGCCCAGGTCCAGGCCGTCTCGAGCCACCGCTCGCTCGTCGTCCTGCTGACGTCCCTGGATTCCGGGGCGGTGGAGGAGGGACTGCTGCCGGTCCTCCCGGGATTGACGGCCAAGCACCTCGTCCTCGTCGCCGCGGTGCGGGACCCCGAGCTGGAGCGCCGTCGCCGGGCCCCGGGCACGGTCCAGGACGTCTACCGCGCCGCGGCCGCCGAGCGCTCCCTGCAGCAGCGCGAGGCCCTCAAGGAACAGCTGCGGGCCCTCGGCGCGGAGGTCGTGGACGCGGCACCGCTCGAGCTCCCGCCGGCCCTGGCCGACGCCTACATCCGGCTCAAGGCGGCCGGCCGCTTGTGAGCCCCGAGACCGCGCCAGACTACCGGACGACGTCCCGCCGGCCGGAGTGGGGCTCCCTGCCGCGCGAGGTGCGCAACTGGGCCGCTGCCGCGGCCGGCGGGGCCGTGGACGGCGTCCGCCCCGTCGGGGGCGGCTTCACGCACGGATTCGCCGCCGTGCTGGACGGCCCGCGCCCCGTGTTCCTCAAGGCCGGACGCGTCGACGACCCGGTCACGGGCCCGGGATACGCCCGCGAGGCCCGGGTCCTCGAGGCGCTGCCGGAGGGTCTTCCCGTGCCCCGGCTCCTCGATGCCGCCCTCGTCCAGACGGACGCCGGCCCGTGGCAGCTCCTGGCGACGCGCCCCATCCCCGGGCACATGCCGGGGCATCCCTGGACCACGGGCGCGGCGGCGGCGGTCCACGCCGCCTGCCTGGCCCAGAACGAGGGTCTCGCCGCCGACACCGGCCTGCCCGCCCGGCTCGGTCTGGAGCCGATGGCCGCGCAGTGGTCGACCGGGGCCGGCGGCGCGGAACTGGGACGGGCGGCCCGTACGTGGCTGGATCCCGCGGCCCGGCCGGCGTTCCTGCCGGCCTGGTTCGCCGCGGACGACGCCGCCGGCGCGCTCGTGGAGCTCCTCGACCGCGTCGGGGACGCCCTGGCCGGCTCGACCCCGCTGAACAACGACCTGCGCGCGGACAACGTCGTGCTCGCCTCCGCCTCCGTGGACGGCCATCCGGCGGGAACGGCGTGGGTGTGCGATTGGAACTGGCTCTCGACGGGTCCGGCGTGGGCCGACTGGGCGGCCGTGCTGCCCTACCTCCACCACGCCGGCCTCGACGTGGCGGCGATGGCGGAGTGGGAGCTGCTTGCCGGCGCGGATCCGGACGACGTCGACGCGTGGCTCGCGCTGTTGACCGTCTACTACGCGGAGTCCGGCGCCCAGCCGGAGGTGCCGACGAGCCCCGTGCTGCGCCGGCATGCCCGCTTCTCGGCGGCCGCCACGCTCGGGCTCCTGGCGGCGCGGCGGGGCTGGCACGGCCGGAGCGTCCCGGGGGTCAGCGGACACTGAAGGCCGTCGCCGGCCGCGCGCGGCCGGCTGCGCATCGCCGACTGCGGACCGTCAGGAGTCGGCGACGATCTGGTCGAGGGCGTCGGCCGCCTCGGTGAGGCGCGCCAGCACGGTCCGCGCGGCGGCGGGCGTGACGCCGTCGAGCCCGCCGGTCGGCAGCAGGGTAACGGCACCGAGGCGGGCCGTCTCGAGGCCGGTCCGTCGCCACGGATCCCGGACCAGTCCCGCCACCGCGGCGGCCGCCGGCAGCGGACGGGCCGGGTCGACGACGCCGAGCCACAGGCCCGCGCCCGACTCGACGAGCTCCGCGGAGGCCTCCCACGCCGTGCGCCCCATCCGCCCCGCCGGCTGGTAGACGGCGTCGGCGCCGGAGGAGGCGACGGCGTCGTACGTGGCGCCGACGGTCTCCTCCGCGGTGCCGGGCGCGAGGACGACGGCGGACGCGCCGGCCGCGCGCAGGGCCCCGCCGAGCTCGGTCCAGGCCTGGACGACCTCCTGCCGGGGCACCGAGCGCAGGGTGCGGTATCCGCTCGCGGTGGGGACGGCACCGCGCAGGACGTCGGCCAGGAGCGGCTCGTCGACGAGGACCGTGAGCCGCGGCGCCCCGGCCAGCCGCAGGACGTCGGCGACGTGGGCCGCCGCGCCGGCGGCGAGCGAGGCCGCGACGTCCCGGCGCGCGCCGTGGTCGGAGAGCGCGCGCTCCCCGTGGTGCAGGTACAGGCCCGCCGCGAGGCTCAAGGGCCCGGTGAACTGGATCTGCAGCTCGGGACCGGGACGCCCCTCGGCCCCGACGACGTCGGCGAGGACGTCCAGGTCGCTCGAGAGCGCGGAGGCGGCCCGGCGGTGGTCGGCGCCCGGGCGGTCGGTCAGGCGCCAGCCGAACGGCTGGACGTCGACGTAGAGCTCCTGCAGCAGGGCGGCCGTGCGGCCCGTCGCATCCGATCCCACGCCGCGGTCCGGGAGCTGGACGAGGTGCGGCAGGTGCGGCGACCCGAGCTCGCCGCGGACGATCCGCGCCGCCTCGGCCGCGTCCGTGCCGGGCCAGGGCCCGTGGCCCGTGGCGCGCACGCCGCGGTGCGCCGATTCGGCCGCGCGGCCCGTGGGCGCCGCCTGGACGGCGCGGTCCGGGGCGCCGTCCAGGATGCCGTCCGGGGCCGGCCCGCCGAGGGGGTTCAGCGCGCGTCCCCGCCGGAGGCGATGCGTCCCGCGCCGCCGTCGGCATCGCGTTCGGCCCCGTGCTCCTCGGAGATCGCCTGATGGTGGCGGATGACCTCGCTGATGATGAAGTTCAGGAACTTCTCGGCGAACGCCGGGTCGAGGTGGGCCTCCTCGGCGAGCCGGCGCAGGCGGCCGATCTGGGCGGACTCGCGCCCCGGGTCCCCGGCCGGCAGCCGGTGGCGCGCCTTGAGGTAGCCGACCCGCTGGGTGGCCTTGAAGCGCTCGGCGAGGAGGTAGACGAGCGTCGCGTCGAAGTTGTCGATGCTGCTGCGCAGTCCCAGCAGCTCCTCCATCACGGCAGGATCGACCTGCCCGCCGAGGGAACTGGCCCGGGGGTCGTAGTCCAGCGCGCCTGCGTTCTCCGTGTCCACCTGTTCGCTCATGGTCCCCAGTCTAGTTTTCCGGGCGCCCGTTCCCCGCCCGCGGCCCCCGCTCTGTTACGCCGGGCGCCGCCGGCGCCGCTTCGGGCCCTGGCGCCGTGCGGCGCGGGCCGCGATGGCCTAAGGTGGCCGGATGATGAACCGCCGAGACGCCGCGATCGCCCTGGACATCCCGCTGGAAATGGCGAAGCGCCACGGCCTGCCGGCGCGGATGAGCGAGGAGGAGCTCGCGGCCCTCCGGGCGGATCCGCCCGCCTGGCTGCGCCAGTCCCTGGAGAACCGCGAGGGGCGGCGGCCGGTCTGGGTCCACCTCGAATGCGCGGTCTGCGGCTTCGCGGAGGCCGTCCGGCCCAAGAAGTGGTGGCCGGAGTTCACCTTCACGGCGTGCGACGACCACGGTCCGCGCGACCTCCCGGCCGTGGAGGCAGGGCTGGTGCGGTGCGAGTACGACGGCGTCGGTTCGCGCCTCATCGGCTACGTCGACGAGCCCGCAGGCTAGCCCCGACCCCGCAAGACGATCCAAGGGGTCGTGTCGCGTCGAAGGGGGGCTCAGACCGCGCGGGGGTCCCAGGCGAGGCTGCGCGCCGAGTTGATCGTGGCCTGGCCCAGGACGCGCGTGCCCTGGTAGAGGACCATCGTCTGGCCGGGCGCGACGCCGCGCAGGGATCCCTGCAGGTCGACGACGAGCTCCTCGGTGCTCCCGGGCTCCTCGGTGTCGGTGGTCGTGAAGGCCCGGGCGGGCACGGGGTCGGCGTGCGCGCGGACCTGCACCATGCAGTCGAAGGCCTCCCCCGTCACGGCCTCGGGCAGGGGCAGGCCGGCCCAGCTGATCTTGATCCCGCACAGCCGGTCGACCTCGAGCAGCTCCTGAGGGCCGACGACGACCTTGTTCTCCTTGGGCCGGATCTCCAGGACGAACCGCGGCCTCCCGTCCGGGGCGGGGCGGCCGATCTTCAGGCCCTTGCGCTGGCCCACGGTGAACGCGTTGGCGCCCTCGTGCGTGCCGAGGGGGTTGCCCTCGTGGTCCAGGATCTCGCCCTCGTCCATCTCGATCCGCTCCTGCAGCCACCCCCGGGTGTCGCCGTCGGGGATGAAGCAGATGTCGTGGCTGTCCGGCTTGTTCGCGACCGTGAAGCCGCGGGCGGCGGCCTCCGCGCGGACCTGGGCCTTCGAGGGCGTGTCGGCAAGCGGGAACAGGGAGTGCTTGAGCTGCTCGTGGGTCAGGACGCCGAGCACATAGGACTGGTCCTTGGCCCAATCGGCGGCCCGGTGTAGCTCGCGGTTGCCGTCCTCGTCCTCGAGCACCTTCGCGTAGTGGCCTGTGCACACGGCGTCGAACCCCAGGGCGAGGGCCTTCTCCAGGAGGGCGGCGAACTTGATCCGCTCGTTGCAGCGCATGCAGGGGTTCGGCGTGCGGCCCGCGGCGTACTCGGCCACGAAGTCGTCGACGACGTCCTCCTTGAAGCGCTCCGAGAAGTCCCACACGTAGAAGGGGATGCCGAGCTTGTCGCAGGCCCGCCACGCGTCGTTGGAGTCCTCGATCGTGCAGCAGCCGCGGCTGCCGGTGCGCAGGGTGCCGGGCATGCGGGACAGGGCCAGGTGCACCCCGACCACGTCGTGCCCCGCGTCCACGGCGCGCGCCGCCGCCACCGCGGAGTCCACCCCGCCGCTCATCGCCGCCAAGACCTTCATGCCGTGAATCCCGTTCCCGCCGTTCGAATGCTGCTCTGCCGGGCCGCCAGCCCGGCCTTCCGGGCCCCCGCGTACGCCTCGGGCAGCGCGGCCACCAAGGCGTCAACGTCGGCCGGGCCCGTTGTATGCCCGAGCGTGAAGCGCTGCGCCCCGCGCGCCGCCTCCTCGGGGTAGCCCATGGCCAGCAGGACGTGGCTCGGCCGCGGCACGCCGGCGGTGCAGGCCGAACCCGTGGAGGACTCGATCCCGAGCATGTCCAGGAGGAACAGGAGGGAGTCGCCCTCGCAGCCGGGGAAGGTGAAGTGCGCGTTGCCGGGCAGCCGGTCCCCCGCGCCGCCGCGGCCCTCGGGTCCGCTGAGCCGCGCCTCGGGCACGGCGCGGCGCACGCCGTCGACCAGCCGGTCGCGCAGCCCGGCCAGGCGCTCCGCCTCGGCGGGCAGGGCGGCCGTGGCGGCGGACGCGGCCGCGGCGAACGCGGCGGCCGCGGCGGCGTTGAGGGTCCCGGAACGCAGGGCGCGCTCGTGCCCGCCGCCGTGCTGCACGGGCACGAGCGCAGCGTCCCTGCGGACGAGGAGGGCGCCGACGCCCACGGGGCCGCCGATCTTGTGGCCGCTGAGGGCGAGCGTCGCGGCGCCGGAGTCCGCGAAGGAGAGCGGGACGGCGGTGAAGGCCTGGACGGCGTCCGTGTGGAGGGGGATCCCGTGCCCGGCCGCGATCCGGGCGGCCTCCTCGACGGGCTGGATGGTGCCGACCTCGTTGTTGGCCCACATCAGGGCGGCGAGGGCGATCGATTCCGGCGAGCGCCCGACGGCCTCCTCGAAGGCCGCGAGGTCCATGCGCCCCAGACCGTCGACCGGGATCCAGTCGACCTCGGCGCCCTCGTGGGCCTCGAGCCACTCGACGGCGTCCAGGACGGCGTGGTGCTCCACGGTGGAACACAGGATCCGCGTCCGGCGCGGATCCCGGCCGTTCCTGCTCCAGTAGAGCCCCTTGAGCGCCAGGTTGTCGGCCTCGGTGCCCCCCGAGGTGAAGACGACCTCCGAGGGGTGGGCGCCGGCGGCCGCGGCGAGCGCCTCGCGGGCGTCCTCGACGACGCGGTGCCCGCGCCGACCGGCTCCGTGCAGGGAGGAGGGGTTGCCCGTGCGGGCCAGCTCGCGCGTCATCGCCTCGAGCGCGGACGGCGCCATCGGCGTGGTCGCCGCATGGTCGAGGTACACGGGCTGGGTGGAAGGCATCCCCACCATTCTAGGCGACCTCCCGTGCACGGACCCCGGCGCACGGGGACGACAGCGCGGACCCGCGGGCTACGGTCCGCCCGGGTCCGGGGCCGCGTTGACGCGGTCCGCGTCGGCACCCAGCCCCGTGTCGGCGTCCACGGCGCGCACCTCGAGGCCCGCGTGGGCGGAGAGCTCGCGGACCAGCGCGGCGCTGCCGGCGATGATCGTCGAGTCCTCGTAGAGCTCGGTGGACAGGACCCAGGCGCGGTCGCGCGGCCAGGCCAGGTTCGGCGCCTGCCGCTCCCGGCTCCAGCGGCCGTCCTTCCACAGCGGCGCAGCCAGGTCCCCGGAGGTCCCCTCGAAGACGAGGTAGGAGCGATACCCCTCGGGGCCGATCGACAGCTGCGGCCCGTCGAGCACCTCGGGCCCGAACGCGGGGCGCTTGGCCTCGGCCTCCATCGCGAGGCGCTCCTGGAGCCCGTCGGCAGCCGCCGCCCCGCCGGCCGGGGCGCCGGCGGGGGCCCCGGCGTCGTCCTGAGACGGACCGGTGCCCAGCAGGGAGACGGCGTCCCCGCCGCGGACCCAGCCGTAGCCGGGCCACAGCCCCAGGTACAGGGCGCCGGGGGTCGTGGTGTGGGCGGCCAGGACGGCGGCGAGGTGCCCGAGGTCGGGCTGCGGCAGACCGTACTGCTCCGGCGCGTCGCCGTCCCAGGCGTCCTCGACGAGTGCGTAGCCGTACTCGTCGAGCCCGGCAAGGTCCGCGAACTGCGCCCCGCCGTGCAGCACGGTGCCGCGCAGGGCGGCGATGTCCGCCCAGCGGACGGGGGCGCCGTCATCGTCGCGGGCGGGGTGGAAGACGCGGGCGTAGGCCTCGTAGCCGCGCGGCACCTGGCCCGCGACGGTCTCGGCCCCGCCGGGCACGGCAAAGGCGGGGGCGAGGGCATCGGCGAGCCAGCGGCCGGGAGCGGGGCCGGCGAAGGTCAAGGACATGTGGCCAGAGTACAAGCCGGGGGTCATGCTGGTATGAATGGGGGTAGCCGTCGAAGGAGCACCCATGGGCATGTACGAGCCTGCACTGCGTCATCCGGTCCACCGCTTCGCCCACCGGACCATCGACTTCTCGCGCCGGGTCGCGCTCATGGCGATCGTCAACCGCACGCCGGACAGCTTCTACGACGGCGGGGCGACGTTCGCGCTCAACGCCGCCGTCGACGCCGCCCTGGCCGCCGTGGAGGACGGCGCGGACTGGGTCGACGTCGGCGGCGTCCCGTTCTCCCCCGGGCCCGCGCTGCCCTGGGAGGAGGAGGCCGAGCGGATCGTGCCCGTGATCGAGGCCGTCCGCGCCCGCACCGACGCCGTGGTCTCCGCCGACACGTTCCTGCCCGAGGTCGCGCGGGCCGCGCTCGAGGCGGGGGCCGACGTCGTCAACGACACCACCGGGCTGCGGAACCCCGAGCTGGGGCGCGTCGTCGCCGAGCACGGCGCGCACCTCGTCCTCACGCATTCCCTCGCCGCCCCCCGGACCGTCTACCCGCGCCCGAGCTATTCAGACGTCGTCACGGAGGTCGCGGACTACCTGCGCGAACGCGTGGAGCTCGCGCTCTCGCTCGGCGTCGCGCCCGGGAAGATCATCATCGACCCCGGCCACGACCTCAACAAGAACACCCTGCACACCCTGGAGATCACCCGGCGCTTCGACGAGATCGCGGCGCTCGGATACCCGGCGCTCGCGGCCGTGTCCAACAAGGACTTCATCGGCGAGGCGCTCGACCTGCCCAAGCGGGAGCGCACCGCCGGTTCGCTCGCCGCGGCGGCGATGTGCATCATGAACGGGGCGCGGATCATCCGCATGCACAACATCCCGGAGGCCTTCTCCACCGTCCGGCTCCTCGAGGCCGCGATGGGCTGGCGCGAGCCAGCCTACCTCAAGCACAACATGGGGGACGTGAACGAGCCGGCGCACCCCGTGCCGGCCGGCGAAAGGACGGCCTGACATGGTCCGCAGGATCCACCCGGGCACCGACGCCGCGCAGCTCACCGACGCCGCGCTGCTGCGCGCCTACGCCCCGCCCGCCCAGGGCGGCCCGTTCGTCCGCTTCAACTTCGTCAGCACCCTCGACGGCGCGGCGACCCACGGCGGCGTCTCGGCCGAGCTCGGCACCGACGCCGACCACCGGATCTTCGCGCTCCTGCGCCGGCATGCCGACGTGATCCTGGTCGGGGCCGGGACGATCCGCGCGGAGGGCTACGAGGGGCCGCTCCTCGACGAGGCGGGACTCGCGTGGCGCCGCCGGCACCACCTCGAGCCGCACCCGGGCGTCGCCGTCGTCTCCGGCTCCCTGGACCTGGACCCGGACTCCGCGTTCTTCACCGAGGCGCCCGTACGACCCGTCCTGCTGACCTCACGGGCGGCGCCCGCGCGCCGGCGCGCCGCCCTCGAGGCGGTCGCCGACGTCGTCGACTGCGGGGCGGCCGCGGTGGACCCGGCCGAGGCGGTCGCGGTGCTCGCCGAGCGCGGGCACCGCGTCGTGCATTCCGAGGGCGGCCCGGGGGTCTTCGCGTCCTTCCAGGCCGCGGGCCGCGTCGACAGCCTGTGCCTCTCGCTCAGCCCCCTGCTGGCCGGCGGTTCCGCCCGCCGGATCGCCGACGGCTCCGACGAGCAGCCGCTGCGCCGCATGGACCTGGTCCTGGCCCTCGAGGAGGACGGCGCGCTCTTCCTCGAGTACCGGCGGGAGCACCGGAAGGCGTAGCGGGGCCCCGCGGGCCGGTAGGATGCGCTTGGCGCGAAATCCAACGGAAGGCGGCACGTGGCGCAGGAGCGGACCCACTACGAGGTGCTGGGCATCTCGCGCACGGCCACGCCCGCGGACATCAAGTCCGCCTACCGCCGCGCGGCCCGGGCCACCCACCCGGACCACGGCGGCGACCCGGCCGAGTTCCGCCTCGTCTCCCTCGCCTACCAGACCCTCTCCGACGCCGGCGCCCGCGCGCGCTACGACCGCAGCTACGGCGGCACGTCCGCCTACGCCCGCCCCTCGTCCGACGCCGGTGCCTCCTATCGCAGCACGGCGGAACCGGCGGAGCGCCGGAGGCCGAGCGCCACCGACCCCACGCGCTTCGTCCCGGCGTTCGAGGACGGCCGGGTCCCGGTGCTGGAGAAGGCCACCGCGGAACGCCGGATCCACGGCGCCCCGCGCAAGCGCGGGATCTTCGGCGCGCAGGCGCGCCTCGCCCGCGAGGCGAGGACCGTGCAGCTCATCGCCGGCCAGGTCCTCGAGGTCCTCCCGGCGGCCCGCCTCGTCAACGGCCTGCACTCCCCCGCGGACAACGGACACCTGGACCACGCCGTCCTGGCCGGATACCGCCTGGCCCTCGTCGACTCGATGCTCCTGCCGCGGGGCGTGTACCGCTGGGACGGCCAGACGCTGCTGCGCGACGGCAAGGCGATCGCCCCGCCGCGGCTCGCGCCCCCCGTGCGCCGCATGCAGGAGCTCTTCCCCGAGCTGAACGTGACGGGCTGGACCGTGATCCACTCCCCCGACGGGAACCTGCACGAGCCCGTCATCGACTACGGCCGCGGCGCCGACCCGTCCTCCGCCGCCGGCGTCCACGTCGTCAACGCCGCCAACCTGGTCCGCGAGCTGAAGATGTTCCTCGGCACGGGGCCGAGCCCGAACGTGGTCGACGTGCCCGTCCTGGCCCGGCTGCTCGGCGGGATGTACTGACGCCTCGCGCATAGGATGGGGACCGTGTTCCGCATCCTCTTCCACACGCCGGAGATCCCCGGCAACACCGGCAACGCCATCCGCCTCGCGGCCGTGACGGGGGCGCAGCTGCACCTCGTGGAGCCCCTCGGCTTCGACTTCGAGGACTCCAAGCTGCGCCGGGCCGGTCTCGATTACCACGACCTGGCCCACGTCACCGTGCACCCGGGCCTCGACGCGGCGCTCGAGGCGATCGGCGACGCGCGCGTCTTCGCCTTCACGTCCGACGGCGAGGAGCTCTACACCGACATCGGCTACCGGCCGGGCGACGTGCTGATGTTCGGCCCGGAGTCCGTGGGCCTGCCCCACCAGGCCAAGCGCCACCCGCGCGTCACGGCGCGTGTGCGCCTGCCGATGCAGCCCTCCCGGCGCTCCCTGAACCTGGCCAACTCCGCCTCGATCGCCGTCTTCGAGGCCTGGCGCCAGCACGGCTTCGCCGGCTCGGTGCCGAAGCCGCCGGCGGCCTGATCCTCCGCCGGAGAAGCATCCCGTCCCCGTCCCGGGACCGGGACGCCTCGGCGCCGGGTCCGGGGCCCGGCCGGGAAGCGCCCGGGGACCCGGTGGGCCCGGCATGGCTCCGCCGCCTCCGGGAGCGCCTGCCCTAAGCTGGGACACGCGACCTGCCGCGGACGCGGCGCCATCGATGGATTGAGGAACATGAGCCAGAGGGATGCCCGCGACTTCAGCAACGACGCCGAGCCGGAGGAGAACCTGGGCCTCGACCTCGTGGACGAGGTCGCCCAGCACGAGCGCCGGGGCCCCTCGGCCCCCGTGCGCAAGTGGCTGCTGCTCGCCGTCGCGGCCGCCGTCGTCGTCATCGGCGTGACGGCCCTCGTGCTGGCCCTGACCCCGCGCGACCTCGTGGGCGAGGTCGCCTCCGCGCCCGACCGCGTCGAGTCGAGCGTCGAGGTCGACGGCGGCGGCTCGGCCGTGCTGGCCGTCTCCCGGGAGCGCGACGCCGGCTCCCTGACCCTCGAGGGCCTGCCCGAGCCGGAGGCGGGGCAGGTCTACCACGTCTGGGTCCTGGCCGCCTCCAACGGCGCCCCCTCCTCCGTCGAGGCCCTCGAGACCGGCGAGGTCGCGGGCAGCGTCGGGATCCGCGGTCTCGCGGACATCTCGACCGTCACCGTGACCGTGGAACCGGCGAGCGGCGCCGAGGTCCCGGGCTCCGATCCGGTGGTCTCGATCGACGTCCCCCCGGCGGGCTGACGCCGCGCTCAGAAGCCCGCGATCGTGTCCTCGGCGTTGACCTCGACGACGTGGAAGGCCTCGGCGAGGCTTCCCGCGTTCATCCCCGCGAGGGCGGCCTTCTGCGCGGCCTGGCGCCGGACGTAGTCCTCCATCCGCCCCGGATCCGGGTGCTGGGACAAGTGCCGGCGCAGGGCGCCGAGCTTGCGCTCGAAGGTGTCCTGGATGTCGACCCAGTGGTTCTCCCGCGCGGCAGGCGCCCCATAGAGCCACAGGCTGCGCAGCTTGAACGCCTCGAGGCCCTGGCCGGCGAGCTCCGGGTAGGCGTAGGGGTTCTCGACGGCGGGGTAGGCGGCGCGGACCACGGCCTCGCCGCAGGCCAGGTGGTCCGGGTGGGAGCGCTGCAGCCGCTCCCAGTCGCGCTCGGGGTGCATGGCGAGGACGACGTCGGGGCGCACCTCGCGCATCAGCGCCACGACCTTGCGCTGGACCTCGTGCGACGGCTCGAGGTAGCCGTCCCGCTCGCCGAGGAAGTGCACCCGGGCGACGCCGACGTCGGCCGCGGCCTCGCGCTGCTCCCGGTGGCGCATCTCGACGATCGAGTCCCGGTGGCCGGGGTCGAAGCCGCCGGCGTCGCCGTCGGTCATGATGCAGTACTGGACCTCGACCCCGGCATCGGTCCAGGCGGCGACGGTCCCCGAGGCCCCGAAGTCGAGGTCGTCGGGGTGCGCGGCGAAGCAGAGGACCCGGCGCGGCTGGTCCCGCGCCGGGCCGGCGGCGTCCACGCTCAGCCCTTGCGCCGGAGGATCTCGGCGGTCGCCTGCGGCAGGACTTCGTTGAGGTCCCCGACGATCCCGAGGTCGGCGATCTCGAAGATCGGCGCGTCCGGGTCGTTGTTGATCGCGACGATCGTCTGCGCCGTCTGCATGCCGGCCTTGTGCTGCACGGCGCCCGAGATGCCCGCGCAGATGTAGAGCTGCGGGGCGACCGTGGTCCCGGTCTGGCCGACCTGGAGGTCGTGGGAGATCCATCCGGCGTCCGTCGCGGCACGGGACGCGCCGACGGCCGCGCCGAGCGCGTCGGCGAGGGCCTCGACGGCGGAGAAGTCGCCGTCGAGGCCACGCCCGCCGGAGACGACGATCCGCGCCTCGCCGAGCGAGGGGCGGCCCGAGGAGGGCTTGGCCTGGGTGGAGTCGACCCGGGCTGCCGGCCCCGCGTCGGCGGCCGGCAGCTCGACGGCGGACGCCGCGCCCCCCTCCGGGGCGGCGGGCTCGACGCTGTTGGGCTTGACCGTGACGACGGGGATGCCGGTGGTCACGCGCGCCTGCACGGTGTAGGAGCCGGCGAGGACGGACTTGGTGACGGTGAGGTCGGCGGCGACGTCCACGGCGTCGGTGATGACGCCCGAGGAGATCTTGATGCCGAGCCGGGCGGCGATCTCCTTGCCCTCGCCCGTGTTGGGCAGCAGCACGGCGGCGGCGCCGGAGGCGGTGACGGCCTCGGCGAGGAACGCGGCCTTGCCCGCGACGAGGACGTCGTCGAGGCCGGCCGGGGCCGTGTAGACCTGCGCGGCGCCGTGCGCGCCGAGGGCCGCGAGGGCGTCGGCGTCGGCGGGGCCCGCGACGGCGGCCGCGGGGGTCCCGAGCCGCGCGGCGAGCGTGAGCAGCTCGCGCTGGGCCTTGCCGGGCTCGGCGGAGGGAGCGTCGATGTAGACGAGGATGGTGCTCATGGTGGTCCCTCTTTCCTAGAGAAGCTTCTGCTCGGCGAGGAAGTCGACCAGCTTCACGCCGGCGTCGCCCTGGTCGGTGATGATGGTGCCGGCCTGGCGGGCGGGGCGCGCGTCGGCCGTGGAGACCTGCGTCCAGGATCCGGCGGAGCCGACCTGCCCGGCCGTCAGCCCGAGGTCGGCCAGGGACAGCACAGCGGTCTTCTTCTTCTTGGCGCCGATGATGCCCTTGAAGTTCGGGTAGCGGGGCTCGTCGTACTGGTCCGTGACCGAGACGAGCGCCGGCAGCGGGGCGCTGAGCGTCTGCGAGGCGGTGTCGCCGTCGCGGCGGCCGGTGACCGCGGCGCCATCGAGCTCCACCGAGGAGAGCAGGGTGAGCTGCGGAAGGCCGAGGCGCTCGGCGAGCTGGGAGGGCACGAGCGAGGTCTCGCCGTCGGTGGAGGACATGCCCGTGACGATCAGGTCGAAGCCGCCGAGGTGGCGCACGGCGGCGGCCAGCGCGAGCGAGGTCGCGGCGGCGTCGGAACCGGCGAGCGCGGGGTCGGTGACGTGCACGCCGTCGCTGGCCCCCATCTGCAGGCACTTCTTGACGGCGTTGGCGGCCGCCTCGGGGCCCATGGTCAGGGCCGTGACGGTGTTGCCGGCCTTCGCCCCTCCGCGGGCCTCGGTCAGCTGGAGTGCGGCTTCCACCGCGTACTCATCGAGTTCGGACAGGATGCTGTCCGACCTGTCCGTGGTGTTTCCCGGACCGTCCAGGCGACGCTCGAACTGGGCGTCGGGGACGTACTTGACCAGGACCAGGACCTTCAGCGGCGCGTTTGCCTCGCTCATTGCTGCCTTTCCTCTTCAACGGATGGGCCGGTGGCGGCCGACACCATGCTATCCGCACCGCGTTCAGTGAGCGGTCATTAACCGAAGTGCGCGTCACGTGACGGGTCCGGGGCCTCGTATGACGCGTCCGCGGCGGCGTGTGACGCGGCACGGGCGGCCGCCGCCGGGGACGGCGGGTGCGGGGCCGAAGGGGTGGACGACGGCGGGGCCGGGGCTGCGTGCCCCGGCCCCGCCGTCCGCGCGCGTACGGCGCGCCGCTGGCCGCTCAGCCGGCGGGCGTCTGCCCGACGACGACGTCGGCCTCCTGCTCCTGCCCGCCGCGGGTGAAGCGCACGGTCGCCGTGTCGCCGGCCGCGTACTCGCGCACGACGGCCGTCAGCGAGTTGCTGTCCTCCACGACCCGGTCCCCCACTCCGGTGATCACGTCGCCCGGGCGCAGGCCGGCATCCGCGGCCGGCGAGCCCTCGGTGACCTCGCGCACGGCGGCGCCGACGCTGAAGGAGGTCTGGGAGTTCCCCGTGTCCGCCGGCTGGGCGCTGACGGTGACGCCGAGGAGCCCGTGGGTCGCCTTGCCCTCGTTGATGAGGTCCTGGGCGATCCGCTGGGCGTAGTCGATCGGGATGGCGAAGCCCACGCCGATGCTTCCGCTGTCGGAACCGGAGGACGAGGAACCGGAGGAGGCGATCGCCACATTGACGCCGATGATGTTGCCCTCGACATCGACGAGCGCGCCGCCGGAGTTGCCGTGGTTGATGGCCGCGTCGGTCTGGATCACGTTGATGTAGATCGAGCCGGTGCCGCTGCTCTGCTGTTGGCCCTCGCCGGGGAACTGGAAGTTGAACTGGTCGCCGCCGTCCCCGCCCTCTTCGGCGCCGGTGCTCTCGGGAACGGCCGAGGAGGCGACGGAGATGGTGCGGTTCAGCTTGGAGACGATCCCGTCGGTGACGGTCCCACTCAGGCCCAGCGGAGCGCCGATCGCGATGGCCGTGTCGCCGACGTTGAGCGCGGAGGACGAGCCCAGGCTCGCGGGCGTGAGGCCCTCGGCGTCGATCTTGATGACGGCGAGGTCGGAGAGCGGATCGGTGCCGACGATGCTCGCGCTGTGGACCTTGCCGTCGGCCGTGCGGACGGCGACATCCGGCGAGGCCGTGGCCCCTCCGAGCGTCACGACGTGCGTGTTGGTCAGGATGTGCCCGTCGTCGTCCAGGATGATCCCCGAACCGGAGCCGCCCTGGCTGCCGTCGGAGACCTCGATCGTCACGACGCTCGGCGTGGCCTTGGCCGCCGCGGCGGTGACGGCCGTGACGTTCTCGGGGTTGTTGATGACCACGGCCTCGCCGTTGGCGGCGGCCGTCGCGGCGGCCTGGACCTGGCCGCCGGCGAGGAGGTAGTTGGCGCCGACCGCGGAGCCGCCCCCGACGAGGGCCGCGGCCAGCATCCCGGCGATCAGCACGGGCGCCCCGAAGCGCTTGGGCTCCTTGCGGCGCGGCGTTCCCGAGCCGGTCTCCGCCGGGGCGGCGTAGCCCTCGTAGCCCGCCGCCTGGTACCCGCCCTGGGACGGAGCGTACTGCGAGCTGCCGTAGCCCGCACCGGCCGCCGGGGCGCCGTAGGGGCTTCCGTAGCCGGACGTCGAGGGCAGGGGCCGCGTGGCGTTCCAGCTCGAGGAGGCATCGGCCGATCCGTCGGCGTCGGTCCCCGCCTCGCCGCGTACCGCGTTCGGGACCGACGGCGCCTGCGGGGGCACGGCGGGCCGCGGAGGGACGCTCCGTGCACCGGGGGCCTCCTGGGGGTTCTGGTGCTCGTGTCCTGCCTGGCTGGGATCGCTCATCGTGGGGTCCTTTCTCACGTCCTTGGGAACAACTATGGCAAGCGGGACTGTGTTCCCCGAAAGCTTTGCCTGAGCGCTCCCTGTGAGCCCGCCGGACGCGCCGCGGGCTTTCGCTGTCGGCGCATCCCGGCTGTTGGACGCCCCGTTGCTCCAACCATAGAATCAAGGTCGACGGCCCCGGCCGGCCCGCGGGCCCGACGGATCATGGTCCGGAACGACGCAGGGCCGTCCTCGATGCTGAAGGGTGATCCATGCGTTTTCCAGCCAGGCGGATCGCGGCGGCGGCTGCCGCCGGACTGCTGTCCCTGTTCCTCCTCGCCGCCCCCGCGGCCGCCGAACCGCCGGTCACCATCCCCCCGGGCCAGTTCGTCGTCGACGCCGTCGACGCCCTCGGGAGCGAGGCGGACCGCGTCGACGACGCCGTCTCCCAGCTCCGCTCGGACACCGGACGCGGGCTCTTCGTGGTCTACATCGACGAGTTCGAGGATCCCGCCGACGCCTCGGAGTGGGCCGTCGAAGTGGCCGAGGCGAAGGGCCTCGGCACCAACGACTCGATCCTCGTGCTGGCCACGGAGGCGCGCCAGGGCATCCTCTTCTCCCACGCCTCCGGGGACATCGCCGCCTACGACGACGAGGTCTTCCGGGACTTCGTGGCCCCCGAGCTCGGCGGCTCGACCCTCGCATCCGACGACTGGGCGAACGCCGCGGTCGGCGCCGCCGAGGGCATCGCCGCGGCGGACGCGGGCACGCTGTCCGGATCCGCCACGGGCAACGGCTCCAGCGCTCCGGCCGACGGCTCCGGCTCCTCGGCCGCGCCCTGGATCATCGGCGGCGTGGTCGTGGCCGGCGGCGCCACCGCCTGGGCCCTGTCCCGCCGGAGGAAGCTGCCCGCGACCGGCCCCGCCCAGGGGCCCCAGGCGGGACCGGACGGGCGCGTCGTCGACCCGCTCGCGGGCCTCTCCATCCCCGAGCTCCGCCAGCGCGCCGGCGGCCTCCTGATCGCGGCGGACGACGCGATCCGCTCGAGCGAACAGGAGGTCGGCTTCGCCCTGGCCCAGTACGGCGAGGAGTCCGTGAAGCCCTTCGTCGAGGACATCGCGGCCGCGAAGGGGCACCTGAACGAGTCCTTCAAGCTCCAGCAGCAGCTCGACGACCACATTCCGGACACCGAGGAACAGCAGCGCACCTGGCTCGGGGACATCATCCGGCGCTGCGAGGCCGTCAACGAGACCCTCGAGGAGCACCGGGCGGACTTCGACTCCCTCCGTGAGCTGGAACGCAAGGCCCCCGAGGCCGTGGCCTCCCTCCAGGAAGAGGCACCCCGGCTGCGCGGCCGCCTCGCCGGCGCCCGCGATGAGCTCGAACGACTCTCCGCCCGCTACGCGGACTCCGCGCTGGCCCAGGTGCGCGACAACATCGAGCAGGCCACGGAGCGGCTCGACTTCGTCGACACTGCCGTGGCGACGGCCGAGGAGAAGCTCGGCGACCAGGCCGCGAGCGAGGCCGCGGTCGCCGTGCGGGCCGGCGAGGAGGGGCTGCACCAGGCCACGGTCCTGCTCGACGCGATCGGCTCCACGGCCGAGGAGCTCGCCCAGGCGGCCACGGAGCTCGAGTCGGCGGTCGCACGGACCGCCCAAGACCTCGCGCAGGCCCGGGCCATGGTCGCGTCGGGGCGCAGCCCCGAGCTGGCCGGGCCCGTGGCCGCGGTCGAGCAATCCCTGGCCCGGGTCAAGGCCGCGCGCGAGGCCGGCCGCACCGATCCCGTCGAGCTGCTGCTGGCCGTCGAGGCGGCGCACGCGCAACTGGACGCCCCGCTGGGTACCATCCGCGATCAGGCGGAACAGGCACGGCGTGCGGCCGAGCAGCTGCAGGCGGCCGTGCGCAATGCCCAGTTCAAGATCCAGGGCACCAACGACTACATCCGCGCGCGCCGCGGCGGTGTGCGCTCCACGGCGCGCACACGCCTCGCCGAGGCCCAGCGCAATCTCGACGAGGCGCTGCGGATCGGCTCCCAGGACCCGGTCTCCGCGCTGCAGTACGCGAACCAGGCCGGCTACCTCGCCGACCAGGCCGCCCGTGAGGCGGAGAACGACGTCAACGGCTTCGGCTCCGGCGGCGGGTTCGGCGGCGGGTTCGGCGGCGGGCAGGGCGGTTTCGGCGGAGGCATGAGCGGGGCGATCCTCGGCGGCATCCTCATCGATTCGATCCTCCGCGGGGGCTCCAGCGGCGGAGGCGGCCACTCCGGCGGCGTCTTCGGCGGTGGGGGCTTCGGCGGTTTCGGCGGGGGCGGCGGGGGCGGAGGCTTCGGCGGCGGCTTCGGCGGAGGCGGCGGCTTCGGAGGCGGCCACTCCGGCGGAGGCGGTAACTTCTGAGCCCCGGCGCTCGTCGTCCCCGGCGACGGGCACAACACGACAGACCAGCAGGACCCATCAAGATCAAGCAGGACAAGTGGAAGGTGACACCGTGGTAAAGCAGTCGATTTTTGGACGCATCGCCCAGCTGGCCAAGGCCAACATCAACGCCATGCTGGACTCGGCGGAGGACCCGCAGAAGATGCTGGACCAGATGGTCCGTGACTACACGAACAACATCGCGGAGGCGGAGACCGCCGTCGCGCAGACCATCGGCAACCTGCGCATGCTCCAGCAGGACTACCGCGAGGACCAGGAGAATGCGCGCGACTGGGGCAACAAGGCCCTGGCCGCCTCCCGCAAGGCCGACGAGTTCCGCGGCGCCGGCGACGACGCCAACGCCGCGAAGTTCGACAACCTCGCCAAGGTCGCCATCCAGCGCCAGATGCAGTCCGAGCGCGAGGCCAGGGGCGCCGAGCCGACGATCGCCTCCCAGGAGGAGATCGTCGCCAAGCTCAAGTCGGGGCTCGACGGCATGAAGGGCAAGCGCCAGGAACTGGTCTCCAAGCGGGACGAACTCGTGGCGCGCGCCAAGTCCGCCCAGGCGCAGACCCAGGTCCACGACGCCATCAAGAGCATCGACATCCTGGACCCCACGTCGGAGGTCTCCCGCTTCGAGGAGAAGATCCGCCGTGAGGAAGCCCGCGTCATCGGCCAGAACGAGCTGGCCGCCTCGAGCCTCGACGCCCAGTTCGAGTCCCTCGAGGACCTCGGCGAGCAGAGCGAGGTCGAGGCCCGGCTTGCCGCTCTGAAGGCCGGGGCCTCCCCCGCCACCCTCGAGGGCGCCGCCGACGAGGCCTCCGGCACCTCCTACCACGGCGCCTGATCCGCGCGGGGTCCGGCACCGGCGTCGTACCGGTCCGGACCCCGCCGCGGCCGTTCCGGGCATGAAGAAGGGCCCCGATCCAGTGGATCGGGGCCCTTCGCGTGGTTGCGGGGACAGGATTTGAACCTGTGACCTCCGGGTTATGAGCCCGGCGAGCTACCGAACTGCTCCACCCCGCGGCGCGAGATACAACTCTACGCGCTCCCGTCCGGGACGCCAAATCGGGTGCCCGGGGCAAGCGGCAGCGGCCTCGTCAGTGGCGGCGCTCGGCGATCATCCGCCCCACGATGAGCCGCATGATCTCGTTGCTTCCCTCCAGGATCTGGTGCACGCGCAGGTCGCGCACGATCTTCTCGATCCCGTATTCCGCCAGGTAGCCGTAGCCGCCGAGCAGCTGCAGGGCGCCGTTGGCCACGTCGAAACCCGCGTCGGTCGCGACGCGCTTGGCCATGGCGCACCAGCGCACGGCGTCGGGGTCGCCGTCGTCGAGCGCTCCGGCCGCCCGCCATAGCAGCGTGCGCGCCGCCTCCAGCTGCGTCTCCAGGTCGGCCAGTCGGAACAGCACCGACTGCTGCTCGATGAGCGGCCGCCCGAACGCCTCGCGGTCCCGTACGTGGGCTATGGCGGCGTCAAGGGCGGCCTGTCCCCCGCCGAGCGAGCACGCACCGATGTTGAGCCGGCCGCCGTTGAGTCCCTTCATGGCGATCGGGAAGCCCTGTCCCTCGGAGCCGAGCCGGTCCCGGGCCGCCACGCGGACGCCGTTGAGCACGACTTGCCGGGTCGGCTGCGCGTTCCAGCCCATCTTGCGCTCGGGCGGGCCGAACGAGAGCCCCTCGCTCGCCCCGTCGACGAGGAACGCGCTGATCCCGTGGCTGCCCGTGTCGGCGGTGCGGGCCATGACGAGGTAGCAGGAGGCGGCGCCTGCCCCGGAGATGAACTGCTTGGTGCCCGTGATCTCGTAGCCCCCGTCCCCGGTGGGCCGGGCCCGGGTGGTGAGGGATCCGGCGTCGGACCCCGCCCCGGGCTCCGTCAGGCAGTAGCTGGCCAGCTCGCCCATCCCCGCGAGCCGGGGCAGCCAGTCCTCCCGCTGCGCGTCGTCGCCGAAGGCGTCGATCATCCACACGACCATGTTGTGGATGGAGATGTAGGCGGCGATCGTGGGGCAGGCCTTGGAGAGCTCCTCGAAGACCCGGACGGCGTCCAGCCGCCCCAGCCCCGCTCCGCCGTGCTCCTCGGGGACGTAGATCGCCCCCATGCCCAGCCCGCCGGCGGCCTCGAGGACGTCGATCGGGAAGTGGTGCCCGCGGTCCCAGGCCGCGGCGTGCGGGGCGATGCGCTCCCGCGCGAAGTCCCGGACCATCTCGAGGATGGCCTGCTGCTCGTCGTCGAGCTGGAACACGGGACCCTCCTGGTCGCTAGCGGCTGACCTTGCCCATGAGCGAGGCGATCGGGGCCAGCAGGACCGGCCGGGACAGGAACCACGCGGCGGCCATCGCCACGACGGAGCCCGCGAAGAACCAGAAGCCGATCCATGTGCCGTCGTCACGCGCCCCGTACATGTGGTTCAGGTTCCGCACGGCGCCGGTGGAGAGCACGAGCGCCACGTGGGTGATGACGAAGAAGACGAAGTACAACATGACGGGGAAGTGCACGGCGCGGGCCAGCTCCACCGGGTAGGCCTTGTTCACGGCGGCCTTCTTGGGCCAGGCCTCGGACATCCGCAGTCCCGTGATGATGGCCAGGGGGGCCGCGACGAAGACCGTGAGGAAGTAGGTGAGCAGCTGGAGGCTGTTGTAGTTCACCCAGCCGTCCTCGACGGGCCAGTCGAGGGAGAGGTACTGCAGCCCGGCCGAGACGGCGTTCGGAAAGACCTCCCAGCTCGTGGGGACGATCCGCATCCAGTGCCCGGTGGCGAACAGCAGCACGATGAACACGAAGCCGTTGAGCACCCAGAGGGCGTCGAGGGTCAGGTGGAACCACAGGTTGATGCTGATCCGCTTGGGCGGGTTCCTGGTCTTCACCAGGCCCTTGTTGTTGCGCGTCCAGTGGGCCGGCGGCCGCTGCTGGGTACGCACCTGCCAGCCGCTGCGGATGATCAACAGGATGAAGAAGGCGTTGAGGAAGTGCTGCCAGGACATCCAGACGGGGATCCCGGTCGGTGCCGCGGCCGGAAGCTCGGTGTGCCCCGGGTAGCGGGCGAGGAACTCCTGGACGCCCTCGAGGCCGACGAGCCAGCGCGCCGCGAGGACGCCGAGGCCCAGCAGCACGAGCCCTCCTCCGGCGAGCCAGGCGAAGCGGAGCCAGCCGCGCGCTCCCGCGCGGGCGTCCTTGGAGGCGGTGGACTTCACGGAGGCTCCCTCTCTTGATGCTGGGTACGGGCACCACGATACTAGGCATTGCTAGCATCTAGTAGGACTTCAGAGTAAATCCCGGGACGGCTCTGCCGCCCGGGTCCGGCGCCCGGCCGCACCCGGGCAGCGTACGAGCGGAAGGACACCGCCATGGCCCGCAGGGAACCGCTCCCCATGGATCCCATCGCCGAGGCGAAGCGGCAGTGGATCGAGCACGGCTGGGAGGACGCGGCCGACGGCATGGTCGCGATCGCCTCGATCATGCGCACCCAACAGCTCATGCTCGCCCGGGTGGAGGCGGCCCTGAAGGAGTTCGGCCTCTCGTTCGCCCGCTACGAGCTGCTGCGCCTGCTCAGCTTCACACGCGACGGCGCGCTGCCGATGGCGAGCGCGAGCGCGCGCCTGCAGGTCCACCCCACGAGCACGACGAACACCGTGGACCGGCTCGAGCGGGACGGCCTCGCGCGCCGCGACGCGCACCCCACGGACGGCCGCGCGACCCTCGTGGTCGTGACCGAGCGCGGGCGGGACGTCGTCACGCAGGCCACCCAGCGGCTCAACGAGCACGTCTTCGGCGATCCGGGGATCCCCAGCGGCGAGCTCGGCCAGCTCGTGCGCATCCTCGCCGGCTTCCGTCGCCGCTCCGGCGACTTCGCGGATCCCCCGAGTCCCCCCGAGCCCCTGTAGGACGGGCACATGCGGAAGGCCCCCGGTCTGGTGTCCCAGACCGGGGGCCTTCCTTCTCGTTGCGGGGACAGGATTTGAACCTGTGACCTCCGGGTTATGAGCCCGGCGAGCTACCGAACTGCTCCACCCCGCGGCGTGAAGTCCCTACTCTGTCACGTCGCGGGGCGGAGATCAAATCGGCTAGCCCTCGCCCTCGGCCGGGGCGTCCTCGGCCGGCTCCCCGCCGTCCTGGCCCTCCGCGCCCTCGGCCTCCTCGGGGGCCACGGCGGGCTCGCCCGTGATCTCGGCCTCGGCGTCGATCGCGGCGCGCAGGGCTGCCTGGAGCTTGGCCTGCTCCGCGCCGTAGGCGGCGAAGTCGCCCTCCGCGAGCGCGGTCTGTCCGGCCTGGATGGCGTTGCTTGCGGCCGCGAGGGCGGCCTTGAGGCGCTGCTCCGCCGTCGTGCTCGGCGTCTCACCGCCCTCACCCGGCTCCTCGCCCGTGCCCGGGGCGTCGCCCTCGCCGGTCACGGCGCCCGAGGATCCCTCGAAGAGCTGGTCCAGCGCCTCGGAGAGCGTGTCGGCGAAGCCGACCTTGTCACCGAAGGAGACCAGCACCTTGCGCAGCGTCGGGTAGGCCGTCTGGCCCGTCGACTGGACGTACACCGGCTGGACGTGCAGGATGCCGCCGCCGACCGGCAGCGAGAGCAGGTTGCCGTTGATGACGGTCGAGGCGCCCTGGCGGAGCAGGTTCAGCTGGGTCGACACGTTGGTGTTCGAGTCGAAGTTCTGCTGTGCCTGGCCCGGCCCGGGGACCACCGTGGAGCGCGGAAGCTCGAGGAGCCGCAGCGTGCCGTAGCCCTCGGCCTTGACGCCGGCCTCGCCGGTCCCGGCATCCGCCTCGGCGGAGAGGAAGCCGTAGAGCACGTTGCGCTGCTGGCCGCCCGTGCCGGTCTGCGGGATGAAGGTGGACGTCAGGGAGAACGTCTCGGCCTCCTGGTCCGGCATCTTCAGGGACAGGTAGTACGGGGGCTGCTTCACGTTGCCCTCGGAGCGCGTCGGATCGTTCGGGACGATCCAGGCGTCGTTGGCCTCGTAGAAGTTGTCCGCGTCCGTGACGTGGTATCGGCCCAGGAGCTGGCGCTGGACCTTGAACAGGTCCTCCGGGTAGCGCACGTGGCTCATGAGCTCGGCGCTCATCTCGGTGAAGGGCTTGATCGTGGTCGGGAAGACCTTGGTCCACGCCTGCAGGAGCGGCTCGTCCGGCTCCCACGCGTAGAGGTCCACCGAGCCGTCGTAGGCGTCGACCGTGGCCTTGACCGAGTTGCGGATGTAGTTCACCTGGCCCGTGAGGCTCGTGGCGCGGTTGGCGCCCGTGAGCGAGTCGGTGACCGCGGACTCGAGCTGCTGCTGCGTGGAGTACGGGTAGTTGGCGTTCGTCGTGTAGGCGTCCACGATCCACTTCACGCGCCCGTCGATGATGGCCGGGTAGGCGTTGGAGTCGACCGTCAGGTACGGGGCGACCTTCTCGACGCGCTCCTTCGGATTGCGGTCGTAGAGGATCTCCGACTCGGCGTTGATCGCGTCGGAGAGCAGGAGGTCGGTCGAGCCGAACTTGAGCGCGTAGACGAGCTTGTTGAAGAAATTGCCGACGTTCGGGCCGCCGCCGCCCGTGAAGGTGTAGCGCGTGTCCTGGCCCTCTTCCTCGCCCTGCGGCCGGTCGAGCTCGCGGGGCTGCCAGTCCTCCGGGCCGCCGACGATCGAGTACTCCGGGGAGTACTCGCCGAAGTAGATGCGCGGCTCGTAGTCGTCGTCGCTCGCCAGGTCGCCGCGGGTCGGGATGTCCTCGAGCATGAACGCGGGACGCCCGCCGGAGGCCACCTTGGCACCGTAGGCGGCGACCAGGCCGTAGCCGTGGGTGTAGGTGATGTGCTGGTTGACCCACGAGTCGGTGGGATCGACGTTGACCTCGCGGACCGCGATCACGGTGTCCTCGACCTTGCCGTCGATCTCGTAGCGGTCGACGTTCAGGGTGGGCGCGAACCGGTAGTAGGTGCGGAACTGCTGCAGCTGCGCGAAGGCGTCGGAGACGAGGTTCGGGTCCAGCAGACGGATGTTCGTCGTCGTGGCGCTGTCCTGCGCGAGGGCGTTCTGCGCCGTGTCCGTCGTGGCGTTGTAGTTGGTCGACTCCACGGCGTCGAGGCCGTAGGCCTTGCGCGTCATCTCGATGTTGTCGCGGATGTACTGCTGCTCGAGCGACTTCTCCGAGGGCACGACCTGGTACTGCTGGACGATGAACGGGTAGATGCCGCCGGCGACGAGGGCCGTGACGATCAGCATCGCGGTGCCGACGATCGGGAGCTTCCAGCGGCCCAGGATGGCGCCGAGGACGAACAGCACGGCCACGAGCACGGCGGCCACGGCGAGGATCGTCTTGGTCGGGATGACCGCGTTGACGTCCGTGTACAGGGCGCCGGCGACGCGGCCGTCCTGGTTCAGCAGGGTCGAGTACCGGTCCAGGAAGTAGTTGCCGGCCTGCAGCAGCAGGAACACGGCGGCGGCGACGCAGATGTGGATGCGGGCGGCCTTGGAGACGACGACGCCGCCGCGCTCCTCGATCCGGATGCCCCCGTAGAGGTAGTGCATCAGGACGCCGGCGATGCCGGCGATGAGCACCACGGAGACGAGGTATCCCAGGAGGAGGCCGAGGAACGGCAGGGTGTTCATGTAGAAGGACAGGTCCAGTCCGAACCGCGGATCGGCCTCGCCGTAGGGCACCTGGTTGAAGAAGAGCAGGACCTGCTGCCACTGGCCGGTCACGGCCGTTGCGGCGAAGGCGCCGATCACCACGGGGATGCCGATCATCAGCAGGCGGCGGATGGGCTCGAGCTGCGACTGGTAGCGGTGCAGGCTGTCCTGGATCTGCGTGTCCGGTGCGTAGACCGGACGGGAACGGAACGCCAGGGTCAGGCTCGTCCAGATCGCGGCCGCCATCAGCACGAAGGCGATCGCGAAGATGGCCGCCTTGGTGAGGTTCTGCTTCCAGAACACTTCCGAGAACCCGAGCTGGTTGTACCAGAGGACGTCGGCGTAGATGTTCGCGAAGAAGACGAACGCCGCCACGAGGAGGCCGATGATCACCACCGTGGGCATGAGCGCGGAAGGCCTGCGCGGGGGCCCTTGCTGGGGCGGGGCTCCCCCGCCGGCTGGCTCGCCGGGCCCTTGCGGGCGTCCGCCGAATGGACTGTCAGCGCCAAAACTCACTGTATGAACCTCATCCTCGGGGTATGGTTCTGCACCGCCGACGGCTTGAGGGCGGTTTGCGTACCATTCTGCCTTGTGTACGACGACGGGGGCGAACCGCGGGTTCCCGGGTTCCGGGATCGAAAGCCGATCGTGACCTGACGGTCAGCCGCAGGCGGGCAGCGAGGCCGGGTCCTCCCCCGCGGCGACGTGCTCGAGCGCGGCGCGCGCGTCGTCGAGCGTCTCGACCTTGACGACGGAAAGCCCGTCCGGGATGCGGCCGAGGACCTCTTCGCAGTTCCCCGCCGGGGCGAGGAACAGCTCGGCCCCGTTGTCGCGGGCCCCGACGAGCTTCTGCGCGATCCCTCCAATGGGGCCGACGGCGCCCGCGGCGTCGATGGTCCCGGTGCCGGCCACGTGCCTCCCGCCGGCGAGCTCGCCGGGGGTGAGCGTGTCGATGAGCCCGAGGGAGAACATGAGGCCCGCGCTCGGCCCGCCGACGTTGGTCAGCGTGAAGTCGACGTCGAACGGGAAGTCGTAGGCGGTGTCGAGGAAGACGCCGAGGAGGCGCTGGCCCTCGGGCGAGGCCGCGGTGACGACCTCGACCTCGAGCTCCTCGCCGTCCCGCTCGAGCCCGAGCATGCTGGGGGCGTCGCCGGCGTCCTGAAGCCGCTCGCGCAGCATGGTCGCGTCGGCGATCCGCTCCCCGTTGACCGTGCGCAGGACGTCGCCCTGCTGCAGGATCCCGGCATTGGTGGCGGTGGCGAGCTCCGCGACCGAGATGGTCTGCCCGTACTCGATCCCGAGGCTGCCGAGGGCGGCGGCGACCGAGGTCTGCTGGGAGGAGTCCATCTGCGCGGTGTTCTGCTCGGTGATCTGCTCGTCGGTCGTGCCCCGCGGGTAGACGGTCTCCTCCGGGTAGACGTCCTGCGCCGGGTCGACCCAGCCCTGGAGCACCTGGAAGAACGGGATGCGGCGGTCGGCCCCGCCCCGGACGTAGACCGTGGTCAGGTCCAGGGGCCCCTCCGGCTGGAACGACTCGCGGCCGCTGACGCGGATGACGGGCTCGCCGTCGACGATCCCGACCGTGTTGATCGCCGGTCCGGGCGACTCGACGACGAACGGGCTCGGCAGCGCCATGGCGCCGAAGCCCGTCACGAGGGCGACGGCCGTCGACCCGATGAGGGCCCGCTGGATGCGCGTCCTGCGGACGGCGTCGGCCGCCGGCCGGTGGGATCCCCCGGCTCCCGCGGGGCCTCCCGCGTCCGCGGGATCGGCGGGCCCGCCGAGCTGATGCTGCGTCACGTTCAGGTGTCCCTTCTGCCTCGGGCCCCGTGGCCCCTCCGGCGCGGCCGTTCGGCCTCCCCTAGGCTACTCGCTGCCGAGCGGGATCGGCTTTGCCCACAGCGAACCGACGGCGATTTCCATGGGTCTCCCGGGGTGGCCGGGGGTACCGTGGTCGCATGGCTGAGAACCCCCCGAACCCCCGTCCCGACGGCTCCGACGACCCCGAGGAGCCGGGACGCCAGGATCCGTTCGCCGAGATGCTCTCCGGCCTCTTCGGGGGCCAGCTGCCCGCCGGCTTCGACCCGAAGGACCTCCCCGAGGGCCTCGGCGCCGCGATGGGGATGCCCAACGACCCCGAGGCGATGCAGGCGATGTTCCGCCAGGTGCAGGCCATGATGGGCGCCATGGCCACGGGCGACGGCGGCCCGGTGAACTGGAAGCTGGCCCGGGATTCCGCGCGCCAGGCGACCGCGGGCTCCGACCCGGCCGTCAGCCCGGCCCGCGCCGGCGCCGTCGGGGACGCCGGGCGGCTGGCCGAGCTGTGGCTGGACCAGGCCACGTCGTTCACCTCGCCCGCCTCCGGCTTCACCGCGCTGTCCCGGGCCGAGTGGGTCGAGAAGACGATGGACACGTGGAAGACCCTGACCGAGCCGGTGGCCGTCAGCGTCGCCGGCGCCATCAGCCAGGCGATGCGGGAGCAGATGCCCGAGGAGCTCAAGCCGATGCTCGGCGGGGCGCAGGGCATGTTCCAGAACCTCGGCGGGGCCATGTTCGGCCTGCAGCTGGGAACGGCCGTCGGCGGACTGGCCAAGGACGTCCTCGGCTCGAGCGACATCGGCCTGCCGCTGGCGGGCCCCGCACCCGCGCTCGTGCCCGTCAATGTCGCCGCGTTCGGCGAGGGGCTCGACGTCCCCGAACAGGAGGTCCTCCTGTTCGCGGCGCTGCGCGAGGCCGCGCATACGCGCCTCTTCGCCCGCGTGCCGTGGCTGCGCGCGCACGTCCTCGGCGCGATCGGGGACTACGCCCGCGGCATCCACATCGACCTGTCGAAGATCGAGGAGGCCGTGCGCGACATCGATCCGTCCAACCCCGAGTCGCTGCAGGGCGCGGTGACCGAGGGGCTCTTCACGCCGCAGCGCACGGGAGCGCAGGACGCCGCGCTGGCGAAGCTGGAGACGGCGCTGGCCCTCATCGAGGGCTGGGTCGACGAGGTCGTCGCGGCCGCCTCCTCCAACCTTCCCTCCGCCGCGGCACTGCGGGAGACCGTCCGCAGGCGCCGGGCCACGGGCGGCCCCGCCGAGCAGGCCTTCGCCTCGCTCGTGGGGCTCGAGCTGCGGCCCCGCCGGCTGCGCGACGCCGCGGCGTTCTGGGCCCAGGTTCTCGCCGACCGCGGCATCGAGGGCCGGGACGCCGTGTGGGAGCACCCCGACCTCATGCCCACGGCCGAGGACCTCGACGACCCCGCCGGCTTCGGCGGCCGCCGCGCCCTCGTGGACGCGGGCGACGCGGAGCTCGACGAGGCCCTGAACCGGCTCCTGTCCGGCGGCTACGACACGCCCGCCGCGGACGACGCCGGGGCCGCGTCCGGTCCCGGGGAACCGGACGAGGACGGTCAGGACGACGACCCGTCCGGAGCGGGCGAGGACACCGAAGGCCGCTAGACCCGCCCAAGCCGTTGCCCGGCGCCGGTCGGCGGCGGGCCCGGTGCCTCGGTCCCGGGCCCGGCGGCTCCCCGCCGCGAGGCGAGGCGCAGCGGAGGTGCGGGGCTACGCGAGGGGCCCGGCCCCGCCGTCGTCCGGGTCCCCGCCGTCCAGCGGGTCCGCTCCGCTGTCCGCCGGCCCACCGCCCGCGGCGAGCCGCGTGCCGAAACCGACGCCCGCGAGGAACGCCTTCGCCTCGGCCAGGCGCGGGTAGCGCTTCTCCAGGGTCCGGAACGCGGGTCCGTGCCCGCCCGGAGCCACGAGGTGGGCGAGCTCGTGGTGGAGCACGTAGTCGAGCACCCAGTCCGGAATCTCCTGCAAACGGTGGGAGATCCGGATCGTGCCGTCCGCCGGCGTGGCCGAGCCCCAGCGGGAGTTCTGGTTCGTGACCCAGCGGACGGAGAGGGGGCGCGCCCGCCCCTCGAGCAGCTCGGCGCTCAGCCGGGCGGCGCGGCGCATCAGCTCCTCGTCGTTGCGGCCCGAGGCCCGGCCCCGGCGGCGGTCGCGCCCGGCCTTCAGCCGCCCCACCATCTCCTCGATCCAGTGTTCCTCCTGCGCGCGGCTCAGGTGCGCGGGAACGGAGACGACGGCCTCGGCGCCCTTCCACGCCGCAGACACGGTCTTGCGGCGCCGGGCCGAGCGGACGACGCGGACGCGGAGCCCGTCGTCGAGCACGAGCACGCGCTCACCGGGTTGCAAGGGCATGGGGTCTCCTGATCTGTCGTCGCGGTCCCACTCTCCCGCGAAAGGCTGTGGATAGCCCGTTCCGGGGCCTTGGCGCGTGCCACGATGGCTAGTCCCGGCGGGCATCGCCGGCGAGACACCAGGAGGCCATCATGCGCATCAATCCCGGATTACGGGTGATCAGCCTAGCCGACGGTTCCGTCTGCATCGGGGCCACGGCCGGCGGGCTGTGGATAGACGGGCTCGACGCCCGCGACAAGGCGTTCATCGACGCCCTCGCGTCGCCCGCGGGCGCCCCGGCGGACGGACCCGGCACCGCCCCGAGGGGTTCCTCGTCCGGCGGATCCGGCGCGGACGCCCTCCCGGACGCCGAGCGGCGGGGCGAGCTCCTGGCGATCCTCGAACCGGTCCTCGTCGCGGACGCCGCGTACCGGATCCCCGGGGTCCGCGCGTCCCGGCTCGCCCCCGACATCGCGCAATGGTCCGCGGCCTACGGGCTGCACGCGGGCCCGCTCGTCGAACGGCGGATGCGCGCCGTGGTCCGCATCCACGGGCTCGACCGCTGCGGCCAGACCGTGGCCGTGCTCCTCGCGGCGGCCGGGATCGGATCCCTCCAGCTCTGCGACCCCCGGCCCGTCGAGGCAGGCGACCTCGGCGCCGGACCGCTGCGCCTCGCCGACCTCGGCCTGGAGCGGCCCCGCGCCCTGGCCCGGCACCTGGGCCGGCACTGGCCGCATGCCTCCCTGTCGACGTGGGAACCGGGAACGGGAGGGACCACCCAGGAGGCGGACGCCGTCGTCGCCGTCGGATCGCCGTGGCTCGACGAGGACCTCGCCGCGTACCTCGCCGCCACCGACGTGCCCCACTTGCGCGTCGCGTGCGGCGAGGCGGGATCCGGCGTCGGGCCGCTCGTCGTCCCCGGGGCCACGCCGTGCCTGGACTGCGCGGCGGACGCCGGCTTGCCCGCCGCGGTGCCGCGGACGGCCACGTGCGCCGGTCCTACCGAGGTCTCGCTCGCGGCGGCCGCCGCGGGCCTGGCCGTCCAGCAGATCCTGATGCTCGTCGACGGCGTCCAGGTTCCCGCCGCGGCCGGTGCCGTCCTGGAGCTGGACCTGGCGACGGGCGGCGTCGGAACGCGGGCCGTGGCCGCCCGGCCCGGCTGCCTGTGCCTGCTGAGGGCCGCGTAGGCTCCGCGCCTCAGGCGCCGGGCGCCCCCGCCGAGAGGATGTCCAGGACATCGCGTCCGTAGCGCTCGAGCTTGCCCGCCCCGACGCCGGGGACCTTGACCAGGCCGGCGGGATCGCTCGGCATGGCCTCGGCGATGGCCATCAGCGTGGCGTCGGTGAAGACGACGAACGCCGGGACGGCCGCCTCCTGCGAGACCTTCAGCCGCCAGGCCCGCAGCTCCTCGAACACGGCCTCGTCGTACCCGGGCGGGCAGCCGTTGCAGCGGCCGAGCTTGCGCTCCGCCGCCGACATGAGCATGGTGCCGCAGATCCGGCACGTCGCCGGCCCGGACGGGCGCTTGCGGCCGGAACGGCGGGCCGGCGCGTCCCCCGTGCGGCTCGAGGACGCGGGGCGCAGCCCGTCCAGGAAGCGCGAGGGGCGCCGGTTGGCGCGGCCGCCCGGGGTCCGGGACAGCGACCAGCTCAGCTGCAGGTGCTCGCGGGCACGCGTGATGCCCACGTAGAGCAGGCGGCGCTCCTCGTCGAAGCCCGCCTGGTCCTCGGCGAAGGAGATCGGCATGAGCCCCTCGCTCAGGCCCACGAGGAACACGGCGTCCCATTCCAGGCCCTTGGCGGAGTGGAGCGAGGCGAGGGTGACGCCCTGGACCGTCGGGGCGTGCTGCGTCGAGGCGCGCTCGTCGAGCTCGGCCACGAACTCCGCCAGGGTGAACGGCGTCTCGCGGCCCGCGCGGGAGCGCTCGAGCTCCCCGGCGAGCGCCACGAGGGCCGAGAGCGACTCCCAGCGCTCGCGCACGGCGCCCGAACCCGACGGCGGCTCGGCGGTGTAGCCGAGCGAGGCCAGGATGTCGCGGCACTGCTGCGGGACCGGGTCGTCCGACTCGACCCGCGCCGCGGCGCGCAGCTGCAGGACCGCGTCGCGGACCTCGCGGCGCTGGAAGAACCGCTCGCCGCCGCGCAGCTGGTAGCCGATCCCGGCGGCGGAGAGCGCCTGCTCGTAGGACTCGGACTGGCCGTTCGTGCGGAACAGGACGGCGATCTCGGCCGGCCGCACGCCGTCGTCGATGAGCGCGCGGATCCGGCCGGCGACGTGGGCCGCCTCCGCCTCGTCGTCGGTGCACTCGGTGAACGCCGGCTCGGGGCCGGCCGGGCGCTGGGCGATGAGCTCGAGCGGCTGCGGCCAGGCCACGCCCTGCCCGGGGATCCCCGGTTCGGGGCGTCGTGACGCGAGGAGGCGGTTGGCCAGGTGCACGACCTGCGGGGTGGAGCGGTAGTCGCGGACGAGCTTGACCACGGGGGCGCCCGGGTGGCGTTCGGTGAATTTCAGGAGGTGCGACGGCGTGGCCCCGGTGAACGAGTAGATCGTCTGGCTTGCGTCGCCGACCACGCACAGCTCGCCGCGACCGCCGAGCCACAGGTCCAGGAGGCGCTGCTGCAGGGGAGAGACGTCCTGGTACTCGTCGACGACGAAGTGCCGGTACTGTCCGCGGACCGCCGCGGCGACCTTCTCGTCCTCGTCGAGGATCCCCACGGTGAGCAGCAGGACGTCCTCGAAGTCGATCAGGTTCCGGTCCGTCTTGACGTCCTCGTAGGACTGGAAGAGGCGGGAGACCGTCGTCAGGTCGAGCCCCGCCGGCTGGCCGCGGCCGGCTGCCGCGGCGAGGTAGCTCTCCGGCGTGTGCATCGAGACCTTGGCCCACTCGACCTCGGCGGCGAGGTCGCGCAGCGCCGCCCGGTCGGTGGAGATGCGCAGGCGGCGGGCGGCCTCGGCGAGCAGCTGGGCCTTGTGGTCCACGATGGCCGGCAGCTGCCCGCCGATGGCCTGCGGCCAGAAGAACTGCAGCTGGCGCAGCGCCGCGGCGTGGAAGGTGCGCGCCTGGACGCCGCCGGCGCCGAGGTCGCGCAGGCGGGTCCGCATCTCGCTCGCGGCGCGCGCGGTGAACGTCACGGCGAGGACCTGGTTGGGCCGGTAGGCCTGCGTGTGGACGCCGTAGGCGATCCGGTGGGTGATGGCCCGGGTCTTGCCCGTCCCCGCGCCGGCGAGGACGCACAGCGGGCCGTTCAGCGTCGTGGCGACCTGGCGCTGTTCGTCGTCCAGTCCGTCCAGGATGGTCTCTTCGAGGCTCGTCATGGGCTTCAGTTCTCCAGTCGCCGCGGCTCGGGCAGCGGGCCGCCGTACCAGTGCTCGACGAGGGCGCGGGCGATCGAGGCCCCCGCGGGCACGGAGACCGCCCCGTCGAGCACGGCGGCCGCCAGCTCCCGGCGCGTGAACCAGCGCAGCTCGATGATCTCCTCGCCGTCCGGGACCGTGTGCGTGGAGTCGGCGCGGGCCGTGAAGCCGAGCATGAGCGAGGCGGGGAAGGGCCACGGCTGCGAGCCCAGGTAGCGCGGCTCTCGAACGGTGATCCCGGCCTCCTCGCGGACCTCGCGGACCACGGCCGCCTCGAGCGACTCGCCCGGTTCCACGAATCCTGCCAGGGTCGAGAACCGCTGCCCGCCCCATTGGGCGTTGGCGCCGAGGAGGAGGCGGTCGGCGTCGTCGGTGATGGACACGATGACGGCCGGGTCGGTGCGCGGGAAGTGCTCCGATCCGTCGGCCGGGCATTGCCGCACCCAGCCGCTCTGCACGACCTCCGTCGGTGCACCGCAGCGCGGGCAGTGGGTGTGGGAGGCGTGCCAGTTGGCGATCGCCACGGCCTCGACGAAGAGCCCGGCGTCCCCGGCCCCGAGACCCGCCGCGACGTCGCGCAGGCCGAGCCATTCGGCGTCGTGCAGCCCGGAAGGGACCCCGGCATGGTCCGCGAGGACGAGCTCCTGCCCCGCCCTGCGTCCGAGGTAGACGAGGTGCCGCGCCCCCTCGGCGGCCCCGGTGCCGGAGAGGACCAGGCGCCCGTCCGCCACGGCGGCGCGGCCGTTGACCAGGACGAGGACCGCCGTGTCCGATCCGGACAGGACGGCGGGCAGCCAGCCGGGATCGGCCCGCCGCTCGCACCCGCGGTCCACCGTGGTGCGCGCCAGCGGCAGCTCCCCCAATGGCACGGCGGCGTGCGCGCCGGCGGCTCCCGCGGGCGCGTCGGACGGCGCCGCGGACGGCGCGGGGGCTGGGACGGGGGCGTTCGGTCCGGCCGCGGGGAAAGTCATACCTCCTACCGTACTGACCGGCACCGCCGCCCGCACACGCGGAGGTGCGGGTGTGGACCGCGGCCGGTGGTGAAACCGCTGTTCCCGCGACTCGCCGCACGGCACCACGGCGGCGGCGCCCCGCACCGCATACGGTGGAAGACGTGAAACGCTCTCCCATGGAACTCGCCGCCATCGCCACGGCCGCGGTGCCCGGACTGGCGCCGGTCGGCGTCGCGGGCCTCGCCGACGACGCCGACGACTTCGATTCGGCGGTCATCGTCGACGGGCAGCAGAACCGCTGGCGCGTGCGTTCCCCGCGCCACGACGAGGCGAGCATGCGGCTCGAGACCGAGCTCGCCGCCCTGCGTTCCTTCACGCCCGGCGTGCGCGCGGCCCTGCCCTTCCGCCTGCCTTCGGTGGCCGGGACCGTGAGCCAGGGGCGCTTGCGCACGTTCGTCTACAACCATGTCGACGGCGCCGCGCTGGAGCTGGAGGACCTCGTCTCCAGCGGCGGGCGGACCGCAGCGGACGTCGGCCGCACCCTCGCGGCGATCCATTCGCTGCCCCAGGACGTCGTGGACCGGGCGGACCTGCCGGTCTACTCGGCGAACGAGTTCCGCCAGCGGCGCCTGAACGAGCTCGACCAGGCCGCGACGACGGGCAGGATCCCGGCGCGCCTCCTGCGCCGCTGGGAACACGCCCTGGAGGACGTGGCCCTGTGGCGCTTCAATCCGACCGTGGTCCACGGGGACCTGCACGAGGAGAACCTCCTGCTCGTCGAGGGCCGGGTCAGCGCCGTGACCGGCTGGACGGATCTGCACATCGGGGACCCCGCCGACGACTTTGCCTGGCTCGCGGCCGCGCACGAGCAGTCCTTCGCCGACGCCGTGCTCGAGTCCTACACCGCGCAGCGCGGGGACAAGGCCGATCCGCACCTCATGCGCCGGGCGGCACTGGCCGCCGAGTTCGCCCTGGCCCAGTGGCTGGCCAAGGGCCTCGCCCTCGAGGACGCGGAGCGGATCCAGGAGGCCGAGGACATGCTCCGCGAGCTGGACGAGGACATCGCGGAATTCGGCGGCCAGCCCATCAGCATTGTCGAGCCCCCGCGCTACGACGTCGGGGCGGACGCCTCGGCGGACGGTGCCCTGGCCGGTGCCGAGGCCGGCGCTGCACCCATCGGAGGAGACGACGCCGGGGCCGGCGCCGTCTCCGCGGGCCGCGCCGGTGCGCCAGACGCCGACGGGAACGCGCCGGCCCCGGACGTTGCCGCTGACGCCGGCGCGGACGACGCGGAAGAGGACCGCGCTGGCGGTCCTGCCGCCGGCCCCCACGAGGACACGGACGGCGACGCCGGATCCAGCGCGGACGTGGTCCTCGGCGACGGCGACGAGGACGCGGCCGTCATCATCTCCCGGCCCGGCGCGACGGGCGGCGCGGCCGGCCCGGACGGCGGGCCGGAACACGAACCCGCGGAGCACGACCAGGTCGACGTCCCGGCGGAGGACGAGGCGGCGGGCGGTCAGCCCGCGGACGACGAGGAGGTCGCGGACCAGGCCGTCGCGCCGACCGAGGCCCCGACGTCGGCCCTGCCCGCCATCGACCCGGACGGCCGCACCCTCCGCTAGCCTCCGCGCCCGGGCCTGCCCTATGCCTCGGCGGGTCCGGCGGCCGGCACGGCATCGAGCGCCGTGGTGATGAGCCGTTCCAGTTCCTCCTCCCCCGCCAGGTCGTGGGGGCGGATCGTCGTCCCGTCGCCGACGTAGTAGAACGCGGCGCCGACCTGTTCCACGTCGATCCCGTGGAGCCTCGCCCACCCCAGCCGGTACACGGCCAGTTGCAGGGACTTGTGGGCGAGCTCCCGCCCGGTGGGAACCCGGCCGGTCTTCCAGTCGACGAGGACCCAGCGCTCCGTCCCGTCCTCGCCGCGCTCACGGAACACGGCGTCGACGCGCCCGCGCACGGTCACCGGTCCCACGGGGGTCTCGAGGGGGACCTCGACGTGGGTCGGTTGGCGTTCGGCCCACTCGGAGTCGAGGAAGGCGGCCTTCATCTCCTCGAGGCCGTACTGGTCGTCGACGTAGGCGTCCGCCGCCCCGGGGAATTCGCCGAGGTCGAGCATGCCGGTGCTGCCGTAGTGCTCCTCGACCCACGCGTGGAACGCCGTGCCCTTGCGGGCGGCGATCCCGGGGCGCCGCGGAACGGGGCGGCGCAGCTGGGCGAGGACCTGCCCGGCGTCCGTGGCGAGGTCAACGAACAGCGAGGCCCGCACGTGCCGGGGCGGTTCGGGCCTGCGCGGCCGGGTGGCCTCGAGCTGGCGGGCGACGAGCAGGCGTGCCTCGTGGTCCCAGTCCCGTCCGGAGTCCGTCTCCGGGGCCGGCGGCTCCTGTCCCGTCCAGCCGCGCACGGCGGCCGCGGCGGCCTCGGCCCGCGCCCGCCGCCCGGGAGGCCGGGCCTCGGGTACACCGGCCCGCAGCCGGACGGGGCCCTCGAGGGGGTCGTACGGCCAGCGCGCCTCGACGGGGTCCTCCCGGTAGGGGTTCTCCCCGGGCGCTTCCTCGTCCGCGCACCAGAGCGGGAGCACGGCGGACGGGGCCGGCCCCTCCGCCAACGGCAGCAGCGCCTCGAGGAACGGCGAGGGGGCGGTGGTCTTGGTCCGTGTGCCCGTCCACGCGGTGGCGGAGCAGAGCAACAGGTCCTTGGCCCGGGTCAGCGCCACATAGGCGAGGCGCCGTTCCTCCTGTTCCCCATGCGCGATCACGCGCTGGCGGAACTCGGCCTCGGACTCGACGGCGGCGAAGAGGCTCGGCTGCTCGGTGTCCCAGTGCGGCAGGTCGTTGCGGTCGCCGCGCAGCGGCCAGGGCAGGGCGCTGTCCCCCGTGGTCCACCGCGAGTCGCGGGCCGAGGGGAAGACGCCGTCGTTCAGCCCGGTGACGGCGACGACGTCCCATTCGAGGCCCTTGGAGGCGTGGATGGTCAAGAGCTGAACCGCTTCCGCGCTCGCCTCCTGCTGCACGACCTCGAGCCCGCCCTCCTTGGCGGCCGCGGCGTCGAGCCAGGCCAGGAAGCCGGCCAGGTCGCTGCGCAGGGCGGCGTCCGTGTAGCCGGCCGCGACGTCCGCGAAAGCGTCGAGGTGCCGTCGGGCCGCGTGGATCCCGGTTCCGGGCCGGGCGGCGACCTCGATGTCGAGCCTCAGGGTCCTCTCGACCTCGTGCAGCAGTGCCGGCAGCTCGCCATCCACGAGGGTGCGCAAGTGCCGGACCTCTCGTTGAAGGGCCGTGAGGCGTTGGAGGGCCGCGTCGCTGAGCGTCCGCCCGTCGGCGCTCGTCCAGCCCGGCTTCGGCAGCCAGTCAAGGGCCTCCACGAGGCTCGCGGCGTCGGAGACCTCGCTCCGGGCCTCGGCACGGGCGGCGTCGGCGGCGTCCTCCCGGGTGTCGACGTCGGCCTCGGCGCCGCGGCGCACGGCCGCCTCGCGCCGGCGGGCCAGGAAGCGGGACCAGTCGGCGAACGCCATGAGGTCGGCGGGACCGATCCTCCACCGCGCACCGGAGAGCAGCCTCAGGAGGGCGTCGGAGCGGTCGGGGTCCACGAGGACGCGCAGGGTCGCGACGAGGTCCACGATCTCGGGCATCCCCAGGAGCCCGCCGAGCCCGACGATCTCGTAGGGAATCCCGCGCTCCTCGAGCGAGGTGGCGAGCAGGGCGAGCTGGCCGCGCGTGCGGCACAGCACCGCCAGGGTGGGCGCCCGGCCGTTCAGGCGCCGGAAGGCGTGGTGCTCTTCGAGCAGGCGGTCGGCGATCCACGCGGCCTCGTCCGCGCTCGTCGCGTGGCGGACGAGCTCGACGCGCCCGGGGCCGGCGAAGGGGCTCGCCGCGAGCGGCGGGACCTCGATCCGGCGCCCGCCCCGGTTCGGGTCCGCGGCGTTCAGCGGCGCGGAGACCGCGTTGGCGGCCTCAAGGACGTTGACGGAGTTGCGCCAGGCCGTGGTCAGGAAGGCCGTGGCGGCCGGGCGGCGGTCCCCGTCCGCGGCCACGGCGGGGAACTCCTCCGGAAAGCGGAAGAGCTGCCCGGCGGAGGCGCCGCGGAAGCCGTAGATGGACTGGTTGGGGTCACCGACGGCCGTCACTGCGTGCCCGTCGCCGAAGAGCCGGGAGAACAGGATCATCTGTGCGTGGGAGGTGTCCTGGAACTCGTCGAGCAGCACGACCCTGAAGCGGGCACGTTCCGCCTCGGCCGCGGCGGGGACGGTCTCGGCGATCCGGGCCGCGAGCGCGACGAGGTCGCCGTAGTCCATGACGCCGCGCTCGCGCTTGAGGCGGGCGTAGCCGTCGGCGAGCCCGGCGACCGTGGAGCGCGTCCGGAGCCTGTCGAGGAGCTCGCGGGCCTTCTGCGCGGGCGGTGTCGTCTTGCCTTCCCGGTACGGCAGCGCGGCCAACCGCTCCACGAGGCCGTCGAGGTAGGCGGCTCCCTCCGCGGGCGTGCGCAGGTGCTCGGCGCATTCCCCGGCGAAGGAGACGACGGCGTCGATGAGGGTCGACTTGGACGACGCCAGGTGCTCGTGGTCGCCGTCGTAGGATTCAACGACGTCGGCGGCGAGCTGCCACGCCTGGGCCCCACCGATCAGGGCGGTATCGCTCTCGACCCCGATCCGCAGCCCGTGGTCCTGGACGAGGGTGTTGGCATACGAATGGTACGTCGACACGGAGGGCTCGAGCAGGCCCCCGTCCTCGGGGTCCGGCTCCCAGGCCCCGGACGCCGCGAGGGTCGCGAGCTGCCCGCGGATCCGCTGGGCGAGCTCGCCGGCGGCCTTGCGCGTGAACGTGACGCCCAGGATCTGCTCGGGCCGGACGAGGCCGTTGGCCACGAGCCATACGACGCGGTCGGCCATCGTCGCCGTCTTCCCGGAGCCCGCGCCGGCGACCACGAGGAGGGGTTCGAGCGGGGAGGAGATGATGCGGGACTGCTCGGCGGTGGGTTGGTGCTGGCCCAGCAGCTCGGCCAGTTCCTCGGGCGAGTGCCTCACGGTTCGGTCACCTGCCTTCCTTCGGTACACAGCGGGCAGACGGACGGGAGGCGACATGAGCTGCCAGCCGCCCCGCCGCGGGTGGGGTCGTGCCGGGCCAGGAAGTCGGCGGCCCCCATGGCCCGTGCCGCCTCGAGCACGAGGGGCGTCGCCCAGTCCTCGCCCTCGACGGCGGGCTGGACCTGCTCGCGGGGCGTCTTGGTGGAGGTGCCGAGCTGGACCAGGGCGGCCCCCGCCGGGTCGCGGGACAGGCCTGCGACCCCGTCGAGCGCCCCGGCCCGCACGGCGGCCTGGTAGCTGGCCAGCTGCGGGTTGCGGTCGACGTCCTTGCCTGACGGCTGGCTCTTGCCGGTCTTCAGGTCCACGACGAAGGGGCGCCCGTCGGGGCCGGCCTCGACGCGGTCGATCACCCCGCGCAGCCGCACGGTGGCGGAGCCGTCGCCGATCTCCACCTCGAAGTCGGTCTCGCGGCCGCGCAGCTCGCGCCCGGCCTGGCGCATGAGCAGGGTGTACTGCGCGAGCTTGCGCAGCATGGATCCGGCCCGGTCGTGGTCGCGGTGGGTCTCCCAGTTCGTCGGCAGGTCGAGCTCGGGCCAGCGCCGGTCCAGCTCCGTCAGGTACTGCTCCCCCGAGGCGTCGGGCAGGTCCTCGGCGATCGCGTGGACCAGCGTGCCGAGGCTGCGCGCGAAGTCCGTGGCCGGTTCCCCGCCGGCCGCCTGGACGAACCAGTTCAGCGGGGACTCGAGGGCCGCCTGGACCTTGGACGGGGAGACCTTGACGGGGTGCCCGTCCGCGGTGACGGGGCCCGTGCTCGTGGCGGGCGCCAGCCCCCACCACTCGTCCGGGTCGGCCCCGCGCACGGGCACGGGAGCGGTGGCGAGGCGGGCCAGGACCGCTGCCGCGTCCCGGGCCGTCGGGTCCAGCCCGCCGCTCCCCGGTCCGGGTTGCCCAGCGCCCGGGGAGGCGGACGACGCCGGCGCGGCCCCGCTGTCGTCCGCCGGACCGGTCGGGGCGGCGGCGGGGGCCGTCCGGGCTCCGGCCTCGGCGGCCTGCCGGAGCAGCGCCACGAGCGAGCCGAGCGTGCGGGCGCGCGGCACCCGGGTCACCGGCCGGGTCGCCGGCCCGCCGGTCTCCACCGGAGGGCTCCACGGGCTCACGAGGTCCAGGAATCCGGAGGGCTGGTGGTCCTCGGAGTCCACGGCGACGCAGACGAGGCTCCCGCGGCAGCGCGAGACGGCCGCCGCGAAGCTGCGCAGCTCGTCGGCGCGGGTGGCCCGCAGCCGCGACGCCGGATCGCGCTGCCGCAAGGCCACGGGGCCGTGTTCGACGACGTCGGCGAGGGCCCCGCTGTGCAGGAGCTCGCCGCGCAGGCGCGTGTTGGGCCAGATGCCTTCCTGGAGGCCCGGAATCAGGACGAGCCCCCACTCCCGGCCCGCCGCCGCGGCCGGCGTCAGGACCTCGACGGACGGACCGCTCCCGCCCCGCCCGGCAAGGGAGTCCATCGGCAGGTCCTGGGCCAGGACGTGGTCTACGAACTGGGCGATCGTGGCGCCCGGAAGCTGGTCGACGAAGCGCTCGGCGGCCTGGAAGAGCGCCAGGACGGCGTCGAGGTCCTGGTCCGCCCGGGAACCCGCTCCCCCGCCGGCGAGCGCCGCGGTGCTCCAGGCCCCCGACATCCCGGAGGCGTCCCACAGCGCCCAGAGTGCGGTCTCCGCCGTGGCTCCCCCGCGGTCCGCCTCCTCGGCGAGGGCGTCGAGCATCCGCCGGATCCGCCGGGCGCCGGCGGCCTCGCGGCCCGACCCTTCGGGGATCCCGACGGATCCGAAGAGGCCCGCGAGGAGCTCGGAGCTGCCGCGCGTGCCGCCGCGGGCGTGCTCCTCGCGGCGCAGGCCCTGCCGCAGTCGCCGCACGTCCAGGGCCGTCGACTGCCCGTAGCGGGAGGTCAGGAGCGATTCGACGGCGTGCAGACCGGTGGCGTCGCCGCCGGACAGGCCCAGCCGGAGCAGGTCCAGGAGCGGGCGGACGGCCGGTTCATCGCGCAGCGGCAGCTCGGCCGGGGGGACGCTGACGGAGATCCCCTGTTGGCCCAGGTGCCGCGCGACGGTCCGGACGAGCGCCCCGTTGCGGACGATCACGGCGATGTCGTCGAGCGGCCGGCCGCCCATGAGGTGTTCCTCGAGGATCCGGTGGGTCAGCAGGCGCAGTTCGTGCACCGGGGACTCAACGACGTGTGCTTCCACGGACCCCGCGGCCCCGGTACCGGCGCCGTGATCGGTGTCCCGGTCGGCGGCGCCCTCCGGCGGGCGCGCCGCGATCCCCGTCGCGGTCCCCGCCGGATGGGACAGGAGGCGGCCGGCGGCTCCCGCGGCGAGCGGGATGCGCCGGGCGACTCGCCCCCACGCCTCGGCGACGTCGAGGGGCATCCGATGCGAGTGCTCGAGGGTCGCCACGGCGACGGGTCGGGCCTCGGTGCCGTAGAACGTGTCGACGCGGGCGAGGAGGTCCGGGCGGGCGCCGCGGAAGCCCTGGACCACGTTGTCGGGGGCGGCGAAGGCGAGCAGGTCGGCGTCTCGGGCCAGGAGGGACAGGAGCCGGTGCTGGGCCGGATTGGCCTCCTGCAGGTCGTCGACGACGACGAGGCGGAGCCTCTCCCGTTCCTCGCCGAGGAGGCGCGGGTGGTGCTCGAGCAGCTCGGCGGCCGCGGTGATCAGCCCGGCCGGGTCGAAGGCCTCCGCACTCCCGAGGTCCAGCAGGTCGCGGTACTCCTGGTACAGCTCTGCCGCCGCCGTCCACTCGGGCACCGAGCACTCGCTCCCGAGCTCGTGGAGCCGGCCGGCCTCGACGCCGTGCTCGGCGAGGCGGTCGAAGAGCTCGCGGACCTCTTGGCGGAACCCGCGGGTGCCGACCGCCTCTCCGAGCGAACCCGGCCACGCGGGGCCGGGCGTGATCCCCGCGGCATGGCCCGCGAGGAGCTGGCCGATCAACGTGTCCTGCTCCGGGCCGGAGAGGAGCCGCGGCGGGCGTTCGACGTGGGGAAGGTAGCCATCCAGGCGGGCGCGGCGGATCAGGTCGAACGCGTAGGCCGCCCACGTGCGCACGGCCGGTTCCGAGAAAGTGGATCCGCTGCCGGCCGAAAGCTCGTCGCGCAGGCGTGCCGCCGCGGCGCGCGAGGGGGCGATGACCAGGAGCGAGGACGGGTCCAGTCCGGCGGCGAGCCGCGCGGAGACCGCCCGCAGCAGCAGCGTCGTCTTACCGGTTCCCGGCGCGCCGAGGACCACGGTGGGGCCGTGTCCGGGCCCGAGCTCGAGAAGACGCGTCGCGGTATCCATGGAGCTCATCCCAGCACGCCGCCCCGACGCTTTGGGTCCGGCGCCGCGTGTGGACCCCCGCCGAGCTGCGCGGCGAGGTCGTCGAGGGTCCGGAAGTCGTCGTCGGACGGCTGCCAGCGCGCGAGGGCGAGACGGATCCGGCCGCCGCGGACGGGTGTTCCCTCGTCGTCCCAGCGGAGCCGCGCTTCCCCGCTGAGCGGCTCCGGCAGGGAGCCGTCCGCGCGCACGACCCGCCACCAGGGGACCCCGGATGCCGCGCCGCTGCCGGCCATCGCCGCACCGACCTGCCGCGGGCCGCCGGCCCCGAGGAGCTCGGCGATGTCGCCGTAGCTCACGGCGCGTCCGGGGGCGATGAGCCACGCGACGGCGTGCACGGCCTCGGGGTAGCTCAGGGACATGACCACCAGCCTAGGGCGCGGGCGGGGCGTCGGGGATCCCGAGCGGCCGCGGCGTGGCGGCCGATCCCGGACGACGCCGGTGCCCCCTCCTCCTCCACAGGCCCCTTCCGGCGGTCCTTGTCCACGTCGGGCCCCGCGCGGGGCGGGCGCACGCGGCGGCACGGTAGCGTGGAACCATGAGCAATTGGCATGAACTTCCCCGGGCCTCGTTCGACCTCGAGACGACCGGCAGGGACCCGGAACTGGCCCGCATCGTCACGGCGTCGGTCCTCGTGGTCAACGGCCGCCAGGAGATCCTGAACCACCGCGAGTGGCTCGTGGATCCCGGGGTTCCGATCCCCGAGGAGGCCGCCGCCATCCACGGCGTGAGCACCGAGCGGGCGCGGGCCGAGGGCGCCGACGCCGCGACGGCGGTCGCGGAGATCACCGCCCACCTCAGGGAGCTCTTCGCCACGATGCCGGTGCTCGCCTTCAACGCGAGCTACGACTTCACGGTGCTGGACCGCGAGTGCCTGCGCCACGGCGTCGAGGCCCTCGAACCCGCAGCGGTCATCGACCCGTACATCATCGACAAGCACGTGGACAAGTACCGCCGCGGCAAGCGCACCCTCACGGTCATGAGCGAGTTCTACCGCGTACCGCTCGTCGATGCCCACACCTCCGTCGCCGACGCCGCAGCGACGGTCGGCGTGGCCGATGCGCAGGTGGCCAAGTACAAGCAGCTGCGGATGGATCCCCTGCAGCTCCACGGATCCCAGGTCCGGTGGGCCGCCGAGCAGGCCGCGAGCTTCCAGGCGTACCTGCGCCGCAAGGACCCCTCCGCCGTCGTCGACGGGCAGTGGCCCGTCCGGCGCCGCCCCTGAGCCGACGCGCCGTCCCCCGCCCGTCGTCCGCCGGCGGAGACTGTGCCGAAACACACAGCCGCCGGTGGACACACAAGCCGGTGGAGACGCTTCCACCGGATCGCAATGCTTCGGCAAACCGGGCCACTTGTGAAATTTTCGTCAACTCGAAACGGCTTCTTGGCAGAGTCGTCGGGCAGATGACCGTTTGTGACGCCCATTCGGTCGCTTTTGTTCGACGGTGCTTCAATATGGGGTAAAGTTCCCCACTTCCATTGAGGCTCACTTGATCACAGTCACCGATCTGCGCAAGGTCTACCGGCAGGGCGGCCGCGAAGTCGTCGCGCTGGACGGCGTCACGCTCAGCGTCGCCAAGGGCAAGGTCCACGGAATCATCGGGCACTCCGGCGCCGGCAAGTCGACGCTGGTGCGCTGCCTGACGCTGCTCGACCGTCCGACGTCCGGAACCGTCGACATCGACGGCAAGGTCCTCACCGGCGTCTCGGACAAGGAGCTCCTGACGGCCCGCCGACGCATCGGCATGGTCTTCCAGCACGCCAATCTGTTCGATTCCCGGACCACGGCGCAGAACGTCTCCTACCCGCTGGAGCTCACGGGAACGCCCAAGGCCCAGGCGAGGAAGCAGGTCGCCGAGCTCCTGGACCTCGTGGGGCTCGGCGCGTTCGCCGACGCCTACCCCTCGCAGCTCTCCGGCGGTCAGAAGCAGCGCGTCGGCATCGCCCGCGCCCTCGCCACGGATCCGGACATCCTCCTGTGCGACGAGCCGACGTCCGCCCTGGACCCGAAGACGACCGATGAGATCCTGGCGCTGATCAAGAAGCTGCGCGACCGCCTCCAGCTGACCGTGCTCATCATCACGCACGAGATGCACGTCGTGAAGGAGGCCTGCGACTCGGTCTCCCTGCTCGAGGCCGGCCGCATCGTGGAGCACGGCGACCTGGCCGAGGTCGTGGCCCGCCCCAACGGCCGGCTCTCGGAGGCCCTCCTCCCGCTGCCGGCCGACGCCATCGAGGACCTCCCGGGCGGAACGGTCCTGGAACTGCTCTACTCGGGAAGCCGTGCCGTCGAGCCCGTCATCTCGGCCGTGGCGCGGACGTTCGAGACCGACGTCAACGTCCTGGCCGGATCCGTCGAGTCCCTCGGTGGAGCCCGGTTCGCGCACCTGCGCATCCAGCTGCCGGACGGCAGCGACATCGCGGCCATCACCGCGCACCTGAACGCCGCCGGCATCGCCGTATCCACCAAGGAGGCCTGAGGATGGACTTCTTCAACGACCTCGCGTCGAACCCCGCCATCACGAACGCGATCCCCACCGCAACGCTCCAGACCCTGCAGATGGTGGGCATCTCGGGCCTCTTCACCGTCCTCATCGGCCTTCCCCTGGGCATCGTGCTCCACTCCACGGCGCCCGGCGGGCTGACGCCGGTCCGCTGGCTGAGCTTCATCCTCTCCAGCGTGGTCGTGAACATCACGCGGTCCATCCCGTTCGCGATCCTCATGCTGTCCCTGATCCCGCTCTCCGTCCTGATCGTCGGAACGTCGCTGGGACCGATCGCCGCATCCGTTTCCCTGACGATCGGCACGATCCCCTTCTTCGCCCGCCTGGTCGAAACGGCCCTGCGCGATGTCCACACGGGCAAGATCGATGCCGCCCTCGTCATGGGATCGACGCGCTTCCAGGTCGTCCGCAAGGTCCTGGTTCCCGAGGCCATGCCCGGCCTCGTGGCCGCCCTCACGACGACGCTCGTCACGCTGGTCGGCTACTCGGCCATGGCCGGACTGGTCGGCGGCGACGGCCTGGGCCGACTGGCCTACAACTACGGCTTCCAGCGCTTCGAGACCTCCGTGATGATCGTCATCCTCGTGATCATGGTCCTCCTCGTCCAGCTGATCCAGGTGGTGGGCGACGCGCTCGCCCGCCGCGTCGACCACCGCTGATCCCCACTCCCCAAGACTCCCGTCACCTCGGCGACGGACGGCAGCCAGTAGCCGCTAGCTGCCTTAAACCGCCCGTCTTCCCCTTCAACGGGACGGCACGGCACCCAAGAAAAGGAACTCCTCCGATGCGTCAGAAAATCGCACTCGCCGTCACCGGCGCCGCAGCCCTCTTCGCCCTGACCGCTTGCGGCGGTGGTGACACCGGCGCCGCCGACACCTCGGCCGACACGAACTCCGCCGGCCTCGCCATCGTCAAGGTCGGCGCCAGCCCGGTCCCCCACGCCCGGATCCTCGAGTTCATCGACGAGAACCTGGCCGCCGATGCCGGCATCGATCTGGACATCACCGAGATCGACGACTACCAGACGCCCAACACGGCGCTGAGCGAGGGAACCCTCGACGCGAACTTCTACCAGCACCTGCCGTGGTTCGAAGACCAGGTCGCCACCAAGGGCTACGACTTCGAGCACGGCGAAGGCGTGCACATCGAGCCGTTCGCCGCGTTCTCCGACAAGTACTCGTCGGCCGGCGAGATCCCGGACGGGGCGAAGGTCGTCGTCACCAACGACCCGGCCAACCAGCTGCGCGCCCTCCGGGTCCTGGAGCAGGCGGGCCTGCTCTCCGACATCTCCGACGATTCCTCCGTCCTCACCCTGAGCGACGAGCAGAACCCCAAGAAGCTCGCCTTCTCCGAGGTTCCGCCGGAGCAGGCGGTCCAGGTGTTCAAGCAGGATTCGTCCTTCGACATCGGCATGATCAACGGCAACTTCATCCTGCAGGCGGGCCTGAAGAGCTCCGACGCCCTCGCGGTGGAGGAGACGGAAGGCAACCCGTACGCCAACTTCCTGGCATGGCGCGCCGGCGAGCAGAGCGACGCCATCGCCACCCTCGACGAGTTGCTGCACAGCGACGAGGTCGCGGCCTTCATCGAGGAGACCTGGCCGGACGGCGACGTCATCCCGGCCTTCTAGTCCCACCCGCGTCACGACGCGCCGCACGGCGGGGTCCCGTTCCAGGGGCCCCGCCGTGCGGCGTCTCTGGCGCGAGGGGGCCGGACGCTGTAGCTTTGACCCTTGTCGGCATCCGCCGACGACACCCCGCACTGGACCAGGGAGGAACCATGTCCGTCACCGGCCTCTACGCTTCCTTCCGCCCTGCCGCCGGCCTGCCCGACGGGCAGCAGCGTGCCTTCAAGCACGTGTTCAGCGCGTTCACCAGGTTGCCCGAGTCCTGACGCCCCCGGCGTTCCGGCCCCGCAACCACACATGGTGCGGGGCTTTTTCCATGGACCACTCGACGGAATCCGTGCCCCGCACCCCGACAGAGAGAGAAACCATGGAAAGGATCAACCGCCGGCTCTTCAACTGGGCCTCCATCCTCGATGCCCAGACCCGCGCGCAGGCCGAGACCACCTCGACACTGCCGTTCATCTACCCGCACCTGGCCCTCATGCCCGACGCCCACCTGGGCAAGGGCGCCACGGTCGGCTCCGTGATCCCGACCCTCGGGGCCATCATCCCGGCCGCCGTGGGCGTGGACATCGGCTGCGGCATGATCGCGGTGCGCACGCAGTACCGGCTGGGACAGCTGCCCGGGGACCGGCGCGCGCTGCGCGAGCAGATCGAGCGCGCCGTCCCGCTCTCGGCGGGCCACTACAACAAGAAGGTCGTGGCCACGGCCGCGCCGCGCATCTCCGAGCTGGCGGACGCCGCCGCTGAGGCGGGGTTCGACCCGGCCTCCTACGCGGGCAACTGGGAACTGCAGCTGGGATCGCTCGGCTCGGGCAACCACTTCATCGAGGTCTGCGCCGACGAGGAGGGCGCCGTCTGGCTCTTCCTGCACTCGGGCTCGCGCGGAATCGGCAACCGGATCGCCCAGCACCACATCAAGGTGGCGCAGGGCGTGGCGAGGCGCTACTGGATCCAGCTGCCGGATCCGGACCTGGCCTACCTCGTGGAGGGCACGGACGAGTTCGACGCCTACATCCGCGAGCTGCGCTGGGCCCAGCGCTTCGCCCTGCTGAACCGGGAGGAGATGATGGACCGGGTGATCCGCCAGTTCTCGGAGTGGGTCGACGGTCCGGTCGAGGAGGAGGAGCGGATCAACTGCCACCACAACTTCACCGAGCGGGAGACCCACTTCGGCAAGTCCGTCTGGGTCTCGCGGAAGGGCGCGATCCGCGCCCGGACCGGTGACGCGGGCCTGATCCCCGGTTCGATGGGCACGGCCTCGTACGTGGTGGAGGGTCTCGGCGACGCGCTCTCGCTCGAGTCCTCGCCGCACGGCGCGGGCCGCGAGTACTCGCGCACGGCGGCGCGGAAGGCGTTCACGCTCGATCAACTGCGCGAGGCCATGGCGGGGATCGAGTTCCGCGACACGGACGCCTTCATCGACGAGATCCCGGCGGCCTACAAGCCGATCGACACGGTCATGGACGACGCCTCGTCCCTGGTCCGGGTCCGGCACCGCCTGCGGCAGATCGTCAACGTGAAGGGCGACTAGGACGACGCCGGGGCCCGGGTTCACTGCCCGGGCCCCGGCCCTGGGTCCGGCACCGGGTCCGGCCCGGGGCCATGGCTCCCGGTCGGCAGGGGTCGGGCCGACAGGGTTCGGGCCGGGAGACGGGGACGGAGATCGCGGCAGGTCCCGGCCGGCGTCGTGACGAACCGGTGACGCCCGGGGCGGACACTGGCCCCAGCGCGCCGGGACCACGCCCAGGCGGACGGGCCGCAGCGCGTGGCCGCCGCACCCGGGCGGCGGCCGCGGAATCGGCGAGGAGCTGGGGACCGTGGACCAGGACAGACGAGACAGCGGGCGGCGGAACCGACGCGGCCCGGCCGGGCGACGGGTGCTGGTTCCGCCCCGCGCCGTGGGCCCGCTGGCCGTGCTCGCGGCGGCGGCCGCCCTCCTGCTGGCCGGGTGCGTGCCCCCTCCGGCGTCAGAGTCCGACGGCGGCGCGCCGGCGAACGCGAGCCCCGGGACTCCCGGCGGCCGGGGCGACGGCGGCAACGGCGGTACGGGCGGCACTGGAGGCGGGCAGGGCCAAGGCGGCGGAAACGGCGCGGGCCAGGCCGGGGACACGCCGGGCCGCGTGGTCTACACGTGGGGCCTCCCGCCGAGCGACACGAGCGTCTCGGGCAACGACGGGCCGGCCTACGGCGTCCTGATGCGCTCGTGCGACGAGGCGCAGGCCTACCTCGACGGGCTGTCCGACCCTCCCTACTACGGCTTCCGCAGCCCGCGGAACGTCGTGCTGTTCGCGGCCGGCATCCACTTGTGCCGCGGCGACACGGGCGAGGGGGCCCGGTACTACCGCAACGCGGTGACGGAATACGGCATCGAGGGCCTCAACGACGGCCGTCCCGAGTGCGAGCTCTACAAGTCGGTCGCGAGCGTCGTCGAGCAGCGTCCCCGCGAGGACTTCCCGTGCGTCGGCGGCCCCGACCCGCAGGGCCGCTTCGGGGACGGCGGCGCGGACGATCCCCTCACCTTCGATGTCGACGAGAGCGTCCTGCCGGACGGTGGCGGCGAGGGCAACGGCGACGGGACGAACGGCGAGGAAGGCACTGGAGGCGAAGACGGCACCGGGGACGAGGGCGCGGACGACGGCGCCGGGGACGGCACCGACGGCAACGGCACGGATTCCGGCGGCGGCGAGGAAGGCGAAGGCGGTACGGACGGCGCCGGATCCGGGCCGTGAGCGCGGACCAGGACCGCGGGGAGCTGCTCCGCAAGATCGCCGCGGTCGTCGGCAACGTCGGCGTGGTCACCGCGTTGCTCGTCTACTTCGGCTGGGTCCGCTCCGAGGTGCAGGCGGCGGAACTGGGCTTCGACGAGAGCGTCCTGGGCATGACGACGCGCGAGTACCTGCTGCGCAGCGTCCGTCCCGTCCTGGTGCTGCTCATCGTCGCCGGCGCGGCGGGGCTGATGTGGGTGGGGCTGGACCACTGGCTGTCCCGGCGGCTCGAGCTCGGCGACCGCCGGGCCAAGCGCGTGGCCGTGTACGCGGTCCCGGCCCTCGCCGTCGTCCTGCCGGCCTCCGCATGGATCCTGCGCCCCGTGTGGCCGGCCACGGCCTACGTCGCCTTCCCGCTGCTGCTGGCCACCGGCCTGCTCCTGCTGCTCTACGCCTTCCGGCTCTACCGGGCGCGCTCCGGCGCCCCGCCCCTGTCCCATGCGGCGGGGAACCTGCTCCGCGCGTGCGCGGCCGCCCTGGTCGGCGTCGCCCTGTTCTCGGCCGCGGCGAACTACGCGACCGTCGAGGGCACGGAGCTGGCCCGGGGCTTCGGCGAACGGATCGCCCAGCTGCCCCGCGTCGTCGTGCACAGCGCCGATCCGCTGGGCATCGACGCCCCGGGCGCCGCGGTCGAGGAGCTGCCGGAGGGCGCGGGCTACCGCTACCGCTACACGGGGCTGCGGTTGCTCGAGCACACCGGGGGCCGCTACTTCCTGGTCTCCGACGGCTGGACGCGGCGCTACGGCGTGATCGTGGTCCTGCCCTCCGACGAGCCGGGGATCCGCTACGACTTCGTCCGCGACACGCGCTGACAGTCCCGGCGCCGCCGGAAGGTCCCAGGCGTGGCCCGGGCCGTCCTGGCTAGGCTCCCGGAACCGCCGCGGCGGCCGCCTCGGCGGCGGCCGGGAGGGCGGCGTGGATCCGTTCCATGGCCGCGTCGTCGTGCGCCGCGGAGAGGAACCACGCCTCGAACACGCTCGGCGGCAGGTAGACGCCCGCCTCCAGCATGGAGTGGAAGAACGGCGCGTAGCGGAAGGCCTCCTGCGCCTGCGCGTCGGCGTAGTCGGACACGCCGCGCGCGGAGGTGCCGAACGCGATCGAGAACAGGTTCCCGGCGCGCTGGATGGAGTGGTCCACGCCGGCGGCGTCGAGGGCCGCGCCGACGGCGGCGGAGAGCTCGAGGCTGCGGGCGTCGACGAACGCGTAGACGTCGCGGGTCGCGTGCGTCAGCGTGGCGACGCCGGCGGCCATGGCGACGGGGTTCCCCGAGAGCGTCCCGGCCTGGTAGACGGGGCCGGTCGGCGCGAGGTGGTCCATGACCTCGGCCCGGCCGCCGAGCGCGGCCGTGGGCAGCCCGCCGCCGATCACCTTGCCGAAGGTGAACAGGTCCGGGGTCCAGCCCTCCCCCGCGCCGGTGAGGCCCCAGTAGCCGGAGTAGCCGGTCCGGAAGCCCGTGAGCACCTCGTCCAGGATCAGCAGCGCGCCGTGGGCCGCGGTGGTCCGGGACAGGAAGGCGTTGAAGCCCTCGGCCGGGGTGACGACGCCCATGTTGGCGGGTGCGGCCTCCGTGATCACGGCGGCGATGCGGTCGCCGTGCTCCGCGAACGCGGCCTCGACCGCGGCGGGATCGTTGTACGGGAGCACGAGGGTCTCCGCTGCCGTCGCGGCGGTCACGCCGGCCGATCCGGGCAGGGCGAGCGTCGCCAGGCCGGATCCGGCCGCGGCGAGGAGCGAGTCCAGGTGGCCGTGGTAGCAGCCGGCGAACTTCACGATCAGCTCGCGTCCGGTGAAGCCGCGGGCCAGCCGCACCGCGGTCATGGTGGCCTCGGTGCCCGTGGAGACCATGCGCAGGCGCTCGACGCCGGGAACGCGTTCCATGACGAGCTCGGCCAGGCGGCCCTCGGCCGGCGTGGAGGCGCCGAAGGACAGCCCGTGGTCCACGGCCTCATGCACCGCGGCCTGCACGGCCGGGTGCTTGTGCCCGAGCAGGGCCGGGCCCCACGAGCAGACCAGGTCCACGTACGTCCGGCCGTCGGCGTCGGTGAGGTACGGGCCCTCGGCGTCGACCATGAAGCGCGGGGTTCCGCCCACGGAGCCGAAGGCTCGCACGGGCGAGTTCACCCCGCCCGGCATGAGCGTGCGGGCGCGTTCGAAGAGTTCCTCGGAGGTGGTCATGGCCTAGCGTCCTTCCTTCAGCCAGCCGGCAAGCTCGGCGGCCCAGTACGTCAATACGGTGTCGGCGCCGGCGCGGCGGATGCCGAGCACGGATTCGGTGATGGCGGCGCGGCGGTCGATCCAGCCGTTGGCGGCGGCGGCCTCGATCATCGCGTACTCGCCGGAGATCTGGTAGGCGGAGACGGGCACCGGGGACATCGCGGCGATGTCCGCGACGATGTCCAGGTAGCTCATGGCCGGTTTGACCATGACCATGTCAGCGCCCTCCTCGAGGTCCAGCTCGACCTCGAGGACGGCCTCGCGGCGGTTGGCGGCGTCCATCTGGTACGTCCGGCGGTCCCCGGTGAGCTGGGAGTCCACGGCCTCGCGGAACGGCCCGTAGAACGCGGAGGCGTACTTGGCGGCGTAGGCCAGCACGGCGGTGTCCTGGAAGCCGGAGGTGTCGAGCGCCTGCCGGATGACGGCGACCTGGCCGTCCATCATGCCGGAGGGGCCGAGCACGTGGGCGCCCGCCTCCGCCTGCGCCACGGCCATTTCCGCGTAGACCTCGAGGGTCGCGTCGTTGTCCACGCGGCCGGCCTCGTCCAGCACGCCGCAGTGGCCGTGGTCGGTGAACTCGTCGAGGCACACGTCGCTCATGACCACGAGCGAGTCGCCGACCTCGGCGCGGACGACCCGCAGGGCGCGGTTGAGCACGCCGTCCGGGTCGATGCCCGCGCTGCCGACGGCATCGCGCACGGCGGGGATCCCGAAGAGCATGATGCCGCCCAGACCCAGCTCCGCGGCCTCGGCGGCGGCCCGCTTGAGCGTGTCGGTGGTGTGCTGGACGACGCCGGGCATGGAGGTGATGGGGTTCGGCGCGTCCAGGCCCTCGCGGATGAAGGCCGGCAGGATCAGCTGCTGCGGGGCGATCAGCGTCTCGGCGGCGAGCCGGCGCATCGCGGGCGTGGTGCGCAGCCGGCGGGGCCGGTGGTGGGGAAAGGCCATGGGGTGCTCCTTCGGGTCGGTCTCAAGCGTAGTGGGGTGGCCGGGCGGGGTCAGGGGCCCGCGATCGCAACGGCCCAGGCGTCGGCCAGGCCGGCCGGGGTGGGTTCGGCGGCGGTGCCCGCGGGCTCGACGCCGTGGGAACGCAGCTCGGCCGCCGTGCTGTGGCCGATCGCGACGGCCGCGAGGCCGGCCGGGAATCCACCGGCCACCTCGAGGTAGCGGCGCACGATGCTCGGCGAGGTGAAGAACACGGCTCCCACGCCCGCGGGGGCTCCGTGGGCGGCGGCCAGCGCCTCGGCGTCGATCTCGACGACGCCGGGCCCGGCGGGCCCCGCGGAGCTGGCAGACCCGGTGCCCGTGGTCTCCGTGGCGCCCGCGATGGCGAGCGAGGCGGTGAGGCGCCGTCCGGGCGCGGCCGGCGCTTCCACGGTGTGGTAGGCGATCACGGCCTCGGCTGCCCACCCGGCCGTCGTCAGCCCCTGCTCGAGGGTGCCCGCGGCGAGGTCCGCCTGGGGCAGGAACGCGCGGACCGAACGCCGCGGGGACCAAGCGGCGTCGGCCGCGTCCGCCTCGTGCTCCGCGAGCGGGTCCTGCCCGCGAGCCGCACCGGCACCGGCCACGCCGGCGACGTGGCCGCGGCTGGCACGGCGCCCCGTGCCGGCCCCGTCGACGAGGGCGAGCTGGTTCCATTCGGCGAGGATCCCCTCGGCGGACTGCTCGTGGGGCTGGAAGTCGATCCCGATCCCCTCGGCCGCGGCGGCCCGCGCGGTCGCGGAGCCGACGGCGCAGACGCGCGTTCCGGGCGGCACGGCGAGCGTCAGCCCGAGGGCGGCGGCGCGCTGCTTGAGCGCCCGGACCGTGGTGATCGAGGTCAGCACCATCCAGTCGTAGCCGCCGTCGAGGAAGCGGGTCAGCGCCGCGTCGAGCGCCCCGGTGTCCGCGGGGAGCTCGAAGTCGATGAGCGGGCACAGGACGGTGGAGGCGCCGCGGGCGCGCAGCTCGGCCACGGTCGCGGCGGCCCGGTCGGGGCTGCGCAGCAGCAGCGCGGCGCGGCCGGCCAGCGCTCCGGCGTCGCGGCCACCGTCCGGGCCCGTTCCCCGGCCGCCGCCCGCCTCCGCGCGCGGCTCGCCGCCCCGCTCCTGCCGCACGCCTAGAGTCCCGCCAGGTCCGCGGCGCCCTCACGCAGCAGGGCGACGGCGAGCTCGGCGCCGAGGGCGGCGGCGCCCTCGACCGTGAGCTCGCGCCCGCGGGCCGTGCGGCGCAGGGTATCCGACCCGTCGGGCGCGCAGGCGACGGCCTCGAGGACCAACGAGTCGCCCTCGATCCTCGCCAGCGCGCCGATGGGCGCGGCACACCCGGCCTCGAGCCGGTTCAGCAGCGCGCGCTCGGCGGTCACGGCGAGCCGCGTGGGCACGTCGTCGAGCTGCTCGAGGGCCTTCGCGAGGGGCCCGGAGGCGGCCGTCTCGGGGCGGCACTCCACGGCGAGCGCCCCCTGGCCCGGCGCGGGCAGCATGACCGAGGGATCGAGGAGCTCGGTCACGTGCCGGCCCAGGCCGAGCCGCTCCAGGCCCGCGGCGGCGAGGACGACGGCGTCGAGGTCGCCGTGGGCGGTCCGGCCCACCCCGCCGTCGTCGGCGGGCTTCGCGGCGCCCTTGACGCGGCCCAGCCGGGTGCCGACGTTGCCGCGGATGTCCACGATCTCCAGATCGGGGCGCGCGGCCTTCAGCTGCGCTGCGCGGCGCGGCGAACCCGTGCCGACGGTGGCTCCGGCCGGCAGCCCGGCGAGCGTCAGTCCGTCGCGGGCGCACAGGGCGTCGCGCACGTCGACGCGCGGCGGCGTCGCCGCGACGACGAGCCCCTCGGGCTGCGCCGTCGGCAGGTCCTTGAGAGAGTGCACGGCGATGTCGCAGCCGCCCTCGAGCAGGGACACGCGCAGCGCAGCGGCGAAGACGCCGGTGCCGCCGAGCTGGGACAGCGGCCCGCTCGTCACGTCGCCCTCGGTCTTGACGTGGATGGTCTCCGCGCGCATCCCGCTCAGGCGCTCGAGCGCCTCGGCGACATGCCCCGTCTGGGTCGTCGCGAGCGCGGATCCGCGCGTGCCGATCCGGAACCCGGCCCCCGCGGCGGCGGGCTCCCGCGACGAGGGCGCGGCCCCGGCGTCGTTCGCCTCCCGCATCACGGCCGCGGCCCGGCCGGCGTCCCGACGAGCTCGACGCAGCACCCGGTGGAGCAGATCGCGTCCCAGTCGCCGGGCACGCGCTGCTCGCCGTGCGCGGGGAGAGGGGCCCCGCCGTCGTCCACGAGGGACTCGGCGAGGACGTCCACGAGGCCGGAGACGAACGCGGCGTGCGTGCCGGGGGTCGGGACGCGGTGGAAGGCCAGGCCGAGCTCCGCGCACGTGTCCTTGGCCTCGGTGTCGAGGTCCCACAGGACCTCCATGTGGTCCGAGACGAAGCCGATCGGGACCACGACGACGCCGCGCGTCCCTCCGGCGGCGTACTCTTCGAGCGCGTCATTGACGTCCGGTTCGAGCCACGGCACGTGCGGCGCGCCGGAACGGGACTGGAAGACGAGGGACCACTCGAGGCCCGCGGCCTCCGGGACCGTCTCCATGAGGGTCCGGGCCACGGCCAGGTGCTGCGCCGAGTAGACGTCGGTGCCGAACTCCCCGGCGATCGACGCCGGCCCCTGGGCCTCGGCCGTCGCGGTGGGGATGGAGTGCGTGACGAACACGATCCGCGGGGCCGCGTCCTGCTCGCCGCGGTCGGCCAGCTGCGCACGCACGTCGGCGATGCCGGCGGCGAGCCCCTCGGCGAAGGGGTCGATGAACGCCTTGTCCTGGAAGAACTGGCGGACCTTGACGACCTCGAGCCTGCCCTCCAGGCCGGTGGACTCGAGGCCGGCCGCGATGTCCTCGCGGTACTGGCGGCAGCTCGAGTAGCCGGCGTAGGCACTCGTGACGAGCATGAGCACGCGGCGGTGCCCGTCGTCGTACATCTCCTGCAGCGCGGCCGGGATGTAGGGGTCCCAGTTGCGGTTGCCCCAATACAGCGGCAAGCCCCAGCGGCGCCGGGCGATCTCGCCCTCGAGCGCGGCCAGCAGCTCCCGGTTCTGCTCGTTGATGGGGCTCACCCCGCCGTTGGCCCGGTAGTGGGTCGCGACCTCCTCGAGCCGTTCGTCGGGGATCCCGCGGCCGGCCGTGACGTTGCGCAGGAAGGGGATCACGTCGTCCTGGCCCTCGGGGCCGCCGAAGGAGGCCAGCAGGACGGCGTCGAAGCCGTGCGCGCTCAACGCAGGACCTCCGCCGCCTCGGCCGCGCCGATCCGGCGGCCGGTGTAGAACGGGATCTCCTCGCGCACGTGGTTGCGGGCGTCGGTGTAGCGCAAGTGGCGCATCATGTCCACGAGGTCGATCAGCTCGGGGGCCTCGAGGCAGATCATCCACTCGAAGTCGTTCAGGGCGAAGGAGGCCACCGTGTTGGCCAGGACCTGGGGGAAGTCGCGGCCCAGGATGCCGTGCTCGCGCAGCATCTTCCCGCGCTCGGCCGGATCCAGGAGGTACCAGTCGTAGGAGCGGACGAACGGGTACACGGTCATCCATTCGCTCGGCTCCTTGCCGCGCGCGAACGCCGGCGAGTGGTCCTTGGCGAACTCGGCCTCGCGGTGCACGCCCATGGCGGACCAGGCGATCGAGGTCTCGGCGAAGAGGTAGCTGCGGCGGATCTTGCGCACGGCCTCCTGGAGCTTCTCGGCGGAGGGGCCGTGGAGCCAGGTCATGACGTCGGCGTCCTCGCGCATCGCGGAGACGTCGTAGATCCCGCGCAGGGTGATCCCGTCGGCGGCGAGCTCCTCCACGAGCGCCTCGAACGCGGCCACGCCCTCGGAGCGGTCCAGGTCGGACTCGCGCTTGAACACCGTCCAGAGCGTGAAGTACAGGGTGTCGCCCTCGCGCTCACGGTCGGCGAGCACGGGGCTGTTGGAAGGATTCTCGCTCATCGCGGGGCCTCTTTCTGGTGGTTCGGGGCAAGGGGTCGGTTCAGGGGTCAGCTCGCGCTGATGGCGAGCCGGGAGCGGGTGTCGGCCACGACGGCGGCGAGCCCGGTCCCGGAGAGCCAGGCGCCGACGACGTCGATGTCCTCGAGCGCCTCGACGGCCGCACGGAACGCGTCGACGCGGGACCGGTGGCCCGTCGTGGCGAACGGCAGGGCCGCGTCCCAGCGGATGACGTCCCAGCCGAGCACGTCGGCCTCGGCCAGCTCAGTACCGAGCAGTGCGGACGCGTCGGACACGGCGGCGTGGAACAGCTCCTCGTCGCTGCCGGCCGGGCCGGGGCCGTCGGAGACCCGGCCGTAGGACAGGCGCAGCACGTGGGTGCCGGGGCCGGCCTCGTCGTGGAGCCAGTCCCACTTGGCGCTCGCGTGCGTGAGCGCCTTGGCCCGCACGCCCGGGGCGTCGGCGGCCACGAGCAGTCCCGTGCCGCGCGGCGCGTCGTCGAGCTCGGGGCGGTCGACGACGAGGGTCACGAGGGCGACCCCGGCGCCGTCCCCCGGGCGGTGGGCCGCGAGCTCCTGGTCCAGGGGCGTCAGCAGGTCGACGGCGGCCGGGCCGGTCGTCGCGATGACGACGCGGTGGGCGGCGGCCGTGCGCGGGGCCCCGTCGGCCCCGGCGAGTACGACGTTCCAGGACGGCGCCTGGCCCGGCGCGGCCCCGGCGTCGTCCTGCACCGGCTGTGCGGCGGAGTCGGCCTCCGGGTCCGCGGGCGCCCGGTCGGCGTCTGGCGCGGGGCCGTCGGCCGGTCCCGCGGGCTCGATCGCGACCGCCCGCAGGCCGGTGTGGAGCGCGGCCCCGCGCTCGGTCAGCTCGGCCACGAGGGCGGTGCTCAGCCGGTGCATGCCGCCGGCGAGCCCGGCGACGGCGGAACCGGCGGGCGCCGCCTGCCGCACGGCGGCGACGGCGCGGGCCAGGGATCCGTGGCGGACGACGCCGGAGCGCAACCCGGGCGCGACGGCGTCGGCGTCGAGCGTGTCCGGGTCCGCCGAGTGCACGCCCGAGACGACGGGGGCCACGAGCCCCTCGAGGACGGCGGAGCCCATGCGGGCCCGCACGAGCTCGCCCAGGCTCAGGGAGCCCTCCTCGAAGTGGCGCGGGACCGGCATCGCGAGGTCGGCGGCCGCCCGCAGGGAGGCGGCGGAACCGATGACGGCCTTGACGTCCTCGGCGCGCGGGTCCCCGGGAATGCCCAGGATCCCGGTTTGCGGCAGGGGGTGGGCGGCGGCCCGGCCCCCGTGGCCCTTCGAGTAGAGCCAGGCCCCGCCGGGGCGCGGGGCGACGACGTCCCCGCCCAGCCCGAGCTCGTCCAGCAGCTCGGCGACGGCCGTGTTCCGGGTCGCGAACGACTCCGCGCCCGCGTCCAGCACGAGCCCGTCGACGGTGTGGGAGGCGACGCAGCCGCCGAACGCCTCCGTGGCCTCGAAGAGCTCCACGGCGTAGCCGGCGATCGCGAGCTCGCGCGCGGCGACGAGCCCCGCGATCCCGCCGCCGACGACGACGGCCGCGCGGCGGGGCGCGGCCCGTTCCGTGCCGTCCGGGGCGGCTTCGCCGTGGCGGCCGTGGGCGGCGTGGTGCCGGTGCGGCATCGCGGTCCTTTCGTCGGTGGCTTCAGGTCTCGGGCGCGGGCCGGCGGGCCCGCGGCGCGTCAGGGGGCCACGGAGTGGATGAGTTCGACGACGCGCGTGAGCACCTCGGGATCGGTCTCCGGCGGGACGCCGTGGCCGAGGTTGACGACGTGGGCGGGCGCCTCGTCGCCGGACGCGAGGACCTCGCGGACGTGGCGCTCGAGCACCTCCCACGGGGCGGAGAGCAGGGCCGGGTCGATGTTGCCCTGCAGCGGCACGGTGCCGCCGAGGCGGCGGTTGGCCTCGGCGAGCGGGAGCCGGTAGTCCACGCCCATGACGTCGACCCCGACGCCGTGCATCGCGGCCAGCAGCTCGGACGTGCCGGTGCCGAAGTGCACGAGCGGGGCGCCGAGGTCACGGACGTGGTCCAGGGCGCGCGCGGAGGCCGGGGCGACGTGGCGCTCGTAGTCCGCCAGGCCCAGGCTGCCGGCCCAGGAGTCGAAGAGCTGTCCGGCGCTCGCGCCGGCCTCGAGCTGCGCGCGGAGGAACTGCCCGGAGGCGTCGGCCGCCCACGCCGCCAGGGCCTCCCAGGCCTCCGGGTCGGCGTGCATCATGGTCCGCGGACCCAGGTGGTCGCGGGAGGGGCGGCCCTCGACCATGTAGGCGGCGAGGGTGAACGGCGCGCCGGCGAAGCCGATGAGCGGGGTGGATCCGAGCTGCTCGACCGTGAGCGCGACGGCCTCGCGGATCGGGTCGAGGGCTCCGGGCTCGAGCCGCGGCAGGGCCGCGACGTCGGCGGCGCTGCGGACCGGAGTGCCGAGGACGGGACCGACGCCGGGGACGATGTCGACGTCGATGCCGGCGAGCTTGAGCGGGATGACGATGTCGGAGAAGAAGATCCCGGCGTCGACGTCGTGGCGGCGCACCGGCTGGAGCGTGATCTCGGAGGCGAGCTCGGGGCGCAGGCACGAATCGAGCATCGCGATGCCCTCGCGCAGCTCCCGGTACTCCGGCAGCGAGCGGCCGGCCTGGCGCATGAACCAGACGGGGCGCCGCTCCGGCGTCCCCCCGCGGTAGGCGGTGATCAGGGGGGAACCGGATGTACGGCCATCCATCAGCGGGTGGCTTGCGCTCAACGTCATGCCTTGATTCTGCCAATGCCGCTGCGGAACCGCGAATTGCGGCGCCCGCAAGGCGGCGCATCGTGGCCAATCCCACGTCGCGAAGGCTCGCCTTCGATGCGTCGGGAGGGGACGCCGGGCTACCATGGGGACACTGTGGTTTACCTATCGCTCGTCGCCTCGCACTCGGATCTGGACCTCGAAACCGTCGCACGGCTCAGTGCCGGCGCCTCCGGGGTCGCTGTCGACGTGCTCGACGGGACGGCCCCGGTCACCGGCGCCGTGGTCCTGGCCACGTGCAACCGCTACGAGGTCTACTGCGAGGCCCCCTCGGAGGACGACGTCGAGGCCGCCCGTTCCGCGGTCATCTCCCGGATCAGCGCGGCGTCGGGGATCGAGGAGCACCGCGTCTCCGGGGCCCTTGCCACCAAGACGGGCGACGACGCCGTCCAGCACCTCTTCGCCGTCGGGGCCGGCTTGGACTCGGCCGTCATCGGGGAACGGGAGATCGCCGGACAGGTCCGCCGGGCCCTCATCGAGGCCCAGCAGGACGGCACCGCCTCCGGCCCGCTCGTGCGCCTCTTCCAATCGGCCTCCCGCACCGCCAAGGACGTCGGCTCGCGCACCCGCTTGGGCGGCCGCGGGCTCTCGATCGTCTCCGTCGCGCTCGACCTCGCCGAGGACCTGAGCGACGACGACTGGTCGGGACGCCACGTCGTCGTCTTCGGCACGGGCGCCTACGCGGGCGCGACGATGTCCCTGCTCAGGGAACGGGGTGCGGGCCGCGTGTCCGTCTTCTCCGCCTCGGGCCGCGCCGAGGGCTTCGTCGCGAGCCGCGGCGGCCACGCCCTCGACGACGACTCGCTCGCTGCCGCCCTCGCCGACGCCGACGTCCTCATCGGCTGCAGCGGCGGCGACCGGCGGCTCGGCCCGGAGGAACTGGCCGAGTCCGGCCGCGGGGCCCGCCCGCTCGTCGCGATCGACCTGGCCCTGACCCGCGACTTCGACCCCTCGCTCGAGGACGTGGAGGGCGTGGACCTCATCACCCTGGAATCCGTCCGCATGGCCGCCCCGGCGGAGCAGGCCGAGGCCCTGCACCAGGCCCGCGGCATCGTGGAGGGCGCGGCCGCGGAGTTCGCCCACGAGCAGCGCCAGCGCACCGCCGACGCCGCGATCGTGGCGCTGCGGCGGCACACCCAGACGGTCCTGGAGACGGAAGTGGAGCGCGTCCGCGCGCAGCACGGCTGCACCGCCGCCTCGGAAGAGGTCGAGTTCGCGATGCGGCGCATGATGCGCCAGCTCATCCACACCCCGACCGTCCGCGCGCGCGAGCTCGCCGCCGAGGGCCGCCAGGAGGAAGTCGAAGCCGCCCTCGCGACCCTGTTCGGCATCACGCTCACGCAGCAGGCCCCCGCCACGGGACGCACCGCCGCCCCGCGGCACGGCACGCCGCAGCCCGGCACCCCGCAGGCGCCGCAGGCCCTTCCGGCCACCGACGGCACGGTCCCGCCCGCCGCCTGCCCGGCCTCCGGTCAGGCCGCCACGGGGTCGGTGCGTCAGTAGCCGTTCTTGTGCGGCTCCACCTCGTCGATCCAGGCCAGGATCCCGCCCTCCAGATGCCTCGCGTCCGCGTAACCGCGCTCGAGCAGGTGGGCCAGCACCTCTGACGAACGCCCGCCCGATTTGCAATGCAGGATGATCGGCTTGTCCCGGGGCAGCTCGACGTCCCCGCCGAGCACCCGCCCGCGCGGCACGAGCTCGGCGCCGTCGATCGAGACGATCTCCGCCTCCCCCGGCTCGCGGACGTCCACGAGGTGGAAGTCCCCCACCCCGGCCGACCGCTCCCGCAGCAGCACCTCGAGCTCGCGGGGACCCACGGACGGGAGGACGCGTCCGGCGTCGTCCGCCGGAAGGCCGCAGAAGGCCGGGTAGTCCTCGAGCAGCCGCTCCGGCTGCACCGTCTCCGGATCCGGGCGGAGCCGGATCTCGCGCCAGGACATGGCGAGCGAGTCAAGGATCAGGACCCGGCCCAGCAGCGGATCGCCGATGCCCGTGATGAGCTTGACCGCCTCGGCCACCATGACCGAGCCGATCTGCGCGCACAGCACGCCGAACACGCCGCCCTCCGCGCACGACGGCACCGTGCCTGCGGGCGGGGCCTCCGGGTAGAGGTCGCGGTAGGTGGGGCCCTGGCCGTTCCAGAACACGGAGACCTGGCCGTCGAAGCGCAGGATGGAACCCCAGACGTAGGGCTTGGCCAGGATCGCCGCGGCGTCGTTGACGAGGTAGCGGGTGGCGAAGTTGTCCGTCCCGTCCAGGATCAGGTCGTAGCCGGAGAAGACCTCCAGCGCGTTGGAGGAGTCGAGCCGCTCCTCGTGCAGCACGACGTCGACGAGGGGGTTCAGCTCGAGGACGGAATCGCGCGCGGAGGCCGCCTTGGGCCGCCCGACGTCGGAGACCCCGTGGACGACTTGGCGCTGCAGGTTCGACTCGTCCACGACGTCGTCGTCGATGATGCCCAGCGTGCCCACGCCCGCCGCGGCGAGGTACAGCAGGGCCGGCGAGCCCAGGCCGCCCGCGCCGATCACGAGGACCCGGGCGTTCTTGAGCCGGCGCTGTCCGGCGAGGCCGACCTCCGGGATGATCAGGTGCCTCGAATACCTCCGCAGCTCCTCGGCCGTCAGCTCGGGGCCCGGTTCCACGAGCGGTCCGGGGTGCTGGGGTGTCGCGGTATCCATACCCCCACTGTAGTCCCGTCGCGGGGCGCGCCGAGGGGTCCCAAACGCCTACCGCGCCGTAGAATGACGGCAGGCGCCGGGGCCCACCACGACCCGGCGGATGGAGGAAAGGCAGTTCGTGCACACGACCCCAGAGCGGCAGCAGCGCCACCAGCGCACCCAACGGATGCCCCGCGAGGAGCGACGGGCCCAGCTGCTGCGTGCCGCCCACAGCGTGTTCGTGGCCAACGGCTACCACGGGGCCGCGATGGACGAGATCGCCGAGGTCGCGATGGTGAGCAAGCCCGTGCTCTACCAGCACTTCCCGGGCAAGCGCGAGCTGTACCTGGCGTTGCTCGACGCCCACCTGGCCTCGCTGTCCGAGCTGCTGCTCGCGGCGATCGCCTCCACGTCGGACAACAAGCTGCGCGTCCAGGCCACCATCCGCGCGTATTTCGAGTTCATCGCCGAGGACAGCCAGGCCTACCGGCTCGTCTTCGAATCAGACCTCATCAACGATCCCGACGTGGCCTCGCGGCTCGAGGAGTTCAACGGCCGCTTCGCCGGTTCCGTCGCCGACGTCATCGCGGACGACACCAAGCTGCCGCGCGCGCAGGCCGTCCTGCTCGGCCGCGGACTGGCCGGCATGGCGCAGGTCGCCGCGCGGGCGTGGCTCGAGGCGCAGGACGAGGTCGACCTCGACGCGGCGAGCGAGCTCGTCTCCCGTTTAGCTTGGCGCGGAATCGGTCGATTCCCCAAGGAGTCCTGACATAGATTCACTGCGGGACACCGTGCGGCCGGTCAGCGCGGCCGGTGCCCGTACCCAGTAGTCCAACCGACGAAGGAGCCCAGCTTGGACGTACGCATCGGAATCCAGAACGTTGCCCGCGAAGTGGTCATCGAATCGAGCGAATCGGCGGACCGCGTCGCCGAGATCGTGACGAAGGCCCTGCACTCCGGCCAGGAGCTGCAGCTGACCGACGCCAAGGGGCGCACCGTGATCATCCCGACGGCGACCATCGGCTTCGTCGAGATCGGCGCCGAGGAGCCGCGCCGGGTGGGCTTCGCACACTAGCGGACCACGGGGCCCGGCGGCCTGACGGCTGCCGGGCCCCGTGCCCTTCCGGCCCCGCCCTCGGGCGGCCGCCTCAGGCCGTCAGGCCGAGCTCGCTCATGCGCCGCGAGTGGTTCTCCACGAGCGTCGCGAAGAGCCGCGCGACGTGTTCCGCCCGGGCCTCGGCGTCGGCCAGTTCCACGAGGCCGTTCCAGAAGTCGTGGCGGTCCCCGATCCGGCGGGCACCCGTGAGGGCCTCGCCGAGGAGCCGCCGGCCCCACAGGGCGAGGCGCGAGGCCAGCCGTGGATCGTCGGCGAGGGCGCCGCGCAGCCGGTCGCGGAGCCAGCCGGTCTGGGCGTCCATGGACTGCACCTCGGCCACGAGCTGCCGGGCCCGCGGGTCCAGCGCCAGGGCCACGGCCTGGTAGAAGTCCCCGGCGACGGAGTCGATGACATAGGCCTTCATGAGCGACTCGTACCAGTCCCCCGGCCGCGTGCGCTCGTGGAGGGCGTCGATCTCGGCGGCGAAGGGGCGCATGGCCTCTTGGACGTCGCCGCCGTCCTCCTCGATGCGGGCCCTCACGAGCTCGAAGTGCGCGAACTCCGCCACGGCGAGACGGGCGAGGGCCTCCCGGTCGGCGAGCGCCGGAGAGAAGCGGGCATCGGAGGAGAGCCGTTCGAACGCGGTGAGCTCCCGGTAGGCCATGAGCCCGTAGAGGGCGGCCTCGTAGTGCGAGCGGGTGGCCTCGTCGAGGGCGGGGACGTTCTGCTCGGTCATGCCTGCCACCCTACTCCTTGGGCCGTTCTGTAGCCTGTCCCCATGGCGACGAAGCAGATTGGACTTTCCGGCAGCACGCGGCAGACCCTCCTGGCCGAGGCGCTCGGTTCCCTCGCGGTCGAGCTCGAGCTGCCGGAGTCCTTCCCACCCGCCGTCCTCGCGGAGGCCGAGGCGGCCGTGGCGGCGCAGGAGCTTCCCGTCGCCGACGCGACGGACGTCGCGTTCGTGACGATCGACCCGCCCACGTCGACCGATCTCGACCAGGCCGTGCACCTGGAGCGCGCGGGCGACGGCTATACCGTGCGCTACGCGATCGCCGACGTCCCCTCGTTCGTCGCCGTCGGCGGGGCGCTGGACGCGGAGACGCGGCTGCGCGGCCAGACGCTGTACCTGCCGCAGGGCCGCATCCCGTTGCACCCGGACGTCATCGGCGAGCAGGCCGGGAGCCTGCTGCCGGAGCAGGTCCGCAGCGCGTACCTCTGGACGTTCCGCCTCGGCCCCGACGGCTCGGTGCTTTCCTCTGCCCTGGAGCGGGCGGGGATCCGCAGCCGGGCGAAGCTCAGTTACGAGGGGGTGCAGGCGGAGCTCGACGCCGGGACGGCCGACGAGTGCCTGCAGCTGCTGCGCGAGGTCGGGCTCAAGCGCATCCGGCTCGAGCACGAGCGCGGCGGGGCGAGCCTGCGCCTGCCGGAGCAGGAGGTCGAGCTCGACGACGCCGGCCACTACCGGCTCACCGCCCGGGCGCCGCTGCCGGTTGAGGACTGGAACGCGCAGATCTCCCTCATGACGGGCATGGAGGCCGCCCGGATCATGCTCGAGGGCCGGGTCGGCATCCTGCGCACCATGCCGGCGCCGGACGAGCGCAGCGTGGCCCAGTTCCGTCGCCAGGCCGCGGCGCTGGGCTGCCCGTGGCCGCGGGAGACGGCGTACGGCGATTTCCTGCGCTCGCTCGAGCTGGAGCAGCCCAAGCACCTCGCGCTCATGCACGCGGCGACGTCCCTCTTCCGGGGCGCGTCCTACACGGCGTTCGACGGCGGGGCCCCGCCGGAGGCGGACGCCGTCCAGTCCGCGATCGCCGCGCCGTACGCGCATGCGACGGCTCCGCTGCGCCGCCTCGTGGACCGATTCGTCCTGATGGTGTGCCTCTCCCTGTCCCAGGAGACCGGGGTCCCCGAGGAGGTCCGTGCAGCGCTGCCGCTGCTGCCGGACCTCATGCAGTCTTCGAACCGGGTGGCCGGGACGGTCGAGCGCGCGTCGATCGACGCCGTCGAGGCCGCCCTGCTGCACGGGCGCGTCGGCGAGCGCTTCACGGGGACCACCATCGACGGGCCGAGCGAGGCGCAGGCGGCGAAGGCCGCGGAGGACGGACGGCTGCCGACGGGGACGATCCAGCTACTCGACCCGCCGATCACGGCCCGCTACGAGGGCCGTGCCGAGCTCGGCACGGAGGTCGAGGTGGTGCTTGTCACGGCCGACATCGCCCGGCGCGAGGTCCTCTTCCGGATCGCCGCCGCGGACGGCCGGGCCTCCTAGTCGAAGTCCCCGCGGCCGCCGAGGGGCGAGGAGGCGAGCGCGAGGTTCCGCCGCGGGATCCTGCCGGCCGTGTGCCCGAGCCGGCCCGCGACGACGGCGTGCCGGAAGGCCGTGGCCATCCGCGCCGGGTCCTCGGCCCGCGTCACGGCGGTGGCCAGCAGCACGGCGTCGCAGCCGAGCTCCATGGCCAGCGCGGCGTCGGACGGCGTGCCGATGCCGGCGTCGAGGACCACGGGGACGGACGCGCGGGCGGCGATGAGCCCGATGTTGTGCGGGTTCAGGATGCCGAGCCCGGTCCCGATCGGGGCCCCGAGCGGCATGACGGCGGCGCACCCGGCGTCCTCGAGGCGCAAGGCGGTGACGGGGTCGTCGTTCGTGTACGCGAAGACGGCGAAGCCCCGCCCCGCGAGCTGCTCGGCCGCGTCGAGCAGCTCCACGGCGTCGGGCAGCAGGGTGTGCTCGTCGGCGACGACCTCGAGCTTGATCCAGTGGGTCTCGAGGGCCTCCCGCGCCAGCTCGGCCGTCAGCACGGCCTCCCGCGCGGTGTGGCAGCCGGCCGTGTTCGGCAGGACGCGGATGCCGCGGCGCACGAGCATCTCGTAGATGGATTCGCCGCCTCCCGGGCGGTGGCGGCGCATCGCGACCGTGGTCAGTTCGGTTCCCGAGGCCTCGAGCGCCTGCTCGAGCACGTGCTGGCTCGGCGCGCCGCCGGTCCCGGTGATGAGCCGGGACCCCAGCTCCACGCCGTCGACGGTCCAGGAGTCCTCCTGTGCCACGGGCTCAGCCTCCCTGGACCGCGGTGAGCAGCTCGACCGTGTCGCCCGGGGCCAGCGCGGCCTCCGCCCAGCGGGACCGGGCCACGACCTCCTGGTTGACGGCGACCGCGACGCCAAGCGGGGCCCCGTCGACGGGACGGCCGTCGGGGCGCAGCCTGCGCCCGGTGCGGCGGGCGACGAGGTCGAGGACGGTGGCCGGCACGGGAGCGAGGGGTTCCCCGTTGACGAGCAGCGCCGCCCCCGGGGCGGCGACGGAGGTTGCGGCGTGGGCGGTGGCGTCTCGAGGTGTCACGGTGTCTCCTGGGTAGTGTGCGGCGCCGTCGTGGTGACGGCGGGGAGGATGGGGGCGTCGTGGTCCCGCCGGGCGTCCGGCGTGAAGCGCCAGGGGTCGAAGGCCTCGAGGCCGGACGGGGCCCGGCCGTCGACGAGGGACCGGACGGCGCCGGCCGCTGCGACGCTGAGCAGGACCCCGTGGCGGTAGAAGCCGTTGGCGGTGATCAGCCCGGGGCCGAGCCGGCCGAGCAGCGGGAGGTTGTCGGGCGTGGCGGGACGGGCGCGGGCCGTCGCCTCGACCAGGTCGAGTTCGGCGAGGGCGGGCAGCAGGCGGATCCCGTCGCGCAGCAGGCGGTAGACGCCTCCCGCGCTGACCCCGGTGCGGTCGTCCTCGCGCTCCGTGGCACCGAGCACGACCTCGCCGTCGGCGCGCGGGACGATGTACACCCCGCGGCCCTCGACGAGCCCGCGGACCACGGTGCCTTCCAGCCCGGGCCCTCCCGGGGCGGCGCGCAGGCGCAGGACCTCGCCGTACACGGGCCGGACGGTCAGGGCGGGCGCCGCGCCCAGCCCGTCGACGACGATCCCGCCGGTCGGCCGCGTCGTGGCGGTCCGCCCTGCCACGGGATCGACCCCTGCCGGAAATCCGTCCCGGGTGCGGCCAGCCGGCCCGTCGGCGGGCCCCGTTCCGCCGGCCAGGACCACCTCGTCCGCGGCGAGGGACCCGCCGTCGTACTCCACCCGGGCGGGCGCGCCCGCCGCGACGCGCAGGACCCGGCCGGCCACCCACTCGACCCGCCCGGAGGCGTCGAGCGCGGCGCGCAGCGCGGCCGCGATGCGCCGGGGGTCGGCCTGCGCGTCGTCGGCGGCGAGGAAGGCCCCGGCGAGCCGCGGCGACAGGAGCGGCTGGAGGCGCCGCGCGGCGCGCACACCGACCTCCTCGACGGACAGGCCCGCACCCTCCTGCGCGGCCCTCAGCCGGGCCAGCGCCTCGCGGTCGGCGGCATCGGCCGCCACGACGAGCGTGCCCTCGGACCGGAAGCCGCACGCGCGGCCCGACGCAGCCTCGAGCTCGCGGGCCCACGCGGGCCACCCCCGCAGCGCCGGGACGGACAGCGCGGTCAGCGCCCCCTCCTGGTAGTGGAACTCGGTGACGGCGGCGAGCATGCCCGCGGCCGCGCGGGTCGCCCCCGCGGCGGGCGAGGGATCGACGACGGCGATATGTGCGCCGGCGCGCACGAGATCCCAGGCGATCGAGAGGCCGACGATCCCGGCCCCGACGACGACGCAGCGCATCGACAGGTGTCCTTCCCTCCGCCGGCATGACCCGGATCAGGTTCAACGGTCGGCATCCCGTCCGGCGTCGACGCCGGCCTGCCCTCTCAGCCCTTTGGCGGGCTCCCGTGGTTCCCGGACAGTCTATGCGCGTCACGGTGGGCGTCGCACGTTAGACTGGCCGGGTAGACAAGGATGCCCGGTCGTTTTTGAACCGCACGAATTTCAGCAGTGTTTCCCGGCGAACCTGCACCATGGCACGCCACATGCGCGCCTGATAGCCCGCGATCGGCTCCGCTGGATGCGCCGCGCACGCGGTGGTCTCCGTTCCGCCTGACAAGGCAGGAGCGTCGAGCACGCCCGGACCGGCGCCGAGAAGAATGAGAAGTCATTGACACCTGAACAGCACCTGACGGCCGATTCCGGCACCGAGGAAATCACCGTCGAAACCAGCCTCGCCACCGACGAGACCCCGCACGAGCTGCCCGAGCAGACCTTCGCCGACTTCGGCGTCCGCCAGGACATCGTCGACTCGCTGGCCTCCGCGGGGATCCTGCATCCCTTCCCCATCCAGGCGATGACGCTGCCTGTGGCCCTCGGCGGCCACGACATCATCGGGCAGGCCAAGACGGGAACGGGCAAGACGTTCGGCTTCGGCATCCCGGCCCTGCAGCGCGTCGTCGGCCCCACGGACGACGGCTACGCGCAGCTTCCCGTGCCGGGCGCCCCGCAGGCCCTGATCGTCGCCCCGACCCGCGAGCTCGCCGTGCAGGTCGCCGCGGACCTCGAGAAGGCGTCGACGCAGCGTGACGCGCGGATCGCCGTGATCTACGGCGGCCGCGCCTACGAGCCGCAGATCGAGCAGCTCGCCGCCGGCGTCGAGATCGTCGTCGGGACGCCGGGCCGACTCATCGACCTGTACCGGCAGAAGCACCTGAACCTCAAGAACGTGCGGATCGTGGTCCTCGACGAGGCCGACGAGATGCTCGACCTGGGCTTCCTCCCGGATGTCGAGACCCTCCTGGGCGCCACCCCGGCGATCCGCCAGACCATGCTCTTCTCGGCGACGATGCCCGGCCCCGTCATCTCGATGGCCCGCCGCTACATGTCCCAGCCCACGCACATCCGCGCCGCGGATCCGGAGGACGAGGGCATCACCAAGAAGGACATCCGCCAGGTCATCTACCGCGCCCACCAGCTGGACAAGGACGAGATCGTCGCCCGCGTCCTGCAGGCCGAGGGCCGCGGACGCACGATCATCTTCACCAAGACCAAGCGCTCCGCCGCGAAGCTGAGCGAGGAGCTCGTCGACCGCGGCTTCGCCGCCGGCTCCATCCACGGCGACCTCGGCCAGGGGGCCCGCGAGCAGGCGCTGCGCGCCTTCCGCAACAACAAGGTCGACGTCCTCGTCGCCACGGACGTCGCCGCCCGCGGCATCGACGTCGACGACGTCACGCACGTCATCAACCTGCAGTGCCCCGAGGACGAGAAGACGTATCTGCACCGCGTGGGCCGCACGGGCCGCGCGGGCAACAAGGGCACCGCGATCACGTTCGTGGACTGGGAGGACGTCCCGCGCTGGGGCCTGATCAACAAGGCCCTGGGACTGGACCAGGCCGAGCCCGTGGAGACCTACTCCTCCTCGCCGCACCTGTTCACCGACCTGGACATCCCGGCCGGGACCAAGGGCCGCCTGCCGCGGAACAAGCGCGTGCTCGAGGGCCTGTCGGGCGAGAGGCTCGAGGACCTCGGCGAGACCGGAAAGAAGCCCGCGGGCCGCGGTGGACGCGACGGCGGACGGGGCGGACGGGAGTCCGGCCGCGACGGAGGGCGCGACGGTGCCCGGGGCCGCGGACGCGGCGGGCGCGGTGGCGCCGACGGCGAGGGCCGCCACGGCCATTCGCACGGCCGGGCCGACCGCCCCAACAAGGAATCCACCGGCGAGGGCCGGGGTCAACGCGCCGAGGACGCGGGCACCGAGGCCGCGTCGACGGCCCCGCGCCGGCGCCGCTCCCGGACCCGCCGCCGCAACGGCGAGGTCGTCGAGCGCACGGACGGACAGTAGCGCGTGGGCGCACCACGCCCGGCCGGCGGCCCCGGTTCCCTCGAGGGGACCGGGGCCGCCCCCGTGGGGGAAGGGGAGGCGACGACGGCTGACGCCTCGCTGGCGCCGCTCCCCGCGGAGGCCGCGTCCCGCCCGCGGGTCGCCGGGGCCGGCGCATGGCGCCCCGACGGTCCGGACCTCGTGGTCCACGGCGACAACGCCGGGGTCCTGCCGGCCCTGCCGGACGGCGCGTTCACGCTGGTCTACGTCGACCCGCCGTTCAACACGGGCCGCCGCCAGGCGCGCCAGCGCACCACGATGGTCCGCGCGGCCGACGGCGCCGGGGACCGCGTGGGCTTCAAGGGAGCCAGCTACACGACCGTGCGCGGCGAGCTGCGCAGCTACGACGACGCGTTCGATGACTACTGGGCGTTCCTCGAGCCCCGGTTGCGCGAGGCCTGGCGGCTCCTCGCCGACGACGGAACGCTCTACGTGCACCTGGACTACCGCGAGGTGCACTACGCCAAGGTCATGCTGGACGCGGTCTTCGGCCGCGAGTGCTTCCTGAACGAGATCATCTGGGCGTACGACTACGGAGCGCGCGCCAAGAGCCGCTGGCCGGCCAAGCACGACAACATCCTCGTCTACGTCAAGGACCCGGACCGCTACCACTTCGACGCGGCGGCGGTGGACCGCGAGCCCTACATGGCGCCCGGGCTCGTCACGGCCGAGAAGGCGGCCCGCGGCAAGCTGCCGACCGACGTCTGGTGGCACACGATCGTCTCGCCAACGGGCCGGGAGAAGACGGGCTACCCCACGCAGAAGCCCGAGGGCATCCTGCGCCGGATCATCTCCGCGAGCAGCCGCGAGGGCGACTGGGTGCTGGACTTCTTCGCGGGTTCCGGGACGACGGCGGCCGCGGCCCACGCGCTCGGCCGGCGGTTCGTGTGCGTGGACGCCAACGCGGAGGCCCTCGAGGTCATGCGCCGCAGGCTGCCCGCCGGAACAGTGTTCTCGCAGTAGCCCGGCGCTAGGTGGCACCGGACGTTCCACCGCCCAGGCACGGCCGGCCCCACGGGGCAGACGACGACGGCCGCCCGCGTCGGGGACGCGGGCGGCCGTCGCGGCGGGCGGGCCGGACCTAGATGAGGTCCCGGCCGTTGCGCCGGGCCTCGGCCCATTCGCGGAAGAACGCGCGCGCGATCACGGCGAGGGTGCCGGCCACGACGACGGGCCAGACCAGGACGTAGACGGTGAGCCAGAACGCTTCCATGGGGTCTCCTTCCTACTTCGCGGTGCCGGTGGCGGACGGGACGGCCTCGTGGGGCCCCGGGTCGAAGTCGCCGACGGTGCGGCGGATCGAGGCGAAGTCGAACTCCATCGAGGACCGCCGGGACATGAGCCAGCAGACGAGCGTGGACACGGCGTAGGCGAGCAGGGAGGCGCTGAGCACGGCGTACTCGTGCAGGACGCCGACGGCGAACGGTGCGGCCGCCAGCGCGGCGGCCGTCCCCGCGATGCGGGCCACGCGGGCTCCGAAGAAGCCGAAGGACATGAGGCCGATGACCACGCCGATGCCGATGACCGCCAGGACGTCGACGACGAGGCCGGCCACGCCGTCGAGCGGCAGCCAGGAGAAGCGCACGGGCAGGAACGCGGCAAGCGCGGCGAGAACGGCCACGGTGAAGGCCGCGTTGGTGACCTTCTTCCAGTAGAAGCTCGCGATGACCGGGAACACGAGGCATCCCCACAGCGCGCCCACGAAGACGAGCAGGTCGAGGATGTTCAGCTGCCCTGACGCGAAGTACAGCGCAGCGCCCGTGGCGAGGACCATGGTGGCCCGGCCCACGAGCAGCATGGTCTTCGGATCGGCCTTGCCCTTGCCCTTGGACTGGCCGTAGAAGTCGGCCATGGCGATCGAGGACAGCGCCGCGAGGTCGGAGTCGGCGGTCGAGGACAGCGCGCCGATGACCATGACGAAGAAGAGGCACAGCATGACGGGGCCGAGGTAGGTGGCGGCCATCTGCGGAATGAGGTTGTTGGTGTCCCCGCCCATCGGCTCGATCCCCAGGTACAGGGCCATGACGCCGAGCATGCCGATCCCGATGATCGTGGCCCCGTAGCCGACGGTCGCGGTGACGAACGTGGGACGGATGAGGTCCTCGCGGACGGCGAAGAGCCGCTGGGCGATGGTCTGGTTGCCGATCGCGTAGGCCAGTACGGCCGCGATGTAGGGGGCACCCTGGTTCATGAACGCCTCGGAGGAGAAGAAGTCGCCCTGCTCGGGGGTCAGGTTCGCGGCGCCCCGGGTGAACATCCCGGTGCCCCCGGCGGCGAAGAACACCGTGGGGATGATGACGACGACGGCGCCGAGCATGGCCATGACCTGCGCGAAGTCCGTCAGCACGGACGCGCGGAAGCCGGACCAGAGCGTGTAGAGCAGCACGCCGGCGGCGATCGCGAGGATGCCCTGCTGGAAGGTGAACGGGGAGAGCATCGCCACGAGCGCGCCGCCGGCGATGAGGTTGGACGTCAGGCTGATGACGCTGCCGAGGATGTTGGACCCGGCGAGCATCAGCTGCGAGGAGCGGCCGTGCCGGGCGTACATCACCTCGGCGAGGGTGTGGGCCTTCGGCGCGACCTGGCGGATGCGCTTGCCGAAGGGGTAGATGAACAGGATCATCAGGGCGCCCCAGAGCCCGTAGTGGATGGGGCCGGAGATGCCGTAGGTGTAGCCCGAGGTCGCCGAGGCGTACATCGACGCGGCCCAGATCCACGTGGCCGTCATCGATGCCGCGGAGATCCCGAAGCCGATCTTGTTGCCGGCGGTCATGTAGCCGTCGGCGTTCTCCTTCTTCTTGCCGATGAACAGCGACATCGCGAAGGTGCCGCCGTAGAAAGCCACCATGAGCGCGATGATGATCCAGTCGGGCATCAGCGCCGCCTGCCCGGTTCCGTCCGGAGCCATGTTCCTCCTTGTCCGGGGAACGGCCACCGGACGCGGCTCCCCTCGGCGCGCGCCGGCCGGGATTCGGCTCCATTGGCTCGCCGCCCGTCGGGGCGGCACTGTCCGGTGCGGGACGATTACCTGGCGCGCCGTCCACCCGGCACGGGTGCCGGGCCATCCGGGCCGCGCAGGGCGCGGCACACCGCGGCGCACCCACTGGCGGTGGGGCTTCTCCGCGTCGGGCAGGGGCTGCTGGCAGCCCGCTGTGGACGCCGGTGCGGCCTGCCGCGGTTCGGAGCGATCCGCTCGACGAATCATTGCGTCAGGCAACCACCGGATTCCTTGATGGTAGCACCTTTCGTCCGGTGTCCTACCCCAGCCCGACGGCGGACGTGCCGGTTCCCGCGGCCAGGATCCGTTCCAGCATGGCCGGATCGGTCGTGTTCTCGCCGAGGCGGTTCGGCTTGCCGGTGCCGTGGTAGTCGCTCGATCCGGTCGTGATGAGCCCGTGTTCGGCGGCGAGGGCCCGCAGGAAGGCGCGCCCCTCGGCGGGATTGTCCCGGTGCTCGACCTCGAGGCCGAGCAGCCCGGCGTCGATCATCGCGGCGAAGACGTCCTCCCCCACGACGCGGCCCCGGCCGGAGGCCACGGCGTGGGCGAAGACGGGCACTCCCCCGGCCTCGCGGACGAGCCGCACGGCGTCGACGGGGTCGACGGCGTAGTGGCCCACGTAGTAGCGGGAGTGCGAGGTCAGCACGGTCGAGAACGCCTCGCTGCGGTCCCCGGCCACCCCCGCCGCGACAAGGGCGTCGGCGATGTGCGGCCGGCCGATCGTCGCCCCCGGGGCCGAGTGGCTGTTGACCATGTCCCAGTCGATCGGGAAGTCCTCGCTGAGCAGCTCGACCATCCTCCGGGCGCGGTGCACGCGCGCCTCGCGGGCCTTGTTGATCTCCTCGAGCAGGCCCGGGTGCGCGGGGTCGTGGAGGTAGCTGAGCAGGTGCACGCTGATCCCCCGCCTCGTCTTGCAGGAGACCTCCATGCCGGGAACCAGGCCGATTCCGTGCCGCCGGGCCGCCTCGGCGGCCTCCGCCCAGCCGCTCGTCTGGTCGTGGTCCGTGAGCGCCACGGCCCCGAGACCGGCCGCCGCCGCGGCCGCGACGACGTCGGCGGGCCGCTCGGTCCCGTCGGAGACCGTCGAGTGGGCGTGCAGGTCGATGAGCATGGATCAAGCCTAGTCCCGTCCCCGGCGGGCCGGGGCGGGCCGGCGCGGCCCCGGCGTCGTCCTCCCCGCACCGCGGCGCCCGCGGCCCCTCTCTGCCGCCTTGGTGGATGGGCGGGCCTTTGAGACGATGGTCCGGTGATGACTGAAGCCAACGACACCCCCGGCAGCGACCAGCCCCTCGAGGACCGCGTGAACAACCGTTCCCAGCGCCCGAGCTCCGAAGCGTTCAAGAAGTTCATGGCCGGGAAGTGGGCGCCCGCCGCGCCCGCTCCCACGGGCCCCGATGCCGTCGCCCCCTACGCGGCGCGCCGCCGCCACGCGCTCTCCCTGCGCTTTCCCGGCGAGCGCCTCGTGGTTCCCGCAGGGCCGCTCAAGGTGCGCTCGAACGACACCGACTACCGTTTCCGCCCGCACTCGGGCTTCGCGCACCTGACCGGCCTGGGCCTGGACCACGAGCCCGACGCCGTGCTCGTGTTCGAACCCGTCGCCGAGGGCACGGGCGACGACGGCGGGAACCACCGCGCCACCCTGTACTTCCGTCCCATGGCCGGACGCGACTCCGAGGAGTTCTACTCCAACGCCCGTTCCGGGGAGTTCTGGATCGGCCCGCGGCCGACGCTCGAGGAGCTCTCCGCCCGTCTCGCCCTGCCCACGGCCCACATGGACGCCGAGCTCGAGGACGCCATCACGGTGGACGCGGGCCCCGTCGAGTTCAACGGGATCCGGATCCGCCTGCTCCGCGAAGTCGACCAGACGGTCGACGCGCTCGTGGACACCTCCCGCATCAACACGGGGATCGACCTCGAGGCCTCCGACGCGCTCGACGCCGGGCTGAGCGAGGCCCTCTCCGAGCTGCGCCTCGTCAAGGACGAGTGGGAGGTGGAGCAGATGCGGGCCGCCGTCGAGGCGACCATCAACGGCTTCCACGACGTCGTGGAGGCGCTCCCGCGCGCCATCGAGCACAAGCGCGGCGAGCGCGTCGTCGAGGGCGCGTTCTTCGCCCGGGCCCGCGAGGAGGGCAACGACCTCGGCTACGACACGATCGCGGCGTCCGGGAACAACGCCACCGTGCTGCACTGGATCCGCAACAACGGCCAGGTCAACACGGGCGAGCTCCTGCTGCTCGACGCCGGCGTGGAGGCCGATTCCCTCTACACCGCCGACATCACGCGCACCCTGCCGGTCAACGGCCGCTACTCGGACGTGCAGCGGAAGGTCTACCAGGCGGTCGTCGACGCCGCGGACGCCGCCTTCGCCGTCGCCCGCCCGGGGCGCCGCTTCCGCGAGCTCCACGAGGCCGCCGTCGCGGTCCTGGCGGAGCGCCTCGACGCGTGGGGGCTGCTGCCCGTGCCGCTCGAGGTCGCGCTCTCCCCCGAGGGCCAGCACCACCGCCGCTGGATGCCGCACGGGACGAGCCACCACCTGGGCCTGGATGTGCACGACTGCGCGCAGGCCAAGCGCGAGCTCTACCTCGACGGCATCCTCGAGGAGGGCATGGTCTTCACGATCGAGCCGGGCCTGTACTTCAAGGCCGAGGACCTCTCCGTGCCCGAGGAGTACCGGGGCATCGGCGTGCGGCTCGAGGACGACGTCCTCGTCACGGCCGACGGCTGCGAGAACCTCAGCGCCGCGTTGCCGCGCACGCCCGAGGAGGTCGAGTCCTGGATGGCCGGGATCTACGCGGCCCGCGGGATCTAGCCTCCCGTTCCACGCAGGACGACGCCGGTGCCTCCTTCGGGAGGCACCGGCGTCGTTCGTCATGGTCCAGGTCAGCCGTCGCCGCGGGACCGGCTCCCGGGCTCGTGCCCGGACCCGGCCGGGGCGTTGTCCGCGGCGGGTCCGGCGTCGGGCCCGTTGCCGTCCTCGGCGGACCCGCCCGCATCCGAGCGGCCGGCATCGACCGGGCCCGCGGCCGGGTCGATCCGGACACCGAACTGCGGGCGGCCGTCGGGCAGGTCGGCGTAGCCGCTGCGCGGGGCCGGTGCCGGCTGGGGGGCTCCCGGGGCCGGTTCGGCGCCGGGCGCGGCAGGGGCCGGCGGAGCGGGCTGCTGCGCAGGCGCCCACGCCGGGGCGGAGCGCGGGACGCTGCCGCGGCTCATGGGAAGCTTTTCGGCCAGCCGACGCGCGGCGGCGGCGTGCTCGAACGCGACGACGACGTCGTAGTAGCCGGCGAGCACCTGGTTGCTCGAGGCGAAGTCCCGCTTGCCGCGGCGGAAGGAGTAGCTGAGCACGCCGACGACCATCCAGATCGCCATGCCGAGGCCCACGGAGGAAAGGATCTGCACGATCCCGCCCGCCGGGGTGAAGAGGCTCAGGAGCAGGCCGACGAACATGCCGAACATGGCGCCCTGCGCCGCCCCGGCGAGCGCCACGCGGGGGTAGCTGAGCTTGCCCGTGACACGCTCGACCATCTTCAGGTCGTTGCCGACGATGCTGACGTTCGCGACGGGGAAGTCGTTGTCGGCGAGGTAGTCCACCACCTTCTGCGCGTCGAGGTAGGACTCGTAGCGGCCCAGGACCTCGCCCCGGGGCAGGCCGAGTCCGGCGGGGTCGGATCCTGTGGCACCAAAAGCGTAAGGCATGTCCCCATTCTGCCCTGCCCGGGCCCCGCGCGCCCGCCATATCGCTGCTGGTGAACCGCCCGGCGACGCGGGACGCCGCCCCGTCGGGCAGGCAGTAGCCTTGGAGGGTGAGCAGCTCCATGAACAAGGTCTTCATCGCCCGCCTGCTCGGCCTCGACGTCTTCGACCCCCTCGGCGACCGCCTGGGCCGGCTGCGGGACGTCGTCGTGTTCGACCGCGGCGCCGCCAAGCCCGCCCAATGCGTGGGCCTCGTCATCGAGGTGCCCGGCAAACGCCGGGTCTTCGTGCCGATGACGCGTGTCCAGGCCATTGAATCGAGCCAGATCATCTGCTCGGGGCTCGTGAACCTGCGCCGCTTCCAGCAGCGCGGCGCCGAGCGGCTCGCCGCCGCGGAGCTGTTCGACCGCAAGGTCGTCTTCAAGGACGGCAGCGGCAACGCGGTGGTCGAGGACATCGGTCTGGAGCGCCAGCGCAACGGCGACTGGCTCGTCTCCGACTACTATGTCCGCCGCGGCGATGCCGGCACGGGCTTCCGGGCGCTGCGCCGGCTCTCCCGGGGCGAGCGCCTCCTGGTGCCGTGCGCGGAGGTCGTCCATGGCGACCTCGAGGAGCCGCAGGCCGCGACCCAGTTCGTGGCCGCGCACGACGAGCTCAAGCCCGCCGACTTCGCCGAGGCGCTGCACGAGATGAGCGACAAGCGCCGCCTCGAGGTCGCCTCGGAGCTGCAGGACGACCGCCTGGCCGACGTCCTGCAGGAGCTCCCCGACGACGAACAGGTGCAGATCCTCTCGGCCCTCGACATGGAGCGCGCCGCCGACGTCCTCGAGGAGATGGACCCGGACGACGCGGCCGACCTGCTCAACGAGCTCGCCGAGGAGCAGAAGGAGGCCCTCCTGCAGCTCATGGAGCCCGAGGAGGCCAAGGACGTGCGCCGCCTCCTGGAGTACGAGGAGAACACGGCGGGTTCGCTCATGACGCCCGTGCCCGTGATCCTCCCGCCCGAGGCGACGGTCGCGGAGGCGCTCGCGTACGTGCGCCGCGAGGAGCTCAGCCCCTCGCTCGCCTCGGCGGTCTACGTGTGCCGCCCGCCGCTCGAGACACCCACGGGGCGCTACCTCGGCGTCGTGCACATCCAGGCCCTCCTGCGCTGCCCGCCGCCGGAGCAGCTCGGCAGCATCGTCGACACGGACCTCGAGCCGGTCCTGGACCTCGCCGACGTCTCCGAGGTCGCCCGGACCCTGGCCACCTACAACCTGACCTCGATGCCCGTCGTCAACGCGGACGGCCGGCTCGTCGGCGCGGCGACGGTCGACGACGTGCTGGACCACCTGCTGCCGGAGGACTGGCGCACCCGGGACGACGATTCCACCGACGTGAAGGGAGCCGCGACGCATGGCTGAGAAGAACACGCCCCCGGGCACCGGGCTGGACACCCCGCTGGCGGCGCGCGCCCGCTTCTTCCCGCGGCTCTCGCCGAACCCCGACGCGTTCGGCAAGGCCACGGAGGGCTTCGCCCGCTTTATGGGAACGCCGCAGTTCCTGCTCTACATGACGATCTTCTGCGTGTTCTGGCTCGTCTGGAACACGTGGGCGCCCCAGGACTGGCGCTTCGACTCCGCCGCGTTGGGTTTCACCGCGCTGACGCTCATGCTCTCCCTGCAGGCCTCCTACGCCGCCCCGCTCCTGCTCCTGGCCCAGAACCGCCAGGACGACCGCGACAAGGTCTCGCTCTCGGAGGACCGCAACCGCTCCGAGCGCAACCTGCACGACACGGAGTACCTGACGCGCGAGCTGGCCGCCCTGCGGATCGCCCTGCGCGACGTCGCCACGCGCGACTACGTCCGCAGCGAGCTCCGCTCGGCGTTGGAGGACCTCCTCGAGGCGAACGACGGCGAGGACATCCGCCTGCGCGGCAAGGCGCCCAAGAAGAAGAAGGTCTCCGACGCGACGACGCAGCTGCCCAAGGTGCAGCGCACCGAGGGCGGCCAGGAGCCGTGACGCGCGAGGGGACGCCCGCCGCCGACGAGGCCCTGTGGAAGGCGCTCGGTGCCGTCCAGGACCCGGAGCTGCGCCGCCCCATCACGGAGCTCGGCATGGTCCCCTCGGCCACGGTCGGCTCCGACGGAACGGCGCGCGTGGCCGTGCTGCTGACGATCGCCGGCTGTCCCCTGCGCGGCACGATCGAGCAGGACGTCACGGCTGCGGCCTCCGCTGTCCCCGGTGTCTCCTCGGTCGAGATCGAGCTCGGGGTGATGACCCCGGAGCAGCGGGCCGAGCTGAAGTCCTCCCTCGCGGCCCGCACCATCCCGTTCACGGCCCCGGACTCGTTGACGAGGATCATCGCCGTCGCGAGCGGCAAGGGCGGGGTCGGCAAGTCGAGCGTGACCGTGAACCTGGCCTGCGCCCTGGCGGCCGACGGGCTGCGCGTGGGCGTCGTCGACGCCGACGTGCACGGCTTCTCCGTCCCCGGCCTCATGGGGATCGACACCCAGCCCACGCGCGTCGACGAGCTGATCCTGCCGCCCGTCGCCCACGCCGTGAAGGTCATCTCGATCGGCATGTTCGTGGACGGCAACCGGCCCGTCGTGTGGCGGGGTCCGATGCTGCACCGGGCCCTCGAACAGTTCCTGACGGACGTCCACTTCGGCGACCTCGACGTCCTGCTGCTGGACCTGCCGCCGGGGACGGGCGACGTCGCGATCTCCGTCTCCCAGCTCCTGCCGGGCTCGGGGATCGTCGTGGTGACCACGCCGCAATCGGCCGCCGCGGAGGTCGCCGAGCGGGCGGGGGCCGTCGCGGAGACCACGGGCCAGAAGGTCCTCGGCGTCGTCGAGAACATGTCCTGGCTGACCCTGCCCGACGGCACGCGGATGGAGCCCTTCGGCAGCGGCGGCGGGGCGGCCGTGGCGGCGCGCCTCGCGGAGCGGCTGGGGACCGACGTCGGATTGCTGGGTTCGGTGCCCCTCGATCCCCGGCTGCGCGAGGGCGGGGACGCGGGCCTGCCCGTCGTGCTCGGCGAGCCGGAGTCGGAGGCGGCGGTGGAGCTGCGGCGGATCGCGCGCTCCCTGGCCCGGAGCCCCCGCGGCCTGGCCGGCCGGCCGCTCGGCGTCACGCCGCGCTGACCGGGCGCCACACGGCGCCACGGAACCGCGGAACCGCGGCAGGGTCGCGGCGGGGACGCGCCGGAGGAGGCCGCCCGGAGCTAGGTCGCCTCGGAATCGAACGGGGCGGCCTCGCCGGCGGCGAGCGGGATCTGCGCGGGGCGCTGCGGCGCGGCCGGACGGGCGGGCGCCGCCTCGATCGCCTTGGCCGGTTCGTCCTTCGCGGCGCTCAGGGCGTCGTCGAAGTCGTCGAGCAGGGCTTCCTTGATGATCTTGCGCGGATCGTATTGGCGGGGGTCCAGCTTGCGCCAGTCGATGTCCGCGATGTCGTCGCCGACTTCCTCGCGCAGCTGCTCCTTGGCGCCGGTGGCCATGCGCCGGACTTCCTTGACGAGGCGCGCCAGCTGCTGGGCGTAGACCGGCAGCTTGTCGGGACCCAGGACCAGTACGGCCAGGATCGCGAGCACCAGGAACTCGCCGCCATTGATTCCAAACACGCTTAGAGGTTACCCGTTCCCGGGGCGGCCACGGTATTCGCCACCCGGGCGTGGGCCGCACGGCGTCGCGCGGGTCCGGTCACTGGCGCGGCTCCAGCACGACGAGCCGCGCCAGGCCCCGGCCGATCCGCTCCCACATCCCGGACACGGCGGCCGCCTGGGCGGCGACGCGCGAATGCTCGGTGACCACGATCCGGTCCACGACCTCCCCGACCCGGGCGCCCTCCGCGGCCTCCGTCCGGACGGAGTAGACGGCCGACTCCATGTCGACCACCGTCTCCCCCGGGGCCCTTCGGTAGACGACGTATCCGTCCCCGGAGTCGACGACGGTCCACGCCGTCGCGGTCGCGGAGTCCCCGCCGCCCGCGGGCGCTTCGGAGGGGTCCTGCGCTGCCGCGGTCGGGGCAGCGGGTGCCGTCGTGTCCTCCACCGCGAAGCCGAACGGGTCGGCGGGCCCGGGGACGGCGCTGCCGGCATGGGCGGCGACCCCGGCGCCGAAGCGCAGGGCGTCCGCTCCGCTCGGCGCGACGGCCTTGCGGCGCTCCGTCACCGTGAGCGTCCCGCCGGGGCCCGCGTACTCGAGCGTGATGTGGGGCGTTCCCGCGCTCCGCGAGCCGCTCGCCCGCGCCAGGGACCACGTGGTGCCGCCCAGGTGCGGGCAGTTCCATCCCGCGGCCCGCAGCGCGCCGATCTCCTCGCGGTCCAGGACTTCCTCCTCGCCGTCCCAGCTCCAGGCGAGGGAACCGGCTGCCGATGCGGTGCTTGCGGCCCCGGGTGCGCCGATGAGCCACGCCGCACCGAGGACGCCCGCGAGGAGGGCCAGCGCCGCGACGGACGCGAGAGCGGGCAGGGCGATCCGCCGGGGACCGCTCCGGGGGGCCGCCTCGAGCGGCCAGGCCGGCGCGGAACCCGTGGGCGCGGACTCCGTGGGCCCGGCCATGAGGCGGGCCATGAGGGCCGGGTCCGGCGCGGGTGCGGCCCTCCCGGACGCGGCGAGCAGGCCGAGCCGGCGCTTGAGGCGGCGCCGGTCCTCCACGAGCACCCGGCAGTCTGCGCAGCCGCGCACGTGGGCCTCGAAGTCCTCCAGCCGGCGTCCGGCGAGTTCACCGTCGACGTAGGAGTCGATCCAGCGTTCGTGCCGATGCATGGTCAGCGTGCCTCCGAAACGGCCCGCCCCATCGTCGGAAGCTGCAGGCCGGGGGCACCGCCGCGCGCCGGATCGCGGTGGGCCAGCTTCTCCCGCAACTGCGAGCGGCCGCGGTGGATCCGCGAACGCACGGTGCCCAGCTTCACGCCGAGCACGGAGGCCACCTCCTCGTAGGAGAGCCCCTCGAGGTCACAGAGGACGACGGCGGCGCGGAAATCCGCGGGCAGGGCGTCGAGCGCCGCCTGGACGTCGAGGTCGAGGTTGTTGAACTCGAAGCTGCGCTCCGGTCCCGGGTCGCGGCCCGGCAGCCGGGTCTCGGCGTCCTCGCCGAGGGCATCGAAGCGGATGCGGCTGCGCCGCCGCGCCTGGTCCAGGAAGAGGTTGGTGGTGATCCGGTGCAGCCAGCCGCCGACGGTCCCCGGCGTGAAATTGTGCAGGGAGCGGAAGACCCTCACGAACGTCTCCTGGGTGAGGTCCTCGGCGTCGTGCATGTTCCCGGTCAGGCGGTAGGCGAGCCGGTAGACCTTGGCGGAGTGCTCCTGGACGATCTCCTCCCAGCCGGGCACCCCCTCCGCGGGGGCCTCCGGGGCGGAATCGTGGGCGGCAGCTGAAGCTTGAATGGTCACGTAGTCATTGTTCAGGACGAGCCTGTGAGCAAGCTGGGCGCACGCGGGGCGTCCGCTGTCGGCTGTTCACGGCGGTCCCCACCGGGCTGCCGGACCGCCCGGGAACCGACCGGACCCGGGCCGGTGTTCCGGCGCCCCGGCTAGGATGGTGTACCGGTCGTGAAGGACGGACCGGGCACCCCCGACAGAGCAAAGGAACACCACAGCATGAGCGCCGACAAGCAGAGCAGCTGGTCCTACACGGAGGCCCTGTCCGTGGAGGACGAGGTCCTCATGCGCGCCCGCGACCGGGGCCACGAGCTGGGCGTCTCCCCCGTCGGCTCCGGCACCGCCGCGCTCCTGCGCGTCCTCGCGGCGGCCTCGGGCGCCCGGACGGCCGTCGAGATCGGCTCGGGAGTCGGAGTCTCCGGCGTGAGCCTGTTGCGCGGCCTGTCCACCCAGTCCGTCTTCACCACGATCGACATCGACGTGGACCACCTCAACGCCGCACGGGAGGCGTTCCAGGAGGCCGGCATCGCCGCCAACCGGACGCGCACGATCTGCGGACGGGCCCGCGACGTCCTCCCGCGCCTGACGGACGGCGCCTACGACCTGGTGTTCATCGACGCGGACAAGACGCACCTCGTCGACTACGTGGAGCACGGCGTGCGGCTCCTGCGCCGCGGCGGGATGCTGCTCGTCAATGACGCCCTCGACGAGGACCGCGTCCCGCAGCCGGCCGTCCGCCAGGCCGGCACGGTCGCGGCCCGCCAGGCCGCCCGCCTGCTGCGCGAGCGCGAGGACCTCTCCACCGCGACGGTCCCGACGGGGACGGGCCTGCTGATCGCGGTCAAGGACCGCTGAGCAGAGGACGCGAAAGGGCCCGGCGGCTGCTGCCGCCGGGCCCGTGGCATCGGTGCCTGCGGGACGTCGCGTCCCCCAGGGGTCTAGTTGGTCACGCCGACCAGGCATTCCTTCAGCTCGGCGGCCTCGTCGGCATTGAGCTCGACGACCAGGCGTCCGCCGCCGTCGATCGGAACACGCATGATGAGGCTACGGCCCTCCTTGGTGACCTCCATGGGTCCATCCCCGGTACGCGGTTTCATCGCAGCCATTGGCGCTGTCTTCCTTCCTAGATGTCGCGGAACCCCCCGGCCCCGCGGATCGAACGTCGAACCGACGGCCCCCGGACGGGGCATGTCTTTTCAACCTGCATTTCATATTATTCTCCAGTTTGGCGCGTGGCGCTAATCACAGGCCCTTCCGGAGCGCGTCGAGCTCGTCGTTCAGGCGCCCGATCTCCGCCCCGAGCTCCCCCAGGACCTCGTCCACCTGGTCGCAGCGGTAGCCGCGCAGCCCGACGGCGAGGCGCAGGCGCTCGACGTCGTCCGGTCCGGGCCGGGCGGGCAGCAGGACGGGCGGCAGCGTGGCCACCGGTTCGACGAGGCCCAGGAGGCCGCCGTCGTTCGACGCGGCCGCGTGCGTGCCCTCGACGGAGCGGCGGAAGCGGCCCGAGGCGAAGAGGGCGGCCGCGCCGAGGAGCGCGATCGCGATGAAGAGCAGGAGCGCGTAGACCATCCCCGCCCCTAGCGCGGCTTCCGGCCGACGTGGGAGACCGCGATCCGCACGGCCTCCTCCGGGTCGTCGGTGAGCTGGATCAGGTCCAGGTCGCCGGGCGAGATGGCGCCCTCGGCCGCGACGGTGCCGCGGAGCCAGTCGATGAGCGGACCCCAGTAGGCGGTGCCCACGAGGACGATCGGGAAGCTCGTGACCTTCTCGGTCTGCACGAGCGTGAGGGCCTCGAAGAGCTCGTCCATGGTCCCGAATCCGCCGGGGAGCACGATGAACCCCTGGGAGTACTTGACGAACATCGTCTTGCGGGCGAAGAAGTAGCGGAAGTTGATCCCGAGGTCGACCCACTCGTTCAGGCCCGTCTCGAACGGCAGCTCGATTCCGAGCCCGACCGAGGTGCCCTCGGCCTCGACGGCGCCCTTGTTCGCGGCCTCCATGGCCCCCGGGCCTCCCCCGGTGATGACGGCGTAGCCGGCCTCGGCGAGGCGCCGGCCGATCAGCTCGGCCTGCGTGTACCGGTCCGAGCCGCGCGGAGTGCGGGCGGAACCGAAGACGCTCACGGCCCGGCCGAGCTCGGACAGCGTCCCGAAGCCCTCGACGAACTCGCTCTGGATGCGCAGGACGCGCCACGGGTCGGTGTGCGTGAAGTCGATGCCCTCGTTGGAGTCCAGCAGGTACTGGTCGGCCTGCGGAATCAGCGCCTGTTTCCGCCGCAGGACGACGGATCCCTTCCTGCGGGCGGGATCTGGCAACTGTTCGAAGGGGCGCCCCGGGGCGTCGCTGCTCGGCATGCCCCCAGCCTAGCGTCCGCGGGTGTGGCCGGAACCCGCCCGCGCGGGCGCGCGGTTTCAACATCATAAAGATTCCTGAAAGATCACTCCCCCATGGCCTTGTGACGTGGGCAACGTCCGCTAGGGTCTTTCCATGAGCACTGATCCCCAGGCGGCCTCCGCCGCAAGCGCCGGATCCCCGATCGTCAGGCTGGACAAGGTCAACAAGCACTACGGACCCCTACACGTCCTCCAGGACATCAACCTGGAGGTCACCAAGGGCGAGGTCGTCGTCGTCCTCGGCCCCTCGGGCTCGGGCAAGTCGACCCTGTGCCGCGCCATCAACCGGTTGGAGACGATCGACGACGGCGCCATCTACATCGACGGCGAGAAGCTGCCCGAGGAGGGCAAGGCGCTCGCCAAGCTGCGTGCCGACGTCGGAATGGTCTTCCAGTCCTTCAACCTCTTCGCGCACAAGTCGATCCTCGAGAACGTCACGCTCGGCCCCCTCAAGGTCAAGGGCATGAAGAAGGCCGAGGCCGACAAGCTCGCCCTGTCGCTCCTGGAGCGCGTCGGCGTCGCCAACCAGAAGGACAAGCTGCCGGCACAGCTCTCGGGCGGGCAGCAGCAGCGCGTCGCGATCGCCCGGGCCCTCGCCATGAAGCCCAAGGTGATGCTCTTCGACGAGCCCACCTCGGCACTGGACCCCGAGATGATCCAGGAGGTCCTTGACACCATGGTGCAGCTCGCCAAGGAGGGCATGACCATGATCGTCGTGACCCACGAGATGGGCTTCGCCCGCAAGGCGGCGGACCGCGTCGTCTTCATGGCCGACGGCCAGATCGTCGAGCAGGCCGCGCCGCACGAGTTCTTCACCAACCCGCAGAGCGACCGGGCGAAGGACTTCCTCGGCAAGCTGATCACCCACTAGGACACCACTTCCACTCGCGGCCGGCCCCACAAGCACGCCGGCCAGACAACAAGGAGAACACCATGCGCAAGACCCGCATCGCGCTCGCTGCCGCCGCGGCAGCCACCGCACTCACCCTGTCCGCCTGTGGAGGCGGCGGAACCGGCGGTGGGGACGGCGACGGCGACAGCATCCGGATCGGCATCAAGTTCGACCAGCCGGGCCTCGGCTTCAAGGACGGCGAGAACTACACGGGCTTCGACGTCGACGTCGCCAAGTTCGTGGCCCAGGAGCTGGGCTACTCGGAGAACCAGATCGAATGGGTCTCCGCCCCGTCCGCCAACCGCGAGACCATGCTGCAGAACAACCAGGTCGACATGATCTTCGCGACCTACTCCATCACCGATTCCCGCAAGGAGGTCGTCGACTTCGCGGGACCGTACTTCGTCGCCGGCCAGGATCTCCTGGTGGCCAACGACAGCGACATCACCGGACCCGAGGACCTCAACGAGCGCAACCTCTGCTCCGTGACCGGTTCGACGTCGGCCCAGAAGGTCAAGGACACCTACGCCGAGGGCACCAACCTGCAGGAGCTCCCGGGCTACGCCGAGTGCGTGACCCAGATGTCCGGCGGCACGATCGACGCCGTCACCACCGACGACATCATCCTGGCCGGCCTGGCCGCGCAGCCGGCCTACCAGGGCCAGTTCAAGGTCGTCGGTGCCCCGTTCTCCGAGGAGAACTACGGCGTGGGCCTGCCCAAGGGCTCGGACCGCTGCGAGGCGATCAACGAGGCCATCACCAAGATGATCGAGGACGGTGCGTGGGAGACTGCCCTCCAGACCAACACCGAAGGCACCGGCTACGAGCCGAACGCGGACACCAACCCGCCGACCCCGGCCGCCTGCTCCTGATTCCGCCGGTCCGCGGCGCCCCGTCCACGACGGGCGCCGCGGACCACGGGCCCCGTCCCTGCCGCCCCGGGCAGCCGCCCGGGGCGGCAGGGGCGCCGGCCCCCGCTTCCCGTTCTGGCCCGTCGCCGACGGCCCCTTAGACAGAGGAAGACCGTGGAGAACTACCTTTCCATCTTCACCGACTACGACATCCCGGGCGCCTTCTGGGTCAACATCCAGCTGACCTTCTGGGCCGCCATCGGGGCCCTCGTCCTCGGAACCCTCCTCGCGCTCATGCGCATCTCCCCCGTGCCCAGCTTCGAGGCGATCGGCACGGCGTACGTGAACCTCATCCGGAACACGCCGCTGACCATCATCATCCTGTTCGGCGTCCTGGCCCTCAACGGCCAGCTCGGGCTGAACCTGGGCGGCGGATTCCAGGAGAACTTCTTCCGCCTGGCCGTCATGGGCCTGGCGATCTACCACGCGGCGTTCGTCTGCGAGGCCATCCGCTCCGGCGTGAACACGGTCCCGCTCGGACAGGCCGAGGCCGCCCGTGCGATCGGGCTCGCGTTCCTCCCGGCCGCGCGGCTCGTGATCCTGCCGCAGGCCTTCCGCGGGGCGATCGTCCCCCTCGGCAACGTCCTGATCGCCCTGATCAAGAACTCCACGGTCGCCGCGGCCGGCTCCGTGGCGACCGAGACGTCCTCCGTCATGCGCGGCATGATCGAGGCGCGCGGCGACATCGTCCTGCCGATCTTCCTCACCTTCGCCATCGGGTTCGTGATCCTGGTCATCCCGGTCGGCCTGTTGACCACCTGGCTCTCCAAGAAACTGGCGGTGTCCCGATGAGCGCATCAGTACTCTTCGACGCCCCGGGCCCCAAGTCCCGGCGCAACACGATGATCATCAACATCATCGGCATCGCCGGCAGCGCCGCGTTGCTGTGGTGGATCATCGCCGGGCTCGCCGGCAAGGGCCAGATGACGGCCGCCAAGTGGACCGGCTTCCTCGAAGGGTCCACCTGGACCAACTACCTGCTTCCCGGCCTGGCCAACACGCTCACGGCCGCGGGGCTCGCCATCGTCGGCTCCCTCGTCTTCGGCCTGGTCTTCGGCCTCGGGCGGCTCTCCGAGAACAAGGTCTTCAACTGGATCAGCTCGATCATCGTCGAGTTCTTCCGCGCCGTTCCCGTCCTGCTGATGATCGTGTTCTTCAACGTGTTCATCGCCCGTACGCTGCAGATCAGCCAGAACTCGGCGATGTGGGCCGTCGTCGCGGCGCTCGTGTTCTACAACGGCTCCGTCGTCGCCGAGCTCATCCGCTCCGGCGTCCACAACCTGCCCAAGGGACAGCGGGAGGCCGGCATCGCGATCGGCCTGACGCGGCAGCAGTCGCTGCGCCTCGTCGAGGTCCCGCAGGCCCTGATCGCCATGCTGCCGGCCCTCATCGGCCAGTTCGTGGTGATCCTGAAGGACTCGGCCCTCGGCTACATCATCAGCTTCAACGAGTTGCTGTTCTACGGCCGGACCTACTCCTCGCCGAACGCCAACGTGCTGCAGGCGCTGCTCGTGGTCGCCGCGATCTTCATCGTCATCAACTACTCCCTGTCCAAGCTCGCGGAGTTCGTCTCCCGCCGGCTCAGCGCGCGCGGTCCACGCCGGACCAAGGCCGACGTCGCCAACGCCGAGCCCGCCGTCGGACTCCCGGCCGGGCTGCCCGCGCAGGCTGGCCAGGGACCGGAGGCCCCGCCCGAGAAGAAGTAGGCCCCGCTCCGGCGGAGCCACCACGCGACAGGGCCCGGTTCCCACCCCGAAGGGTGGGAACCGGGCCCTGTCCGCGTCGCCGGCCGTCCCCGACGTCCCGGGCGGCCCGCGGCGCCCGAAAGCTACACCGAGGCCGTCGGCTCGAGCCAGCGGCGCAAGGCGTCGAAGCAGTCGCGCACCGCCTGCGCGGTGACGTGCTCGTCGTCGGAATGGGCCAAGAGGGCGTCCCCCGGACCGAAGTTCACGGCCGGGATCCCCAGCTCGGAGAACCGCGCCACGTCCGTCCAGCCGTACTTGGGCTTCGGCTCGGCGCCGACGGCCGCCACGAAGGAGGCGGCCGCGGGATGGTTGAGCCCGGGCCGGGCTCCGGGTGCGCCGTCGGTCCGGACGAGCTCGAAGCCCTCGAGGACCTCCCGCACGTGCGCCTCCGCCTCGTCCACCGTCTTGTCCGGGGCGAAGCGGTAGTTGACGTCGAGCTCGCACGCGTCCGGAATGACGTTGCCGGCGATGCCCCCCGAGATCCACACGGCGTTGAGGGACTCGCGGTAGGCGAGCCCGTCGACGTCGACGGTCGCGGGCTCGTAGGCCGCGAGGCGCGCGAGGGCCTCCCCCATCGCGTGCACGGCGTTGGAGCCCATCCAGGCACGGGCCGAGTGCGCGGCACGTCCGCGCGTGGACACCCGGAAGCGGGAGGTCCCGTTGCAGCCGCCCTCGACCGTTCCGTCGGTCGGCTCGAGAAGGATCGCGAAGTCCCCGGCGAGCAGCTCCGGGCTGTTGCGGAACAGGCGGCCGAGGCCCGACTTGGCGCCTTCGACCTCCTCGTGGTCGTAGAAGACGTACGTCACGTCCCGCACGGGCTCGCGGACGGCGGCCGCGAGCGCGAGCTGCACGGCCACGCCGCCCTTCATGTCCGTCGCGCCGCGCCCGTAGAGGACATCGCCGTCCCACGCCGACGGCACGGTGCCGCGGGACCCCGGAACGCTCGGCAGCGGGACGGTGTCCAGATGCCCGGCGAGCACGACCCGCTCGGGACGGCCCAGCAGGGTGCGGGCCACGACCGCGTCTCCGTCGCGGTGCACGCTCAGGTGGCCGAGCCCGCGCAGCGCGTCCTCGACGAGGTCGGCGACGGCGCGCTCGTTCCCGGAGACCGATTCGACGTCGAGCAGCGCCGCGGTGAGCAGCGCGACATCGCCCGCGAGGTCCAGCGGCGGGTGGTCCGCCCCGGTCGCCGGAGGTACGGGGGCCGCGGAGGGGTTCATGGAGTTCACGCCACCAGCCTAACGGGGTGGCGCCCGGCTACGATGGGTGCATGACTTCCGCAGCCGCCCAGCCCAGCCATGCCCAGAACGACTCCGGCGACGCCGTCCGCGTCGCCTCCGGCCACGGTCTCGCGACCTACGCCGCCGACGGCACCGTCCTCGACGTCTGGTTCCCGGCCCCCTCCGCAGGACCGCTGACGGAAGCGGCGCAGATCGCCGGCGAGCTCGAGGCCGTCCGCGCCGACGACGCCGACCGCGGCACCACGCAGGGCGTCGTCTCCCTCGAGATCGACCTCGATGTGGCCCCGGCCGACGCGGCCGACGCCTGGCTGCGCCTGCACCTGCTCTCCCACCGCCTCGCCGCGCCGAACTCCCTGAACCTCGACGGGGTCTTCGGCCTGCTGGCCAACGTCGTCTGGACCAACTTCGGTCCGTGCGCCGTCGACGGCTTCGAGGCCACCCGGCTCAGGCTGCGCCGCCGCGGCGCGGTCAGCGTCTACGGGGTGGACAAGTTCCCGCGCATGGTCGACTACGTCCTGCCCTCCGGCGTGCGGATCGCCGACGCGGACCGCGTGCGGCTCGGGGCGCACCTGGCCCCCGGCACCACGGTCATGCACGAGGGCTTCGTGAACTTCAACGCGGGCACGCTCGGCACGTCGATGGTCGAAGGCCGGATCTCGGCCTCCGTCGTGGTCGGCGACGGATCCGACGTCGGCGGCGGCGCGTCCATCATGGGCACCCTCTCCGGCGGCGGCAAGGAGCGGATCACGATCGGCGAGCGTGTGCTCCTCGGCGCGAACTCGGGCGTCGGAATCTCCGTCGGAGACGACTGCGTCGTCGAGGCCGGGCTCTACGTCACGGCCGGGACGCGCGTGCAGCTGCAGGAGCGCACCGTCAAGGCCGCCGAGCTCTCCGGCGTGGCGAACCTGCTCTTCCGACGCAACTCCACGACGGGTGCCGTCGAGGCCCTCCCCCGGCAGGGGCAGACGGTGGAGCTGAACTCCGCCCTGCATGCCAACTGACCCACACGCCACGGTCTTCGGGCTCGGCGCGGGACGCGACGGCCACCACCGGGCGCGGCACCGCCGCGTCCGGAGGCTGCGCGCCTTCACGGCGCTCCTCCTCGGCGCGGGGGTCGTCGCGGGCGGCGTGTACTTCGCCGAACGGTACTTCGACGCGAGCCAGACGCTCGTGCGCGAGCGGTGCACCGCCGTCGTCGGCTCCTCCGAACACGAGCTCGCCCCGGACCAGGCCGCGAACGCGGCCCTCATCACGGCGGTGTCGATCGACCGGGGGCTGCCCGCGCGCGCCGCGACGATCGGCATCGCGACGGCCGTGCAGGAATCGAAGCTGCGCAACATCGACTACGGCGACACGGCCGGCCCCGATTCGCGCGGCCTGTTCCAGCAGCGGCCCTCCCAGGGCTGGGGGACGCAGGCCCAGGTCATGGACCCCGTCTACGCGGCGAACCGCTTCTACCAGGAGCTCGAGACGTTCGACTTCGCCTCCATGGAGGTCACCGACGCCGCGCAGAAGGTCCAGCGCAGCGCCTACCCGCTCGCCTACGCCGACCACGAGCCGGAGGGCCGCGCGTACGCCTCGGCCCTGACGGGGCACTCCCCCGCCGCCCTGAACTGCGTCCTGCGGCGGACGACGGCGGCCGGGGACGCCTCCGCCGTGCGCGAGGAGCTGCTCGCGCACTTCGGCGACGGGCTCCAGGTGGAGGCGTCGGGTCGCACCATCGAGGTCACCGCGGGCCAGCCCCTCGGCTGGGCCGTGGCGCAATGGGCTGTCGCCCACGCCTCGGCGCAGCAGGGCGTCTCGGTCGCCCACTCGGGTCTGGTGTGGAACCGCGCGGAGGACCGCTGGGTGCCCGCCCCGACGACGGACGGCAAGGTGCTCATCACGGTCGCCGAGGGCGCCGACGAGGGCTGAGCACGACGCCGGGGCCCGGCCGACGCGCCGCGGCGCACCCGGTGTGCCGCTCGTCTCGCGGCAACGCGCGGCCGCGCTACGGCAGGAACTCGACGATGGGCTCGAGGTAGCTGCGGAAGAGGGTCTCGTCGAGCGGGAGCTCCTGGCTCATGAGCACGGTCCCGGGCTCCACGAACCACGCGCGCCGCTCGGCGAGCGGGAGCTCCACGAGGCGCAGCTCCACGACCTGTTCCGCCCCGTCCAGCTCGAGTGAGCGTTCCTCCACGAGCTGCTCGAGGACGCGGCGGCGGCCCGAGACCGTGTGCTCGCGGCTGAGGCCCCGGTATTCGTCCATCCTGGCCCGGGCCCACGTCAGGGCGGTTCCGTAGTGGGCGCGCAGGAGCCGCTGCAGCGTCGGGGAATCGGCGAAGGCCGGGAAATGGGGCGGGGCGACGAGCTGCTCCGCCCCGGCGTCGTCCTGCAGGATCCGCAGCCACCAGCCCTGCCACTCCTGCTTGAGCTCCCCGGCCGCGTGCGGCGCGAGCTCCGCCGCGGCGCTGGGCTTGACGACGGGTGCCAGCCGGGAGAGGACCGGGAGCCCCGGGTGGTCGATGCCGGCCAGGTCGCGCAGGTACAGGGCGACGAGCATCTGCCCGTGCGTGCCGGCGGACACCCGCCAGCCGTTCCCCGAGCGTTCGTACATCGGCTACCTTCCTTCGCCCGTCGGCCCCCGGTTCCAAGGTTAGCCCCGCCCGGCCGGAATCGGGTACGGAAACGGCCGGCACCGTCCGGTGCCGGCCGTCGCCGCGCGGACCCCGTGGGATCCCGCTGGTCCTAGCGGACCGGGTAGTTGCGCTCGCCCTCGCCCACGTAGAGCTGGCGAGGGCGGCCGATCTTCAGGGCCGGGTCCTGGATCATCTCGCGCCACTGGGCGATCCATCCGGGCAGTCGGCCGATCGCGAAGAGCACCGTGAACATCTTCTCCGGGAAGCCCATGGCCTTGTAGATCAGGCCGGTGTAGAAATCGACGTTCGGGTACAGCTTGCGCTGGATGAAGTAGTCGTCCGCGAGGGCCTTCTCCTCGAGGCGCATCGCGATGTCCAGGAGCTCGTCGTTGCCGCCGAGCTTGGAGAGGATGTCGTGGGCCGTCTTCTTGATGATCTTCGCGCGCGGGTCGTAGTTCTTGTAGACGCGGTGCCCGAAGCCCATGAGCCGGACGCCGTCCTCCTTGTTCTTGACCTTCTCCATGTAGTCCTCGGGCTTGATGCCCTCGGCCTGGATGTTGCGCAGCATCTTCAGCACGGCCTCGTTGGCGCCGCCGTGGGCGGGGCCGAAGAGCGCGTTCACGCCGGCGGAGACCGAGGCGAACATGTTGGCGTTGGAGGAGCCCACGAGGCGCACGGTGGAGGTGGAGCAGTTCTGCTCGTGGTCGGCGTGCAGCACCAGCAGCAGATCCAGGGCCTTGACCAGCTCCGGGTCCAGCTCGTAGGGCTCGGCGGCAAGGCCGAAGCTCAGGCGCATGAAGTTCTCCACGAGGTTCATGGAGTTGTCCGGGTAGAGCAGGGCCTGGCCGATCGACTTCTTGTGGGCGTAGGCCGCGATGACCGGGACCTTGGCCAGGAGGCGGATCGTGGAGAGCTCGACCTGCTCGGGATCGAACGGGTCCAGCGAGTCCTGGTACCAGGTCGACAACGCGGACACGGCCGAGGACAGCACCGGCATCGGGTGGGCGTCGCGCGGGAAGCCGCCGAAGAAGCCCTTGAGCTCCTCGTGGAGCAGGGTGTGGCGGCGGATCTTCTGGTCGAAGGCCTCGAGCTCGCTCGGCGAGGGCAGCTCGCCGTAGATGAGCAGGTAGGACGTCTCGAGGAAGCTCGAGTGCTCGGCCAGCTGCTCGATCGGGTAGCCGCGGTAGCGCAGGATGCCCGCATCGCCGTCGATGTAGGTGATCGCGGACTTCGTGGCCGCGGTGTTCATGAAGCCGGGGTCGTAGGTGACGTTTCCCGTGGACTTGAGCAGCGTGGCGACGTCGAAGCCGTTGTTGCCCTCGACCGCCGGGACCACCGGGAGGTCGATCTCGCTTCCGTCAAACGCTAGCCGGGCAGGGTTCTGGTCCGTCATGGCATCTCCTCACCGGAGTACAGATAGTTCCTACAATGCAGTAATCAGGTGCCACGGTACCGTCGAAGTGCCGTGGTTCACTAATCCGTGGCGCCCTGTTGAGCGCCTCCGGACGGCCTCACAGGCCCCCGGCGGCGGCCGTGAGCCGCTCGACGGCGGCGTCGATCCTCTCGTCCGTCGCGGTCAGGGCGACGCGCACGTGCCCTTCGCCCGCGGCCCCGTAGAAGCTGCCGGGGCCGACGACGATCCCGAGGTCCGCGAAGCGGCCGACGGTGGCCCAGGTGTCCTCTCCGGCGCTCGCCCACAGGTAGAGCCCGGCCTCCGAGTGCCGGATGTCCAGGCCGAAGCCGCGCAGGGCGGGCAGCAGCCGCGCGCGGCGGGCGCGGTAGAGGTCCTTCTGGGCCTGCACGTGGGCGTCGTCGCCGAGCGCGGCCCGCATGGCCTCCTGCACGGGGCGCGGCACGATCATGCCGGCGTGCTTGCGGTTGTTCACGAGCGCGGGCATCAGATCGGGAGCGCCGGCGACGAACGCGGCGCGGTATCCCGCGAGGTTGGACTGCTTGGACAGCGAGTACACCGAGAGCAGCGAGGTCAGGTCGCCGCCGGAGACCTCGGGCTCGAGCAGCCCCGGGACGCCGTCCTCCCATGCGTCCCAACCGAGCTCGGCGTAGCACTCGTCGGAGGCGACGACGGCGCCGAGGGCCCGTGCCTGCTCCACGGTCGCGCGCAGCTCGGCGGCCGTGCGGACGATCCCGGTGGGGTTGCCCGGAGAATTGGTCCAGACGAGCCGCACGCGCCGGCGGACGTCCTCGGGCAGCTCCTCGAGCCGGTCGGCGGCGACGGCCTCGGCCCCGGCGAGCCGGGCGCCGATGTCGTAGGTCGGGTAGGCGGTCTCGGGTCGGACGACGACGTCGCCCGGACCCAGCCCGAGCAGGAGCGGCAGCCACGCCACGAGCTCCTTGGAACCGACCGTCGGCATGACGTGCGCGGGATCGAGCCCCGGGGTGCGGCGGCGGCGGCCGTACCAGGCGGCGATCGCATCGCGGAGGGCCGGCGTGCCGTGGGTCGTCGGGTAGCCGGGGGCGTCGGCGGCGGCGCGCAGCGCCTCGCGGATGGGCTCCGGCGTCGGATCGACGGGCGTGCCGATCGAGAGGTCCACGGTCCCGCCGGGGTGCGCCGCGGCGCGGTCACGGTACGGGAGCAGGGTGTCCCACGGGTAGTCCGGGAGCGTGAGCATCGGCTAGGCGTTCTGCGGGGGCAGCGCGGCGACGAACGGGTGGTCGGTACCCGTGTTGCCGAGCTTCGCGGCGCCGCCGGGCGAGCCGAGCTCGTCGAAGAACTCGACGTTGGCCTTGTAGTAGTCCGCCCACTCGTCGGGGACGTCGTCCTCGTAGTAGATGGCCTCGACGGGGCACACGGGCTCGCAGGCGCCGCAGTCCACGCATTCGTCCGGGTGGATGTACAGCGAGCGCTCGCCCTCGTAGATGCAGTCGACGGGGCATTCGTCGACGCAGGCCTTGTCTTTCACGTCTACGCACGGCTGGGCGATGATGTACGTCACGGGACCCGGGGCCTTCCTTCGCTGGAACCTGTTGCCGCGCCGGACGGATCCGTCTGGCGCCTGCATCCAGCTTAGTCCCCGCGTGGCCGGCGCGCTGATGAGGCGTGCCTTGCCGCACATTACGATGCTTTCCATGTCATATGACTTCTTTGAGTCGCTGCGGCCCGGCGAGCGGATCGTCGTCCGGTACCGTGTCGCCCCCGCCGGCGGCCCAGGCCCGGGACTGACCGACGTGCTGGGCGGCTTCGCGGGGCTGTACGACGACGGGGCGACCGTCGCGGTCGACTCGCGCCACGGCGAGGTGCGGATCGAGCGGCGGCTCGTGACGCATGCCAAGCGGGTGCCGCCCGCCCCCGTGCGCCGCGCCCGCCGCGCCTGAGGTACACGCCCGCCGGGTGCCGCGCCCCGTGAGCCCGCGCCCGCCGCACCCGGACCGCGGCCGGCGCGGCCCCGGCGTCGTCCTGTCCCGGACCTGAACGGGCGATCCGCGGCCCACGCCCTACGCGGCGTCGTCCTCCGGCGCGTCCGGGAGGGTGCGCATGCGGGCGATCGGCGACAAGAGCAGGGGAACGGCCGCGAGCGCGCTGCCGGCGACGCCGACCCACATCGCCGCGACGGGCCCCCACGCCTCGCCGAGGACGCCGGCCAGGAGCGCGGCGACGGGAAGGACGCCCCAGACGAGGAAGCGGATCGAGGCGTTCATGCGGCCCAGGAGGCGCGGCGGGCAGATCTTCTGCCGCATGCTGACCTGGATGATGTTGTAGACGAGCACGCCCATGGTCAGGACGAACATCGAGGCCGCGAGCAACGGGAAGGCCCACGCCCCGGGCACGAGCACGGACAGGGGGAAGCCGGCCATCCCCACCGAGGTGACGAGCGTGGCCACCGGCAGCGAGGTCCCCTCCCCCAGCCGGGCCGCGACCCACGGGGTGATGGCCGCCGCCAGGAGGCCGCCCGCCGCACCGATCGAGTAGACGAGCCCGAGCTGCACCGGGTCCAGGCCGAGCGTGCGCAGGACCAGGATCGGGGCGAGCGTGAAGAGGATCGTGCTGAAGAAGTTGGTGATGGCGGTCGCCGCCGCGATGCGCCCGATGAGCGGGTGGCGGAGCACGTAGCCGAGTCCCTCCGCGATCTCCGCCCGCAGGTCCGGCGGACGCGCATCGGCCGGCTCCTCCCGGTCCCGCACGCGCCACAGGCACAGCGCCGAGAGGACGTAGCCGACCGCCTGGCCGATGAACAACACGGGCGCGGCGACGATCCCGAGCAGGGTGCCCGCCGCGGCGGGCCCCGCGAGCCGCGAGACCTGACCCGTGGTCTCGAGGCGGGCGTTGGCCTCCGAGATCCGCCCCCGGTGCACGATCCACGGGATGTAGGACTGGTAGGACACGTCGAAGAACACGGTCGCCACGCCCAGCAGCAGCGCCACCACCCACAAGTGCCAGACCTCGAGAACGCCGAGGTACCAGGCCAGCGGGATGACGGCCAGGAGCAGTGCCCGGGCCAGGTCGGCCCGGATCATCACGGGTCGCTTGCACCACCGGTCGACCCACGCGCCGACGGGGAGCCCTACGGCCAGGAAGGCCGCGGTGTTGGCCGCGTTCAGGACGCCGACCTCCCACTCGCTCGCGTGCAGCAGCGCCACGGCGAGTACGGGCATGGCGAGCAGACCGAGCTGCGCGCCGAACTGACTGAGCGCCTGCCCCGCCCAGAAGACCATGAAATTAGCGTCCCGGTGCAGGGGACGTCCGGTGTCGGCCACCTCGTCGTAGCCACTGGAGTCCCCGCCCATCTCGGAGCCTCCGTTTCCATCCGGGGCCGGTTGAGACTGAAGCCCTGAGGAGGTCATAAAAACCTAGCTATGCGATTTGATGATGTCAATCAGTGATGTTTTTTACCGTATGCTGAACATATGGCAACAGACGAGGAGCTGCAAGCACGCGCACGGGCCCTGAGCTCGCCGATCCGGCTGCGCATCCTCCGGCTGTGCCTGCACAAGGCCCGCACCAACAAGGAGATCGCCGACCTCCTGGACATCAATCCGGCCACGTCGCTGCACCACGTACGCACCCTGTTGTCGACGGGCTACCTCGAGGCCGAGCCGGCCCGCCGCGGCAACCGCGGCGCCAAGGAGGTCCCCTACCGGAGCACGCGCATGTCGTGGGGCACCAAGCTTCCGGACGCGGCACCCGTGCTCGTCGAGACGTTCCTGCAGGAGATCGATGGGCTCGCGCCGAACGAGATCCAGGTCCTGCGCGTGGGGCTCAAGCTCACCGAGGACGACCAGCGGGAGCTGCTGGAGCGGATCAAGGGCGTGCTCTCCGACTACGCCCTGCGCCCCTCGGACGAGAACGGCGTGGCGACGTCCCTCTTCGTGGCCCACCACCTGGACCAGACGGCCAACTGAGCTGGACCGCGCCTGCCGGGCGCGCAACGGGGCGGGCCCCGGCGCAGCATGGGCGGCCACGACGCCTCGGCGCGCCGGCCGGGCTCCTAGCGTCGGCGCAGCACGCGTGCGGCGATGAAGAGCGCGACGACGGTCGCCGCCACGATCCCGTACATCCACAGGGCCCCGGCCAGCGCGGGCCCGGGCAGCTGCTCGGCGTTGGCCCACGAGACGATGAGCCGGTTGCGGGTGTCCAGCGCCGTCCAGGCCGTCAGGACGTAGGCCGTGACGCCGCCGAGCGCGGCGGCCCAGAGCCGCTCGGAGTAGGCGGCGGCCAGGACCAGCATGCTTCCCGTGAAGACGAGCGCCAGGACGGCGCCCCAGGGCACGGGGACGTCCCCCGCGTAGGAGAGCTGCGCGTGCAGCATGGTTCCCACGACGGAGGACAGGCCTCCGGCGACCAGCGCGGCGATGACCGCGGTGGCCGCCGGAAGCAGGGACCTGCTAGGCGCGGGCACGGGCCCGGGCGGCCTTGGCCCGCTCGCTCGCGTTGAGGATGACCTTGCGGATGCGGATGGACTCCGGGGTCACCTCGACGCACTCGTCCTCGCGGGCGAACTCGAGGGACTCCTCGAGCGTGAGGGTGCGCGGCGGGGTCAGGTTCTCGAACGAGTCGGAGGAGGCCGCACGCATGTTGGTGAGCTTCTTCTCCTTGGTGATGTTCACGTCCATGTCGTCGGCGCGCGAGTTCTCGCCCACGATCATGCCCTCGTAGACCTCCGAGGTCGGCTGGACGAAGAAGCTGCCGCGTTCCTGGAGGTTGATCATCGCAAACGGCGTCACGACGCCAGCGCGGTCCGCGACCATGGAGCCGTTGGTGCGGTACTCGATCTCGCCGGCCCAGGGCTCGTAGCCCTCGGCGATCGACGCCGCGATGCCGGCGCCGCGCGTGTCCGTGAGGAACTGGGTGCGGAAGCCGATCAGGCCGCGGGCGGGGACGCTGAACTCCATCCGGACCCAGCCGGTGCCGTGGTTGGACATGTTGGTCATGCGGCCCTTGCGGGCGGCGAGCAGCTGCGTGACGTTGCCGAGGTACTCCTCCGGCACGTCGATCGTCATGTGTTCCATGGGCTCGTGGACCTTGCCGTCGACGATCCGGGTGACGACCTGCGGCTTGCCGACGGTGAGCTCGAAGCCCTCGCGGCGCATCTGCTCGACGAGGATCGCCAGGGCGAGCTCGCCGCGGCCCTGGACCTCCCAGGCGTCCGGGCGCTCGGTCGGGAGGACCTTGAGCGAGACGTTGCCGATGAGCTCCTTGTCGAGGCGGTCCTTGACCTGGCGGGCCGTGACCTTGGCGCCCTTGACCTTGCCGGCCAGCGGCGAGGTGTTGATGCCGATCGTCATGGAGATCGCGGGATCGTCGACGGTGATCAGCGGCAGCGGCTTGGGGTTCTCGAGGTCGGTGAGGGTCTCGCCGATCATGATGTCCTCGATGCCGGCGACGGCGACGATCTCACCGGGCCCGGCCTCCTCGGCCGGGACGCGGGCGAGGCCCTTGGTGGCGAGCAGCTCGGTGATCTTGACGGTCTTGAGCTGGCCGTCCTGGCGGGCCCAGGCGACCTGCTGGCCCTTGCGCAGGGTGCCGTTGAAGATGCGCAGCAGCGCAAGGCGGCCCAGGAACGGGGAGGCGTCCAGGTTGGTCACGTGCGCCTGCAGGACCTCGTCCGGATTGTAGGACGGGGCGGGGACGTGCTCCATGATGGTCGCGAACAGCGGCTCGAGGTCCTCGGAGTCCGGGAGCGTGCCGTCGGCGGGCTGCGTCAGCGAGGCGCGGCCGGCCTTGCCGGAGGCGTACACGACGGGGACGTTCAGCACGGAGTCCAGGTCGAGGTCCGGGACCTCGTCGGCGAGGTCGGAGGCCAGGCCCAGCAGCAGGTCCATGGAGTCGGAGACGACGCCGTCGATGCGGGCGTCGGGGCGGTCGGTCTTGTTGACGACGAGGACCACGGGCAGCTTGGCGGTCAGCGCCTTGCGGAGCACGAACCGGGTCTGCGGCAGCGGGCCCTCGGAGGCGTCGACGAGGAGCACGACGCCGTCCACCATGGACAGCCCGCGCTCGACCTCACCGCCGAAGTCGGCGTGGCCGGGGGTGTCGATGACGTTGATGAGGACGTTCTTGCCCTGGGCGGAGGGGCCGGAGTAGAACACGGTGGTGTTCTTCGCCAGGATCGTGATGCCCTTCTCGCGCTCGAGCTCACCCGAGTCCATGACGCGCTCTTCGGTCTCCCCGTGGGAGGAGAAGGCGCCGGTCTGGCCCAGCATGGCGTCCACGAGCGTGGTCTTGCCATGGTCGACGTGCGCGACGATGGCGACGTTCCGGAGGTCTTCGCGACGTGCGGTGTTGGCCGCCGAGGTGAAATCTGACATGCGTTCTTGCGCTCGCTTCTGAATGGGGGAAAGGGTCAGTGTGTCGGGGCCACGGCTGACCCAATCCACCATTCTAAACCGTTGCCAAAAATTGACCCAAACAGGCCCGTGTGCCCCTACCGCGGCGGGGTCGTCGGGCCGCAGACTGTTCTCACTGCCGCGTCGCGGCCGTAGAGGGGGAAAGGGTGCCCACATGGGGAGTGCACACCGTCGGCCGCGCGTGGTCTGGGCGGCCGTGGCCGCGGGCGCGCTGCTGGCCGTCGCGGCAGGCGCCGGGGTCCTGGCGCAGGGTGCCGAGCAGGGACCGGCCGTGGCGCGGGGAGCCGTGCAACCGGCCGCCCTCGGCTGGTCGGACGCCGGGAGCACGGGCACGGTCTTCAACGCCGCGAGCGGACGCCAGGAGCTCGAATACCCGGAGCCGCGCCGGCTCGCCGTCCTGATCGGCGATTCGCAGTCGGACGGAGCGGCGGGCGTGCCCGGCGAGGCAACGTGGCCCCGGCTCGCGCTCACGGCGGCCGGGTACGACGTCGTCTTCCGCGGCCGCGGCGGCACGGGCTTCACGGCGGCGCGTCCCCCGTACCTCGACTACGCCGACGCCCTGCGCACCCAGCAGTGGCTCCTCCCCCACGGCGACGTGGGGCTCGTGGTCCTGCAGGGCGGCGGCAACGACGCCCGCGCCGGGGCATCGGACGCCGAGGTCCACGCGGGCGTGACCGGGCTCGTCGAGGAGGTGCGGCGCAGCTACCCCACCAGCACGATCCTGGTGGTCGGCACGCTCGCACGCTCGCTCGAGGACGGCGGAGGCCGGCGCCACGCGGTCGACGCCGCCGTGGGCACCGCCGCGCGCGACGCCGGACTGGCCTTCATCTCCGCCGGCGACTGGATCACCACCGAGGACCTCGGCGGGCACCTGCTCGACCGGGCGCACCTCGACGAGGCCGGGCACCGGATCGCCGCGGAGCGCTTCCTGGAGGAGCTGCGCCTGCGGGGCCTGATGCGCAGCGAGCTGCTCCTGGCCGGCGGCGCGGAGGCCCCGGCCAGCTAGGACGCCTCGGCGTCCGCCAGGAGCTTGGCCCGCAGCTCGCGGCGCTCCCGCTGCTCGTCCGGGTCCGGGACCGGGACGGCGGCCATGAGGCGCTGCGTGTAGAGGTCCTTCGGGCGGCGCAGGACCTCGTCGCGCGGCCCCTGCTCCACGATCGCGCCGTGGCGCATCACGACGATGTGGTCCGCGAGCACGTCGATCACGGCGAGGTCGTGCGTGACGAACAGGCTCGCAAAGCCCATCTCGCGCTGCAGCTGCTGGAAGAGCTCGAGCACCTTGGCCTGCACGGACACGTCGAGCGCCGAGGTCGGCTCGTCGGCGACCATGAGCTTGGGCTCCAACGACAGGGCGCGGGCGATGCCGACGCGCTGCTTCTGGCCGCCGGAGAGCTCGTGCGGGTAGCGGTTGCGGTAGTTGCGCGGCAGCTCCACCTGGTCGAGCAGGACCTCGATGCGCTTCTGCAGGGCCGCGCCCTTGGCCACGCCCGCGAGGTACATGGGCTCGCCGATCGACTCGCCGATCGGCAGGCGGGGGTTGAGCGAGCTCGACGGGTCCTGGAAGACCATGCCGATCTGGCGGCGGACCTCGTACAGCTCCTTGGAGGTCGGCTTGAGGTTGGAGATGTCGCGGCCGTTGACGATCAGCTGGCCTTCCGCGACGGGCAGGAGCCCGACGGCGGCACGGCCGATCGTCGTCTTGCCCGAACCGGACTCGCCCACGAGCCCGACGACCTGGCCCTGGTGGACCGTCAGGTCGGCCCCCTCGACGGCGCGGAACGCCGGAACGCGGCCCTGCTTCGGGTACTCGATGGCGACGTTCTTCAGCTCCAGCACGACGGGACGGGCGTCCGCCTCCGCGGCCTGCTGCTCGGCGATCTCGAGGCCGGCGAGGACCTCTCGCTCGCGGATCTCCAGCTCCTCGTGGTCCACGACGTCGAGCTCGATGTGCGTCGCCGCCGCGACGGAGGCGCTGATGTCCACCGCCTCGTCCTGGTCGCTGCCCGCGCCGAGCTTCGGCACGGCGGCCAGGAGCTGCTGCGTGTAGGGGTGCTGCGGCGCGTTGAAGATGTCCCGCGACGAGCCCGTCTCGACGATGCGCCCATGGCGCATGACGGCGATGCGGTCGGACAGGTCGGCGACCACGCCCATGTCGTGCGTGATGAGCACGATCGCCGAGTTGAGCTTGGTGCGCAGGTTGCGCATCAGGTCCAGGATCTCCGCCTGGACGGTGACGTCGAGGGCCGTGGTCGGCTCGTCCGCGATGAGCAGCTTGGGGTCGCAGGACAGCGACTGGGCGATCATCGCGCGCTGGCGCTGGCCGCCGGAGAGCTGGTGCGGGTAGGAGCGGAACGCCTTGGCGGGGTCCGGGAGCTCGACGAGCTCGAGCATTTCCAGGGCGCGCTTCTCCGCCTGCGAGGGCGAGATCGGGTTGTGCAGCCGCAGGGTCTCCATGATCTGGAAGCCCACGGTGTACACGGGGTTCAGCGCCGTCATCGGCTCCTGGAAGATCACTGCGACGTCGTTGCCCCGCACCGAGCGCAGGTTGGCCGTGTTCATGCCCAGCAGCGACTTGCCGTTGAGCTTGACCTCGCCGCGGACGCGGCTGTTGCTCGGCAGCAGTCCCAGCAGGGCCATGGAGCTCGCCGACTTGCCCGAACCGGACTCGCCCACGATCGCCAGGACCTCGCCCGCGTTGACGTGGTAGTTCAGGTCGATCGCGGCCGGCACCCACTCCTTGTCGACGCCGAAGTCGACGCAGAGGTCCTTGACCTCCAGCACCGGCTGGCGTGACGATGCGGTGCCGTGGCCGGCTCCCGTGGTGCCCAGGGTGTTCTCGCTCATGTGTTACTCATTTCCTTCCGGCCGTGGTCCGGTTCGTCCCCGCCGCCCGGCGCTTGTGGCGCCGATTACTACCGCGTCGGGAATGCTGAAACTATAGGTGTTATGAATGCCCCGCTGGATGCCCCAGACGCCGAGTTCCGCCCCCACCTGTCCAGGATCCTGTCCGTGGTCCTGATGGCCGGTTGCGCCGTCGGCGCCGTGGCGGTCCTCATCGGCGGCGGGCTGCGGTCCTGGCCGGCCGCGCTGCCACTCGTCGTGGTGGCCTACGTGGTGTGGCTGCTGTTCTGGTTCCCCAAGGTCGTGGTGGGCGGACCGGGCGTGACGCTCGTCAATCCCCTGCAATCGCTCACCGTCCCGTGGGACGCGATCATCGCGGTGGACACGAAGTACGCCCTGACGCTCGTCACGCCACGCGCCCGCTACACCGCCTGGGCGGCACCGGCCCCCGGTGCGACGTCCAGCTTCCGCCAGATGCGCCGCTCGGCGAAGGCCGAGGAGCGGGACGGCTCCGGCGCGCGTTACTCCAGCGTGCGCCCCGGCGACCTGCCGACCAGCGACTCGGGCGTGGCGGCCGCAGCGGTCCGCCGCCGCCTCGACCGGCTCGCCGAGGCCGGCCTGCTCGACGTCGACAAGACGGACCAGGCACGGCCCGTACGGCGGGTTCATGTGCTGCATCTGGCGGTCCTCCTGGTCCTTCTCGTCGCGAGCTTCCTGCTGCCTTCGGTCCTCTAGCGGCCTCGGGGGCGGTCCGGGGGCGCGGCCCCCGCGCCCCCGGCGCCGCCTACGGCTGCCCCGTACCCGGCTGGGCGGTCCCGCCGGAGCCCTGCACCGGCGTCGTACCCGAGGGCTTGACGTTGGCCGCCGTCGCGGAGCCGTGGACGCCGCGGTCCTTGGCCTTCTTGGCGTTGAACTTCTTCTGCCGCGGGTCGAACGCGTCGCGCAGGCCGTCGCCGATGAAGTTGATGCTGAGGCAGATGGCCACGATGAACAGGCCCGGGAACCAGAACAGCCACGGACGCGTCGTGAACGCCTCCTGGTTGTTGGAGATCAGCGAGCCCAGCGAGACGTCCGGCGCCTTCACTCCGAGGCCCAGGTAGGACAGGCCCGTCTCGAGCAGGATGGCCGAGGCCATCAGCAGCGTCACGTTGACGATGATCACGCCGACCGCGTTGGGCAGGATGTGCTTGAAGATGATCCGCGTGTTGGAGGCGCCCGCGATCCGGGCTGCGTCCACGAACTCGCGCTCGCGCAGGGTCAGGAACTCGCCGCGGACCAGACGGGACAGGCCGGTCCAGATGATGAGGCCGACGAACACGCCGAGCGCGATCGTCGCCGCGTTGCCCTGGACCTGCTGGCCCGCGATGCGGCCCAGGACGGCGGCCAGGAGCAGCAGCGGGATGATGATGATGACGTCGACGAGGCGCATCAGCACGGCCTCGATCCAGCCGCGGAAGTAGCCGGAGACCGCGCCCACGACGACGCCGATGAAGCCGCCGACGGCGCCGATCACGAACATGATCATGATCGACTGCTGCGTGCCGCGCATCGTCATGGCGAAGTAGTCGCGGCCGATCCGGTCCTGGCCGAAGGGGTGGTCGCCCCAGTTGAACAGGTGCACGAACGTCGGTGCGCCGCCGTTGACCTGGCCCGTGAAGCCGGTGTGGTTGTACTTCCACCAGCCGGGGATGCCGGCGAAGCCGATCGAGGTGAACGCGAGCAGCACGATGCCGACGAACACCACCATGGACACGATCGCGGGGGTGTTCCCGAAGAAGCGCTTGCGGATGATGGCGCCCTGGGACAGGCCCTTGGTCTCTTCCTTCAGGACCACGGCCGAGGGCTCTTCCGGCGCCTGGCCGGAGGGGGTCACGGGATTCGCGGTTGTCATGCTTTCACCCTTACGCGTGGATCGAGGACGGAGTAGACGAGGTCGGCGATCAGGTTGAAGACCAGGGCCACGATGCCGACGATCAGGAAGACGCCCATCACGGGGTTCGGATCGGGAATCGGCGCGAGCGAGGCGACGAAGAGGTTGCCCATGCCCGTGAAGGCGAACACCCGCTCGGTGATCACCGCGCCGCCGATGAGTCCGCCGATGTCGAAGGCCACGAGCGTGGCGAGCGGGATGAGCGCGTTGCGGAACGCGTGGCGCATGACGACCGTCCGCTCGGGCAGGCCCTTGGCCCGGGCCGTGCGGATGTAGTCCATCTGCATGATCTCCAGCATCGACGCCCGCGAGTAGCGGGAGTAGGACGCCAGCGAGAGCAGGACCAGGGCGATCGTCGGCAGCAGCAGGTGCGTGAACGTGTCCAGGCTCTGGATCCACCAGTTGCCCTCGAGGTTCGGCGTCGAGGCGCCGATCGTGGCGATCGGCCGGCCGCGGATGCGCCCGTTGTTGAAGTAGTTCGGCCACTCGACCATAAAGCGGTCGAGCACCACGATGCCGGCGATCAGGAAGCCGGCGAGGGCGGCGGCTCGCATCGACTGCCCTCGGTCGAACCCGCCCATGAGCCAGCCGACGGCGCAGCCGACGAGGATGGCCCCGACGGCCAGCAGGACGATCCCGAGGGTCGTGATGCCGCCGAACATCGGGTTGAGCACGTAGTAGCCGACGAGCCCGATCGGCACCATGATGAGCGCCGAGTAGAGGGCCTTGCGGTTCTGCACGCCAGCGGTCAGCTGCGTCACGAGGTACGCGGCGCCGGCGCCGGTCAGGGCGATCAGGATCGGTCCGAGGCCCGGGTTGGTGAACCAGCCGGTCACGGACAGCAGGACCATGAGGCCAGCGGTGACGGCCGCGCCGATGGCGAAGCCGATGATGCGCTTGAGCCAGGTGCCGCTCATGAACAGGACCACCATGACGCCGACGAACGCGGAGCCGATGACGATCGAGGTCGGCGAGAACTGCGGGTCCCGCAGGAAGTCGTTGAAGCCGATCGCGCCGAACTCCTTCAGGAGCACCGCGATCCAGAAGATCGGGAGCGAGAAGAAGAGGAAGGCCATGAAGGTGACCGAGTAGTCCAGGGTGCTGTACTGCTTCAGCGCCGTGATGATGCCAAGCGAGATGCCGATGATGATCGCGAGCACGGTGGCCGCGGTGATCAGCAGGATCGTCTGCCCGGCCGCGCGGGCCAGCGCCTGGGTCACGGGCTCGCCGTTGAGCATGAGCCCCAGGTCGCAGCGGCCGAAGAACGGCACGATGCACTGCGCGGCGCCGCCGAGCCACTTGAAGAAGCGGATCGGTGCTGGGGTCGTCAGATCGAGGTTCTCGATCCGCTGCTGCATCAGGGCATCCTTGTTGGGGAGGTTGCTCTCCCTCAGGTCGGCCAGCGGGTCGCCCGAGAGGGCCGTGAGCTGGTAGACGAGGAAGGATGCCCCAAACAAGATGAGTACGGCGGTCACAAGCCGCCGGACGATGTAGGTCACCATGTGAATAGCCTCAGGTTAGGAGTTCCGGGGATCGCCCGGGCTTGCTTTGGCAGAAGTGTAGTTCACCTCACCACACGCCGGAAGCTGAGATATCCCAATCACTTCCGCCCGCGAAGTCAAGGAACAGATGACGCCTTGACCGGGTTCCCCAATGGGTTAAGTCGTTTCGAGCAGCTGTAACGGGGGCACTAGGAAGCGCCGGGACCCAGGTTCCGGTCCCGGCGCTTCCTTCGTGGGTTACCCCAGGTGCTCAGGAGGGGTTAGTTGTCGACCGACCACTCCCAGAAGTTCCACCACACGCCCGTCTGGTTGGGCATGTACTTCACTCCGTCAACGTGCGAGGCGTAGGCGTCCAGGCCGACCGGCTGGAAGAGGGGCAGGCCGTAGCCGGAGTCCCAGATCAGCTTGTCGATCTGGATCTGCAGCTGGTCCTGCTCGTCCGCATCCGGGGTGACGAGGAGCTCGCCCATCAGTTCATCGGCCTCCGGGCTGGAGAATCCGTTGAAGTTGGAGGAGCTTCCGCTGCCGAAGATCTGCGGCACGCCGGTCACGCCGACGCCGGAGGAGATCCAGCCGAAGATCGAGGCGTCGTAGTTGCCCGAGCCGAGCGATGCGCCCCACTCGGAGCCACCGAGGCCGCCGTCGACGATCTTGAAGCCGGCCTGGGTGGCGGACTCCGCGATCAGCGTGTAGGCGTCGACGCGGTTGGGGTTGTCCTTGTTGTACATGATGCGGACTTCCGGCGTGGCTCCGTCGAGGAGCTCCTTGGCCGCATCGATGTCGACGTCCTGGTACTCGGAGGAGCCGTTGTTGGCCACGGACTCGGCGTAGGCCGCGTTCGCCGGGACGAACAGCTGCGAATCCAGCGGGGTCGCCTCGGGATCCATCTTGGACAGGATCGTCTCCACGATCTGCTTGCGCGGGACGGACTTCATAAACGCCTTGCGCACGTTCTCCTCGGCGAAGACGCCGGTGAAGTTCAGGTCAAGGTGGTCGTAGGAGAGCTGCTCGCCCTTCTCGACGACGACCTGGTCACCGAGGGCCTCGAGCTGCTCCAGCGTGTCGGCGGAAGCCTGCGGGGCGATGATGTCGACCTCGCCGTTCTTCAGCGCCGCGACCTGGGCCGGGGCCTCGCCGATGTAGCGGACGACGATCGAGTCGACGTTCGGGATCGGGCCCCAGTTGTAGGCCTCGTTGCGCACGAGGGTCATGGACTGGTCCGGAACGATGCTGTCCACGATGAACGGGCCGGAGGACAGGTACAGGGACTCGTCGCTCGGCATGGACTTCGTGTCGTAGCCCGTGTTCCAGAAGTCGGCCACGGCCTTGAGCTCGGCAACGGGCTCGGCCTTGGGGTTTTCGGGATCGCCCTTCTCCGTCTCGAGGATGAGCTTCGAGAGCGCCTCCTGGTCGATGCCGGCCTTCTCCGCGGCGACGTGCGCCGGGGTCAGGACGCCGAAGGAGATCTCCCAGTCGGCGAACGGCTTCGAGTAGGTCAGGGTGATCGAGCGGTTGTCGTCGCCGACCTCCGGGGTGTCCGTGAGCGCGAGGCCCTCGGTGGTGCCCGCGTAGTCGAAGTAGCGCGTGCCGCCGGTGACGTTGCCCTCGTCGTCGGTCTTCGCGTCATCGAAACGACCGGACGTGATGGCCCACGCGAACAGCATGTCGTCGGCGTCGATCTGCTCGCCGTCGGACCAGGTGACACCTTCGTTGATGGTGTACTTGACCGTCAGCGGATCCTCGCTGAGCAGCTCGTAGGAGCCGAACTGCTCGTTCTTGACGATCTCGAGCTCGTTGCTGATGTAGTTGAAGTTCGCGTTCGTGGTGTAGGCGATCTTGGAGTTGATATCCACATTGCCCTTGGCGGTGTTCGAGTTGAACGAGCTGAATGCGTTCACCTCGACCACGCGCACCTCGCCACCCGAGGGAGCCTCGGTACCGTCGGCACTTCCGGTGTTTTCGGTTCCTGTGCCGGCGGCGCAAGCGCTGAGCGCGAGTGCTGCAGCGGCGCCTACGGCGACAGCCTGGGAAATACGCGTGAAACGCATTCCGCCTCCTTGATGATTGGTGTGTAGCAAGCCAAGCTCTGCACTTGACCCGGACGCCGCCCTCTGCGTGGCGTGTCTCACATGGCAAAACCTTAGACCGTTGACAGGGGTCTTGGATATAAAAATCTCGCTTCAGAATGCGTTGTTACCGAGTCGCAACTTTGTGCGGCACAGGTCACATTTCCCGCACGGATTCCCCGCCCTCGCGCGGATCCCAAGAAACTCAAGGGTTTCTTTCACATTGGGAAAACCCAACCGGCCACCCGGAGTTCAACGAGCGGTTGACAGCGGTCCATTCAAATTGCCCCACATGACTCGGCGTGTCGCTCCCGGCGTGTCGCCGCGGAGGCAGCGGGCGGGGCTGCGCCCCCGACTCCCCCGGTGCCCTACGGTGGGGAGCATGTTCCGTCGCCTCGCAGCCCGCGCATTCTGGTCACTGAGCCCGTGGCGGCTCGAATCCAGCCCGGGGCCCACGCGCCCCACCGTCCTCATCGGCGCGCCGCACACCTCCAACTGGGACTTCGTCCTCATGCTCGCCATCGCCTGGAGCCTCGGCCTCGACGTGCGCTGGCTCGGCAAGAAGAGCCTCTTCCACGGCTGGCGGGGACCGGTCATGCGCGCGCTCGGAGGCATCGCCGTCGACCGTTCCAACCCGGGCGACGTGGTCGCGGAGGTCGTCGAGCGGGTGCGGGCGGGCGAGGTCTTCGGGCTCGTCGTCACCCCCGACGGCACGCGCAAGGGGCACACCCACTGGAAGTCGGGCTTCTACCGGATCGCCCGCGAGACGGGAATGCCGGTCACGCTCGGCTACGTCGACCGCACGACGATGACCACGGGGCTCGGACCCACGCTCGAGCTGACCGGCGACGTCGCCCACGACATGGACCGCGTCCGCGCCTTCTACGGCGACAAGGCGGGCTTCCGCCCGGAGCACCGCGTGGAACCCCGGCTGCGCGAGGAGACCACGGAGGGCTGAGACCCGCCCGGCCTCGCAAGCCGCCGCCGCGTACGGCAGACTCGTGGGGTGGAAGACGTCAACGTACCCGCGGGCCCCGGAGCGCCCGGCGGTCTCAGGATCCCGGCTGGAGAGCTCATCGAGCAGTTCTCCCATGCCTCCGGACCCGGCGGCCAGGGCGTGAACACCACCGACTCGCGGGTCCAGCTGAGCCTCGACCTCGCCACGACGACCGCCCTGAACGAGACCCAGCGCCGACGCGCCCTCGAAAGGCTGGCCGCGCGCCTGACCGGCACCGTGCTGACGATCAGCGCCTCCGAGCACCGCTCGCAGCGCCGGAACAGGAGCGCGGCCCGGCAGCGCCTCGCCGTCGCCCTCCGGGAAGCGATCGCCCCGCCGGCCATCCGGCGCCCGACCAAGCCGACCCTCGGATCGCTGCGCCGGCGCGCGGAACAGCAGCGCCGGCGCTCGGAGGTCAAGCGCAACCGCAGGAGGCCGGGACTGGACTGACGCGCGCCCGCCGGCGTTCAGCCACGGCCCGGCTGACGTTCACCAGCGCTGACCCCGGTCCGCGCACGAGGAACTTGCCCCGCTCAGTCCCTTCCTTGACGAACCCGGCAGCCCGGGCAACTGCTCCCGACGCCGGCGTGCATCCAGTACCAGAACCAGCCGCTGCGATGGCCCGCGTCAAGACTCTCGCACACGAGTCCAACGAGGCTGCCCCGGTCCACGACCACCCACGGCCGATGCGACTGATCACGTGAGAGCAGGTGTGCCACGTAGCGCTCGGCGTCGCCCGGCGTCGCGACACTCCCCTGACGCTCCATGTCCGGACTGGACACGAACGCGGCAAGGACCTCCGGGGCGTCGCCGTGCCTCAGCGGCGCGAAGCTCACGTCGAAGGATTCCGAGCTCAAGGACTCAAGAACGCTTCGTGGCTCTCATCTTGAGCTGCTCGCTCTTGCGCATGCCAGAAGACTGTACTGATGTTTTTCGAGACAAGGGCGCTCCCCACTTCAGCGCTGAACTGGCTCAAAATGGCCGCTGAGAGATCGTCTTTACGGACGTCCGCTGACTGACCGGGCTTCAGTTCGACCAAGACAAACTCCACCGGGCAACTATTCCACGCACATACCTGGTGCTCTGCTTGAATGTAGCCATGCCCGATACAACCGACGCGACTCCGCCCGCGCCGCTCTACCTCTTTCGCGCCAAGGGGGCGAACCGGATCAGCCATACGTACGCGTCTCGCATCTCAGAGGCGTTCGATAAGAACGCCGCTCCGACCGTGGGAGCTATCTGCGTAGCCGTACAGGCTGGCCACGGCTCCTTCGATGATCTAGATGATGAGGGTCTGGTTGAGGGCGACTCCATCATTGCCCTCGCGGCTGTCCGCGGGATCGCGGGAGTGGCAAGCGGTACGGTGCGAGCGACACTCACTCCTATTCACCGCCTGCTTGCTCCTGTCCCGCTCCACCCTTCGCAAGATGAGTCCGTCGAACTCGGTGACGTTCCGGCCGACTTCCATTCGCGAAAACTCGAACCCAGAATTGCCTCAGCTCTGATCGCCCACCTCAATAGCCTCGATCCCTCTGTCGCAATCTGGCTGGAGCAGGTGTTCGGCGAACCGCGTACGTTCCCGTCGAAGGTCGAACAGTCCCGGGTGGAGGCGAAGGACGCCGTGCAACTCGCTGCTCAGCTCGCGAAGATCGAACTTCCAGCAGATGCCTTCGTGGTGCCGCCGGCAGAGACCGAGAACGAGACACTGCTCCAAACGCTGCTAAACGCGGGGTACGAATCGGACCTCGAAGAGGAGCTCCTCCCGCTCGACCTTCAGCGCTTCGATGGGAAGCTGGTTGGCGAGCAGCGCGCCGCGAGCGTCACCGTGTTCACGGATAAGTGGGATCAGAAAAAGCTGATCATCATGTCCGTCAACAAGAAGCCGATTGAGCTGGAGCTCGGGGTCGACCTTCTCTACTGGGACCAAATCCACGATTCATTCACCTTCATTCAGTACAAGCGGCTTGAGAAGGTCACCTCGCAGAAATCGTCCGGCGGCCCGGAATGGGCCTACCTGAGGAAACGAGAGATCGAAAAGCAGCTCAAACTGATGCCGATTGGAAAAGGTTCACCAGCGGCGGCTGCTGATTGGCGCGCTTTCGGAACACCGTTCTGGTTTAAGTTTGTTCGCGGCGATGCTGGAAGCGTGCTCGACGGCAAGACCCTCAAAGGGATGCACGTCCCCGCTGACTGGTTGCGGCTTGCGATGGAAGAAGACACATTCAAATCTGGTCCAAAGAAGGGATTTCGTGTCACGTACAACAATGCCAAGTACATCGGGCGAACGGCATTCACGCAGCTAGTCTCCAGGGGATTTGTCGGCACCGCGGGTGCACGATCCAAGGCATTCAAGAAGGTTCTGCGATCAAAGGATCGCGAACTGATCATCGCGGTGCGGACGGAATGGCAGAAAGATGAGGAACCTCTCGACCTGACAAGTGCATCCGGAGAGGCCGGCGGTGCCCGAGTACATACCACGCCTCCCGAATTTCCCTTCTAGGGAACTGGCCTCATCTAGTCCTCAGAGCCAAATTGACCGTCGAGAGGGCCAATGGGGACCCGTCTAGATGTTTTGACCACGGGCGTTAGGTACGCCCGGCATGCCATGGCAACGCCGTCCTGACCCCCGAAGGGCCGGCGCCGGCAGGCGCGCTGCGTCGTGGAGGACAGGGGGCCACTGACCGTGCCGCTGCCTCGCCACCTTACGCCCGCTCGTCTTCGCCCCACTCCTCGTGCCCGAGCGGCGCTTCGTTCAGCTCGTCTCGACGTGCTAGCCAGTCGGGAAGGACCTGGTCCATCAAGGCCACGAACTTCTCACCGTGTCCGCGTTCGAGCAGGTGTGCGAGTTCATGGACGACGATGTACTCCAGGCATCGCGGGTCCTTCTTCGCCAACTCGGGGTTGAGCCAGATCGCCCGTGACGTGGTGACGCAGGTGCCCCACTTGGTCTTCATCCGGCGCACAACGAACCTGTCGGCCTCGACCCCGAGGATCGGCTGCCACTTCTCCAGCAGCGCGGGCACGGCGGCCTTCAGCTCACGCCGGTACCAACGATCGAGTGCCCCGAGCCGCCCGGCGGCGTTGGTTCCTGGTGGGGTGATGACCCAGAGCGTATTGCCCTTGGTCTCGACACCGTACGCACCGCTCGACTTGGAGACGTCGAGGAGATACCGCTGCCCCCACACGTAGTGGGTCTCCCCCGAAAGCATCTTGCGTTCTGTCTGCCTATCAGCGTTCCGAAGCTGCTCCTGCTGACGCTTGATCCACGACAGCCGCTGCACGACCGCAAGCCGGATCGCATCCTCAGTCGTCCGCTGCGGTGCAGCGACCCGCACACGACCCACCGGTGGGTAGACCGAGATGTGCATGTTCTTGATGTCCTTGTAGACGACATCGACACCAAGTCCCGCGACGGTCAGGTAGCCGCTAGCGGTACTCATCGTTGTTCTTCAACAGTTCGATGAACTCCGCCAGGCAGTCCTCTTCGATGCCGGGGAGTTCCTGGCGCAGCTCACGAGCGAGCGCGCGTTCCTTCATCTTGCCGGCACCGGCGTCGGCCCATCCGTGTTCCTTGCTCGACTGGATCCGATGATGCAACGCCTCGTAGTCGAAGACCAGATCGACCGGTCGCCACGTGAAGTCCACGATCGCCCGACGCGCGGGTGTGCTCGCCCATCCCGGGTAGGTCTTGCCGTCTGCTGCTTCTCGGGTACCGACCTTCTTCGTCAGCTCGATGAGTTTGCGAAGGTAGTCCGCATAGTCCTCGGCGTCTTCCTTCTGCTTCTCGATGAGTGCGTCGAGGAGTTCGGACATATGGTCGTAGTAGCGCGGATTCATCGCGTGCTCGTCCACGATGGTCTTGCGGACGTTGTTGATGATCGTCTCCGCGGTGGCCGCGCTGCTGCCCTTGATTCCAGCTGGCAGCGTGTCGACCGCGTCCGGCCCGCGCTCAACAATCAGTTCGACCAAGGTCTTCTCCAAGTCGGCGACCTGTTCAACGGGTTTGGCGTTGATGTAGGTGTCGAGCAGTTGGCGCATCCCGGCCTCGTACTGCTTCATGTCGATGTTCTCACCGGCTCCTGCCTCGACCTCGCTCTTGACGGCGGCGTAGTGAGCGACCTCGTCCTTGATCGACGCGATCTCATCCGCCATGTAGCCGACGGCTTCCATGTCGCTGGCGACGGCTCCGAAGGCGCGCACGAGGGTAGCAACAGACTTGTAGAGCAGGACGCGTTTGGGTTCGTTGTCCTTGATCTGGCCGGCATCACCGGGCGTGGACGCTACAAAGTAGTGCTGGTACTCGAGCGTGCCCTTGGGCGGTACGACCGGCTCGCACAAAGCACGGACGGCGTCGAGAGCCTCCTCGAGATCCTTTCGGTCTTGCTCATTGCGGTCGCTGATCAGCCCGTCGACATCATCGGTCTCGTACTCGCCGAAGGCCTCGGAGGTGTAGTCGGTGACGGTCTTGTCGAGTGACTTGAAGAGGTCACGATAGTCAACGATGTACCCGTAGGTCTTGTCATCGCCGTCGAGACGATTGACGCGGCAGATCGCTTGGAAGAGGCCATGGTCTCGCATCTTCTTGTCGATGTACAGGTACGTCGCGCTCGGCGCATCGAAGCCGGTCAGGAGTTTGTCGACCACAATGAGGAGCCGCATCTGGCCGGGCTCCTTGATGAACTTCTCCTTGACGTCAGTCTCGAACTCTTCAACTCGGCCGATGGCCTTGTCGGGGTGCTCGCCGAAATGGTCGGCAAGCATCTGCCGGTAAATCTCGTACTTGCGGAGCTCCTCCGTGTCCCCCTCGCCCGCGTCTTCCTTGGAGATCGCGGTCGGGTTGGGCTTGTAGCTGGTGACGATCGCGACCTTGCCCTTGAAGCCGCTCTTCACGAAGGCCTCGTAGAACGTGCACGCCTGGTAGACCGAATCGCTCACCAACATGGCGTTGCCCCGCCCGCTGAGCAACCGCGGCTGGGTCTCCATGTCCATGAGGATGTCTTGGACGATCTGCGCCGAGCGGGGTGCAGAGGAGAAGACCTTCTGCATCGTGCCCCACTTCTTCTTCAACCGCGCCTTCGACAAGTCGGTAAGATTTCGGGTCTTGGCGTTAAACCACTTGTCGACCGCCGCAGCCCCCTGAAGCTCCTGCTCGACCTTGCGGGCCTCGTACTTCAAGTCGAGCACGACGCCGTCGCGAACGGCCTCGTCGAACTTGTAGGTGTGGATGAACGACCCGAAGGTCTCGATGCTGGTCTTCTTGTCACTCTTCAGCAACGGCGTCCCAGTGAAGCCGATGAACATCGCCCCGGGCAGCAGGTCCTTCATGACGCGGTGCATCTTGCCGCTCTGGGTGCGGTGAGCCTCGTCGACGAATACAAAGACGTTGCCCTTGGCGCTGAACCCGGCCGGGACCTTGGTCTTGAGTTCCTTCGCGAAGTCCTCGGCGTCATTGTCTCGAGCTCCGTCATCGGTGCCGCGGAACTTGTGCACAAGGGAGCACATGAGCCGTGGGTTGGACGTGTTGAGCATCGCGAGCAAGTCCGCGCCTGACTGGGTGCGGACGATCTTCTCCCCGACCCCGGAGAAGCCGCCCTCGATCTGCTCGTCCAGCTCAGTGCGGTCGGTGATCACCAGGACGCGGGCATCATGCTGGGTCTCCAGGATCCATTTCGCCAGCCACACCATCGTCAGGCTCTTGCCCGACCCTTGGGTGTGCCAGACGATGCCGCCTTCGCGCTTCGCGATCCGGTCCTGCACGGCCCGGACGCCGAAATACTGGTTGTGGCGCGGAGACTTCTTGACGCCCGTATCGTAGACGATGAAGTCGTGGATGATCTCCAGGAAGCGCTCCTTGGAGCACATCTGGGTGATCGCGAGGTCGAGGTCGGCGTTCTCGCCTTCCTCCTTCCACCGCAGCCAGTACTTCTCCGGGGTCTCGATCACCCCGTAATGCAGCCCCTCGACATCGTTGCCCGCGAACAGCATCTGGATGGTCGTGAAGAACGAGCGGACGAAATCGTGGCGCTGGTTGCCGATGTTCTGACGGATGCCGCTGGCGACGCTTACCGTTGAGCGCTTCAGCTCGATCACACCCAGCGCGATGCCGTTGACGTAGAGCACGAGGTCGGGTCGCTTCGTGTGCTCCCCCTTGACCGTGACTTCTTCGGCCACGACGAAATCGTTCATCGCCGGATTGGTCCAGTCGATCAGGTGTACTGACTGGGTGGTCTGGTCGACGTCGGTCTTGACCTTCGCGCCGTATCGGAGCAGCTCATAGACCTTGCGGTTCTGGTCGTACAACGAAGAGCCTCCGCCGAACGCTGCAGCGGTCAGGAGCTGATGTATCGCTCGAGAGACCAGAGCATCGTCGTACCCACGACCGAGCAGGTAAGCGCGGAGCTTGGCTTCATCGACGTTGCGGTTGTCCTGATCCTTAAGGTTCCCGCCGTAGGCGTACTCGAGCTTGTCCTGGAAGAGCTCGACGACCCGCCGTTGTGTCTCGCGTTCTTTCTGACCGACCGCGCTCATGCTTCCTCCGTCACTGGCAGGCGGGTCCGACCCGTCAACAGCTCCTGCATCATCCCGACCTTTACAGCACGCGCAGACTCAAGCCGACGCTCCAGAGCTTCAATCTCAGCATCTGCATGCTGCAAGACATCAGCAATAGCATGCTGCTCAGCCAGCGGCGGAAGTTCGGGTGCAAGGTCGACGAGCTTCGACTTCGCGATGTTGTAGCGTGTCGCACCTTGCGCCAGTGCAGACACCGCCGCGCGACCCTCGCTCGAGCGGAAGTAGTGCGCCAGATACATAGGGTCGATTCGTTGTCGATGGTTCAACCGAAACCCGAAGCAAAAGCTATTCAGAAAAACATCGCCAGAAGTTTCGAAGTCAACAGCCGCAGCCAAGGCTACTTCGTCAGGAGTTTCGGAGGATCCATTGAAGATAATATCCCCGCGTTCGATGCGATTTTGACGCTCGCCCTTCCTCACTCGAACTCTTTCAAGGTGAGTGCCTCGAAGACGCGGCCCCGATATGACTTCCACGAAGGTCACGAACAGCGCTGAACCGGTCCCAAAGTCAGCCTTGCCTTTGCCAATTAGACCCCCATATGTGGACCCAACATCTCGCAATCGGACCGGATCCCAATCGCCAGTGAAGCCGGGAAGGCGGGTGCGGCCGGTGAGGAGCTCCTGCGTCATGCCCTGCTTTACATCACGCTTCTTCGCGATCAGTTTTTCCAACGCCATGATGAGGCCATCCGCATCGCTGAGTACTTCACCAATCGCGCGTTGTTCAGAGTGAGCCGGCACGGGCAGTTCATATCCAGCCAATGCTTCGCGGTTGACCTTGGGGATCCCGCTGCGCATCGACTCACCGACTGCAAAGTTGGTGAAGCGTCGATCAAGCAACACGTTGACGACGTACCGTCCGTCAACCCCATCGCGAGGCTTCAGTGGGTACATGTCCGCACTGCACAGCGCTGGAAATTGGGCGCGATGCGCCTTCATCAGATACGGACGAATCTTGCTGTAAATCACGTCTCCAGGGTCAACGACGTACTTCCCACTGATTGCTCCCTGCTCATGCGCAGAACGGACCGCAAGGAGACGTCCGGTCCCGACTTCAATGTGATCCGGCGCGATGAGTGGCATGTCACGGTACTGCGGCTGCTTTGGATCAACTTGGCCACTACGTATTGCCACCAGATCGAGAAGACGCCGGGTAGTCCAGCCACCGGGCACCACGGTCATGCCTCGATCCCCATGGACGCAAGGTGCGAAACGACGTTCGCACTCAGGCGTTCGACGGAGGCATCCAGCGCATCGATCGTCTTCTCGTATCGGTTAGCGAGCACCTCAAGACGTGCGATCAGAATCTGTCCGAGTGCGGTCACCTCGCCATTGATCTGCTGCTGGAGGGTCGTGCCCCATTTGGCCTCGATGACGAGGTCTTGCACCTCAGCGTCGGTGAGCAGCCTGTACTTGGCGAGGGCCTTCTCGTTGAGCGCAACTGACGCCTCTTTGGCGGCGTTCTTGGCCTTGTCTTCGACTCGATACAGTGCCCCGATTTTCGTGAGCGCCTCGATCTCGTCAGGGTCTCCGCCTAAACCCTTGAGTTCCTTGAGATAGTCGGCCGCAGCCTTCTTCGGGAGCTTACCTTCGTCGTCTGCGGCATCGAACAACAGCCCGCCTTCGACGGTGTTCTCCTCGATGTAGTCAGCAACCGCAAGGGTGGCGGCGTCGCGTGCCTCGGTGAGGCGGTCCAGTTCGGCCTGCTCGGCAGCGAAGTAGCGGGCAATCACATGCTCTGGCGGCAGGAGGTCCATGACCCAGCGCTGCGCCTTCGCACCGGTGCCGAAGATGATTTGGGCGTCTTCGTACTTGGGCTTGTTGTTCTTGTCCTTCCAAGTACGTGCGGCACGCGGCTGCACGGCCTGGGTCCACCCTTCACTGACGATCAGCGACAAGTCGTCGTGCATGACGTGGTTCCAGTAGCTCATCAACTGCTCGTAGACGCCATACTCGTCGATCAGCGGTCGTGACCGAAACGCATCCAAAAGTGCCTCGGAGATGTCGTGGATAAGGTCAGCGGGTTTGGTGTCCGGTTCGATCTTTTCGAGCAGATCGCGCTTGTTCACCCACCACTGCCTCGCCGTATTCGCGGTGTCGTGATCGAAAGCTTTGTACTCAACGGAGCAGGTGACTAGCGGCCCGATCTCGCCCGGCTCGACATTCAACTCCGAGTAGCTGTCACGCAGCGGCCCGAAGAGTTCGCTGCGGAGGCTCGGAAACGCATCCCAGTAGGGCTGGAGTGCGTCGAGGTCACGGTTCGGGATGCCGCCGTGCATGTGGGCACGGAGGTCCTGGATGTCTTCAGGTTCGGCGGAGTCGATGTAGCGCGGGATGTTGAGGTTGTAGTCGTTCTTCGGATCCGCGATCTCGCTGATCGGCACCATTCGGGAGTAGCGGGAGATTTCTTTGCCGCTGGTGTAGGCGTCGACAATCTTGTGCATGTCACGCGGACGCAGTCGGTTCTTCGGGCCGTCCTTGGCGAAGCCCTTGCTCGCATCGATCATGAAGATGCCGGTGCGTGCCTGGGCGTCTTCCTTGTCGAGCACGATCAGGCAGGCAGGGATGCCGGTGCCGTAGAAGAGGTTCGCGGGCAGACCGATGATCGCCTTGATGTAGCCACGCTTGATGAGCTCGGTGCGGATCCTCGCCTCTGAGTTCCCACGGAACAGCACACCGTGCGGGAGGACGACGGCGCCCTTGCCTCGTGGCCGCAACGACTTGACCATGTGCAGGAGGAACGCGTAGTCGCCATTCTTGTCAGGTGGCGTGTCGAAGCCATCGAAACGACCAAAGGAGAAGTCGAATCCATTGCGCCAGGTTTTGACCGAAAATGGCGGGTTGGCCACGAGATAGTCAAACGTCTGGAGGTTGCCGTTGTAAGTAAACTTCGGGCTGGCCAGCGTGTTGCCCTGGCGCAGGTCGTGGGTCTCGTTGCCGTGCAGGATCATGTTCATCCGCGCGAGCGCCCAAGTGGCGTTGTCGTTCTCCTGGCCGTAGATGGTCAGCCCGTTCGGTGCGGCGTCGGCGACCTTGATCAGCAGTGATCCGGAGCCGCAGGTCGGGTCGTACACGGTAGTGGACTTCGGAGTATCTGCCGGGATCTCGAGCAACTGTGCCATCACGCGGGAGACTTCGGCTGGGGTATAGAACTGGCCCTTGCTCTTACCTGACTGGGTGGCGAAGTGCCGCATAAGGTACTCGTAGGCGTCACCCAGGAGGTCGTCGCCCTCGGCTTTGGAGCCGGTGAAGTCCATGTCCTGGAAGATGCCGATCAGGTTCGAGACCTTGTCCTGCAACTCTTTGCCGGAGCCCAGCTTGGCAGGGTCGTCGAAGTTTGCGTTGTTGATGACACCCAGCAGGTCGTTCTCCTCGGCGAGACGCCTGATCGCGATGTTGACCTTTTCCCCGACGTCGGGCTTGCCTTTGAGCGAGATCAGGTAGTCGAAGGAGCCGTCGTCGGGGACGTAGATGAGGGCCGACTTGTCGGCCTTTGCCTTGTCCGAAACGTACTTCACGAACAGCAGGGTGAGCACGTAATCCTTGTACTGGCTGGCATCCATTGACCCGCGCAGTTCGTCGGCGCTGCTCCACAGTGAGGAATACAGATCAGATTTCTTCAGCGCCACAGCTCACTCTTTCTACTTTCAAATTCATATATCTCTGTCCGAGAGAGGTCTCGCCGAAGAGAACGGCCCGCGGCGGTTCTCTTCGGCGAGGTGTCACACAAGGTTCCGGACCTTTCGTCCGCGCCCGATCATCTTTTGCACGATCTCGATCCTCCCGCCGGCTTCAAGCCGCCCGAACAGCGTCTCGTTCGACGATCCTCTGGGCAGGTCGAACTCTGTCCCGGGACCTGCCACAAGCATGTCGTATGGCTGGCCGAGCGATGCGAGGATCTCTGCCAGGTCCCTTGGACTGGTGTCTCTCGCCTGCACCAGTTGGGGCAAGACTGCCTCCGGGGCCCGCGTGACACGAGCGATGCGCCGGACCTCCTCGAGGGGTAACCAGATCCGGTTGGCGCTCGCGTAACGTCCTGCAGCACGAAGGGCTCTCGCGTCGTCAGCGGGCACGTAGTCTCCGATGCACTCGACCACGATCCGACGCAGCGCATCGGGAGTCCGCTGACTCTCCACGAACTCGCCGACGAAACCCGCCACGAGAGCTGGTGCCATGAACTCCAAGACCTTCTCGGACACCGCGAAAGCCTCCGAGACGGCTTTCCAACCGCCCTTCGCGAAATGGGCGAACGTCTCGTAGTCATCTGGCAGGATTTTCTCCTCCAGCGCTCGGGCGAAGAGCTGGTCGGGGCTCGGCGTCACCTTGGCCAGCTCGATCTCAGACACGAGATCCAACTGCTTGACGAGCTGGACCCGGGCCTGCGCCGTGAGATGCGTCGAAGCGTTCAGCAGGCGGACCGCGAGGACGTCCCTGTCCTCATCCGCGACCTTCTCAACCTCGCGCAGCTCGACCGCACCTGCCCCGTCCGCGGTCAGAAGACCGGACAGATGTTCGTCCACCCCATGAGCCTGCACGTAAACCCACACGTTGGAGACCGTTGGACTCATGAGACCCGCTTCGACGATCCTGGGCCAGGTCGACGGGGGGACGTCCTCGATATCCTCGATCGCGGCGGAAGCGGCGCTACCGAAGATGACGTCGCGCAGCTGGTCAGCCGTCCATGCTTCGTGCTGCTCGTTGATGACCTCGACCAGTGCGGACTCCGTGAGCACGATCCGCTGCGGCGACTCGCCAACCTGCATCGCGACGATGTAGTCCTCGATGTGGTTACTGCAGAACTCCCACACACTCGGCTTCTTTCGTACCTCGTCAAGCGTCGGAGCGACGTCGATCCCAAGAGCCAACTGCAGATTCGGCACGGTGATCCGGTACATGTGCGCGGCCACCACGCGGTCCCGGAGCAAGTCACTCAAATCGCCGAGGTCAGCGAAGCACAGTCCAAGGTCCTCGAGTATCGCAAAGACCCGCTCAGTCTGAGACGCCGTCAGGTTCTTACGGACGGCGGTGAGCCGCGGATAGGTAGACTCAATCAGCGCCCGCGAAGACCTGCCGAAGTCATAGGCGTCGACCTCAAGCGCGTTCAGGAGAACTGCGTCCAACAGCCTCACCCGCGTCTCTTCATCCGGGATTCCGGGATGACCTGCGACGTACTCGAACACGTCACGCCAGGGATGCAACGTCAGTTGCCGGATGAGAAGATCCCCCGGGACGTCGGGGGTGTTAAGGAACGCATTGAGAAACGCCTGGACGTCCCGGCTATCGTGGGTGGCGATGTACTCGACCAACCGCTTGGCGTCCTCGGGCCTCTTCACAAGGAGGTATGACGCCACCTGGACATTCAGCGCGCTCACGGTGCTCGTGAAGTCCGCCGGTACCTGCTCGAGCAAGTTGCTGATCGCGTTCTCGGAGGTGAACTCGTAGTCGAGGTACATCTCGTTCGGCTGGACACTGTGATTGTAGAAGAACGCCACGTCGACCCCCACGAATTTGCCGTAGAAGATCGCGGAGTACTCGGCGTAGTTGCGTGTGATGAGGCCTCGCCGCACGAGGTCGCGCGCCAGCTCCGACTCAAGCACGTCCGTGATGTGCCGGTCGAAACTCATCCGTCCCTTCGGCACGCGCTCGTACCGGGCCAACCCATCAAAGTCAGCACCCCGCAGCATCGCGATGTCCTGGTCGTACTGACGAAGCAGGCGCTCGAGCTCGGTGGGGGCCGGATCGAGCCACTGCTCCGAAGCCATGACCTCAGGAAAGACGCGGCTGATACGTTCGGTATTGAGTGTCACCGTAGTTCCGCTGTGTTGCTGGACGATAGAGAATGATTTCGTCTTGGCGACGTCTTCCCAGAACTCCACCTTATCGACGGCATCGAACGCATAGCTCTGGCCACCAACAGTGACCGAGGCATAGGGCCAGCGATTATGGGCAGGGAACATGTCCTTGATGTGGCGGAGCCTGTTCCCCAGCTCCACCGCGATGGCCTCTTTCCGCTCGCGCTGCTCCTCGGTCCTCATCCGTTTGCGTCGCTGCTCCTGCAGACCCTCGATCAGAGCCCTGACCTCGTCGCGATGGAGCCGTTCGAGCTCATCAAGCGTGCTCGTGCGCTGCGAGATGGCTTCGAAGTCGGCGAGGTGGAAGTTTTTGTACGCGACAAGTGCGAAAAGATGGTCTGCTGTCATGCCGGGCGCGGGGTTCTTCGTCCACAGCAGGTGCTCGGCGAATACCACGAACTCGTTGCAGATGTTTTTCATCAAGCGCATGTCAGTGGTGTGCCGTGCGACCAGATCGAGAAGCGGCCGTGACACGAAGTCTTCGGCGAAACCGAGCTTCATCATCTCACCGACGAGGAGGTCACGGGCGTTGCGGTGCGATATGAACGGCACCATGGGAACGACGATTTCGAAAAACTTGGTCCGGTTCGCACGCCGGACTGCAGCTGTAGCGATGTCGAGCCGAGGCTTCGCGCTGGCCTTGGGGCTGTCCTGGTTGTCACTGGTTTTGGCCTCGCCGTCCTTGGACTTTTCCTCTCCGTCCTTGGATTCCGTCTCCTTGCCGAGCTGCTCGAACAGGCTGTCCTTGATGGCGTAGATGAACCGCAGAGGCTCGTCGCTGGCCTGCCAGTTCGCGGAAGCATTGATGAGGGTGTTCAGTTCGCGGAGCGAGTCGAAGATCTGCGGGTCTTCGAAGCGGTCCAGATCCTCGAAGATCGCATACTTCGGCTTGACGGTGTCAAAGAATGCAACGATCTCGTCGAGAAAGCTGTCGAAGTAGGTAGTCGGGCCTTCGCCCAGGGCGATCTTGGTGCCGGCGGTCGTGACTTCAGAGACGATCCGGTCGCCGATGATCCAGCGAACTGCCCACAGGGACACCAGCACGAGGCCAAACAGCAGTCCTGCCCGGATGATATACCCGGGCAGGTCAGCGGCCGGGTCCGGCCAGCCAGGTCCGGAGCGCACCCCAAGCACCCACAGAAGCCCTAGGCTGACCACGCTCGCACAGAGGGCATGGACGAAGGCCTTGCCCCTGGTCAGGGGTTTAGGCCTGGCAAACCTGGATCGACGGATCTTACCTGGTTTCAGCCGGTAGACGAGCTGCTTGACCAGTTCCTTCTGGATCCGGTTGGTCAGGTCCTCGTCGTCCTTATCCGGGCCGAGCGTGTTGATGCTGATGCGGACCGTGGTTTGCTGGTGCTTCTCCTGAAAGGCATCCAGCACGCTGGACTTGCCGGCTCCGTAGCGGCCGGTGAGGGCGATGTTGCGGTTCCTCTTGTCGAGGACCGCTTCTTCAAGGTGCCGCACGTAGATCTCGTGCTGGCCGCCCTTGAACTCAGGGGCGAGGCTGCTCAGCTTGATCGGCTGCCCCGGTGCCCCCGGGTGGCTCGGGCGTTCCTCGGCCACGGTTCCTCTTCCCCAAAAAAAAGCCTTCGACGTAATCAGTGCCCCACTTCAGAAGCGCGATCGGGCGCGCCTCTGAAGCTGGATATCAGGTGGTTCTCTGACCTATTTCTTGCCTTGGCTCGCAGAGGTTATTCCGTGACGGAACTCCACGACGTCGCCGTCCTTCATCACGTAGTCCTTGCCCTCGATCCGAGCCTTGCCCGCGGACTTGGCCGCCGCGACGGAACCGGCCTCGACGAGATCCTCGAACCCGATGACCTCGGCCTTGATGAAGCCGCGCTGGAAGTCGGTGTGGATGACGCCGGCGGCCTGCGGCGCGGTGTCGCCCTGGTGGATGGTCCAGGCTCGGGTTTCCTTGGGACCGGCGGTCAGGTACGTCTGCAGGCCCAGCGTGTCGAAGCCGACGCGGGCAAGCTTGTCCAACCCCGACCCCTCGTAGCCGGCGTCCTCGAGCATCTCCGCGGCTTCCTCCTCGGTCAGCTCGGCCAGTTCGGACTCGAACTGCGCGTCGAGGAAGATCGCCTCGGCCGGGGCCACGAGCGCCGCCAGCTCCTGCTGCATCTCGGTGTTGGCCAGCCCGGCCTCGTCGGTGTTGAACACGTAGATGAAGGGCTTGGTGGTCATGAGCTGCAGGGGTGCGAGCTCGGCGAGGTCGATCTTCGCAGCCGCGGCGCCGGCGTAGAGTGTGGCACCGGACTCCAGGACCTTCTGCGCCTGCTTCACCACGTCGATGAATGAGGCCTCGATCTTCTTCGCGCGCAGGTCCTTTTCAAGGCGCGGCAGCTGGTTCTCGATGGTCTGCAGGTCGGCCAGTATCAGCTCGGTGGAGATCGTCTCGATGTCCGAGGCGGGGCTGACCTCCCCGTCGACGTGGACCACGTCGGAGTCCTCGAAGGCGCGGGTCACCTGGCAGATCGCGTCGGCCTCGCGGATGTTTGCGAGGAACTTGTTGCCCAGCCCCTCGCCCTCGGAGGCGCCCTTGACGATGCCGGCGATGTCCACGAAGGACACGGTGGCCGGCAGGATGCGCTCGCTGCCGAAGATGCCCGCGAGAACCTTCAGCCGCGGATCCGGCAGCGGCACGACGCCGACGTTCGGCTCGATGGTCGCGAACGGATAGTTCGCCGCGAGCACCTGCGCGCGGGTCAGGGCGTTGAAGAGGGTTGACTTGCCGACGTTGGGCAGTCCGACGATTCCGATAGTAAGAGCCACGGGAGTCGATTCTACCGGCCTACCGCGGCACCTCGCGATCCGGCGGGCGGGATGTGAGCGATCTCCACCGGGCGTTGCGCCAAAGTGTCGGTGGCGGCTGGCACAGTGGGGGCATGGACAATTCCACGTTCTTGGTCCCGGTGTTGACCCTGCTGCTGGGCGCCGTTGCGGGCGCAGCGGGCGCCTGGTGGCTGCTGCGCGGCCGCTTGGAGACGTTGCGCGAGGAGAACGACGACGTAGCCCACCGTTTGGGGTCCGCGTCCAGCGAGCTGGCCGCCGCCCAGGCCGAGTCCCGCCTGCTGCGCCAACGCGCCGCGGAGGACCGGGAACGCGAACTCGAGGACCAGGCCTTGCTGCAGGCTCTGGCCCCGGTGGCGGAGAAGCTGCGCCAGGTCCAGCACCAGGTCTCCGTGCTCGAGCGGGACCGGGTGGAACAGTTCGGCCAGCTGAGCCAGCAGCTGGCGACGGCGGCGGAGCAGGACGCCGCGCTGCTGCGGACCACCTCTTCGCTTGCGGGCGCGCTGCGCAACAACGCCACGCGGGGCACCTGGGGCGAGGTGCAGCTGCGCCGGGTCGTGGAGGCCGCCGGCATGCTCGCGCACGTGGACTTCTCCGAGCAGGTCGTCTCCGCCAGTGGGCAGCGCCCGGACATGGTGGTCAACCTGCCCGGCGGGAAATCGGTCGCCGTGGACTCGAAGGTCCCGTTGGGCGCCTACCTGGAGGCCCAGGAACTGTCCTCGGAGTCCGCTCCCGAGCAGCGCGACCGCCAGCGCGAACGGCTGACCGCGCACGCCAAGGCCCTGCGGTCGCATGTCGACGCACTGGGGTCGAAGAAGTATTGGGAGGGTCTGCCGGGCAGCCCCGAACTGGTCGTCTGCTTCCTGCCGGCCGAGTCGTTCCTGGCCGCCGCCCTGCAGGCCGATTCCAGCTTGATGGACCACGCGTTCTCCCAGAACGTCGTTCTGGCCTCACCGGCGACGCTGCTCTCGATCCTCAAGGGACTCGCCGTGGCATGGCGCCAGGAACTGCTGACGGACAACGCCCGTGCGCTGTTCGAGCAATCGAGGGAACTCTACGAGCGCCTCGGCACCATGGGCGGGCACCTGACCAAGCTGGGCGGCTCCTTGAAATCGAGCGTCGAACGCTACAACTCGCTCATCGGCACCCTCGAGTCCAGGGTCCTGCCCTCGGCGCGGCGCATCCAGGACCTCGACCCCGGCCTGGGCGCCTCGGCCGCGGGACAGCAGTTGTTCGCGCTGGCCCCCGTAGAGTCCACGCCGCGCGTCCTCAGCGCCTCAGAGCTCCTCGACGCCCAACACCTGGCCGAGAACGCCTCGACCGGCCCGGCCCCGTCCACGCCCCGCGCCCAGACATCTGGGGCCCAGCTCTCCGACGCCCACACATCTGACGCCCAGATCTCCGGCGCCCAGACATCCGACGATCTGGCCGACGACGAGTCAGGAACCGCGGCCACCGCCTGACCGCGCCCGCGGGCCCTGCGGCCCCCACCACCTCCGTCCACGCCTGCACTCGACCACACTTCGACGCCGTGGGAAGTCCGGCGCTCGTAGCTTCGGGGACGTCCAACGCGCCGACCACCGCAACCACCAGCGGCCCCGGTTCCGCCGACGCCGCCTGACCACGCCCGCCCGACTCCGCCCACCACTTCGGCTACCGGCTCGCAGCTTCCGGTGGAGAAACTGCAGCTTGTCGACGAAACCGTGTCCAATGGACGTCGATTCGTCGAAGGGCGGACGATTGGGATCGGTCAAGCACTCCGGGCCGACGGGCCGGACGCCGTCGCTCGTCCCGGCACGTCCACGGCACTACCGCGTGAGCGCCGCGGAACACCATTCCCGCTCAAGATGTTCTCGAAGGTCGCGGGATTCATCGCCTCCGTCCAGGTCCAGCGGAACACATGGAGCCCGCTCCGCTTCAGCAACTCCTCACGGCGCTTTTCCTCCCGCCGGACCTCGGCCTCGCTCCGCCCGCTCATCATGGAGGGCTCGGAGTACTTCACTTGGCCGTCGAACTCGCCGATGAGGCGGGCCCGTGGCCAATAGAAGTCCGTCCGCGCCTTTGATCCGTCGGACAACGTGAATTCGTGCTGCTCCACCGGCGTCTCGAAGCCAAGCTCCCGAATCCCGACGCGGCTGAGTGATTCACCGGCCGACTCGGCCAGGCCGCTGGACAAGGCAAGGCGATCCCGAAACCTGTCCCTCGCGGTCGGCGAACCCAACGAATCGGCCGCATCGACCAAGACTCCAAAGGCCTCCGGAAGTCCCCGGTCCCCCGCCCGCAGTTCGTCGTAACGACGCCGGAACGAGTCAAGGACAACCACTGCCCCGGGCAGCTCCTGGGTGGCGGCTTGCTCGACCACCGTTGGAACGAGTGCAGCCACGGCGAAGCCGTCGACATCCTCGACGGCGTGCTTCCGAAAGTGGCGCTTGACCTCGGCCGCGCCGCCCAGTGCCAGTCTCGCCTGAGGACTCAGACGGGCTTTGGAGACCAACCCCGGCGTGGTCCTCCCGCCCGTAGGACGCGAGGTCATGACGTGGAGGGCGGTCGGCGTAGTCATCATCGAAACCTTCCAGAGGAACAACGCCGTTGGGCCGCAGAAGACAGTGTCCGGCCGGGCTGCCGCGTGGGCAGCCAGCGACAACCCGTAGCGGTCCCACGCCGTCAGCCCCGACCACTCGTCGGCCGGAAAGTAGTAGCCGGGCCGAACCCTGACGAGACGCTCCTCCGCATACGCACGGGCCAGCTTCCGCGGCGATTCCGTCAGGAGCCGATGACCGTTCCACAGCGCCAGTGCCCTACCCATGCATCCAGCGTCGCCGATTCCGGAGCCCCTCCGTGGCGAGGGCCTTCCGTTGTGGAAGACACTCCGAATCCGCCGCCTGTGGAGGACAAGTCCCCCAGTGAAACGTCTCTCAACATCTCGTTCGACAAACTGCAACATCTCGACCAAACCGCGTCCATCGGACGACGATCCGTCGAGTACCTGCAGTTTCGCGGGAGGGGCCAGCCGGGCCGCGCGGGAAGGGCCCCTAGTTGTTCGGGCGGGAGCCGCGGCCGCCGAGGCCGCTCAGCGGGTCGCCGCTCTCCTTGAGCTTGGCGCGCAGCTCCTTGGGCAGCGAGAACAGGATGTCCTCCTCGGCCGTGACGACCTCCTCGGCCTCGCCGAAGCCGTACTCGGACAGCAGGGCCAGGACGTCGCGCACGAGGACCTCGGGCACGGAGGCCCCGGACGTCACGCCCACGGTCGACACGCCCTCGAACCAGGCCTCGTCGACCTCGTCGGCGAAGTCCACGCGGTAGGAGGCCTTCGCCCCGTACTCCAGCGCCACCTCGACGAGCCGCACCGAGTTGGAGGAGTTCGCCGAACCGACGACGATCACCAGGTCCGCCTGCGGGGCGATCTTCTTGATGGCCGCCTGCCGGTTGGACGTGGCGTAGCAGATGTCGTCGCTCGGCGGATCCTGCAGCTTCGGGAAACGTTCGCGGAGAATGGCCACGATCTCCAGCGTCTCGTCGACGGACAGCGTGGTCTGCGAGAGCCAGATCAGCTTCTCCGGATCGCGCACCTGCACGGTCCGCGCCTCCGCCGGGTTGTTCACGATGGTCGTGGCCTCCGGCGCCTCGCCATAGGTGCCCTCGACCTCCTCGTGCCCCTCGTGCCCGATGAGCAGGATCTCGTTGTCGTTCTTCGCGAAGCGGACGGCCTCGCGGTGGACCTTGGTCACGAGCGGGCACGTCGCGTCGATCGTGCGCAGCTGGCGCTCCTCGGCGGAACGGACGACGGCGGGGCTCACCCCGTGCGCGGAGAAGACCACGAGCTCGCCCTCGGGGACCTCGTCCGTCTCCTCGACGAAGATGGCGCCGCGCTCCTCGAGCGTCTGGACGACGTGCTTGTTGTGCACGATCTGCTTGCGCACGTAGACGGGAGCACCGTAGTGCTCAAGCGCCTTCTCGACGGCGATGACCGCGCGGTCGACGCCCGCGCAGTAGCCGCGCGGGGCCGCCAGCAGCACGCGCTTGGGTCCCTCAACGGGGACGGCCGCGGCGATCTCCTCTGGAGTACGACGCCGGCGCGGCACCCTGGGCAGCGGAAGGGCGACGGGGACCGTGGTACTGGCAGACATGCCTTCGATTCTAGCCGTTCCGGCCGGGGTCGAGGCAGGACGGGCATCACGTCCACGCTCTGGGCTGAACCGGCAGGCTTCTGGGGTGGACCGGGGAGCTACGCGGCCGTGCCCGCCGCACGGCGCTCGGCGATCCGGGAGCCCGCGGCCCACAGCAACCCCACGACGGCGACGGCCGCGGCGGCGGCGCCGAACTGCCAGAACAGCCCCGTGGCCTGTTCCCCGAGCGAGGCCCCGACGGCCCGCAGGAGGGAGGCACCCAGGTCCGCGTCCGGCGTCGTACCCACAGCCCCGGCCAAGGTGGAGGGCCACGTGGACGCCCACCACGCGAGTCCCGCGGCCAGGAGCGCTCCCGCCAGTCCGCCGGCGACGAGGGCACCACCGCGTCGGCCCGGCGGTGCGAGCAGGAGGCCCAGGAGCCCGGCAAGTCCCGCCACGGCGGCGGCCCACGGCCAGGACTCGGCGAGGGCGAGCTGTTCGGCCGTGGTCTGCGGCCGCGCCTGGTCCTGGCCCAGGACTCCGAGGTCGATTCCGACGTCGGTTTCGGGGTCCAGCCCGGAGAGGAGCCCGCCGAGGCGGAACCCCTCCGCCGCGGCCTGCAGCCGTTCCACGCCTAGCGAGGCCAGGGGGCCGAGCTCGAAGCGCAACTCGGCCTGATCGAGCTCGCCCGCCCCGACCTGGTTCAGGCGTTCGACGTAGCCCGCCCGCGAGGCGTCGGCGGCCTCGACCCACGCGTCGGTGAAGCCGGGATCGTCGAGGATCCCCGAGACGGCGTCCTCGACCGCCCCCTCGACGGCGGGCTGCAGGAGCGAGGGGATCTGGACCGGGAGCTGGTCCAGCACGACGTCGACGAGCCGGCCCGGCAGCTCGGCGCGGACGCCGGGATCGGCCGCGAGGTCGGCCGCCAGCCGGCGCACCGGTTCCGGGGTGTTGGCGGCCCGGTCGATGCCCGAACCGAGGACGGCCACCGCCGCGAGGACCGCCGCGATCAGCGTCAGGAGAAGCGAGAAAAGGGTACGCATGGCGGCTTCCTTCCGGGTCGGCGCGGGTGCATCGCCCGTTTTGTCCCACCTTACTGATAGGAATGATGGCGGGATAGCTGATACGGGCCGCACGGCCCGGACGGGAGCAACGTGGATTCTGGCGCGACGGACACGGTGGGCGACGGCCCGGGGCAGCCGCGCGTGCTGCCGGCGACGGCGGCCGAGACGACGCCGGAGGACCCCTGGCCCCTGCGCGTCTTCTCCGAGAAGCTCAAGGCCCACATCGAGCGCTCCCCCGAGGTCTGGATCGAGGGGCAGCTGCTCGAGGCCAACGTCCGCAACGGCCACGCGTACTTGACCATGCGGGACGTCGACGTCGAGTACTCGCTGTCCGTGAACGTGTGGGCGTCCGTGATGCGCACCCTCAAGGACCGTCCGGAGGTCGGCGCGCGCGTCGTGGCGCGCGTGAGGCCCAACCTGTACCTGAAGACGGGGCGCCTGTCGATGACGGCCTCCGACGTGCGCCCCGTGGGGCTGGGTGATTTGCTGGTGCGGCTCGAGAAGCTGCGGCAGGCGCTGCAGGCGGAGGGGCTCTTCGATCCGGCGCGCAAACGCCCGCTGCCCGTGCTGCCGCACCGGATCGGGCTCGTCACGGGCCGCGACTCCGACGCCGAGAAGGACGTGCTGCGCAACGCGGCGCTGCGCTGGCCCGGCGTCGAGTTCGAGGTCCGCAACACCGCCGTCCAGGGCGTGAACGCGGTCCGCGAGGTCATCGCCGCGCTGCGCGAGCTGGACGCGGATCCGGAGGTCGACGTCATCGTGATCGCCCGCGGCGGCGGCGCGCTGGAGGACCTGCTGCCGTTCAGCGCCGAGGAGCTCGTGCGCGCGGTGGCCGCGGCCTCCACACCGGTCGTCAGCGCGATCGGCCACGAGGCGGACCGGCCCATCCTCGACGACGTCGCCGACCTGCGCGCGTCGACGCCCACGGACGCGGCGAAGCGGATCGTGCCGGACGTCGCCGAGGAGCGCCAGCGCATCCAGAGCGCCCGCGAGCGGCTGGACCGCGCCGTGAACCACCTCGTGGAGCGGGAGGCCCAGCGGATCGACGCGCTGCGCTCCCGCCCCGTCATGGCCCAGCCGGACGGCATGGTGCAGGTCCGCGCCGAGGACGTGGAACGATTGCGCGGCCGGGCGTTCTCCTGCATCCAGTCCGCCGTGGTCCGGGGGTACGACGCCGTCGCGCACCTCCGTGCGCAGGTCCGGGCCCTGTCCCCGCAACAGACCCTGGACCGCGGCTACGCGGTCCTCCAGCTCGCCGACGGCACCGTGGTCCGCGACGCCGACCAGGCGCCGCCAGGCACCCACGTCGGCGTGCGCCTGGCACGCGGCTCGCTCACCGCGGCCGTCGAGGCGAGCACGCCGGCACCGACCACCACCGATCCCTCGGAAGGGGACCCCTCATGACCGAATCCACGCAGTCCTCCGCCGACGACCGCGACGCGGACGTCGCACAGCTCAGCTACGAGCAGGCGCGCGAGGGGCTCGTCGCCGTCGTCTCCCAATTGGAGGCCGGCGGGGCGAGCCTCGAGCAGTCGCTCGCCCTCTGGGAGCGCGGCGAGGCCCTGGCCGCGCGGTGCGAGGCGTGGCTCGAGGGCGCCCGGCAGCGGCTCGAGGCCGCACGGGCCCAGAACGACGCGGACGCCTGACCCGGCCCGTTCAGGACGCCGCCAGGCGGGCCTTCTGCTCCTCGACGTCGAAGTCGGCGGGCGGCCACTGCGGGTCGAGCTCGGTCAGCGCGTCGATGAGCAGTTGCTGCACGGCGATGCGGGCGTACCACTTCTTGTCCGCGGGGACCACGAACCACGGGGCGTCCTCCGTGTGGGTCCGCTCGATCGCGATCTGGTAGGCGTCCATGTAGTCGTCCCAGTACTCGCGCTCGTCGATGTCGCCGGGATTGAATTTCCAGTATTTGTCCGGCCGTTCCAGCCGCTCGGCGAGGCGTGCGCGCTGCTCGTCCTTGGAGAGGTGGAGCATGACCTTGACGAGCTTCGTGCCGCCGGCGACGAGCCCGGCCTCGAACTCCCGGATGGCGCCGTAGCGGCGTTCGATCTCCTCCGGGGACGAGAAGCCGCGCACGCGGTGGATGAGCACGTCCTCGTAGTGGGAGCGGTCGAAGACCCCGATCATCCCCGGGCCGGGCAGCTCGCGTTCGATCCTCCACAGGAAGTCGTGGCGCTTCTCCTCCTCGGTGGGCGCCTTGAACGCGTGGTGCTTGACGCCCTGGGGGTCGACGGCGCCGATGACGTGCCGGACGATCCCGCCCTTGCCCGCGGTGTCCATCGCCTGGAGGACCAGGAGGACGCTGCCCGTGAACCCGCCCGTGCGCGAGGCCGCGAAGAGCCGTTCCTGCAGATCACCCAGCTGCCCGTCCTCGATCGCGAGCCTCGCCTGGCCCTCGGCCTTGCCGCCGGGGTAGCCGGGTTTGGAGTCCGGGTCGACGTCGGCGAGGCGGAAGCCCTCCCCCACGCGCAGGGCGCGCCCGGGGCCCACCTCGAAGTCGACGGATCCGTTGCCGTCCTGGTCGGTGTCTGTGGATGCCATGGCCCCATCATGCCACCGGCCCCGCCGCCGCGGGTGGAAGGAACCCGGACGCATCGCGCTGCCGTCCGACAGAATCCGCCGGGCTCAGACGGATTCGCGCAGGTCCTCGAGGAACTCGGCGATCCGGCCGATGGCGTCCTCGAGGTCCTGGACGGCCGGGAGCGTGACGAGCCGGAAGTGGTCCGGGGCGATCCAGTTGAAGCCCGTGCCCTGGGTGATCAGGAGCTTCTGCTGCTTGAGCAGCTCGAGCGCGAACTTCTCGTCGTCCCGGATCGGGTAGACCTCGGGGTCCAGGCGCGGGAAGAGGTACATGGCGCCCATGGCCTGCTGGACCGAGACGCCGGGGATGTCGCCCAGCAGCTTGTAGGCCATGTTGCGCTGGTCCAGGAGCCGCCCGCCGGGCAGGATCAGGTCGTTGATGGACTGGTAGCCGCCGAGGGCGGTCTGGATGGCGTTCTGCCCGGGCACATTGGCGCACAGGCGCATGTTCGCGAGGAGGTTGATGCCCTCGATGTAGTCGGCGGCCTGGTGCTTCGGCCCCGAGATCGCCATCCAGCCGGCGCGGAATCCGCACACCCGGTAGGCCTTGGACAACCCGGAGAAGGTCAGCACGAGGACATCGTCGGAGAGCCCGGCCGTGTTGTAGTGCACGGCGCCGTCGTAGAGGATCTTCTCGTAGATCTCGTCGGAAAAGACGATGAGCGAGTGCTTGCGCGCGAGCTCGAGCATGCCCTCGACGATGTGCTTGGGGTACACGGCGCCGGTGGGGTTGTTCGGGTTGATGATCACGAGGCCCTTGGTGCGCGGGGTGATCTTCGCGGCGATGTCCTCCAGGTCCGGCAGCCACCCCTCTTCCTCGACGGTGAGGTAGTGCACGGGGGTACCGCCGGCGAGGGACACGGAGGCGGTCCACAGCGGGTAGTCGGGCGCGGGGATGAGGACCTCGTCGCCGTTGTTCAGCAGCGCGTTCAGGCTCAGCGTGATGAGCTCGGAGACGCCGTTGCCCAGGTAGACGTCGTCGACGCCGATCGTCTGGATGCCGCGCGTCTGGTAGTACTGCGAGACGGCGGTGCGGGCTGAGAGGATGCCGCGGGAGTCGGAGTAGCCCTGGGAGTGCGGGAGGTTCCGGATCATGTCCACGAGGATCGCGTCGGGCGCCTCGAAGCCGAACGGGGCGGGGTTGCCGATGTTCAGCTTCAGGATGCGGTGGCCCTCGGCCTCCATGCGCTGGGCGTGCTCCAGCACGGGTCCACGGATGTCGTAGAGCACGTTGTGGAGCTTGGAGGACTGCTTGTACTGGGGCATCCCCCTAGCTTCTCACAGCGTCCCGGGGGCGCCGGAGAGCTGTGGCGAATGCGACACGCCGGGGCGGGCGGACGGCGCCCGTGCCAAGGGACGAGTCCCGGACGGCCCCCGGGAGCTCGGCTCCGGGGCGGGGTACGACGCCGGGGCGGCCGGCGCGCTCGTGGCGCCGGCCGCCGTCGGGCTACTGGATGAAGCCCTTCTCCCGCAGCCACTCCTCGGCGGCCTCGGCGGGCTCGAGCTTGGCGTCGCCGGACACGGCCGAGTTCAGCCCGAGGAGGTCCTCGGTGCTCAGCTGGCGCGAGACGTTGTTCAGCACGTCGGCGGCCTCCTGCCCGATGACCTCCGTGTTCACGAGCGGCAGGACCTGCTGGGCGATGAAGTTGTTCTTCGGGTCCTCGAGGACCACGAGCGCGTTCTCGGCGATCGAGGGGCTCGTCGTGAAGATGTCCGCGACCTGGACCTGGTCGCTGATGAGCGCCTGCACGGTCAGCGGGCCGCCGCCGTCGGCGATCGGCTCGAAGGACTTGGGGGTGCAGGAGTACTTCTCGGCGAGGCCGGGCAGGCCGTAGGCGCGTTCCTGGAACTCCGGCGGGGCCCCGAAGACCAGCTCGTCGCACACCGCGGTGAGGTCCTCGATGGAGGTCAGTCCGTACCGTTCGGCGGTGGCCTGGGTGACGACGAGCGCGTCCTTGTCCTCGGCGGAGGACGCCTCGAGGACGCCGAGGCCCTCGGGGAGGGCGCCGCCGAGCGCGTCGATGATCTCGTCCGCGGCGACGGCCGTGGCGGATGCGTCGAAGAAGAGCAGCAGGTTGCCCGAGTAGTCCGGGACGACGTCCGCGCTGCCGTCCTGGACGGCGCCGACGTAGGCCTCGCGCGCGCCGATGCCCGGCGTGGTCGTCGCCTCGATGTCCGCGGCGTTGAGCGCGCCGGCATAGAGCTCGGCGATGATCTGGCTCTCGGTGAAGTCGGCGGATCCGATCACGAGCGGCCGGTCGACGCCGGAGCCCGTGGCCTGGGGGCCGTCGCCCTCGAGGGGGTCGCCGCCGCTGCAGGCCCCGAGCGTGAACGCGAGGGCGAGCGCGGAGGCGCCGGCGAGCAGGGTACGGCGCCGGCGCCCGGCCCCCGTGGCGGGTCCGTGGTGTACGTTGCGGTTCATGCTCTTCCTCCTGTGGTGGTGGCCAGTCCTGGCGACACGGCCAGCCGCTGGATCGCAGCCAGCACCGCATCCACCACCATAGCCAAAACGGCGATGACGAGGGCACCCCCGAGCACTTGTCCGTAGTCGCGCACGGCGAGCCCGTCCATGAGGAAGCGGCCCAGGCCGCCGAGGTTGATGACGGCGACGACGGCGACGGTCGCGATGATCTGCAGCACGGCGAGGCGCAGCGCACCCATGAGCACGGGAAGCGCGTTGGGGACCTCGACGCGGAACAGCACCTGGGTTTCCGTCAGGCCCATGGCGCGGGCGCCGTCGACGACTGCATGCGGCACCGCTGCGATCCCGGCGGCCGTCCCGGCCAGCAGCGGCGGGACCGCGAGGAGCACGAGCGCCCAGATCGGCGGCATGATCCCCAGCGTGCCGGACAGCAGGATGAAAAGGGTCACCATGCCGAGGGTCGGCAGGGCGCGGAGCATGCCGGCGAGCGCGACGACGGCGACGCGGCCGCGGCCCGTGTGGCCCACGTAGAGGCCGATCGGCACGGCGATGGCGAGGGACAGGGCGAGCGCGAGGCCCGTGTAGGCGAGGTGCTCGGCGACGCGCGCGCCGATGCTCCCGGGACCGCTGAGGGTCCCGGGCTTCGCGAGCCAGTCGAGGAACTGCGCCCACGGGCTCATGCCGCGGGCCCCGTCCGCCGTCCGCCCGGCGCGGCGGGGTCGCCGGGCACGCCGGGGCCGCCTGGTGCCCCCTCCGCACCTGGAATCCCCGCCACCGTCGCGCGGGAGACTCCCGAGGCGGTCGCGCCGGGCATGACCGAGGCGGTCGCGGCGGTCGCGGCCCCCGGCCCGGGGCCGCTGCGGGCGCGGGCCCAGGGCGTGAGGAGCCGCTGCAGCGCTACGAGGACGAGGTCCATGGCCAGGGCGAGGACCAGGGTGGCCGCGATCCCGACGACGATGAGCTCCGGGTAGTTCCTCCGCAGCCCTTCCATGAACAACGTCCCGAGGTTCTCGATGCCGATGAGCGCGCCGACGCTGACGAGCGAGATGTTGCTGACGGAGACGACGCGCAGGGCGGGGAACAGCACGGGCAGGGACAGCGGCAGGTCGACGGCGAGGAAACGGCGCACGGGCCGGTAGCCCAGGGCGTCGGCGGCGCGGAGGATCGCCGGGTCCACGGATTCGAGCGCGTCGGCGGCGCTGCGGACCAGGAGCGCGATCGCGTAGAGCGTGAGCGCCACGATGATGTTCAGGGGGTCCAGGATCCGCGTGCCGAGGACCGCGGGCAGCGCCACGAAGAGCGCGAGCGAGGGGATCGTGTAGAGCAGCCCGCTCAACTGGATGACGGTGCTGCGGGCCGCGCGGCGGCGGCGCGTCCCGTCGGAGCGGATCATCCGCGCCACGGGGATGGAGACGAGCGCGGCGAGCAGGAGCGGGATCACCGCCTGCGCCAGGTGCGCCGCGGAGAGCTCCGCGACGCGGTCCCAGTTCCGGCCGAGCCACTGCATCAGCGGCCGGCCTCCGCGTCGAGCGCCGCTGCGACGTCGGCCAGGGTCGCGACGCCGGCGGGGCGCCCGGCGGCATCCTCGACGACGGCGATCCGGGCGGGCTCGGCGAGCAGGGCGTCGAGGACGGAACGCAGGGACGCGCCGCGCGCGAGGCGCGGCACCCGGGCGAGCGCCCCGGCGTCGTACCCGGAGACGGGCCGCAGCGTCAGCTCCTCCGCGCCGCGGAACGCGAGCGCCCGGAAGCCGCGGTCCCGGCCCACGAAGCGGGCCGTGAACCCGTCCGCGGGCGCCGAGAGGATCTGCTCCGGCGGGGCGAACTGGTGCAGCACTCCCCCGGCCCCGAAGACCGCGACGAGGTCGCCGAGCAGGGTGGCCTCGTCGATGTCGTGGGTGACGAACACGATCGTCTTGGACAGTTCCCGCTGTAGCCGCAGCAGCTCCGCCTGCAGCTCGGCGCGGACCACCGGGTCGACGGCGCTGAACGGCTCGTCCATGAGCAGGATCGGCGGGTCCGCGGCGAGCGCCCGGGCCACGCCGACGCGCTGCTGCTGGCCGCCGGAGAGCTGGGCCGGATAGCGGGCCCCGAGCGCCGGGTCCAGGCCCACGCGCTCCAGCAGCCCCGCCGCGGCCCTGCGCGCCTCGCCCTTCGACGCGCCCAGCAGGCGCGGCACGGTGGCCACGTTGTCCGCGACCGTGCGGTGCGGCATGAGCCCACCCTGCTGCATGACGTAGCCCATCGAGCGGCGCAGCTCGTGCGGGGCCGTCCGCGACACGTCCCGGCCATCGACCTCGATCGTGCCCGAGGTGGGGTCCACCATGCGGTTGATCATCCGCAGCGAGGTCGTCTTGCCGCAGCCGGACGGCCCGACGAAGACCGTCGTCCGACCCGCCGGGACCTCGAGGGTGAGGCCCGAGACGGCGGGGGCACCGGCGTCGTACCGCTTTTCCACGTCCGTGAAGCGGATCATCCGCGGGCCCCCTCGTAGAGGGCGATGGCCTGGTCCACGCGTGAGGTGCGTTCGAGCCGCGGCAGCTCCTCGAGCGGGAACCACGCGGCCTCGCTCGTCGTCCCGCCGACCTCGTGCCGCAGCCCTCCGCCGACGATCTGGGCCGAGTACATCACGGCCACGGTCTGCAGCGGGCGCCCCTCGCGCCCGAGCCGCGCGGCGGCCGGCACGTGGCCCGAGTCGACGCCGAGCAGGCCCGTGAGCCGGACCTCGTACCCCGTCTCCTCCGCCACCTCGCGCACCGCCCCGTCCTCGATCGACTCGCCGAGCTCCACGCCGCCGCCGGGCAACGTCCAGCGCGGTGCGAACTCCGGGCGCGTGGAGCGCATGTCCCACAGGGCCAGGAGGATCGAGCCGTCGCGGACCACGACGCAGTACGCGGCCAGCCGCGTGTCGAAGGCCCGCCGGGAAGACGGTGGTTTCCCAGTCATGGACGACAGCGTACCCGCCGGTACCGACGCCCGGGGGCGCAGCGGACCGGGCTGTGGTGGAATATCCCCATGCCTGCCCCGCACCAGCCCCCGGCCCCGGTCCCGCTCGACGCCGTCGACCGCCGCATCCTCGCCGAGCTCATGGCCGACGCGCGCATCAGCAACGCGGCGCTCGCCCAGCGGGCCGGGATCGCGCCGTCGACCGCCCTGCTGCGCACGCGGCTGCTCGTCGAGCGCGGCGTGATCGGCGGCTACCACGCCGAGGTCTCCCTGCCCGCCGTCGGCCGCAGCGTCCAGGCGCTCATCGCCGTGAAGCTGCGCATCCACGACCGCGTGGAGATCGACCGCTTCACCACGAAGATGCCGCGCCTGCCGGAGGTGCTCTCGATGTTCCACGTCTCCGGAGCCACGGACTACCTGCTCCACGTGGCCGTGGGCTCGACCGAGGCCCTGCGCGACTGGGTCCTGGACAACCTGGCCACCGATGCGGCCGTGGGGCATACCGAGACGACGCTCGTGTTCGACCACGTCAAGGGCCAGGACGGGCCGCTGTCCGGGCCCTCCGGCGAGTAGCTCGGCGGCCGAGCACCACCGGCCGGGCACCACCGGCCGGGCACCACCGGCCGTGCGCTACCGAACGAGGTCTACCGGCCGGATGCTACCGCCCGCGGCGGCGCCACGCGACGGCCGCCGCGGTGGCGAGGCATCCGGCCCCGATGGCGCCGGCGAACCAGGCCACGGCGGACGGCAGCCCCACGATCCCGGCGGCGAGGCCCAGCCCCAGGACGGGCAGCGCGCTGCCGAGGTACGTCACGACGTACACCGTGCTGACGACCTGCGCGTGCTGGCGGGCCGGTACGGCCGCTGCGACGTCGTTGAACGCGGCCCGGAACGCGGCCCCCTGGGCGGCGCCGGCGAGGAGGCTGGCCGCGATGAGCAGCGGCAGCGAGGCGAGCGCTCCGGCGAGCGCGATCAGCACGGTCCCGAGCCCCATGAGCACGAGGGCGGCGGGCAGCAGCCGCCGGTGGGCGGTGCCGAGCAGCTGGCTGGCCGCGGAGGCGGCGAGCACGAGCGCGGCGAGCAGGCCCGTCGCGGGCCGTGCCTCGATCCCGAACAGCGCGGCGAAGTATCCGGGGGCCAGCGAGAGGCTGAAGCCGAAGAGCGCGAAGCTGAGGAAGCCGGTGACGGCGGCCGTCCAGAACTGGGGGCGGGCCTCGGCGGAGAGCACGAGCCGGCGCGGGCGCAGCACGCGCGGGGCGGCCCGCCCGGGGGCCGGCTCGAGCGCGGGGCGGGCGCGCAGCAGCCACAGCGGCGCCAGCACGGCCGCGAGGACGGCGGAATGGACGAGGAACGGGGTCGTGGTCGGGGCGGGGAACTGGCTGAGCAGCCCGCCGGCCACGGGGCCTGCGGCGACGCCGCCGGCCGAGGCGAGCAGGGTCAGCCGGCCCGCCCACTCGGGGTGGCGCGGCAGCAGTTCGCGCAAGGCGGCGCTGCTGGCGCCCGTGGCGAGGGCGACGGCGGCGCCCTGCAGCACGCGCCCGGCCACGAGGGCCTCGAGGGAGGGTGCGAACGCGAAGACGAGCCCGCCGGCGATGCCTCCGAGCACGGCGAGGACGAGGGCCGCCCGCCGTCCGATGTGATCGGACCAGTGCCCGTAGAGGACCAGGCCGGCGATGAGCGCCAGGACGTAGGAGGAGAAGGCGAGCGTCACGGCGAGCGGGCCGAGCCCGAGCCGGGCCTGCAGGAGCGGGTAGACGGGCGTGGCGAGGTTGGCGCCGATGAGCAGCAGGGCCATCACGGTGCCGGTGAGCACGAGGCGCGTGCGGACGCCTGCGTCCCAGGCGCCGCGCTCGGCGGGCTGCTCCGCGGCGCGCATGCGCAGTTCGTTGATCACCGTCATGGTGGGTCCTCCTCGGTGGCTCGCCCGCGCCCGGGATCCTCCGTGCGCGCGACAACGTCCAGTGTGCGCTTCGCTTGACGACGATGCGGCGCACTGCATGGCAGGATTGATCATGGTGATCAGAATCGGCACCGAATGTGACGCAAGGGGAATCACGATGAGCACGTGGGACGACCTCGAACTGCGCCTGCTGCTGGCCCTGCTGGCCGAGCCGCGCGCACAGATCGGTGAGCTGGCCGCCGCGCTCGGCGTGGCCCGGAACACCGTGCAGTCCCGGCTGCGCCGCCTCGAGCGCGCGGGAGTGCTGCGCGACGGCGGACGCGACGTGGACCTCGCCGTCCTGGGCTTCGACGTCCTGGCGTTCATCACGATCGAGGTCGCCCATCGGGAGCTCGACGGCGTCGTCGCCTCGCTGCGCGGGATCGAACAGGTCCTGGAGGTCCACGAGATCTCGGGTCGCGGCGACATCTGGTGCCGGGTCGCGGCGCGGGACACCCACCACCTGCAGACCGTGCTGCGGCAGATCCTGCGGTTGCGCGGCGTGATCCGCACGGAGACCTCGCTCGCGCTCAGCGAGCACATCCCCTACCGGGCCCGCCCGCTCCTGCGCCAGCTGATTGACGGGGGCAGGCAGTAGGCTGGAAAAACGTCCCGCGGGGAGCCCTCCGCTCCCCGCGACCACCGCGCGATCCTTGAGGAGGCGCCCCGTAGTGTCCGCACTGGCCGGTCGCCTGAACGGCATCCTGTCCTCGCCTCCGCCGCACCCGCTCTCCGCTCCGGAGTCCGCGCGGGGCTGGCTCGAGCTCGCCTACGAACGCGCCTACGCGGAGGACCACGCCGGCGCGGTCGCGGCCGCGGAGGCGGGCCTCGCCCGGCACCCCGGGACACCGGATCCCGGCATCCTGGACACCGTGCTGGCCTTGTGGGGCATCGCGGCCTCGGTACGGCACATGGACGGGGACGACGCCGGGGCCACCGCCGCCGCGCAGCGCCGGCTCGGTCTCCTCCGGGGCGCGGGACGCCACGCCCAGGCCGACCTCGAGGCAGACCTCGGCCCCTTGCTCTTCCGCGAGCCCGAGGAACCGGAGCTGCCGCTGCTGCAGGCGGCCCTGGCCACGCACCAGGCCGCGGGGGCCCCTCCCGAGGTGCTGGCCGACGTGAGGCTGCCGCTCGCCGTCGTCCGCTTCGAGCGCGGCGACCCGGAGGCGGCCGCGGAACTCGAGGACTGCGTCGATGCCTACGCGGCCGGCGGCCGCACCGAGAGCCAGGCCGGTGCCCTGCTGTACCTGGCCCACGGCTACGCCAAGCAGGGCCGGCCCTCCGACGCCTTGCGCTCGGCCGAGCAGCTGCTGCGGCTCGAGGCGAACCGGGCCATGCGCGGGGCGGTGTGGATGGTCAAGGCCACGGCGCACTCCGAGCTCGGGCACGAGCTCGAGGCGGAGGGCTGCGCCGTGCGCGCGCTCGAACTGTACGCGGGGGCCGGCGTGCGCAAGGGCGCGGTCTCCGCGGCGGCCCTCGTGGCCAACCTGGCCTCGCAGTCCGGGGACACCGAGGCGGCCGTGCTGGCGTGGCGGATCGCCGTGGAGCAGGCGGAGCGCGGCGAGTTCGACGAGACGTGGGCCGTGCGTCTGGCCCTGGGCAACCAGCTGCTGGAGGCCGAGGAGTTCCTGCTGGCCGAGGAGGTCCTCTCCTCGCTCGCCGGTTCGCTCGAGGCCGTCAACCGCCCGGCGGACCAGGCCCGGGCCCTGATGTCGCTCGGACACTGCCTGCGCCACCAGGAGCGCGGCGCCGAGGCGCTCGAGGCCTGGGCACGGGCGGAGCGGCTCTTCGAGCGCAACGGCGAGGAGGGCGAGGCCTCCCGCGCGGCCCTGACCGCCGGGACCCTGGTCTCCCGCGACGGCGACGTGCGGGACGCGCTGGCCTCGTTCGAGCGCGCCGTGGGCCTGGCCCGCCGCGCGGGCGAGGACGATCCCGGGGCTCTTCCGCAGGCGCTGCACGCCCTGGGCCACGGACTCTGCGAGACCGGGGACGCCGACGGGCTCGCGGCCCTCGAGGAGGCCGTGATGCTCGCCGACGCCCACGGGGCGCAATGGCACGCGGCCGACTTCCGCGACACCCGGGCGCGCAGCCTGTGGGCTCTGGGGCACGGGACGGAGGCCGTCGCCGCGGCGCTCGAGGCCGCGGACCTGTTCAAGGAGGCCGGGGACCCGGACGCCTCGGGCAATGCCGAGCTGTTCGCCGCGCACGTGCTCGGCGGAACGGGACGTAACGACGAGGCCGTGCGCCTGTACCGGCTGACGGCCGCCGAGCACCACGAGAGCGTGGCCCACGTCTACGCGGCGCAGCGCGGTCTGGCCGACGTCCTCGCCGCCATGGGCCTGCCCGTCCAGGCGCGCGAGGCACGGGAGGCCGCGGAGCAGGCGCTGCGGGACGCCGGAGTGGAAGCCCCCGGGGACGGGCCGGAGGCCTAGCGTGCGCTTCTCATCTTCATCTCATGTGCGGTGCGTTTAATGATGTCCATGGCCCCGCGCAGCATCCAGCCCTACCTGACCGCCATCGTGGCCGTCGCCGTCCTCGCGGTCGGCTTCATCCTGGGCAGCACGCTCGCCGATCCCCGTCCCGTGGACCTCGGCCCCGCGGTCAACCACAGCGGCGCCCCCGCCGGGGGAGGCAACGGCAGCCCGTCGGAGCCGTCGTCCACCGAGGCACCGGCCCCGTCGTCCTCCGCCACCGGCTCCGGCACCCCGGACCCCTCGCCGTCGCCCTCGAGCTCGGCCCCTCCCACGCCCGCACCGACGACCCAGCGCCCGGCGCCCCCGCGCACCGCCGTCCCCGTGCGGCCCGCGCCGCCGGTCGAGTACGACGACGATGATGACGACGACGATGACGATGACGATGACGACGATTGACCGGCCCCAGCAGGGCCCGTCCTCCCGCCGGGGATGCGCGGGGACCGATGCCTGAGCGCGCGCGGAGCAGGGGCCGGGGCGATTCGATGCTCGTCCGCGGCTCGGTGGGGGCGCGGTTGCTGACGTCCATGATCCTGCTGGCGCTCCTGACGCTCGTCGTCGCCGGGGCCACCTCCTACGGCCTCCAGCGCAGCCAGGTCGCGGCGCGCATCGACGACTCCCTCGCCCGCTCCGTCCGCGAGTTCCGCGTACTCGCCGAGGGCGGCGTCTCACCGGAGACCGGGCAGCCGTTCACGCTCGCGGAGGACCTCGTCTACCTCGCGATGCAGCGCACGCTGCCCGCCGCCAACGAGGGGCTCATGGCGCTGAACCCCACGGGCGTGCGCTGGCAGGCCCCCGAGTCCGTGTCGCTGCGGCTCGAGCAGGACCGGCAGCTCGTCGACGCCGTCATCGGCGCCGGGGCTCCCGAGCGCGTGACGCTGCACAACCTCACCACGACCGCCACGAACTACCGGCTGGTCGTGCTGCCCGTCCAGCTCGAGGGCGACGAGGCTCCCATGCTGTTCGTCCTCGCCTACGACTCCGAAGCCGAGCTCGCCGAGCTCAACCAGTCCTACGCCGTGTTCTTCGGCGCCGGGATCGCCGCGCTGATGCTCGCGACCCTGCTCGGCGGCTTCCTGGTCTCGCGCCTGCTGCAGCCGCTGCGGCAGCTGCGCACCACCGCCGAGAACATCACGGAGCACGACCTCGACCGGCGGCTGACGGTTTCCGGAACGGACGACCTCGCCGACCTGTCCCGGACCTTCAACCACATGCTGGACCGGCTCCAGGCCGCGCTCGGCTCCCAGCGCCAGCTGCTCGACGACGTCGGGCACGAACTGCGCACCCCGATCACCATCATCCAGGGCCACCTCGAGCTTCAGGACAACAACGATCCCGAGGACGTGGCCCAGAGCCGGGCGATCGCGCTCGACGAACTGGACCGCATGGGGCTGCTCGTGGAGGACCTCGTGACGCTCGCGAAGTCCGACCGCGCCGACTTCGTCCAACACGGCACGGTGGAGCTGGACCACCTGCTCGACGACGTCGTGGACAAGGCCGCGGCCCTCGGCGAGCGGCGCTGGATCGTGGAGCAGCGCGGCCACGGCACCGTGCAGCTGGACCCGCGCCGGATCACCCAGGCCATGCTGCAGTTGTGCCAGAACGCGGTGAAGTTCTCCGCCGATGGCTCCACCGTGGCCCTCGGCTCAGCGCTGCTCGGGGACACCCTGCGGCTCTGGGTCCGCGACGAGGGCGTGGGCATCCGCCCCGAGGACCGCGAGGAGATCTTCCTGCGCTTCGCGCGCGGCTCCAACGGCAGCCGCGCGGAGGGGTCCGGCCTCGGCCTGACCATCGTCGACGCCATCGCCGCAGCGCACGGCGGTACCGTGAGCGTGCAGTCGACGCCCGGCGTCGGTTCGACCTTCTACCTGGACCTGCCCGCAGGCGGCAGCGACGCACCGGAGACCGAAAGGCAGGCCCGTGAGCCAGATCCTGATCATTGAGGACGAGCAGCGCATCAGCTCGTTCGTATCCAAGGGGCTGCGCTCCGCCGGCTTCCAGCCCACCGTGGCCGAGACCGGGCAGGAAGGGCTGTACCTGGCACAGACCGGGGACTTCGAGCTCGTCGTCCTGGACCTGGGGCTGCCCGACCTCGACGGATTCGAGGTCCTGCGGCAGATCCGCGCCGGGCACAATGACGTGCCGGTGGTCATCCTGACGGCCCGCTCGAGCGTCGACGACACCGTGCAGGGCCTCGAGAACGGCGCCGACGACTACATGGCCAAGCCGTTCCGCTTCGAGGAGCTGCTCGCGCGCGTCCGGCTGCGCCTGCGCCCCGAGGCCAACGGGGCCGGACAAGACCGGCTCGAGCACGAGGGCCTGGTCCTGGACCTGCGCTCCCGCCGCGTGGAGGCCGACGGGCAGGGCGTGGACCTCTCCGCCCGGGAGTTCGCACTCGCCGAGGCGTTCCTGCGCAACCCGGGACAAGTGCTCAGCCGGGAGCAGCTGCTCTCGAGGGTCTGGGGCTACGACTTCGACCCGGCCTCGAACGTCGTGGACGTCTACGTGCGCTACCTGCGCAACAAGCTCGGTGCCGACCGCTTCGAGACGGTCCGGGGCATGGGCTACCGCCTCGCTTCGAAGGCCTGACGCGGCCGGGTTCCTCCCCCACGCACGAAGGCCGCGGCGGCCGGGTTCCCTGGGGGGAGGAACCGGGCCGCCGCGGCGGGAGGGTGTCCGGGGATCAGTCGGCGGAGCCTGCGCTGGGGGCGCTCTGGGCTGAGGCTGCCGAGGCCGGGGACACCGGGCTCACGGGGCTTGCTGCGGAGACGGGGCTCGCAGGCGAGGCCGGGCTCGCCGCCGACGCCGGGCTGGCGGGGCTCGCGGCGGACGCGGGGCTGGCCGGGCTGGCCGGGCTCGGCGCGCTGGCCGGGCTGGCAGGGCTCGGCGCGCTGGCCGGGGAGGCGGCGGTCGCCGGGGAGCCGGGGCTGGCCGGGGAGGCGGCGGAGGCGCCGCGCTGCGTGAAGTCGCTGTCCTTCAGGGTCGCGGGCGTGATCTCGGCGGCGGGCTCGCGGGCGGGCTGCGTCGCCGTTCCACCTTCTGCGGCCGGCGAGACCTGGATGCCGGACCCGAGGTCCTGCGTGCCGTTGAAGAGGTCGGTGTCGGCCACGGCGGCCCCGGCTCCGACGGCGACGACGCCGAGCGCCCCGGTGATGGTCCAGAAACTGCGGTTCTTCATGATGTCCTCCGTGATCCGTCCGGCCCCTGCGGGCCGGTGGTGGCTTCTGCTTCCCTTCCAGTGTGGAGAGCGGGCATGAGAGCAAGAGGAGAACCGGATGAGAAGGCTCTCATCTGAGCCGCGGCGCCCGGCGCGCGGCGGCAGTCCCGGGGAACGCCCCGGATCAGAGGCGCTCGAGCAGCGCTTCGGCCGCGGCGAGGCGGGCCCTGGCCGAGGGCTCCCACCCCGTCGCCCCCGGCGTGCGTGCGCCGGCGACGAGCGAGACCGCCACGGCCGCGGCCCGCGTCCACAGCGCGCGCCGGTCGACGCCGTCCTCGAACGCCGCCCCGAAACGGTCCACGGCGGCGGGCACGTGCACATACCGGGCGTCGACGGCCGGGAGGACGGCGAGGTGGCCCAGGAAGCACGCGAGGTCGTCGACGCGGTGGCCGGGCCCCACCGAGTCGACGTCGAGCAGGCCGGAGACGCGGGAGCCGTCCATGAGCAGGTTCGCCTCGTAGAAGTCGCCGTGGGAAGGCACCACCGGTCCGCGGTCCGTGGAATCGAGCAGCCGCCCGAGCCGGGAACGGAGGCGGCCGATCCGCTCCTCGTGCGCGGGCAGCGCGACGGCGGCCGCGGAGGCGTAGTGCCGCAGCCGGTCCGACCACGCGGGACGCCGGGGCAGCTCGAGCACCTCCGGCGGGAGGCCGTCCAGGAGCGCGGTCAGTACCGCCGGATCCACGCCGGCCGCCCCGTCGGACAGCAGGGAGCGCGAGAGCGGGACGCCGGGCGCCTCGCCGAGCGCCACGACGTCCAGCACCGGGTCCCCGAGCGGGCGCGGAACGGGCAGGCCCGCCGCAGCCAGGAGCGTGTGCCGGTGGTGCAGCTCGGCTGCGAGCGGCGGCCGCATGACCTTGAGGTAGACGCGCCGGCGCACGGAGAGGGGGCCGGGGAGGACGAACTCCGCCCGCAGCACGGCGCGGCGCAGCGGCCGGTAGGTGACGGTCTCGATCTTCTCCAACCGCCCCTCGGCGCCCCAGTGCCCGGCCACGCGCTCGGGCGAGGCGGCGAGCGCGAGTCCCGGAAGCCGCGGATCGTCCGGATGGCGCCACAAGTGCACGGTGAGCGATCCGGCGTCGGACTCCTCCCCGGCCGGCACCTCGACGGACACGGTGCCGGGAACGGGGCCGACGGGCTCGGTGGTCAGCCCGATGAAGCCCCCGCCGCGTTCCCACGGCAGCTCGTAGAGGGCGCTGATGCCGGCCCCGGGCCGGTGCTGGAGCTGGACCTGGAGCGGCGGGGCGGGGCAGGCGGCCGGCAGTCCGTCGGGGGCCGGACGCTCCTGGGCGAGCGCGGCGTCGATGAGCTCCGCGGCATGTTCCTGGAGGAACGCGAGCTGGCGGTCCTCCGGCCAGCCGGAGGATCGGGGCGCCGGAACCGCCACGGTCCCGGGATCAGGCGCGGCGGCGCTGCAGCACGGCATCCAGGTTGATGCGCGGCTGCTGCGGACGGGCGGGTGCCACGGTGGCGACGGCCGTGCGGCCCGCGGCCTGCTCGGCCGATTCGGCCGCCTTGACGCGGGTGTCGGCGAGGATGCTCGTGACGTGCTGCGGCTTCTTCTGCTCCGGGACGGGCAGCGGGGCGGGGGCCGGGCGCTCGGCCTTCGCGGCGGAGACGTAGGCCGGGCGCGGGACCTCGACGGGATCCCACGTGGCGGACGCGGTGCCCGCGGCGACGCGACGGGCCTCGGCGCGCAGCTCGGTGAGCGTCGGCACGGACTCGGCCGGACGGGCCGGTTGGGCGTCGAAGAGCTCGGTTTCGCGCCGCGGCGCCGGCGCGGGCACGGCGCTCATGGCCTCGGCGAAGGCCGCCTCCATGCGGGCCAGCGAACGGCGTCGGCGGCTGCGGACGGCGAGCGCGCGCAGGGCGACGAAGCTCGCGACGGCCAGGGCGAGGGCGGCGAGGGGGAGGACGCCGGAGACGACGCCCGCGAGCGCGAGGATCCCGGTCACGGGGAAGGCGAGGAGCGAGACGGCTCCGGCGCCGGCGACCGCGAGGCGGTCGTAGCGCAGACGCAGGGGCGCGGTCCGGGCAGCTGCGGGACGGGGTGCTGCGGTGGCCATGGTCTTCCTCCGTGGGCGGGCTGGGCGTGTGGAGCGCCGTTCCGCGGGGGGCGCGGATCGAAGCAGTCCGGGGACGACGAACGCGACCAGCAGTCCGACCATGGCCACGAGGACCGCGGAGCTCTCGATTCGCACATCCACACGCACGACGTTACGTCCCGTGCGCGCCGCGGCCCGGGATTGTCCCCGGTGTGTCCGCTGATCAGGCGTTTTCCCGCCATCCACGGAGGTGCCGGGCGGGCTCTTCGCCGGCCGTCAGGGCGAACGTCCGGTGGTCCGCCCAGGCCCCGTCGATGTGCAGGAAGCGCTCGCGCACCCCCTCGTCGCGGAAGCCGAGCTTCTCGGCCACGCGCAGGCTCGGGGCGTTCTCCGGACGGATGTTGATCTCCAGCCGGTGCAGCCCCAGGGTGCCGAAGCAGAAGTCGGCGGCCAGGGCGACGGCGTCGGGGGCCAGCCCGTTGCCGGCCCGCGCGCCATCGACCCAGTAGCCGATCGACGCGCCCAGGGCCGAGCCCCAGGTGATGCCCGAGACCGTGACCTGGCCGGCGATCGCAGGCTCACGGCGGGTCGGCTCCCGCACGCAGACGACCCACGGGAGCGCCTGGGCGAGGCGGGCCTGCCCGTTGAGCGAGCGGACCATCTGGGAAAAGCTCGGGAGCCGGCCGTCCGGGTTCGGGAGCGTGGCCTCCCAGGGCTTGAGCCAGTCGTGGTTCCGCCGCCGCACGGCCGTCCATTCGGCCTGGTCCGAGCGGCGCAGCGGGCGCAGCAGCACGTCGCCGCCGTCGAGGACGGCCGGCCACCAGGGGGCTGCGCGTGACATGGGGCCAGCATAACCGCGCCCGAGCCTACGATGGGCTCGTGGACATGCTGACCAAGGACGACGCCCGGACCCTCTACCGCGCACGGCGCAGGGTCCTGGGCGCACCCGCGCGGGACGCCGAGGCCGCGCGCATCGCGGCCCATCTGCTGCCGTGGCTCGAGGAGGCGGCTCCACGCCGCCGCGTGGCGAGCGTGCTCTCCTACGGCGCGGAACCGCCGACGGGGCCCCTGAACGCGGAGCTGCACGCGCGCGGATTCGCCGTGGTGGTGCCCGTCTGCGAGCCGGAACGCCTCCTCTCCTGGGTCCGCTGGCACCCCGGCGTGCCGATGGGCCGCAGCGCCGTGGCGCCGATCGACGAGCCGATCGGCACGCGGGAGGACGTGCGCTCGATGGCCCGCACCGACGTCGTCCTGGTTCCCGCCCAGCTCGTGGATTCGAGCGGTGCCCGGATGGGCCAGGGCGGGGGCTACTACGACCGCTTCATCGCCTCTCTCGACGCGCTTCCGGCCCGGCCCGTGCTCCTGGCGTCCGTCTACCGGCACGAGCTGCTCCCGGCCGGCTCGTTCGAGGTGGACGCGCTGGACCGCCGGGTCGACGGTGTCGTGACGGCCGACGGATTCACGTGGTTCGCTCCCCCGCTGCCGCCGGACGGGCCCCTCGCGTAGGACGCTCGTGTAGAATTGGCACTCGGATACGGCGAGTGCCAACCTTGGAGGACCCCGGTGGTTCCCCCGCGGCGCGCCCGGTCCGACCGTCGAAGCCTCCGGAGGAACCCATGCCGACCTACGCCTACGCCTGCAAGGACTGCACGCACGAGTTCGAGACCGTCCAGTCCTTCAGCGACGACTCGCTCACCGTCTGCCCCGAGTGCCGGGGCTCGCTGCGGAAGAAGTTCAACAGCGTCGGCGTCGTCTTCAAGGGCTCGGGCTTCTACCGCACGGACTCCCGGGGCGGCTCGAGCGCTTCCGCTCCCGCCGCCTCGACGACGGACTCCGCCTCCTCCGCGTCCGGCTCCCCGTCCACCGGCGCCTCCCCCTCGGGCGGATCCACGTCCTCGAGCCCGGCGCCCGCGGCGGCCTCCGCGGCCTCCTGACCACAGGGCCGCCCCGGAGGCGAACGCCCTCCACACCCCCGATGTCCCGGCGGACCGTCCACACCATGCGGTGTGGGCGGTCCGCCGTCGTTTCGGGTGTGGCTCACTGGAGGCATGAGGTTCCTCCCCGCCCCCGCCGGCCTGCGCTCCGCTCCGCGCGGGCCCGTCCCCTACCGTCGCTCATGGCGCGAGCTGCTCTCCGTCTACCGCCGGCCCCTCGCGGCGGCACTCGCGGCGCTCGCGGTCGCCTCCGCCCTCGCGGCGCTGGCCCCGGAGCGCGCCGAGAAGGTGCCCGTCGTCGTCGCGGCGCGTGAGCTGCCGACGGGCGCGGTCGTGGGCGCCGGAGACGTCGAGCTCGTCGAGCTGGCCGAGGCCGCGCTGCCGCCGGATCTCATCGCGGATCCCGCGCGGGTCGCGGGAAGCCAGCTCGCGGTCCCGCTCGCCGCCGGCTCGCCCGTCTCGGAGGCGATGCTCGTGGGGCCCGGCCTGCTGACGGGAACGCGTCCGGGAACGGTCGCGGTGCCGGTGCACCCGAGCGACCCCGAGACGGTGGCACTGCTCTCCCCCGGACAGCTCGTGGACGTGGTCCTGAGCGAGGGCAACGGCTACGAGCGGCCCGTCGAGTCCACGGTGCTCGCCCGGCGCGTCCCGGTGCTCTGGGTGCCCACGGGGAACGACGCCGGAGCCTGGCTCGGCGGGCAGGGCGCCTCCACGGGCGGCATGGTGGTGCTGGGCGCGGATCGGGAACAGTCAGCTGAGCTCGCCGGCGCCGGAACGCGCGGGAGGATCTTCCTGGTCCTCGTGGCCGCGGAGGGCCCGCCGTAGCCTCCGGCCGCCGTCGTCCGGGCTCCCGTCGTCCGGGCCGAGGGTCTCGGCCCGGTCCCGGGGCCCGCGCCCGCCTGCGGCTCGGCCGTCGCGGTGGGCTGGCTCAGCCCCAGTGCGGCGGTCGCTGCTCCAGCAGCCAGCGGTCGCGGTCCTCGGAGGAGTCCCCCCACGCGCGGGGATCGTCCTCCGCGGCGCGGCGCGGCAACACGCTCTCGGCCGCCCGTCGTCCGATCGGCTGGGTTCCGGACCCTGCCGGACCCGCAGTCGACCCGGCCGCGGTCGGCTCCGTCGTCCCCGCCACCGAGGTTCCTCCCGTGGCGGCGCGGCGGCCCACACGGGACGTCCCGTCCACGGCTGCTGACGTCTTGCCGGCTGCGGACACGGCCGCTCCCTCCCGCTCGTCGGCCGCCACCGGGCCGAGGTCAAGCGACGCGGCGAGCGCGTCGGCGATCGATCCCGGATCGCTGAAGACGTCGATCGTCCACAGCGGCACGTAGCGCCAGCCGAGGGCCTCGAGCTGCTGCGGGCGCAGGCGGCTGCGCTGGCGCACGGTCATGGACCGGTACTGCTGCGTGCCGTCGGAGACGATCGCGAGCGGCGGGGTGTCCGCGGCGTCGGCGTCCGGGGCCTGGGCCGCGAGGTCGAGGACGCCACGGTGGCTCGGCGCCACGCGCGCGCCGCGTTCCTCGAGCCGCGCCTTGAGGTCCGCCACGAGTGGATCGCCGAGCGCCTCCCCGTCGCCGGAGACGCCGGAAGACCCGGAGAGCACACGCCCGACGAGCTCGATGAAGCGCGACGCTCCTCCCTTGATCCGGTCCGGGTCGAGGTCCTCGGGCTTGAGCGAGGTGACCAGGTGGAGCAGGGCCCGGGAGCGGGTGACGGCGGTGACGAACAGCTCGTCGCCGCGCGTCCCGGACAACGGGCCGAAGTCGTGCACGGCCTTGCCGTGCGGCGTGCGCCCGTAGCCGAGCGAGAACACGACCGCGTCGCGGACCAGCCCGTGGGCGCGCTCGACGGAGGAGACCTGGAACTTCTCGCCGGAGCCGCGGAAGAACTCGACGGCCCACGGGTAGTTGGGCAGCTGGACCTGGATCGCCTCGGCGATCCGGGCCGCGTGGCGCTGGTTCCCGGCCACGACGGCGAGGGAGAGGTCCGGGCGGCGGCGCGCGTGGGCGAAGACCAGGTCCACGACCCGGTTGACCTCGGCGACCGTCGTCTCGACGGCCTCGGCGCCGGCCGCGGGCAGGCCCGTGCCGTCCGCAACGTACTCCACGGTCAGCGCCGGCGACTGCCCGGAGAGGCCCCGCGCGGCGGGGAGCCGGCGCAGCCGTCCCTCGTAGTAGGCATCGCCAAGCGCCTCCGTCAGGCCCTCGTCGACCCCGCGGTAGACGGTGTCGAGGCGGCGCAGCGGCAGGACCCCGGCCAACGCGGTGAACGTCGAGACCGGTTCCGCCGGCCCACGCAGCGACGCGGTGGGATCCACCGAGACCTGGAAGGACCGCGGCGCGCCGAGCAGCGCGTCGCCGAACGCCACGACCTGCCCGGAACGGCTGATGGAGCCGATCGCCGCGCGGAGGGAGAGCGCGTCCGCATCGAGCAGGATCACCGCGTCGAAGCGCGTCTCGGCCGGCACGGCCGCGGGGATCTGCAGCGGCGATCCGATCCACAGCGGCAGCAGCGACGTCACGAGCGGGGCGCCGAGGCCGCACAGCGCCTCGATGGACGGTTCGCCGTCCTTGAGCATGGCACGCAGTTCCCGGGACGCGGCCCGGTGGTCGGCCAGCGCGGCCTTCCACCGCTGGGCCAGGAGCCAGCACAGGCGCGAGGCGCCGGAGGCGATGTGCGTGTTGTCGGCCAGCCGGTACTCGGCCTCGAGCCGGCGCAGCTTCTTGCCGTCGGCCATCGCCAGGTAGTCGTCGCCGCTGATCATGGCCTCGAGGGCGGACTGCCACCAGGCGAGGTCCAGCTCGGCGGCGACCTCGTCGGGGCCGACCTCGCGCTCGGCGAGGTCCACGAGGAGCTCCTCGAGGCCCTGGTTGCGCAGCTGCTCCTGGAGCAGCGTCCGCTCGGGCAGGACCTCGAGCGCCTCGGCGTCGGCCACGAGGGCCTGCAGCCGCTCGACGAGGGTGTCGATCGGAAGCCGGTGCAGGGCGTCCTTCTTGTCCACGCGGGCCAGGGCGTCGGCCAGGCGGTGCAGGCGCTCGTCGGCGTCGCGGTAGGCCTTGTTCAGCTCCAGCAGGCCGGTCGGCACGGTCGGGTGGCGCTGGCTCGTGGCGTAGCGGGACCACAGCCCGCGCTGGACCTGGACGTCCTGGAGCGAGGCGTGCAGGTCGGCGATGTGCACGCCGGGGCGCACGTACTCCTTGGCGACGCGGCGGAGGCGAGAGCGCGTGATCGAGGACATCTCGACGCCGCGGTCGCGCCGCCACGCGGACGTCGCGGTCGCGGAGATGAGGTCCTCGACGGAGCGGTCGAAGATGTCCGGCTCGAACTTGTCCAGGCTGCCCCGCACCGCGACGAGGAGCTCGAGCTGCTCCCCCCACTCGATGAACGTGGTGCCGAGGGTGATCTCCGAGTGCCCTGCCACTTCCTTCATGGTGGTGCGCAGGCCGGGCAGGTCCCCGCTCAGGCTGCGGGCGAGGCCGAGGGCGTCCTCGGTGTCCTTGCGGTTGCGCAGCCGCGCGCCGAACCACGGGCTGCGCGTCGTCTCGACGCTGAAGCTGCCGACCTCGGCGGCACGCTTGAGCCGCGCCGAGGTCTCCTGGCGGTCGGTGATGCTGTCGAGCACGGAGCGCTTCAGCCGCACCGTCGTCGACGGCGCCGGGTCGAGTGCGGTCAGCCGGGCGAGTTCCTGCATGGCCTGATACGGCGAGCAGCGCCAGCGCTGGCGCGTGGTGTGCAGGGAGCGGACGTGGTCCAGGAGGGCGTGGCGGTGCGAGACCAGGTTCTTGTGCAGCTTCTCCAGCTGCGGTTCGGTGGCCCGCTCGTTGCGCAGGATCGCGGCGGTGAGCTGGCGGCGCAGCTGCTCCGGCCCGGTCTCGGGCGACATCCGCAGCGCGAGGCTGCCCAGCTGCAGCGAGTCGAGGCGCTCCGTGAACGCCTCGGCCGTCGAGCGGCGCTCCGCGACCACGAGGACGCGCTTGCCCTGCCCGGCCAGGAGGGCGGCCGCGTTGACGGCCGTCTGGGTCTGGCCCGTTCCCGGCGGGCTGGAGACCACGAGGGACTCCCCCGCCTCGACGAGGTCGAGCACTTCCTGCTGGCTCGCGTCGGCGTCGAGGACCAGCATCTCGTCGGCCGGGTCCCGCTCGTCGCTGCTGAGCACGGTGATCCCCGGATCGGGGACCTCGACCTCTTCCCCGGCGTCGGCGGCCAGGAGGCTGGCGACGACGGGGTGGGACGGATCCAGCCGGTCCGGGTCCGCCGGGTCGGCGAGGTCGGCGAACGTCGAGGCCAGGAGCCGGTGCTCGACGACCGTTCCCGGGATCGGGGACAGCTGCTCGCGCAGGGTGTCCATGGCCTGGCGCGGGTCGAAGCGGGCGGTCATGTAGGCCGCGGCGGCGAGGGCCTCGACGTCGATGCGCAGGCCGTGGGCCTCGGCGAAGTACCGCACGAGCGCCGGATTGACCTGGGCGCGCCCGGTGAGCTGGAGCTCGTAGTCGTCCTGGCCGTCGCGCGCGGTGAGCGCGATCCGGCCGAGCATCACGGGCGCGCTGAACTGCTCGGAACGGCCGTCGACGGTCGCGCGCCACGTGACGAGGCCGGACGCGAGGTAGCCGACGTCGATCCCGCGGTCCTCGGAGAGCTCCTGGATCTTGGCGCGCAGGGCGCGCGCGGTGCGCTTGCCGGCGAGGAAGACGTCCTGGTCCCGCAGCAGCATGGACAGCCGCGTGCGCCGCCCCGCGAGGAACTGCGCGAGCCCCGAGGGGTGCGCGTGCGTGATGTCGATGCTGTTCGACGGCGAACCGGCGAACCGCAGCAGCGTGTCCGTCCCGGCTCCCGGCCCCAGCTTCTCCAGCCAACCGGCCAGCGCCGACGCACCCTCCTGAGTCCCTCGCACGGGAATACCGCCTTCCTAGCTCTTGCGCCGCGGGCCTGCCCTAGCCGGACGCACTCTCTAAACTACTGGACTCGCCGCCTCGAGCGGCCGAACGAAACACTCGCCCAGGCGGGCAATCGGCTCGGCGTCCCGGGAAACGGCGAGGGGAGGAGCCTGCGCCCCTCCCCTCCCGCGGCCGTCGTCCCGGCCGATCCGGCGTCAGGACGCCGGGCCTACTCCCATTCGATGGTGCCCGGCGGCTTGCTCGTCACGTCGAGCACGACGCGGTTCACGCCGTCGACCTCGTTGGTGATCCGGTTGGAGATCCGGGCCAGCAGATCGTAGGGCAGGCGGGACCAATCGGCCGTCATCGCGTCCTCGGAGGACACGGGGCGCAGCACGATCGGGTGGCCGTAGGTGCGGCCGTCGCCCTGCACGCCCACGGAGCGGACGTCCGCGAGGAGCACGACGGGCATCTGCCAGACCTCCTGGTCCAGGCCCGCAGCGGTCAGCTCGTCGCGGGCGATCGCGTCCGCCTTCCGCAGCAGCTCCAGGCGCTCCTCGTTGACCTCGCCGATGATGCGGATGCCCAGGCCGGGGCCCGGGAACGGCTGGCGCTGGACGATCTCGGCGGGCAGTCCCAACTGGGCGCCCACCGCGCGGACCTCGTCCTTGAAGAGGGTGCGCAGCGGCTCCACGAGCTCGAACTGCAGGTCCTCGGGCAGGCCGCCGACGTTGTGGTGGCTCTTGATGTTCGCCGCACCCTCGCCGCCGCCGGACTCGACGACGTCCGGGTACAGCGTGCCCTGGACGAGGAAGCGCACGGGCTCCCCGCTCTCGGCGGCGTCGGCCATGATCGCGGCCTCGGAGGCCTCGAACGCGCGGATGAACTCGCGGCCGATGATCTTGCGCTTCTCCTCCGGGTCGGTGACGCCGGCGAGGGCGTTCAGGAAGCGCTCCTGCTCGTCGGCGACGTACAGCTTGGCGCCCGTGGCGGCGACGAAGTCGCGCTCGACCTGCTCGGCCTCGCCCTCGCGGAGCAGGCCGTGGTTGACGAACACGCATGTCAGCTGGTCGCCGATGGCGCGCTGGACGAGGGCCGCGGCGACGGCGGAGTCGACGCCGCCGGAGAGGCCGCAGATGGCACGGCCGGTGCCGACCTGCTCGCGGATCCGCTCGACCTGCTCCTCCACGATGTTGCCCGTGGTCCAGTCCGGCTCGAGGCCCGCCCCGTTGAAGAGGAAGTTCTCGATGACGCGCTGGCCGTAGACCGAGTGCTTGACCTCGGGGTGCCACTGGACGCCGAAGAGCCGCTTGGACTCGTTCGCGAACGCGGCGACGGGTGCGCCGGCGGTGGAGGCGAGGACGTCGAAGCCCTCGGGGGCCTCCTGCACGGAGTCGCCGTGGCTCATCCAGACGTTCTGGCTCGCGGGCAGGCCGGAGAGCAGGGACCGGGAGTCCCCCGTGGAGCTCGCGTCCGTGGCGCCGTACTCGCGCAGGCCCGTCTTGGCGACCGTGCCGCCGAGGGCGTTGGCCATGGCCTGGAAGCCGTAGCAGATGCCGAGGACGGGAACTCCGGCCTCGAACAGCTCGGCGCCGACGCGCGGTGCGCCGTCGGCGTAGACGCTGGAGGGGCCTCCGGAGAGGATGATCGCGGCAGGGTCCTTGGCCAGGATCTGCCCGGTCGTGAAGGTGTGGGGGACGATCTCCGAGTACACGTGGGCCTCGCGGACGCGGCGGGCGATCAGCTGCGCGTACTGGGCGCCGTAGTCGACGACCAGGACGGGGCGGTGTTCGGTGGCGGGAGCTGGGTTGGTCACGGGCTCTACCTTAGTCGACGGGACGGGGCCTAGTAGCGCTTGGCGGCCTGCGGGTGCTCGGCCAGCTCGCGCTCGACCTCGCCGTGCACGCGCTTCTCCATGAAGAAGGACAGCAGCGGTACGACGCCGCCGAGGGCGATCGTGATGAAGCGCATGAACGGCCAGCGCATGAGCGACCACAGGCGGAAGTCCGCGATCAGGTACACGACGTACATCCAGCCGTGGACGATCAGCACCACGGAGGAGAGGTTGACCCCGCCGGTGAAGGAGTCCTCGGGCAGGAAGCCCAGGACGTTCGACGCACCCTCGGCCGTGGTGCCGCCCGCGACGATCTCGGCCCCGAAGCCGTACTTGGCGACCATCTCGACGACCACGAGGAGGAGCATCACGCCCGTGGCGTAGGCGAGGACCTTGTAGAAGCCGGCGGCGGAACGGATCTGCGCGGGAGTCCCGGCGAAGCGGCGCTTCTTGCCGGCGGGGCGCGGGGCGGGGCTGGGCTGGGTCACTACTGGTCCTCGGATCGGGAATCGGTGGATTGGCGGGCGTCGGCGTCGAGATCGGTGGTGGCCGCGAGGTCGTCCTCGTCCTCGTCGGCGAGCTCTTCCTGCTCGCGCCGGTAGTCGTCCACGACGAGGCGCCACCAGAGGAACACGGCGAACCCGGCGAAGACGACCCACTCGATCCCGTAGAACACGTTGAGCCAGTTGACCTGGCGCTCCTGCGGCTGCGGGCCGATCTCGATGGCGTCGAGCCCGGTCGCGACGGCCCCGGCGTCCTCGCCGGCGGCGGTCCGGACGTCGAACGCGGCGAGGAATCCGCTGTAGGCGTCGACATCCCAGAGATTGATCAGCTGGGCGACGGAGAGCGAGGCGTAGGCGCCGTCGACCGGGGCCTGGTCGAGCGGCGCCTCGGTGGGCAGCAGGCGTCCGGTGACCTCGAGCTCCCCCTCGGGGGCGGGCCCCGGCGGGGTCGGATCGGGCTGCCAGCCGCGGACGACGGCGATCGCCGCGTCCCCGGGGGCGTCGTCGACGGAGAACGGGGCCACGACCCAGTACCCCTCGCGGCCCTCGTCGATGCGGTGGGCGACGAGCACCTGCTCCTGCGGCAGGAAGCGGCCGCTCGCGGTGACCACCTGGTCCGCGTCCGCGGCGAGCATGGGGCGGAAGGGCTCGAAGTGGGCGGTGAGCTCGACGGGCGTCTCGGTCGTGGTCACGGGCGGCGGGGCCTCGCTTTGCGAGCGGTCGAACTGCCACTGGCTCAGGAGCACGAACACGCTCGCCACCGCCAGGGCGCCCACGAGGGCCAGGATCCACTGGGGTTTCAGGGCGGTTCGCAGCACCGTACCAGCCTACTTCGATTGCCTGTAGAACTCCGAATGCGCCTCGGCGCCCGGGGCCTCAGACGGCGCCGAAGTCCACGGTGGAGTTGATCAGCTCGGCGATGACCTCGGGATCGTACGCCCGGCGCAGGGATTCGCGGAAGCCCTGCTTGGACAGGCTCCGGGCGAGCGCTGCGAGCAGCTGCAGGTGCAGGGAGAAGCTGTCGGCGGGCGTGGCCAGGAGCAGCACGACGGTCGCGGGTCCGTCGGAGGCGCCGAAGTCCAGCGAGTGCCCGTAGGCGGTGATTCCGACGGCGATGCTCACCTGGGCGGCGTGCCGGGTCCTCGCGTGGGGCATCCCGACGCCGCCCGGCAGGCCCGTGGCCAGCTGGTGCTCGCGGCGGCGGACCTCTTCGAGGAAGCCCTCGTAGTCGTCGATGCGGCCGGCATCGGCGAGGCGGCGGGCCAGGATCGCGGTGGCCTCGTCGCGGTCGGCGGCCTCGAGGTCCAGGACCACGAGCGCAGGCTCGGTCAGTTCCTGGCCGGCGGCGGTGAGCTCGTCGAATCCGGGCACGGCTCAGGCCTCCCGCACGGGGACGATGTCCTCGACGTTCATCCGCGTCTTGTCCGCGGAGACGTCGTCGGGCTGTTCCTGGCTCGCGCGCTCCGCCTCGACCCGGGCCGTGTAGTGCTTGACCTCGCGCTCCGTCTGCTCCTCGGACCAGCCCAGCAGCGGCGCCATGAGGCGCGCGACCACGGGTGCGGCCTTGATGCCGCGGTCCCAGGACTCGATCGAGATCCGGGTGCGCCGCGTGAGCACGTCGTGGATGTGGCGGGCGCCCTCGTGGGTCGTCGCGTAGACGACCTCGGCGGCCAGGTAGTCGTCCGCCCCGGGCAGCGGGACCCCGAGCTCCGGGTCGGCCGAGATCAGGTCCAGCACCTCCCGGGTCAGCGAGCCGTAGCGCTGCAGCAGGTGCTCCACGCGGGCCACATGCACGCCGGCCGCGCGGGCGAGGCGGTGGCGGCTGTTCCAGGCGGCCCGGTAGCCCTCGGCGCCGAGCAGCGGGATGGTCTCCGTGCACGAGTCGGGGGCGTTGAGGTCCATGGTGCGCACGGCCTCGTCCACGGCGTCCTTGGCCATGACCCGGTAGGTCGTGTACTTCCCGCCGGCCACGACGACGAGACCCGGGACGGGGTGGGCGACGACGTGCTCGCGGGAGAGCTTCGCGGTCGAATCGCTCTCCCCCGCCAGCAGGGGCCGCAGCCCCGCGTAGACGCCCTCGACGTCCTCGCGCGTCAGCGGGCGCTTGAGGATGCGGTTCACGTGCTCCAGGAGGTAGTCGATGTCCTTGCTCGAGGCCGCCGGGTGGGCCTTGTCGAGCGTCCATTCGGTGTCCGTGGTGCCGATGATCCAGTGCCGTCCCCACGGGATGACGAAGAGCACGGACTTCTCCGTGCGCAGGATCATGCCGACGGTGGACTGGAAGCGGTCGCGCGGGACCACGAGGTGGATGCCCTTGGACGCCCGGACCTTGAGCTGGCCGCGGTCCGTGACCATCGCCTGCGTCTCGTCCGTCCAGACGCCCGTGGCGTTGACGACCTGCTTGGCGCGGACGTCGAACGCGTCGCCCGTCTCCTGGTCCTCGAGCCGGGCCCCGACGACGCGCTCGCCCTCGCGCAGGAAGTCCACGACCTTGAGCCGGTTCGCGGCGAGCGCCCCGTAGCGCGCGGCCGTGCGGACGAGGTCCACGACGAGCCGCGCGTCGTCCACCTGCGCGTCGTAGTAGCGGATGGATCCGACGAACGCGTCGTCCTTGAGGCTCGGCGCGCTGCGCAGCGTGCCGCGGCGGCTCAAGTGCTTGTGGATGGGGACGCCGCGGCTGTGCCCGGAGGCCATCGAGAGGGCGTCGTAGAGCGCGATCCCCGCGCCGACGTAGGGCCGTTCGACGAAGCGCTTGGTCAGCGGGTACAGGAACGGCACGGGCCGGACCAGGTGCGGGGCGATCCGGTCGATCAGCAGGCCGCGCTCCTGCAGGGCCTCGCGGACCAGGGCGAAGTCGAGCATCTCCAGGTAGCGCAGTCCGCCGTGGATGAGCTTGGAGGAGCGCGAGGACGTGCCCGAGGCCCAGTCGCGGGCCTCGACGATCCCCACGCGCAGCCCGCGCGTGGCGGCGTCGAGCGCGGATCCGGCGCCCACGACGCCGCCGCCGACGATCAGCAGGTCGAGCTCGCGGCCCTCCTCGGCCGTCTCCCGCAGCTCCTGGAGCGAGGTCCGGCGGAAGTCGGGCCCGAGCACGCCGGGTGCGGCCCCGGCGTCGTTCCCCGTGGTGTTGGCGGCTCCCCGGCGCGGCATCGGCTCAGCCCACCTCGTAGGGGGAGACGACGACGTCGACGCGCTGGAACTCCTTGAGGTCGGAGTACCCCGTGGTGGCCATGGAACGGCGCAGCGCCCCGACCAGGTTGGACGTGCCGTTGGTGTGGTGCGAGGGGCCGTTGAGCACCTCCTCGAGCGGGCCGACCGTGCCGACGTGCACGCGGTCGCCGCGCGGGTTGGCGTCGTGGTGCGCCTCGACGCCCCAGTGCCAGCCGCGGCCCGGGGCCTCCTCGGCGCGGGCCAGGGCGGAGCCCAGCATGACCGCGTCCGCGCCCATGGCGATCGCCTTGACGATGTCGCCGCTCGTGCCGAGGCCGCCGTCCGCGATGACGTGCACGTAGCGGCCCCCGGACTCGTCGAGGTAGTCCCGGCGCGCCGCGGCGACGTCGGAGATCGCCGTCGCCATCGGGACGTGGATGCCGAGCGAGCGGCGCGTCGTGCCCGTGGCCCCGCCGCCGAAGCCGACGAGCACGCCCGCCGCGCCCGTGCGCATGAGGTGCAGCGCGGGCGTGTAGCCGGCGGCGCCGCCCACGATGACCGGGACGTCGAGCTCGTAGATGAACTGCTTGAGGTTCAGCGGCTCCTGGTTCTGCGAGACGTGCTCGGCGGAGACCGTGGTGCCGCGGATGACGAAGATGTCCACGCCCGCGGCGAGCACCGTCTTGTAGTGCTCCTGCGTGCGCTGCGGGGTGAGCGAGCCGGCGACGGTGACGCCGGCGTCGCGGATCTCGGCCAGGCGGGAGGTGATGAGCTCCGGCTGGATCGGGGCCGCGTAGAGCTCCTGCAGGCGGGCCGTGACCGCGGGGTCGAAGTCGCCGCGGGCCTGCCCGGCGCCGAGGCCCACGATCTCCTCCAGCACGGGGGCCGGATCCTCGTAGCGCGTCCAGAGGCCCTCGAGGTTCAGGACGCCGAGGCTGCCCAGGCGGCCGAGCGCGATCGCCGTCGCCGGGCTCATGACCGAATCCATGGGCGCGCCGATGATCGGCGAATCGAACTGGTAGGCGTCGATCTGCCAGTTCACGGACACGTCCCGGGGGTCGCGCGTCCGCCGGTTGGGGACGACCGCCACGTCGTCGAGCGAATAGGCCCGCTTCCCGCGCTTTCCGCGGCCGATTTCAATCTCGTAAGTCACCCGGCCAGCCTATCAGCGCCGCCCGCGGAGGCCGGGGCCCGGGCCGCGTGCCGGGGGTCACGCCCGGTCGCGGGGTCAGCCCGCCGTCCCTCCCGCGGCCTCCTGCAGTTCGCGGGCCGCGGCTTCCTCCGCCCGGGCGATCCGCTCCACGAGGTCCGCCATGCGTGCGAACAGCCCGGAGCGCTCCTCCACGTCGACGTCCGGGTCCACGAGCTCGGACAGCTCCTCCCACATCGGGGCGAGGTCCCGATAGCGTCCGGCGACGGGTCCGAGCGCTTCCAGCCCCGGCCTGACGGCGGCCTCCTCCAGGAAGTCCGCATACAGGCCGCGCAGTCCGCCCGCGCCGCAGAAGCGGTCCGAATCGAAGAAGCCGGCGAGCTGGGCGAGCCCGCCGCGCAGCCTCTCCTCCTCGGCGAACAGGGCCGTCCACCCGCGCTTCGTGGTGGTATCTCGCAGCTTGCCCGCCCACGTGTCCAGTCCCGCGACGCCGAAGTTCTTCGCGAAGTGCGCCGGAAGGCCCGGCAGTTCGGCGGCGCCCAACATGCGGGCCGCGGTGTGGGCGGCGGCCTCGCGGACGGCGGCCCGGAGGTGCTTCGCTCCCGGCGACACGGGCTCGGGCACCCACGCCTGCCAGTGGCGGTCCTTCTTGCGCATCGCGCGCGCGTCGGCGAGCTCGGTGGCGTCCAGGACGCGCAGGCTGCCGGAGCCGTCGTCGACCAGGAAGCCGTCCTCCTCCCCCACGACGACGACGTCGACCGACTCGCTCTCCGCCGGATCGCCCCCGTCCTCGATCCACGGCAGCGCGCCCTCGAGCACGCGCACGACGACGGCGCGGCCCGCATCGAGCCCGGCCTCCAAGTGGTCCAGGGCCTGCTTGCGGCTCGCCGTGTGGGTCTCGCGGACCGGCACGCCGAGGCGGGCGAAGAGCGTCGGGGCGAACGGCTCCGGGTGCGCGCGGGTGACGACCGTGGCCGTCGTCGTCTGCTCGTATTCGAAGGTGAAGACCATAAAGCCGATTCCGCCCGAGAGCCCGGACAGCATCGCCTCGCTGAACGGGGCGCCCGTGTGCGGGTCCGTCACCCCGGCCTGGGTGAGCACGCGGTGCCAGAGGCCCGATTCGTACTGGACCACGTTGTCCGGGGCCGGGTATTCCGGCAGCTCCTCTTCCCCGGGGACGCCGGGTCCGGCGCCGTCGGACGAGGTGCCGCCCGGGGTCCGCCCCCGGACTCCCTGGTCCCCGGCCGTGCGCTGGCCGCCGCGGCCGCCGCCCTGGCCGACGGCCGCTGCGGGACGGCCTCCGCGCTCCGGCTTCCCGGCGAGGAGGGCGTTACGGGCCTGGGTGTAGCTCTCCCCGGTGCGCTCCATGCGCTCGCGGGCGAGCTTCTTCAGCTGCTTCGGCTGGGCCATGGAGTGCTACCGCGACCGGTAGTTCGGGGCCTCGACGGTCATCATGATGTCGTGCGGGTGGGACTCTTTGAGCCCGGCCGCGGTGATGCGGACGAACTTGCCCTTCGCCTTGAGCTCGGCGATGTCGCGCCCGCCGACGTAGAACATGGTCTGGCGAAGGCCGCCGACGAGCTGGTGGGCGACGGCGGAGAGCGGGCCGCGGTACGGGACCTGGCCCTCGATGCCCTCGGGGATCAGCTTCTCGTCGCTCGGCACGTCCGCCTGGAAGTAGCGGTCCTTGGAGTAGGACGTGTTCTTGCCGCGCGTCTGCATGGCGCCGAGGGAGCCCATGCCACGGTAGGCCTTGAACTGCTTGCCGTTCATGAAGACCAGGTCGCCCGGGGACTCCGCGGTTCCGGCCAGCAGGGAGCCGAGCATCACGGAGTCGGCGCCGGCGACGAGGGCCTTGCCGATGTCGCCGGAGTGCTGCAGGCCGCCATCGGCGATGAGCGGCACGCCCGCGGGGATCGCGGCCTTGGCCGACTCGTAGATCGCGGTGACCTGCGGGACGCCCACGCCGGCGACGATGCGGGTGGTGCAGATGGAGCCCGGGCCCACGCCGACCTTGATGGCGTCGGCGCCCGCGTCGACGAGCGCCTGGGCGCCCTCGCGGGTCGCCGCCTGCCCGCCGATGATGTCGACGTGCGCCGAGGCGGAGTCCTTCTTCAGGCGCGCGATCATGTCCAGGACGCCCTGGCTGTGGCCGTTCGCGGTGTCCACGACGAGGACGTCGACGCCGGCATCCACGAGCGCCATCGCGCGGTCGTAGCCCTCGCCGAAGAAGCCCACGGCGGCGCCGACGCGGAGGCGGCCCTCGTCGTCCTTGGTGGCCAGCGGGTACTGCTCCGCCTTGTCGAAGTCCTTGACGGTGATGAGGCCCTGCAGGATCCCGGCGTCGTCGACGAGCGGGAGCTTCTCGATGCGGTGCTTGCCGAGCAGATCGATGACCTCCTCGCGGGAGACGCCGACCCGGGCGGTGACGAGCGGCATCGGGGTCATCTTCTCGTAGACCTTGGTGGTCAGGAACTCCTCGCGCGGCACGAACCGGGTGTCGCGGTTCGTGATGATGCCGAGCAGCTTGCGGTCCTCGTCCACGACGGGCAGCCCGGAGACGCGGTAGTGGCCGCAGAGGTCGTCGAGGTCCCGGAGGCTCGCGTCCGGGGCGATCGTCACGGGATCGGTGATCATCCCGGACTCGCTGCGCTTGACCTGGTCCACCTGGCGGGCCTGCTCGTCGATGGACAGGTTGCGGTGGATGATGCCGATGCCGCCCTGGCGCGCGAGCGCGATCGCCATGCCGGCCTCGGTGACGGTGTCCATGGCGGCGGAGAGCAGCGGGATGTTGATGTTGATGCGCTTGGTCAGGCGCGTCGTCGTGTCCGCCTCGGAAGGGATCACGTCCGTCGGGCCGGGCAGCAGGAGCACGTCGTCGTAGGTGAGGCCTTCGAAGGCAAAGGGATTGAACTCGGACACGGGGGGCCTTTCGCACACGGGGAGGAGTGACTACATCCTAGAACGCCCGCGCCGCGAACCCCATTCCGCGCCGGCGATGTGGGGAACGCGACAGCCCCTACCAGTCCAGCGCCTCCTTGAGCCGGCGCTCGAACACCGGGGCCGTCGTCGCGACGAACGTCTTGGTCAGGTGCGACTCGTCCATGTAGGCCAGGACGTTGCCGATGACGGGAGCGCACGTCCCGTCGACGCAGAGCTGGTCGGTCATGTCGAAGAAGGAGAGCTCGTCGGGCAGCTGCCCGTGGTCGACCTGCGACTCGAGCTCGTCGAGCGGGTTCACCGGGGCCATGAGCTCGTCGGTGCCGTGGGCGCAGGCCTCGGCGTCGGGGCCCTTCATGTCCACGCACTCGGGGACGTTGAACGTGAAGCGCGGGGTGTCGCGCATGCCGACGACCTGGATCCCCGCGTCGAGGAACGGGGCGACGCCCTCGAGATAGCCGGGGACGATCCGCTCGTTGTCCGCGGGCACGGAACCCTCCTCGCCGTTGCCGTGGTGGGCGGTCAGCGAGGCGACGGTGAGCACGGCGTCCGGGCGGTGGTCCAGGACGTACTGCGTGGCCGCGGCGTTGAAGTCGTTGCATTCGGCCTCCCGCTCCCCGCTCCCGGCGCCGAAGCGGCATGCGGGGCGCGTGACCAGGATCCAGGCCCAGTCGTTCTGGGCGGCGATCTCGTTCAGCGCCGTGGTCCAATGCTGGGCGTGCGAGTCCCCGACGACCATGACGGTCTTGGACGCGGTGGCCGGGTCGCCGGCGCTCTGGCAGTACTCCATCCGCGGGTCGGTGAGCGCGTACTCCCCCGTGCAGTCCCCTCCGAAGTTGGCCCACTGCTCGTTCATCTTGTTGGGCAGCGGCAGCACGACGGCGTCGGGGTCCGGCGCCTCCTCGTAGTCGCCGGCGAGCACGAGCGCCCCGGGGTTGTCCTGCGGGGTCTGCTCCTGGACCTTCTGCTCGAACGCGTCGACGCGCGTCTGCCAACCGGTGAGCGGCATGGCGACGAGCCCGATCATGACGGCGATGACGAGGCCCAGCCGGCGGCGGCGCTGGGTGGGCCAGCGCCAGGCGTGGAACGGGGTCTCGATGGCGCGGGTCGTGGCCCACGCGAGGGCGAGGGAGAGCGCGATGACGGCGGTGCCGCCGAGCGGGCCGGCCTCCTTGCGTCCGTCGACCGTGAGGTAGATGACGAGGATGGGCCAGTGCCACAGGTACAGGGCGTAGGAGATGTCGCCGAGGCGCGTGAGCGGGGCGGCGGAGAGCAGGCGGTCTACGCCGAAGCGGTGGCCCGTGGCGCCGGCGGAGATGATGAGCGCGGCGGCAAGCGTGGGCCACAACGCGATGTAGCCGGGGAACACGGCCTGGACGTTGAGCACGATCCCGCACGCGAGCATGGCCGCGAGGCCCATCCACCCCATCACGACGCGGACGGCCTGCGGGAGCCGCGAGGCCCAAGGCAGGACGACGACGAGCAGGGAGCCGAGCGCGAACTCCCACAACCGGGCGCGGGTGTCGAAGTAGGCCAGCGCCTGGTTCGTGTAGGTGACGTGGACGGAGTAGGCCAGGGACGCGGCGAACACGGCCCCGAAGGCGGCCGCGAGCACGGGGCGGAAGCCGAGCGTCGGCCGCAGGCGGCGCAGGGCGGCCCAGGCCAGCGCGGCGGCCGCTAGGATCAGCGGCCAGAGGATGAAGACCTGCCCCTGGATGGACAACGACCAGAAGTGCTGCAGGGGGCTCGCGGTGGAGTGGTTGGCGGCGTAGTAGTCCACCGCCGCGTCGGCGAGGGTCCAGTTCTGGTAGTAGAACAGGCTGGACCACGTCTGCTCTGCGACGTCCTCCCAGCGCGTGCGCGGCAGGAGCGAGACGGTCGCGGCGAGGACCGCGAGGAGCACGACGATGGCCGCGGGCAGGAGGCCCCGGGCGCGGTTGAGCCAGTAGCCGAGGAGCTTGAGCGGCTTGCCGGCCTCGACCTTGTAGGTGAAGGAGACCGTGAGCAGGAAGGCCGAGATGAGCAGGAAGACGTCCACGCCGCCGGAGACGCGGCCGAGCCAGACGTGGTAGACCACGACCATGAGCACCGCGAACGCGCGCAGGCCCTGGACCTCGGGGCGGTAGGCCGGCTTTGCGACGGTCGCGGCGCCGGTGTTCGGCTCCCGCGTGCGGAGCCGTTCCTGGTGGCCGATGGCCATGCTGACTGGTCTTCCCGTAGACGACGAATGGACGGTCGAACCGGCATGCAACCGGCTCAACCGTCCATTCTACCAGCCTCCGTTACCAAACGGTGATCTTGGGAGGCTCCGGGCCACTCCTAGTGGTTGTGGCCGGCGTGCTCGTCGTCCTCTTCGGGCTTGTCGGAGACCAGGGTCTCCGTGGTCAGCACGAGGGCCGCGATCGAGGCGGCATTGCGCAGCGCCGACCGCGTGACCTTGACCGGGTCGATGATGCCCGCGGCCAGCAGGTCCTCGTAGACGCCCGTCTTGGCATTGAAGCCGTGGTTGACGTCCGACTCGGCGACCTTGGCGGCCACGACGTAGCCGTCGAAGCCGGCGTTCTGGGCGATCCAGCGCAGCGGCTGCACGAGCGCGCGGCGGACGATGCCCACCGCTGCGGCGGCGTCGCCCTCGAGCGCCTGGACGGCCGGATCGGTATCGAGCGCGGACAGGGCGTCCACGAGGGCGGTGCCGCCGCCGGCGACGATGCCCTCCTCGAGCGCGGCACGCGTCGCGGACACGGCGTCCTCGATGCGGTGCTTGCGCTCCTTGAGCTCGACCTCGGTCGCGGCACCGACCTTGATGACTCCGACGCCGCCGGAGAGCTTGGCGAGGCGCTCCTGCAGCTTCTCGCGGTCCCAGTCGGAGTCCGTGTTGGCGGACTCGGCCTTGAGCTGCGCGACACGGTCGGAGACGTCCTCGGCGGAGCCGTTGCCGTCCACGATCGTGGTGTTGTCCTTGGTCACGGTGATCCGGCGGGCGGAACCGAGCACCTCGGTGCCGACCTGGTCCAGCTTCAGGCCGAGGTCCGGGGAGACCACCTGGGCGCCGGTCAGGATCGCGATGTCCTGCATCATGGCCTTGCGGCGGTCGCCGAAGCCCGGGGCCTTCACGGCCACGACGTTCAGCGTGCCGCGCAGCTTGTTCACGACCAGGGTGGACAGGGCCTCGCCCTCGATGTCCTCCGCGATGATGAACAGCGGCTTCCCGGCCTGCAGCACCTTCTCCAGGAGCGGCAGGAACTCGGCCACCGTGGAGATCTTGCCGGAGTTGATCAGGATGACGGCGTCCTCGAGGACGGCCTCCTGGCGCTCCGGGTCGGTGACGAAGTGCGGGGACAGGTAGCCCTTGTCGAACTGCATGCCCTCGGTGATGGCCAGCTCGGTCTGCGTCGTGTTCGATTCCTCGATCGTGATGACACCCTCGGTGCCGACCTTGCCGAACGCCTCGGCCAGCAGTTCGCCGATCTCGTCGTTCTGGGCGGAGATCGCGGCGACGTTCGCGACGTCGCTGCCCTCGACGGGACGGGCGATCTCGGCCAGGCGGGCCGCGACGGCCTCGACGGAGGCCTCGATGCCGCGCTTGATCTCGCCCGGGGCCGCGCCGGCGGCCACATTGCGGAGGCCTTCCTTGACGAGGGCCTGGGCCAGGACGGTGGCGGTCGTGGTGCCGTCGCCGGCGACGTCGTTGGTCTTGGTGGCGACTTCCTTGGCCAGCTGCGCGCCGAGGTTCTCGTAGGCGTCCTCGAGCTCGATCTCGCGGGCGATCGTCACGCCGTCGTTGGTGATGGTCGGCGCGCCCCACTTCTTGTCCAGGACCACGTTGCGGCCGCGGGGGCCGAGGGTGACCTTGACGGTGTTGGCGAGCTTGTCGATGCCGGCCTCGAGCGCCTTGCGGGCGTCGTCGTTGAAAATAAGCTGCTTTGCCATGCTCAAACTCCTTGCTGACTGCGTGAAGCCCCGGCCGGGGCCGGGGCTTCACACGGGGAAACTACTTGACGACGATGGCCAGCACGTCGCGGGCGGAGAGCACCAGGTACTCGGTGCCGCCGACCTTGACCTCGGTTCCGCCGTACTTGGAGTAGATGACGACGTCGCCCTCGGCGACGTCGACCGGCACGCGGTTGCCGTTGTCGTCGACGCGGCCGGGGCCCACGGCCACGACCTTGCCCTCCTGGGGCTTCTCCTTGGCGGTGTCGGGAATGACCAGTCCGGATGCGGTGGTCTGTTCGGCCTCGAGCGGCTGAACGACAATACGATCCTCGAGGGGCTTGATGGAGACCGACATGCGGCTCGCTCCTTTGCATGAGTTACCAATGGATAAGGGGGCCGTTGGGTTGGACCAACCGTCGTCGCGGTGCCAGCTGGCAAGTACCTCAGGCTTTAGCACCCGGACGGGCCGAGTGCTAATGAAGACTCTATGAGCTGGCTGGCACTCGGTCAAGGCGAGTGCCAACACGCCGTCGCACGAAGCATCACGGGCCGCCGTCTCCGCGTTTTCCGAAACGCCTCCGCCACACTGCGGCCATCCGACGAATCGCCGTCCAATGGACGACGATTCGTCGACTTTCGGAAGTTCGCCGGGCCAGTCCTGCCTGGGTGGGGCGACGCCTGTCGGCGCGGCCCCGTCAGCCGCGACGCCGGCGTTGGCGGAACACGCCGTACGCTCCCGCGCAGATCGCCGCGAGCGAGACGACGACGGCCACAATGAATCCTCCCAGCGGCACCGCGAGCAGTTCACGGGCCAAAGCGCCGTCGATCCCGGAGCCGAGGTAGTCGATCCCGGCCTGCATCGACGTCCCGGCGACGATTCCCTGCAGGAGGGCAGCGGCCACGAGGCCGAGCGCGGCGATCGTTCCCACGGCCATCCCGGCGTAGAGCAGCACGCGGAACGCCACTCCGGACGCCCCCACGCTGCTGGGGGACTCGTCCTCGGCGCGCGTCGCCTCGACGGCCTCGGGAAAGCGCCCGAGCAGGCCGGCGTCCTCGTCCGGTTCCCCGACCCCGACCCCGACCGCAGCGTCGGCCGGCGCACCGGGGGCGGCCCCGCCGTCGTCCTCCGAGGGCAGGGCGGAAGCCCCTTGAGCGTGCGTCGGCCCCACGGCCGGATCCTGGTCCACGCTCCCACCGTACCCGCCGTCTAGTGCAGCTGCAGGGCGAGGCCGATCTCCCGGGTCATGGTCCGCCACACGTGGCCGGAGTGCGTCGCCTGCACCTTCATCTCCCCGGACGTGATCCGGCCGATCGCATGGTGCCCCGAGGCGCCCGCGACGGACTGCGCTCCGAGGGCCGGAAGCGCACCGGAGGTCGGGCGGGAACGGACCACCACGTTGGGCCGGAAGCCGCCGACCCGTACCTCGAGCGCGGCCAGGCGGGGCCGGTCTTGGCGCTCACGGCGTCCCGCCCGGCCCCGGGCGGCCGGTGCCGGCTCCGGCGTCGTCATCGCCCGGCGCGTCGACACCCAGCCGGCCGTGCAGCGCCCCGCCGGGCCGCAGCGCCCGGGACAGCCTGTCCTCCCCCGCCGCCAGACGCCGTCTGGTCTCCTTGACCCACGCGGGCAGCATCAACGAGGGCAGCCAGAACATGCCCACGATCCCGAGGACCATCGAGGCGAAGAGCACCAAGGCGAAGAGGAGGAACACGAGCGGCGGGGCGTGCTCCATCACGAACCCCGCTCCCGCGATCGCCAGGAACGCGATTCCCAGGTACAGCGACGCGAGCCCGGGCCAGCCCGGAAACAGGAAGGACTTCAACACGAGCCACGCCTTGTACCTTCCCCGGTCGGCCAGGACACCGGCCACCACCAGGACGGTTCCCACCGCCGCCAGCACCGGCGACATCAACTGCCCAGCGTTCACTTCCCGACTCCGTCCATCGTCTCCACCCGTCCGCGGGCCCTGCGTTCCACGCTAGCCGAACACCGGGTTCCAGGCCTTGCCGATCGCATCCCCGGCGTCGGAGAGGAGCTCTTTGCCGCCGGAGTCCAGGACCCAGTTGGCGCTCGGGGCCGCGACGGAGCAGTCCCAGATCGGCACCTGGCCCCCGGTGGGAACCGTGGAGGTGTAGGTGACGCACTGGAAATCCATCCACGCGTGCGGCGTCAGGCCGTCCGAGGGGCTGAGCTCCGGCAGCCATCCGGCGTCACCGTTCGCCCCGGCGTCGATCCCCTCGAGCGCGGACGAGCAGTCCACGGCCGCCTGCGCCAGGTCCCCGACGATCGAGTTGACATACTGCTGCACGGCGTCTCCGCGTTCTCCATCATCGCCTCGTCGCCCTGCTCGAAGGCCGGCACGGCCGACTCCATCCCGTTCACGGCGTTGTCGATGCGGGTCTCGGCGACTTCGGCCTGCAAGGCGATGAGGTCGTTCCACACCGAGGACAAGGCCGTGGTGACGGCCCGCATCGTGGCCGCCGCCATGAACTCGGTCAGGTCCGCGTGCATCGTCTCCCGCTTCGGGATCCCTCCGCCGGGCAATCCATCGTCAAACGATTGGATCCCGCCCTGGGGAGGACTCCCCCTGGCGGCCGACGCCCAGACGCTAGGGTTGAACCCATGCCTGCCGCACCCTCCGTGGAAGACCTCGCGCCCGTCCTCTCCCCCGAGGGCTTCGCCCTGCTCAACGGCCTGCCCGAGGGGGCCGCCGCCACCGAGGACGCCGCGCTCGCGCTCAACCTGCGGCTTCGCAAGGAGGGGCACTCGCCGGAGCTCGCGACCGCCGTCGTGCACCAGGCCCGGATGCGCGCCCTCGCCGCGGCCAAGCTCGGTCCCTTCGCCGCGCACATGATCCTCACGCGCGCCGGGCTCGAGCAGGCGACGCGGCTGAACGTCGCGGCCCTGCACGCGCGGCGCTTCACGACAGCGGGCGTGCGGCGCGTCGCGGACCTGGGCTGCGGGCTGGGCTCGGACGCGATGGCCATGGCCTCGCTCGAGCTGGACGTCACGGCGGTCGAGTTGGATCCCGTGACCGCGGCCGCGGCGACCATGAACCTCATGCCCTGGCCGAACGCGCGCGTCGTCAACGCCGACGCGACGGCGTTCGAGCTGGACGGCTTCGACGGCGTGTGGCTGGACCCGGCACGGCGCACCACCACGACGTCCGGGACCGCGCGGATCTTCGACCCCGAGGCCTTCAGCCCGCCCCTGTCCTTCGTGGAGGCGCTCGCGGACCGCGGGCTCGCGGTCGGCGTGAAGCTGGGGCCGGGGCTGCCGCACGAGTCGGTCCCCGGCGGGTGCGAGGCCCAATGGGTCTCCGTCGACGGCGACGTCACGGAAGCGGCCTTGTGGTTCGGGCCGCTCGCCCGCCCGGGTGTGCGGCGCTCGGCCCTCGTGGTGCGTTCCGGCGGCTCCGCGGAGCTGACGAGCGCCGAGGAGTACGACGCCGGTGCCTCCGCCCGCGGCGAGGTCCCCCTCGGCGACGTGGCCGGGTTCCTCTACGAACCCGACGGAGCCGTGATCCGGGCCGGGCTCGTGGCCGAGGCCCTGGAACGGGTCGGCGGACACCTGCTGGATCCGCACATCGCCTACTTCTGCGCGCCGGAACGCGTCGAGAGCCCGTTCGCCCGGGCCTACCGTGTCCTGGCCGTGCACCCCTACAACCTCAAGGCCCTGCGCGCCTGGATGAAGTCGGAGCGGATCGGGGCGCTGGACATCAAGAAGCGCGGGATGGACGTGACACCCGAGGAACTGCGGCGCGTGCTGCTCGCCGGCAGCGGGAAGAAGAACAGGAAGAAGGCCACCCTCGTGCTGACACGGATCGGCGAGCGCCGCGTGGCGGTCGAGGTCGAGCCGGTCTGAGGCGCCCTGCCGCCCCGCCGTCTCGACCCCTTGGCGTCTCAGCCTGATCGGCGTCTCGGCCCCTCGGCGTGTCAGCCCCTCGGCGTCTCGGCCCCTCGACGTGTCAGCCCCTCGACGTGTCAGCCCCTCGGCGTCTCGGAGATCCCGGCGCTCGGAAACGCGTGTGCGGATAGTGCGATTGGGACGCCTTGGACACCGCATCATCCGCCCACGCGTTGGCCGGGCCCCAAGCAACCACCGGCCCGGCGTGCGCGGGCTCCACCCACGAGACACCCCATGGCCCCGGCCACCTCGGCGTCTCGGCGATCACGGCGCCCCACCATGTCGCACCCCTGGCGTCTCGGAGTTCATGGCGCGTGGAAACGCGTGTGCGAATATTGCGATTGGGACGCCTTGGACACCGCATCATCCGCCCACGCGTTGGCCGGGCGGACAGGCCGCACCGCCGTAGTCCGAGCCGCCGGCATCATCTGCCCACGCGTTGGCCACGCCACAAGCGACTACCGGCCCGGCGTGCGCGGGCTCCACCCACGAGACACCCCATGGCCCCGGCCATCGCGGCGTCTCGGCGATCACGACATCTCGGCCCCGGCCACCTCGGCGTCTCGACACTCACGGCACCTCGGTGCCGACGAACTGCGTGGACCTCAGGCGTTGCCGGCGCCCAGTCCACCCTGACGCTCGAGAGCGCGGACCAGCCGCTGCAGGAACTCGGCACGTCCGGCGTCGGTCAGGATGGCCCGGTCAGCTTTGACTGTGGTCCACCCGTGGGCTTCGAAGGCGAAGTCGCGCTTGATGTCCTTCCCGATCTGGTCGAGCTCACCGTGGTGCCGGCCTTCGTACTGGATGGCGATCCGCAGTACCGGATACTGGAGATCGGGCACGATCTCACTACCGTCCGGCAGCAGGACGGGTAGATTGACGATCGGCTCCGGAAAACCTGCACTCACAATGATTTGCCGGAGGATCGATTCCGGCCGGGAGTCGACGCGTTCCCGCAGCAGTCCGAGAGCTTCCCGAGCAACACGGATGCCGCCCAGGTTCTTGCGGCGTTGCAGCACGCCCCGCAGTTCCGTGATCGACGACATCGGGTGCCGCTCCAGCTGGCCGGCCACGCGATTGGGTCCGTCGGCCCGCTGCAACAGGGAGTCTCCGGCAACGACCAGCTCTTGAAGGCTGAACCCCAGGGCAGCGAGGTCCGTCCATGTCCAGGCCGGCGATGTCAGGCGCATCCCATAGACGTTCCGGACATCCGCATCGGTCAGCGGGGCGCGATGTCCGATGACTCCACGCCGTCGTGGGGCCGCGGCCGTTCCGCTCCGCCGGGTCAGATGGATGGGCTCGACGCCTTCCCGCGACTGTTCCAGCCACATACCCCAGGCCACCGCGGCGCTCGTATGGCTGAGATACGTCTCGCCGTGGAGCTGCGAGTAGGCTGCGAAGAACTCGCGGACGTCAGGTTCAGCCTCCGTATTGATGCGCAGGCCGCGGCTGGGAACGTCGTATCGATCGGCGCGCAGCTGGGAACGGCTCGCCCCCTTGCCCAAGGCCTCATTCCGCAGGAACGCGGACTTGCGCGCAATCAGCGGGACGCGTTTCGGCGTGGGCATGGATCCATGGTGCCGGGATTCCCGCGATCCCGCCGACGTTATCCACAGGCGCCCACGCCCGGACACCACGCTCAGCGCCGCCCGCCAACGCGTGGGCGGATAGTGCGGATCCCTCGGCCATCGAACAGCACCAACTGCCCACGCGTTGAGGATTGCAGGCGTCCAAAGCGGGCGGGCCAACGCATTGCGGACTGCCCAGGCGCGGGCGCCGTTCACCCGTCTGGAGTAGATGGGCCCACGCGTTGGGGGCTACCCGCGCGCTCGAAGCGGGCGGGGCTACGCGTTGGGGACCGCCCATGCTTCAGGAGTGAGAGGGCCTACGCGTCCGCGGAGCGCATGAAGGCCTCGGCCTCGGCGATCTGCCCGGGCGTCGGCGTGATGCCCGTGTAGAGCACGAACTGCTCGAGCGCCTGCAGCGTCATGACCTGCCCTCCCGTGATGACCGTCTTGCCCAGCTCGCGGCCGGCCGCGACGAGCGGCGTCTCCGACGGCACGGCGACCACGTCGAACACGGCGTCGGCGGCCTCGATCTGGGCGCGGGTAAAGGACAACTGCCCTTCACCCGATCCCCCGTCCATGCCCACGGGGGTGACGTTGACGAGGAGGCGGGCTCCGGCGTCGTACTCGGGGACCCATTCGAAGCCGTACTGCCCCGCGAGCGCCCGCCCCGCGGCCTCGTTGCGGGCCACGAGCTGCACGCGCCCGAACCCGGCGTCGCGCAGCGCGGCCACGGTCGCCTTCGCCATCCCGCCCGATCCGCGCAAGGCCACCGGTGTGTCGACGTCGATCCCGCTCTCGGCCAGGAGCTGCGCCACGGCGGCGTAGTCCGTGTTGTGGGCCGTGAGCACTCCGGAGTCGTTGACGATCGTGTTCACGGAGTCGATGGCCGCGGCGGAGGGTGCAAGGTGGTCCACGAGCGCGATCACGTCCTCCTTATATGGCATGGAGACGGCGCATCCGCGGATACCCAGCCCGCGCACGCCCGCGATCGCCTGCGCGAGGTCCGTCGGGGCGAACGCCTTGTAGATCCAGTTCAGGCCCAGCTGCCCGTAGAGGTGGTTGTGGAAGCGCGTGCCGTTGTTGCTGGGGCGCGCCGACAGCGAGATGCACAGGGTCATGTCTTTGTTCAGGATGGGCATGGTGCCAAGCCTAGTGTCCGGGGACCCCGCTCCGTGGAGTACGACGACGGGGCCCGGCTCACGGGCACGTGCTGTGGCCGAGCGGGTGGTCCCCGACGGCGACGGGCAGCGTGCCCGGGGCCGCCGCCCCACCGGTGAGGACCTCGACGAGCGCGGTGAAGGACTCCGGCGAGCGGCCGAAGAGGGCGATCTCCGCGGTGCGCCCGGTGGAGCGCGCGAGGCCCCACGGCGCGTCGAGCGCGACGACGACGTCGCCGTTGCCGGTGCTCGATCCCGCGCCGAGGAGCGTGACGACATCGCCCGCCCCGAGGCGCAGACCGGCCTCGCGGGCCGCGGCGGCGAGGCGGTCGCGGTCCTCCGCCCGGCCGCCGACGATCTGGATCGCCTCGCCGACCAAGGGAGCCCCGCACTCCCCCTCGACCTGTGTCACCGCGGCGCGGGCGGCTTCGAGGGCGACGGCGTGGGCCGTCCGGGAGGCCGGCGCCGCGGACGACGCACCGGAGGAATCCCCGGCCGCCGAGCCTTCGGCGCCGGCGTCCCCCGCGAGCCGCTCCTGCCACATCATGAGCGCGACGACGCGTACGGCGGCCTCGTCGAGCCGCGCCTCGTCGAGCTCCCCGGATTCGACGGCGTCGACGACGGCGGCGTGGGCCCGCCGGGAGTCGGAGGGCATGAGCAACAGGTCGGCACCCGCGGCGAGCGCCCCGACGGCCGCCGTCCCCCCGGGCGCGGACTGCTCCACGGCGCCCATGTTCAGGGCATCGGTCACGATGACGCCCTCGAAGCCGAGTCCGCGCAGGGCCTCGTAGTTGGCGGCGGACAAGGACGACGGCACGCCGGGGTCGAGGTCCGCGACGGCGATGTGCCCCATCATGACCATCGGCGCCCCGGCCTCGGCCGCGCGGGCGAACGGCACCCAGTCGCGGGCGGCGAGCTCCTCCGCCGTGGCGTCCTGGACGGGCAGGCCCACATGGGAATCGGTGGTCACGGAGCCGTGCCCCGGAAAGTGCTTGACGGCGGGCAGCACGCCCGCGGACAGGGCGCCCTCGACGGCGGCCACGGCGTGTTCGGCGACCGTGTGCGCGTCGGAGGAGAAGGACCGCGCGCCGATCACGGGGTCGGCGGGTCCGATCGTCACGTCGGCGTCGGGCGAGAAGTTCATCGTGAATCCGAGCGCTGCGAGCTCGGCGTCCATCGCGGCCTGCGCGCGGCCGGTCAGCGCCGGGTCGCCCGCGGCGCCGAAGGCCATGGGCGTCGGCCACTCGGCGAGCGGGGCCTTGAGCCGGGCGACGAGGCCGCCTTCCTGGTCCACGCCGACGATCCCGGGCCAGTCCCGGCCGGTGGTCAGCACGTCCTGGAATGCGGCGATGGTCTCGGCGAGCTCGTCCGTGTCGACGCCGCTCGCGCCTCCTTCGGCCCCTTCACCGGCCGCGCCGCCTCCCGCTGCACCGCCCGCGGAGAGGGGCACGTTGTCGCCCATGATGATGACGCCTCCGAGGTGGAGCTCGGCGGCGCGCTCGAGCTCTGCGGCCGGGTCCACGCCGGAGTAGAACCCCACGATGACCTGCCCGGCCTTCTCCTCCAGGCTCATGGCCGCCACGGCGTTGCCTGCCGCCTCGACGTCGTCCTCGAGCGGTCCCCAGCTCGTCCTCGCGGGTTCGGGCGGGGCGGTGGAGGACGACGCCGGGGCCGGACTCGAGCCGTCCGGTTCCGGGACCGCTGGCGTGCAGGAGGCGAGGAGTGCCACCGCGGCGACGGCCGCCGTCAGCCGGAGGATCGCGGGAGGCGTCCTCCGCGCCGGCGGCCGGCCGGAGCGAGGTGGGGTGTCGGCGCGCGGCATCGCGGGGGTGGAGGGGCGGTTCACGAAGCGGCCAGGCTGATCCGCTGGACGGGCTGGCCGGAATCGCTCGCGAAGCCGAGCCCGCTGGGGGCCACTCCGTCGGCGACGAGCCGGGCCGCGAGGGCGGCGACCATGGCCCCGTTGTCCGTGCAGAGGCTGGGCTTGGGGATGCGCAGGGCGATTCCCGCCGACGCGCAGCGGTCCGCAAGGAGCTCCCGGAGCCGGGAGTTCGCGGCCACTCCCCCGCCGAGCAGGAGGTTCTCCAGGCCGTGCTCCCTGCACGCGGTGACGGCCTTGGAGGTGACCACGTCCACGACGGCCTCCTGGAAGCTCGCGGCGATGTCCGCCGTCGGAATCTCCAGCCCGCGGACCTCGTACTGCTCGACGCAGCGGGACACGGCGGTCTTCAGGCCGGAGAAGGAAAAGTCGTAGCGGTGCTTGCCGGGCGCCTCCGGCGTGCCGACGAACTTGGGGAGCGTGAGCCCGCGCGGGAAGCGGATGGCCTTGCCGTTCCCCTCCTTGGCGAGCCGGTCGATCACCGGGCCGCCCGGATAGCCGAGACCCAGCAGGCGGGCGACCTTGTCGTAGGCCTCGCCGGCAGCGTCGTCGATCGTCGCCCCGAGGAGCTCGACGTCGCTCGTGAGGCTGTTGATCTTGAGGATCTCGGTGTGGCCGCCGGAGACGAGCAGGGCCCCGAGCCTGGGGGGCAGTTCGCCGCCGTCGAGCACGCCGACGCCGACGTGGGCGACGAGGTGGTTGATCGCGTAGAGCGGCTTGCCGGTGGCCAGGGCGAGGGCCTTGGCGGCGGCGACGCCGACCATGAGCGCGCCGGACAGGCCGGGGCCGGAGGTGACGGCCAGGGCGTCGACCTCCTCGAGCGTGACCCCTGCGGTGCGCAGGGCCTCGCTGAGCGTGGGGATGATCGCGTCGAGGTGCGCGCGCGAGGCGATCTCCGGGATGACTCCGCCGAAGCGCACGTGCTGGTCCATCGACGAACTGACCGTGTTCGCGAGCAGCTCCGTCCCGCGGACGATGCCGACGCCGGTCTCGTCGCAGGAGGATTCGATGCCTAGGACCAAGGGAGCTGCGGACGTCATGGTTTCAAGTCTAGGGCGCCGCGACAACGCCGGAATTCCTCGTCGGCGACACGGCGGTGTGGAAGGTTGCCCAGTTCCCGGACCAGCGGCCCGGCGTGTCGGTGGGACACGCCGGGCCACATCGGCCTAGGCCATGGAGAACCGGGAAGGTCTTCGCGCGGCCCGTCGCGCCTACGGTGTCTGGCGCAGGACGGCCACGTCGCCGGAGTGCCAGTTCGCCGTCAGCAGCTCCAGCACCCCGTCCGCGTCCAGGTCCGCGGCGTGGACCGCGAAGGGCGTGAGCCCGACCGGCGCGCTGAGCGGTTCGGCGTAGCCGCCCGAGCCGGTGCCGAACAGCACGGTCAGGCTCGTCGGCGTCGACCCGTTGGGGTAGTTGCCGTGGGTGTTGGCGGTGACGATGTCCAGCACCCCGTCCCCGTCCAGGTCGGCGACGGCCGCGGCCTTCGGGTGCGGTCCGACGTCGTGGAACACCGTGTCCGCGAAGGTCCCGTCCGCGCGGCCCGCCAGGATGCCGACGACGTTGCCGATCTCCGCCGTGACCAGTAGGTCCGGAATCCCGTCGCCCGTGAGCTCGACGAGCTGCAGGTTGTGCGGACCCAGCCCCGACCAATACTCGACGGGGGCCGCGAAGCCTCCTTCCCCATCGTTCAACAGGACGGTCACCCGGTTGGATCCGTAGGCCGCCACCGCCAGGTCCAACTGCCCGTCCTGGTTGAAATCGGACGAGACGAGCGAGTGTCCCGCGTTGCCCGCCGGGAAGAACGCCGGCTCGCCGAGCTCCCCGTCGCCGAGACCCGGCAGGAGCGCCGCGTCGTCGCCGCCCCAGCAGGCCACGGCCACGTCCAGCACGCCGTCCCCGTCGAAGTCGGCGACCTCTACCTCGTGCGGGCGCAGGCAGGCCGCGTACGTGACGGCCTCCGCGAACGTGCCGTCCCCGGCACCGAGGAACACCGCGACGTCGTCGCCGACGGTCGAGTCCTGGTTGGCCGTGACGAGGTCCAGCGTCCCGTTACCGTCGAGGTCCACGACCGCGGCGTACTTCGGGAAGCTGCCGGGTCCCGTCGAGTAGCGGGTCGGGGCCGCGAACGTCCCGTCCCCGTTGCCGCGGGCGACCGCCACCGCGTCGAGTCCGGCGACCGCCGCCACGACGTCGAGGACGCCGTCGCCGTCGAGGTCCGCCGTTGTCACCGAGTGCGTGTTCGCACCCGTCGCCACCGGCGCCAAGGTCTCGACGGACCAACCGGGGTCGCCCGGCTCGGTCGGATCAGTGGGATCGGTCGGGTCCGTCGGGTCCGTCGGGTCCGTCGGATCAGTGGGATCCGTCGGGTCAGTGGGATCGGTCGGGTCGGTCGGGTCGGTCGGGTCGGTCGGGTCCGTGGGATCCGTCGGATCGGTCGGGTCGGTCGGGTCGGTCGGGTCCGTGGGATCCGTCGGATCGGTCGGATCGACGGCGCCGCACTCGACGCGTGCGCTGCCCCATGAGGCGTGGTCCCACCAGTCGTTGTCGCCCGCATTGGTGACCTCGAGCGTCAGCCGGTCGACGCCGGTGAAGTCCACCGACAGCGCCACTCCGTCGTCCGAACCGGTCAACACCCCGGTCTCCTCCAGCAGCTCCCCGTCGCCGAGAACCCGGAAGACCACCGAGCCGTTGGAACCGACCTCGTCGTCCACCCCGACCACGGCGGAGAACACCGCGCATTGGCCGCCCAGGAGCACCGAGACCGAACTCGCCGCATGCACTCCCAGACCACGCTCGAAGACCGTCCCGCCAATACTGATCGGCAAGCCGTCACCTGAACCGTCCTCGCCGTTGGACTGGTCCAGCTCCACCGGACCATAGCCGTTGGACACGTCGATCAGCTCCAGCTCGGAGACCCACGCCGACTCCGTCGGCTCGCCCGGGTCGGTCGGATCCGTCGGATCCGTCGGATCAGTGGGATCCGTGGGATCCGTCGGATCCGTCGGATCCCCCGCATCCAGCGCGATCGAGTCGAACTGCGCCGCCGCCGGCGGATACCCGCCGTGCGAGGAGAGCGCGAAGCCCACGAACTGGCCGGGCACCGGGGCCCAGTCGAAGGTGTCGAACGGCGTCCAGGAAGCTCCGTCGTCGGACAGGGACGCCGTCACGGTGCCGCCGCTTCGCTCCAGGCGCAGCCATCCGGCGTCGTACTCCTGCGTGCTGCCGACGACGGACGTCGGCGCGCCGGCCTCGGCGCGGCGCTGGAGCATCGCCAGCCCGCCGCCGGTCGCGACGAACGCGGCGTTCGCGGCGTCCGCCCCGAGCCCGTTGCGCAGCATGATCCCGGCCTTCGCCCAGTCGTCGTGGACGTCGAGCGAGGCCACGCGCCCTGTGAGGGAGAAGTCGCCCTCGGCCGGGGCGTAGACGTAGCGGAACTGGTCGCCCGTTCCCCAGATGTCCGTGCCGCCGACACCGAGCGAAAGCACCGCGCCGTCGAACGCCGCGGCACCCGGGTCATAGGGCGTGCCGACGGCCCGCGTCTGCCAGGGATCCGGCATCCCGATCGGCGAGCCCACGCTGTACTCGAGGGCGGCGGTCGCCTGCGCCCCCAGCGAATCGGTGACGACGGCGGTCACCGTCCGCTCCCCGGGGCTCGTGAAGTCGTGGACCAGCTCCAGGCCGGTCCCCAGCGGTTCCCCGTCCTCGAGCCACGTCACCGTCAGGGCGTCGTTCTCCGGATCCGCGACGGTCGCGGTCAGCCGGGCCGTCAGCGGCGCGGGGCCGCTGAGCGCGCCCTGGGCCTGCACCGAGATGGTCGGGGGCAGGTTCTCGTAGACGGCCGTGAAGCTGCGCGGATCGGTCCCCGCGGTGAAGTTCCGCGACCTGGACTCGACCCCGTCGCTCCAGCCCGTGAACGTCCGGCGGGCCTGGATCGGCGCCACGGACAGCGTCTGCTCGGAGGCACGCACGGGCCGGATCACGGCCGGGCCGTGGACCTGCAGGCCCTCGTCCTCGTAGCTGACCGCGAGTCCCTCGGGCTGGGTGTGGACCTCGTACTCCAGCCGGTCCGGGTGCGCAGCGCGACACGCCACGTCCTCGAGCCCGCTCGGCCCGCGGACGGTCAGGCAGATCTCGTACCAGGTCTCGTCCCCATGCTCGTCGACCTCCACGGAGCCCGTGCTGATGCCCGGCTGCTCCGGGTCCTCGGCCCACGTCGGGGTCACGTAGTGCATGTGGGTGTTGTGCCAGAGCCGGACCTCCCAGCGGTGCTCGGAGACCGGGATCGCTTCGCCGGCCGCCTGCCCGCCGCCGCTGAACACCAGGTCGTCTCCGACCTGGTAGACCTCGGGCGCGAGCGAGGCGACCTCGGCCATCGGCGGATCCGTGCCGGCGCTGACGATCACCTCGGAGGTGTGGCTGAGCTGCTCGGGGCTGTCGTCCGTCACCGTGAGCCGCGCGGTGTGCACGCCGGATTCGGTGTAGACGTGCGTCGGCGAGTCCTCGGTGCTGGCGGGGCTGCCGTCGCCGAAGTCCCAGCTGTAGCTGAGCGAGTCGCCGTCCGGGTCGTAGGATTGCGCGCCATTGAACTCGACCGTGAGCGGCACGGTCCCGCTCGTCCGGTCAGCGGTGGCGATCGCCGTGGGCGGGAAGTTGCCCGCTCCGACGTACCGGATGCGCCGCACCTCGCCGCCGCTCGAGGAGTACTTGACCCAGTAGATGTTGGAGTCGGGCCCGGTGAGCAGCTGCACGGGTCCGGATCCGGTCGAGGCGGCGAGCCCGAACGTGCCGACCTCGGAGACCGCCCCGCCCTCGTCGAAGTGCACGGCGCGGATCCAGCGGCGGTCGTAGTCGGTGATGAACAAGGCGCCGTAGTACTCGGCCGGGTAGTAGGACCCCTCGTAGAAGGTGCCCGCGTTGGCGGAGGCGCCACCGGCGGAATGGTCGTAGCTGTAGCGCGGGGCGGTCACGGCGTCGACGCCCTGGGCGTAGACGGCCGCGCAGCCGGCCGCGGTGGCCTGGCTCGTGGCGTACGTGCCCTGCTGCAGGCTGACCGTGTTGGCGCCCTCGGTGCCGGAAGCGGCGCCGCCCTCGTAGCAGGGCCAGCCGAAGTTGGCGCCCTTGCCCGTGTTGATCTCCTCCCAGGTCCCCCAGCCGACGTCGCCGACCCACGGCGCGCCGCTGCCCGGGTGGATGGCCACCCGGAACGGGTTGCGCAGGCCGTAGGACCAGACCTTCGATCGGTTGGATCCGGGGTCGGCGGGATCGTAGAAGGGGTTGTCCGGCAGGCCGTCGCCGGTCGCGGGGTCGATCCGCAGGACCTTGCCGGAGAGCGAGTCGAGGTCCTGGGTCAGCAGGGCGCGGGGGTCGATCGAGTTGTAGTTCGCGCCGTCGCCGTTGGTGAGGAACATGCTGCCGTCGGGCGCGAACGCCACGGAGCCGATCGTGTGCGAGTTCTCGTCGGAGGCCAGGCAGTCGCGGATCGGTTCCCCGGCGAGGGTCCCGCCGGTCATGCAGGAGACGAACGCGTCGTCGCGGCCGTCGTTCTCGTTGCCGATATTCTCGCGGATGCTGTTGGTGCCGGCGAGCACGACGCCGGAGCCCGGCACGGCGCGCAGGTATCCGTGGGCGGGGTCGGCGGTGAAGCGCTCGAGGCGGGAGACGCGGCCGGCTACGGGCCAGCCCTGGTCCGGGTTCACGCCGGGCGGGTCGTAGGTGTACAGAAGGTACACGTACGGTTCGGCGGGGAACTCGGGGTGGACCGCGAGCCCCAAGAGCCCGCGGTCGTCGTTGTCGTGGACGATGTCGGAGAGGTTGATGAACGGCTCGGCGAGCAGCCCGCCGTCCTCGACGACGCGCACGATCCCCGACTTCAGCGCGACGAACATCCCGCCCTCGGGCGTGAACGCGACGGCCGTCGGGTACGGCAGCCCGCCGACGACCTGCTCGTCGATGAAGCCCGGCGGCAGCCCCGTGAGGCTCGCGTGGCTCGGCGGCGCCGCGGGCAGTGCGACGAGGATCGAGCCGACGAGCGCGAGCACGGCCGCAGCGACGACGGAACGCACGCCCCGGCGTCGGAATCCCGGCCGGCCGGTCGTCTGCTTCCGGCGACCGGGTGCGTCGGCCGCCCGCTTCCCGCGACCGGATGCGCCCGGCCCCGCTTCCGCGCCCGCCGCACGGCGCGCCAACCCAGCGCGCCCCACCTCAGCGGCGCGCCCCCGCACGCCCCGTTCCGGCGGCCCGCTCCCGTTGCCGCGTTGCTCGTTCCACGTCTCCTGGCCCATGTCCCTTTGCCTCCTTGCGAGTACACCGGGGGCTCCCCCCACCAGCGTGTGATCCGTTGTGTCCTCGGCGCCGCGGCGCCGTCTGTTGTGGCGCCGCGGCGCCCGTTGGCCGCGGCTTCCAGGCGCCGCGGTCCGCGCCTAGGGCGCGGTGATGCCCGCCGCCCTCCTCCGTCCGCTCGCCTTGCCGCGGGCGGCGATGCCGTAGGCGGCGGCAAGGGATTCGACGATGGCCCCGGGGGCCGTGGTCCGCTGGACCCAGGCCGCCGCGGCGCGGGCGCGGGCGCGTCCGGCGGCCGGGTCGGCGAGGGCCGCGGAGAGGGTGCGCGCGGCGTCGTCGGGCTCGTTGGGGAGCACGCAGACGCCGGCGGCTCCGTCGGCTCCGAGCGTCGGGGCGACCTCGGGCGAGACGGCGCAGGGGACGCCCGCGCGCATCGCCTCGAGGACGGCGACGGACATCCCCTCCCAGCGCGACGGCTGGAGGTAGAGGTCGGCCCCGGCGAGCGCGCGGTCCTTCTCCTCCCCCGTGACGACTCCGGCGAAGTCGAGGTTCGGCGGGGCGGCGTCGATGAGGCGCCGGGCGCCGTCGGGGTCGTTCTTGTCGAAGGTCCCGTGGACGGTGAAGTCGATCCCGGGCAGCCGGGCGGCGAGCTCGGCGATCCGGTCCAGCCCCTTCTGGTGGACGTCGTACCGGGCGAGCGTCAGGACGCGGGGACGCGGTACGACGCCGGGGCCCCCGCCCGTGCCCGGGGCCGCCGGGATGCCGTCCCCGGCCGGGGCGACGACGCCGGACGGGTGGGGCGCGGCGCCCGGGTCGCCGGTGCCGCCGATGCCGCCGGTCCAGCGCGGCACGTCGGCCGGGTCGCCGGCGAGCAGGTTCGCGACGATGCGGGTCCCGGCGCGCGGCGCGGCGGCGAGCACGTCGTCGCGTTCCTGGCCGCTGAGGCACACCACGGCGCGGGCCCGGCGCAGCATGGGCGCGTCCACGAGCCGGATCCACCACGCCTTGCGCACGGCCTGGCGGCGGCGCGCCGCCGCGGCGAGGCCGGAATGCGGTGAAACGACGTAGGGCACGGCGTGCGCCCGGCACCACAGGGCCAGCAGGGCGTGCGCGGGCCGGTAGACGGAGTGGAAGTGCACGGCGTCGGGAGCGAAGCGGGCCAGTTCCCGCTTGGCGCGGAACAGCGGCGGCGGCTCGCCGGCATCGGACTCCGCCCACGCGGGTCCGAGGACCAGGACGGTGGCACCGCGCCTCTCCTGTTCGGCGGCCAGGGTCGCGACGACGGCGCCGATCCCATCCGCGGCGGACGCGGAGCCGCCGAGGTTCACGTGCGCGATCCGGCTCATGCGCTCACCACCACGAAGCGGGCGGCGATCAGCACGATCGCCAGCAGCACGGCCAGGCTCGCCGCGATCCGCAGCGGCCACAGGGCGCGCTGGATCGGGCTGTTGGGGAGCCCGGCGATCGAGGCGCCCACGAGGAGCGGGAGCGAGGCCAGGCACAGCAGCAGTGCCGCGGGACTGGTCAGGAACGCGTAGTCCATTGCTTCACCTCCATCACGGCCCACATCAGGGCAACGGCCGCGGTCAGGATGCCGGCGATCGCCTGCGGGGAGTAGTCCCCGGTGAGCACCAGGAGCTGGCTGACCACGATGACGGCGGAGATTCCGCCGCCGGCGGCGACGGCGATCCGCAGGGCGCCCTCGTGGTTCCAGAAGCCGGAGGCGACCATGGCCACCCCGGCGCCGAAGAGCATGAACGGGGCGATGACGCCCGACGCCCACGCGCCCGTGGCCCCGGAGGCCAGGAGCGCCACGGCGCCGAGGCCCCACGCCAGCACGAGCGCCAGGAGCGCGCGCCGCACGGCGAACGGCGAGCGCCGGGGTGGCGGTGCGACGGCCGGTGGCTGTTCCCTGGTGTCCTGCATGGCTCTCACTCTCCTGATTCCGGCTGGAAGCGGTAAGCGGCCCCGGCCCCGTTGGAGCAGACCAGGGTGTAGCGCGGGTCGGCGGCGAGCGCGGCATTCAGCGTCTCGCCCCAGTCGGCGGGCGCGCCGAGGGCTCGCTCCGCGTAGACGAGCTGCGGTTCGCTGACGATCACGTAGCCGCCTCCGTCGGCCTCCATGAGCTGCCAGCCGATGCCGTCGGGGTCGGTCACGTCGAACGACATCTCGTTGACGGTGAGGTGGTAGTGCCGGGCGACGTCGCGGAACTGCCAGGCCAGGTGCGGGCTGACGGCGAGGATCGCGGTGCCGGCCGGGGCGGAGCGGTAGAGGCACTCGCCGAGCGCCACCTCCTCGGGCGTGACCCGTTCGAACGACTCGTTGCCGTACTTGGCCACGAGGAACAGGGGCGAGGCGAGGGCCGCGGCAAGCACCACGGCGACGCCGGCCTTCCACCCCAGGCGCAGCGCGGGCGCGAACGCCTGGGCGAGAAGGATCGCGACGAACGGCGTGGCGTAGAGGAAGACGCGCAGCATGACCTCGCCTCCATAGTCCTGCAGGAGCACGAGCGCGGCGGGCGCGGCGGCGAGGAGCGGGACGGTGAGGTCGAGCCCCCGGGCGGCGCGCACCGCCCGCGCGAATCCGGCGAACGCGCCGACGCCGAGCAGGCCGACGTAGAGCATGCGCAGGTCCAGGACCCGGGCGTGCTCTTCGGAGACCTGCGGCTTGGGCGCGACGGTGTTCTGGAACACGGCGCCGGGGTCGCCGACCTGCCCGAAGACGTCGTCGAGATGGGAGATCCAGTAGTCGATCGCGCCCCACGAGGTCCACAGCAGGGCGGTGAGGCCGACGAGGACAGGCAGGAGGACCGAGCGCAGGCGGCGCGCCATCCAGAGGGCGCCGAGCTGCATGGCGAGCACGAACGGCGTGAGCTGGTGGCTCGCGGCGAGCGCGGCGGCGAGCAGGGTGATGAGCAGCACGGCGGCGGTCTGGGTGCCGACGGGGACCTTGGCGCTGCCGGGCACGACGCCGGGGCCGCGCCCGGGTGCCGTCGCCGCCGCGAGCGCGGCGCCGGGTCCGGACCCGGCCGGCACGGCTTCACGGGTGCCCGCGGCGGCGGGCGCCCCGGGGTCGGCGGGGGCCGACGTCCCGGGCCCCTGGGCAACGGAACGTGCGGCGACGGCCTCGACAGCAGGTGCGACGGCAGGTGGGACGGCGGCGGCGGGCGGGGCGTCCGGCGTCGTACTCCGGGCCCCGGAGCCGCGGCGGAGGCGGGCGGGCCAGCGCAGGACCTTGGGCGGGCCCGTGAGGAAGCCGAGGACGAGCGCGAGCAGGGTCAGCGAGATGAGGATCGCGGAGGCCTGCGGGGCGAAGTAGTCCTGCCCCACCCAGTTGGCGAAGCCGAAGAGCGCGACGGCGAGCCAGGCCGTGCGCCACGAGGCGCAGAGCCGGCGGGCGATCACGAGCAGGGGCGCCAGGTAGAGGACCTGGAAGAACACGGGAGCCCACCGCAGCACGGGCTCCGGCACGCCGTCGGCGCTGCCGGAGAGGACCGCGGCCGCGGCGGTGAAGAACCCGGGCCAGCTGAAGCGCGCGCCGAGCTGCGGCTCCACGTCGAGGTTGACCATGACGGACTCGGTGTAGCCGGCGTGCAGCCACGCGGTCGGGAAGCGCGCCCACCCCTCCAGCAGCGGCGTGGTGCCGTGCAGGACGGCGGCCAGGACGGCGGTGTTCAGCCCCAGCAGGAGCGGGTGCTCGCGCGCTTGGTGCAGGAGGACGACGACGGCGGCCGTGGACGCCGCGACGGCCACGTAGAACGTGGCGGGGACGGCATGGATGATGCCGAGCGGCAGCGGCCCCTCGGCGGGGTTCGCGGCCGCGACCGCCACGTGGCAGACGGCGACAATCAGGGCCGTGAGGCTCGCCCACGCGGCGGCGGGTGGGACGGGGGTGCGCGCGGGGCGGGGCGGGGTCGTCTGCCCGGGCGACGCCGGGCCGGACGACTGAGGACCGGACGAACCCGGGCCGGGCGAACCCGGGCCGGACGCGGTCGCGGGGCCGGGCGACGACGCCGGGCCGGACGGCGCGGTGGCCGGGGAGGCCGCGCGGCGCCCCCGCTTCCCGCCCGCTCCGCGGGAGGCCGGCATGTCCTTCCCCGTCCGCTTCTTGGCGCCCTTGACGGGCGCGGCGACCCTGCGGTCGGCCGTGCCGTCGAAGGCCAGTGCTCCGTTGCTCATCGAGTGCTCCCCCCGGTCTCGCGTGTGAAGTAGGCGGCGGCGGCCGTGGCGGCCTGGGCGACGAGCCAGGCGGCGGCCATGCCGGTGACCCCGTGCGCGGGCACGAGGACGGCGGCCGCGCACAGCAGCGCCGCCAGGTGGACGGCCTCGACGCCGGACGCGGCCCCCGCGCGCCGGCGGGCCCGCAGCAGGGCCAGCGTGAGGACGGTGTAGCAGCGGGCCAGGCTCGCGAGCACCATGAGGCGCAGGGCCGTGGCCCCGTCCGCCGCGTACTCGGCGCCGAAGAACCCCAGGATGAACTCGGCGAGCAGCAGCGTGCCGGCCACGCCGAGGGCGACGAGCGCGAACGCGCGGCGGCCGATCATCCCGGCGAGGCGGCGTGCCGAGCGCGGGTCGCGCGCGGCCTCGGAGGCGAGCGGGACGCCGGCGTTGTGGGCCAGGGTGTCGAGCATGACCACGAGGAGCCAGACGACGGCGAAGATCCCCGCCGCGTGCGCGCCGGCCCAGGACAGGATGAGGAACGGCAGCAGCGTCGTGGACAGCTGCAGGCAGACGAATCCGAGGTAGTCGACGCCGATGAAGCGCCGGTCCAGGCCGCTCGGCGCCCCGGCCGAGGAGGCGGCAGGCAAGGGCGCGCCCCCCTCGCGCGTCCGGCCCAGGAGCAGCCAGGCGGCGACGGGCAGGACGAGCAGGATGGGCAGGAACGTCGCGAGGACGATCGAGGCGCCGCCGAGCGCGGCGGCGGTCAGCACGAGGGCCGCGATCTTCAGCAGCCCGTACGCGGTGTTCAGGACGGGCACGGCCATAAAGCCGCGCAGGCCCACGAGAAGCCCGTCCTTGAGCGCGAACAGCGTCCATCCGAGCGCGCAGGCCAGGATCAACGGCCCGCCGACGACGAGCTCGTCGCCGAGGTCCGTCACGGTCCACAACAGCAGGGCGCCGCTGCCGACGACGGCGGTCGCGCCGGCTGCGAGCCCGGTGAGCTCGAGGGACAGGCGGCGGCGGCGCGTGCTCCCTGCGAGCAGGACGCCGGCGGTCTGGTAGAGGTTCAGCTGGCCGAGGTTGGCCACGGTCGTGATGGTCGCGACCGTGGCCATGCCGAGTCCGACGTGGGCCACGGGCAGCAGGCGCGCGGCGAGGACCCAGAACACCAGGCCGAGCGCTGCGCCGGCGATGCTGTTCAGGGTGAGGGCGAGTCCGCCCCGCAGGACCGGGGAGCTCCATTCGCTCGTCCGGACGGCGACGTGGCGGCCCCCCCGGCCACGTTGCGCCGTCACGGTCTCAGGCATGGACCGGCTCCTTCCCGTCCTGGACGACGTCGGTCCCCTTCCGGGCGGTCCCGCTCGCGTAGCCGAAGACGGTCGCGGCGAGGCCGAGCACGATCGCCCCGGCGCGCAGTGCCCGGGCGGGCCGGCGCTCGGCGAGGGATTCGACGACGGCGCGGAGCATCCCGGTGGGCAGGGTCTTGAGCGCGTGGGTGCGTTCGCTCGAGAGGCCCGGGCCCCCGCCGTCGCCGATCCTCCTGGCGAGGACGGCCTTGCTGACGCCCTCCCAGTAGCAGCGGCGGAGGAAGTAGCCGAGGTGCTGGCGGTCCTTCGGGACGCGGTGGTGGACGACGGCGGTGCGGGCCAGGACGACGCGTCGGTCCGGCTCGCGCGCGGCGATCCGCAGGGACAGGTCGGTCTCCTCGCAGCCCACGGGCTTGTCCCCGATGCGCCCGAGCGTGCTGGAGAAGCCGCCCGCGGCGCGCACGCTGGGGGCCCGGAAGGCCATGGCGGCGCCGATGGGGTTGCGGATCGGCTGCCGGTCGCCGGGCAGGCCCCGGTAGCTGCAGCCCACGACCCAGTAGAACTCCTCCGGGAACCAGGCCGGTTCCACTCCGCCGTCCCAGGCGGGCAGCACGTAGCCGCCCACTCCGACGACGTCCGGGTCGACGAGCGGTTCCGTCATCTCGCGGAGCCACTCGGGGTCCGCCGAGGCGTCGTCGTCGAGGAACAGGACGGTGTCCCCCAAGGCCACCGACATGCCCGTGTTGCGCGCGCCGGAGAGTCCCTGCTCGGCGAGATTCGCGACGACGGTGGCGTGGGAGAACGTCCGCTGGGCCCGTTCCAGGAGGGCTTCGTTGTGGTCGATGACCACCACGACCTCCTCCGGGGCGACGCTCTGCCGCCCGAGCGAGGCCACGGCCTTGCAGAGGTCGTCCCAGCGTCGCTCCGTGAAGGCGCAGACGACGACGCTGACCCGCTGGGGTGCAGGCGCGGCGTCGGGGCGCCTCACGAGGCCCGCCGTGCGGCGGCGCCGGACTCGGCGGCGCGCTGGAGGGCCCCGGCAGCGCTGTCGGCGATGCGCCGGCCGACGGAGACGAGGTCCGGGTGGACCTCGTGCACGCCGGGGATGCTCAGGACGGGCACGGGCGCGGTCTCCGGGATCCGGGAGATGGTCTGCGGCGCGACGCCCTCCGTGATGAGGGTGCGCAGGCAGCGCGCGCCGTCCTTGAAGGTGTTCAGGTTGCTTTCGCCGTTGAGCCGGTCGGCCTCGAAGCTCGGGACCTCCGAGATCTGCAGGCCCGCCTTCGCGGCGCGAATGGCCATGAGCGTCTCGATCTCGAACCCGTCGCCCCAGACCCGGCCCAGCCCGGGGTCGAAGGGGTCGGGAAAGCGCATGAGGTCCAGGACCGAGCGGCGCAGCGCGACGTATCCGTAGCAGAGGTCGGTGAAGCGGGTCCCGCACATGACGTTGGCCAAGCCGTTGAGGACCTGGTTGCCCGCGTAGCGCAGGGGCGTGATGTCGGTGCTGCCGCCCTCGCGCATAAAGCGGCTGCCGCGCACATAGTGGGCGCCGCCGTCGAGGGCATCGACGAAGCGCGGGATCTCACGGGGTTCCATGGAGCCGTCGGCGTCGATCGCGACGATCCGGTCCCCCGAGGCGGAGTAGAAGCCGGCGACCATGGCGTTGCCCTTGCCGCGGCGGGTCTGGAAGACGAACTTGATGTCGTTGCGCACCTCGGCGGCGGCCTCGATGGTGCCGTCGGTCGAGTGGCCGTCGACGATGATGATCTCATCGACCATCTCCGGCAGTCCGGAGAGCACGTGGCCGATGTTGGCGGCCTCGTTGTAGGTCGGGATCACGACGGAGAGGTTCGGCGTGGGTCCGGAAGCATGCATGATTTTCCCCAATGTTTCCTCGGAAGGCGGTCTCGCCAGCTCAGCCGGCAAGCGATGACGCGACCGAGCCTAGGAAGGGGTCCGCGGGGCGGCACGGGTGGACGGATACCCCATTGGCGCGGTGCTCCACGTGGCCGGGGCGCCGGGTTCCGCGGGCCCTACGTGGTCGGTCTGGGGGGACTACTCGAAAGCCGTTCGGGACCACGTGGTTCCGGACGGTTCGCTTCCCGCGCACAGCGGACCCCGCCACCTGCCTGGAACAGGTGCGACGGGGTCCACCGGACGGCCACCCGCGCTTGGGGGGAGTTGGCCGGACAGGACGGCGTCAGGTCCGGCCACACGGGAAGCCCCTTCACGGAAGGCGGACCGAACCGTGGCTTGCCGGTCGCGGTCCGCAAGGCCAGGGGCGTCCGTGCGCGTTGAGTTCCCCTGGCCCGATCATGGCGCCGACCCGGGCCGCGGTGCTCCGCGGTCCCGTGTTCCGGCGTTGACTTGAGACTACGGAGAACGGGGGCCGCGTGAACGCGTGGGGACTACGTAATCCGGGCCGATGTGCACGTGTCCTTCGGGGCCGGCCTACCCGATGCGGCAGGGTTCCGCAGCGTCCCTCCGCGGCCCCGCGCCCCGTGGTCGGCGGTGGCCCTGGCCGGGCCGGAACCCCATGAGCTCCGCCGTCTCAGGGGCGCCGGGGTGTCTGGCGCACCGGCGGGTCAGGGGCGCCAGCGGGCGAGCTCTGAGCGTTCGCTGATGCCCAGTTTGGCGAAGATCCGGTAGACGTGGCCTTCGACGGTGCGGGGCGACAGCACGAGTTCGCGGGCGATCGCCACGTTGCTCATCCCGCGGGCGACGAGGGCGGCAATGCCCTGCTCGCGATCGCTCAGGGCACCGAACCCGGCGGCACGCTCCACGAGTCGGGAATGCGGGCGACCGGCGCGGGACTGCAGCTCCAGGAGGGAGCGCAGCGCGGCCCCGCGGCGGCGCTCCTGGCGCTCCGCGTCGTAGGCGAGCACCGCCTGGGCGTAGCCGAGCGCCGCGAGGTGCGCTTCGCCGACGTCCTGATGGGCATCGGCCGCGGCCGTCATCTCCTCCCCGCGACCGCTGCGGGCGGCGCGGACGAAGCGCAGCATCGCAGCAGGGCGGGGGCCCTGCCCGGCGGAGGCAAGCGCGGCGAGCCGGTCCAGGACGTCGTCGACGGACGCGGCCGGGACCTCGTCGTGGGCGACCGCAGCGAGCAGGATGTTCGCCTCGGCGAGCGGCAGCCGGGCCGCCCGGGCGTCGAGCGCGGCGCGCTCCCAGCCGGCGGGATCCGCAAGGCCGCGCGCCACGGCGAGCTGCCCCGCCGTGGGCGCCTCGTCGACGCGCGGCAGGGCCGATCCGCCCCGGCTGCGGACCGCTCCGACCGCGGCCGCGAGCTCCCGGGCCATGGTCAGAAGCCCGGCCGGATCGCGCTGCTCGAGCTCGGGCACGGCCTCGCTGAGGTGCCCGCGCGCGGCGTCGGCGTCCCCCGAGAGCAACGCGATCAGCCCGCCGAGCGCCGCGATGCTCCCGCCGCGGTGGTGGATCTCCCACGGAGTCGTGCCGTGCCAGGCCTCGAGCACGTCCCGCGCCTGCGCGTACTCCCCGCCGAGCGCCAGGTTCCAGGCCAGGCGGGAGACGAGCTCGGCGTCGCGGCGACGGACCCGCGCTCCCCCGGCCTCGAGCAGCCCGCGCACGAATTCCGCGGCCTCGGTGGTCCTCCCGGCTCCGGACAGGGCATCGGCGAACGCGATCCGCAGCGTCAGGCCGGCCTTGCGTCCCGCGGCCGGGTCCAGGAGGCCGCGCAGCTGGTCGATCTCCTCGGCCGCCAGCCCACGCTCGCGCACGGCCCGCCACCAGCGTGCCGAGGCCATCGAGTAGGCGTCGCGCTCCCAGCCTCCAGCGGCCTCCCCGCCCCAGACGGCGGTGGCGAACCCCGCCATCGTCTCGCGCAGGATCCCGTCGGCGTCGAGCCGTCCCGTGGCCCGGTGCACGGCGCGCAGCCACAACGGCACGGCCTGGCGGGCGGTCCGGGCCGGCGGCCGGATGGACTCGAGGCCGCGCAGGGCCCCGAGCGCGTCGGAGATCCGGCCCGTGGCGAGGTAGGTGCGGGCGCGCAGCAGGGAGGTCGTGCGGCCCGGTTCGCCTCCGTCGACGGCGTGGCACATGGCCAGGGCGTCGTCGTGCTGGTTGAGCGTCAGGGCCTCGCGTGCGCCGGCGAGCAGGGCGTCGACCGGCACTTCCTGGCCGGCATCGAGCGCCCAGGCCGCGCGGCGGTGCGTCCAGTCCTCCTCCGCCCCGCCGGCCTCCTCCCAGCGGGAGCGCCACACCGCGCCGGGGACGGCGGCGCGCAGGCACGCGGCGTAGAGCTCGGCGGGCACGCGCGCGATTCCGTCCTCGACGACGAGCAGGTGCCCTTCCGGGACGGGCCGCCCCGTCGCGGCCCGGACGGCTTCGACCGGAGCCGGGCCTGTGTGGGCGAGGAGCTCGATCGCCTCGCGCTCGCCCTCGGGCAGCGCCCGGTGGATCGCGAGGACGTCCTGGATCAGGGGCGCGTCGGCCTCGGGCAGGGCGCGGGACAGGTACCACGCACGGGCGGGTCCCTGCTCCCCCGCGCTTGCACCCGATCCGGCGTCGGAGCGGTGCAGGATCCCCTGCGAGGCGGCCGCGTCGATGAACGCCCCGACGAGGGCCGGGTTCCCGGCGGTCGCGGCGTGCACGACGCGGGCCGTCGTGGCAGTGACCGCCCCGCCCAGGAGCGACGCGCAAAGACCCGCGACGCCGTCGACGTCGAGCGCTGAGACCGAGAGCGTGGACAGGACCCGCCCCGTGACAAGCGCGTGGAGCGGCGAGCGGGGCTCGGGCGGGGTGTGCCCGACGGCGAGGAGGAACGCGCTGCGGTTGTAGACGAGCTGCGTCAGGACGAACCCGCTCGCCGGGTCCAGGTGCTGGTGGTCCTCGAGCACGATCACGGCCCGTCCCGCGGCCCATCCCGGCCCCCGTGCCGCCGCCGCGCCCCCGGGTGCGGCCCCGGCGTCGTCCTCCGTCCCGCCCAGCGTGTCCCTCGTACCGCCGGACGTCCCCTGGGCGAGAGCGGACTGGAGGCAACGAAGCACTGAGACGGGCTCCGGCTCGCCGGGGACGTCGAGGAACGGGGCCAAGACGGCGTAGTCCATGGCCGCCAGGTGGGGCGAGCAGTGCAGGCGCAGCGCGCTGCCGGAGTGCCCGGTCCAGGTCAGGACCTCCTCGACGAGGGTGGTCTTGCCGGCCCCCGGCGGCCCGACGAGCACCACGCCGTGGTGCTCGTGGCTCGTGAGGAGGCCGGCAAGTTCGGTGGCGATCGGCTGGCGCCAGGAGGGCGAGGTCACGGGCCGCTCCCGAGGACGGATTCGACGGCGGCGAGGGCCAGGAGCTCCTGCCGTCCCGTGAGCCCGAGCTTCGAGTAGGCCTGGTAGAGGTGGCCCTCGACCGTGCGGACCGACACGGAGACCAGGCGGGCGATCTCGGCGTTGCTGTGCCCGGCGAGGACAAGCAGGGCGGTCTCCCGTTCGCGGGCCGTGAGCGCTTCGGCCCACGCGGGGCCGGCGCCGGCGGGGGCCTCCGCCCGGTCGGCGCCCCGGTGCCCGCGGCAGCGGACGGCGGCGCGGGCGACGCGCCGCGCGGAGCCCTCGGAGAGCAGGGGCAGGAGCAGATTGCCGGGTTCCTCGGCGAAGGCCGCGTAGCCGCGGGCCGCGAAACCCTCGAGCGCGGAAGCGATCCGGGCCGGGTCGCGCTCCAGGACGCCGTCGGCGAGCTCCTGGCACGGGCCGGCGAACGCCATGCCGTGACCGCGTGCGGCCTCGCGCAAAGCACGCGCCCGGCCGGCATCGCCCGCGCGGACCGCGTGGGCCAGCGCGAGCAGGGCGACGGCCCGGTTCCCGTGGGCCGCGGCATCGTCGGCCAGCTCGGCGAAGCGGGCCGCGTCGCGGGCCAGCCCCGCCCGGGTCGGCTGCCCGGTGCCGGCCAGGGTCGTGGCGGTCGACGTCGCCGCGAGGTCCAGGAGGCGGGCGAGGTACGACGTCGGACCCCGCCCGGGTTCCGCGGTGGCGGTGCGCGCCGTGGCCGGCTGGGGAACCGGTGGCGCCGGCGGGATCGCGCGTTGCCGGGTGGCGGTGCGTGGCGGAGCCGTCGGGGCCGGCGGGGCAAGCGCCGGCGCTCCCGGGTGCCGGGCGAGGCCGGCGAGCGCCGCGCGGGCCAGCCCGAAGTCGTCGGGCCTCCCGGTGCGGGCGAGCTGCTGGGCGAGGGGTTCGAGCTGCTCGGCGGCTCCGCGCAGGTGGCCGCCGAGGGCGTCGAGCATCCCGCAGATCAGCTCGGCGCGTTCGGCGGAACCGGCGGCGGGCGAACCAGAGCGGGCGAGCGCGGCGGCGGCCTCGCGGCAGCCCGGCCAGTCGCCGTCGGCGAGCCGGACCTCGAGGAGCAGGTGCGCGATGTCCCCGAGCTGTCCGGGGTCGAGCAGGTCCGCCAGGTGCCCGGAGGAGGCGTGGTAGTCGAGCTCGGCTGCCACACGGTCGGCGAGGTCCCGGGCCGCTCCGTTGCGACCCTGCCATGCGAAGGCCGCCGCGCGGATGGCGGTGGCCTCGAGTCGGAGCCCGTCGCCGCCCCACGTAGTGCCGGAGACCGCGGCCCGCGGTGTCGAGGCGGCGTGACCGGACGCGGACGCCCCGACGCCAGCGGGCGCGGGCGCCGGACCCGGGGCGGTTTCCGTGAGGGCCTCGTCCAGCTCTCCGCGGCGGAGCGCGGTCCGGGCCCTCGAGAGGCGGAGCCGTTCGACCACGGCGGGCAGCGCGTACCCTCCCGCCGCAGCGCGGGCGAGCGCGGCGTCGAGAAGGCGCGCCGCACCGGCGTCGTCCCCTACGGCCACCAGGGCGCGCTCCCGGGTCACGACGATGCCGCACCATTCCCGCGTGCCGACGGTGGACGCGGGAGCCGGCTGCGCCAGGCCGGCGTCCTCGAGTGCCTCGAGGGCGGCGGCGGGGCCGCCCGCGTCGATGAGGTCGTTGGCCGCGGCGAGCACGGCCGCTGGACCGACCTGCGGCAGCAGGGCGCCCAGCTCCGCGCGGCGCTCGGGCGCCAGTTCCGCGCGGGCCGCGTCGCCGTCGAGGTGCCGGTCCAGGACCAGATGGCCCGGTGCGGTCGGATCGGGATGGACGAGGCCCTGCGTGCGGAGCCCGTCCACCGACTCGGCGAGACCGAGGCCCGCCAGCCTTCGGGTGGGCAGCCGGCCGTGCAGGGCGAGTAGTTCGAGGACCGTGCGCCGGTCCCCCGTGGCGTCGGCGGGCCAGGGCTCGGGTTCCTCGCCCGTGGCGGTCTCGCCGGCGACGTGGACCCACGTCCCGTCGATGGCGGCCAGGCGGCCGCTCGTGACGAGCTCCTCGACGACGACGGCGAGGCGGCCCGGGCGTCCTGCGCCGGCGCGGTGCAGGGCGCGGACCGCGGCGGAGGTCAGCGGGGCGTCGAGGTGCGCGGCGGCCGCGGAGCGCAGACCGGCGAGGTCCAGAGGCTCGACCCGGATGGCCTCGAGGACGCCGCCGCGGGCGAGCGCCTCGAAGTCAGCGGGGACGTCCGCGAGATGGTCGGCGTTGACGATGAGGCGGATGGCGGCCTGCTGGGCGAGCTGGGCGAGGACGGCCATCGTGTCGACGTCGACGTGCGCGGCGCCGGAGACCACCACCGTCGTGGGTCCGTCCAGGCCGTTGAGGGCCCGGGCGAGCGAGCGGACCAGGTGGTGCCGCGGGGTCAACGGGACCTCCGGCAGGCCGGCCAGGATGAAGGACAGGGTCCCGTACGGGAACGCGGAGGCGAACGGGCTGCCGTGCAGGTGGACCACGTTCCCGGCCCCGCCGCGGCGCTCCATCACCGCGTCGACGACCGCCTGGGCCTCCACGGGATCCGCGTAGAGCACGGCTCCGGCCGGCCGGGGGCCCTTGAGCGCCCGCAGCAGGGCTTCCTCCGCCGGCTCGCGCCGCGGCGGCGCATCGGAAAGCTGGTGGCCGTCGATGCTGCGGACGGCGTCGCCCAACAGGACGGAAGGAAGTACACCCATGATGAAACCCCAAGCCAGGTAGGGTGGCCCCCGCCACCCGGGACGTCCCCAACGGCGTCCCTGCCTTCGAGTGTAGAAAGGCGCTTCCAAGGCTCACAAGGAGGGTTAACCACACTGATGTGGTTCCGAACCGCAGGAAGCCTACCGGCTCCACGCGGGGCAACGGGGCGACCTGGCGAAAGGCCCGAGGCCACGAGCACTGGCCTCGCCCCAACGCGTGGGCAGATGATGCTGACCAATCACCGTCCGGGCCGCACCATCCGCCCACGCGTTGAAGGCGTTGATGCCATGGCCACGGGCCTCCCCTGAACGCGTGGGCAGATGGCGCTGTCCAACCACGGTCTGATCCGCATCATCCGCCCACGCGTTCAGGGCAGCCCGACGATGTCGTCCACGCACCAGCCATCCGGCGGATCACCCTTCCAACAGCGTGGCGTACTCGGGCTCTCGGGATCGACGGAAAGTCCGTCTGGCATCCGGATCGTCAGCGGCCGGCCAATCGCTCACTCAGGAAACGATTGAGCGAGACTCCCTGCTCGTTGGCGGCGATGGCAAGGTTCCTATGCGTCTCGGGCGAAACCCGTACCTTGAGGTTCCCGCTGTACTTCCGTTCCGCAAACGGCTGGGGAACGGCCTCGCCGGAGGCTGACATGTCGTGCACGACTTCCCGAACCAGGTTCTCCAGCCCTTGAAGTGCTTCGATCTGATCGGCTTCCATCCACGAAAGCGAGGGGAACTCGGCAACCGTTGCCAAGAATTCTTCGTCTTCAGGTGACCACACCACCGAGTACCGGTAGTGCGCCACGATAGAGGGCATCTGGTTAGACATCACCCTGCTCCTTCATCCTGTCGATGGCTGCAAGTACCTGTTTGACTTGGTACGGCTTCGCCATCCCTCCCTTGTTTTGGATGTTGACCCGTGGATCGCCCTGTCACGGTGTCTTGTACGTTCGGTGGCTTCCGCCGTTCGAGTTCCGAGGGTCACCAAAGTAGTGCTGTCAGAGCTTTGCCAGATCCTCGAATCGAACATTCGTCGGAGCGTTCCGCACCTTGCTTTCAATGCCGTCTATCCTCGGCATCTAGCCATGGTTCCACTAATGGAACCATTCTCGCAAGGTGGTCCCCCGTTCAGCCCGGTCATGGGAGGATCCTAGCCCCCACAGGCTCTCGGCTGCCCGGATCGACGCTGGGCCACGAGGCCTGGGGACTGGGAGCGCATCATCGACAGGCCCCGGTGGTTCAGGCGTGTCCGCCTCGCAGGAAAGGGCGGTGGACACGGCGGTGGAGAAGACCCGCATGGTCGTCGCTTCCCGGATGGGCACGGCGCGCTGCATTTCTTCCCACTTCCCGGGTCACACGCCGCCTGGAAAGCGGCGTGTCGCGCCGACACGCCGCGCCTCGACGCGGAGAAGTGGGAACCTTTTCACGAGCGCATTGACCGTTGGGGTGGCGCAGGCAGTGAGGCCACAGTTGCGCCCGTCTACGCCAACGTGAGCGCGCCGGACAACCAGGTCGTGGAAGCACTGGCCAGCTCCACCTGCGCCAACGTGAGCGCGCCGAACAACCAGGCCGTGGACGCGCGCCGACGGCAGCGCGGCTACGGCAGCGCCAGCCGGAAGACCTTCCCCCACGCGGAGCCGACCTGCTTCAGGAGCGGCCCGGTGTTGTACGGCAGGCCGTAGCGGCGGCAGATGTCCCGCACCTGCGGGGCGACCTCGGCGTAGCGGTTCGACGGGAGGTCCGGGAAGAGGTGGTGCTCGACCTGGTGGGACAGGTTCCCGGTCATGAAGTGCATGAACTTCGATCCGGAGATGTTCGAGGACCCGATCATCTGCCGCACGTACCAGTCGCCGCGCGTCTCGCCCTCCACCATTTCCTCGGTGAACGTCTCGGCCCCCTCGGGGAAGTGGCCGCAGAAGATCACGGAGTGCGCCCACACGTTGCGCACGGCGTTGGCCGTGAGCGTGCCGTAGAGCGCCTGCTTCCCGGAGCCGGTGACCATGGCCAGCGCGGGGGTCGCGGCGTAGTCCTTGGTGAACTGGCGCAGTGCCTTCCGGCCCATGGCGCGCAGGTCCTTGAAGAGCTCGGACTTGGGCTTCTTGCCCTCCTTGACCTCGGCGATCTCGAGGTCGTAGATCGCGATCCCCCACTCGAACACGGGGGCCAGGACCGCGTTGAAGACGGGATTGAGCAGGTTCACCGGCTTCCACGGCTGCTCCTCGTCCATGCGCAGGAGGTTGTAGCCCACGTCCTTGTCGAGCCCGACGACGTTGGTCCAGCGGTGGTGCAGGTCGTTGTGGGTGTGCTGCCACGAGCGGGCCGGGGTGACGAAGTCCCATTCCCACGTGGTGGAGTGGATGTCGGGGTCGCGCATCCAGTCCCACTGGCCGTGCAGGACGTTGTGCCCGATCTCCATGTTCTCGATGATCTTGGACCCGGAGAGCAGGGCGGTCCCGGCGATCCACGCGAACTTGTTGCGCCCGCCGAGGATCAGGGCTCCGCGGCCGGCGACCTCGAGGGCCCGCTGGAGCTTGATGACACGGCGGATGTAGGCGGCGTCGGACGCCCCGCGCCGGGCGAGCACGGAGTCGCGCACGGCGTCGAGTTCGCGGCCGAGCTCGGCGACGTCGGCATCGCTCAGGTGCGCAGCGGCGGGCGGGCGGACGGTGGGGCTGCCGGCGGCGGCCAACGCCCCACGGCGGGGCTTCTCCCGGACGACGCCGATGCCCCCTTCCGCATCGGCCCCGCCCCGGGCGCCGTTCCCGGCGGCATCGTGGGCGGCGTCCGCGCCGGGCACCGCGGCGGACGGCGAGGCTTCTCCGGTCGGGAGGGCCCCGTCGTCGTGCTCGTCTCCGCGCGGGGCCCAGCTCGTGGTATCGGGGCCCGGGACGGGGCGGCGGCGCAGGCCGGTGCGGACGTGGGCCGTGGCCCGGGTGGTGTCGGTCATGGCGTGCTCCTGGTGGTTCGGGGCAGTGTGGTTCGTCGTGGCGTGGTCCGCCATCGTGCGGCTTGACGTGGTGTGCTTCGGGGTCGCGTAGTTCGGGGTGGCGTGGTCGTCGGCGTTCCTCAGGCCTCGAGGCTGACGTTGCCGGCGGCCGCGGACACGCAGGTCTGGATGAGCTCGCCGGGCTCGCCGTGGACCTCGCCGGTGCGCAGGTCCCGCACGGAGCCGGAGCGTAACGGGGTCAGGCACGAGTGGCAGATCCCCATGCGGCAGCCGGAAGGCAGCAACAGTCCCGCGTCCTCGGCGGCGTCGAGCAGCGGGGTGGAGCCGTCGCACGCGACCTCGCGGTCCGAGGCCTCGAACGTGACCGTGCCGCCCTCGCCGTCTCCCGCGGCGAGCGTCGTCGTGAAGCGCTCGATCACGAGGGCGCCCGTCGCGACCGCGGCCTGCGCGGCCACGCCGCCCGTCCCGCCCGGGACGCCCCCGGCGCCCGGCGCGGCGGGCTGGGAGGGGGCTCCGGCGTCGTACCCGGAAGCGGTGCGGCCGCCGTTGGCGAGCCAGAGCGCCTCGGCCGAGTCGAGGAAGTCCCCGGGGCCGCAGGCGTAGGCGGCGCGCTCGCGCCAATCGGGGCACACGGCCTCGAGCGCGGCGGCCGTGGAGAGGTCCAGGCGGCCGTCGCGGCCCGTGAATCGGTGGTGGACCTTCAGGCCCGGGAACTGGTCGGCGAGCTCGAGCAGCTCCTCGCGGAACAGGGCGTCGGCCTCGGTGCGCGCGGAGTGGAGCAGGACCACGTCGGCGTCCGGACGGGCCGGGACGAGCGTGCGGATCATCGACATCACGGGGGTGAGCCCGGAGCCGGCCGTCAGCATGAGCAGGGGGCGCGGGTGCTCGGGGAGCGTGAAATCGCCCTGCGGCGGGGCCAGGAAGAGGACGTCGCCGGGGCGCGTGGTGCGGACCAGGGTGCCGGAGACGGCGCCGACGTCCGTGACGGTGATCGCGGGATCGAGGCCCGCGGCGGTGGAGAGCGAGTAGGAGCGCCAGTGGCGGACGCCGTTCAGCTCCACGCCGATGCGCGCCCACTGGCCCGCGAGGTGGGCCTTCCATCCGCGGCCGGGCCGGAAGAAGATGGTGGCGGAGCCCGCGGTCTCCTCGACCACGCGGGTCACGATGCCCCGCAGCTGGCGGGCGGAGGAGAGCGGATTGACGAGCCGGAGGAAGTCCTCCGGCGAGTGCGGGGTGGTGAAGATCGACGCGGCTTGCGCCAGGGGGCGAAGCCTGAACATGTTCTAAGCATATGGCCCGGGACGCCAGATTTCTCCCGCCCGAGCCTACAATTGGGCAGCAAAAACTATCGCCGGGCAACAGGAAAGGCTGGGAGCGAGCCTCATGGACGCGAGAGACGGCGCCGTGCCGCGCCACCCCAACGATCCGCCGTGGCTGTCCCTGCCGAGCGGCATCAGCGACGTCCTGCGCCCCTACGTTCCCGAGGTCGTCGCGGCGATCATCGACACCGTGCCGCGCATGGTCCCCACCTACTCGCTGCCCATGGAGGGGCGGTTCGGGCGCGGCCTGCGGCGCGGCGTCGCGGGCGCCCTGGACCGCTTCCTGCAGCTTCCGGGCACGCGGCTGCCGGCGCTCTCGGCGGAAACCGGGCTGCTCGTCGCCGGGCTCGGCGCGGGCGAGTTCCGGCAGGGCCGCTCGATGGACGCCCTGCTCGGCGCCTACCGGACGGGCGCGCGGATCACGTTCCGCGAGCTGTCCAAGGCGACGCTCGAGTCCGGGCTCGGGGCGGAGGCCGTCGTGGACCTGGGCGAGTCGATCCTCGCCTACATCGACGAGCTGTCCGCGGTGAGCGTGGAGGCGTACGCGTTCGAGCAGTCGGAGCGGGCCGGGGAGCTGGACCGGCGGCGGACGGCCCTGCTGGAGCTGCTGCTGCGCGGCCAGACGAACGAGGCGTCGCTGCGCGCGGCGAGCCTGCAGGCGGACTGGGTGCTGCCGCCGCGGCTCGCGGCCGTGGTGCTGCCGCTCGACACGGCGCCGGGGCTGCGGGTGCGGCTCGGTCACGCAGCGCTCGTGGTGGAGCGCGATTCCGACGCCGTGGCCCTCGTGCCGATGCCGCCGACCGCGGCGGCGCGGGCCGACGTCGTGCGCGTGCTGCGCGGGCGGCGGGCCGTCGTGGGGCCCGCCGGGAGCTGGGAGCAGGTCGGGTCCTCGCTGCGGCTGGCCCAGCTCGCCGCCGCGGCGGTGTCCGTCGACGAGGGGGCCGATGGGCCGACGGACGGGCACGATGCCGCCGAGCCCGTGTGGGCCGAGGACCATCTGGCGCTCATCGTGATGCGGGCCGAGCCGACCGCCATGACGGCGCTGGCCCGGAAGCGGCTGGCCCCGCTCGACGAGCTCCCGGCCGGTCCGCGGGCCCGCCTTGAGGAGACGCTGCTGGCCTGGCTGCGGCATTGGGGCCAGCGGGCGCCCGTGGCCGAGGAGCTCGGCATCCACCCGCAGACCGTCGGCTACCGGCTCGGGCAGCTGCGCTCGCTGCTCGGCGCCGAGCTCGAGGATCCGTTGGCGCGCTTCGAGCTTGAGCTGGCGCTGCGGGCCCGCACGCTGGGCTGACCACGGCACCCAGTTCACGTCTACTCGGCGCGATCATGCCCCCAGCCTCACGCCCAGTTCACGCATAGTGGGCGAGACCATGGGCCGCTGTCCATTTCACGAGGTAGACCCCGTGCTCTGGCCACCAACACACCGACTCACCGAGACAACGTGAACTCGGCGAACCCCCGGCCCGCACCGACGTCCAGTTCACGCATAGTGGGCGACACCATGGGCCGCTGTCCATTTCACGAGGTAGACCCCGTGCTCTCGCCACCAACACACCGACTCACCGAGACAACGTGAACTCGGAACCGCCTCGAGCCGACCGCAGCGTCCAGTGCACACCCAGCTGCATTGGCAGCGGCCCACCCTCGCGCCCAGTTCACGCAGAGTGGGCGAGAGCGTGGGCTACCTTCCGGATGGGGGGCCTCCATCTGAGACGGCGTGGAATTCCCCACGGCCTTGGATTCAACCAGCAGCCTGGCCGAGGCAACGTGGCGCGCCCGCCAACCGAGAGGTCGCCGGCGGTCGCCGAGCCCAAGGCGACCCGGCGCGCAATACGGAAGCAGCCGGCGGCGTACACCCATAGAATGGACCATCCGTTTGAACCAGCGATCAGGAGCCCCCCGGATGCAGATCGACTTCGCACAGTCCCGCCAGTCCACGCTCGGCGTCGAGTGGGAGATCGCGCTCGTGGACAGCGAGACGTTCGACATGCGCTCCGTCGCCAACGAGGTCCTCTCGGGGGTGCACGCGCTGCACGGCGGGCTGGACGAGGACGAGGAGCATCCCGCGATCAAGCAGGAGCTGCTGCTGAACACGGTGGAGATCGTCACCGGGGTGTGCCAGACGGTCGCGCAGGCGCGGGCCGAGCTCCACCAGAACATCGAGGCGATCCGCACGGTCACGGACCCGATCGGCGTGGACCTGTACTGCGCGGGATCGCACCCCTTCGCCGCGCCGAAGCTGCAGCCCGTGACGGACAAGGAACGCTACGCGAAGCTCATCGACCGCACCCAGTGGTGGGGTCAGCAGATGGCGATCTACGGGGTCCACGTGCACGTCGGCGTCGACCGCCGAGAGAAGGCCCTGCCGATCGTCGACGGACTGGTCAACTACCAGCCGCACTTCCAGGCGCTCTCCGCGTCGAGCCCGTTCTGGGGCGGCGAGGACACCGGCTATGCGAGCCAGCGGGCGCTCATGTTCCAGCAGCTGCCCACGGCCGGACTCCCCTACTACTTCCGCTCGTGGGGGGAGTACGAGCACTACGTCGCCGACATGCTCCACACCGGCGTCATCGACGACATCTCCGAGATCCGCTGGGACATCCGGCCGGTGCCTCGCTTCGGCACCGTGGAGATGCGCATCTGCGACGGCCTGAGCTCCCTGCAGGACATCTCCGCGATGGCCGCCCTGACCCAGTGCCTCGTCGACGAGATGTCCACCGCCCTGGACAACGGGTGGTCGATCCCCGTGATGCCGCAGTGGTACCGCGTCGAGAACAAGTGGCGTGCCGCCCGCTACGGCCTCGACGCCATCATCATCCTCGACAAGGAGGGCAACGAGAACCTCGTCACCGACGAGCTCTACAAGGTCCTCAACCGCCTCGAGCCCGTCGCCAGGAAGCTCGGTTGCGCCGACGAGCTGGCCGACGTCGAACGCATCATCCGCGGCGGCGCCGGCTACCAGTGGCAGCGCAACGTCGCCGAGCAGAACGGCGGTGACCTGCGGGCCGTGGTCAAGGACAACGTCGCGCGGATGCGCATCGCGTAACGCCCGCCGCTACTTCAGGTACTTTCCGCTCATCCAGCCCGTCCTGGTCCCGTACTTCACGGGATGCCACCCGTTGCGCGCGGCCCCCGTGACGGTGACGCGGGTCCCCTTGGAGAGCGTCGTGACGATCCGGTGGCCGGTTCCCGGGCCGCTGCGCATGTTCAGATTGGCCGTCGTGGCCAGGAGCCGTCCGGCAGCGGGCTTCGCGGTGGCCTGGGCAGCCGGCTTCGCGGCGGCTCTCGCCCCGGGCTGGCCCTTGGCGATCCCGTAGTAGTGCTCGAGCGTGGGGACCTTCCGCGCGGCCATGTCCTGGGCGACCCGGGGGCCGACGTAGCGCAGGTGCCACGGCTCGTAGCTGTAGCCCGTGGTGGCCTCCTGCCCGCTGGGGTAGCGGATGATGAAGCCGTACTTGTGGCCGTAGGCGCTGACCCACCGCCCCACGGGCGTCTTGGCGAAGCATGCCTGGAGGGCGCACGCCTTGCTGGCGTTCCCGACGTCGATCGCCAGCCCGGTCTGGTGCTCGGAGGTGCCGGGGCGGGCGGAGATCCTCGCGGCGTAGGCCGCGCCGTAGCGCTTGCTGTAGCTCGCGAAGAGCGAGGCCTGCGTGGCATAGGAGCGGTAGGCGCTCGTGATCCGGATATCGACCCCGGCCCTGCGCGCGTCCGCGGCCATGCGCTTGAACGCCGCCGCCGCGTCCGGATGCGCACGGAACCCGCCGGGCAGGGCCGCCAGGCTGGGCGCGAAACGGGCCGGGGCCAGCGGGTGGTCCTTGTTGACGAGCATCGCGACGCGCCGCGGATTGCGCTCGAGCGGGGGCACCTTCGCGGCGGGCACCACGTGCCGGTACGACGCCGGGGCCGCCGTCGGCGCGGAGCCCCACCCGGCGCCGGGGCCGGCTCCGGCAGGTGTTGCGACGGCTCCCGCGGCCTGGGCGGGCGCGATGCCCGGAAGCAGCAGGAAGAGCGCGGCGGCGACGGCGAGCACTGCCCGGGCCGCGGCAGACCGTACCTCCCGGGCGGCGGCAGCCGGGAGCGGGAGGCGGCGTCCGGCGTCGTACCCGAAGTGGCGTGGCGTGGTGGAGCTCATGATCTGGACCAGCCTTCCCCCTGGCGGCGCTGGCGCATCAGTGCGTTGATGCCAAGGACCGCGCCCCGGAGACATCCTAAGCACGATGATCGGCCACCGGCTAGAGCAATTCGCCGGCCTGTGGATGAGGGAACGGCTGGACCGCCCCTTTTCAGGGAGGCGGTCCAGCCGCTGTGGCCGCAGACCGGTCTGCCCGAGCGGGGGAATCGGGACGGCCTGCGGGGCCTTAGGGGTGCCGGTCGACGCTCCGGATGAGCGCCGGCGCCGGCGGTGAGCCGGGGCCGCAGCAGGGGATCATCCGCCGCGGCCCCGGGGTCTCAGTGCAGCCTCCTCGGCTTGGAGGAGACGATCGCCGCGGCTCCGCAGGCCATCAGCAGCACCGCGGCCCACACCGTCAGCCATGTCCCGGCGCTACCGGTCCTGGCCAGCGTCGGACCGTACGACGGCGGGTCGGCGGGCGGCGTGGCCGTCGGCACCGGCGTCGTGCTCGTCGAGGCCGACGGCTCCGGGCTCGCGCTCGGCGTGGCGGTCGGATCCGGCGTCGGGTCCGGCGTGACCGTCGGCGTCGCGCTCGGATCGGGCGTTTCGCTCGGCGTCGGGTCAGGCGTCTCACTCGACGTCACCGTTGGCGTCGGATCCGGTGTCTCACTCGGCGTGGGCTCGGGCGTCTCATTCGGCGTCACCGTTGGCGTTGGCGTCACCGTCGGCGTCGGCGTCGGGGTCGGCTTGACCGGCGTCGGCTCGAAGCACGCCTGGTCCTTCTCGGACTTCCCGCCGGAGGTCATGAGCGCCGTGTTCAGGAAGCCCGTCCCGGACTCGTTCTTCTGCAGCTTGCAGTCCATCGCTTCCGTGCCGACGGCCCCCGGCGCGACGGACGCGACCACCGTGATCGTATACCGCTCCGAGTCGGCGTCGCGCTTCAGGGCGCGGTCGCTCGCGAGGACGGCTGTGGTGGACGGCAGGTTCCAACTGCCCGATCCCGTCGGACCCGTCCAGCCCGCGGAGAGGATCTGCGCGCCGGCGCCGAAGCGGAGCGTGTCGGTGAGGCTGTAGACGGTCGCGCCCTTCTCGTCGCCCTCGACCTCGATCCGATAGCGGACGAGCCACGTGCCGTTGGACTGGTACGCCGCGGAAAGGGGCTTCTTCTCCATCTCCGGCATCGGCTGCCGGTCCTTCTGGTCGTCGTCCTTCTTGTCGTCCTTCTTCTTGTCGTCGTCTTTCTTGGAGGACGACGCCGATGCCGCCTTCTCCGACGGCGTCGCCTTCGCGCTGGACTTCTGCGAGGGAGCCGACGACTTGGCCGCCTGGCTGGGTGGCGCGGCGGAGGTCGGAGCCGCGGCCTTCTTCTGGGCCGCCTGCTGCGCGGGCGGGTTGACGGCCTGCTGGACGACCGGAGGCTCGACGGCGGCCGGCTCGACCGGCGCCGGTGGCGCCTCGGACGAATTGGCCTCGGCGGCCTGGACGACGGCGGGTCCGGCCTCGGCGTCTTCCGATCCGGAGGCGCCGGGCAGGCCGAGCCCGATGATTGACAGGCTCATGACCAGCGCGGAAGCCGCGATGACCGAGACGGCCTGCCGTAGGATGCGACGAGTACCCCGGCGCGGGGCGCGCGGCGGCGTCGTCGTACCGTGTTCTTTTCCCCAACGGTGCGGTGCCACATTTCCCCCATGTGCCCCAAGAGCCCGCGACGCCCTCAGGCAAGTTGCCGGGCCCCGCTCCCCAGCGGATCAATGCCCCGGCAGATGGGTAGTCGCCCCCAAGGTTCCTACTGCATCCCCCGCTTGTGACAGCCCCAAGAACTCGAACCGAGTAAATTGCTTGTCGAATCTCAACTGTAGAACCAGCAGTCGACCGTGTCCAGCGTCCGCGTTGACTCAACGTAGATGCTCGCGAAACGGGGCCGTTGCCTCATTTAGGAATGCTCGCGTAGCTCTGGCCATCGATGGGGCAACGGGGTGTGCTGGGGCGATGAGAGAGGGAATCTCGATGAAGGCCCGCCGTGAGATCGTCCGGGCGTTGGCGGTGGAGTACGCGAAGGCGTCCAAGGGCGAGAAGTCCGTGATCCTGGACCATGTGTGCACGGCGATGGGCTGGTCGCGTGCGAACGCCCGGCGCCGGCTCGTTGCCGCCGGTAAGGCGCGGGCCGGTCCCACGCCGTTGCCGCGGCGGCGGCAGCGGAAGTACGGTCCGGAGTCCCGGGCCGTGTTGGAGCGCGTGTGGACGCTCTCGGGCGAGCCCTGCGGCAAGTACCTCGCCGTGGTGATGGAAGACCATCTGGAGCGCTTCGAGCGCTTCGGGGAGCTCGCAGAGCTGGCCGGGCTGCTCGACGACACCGTGCGGGGCGAGCTGTCCTCGATGTCCGGGGCCACGATCGACCGCTACCTGGCCCCGCTGCGCAAGGCCCGCTACCCGGCCGCCTCGCTCTCGTCCACCCGGCCCGGGGCGATGCTGCGCTCGGAGATCCCGGTGCGCTGGTCCGGGACGCCGATGGAGCAGGAGCCGGGGTTCTTCGAGACCGACACCGTCGCGCACTGCGGACACAGCCTCTTCGGGGAGGACCTGCGGACCATCACGCTCACCGACGTGTTCACCGGGTGGACGGCGAACACCGCGGTCCGCAACCGCGCCCACCGCAACGTCCTGGCCGGCGTCGCCGGGCTCGCGGACGCGTTGCCGTATCCGATGCGTGGACTGGACTTCGACAACGGCGGCGAGTTCGTCAACGTCCCGCTGACCGGGTGGGCCCGGGGCCGGGGCATCGAGCTCACCCGGGCCCGCCCGTACCGGCACAACGACAACGCCCACGTCGAGCAGCGCAACCGCGACTGGGTGCGCCGGCACGCGTTCCGCTACCGCTACGAGGGCCCGGAGGAACTGGAGCTGCTCCAGCAGCTCTGGGTCCTGGTCGACGCACGGAATAACCACCTGCTGCCCATGGTCAAGGCCAAGGACCACACGACCTCGTCCTCCGGACGCCGACGCCGGACCTACGACAAGCCGCGGACCGCCTACCAGCGGCTGCTGGACGCGGGGGCGATGGACGAGGAGAACGCCCGGGCTCTGGCGGAGATCCACCGGGAACTGAACCCGGCGGCGATCACCCGCGGGATCAACGCGATCCAGAACCAGCTCATCAACCGGGCCAGGCTACGCACCCAGCACGACGGCACCACCGCTACGCGAGCAAAATAGCTGAGGCAACAGCGAACACCACGCGAGCATATTGACATGAGGCAAGGCGCGGCCGCCTCAAACCCCAACGGAGAGCATCCGTCGTTCCTCGCCGATCGGTGGCGACCTCGCCGAGAGCCGCGGGATCCTTCCCAGTTCTCGGTCATCCCGGGCTCTCGAACACGGCGAGTCTCGCCGACACGCCGCACGGCCGCAGCGAGAAGTGGGAAGCTCTTCAGACCGTCCTGGAGGAGCCCACCTTGGGGAGCCGATTCGCTCGGCAGGCACGGATATGGTGCCGCCGTTTCGGCGCCAACGCGATCGGCTAGTCGGCGGCCACCGCGCCGAGCGTGAGGCGCATGATGAGGGCGTCGGTGCCGCCCGGGTAGTAGCCGCGGCGGGTGTGGATGTGCTCGAACCCGAACCGTGTGTAGAGCTCCTGGGCGCGCGGGTTGTCGGCGCGCACCTCGAGCAGCACGTCGCCGGCGCCACGGGCCCGGGCCTCGGCGACGAGCCCTGCGAGCAGGGCGGAGCCGATGCCCCTCCCCTCGTGCTCGGGGACCACGGCGATGGTCTGCACGTCGGCGAGCGGCAGGACGCACATCAGCCCGCAGTAGCCGACGATCTCCCCGCCGGCCTCGGCGACCCAGTAGCGCCGGGTGTCGGTCTGGCCCAGCTCGTCGTGGAACATCGACAGCGGCCAGGCGTCCTCCGGAAAGAGCCGCTCCTCGAGGGCGTGCACGACGGGGATGTCGGCGGCGGTCATGCCGCGCAGCACCCAGCCGGGTGCCGTCTCGGCGCTCACGCGGTGCCCTTGCGCATGGCGGCGGGGACCTTGGCGTCGGACTCGCGCAGGTAGAGCGGGGTCGTGGGCAGCAGCTCCTGCCCCTGGGCCAGGCACCCCAGGGCGAAGGCGCCGAGGGAGGCCGCGCGCGGGACGCGGGTGGCGAAGCGTTCGACGCCGGTCGCCCCGGCCCCGGCGAGCGCCTCCGGATACAGCGCGGTTCCGGCGCCGTAGACCCGGCACGCGGGGAGGTCTCCGGGGGCTCCGACGTGCGGGCCGTCGAGCAGCGCGCCGTCGCCGGCATAGCGGGCCCAGTAGAGCTCCTTGCGCCGGGCGTCGATGGCGACGCTGAAACCCTCGCCCACTGCGCCGGCCTCGGCCGGGTCGGCGAGCACGTCCCAGGCGATGGCATCAAGGCTCATGACCCCGTCGACGGGCACGCCCCAGGCGAAGCCGAGGGTGCGGGCGGTCGCGATGCCGACGCGCAGGCCGGTGAACGGGCCGGGTCCGACGCCGACGACGATCCGCTCGAGCTCCCGCCCGTCGATGCCGGCCTGCTCGAGCAGGCCGGCGATGGCGGGGGCGAGCACCTCGGAGTGCGTGTTGGTCTCGGTGGTGGCGAAGGACTCGAGGACCTCGGCCCTCCCGTCCTCGTCGTGGGCCTTGAGCAGCGCCGCGGAGGCGATGGCGGACGTGTCGATGGCGAGGACGAGCATGGTCTCGATTCTAGCCGCGGTCCGCCGGCTCCCGTCCCCTCTGTGGTGTGTTCCTAGGTCTCCGACCCCGACCTCACGAGCCCGGCCAGCAGGCGCCAGACCCGGCCCGAGTCGATCGGCGCGAGGCGGACCTCGGCCCCGCGGGAGCCATCGTCTGCCACGCCGAACGCGCAGTGCCCTGCCCGGCCCGCGTTGATGAAGCCCAGCATGGCTCCGTCCGACGTGGCGACGTCCCAGACGAACCACGGCGCCTCCCACAGCGCGCCCAGGCCTTCGGGGCCCGGCCCGTCGTGGCGCCCGGCGGCGCGCGCCTCGAACTCGTCGAGCGGCAGGGCCGCGGGTCCGGCCAGCAGCGGCGCCACGGGCCGCACGCCCGCCCATGCGCACACGGTCGAGGGTGCCTCGGAGGACCGCACGAGGTCCAGCCGCTGCATGGCGTCGTCGGCGATCCCCGGCACGGCTCCCGGGCGTAGTTCCTCGGCGCTGGGCCCGGCGAGGACCGTCGCACCTCCGTCCCCGAACCACAGGCTCAGGGTGGAGTGGCTGTCCAGGTAGCGCCCGGTGACGGTCCAGGCCGGCCCGGCGCCGACGTTGTCCAAGTAGCGAGCCCCCGACGCGCGCAGCCGCGAGCGCCCGTCGATCAGCCCCGCCTCGTGCAGGGCCAGCAGTTCCCTGCGGCGTCGGACGCGGTCCAGCAGCCCGGGGCCGCCGCGCCGGTGGATGCGCTCGAGCAGTCCGAACCCGGCCGGGTCCACGCCGGGCCCGGTCGGCGCGTAGAGCGGTTCCACGCCCGCGGGTCCCGCGCTCATGCGGCGAGCCGCAATCCGGCGGCGAACTGGTCGAATTGTCCCCCAAGCATCGGGTAGTCCTCGAGCGCGCAGCTGAGCGTGACCTCGAGCATCCAGTCGCTGTAGGGGACCTCCCAACGGCGCGTGAACACGGGCTCGCCCGCACTGCTGCGGCGCGTGAGGTCGGTGCGCCGGGCGGGCCTGCCGCGGAACTCCTCCCAGGACTGTTCGACGACATAGAGCCGATCGGCGCCGGGCTCCATCGATCCGGCGTAGGCGACCGCGACGATCCCCGCGGGCCGGCCAGGGCGCGGGAGCACCGCGGCGAACGCGGAGCCGTGGGCCTCGAGCTGGATCCACCCGTCGGGCAGGTCCTCGGCGCTGAGCGGGATTCTCGTCATGGTCGTTTCAGCGTAGGCGGGCCGGCCGCGCCCCGCGATGGGGAGAACTCCCCATCGCGCCGCGCCGGAGACCCCCGCACCTAGACTGGGCAGGTGAAGAAGCTCCCGCACCCGGTCCTGATGCTGGGGTTCCGCGACTACTACGACAACCTTCCGGTCAACCAGCAGCACGTCATCAGCAATCTCCCCCTCGCCGCGGCCTCGCTCGCGGCGGTCGTCCTGCTGCGCTGGATGCATCCGGGTCAGGAGGACCGGCTGCTGAACTACGCGGGGCTCGCCCTCGTGGGCCTGGTCCTGCTGGCGGCGTGGCGCGTCCCGTGGGACCGGCTGCCGTATTGGGCGCCGGTGGTCCTGGCGGGCGTGGACGTCGTCGCGATCACCTTGATGATGTCGGCCTGGACGCCGCTGCTGGGCGGGGTCGCGGCGCTGACCGTGTTCCCGGTGATGTGGATCGCGTGGTCGGGCTGGCATCCGGTGGCGACGGTCGTGGGCGGCTTCGTCCTGCCGATCTCCGTGGCCCTCGTGGGCGAGTGGGTCAACGGGGACGGCCGCTCCCCCACGGCGCTCGTCGCGGCGGCGCTCATGAGCGTGATCGTCGGCTTCATCGCCATCGAGGCCACGGGGACGACGGCGGACCAGCACCGCCGCGCGCGCCTCGCCTCGCGCCTGGCGGACGTCGAGCGGCAGCGCGCGGAGTCCTTCGCGACGGCCCTGGACGCCACGGGCGTGGGCGTGGTCTCCTTCGATGCCGAGGGCCGCGTGCTCTTCCGACACGGGCCGATGGCGCCGGGCGAGGAGCTGGCGACCATGGCCGACGCGTTGGCGTGGGAGCGGCGGGCCGGGATGCTGGACCGGGACGGGAAGCGGCCGCTCGCGGACGCGGAGTACCCGTTCCGGTCGGCGGCCGACGGGCGGTCGGTGCGCGGCAAGGTCGTCTGGATCCGCAGCGGCGGCAAGGACCATGCCGCCCTCGTGACCGTGGAGCAGCACACCGACTCGAGCGGCGGACGGGCCGGGGCCACGGTGGTGCTCCAGAACGCCACGGAGCTGTTCGAGCAGCTCCGCCGGCGCGAGAACTTCCTCGCCGCCCTCAACCACGAGCTGCGCACGCCGCTGACCACGATCCTCGGTACCGTGGAGCTCTCGCTAGAGCTCGGCGCGGAGCCGGACCGGCGCACCCTCGAGGCCGTGCACCGCAACGCCGTCCGCATGGCCTCGCTCGTGGAGGGCCTGCTCTCCACGGTCCCGGGCTGGCAGCGCTCGGCCTCGCTGCCCGTGGACCTCGGCGAGCTGCTCCAGGGGGCCGCGGACGACGTCCGCCGCTCGGCGCCGGACGGCATCACCGTCCACGTCGAGGTCTTGGATTCCCCCGTGGTCCTGGGTGATCCCGTCCGGCTTGAGCAGCTCGTGGCCAACCTGACCTCGAACGCCGTCAAGTACTCCCCCGGTGGCGGCGCCGTCCGGCTTCGGGCCGTCGGGACGGAGACCGGGCACGTGGTCCTCGGCGTCTCCGACGAGGGCGTCGGCATGGACGCCGCCGACCTCGAGCGCGCCCAGGAGATGTTCTACCGTTCGGCGACCGCCCGCACGTCCACGACGCGCGGCCTGGGCCTGGGCCTGGCCATTTGCCGGGAGATCGCCGAGGCCCATGGCGGCACGCTCGAGATCGAGTCGCGCCCGGGAGCCGGCACCTCGGTCCGCGTCACGCTGCCCGCGGGCTGAGTGCCGGCAGCGGCCGATGGTCGCGGAGTCGACGACTGGCGCCCTCCGCAAGGATCCTTCCCCTCAGTCCGCCGCGGCTTCCTGATGGAGGACCGAGCCGATTCGGGAGGCCGTCACGGGCACCCGCCCCGCTGCCGTCGACGACGACGGCGCCGCGAGCCGGTACCCGACGCCACGGACGGTCTCGATCCAGCGGAGCGCGCGGGAGTCGTCGCCGATCTTGCGGCGTAGGTTGGCCATGTGGACCTCGAGGGCGCGCAGTTCGGACGGCTGCACGGGACGCCGACCGGCGCCGCCGCCGAGCAGCCGGGCCAGGCACTCGCGCGAGCGGACCCGGCGTCCGCCGCGGAGCAGCTGCTCGAGGAGGATGAACTCGCTGCGGGTCAGCGACACGGGCTCGCCGTCGCGCGTGGCGTACTGCTGGCGGTGTTCAGGCGCAGCCCGTCGCTTTCAAAGACGTCGCCGGGCCCGGGCACGGCGGCCCCGTCCCAGCGGGCGCGGCGGATGAGCGCGTTGACGCGGGAGCGGACCTCGCGGACGGAGAAGGGCCGGGGCATGAAGTCGTCTGCGCCGGCGTCGAGCGCCTCGATCGCGTCCCCGGTGCTGTCGTGGCTCGAGACGACGACGAGCAGGGCGTCGCTCGCGGCCCGGATCTGGCGTACCACAGCGGGCCCGTCGGCGTCGGGCAGGCAGAGGTCGGCCACGACGAGGCCGGGCCGGGCGCGGGCCAGCAGCTTGGCGGCGTCACGCATCGTGGCGGCCTCGTGCACCGTGAACCCACCGAGCTCGAGAGCGTCCCGAAGGCTCCCGCGCGCCTCGGCGTCGGCGTCCAGCACCACGGCCAGGCGGCCTTTGCCCATGGTCTTCCTCCCCCAGGTCGTCTTCTCGGCCCCGCTCCCCGGCGGGGCCCGCGCCGGGACCAGGCGTCCGGCGTCGTACCGGATCCTTTCAGCGCTTCCTTCAGGAAAGAGCCCAGTTCCGCTCGATGATGACGCCGGCTTTACACGGAATCCGCGCAAACCTTGAGGAAATCTTTCGTTTTGCGCGTCATACTCGTCGGGAAAGCAACTCTTTAGTGTGCGAGAGCCGTTGGGGACGGCTCCGCACCGACGGAAGGACTGTGTTCTTGGGGGATGTGGCCCAGACCGCCGCCGGGGACGTTCCCAACGGCCCCGGCGACGCCGAGCTGATCGGCCGTGCCCGGGGCGGGGACGCCGCCGCCTTCGGCGAGCTCTTCCGCCACCACCGGGCCCGCGCCCTGGCGACGGCCCGGCACAAGCTCGACGACGCCTCGCTCGCGGAGGACGTGGTCTCCGACGCGTTCGCGGCGATGCTCGGCGTGCTGCAGCGGGGTAAGGGGCCCGAGGAGGCGTTCGGCCCGTACCTGTGCACGGTGGTGGCCCGGATGTCGATGCGGCAGAACCTGCGCCGCAAGCGCGAGCGCCCCACGGAGGACGTGGCGCTGTTCGAGGCGGGCACGGAGCACGCGGACCCGGTGCTGGAGGGCTTCGAGGCGGGCGCGCGCGCGGAGGCGTTCCGGCCGCTGCCGGAGCGCTGGCAGCTGGTGCTGTGGCACCTGGAGATCGAGGGGGCCACGCCGGCGGAGGTCGCTCCGCTGCTGAGCCTGAGCCCGAACGCGGTCTCGGCGCTCGGCGTGCGGGCGCGGGACGGGCTGCGCACGGAGTACCTGCAGGCGCACGTGGGCCGCGGGGCGCGGAACCAATGCGGGCAGTCCCGGCAGCTGGGCGCGTACGCTCGCTCCCGGCTGGGGGCCCGGGCACGGCGGAGCTTCGAGCGGCACCTGGAATCGTACGCACGTTGTACGGCGGCGCTGGTCCACGTGAACGACGTCGGGGCGGGCCTGCGCGGGGTCGTCGCCCCGCTCTTCCCAGGGCCTGGGCGGCGCGGGCTGGCTGGGCGGCGGCGCGGTGTCCGCGGCCGCGGGATCCGCCGCGGGCGGCGCGGGCGCTGCGTCGCTCGGCATCGCTACCGGGTCCGCGGCTGGCGCCACGCCGCTGGGCACGTCCGGCGGCGCCGGCGGGACCGGGGCGGGCGGTAGTGCCGGCGTCGGCGCCGGCGCCAGCGCGGGCGCCTCGAGTGCGGCCGGGGCGGGGGTCGGGGCCCTCGCGGCCTCGGTGCCGCTCGTGGCCGGCGTCGCGGCGGTGTCGCTGTTGGCGGCCGGTCTCGCCTTCGGCCTGTCCCGGCAGCCGGCACCGCCACCGTCACCGTCACCGTCACCGGCATCATCGAGTTCCGCGGACCCCTCCTCGTCGCCGATCCCACGGCCGGCGTCAACCCCGGCGCCCTCCGCCTCTCCGGCGGAGACGGTGCCCCCTCAGATGTCGGCGGCGCGGCCGACGGTCGGCGTCGAGCCGCCTCCTCCCCCGGGTGAGGCTCCGTCGAATCCGGCCGCGTCGACCGACGTGGGCCCGTCCTCTCGAGCTCCACGGCGGTAGGCCCCTCGACCCTCCCGGTCCAGCCGAGTCCTCATGCCTCGACGAGCGCGCCGACGACGAGCCGCTCGTCATCCGCGACCGCGCCTCGTCCGACGGCGGCCCCGTCGCCGACGGTGACGCCCAGCGCCAGTCCGACGCCGACCGTCGTGCCGTCGGCCACCGCGGAACCGAGCACACCGCCGACTGCGGAGCCCACGGTTCCTCCGACCACTGAGCCGTCGCCGGGGCCGGACGTCTGCAGCCCATGGTGGCACCCGTTGTGCTGGCTGGACTGGTTCCTGCCCTGACGCCCGGCCTTGAGGAAGGCATTGGTTGCCCGGGCGAATCTTGAGCCTTTCTTGAGGAAGTCTTGAGCCTCCGATGTGGCCGAATGGACGACCATTGATCCATGGAGGATCTCGAGGCGCCACGCGCCGCCCCGCGGGAGCGGAAGCTCGTGGAGTGCCCCCTCCTGGTGAGCCTCGTCGACGAGCTCGGCCTGGAGCCCGTGATCCGCTGCATCGATTCCTTCACCCGGATGTGGGGCGGCCGCTGCGAGCGGCTGGAGCGGGCCGTTGTGGAGCGGGACGCGGACGCGGGCATGGACGCCGCGCTGTCCCTGAAGTCGGGTGCCGCGATGCTGGGCGCGCTGCCGCTGGCTTCCCTCGCGCAGGAGATGCACGCGGCCGCCCGGGCCGCTGGATGCACGGGGCTCTGGACGCCGGCGGAGCGGTTGTTGACGACGCTGCAGGGGCTGGGCAGCGCGACGGCCGTGGAGCTGGATGCGATTGCTACCCGCGAGGGCGGGGACTACCGGGGCAGCGCGGCGCGGTAGCCGATTCCGCGGACGGTTTCGACCCAACGGGGTTCTCGGGCGTCGTCGCCGAGCTTGCGGCGCAGGTTGCCCAGGTGCACTTCGATGCTCCGCTCGTCGGAGCCTGAGACGAACGTCCCGGCGTCGTGGTCCTCGTCGCGGAGGCGGCGGACCAGGTCGGCCTTGCTGGAGACCACGCGGCCGCGCTCGAGGATGGTCTGCAGCAGCAGGAACTCGGTGGGCGTGAGCTGCACTTCCGTGCCCTCGCGATCCACACGGTAGAGCGCGGGCTGCAGCACGAGTCCGTTGAGCTGGAGCGCGCTGCCCTCGGCCACGTCGACTGAGGCTCCCACCACCGGCGCGACCGGGGCCGCGCTCGGGGCGGCTGACGCCGTGGCAACGGATCCCTCAGTCGCCACGGTCGAGGTCGGCACCGGAGCGTCGTCGGCTGCCGCCGTGCGTCGGCGCATGATGGCGTCCACCCGGGCGCGCAGCTCGCGGGGGCTGAACGGCTTGGTCAGGTAGTCGTCGGCGCCCATCTCGAGCCCTAGGACGGTGTCGATCTCGTCGGTCCGGGCGGTCAGCATGACGATGTGCGCGTCGGAACCCCGGCGAATGCGCCGAGCCACCTCAAAGCCGTCGATGTCGGGCAGCCCGAGATCCAGGGTGACCAGGTCCGGAGACTGGGCGGCCGCGAGCTCAACGCCCTCGAGACCGGTCGATGCCGGGTGGACTTCAAAGCCGGAGCTCTGGAGGACTGCTTCGAGCAGTCCCCGGATGTCCTCGTCGTCCTCGACGACGACTGCAACCCTACGTTCGTCCACAGTTCCCCCTACAAGAAGATTTCCCTAGGCCATGGTATACGCAGGCGGCGCCACTCGGGGGAGGCGACCCTGGTCATCGACAGGGCGGTCGGTTCGGGATGCCGGCCTTGGCCTCCAGGGCGAAAGGGTCCTCAGACGTCGGTCCGCCCTCGAACGGACGCCGGTGAAGCCAACGTGGCCCGAATGCACTGATGGTGAGCTGGCGCGCCTCGTCGGCTCCCGTCTCGTCGAAGTCGAAGACCAGCCTCTCTTCACCGCCGCCTGGAACCACTTCGCGCACGAATTCGATGTCCAACCACGAATCGCCGAGGTGTTCGACCTTGCCCCGCCCCCATTCCACGACGGTCACGGCGTCGGCCAGCGTTGACTCCAGGTCGATGTCGTCGACGTCGGCAGGCGAGGCGAGCCGATACGCGTCGACGTGGACAAGATCTGGGCCCCCGCTGGACGAACGATGAATCCGGGACAGGACGAAGGTCGGGGAGATCACGGCTTCGCCAACCCCCAATCCATCTCCGAGGCCCTGTGTGAAGGTGGTCTTTCCGGCCCCGAGGGGCCCGGTGAGTATCAGCAGGTCGCCGTGAACCAGGTACGGGGCCAGCGACCGGGCAAGCGAGGCCGTGGTCTCGGCGCCGCTCGTTGAAACGTCGGCGACCCACACTGGAGTCGCGGGGCCGGGATCACACATCCGTAGGCCCCCACGAGCCGCGGACGTACTTGCGGGGCACTCGTGTCGAGATGCGCGTAACGATCTCGTAGTTGATCGTTCCGGCTGCCTTGGCCCACTCGTCAGCCGACGGGCCGTCGGGGCCGAAGAGTACGGCTTCCTCGCCGATCAGCTCGTCCGGGTCAACGTCGCCCACATCGACGACGAACTGGTCCATCGCAATTCGGCCACAGCTTCGATAGACGGAACCTCCCATCAGCACCGGCCCGCCGACGGACGCGCGCGGAACACCGTCACCGTAGCCGAGCGGGATCAGGGCCAAGGTCGTGGGGCCTTGCGTCCTATAGGTCAACCCGTAGGAGACGCCTTGACCGGCGGGTACCCGCTTCGCGTTCGCGATACGCGCGCTCAGCCGCATGGCCGGCCTCAAGCCCAAGTCGTCCGATGACTGGTCCGCGAACGGACTCAATCCGTACATCCCGAGCCCGAAGCGAACGAGATCGAAGTGCGCGTCAGGCCGTGAGAGCGTGGCGGGAGTGTTGGCGGCATGCCGGACTTCGATGTCGAATCCGGCGTCCTCGGCGAGTGCGATGGACTCGCGAAAGACATCCAACTGCTCATCGGTTTCCTTGCGGTCGGGTTCGTCGGCAACCGCGAGGTGGGTAAAGACTCCGACGACCCGCAGGAGGCCGGCGTCCTGCAACTCGTTGGCGGCGTCCAACAACTGTTCCCAACGGTCGGCGGGGCAACCGTTTCTCCCGAGGCCTGTGTCGATCTTGAGGTGCACCCTGGCTGGTTGGGCGGCTTCGCGGGCAGCCGCTGCGACATGGTCAAGTTCCCATCCGGAGACGCCGAGGTCAACGTCGTTGAGGATCGCCTCCGCGAAAGGGGACTCGATCGTGTGAAGCCAGGCCAAAGCAGGCGTCGTGATGCCGGCCTTCCGCACGTCGATGGCCTCTTGGACATGGGCGAACCCCAACCAGCCGGCACCCGCTTGGACTGCGGATCGGGCGATGGGAAGGACCCCGTGCCCATAGGCATCGGCCTTGACGACTGCCATGACCTGCGCTGGCGCCGCGAGTTGTACGGCGCGTTGGATGTTGTGGCGGACGGCATCCAAGTCGATCGTTGCCATGCGGCCGCACACGTCGGGGCCGTGGATCCGGGTCGATGCGTCGGCGGTCAAGGGCTCGTCTATCATCACAGGTCCATTGTCGCAGGCCGGGGACAGGAACCGCCTCGAGGGCGGTGGAGTGGTCCCCGGGGTCGTGCCTGCCTGCGTTGATGGCTCCCGGAGCCGGGGGTTGCGGCTGCGAGTCCGCAGTCGTGCTCGGTTTCATCGGATGTGTTCAGCCAGGAGGCTTGCTCCGAAGCCCCTCTCTCCGAGGGCACCGGCCGCTGCGCCGCACTTTCCGATGGCGATGCCGGCCGAAACCACGACGTCTTCCGGCGAGCGTAGTTCACCCATGGTGGCCATGACCGCGCCAAGCACCCCCGTCAAGACATCACCGGAGCCGGCCGTGGCCAGCCGGGACGATCCTCCGCGAAAGACGTGCGTTGTTCCGTCCGGTGAGGCGCAGACCGTCGTCGGGCCCTTGAGCAGGACCGCCGAGCCGTAGAGCCTGCTGACCACGCGGGCCCACTTCAGGGGATCCGACTCGACGCCATGCCGGTCGACGGCGAATCCGGCTTTCCTCAAGAGGCGCGATGCCTCACCGGCATGCGGAGTCAGGATGGCGTTCCACCGCCCGTCCCCCGGTTCCACGACATCAAGCGCGCTCGCGTCGACGACGATCGGGAGGCCGGACTCCAAGGCAACCCTGACGCGGCGGATCTGGCATGCGTCGTCGCCGATTCCCGGGCCGACGGCCCACGCCTGGACCCGGTCCCCTTCCCGGACGAGTGGAACCGCTTCCGGGACGGCCCGGAGCACGGCGTCCTGCGAACCACCGGCCGCGATCCTCAGAAGCCCCAGGCCCGTGTTGACGGCGGCTGTGGCGCTGAGGACCGCCGCCCCCGGATAGCGCGACGATCCTGCGACGAGACCGAGGACGCCGCGCGTGTACTTGTGGTCTCCGGGCTGAGGCCGGGGCACCGCCGCGCACACGTCCGCCAACTCGACGACCTGCAGCTCGGGGTTCCCCAGATGGGGGCCCAATCCGATGTCGACGACTTCGATGCGTCCCGCCGCCAGATGGCCCGGCCCCACGGCGAGGCCGGTCTTCAGTCCTCCGAAGGTCACCGTCAGGTCTGCCGCTAGCACGTTCCCATCGGCCCCACCGGTATCCGCGTCGACGCCCGAGGGGAGGTCGCAGGCGACCAACGCTGCGCCGGCGGGCACGGTGGGGAGGTCGATGCCGCCCCGGGCACCGGTTCCCAGGACGGCGTCGACGACGACCTCCGTGCCGGCAGGGATCATCTGGACCGTCAGGATCCGGCCGCCGGCGCCCCGATAGGCCTCGAGCGCCTCCGCGTGGGCGGTGCCGCGGATCAGGAGGGCGCCGCAGGCGGCTCCCCGGCGGGCCAGCTCCGCGAGGGCGTAGAGTCCGTCTCCCCCGTTGTTGCCGGGACCGATGAGGCCGACCACCCGGGCCCCGTAGACCCCGCCGCGGCGCTGGACCAGTAGGCGTGCCGTGTGGACGGCCAGCCCGTGGGCGGCGCGTCTCATCAGCGCCGGACCCTCGCCGCGCTCGAGGAGCGGCTTCTCCGCCTCGCGGATCCGCGTTCCGGTCCAGGCGGGGATCACGGCTACTTCTCGGCGATGACCATGGCCGTGGCCAGGTCGCCGTCGTGGCTCAGGGACAGGTGCCAGTGCAGCACGCCCTTGCGGGCCGCTGCCTCCGCCACCGTGCCATCCATCATCACGTGCGGGTCGCCCGCGGCATCCACGACCACTTGGCAGTGCTGCCAGTTCATGCCCACGGGCGCACCGAGGGCCTTGGCGACGGCCTCCTTGGCCGCGAAGCGGGCCGCGAGCGAGCGGACGTTCAGGCCCCGCTCGGCCGGCACAAACAGGCGCTCGCGCAGCGCGGGCGTCCGCTCCAGTTGCTCCCTGAAGCGGGACACCTGCACCACGTCGACGCCGATCCCGACGATCACTGCCAGGCCCGTCCCCTACTCGACCGTGACCGACTTGGCCAGGTTGCGCGGCTGGTCGACGTCGAAGCCCTTGGCCGTGGCCAGCTCGCACGCGAAGATCTGCAGCGGCACGGTGGCCAGCAGCGGCATGAGCAGCGTCGGGGTCTGGCCGACGGTGAAGACGAACTCGGCGAACTGCTGCACCGACTCGTCGCCCTCCTCGGCGATCACGAGCGTCTTGGCGCCGCGGGCGCGGACCTCCTGGATGTTGGAGACGACCTTGGAGTGCAGCGAATGGCGGCCGCGCGGAGACGGCACCACGACGAAGACCGGCTGGCCGTCGTCGATCAACGCGATCGGCCCGTGCTTGAGCTCGCCGGCGGCGAAGCCCTCGGCGTGGATGTAGGCGATCTCCTTGAGCTTGAGCGCGCCCTCCATCGCGACCGGGTAGCCGACGTGGCGGCCCAGGAACAGCACCGAGTTCTCCTCGGCCATCGAGCGGGCGAGGGACTTGACGTCCTCGGAGCGGTCCAGGATGTCCTGGATCTGCGCGGGGATCTGCTGCAGGTCGGCGAGGATGTCCTTGATCTGCCCCGTGAAGAGGTTGCCGCGCAGCTGCGCGAGGTAGAGGCCCAGCAGGTAGGTCGCCGTGATCTGCGCCAGGAACGCCTTGGTCGAGGCGACCGCGATCTCCGGGCCCGCGTGCGTGTACAGCACGGCGTCGGACTCGCGCGGGATCGTGGACCCGTTGGTGTTGCAGATGGAGAGCGTCTTGGCGCCCTGCTCCTTGGCGTAGCGGACGGCCATGAGCGTGTCCATGGTCTCCCCCGACTGGGAGATGGACACGATGAGCGTCCTGGCGTCGACAATGGGGTCGCGGTAGCGGAACTCGTGGGAGAGCTCGACCTCCACCGGGATGCGGCACCAGTGCTCGATCGCGTACTTGGCCACCGAGCCGGCGTAGGCGGAGGTGCCGCAGGCCAGGACGATGATCTTCTGGATGTCCTTGAGTTCCCCGGCGTCGATGCGCAGCTCGTCGAGGGTCAGGCGGCCGGCGGCGTCGGAGCGGCCCAGCAGGGTGTCGGCGACGGCGGCCGGCTGGTCGTGGATCTCCTTCTCCATAAAGGACGGGAAGCCGCCCTTCTCCGCGGCGGCGGCGTCCCAGTCCACCGTGAACTCCTTGCCCTCGGCGGGGTTGCCGAAGAAGTCGGTGATGACATGGCTCTCGGGGGTGATGGTGACGATCTGGTCCTGGCCCAGCTCGACGGCCCGGCGGGTGAAGTCGATGAAGCCGGAAACGTCCGAGCCCAGGAAGTTCTCCCCCTCCCCCAGTCCGACGACGAGCGGGGAGTTGCGCCGGGAGGCGACGACGACGCCGGGGTGCTCCGCGTGGACCGCGAGCAGCGTGAACGCGCCCTCGAGGCGCTGGGAGGCGAGCTGGAGGCTCCGGGTCAGATCGCCGCCGCCCTCGCCGCGGTAGATGTCGCCCAGCAGAGCGGCGGCGACCTCGGTGTCGGTCTCCGAGAGGAAGGTATGTCCCTTGGCCAACAGCAGGGCCTTGATCTCGGAGAAGTTCTCGATGATGCCGTTGTGGATGACCGCGAGGTTTCCGCCGTCGGCAAGGTGAGGGTGCGCGTTCTGGTCGGTCGGGCCGCCGTGCGTCGCCCAGCGGGTGTGGCCGATGCCCGTCAAGGACTCCGGCAGCGGATCCGCCTCGATGGCCTGGACCAGGTTGCCGAGCTTGCCCGACTTCTTCCGGGACTCGATCCCGGATCCGGACAGCACGGCGACGCCCGCTGAATCGTATCCGCGGTACTCGAGGCGCTTCAGGCCCTCCAGGACAACGTCCAGGGCACCATGGTCACCGGACGACTTCGTTGCAAGGCCGACGTAGCCAACAATTCCACACATGCGCACCAGATTACCCTGCCCCGCCAGCGACCCCGTTGCGCCGCGCGTTTGGGAAGGACGGTGAACATTGGCACAATTCCTTGGGTGACTGAACCCCGAGGCCATGACAACGGCGTCTCGCCCTTCGTCGAGCTGGAGCGCCCTACGTGGGCACGGCTGGCCCACGAGATCGAACAGCCGCTCAACGAGGAGGACCTCGTTCGGCTGCAGGGCCTCGGCGAGCAGCTGGACCTCGACGAGATCCGCGACGTCTACCTCCCCCTCTCCCGGCTCCTGAACCTCTACGTCCAGGGCGCCGGCCGGTTGCACCAGGCCACCAACACCTTCCTCGGGGAGTCGACGCAGCGCACGCCGTTCGTCATCGGCGTCGCCGGCTCGGTTGCCGTGGGCAAGTCGACGACGGCCCGCGTCCTCCAGGAGATGCTGCGCCGTTGGCCGGACACTCCGAACGTCCAGCTCATCACCACGGATGGCTTCCTCTACCCCAATGCGGTCCTCGAGCGGCGGGGCCTCATGCAACGCAAGGGATTCCCCGAGTCCTACGACCGCCGACGCCTCCTCCGCTTCGTCGCCGAGGTGAAGTCCGGCGCCGAGGAGGTGCGCGCCCCCTGGTACTCGCATTTGAGCTACGACATCGTCCCGGACAAGGAGGTCGTGGTCACCCGGCCGGACGTCCTGATCGTCGAGGGGCTGAACGTCCTGGCCCCGGCCCGTGTCCGCTCCGACGGCACCTCGGGTCTGACACTGAGCGACTTCTTCGACTTCTCGGTCTACGTGGACGCCCGCACGAGTGATATCGAGGAATGGTACGTCCGCCGCTTTATGAAGCTGCGCCACGGCGCCTTTGCGGACCCCCAGTCCTACTTCCACCGCTACGCGAGCCTGAGCGACGACGAGGCCCGGGCGACCGCATTGGGAATCTGGAAGCGCATCAACGAACCGAACCTCCGCAAGAACGTCCTGCCGACCCGGGGACGTGCCCAACTGGTGCTGACCAAGGACGCGGACCATTCCATCCGCCGCATGCTGCTGCGCAAGATCTAGCCACGTCTCGGCGCGAGGATCCCCCGGCCGGATCGTGACGCCACCTACTGGTGGATAAAGTTCACAAAAAGAGTGCCCACATATCCCCCACGATGCGTATGCGGGGTTGTACTCTGGCTCTTATGATCCAGGGATTCAAAGAATTCATCATGAAGGGCAACGTCGTAGACCTTGCCGTCGCCGTTGTCATGGGCGGCGCCTTCGGCGCCGTCGTCACCGCACTGGTCGACAGCGTCCTGATGCCGCTGATCTCCATGCTGGTGGGAACCCCCAACTTCGACGAGTTCCTCGTCTTCGGGGCCGTCAAGCTGGGCGTCTTCCTGACCGCCCTCGTCAACTTCCTGCTGGTCGCCGCGGCCATCTACTTCGTCGTCGTCATGCCGATGAACAAGATGATCGAGCGCCGCAACGCCCGCCTGGGCATCACGGAAGAGGAAGAGGCCGTCGACCCGCAGATCGCGCTCCTCACGGAGATCCGCGATTCGCTGAAGACGAACCGCGCCTAACGAACATCCATCTGCTGGCGGGGTCTCGTAAGGGGTCCCGCCAGTTCTGTCATCTGGACCGGGTGTCGCACCACCATTGCTGAAGACCCGCGCGCTGCAGCTACGACCCGCGTTCCGCGAACCCCCGACAGCTGTGCGCCGCGCGGGTCAAATTCCTCGCCACCGGCAGCGTGACGGTCATATCCGTTCCCTGCGCGGGCCAGCTCCGGGCCTCGATGCTGCCGCCGTGCGCCTCGACGAGCTCCTTCGCGATCGCCAGCCCGAGGCCCGCACCCCCGATGGCCGTCTTGCGCACACTCGAGGTGCGGTAGAAGCGAACAAAGAGCCGGTCCAGCTCGTCCGGGCTCATGCCGATGCCCGTATCCCCCACGGTGAAGACAACCTGGTCGTGGATCCGGTACGCGTTGAGGGACACGGTGCCTCCGGAAGGCGTGTACTTGATGGCGTTGGACAAGAGGTTGTCCACCACCTGGCCCAGGCGGAGCTCGTCGCCCTCGACGACGAGACCCTCGTCGATGGACCCGTCCACGGTCAGGCCGGCCGCCGATGCCCGCGGCTGCTGCGATTCGAGGGCGCGCTGGAGAACCTGCGACAGGTCGACGCGCTCCCGGCGGATTTCGAGCCTTCCCGAAGCGGCGTCCAGGAGGTCGTTCACCAGACCCAGAAGCCGCTTCGAATTGCGTTGGATGACCGCAAGGTACGTCGCGAGACCCGGCGCTTCCTTCGCCTCCTCGCGGGCCATCTCGACGTAGCCGATGATCGAGGTCAGCGGCGTGCGCAGGTCGTGGTTGACGTTGGAGAGGAAGTCGTCCCGCGCGGCGAGGGCCTCGACGAGGTCCGTGACGTCGTGGAAGACCGTGACGGCGCCGCGGCTGCGCCGTCGGCGGCGCGCTGGGTGCGGGCCGAGACCGAGTAGGCCCGCTGGAGGCCGGACGGGCCCGCCCAGATCAACTGCCCGTCGAACTCCTCCCCCGTGACCGCGCGGCGCACGGGCCGCTGCTCGGGCGGGATCGGCGTGACGCGGTCCTCCCCGAACAGCAGGAGCTCTGCCTCGGTGGGGTCCGGGTGGTCCTCCGGCGTCACGAGCTCGTGGATGGCGTCCTGCTGCCGGTTGCGCAGCACATCGTGGCCGCCGGCGTCCGTCACGACGACGCCGACGTTCGCGGCGTTGAGGATGCCGTTGAGCAGCGCGCGGCGCTCCTCGGACTTCGCGAGCGCCTCGTTGAACTTCCGATTCTCGGCGGCCACCGTGGAGGAGACGACCTGGATGGCGATCGTGAAGGCGAGGATCAGGATGGGGATGAGCGCCGGGCGGAAGTAGTGGTCCAGGCCCTTGGTGCCGTCATCCGCGGAGCGCTGCTGGAGGTGCAGGATGACGGAGGGGATGACGACGGCGCCGATCCGGGTCAGCGTCGGGACGACCCGGGCCCAGGCGAACCAGAAGTAGGGCAGCGCGAGCAGGACCGAGAGGCCGGCGAGGGCGTAGTGCCCCGCGATGGCGATGACGCACAGGCCAACGAGGTTCGCCGCCGGGATCAGCAGCTGCCGGATGAACCGCTGGGTCTCCCAGCGGACGGTGAACGCCGCGGCCGTGGCGCACACGATGATGCCCGTGCCCACCCAGAGCCAGGCGTCGCCGTCGTCCGGCCGTTCGGGGTGCGTCGTGAACGTGAAGAACAGGACCATCGCGACGGCGACGACGGTCGGCAGCTGGTTCAGCATGACGGCCGCGCGCGGGGTCATGGTCGGGACGTCGTCCCTCAGCCCATGACGCGGCCCATCTGCCGGAACTGCGTCCACGTGCTGGGCGCGGTCCCCTGGTTCTCTGCCGTCACGGTCCGTCAGAGGGCGAGCGCGGTCTGCACCGTCTCCGCCAGGCTCCGGGCCACCGATTCCGCGGTGCCGTGGTCAGCGGCCTCGACCATGACGCGCACGACGGGCTCGGTGCCGGAGGGGCGGAGGAGGACGCGGCCGGTACTGCCGAGCTCGTCGGCCGCGGAGCGGACGGCATCGGCGACGGCGCCGTTGCTGGAGACGGCCGACTTGTCGACGTCGCGGACGTTGATGAGGACCTGGGGCAGAACCGTCATCATGGACGCCAGCTCCTTGAGGCTCTTTCCGGTGGCCGCGACGCGGGCGGCCAGCTGCAGGCCCGTGAGGACGCCGTCGCCGGTGGTGGCGTAGTCGGAGAAGATCACGTGGCCGGACTGCTCGCCGCCGAGGCTGTAGCCCTCGGCGCGCATCGCCTCGAGGACGTAGCGGTCGCCGACGGCCGTCTCGCGGATGGCGATGCCGGCGGCCTCCATGGCCAGCTTGAGGCCGAGGTTGCTCATGACGGTGGCCACGAGGGTGTCGTCCTTGAGCTTGCCCTGGTCCTTGAGGGTCGTGGCCATGATGGCCATGATCTGATCGCCGTCGACGATGGAGCCCTCGTGGTCCACGGCGAGGCAGCGGTCGGCGTCGCCGTCGTGCGCGATGCCGAGCGCCGCGCCGTGTTCGACGACGGCGGCCTGCAGCTTCTCCAGGTGGGTGGACCCGTAGCCGTCGTTGATGTTGATGCCGTCCGGGTCGGCGCCGATGACGACGACGTCGGCACCTGCGGCGGCGAAGACCTCGGGTGAGCAGCCGCTCGCGGCTCCGTGGGCGCAGTCGAGGACGACCTTGAGGCCCTCGAGGCGGTTGGGCAGCGTGCCGAGGAGGTGGACGACGTAGCGGTCCTCGGCATCGGCGAAGCGGCGCACGCGGCCGACATCCGCGCCGAGCGGACGCAGCGGCTCGAGCTCGAGCTGGGCCTCGATGGCATCCTCGAGCGCGTCGTCGAGCTTCTGGCCGCCGCGTGCGAGGAACTTGATGCCGTTGTCGGGCGCGGCGTTGTGGGAGGCCGAGATCATGACGCCGAAGTCGGCGTCCAAATCTGCGACGAGGTAAGCGGCCGCAGGCGTCGGCAGTGTCCCCGCGTCGAAGACATCGACCCCAGCTGCGGCGAGCCCGGCTTCGATGGCGGCCGAGATGAAGTCGCCACTGATGCGCGGGTCCTTGGCGACGACGGCGACTGGACGCTTACCGGCCGGCACCTGGTTGAAACCGAGGACGACGGCCGCGGCCTGAGCGAGGCCCATCGCCAATTGAGGCGTAATGAGGACATTCGCCTTCCCTCGTACACCATCGGTACCGAACAACCGTGCCATAGGACTCCAGACATCGAGCTGGCCGCCAGCCAAAGTGGTCCCCCCGGATCCGGCACAGCGGCAGCAATCTACACGTGTATAACCACATCGAGTGTACGTCACGGGTCCACGCGGCTCGTCCCCCGTGATGGACCGGACGCTTTCCGGCCCTTGGGTGCTACGTCACCGGGCCGAGCAGGTAATCGACCGAGGCGTGCTTCCCCATGCCGCAGGGCGCTTCCGGATCGCCGGCGACGGGAACGCACAAGAACCGTTCCGTCTCGTTTCACGGACCCGACGGTGGCACCCGGGCCGCATACCAAAGAGACCACCGGCACCGGGCTGGACGCGTGGGAGAGCCCCAGCGTCTTGAACCATGGGGAAGGGTGATTTTCGGGGTGAAATCCGCCCGTTCCTCTCCACGTGGAGACCCGTGACCGTGTACGCGCCGATAGCCTGAACCGATCCCTTGGCATCTTCCGGCGCCCGCTACAGGGAGCCAGGGCGCCGGGCCAGGGGATCACCGCCGAAGGGTCGGTACGCACTTGGGGGCACTACCGGCCCTTCGGCGCGTCCGGGCCAGACCCGCGCGCCTCCGGCCAGCGCCGCCCGCGCGGAACCCTCCCGAGCCGGCCCCGCGCCCGCGGAAGCCGGGGCCAGGAGGCGCGCGTCCGGCGTCGTACCGGCTAGAGGAAGCCCCACTCCCGGGCGGCCTGCACGGCCTCCTCCCGCGAGGACACCCCGAGCTTGCGGTACAGCGACGCCGCCTGCGCCTTCACCGTGTTCACCGAGACGTGCTCCTGCGCCGCGAGCTCCGCCCGGCCCAGCCCCCGCGCGATCCCCGCGAGCACCGCGAGCTCCCGCGTCGTCAGCTGCGGCCGCGGCGACTGCCCCCGCCAGCGCGTGTACCAGATGGCGTCCAGCCGCGCCCGCTCCTCCGGCGCCAGCCCCAGCGCGTCCCCGACCGCCCCGCGGTGCGCCGGCGTCTGCCACAGGCCCAGCAGGTCGATCAGCGCCCCGCCGGAGCGGTGGTTGCCCGCGAGCTCCCGCAGGACCTCCGGCGGCAGCTCCCGGTGCCCCTCGAGCGCGATCTGCATGACCCGCGCCCCGAAGCGCGAACGCGCGCTCGCCCCTTCCTGCCACGCGAGCGCCCGCGCCCGCGCCGTGGCCGCCTCCAGATCGCCCGTGGCCGCCTTGAGCCAGATGTCCAGCAGCGGGCCCTCCGCGCCCAGCTCCTCCGGGCGCAGCCTCGGCGGATCGAAGCGGCCCGCCGAGAGCGCCGCGAACCACTTCGCCGCCTCCAACAGCCGCACGGCGAGCGGGTTCGCCGCCGACTTGCGCGCCTGCTGCAGCGAGGAGATGAGCCCGTAGCCTCCCATCGGCGAGCCCGTGAGCACCTGGTGGCGCGCCGCGAGGCTCGCGTGCGCCGGCCACAGCGTGTGGTGGTCCGGCAGCGGCGGCAGCTCGGCGAGAATGCGCCCGAGCTCCTCGATATCCAGGGCCTCGAACGCGAGCTGGGCGCGCGCGAGGCGGGCCGCCCGGCCCATGACCGGCTCGCCCCACGGCAGCAGCGCCGCCTGCAGCCCGTAGAGACGCAGCCACTGCCGGGTCTGCTCCGAGTCCCCATCCATCGCGGTGATGAGCGCCAGGTGCGCCGCCGCGGCCGAGGTGACCTGCGGGGCATTGCCGCGCAGGCCGTAGGACAGGCAGGAGCGGAACGCCTCGAACGCCTCGCGGTCCCGGCCCGCGAGCAGCAGCTGCAGGGCGCACTCGCCCTCCACCATGCCGCAGAGCAGGCGGGAGGCCGCCGCGGAGTCGTCCGCCGCGCGGATCACGGGGCGCAGCGCCGCCGCCCGGTCCGCGGCCTCCTTCACGTGCCCGCGGTGGCGCAGCGTGTAGACCTCCACGAGGCCCACCGTCAGCGCGAGGCCGTCCGCCTGGTGCGCGAGGCCCTCCGCGAGCTCCGTCAGCCGGGCCGCCGCCGCGTCCTCCCGGTACCCCTCCCCCGTGCCGTGCCCGCCGGCCACGAGGTCCACGCCGCCCATGAGCGCCGCGAGCAGCTCAACGCCGACCGCGGCCAGGCTCGATTCGCGCAGCAGCGCCCGCGGGGCCCGCTCCATCGCCCGGCGCAGGCGGACCGGGTTCTGGGCCAGCAGCTCCGCCCAGCGGCCCGCCGCGAGCACGTCCAGGAGCGGCTTCCACCAGTGGTGCTCCTCCACCGCGTCCAGGACCTCCCGGCCGTGGCCCGCGGCGATCCCCGCGTCCAGGACCATCCGCACCCACGCGTGGTCCTGCCCGGCGTCGTGCGTGGTGCGCAGCGATCGGACCACGGCCTGGCGGATGACCTTGGGGGTGCGGACGTTGCCGTCCAGGCCAGTCACCGCGAGCCCCGCGGCCTGCAGTTCACGGCACGACGGCGGCGCCTGGCCGCCGTCCGCGAGCATCCGCCAGACGCTGTCGTCCAGGACCGGGAGGAACGCCATCCGGGCCAGGCGGCGGTCCGGGTCCGCGGCGCGCAGCCACGTGCGCAGGCCCGTGACGACGGCCTCCACGGGGTCCGTGGGCAGGGCCGTCGCGGCGACGGGCGGGCGGCGGGCGGCGCTCCGGCGGGTGGACGTCGAGGCGGCGGCGGTCGAGGCCGCGGCGGTCGTCGAGGCCGCGGCCGCGCCGGGGCCGTCGGCGTTGATGCCATGCCCGGGCAGATCCAGGGTCGCCGCGTCCGGCAGGGGCGCACCCGTGCGGGAGCTCAGGGCGATGAGCGCCCTGTTGTCCAGGGCCTCGAGGGCGTTGCGCCAGCCGCCGGCCAGGTCGTAGAGCGCGTCCGCGGTCGGCAGCGAGGCGTCCTCGAGGCCGCCGCGGCGGGCGGCGAGCCACGTGCCGACCTCGGCGCGGTCCAGGAGCAGCTCCGCGAGCTCGACCGTCTCACAGTCGATCCGGTCCTGCAGCTCCGACCAGTCCTGGTCCGGGAGCGCGACGAGCGCGATGCGCAGCCGGGCGTCGTTCTGCAGGCGCGAGTGGATCGAGGCGACGAGCTCGGCGTGGTGGCGGTTCGCCGGCGGCGAGTACTCGAGGATCCCGCCGCCGAGGGTGCGCAGCCAGTGCCGGGCGAAGCGCATCCGGCCCGAGCCCTTCGGCGCCAGGACCAGGAGCAGGCGCGTCGAGCCGTCGAGGACCCGGGGCCGGGTGGCGAAGCGGTCCCACGTCGGCGGCGCCGAGGCCGCCGTGCCGTCCTGCGAAAAACTCAAACACGTCCCCTTGAGAATGTCCTTGCCGCCGTTGCGATGCGGTGCCCCCTTGAAAGGCCATGCTAAGGCATCCTGGCCGTGCCTCGTCACAGGAGACGGCCGTTCCGCCACCGGCTTCGCCTCGCTGACTCGGCGCCCGAGTGAGTCGACGGGAAGATCTCCCGCTTCTCGGCGCCCGGACCGGCCCGAACACGGCGAGTCCGCGCGACTCGCCGACCCCACTCTCGGAGAAGTGGGAACTTCTGCAGCGCCCCCGACGCTGCTGCCCCCTCACAGCCCGGGGCTGACGGTTCCGGGAACGTTGCTGTCCACAGAACTCCGGCCGGCCGTCGCGCGGGATCGGCTTCGGCGGCTGGATGGATGCATGGAGATCGAAGAGTTCATCCGTCAACGCGGGGGCGTCGTCAAGGTCGGGAGGCTCCTGGACGAGTACCCGCGCCACCTGGTCATCCGGGCGAGGGAGGGGCTGCTGCGTCCCGCGCGCGGATTGGTGGCGGTCCCCGGCTACCGCGCCGATGTCCTGACGGCCCTGAGGAACAACGGGGTCCTGACCTGCATCTCGGCGGCGAAGGACTACGGGCTGTGGCCCAACGACACCCCCGACCGGCCCCACTTGGCGTGCAACCACAGCAGGGCCACGGGCGTGACGGTCCACCGCCGGTTCACCGACAAGCCCCCTGCCGGCCTTCCTCTGGCGTCGATGCAGGACGTGGTACTCCACGCCTTGGGCTGTCTGCCACGCGTGCAGGCCGTGGGAATCGCCGAATCGGCCTTGCGGAAAGGGCTGGACCGGCAGATACTGCTGGGCCACCTCCAGACGAGCAAGCTCGGGACGCTGCGCCGCCGGCTCGAGGAGGCCGACGCCACCGCCGAGTCCTATCCGGAGCTGGCCATGCGGCTGGCACTGCGTGACCACGGCGTCCCCTTTGAGGCCCAAGCCAGGATCCCCACGCTCGGTCGGGTCGACTTCCTGATCTGCGGCGTACTGATCCTGGAGATCGACGGGTTCGCCTACCACTCAACCCGCGATGCGAAGCGCCGGGACGACGAGCGGAACAACCGGGCCGCGGCGCTGGGCTACGCCACGTTGCGCTACCTGCCCGAGTTCGCCCAGTTCCAACCCGAGGCCGTCATCGCGGACATCAAGACGGTCCTCACCACACTGGGCGTCCTGCGCGACGATGAAGACTTCCCATTTCTCGCCGCCTGAACCGGCCGGCACCCGGCGCGTCCGGCCGACACGCCGAGCGGGCAAGGCGAGAACTGGGAAGGTCTGCACGGGCCAGGCGGCAGGGCGACGCAGGTGGGGACGCGGAAGGGCCCCGCGGCGTTCGCCACGGGGCCCTTCCAGCCGACGACCAGGTCGGCGCAAGCGGGTTTAGCGCTTGGAGTACTGCGAGGCCTTGCGGGCCTTCTTGAGACCGGCCTTCTTGCGCTCGATGACGCGGGCGTCACGGGTCAGGAAGCCGGCCTTCTTCAGGGCCGGGCGGTTGTTCTCGCGGTCGATCTCGTTCAGCGAGCGGGCAACGCCCAGGCGCAGCGCGCCGGCCTGGCCGGAGTCGCCGCCGCCGTGGATGCGGGCGATGACGTCGTACGCGCCATCAAGCTCGAGGAGCTTGAACGGCTCGTTGACTTCCTGCTGGTGCAGCTTGTTCGGGAAGTAGTCCTCGAGCGAGCGGCCGTTGATGGTCCACTGGCCGGAGCCCGGGACGACGCGGACGCGGGCGATGGCCTGCTTGCGGCGGCCAACGGCTCCACCGGCAACGGTCAGCGCCGGGCGCTCCTTGACGACGGTCTCCTCGACCGAGGAAGACTCAGAGGTGTAGGCCGTGGGGGCCTGACCCTCGAATTCATTCAGCTCTTCAGTGTTCTGAGCCACGATTCTCCTTGAAAACTTGTCTCTTGTTTCGGGGCCCAGCGCTACTGCGCGACCTGGGTGATGTCGAAGGCCTTCGGCTGCTGGGCAGCGTGCGGGTGCTCGGCACCGCGGTAGACCTTGAGCTTGGACAGCTGCTGGGCAGCCAGGGAGTTCTTCGGGAGCATGCCCTTGACGGCCTTCTCCACGGCCTGAACCGGGTTCTTCTCGAGAAGCTCGGCGTAGCTCACGGACTTGAGGCCGCCCGGGAAGCCGGAGTGGCGGTAGGCGCGCTTCTGCTCGAGCTTGGCACCCGTCAGGGCGACCTTCTCGGCGTTGATGATGATGACGAAATCGCCCATGTCCATGTGGGGGGCGAAGGTCGCCTTGTGCTTGCCACGCAGCAGAGTTGCGGTCTGGCTGGCGAGGCGGCCCAGAACGACGTCAGTGGCGTCAATGACGTGCCACTGGCGGTCTGCGTCGCCGGGCTTCGGAGTGTACGTACGCACAGTAATTGCCTTCGTTTCCTTAGATACTGGTCAAGCGCCCGTCCGGCAGCAGCGGTGAGATCCACTACCAGCCAAGCACTGTGTTCTTGAGTTGCGCTCTACCAGTTCATCAGGTGAGGACTGATTCCAACCGGCCGCCCAAGGCTGCCCGCACGCCCCGCAGACCAGGGCCCTGCAACTGGGCCGTCACGCGAAGCGAGTGATGTCGGGCAAAAGGACACGCACTGCAGCCAACAACTTTACGGCATTAACGCCCCGCAGCCAAAAGCACAAGTCGCCTCGAGCATCCCGCGCCGGGGACGACGACGGGGCCCGCCTGCGCTGCGCAGGCGGGCCCCGGCGTCGTACGCGAGGCTACCGGGCCGGCGTCACGAGCCCGTCGAGCCGGTCAGCGTTCCGAGCGCGTCCCGCAGGAACGCCGGCGGGCGCAGCCAGCCGTTATCGTTCGCCGAGAGCTCGCCGTTGGACGTGAGCGCGTAGTCGTCCGTGACGATCGAGCCCTCGTCCACAAGCGCCAGGCCGAAGCTGATCGCCGTGTGACCCTCCGGGATCACGGGCGTGGTCCACACCGCTTCCCGCACCTTGTCCGAGGCCCGGAAGAACGGGCTCGCCTGCCAGTAGTCCCACCGCCCGTCCACCGTGCGCAGGTAGACCACGAACTGCGGGTCCCCCGTGCCCTGGTAGTGCGTGCGGAGCGTGTAGCTGTGCCCCGGCTCCACGATGGGGCTGCACTCGCCGAGGTCCATGCGCAGCAGCAGCTTCGCGTCGCCGTCGACGTGGTCCGCCACCGTCACCCGGTACGCGGTGTCCCCGCGCAGCCCCGGGCTGACCCGCGTGAACGACGCCGTGTTCTTGCCGTAGCCGGCCGCCTCCCAGCACACCGGATACGCCTCGTTGTCCAGCATCTCCAATCCCGGGTTCACGACCCCGGCGCTGCCCGTGTCCGGGACCGACGGGTCCGGGCCGTCCACGGCCGCCTTCTCCTCGCCGCCGACCACCTCGTCCACCGTGCGCACGATCGTGCCGCGTGCCTCGCGCTCCTTGAGCCACGCCATGTACTCCTCGAAGACCTGCGGATCGACCGAGATCCCGCCACAGCTGCCCTCGCAGACCGTGTGGAACGTCATCTGCACCCAGCCTCCGCCGTTCGCCTCCGCGCCGAGCACCGGCGCCTTGAGGTCCTCGAGCGTCCAGTCCTCGTTCACCATCTGCGGCGCCTTGGTCAGGAACGGCTCGTCCGGAACCAGCTTCTCGGCCGTCGGGCACGCCCCGCAGGAGAAGTCCGTGGCCGTGCCGCCGAGACCGCGGGCCGTGTTGTAGCCGCACTCCTCCGCCGCGTCCCGCACGCCCTGGGTGCTCGCCGCGTTCGGATACGCGAAGCTCGTGGTCCTGAAGCCCCAGCCCATGAGCATCGCCCGGTCCAGGCAGATCTGCCGGGCGGCCTCGTCCACCGGGACCTTGTCCAGCTCCACGTGCTGGTAGCCGTGGCCGCCGAGCTCGTGCCCCGCCGCGTACAGCCGGTTCAGGTCCTCGAGGTCGAGGTAGCCGTCGAAGCCCGTCGACCCGGAGTTCACGAAGAACGTCCCCAGGAGCCCGTGGCGCTCCATCACCTCCGCGGCGATCAGCTGGTCCTTGGTGCCGTCGTCGAACGTCAGGCTCACCACTGTGCTGCCGTCGACCGGCAGCCCCGCCGACGTCAGCGGCACCTGCCGGGCCAGGCCCACCGGGTCCGGCTCCGTCGTCGCACGCTTCTGCCCGCCGGCCAGCCGCGTCGACGGGCTCGGGCCCGCGGCCGCCGGCTCCCCCGAATCCCCGGCGAGCGCCGGGAACAGGGTGACCGCGACCGGGACCGCCATCACCGCGACCAGCAGCACGGTCAGGATCAGCAGCGGAACCCTCCAAACGCCCCTTCGTCTGGATGTCGGTTCTGTCATGACTTCACTTCCTTACGGTCCTGCGCGGAATCCCCCACGCTTCCTTGAAGGCTGCGGCGCGACGCCGCCTCCCGTAGTGCTCGCGGACGGGTCCCCTCCGTCCGTTCGGCCGCCGTGGACTCCTCCGCGGCTCCCCCGGCCGGTGCCGTGCGCGTCGCGTGCGGCGCGTGCAGCGGGTTAAAAGCAGGGCGGCCGGCGTTTGGGGGGTTACGCCGGCCGCCCCTCAGCGGCCACCCGGGGGCGGCCGCGACTGTGGGGGCGCGTCCCGGGCCCAAGCCCGGGACCGCCCGGTGGCGGCCTATCCCGCGGCCGCGAGGGGCGCCAAGGCGCCCGGCTTGCCCATGAGCCGCGCCTCGAGCGAACCCCGCTGGCGCAGGTCCTCGGCCACGAGGTCGATGATCCGATCAACATTGGTCCCCGGGACGAACCCGATCAGGCCGTTCGCCTTGGAGTTGTTCGGCACGCGGCGGCGCATGTCCTCGTAGCCCGGCGAGTACGCCTGCTCGTAGGGCACGAGCGTGATGGAGCTGTCGCTCCCCGTGCGCTCGACGATGCGCTCGGCCAGCTCCAGGATGCTGACCTCCTGCGCGCCGCCCAGGTTGAACGCCTGGCCGAACGCCGACTCCTGCCCGGACAGCCGCACGAGGGCCGGGACGACGTCGCCCACGTAGGAGAAGCAGCGGCTCTGCAGTCCGTCTCCGAACACCGTCAGCGGGGCACCGGCGAGCGCCTGGCCCACGAGGTTCGGCACGACCATGCCGTAGCGGCCGGTCTGGCGGGGGCCGACGGTGTTGAACAGGCGCACGATCGCGACCTTCAGGCCCAGCTCCGACCAGTAGGCGTGCGCGAACGCCTCGTCGATGCCCTTGGCGCCCGCGTACGTCCAGCGGGACTTCAGCGCCGAACCGAGGATCCGGTCCGCCTCCTCGTCCAGGGAGTCCGAGGCGTTCTTGCCGTAGACCTCGCTCGTGGAGGCGAGCACGAGCACGGCGTCCTCCGCGAGCGCTGCGTTCAACACGTTCTCCGTGCCGTGGATGTTGGTGCGCAGGCTCTGCAACGGCTGCTCGACGATCAGCTGCACGCCGACCGCCGCGGCGAGGTGGAACACCCGGTCGGCGCCGGCGACCGCGCGGCGCACGGCCTCCTGGTCCAGGACGGAGCCCTCGATGAAGCTGAAGGACTCGCTGTCCAGGGCCTCGGCGAGGTTGTCGAGGCTGCCCGTGGAGAGGTCGTCGAGGACGGTGACCTCGTCGCCCTCGGCCAGGAGGTAGTCGGTGAGGTGGCTGCCGATGAATCCGGCGCCGCCGGTGATGGTGGTCTTCATGGTGTGGCTCCCTTGTGGCTGCTGTTTCTTTTGCGGCTTCGAGATGTGGTGGTCAGAGGGCGATGCTGCCGGGCACGTCCGTGGCGCGGTAGGTCGCGTCCAGGACGATCGCGCGGGGGTCGATCCAGTCCAGGTCCACGGCGGAGTGGCGCGTGTGCAGCAGCACCAGGTCCGCGCCGAAGCCGGCCGGGTCCTCGACGTGGGCGAGGCGCTCACCGCCGAAGTCGATCGCCGCGAAGTGCGGGTCGTGGTAGCCGACGTCGGCGCCCATGGCCCGCAGCTCGGTGATGATCTCCAGGGCCGGCGACTCGCGCAGGTCGGCGACGTCCGGCTTGTAGGAGACGCCGAGGACCAGGACGCGGGCGTCCCGGATGCCGGCGCCGGCGCCGGAGAGGACCTCCCGCACGCGGTCCGCCGTGCGGCCCGGGCGCTGCGAGATCGCCGTCATGGCCTGCTCGATGACCGGCGCCCCGCGGTGGCGCTTGCGCAGCTGCCACAGCAGGTAGTGCGGATCGCACGGGATGCAGTGCCCTCCGACGCCCGGCCCCGGGTAGAACGCCATGAAGCCGTAGGGCTTGGTCGCCGCGGCGTCGATGACCTCCGTGACGGAGACGTCCAGGTCCCGGCAGGCCTCGGCGAACTCATTGATCATGGCGATGTTCACGGCCCGGAAGGTGTTCTCCAGGAGCTTGGTCATCTCCGCGGCCTCCATCGAGGCGACGGTGTGGGTCCTGTGGGCGTAGCGCGAGATCAACGCGTGGGCCTTGGCCGCGCAGGCGCGCGTCGCCCCGCCGATGACGCGCGGCACGTCCTCCTGCGCGAAGCGCGTGTTGCCGGGGTCGATGCGCTCGGGGCTGAAGGCGACGAAGACGTCGGTTCCGGCCTCGAGGCCGCGCGCCGCGAGCGGCTCGACGAGCAGGTCCCGTGTGCACCCGGCATAGGTCGTGGAGGTCAGCATGAGCAGCTGCCCCGCGACGGCGGTGTCCACGACCATGGCGCAGGCGCCGCGCAGGATCTTCAGGTCCGGCACCTGGTGGGCGTCGATCGGCGTCGGGACGCAGACGATCACCGCGGCCGCGGCCTGGATCACCGAGGTGTCCTGCGTGAGCAGGAAGTGCTCGTCCTCGAGGGCCTCGTCGAGGCGGGCCCGGTCCGATTCGACGAGGTCCGCGCGGTAACTGAAGATCTCCTCGAGCCGGCGGGCGCTGACGTCGACGCCGAGGACGCGGGCGCCGGCGGCGTGGAAGGCCAGGGCCGTGGGCAGGCCCACGTATCCGAGGCCGACGATCGCGACATCGAAGTCGAACCGCCGCTGGCCCGCCTCGATGCGTACTGCTTCCTCGAGCCCCGTCGGCCGCTCCGGGCGGAGCGCGGCGCCGGGAGCGCTGGTAGTTGCCGCCGCAAGGGTTCCCTGAGCAGACGTGGTGGAGGCAATGGTGGTCATGTCGATGTTCCTACTTCCCAAGTTGGATCCGACCGGATGCTGGCCCCAAGGGCCCGGCGGGCCTGTCCGTTCCCCTTACTCGACAGGCAGATCCCGCGCCGGAACCTCCCAGGGGCTCCGCCGGCCTTTCCACTCTGCGCCGCCCCGCCACCGCGCCCCAAGCCCCGGCCGCGGATCGTGTGGGTGCCCACCGCGGCCCCGCAAAACGGTGTGGTGAACCGCACACGGGACGCTCGCGGGGCCGGGACCGCCGCACCTACGCTGAAGGAGCCCGGACGGCTCTCGCACGCCCCGGACCACCGCACCTTGGAGGGAATGGCACCGATGGAACCCATCTACGCCCTGGCGATCCTCGTGATCCTGGGACTCAGCACCGCCGTGTGGACCACCGCCGGCCTCATCCGCTACCTCGCCGGCACGCCGCGCCGCTTGCGGCGCCGCTCCGGAGCCGTGGGACACCGGACGGAATCCGGGCACGACGGCGGGGCCCCGGCGTCGTCCCCTCCCCTGCCCTCCGACGTGGCGGTCCTCGTCGCCGCGCACAACGAGGAGCTCGTGATCGCCGAGACGATCCGCTCCGCCGCGCGCCTCGTGAAGCCGCACCAGATCTACGTGGCCTCCGACGGCTCGAGCGACCGCACCGCGGAGATCGTGCGCTCGATGGGCGCCAACGTCGTCGAGCTGTTCCCCAACCGGGGCAAGGCCGGCGCCCTCGTCGCGGCGATCGGCCACTTCCGGCTCGAGGAGCGCTACAAGGCCGTCATGCTGCTCGACGCCGACACCCAGCTCGCTGCCGACTACCTCGAGACCGCCCTGCCGATGCTGGCCGACGAGGACGTCGTCGCCGTCGCGGGGCGCGCCTCCACGCTCGCGGACCCCGCGCCCTCGACCTGGCTCGGGAGGGTCCTCGTGGGCTACCGCGAGCGGCTCTACATCGCCGTGCAGTACCTGCACAAGTACGGCCAGGCCGCCCGGCACGTCAACGTCGTGATGATCGTGCCCGGGTTCGCGAGTCTCTACCGCACCCGCGTGCTGCGGCATATCGACATCGCCGCGAAGGGACTGGCGATCGAGGACTTCAACATGACGTTCGAGGTCCACGCCAAGAAGCTCGGCCGGATCGCGTTCCACCCGCACGCCGCCATCGCCTACACGCAGGACCCCGACAACCTCGTCGATTACGCCAAGCAGGTCCAGCGCTGGGCGCTCGGCTTCTGGCAGACCCTGCGCCGCCACGGCGTGCTGCACCGCGGGCTGTTCTGGCCCGTCGTCGGCTTCTACGCCGTCGAGCTCGTGTTGAGCAGCATCGTCATGCTGCTCATGCTGCCCGTGCTGATCATGAGCACCACCGCGCTCCTGGTCTCCGAGGCCGTCGTGGTGCAGGACCAGTCCTGGCTGTGGCTGACCGGCGTGCTGCCGGTGACGGTCGTGGTGTTCGGCGTACTGCTGCCCGACTACCTGCTCACCGTCATCGCCGCCGTCATCACCCGCCGGCCGCATTACTTGCTGCTCGGGATCGTCTTCCCGCTCGTGCGCGTGCTCGACGCCTTCCTGTGCCTCAAGGCCTTCGCCCGCGCCTTCGGGCCCCGTTCCAAGACCAACGGCGCCTGGGCCAGCCCCTCCCGCCGTCCCGCCGCGCTCGACGACGCGAACGCCGAAGACGACGCCGTCGCGGACGGGCGGCGGCCGGCCGCCCTGGGCGCCGGCTGATAGGCGGCGCCGGGAAGTGAAGACTTCCCACTTCCCGGCACCGGGCCCCGGTGTGTCCGCCCGACACGCCGCGCTGGACGAGGTCCGGAGGCCGGGACGTGGGCAACCTCGGCACGGCGGCTTGGGGGCACCGTGGCGCAGAACCCCTCAAGGGCGAGGGAACAGGACCGCCGCAATGGTGCGGCGGACCGCAGAGGGAGCCCGGGTCATCGGCCCGGGCTCCCTCTGCGTTGTCGTCGGCCGCGCCGGGCCGCTAGACCTGCGCGTTCTCGCTCGCGCTGTACCCGGCGTGGCCGTTGCCGTTCGCGGTCCCGTTCGCGTGGCCGTTGCTCAGCATGGCGGTCAGGTGGGCGCGCGTGCGGGCCCCGAGCTTGCGGTAGACCTTGGTCAGCCGCACCTCCACGGTCCGCAGGGAGACGAACAGCTCGGCCGCGATCTCCTTGTTCCGCCGGCCCTGGATGACGCGTTCGACGACGGCGCGCTCGTCCGCGCTCAGCTGGGCCATGAGCGGATGCTGGATCGGATCCCCGCCCGCGGCCCCGTCGAGCGTGAGGTGCTCGGCCCACGTCGTCGCCCCGACCTCGCGGTAGAGCGTCTTGGCCGTGCGCAGGGTCTCGTGCGCCTGGTCCACCTGGCCGTACTCGTGCAGGCGGCGCGCGTAGGCGGCCATGAGGGGGGCCAGCTCGTACTGGTTCTGCCGCTGGGACCCCGTGCGGACGGCCTGCGCGTAGACGTCGAGCGAATCCTGGCCGCGCATCAAGGCAGCCCGGGAGCGGGCCAGCGCCATCCGCGACCACTTGGACGGGAACCGCGCCACCCGCTGCTGGAAGTCCCGGCAGCGCACGGCCGCCTCGGCCTCCTGGCCCGTGAGCACGAGGAGCTCGATGAGGCGCGGCTCGAGCCGCTTCAGCTCGGGGTTCTCGATGAACTCCGTCAGCGAGGCGGCGCGTAAGAGCTTGCGCACGGCTAGCTCGTAGTCGCCGGTCAGGGCCGCGAAGCCGCCCTCGATCGAGGACAGCCGGGCCACAAGCCACGCATGCGACTCGGGCGAGGCGACGGTGCGCAGCTTCACGGCGTAGGCCTCCGCGAGGTCGGACCGGTCCTTGGCGAACCAGTACCAGGTCATGTACAGCCATCGGTAGGGGCGCAGGACCTCGCTGTCGGTCATCGTCCCGATCAGCTCGATCGCGCTGAACGCGCCCGAGATGTTCCCGGCCCGCAGCTCGTTCTCGACACGGACGAACCGCGAGATGTCCATCCACAGCGTCTCGGCATGGTTGGGCGTCTCGACGAAGCGCGAGAGCACGGCCCGGCACTCGCCGTAGTGGCCGGCGTGGGTCAGCGCCACCGCCACCATGACCAGCGTCTGCGGCGGGACGTCACCCGGGTCGGCGTTCATGATCGACTCGTAGGCCCGCTCCGCCGCGCCCGCACGGCCCTGGAGCGCCTCGACGAGGCACGCGTTCCCGTCCTGCAGGTACCGCGAGGACGGCTCGGCCACGTCGAGGTAGCCCCGCGCCCCGGCCGCGGCTGCCAGCGCCTCGCTCGCCTCCCAGCGCACGGCGTGGAAGAGCGAGGCGAGGACCCAGGCATGGGCGCACTCGGCGGCCTCCGTCGGGCTCGCCGATCCGTCCTCGGCCACCCGCAGCGTGGACTGCAGCCCACGCTGCGGCGCCGTGAGGTTGAGCAGGAAACCGTACTCCATGCGCAGGGTCTCGAGCGCGATCGGGTGCTGCTCGTTTCCCGGCGAGCGCGAGACCACGTGCACGTAGCGCCGCACCCACGACAGCCGCCCCGTCAGTACGAGCGCGTGGCACACGTTGATCAGCGCGGCGGTCGCCTCGGGGTTGGCGAGTCGGCGCCGCAAGGCCAGTTCGATGAGCTCGAGCCCGGGGACGGGCCAGCCTTCGCGGATGAAGGACTCGGCCGCGCCGAGCAGCTCCACGGCCGTGGCCTGGCGCGCCCCGGCGAGCGTGCCGTGCCACAGCGTGAGGCGGTCGTCGAAGCCCTCGCACGCGGCAGCCAGCGCCTCGTGCGCCTCGCGGCGCTTCTGCGAGCCCTGTTCCCAGTACGCGTAGGACCTGATGGCCGGTTTCAGTTCGAGGTAGCTCCCGTTGACCTCAATCCAGCCGTCGTCGATGAGGTCGGAGACCAGGTCGACGGCGGCCGGGTCGGTGCGCATGAGCGCCTCCATGGGCGTCAGTTGCGCGGTCGCGAGCAGCTCCACGAACCGCCGGGCGCGCTCATCCAGGCGATCCAGCCCCTGGGCCGCGGCCCTCGTCGAGGCCGTGCCCATACGCAGCGGCAGGCGCATCGGGTCCCAGCCGTTGAGCTGGCGGGCGGGGAGCAGCTCGAGCGTCTCCCGCACGGCCCGCGGCACCCCCTCGGCATGTCCGACGACGGTGCGCAGCACCGCGGCCTGGGCGCCGGGCCCGGCGAGGTCCCCGGCCAGGGTGAGTGCCTCGTCGAAGTCGAGAGGACGCAGCTCACGGGCCGGCCACCCCGAGAGGGGGCCGCCTGCTTCGACCTCGGTGGCCGCGCAGATCAACGTGATCCCCGCGGCGTGGGCGCGCGTGGAGAGGTGCCCGAGGACCTCGAGGCTCGGGCGGTCCATCGCGTCGACGTCGTCGATCAGGACGACCCGGCGGATGGCCGTCTCGGGCTTGCAGAACGTGCCGACGAGCCGGGCGACCTGGAACGGGTCGTCGCCCGCCTCGCCCGTGGCCAGGGCGGATCCGACCTCGTCGGTCCCCTCGACGCCCGTGATCTCGAACGCGGCGAGGAGCGCGTGGACGCCCGAGAAGGACCGCCCGGTCTCGCTACCATTGACGAGGACGACGGCGGGGGCCGGGTCCAGGTCCGACTGCAGCTTGTCCATCACGGCCGTCTTGCCGATGCCCGGGGCGCCCGTGAGCAGCAGGACGGAACCCGTTGGCGCGGCCGTCAGCGACTTCAGTTCCTGGAGCAGCTCGGCGCGGCCCACGAGTTGCGACGGCTGCCGGTGGTCGGGAGCCAAGGACAGCGGAGTGCTGGACATCGGGACTAGCACGCGTCCTCCACTGGCGTAGTGCAGCCACCCGGCACAGCGACTTGCCGGTCGAGGCAGCCGTGAAGGCTGCCTAAATGAATATGGTTCAAGAAACCGGGACGCATGAAACTCCCCCCAAAAGAGATGTATGCATTTATGATCAACGCGCACCGGATTCCCCAACCCGGATACGGTTTCAAACGGTGGGCAGCGCGTTCGCCCAACAGAACCCCAACTCGCGCCGCCCGCACGTGCCGCTTCCAGTCTCAGACTGGCGCGGCCTTGCTTCGGTATTTATGCGATTGTATTGAATATTCGTTTCCTACTCAATGCGCCTGCCCATTCATGCGGAAAACCACAAAAGCACTTGTCAGAGGCAGATTACACGGCGCTCACCTTCGGGATCAACGGCCTCGACGGGATCCCACCCGCCATCGCCTACCTCTAGGAGAACACCAACACCTCCACTTCAGCACTCTTGGTGCGGGTTCCCAAGAAGGTTGAACCACAAAGTTTTCGTCAACAATGTGGGCACCCATGTGGGCAAAAGCCTTGATCCGGTCGGAATCTCCTGCTATCACGAGTCGAGCTACCACCTCGCCACCCCAGCGCGCACTACGCAACATGGTCGCCGGCCCCACCCCGCGCCCGGGATACGGGGCCCGGAAGGCGCGCATCCGGCGTCGTACTCCGCCCGTTCCCGACCTCGGCCGCGCCCCTAGCGCGCCGCGTCCGCCGGCGTGCGCCGCGCCCGCGTCAGCTCGGCACGGGCCGCGAGCTCCGCATCCGCCGGGTAGGCGACCTCCTCCAGCACCAGCGGATGGGGCGCGGCGAGGGTCGTCCTGGCATCGCGGATCCGCTGGCCGAGCCGCAGCGCGAGCCAGCCCGGCTCCTCACGGCCGTCCCCGACCCGCAGCACCGCCCCGACGAGCGTGCGCACCATGTTGTGGCAGAACGCGTCCGCCCGCAGGTGCGCCACGATGATGCCGTCCGCGCCGCGATCGAACCGGAACTCCTCGAGCGTGCGGATCGTCGTCGCACCCTCCCGCGGCTTGCAGAAGCTCAGGAAGTCGTGCCGCCCGTTGAGCGCCGCGGCCTCGGCGTTGAGCGCGTCGACGTCCAGGGCGGAGTCGAACCACAGCGTGTCGTTGCGCGTGAGCGGATCCCAGCGCCCGCCGCCGTCCGCGATCCGGTACGAATAGCGCCTCCACAGGGCCGAGAAGCGGGCATCGAACCCTGGCCCGGCGAGCGCGGCCGCGTGCACCACGACCTCGCTGCCGTAGCGGCCCATGACCCCGCGCAGGCGGCGCACGAGCGCGGTCTCCGGCGGGATGTCCTTGCCGCGCGGAAGCCCCGAGTACTCGTCCGGCGTGAGGTCGAAGTGCACGACCTGGCCGCGCGCGTGCACCCCCGCGTCCGTGCGGCCTGCGACCGTCGTGCGCACGGGCCGGCGGAAGAGCAGCGCGAGGGCCTCCTCGACGAGGCCCTGCACCGTGCGCCGACCGGGCTGCGTGGCCCAACCGGAGAACCCGGTGCCGTCGTAGGCCAGGTCCATGCGGATCCGTACGGTGGGGATCCCGGGAAGCGTCGGGGCTTCGGGGATTGTGGCGGCTTCAGGTGCCGCGGGGGCGGTGGCGGTCTCGGAGGCTTCGGGTTCCCGGGGGGCCTCCGCGCGAGCGTCCGGCCCGGCGGCCTCCTGACGCGCCGGGTTGCCGGCCGGGAGGGAGTTTTCCATGCGCACGATTCTAGGCGTAGGGACAGGGGCGGCCGCTCCCCACGCGCCGCAAGTGATTGGCCTCCCCGATCATCACGTCCTGGACGAAACCGTGACCGTTGGACGACGAATCGTCCAAGACCTGACGATCCATCGGCGGCGGCGCGCGGCGGCCCCACGCTCCGGGCGATGTTGCGGCGCACGGCCATCTCCGCGCTCCGGACCGCAGCTGTCCGAACCTCCCTTCCACATCCGTGACATGGGCGGATTCGTCCACACGGTGTTCAGGAAGCTCTTCACACCCATGTCGGAAGCGGATAGCGTGAACTGATTGCCCGGCGCACACAGCGCTGGCCGGAGGGGGGTCCGCGGTGCTGATGCGTCTCATCGCACTCCCCCGCGCGCGCCGGCACCGCGGGCTGCTGACCGTGTTCGGGGGGGCCGTGCTCCTAGCGACCGCCGCGTTGACGCTCGGCAGCGGGCACGCGGGGCTCGCGACGGGGCACGCCCTGCGCGCGCTGGCGGCCGGGCCGCAGGACTCGACGACGTACCTCGCGCTCCACTCGGGCGCGGCCTCCGACCGGCAGGCCTTCGACGCCCTCGTGGCCGCGCGGGGGCTCGAGGACGGGGTCGCGCGGTCGGACGCTTCCCTACTCACCGGCTTGGATCTCGCAGGCGACGCCGGGGCCGCCGCCCCGGGCGACGGCAGCACCGCTCCCGGTGCGGACGGCGAGGCCGGCGCGGGTAACACCGAAAACCCCGACGACGCCGGGGCCGCCACCGCGGAACGGCCGGCCATCGCCGTGGTCTCCTCGGAGGCCTTCACGCTCGAGGACGCGCCGCCCGTCGACTCCGATGAGTCGCCGGGCCCCGTGGTCCGGGTGGCCGTCGGAGCGTCCTCAGCCGAGGCGTACGGGCTGGGCCCTGGAAGGACCCTGCCCCTGGAGGGGAAGGACGGTGGACCCGCGGCGGTCCTGCTCGTCGCCTCCGTGCTGGACGACCCCGAACCGTCCGCCGCCGCCCTGCTCGCCCACCCGGCCGCAGCGCTCGACGGGCCCGTGCTGGTCCTCGCCGCCCCCGTCGACGCCGCCGCGCTCCTCGTGGACGCCGGCGCCTCGGAGCGCACGCTGCACGGGCTGGCCCTGGATCCGGACACCGTGGAGGCCGGCCAGTTGTCCCGCCTCGTCGCCGGGCTCGGCGGCCTCGCCGACGCCGCGGCGGCCGACCGAGCCGTGAACCGCTCCGGCGTCGTCGCGAGCGGCGCCCTGCCCGCGAGCTCGCCACCGCGGCCGCGGCCTCCCAGTCCGCGGGCGCGATCATCCCCGCGGCTGCCGTCCTCCTCGTCCTCGTCGCCGTCCTGGCCCTCGCGATGCTGGCCCGTCTGCTCGTCCGCTACCGCTCGCAGGAGGCGCTGCTGCTCGTCTCGCGCGGCACCGCACCGGGGCAGACCACCGCGCTCGCCGCCGCCGAGTCGGCCGTTCCCGCCGTCGCCGGCGCGCTCGCGGGTTGGGGCCTGGGCGCCGCGCTGCTGCCCGTCCTCGCCCGTTGGCGCACCGGCGCACCCGGAGGCTACGTGCCGCTGCTGGGAGAGGCGGCCGCGGTGACGTGGTGGGTTCCCGTCGCCGCGGCGGGCACCGGCGTCGTCCTCGCCACCGGCGCCGCCCTGCTGGCCGCCCTGCGCTCCCTGCCCGACACCGGCACCGCGCTGCGCCGCCTGGCCCCGGTCGGCTACGTGCTCGGCGTCCTCGGCGCCGGGGCGGCGGCCCTCAGCACGTGGCAGCTGCTCACGACCGGCTCGCCGCTGAACGCCGGCGCGGCCGGAGGGGCGAACCCCGTCGCCGCGCCCGCGCCCGCGCTGCTGATCGTGGGGCTCTGCCTCGCGGCGGTGGGCCTCGGCGCGGCGGCAGTGCGGCTCGCCGACCCGCTGCTCGGCCGGTTCCCCGGCATGCCGGCCGTCCTGGCGGGGCGGACGCTCGCGCGTTCGTTCGGCTACTTCGCCGTTCCTGCGCTGCTCGTGGCCTTGACCCTGTCCTCGGCCGCCTTCAGCGCCTCGTTCACTGCGACCGGCGGGGCCGCGCAGCATGCGGCCGGCCAGCTCGGAGGCGGCACGGTGCGGGCCGCGTTCCCCGGGCCCGGCACGGTGCGGCCGGGAGCGGGAATCGTGCCGCTCGCGCCCGTGTCGGAGGCCGGCGCAACGGCCTCACGGGTCTACTCGGCCGAACTGCGCACCGGGTCCGAGCGCTCCATGCTCTCGGCCGTCGACTCCACGGCGCTAGCCGGCCTGGTGGGCGCGGACCCGGGGATCTTCGACGCCGAGCGCGCCGCCGCCCTCCTCGGCGGTCCGGGCGTCCTCGGGAGCGCGGACCTGGGCGCGCCGTCCGACGGCTTCGACGGCGCCGACGGCTCCACAGGACGTCCCACCGGGACGACGGGCGGGTCCGGCACGGCCGGCGCGCCCGCCGACTGGCCCGAGCCCCTCGTGGTTCCGGAGGGCACGGACTCCATCCGGCTTGTGGCGCGGGCCGAGCGGGTCGCCTTCGAGGCCGACGTCTTCGAAGCGCCGAGCGAAGCCGAGCTGGCACAGATGACCCCCGCCGAGCAGAACGCGTTCCACGACATGATCCGGCGTCTGCGCGAGGCGGGGCAGGCCACGGGAACCGGACGGGCCCTGACCGCCACGGCCTGGATCGCGGATGCCGACGGCCAGTTGCACGCCATTCCCGCCACCGCGCCCGCCGCGCTGCCCGTCGTGGCCGGGACGGAGGCCGAACTCGAGATCGACTTCCCGCTCCCCGACGCCGCCAGGCAGCCGCTCCGGATCGCCGCCCTCGACCTCGACGCCGCCCCGCCGGACGGCAGCGCCCACCACGAGCTCCAGCTCCGCACGGTGGACTTCACGGGCGCGCCACACGGGGCCCCATTGGCGGCCGAAGACTTCATCGTCCCCGCGGGGGACTTCACCGGCGAGGGGCTCGCGGACGCGCAGCAGCAGGGACTCGACGCCGTCTACGACTTCGAATGGGCCGACGGACGCTTCACCCGGGCGAGGTTCATCGCGGCGCCCATCGCCGACGCCCCGGTCCCGGCCATCCTCTCCGCCGAGCTCGCGGGCCGGATCGGCACCCTGGGCGGGCCCCTCGGGGCCGCCGTCGGCGGGACGCGGCTCCAGCTCGACGTCGCCGGCACCGCGCCCGTGCTGCCCGGCCTCCCCACGGCGTCGGGAGTCCTCGTCGACTGGCCACGCCTGCAGGCCGCGTACCTTCACCACTCCCCCGTCCAGCCGCGGCCCAACCAGCTCTGGGCCTCCCCCGCCGACGGATCCGCCACGGCCGGCGCAGCCTCGGCCCCCGGCGAGCCCACCGGCGCCGCCGCAGGCACAGCCGCACCCCACGCCACGTCCGCAGAGCTTGGCCGGATCCTCGCCGCGCTCCCCGGTGCCGGGGCCGTCGACACCGCGGAGGCCGCCGCGCCGCAGCGCTTCACGAGCCCGGCCCGGGACGCGCTGTGGATCGGCTTCGCGGGCATCCTGCTGCTCGGCGGAACGGCCCTCGCGGCGGCGACGCTCGCGCTCGTCCACCACCGCCGCCGCGAGACCTCGATCCTGCGCGCCCTCGGCCTCTCCGCCGCGGCCCAGGTGCGCAGCCGCAGGCTGGAGCTCGCGCTGGTCGGAGGCACCGGCGTCGTCTGCGGAACCCTCGTGGGGCTCGGCACCGCGGCCCTCACGGCCACGCTCTTCGCCCGCTCCGCGCTCGTCGGCGCGCCCGCGGAAATGCCCGTGCCGTTCCTCGTGGACTGGCCCGTCCTGGCCGCCGCCGCGGCCGTCGAACTCGGCGCCGTCGCGACGTGCGTGTGGTGGTACGGGCGCGCCGTCGGCCGGCACGCCCGCAGCGGCGAGCTGGCGGTGGACTTCCGATGATGCTCGCCGCCCTGCTCCGCCGCCAGTTCGGCCGCCACCGCGGACCCACCGTCCTCCTGGCCGTGTTCGTGCTCATCGTCGCCGGACTGCTCGCCCTCTGGCCGCGCGCGATCCTGTCCATGCACACCGCCTCCCTGCAGCACGGCCTGGCCCAGCTCGGCCCCGGCGACCGCGCCCTCGTCGGCTCCTGGGCCGAACCCCGGCTGCCCGAGCGCACCGCGGCCTTCTCCCCCGAGTCCTTCCAGTCCCAGCTCGACGCCTACCGGGACCAGTTGCCACCCGAGCTGCGCGACGCCACGGGCGATCCCGCGTGGACCGCCGCGGCCACCGGCGTCCCCGTCGTCTCCGGGCTGCCGGACCGCGTCCGCTCGCTCACCCTGGACCTCACCCTGGCCCCGTCGGCCGCCGGGGCCCTCGAGGTCGTCGACGGCCGCCTGCCCGCCGAGCCGCGCCGTGGCGACGACGCCGCCCCGGTCGAGGTGATGCTGCCCGCCACGGCCGCCGAGACCGCGCAGTGGGAGGTCGGCGAGGAGAGGCTCGTTCCGCAGGCGCCCCAGGTCTTCGGCGAGACCGGCGAGCGCCCGCCGCAACGGCCGCTGGTCCTCGCCGGCACGTACCGCCCCGCGGACCCCGGCGCCGTCCTGTGGAGCCTCGACACCGCCCTGGCCGAACCCGCGCTCGCCTTCGATCCCGACCTCGGCTGGGACGTCGACACCGGCGCTCTCGTCCACCCTGACGTCCTGCTCCGGCCCTTCGCCACGGCCAACGCGTCGGTCACCGTGAGGCAGTGGATGCCACTCGACGCCTCCCGCGTCCACACGGGCAACGCCGCCGCGCTCGAGCAGCAACTGCGCGGCCTCGGCGCAGCCCCCATGGCGCTCGAGAGCGACGCGGGCAGGCATCTGATCCCGTTCACCTCGCGCGCGCAGGACGCCGTCTCGGAGGCCACGCGCATCACCGCGACCACGCAGCAGGCCCTCGCGCTCCTGGCCTCGGGGCCGCTCGGCGTGTCCCTGGCCGCTGCCGCGCTGGCCGTGCGCCTGGTCCTCGGCCGGCGCCGCACGGCCCTGGCGCTCGTCGCCTCCCGCGGTGCCTCCGGGCCCCAGCTGCGCGCCATCCTCGCACTCGAGGGACTCGCCTACGGACTGCCGGCCGCCGCGCTCGGGGCCGCGGCCGCCGTCGTCCTCGTCCCCTCCACCGTTCCCGGCACGCTCATCGGCCCCGGCCAGCTGTGGCTCCCACTCGCCGCCGGCCTCACCCCCGCGGCCCTGTTCTGCCTCACCCACATCCCCACCGGGCTGCGCCACGGCGACGACGGCGACGGCACGGGCCCGTCCGCCCGGCTCCGCGCCGCGCTCGAAGGGCTCGTCGTGCTCGCGGCCGCGGCCGCCGTCGTCCTGCTCTACCAGCGCGGCGCGAGCGGGCCAACGGGTGCCGGGGACGACGCCGGGGCTGCCGCCGGCCTCGGGGTCGACCCCCTGCTCGCGGCGACGCCGCTGCTGCTTGGGCTCGCCCTGACCGTGGTGGTGCTGCGGCTGTACCCCGTGGTGCTGCGGCGCTGGGCCGTCCGCGGGCGGGCCTCCACGGGCCTGATCGGCTTCCTCGGGCCCGAGCGCGGGCTGCGGGCCCCCGGGGCGACGGTCGTTCCCCTGCTCGCGCTCGTCGTGGGTGTCTCCGTCCTCGTGTTCTCCGGGCTGCTGCTCGCGACCGTCCGGGACGGGATCGCCGAGACCGCGCGGGCCGAGGTCGGGGCGGACGTGAAGTACCGCGGCACGCCCCTGGACCCGGACCAGGTCCGCGCCCTGCGCGGCATCGAGGGGGTGCAGGCGCTCGCGGTGGTCTCCGACGTCGGCGCCCGCGCCGTCGACCTGCCCGGCGCCCGGCGCAACTACCGCTTCCTCGCCGCCGACACGCGGGCCCTCGCCGAGGTCCAGGCGGGCTTCCCCGGCGCCATCGGCGCCGAGCGCCTGTCCCGGCTCTTCCCCGACGGCACGGTCGGCGGAGTGGACGACGCCGGGACCGCCGGCGCGGAGGGGGCCTCCGACGAGGACGCGGACCTCGCGACGCGGCCGGTCCCGGTGCTGCTCTCCGACCGCTTCGACGGAGCGCTGAGCGGCGAGGGGACCGTGCGCTTCGACCGCTACTACCCGGCCGTGCTCGTCGGGACGGGACCGCAGGACGCGGGGATCGTGCCCGCCGTGGACTGGGCGATGGTCGACGTCGCCAACTACAACGCCGTCCGCGGCAGCCAGACGCGGCCCTCGATCGTGTACTTCCGGCTCGACCCGGCAGCCGACCGGGCCGAGGTCCTCGCCGCGATCCGCGATGCCGTGCCCGGGTCCTCCGTGCTGGCCACCCCGGACGGCGAGGCCGCGAGGATCCTGGACCAACCCGCCGTCACGGGCCTGAGCGCGGGGCTGTGGGCGATCGTCGGCGTCGTCGCCCTGCTGGCACTGCTGACCCTCGTGCTCACCGCGCTCGTGACCGGGCCGGCACGGAACCAGCTCGTCGCGCTGCTGCGCACGCTCGGCATGCCGGCCACGCAGGATCCACGGCTTGTGCTCTGGGAGCTGGTCCCGCCGTCGTTGGCCGCACTCGCCTCAGGTGCCGTCGGCGGGGCGGCGCTCACCGCCGTCGTCCTCCCCCGGCTCGACCTGCAGGGCTACACCCGGGGCGCGGGACCGCCGGCACTGAGCGTGGACCCGTGGCTCATGCTGGGGTTCCTGGGGTTGTTCGCGGTGGTGCTGGGCGCCTCGCTCGCGGCCGCGTTGTGGGCGGCGCGGCGGCAGCAGCTGGCGACCGTGTTGAGGATCGGACAGGGGTAGGACGATGCAGCAGAGCAGCAGAAGCACGCACGAAGCGGGCCGCGAGGGCGTGCCGGTGGGCGGACGGCCCACGCAGGGCGGCACGCCGGTCGACGGCGGCACCGCGCCCGCGGCGCTGGGGCCGGGGCGTGGACAGCCGACCGGCTCCGCGCAGCCGGTCATCGTGTGCGAGGACGTCGTGCGGATCTTCAGCGGCGACGGCTTCGAGGTGCAGGCGCTGCAGGGGCTGAACCTGCGCGTCGAGGAGGGCGAGATGACGGCGATCATCGGGGCCTCGGGCTCGGGGAAGTCCACGCTGCTGACCATCCTCTCCGGCCTCGACCTGCCCACGGCCGGCACGGCGCGCGTCGCCGGCGTGGACCTGCTGACGCTGCGCGGCGCCGAACGCGTGCGCTACCGGCGCGAGACCGTGGGCTTCGTCTGGCAGCAGACGCCGCGTAACCTCCTGCCCTACCTGAGCGCGCGGGAGAACGTCATGCTGCCGATGTCGATCGGGCGCCGGCGCGAGGCGCGCGAACGGGCCGGCTACCTGCTCGAGACCGTGGGGCTCGGAGACCTCGGGGCCCGGCTGCCCTCGGAGCTCTCCGGCGGGCAGCAGCAACGCGTGGCGCTCGCGGTCTCGATCGCGAACAACCCGCGCGTGGTCCTGGCCGACGAGCCGACGGGCGAGCTGGACGAGCGCACGAGCGCCGAGGTGCTGGAGGCCATGCGGGCGGTGAACGAGGAGCTCGGGACCACGACCCTGATCGTCACGCACGACCCCACGGTGTCCGAGCACGTGCGCCGCACCATCCAGATCCGCGACGGCCGCTGTTCCACCGAGACCCTGCGCCGCACCCACACGACCGAGGCCGGCCACGAGCACCAGATCGCCGAGGAGTTCGCCGTGATCGACAAGGTCGGACGGCTGCAGCTGCCCGAGGAGTTCATGGATGCCCTCGACATGCGCGAGAGGGTCCGGCTGGGCCTCCAGGACGACCACGTCCAGGTCTCCCCCGGCCACGCCCCGCCGCCTGCGGCCGCTTCGGCCACAGGCAACTCGGAGTCCCCGACCGCGGAGGATCCCCCCGGGGACGCCGCTCCGGATCCCGGCCCCGACCCGGGGCGTGCCGGGAGCGGTGGTGGGGCCCCGGCGTCGTCCTCCCCGGACCAGGAAGGGACGCCGGCCGGGGACTCCGACGCGGCCTACCGCCGGCCGCGCGGCGCCCAACGCTACACGGGACGGGAGGAGCAGTCATGAGCGGTCCGGTGGCGCTGCGGGCCGAGGGACTGAACCGCAGCTACGGGAGCGGCGAGGCCGCGGTGCACGCCGTGCGCGACGTCGACCTCGCCGTGCACGCGGGCGAGCTCATGGTGGTGCGCGGACCGTCGGGCTCCGGCAAGACGACGCTGTTGAACTGCCTCGGCGGGCTCGACGCTCCGGACTCCGGGCGGGTGTGGCTGCGCGGCGGCGACGGGGCGGAGCGGGAGCTGACCGCGATGGACGAGCCCGGCCGCGTGGCGCTGAGGCAGCGGGACCTCGGCTTCATCTTCCAGTCGTTCGGACTGCTGCCGATCCTCACCGCGGCGGAGAACGTCGAGGTCCCGCTGCGGATCGCCCGGTGGGACGCGCCGGCGCGGCGCGAGCGGGTCGACGAGCTGCTGCGGCTCGTGGGGCTCGAGAAGCACCGGAACCAGCGGCCGTCGGAGCTCTCCGGCGGGCAGCAGCAGCGCGTCGGCACGGCCCGGGCACTGGCGAACCGGCCCGCGGTGATCATCGCCGACGAGCCGACCGGCCAGCTGGATTCGCGGACCGCCGCGACCATCATGGACCTGCTCGGGACGCTCGTGCGCGAGCAGGGCGTCGCGGCGGTCGTCTCCACGCACGATCCGCTCATGATCCAACGCGCCGACACCGTCCTGGAGCTCCACGACGGCCGCATCACGGCCTGACCTCCGCGCACACTGCGCCCACCCGCCGCACGGGCGTTCCGGTGTGCGGGCGTGCGAGGATGGCCGCATGCACTGCGAGAGACTCGGTCCGTCCGACGCCCCAGCCGTCGTCCTGCTGCACGGCGGAGGAATGGCCGGCTGGATGTGGCGGCCCGTCGCCCAGCGGCTCGCCACGAGCCACCACGTCCTGGTCCCCGACCTGCCCGGACACGGACGCAGCGCGGACGCTCCCTACACGACCCACGACGATGCCCTGGCACTCCTGCGCGATCTCCTGGGCGCACTCCCGGTCGACGGTCCGCGGGCCACCGCGCGTCGGGGGGCCGTCGTCGTCGGCTTCTCGCTCGGCGCGCAGCTCGCCGTCGCGCTGGCCTCCACGTCCCCGGAGCTCGTGCGCGGAGTCATGGCCGTGAGCGCGCAGGCCGAGCCCATGCCCGGACCCCTGGCCGCGTCGACGCTGGGACTGCTGGCCCTCGCCTCCCCGCTCGCGCGCTACGCCTGGTTCGCCCGCGCCCAGGCCCGTGAGCTCCACGTTCCCGACGAGCTGCTGCCCGAGTACCTGGCGACCTCCCGCGGCATCAGCCGCACGACCTTGGTCAACGCGGTCCGCGAGAACCTGCGCTTCGAGCCCCCGGCAGGTTGGCGGCGCTACCCGGGCCCCGCCGTCGTCATGGCCGGCGCCCGCGAGCGCGCCCTGATGCTCCGCTCCGCCGCCGCCCTGCGCCGCGCCCTGCCGGGATGCGTCCAGGAGACGGTGCCCGACGCCGGACACGGACTCCCGCTGCAGCGTCCCGGATGGCTCGCGGGGCGCATCGAAGAGCTCTCGGTCTCGGCCTCCTGAGCCCTGGTTTTCCCGGACGGCGGTCACCCAGGCTCCAACGCGCTCAAGGGCCCGCCTGCTCGAGGACCCAGGGCAGGCGGTGCGCCCACCGTCCGAAGTCCCCCGCAGGGCGTGGCACGGGCGAAGCGTTCGGGAGCCTCCGGAGCCTCCGGGAGCGGGGAGGGTGCCCGGGAACGGCAGGAGGCCCGCCTCCCCTGACGGGGTGGCGGGCCTCCTGGACGCTGTGCCTGTCGGCGGCTCAGAGGGTCGGGGCCTAGGCCTCGTCCTTCTTCTCCTCGACGGTCTCCTCAGCGGCCTCGGCCGGAGCCTCGGTCTCCTCGGCGGCGGCCTCGGTCTCGACGACCTCGGTCTCCTCGACCTGCGGCTCCTCGACGGGGGCGGCCTGCTCGGCGGCCTTCTCGGCCTCCTTCACGACGGCCTGCTTCGGGGACACCGGTTCCAGCACCAGCTCGATGACGGCCATGGGGGCGTTGTCGCCCTTGCGGTTGCCGATCTTGGTGATGCGGGTGTAGCCGCCGTCGCGGTTGGCCATGAGCGGCGCGATGTTCTCGAACAGCTCGTGGACGATGCCCTTGTTGGTGCGGCTGCGGGACGCGATCGCGGCCTGCACGCGGCGGCGCGAGGACAGGTCGCCGCGCTTGGCGAAGGTCACCAGGCGCTCGGCGTACGGGCGCAGGCGCTTGGCCTTGGTCACCGTCGTGGTGATGCGCTTGTGCTCGAACAGCTGGGCGGCCAGGTTGGCCAGCATCAGACGCTCGTGGGCAGGACCGCCTCCGAGGCGCGGACCCTTGGATGGGGTAGGCATTGTTGTTATCTCCTCATATGGTGCCCGCGGCTCCGCGCCGTCTCGGCGGGGATGCAGCAGGCAAAGTACTGGTTGTGAAGGCGGCCCTAGGCCTCGTCGTCACTGAAGTCGACGTCGTCCTCATCGATCGCGGCGGCACGAGCGGCGAGGTCGAACCCTGGAGGGGAATCCTTCAGGGACAGGCCCAGCTCGATGAGCTTCGCCTTGACCTCGTCGATGGACTTGGCACCGAAGTTGCGGATGTCCATCAGATCGGCCTCGGAACGGGCCACGAGCTCGCCCACCGTGTGGATGCCCTCGCGCTTGAGGCAGTTGTACGAGCGCACCGTCAGGTCGAGGTCCTCGATCGGCAGCGCCATGTCGGCGGCGAGAGCGGCATCCGTCGGGGACGGGCCGATCTCGATGCCCTCGGCGGCGGCGTTGAGCTCGCGGGCCAGGCCGAACAGCTCCACCAGGGTGGTGCCGGCCGAGGCGACGGCGTCGCGCGGAAGGATCGAGTCCTTGGTCTCGACGTCGACGATCAGCTTGTCGAAGTCGGTCCGCTGCTCGACGCGGGTGGCCTCCACGCGGAAGGTCACCTTCAGCACAGGCGAGTAGATCGAGTCGACCGGGATGCGGCCGATCTCTGCATCGACGCTCTTGTTCTGCGACGCCGAGACGTAGCCGCGGCCGCGCTCGATCGTCAGCTCCATGTCGAACTTGCCCTTCGCGTTCAGCGTCGCGATGTGCAGGTCCGGGTTGTGGAACTCGACGCCGGCCGGCGGGGTGATGTCCGCGGCCGTGACGACGCCGGGGCCCTGCTTGCGCAGGTACGCCACGACGGGCTCGTCGTGCTCGGAGGACACGGCGAGGTTCTTGATGTTCAGGATCAGTTCGGTGACGTCTTCCTTCACACCCTGAACGGTGGTGAACTCGTGCAGCACGCCGTCGATCCGGACGCTGGTGACAGCAGCACCAGGGATGGAGGACAGCAGCGTGCGGCGCAGCGAGTTGCCCAGGGTGTAGCCGAAGCCCGGCTCCAGCGGCTCGATGATGAACCGCGAACGGTTGTCCGCTACTACTTCTTCGGTGAGGGTGGGGCGCTGTGCAATAAGCACTTACATTTCCTTTCAGCGAGCATCCGCTATATGACGCAACACATGTGGGTGGAAACGACGTCTGCCGCTCGGGCGTCCGTCTGGATCAGGCGAGAGGACCGCGCGGGGCGCGCCCCGCCGTCGTACCCCCGGGGGGAGGACGACGGCGGGGCGTACCGCGCGTGCCTCAACTAGACGCGGCGGCGCTTCGGCGGGCGGCAGCCATTGTGAGCGCTCGGGGACACGTCCTGGATGGACCCGACCTCGAGGCCGGCGGCCTGGAGCGAGCGGATGGCGGTCTCGCGGCCGGAGCCCGGACCCTTCACGAAGACGTCGACCTTCTTCATGCCGTGCTCCTGCGCGCGCTTGGCGGCGGATTCGGCGGCCATCTGGGCGGCGTACGGGGTGGACTTGCGGGAGCCCTTGAACCCGACCTCGCCGGCCGAGGCCCAGGAGATCACGGCACCGGTCGGGTCCGTGATGGACACGATGGTGTTGTTGAACGTGCTCTTGATGTGCGCCTGACCCAGCGCGATGTTCTTCTTGTCCTTGCGACGCGGCTTACGCACCGCTCCACGAGTCTTTGGGGGCATTGCTAACTCCTACGAATTGGGTGTGTGGGGATCCGCTTAGCGGGTCTTCTTCTTACCGGCGACGGTGCGCTTCGGGCCCTTGCGGGTACGAGCGTTGGTCTTGGTGCGCTGACCGCGGACCGGCAGGCCCTTGCGGTGGCGGATGCCCTCGTAGGAGCCGATCTCCACCTTGCGGCGGATGTCGGCCGCCACCTCGCGGCGGAGGTCGCCCTCAACCTTGAAGTTGCCCTCGATGTAGTCGCGCAGCTGCAGCAGCTGCTCGTCCGTGAGGTCCTTGACGCGGATGTCCGGGGAGATTCCGGTTTCGGCGATGGTCTGTTCTGCACGGGTCTTGCCCACGCCGTAGATGTAGGTAAGCGCGATGATCACGCGCTTTTCGCGCGGGATGTCTACGCCAGCGAGACGAGCCATAGTGGTTGTCTTCCTTCGGTGTTTCGCGGAGGTGTGGAGCAGCACCACCCTGTCTCCAGGTCCCCGGCCTCCGTGCCGGGGGTGTGCGTCCCGCGTAGTGGACGCTGTGCTGCCGTATTTACTAACTACGCGCAGGCCTGGTTTCCCGTGCGGGAAACTAGCCCTGGCGCTGCTTGTGGCGTGGGTTTTCGCAGATCACCATGACCCGGCCGTTGCGGCGGATCACCTTGCACTTTTCGCAGATCGGCTTCACGCTAGGGTTGACCTTCAAGGTTCTTTCCTTTGCGGTTGCTGTTGATGTGGAGCAGTAGGCGTCGAGGCCCTCCCTCGCGGGCGGGCTCCGGGTCTACTTGTAGCGGTAGACGATTCGGCCGCGGTTGAGGTCGTACGGGCTGAGTTCAACCACCACGCGGTCCTCGGGGAGGATCCGAATGTAGTGCTGACGCATCTTGCCCGAGATAGTGGCAAGGACCACGTGTCCGTTGGGAAGCTCAACGCGGAACATCGCATTGGGCAGTGCCTCCGACACGGTGCCTTCTACCTCGATGACACCCTCTTTCTTGGCCATATCCTCCGCTAACGTTTGTGCCGGTCGCTTGCGCTTCCGACGTGTATGTTTTTTGCTTGTTTCCAGCATCCGCCGCACCCGTGGACAGGTCCCGGGTTTTTGGGCATAGGCATAGAGACAACCAACAAACAAGCCTACCCGCTTGGGGTCGATAAGGCGAATCGCCGCGTGGCGGCGTCCAACACACCGGCGCGTCGCGATCCTCCCGTCGGCGGCGTCGGGGAAGATGTCGCTCCGCGCGAGGTATTCCCGCACTTTCCCCGACCCCACGGGGAGGGTCGCGCGTGAAGGCTGGGTGCGCGGCCAGGTGACGGGAGCGGCGCGCGTGTCAGGGCCGCCGGTGCCGGGGCGAGCGTTGGCTTCGGGTTCATCGACTCGTCACCTGCCGACCCGCGCCGTTCCACCCGCCGTGCAACGGTGGTCGGCGTGAATCCGGAATCCACCCCCTCGTCGACCGCGCCGCCCGCGACCGCGACCACGCCCGGCCCCACCGGCCCCGTGCGCGCCGCCGGGCCCGCGCCCACCACCGCCGCGGAACACGCCGCCACCGCGCGTACCGCCCGCCCACACGCCACCCACGCACGAGCCACGGCCGCTCCTTCCGCCGCGCCCGCACGCGTCGCGCCGCCCGGCCCCGACGCGCCGGAGGCCCCGGGCGGGAGGCGGGGCCCCGGCGTCGTACGCCATCCGGCCAACCCGCGCCCGAGCGGGACCCGCGGCACCCGCCGCAGCGCGCGCAGCCGCCGCGACTTCTGGATCTTCCTGGCGTTCGCAGCCCCGAACCTGCTGCTGATCGCCGTGTTCACCTACCGGCCGCTGCTGGCGAACCTGCAGTACTCGACCCTGAACTGGACGCTCGGCTCCCCCACGGCGACGGTCGCCGGGCTCGACAACTACCGCCGCTTCCTCACGGGACCCGACGCCGCCGATGTCCTCGGCACCACGGCCGTCTTCACGCTGTGGACGGTCGGCGGCTCCATGGCGCTCGGCCTGCTCGTCGCGTTCGCCCTGAACCGCGGCCTGCGCGGCACCACCCTCACGCGCGCGGCGGTGTTCGCCCCGTACGTCCTTTCCGGCGTGGGTGTCGGCCTGGTGTGGCTGTTCATCTTCGACCCGGTCTACGGCGTCCTGTCCTGGGTCCTGCGCTCGTTCGGGCAGGCGAGCCCGCAGTGGATCAACAACCCGGACCTCGCGCTGGTCATGGTGATCATCGTCTACGTGTGGAAGAACCTGGGGTACTGCGCGGTCGTGTACCTGGCCGGGCTGCAGTCGCTCAACAAGGACGTGCTCGAGGCGGCCTCGCTCGACGGTGCCGGGACGCTGCGGCAGTTCTGGTCCATCAAGCTGCCGCTGCTCTCGCCCACGACGTTCTTCCTGACCATCACGTGCCTCATCTCCTCCCTGCAGGCGTTCGACCTGATCCGCATCATGACCCCGCTCGGCCAGGGCACCTCCACGCTCGTGTACGAGGCCTACCTCCAGGCCTTCGGCACCTACAACCAGGCCGGCTACTCCGCGGCGATCTCCACGATCCTGTTCGTGATCCTCCTAGTCATCACCCTGGTCCAGCTCCGCTTCGTCGAAAGGAAGGTGCACTACGCATGAGCACCGTCGAGACCTCCCCTCCCGGCCGCCCTTCCGGGTACGACGCCGAACCCGCCTCCCCCGGACCGCGCCGCACGCGCCGGGGTGCGGCGCGGGACGGCCGCGGCGCCGGGCTCCGCGGAGGCGGTGGCCCGGGTGGCCGTGGCCGGGCGCTCTCCGGACGGGGCGCTGCGGCCGGCGGCGGGAACATCTGGTCGACCGCGCTCGGCGGGTACCTTCCCCTCGCCGTGACGCTGCTCGCCGTCTTCCTGCCGCTGGCCTGGATGATGCTCTCCTCGCTCAAGCTGCCGCCGGAGATCATCACGACGCAGTTGAGCATCCTGCCGAAGGACCCCACTCTGGACAACTACGCGACGGCCATGAGCTCGGTGCCGTTCGGGCGGTTCTTCCTGAATTCGACGATCGTGACGTTCGTCGGCGCGGCGATCAAGGTGGCGCTCGCGATCCTGACCGCCTACGCGCTGGTGTTCGTGCGCTTCCCCTTCAAGAACACGGTGTTCGTGCTGGTGCTCGTGGCGCTCATGGTGCCGCCGCAGGTCTCGATCCTGCCGAACTACCTGCTCATCAGCGACCTCGGCGGGCGGAATACCCTGTGGGGAATCATCCTGCCCGGGCTGGGGACCGCGTTCGGCACGTTCCTGCTGCGCCAGCACTTCAAGACGCTGCCGTACTCGATCCTCGAGGCAGCCGAGATCGACGGAGCGAACCACTGGGCGCGCTTGTGGCGGGTGGTCGTTCCCGTGTCGGGGCCGTCGATCGCGACCGTCGCGCTCGTGACGATCGTGTCCGAGTGGAACGAGTACATCTGGCCGCTCATCATCGTCGACCACCCGGAGAAGATGACCCTCCCCGTCGGCCTGACGCTCCTGCAGAACTCCGAGGGCAACTCGCAGTGGGGCGTGCTCATGGCCGGCGCGGTCCTGGTGATCCTGCCCGTGCTGCTGGTGTTCGCGCTGCTGCAGCGGCACATCGTCGCGGGGCTCACGCAGGGATCCGTCACGGGCTGACGGCCCGGCCCGCCCATCCGAGGAGGCGAGGACCGAAGCGGACGGCGGCCCCGGCGTCGTCCTCCCCCGACCGATCACCGCAGGTCGGCGGGGGGTTACCCGCGGTTCACCTGCCGGCCAAGCGCCGCTGGGAGGCTCGGGACGTTCCCGTTCCCCGGCGCGCCAGCCGCCGGCAGACCACCACTCGAAAGGGCCCTCATGAGCCGCCTCCACCTCCCCGCCACAGCACTCGACCGCCGCCGCTTCCTGGGGCTCGCGGCGCTCGGCGGATCCGCCTTCGCCCTCGCCGCATGCGGTGGTCCCTCCACCGCCGGTACGGGCGACGCCGCCGCCGAGGACGCGATCGACTATTCGGGCGTCACGCCGGCCTCCACGATCGACTTCTGGTCCACGCACCCCGGCCAGTCGCAGGCGGTGGAGAAGGAGCTGATCGCCAAGTTCGAGGCCGCCCACCCGGAGATCAAGGTCAACCTGGTCACGGCCGGCGCGAACTACGAGGAGATCGCGCAGAAGTTCCAGTCCACGCTCGCCTCGAAGTCGGGGCTGCCGGCCGTCGTCGTCCTGTCCGATGTCTGGTGGTTCCGCTACTACATGGACCGCACGATCGCCCCGCTCGACCCGCTGATCGCCCAGCTCGACTGGGACCTGGGCGACTACCAGGACTCGCTCGTCGCCGACTACCAGTACGACGGCGCCCAGTGGGCCATGCCGTACGGCCGTTCCACCCCGCTGTTCTACTACAACAAGGACCACTTCAAGGCCGCCGGCCTCGAGGACCGGGCGCCGGCGACGTGGGCCGAGTTCGAGGAATGGGCGCCGCGGATCGCCGAGGCCAACGCCTCAGCGCCCGGATACCTGACGCCCTTCACCTACCCCGAGCTGGCCGGCTACGCCGCCTGGACCATGCAGAACAACCTGTGGGGCAACGGCGCGGCATGGTCCGACGGGTTCGAGATCACGTGCGACTCCGACGAGGCGGTGGCCGCGTTCCAGTGGATGCAGGACTCCGTCTACGGCGACGCGAAGTGGGCCGGCGTCTCCTCCACCGACGCCGCCGCCGATTTCGCCTCGGGTGCCGTGTCCTCCACGATCGTCTCCACGGGATCGCTCGTGGGCATCCTCGGCAACGCCCAGTTCGACGTCGGCGTGGGCTTCCTGCCCGGCGGCAGCGTCGACGGCCCCGTCTGCCCGACGGGCGGCGCTGGCCTCGGCATCCCGTCCGGCGTGAGCCCCGAGGAACAGCTCGCCGCGGCGATGTTCATCAAGTTCGTCGGGGAGCCGGAGAACACGGCCGCGTTCTCCGCCGCCACCGGCTACATGCCGAACCGGAAGTCCGCGGACATGTCGGCCGTCCTCGCCGAGAAGCCCCAGATCCAGACGGCCATGGACCAGCTCGTGCAGACCCGCACGCAGGACTTCGCCCGCGTCTTCCTGCCCGGTGCCGACCAGGAGATGGCGAAGACGGCCGCGGCGATCCTGACGCAGCAGAAGGACGTCAAGGAGTCGCTCGGCGCGTTGAAGTCGACGCTCGAGGGGATCTACGAGTCCCAGGTCAAGCCGAAGATCGACGCGTAGGGGGCGCCGCTTCCTCCCCCCTCCTAGCCACCCCCTCCTAGCCACCCCCCGGCGGTGTCGGGGAAGATGTCGTTCGGACGCGGGTATTCCCGCAGCGTCCCCGACGCCGCCGGGAGGGGTGGGCCCGGGAGAGGGCCCGAGAGCGGGTGGGCCCGGGAGGGGTTGGGTGCGGGCGGCCCCCGGGAGGGTTGGGGCCGGGTGGAGAGGACGACGCCGGACGGCCGGCTGGGTGCCCCGGCTCGCGCTTCCGGGGCCCACTCTCCCCCGGAAACCTGTGGACAACCCGATTTCGCCGGCGGTCTTCCGGCAGCATCGGAGGATGCGCCCTCCATCCCCCTTCCCGCCCGCCCTGCAGGACCGGGTCTTCACCCTGCGGCAGGCCCGCGAATCCGGCGTCACCCGAGGAAGGCTGCGCGCCCACGACGTCCGCCCGCTCCACCGGGGACTCTTCGCGCACGGGGCGGCACCGGCGTCGGAATCCGCGGTCGCGGCGGGGCTCTGCCTGCTCTACCCCGGAGCCATGGCCAGCCACGCGACCGCCGCGCGGATTCACAGGCTCTGGCTGCCCCAGGGGCTCGAGACCGGGACCGAGCTGCACTTGACCCGCTTCCGCGCCAAGCCCCTGGAGATCGGCGGCGTCACCACGCATCGGATGCGCTTCTCCGCTCTCGACGTCACGGAGACCGCCGCGCCCGGCGACGCGGGACTCGCTCGCCCGGCTGCTCGAGAGTCACCGGGGGTTCCCGTGGACGGCGCGCGCCCGGGAGGCCCTCGACCTCGTCCGCGTGGGGTCCGATTCGGCGATGGAGACGCGCTTGCGGCTCGCCCTGCTGGACGCCGGACTGCCGGAGCCGGAGCTGCAGATCCGCCTCGATCCCGGCGCGTGGGTCTCGCCCTCGTGCGATCTCGGCTACCGCTGGGCGCGCCTTGGGATCCAGTACGACGGCGCCCACCACCGGAACGCGGAGCAGCTGACCCGCGACAACCGGCGGGACCTGGCGTTCACGGCCGCCGGGTGGGAGTACCTCAAGTTCGACGCGTCGGATGGGAGAGACGGGTTCCGCCGGGCCGCGGCGTTGGTGCGCAGGGCCCTGGCCGCGGCGGCCTGAGCGGCGCCCTCGGTGGCTGCTCGCCCGGAACCTCGGCTGGGTCCTGACCCGGGGCCTCGCCCGCACCACGTGGCGTCGGGAAAGATGTCCCTTTGCGCCGCGGGCTTTCCCGCACTTTCCCCGACACCACGGGTGGGTGCGGACCGGGCGGATCGGTCGAATGGGTCGGGTCGCGGTCACCGAGTGGACCAGGTCAACGCCGCACCCGATACCGGACGTGGAGCACCCGGTTGCCCTGGATCACCTCCACGGGATCCTCCAGGAGGTGCTGTGCGTCGACGGATCCGAAGTAGCGCTTCCCCGACCCGAACACGACGGGCGCAATGTCCATGCGGATCTCGTCGACCAGGCCCGCGGCCAGCACTTGACCACCGACGTCGCCCGCAGCGACCTCGACGATACGCGCGCCCGCGAGCTCCTGGGCCCTGGCCACGGCCGCCTCGACGCCCGCGACGAAGTGGAACGGCGCCGCGTGATTCCAGCCCTCCGGCGGGCCCCGGTGCGTCACGACGACGACGTGGTCGACACCGGCCGGAGGCGTCCCGTCCCAACCGTCGGTCATGTCGAAGACGTGGCGGCCGGCAACGGTCGCCCCGATCCCGTCCCAGTACGGCCTGGTGTAGTCGTACGAGGTCTGAGATACCTTCAAGACCCCGCCGTCGTCCAATGACACGTCGCCATTCGTGAGCCAGTCGAACAAGGGCCCGGGCTGATCGTTCGCGTCGGCGATGAATCCGTCGACCGACACCGAGCCGTACATCACGACCTGGCCCATGGAGTGCTCCTCTGCGCTGGGATGCCCCTACCGTAGCGCGGGACGCCGGCCGCATCACGTGATGTCGGGGAAGATGTCCCTCCGCGACCGGCTTTCACGCACTTTCCCCGACGCCGCCGGGAGAGGTCGGGACCCGCGGCCTACAGCTTCTGCAGCGGCGACGGCTTCACGCCGAACGGCGCAAGCCCGGCCTCGCCGCCGTCGTGCGCGGAGAGCACCCAGATCCCGCCCAGATGGACGGCGACGGTGTGCTCCCACTGCGAGGCGCGCGCCCCGTCGTCGGTCACGACCGTCCACTCGTCCTGGAGCACGTGCGTCTCGATCGAGCCGCGCACGAGCATCGGCTCGATCGCGAAGCACATCCCCGGCTTGACACGGGGCCCGCGGTGGCCGGTGCGGTAGTTCAGCACATCCGGCGCCATGTGCATCTCGGAGCCGATCCCGTGTCCGACGTAGTCCTCGAGGATCCCGAGCGGCTCGCCCTCCTGCGCGGAGACGAAGTCATCGATCGCGTCGCCGATCTGTCCGACGAAGCGCGCCTCGGCCAGGGCCGCGATCCCCCGCCACATCGCCTCCTGCGTGACGTCGCTCAGCCGCTGATCGGCCGGATCCGCGGTCCCGACGATCACCGTCCGCGCGGAGTCGGAGTGCCAGCCTTCGACGATGCAGCCGCCGTCGATCTTCAGGACGTCGCCATCGGCCAGGACGTATCCGCCCGGGATCCCGTGGACGACCTCGTGGTTGACCGACGCGCAGATCGTCGCCGGGAAGCCGTGGTAGCCCTTGAAGTTGCTCTGCGCCCCGTGCCGCTTGAGCACGGCGGCGAAGACGGCGTCGATCTCGGCGGTCGTCGTGCCGACCTGGGCCGCGGCCTCCGCGGCATCGAGGGCCTCGGCCAGGACCAGGCCAGCCTCGCGCATCTTGAGGATCTGCGCGTTGGACTTGTATTCGATCTTCGGCTGGCCGAAAGCCATGGGTTTCCTTCCGTTGGTTCCGCTTCATTATCCCGTACGACGCCGAAGCCCCCGCCCGTGCGGGGCGGGGGCTTCGGTGGTGGCCGAGTCGGGCGACGCGGGGCGGCCCGACCCGCCCGCCGCTGGAGCGTCGTGGCCGCGGGCGGGGGTCTGCCGCGGGCCGGGTGGCTGTTGTGCCTGGTGCTAGTTGGCCGGCGTGAGGGCCGAGAGGATGCGGGCGGTCACGTCGTCGATGTCGCCGAGGCCGTCGACCTCCCGCACGATCCCGCGGTCGCGGTAGCGGTCCACGACGACTGCCGTCTCCGCGTGGTACAGGCCCAGGCGGTGGCGGATGACCTCTTCGTTGTCGTCGGCCCGCCCCTCGATCTCGGCGCGCTTGAGCAGGCGGGTGACCAGTTCGTCGTCGTCCGCCGTCAGCAGCAGCACGGCATCAAGCTGCTGGCCGTTCTCGGCGAGGATCCCGTCGAGCGCGTCGACCTGAGCCGAGGTGCGCGGGTAGCCGTCCAGGAGGAAGCCGGGCTCGACGTCGTCCTGGGACAGGCGGTCGCGCACCATGTCGTTGGTGACGGAGTCGGGAACGAAGTTCCCGGCGTCGATGTACTTCTTCGCCTCGACGCCGAGCGGGGTGCCGCCCTTGACGTTGGCGCGGAAGATGTCGCCGGTGGAGATCGCCACGACGCCGAGGTTCTGGGAAATGCGGGAGGCCTGGGTCCCCTTGCCGGATCCGGGCGGGCCAATGATGAGGAGTCGTGTCATCGCAGAAGTCCTTCGTAGTGTCGCTGCTGCATCTGGGCATTGATTTGCTTGACGGTCTCAAGACCCACACCGACCATGATGAGGACCGAGACACCGCCGAAGGGGAAGTTCTGGTCGGCGTTGATCAGGACGAACGCGATCAGCGGGGTGAGCGCGATCAGGCCGAGGTAGATCGAGCCGGGGAACGTGATGCGGCTGAGCACGTACTGCAGGTACTCGGCCGTGGGGCGGCCGGCACGGATGCCGGGGATGAAGCCGCCGTACTTCTTCATGTTGTCCGCGACCTCCACCGGGTTGAACGTGATGGAGACGTAGAAGTACGTGAAGAAGATCGTCAGGAGCAGGTAGACCACCATGTACAGCGGGCTGGAGCCGTTGAAGTAGGTCTGCATCCAGAGCGCCCAGTCCGGCAGCGAGCCGTCGGGACGCGCGTTGAACTGGACCAGCATGGACGGCAGCGCGAGCATCGAGGACGCGAAGATCACGGGGATCACGCCGGCCATGTTGACCTTGATCGGGATGTAGGTGGACGTCCCGCCGACGGTGCGGCGGCCCACCATGCGCTTGGCGTACTGGACGGGCACGCGGCGCTGGGACTGCTCGACGAACACGACGAGGGCGACGACGACGAGGCCGATCAGGATGACGCCGAAGAAGACGCCCCAGCCCTGGGTGTTCATGATGGCGCCCATGGAGGACGGGAAGCCGGCGGCGATGGACACGAAAATCATGAGCGACATGCCGTTGCCGATGCCGCGCTCCGTGACGAGCTCGCCGAACCACATGATCATCATGGTGCCGACGGTGAGCGTCAGGACCATGAGCAGGATGTTCACGATCGACTCGTCGGGGATGATCGGCAGCGGGCACTGGAAGAGCGTGCCGCTGCGGGCGAGCGAGACGAGCGTCGTGGCCTGCAGCAGCGCGAGCGCGACCGTGAGGTAGCGCGTGTACTGCGTCAGCTTGGACTGCCCGGCCGAGCCTTCCTTGTGCAGCTCCTCGAAGCGCGGGATCACCACGCGCAGCAGCTGCACGATGATCGACGCGGTGATGTAGGGCATGATGCCCATCGCGAAGATCGAGACCTGCAGGAGCGCGCCTCCGGAGAAGAGGTTCACGAACTCGTAGATGCCGCCCGTGGTGTTGCCGAGGGCGAGGCACTGCTGCACGTTGCCGTAGTCCACTCCGGGCGTGGGGATGAACACGCCGACGCGGTAGATCACGATGATGCCGAGCGTGAACAACAACTTGCGTCGCAAGTCAGGCGTCCGGAATACCCGGGCAATGGCGCTGAGCAAGCGTCCTCCTGAAAGATGTGGTTCCGGCGCGATGCCGGGAATGACGTGATGAGTCTACCGTTATTCTCCACGTGACCCGCGCCACCAGGGGCGAGGCCGCCAACCCCCTCCCGCGAGGTCGGGGAAAAGGCTGGAATACGCGGAGCGCCTTCCGGCATCTAGCCCGACGCCACCGGGGGGGCGCGGTCAGTGGGACCCGCGGAGACGTGGGCCCCGGATGCGGAAAGGCCCCCGGGGATCCGGACCCGAAGGACCGGTCCCCCGGGGACCTCTACAACCGTGTGATCACGGGGACCTTAGAGCTCGGTCACCGAACCGCCGGCGGCGGCGATCTTCTCGGCGGCGGACTTGGAGAAGGCGTCGGCCTTCACGTCCACCTTCACGGTGATGTCGCCGGTGCCCAGGACCTTGACGGGCTGGTTCTTGCGAACGGCGCCCTTCTCGACCAGTGCCTCGACGGTGACCTCGCCACCCTCCGGGAAGAGCTCGTTCAGCTTGTCCAGGTTCACGACCTGGAACTCGACGCGGAACGGGTTCTTGAAGCCACGGAGCTTCGGCAGGCGCATGTGCAGCGGAAGCTGCCCGCCCGCGAAGCCGGCCTTGACCTGGTAGCGGGCCTTGGTGCCCTTGGTGCCGCGACCGGCCGTCTTGCCCTTGGAGCCCTCACCGCGACCCACACGGGTCTTCGCGGTCTTGGCGCCCTCGGCCGGACGGAGGTGGTGCACCTTGAGTGCGGTTTCCTTCGTTGCCATGATTACTTCGCCTCCTCAACCTTCACGAGGTGCGGAACCGTGTTGATCATGCCCACGGTCACGGCATCGGCGTTGCGGACCACGGTGTGGCCGATCCGCTTCAGGCCGAGCGAACGCAGGGTGTCGCGCTGGTTCTGCTTGCCACCAATGGTGGACTTGATCTGGGTGATTGCCAGCTTGGCGTCGCTCGGGACAAAGTTCTTTGCCACTTTACGCACCTGCCTTCTGCTGATTCTGGATGTTGTGCAGCATCTGCGGAGAGACGACCTCGTCCAGGGGCAGACCACGGCGCGCGGCCACGGCCTGCGGCTCCTCGAGGGCCTTCAACGCCGCCACGGTGCCGTGGACGATGTTGATCTGGTTCGAGGAACCCATGGACTTGGACAGCACATCGTGGATGCCGGCGCACTCGAGCACGGCGCGGACCGGACCACCGGCGATCACGCCGGTACCCGGGGAAGCCGGACGCAGCAGGACGACGCCGGCAGCGGCCTCGCCCGTGACCATGTGCGGGATCGTCGAGCCGACGCGGGGAACGCGGAAGAAGGACTTCTTCGCTTCTTCGACGCCCTTGGCGATGGCCGCGGGAACTTCCTTGGCCTTGCCGTAGCCGACTCCGACGAGTCCGTTGCCGTCGCCGACCACCACGAGGGCGGTGAAGCTGAAGCGGCGGCCGCCCTTGACGACCTTGGACACGCGGTTGATGGCCACGACGCGCTCGAGGAACTTGTCCTTGTCGTCGTTGCGGTTGTCGCGGCCGCCATCGCGGCCACCACGTCCACGGCCTTCGCCGCGGCCGCGGCCCTCGCCGCGTCCACGGTTGTCGCCGCGGTTGTCGCCACGACGCGAACCGGCATCCGCCGTCGTCGCTGCGGCCTCGGTAGCTTCAGACACCTGAGTTTCCTTCTCGTTAGTAGCTTCGCTCACAGTGCCAGACCACCTTCCCGGGCGCCGTCGGCCACCGCGGCCACACGGCCGTGGTACTTGTTGCCGCCGCGGTCGAAGACCACGGCCTCGATGCCGGCGGCCTTGGCACGCTCGGCAACGAGCTCGCCGACGCGCTTGGCCTTGGCGGTCTTGTCGCCGTCGAACGCGCGCAGGTCGGCTTCCAGGGTGGAAGCGTAGGCCACGGTCACGCCCTTGCTGTCGTCCACGATCTGGACGAACATGTGGCGGGCCGAGCGGTTGACCACGAGGCGCGGACGCACCTCGGTGCCCACGATGCGCTTACGGACACGCAGGTGGCGGCGGCCACGTGCGGCGGCCTTGCTCTTACCCTTGATTCCGATAGCCATGATTACTTACCAGCCTTTCCGACCTTGCGGCGGATCACTTCGCCTTCGTAGCGGATGCCCTTGCCCTTGTAGGGATCCGGCTTACGCAGCTTGCGGATGTTGGCGGCGACTTCGCCCACCTGCTGCTTGCTGATGCCGGCGACGAGCACCTTGTTGGCACCCTCGGCGGTCAGGGTGATGCCCTCCGGGGCCTCCACGGAGACCGGGTGCGAGTAGCCGAGGGCGAACTCGAGGTTCGCGCCCTTGGCCTGCACGCGGTAGCCGGTGCCGTGGATCTCGAGGCGCTTGGAGTAGCCCTCGGTGACGCCCTGGATCATGTTGGCGATCAGGGTGCGGGTCAGGCCGTGGAGCGACCGGGACTCGCGCTCGTCGTTCGGACGGGACACCGTGACGGTGTTGTCCTCGAGCTCGACGGCGATCGGGCTGGCCACGGTGTGGCTCAGCTCGCCCTTGGAGCCCTTGACGGAAACGAGTGCGCCGTCGATCTTGACCTCGACGCCCGCGGGGACGGTGATTGGAAGACGTCCAATACGTGACATGGTTCCTTCTCCCTTCCCGTTACCAGACGTAGGCGAGGACTTCCCCACCCACGCCCTTCTTGGCAGCCTGGCGGTCAGTCAGCAGACCGGAGGACGTGGACAGGATGGCGATGCCGAGGCCCCCGAGGACGTGCGGCAGGTTGGTGGACTTCGCGTAGACGCGCAGGCCCGGCTTGGAGATGCGGCGAACACCGGCGATGGAACGCTCGCGGTTCGGTCCGAACTTCAGGGTGATGGTCAGCTTCTTGCCGACCTCGGCTGCCTCCTCGACGAACGAGGCGATGTAGCCCTCGCGCTTGAGGATTTCGGCAACGCGCACCTTCAGCTTCGACGACGGCATCGACACCGTGTCGTGGTAGGCCGAGTTGGCGTTGCGCAGACGAGTCAGCATGTCTGCGACAGGATCTGTCATGGTCATTTGGGCTTCTGCCCTTCCTCGCTCCGGTTTCCGCTCACGCGGACCTGGGGCGTAGTTGAACTAGTTGTCGGTCTTGAACGGGAAGCCCAGCGCCTTGAGCAGCGCACGGCCTTCTTCGTCGGTCTTGGCGGTGGTCACCACGGTGATGTCCATGCCACGCACGCGGTCGATCTTGTCCTGGTCGATCTCGTGGAACATGGACTGCTCCGTGAGGCCGAAGGTGTAGTTGCCGTTGCCGTCGAACTGCTTGCCGTTCAGGCCGCGGAAGTCGCGGATACGGGGCAGCGCCAGGGTGACGAGGCGGTCGACGAACTCCCACATGCGATCGCCACGCAGGGTCGCGTGGGTACCGATCGGCATGCCTTCACGCAGCTTGAACTGGGCGATCGACTTGCGGGCCTTGGTGACGAGCGGCTTCTGGCCCGTGATGGCGGTGAGGTCGCGGACGGCCCCCTCGATGAGCTTGGAGTCCTTGGCGGCCTCGCCGACACCCATGTTCACGACGACCTTGGTGAGGCCGGGAACCTGCATGACGTTCGAGTAGCCGAACTGCTCCTGGAGGGCGGCGCGGATCTCGTCCTGGTACTTGCCCTTGAGGCGCGGCTGGGTCTTGACAGCTGCTTCAGTCATTACAGAGCCTTTCCGGAAGCCTTGGCGTAGCGCACGCGGACGGTCTTCTTCACGCCGTTCTTCTCGACCTCTTCGAGACGGAAGCCGACGCGGGTCGGCTTCTTGGTCTCGGGGTCGACGATGGCGACGTTGGAGACGTGGATCGGGGCCTCGACGACCTCGATGCCACCGGTCTGCGTGCCGCGCTCGGTCTGGCCGGCCTTGGTGTGCTTGGTGACGCGGTTGATGCCCTCGACGAGCACGCGGTTGGTCTCCGTGAACACCTTCAGGACCTTGCCCTGCTTGCCGCGGTCGCCGCCGCGGTCCTGCTTGGCGCCGCTGATGACCTGCACCAGGTCGCCCTTCTTGATCTTTGCACCCATGGTTACAGCACCTCCGGAGCCAGGGAAACGATCTTCATGAACTTCTTGTCGCGAAGCTCGCGTCCGACCGGGCCGAAGATACGGGTACCGCGCGGCTCGCCATCGTTCTTGAGGATGACCGCTGCGTTCTCGTCGAACTTGATGTAGGAACCGTCCGCACGGCGGCGTTCCTTCTTCGTCCGGACGATGACGGCCTTGACCACATCGCCCTTCTTGACGTTGCCGCCAGGGATCGCGTCCTTGACGGTGGCGACGATGACGTCGCCGATGCCTGCGTAGCGACGTCCGGATCCACCGAGAACACGGATGGCAAGGATTTCCTTGGCACCGGTGTTGTCGGCGATCTTCAGTCGCGACTCCTGCTGAATCACTCTTTAACTCCTGTCGTCTCGCTGGTTCTCCCAAGGAGCCTTGCGGAACGGATATGGTCCACCTGTCGCTGGCGCTTACCCCCACCTCCAAACGACGGGAACCTTCCGGTGTCCGGTGCCGCTGGGGAAGCAGGGCCGAGGCGCATCGCCACAGGGCCGTGCCGCGCGCCGGCGGGGCCTGAAGACCCTTCCGCCGCGCGCGAGTGCCTGATGCACGGGTGGATAGTCCGGGCATGCAGAGCGCACAGATACACAAGTCTACGCGACGATCCCGCAGAGTTGAAATCGCGTCCCGGCTGCGGTATCGGAACGCCTCACATGCAGGCGGCGTCCCCGGCGCACCGGCGTCGCACGCCCCTCGCGATCCCCCGACGACAGCTCCGCGCAGTCCTCCCCCAGCGCACCTTTCGGGCATCCTGCGCACCTTTGGGCGGGCGCAGCGGCGCTGAGCTGCACCTTCCGGTTCGGTTGAACCATAAAGTGCGCTGGGGCGGGGTGGGCAACGTGCGCTGGGGTGGGGTGGTTAAAGCACGACACCGGTGCGCTCCCCTTCTCGGGGGCGCACCGGCGTCGTGTGATCAGTGCGTGGGCACCGTCCGGGCTACTTGGCCTTTTCGATGACCTCGACCAGGCGCCAGTTCTTGTCCTTGGACAAGGGGCGGGTCTCCGCGATGAGGACCAGGTCGCCGATGCCGGCGATCCCGTTCTCGTCGTGGGCCTTGATCTTCTTGTTGCGGCGCATCACCTTGCCGTAGAGGGCGTGCTTCACACGGTCCTCGACGTCGACGACGATGGTCTTCTGCATCTTGTCGGAAACCACATACCCGCGAAGGGTCTTGCGGTCACCGCGAGCTTCGGTAGCTTCAGCCACTGCGTTCTCCTTCTCAGACATTACTTGGCGTCCTCGGCCTCAGGGGCCTCGGCGGCGTCGGCCTTCTTCGAAGACTTCTTGGCCTTCTTGGTCTCCTCGACCGGCACGACGACTTCCTGACGGATGCCCAGCTCGCGCTCGCGCAGCACCGTGTAGATGCGGGCGATGTCGCGCTTGACGGACTTCAGCCGGCCGTGCGACTCGAGCTGGCCGGTGGCGGACTGGAAGCGGAGGTTGAACAGCTCCTCCTTGGCCTTCTTCAGCTCCTCGACCAGACGGGCGTTGTCAAAACCGTCCAGCTGTTCGGTTGCGAGATCCTTGGATCCGATTGCCATTCCTTATTCACCACCCTCACGACGCACGATGCGTGCCTTCAGCGGAAGCTTGTGGATCGCCAGGCGCAGGGCCTCGCGAGCTACCTCTTCATTGACGCCGGAGAGCTCAAAGAGAACGCGTCCGGGCTTGACGTTCGCAACCCACCACTCCGGCGAGCCCTTACCGGAACCCATGCGGGTCTCGGCCGGCTTCTTGGTCAGCGGGCGGTCCGGATAGATGTTGATCCAGACCTTGCCGCCACGCTTGATGTGGCGGGTCATGGCGATACGGGCTGCTTCGATCTGGCGGTTCGTCACGTAGGCCGGGGTCAGGGCCTGGATGCCGTACTCACCGAAGCTGACCGTGGTGCCACCGGTCGCAGCGCCCGTGCGGGACGGGTGGTGCTGCTTGCGGAACTTGACTCGGCGTGGGATAAGCATTTAAGCCTGTCCTCCTTCTGCGGCCACGGGAGCCTCGGCTGCCGGAGCGGCCTCGGTCCCCTGCGCGCCGGTGTTGCGGTCGTTGCGACGGCGGCGCTCGCCACCGGCCGGACGTCCGCCCGGACGGTCGCCACGGCCACGCGCCGGAGCGGCAGCGGCCTGGGCCGCGAGCTCCTTGGCGGTCACGTCGCCCTTGTAGATCCAGACCTTCACGCCGATGCGGCCGAAGGTGGTCTTGGCCTCGAACTTGCCGTAGTCGATGTTCGCGCGGAGCGTGTGCAGGGGCACGCGGCCCTCGCGGTAGAACTCCTTGCGGGACATCTCGGCGCCGCCGAGACGGCCGGCGCACTGGACACGGATGCCCTTGGCGCCCGCACGCATGGCGGACTGCATGGCCTTCTTCATCGCGCGGCGGAAGGCCACGCGGGAAGCAAGCTGCTCGGCGATGCCCTGGGCGACCAGCTGGGCCTCGATCTCGGGGTTCTTGACCTCGAGGATGTTCAGCTGCACCTGCTTGCCCGTGAGCTTCTCGAGCTCGCCGCGGATGCGATCGGCCTCGGCGCCGCGGCGGCCGATGACGATGCCCGGGCGGGCGGTGTGGATGTCCACACGCACGCGGTCACGGGTGCGCTCGATCTCCACCTTGGCGATGCCGGCGCGCTCCATGCCATTGGTCATGAGCTCGCGGATCTTGACGTCCTCGCGGACGTAGTCCTTGTAGCGCTGGCCCGGCTTGTTCGAATCGGCGAACCAGTGCGACACGTGGTCGGTGGTGATGCCGAGACGGAAGCCGTTCGGGTTGACTTTCTGTCCCATTTACTTTTCCCCACCCTTCTCCGGGGTTGCGACGACCACGGTGATGTGGCTGGTGCGCTTGTTGATGCGGAACGCGCGGCCCTGGGCCCGCGGCTGGAACCGCTTCATCGTCGCACCTTCGTCGACGAACGCCTCGCTGATGAACAGCTCGTCCTCGTTGAACGCGACGCCGTCGCGGTCCGCGGCGACGCGTGCGTTCGCCAGGGCCGACGCAACGACCTTGTAGACCGGCTCAGAAGCCGCCTGTGGGGCGAACTTCAGAATCGCCAGAGCCTCATTCGCCTGCTTGCCACGAACAAGGTCGACGACGCGCCGGGCCTTCATAGGCGTTACGCGGATATGACGCGCAATTGCCTTGGCTTCCATTGCTTTCCTTCTCTCGTCTATCGAAGAAGTGCTAAGCACTCGCTGAACCCTCGCGGGTTAGCGGCGCTTGCCCTTCTTGTCGTCCTTCACGTGGCTGCGGAAAGTCCGCGTCAGAGCGAATTCGCCGAGCTTGTGCCCGACCATCGACTCGGTGACAAACACCGGGATGTGCTTGCGTCCGTCGTGAACGGCGATCGTGTGCCCGAGCATGTCGGGGATGATCATCGAACGGCGGGACCACGTCTTGATGACGTTCTTGGTGCCCTTTTCGTTCTCAGCAGCGACCTTCAGGAAAAGGTGCTGATCGACGAAGGGGCCTTTCTTCAGGCTGCGTGGCATGTCTCCAGGCTCCTATCGCTTGTTCTTGCCAGTACGACGGCGACGCACAATGAGCTTGTCGCTTTCCTTGTTCGGACGGCGGGTGCGGCCCTCGGGCTTGCCGTTGGGGTTGACCGGGTGGCGTCCACCGCTGGTCTTGCCCTCGCCACCACCGTGCGGGTGGTCGACCGGGTTCATGGCCACGCCACGCACGGTCGGGCGGACGCCCTTCCAGCGCATGCGGCCGGCCTTGCCCCAGTTGATGTTCGACTGCTCGGCGTTGCCGACCTCGCCGATCGTCGCGCGGCAGCGGACGTCGACGTTGCGGATCTCGCCGGAGGGCAGGCGCAGCTGGGCAAAGCGGCCCTCGCGGGCCACCAGCTGGATGGAGGCGCCGGCCGAGCGGGCCATCTTGGCGCCGCCGCCTGGACGCAGCTCCACCGCGTGGATCACCGAGCCCACGGGGATGTTGCGCAGCGGCAGGTTGTTGCCGGGCTTGATGTCCGCGTTCGGACCGGCCTCGACGGTGTCACCCTGCTGCAGCTTGTTCGGGGCGATGATGTAGCGCTTGGTGCCATCAACGTAGTGCAGGAGCGCGATGCGCGCCGTGCGGTTCGGGTCGTACTCGATGTGGGCGACCTTGGCCGGTACGCCGTCCTTGTCGTGACGACGGAAGTCGATCAGACGGTAGGCGCGCTTGTGGCCGCCACCCTTGTGGCGGGTGGTGATCTTGCCCGAGTTGTTGCGGCCGCCGCTCTTGGTGAGCGGGCGGACCAGCGACTTCTCCGGCGTCGTCCGGGTGATTTCTGCGAAGTCGGCGACGGACGAGCCACGCAGGCCCGGCGTCGTCGGCTTGTACTTACGGATTCCCATGATTCATTTCCTCGTTAAAGTGGTCTCCGCTTAGGAAAGCGGACCGCCGAAGATGTCGATAGTGCCTTCCTTCAGGGAGACGATCGCGCGCTTGGTGTTCTTGCGCGCCCCCCATCCGAAACGAGTGCGCTTACGCTTACCGGCACGGTTGATGGTGTTGACCGACTCGACCTTGACGTTGAAGATCTTCTCAACGGCAAGCTTGATCTCGGTCTTGTTGGAGCGCGGGTCGACCAGGAAGGTGTACTTGCCTTCGTCGATCAGGCCGTAGCTCTTTTCCGAAACGACGGGTGCAATGATGACGTCGTGCGGAGACTTGGTGAGGGCGGCGCTCACTTGGAGTCCTCCTTGGTGACCAGGGCATCGAAGGCGGCCTTGGTGAAGACCACGTCATCGGCGACCAGAACATCGTAGGTGTTCAGCTGGTCGACGTAGATGGCGTGGACGTCTTCGAGGTTGCGCACGGAGAGTGCGACAACGTCATTGGCGCGGTCGATGACGACGAGCAGGTTCTTGCGCTCGGTGAGAGCGCGCAGGGTGGCCAGGGCCTCCTTGGTCGACGGCTTCTCGCCGGAGACCAGGTTGTCGACCACGTGGACGCGGTCGTGACGGGCGCGGTCCGAGAGGGCTCCGCGCAGGGCGGCGGCCTTCATCTTCTTCGGGGTGCGCTGGCTGTAGTCGCGCGGGGTCGGTCCGTGGACGATGCCACCGCCGGTCATGTGCGGAGCGCGGATCGAACCCTGACGGGCGCGGCCGGTGCCCTTCTGCTTGAACGGCTTGCGGCCGGCGCCGGAGACCTCGGCACGGGTCTTGGTCTTGTGCGTGCCCTGGCGGGCCGCGGCCAGCTGGGCCACGACGACCTGGTGCAGCAGCGGCACGTTGGTCTGGACGTCGAAGATGTCGGCGGGAAGCTCGACCTTCAGTGCAGAGTTAGCCATGTGATTATGCTCCCTTCACGGCAGAGCGCACGAGGACGACCTGGCCGCGGGCGCCGGGGACGGCACCCTTGATCAAGAGGAGGTTCTTCTCGGCGTCCACCGCGTGAACCGTGAGGTTCATCGTGGTGTGGCGCACGGCGCCCATGCGGCCGGCCATGCGCAGGCCCTTGAAGACGCGGCCCGGGGTGGACGCGCCACCGATGGAACCCGGCTTACGGTGGTTCTTGTGGGCACCGTGGGAGGCGCCGACGCCGGAGAAGCCGTGGCGCTTCATGACGCCTGCGAAGCCCTTGCCCTTGCTCTTGCCGACGACGTCGACCTTCTGGCCGGCCTCGAACAGCTCGACGGACAGCTCCTGGCCGAGCGCGTAGGACTCGGCATCGGCCGTGCGCAGCTCGACGACGTGGCGGCGCGGGGTGACCCCGGCGGCCTCGAAGTGGCCGGCGAGCGGCTGGGTGACCTTGCGCGGGTCGATCTGGCCGTAGCCGATCTGCACGGCGGTGTAGCCGTCGCGGTCGGCGTTGCGGAGCTGGGTCACGACGTTGGAGTCGGCCTGCACGACGGTGACGGGGATGAGCTTGTTGTTCTCGTCCCACACCTGGGTCATGCCGAGCTTCGTGCCCAGCAGGCCCTTTACGTTACGGGTTGCGGTCATAGTCTCTCAGCACCTCCCCTAGAGCTTGATTTCGATGTTGACGTCAGCCGGAAGGTCGAGGCGCATGAGCGAGTCGACGGCCTTCGGGGTCGGATCGATGATGTCGATCAGACGCTTGTGCGTGCGCATTTCGAAGTGCTCGCGGCTGTCCTTGTACTTGTGGGGCGAACGGATCACGCAGTACACGTTCTTCTCCGTCGGCAGCGGCACGGGGCCGACCACGGTTGCGCCTGCGCGCGTGACCGTCTCAACGATCTTCCGTGCTGAAACGTCAATGACCTCGTGGTCATACGACTTCAGCCGGATGCGGATTTTCTGTCCCGCCATGGCGTCATGCCTCTTTCTGAGTAGCACTCTCTGTACAGTTGCTGTGCCCTGTATCGGGTCCCTTCGGACCGGCACGCCCCGCGCGGACTGAATCCGGAGGTTTCCGGGTTCCTCACCCCGCCGGGGTACCGACCCCCGCGCTCGGGCGTGTCGCGTGTTTCCCGCGACACCGACCCGTTGAATGGGGGTGGGGTTATTTTGGGCCGCTCCGTTTCAGTCGTATCCGACCCTGCCCCGGGCATTATCCCGGGCGGGACGCGATCTCAGGCGAAACCGGCCCTGGCTCCGCTATCGGTGACCCGATCGGCGAGCTCAAGACATGGAGAGGCGCTTGAACAACTTGTCCAGTGTGTCAGATTCCGCGGATTAACGCCAATCGGGGGCCTCCCGCGGGTGCGTGCGTGGCCGGAGTCTCAGTCGCCGTTGCGGCGGGAGCGCCGGATGCGCCGGGCCCGGTCGATCTCGTGGCGGAAGGTGCGCCGACCCCAGACCACGGCGGAGCCGACGGCGACGAGCCCGCCCGCGATGATCCAGAAGATCCAGGAGTCCATGCGCCCAGCCTACCGCCCGGCCGCGGGCGGGCCCTCGGTCCTGGGCAGGGCACCGTCCGCGGGCGGGACGCCGGTCGTCGGTGGGGTGCCGTCCGGAAGGGCCGGGAGGCGCCGGGGGTCGCGGGAGACGGCCCCGGCGTCGTCCGCCGCCCTTCCCGGGAGCACCGGGAGCGTACCGTCCGGTCCCGGCCCGCCGGGAGCGGGTGCTACGGGTGGGGCGGGCGGCCCCGGGCGCGGGGCGTCGGGCTTCCGGCCGAGCCGGGCCAGTCGCGTGACCGCGAAGGCGATGAGGGCCATGGCGAGGAGCGCGAGGAGGAGGAAGGTGAAGCCGCGCAGGTACCAGAGGATGATGATGCCGACGCCGATCGCGCCCCAGACCACGAAGAGCCGGTGGTTCCGCAGGACGCCGACGACGAGCAGGAGCGCGAATCCGATCAGTACCCAGATCTGGCCGGGGATGTCGAGGAAGAGCACGGAGAACGGTCCGCTGAGGGTCAGGATTCCGGCGGAAGCGGCGAGGGCGCCGGTGAAGCGTTCCGGGCGCCGGCGGTAGAGCTCGTACGCGGACAGCAGCGCCAGGACGACGACCCAGTACTGGAGGCACCAGAACAGGCTCGCGCCGTCACGCAGCACCAGCCAGGCGTACTGGGCGCAGGCCGCGACGGCGAGCGCCGCGGCCTCGGCCGGGGTCTCGCGCCGGCCGGGGCGGAACTGGCGGATGCCCGCGAGGGCGCCGAGGGCGATGAGCGCCGCTGCGGCCACGGCGAGCCCGTCGGGCGTGACGGCTCCGCCGAACGCGGCGACGGAGTCGAGGGCGTTCCCCGCGTCCAGGGCGTTGCCGGCCTCGTCGAAGGCGACCCCGCGCCGGGCCTGGCGTTCCAGGCCGGGAGCCCGGACGGCCGCAGTGAGGGCGCCGAGCAGGAGCATGACAAGCCCACCGGTCCCCAGCAGCAGGGCGTGGGCCGGCCGCCACGAGCGGACCCGGCGGTCGATGACCCCGCTGCGGAAGTCGCCGAACGGCCCCGCCGGCTCTCCGCCCGCGGCAGGGCCCCAGCCCGTCAGCCGGCGCAGGGGCTCGCCGGCGATCGCGGCGGCCGCGCCCGGAAGCGCCAGGGCGATCAGCACGAGCAGGACGGCCGCGGAGGCGCGAAGGGGCTCGCCGACCGCGTCGAACACCTGGCGGCCGGCGGCGTGGACGGCGAACGGTGCCACGAGCAGCGCGGCGGGAACGAGGAGGGCGTTTCCGCGGGCCCAGGAGGCGAGGAGGAGCCACGCGGCGAGTGCCGCGAGCGGCGCAACGAGCCAACCCGGCGCGTCTCCGGGCGCCGTGAGCGCGGCCCAGAAGAGGAACCCGACGACGAGGACCGTCTGCTGCGGGCGGCCGAGCGCGGCTCCCACGCCCGTCGCGGCCGCGCCCCACCTGACCGGCGGCACGGCATCCAGGGCGGCGGCCGCGACCCCGATCACCGTGAGCAGGACGACAGCGACGGGGCGGTCCCACAACGACTCGGGCAGCCAACCGCCGTCGCGCAACGTGGGGACCCCGGACGGAACGGTCGCCAGGCCGGCCAGGGCGGCGGCCGGTGCGAGGACCGTCCAGCGATGCCCGGCGGTCCCCGCCCCGCGAAGCCACCACGCCGCCCCGAAAACGCCCAGGCAGAACAGCTGCACGAGCAATGCCGCCTGATCGGCGCCGCCTATCAACTGGGCGGATACTCGACTAGTAGTGGTGTCTCCCAGTGTAGCCACGTAGACGAGCGGCAGGAGGACAAGTACGGCCAGGGTTCCCCAACCCATCAGGCGCCGCAGCCCAATCCCGTCAGCCGTCGCGCTGCTCCCACGCCCGAGCACCACGCGGGCGGTCTGACCGGCCGCCAGCGTCGTGGCGAACAGGGCGAAGAGCGCGTGGTCGTCCGCCCCGAGGCGCTCCGCGAGGTGCACCGCCCCGAGGCTGAGGGCCGACTGCGCCAGCAGTGCGTAGGCCCCGCGCAGCCAGGGCAGTCCGCCGTCGAGCACCCGGTGCGCGGCGTGGACCAGGACGAGCAGCAGCACCACCTCGGTCACCCAGTCCTGCCCCAGCACGCGCGGCGCGCCCAGCGCCAGGGCCGGTGCGAGCAGTCCCGTCGCGTGGCCCGCCAGCCGGCGGGGCGTCAGGACTCCGCCGCCGGGCAGCACGAGCCGGTCCCGGTTCCACTCAACCTCCACTGCGGACGCGCTCGCACCCGCGCGCCGAGCACGCCCGCGCCCGCGCCCGCGGTGGAGGATGATCGCGGCCCCGGCGACGCCGAGCAGCAGCGCGGCCCCGGCGAGCGCCTCGGCCCACGGCGCGATGGACCAGGGCACGAGGCCCGACGAGGCGGGCGATCCGGCGCCCACATGCAGCTCCCGTGCCGATCCGGCGGCGGAGTGCGCCGCCGCGAAGACCCCGGCCACCGCGGCGGGCAGGAGCACGACGGCCTCCCAGTGGACCCGCGAAGCCCGCACCGCGACGGCGCCCACCACGAGCAGTGCGATGCCCGCGGCGACCGCCGCGACATGGACGGTCCGGGCACCGGGCGCCCCCGGGCCGAACACGGCCACGCCCCACCCGGCCAGCAGGCCCACCGCGAGGGGCGCCAGGCCCGCGTGGACCACGCCCTGCCACCGCAGCCACGCCGCCACCTCCCGGCCCCGGCTCCTGCCGCGGCGCCGTACGGCCTCGGCCGCGAGCAGCCCCAGGGTGAGCACCACGGCGGCCCTCCACGGCGAGCCCTCCCAGGGAGCCCCCGTCCACGGGACGGCCGCGCCCCCAAGGCCCGCGGCCAGCGCCGCGCCGCCGTAGTAGGGGTGTTCGCGCCACGCGACCACGGCCCCGCCCGCGACGACGGCGAGCAGTGCCACGACCAGTGCCGCGGGGAACGGCTCGACGACGCCCGACACCGCCCGCAGCTGGGCCGCCCCGAGGGCCGCGAGCGCCAGCAACAGCCCGAGGCCCAGCAAGGCGGCGAGTTCCGCCGACAGCCAGCGCGGCGTGACGAGCCGCAAGTACCGTCCCTTCAACCACTGCACGAGGAGCGCCTGGAGCACGAGGCCGGTCACGAGCACGGCCACGACGCCACTCCCGGCCGTCCCGAGCGCGGACGCGGTGAATCCCGCTGCCGCGAGCGCCGTGGCCCGGCCGGCGCCGAGGTTCAGGAGCCGTTCCCGCCCGGGTCCGGCGAACGCCGCGGCGGCGTAGTAGACCGTCGCCGCGAGCGTCAGCACCACGCGGTCGTTCTGGTTGAGCTGGTCGAGCACGAGCAGCGCCGCGAGCAGCGTCCCGGGCACGAGGTAGCGATGGGCGCTCTGGAACGTCTTCACGTACAGGTTCCCCAGCCACGACGGCTGCACGTAGGCCGCGAGCGTGCAGCACCCGGCGAGCAACATCGTGAACATGAAGTACCAGATCAGGCCGCGGTTCAGCAGCGCACCGCCGGACCACGCCGTGGAGACGAGGAACGTCAGTGCGAGCGCGGCGAGCACGCGGCTCTGCAGCCTGGCCCCTGCCACGACGAACGCCGCCGTCCCGATCACCGACGTCGCGAACCACGCGAGCTCCGCCGGCGCGCCGGCCAGCAGGTGGAAGGAGAGCCCCGCGAGTGGCACGAGCGCCAGACCGGTCGCCGTGAACGCCGTCGCCGCGGGCCGCAGCCGCTCGCTCCGGGCGTGCACGATGAGCCCTGCCGCGTAGAAGCCGGCCGCGACCGCGACGAGTCCACCCACGCGCGCGGCCGGCGGGATCCCGAGGCCGATGAACAGGCTCGCCGCCGCGACAAGCAGGAGGGCAGCGACGTAGAGGGTGATGTTGATGTTGCGCAGCGCCCGTTCCTCCGCGGTGGGCCGGGGGCGGAGCGGCGGCCGGGGCTCCAGCCGTGCGCCGGGTGCGACGCCGGACGCGGGCCCGGGCGCCCCCGTGGCTCCGGTGCCGCCCGGTTCGTCCAGGTCTGGCCCCGCACCTCGGCCGGTCGTCGCCGGATCGGCAGCCGGGACCGGCGGGACCACACCCGCGGCGGGGGACGGCTGGGAGGTGCCGCGTCCGGCGTCGTACCCCTCCTGCCAGGCACGGGCCAGGGCCTGCCGCGCGGCATCCGCGGGGACCGGGGCCACCGTGCCGCGGCGCAACGCCCGGCGCCCCAGGAACCAGCCGAGCAGAAAGGCCGGGCCGCACAGGATCACCAGGAGCAGGACCCCAAAGACCGCGACCTCGCCCATCGCCATTCCCCTTGCCTCGCCCCGAACCTAATTAGTCAAAAGCATAGCGATACGCGGTGGGAGGTCAAGGGCGCGGGACGCATCCGTGGAAAAACCCGGCCGGGCCCCGCTCCCCCGGGCATGCAGAAGGGCCCCGCTGCCGAAGCAGCGGGGCCCTTCCGAGACCAGTCGGTCAGATCAGCAAGCAGGAACTACTTGATGATCTTGGTGACGCGGCCGGAGCCGACCGTGCGGCCACCCTCGCGGATGGCGAAGCCCAGGCCGTCCTCCATGGCGATCGGCTGGATCAGCTCGACCGTCATCTCGGTGTTGTCGCCCGGCATGACCATCTCGGTGCCCTCGGGGAGGGTGATGACGCCGGTCACGTCCGTGGTACGGAAGTAGAACTGCGGGCGGTAGTTCGAGTAGAACGGGTTGTGGCGGCCGCCCTCGTCCTTGGACAGGATGTAGACGTTGGCCTCGAAGTCGGTGTGCGGGGTGATGGAACCCGGCTTCACGATGACCTGGCCACGCTCCACGTCCTCACGCTTGATGCCGCGAAGCAGGAGGCCACAGTTCTCGCCGGCCCACGCCTCGTCGAGCTGCTTGTGGAACATCTCGATGCCGGTGACCGTGGTCTTCTGGATCGGGCGGATGCCGACGATCTCGACCTCGGAGTTGATCGGCAGGGTGCCACGCTCGGCGCGGCCCGTGACGACGGTTCCACGACCGGTGATCGTGAAGACGTCCTCGATCGGCATGAGGAACGGCTTGTCGCGGTCGCGCACCGGATCCGGCACGTTCTCGTCGACGGCGTCCATCAGGTCCTCGACGGACTTGACCCACTGGGCGTCGCCCTCGAGGGCCTTCAGGCCGGAGACGCGGATGACCGGAGCCTCGTCGCCATCGAAGCCCTGGGAGGACAGCAGCTCGCGGACCTCCATCTCGACGAGGTCAAGCAGCTCCTCGTCCTCGACCATGTCCGACTTGTTCAGCGCGACCAGCAGGTACGGCACGCCGACCTGGCGGGCGAGCAGAACGTGCTCGCGGGTCTGGGCCATCGGGCCGTCGGTGGCGGCGACCACGAGGATGGCGCCGTCCATCTGGGCAGCACCCGTGATCATGTTCTTGATGTAGTCGGCGTGGCCGGGGGCATCAACGTGCGCGTAGTGGCGCTTCTCCGTCTGGTACTCGATGTGGGAGATGTTGATGGTGATGCCGCGCTGGCGCTCTTCCGGGGCGGAGTCGATCGCCGCGAAGTCGCGCTGCTCGTTGAGATCGGGGTACTTGTCAGCAAGCACCTTGGAAATGGCAGCGGTCAACGTGGTCTTACCGTGGTCAACGTGACCAATGGTGCCGATGTTGACGTGCGGCTTAGTCCGCTCGAACTTTGCCTTCGCCACAGGTTCCTCCTAGAACGTAAACAGAAGACTTACCCCGCCCACGCGGTTCGTGGACGAAACTCATGCAAGTCTACTGTGGGCTTGTTATTTTCCTGAAATTTGCGGTTTCCATCCGGCCCCGCTGTTCCGGGTCCGTCAGTCTGCCACGCGGGGGCCGTTGGACTGGGCCGTACGGCCCCCGCGGCGCCTCCTCCCCTCGCGGGGAGGAGGCTGGTTCAGCGTCCGGGACGGCTACTCGCCGCGGGACTTCTGGATGATCTCGTCGGCCACGGCCTTGGGGACCTCAGCGTAGCTTTCGAACGTCATCGAGTACACCGCGCGGCCCTGGGTCTTGGACCGCAGGTCGCCGATGTAGCCGAACATCTCCGACAGCGGCACGGAGGCCTTGATGACCTTCACGCCGGCGGCGTCCTCCATGGACTGGATCTGTCCACGGCGGGAGTTCAGGTCGCCGATCACGTCGCCCATGTACTCCTCGGGAGTACGGACCTCGACGGCCATCAGCGGCTCGAGGATGATCGGGTTGGCGCGGCGTGCGCCCTCCTTGAACACCTGCGAACCGGCGATCTTGAACGCCATTTCGGACGAGTCGACGTCGTGGTAGGCGCCGTCGGTGAGGGTCGCCTTGACGCCCACCATCGGGTAGCCGGCCAGGATGCCGAACTGCATGGCGTCCTGGATGCCCGCGTCCACGGACGGGATGTACTCGCGGGGCACGCGGCCGCCGGTGACGGCGTTCTCGAACTGGTAGAACTCGCCGTCGGACGTGTCCAGCGGCTCGAACGAGACCTGCACCTTGGCGAACTGGCCGGAGCCGCCCGTCTGCTTCTTGTGCGTGAAGTCGACCTTCTCGACCTTCTTCTTGATGGTCTCGCGGTAGGCGACCTGCGGCTTGCCGACGTTGGCCTCGACCTTGAACTCGCGGCGCATGCGGTCCACCAGGATGTCCAGGTGGAGCTCGCCCATGCCGCCGATCTCGGTCTGGCCGGTGTCCTCGTTCAAGGACACGGTGAAGGTCGGGTCCTCGGCCGAGAGCTTCTGGATGGCCGTGGAGAGCTTCTCCTGGTCGCCCTTGGTCTTCGGCTCGATGGCCACGAAGATCACCGGCTCCGGGAAGGACATCGACTCGAGCACGATCGGCGCGTCGAGGGCCGCGAGCGTGTCGCCCGTGGTCGTGTCCTTGAGGCCGATGGCCGCGTAGATGTGGCCCGCGTGGGCCTCCTCCACCGGGTTCTCCTTGTTGGCGTGCATCTGGAACAGCTTGCCGATGCGCTCCTTCTTGCCCTTGGTGGAGTTGACCACCTGGAGGCCGGAGGACGCCTTGCCGGAGTACACGCGGATGAACGTCAGCTGCCCGAAGAACGGGTGCGCGGCGATCTTGAAGGCCAGGGCGGAGAACGGCTCGTCCTCGCTCGGCTTGCGGGTCAGCTCGACCGACTCGTCCTTCGGGTCGTGACCGATCATCGGCGGCACGTCCAGCGGGGACGGGAGGTAGGCGACGACCGCGTCGAGCATCGGCTGCACGCCGCGGTTCTTGAACGCGGAACCGCAGAACACCGGGTACGCGACGGAGTCGATGACCATCTGGCGGATGCCGGCCTTCAGCTCCTCGACCGTCGGCTCGACGCCCTCGAGGTACTTCTCCATGAGCTCGTCGGAGGACTCGGCGACCTGCTCGACGAGCTTCGCGCGGTACTCCTCGGCCTTCTCCTGGAGGTCCTCGGGGATCTCGCGGGTCTCGTAGGCGGCACCCATGGTGACGTCGCCCTTGGCGTCGCCCGGCCACACGAGGGCCTTCATGTCGATCAGGTCGACGACGCCGACGAAGTCGTTCTCGGAGCCGATCGGCAGCTGCATCACCAGCGGGGTGGCGCCGAGGCGCTTCACGATGGTGTCGACGGTGAAGTAGAAGTCGGCGCCCAGCTTGTCCATCTTGTTGACGAAGCAGATGCGCGGGACGTTGTACTTGTCGGCCTGGCGCCAGACGGTCTCCGACTGCGGCTCGACGCCTTCCTTGCCGTCGAAGACGGCGACGGCGCCGTCGAGCACGCGCAGGGAGCGCTCGACCTCGACCGTGAAGTCGACGTGGCCCGGGGTGTCGATGATGTTGATCTGGTTGCCGTTCCAGAAGGAGGTCACGGCGGCGGACGTGATCGTGATGCCGCGTTCCTTCTCCTGCTCCATCCAGTCGGTCGTCGAAGCACCGTCGTGCGTTTCGCCGATCTTGTGGTTCACACCCGTGTAGAACAGGATGCGCTCCGTAGTAGTGGTCTTACCGGCATCGATGTGCGCCATGATGCCGATGTTGCGGACCTTCGTGAGGTCGGTGAGCACGTCCAGTGCCACGGTGTCTCCCTTTGTCGGTTGATCCCCGTACGACGCCGGATCCGGCACCCAGGTGCCGTGCCCGGCGTCGTACGCGGAACGTTTTTACCAGCGGTAGTGGGCGAAGGCCTTGTTGGACTCGGCCATCTTGTGGGTGTCCTCGCGGCGCTTCACAGCGGCACCGAGACCGTTGGATGCATCGAGGATCTCGTTCATGAGGCGCTCGATCATCGTCTTCTCGCGGCGGGCCTTGGAGTAGCCGACCAGCCAGCGCAGGGCCAGCGCGGTCGAACGACCCGGCTTGACCTCGACCGGAACCTGGTAGGTGGCGCCGCCGACGCGGCGGGAGCGGACCTCGAGGGCCGGGCGGACGTTGTCCATGGCCTTCTTGAGGGTCGCGACCGGATCGGAACCGGTCTTGGCCTCGGCGCCCTGGAGCGCGCCGTAGACGATGCGCTCGGCGGTGGACTTCTTGCCATCGACGAGGACCTTGTTGATCAGCTGGGTGACCAGCGGGGACCCGTAGACCGGATCGGAAACGAGGGGGCGCTTGGGCGCCGGACCCTTACGAGGCATTACTTCTTCTCCTTCTTGGCGCCGTAGCGGGAGCGGGCCTGCTGGCGGTTCTTCACACCCTGGGTATCGAGGGCGCCGCGGACGATCTTGTAGCGAACGCCGGGGAGGTCCTTCACGCGGCCGCCGCGGACGAGCACGATCGAGTGCTCCTGCAGGTTGTGGCCGACGCCCGGGATGTACGCGGTGACCTCGATGCCGCCGGCGAGGCGGACACGGGCGACCTTGCGGAGCGCGGAGTTCGGCTTCTTGGGGGTGGTGGTGTACACACGGGTGCACACGCCACGACGCATGGGGTTGCCCTTCAGGGCAGGGGCCTTGGTCTTGTTGACCTTCGGCGAGCGGCCCTTGCGGACCAGCTGCTGAATAGTAGGCACTTTCGTGTCCTCCGGTTTCTTTGATCTGCCGCGCCCGCGGCCATGACGGCCTGCGGACACTGCGCTTTTGGTCGTTTCATCGCAGCGTCCGCGGAGTCGACCGTAGGCGTGCAAAAGTGTGGCATTCGTTGCGCACGTTCCCCGCAACCCGGACCGAGTCCATTTGCCACACATAAAACAATTGAGACCACTCTAGCACGCGGGCGGCCCCGCCCCGTAATCGGTCCCCTCCCCTGGAAACCCGGGCGGCCGCGTCGGGGTAGACGCCGGAAAGGCTGGAGCCTTCCGACATCTACCCGACGCGGCCGAGGGCCTGGTGGAACGTACCTGCCCGGCGGCCGGGCTACGGAACCAGCTTCGGCAGGTCCGAGTCCTCCGAGGCCGCCCTGCGCCGGGCGACGAGGCCGCGCAGCGGCGGGACCAGGAGGGCGAGCACCGAGATGACCAGCAGGATCACCGCGATCGGGCTCGTGAACACCGAGGCCCAGCCGTCCGTGATGAGCGCGCGCCGCAGGTTGGCCTCGGCGAGCGGCCCGAGGATCAGGCCGAGCACGGCCGGCCCCGGCGGGAAGCCGAAGCGCACCATGAACAGGCCCACGAGCCCGAAGAGCATCATCATGAACACGTCGAAGACGCTGTTGCTGATCGAGTAGGTTCCCACCATGCAGAACACCAGGATGATGCCCCACAGGTAGTGGTTGGGCAGCTCGAGGAGCTTCACCACTCCCTTCATGCGCACGAGCGAGAGTCCCAGGGTCAGGATCGTGGCGATGAGCATGATCGCGGCGAGTGAGAACACGAGGTCGGGCTGGTTCGTGAAGAGGGCCGGGCCGGGCTGGATGCCCCAGATCAGCATGGACCCGATCATCACGGCCATGACCGAGTCCCCGGGGACGCCGAGGGCCATCGTGGTGGTGACGGAACCGCCGAGCGTGGCCGTCGAGGACGTGTCCCCCGCGGTGAGCCCCTCGAGCGAGCCCTTGCCGAACTCCTCCGGATGCTTCGACGTCTTCTTGGCGTTGTCCCACGCGATGATGCCGGCGATGTCGCCGCCGACCGCCGGAACCAGGCCGACGACGGCTCCCGTGCCGGCGCCGATGCCCATGGGCCGCAGCAGCCGACGCAGGAGCGACGGGCTCGGCATCCACTGCCCGAGCTGCGTGATCGCCTTGGCGTGGTGCTGCTTCTGCCGCGTGAGGATCTGGTTGAGCACCTCGGCGACGCCGAAGAGGCCGATGATCACGGGGATGAACGGCACCCCGCCATTGAGCTCGAGGATCCCGAGCGTGAAGCGCTGGTCCCCCGTGATGGGGTCGCGCCCCACCGTGGAGAGCAGCAGGCCGAACGCGCCGGCGGCGAGCCCCTTGATGATGCGCCCCGAGGAGACGCCGACCATCATGGTCAGGCCGAACACGACGAGGGCGAACATCTCGGGCGGACCGAACTGCATCGCGAACCGGGACAGCGGGATCGCCGCGAGGGCGAGGATCAGGATGCCCGCGATCATGCCGAACGCGGAGCCGAAGGCCGACGTCGTCAGCGCCAGTCCGGCCTTCCCCTTCAACGCCAGCGGATAGCCGTCGAACGTCGTCGAAATGGAGGCGGGCGTGCCGGGCGTGTTGATCAGGATCGCGGGGACCCGGTCCCCGAACTGCGCCGCGACGTAGATGGTGAGCAGGACGGCGAGGCCCTGGATCGGCTCGAGGGTGAGCGTGAAGCCGGAGGCGAGGGCGACGGCCATGGTCGCCGTGACGCCGGGGAAGGCGCCGACGAGCATGCCGACGAGGATCCCGAGGCCGATGAAGAGCAGGGTGTCCCATTGGAGGACGGCCGCGACCCCCTCGGTCATGGGCGAGGCCATGACGGGGACGGCGAGCAGGCTTGCGGTGGTCATAGTGGAACTCGCAATGCGACGACGAAGAGGAAATGGAGGACCGCCGTGACGATCACGGGGTAGAGGAGCAGCGGCTTCCAGCCGCGGGCCCCGTAGAGCCAGGTCAAGGCAGCGAACGCGACGAGCGTGATGAGCCAGAACTGGAGCACGTTCCACGACAGCAGGTAGCCGATCAGGACCACCGCGGTGGCGGCGAAGCGGATCAGGCCCCACGAGGAGACACGGTCCGGGATGTCGCCGGGACGGACGCCACGCAGGACGTTGACGAAGACCAGGACGAGCCCCAGGAAGACGAGGGCCCAGCCAAGCCAGGTCGGGAAGAAGTTGGGGCCGATCCCGGCGGCGACGCCGGAGCGGATGTTGCCGGCCATGAAGATCACGGTGGCGCCGAGGCCGATGCAGACGGCGACCGGGATCAGTTCGCGCAGCTTGTAGGGGCGCTCCGTGACGAGCGGCTCCACGTGGGGGTGCAGGTGTTCCTGCGCATGGTCCGCCTCGGGATCCATGCCCGGGACGTGCCCGGTGGCTGGTGTGGTCATCGTGGTTCCTTCACCTGGGACGGGGCGCGCCGTGCGGCGCGCCCCGTCCTGCGGACGGTGGAGCGGTCTAGTTCCTGCTCTGGGCGAGCTCGATCCAGGGGCCGTAGCGCTCGGCTTCCTCGTCGAAGAAGGCCTGCATCTCGGTGGAGTCGCGGAAGGTCGGGACCAGGTTGGAGTCCTCGATGGTCTTCTTGTAGCCCTCGTCCTCGGCCGCCTTGCCCATGGCCTCGGTCAGCTTCTGGACGATGTCCTCCGGCGTGCCTGCCGGGGCCATGATGCCGACCCACGAGGCGTTCTGGAGGTCGACGCCGGACTCGCGTGCCGTGGGCACGTCCGGGTTGTTCGGGTCGCGTTCCTCGGTCAGCATCGCCAGGTAGCGGAGGTTTCCGCCGTCGACCTGGGCCTTCTGGGTACCGATCGCGTCGATCGAGAAGGAGACGTCGCCCGCGGCCGCGGCGGCCACGGCCGGTGCCGAGCCGTCGAACGGAACACCCGTGATGTCGATCCCGGCCAGGTCCTGCAGCCCCTGGGCCGGCGAGTCCCACACGGAGCCGACGCCGGGGCTGGAGAAGGTGACCCGGCCCGGGTTGGCCTTGGCGTCGTCGATCAGGTCCTGAAGCGTCTCGTACGGGCTGTTGACCGGCACGGCGATCGCGCCGGGGCCGGACAGGCCCTGGCCGATCGGCACGTAGTTGTCCGGGTCGACGTCGTAGTCCTGGAACTGCAGGGTGACGACCTCGACGCCCATCATGGACAGGCTGTAGCCGTCGGCGGACTGGTCCTTGAGCCAGTTGTACGCGACGGAACCATTGGCGCCCGGGCGGTTCTCGACGACGACATTGACGCCCAGTTCCTCCTCGAGAAGCGGCGCGATGGTCCGCGCGGTCAGGTCCCCGGAGCCACCGGCGGCCCAGGGAACGACGAGCCGGATGTCCTTGGAGGGGAACTCCCCGCCGTCGGATCCGGCATTGCTGGCGCAACCGGTGAGCGTCAACGCTCCCGCGGCGAGCACGGCCGCGATCTTCGTCGTCAACTTCATGGTGCTTCTCCTTCAATGGTGCCTGGGTGAACGGAGGAGCCGGCGGCGGCGTTGCCCCCGGTTCCCGTTGTGCGTAATCCGCACGTGTGTGCGTCTTGTGCACATATAGATTGTTCGTCACACACCTATGTGATGTCAATTACTTTCTACTCCGAGTCCGAATCGTTGCCCAGAGAAGGCGCGCTCCGGTCTCGGCGGCCTGCGTACGGACCCGGGAACGCCGAAGGGCGGCACCGCGCGTGCGGTGCCGCCCTTCTGGACGGGTGCCCTCCCCGGTCATGAGGGACCGGGCAGGAGCGCTTCGGGCTTAGCGGAAGTCGGTCCCGAGGTCGTAGTCATCCATCGGGATGGCGTGGAACTCGGGAGCCATGCCGGGCTCGACGCCCTCGTAGTCGAAGCCGGTGAAGGCGCTCGGACCGGTGAACAGGTTCGCCCGGGCCTCGTCCGTCGGCTCCACCGCGATCTGGGTGTAGCGGTCCAGGCCGGTGCCGGCCGGGATGAGCTTACCGATGATCACGTTCTCCTTGAGGCCGAGCAGCGGATCGCTCTTGCCTTCCATCGCGGCCTGGGTCAGGACACGCGTGGTCTCCTGGAAGGACGCGGCGGAGAGCCAGGAATCCGTGGCGAGCGAGGCCTTGGTGATGCCCATGAGCTCGTCGCGGCCGGACGCCGGCTGCTTGCCCTCGGAGACGGCCTTGCGGTTCTCGTTGGTGAAGCGCGAACGCTCCGCCAGCTCGCCCGGCAGCAGCTCCGTGTCGCCGGACTCGATGACCGTGATGCGGCGCAGCATCTGGCGGACGATGACCTCCACGTGCTTGTCGTGGATGCCCACGCCCTGCGACTGGTACACGTTCTGCACCTCGCGGACCAGGAACTTCTGGGCCTCGCGCGGGCCGAGCACACGCAGGACCTGCTTCGGGTCGATCGCACCGGAGACCAGCTGCTGGCCCACGGCCACGCTGTCGCCGTCGGCGACGAGCATGCGCGCACGGCGCAGCACCGGGTAGGCGATGTCCTCGGCGCCGTCGTCCGGGGTGATGACGATCCGCAGCTGCTTCTCGCCGTCCTCGATGGTGACGCGGCCGGCGACCTCGGAGATCGGGGCCACACCCTTCGGGGTACGGGCCTCGAAGAGCTCCTGGATACGCGGCAGACCCTGCGTGATGTCCTCAGCGGAGGCGACGCCGCCGGTGTGGAAGGTACGCATGGTGAGCTGGGTGCCCGGCTCGCCGATGGACTGGGCGGCGATGATGCCCACGGCCTCGCCGATGTCCACGGTCTTGCCGGTCGCCAGGGAGCGGCCGTAGCAGAGCGCGCAGGTTCCGACGGCGGACTCGCAGGTCAGCACGGAGCGGACCTTGATCTCCTGCACGCCGGCCTGGAACAGCTCCTCGATCAGCACGTCGCCGACGTCGGACGCAGCCGGGGCCAGCACCTTGCCGTCGGCGTCCAGGACGTCGACCGCGAGGGTGCGGGTGTAGGCCGAGTTCTCCACGGTCTCGTGCTTGCGCACGGTGCCGATCTCGTCGATCGAGACGATCGGCACGGTGAGGCCGCGGTCGGTGCCGCAATCGTGCTCGCGGACGATGACGTCCTGCGAGACGTCCACCAGACGACGGGTCAGGTAACCCGAGTTGGCGGTCTTCAGCGCGGTATCGGCGAGGCCCTTACGGGCACCGTGCGTGGCGATGAAGTACTCCAGGACCGACAGGCCCTCGCGGTACGAGGACTTGATCGGGCGCGGGATGATCTCGCCCTTCGGGTTGGACACGAGGCCGCGGATGCCGGCGATCTGGCGCAGCTGCAGCCAGTTGCCACGGGCCTTGGAGGTCACCATGCGGTTGATGGTGTTCAGCTCCTCCATGCCGGCGCGCATGGCCTCGGCGACCTCGTCGGTCGCCTTGTTCCAGATGTCGATGAGCTCCGTGCGGCGCTCCTCGTCCGCGATGAGGCCCTTGTCGTACTGGGCCTGGACCTTGAGCGCCTGCTCCTCGTAGGGTGCCAGGATCTCGGCCTTGTTCATGTTGGACGTGATGTCCGAGATCGCGACGGTCACGCCGGAACGCGTGGCCCACTTGAAGCCGGCGTCCTTGAGGTTGTCCAGCGTGGCCGCGGTGACGACCTTCGGGTAGCGCTCGGCGAGGTCGTTGACGATCTCGGAGAGGGCGTCCTTGCCGGCCACGTGCTCGACCCACGGGTAGTCCGCGGGCAGGGTCTCGTTGAAGAGCACCTGTCCGAGGGAGGTCTCGATGAGGGCGGGGGTGCCCTCTTCCCAGCCTTCCGGAGCGGGCTGCTCGGAGGACGGCACGAACCCCGGAACGCGGATCTTGACGACCGAGTTCAGGTGGATCTCGCCGGCGTCGTGCGCCATGATCGCCTCGGCCGGGGTCGAGAACACGCGGCCCTCGCCCTTCTCACCCGGACGCTTGGTGGTCAGGTGGTGCAGGCCGATGATCATGTCCTGCGAGGGCAGGGTCACCGGACGGCCGTCCGACGGCTTGAGGATGTTGTGGCTCGAGAGCATCAGGATGCGCGCCTCGGCCTGGGCCTCGGGCGACAGCGGCAGGTGCACTGCCATCTGGTCGCCGTCGAAGTCGGCGTTGAACGCGGCACACACGAGCGGGTGCAGCTGCAGGGCCTTGCCCTCGACGAGCTGCGGCTCGAACGCCTGGATGCCGAGGCGGTGCAGGGTCGGTGCGCGGTTGAGCAGCACCGGGTGCTCGGTGATGATCTCCTCGAGCACGTCCCACACCTGCGGGCGGTAGCGCTCCACCATCCGCTTGGCGCTCTTGATGTTCTGCGCGTGGTTCAGGTCCACGAGGCGCTTCATCACGAACGGCTTGAACAGCTCCAGCGCCATCTGCTTCGGCAGGCCGCACTGGTGCAGCTTCAGCTGCGGGCCGACGACGATGACCGAACGGCCCGAGTAGTCGACGCGCTTGCCGAGCAGGTTCTGGCGGAAGCGCCCCTGCTTGCCCTTGAGCATGTCGGAGAGCGACTTCAGCGGACGGTTGCCCGGCCCGGTGACCGGACGCCCACGGCGGCCGTTGTCGAACAGCGAGTCGACGGCCTCCTGGAGCATGCGCTTCTCGTTGTTCACGATGATCTCGGGTGCCCCGAGGTCCAGCAGGCGCTTCAGGCGGTTGTTGCGGTTGATCACGCGGCGGTAGAGGTCGTTCAGGTCGGAGGTCGCGAAGCGGCCGCCGTCCAGCTGGACCATCGGGCGCAGCTCCGGCGGGATCACCGGGACGGCGTCCAGCACCATGCCCAGCGGGCTGTTGGTGGTGGTCAGGAACGCGTTGACGACCTTGAGGCGCTTCAGGGCGCGGGTCTTGCGCTGGCCCTTGCCGTTCTTGATGATGTCGCGCAGCAGCTCGGCCTCGGCCTCCATGTCGAACGACTCGAGGCGCTTCTTGATCGCCTCGGCGCCCATGGAGCCCTCGAAGAACAGCCCGTACTTCTCGCGCAGCTGGCGGAACAGGCCCTCGTCGCCCTCGAGGTCGGCGACCTTGAGGTTCTTGAAGCGGTCCCAGACCTGCTCGAGGCGCTCGATCTCGGCGTCGGCGCGCTTGCGCACCTGGGCCATGGTCTTGTCGGCGAGGTCGCGGGCCTTCTTCTTGTCCGCGGCCTTGGCGCCCTCGGACTCCAGCTTGGCCAGGTCGTTCTCGAGGTCGCGGGCGATCGCGGCGATGTCGGCGTCGCGGTTGTCCACGAGCTTCTTGCGTGCGAGGTCGTGCTGCGCCTGCAGGTTCGGCAGCTCCGCGTGGCGGCGCTCCTCGTCCACGGACGTGATCATGTACGCGGCGAAGTAGATGACCTTCTCAAGGTCCTTCGGCGCGAGGTCGAGCAGGTAGCCCAGGCGCGACGGAACGCCCTTGAAGTACCAGATGTGGGTCACGGGGGCGGCGAGCTCGATGTGGCCCATCCGCTCGCGGCGCACCTTGGCACGGGTCACCTCGACGCCGCAGCGCTCGCAGATGATGCCCTTGAAGCGCACGCGCTTGTACTTGCCGCAGTAGCATTCCCAGTCGCGGGACGGGCCGAAGATCTTCTCGCAGAAGAGGCCGTCCTTCTCGGGCTTGAGCGTGCGGTAGTTGATGGTTTCCGGCTTCTTGACCTCGCCGTAGCTCCAGCCACGGATCTCTTCCGCGGTAGCGAGGCCGATGCGCATGAGGCCGAAGGAGGATTCGCTGGACATATGGTCCCTGTCTCTCTCTTGTTTCTCAGAAGTCTTGTCTTCGAGCGGGCTGGGCCCGCCGGGGGTGGGGAAAAAGCCTGGAGTACGACGCCGGTGCGCCCGGCCCGGGAGCCGGGCGCCGGCGTCGTACTGCTAGACCTCCTCGACGGAGCTGGGTTCGGCCCGGGAGAGGTCGATGCCCAGTTCTTCCGCGGCCCGGAAGACTTCTTCGTCCGAGTCCCGCATTTCGATCGTGGTGCCGTCGGTGGAGAGCACTTCCACGTTCAGGCACAGCGACTGCATTTCCTTGATGAGGACCTTGAAGGACTCGGGAACGCCCGGCTCCGGGATGTTCTCGCCCTTGACGATCGCCTCGTACACCTTCACGCGGCCGTGGATGTCGTCCGACTTGATGGTCAGCAGCTCCTGCAGAGTGTAGGCGGCGCCGTAGGCCTCGAGGGCCCAGACTTCCATCTCACCGAAGCGCTGGCCGCCGAACTGGGCCTTACCGCCCAGCGGCTGCTGCGTGATCATCGAGTACGGGCCGGTGGAGCGGGCGTGGATCTTGTCGTCCACCAGGTGGTGGAGCTTCAGGATGTACATGTAGCCCACGGACACCGGGTCCGGGAACGGCTCGCCGGAGCGGCCGTCGAACAGGCGCGCCTTGCCGGTGTTGCCGATCAGGCGCTCGCCGTCGCGCGTCTTCGCCGTGTGGTCGAGCAGGCCGCGGATCTCCTCCTCCGCCGCGCCGTCGAACACCGGGGTGGCGACGGTCGTGGAGCCGGATTCGCGCGGGAGGTTCGGGAGGTTCTTGAGCCATTCCGGCTCCCCCTCGATCTTCCAGCCCTGCTTGGCAGCCCAGCCCAGGTGGATCTCCAGGACCTGGCCGACGTTCATGCGGCCCGGGACGCCCAGCGGGTTCAGGACCACGTCGACGGGGGTTCCGTCCTCGAGGAACGGCATGTCCTCCACCGGCAGGATCTTCGAGATGACGCCCTTGTTGCCGTGGCGTCCGGCGAGCTTGTCGCCGTCGGTGATCTTGCGCTTCTGGGCCACGTAGACGCGGACCAGCTGGTTCACGCCCGGGGGCAGCTCGTCGTCGTTGTCGCGGTCGAAGATGCGCACGCCGATGACGGTGCCGGACTCGCCGTGCGGCACCTTCAGGGAGGTGTCGCGCACTTCGCGGGACTTCTCGCCGAAGATGGCGCGCAGGAGGCGCTCCTCCGGGGTCAGCTCCGTCTCGCCCTTCGGGGTGACGCGGCCGACGAGGATGTCGCCCGCCTCGACCTCGGCGCCGATGTGGATGATGCCGCGCTCGTCGAGCTGCGCCAGGATCTCCTCGGAGACGTTCGGGATGTCCCGGGTGATCTCCTCGGCGCCCAGCTTGGTGTCGCGGGCGTCGACCTCGTGCTCCTCGATGTGGATCGAGGTGAGGACGTCGTCGGAGACCATCCGCTGGGACAGGATGATGGCGTCCTCGAAGTTGTGTCCTTCCCAGGACATGAACGCGACGAGGAGGTTCTTGCCGAGCGCGAGCTCGCCGTTGTCCGTGGACGGGCCGTCGGCGATGATGCTCTGGTACTCGACGCGCTCGCCCTCGGAGACCAGGACGCGCTGGTTGTACGCGTTGCCCTGGTTGGAGCGGGCGAACTTCATGATCGGGTACGCGGACTCGGTGCCGTCGTCGTTCAGGACGGTGACCAGGTCGGCCGAGACCTCGCTGACGACGCCCGGCTGGGACGCGACGACGGAGTCGCCGGCGTCGACCGCCACGTACTTCTCCATGCCGGTGCCGACGAGCGGCGCCTCGGAGGCCAGCAGCGGCACGGCCTGGCGCTGCATGTTGGCGCCCATGAGCGCGCGGTTGGCGTCGTCGTGCTCGAGGAACGGGATCAGCGCGGTGGCGCCGGAGACCATCTGGCGCGGGGAGACGTCCATGTAGTCGATCTCCTCCGGCGTGACGAGCACGGGCTCGCCGCCGCCGCCGCGCTCGCGGCAGAGGACCAGGTCCTCGACGAAGCGGTTGTCCCCGGTCATCGGGGCGTTCGCCTGGGCGATGACGCACTCGAGTTCCTCGTCGGCCGTCAGGTAGTCGACCTGCTCGGTGACGACGCCGTCGACGACCTTGCGGTATGGCGACTCGATGAAGCCGAACGCGTTGATCCGCGCGTAGGTCGCGAGCGAGCCGATGAGGCCGATGTTCGGGCCTTCAGGGGTCTCGATCGGGCACATGCGGCCGTAGTGCGACGGGTGGACGTCACGGACCTCCATGCCGGCGCGGTCGCGGGAGAGGCCGCCCGGGCCGAGCGCGGACAGGCGGCGCTTGTGCGTCAGGCCGGCCAGCGGGTTGTTCTGGTCCATGAACTGCGAGAGCTGGGAGGTTCCGAAGAACTCCTTGATCGCGGCCACGACGGGGCGGATGTTGATCAGGGTCTGCGGCGTGATGGCCTCGACGTCCTGCGTGGTCATGCGCTCGCGGACGACGCGCTCCATGCGGGACAGGCCCGTGCGGACCTGGTTCTCGATGAGCTCGCCGACGGCGCGGATGCGGCGGTTGCCGAAGTGGTCGATGTCGTCGACCTCGACGCGGATCTCCACGTCGTTGCCGTCGCGCTTGCCGGGGACGGTCTTCTCGCCCGCGTGCAGGGCCACGAGGAACTTGATCATCGCGACGATGTCGTCGATGTCCAGCACCGAGGCGTTCGACTCGGCGAGGGACTTGTCCACGCCGAGCTTGCGGTTGATCTTGTAGCGGCCGACCTTGGCGAGGTCGTAGCGCTTCGGGTTGAAGTAGAGGTTGTCGAGCAGCGACTCGGCGGCGTCGACCGTCGGCGGCTCTCCCGGGCGCAGCTTGCGGTAGATGTCCAGCAGCGCCTCCTCGCGGGTCTCGGTGGCGTCCTTCTCGAGGGTCGCGCGGATGGAGTCGTAGTCGCCGAACTCCTCGAGGATGCGGGACTCGGACCAGCCGAGGGCCTTGAGCAGCACGGTGACGGACTGCTTGCGCTTGCGGTCGAGGCGCACGCCGACCTGGTCGCGCTTGTCGATCTCGAGCTCGAACCAGGCGCCGCGGGACGGGATGATCTTCGCCGTGAAGATGTCCTTGTCGCTCGTCTTGTCCGGGGTGCGCTCGAAGTAGGCGCCCGGGGAGCGGACGAGCTGGGAGACGACGACGCGCTCGGTGCCGTTGATGATGAACGTGCCCTTGTCCGTCATCAGCGGGAAGTCGCCCATGAACACGGTCTGCTGCTTGATCTCACCCGTGTTGTTGTTCATGAACTCGGCCTTGACGTACAGCGGCGCGGCGTAGGTCGCGTCGCGGTCCTTGCACTCGGCCATGGTGTACTTCGGGTCGGCGAACTCCGGCTCGGAGAAGCTCAGGGACATGGTGCCCTGGAAGTCCTCGATCGGGGAGATCTCCTCGAAGATCTCGGCCAGGCCGGAGACGTCGGCCACGCCCTGGATGCCTTCGGCGACGGCCTGCTCGACGCGGGCCTTCCAGCGCTGGTTGCCCACGAGCCAGTCGAAGCTCTCCGTCTGGAGCGCCAGCAGGTTGGGCACGTCCAGCGGTTCGTGGATCTTTGCGAATGAGATGCGCCCGGCCGCTTCCGCGCTGCGGGCCGAACTAGCGGTTTCGTTTTGAGAGGTGCTCGAGGCGACCAAGATGGATCCTTCCACAGACCGTCAGGTTTCCGGCGCCGACCCCTGCCCGGTTGGGGGATACCCGGGACACCACCGAGAACGGGCCCACCGCTATATGAAGGCCGAATCGTGCTGAGGGAAGACGCAAAGATCCATACTACACCCGCTCCCCTACCATGTCTAACCGCCCGGCACAAGCAGGTGGCGCCCCGTGGGGACGGCGCGCCGCAAGGGCCGGGCCGCCGTCGGGGGACATCGACGACCCGGCCCGTCAGATGGCCGGCCCGTCCCGCCGCCGGCGCGCGTCGTGACCGGCCTGCACCGGAGCGGCCCGGCCCCGCTGCGTGGCCCGCGTGGCCTACGGGATGCCGGCGGCCCCGGCGGTCTCGGCGTCCGGCGCTCCGCAGTCCGGGTCCTCGTTGCTCGCGGCGGGGTCCCCCGGCCGGGGCGCCGACGGCGCCCGCGTCTCGAGGCCGAGCCCGGCCGGGTCGAGGGCCGGGCCGGGGCCGCCGACGACGTGGATGAATGCCGTGCCCGCACCGGCCGCGCACTGCCCGTCGCCCGCCGGGACGGCCACGGCGAAGGCGAAGCGCCGCGCGGTGCCGTCGGCGTTCCAGCGCGCCAGGCCGAGCAGCCGGGGCTCGCCGCCGGGGACGCCCTTGTCGTCGTAGACCTCGACGGTCGCGTCGGAGGAGGTGCGGACGGCGAAGCGGACCGGGACGCGCAGCTCGACCGCCCCGCCGTCCCACTGGACGACGGCCGCGGTCCCGCCCTCGGCGCCCGGGTCGGCGGCGTACGCGCAGCGGTAGCGGAGCTGCCCCGAGGCTCCCGGGGCCAGCTCGAGCCGGGCATCGCCCTCGACAGCGCATTCCGCCCCGCCGGGGCCCGTCGCCGAGGTCAGGACGGCCGTGACGGGCTCCCCTCCCCCGGGGTGGGCGACGGCGACGGCGCCCGTGACGGTCCAGTCGGAGTCCGTGTATCCCCCCGGCATGGCCTCGACGACGTGGGCGACGGCGGCGGAGCCTAGATCCCCGGCCTCGACGCCGCGGCGCACCGACCATTGGTAGCTGCGGTGCAGCCCTGCGGCCGCCTCGAGCGAGGCGGTCAGCCCGGCGCCGGAGCAGACGACGGCCTCCTGCCGCACCGAACGGTCGTCGCCGACGCCGGCGCGGGAGCCCTGGGAACCACCCGGCGCCCCTTCCCCCGTGGCGGGCGGCCCGCCCGCGGCGCCGATCCACTGGAGCGACTCCGCCGTGAAACAACGCCCGGCCCCTCCCTCGCCGTCGGACTCGCCGGCCCCCTCGGCGGCGGACGGGCCGGTCCGGGCGATCTCGGTCGTCGACTCGAAGGTCGCCGGCGTGCCCTGTGCGTTCCACTCGGCCGTGCCGAGCAGCGTGGTCCCGTGGGACCCGGCGCGCTGGAAGACACGCACCGTGCGGTCGGTCTCCGAGCGGGGCGCGAAGACGACGGGGGCCTCGGCGACCGTCCGGCCCGAGTCCCAGCTCAGCGAGGTGCTCGCGGCGCCGACGGGCGAGGGCTGGCCCGCGAACGAGCACGCGTAGTCGACCCGCACCTGGCCGGGGGTGGTCCCGGTGCCCGCCGGGACGAGCACCTGGTGCCCCGTGGCGGCGGGGTCCGCGTCCTGGCCGCGGACCGTGCAGACTCCGTCCCCGCCCACGTTGAGCACGGTTTCGACCGTGACCGTCGCGGCCGCCCCCTCGAAGAAGTTGGGGTTGCCGACGCGCACCGTCCCGTCGACGACGTGTCCCGTGTCCCGGGTCCCGTGGGGCACGGCCCGGACCAGCGTCCGCAGCACGGCCCCGCCGTCGGCCAGCGGCGTGCTTCCCTGGGGGTGCCGCAGTGCCTCGAGGATCCACTGGTGACCGCGCTGCAGGCTCGCGGACGCGCTCGCCGTGGCCTCGAGCGGTCGCCGCACGCAGACCTCGGCGGTGCTGCTGGCCGAGAGGCCCGGCCCCTCGAGCAGCACCGTGGCGGTGCGGGTGATGCAGACGCCGGCCCGCCCCGTGAAGGGCAGCGTGTAGCTGAAGACGGTGGGCTCGCCCGCCGCGTTCCAGACCGCCGTGCCGAGCACCGCGGGGTCGTCGGACCGCGAGACCTGGTCGTCGACGATGCGCACGCTCTGATGCCGGAGGTTCTCCGGGCTCGACGTGGACACCGCCTGGGCCAGCGCGGCGCCGCCCGGCCACGTCGCCCCGACCGCCCGGGGCGTGCCCTCGCCGCCGCCCGCGGGGCGCCCGGCGCACTCGAAGCCGACCTCGGCTCGGCCCGGCACGAACCCGGCCGCGGCTCCGACACCGGCTGGGCCCGCGGCCCCCGTGGCCCCGCCTGCGCCCGGCCCCTGGCCCGCGGCGGCCTCGGCCGCGTCGAGCGCGGAGGCCGCTCCCGGTGCCCGCGGCACCCTCACTTGGAAGCCCGGCGCGGACGGATCCGCGTCGGCACCCAGGTACGCGCACACCATGCCGGGTCCGGCGGACGGGTCGTCGAGCGTCGCGAGGAGGGCACCGGCGTCGTACGCATTGGGGTTCGCGAGGCGCACGGTGCCGCGCACGAAGTGGTTCCCGTCCACGGACCCGTCCGGCGTGGCCTTCACCGTGAATCCGACGTCGGCGCGACCGCCCTCGCCGAGCACCACGCGCGGCCGGTCCACCGCGCTCTCGAGGCGCCACAACAGCTCGCGGTCGAACGTCGCCTCGGCCTCCTGGCGGAGCTGGAGCGCGGCCTGGGCGCAGACCGTGGTCGCGGAGGAGGCCGTGTTGTCGGCGTCCTGCCCGGCGGCCTCGCGCACCGTCGCCGTCGTCGAGTGCCGCACGCAGCGCCCCGGCGTCCCGGCGAGGGACCCGACCGTCCGGAAGACGGCGGGCGATTCCCCGACGGTGGCGGTGCCGATCACGGGGGCGCCGGGGCCCGAGCCCGGGCCGACGACCTCCACGACGGCGTCCGTCACGGCGAGCGCCCGGAAGGCGAGCGGCTGGGCGACGACGGCGCGGCGGGTGCCGCCATCGGGTGCGGTCCAGCGGACGACGGCGGTTGCGTCGCGCCCCGCATAGTGCCGCTCCGCGAGCCCGCGGCCGCCGAACACGCACTCGGTCTGCACGGCCACCCTGCCCGGCACCACGACGCCGTCGACGATCTGGGCCGCAGGGACCGCGACGACGCCGCGTCCGGGCGTCCCCGCGACCTGGCACAGGGCCCCGGGCAGCCGGACGGATTGCCGGACGTCGACCTCGACGGCCCGGTGCAGGTTGGGGTTGGCGATCGAGACGGTCCCGGCGACCCGCCAGCCGGAGTCGATGTGGCCCGTGGTCCTTGCCGTCACGGTCGCCCCGGCGGCGGCCGGCGTCGTGCCGATCACCTCGTGCCGTGCGGCGTCCTCGCGGCGCTCCGCGCTCCACTGGTGGTCGCGCGAGAAGCCCGCGTCGTAGGAGGCGGCGACGGAGAGCCCGTCCAGGACGCAGACGGAGGCCCTCCCCCGGGTCGTGTTGTCCGCGTCGGCGCCGGCGCGCTCGCGCAGCGCCGCGCCGAACTCGAAGTCCGTGCAGCGGCCGGGGACGCCCTGCAGCCGCAGGGGGTGGCGGAACGTCCGCGGCGAGTCCGCGACGGCCGCCGTGCCGATCACGGCGGATCCCGTCCCGTCCTCGGTCAGGGTCACGGTCGCGTCGATCGCGCGCCGCACCGTGAAGGCGACGGCGGCCGGCTCCGCGGCGACGGGGGCGCCGCGTTCCCAGCCCGCGGAGGCGGAGAGCTCGTGCCCGCGGTAGTCGCCGGGCGCGACGCCGGAGGAGACGTCGCAGCGGAACGCGGCCCGGACCGTGCCGCCCGCGGGCACGTCCAGCTGGATCCCGGGCGCGGCCGCGTCGGCGTCCGCGAGGCGCACGTAGCGGCAGTCGCGCCCGGCGAACCGGGGCGCGGGGCCGGCGTCGAGCCGCTGGACGGCGAAGTCGTTGGGGTTGGAGAAGGACACGGTGCCGCCGAGCCGGAAGGCCAGGTCGCGGTGGCCCGTGGCCGTCGCGGTGAGCTCGTGCACGGCGGTCACGGCCCCCTGCCCGTCGACGTCGAAGCGCGGCGCCCCCTCGGTTCCCGTCAGCGACCACTGGTGGTCGCGGATGAAGCTGCCCTCGGCCTCGATGTCGACCCGGGGCGCCGCCCAGCGGCACACGCGCACGTCGGCGGAGGCGGTGGCTCCTGTCTGCAACAGGGTCGCGGAGACGCCCGTGGCGGAGCAGGCGGCGGCCGGGACCTGCGCCGGCAGGGCGGCGAGGCGGCGGTGCACGGTCCCGGGGAGGCCGGAGGACCTCACGGTCCAGGTCTCGAGCCCGGCCTCCCGTGCCGCCTCGGCGTCTCCCGGAGCGGCGGCCCCGGCCGGGTGGGCGGCGAGGGCCACCGCGCGGCGCAGCTCGCGGACCTCCCAGGCGTACGCCGCCCCGGCGCGGACGGTTCCGTCCGGCCGGTCCGCGTCCGATCCGGCGTCCGCGGCGTCCAGCGGGTGCTCGCCGCGGCTGAAGGAGATTCCGACGTCGATGCCTCCGTCCGGCGCGTCCGCCTCCTGCGGGGCGGGGCAGTCGTAGTCGACGCGGGTGGTCCCGGGAGGCAGGACGAGGCGCAGGGATCCCGCGGCGGCTCCCGGTGTGGCCTCGAGGCCGTCGGCCGGACGGTAGCCGCACGCGGCCGCCGGCTGCCCTGCTGCGGCGGCGCGGCGCGGTGCGTTCGCCGTGACCGTCATGGGCTCCGGGTTCGGGTTCTCCAGGAGCAGACGGCCGCGGAGCTGCTGCGAGGCCAGCCGCGGCCCGAGCTCCGTGACGGCGATCCGGGCCACCGCCGCGGCGTCCTCCCGCGGCCCGACCTCGGACACGGGGCGCTCAGGTGCGGCCTCGAGCGACCACTCGTGTTCCAGGACGGTGCGGGCCGAGGCCTCGAGCTCCGCTGTCGGCGCGAGCCAGAGCACCACGGGCGCCGGGTCGTCGCGGTCGTCGTCGTTGAGGTCGTCGTCACGGACATCGGTGCTCCCGGTGGCCCCGTCGCCGCCGTCGCCCCGGGAGGCGTCTCCACGGGAGGCGTCATCGCGCCCGTCGGCGCCCCCAGCGCCTCCGCCCGGGCCGGGCGTGCCCCGCTCCGCCCCGCCGGGCGCCGTCGTCGACGATGCCGTCGCGGAGGGCATCGGTGCGGAGGTCGTCGCAGCGGAGGACGCCGCTCCCGGAGGCGCGGCGCCCTGGGACGACGTGGCGGGAGCCGTCGCGCGCGGGGTCGCCACCTGCGTCGTCGCATCCGGCTCCGCGGAGGGACGCGGCTCCGCGTCCAGCGCGTCGGCGGCAGCGGACGGTACCCCGGCGGGGCCCGGGGCCGGTGCCAGGGCGGGCCCGAGGACGAGCGAGGCGGCGAGCACGGACGCCCACGCACAGCGCGGAAGGCTACGGCGCCGTCCCGGCGCCGACCCCCGGTCCTGCGAGTTCTTCCCCACGGTCGGTCCCCGTCATTCCTGGACCACGCCCCGGCCACGCTGCCGGCCGCGGCGCCGGGAACCCCCAAGACTCCCGGCCACACGCCCTGCCTCCGCTGCCCACGAGGTGTGGCAAGCCGTGCCCCGGCTGGACCGGGGCATGGCGAATAGGCCGCTGACGGTTCAGCGGCCTCCTATGGCGTCCTGTGTTGCTAGTGGCCCCCACGTTGAATGCGCCGCGGACGATTTGTCGGCGGCTGCCCCTGGGCGGCGCACCTGCGCCGCCGTGTCAAACCGAGCACCCATGTGCCGGCTCCTTCCCCCCGAGGCCTCCCCCTAGAGGCCAAGAGCAATGCGGCCGATCCCCCCGGAAGGCCGCTGAATCCGAGTGTATCGGCGGATTCCCGGCCCGTGAAGGGCGGCGACACAAAGTTTTACAAAGGCCCTTGTCAACACGGCGAGGCTCCCTGTGTCACGCGTCACGGTAGCCTTGTCGCACACGGCACTCCAGCACGAAAGCGAGCCAGAACACCATGTCCTCCCCCCAGGAAGCAGTCATCGTCGGCGGCGCCCGGACGCCCTTCGGACGCCTCAAGGGCCAGCTCGCCCCACTCACCGCGGTCCAGCTCGGGGCGGCCGCCATCCGCGGCGCCCTCGAGAAGTCGGGCGTTCCCGCCTCCGCCGTCGGCGCCGTCGTCATGGGCCACGTCGTCCAGGCCGGCTGCGGGCAGAACCCCGCCCGGCAGTCCGCCGTCGCCGCCGGGATCGGCTGGGACGTGCCCACCGTGACGATCAACAAGGTGTGCCTCTCCGGCCTCGCGGCCGTGACCGACGCAGCGCGGATCATCCGCCTCGGCGAGGCCGACGTCGTCGTCGCCGGCGGCCAGGAGTCGATGACCAACGGCCCCCACGTGCTCCCCGGCTCGCGCCAGGGCTGGACCTACGGCAACATCTCCGCGATCGACGCCGTCGCGCACGACGGCCTGACCGACGCCTTCGACGGCCAGTCCATGGGCGTGAGCACCGAGGCGAAGAACGGCGAGCTCGGCTGGGAGCGCGGGCCGCAGGACGAGGTCGCGGCCGCATCCCATGTCCGGGCGGCAGCCGCCCAGCGCGAGGGCGTCTTCGCCGAGGAGATCGTCGCCGTGGAGATCCCGCAGCGCAAGGGCGAGCCCCTGGTGCTCACCGCCGACGAGGGCGTCCGGCCGGACACGAGCGTCGAGTCCCTCGCCGCGCTGCGCCCCGCGTTCGCGAAGGACGGCACCATCACGGCCGGCAACTCCTCGCCGCTCTCCGACGGCGCCGCCGCCGTCGTCGTGGCCTCCCGCGCCTACGCCGAGGAGCACGGCCTCGAGGTCCTCGCCGTGATCGGCGAGCCCGGCCAGGTCGCCGGGCCGGACAACTCCCTGCACTCCCAGCCCTCCCACGCCATCGAATCCGCGCTGGCGAGGGCCGACTGGACCGTGGACCAGCTCGACTTCATCGAGGTCAACGAGGCCTTCGGCGCCGTGGCCTGCCAGTCGCTCAAGGACCTCGGCTACCCGCTCGAGAAGACCAACATCCATGGCGGGGCGATCGCGCTCGGCCACCCGATCGGCGCCTCCGGGGCACGACTGGCCCTCCACGCGGCGCTCGAGCTCCAGCGCCGCGGTTCCGGGCGCGCGGCCGTCAGCCTGTGCGGGGGCGGCGGTCAGGGCGAGGCCCTGCTGCTCTGGCGGGAGTAGTCCTGCACACCGGACGACGCCGGCGCCCGCCTCGCGTGGGCACCGGCGTCGTCCGGTGTGGCCGGCTCAGCGGCCGCGGACGATCCCGCCGACGCTGTTGGGCAGCACCCTCACGGCCGGCGCCTCCATCACGCGGCGCGCGAAGGCCCGGGCCGGCGCGCGGCGGGCCTCGACCGCCTCGACCAGTCGGGTCGCGGCCTGGCCGAGCCGGCGGCCGAAGCGCCGTTCGATGTGGCGGTGGACGAGGTAGGCGGCCGCACCCACGATCGCGATGACGAGTGGCAGGACCGCCCAGCGCGGCATCCACGGGCTCAACTGGTCGATGATCCACCAGCCCCACACCTGGTGCAGGAGGTACACGGGGTAGGTCAGGGCACCGGCCAGGGCCATCCCGGGGAGGGACACCGAGCGCAGGCGGGTCAGCGACAGGAGCGCGACGACGGCGAAGATCCCGGCGACGATCGCCCAGTAGACGGGCTCGGGCACCGAGTAGCCGACGAGCTCCTCGGCCTCCCTCGCCCCCGTGACGCCCGCGTGGTGGGCCGAGAGGACCACGTTCAAGCCGAGGACGGCCCAGCGCAGGGGCGTCTGGCCGAAGCGGTACATCAGGAACAGCACCATTCCGCCCGCGAAGAGCGGCGCGTACTCCGGCATCAGCGCGTGACTGAGGAAGTTCCCGGGAAGCAGCGGGGCCGCGAGGGCCGCGACGGGCCAGGCCGCGGCGAAGGCGAGGAGCCGGCGCGGGGTCTGCCAGCCCAGGAGCATCACGAGCAGCACGAGCGCGTAGAAGCGCAGCTCGGCCCAGAGCGTCCAGTAGACGCCGTCGACGTGCGGATTCCCGGTGCCGCCCTGCAGCATGGTCAGGTTCACGGCCCAGTCGACGTAGCTCAGCCGCTCCCCCATGGAGGGCCAGATGAAGAACACCAGGACGCCGGTGAGCAGCACCGCCGCCCAGTAGGCGGGGAACAGCCGGCCGATCCGCGAGCCGATGAAGCGGGCCGGCGACTTGCCATAGCTCGAGAGCAGGATCACGAAGCCGCTGATGACGAAGAAGAGCTGCACGCCCATGTTGCCGAAGAGCGTGAACCGCGACAGTACCGGCCACGCGTCCTTGGCGGGCTCGACGCCCCAGTGGCCGTGGTGCCACGCCGTGTAGTGGTAGAGGACCACGAGCAGGGCCGCCACGAGCCGGAGCCCGTCGAGCAGGGCCAGGCGGGGGCCGCGTGCCGCGCCGGCGTCGCCGCCCGGGCTCCCGGCGGACCGTGCCGCGCCGGCAGCCGGGGATGTTCCAGAGCCCGGTGACGCCCCGGCCCGCGGCGCCTCGATCGTCGTCGTCCTGCCCATGGATCCTGCCCCTTCCGCTCCGGGAATCGCTCCGTTACCTTTTCGTGACCAATCAACCCTACCGGATTCCCGCCGTCGATTCCGTAACGCGCCTCACCCGGTCCGCTGCCGCCAGGTCCGCGGGGCATGCGAAAGGCCCCGCCCACCAGCAGGTGGGCGGGGCCTTCGCGGCAGTCGGAACGACTACTTGACGGTGACCGTGGCGCCGGCGGCCTCGAGGGCCTCCTTGGCCTTGTCAGCGGCTTCCTTGGTGGCGCCCTCGAGGACGGCCTTCGGAGCGGAGTCAACCAGGTCCTTGGCTTCCTTCAGACCCAGCGAGGTCAGCGCGCGGACCTCCTTGATGACGGCGATCTTCTTGTCGCCGGCGGCCTCGAGGACCACGTCGAACTCGGTCTTCTCCTCGGCGGCGGCCTCGCCGGCGCCGCCGGCCGGGCCGGCAACGGCCACGGCGGCCGCGGTGACCTCGAAGGTCTCCTCGAAGGTCTTAACGAACTCGGAGAGCTCGATGATGGTCATTTCCTTGAAAGCCTCAAGGAGCTCTTCGGTGGTGAGCTTCGCCATGGTGTGGCGTCCTTTCCGTGGGGCGGAATCCGTGGGATCCGCGAGTTTGGGGGTGGGGTGAAGAAGGCCTAGGCCTCTTCGGTGGCAGCTTCGGCAGCGGGTGCTTCCTCGGCCTCAGCGGCGGGAGCCTCGGCCGGAGCCGGCGCAGCGCCACCTTCTTCTTCGAGCTTCAGGCGCAGGGCATCGATGATGCGCGCAGCGGCGGATGCCGGGGCCTTGAGCACACCGGCCACGCGGGACAGCTGGAACTCGCGGGACTCCAGGGCGGCCAGGGCGGCCACCTCGGAAGCGTCCATGGCCTTGCCCTCGAAGTAGCCGGTCTTGATGACCAGCTGCTTGTTGTCCTTGGCGAATTCCGTGAGGCTCTTGGCAGCGGCCACGGCATCGCCCTTGATGAAGGCGATGGCGGTGGGGCCGGCAAGCTGGCCATCGAACGCGTCGATGCCCGCTTCCTTGGCTGCAATGCCCGTGAGGGTGTTCTTCACGACCGCGTACTTGGTCTCCTGACCCAGCGAGCGGCGCAACTCCTTGAGCTGTGCAACGGAAAGCCCGCGGTATTCGGTCAGGACAGCGGCGGTCGACTCCTTGAAGTCGGCGGTGATCTCCTCGACTGCGGAAACCTTGTTCGGCGTTGCCATAACCCTCCTTCCGGGGATTGATTCGGTCGTCGACCAGTCCCCGAGGCCCGGGTGGGCCTGCACATAAAAAACGCCCCGGGCAGGTGCACGGGGCTTCGCCTGGCTCCGGGTTACCGGAGCGGCTTGGTTCGTTCACCTGCGTGGGCCGTCCTGAATGAGGAACTTTCGGATGCCGCCCCGGGCACCGGAGAATCCGGATTCCTGATGGGATGGCATCGACCGACGGTCTTTGGTGACTCAAGCATAACGTGGGGCCGCCGCGGCGGCCAAATCGAGGCCCTGGAACACGCGAAGGGTGCCTGGACGAACGAGGACCGGACCACCCGCGCCACTTGGGGGACAGCGGGGGTGGCCCGGCCTCTCTATTCGTTACGGTGCGGCTTGGGGGAACGCACCGTAACTCCATCGCAACCGGAGGCTTGGGGAACCTACCGGCGCGGACTGCGCTCGCACACGCAGGCTGGGATTGTGAATCACCAACACCACAAGGTTAGCAGCATGCGGGCCGCCTGAACCAACCTCTCACCGCCGATTCACCGCACTTTTTTGCCATGCGCCTTCGGAATGCACCGGCACGAATCCCATGGCGACGTTGATGGCGAGCATGTGCTCGTTTTCCTCGGCGTTCCACGTGTAGACGCGTCCGACATGGGGAAACGCTTCCAGCGTCCTCTTCAGGTTCACGGTCTTGACGAGCATGCCGAGCCGGTGGCCCCGGTGGCCGCCCATCACGAGGGTGTCCTCCTGATAGGCCACCGTGGGCTTCTCGCGCATGACAAGCAACACAGTAAAGGCCACCAGATCGCCGCTCGCGCGGTGCACGGCACACGTCGTGACGAGCTCGTTGTCCCGACGCTCGTCCCGGTCCTCGGCCGTGCGCAGCCGCGCCTCGTCCCAGACCGACTCCTCCCACTCGAGCCCGCCCAGGGGAGGATCGACGTCCATGCGCTCCACCATGCGGCAGTAGTCCTCGACGGCGTCCTCCGGGACGCGCCCGACCCAGCTGACGACGTCGTACTCCTCCTCCGACGCGGCCCTCGCCCGGGCCTCCAGGTCCTCGAGCAGCCCCGCGGGCCGCGGGAGGTCCATGCGGCTCACCCGCTCGACCTGCTTGAGCTCCATGCCCAGGGAGCGGGCGAACAACGTCGTCGGGGAATCGGCCGGCACGGCGCCGTCGCCCTTGCTCGGAAGCACGAGCGAGCCCTCGGGCCCCTCGCCCGGCAGCGGCGCCGTCGGATAGTCGACCCAGGCATTGAGCCGCGTGCGTCCGAGGTCCACGCACGCGTCCTCGGCCGCCCGGAAGAGCGCCGTGCCGATTCCCCGGCGCCGGTGCGCCGGGTCGACGGCGACATAGGCGATCGCCATGTCCGTGTTCTCGGCCAGCGGCAAGTGCACCGCGGCGACCCCGATGATCCTGCCGGCCCCGTCCCGTGCCGCGAAGCGCAGCGACCGCGTGTACGGCGTCTCCTCGTGGCCCACGAGCGCCCGTACCGGGCCCTCGATGAAGTCGCCATGGCCAAGGACCCCGGCCTGCGAGGACTCGACGAGCTCGACGGAGGCGATGTAGTCCCCGGCCCCGGGCGCGTCGAGCGACGGCGGGATGGGCAGCTCGGCGACGGTGAACCCGCGGGTGGCGGGGGCGGTGGTGTCCATGACGGTTCCTCGGCAAGGTAGGAGATGTGATTGAGATTTCTCAATCACACTTTAGACCCAGCCCGCGGAACCTGGCAATGGCCCCGGCGACAAAAAGCAGGGCCCGTTCCGCCGAAGCGGAACGGGCCCTGCCGGACCTGACCGGCCGTGCGGCCGGAGGGGGTCCTAGGCGCCGACGACCTTGGTCACGTTCGGGTCCACGGGGATGCCCGGGCCGAAGGTGGTGGAGACGGTGGCCTTCTGGATGTAGCGGCCCTTGGAAGCGGACGGCTTCAGGCGGAGCACTTCCTCCAGCGCCGCGGCGTAGTTCTCCGCGAGCTTGTCCTGCTCGAAGGAGACCTTGCCGATGATGAAGTGGAGGTTGGAGTGCTTGTCGACGCGGAAGTCGATCTTGCCGCCCTTGATGTCGTTGACGGCCTTGGCGACGTCCATGGTCACCGTGCCGACCTTCGGGTTCGGCATCAGGTTGCGGGGGCCGAGGACCTTGCCCAGGCGGCCGACCTTGCCCATGAGGTCCGGGGTCGCCACGGCGGCGTCGAAGTCGGTCCAGCCGCCCGCGATCTTCTCGATCAGGTCGTCGGAGCCGACGAAGTCGGCGCCGGCGGCGATCGCGGCCTCGGCCTTGTCGCCGTTCGCGAAGACCAGGACGCGGGCGGTCTTGCCCGTGCCGTGCGGGAGGTTCACCGTGCCGCGGACCATCTGGTCCGCCTTGCGCGGGTCGACGCCCAGGCGGAAGGCGACCTCGACGGTCGCGTCCGTCTTGGCGGAACCGGTCTCGCGGGCCAGGGCGATCGCCTCGACCGGGGTGTAGACCTTGTCGCCGTCGATCTTGGCGACGGCTGCCTCGTATGCTTTGCTGCGCTTTGCCATCTGCTTGTTCTCCTTATGCAGTCGTGGTCTCGTGGATCGCGCTCGACCCTGCCACTACGACGGCGGTGGCGCGCACCCTCGGTGCGTTTCGCCGTCGTTTCCTCTGGTTGGATTGCCTCCGGTGGGAGGCGGGGGTGGGTGTTAGCCCTCGACCGTGATGCCCATGGAGCGGGCGGTGCCGGCGATGATCTTGGCCGCGGCCTTGATGTCGTTGGCGTTGAGGTCTTCCATCTTGGTCGTCGCGATCTCCTCGACCTGCGCCTGGGTCAGCTTCGCCACCTTGTCGGTGTGCGGGGTGGCCGATCCCTTGGCGACGCCTGCGGCCTTCTTGATCAGCTCGGCTGCCGGCGGGGTCTTGGTGATGAAGGTGAAGGAGCGGTCTTCGTAGACCGTGATCTCCACGGGGATCACATTGCCGCGCTGCGCTTCGGTGGCGGCGTTGTAAGCCTTGCAGAACTCCATGATGTTGACACCGTGCTGACCAAGCGCGGGACCGATCGGCGGGGCCGGGTTGGCGGCACCTGCCTGGATCTGCAGCTTGATGAGGCCGGTGACCTTTTTCTTCGGGGCCATGTCGGGTCCTTCTTCTCATTGCGTTTCCCTGGGACACAGGAGCGTGCTCCAGGGGGTTGGCCGCCGTGGCGCGGCGGCCGGATCGCCGGCACCGGTAAAGCGGCCGGTGGAGGCGAGGTCTTGGGTGGCTACTGGATCTTGGTGACCTGGTTGAAGGACAGGGTCACCGGCGTCTCGCGCTCGAAGATCGAGACGAGGACCACCAGCTGCTGGGACTCCAGCTTGATCTCGGAGATCGTCGCCGGAAGGGTCTCGAACGGGCCGTCGTTGACGGTCACCGACTCGCCGACCGTGAAGTCGACGTTCACCTGGGTGATCGGAGCGCGGCCCGGCTTGGTGGACGCGGCCTGCTCCTCCGTGATGATCGTGTGCTCGAGCATCGAGAACACCTCGTCGAGGCTCAACGGCACCGGATCGTGGGCGTTGCCGACGAAGCCCGTCACGCCCGGGGTGTGGCGCACGGCGCCCCACGAGGCGTCGGTGAGCTCCATGCGCACGAGCACGTAGCCGGGAATGCGGACGCGGCGGACGATCTTGCGCGTCGTGTTCTTGATCTCCACGACCTCTTCCATCGGCACCTGGATCTCGTAGATGAAATCCTCCATGCCGAGGGTCTGGATGCGGGTCTCCAGGTTCACCTTCACGCGGTTCTCGTAGCCGGCGTAGGAGTGGATGACGTACCAGTCGCCCGGCTGGCGGCGCAGCTGGGTGCGGAACTCCTCCTTGGGGTCCACCTCCGGCGCGGCCTCGGCGCCTTCCGCGTCGTCCTCCCCGCCGAGCGCCTCGGCGTCGTCGTCTGCGGAGTCGGCGTAGTCGTCCGCCTCGTCCTGCCCGGCCTCCGCGTCGTCGCCGTCGGCTCCGGACACCACGTCCTCCGTGACGGCGTCCGCGGACGCGTCATCGCCGGAAACGACGGAATCGGCCGACGCCAGCTCGGCGTCGACCTCGGTGGCCTGGTCAGCGGACTCGCCGTTGACCTGCGCTTCGAGTTCCTTCTCGGACACTAGGGTTTCCTGCTTTCTTTGACGGTGACACCAGGGCGGTTCGCCGGGCGGCTCGGCCCGGCGGCTGACCTTACTGCTCCGGCGGATTCGTGAAGACGAAGATGGAGCCCTGGCCGAACACGAAGTCCAGAGCGGTGACGATCAGCATCACCACGATGACGAATCCCAGGACCATCAGGGTGTAGTTGACCAGTTCGCTGCGGGTCGGGGTGACGACCTTCTTCAGCTCGGCGACGACCTGGCGGAAGAACAGGAAGATGCGGGCGAAGAAGCCGCCCTTGTCCTTGGCGCCTTTCCGGTCCCGCGGTGCACCCTGCGGTTCGCCCGCAGCCGTTTCGGTCACTGTTCCTCGTTTCGCGTTTTCGCTTCTTGAAACAATCACGGTGCACCGCAGCCTGTCGGCCGCAACACACCGTGACGTGGATTTTGCCGAGCTTCTCACGGTGCGAACCGTGGGTTGCCACTGCGCAGGGCAGACAGGACTCGAACCTGCAACCTGCGGTTTTGGAGACCGCTGCGCTACCAATTGCGCCACTACCCTATGGATTGGAACCCGTTGTCCTGCGACGTGCCGGTGGGGGCGAGTGCGCAGTCCATCGAGGCGTATTCCAACACCGAGGAAACAGTCTACGCAATCCTGAAGCACAAGTCGAACCGGCGGCCGGGACGCAATCAGGTGATCGCGGCCCGCCTCGTGGCTAAGCTGGGAGGACGCGCCCACCCCACCCGTCAGGAAGCGAATCCATGTCCCGCATTTCCCGCCGCATCGGTTCCATCGCAGAATCCGCAACCCTCGCCGTCGACGCCAAGGCCAAGGCCCTCAAGGCGGCAGGCCGTCCCGTGATCGGCTTCGGCGCCGGCGAGCCGGACTTCCCGACGCCCGACTACGTGGTGGAGGCCGCCGTCGCCGCGGCCCGTGAACCGCGCTTCCACCGCTATTCCCCCGCGGCCGGCCTGCCCGAGCTCAAGGCCGCGATCGCCGAGAAGACGCTGCGCGATTCCGGCTACTCGATCGAGGCATCCCAGGTCCTCGTGACCAACGGCGGCAAGCAGGCCGTCTACAACGCGTTCGCGACGCTCCTGGATCCGGGCGACGAGGTCATCGTCCCCACGCCGTTCTGGACCACCTACCCGGAGGCCATCCGCCTCGCGGGCGGCGTGCCCGTCGAGGTCTTCGCCGGTCCGGAGCAGGGCTACCTCGTCACGGTCGAGCAGCTCGAGGCGGCCGTGACGGACCGCACCAAGGTGCTGCTGTTCGTCTCCCCGTCCAACCCCACCGGCGCCGTCTACACCCCGGAGCAGGTCGCCGAGATCGGACGCTGGGCCGCGGAGAAGGGCCTCTGGGTCGTCACCGACGAGATCTACGAGCACCTGACGTACGACGGCGCCGAGTTCACCTCGATCGCCACGGCCGCTCCCGAGCTCGGGGACCGCGTCGTGATCCTCAACGGTGTCGCCAAGACCTACGCCATGACCGGCTGGCGTGTGGGATGGATGGCCGGCCCGGCCGACGTCGTCAAGGCCGCCACGAACCTCCAGTCCCACGCGACCTCCAACGTCTCCAACGTGTCCCAGATGGCGGCCCTCGCCGCCGTCTCCGGTCCGCTCGACGCCGTGGCCGAGATGCGCGTCGCCTTCGACCGCCGCCGCCAGGCCATGGTCGCGGCCCTCAACGCGATCGACGGCGTCGAGTGCCCCGTCCCGCAAGGCGCCTTCTACGCCTACGCCGACGTGCGCGGCCTCCTGGGCCGTGAGATCGACGGCGTTCGTCCGGCCACCTCGGCGGAGCTCGCGGCCCTGATCCTGGACAAGGCCGAGGTCGCGATCGTTCCGGGCGAGGCGTTCGGCCCCTCCGGCTACGTCCGGCTCTCCTACGCGCTCGGCGACGCCGACCTCGCCGAGGGCGTCGGCCGGATCCAGGACCTCCTCGGCCGCGCCAAGTAGGCCCGGCGCCGTAGACCGGACGCCATAGCCCGGGCAGCGGCCGCCCGGGTCAACCGGCGAACCACGCGTCGACCTCCTCGACGGCCCGCTGCGGTTTCCGGAGCACCCACCGCGCCGGGATCCTGAGCAGGTGCCTCCGGGCGCGGCTCGCCGCGTTGCCCCGCCGGCGGTTGCGCGCCGGGGTCGACGCGGTCGAGGATCCGCCGGGCCGAGGACGAGCCGGGACCGAGGACCCGCTGACGCGCGTCGTCCATCGTGAAGAGGCCGCGGTTCACGGCCGACTCGACCGTCACGAGGGCCTCCAGTTCCGGCAGGCACCGCATGACCTGGCCGAGGACCTGCCCCACGGGGAGCACGTCGTCGAGGCGGGCGAGAAGATGCAGGACGACGGGCGGTGCCTCCGGCCACGGCCGCCGCGGCCTCGCCATCCGGGTCGCCACGTGCACGGATGCCCCCGGCCGCCAGATGGACAGCCCCATCGCCTCGGCAGCCGTGACGCAGGCGGGCGCTCCGCGCATCTCCCGAGCCACCACGCTGGCCCACGGCATGCCGGGGACGTAGAGGAGCCCGGACGGCGTCCGTTCGACGGCGGGTCCCAGAGGGGGCTCCTCCAGTGCACGCCATCCCACGCCGGCCGCCCGCAGCTCCCGGGCGCTGGCCGGCCTGCCCCACTCCTCCAGGACCGATTCGACGGATGGCCCCCCTCGTCGCGCCATGCCCCCACCCTGCCACCGGCTCCCTGCCCCGGGCGCGGCCAGCGGCCCCCTGTGGAGAACCGGAGCCTGGTTCCCGGTGCAGGGACCGCGGTGGAGGCCAAGTGCAGGGCGGCAGACCACGCGCGGGGCGCGCCTACAGGATCCGCCGGTCCACGGCCCAGCGGGTCAGCTCGTGACGGTTGGAGAGCTGGAGCTTGCGCAAGACGGAGGACACATGGGTCTCGACGGTCTTGACGGAGATGAACAGGTCCTTGGCCACTTCCTTGTAGCTGTAGCCGCGCGCGATGAGCCGCATGACCTCGAGTTCCCGCGCCGAGAGCAGATCCAGCTCGTCGTCGGCGCTCACCGCGGCGCTCGTGCCGAAGGCGTCCAGGACGAACCCGGCCAGCCGCGGCGAGAAGACGGCGTCTCCCCCGGCGATGCGCTCCACGGCGTCCGAGATCTCGCGTCCTGACGCCGACTTGGTGATGTAGCCGCGCGCGCCGGCGCGGATCACGGTCACGACGTCCTCCGCGGCATCGGAGACGCTCAAGGCCAGGAACCGCACGTCCCCCAGCATCCCGGCACACGCGGCCAGGACCTCCGCTCCCCCGCCCCCGCGCCCACCGGGCAGGTGCACGTCGAGGAGGACGACGGCGGGGCGCAGCTCGGTCACGGCGCGCACGGCCCCTTCGACCGTTCCGGCCTCGCCGACGACCTGGATGCGCTCGTCGAGGTCCGCCTTGAGCCCTGAGCGGAAGATGGCGTGGTCGTCGATGACGACCACCGGGATCGGGGTGCTGCTCATGGGGTGCCTGCCTTGTCTTCGGTTCCGTCGGGTTCGTGGGGCATGGACAGCCGGACCTCGGTGCCGTCCGGGGAGCTGCGGATCGCGGCGCTGCCGCCGTTGCGCTGCATCCGCCCGATGATCGATTCGCGGACGCCGAGCCGGTCCTCCCCGACGGCGTCGACGTCGAAGCCCCGCCCGCGGTCCCGGACGAACACGTCGACCCCGTCCGCGCGCGCCTCGACGTAGACGGACACGGTCCCCCCGGCGTGCTTGGCGGCGTTGAGCATGGCCTCGCGCGTCGCCTGCAGGAGCGCGTCGTGCCCCAGCAGCCCGGAGAGCCGGCCCACCACGACGACCTCGATCACGGCGTCGTGCGATTCCTCGAGCCGGGCCGCCTCGCCCCGCACGGCCTCGCCGATGTCGCCTTCGGCCGACGGCGCGTCCTGGTAGAGCCATTGGCGCAGCTCGCGTTCCTGGGCGCGGGCGAGCCGCAGGACCTGGGCCTCGTCCCCCGCGCGCTTCTGGATCAGGGCCAGGGTCTGCAGCACGGAATCGTGCAGGTGCGCGGCGATCTCGGCCCGCTCGGACGCGCGGATGCGGGAGGCACGCTCCGCGGCGTAGTCACGCCAGAACCCCAGGCCCCACGGCAGCAGGACCAGGACGACGCCGGCCAGGACGACGAGCGAGACGAGCGCCCCGGTCCACAGCGATTCGACGCTGACCGCGCCGGAGACGAGGAAGACGAGGCCGACGACGACGAGGCCGAGACCTCCCACGAGTCGCGCGACGCCGGCGGCCCCCTGGGCGCCCATGCTGCGCTTGAGCCCGTCGCGCCGCACCGTGTCGAGCTGCAGCCAGGCGATGATGGCCCCGGCGACGACGATGACGAGCGGCCAGAGCAGGTTCCAGGCGATCGCGAGCCCCTGCATCTGCGCCACGAGCAGGGCGCCGACGCCCAGGAGCGCGACGCCGAGCAGGACTTCCCGCGCGGCGGTCCGGCCGAAGGGTCCGGACGCGGCGCCCTGGGCACCCAGGCGTTCGGCGAGGCTCGTGCGCCTCCCGGCGCCGTCCCGCTCGGCGTCCTCGGCATTGGGCAGCAGGATCCACAGCCACGCGTAGAGCAGGAGCCCGGGCCCGAACACGGCGGCGACGGCCATGGCGATCCGGACCGGGCGCACCTCGAGGCCCAGGTGCCGCGCGATCCCCGCGCACACCCCGGCCACCAGGCGGGTCCCGCCACGGACCAGCGGCGGGCGGTCGATCGTCTCGGTCATGCCTCCATCCAAGCACGCCGGGCACGGGTTCAGGGGCCGGCTCAGGGGAGAACCCGTGGGGGCCCGGGGCACGTTCAGGGTCGGTTCAGGGTGGCCCCTCATGGCGGCGCGGGCGGCGGCTGGGAAGGATGGTGGGTATGGAAAACGCACCTGTTGAGAGTTCCTCCTTCCGCTGGGTCCGGGGGCTGGGCGTGAAGCGCAGCGAGGACCGCTGGCTTGGCGGCGTCGCGGCCGGCATCGGCCGCCGCTTCGGCATCGACCCCGTCCTGTCCCGCGGCATCGTGGTGGTGCTGGCGCTCTTCACGGGCATCGGCGTCCTCGCCTACGGCCTGGCCTGGGCGCTGCTGCCCGGTCCCGACGGCCGGATCCACGCCCAGGAAGCCGGCCGGGGTCGCTGGAGCGGGGGCATGACCGGCGCGCTCGTCGTCTCGGTCCTGGGCCTGTTCGGCTTCTCCGGCCCGTTCGAGCCCTGGGCCGCGTCCGGCTGGTACAGCTGGTGGGGCGGGGCCTTCTGGACCGCCGTCGTCGCCGCGCTGGTGATCTGGGCGATCGCGTCCTCGCGCTCCCGGAACGCCGGCAGTGCGGGGTACGACGCCGGGGCCCCCTTCCCCGCGCACGGCACCCCTCCCGACCCCGGGCGGGGCGACGCCCCGGGAGACGGTTCCGGCTCCCCCGGGGGCGACGCTTCCGGCAGCTACGCCTCCGACGCCTCCGGCGAGCGCCCCGGAGCGGAGCCCCATCCGTCTCCCGCCGGGGGCGCCACCGCCGGGTCCGACGACGCCCGCGGCCAGGCCACGGCGTCGTACCCCTTCGCCGACGGCGGGCACACCACCCCGATCACCACCCCCTTGAACGAAAGCGAGGCCGACATGGACCGGCCCCACGGATTCGCCTCCACTCCCGCCGGCGACGGCCCCACGGGCCGGGTCGACGGCGGCTCCTACTCCCCGACGCTGCCCCTCGGCGCGACGGCCTACGACGTCCCGCCCCCGCCGCCCGCGCCGGCCCCCCCGACGGGTCCGACGACTCCGGCGCTGTCCGGATCGACGACGGCGATCGTGCTGGGCCTGGCCGTCCTGGCCGCGGGCGGCACGGTGCTGGCCGAGCTGCTGGACCTGATCGACCTCGGCGGCAAGACGGCCGCGGTGGCCATGGCGGTAGCGCTCGTCATCCTCGGCGCCGGGCTCGTCGGCGCGGCGCTGCGGCGCCACACGGGGGGCGGGCTGACCGGCTGGGCCGTCGTCGCGCTCGTCCCGGCGCTCCTGATCGGGGGCATGACCGCCAACTCGGTGGTCCACCAGCGCGGCGTGTTCGGCGTGAACCTGCCCGTGGAGATCGAGGAGAACGGCAGCTACACCTACGTCTTCGCCAACAGCGACCTCGACCTCACGCACTACGGCCGGGAGCTCGAGCGCGACACGACCCTCGAAGTGGCCACGGTGTTCAGCAACGCCTCGATCACCGTTCCCGACAACATCCCCGTGGTCATCAAGGCGTCGAGCGCGTTCTACAACCTCGAGGTCCACCGTGCATCCGGCACCGTCCGCTACTCCGGGATCGGCAGCCAGGACAACATCCAGGTCAACCCAGAGGCCGAGGGCCCCACCTTGACCATCATCCTCAACGGCGCCTTCAACAGCGTCGAGGTCGACACCCAGGAGGTCACGCGATGAACGACTACACCAGCCCCGAGGACACCCAGCGGCAGGATCCGGGGCAGGAGGAGGTCCGGCTTCCGGTCGGGACGCTCGTGTTCGGGCTCGTCGTCGTCGCGATCGGCCTGCTGATGCTCGTCTCCCTGCTCTACAGCTTCACGCTGGACCCGGCCATCACGATCGTCTCGCTCGTCGTCGGCGCCGGGCTGCTGCTCGTCATCGGCGGCATCGCGAGCGGCCGGCGTCGACAGCGCGGCTGAGCCCCGCCCGAGCGGGGCGGCCGGCCCGCACCCCGCGGCCGGCCGCCCCGCACCCTTTTCCCCGACACCACCGACATGAAAGGCTGTCACCCATGGACTCCTTCTTCTCCACCCTCCGCTCCATCCCCTTCCGCCGCGGACCGCAGCGGATCCTCGGCGGAATCGCCGGGGGCATCGCCGCCAAGACCGGATGGGACGTGACGCTGGTCCGGATCGCGATCCTGTTGAGCTTCCTGCTCCCCTTCGTCGGGATCGCCACCTACCTCGTGGCCTGGCTGCTCCTGCCCTACCAGGACGGTTCCATCCCGCTCGAGAAGTTCATCGGCCAGCGCCCGTAGCACCCCGGCCACCCCTCACGCCGACCGCCCCGCGGGCCGCGCCACCGAAGCGCGGCCCGCGTGGCGTGGTCATGTGGTGGCCGTTACATCACACTGCTTGCTAGCATCGGGGCAGGGCCCAGCGTCGTGCTCACCACTTGGACCCCTGACGGGGCGAGCACCAGACGAAAGCTGAACACACCACATGCGCATCGGTATCCTCACCAGCGGCGGCGACTGCCCCGGCCTGAACGCGGTCATCCGCGGGGCCGTCCTGAACGGCATCAAGAGCTACGACCATGAGTTCGTCGGGTTCCTCGACGGCTGGCGCGGCGTCGTCGACGGCGACATCGTGGAGCTTCCCCGTCAGCGCGTCCGCGGCATCTCCAAGCAGGGCGGAACCATCATCGGCACGTCGCGCACCAACCCCTTCGAGGGCGAGAACGGCGGCCCGGACAACATCCGCGCGACCCTCGACCGCCTCGGCGTCGACGCCGTGATCGCGATCGGCGGCGAGGGCACCCTCGCGGCCGCGAAGCGTCTCACGGACGCCGGGCTTCCGATCATCGGCGTCCCGAAGACCATCGACAACGACCTCGACGCCACGGACTACACGTTCGGCTTCGACACCGCCGTCTCGATCGCGACCGAGGCGATCGACCGGTTGCGCACGACGGGCGAGTCCCACCACCGGTGCATGGTGGCCGAGGTCATGGGCCGCCACGTCGGCTGGATCGCGCTGCACTGCGGCATGGCCGCCGGCGCCCACGCGATCCTCATTCCGGAGCAGTCGGTGACCATGGAGCAGGTCAACGCGTGGGTCCTCGAGGCCCACGAGCGCGGCCGCGCACCGCTCGTCGTCGTCGCCGAGGGCTGGGTCCCGGAGGGCGCTGACGAGGCCTACTCGGACCGAGGCCTGGACGCCTTCGGCCGGCCGCGCCTGGGCGGGATCGGCGACCAGCTGGCGGAGCGGATCGAGTACGGCACGGGCATCGAGACCCGCGCGACGGTGCTGGGCCACATCCAGCGCGGAGGCGTCCCGACGGCCTACGACCGCGTCCTGGCCACCCGCCTCGGCATGGCCGCCGCCGACGCCGTCCAGGACAAGGCCTGGGGCAACATGGTGGCCCTGCGCGGCACCCACATCAACCGCGTCCCCTTCCAGGCCGCCCTGAACAACCTCAAGCGCGTCCCCCAGCACCGCTACGACGAGGCCGCGATCCTCTTCGGCTGAGCACCGCCGCGCGGAACGGCCGGGGCTAGGCTGGCGAGCATGGAACTGGAATCGGGAACCCGCGCGATCATCGCCCTGGCGTGGGCGCGCCGGCTGGGGCTGGCGGATTCGGCCCTGCAGGACGCGGCGCTCGGGGCAGCCGCGGAGCGGCTCACGGTGGAGTCGGACGACGGAACGGTGCGCTTCCTGCGGCTCCTGCGCGGCTCGGTGCTGTGCGCGCCGGCCTGGTTCCTGGAGGCGTCCGGGGCGTACGACGACGATGCCCTCGCCCAGGAGTCGGGGCTCGTGCAGCTCGTCCGCGCCCACGGCGGCAGCGACGGGACCCGCGGCATCGGCGAGGAGGCCCTGTACTACGTCGACGAGCCGCTCGACGTCGCCGAATCGGACACGACCGTGGTCTCCTTCGATCCCGCCCATGCCCACGAGCTCGAGGCCGCGTGCCCGCGGGACGATGTGTCCGGGATCGACCTCGCCCGGCGCGCCAGCACCTTCACCCTCCTGGCCGAGGAGGGCCACGCCCCGCTCGCGGGGGCCGGCTTCGACGTCTGGGAGGGCCTCATCGCGGACGTAGGGGTACTGACCGTGCCGCCGCTGCGCCGCCACGGCCTGGCCAGCTACATCGCGGCGGTGGCCGTGGACGAGGCGCTCTCCGAGGGCTACATCCCGCAGTGGCGGGCCGCCGTGAGCCACCGCGCCGCGCACCTGACCGCGGACGGATTGGGGTTCGTCCTCACGGGGTCGCTGACGCAAGCCAGGATCTGACCCGGAGCCGGGCCACCGGGACACGGGCCACCCGGGTCCCGCCCCGGCGTCGTCCGGCGGTTCCCGGCGTTGCTACCGCGGGCCGCGGAGGAAGCCCTGCTGGCGCCCGACGACCTGCCCGGCATCCGGGGCGACGACGATCTGCTGCGTCGCCGGATAGGAGTCGTCGCCGGAGCGGACGGTGAGTTCGGCGTCGGGGTCCGTGGACCTCTTGAGGACCGCGAGCGCGATCGGACCCGCCTCGTGGTGCAGCGCGGCGGACGTCAGGCGGCCGACGACCTTGCCGCCGAGGACCACCTCGCTGCCGGGCTCGGGCAGCGTGTGGAGGCTGCCGTCGAGGTCGAGGAAGACGAGGCGGCGCGGCGGGTGGCCCAGGTTGTGCACGCGCGCGACCGTTTCCTGGCCCTTGTAGCAGCCCTTGCTCAGATGCACGGCGGTGCGCAGCAGATCCAGTTCGTGCGGGATGGTCTTCTCGTCCGTGTCCACGCCCATGCGGGGCCGCCACGCGGCGATGCGCAGCGCCTCGACGGCCAGCGTCCCGGCGAGCGGCAGCCCCTGAACGGCGTCCTCGAGGCCGGCGGCGGGGACGAGGTACTCGAGCCACGTGCGCCCGGCCGCGGGATGCCCGCCGGTGGAATAGGCGTAGCCGCCGTCGCTGACGCCGGGCCACGGATCCCGCCAGACGGTGTTCCCGGCGAGGCCGGGCAGCTCGCGCGCTGAGCCGACGACGGCCCATTCCGCGCTCGCGTCGGCGACCTCGACGCGGAGCATGAACCGCATCGAGTCGAGCCAGGCGGCGAGCGGTGCCGCCTCGTCGCGCTCGACGACGAGCCACGTCGTCGCGCCGTCGTCGACGACGCGGCAGTCGTGCTCGATCCGGCCCTGCAGGTTCAGGAAGAGGGCCTCGGTGGACGCTCCCGGACTCAGCGAGGTGGTGGCCTGCGAGGAGAGCGTGTTGAGCCAGCCCAGGCGATCGGGCCCGGCGACCGTGACGACGCCGCGGTGGGACAGGTCCGCCACGGCCTCCCCGGCTTCGAGGCGGCGCTGTTCGGGAAGGGGCTCGCCGTAGTGCGCGGCGACGCCCGCGTCGGGCCCCGAGCCCTCGACGGCGCCGGGGCGGGACAGCAGCGGGGAGCGGCGGGACATCAGGAGCCCTTCTTGAGCGCCGCGGAGGCGTGGGCCTTGAGCCCGGACCCGTCGACGGCCACGTCCCAGCGCCAGAAGAGGTCGCCGTTGACGAGTCCGTAGATGCGGGTCGCGGAGGCGTAGTCCTTGGCGTTGGTCCCGCGCATCACGAGGTCGGTGGCGAGCTGGATCTTGGGGCCGGCGATCACGCCGTAGTAGAGCTCGCTCACCCCGCCCGGGTGCACCACGTTGACCTGCAGGTTGAACCCGCCCTCGGGATTGCGCAGCTTCTCGACGTCCTCGGCGTTGCGGAGGGCGGGGACGATCTCGGCCGGGACCATGCCGGGCCCGCCGTCGGAATCGACCTGCTGCCGGTCCAGCGACCAGAACCCCGTCTCGACGGTGAGCGGGCGGAGGCGCGCCCCGGATTCGTCGGTCAGCCAGCTCTCGGCCCGGTACTCGAGGTAGGGCAGGCCACGCTGGGTGAACTCGACGCGCTGGGCGAAGAAGGCGTCGTCGCCCTCACCCTCGCCTAGCCGACCGGTGCCTTCCCAGACGCCGAGCAGCCAGGACAGCGGAACGAGCTCGGGCGTGAGGTCCGTGGGGATGTCGATCGCCATGGATGCGGTCCCTGGGGCTACTTCTGGCCCTTGAACAGGCGGGATACCACGAGCCCGGCGAAGGCGGCCATGCCGATGCCCGCGACGACGAGGAGGCCGATGAAGAAGATTTCCAGAGCCAGGTAGTTATCATGCATGGCTCCATACTAGCCCGGGCTCCGTGCGGGCCCCGACCCGTGTGACGCGTCGCATGGGGACCGCCCGGCACCCCGCGCGTCAGCGCAGGACGAGCCGTTCGACGAAGTACAGGGGCGCGCCGGAGGCGAGGACGGGCAGGAGACCGGTCGCGATGGCGCCGGTCGTCGTGGACGGGCCGCCTTCCGAGACGACGAGTGCGCGGGCGCCGGCCACGACGACGCCCGCGACCGCGCCGACGACGACGGCGGGCCACAACCCGACGTCGGCCACGAGGATGCTCGCAGTGCCGGCGACGAGCGCCGCGACCACGAGGGCCAGGGGGCCCGTGATGCGGTCCGGCCAGCGGATCGACGAGACCAGGACGGCGGCGGCCAGGCCCAGCCCGGACAGCAGCATGAGTGAGGAGTTGGAGGCGTTCGGGGCCAAGCGGTCCGCCGCGACCCAGCCGGAGCCGAGGACCGCGACGAGGACGCCGGCCATCCCGCCGAGCGTGGACTCGAGGCGCTTGCGCTCGCCCGTGCCGCGCAACAACTGCACCATGAAGATGCCGAGCGTGCCGACGGCCGCACAGGAGGCCATCCAGAACATCGGCTGCGGCATCGGGGTCGAGGCGGCGAGCGTGGCGGCCGCGAGGCCGGACACGCCGATGACCCCGGACAGGGCCCAGGGCGCGGGCAGGTCCAGCAGGCGCGGCCAGCCGGCCGCGAAGACGAGCACGCCCACGGCCGCGACGAGCCAGACGGCCGGTCCGGAGACGGACGGCGTCCCGGCGTAGCTCGCGGCCACGAGCAGGGCGGTGGCAAGCAGGGCGGTCCCGGCGGTGGTCTTGGTCCTCACGCCTCCATCCTGCCCTATCGCCTCCCGGCCCGCTCCCCTGCCGGCCCCCGCCGCCCCTGACCGTCCCGGGCCGCGTCCCGGTGATGTCCCCCGGGATGTCCCCTGGATGTCACCGCGGTGTCCCGGCCGTAGCCCCGCGATGGCGCGCCGGTGGCGGGGATGTGTCCGTCCCGTGACGCGGCGGAACCTCCCGGAGGACGGTCCCGATCTATACTGGAGCAACCCCGGACCCAACGGCGAGCTTCGGTTCAAGAGGCCGTGAGGAGGCGCGGAATGGCCAGCATCATGCTCCTGACCAACGCAGCAGGACCGTCGATCGACGTGCTCCCGGCGTTGGAGCTGCTTTCCCACGAGGTGAGGATCTTCCCGGCGTCCGCGACGGCGCTCCTGGACGCCGAGCGCGCCGACGTCGTCATGGTCGACGCCCGCAAGGACCTCTCCGGCTCCCGTTCCCTGTGCCAGCTGCTGCGCACGACCGGCCTCTCGGCCCCCGTCATCCTGATCCTCACCGAGGGCGGCATGGCCGCGGTCTCCTCGCTCTGGCAGGCAGACGACGTGGTCCTGGACACCGCGGGCCCCGCCGAGGTCGAGGCGCGGCTGCGCCTGGCCACCGTCAAGCCGTCCGATTCCGGCGGCGACCCGTCGGAGATCCGCGCGGCCGGCGTCGTCATCGACGAGGCGAGCTACACCGCCAAGGTCCACGGCGAGCCCCTGAACCTGACCTACAAGGAGTTCGAGCTCCTGAAGTACCTCGCGCAGCATCCGGGCCGCGTCTTCACGCGCGACCAGCTCCTGCACGAGGTCTGGGGCTACGACTACTACGGCGGCACGCGCACCGTCGACGTCCACGTCCGGCGCCTGCGCGCCAAGCTCGGCGCGGACCACGAGCAACTCATCGGCACGGTCCGCAACGTCGGGTACCGCTTCGCGAACGCCCGCTCCGGCGCCGAGGAGGGCGCGGTCGTCGACGCGGGCTGAGCCCCGGCCCGCACTCCCCTTCGCCCGGCGCCCGGCGCTATGTTGGTTCCATGAGCGCCACGGAAAGCACCGACTGGACCATCACGACCCTGGCGGGCACGCCCGACGCCGATCTGCTGGGCCCGCTGCGGGCCCTCGCGGCCGCCGCCGAGGACTCCGACGGCAACCCCCCTTTGAGCGAGCAGACGCTCGTGGAGCTGGGGACCAATGACGACGCCGATGCCCTCTTGGGTGCCTACGCCTACCTCTCCGACGGCGAGGGGCGGGACTCGGCCGAGCTCGTCGGGCTCGCCGTCGCCGTCCACGCGCGCCCGGGCGCGTCCCACGGGACGCTCGAGCTCGTCGTGCATCCCGACTACCGCAACGACGGGATCGGCACGGGCCTCGTCGAGACGCTCGCGGCCCGCGTGGACCTCGGCGGCTACCAGGCCTGGTCCCACGGAAACCACGCCGGAGCGGCCCGGCTCGCCGAACGCCACGGCTTCGCCTCCGTCCGCGAGCTGTGGCGGATGCGGCTCGTGCACCACGAGGTCGTCGACGAGCCCCGTCTGCCCGACGGCGTCACGCTGCGCGCGTTCGTTCCCGGGCAGGACGAGGAGGCGTGGCTCGCGGCCAATGCCGCCGCCTTCGCCGACCACGCCGAGCAGGGCTCGCTGACGCGGCGCGACCTGCTGGCCCGCATGGACGAGGACTGGTTCGACCCGGCCGGCTTCCTGCTGGCGGTCGACGCCGGGGACCGGATCCTGGGATTCCACTGGACCAAGGTCCATCCCGCCGTGGCGAGCCGGACCACGGGCGAGCACTCCGCGATCGGCGAGGTGTACGTCGTCGGAGTCGTGCCGCAGGCCCAGGGCACCGGCCTGGGCAAGGCGCTGACCCTGGCCGGGATCCGGCACCTTCAGGAGCAGGGCCTCCAGGCCGTCATGCTCTACGTGGACGCGGACAACACGGCCGCGGTCGGCCTCTACCGGAAGCTCGGCTTCACGCGCTGGGACGTCGACGTCATGTATGCGCGGGCCGCCGTGGAGGCAGCCGGACCGGCGGCCTCCGGCGGGTAAAGTGAAACCCAACGCGACGCCGCGGGCCGCGCAGGCGCGGGCCCGCGGCGCCCACCCCCTTTTCCACTGCAAGCGATAAGGACCTGGCGATGAACACGCAGCCGGCAGCAGCACCTTCCTTTGGCGACAGCGACATGCCGTCGGCGCGCGCGACCCAGGACCGGATCGAGCTCCCCGAGTTCGAGCCGGCGCCCGGACCGGACGGCGACTTCACGCTGGAGCGCTTCCTCGACCGCGAGATCAGCTGGCTCGACTTCAACGCCCGTGTGCTCGAACTCGCCGAGGACGAAGACCTGTACCTGCTGGAGCGGGTGAACTTCCTGTCGATCTTCGCCTCCAACCTCGACGAGTTCTTCATGGTCCGCGTCGCCGGCCTGAAGCGCCGCATCGCGACGGGCCTCGCCGTCCCGTCGGCGGCCGGCGTGAGCCCGATCGACCAGCTCGAGAACATCCTCGCGAGCGCCCACCGCCTGCAGCAGCGCCACGCCCACGTCTTCGCCGAGCAGATCCGCCCGGCCCTCGCCGCCGAGCAGATCCTCATCACGCGCTGGGACGAGCTCGACGACGCCGCCAAGGCCGAGCTGCACCGCTGGTTCGTGGACCAGGTCTTCCCGATCCTCACGCCCCTCGCCGTGGACCCCGCCCACCCGTTCCCCTACATCTCCGGCCTGTCGCTGAACCTCGCCGTGATCGTGCGGAACCCCGTGAGCGGCAAGGAGCTCTTCGCCCGCCTGAAGGTGCCGGACGTTCTGCCCCGCCTGATCTCCGTGGACGGCCCCCGCGCCGGCAACACGGCCGGCCGGGTCGCCCGCTTCATCGCGCTCGAGGACGTCATCGCCGAGCACCTGGACCAGCTCTTCCCCGGCATGGAGGTCGCGGAGCACCACAGCTTCCGCGTGACCCGCAACGAGGACCTGGAGGTCGAGGAGGACGACGCCGAGAACCTCCTGCAGGCCCTCGAGAAGGAACTGCTGCGGCGCCGCTTCGGCCCGCCCGTCCGCCTCGAGGTCGCGAGCGACATCAACCCGGCCGTGCGCGCCCTGCTCGTGCGCGAGCTCGGGATCGAGGAGGACGAGGTCTTCGAGCTCCCCGCCCCGCTGGACCTGCGCGGCCTCGGAGCGATCTCGGGAATCGACCGCTCCGACCTGCACTACCCGAAGCAGCTGGCCCACACGAGCCGCTTCCTCAACGAGTCGGAGACCTCCAAGGCGGCCAACGTGTTCGCCGCGATGCGCCGCCGCGACATCCTCCTGCACCACCCCTACGATTCCTTCTCCACCTCCGTTCAGGCGTTCCTCGAGCAGGCCGCGAACGATCCCAAGGTCCAGGCCATCAAGCAGACGCTGTACCGTACCTCCGGGGACTCCCCGATCGTGGACGCGCTCATCGACGCCGCCGAGGCGGGCAAGCAGGTCCTGGCGCTCGTGGAGATCAAGGCCCGCTTCGACGAGCAGGCCAATATCTCCTGGGCCCGCAAGCTCGAGCAGGCCGGCGTCCACGTCGTCTACGGCATCGTGGGGCTCAAGACCCACAGCAAGCTCTCCCTCGTCATCCGCCGCGAGGGCGACAAGCTGCGCCGCTACTGCCACATCGGCACGGGCAACTACCACCCCCGCACGGCCCGCTACTACGAGGACCTGGGCCTGCTGACCACCGACGACCAGGTCGGCGAGGACCTCTCCCGCCTCTTCAACCAGCTCTCCGGCTACGCGCCGAAGTCCACCTTCAAGCGCCTCCTCGTGGCTCCGCGCTCGCTGCGCTCGGGCCTGATCGACCGGATCGAGCAGGAGATCGCCAACCGCCGGGCCGGGCTGGCCGGCCGCGTGGTCATCAAGGTCAACTCGATGGTCGACGAGGCCGTCATCGACGCCCTGTACCGCGCCTCGCAGGCCGGAGTGCAGGTCGACGTGATCGTGCGTGGCATCTGCGCCCTCCGCCCCGGCGTGCCCGGCCTGAGCGAGAACATCCGCGTCCGCTCGATCCTGGGCCGCTTCCTCGAACACTCCCGCGTCTTCGCGTTCGCCAACGCCGGGGACCCCGTCGTCTTCATCGGCTCCGCCGACATGATGCACCGCAACCTCGACCGCCGCGTCGAGGCCCTCGTGCGGCTCTCCAACCGGGAGGACATCCAGGACCTCGTCTCCCTGCTCGACCGCTACATGGACGATTCCACCGCGAGCTGGCATCTTGACCACGACGGCGTGTGGACGCGGCACAACCGCGGGCCGGACGGCGGGCAGCTTTCCGACGTGCAGAGCTGGCTGCTGGATTCGCGGCAGCGTCAGCGTGGGTCGGTCCGCCGCTGATGACGCTCGTCCACCGTTCCGCCGACGCGCCGGTCGCGGTCGGCGGCGAGATCGCCGTCGTCGCCGCGGGCGTGCTGCCGTGGCGGATCCGCGGCGGCGCCCTCGAGGTCCTGCTCATCCACCGCGAGCGCTACGACGACTGGTCCTGGCCCAAGGGCAAGCTCGACGACGGCGAGACCGTCCCCGAGTGCGCGGTCCGGGAGGTCTACGAGGAGATCGGCCTGCCGATCGTGCTCGGCATCCCGCTGCCCGCCATCCGCTACCCGGTCGCGTCCGGCGACAAGGTCGTCTACTACTGGGCGGCGGCCGCGGACGGGCACGTCCCCGTCCCGGACGGCAAGGAGGTCGACGCGGCGCGTTGGGTCGGACCCCGGCAGGCCCGCGAGATGCTCACGAATCCGAGCGACGCCGAACCCCTCGACGCACTGGAGGCCGCGCACCGGGACGGGGCGCTTGCAACGGTGCCGTTCGTCGTCGTCCGCCATGCCAAGGCCAAGCCCCGCTCCAGCTGGACCCAGGCGGAGGGCAAGCGCCCCCTCGCGGCGACGGGCCGGAGGCAGGCCGGCGCCGTGGCCAACCTGCTCGAGGCCTGGCGGCCCCGGAAGGTCGCGAGCAGCCCGTGGACCCGCTGCCTGCAGACCGTGGCCCCGTACGTGAACCGGCGCAACGGACGGGTCAAGCTCGTCGACGCGATCACCGAGCACGAGAGCAAGCGACGCCCCAAGAAGGCCCGCCGCGCGTTCGAGAAGCTCCTCGACAAGCGCGTGCCGACCGCCGTGTGCACGCACCGTCCCGTGCTGCCGAACGCCCTCGAGGTGCTCGCCTCCCGCGCGGGCAGGAAGCTCGCCGCGCACTTGCCGCAGGAGGACCCGTACCTGCGCCCCGGCGCCGTGATCGTGGCCCACCAGCTTCCCGGGCGCGGCGGACGCATCGTCTCGATCGAGGTCTTCGAGGCGTTCGAGGACTGACCCCTCCCGCGGACGCGTGACGCCGGCTCCCCGCATGGCTAGGCTCGAGGTGGAACGGCCGGCCTCGACGTCGAGCCCGGCCAGCGACGAAAGGGACACCAGATGAGCGCCACGGGTGCCGGGCAGCCGGAGAAGATCGTCCACGAAGGGCTGCGCCTGGAGCACGATCCGGACCGGGGGCGCTATGCCCTGTGGCACGGGCCCACCTACGTCGGCTTCCTCGGCTATGCGCGAGGCGAGGACGGCGTGCTGACCCTGCAGCACACCATCATCAACGAGGCGTACAGCCGGCGCGGCTATGCGCGGGCCCTCGTGACTCTCGTGCTCGATGGGCTCCGGGCCGACGGCGAGCGGATCGTCCCGGAGTGCAGCTACGTCCAGGACTACCTGCGCCGCTACCCGGAGTACGACGACCTCGTCGCGGGCTGACCCCGGCGTCGACCCCTTCCACTTTGTCTCAATGAATTGATACATTGAGACAAAGCCATCGCGGCACCGCGGCGCCCAGCAGGCGCCACGCCCGCGACGAACGGACTACAAGGGGCCCCGATGAACACCGATGCACAGGGACTGCGCCTCGACGAGCTCGCCAACGCGGCCTTCGGGATCGCACTGGGGGTGGCCCTGCTCTACGCGTTCCTCCGCTACCGGGCCAGGACGCCGCGCGGCGCCGACCCACGGGACAGCGCACGCAGCCACGCGTTCTGGACCGCCCTGATCGCGCTTTTCGCCTCCGGAACGGCCGGGCTCGCCGAGATGGGCTACCTGCCGGCGCCGGCCTACAGCGGCGGCTTCGACGAGCCGTTCACGATCGAAGCCGTGGCCGCGCCGGGCCCCGGCGAGCTCGTCCTCGCTGCGGCGTCGCCAGGACTCTGGCTCGGGATCGTCTACGTCGTCGCGCAGTTCACGTGGCCCCGGCCGGCGGGCCGCGTCCGCACGGCCGCCCTCGAGGTGCGCCGCCCCGCCGATTTCCTCCCCCGCTTCCTGCCCGCCATGTTCGGCACCGTGTGGCTCGCCGCCGTCGCCGCGACGGCCTGGGCGTGGACCATGCCCGGCCGTTCCCCCGTCCCGCCCCGCCGCTTCATCGAGCGCGACGGCTCGGGCGCGATCACCTCCGAGGGCATCGATTCCGGCGCGGACGGCCTCCGGGCCGGCACGGAGTTCGCGCCGTGGCTCCTCCTGGGCCTCGTCCTCCTCGCGGCCGCCGTCGCCGTCTCGGTCCTCGTGGTTACCCGGCGCAGCCCCCTCGGCGCGCTGACCGCCGGGGACGACGCGACGCTGCGGACCATTTCCCTCAATCGCCTGCTGCGGACCGCCGTCCTCGTGGCCGGGGGCTTCTTTGCGGTCGCCGTCACCTACGGCGTCGCCGGCGTCCAGGGCGCCTTCCGCGACCGCTTCCACGCCGAACACGGCTACTACCCGGGCGACTACGTACGCGGTCTGGGGGACGACTCGCTCCCGGTGGACCTCCCCCTCGCCTGGGTCAACACCTTCCTGCCCGTCCTCGTCCTCGTCGTCGTGTTCCTCATGGCCGGCTGGTCCGCCCCGCGGCTCTCGCGCGGCCCCGGTGGCGGGCCCGGGGAGATGGATTCCGACGGCGGGGCCCGCGGCTCGGGAGCGTCGGGCGCCGGGACGTCGGCGCAGGCGCCCGACGACGTCGACCGCCCCGGGACGTTCGCCGCCGCCTCCCGGCTGTCCCGGCAGCTGCACCAACTGGGCTTGATGGCAGCCGCCTTCCTGCTCCTGCCGCTCGGGCTCGCGGCCTGGGCCGGGCCGGCCCCCGAACACGCCGCCGGCATCTCGCCCGACCTCGTCGCTGCCCTGCTGCCCTTCACGGCCTACGCGCTCGTCCTGCTCGCCGGCGAAGCGCTCGTGCGCCGCGGGCACACGCCCCGTGGCGGTCCGGCCCAGGCCCTCCGCACGTGGCGGTTCGCGCGGGTCCCCCTCGGCTTCGCCGCCGCCGGCCTGCTCGCCCTCGCGGCCGCCTCGGGGCTGACGCTCGCCGCGGGAGGACGCTCCGGCGTCGTCCTCTCCCTGCTCGTCGGCGCCACCGCCGCCGCGGCCCTGTCTGCCGCCACGGCGGCCGTCGCGTTTAGCCGCGCCCCGCTGGGCCGCGGCGACGCCGCCCAGGACCTCCGCCTGCGACGCCTGACGATCCACCGCGCGCTCCGTACGACGGCCGCCGCCCTGCTCGCCGGCGCCGGGCTGCTGCTCCTCCTGGATGCCGCCTTCTGGGCCGCATGGTTCACGCCGGGGTGGCACATCACCGACGTCCGGGAACTGCCGGACGGGATCCGGCGGATCGCCTACCTCACCGGTGGTGTCCTCCTGGCCTCGGCGGCCACGGCGTTCCTCTGGCCGAGCCGGGAGTGGCCGGCCGGCGAGCCGCCGGGGCTCCGGAGCGACGGCGGCCGCCACGGCTCGCCGGCCGCGGCGGCGGACAGCCACACGAACCCCGCCGCGGGACGCCCCTGATGTCCCGCACCGTCACCGTGGACCTCGGCGACGCCACCCCGCCCTACGAGCAGATCCGCCGCCAACTGGCCTCCATGATCGCCCTCGGCGAGCTGTCCGACGGCGCCCGGCTCCCCACGGTCCGTGCCCTCGCCGCCGACCTCGGCGTCGCCCCCGGGACCGTCAACCGCGCCTACAAGGAGCTCGAGTCCGCCGGGATGATCGCCTCCCGGCGACGCCTCGGAACCGTCGTCACCGCCGCCCGGCACCCCGCGGCGCCCGGCACGGAACTGCCGTCCGGCGTCGAACGCGCCCTCGAACTACTCGTCGAGCACGCGCGGAACGCAGGGCTCGACGACGAGTCCGTGCTCGAGCTCCTGCGCGGCCGGCTGCGGGACGGCGGGCGGACACCGCGGCTCGGCGACGCCTCCGACGCGCCGAGCCCCTAGGGTGGAACCATGCGCACCACGACCGGACCCGAACTCGCCCCCGGACGCCGGCGGCCCTGGGTGCCCTTCCTCGGTGCCACGGCCGTGTTCGCCGCGCTCGCTGTCTACGGGGCCTCCCTGTACGACGGCCTTCCGGAAACGGTCCCGACGCACTTCGGGGTCGGCGGCGAGGCCGACGCATGGGGCGAGAAATCGGTGGGGACCGTCTTCGGGCCGCTCATCGTCGGCGTGGGGCTGACCGTCCTGCTGGCCCTGCTCGCCTACATGGCGCCCGCCATGAGCCCGCCACCGAAGGATGCCACCGCGTGGACCGCCTACCGCCGCGAGGGCATGCTGCGTGGCACGGTCGCGGGCCTCGGGTGGACGTGTCTCTTCCTGGCCATGATCATGGGGGTCGTGATGTGGGCCACGTGGCATCCCGGCGCCACGGTCCCAACCTGGCCCCTGCTCCTGGGAACCTTCGCCATCATCGGCGGCGTGGTGGCCTGCTCCGTGCGCTACGAGCGCTGGTCCGAGCGGGCCGCCCGGGACGCGGGAGTGGTCCCCACCGGGGACGAGGTCGAGGACGACCGCAAGTGGATCGGCGGCGTCTTCTACAACGATCCGTCGGACCCGCACCTGCTGGTCCCCAAGCGCGAGGGCACCGGATACGGGCTGACCGTCAACGTCGGCAATAGGAAGGGGCGCGTCGCCGTCGTCGTGTTCCTCCTCCTCACGGTGGGTCCGCTCGTCCTGCTCCCGATCCTGCTGGGATAGCGTGCGAGCCCTGGGCCGTCCCGCGTCGGCAGGCGACTCCGGCGCCGATAGACTGGCCCGGTGACTATCGCCACCCCCTACGAGGACCTCCTGCGCGACGTGATGGCCCACGGCACCCCGAAGACGGACCGCACGGGCACCGGGACACGCAGCGTGTTCGGCCGTCAGCTCCGCTTCGACCTGTCCGAGTCCTTCCCGCTCATCACGACCAAGCGCGTGCATTTCAAGTCCGTCGCCGTGGAGCTGTTGTGGTTCCTGCGCGGGGATTCGAACGTCGCCTGGCTGCGCGAGCAGGGCGTGACCATCTGGGACGAATGGGCCGGCGAGGACGGCGAGCTCGGCCCGGTCTACGGCGTCCAGTGGCGCTCCTGGCCCACGCCGGACGGGGGACATATCGACCAGATCGCGCAGGTCGTCGAGTCGCTCAAGGACAACCCGGATTCGCGCCGGCACCTGGTCTCGGCCTGGAACGTCGCCGAGATCGCCAACATGGCCCTGCCCCCCTGCCACATGTTCTTCCAGTTCTACGTCGCGGACGGCAAGCTGTCGTGCCAGCTGTACCAGCGCAGCGCCGACATGTTCCTCGGCGTGCCCTTCAACATCGCCTCCTACGCCCTGCTGACCCACATGGTGGCGCAGCAGACCGGGCTCGAGGTCGGCGAGTTCGTGTGGACGGGCGGCGACGTACACATCTACGACAACCACGTGGAGCAGGTCACCGAGCAGCTCTCCCGCGAGCCGTACGCGGGCCCGCAGCTGCGCATCAAGCGCGTTCCCGAGTCCATCTTCGACTACGCCTTCGAGGACTTCGAGGTCCTCGGCTACCAGCACCACCCCACCATCAAGGCCCCGGTGGCCGTATGAGCGGGGCACACTCGGCCCAGGGCCGTGATGCGGGGACGACGCCGGACGGCTCGTCCGGGCGCGCCCGCATCGGCATGATCTGGGCCCAGGCGGGGGACGGCGTGATCGGCGACGCCGGGACCATGCCGTGGTCCCTGCCGGAGGACATGGCCCACTTCAAGCGCACCACGCTCGGCCACCCGGTCATCATGGGGCGTCGGACCTGGGAGTCGATCCCGCCCCGCTTCCGCCCCTTCGCCGGCCGGACGAACATCGTGCTGACGTCCGACGAGTCCACCGCGGCCGAGGTGCGGGAAGCGGGCGGCATCGTCGTCGGCTCCCCCGAAGCGGCACTCGACGCCGCCCGGGCCGCCGAGGGATCGGACGAGATCTGGGTCTGCGGCGGCGGCCAGGTCTACGCCACCTTCGAGCCGTTGGCCGACACCATCGTGGTCACCGTGATCAATGCCGAAATCCCCGGCGACACGACGGCCCCCCGGCTCGGGGACGGATGGAAGCGCACCCTCGCGGATCCCGACGACGGGTGGCTGACGTCCAAGACCGCGTTGGAATACCGAATCGAACTCTGGGAGAAGACCCTGTGAAGGATGCCTTGAAGGCGCTGTCCGCCCGTCCCGAGCTGTTGTTCCTGATCGGCTACATGCTGTTCCCGGTGGTCGCGCTGGTCTTCGCGGCGTTGGGGCTGTGGATGATCCTCACCGGCCAGCGCGTCGGCGGATTGGTGGTCCTCCTCCTCGTGACCCAGGTGTTCGTCCTGGGGGCGTTCTGGGCGATCAGCCAGCGGCGCAAGGCCCTGGACGCCGAACGGGAGGGACGCGAACGCGGCGTCGACAGCTGACGAGGACCTGCAGGCCGAAGCGGGCTGCGCGACTGACGCGCGGCTCTTCGACCCGAGGGTGATCCCAGGGGCCGGTGCTGGATGTTTCCAGCGCCGGCCCTGCCGGTGACGTAACCGACTGCGAAGCGTCAGCGGTCAGCCCTACCATGGAAGGCATGACTTCCTCCGTTGGCTTCGTCGGCTATCGCGGCATGGTCGGCTCCGTCCTGATGCACCGACTGCAGGACGAGGGCGATTTCGCCGGCATCGACCCCGTGTTCTTCTCCACGTCCAACGCGGGCGGCCCTGCGCCGTCGTTCGCCGAGGGCGCCGGACCACTCAAGGACGCCTACGACGTCGACGAGCTCGCCAAGCTGCCGATCATCGTGACCGCGCAGGGCGGGGACTACACCAAGGCCGTCCACCCGAGGCTCCGCGCGGCCGGCTGGGACGGACTCTGGATCGACGCCGCCTCCGCGCTGCGCATGAACGACGACTCGATCATCGTGCTGGATCCCGTCAACCGCGACGTGATCGACACCGGCCTGGCGAACGGCACCCGCGACTTCGTCGGCGGCAACTGCACGGTGTCCTGCATGCTCATGGGCCTCGGCGGACTGTTCCGCAACGGGCTGGTCGAGTGGGGCACCGCCATGACCTACCAGGCGGCCTCCGGTGGCGGCGCCCGCCACATGCGCGAGCTGCTGACCCAGTTCGGCGACATCAACGCCCACGTCGCAGACGACCTCTCCGATCCGGCGTCGGCGATCCTGGAGATCGACCGCAAGGTCCTGGCCGCCCAGCGCGGCGGGCTCGACGCCACCCAGTTCGGCGTGCCGCTGGCCGGATCGCTCATCCCGTGGATCGACGCGGACCTCGGCAACGGCCAGTCCAAGGAGGAATGGAAAGCCGGGGTGGAGACCAACAAGATCCTCGGCACCTCCAACGGCGACCGGGTCGTCATGGACGGGCTGTGCGTCCGGATCGGCGCCATGCGGTCCCACTCGCAGGCGTTGACACTGAAGTTGAAGGAAGACCTCTCCGGCGAGGAGATCGAGCGCCTCCTGGCCGCGGACAACGAGTGGGCTAAGGTCGTCCCGAACACCAAGGACGCGACCGTCGACGCCCTCACGCCGGTCGCCGCGTCCGGAACCCTGGACATCCCCGTCGGCCGCATCCGCAAGCTCGAGATGGGCCCCGAGTACATCTCCGCCTTCACGGTCGGCGACCAGCTCCTCTGGGGTGCGGCGGAACCGCTGCGCCGCATGCTGCTGATCGCGCTCGGCCGCCTCTAGCGCTCCTCCGGAAGGCCACGCACCGAGGACGACGCCGGGGCCCCGCCTGACGCACGGACGGCCGCCTGCGCGACCCCTCGCGGGCGCTGGATGGGCGCCCGCCCCGAGCTCGATCGGCGCTGGGGCCCTCAGTTCTCCCGGCGGACCCGCAGGACGTCCTCGGCCGCGGTGTCGAAGAGCCGTTGCAGCTGCTCGAGCCGGGCGTCGTCGATGTCGCCCGCGGCGTGGGCCTTCTTGCCGTGGTCCAGGAGCCGCTTGGCCTCCTTGAGGTTGGCTTCCGCCAAGTCAAGCGCGTGTTCAAGACTGGTCGAATGTTCCATGACCCCATCTTGCTCCCGCCCCCACCGGAAAGTCCACGATGTGCCCGCGCCCGACGCCGAGACGTTACCGCCCGGCGGTGGTGCCCTACAGCGGGCAACGGCCGGCAGGCCCATCGCTCGGGGAACCGCGGCCCTACCCCTCGAGGAACCTTCGGTGCTCGCGCATCCTCGCTTCGAAGGCCCGTGCCCGCGCCGTCCCCCACTCCCCCGGGAACGGCTCGGCGGCGCCGGGGGCCCAGGTCGCCACGGCCCGGCCGCCCGCGACGACCACGCGCTTGAACACCCCGTTCCCGCCCGGCACCACGCGATCGGCATGGACCGGATCGAGCACGGCGCCGCGGTCCCGGTAGCCCAGCAGCAGCTCGTCGAAACCGGGCAGCGCCAGGACCGAACGGGCTCCCGGACCGTTCGGATCCGCGCGCAGCGTCTGGGCGGTCCGGGGATCCATCCAGTAGTCGGTGCCGTCCCATCGCCGGCACGCCAGCAGGGGCGCGGCCTCCGCGATCATCGCCCGCACGGTCCCGAGCGGCAACCCCAGCCACCACGCGAGGTCCCGTTCGGTGGCCGGCCCGTGGCTGCGGAAGTAGTCCAGCGCCAGGCGGGCGGGTCCGGGGAGCGCGGCCCCGGCGTCGTGCGGGTCCACGGCGCCCGGATCAACGGCGCCCGGGCTCCGGGCGGCCCCGGGGACCCACTCGCGGTACGGCACGAACAGCTGCGCGTGCCCCGTCCCCGGCGCCGGCGGCCCCTGGATCAGGATCCTGCGGGCGCACAACAGGAACAGCAGGTGTACGCCGCGCTGGGCCCCGGTCGCCTGCCCGGCATCCTCGGACGCCGCGAAGAGTGCCGCGCGCGTCGCCCCGCCGGCGGCCGTGCGCAGGGCCAGGGGTACGATGCCGGACACGTCGCCTTCCGCGATGCCCAGCTGCCGGTGCCGAGCGGCCGCGGCGGCCTCCCATGCGGGCGGCCGTGACGTCCAGGAGCGCGTCGACGCGGTCCGTCGCCGCGGCGTCGTCCTGCCGGCCGAAGCCGGGCAGCAGCCCCTGGGCGCCCAGCCGGGCGCGGGCGATGCCGTGCGGTCCGGGCTCGCGGGCGTCCACGGCTGCGTCCCCCGCCTACAAGGCGCAGTTGATGAGCAGCGACTCGCTGTGCAGCTCGATCCCGAACCGCTCGCTGACGCCGTCGCGGACCGCGCGGGCCACGGCGAGCAGATCGGAGGCGCCGGCGCCCCCGCGGTTGGTCACGGCGAGCGTGTGCTTCGTGGACAGCGATGCCCGTCCGCCGGCGAGGTCCTCGCCCGGCGTGCCCGGAAGCCCGAAGCCCTTGGGGAAGCCGGCGCGGTCGATCAGCCAGGCCGCGGAGAGCTTGACGAGGCCGTCGCCGCCGGCCGGATACCGGGGGGCGTCGTCGGGCAGGGTTCCGGCCGCGGCGGCGTCGACGACGGGGTTGGTGAAGAAGGAGCCGCTGCTGAACGTGTCGCGGTCCGCGGGGTCGAGGACCATGCCCTTGCCGGCCCGCAGGCGCAGAACCTCCCGCCGCACGTCGACGGCCGGGGCCCGCTCCCCCGGCGCGCGGCCGAGCGCCCGGGCGAGCTCGGCGTAGGCCAGCGGCGCGCCCAGCTCGCCGAGCGTGAGCTGGAAGGACACGGCGAGGACCACGTAGCGGGGCGAGCCGTTGACCGTGGTGCGCTTGAGCAGCGAGTCGCGGTAGCCGAAGCCGAGGTCCGCCGCGGCGAAGGACTTCACGCGCCCGGCCTCGCGGTCCCACGTCGTGACGCGGGAGATGGTCTGGGAGACGTCGGCGCCGTAGGCTCCGACGTTCTGCACGGGCGTGGCGCCCGTGGACCCGGGGATGCCGGAGAGGGCCTCGAGGCCCGTCAGGCCGCGGGAGAGCGTGTGCTGGACGACTTCGTCCCACGGGTGGCCGGCCTCGACGGTGACGACCGCTCCGGCGCAGGCCGCGGAGTCGTCGTCGACGGTGATCCCCCGACTCGTGATCCGCAGGACGGTCCCGGCGAAGCCCGCGTCGTCGACCACCAGGTTGGAGCCGCCGCCGACGATCAGCAGGGGCGTCCCGGAGGCGTCCGCTTCCTGCACGACGGCGGTGATCTCCTCGCGCGTGGAGGCCTCGACGAGCCGGTCGGCCGGGCCGCCGACCGCGTTGGTGGTGAGTTCGGAAAGCAGCGTCTGGGTCACCGCTCCAGCCTACTGGCAGCCGCGGCCGGACGGGCCGCGCCGGCGATGGTGAAGGACACCACGACGAGCACCGCGGGCAGCAGCAGGGCGTTGAGCAGGCCGATCTGGTCCGCGAGCAGCCCCAGGAGCGGCGGCCCGCACAGGAACGCTCCATAGCCGAGCGTCGAGACGACGGAGACGCGGGCCGCGGCGTGGCGGGGGTCGTCGGCCGCCGCCGTCATGGCCACCGGGAAGGTCAGCGCCACACCGAGGCCCCACAACGCGAGGCCCGCGAAGCCGACCGCGACCGTGGGGCCGAAGACGAAGAGCAGGAGGCCGGCGAACGCGGTGACGGCGCTCAGCCGCATGACGGCGACGCGCCCCAGGCGCTCGATCACGCGGCCGCCGAGCAGCCGGGCGGTCATCATGGCGGTCACGAAGACGCCGTAGCCGAGCGCGCCGACCGAATCCGCGGTGCCGTAGCCGTCAGCGAGGGCGAGGGCCACCCAGTCGCCCGCGGCGCCCTCGGCGAGCGCCATGCCGAGGACCATGATGCCCAGGAGCACGGTCCGGCCCTCGCGCCACGCGCGCCCCATGGCGGCGCGGCCGCCGACGGAGGCCCCCGTGCTGGAGGTGCTCGTGACCGGCGGGGCGACGATCTCGAGGGCTCCCGTGTGGGTCGAGACGGTCTGGGGCGCCGGGGCCGTTCCCGGGCGGGCGTCCGGGCGGAAGGTCCGCGAGGCCCACCAGACGAGGGCGACGACGCCGAGGCCTGAGGCGCTGAAGTGCCAGCCGACGGGCAGGAGCAGTGCGGCACACGCCGCCCCGATCCCGGCGCCGACGACCGTGCCGACGCTGAAGAAGCCGTGCAGCACGGGCATGACGACGCGGCCGAGCGCGGCCTCCATGGCCGCTCCCTGCACGTTGGACGCGACGTTCCACACGGCCGTGCCGGCCCCGAGGAGCGCGAGCGCTGTGCCGGTGACGGGCACGCTGTTCAGCACGGTGGAGCCGAAACCGGCCAGGAGCAGGGCCGCCCCCACCAGGGTGGCACCGTACTTGATGGCGTTTCCGGAGCCCAGGCGCAGCACGATCAACCCGGACAGGGAGACCGTGATGAAGGATCCCAGCGTCAGGCAGAGCAGCAGCAGGCCCACCTCGCCGTGGCTGAGGCCCAGGTCGTCGCGCACCGTGGGCAGGCGCGAGACGAGCGTCGAGACGACGATTCCGGAGGCGAAATACGCGGACATGACGCCGTTGCGCCACGCCACGACGGCCGCATCGCTTCTGGAGGTCAGAACCGCACCACGGCCTGCGCCTTGACCAGCACCTTCTGCCCCCCGGCGGTCACGGTGAGGTCCACCCGGGCGGTGCGGGCCTCGGCGTCGAGCGCCCCGATGGCGCCGGAGACGGTGATCTCGGTGCCCGGGGCGTCCGCGGGATTGCTGCCGTCCGGGTCCTCGACGACGACGGGCTTGGTGAAGCGCGTCTGGTAGTCGACGACGGCGGCCGGGTCCCCGCACCAGTCGACGACGAGCTGCACGGCGGCGCCCATCGTGAACATGCCGTGGGCGATGACGCCGGGGAGGCCGACCTGTTCGGCGAAGCGCCCGTTCCAGTGGATGGGATTGAAGTCGCCGCTCGCCCCGGCGTAGCGGACCAGGTCGGCGCGGTTCACGGCGACGACGGCCTCGCCGATGCCCTGACCGGCCTCGAGGGTGGAGAAGTCGATGGCGGTCATGTCCTAGTCCTCTCCCCGCACGAGCAGCGAGGACACCGTGGTGGCCACGGGCTCGCCGGCGGTCGTGGCGATCTCGGCGCGGGTCGTGATCATGGCCCCGCCGCCCATGGCGCGGACCTGGTCGACGTGCAGCTCGGTGACGAGCTCGTCACCGGCGACGATGGGGCGGTGGTGGGTGAAGCGCTGGTCGGCGTGGACCACGCGGGAGAAGTCGATCCCGGACTCCGGGTCCTCGATGAGCTGCGCGTCGGCGCGCTGGGCGATGATGACGGCGAAGGTCGGCGGGGCGACGACGTCGGCGTGGCCGAGCGCGGCGGCCGCGGCCGGGTCGCTGTGGGCCGGGTGGGTCGCCTTGACGGCGGCCGCGAACTCGCGGATCTTCTCGCGTCCGACGACGTACGGCTCGCCGGCCGGGTAGCTGCGCCCCTTCAGGGCGGGATTGATGCTCATGGCGGTCCTCGGGATTCTTCGGTGGTGGGCCTGCCTCCAACCCTAGGCCACCGCCCCGCCTGTCCCCTAGCCGCGACGGCCCGCGTTGACCGCCCCGCCGCGTGCCATATGATGAATTCGTCATACCGCGAAGGGAACCCGATGAAGCTCGCCCCCGGCCAGGCCCCGTTGTACGAGGTCAAGGCCAACCTCTTCAAGGCGCTCGCCCACCCGGCCCGCATCCGCGCGCTCGAGCTCCTGAGCGCCGATCCGGCCGGAACGCTCACGGTCTCGGAGCTCCTCGAGCGCATCGAGATCGAGCCGAGCCACCTCTCCCAGCACCTGCGCGTCCTCCGCCGCCACCGCGTCGTGGTCTCGGAGCGCCGCGGCAGCCACGTGCACTACGCGCTGGCCCATCCCGGGGTCGCCGAGCTGCTGGCGATCGCCCGCCGCTTCCTCCTGGACTCCCTCGAGGCGGAGGAGGCGGAGCGGGCCGCGGCCCTCCTGGGCGCCCCGGAGCTCCCAGGAGGGCATGACGCCGGAGCCCCGGCTCCGGGGGCCGGCGCGGCCCGGAGAACGGGGGCTGCGGAGACCGGCAGGGCGTGGCCGGCGGACGCGGCCGGCCCCCGGCCGGCGGGGTCCGCGCGATGAGCTGGGCGGGGGCTGCGGCGTCCTACGCGGGCCGCTTCCTGCCGCGGCGCGACGACTACGCGGAGCTGGGCACCTCCTGGCGGCCCGATGTCGCCGCCGGCCTCACGGTCGGCATCGTCGCACTGCCGCTCGCGCTCGCCTTCGGCGTCTCCTCCGGCGTCGGCGCCGCGGCCGGGCTCGTCACGGCCGTCGTCGCCGGGATCGTCGCGGCCGTGTTCGGCGGCTCCCACGTCCAGGTCTCCGGCCCCACGGGCGCGATGGCCGTCATCCTCGCCCCGATCGTCGCCGTGCACGGGGCCTCGAGCGTGGCCCTGCTGAGCCTCATGGCCGGCCTCGTCGTCCTCGCGCTGGGGCTGAGCCGGCTCGGCCGCGCCGTCGCGTTCATTCCCTGGCCCGTCGTGGAGGGCTTCACGCTCGGCATCGGCGCCATCATCTTCCTGCAGCAGGTCCCGCTCGCCACCGGCACGCAGGTTGAGGCGGGGCAGAACATGGCCGTCGCCGCGTGGCACGCGGTCGCCGGCGCGCAGTGGCCGGAGGCCGGACTGGGGCTCGCGCTCGTGGTCGGCGTCGCCGCCGTCATGCTGCTGCTCCCCCGCCTGCACCCCGCGCTCCCGGCGAGCCTGATCGCCGTCGTCCTGGCCACCCTCGTCGCGGAGGCCGCCGCCCTGCCGGTGGCCCGCATCGGAGCGCTCCCGGACTCCCTGCCCGCCCCGGGCCTTCCCGCCGTCACTTCGCAACTGCTCTCCGAGCTCGCCGGTCCCGCCCTCGCGATCGCCGCGCTCGCCGCGATCGAATCGCTGCTCTCCGCCCGCGTCGCCGCAGGCCTCGCCGGCCCCTCCGGTGCCACGACGGGCCCGTACGATCCCGACCGCGAGCTCGCCGGCCAGGGCCTCGCCTCGATCGCCTCGGGGCTCTTCGGCGGCATGCCGGCCACCGGGGCGATCGCCCGCACGGCCGTCAACGTCCGCAGCGGCGCGAGGACCCGCGCCTCGGCGATCGTGCACGCGTTGCTGCTCGTCGTCGTCTACGCCGCCGCGCCGCTCGTGTCCAGGATCCCGCTCGCCGCGCTCGCCGGGATCCTCATGGTCACCGCGACCCGCATGGTCTCCCGGCACACGGCCGCCTCCATCCTGCGCTCCTCGCGCGCCGACGCCGCCCTCTTCGTGGTGACCGCGTTCATCACGGTGGCATTCGACCTCATCGAGGCGATCCAGATCGGCGTCCTCGTCGCCGCGTTCTTCGCGCTGCGCTCCGTGGCGCGGCTCTCGGGCGTCGCACGGGAGGAGATCGGCGGGGAACCTGTGCCCGGGGATGAGAGGATCGCGGTCTTCCGGCTCGAGGGCTCGATGTTCTTCGGCGCCGCCGAGCGGATCCTGCAGGAGATCTCCAGCGTGCGCGGCGTCGAAGTCGTGGTGCTGCGGCTGTCCCACCTGCGGATGCTGGACGCGACGGGTGCCCACACGCTCGCCGAGATCATCGGCATCCTGGAGCGGCGCGGGATCACCGTACTCATCAAGGGGATCAAACCCGAGCACGTGCGGCTCGCGGACACGGTAGGCGTCGTGCGGGCCCTGCGCCACTACAAGCACCGCTTCGACGAGCTGCCGCCCGCGATCGAGCACGCGCGCTCGCACGTGCGGCGCAACGCGGAAGCGCGGGAGGGCGGGGACGCGTAGGAGTTCCGGACGGACACGACGCCGGGGCGGCCGGGCGCCGTCTTCTCGCCCCGCGCCACGGAGGCGGCCACTCAACTGCGGGGCGGCCAGGCGCCCGCTTCCGCCGCCGGACCGCCTAACGCCGGGGCGTGGGCGGGTTGTCCCTGCGGAAGGTCTTCACATCGCGGCCGCGGACCACGAGCCCGACGACGTGCAGGACCACGCCGGTCAGCAGGATCCCGACGGCGGTGTACATGAGGGAGCGGTTCCCGCCGGCCGCGCCCACGACGGCCAGGACGATCCCCAGCAGCGACAGGGACATGGAGGCCACGACGAGCTTCTTGTACAGCGGGGAGGCGGCGTCCCACGGGGTCGAGATCATGCCGTCCATCCTATCGGCGCGCGGCGCCGGCCCCGCGCTCCTGGTCTGGTCTGCAGATCCTGCAGTGCACCACGGCCCCGGGCCCTCAGGATCTGCAGACCAGAGCGGGCGTTCTGGACTCGCGGGCTAGAAAAGGGAGTCCTGCACGGCCGGGGCCTCGCTCGCGGCCCGCGTCCAGGAGATGCGCCGGCCCTTGAGCACGGAGGCGTCCGCGACGAACGGCGCCGCCAGGCCGTCGAGACCGAGTTGGAGGCCCTGGCCGATGACGCCGGTGACCGTGAAACCGTGGGTCCCGCCGTCGAGGCGGTGCGGATAGGCGTGCTGTCGCCCCGCGCCCCACGCCGCCACGACGGGTTCCGCGGCCGACGGCAGGATCCAGTCCTCGTCGAACGGCGCCGCCTCGATGCCCGCGTCGGCGAGGACGCCGGCCAGGAACTCCCGGACCCGTGCGGTCCTCTCGCGGTGCGCGGCGGCCAGCGCCCCGGCGTCGTACTCCGCCCCGGCGGCCGAGGCGAGCCCCGCCGCCTTGCCCGCGGCGCGCACCGCCTGGCCGAGCCCGCACTCCCGCGTGACCGCGTCCTCGAGGACCCGCACCGTGCGCCCGTCGGCGGCGAGCGCCACGTAGCTGGCCACGACGGCGCCCTGCTCGGCGAGGCGGCGCCACTTGCCCGGCGCGGCCGCCGTCCCGACCTTCGCCGCGCCGTGGGCGAAGCCGGCGACGTAGAGCCAATGCGGCTGCATGAGGTAGTCGCGCAGCCCCGGCGGGGCCTGGCCCGAACGGTGGAAATCATGGATGAGCCGGGTCTGATCGCGGCCGAAGCACGGGCCGCACTGGGTGCCGCGCTCCGCCGCCGCGCCCGTCGGACAGGGGTGGTGCGTGCGCTCGGTGCGGGACTCGACGCTCGTGTGGCCGAGGCACCAGCGGCCCGGCCCCACCGTGAAGGCGAGCCGCGTGCCGGGCTCGAGCACGACGGAGTGGTCGGTGCCGTCCGCCCCGGACAGGGCGAGGCGCGGCGCGCCGTCCTGCGCCGGCCACGAGAGGCCGGCGCAGAGCAGCTGCTCAGACACGCGGCCCGTTGAGCCCGGAGGAGACGGCGGCCGCGGCCTCGAGCCACGCGTGGCGCGTGGCCGGGCGCAGCGCCTCGAAGCGGATCTGGCCCTTCACGAGCGACGGGTCGTACGGCACCGTGACGACCGCCCGGGCGAGCCGGCGGAAGCCGTAGGCGATCCGGCCCAGCTGCTCCCGGCTGCCGCGCTGCTCGTGCTGGCTCACGACCACGACGGCGTTGCGGGCCAGCTCCGCGTAGTGCCCGCCGCGCTGAGCGAGCGCCTCGAGCAGCAGGGCACCGGCCTCCGCGTGCTCCTCCACCGTGGTGCTCGCGATGACGAGCTGGTCCGTGTGGTCGATCATCCGCATCCAGCGCTCCGCCGACTCGTCGTTTCCGGAGTCGATCACCGTGAGGGCGAAGTAGTTGGAGACGGCGGCATGGAGGACGTCGAAGTCCTTGGCGGTCAGGTGCTGCTCCGACGCCAACAGCGTAGGGTCCGTCCGCAGCACGCTGAAGCGGTCCTCCGTCTGGTAGTGGACGAACCCGTCCATGCGCTGCTCGCCGGCCGGGGCGTGCGCGAGCTCGGAGGCGGAGGCCAGCAGGTCCATCGCATGCGCCTCGTGCCCGCCCTGGACGGTGCGCCAGCCCAGGGTTCCGCGGGTGCCGTTGTTGTCCCACGCGAGCACCGGCTGGCCCAGGTTGCGGCCGAACGCGGCCGCGAGGAGGACCGCCGTCGGCGTCTTATTGGCGCCGCCCTTGCCGTTGACCACCGAGATGGTGCGCGGCCGGTCCAGGCGGGCCCCGACCTGGCGCCTCCACGTGCGCTGCTGGCGCTCGCGCTCGGAGGGCTTGACGTCGAAGCCGAGACGGGCCAGCACGCCGCGCAGCCCCTGCTCCGGCGGCAGGTCGACGTCGTCGCCCTGGCGCAGGAACGTCTCGCGCTCGGTCAACGCCGGGTTCAGCTCGCGCAGTGCCCGGCGCCGGGCCTCGGGGCTGCCCAGGGTGTCGGCGGCGGGCGCGGCCGGACCGGTCGTGCCCGCGGGTGCGGGCGCGGACGGCACGGGGTCCGCGGCGGGCGGCCGTGCGGCGTCGTCGTCGGGCTGCCGCTGCGCGGCGGGCGGCTCGATCGCAGACTCGAGCGGAGCCCCGGCCGCCGTGTCGGCGTCGGCGGGGACGACCCGGCCCTGGGGCTCGAGGTCGCCGTCCTCGGGGCGGCTCTCAGCGACGTCGTCGAACTCGTCGACTGCCTCCGGATCGGGTGCGACGGCCGTCCGGGCCTGCCGCAGCCGCTCGGCGGCCTCCGCGGCCCGACGCTCCTCCTCGGCGGCCTGGCGCGCGCGCCGCAGCTCCGCCCGCGTCGGAAATTCCCGGCTCGGTTCCCCCACGGCCATCAGTCCTGTTCCCTCCAGCAGTCAACACACGTCGTTCGATGCGCGGCACACACCTGCACCAGCTTAGGCGCTGAAGCGCCGGCAGAAGGCCCGCCGGGCAGCCTCCAACGCAAAGGATCCCCGGCACGGGGCCGGGGATCCTTGTTCGGTAGCGGTGCCGGGACTCGATCCCGGGACCTCACGATTATGAGTCGTGCGCTCTAACCAGCTGAGCTACACCGCCACGAATGGAAAGGGCCCGCCCCGCGTCGGGCTCTCTTGCGAGGCGACACGGACGCGGGCCTTCCATTCAGAGCCCCCCACGGGAATCGATCCCGTGACCTCAGTCTTACCAAGACTGCGCTCTACCACTGAGCTAGGGGGGCAACGGAGAAAAACTCTACCAGCATTTCGGCGCTGCACAAAAACCAAAACCGCCCCTTGTGGCCCGTGCCATAGGGGGTCCCAGCGGGCCCCGGATCGGGAGCGGCGCGGCGCGGGGATCCGGCGCCACAGGGCGGCCAGACCCTGCGCGGCGCGGAGGGAGGATCACTCGTTGCGCCACAGCATGATCCGGGCCAGCGGACGCCACTTCGGACGGAAGGCGTAGACGCAGGCCAGCCGCAACGAGGCCGACGCCGTATAGGCCTCGAGCCGCCCCGGATCCGCGCCCACCGCGTCCGACACGGAGAGCACGTGACGCCGCGCGGCGGCGGCCTCGCCGGCGTGCAGCGAGCCCTGGTCGACGCGCAGCACGAGGTGGGCCAGAAGGTTGCCGAGGTCGAGCTCACGCTCGGCGAGCGCGGCCGTGTCGAAGTCCAGCAGGCCGATCCGCCCGGTCGCCGCGTCGTAGAGCAACTGGCGCTCGTGCAGGTCGCGGTGGCAGGGAACGAGGGGCGCGGCGGCCCCGTCCTCGGCCAGTTGGCCCACAACCGACTCGACCCGGCGCTCCAGGTGCGCCCGTTCCGCGGCGTCGAGGCCGAGCGGGTCGAAGGCGGCCAGGTGCCCCGCCCAGTCGCGCAGCACGCCCGCCTCGCGCCGCGCGTCGTGCACGGCGAAGCCGCCGGGGGCCCGCTCGCCCAGGAGCCGGGGCCACGCCTGTGCCCAGGCGCCCCACGCGGCGTCCCATGCCCCGCTGCCCGCGAGGGCCGACAGCTCGCGGCCGGGCAGGGCGCTGAACACGACGTGCCCGCCGCCGTGGCCGAGCACGCGCGGCGCGCCGAGCCCCGCCCGGGCGGCGAGTCCCGCCATGGTGTCGGAGACCCGGGCGACGGCGGGCGCCTTCCCCGGGCGCAACAGCTTCCGGTAGACGGTGCCTCCCGGTTCCGCCCCGGCCGCGGCCGCGGAGCCAGCCCTTGCCCCGGCCCCGGCGCCCGGCCCGGCGTCGGCCCGTGGCCCGGCAGCGGTCTCGCGCAGGACCGCGCGGCGTCCCCAGCGGTGCACGAGCAGCCGGGCGCCGGTACCGGGGGCGGCCAAACGGGGGCCGCCCGGGGCCGGGCGCAGGCGCGGGTCCTCGCCCGCGGGCAGGACCTCGATCCGGCCGTCCCGCACGCGGCCCGCGCGCAGGCGTCCTGCCGCGTCGGCCGCGTCGAACAAGAGCGTCCCGTCGGGGCGGGGCCAGGAACGGTCGACCTCGAGCACCTCCCCGGCCACCCGGACGCTGGAGGGCAGCGCGCCGGTCCGCAGGCCCGTACGCGCGCCCGGCCCCGTCCCGCCAGAGCCCGTCCGGGGGTTCACCGCAGCCCCGCCGTCGCCGCGAGGCGGACCCGGTCCACGACCTGTTCGGCCCAGTCCGCCCGGTTCTCCCGGAAGGGCTCGACGGCCCTCAGGAGCACGTGCAGTCCCGTCCAGGCGCGGAACGCACCGACCGCGGGCCGCAAGCGGGGAGCGCCCGCGCCATAGGCGGCGAGCAGTTCCTCCGACCGCTCCGTCCCGCGGCCGGCGAGGAGCTCGGACGCCGCGAAGCAGCCCAGGTCCCATCCGGCCGGCCCCAGTGCGATCCGGTCCAGGTCGATGAACCGGATCCCGTCCGGCCCGAGCAGGACCTGGTCCGCGGAGAAGTCTCCATGGACCACGCCGTGCGTGGACCTGTGCGCGGACCCGTCGTGGCGGGCGGCGGCGTCGAGCAGCGCCCGCGCGATCCGCCCCGCGGCCTCCCCCGCGCCGGGGACTACGGTGGAGACGGCGCGGACGGCGGCCGCGGCGCGCGCGGCGGGGTCGACGTGCCGGAACGGGTGGACGGCGCTGCGGTGCAGCCGGGCGAGGGCCTCGGCCGCCGCGTGGCACGTCCCCTCGTCGGGCCCGGCGCCCTCCCCGGCCCAGTCTCCCCAGCCGTAGTGCGGATAGACGAGGGTCCTCGGGTCGGCGGATTCCCGGGGGACGAGGACGGGCACCCCCTCCCGGTGCAGCCCCGCCACGAGCTGGGCCAGGGTGGCGCCGGCGCCGCCGTGCGAGCCGTGCGGTGCCGCGGCGGTCTTGGCGACCGCCCGCTGCTCCACCCCGGCGAGGACGCCCGGCGGCAGCTCCAGGACGAGCCGGCGCCACGGGTTGTAGTTCAGGACGTGCCCGCGGGGCCCGCCTCCGGCCTCGAGGAGCCCGGCCGCCTTGAGCGCGCGGTGCAGCCTCTTGTCCTCGCCGACGGGACCGGCCAGGAGCACGTGGCCGGGGGCTCCAGGGACCTCGAGCATCGGCAGCTCGAGGCCGCGGCGCGCGGCGTGGTGGCGCAGCTTCCCGGCCTTCGCGGCGGCCCGGGGCGAGAAGCCGGCGATCCAGCGCGGACCGCCGGGGCCGTGGACGCGTCCGACGACGGAGCGGCCGGGCTTGTAGCGCAAGTGGTCGACTGGATGGCCGTCCGTGAGCGGGTCGAGGATCCCGCCGCCCGGGGCCTCGTCAAGGATCAGGCGCACGGCGGGCAGCAGGTGGGCACCGGCGGGGGCGCGACGCACGACGTCGACGCTCATCGCCCGCCTCCTTCCCGCACGGACTGCCGGGGAATCCCCGCGGGTGCCACCGCAGCCTCAGCCGCGGGCTCAGCCGCGGCGCACGCGGGCACCGCTGCGGCACCCGGGGGCTCCGCCCCGTCGTCGTCCTCCCGCTGCCGCGCCACCCACTCGGAGAAGCGGCCGTCGCCGTCGGACAGCAACTGCTCCGGGGAGCCGTCGAGGACGATCCGCCCGCGCTCCATCCACAGGATCCGGTCCGCGGCCAGGGCGGTCGCGGCATCGTGGGTGATGCTGACCGTGGTGCGCCCCTCCGCGAGGCGCTCGAGGGCGTCCAGGACGTGGCCCGCGGACTCGGGATCGAGCCCCGTCGTGGCCTCGTCGAGCACCACGACGGCCGAGTCGCGCAGCATGGCGCGGGCGATCGCGATCCGCTGCCGCTGCCCGCCGGACAGGGTGCCGCCGCGCTCGCCGACGTGGGTGTCGTAGGCGTCGGGGAACTCGTGGATGAAGTCGTGGGCGTGGGCGCGCCGGGCGGCGTCCATGATCTCCTCCTCGCCGGCGTCGAGCCGGCCGTAGCGGATGTTGTCGCGGATCGTCCCGTTGAACAGGACCGATTCCTGGGGCACGAGTCCCACGAGGGAGCGCAGCGAGGACAGCGTGATGCGGCGCAGGTCCAGCCCGTCGAGCGCCACGGTCCCGGCGCTCGGCTCCAGCAGGCGGTTCAGCAGCAGGGACAACGTGGACTTGCCCGAGCCGGACGGGCCGATCACGGCGACCTTCTGCCCGGCGGGGATCACGAGGTCCACGCCCCGCAGCACGTCCTCGCCGCCGGCGTACCCGGCGCGCACGCCGCGCAGCTCGATCCGCCCGTCGGCGCGGGCCAGGCCGCGCGATCCCGGGCCGTCGGCGATGGTGACGGGCACGTCGAGGAGGTCCGCCACGCGCTCGCCAGACGCGGCCGCGCGGGCGATCCGTCCCGTGTACTTGGCCATGTCCCGCAGCGGCTTCATGGCCGTCTTGAGGTAGGTCAGGAAGATGACCAGGTCGCCCGGCGTCATGCCGCCGTCGAGGACGCGCCAGCCGCCGCCGAACAGGACCGCGGCGGTCGCGAAGCCGACGATCACGTCGGTGCGGCGCTCGAGCCCGGCCGCGAGCCGCTTGGCCTTGACGCCGTCCTTGAGGGTCTTCTGGTTCGAGCCTGCGAAGCGGCCCTCGAGCTCGCGCTCGAGCCCGTAGGCGTGGACCACGCGCATGGCGCCGAGGCTCTCCTGGGCGATGTTCGCGAGCTGGCCCTCGCCCTTGCGCGTCTTGCGGGACGCGCCCGTGATGCTGGAGGTGCTGCCGCGGGACAACAGGGCGTAGGCGGCCGCGGCCACGACGACGACGAGCGCGAGCAGCGGGTCGAGCCAGAACATCACCCCGGCCATCGCGAGGAGCGTGACGACGTTGGCCAGCAGCGGCAGCCCCGCGGTCACGGCGACCTCCTGCAGCTTGCCGACGTCGCCGACGAGGCGCTGTACCGTGTCGCCCGTCCGGGAGCCTGCATGGAACGTGCCGGGCAGGGCCTGGACATGGGCGAACACGCGCTGGCGCAGAGACGTCGCGACGCGGGAGCCGGCGAGCGCGAACGCGATCGTGGACAGGTAGTTGCACAGGGCCCGCAGCCCGACGACCACGACGACCGCCGCAGCGCAGGCCGCGAGGAGCTGCACCGTGGCGCCGGCGATCCCGTCGCCGAGGTCCGCCCCGAGGCTGCGCGTGACGGCATCGACCACGAACTTCACGGGCCACGGTTCGAGGACGCGGAAGGCGACCTCGAACAAGAGGGCCACGACGCCTCCGGCCATCAGACGGCCGTTGCCGCCCACGTGCGGGCGGAGGATGGCGAGGGTGCGGCGGAAGGCGCGGGGCTTGTCCGCCCCGCCCTTCCCGGGGGCCGGGGGCGCCTCGCGTGTAGGGTCCGGCGCCTCCGGCGTTCCGGGGCCGGACGACGCCGGGGCCCGGCCGAGGGTGGTCCCGGCGGCATCGCGCCGGGGTGCTTCGGTGCTCATGCGGAGACCTCCTCGTCGACGATGCGCGGCGCCGCGGCCGGGAACGGATCGAGCCCGTCGAGGATGCGGTCCAGCACGCGGTCCCAGCCGTGGTGCTCCACGGCCTCGGCGCGGGCGGCCCGGGCCATCCCCTCCCGACGCGCAGGGTCGGCGGCCAGGGCGTCGAGCGCGGCGGCGAGGGCACCGGCGTCGGACGGCTCCACGAGCACCCCGGTGCGGCCGTCGTCGACGATGCCCGGCACCTGCCCGACGCGGCTGCCGACGACGGGCAGCCCCGCCGCGAGGTACTCGTAGATCTTCAGCGGCGAGAAGTAGGACTCGGCCTCGCTCGCTGCCGGGTAGGGAGCGGCCGCGAGCTCGGCGTCGCCGAGCAGCGGCCCGATCCGCTCCGGGGCGACGGCGCCCGTGAACTCGACGCGGCCCGCGGCGGCGGGACCGAGCGCCGCGGCCCGGTCCTCGAGCGCCCCGCGCAGGGGGCCGTCGCCGACGATCCGCAGGCGCCAGCGGCCGGCCGAAGCGGCCACGGCGTCGATCAGCGTCTCCACGCCGTGCCACGGCTTGAGCGTGCCGACGAAGACGACGGTCGGCACCGCGGACGGCGCGGTCCCGGTTCCGGGGCGGATCCGGTCCGTGTTGACGCCGTTGGCGACGACGCGGACGCGGTCGGCGGCCCCGACCGGCGCGTGGCCGCGCGCCCAGTCGGCGACCGCGCCGGAGACGCAGACGGTCCGCACGGCCGCCCCGATCTGGGCGCGGGCGACCTCGAGGGCCCGGCCCTCGTGGTGGAGCTCGCGGTGCCGGCGCTGCTCGTCGATGAGCGGCGCGTTGACCTCGAGGATCCCCGGAACGCCTTGGCCGCCGAGCTCGGCGAGGACCGTGCTGAAGAGGCTGTAGCGCTCGTAGACGAGGTCGGCGCCGTCGTCAGCGATCCTGCGGGCGGCCTCCCTGGAGGCCCGGATCTGGGCCAGCTCCCGCTCGGCGGCGGGGCCGCGGCCGAGCCGGCGCTCCACGACGCGCAGCCCGTCGAGGTCCGCCGGCGGCGCGCCGCCGGTCCGCGCGCAGTACAGGGTCACGGCCGCGCCGCGGGCCCGCAGGGCGCGGACGATCTCCTGGACGTGGACGGAGGCGCCCTTGGACCCGAACACGGGGATGCCCGGATCGAGGCACACGTAGGCGACGCGCAGGCCGTCGAGGTCGCGCGGCGGCACGTCCGCGCGGCGTTCGCCGCCCGCCGGCCGCGCCGTCCGCCCCGCCACGGCAGGTCCGCGGTGGACCGCGGGGTCCGCGGCGTTGACCGCGGCGACAGGGCCGGCCGTGTCCTCGAGGCGGGCCAGGGCGCGCGCCTGCCGCGCGGAGTCGAAGCGCTCCTCGATCAGGGCCCGTGCGGACCGGGCCAGGCCGACGCGGTCGAAGTCCCCTCCGGCCGCGGCCTCCAGGGCCTCGGCCAGGGCCGGCACGTCTCCGGGCTCGAGCAGGACGCCCGTGGCCGGGCCGGCCGCGCCGTGGCGCCCGGGCACCGCGCCCAGGGCGGGACCGGCGTCGGCCACCCCTCCCGGAACTCCCGGAGCCCCTGGGTGGACCGCTTCCGGGATGCCCGTGACCGAGGTCGCGATGCAGGGCACGCCCATGGCCATGGCCTCGAGCAGGACGGTCGGCAGCCCGTCGGCATTGCCGTCGGCGCCCACGACGCACGGGGCGGCGAAGACGTCCGCCCACTCGAGGAGCGAGCGCACCTCGGCCTGCGTGCACGCGCCGAGCAGCTCGGCCCTCACGCTCCCGGCCAGCCGGGCCGCGCGGCTCCTCAGCCCGTCCTCGAGCTCGCCCTCTCCCGCGATGCGCAGCTCGGCGGGAACCCCGCGGCGTCCCAGCTCCGCGACGGCGTCGAGCAGCTGGGCGAAGCCCTTCTTCTCCACGAGCCGGCCGACCGCGGCGATCCGCAGCGGTCCCCGGACGGGCCGCGGCTCCGTGAACGGGAAGCGCTCGAGCTCCAGCCCGTTGTACAAGAGGTGGACCTTGTCGACGTGCTCCGGATAGGCCGCGGCCAGGTGCTCGAGGTTGTAGCGGCTGATCGTCACCACGTGGTGCGCCCGGCCGAGCATCCGGCCGAGCCGCCCCGCGTCGACCGACTCGTGGAAGAGGTCCTTCGCGTGCGTCGTCACCGAGAACGGGATCCCCGACATCAGCGACGCGAGCTCGGCCGTCCTGCCCGCGAGCGAGGCGAAGTGCGCGTGCAGGTGCGTGATGCCCGAGCGGACCGCGGCGGTCGCGAGGGCCGCCGCCTGGTGGACCTCGTCGGCGTCGTACCCCGACAGCTCCGGAAGCAGTCGGGCGAAACGGGCGTCGAAGCCCGGCACCGTCGCCGAGGCCTCCGCGAGCACCGCCCACCCCTCGGTGAGCTTGCGTGCCCGCGCCACGAAGCGCACGGGAGCCTTGACGCGGGCCAGCTCCGGGTGGAACCGCGTGTCGCTCGTGGGGCGCAGCGCGAAGACCTCCAGCTGCTCCCCCGCGGCCTCGCGGGCCAGGAGCTCGGTCACGATGAACGTCTCGGAGAAGCGCGGGTACACCTTGACGACGTAGCCCGTGCGGTGTGCGGTATCAGGCCGTTGCATGGAGGGGTTCCTTTCCGGTGGGGGCCAGCCGGGCCGCGGAGCGCGCGTCGGCGGCCGCGAGGCGGGCGGCGTGGGAGGCGACGGCGGCGAGGCCGTCGAGGTCGAGCCGGGATCGCGCCGCGTGCTGTGCGGCGGGGACGCCCGGCGTCGTCCCCTCCGGGAAGGCCGCTGCGACGGCGGCGGGCCGGGCGCGGGAAACGGCGGGCCCCGGCGTCGTACTCTCCGGGGAATCGGGCGCGACGGCGGCGGCGAACCAGGAGGCGAGCGCCTCCGGCGTCGCGTCCCCGGCGCGCAGGAGGTCGACGGCGCCGCTGCCGGCCAGGGCCGACGCCCGGATGAGCTGCTCGCGGCGCGGCTCCTCGCGCGGGACGACGAGGGCCGGCGTGCCCGAGCCGAGGACCTCGCAGACGGTGTTGTAGCCGCCCATCACGACGACCGCCGCGGCCGCCTCGACATAGCCGAGCCCGTCCGGCACGGAATCGACGACGCGCGTGCCCGGAGCGGCCAGCGCCTGGACGCGGCGGCGCGCGGCCGGCGGCATCTGCGGGCCCGTGACCACGAGGTGCCGGTACCCGTCCGGGATCGACGCCGCGGCCGCCGCGGCGGTCAGCGCGAAGCCGTCCGAGCCGCCGCCGACCATCGTCACGAGGAACGGCCGCTCCGTCTCGGGCGGCGACGCGCCGTGGCGTCCGAGGGACAGGTACCCGGTGAAGCGGAGCAGATCCGCGAGGTCGGGCGGGATCTCGCCGCTCGCCAGGGGATCGTGGGCCGCGGGATCGCCGTAGACCCAGAGTTCGTCGAACACGGTGCGGATTCGGTCCACGCCGATGCGGGCCCACTCCGCGGCGGCCGTCTGGGGATCGTCGAGGACCTCGCGCAGGCCGAGCACAACGCGGCAGTCCGGGTTCTCGCGGCGAAGCCTCGCGAGCGGGGCGTCGAGCTCCCCGTCGACGCCGAACGCGTGGCGGTCGACGATCATCACGTGCGGGCGGAAGGCGCCCAGCGTCCCGTCGATGAGGGAGGAACGGACGTCCATGAGGCGCCCCATCCCGACGTTGAGCGTGCGGGGCGCGTAGCGGCCGCGGCTCTTGCGGATGCCGGGCATGACCACCCAGTCCCAGCCCTCGGGGCAGGCGTACGACGTCGCGCTCCGCTCGCCCGTGATGAGCAGCCCCGAGACGCGGCGGCCCGTCGCGGCGGGGAGCCGGTCCGCGAGCGCGTGGGCGATGGCCAGGTTCCGGCGCGTGTGCCCCAGCCCCACCGAATCGTGGGAGTACAGGACCACCCTCAAGCCCGGTCCGTGCGGGTCCATGTCCATCGCTGAGCCATCCTCTCAAGCACCCCGGCCGTCCGGGACGCCCCGGCGGGGCGTCCATCCAGCCTGTGGGCCGGACATGAGCCGGACATGAAGGCCCGATGAGAGAGCTCTCATGTGGGCGGTCCGGGGGTCAGCGGGGACGGCCGAGGCCGGGCACCCTCGATGGGTGCCCGGCCTCGTGTGCCTGGTCGGCGGCGGACGCCGCCGTCGTCGTCGTGCCTAGTAGCTGCGGCTGCGGCCGCCCTCGAAGCCCCGCGAGGAGCTGCGCGGCTTGCGCGAGCCGCCGAAGCCGCCGCGGTCGCCACCGGTGCCGCGGTCCTTGCGGAAGCCGCCGCGGTCTCCGCCGAACTCGCGGTCGCCACGGTCTCCGCCGCGCTCGCCGCCACGGCCCGAGTCGAAGCCACGGTCCTTGCGGTAGCCGCCACGGCCGCCGGCGTAGCCGCCGCCCTCGCGGTCGCTGCGCGGCTTGCGCCCGGAATCGAGCTCGAGGTTGATCAGCTCGCCGCCGATCCGCGTGCGGGACAGGGCCTGCCACTGGTCCTGGCTCAGCTCGGCCGGGAGCTCGACGAGGGTGTGGTCGGCGCGGATGTCGATCCCGCCGATCTGGGCGGAGCTGAAGCCGCCCTCGTTCGCCAGGGCGCCGACGATCGAGCCCGGCATCACGCGCTGGCGGCGGCCGACGGCGATGCGGTACGTCGCGTTGCCCTCGGTCAGCGGGCGGGACGGGCCGCGGGAGCCGAAGCCGTCCTTGGCGCCCTTGGACATGCGGGCCTGCTTGGCCGGCGGCACCGGGAGCTCCTCGAGGAGCAGCGGGCGGCCGCCCTGGGCCATGTGCGCCAGCGCCGCGGCGATCTCGACCGCCGTGACGTCGTGGTCGGCCTCGTACTTCTCCACGAGCCCGCGGAAGACGGTCAGGTCCTCGGCGGAAAGGGTCTCGGTGATCCGCTCGGCGAACTTCTCGAGGCGCTTGTCATTGACGGACTCGACGCTCGGAAGGTGCATGAGCTCGACCGGCTGGCGCGTGGCCTTCTCGATCGCGCGCAGCAGGTACTTCTCGCGCGGGGTCATGAACAGGATCGCGTCGCCGGTGCGGCCGGCACGGCCCGTGCGGCCGATGCGGTGCACGTAGGACTCGGTGTCGTGCGGGATGTCGTAGTTCACGACGTGGCTGATGCGCTCCACGTCGAGGCCGCGGGCGGCGACGTCGGTCGCGACGAGGATGTCGATCTTGCCGGCGCGGAGGTTCTCGACGGTGCGCTCACGCTGCTGCTGCGGGATGTCGCCGTTGATCGCGGCGGCGCGGAATCCGCGGGACTTGAGCTTGTCGGCGAGGTCCTCGGTGGCCATCTTGGTGCGCACGAACGCGATGACGCCGTCGAACTCCTCGGCCTCGAGGATGCGGGTCAGGGCATCGAGCTTGTGCGGGCCCATGACCTGGACGTAGCGCTGGCGGATGTTCTTGCCCGTGGTGGTCTTGGACTTGACCGAGACCTCCTGCGGATCGCGCAGGTACTGCTTCGCGATGCGGCGGATCGAGGACGGCATGGTGGCGGAGAAGAGGGCGACCTGCTTCTCTTCCGGGGTGGCCTCGAGGATCTTGTCGACCTCCTCGGCGAAGCCCATGCGCAGCATCTCGTCGGCCTCGTCCAGGACCACGTACTGCAGGCCGGAGAGGTCGAGGGAGCCCTTGTTGATGTGGTCGATCACGCGGCCGGGCGTGCCGACGACGACCTGGGCGCCGCGGCGCAGGCCGTTGAGCTGGGGGCCGTACGGGGAGCCGCCGTAGACGGGCAGGACGGTGAAGTCGCCCATGTGCTTGGCGTAGGAGGTGAAGGCCTCGGCGACCTGGAGCGCGAGCTCGCGGGTCGGGGCGAGGACCAGGACCTGGGTGTTGCGGGCGGGGCCGTTGAGGTCCGCGAGCTCGGCCATCTTGGACAGGGCCGGAATGGCGAACGCGGCGGTCTTGCCGGTGCCGGTCTGGGCCAGGCCCACGACGTCGCGGCCGGAGAGCAGCAGCGGGATGGTGGCGGCCTGGATCGGGGACGGCTTCTCGTAGCCGACGTCGGTCAGCGCGGCCAGGACGCGGCCGTCGATCCCGAGGTCGGTGAAGCGGACGGTCTCCTCCTCCGGGGCGTTCTCGGTGGAGGTGGTGTCGGTCGTGTTTTCGGACATGTCTGAAGACATGGGGATATACCTCATTCATAGGGGCGGATCAGCGTCCGCTCTTTCGAGCGGGATCCGCGGCACATTCGGACTCAACGCCGTAAGTTCCGGTGCTCCCCTATGAAAAACCACCCGCTTGGCGGGTTCACACACGATGAGCTCTTGCCTCAAGAATTGGGCAGGATGCGAGGGAGCCGGAGATCGGCGAACACTTAAGTCTAACGGACGCGCCGCCCCGGGGCCGACCCGGGGCCTGTGCGCTTGCGCACACCGCCGACTCCTACGGGCCCGCGCCCTCCCGGGACGACCCGTGCGGCCGGCGGGCCAGGAGCGCGGGCGGGGCCCCGGCGTCGTCCTGCTACCGCGCCCGGAGCACGTGCCGGGAGCGGGCAAGGATCTTCTCCGGCAGGACCCACTCGCCTCCCTCGTGCCCGGCGAGCAGCCGCCCGGCGTCCTCGGGCGAGGGCCCGGTGAAGAAGCTCCGGACCGTCACCCCGTGCGCGGGGCGGTGCACGACGGCGATGCCGTCCCCCGCACCCGCCTTCCCCTTGCGCACGACCTTCAGGTAGCAGCCCGTGTCGGCGCGCTCCGTGAAGCGGACGACCCACCGCTCCTCCCCCAGCCGGCGGGCGAACGTCGCGCACGGGGTGCGGGGCATCGTGACCTCGAGCTCGGCGGTGCCGATCCGCCACCGTTCGCCGATCACGGCGTCGGAGACGGGCATCCCGGACACACGCAGGTTCTCTCCGAAGAGGCCCGGCTCGATGCCGCGGCCCAGCTCCTCACCCCAGCGGGCGGCTTCCTCCTCCGAGTACGCGTACACGGCCTGGTCTGGCCCTCCGTGGTGGGCCCGGTTCGCCTGCACGTCGGCATGGAGCCCGAGCGGGCCGAACTTCACGGGACCCTCGACCGGGCGCTTGTCGATCGCCGTCACGCCGACCGATCCCCGGTCCGGCAGCAGCTGGTGGACGCGGCAGACGGCCACAAGGCGGCCCGAGTCGAGGGGTTCCATGGGGTCCATGCTAGCGGCGCCCGGTAGGCTGGACGGCGTGAAGAACCTCCCCGGAACATTGCGCGGCGCCGTGTGGTGGTGGGGCGTCCTCGCGGCGGCCTGCCTGGCCCTGTCCGCGGCGACGATCACGAACTTCGAGCTGTCGACGAACGCCGAGCGCGTCGGGCTCGTGACGCTCTCGATCGCCCTCGGCGTCCTGGCGCTGCTGATCGGCTGGGGCGCGTGGCAGCTGGCCCGCGGACTCCTCGCCGGGCGTGGACTCCTGACGACCTTCGGGCTCATCGCGGGGATCCCCCTGCTGATGCGCGGACCCCGCCTCGGCGTCCTCGCCGTCGGCCTCCTGATCGGCGTCCTGCTGCTGTGGCTTCCGCCCAGCATGGCCTACTTCAAGGAGCAGTCCCGCCAGGCCCGCGCGCTGCGCAAGGCCGAACGCCGCCAGGCGCGGCAGGCCCGGGGGCGCTAGCCGGCGCTGTGCGCTGCGCGAACAGTGACGATTTCATCGGGCCATGACAATAAAACGTCATGCCCCAGCTAAAACGTCATGCTTCGGACGATCCTCCCGGCTGGTGACCGGCGGGTAGGGTCGGGATATCCGAACCACTCGAGAGGACCCCGCCATGACCCTGCTCGCCATCACCAACGCCCACGTCGTCCCGATCGAAGGCGAACCCTTCGACGGGACGGTCGTGGTGCGCGACGGCGTCATCGCCGCCGCCGGGCCCGACGCCGCCATCCCGGACGGGTCCGAGGTCCTCGACGCGGGCGGGCAGTGGCTCCTGCCGGGCTTCGTCGACGCCCACGTGCACCTCGGGATGCATCCCGAGGGCGAGGTCGGATCCACCGCGGACGTGAACGAGATGACGGACCCCATCATGGCGGCCGTCCGCGCGATCGACGCCGTGGACCCGTTCGACCCCGGCTTCGACGACGCCCTGGCCGGCGGCGTGACGACCGTGAACGTCAATCCCGGCTCCGGCAATCCGGTCGGCGGGCTCGCCGTGGCGATGCATACCCACGGCCGCTACATCGAGGAGATGGTGTTGCGTTCCCCCAGCGGCCTGAAGTCGGCCCTGGGCGAGAACCCCAAGCGCGTCTACGGGGAGAAGAAGCAGACCCCCTCGACCCGGCTGGGCACGGCGATGGTCATCCGCAAGGCGTTCATCGAGGCCCGGAACTACATGGCCAAGGCGGACCCCGACGCCGTGGACCCGAAGCTCGAGGCGCTCGCGATGGTGCTGCGCGGCGAGATCCCGTGGCGCCAGCACTGCCACCGCGCCGACGACGTGGCCACGGCCCTGCGCCTGGCCGACGAGTTCGGCTACGAGCTGGTCCTGGACCACGGAACGGAGGCGCACGTGCTCGCGGACGTCCTGGCCGAGCGCGGCGTGCCGGTGCTGATCGGCCCGCTGTTCACGACCAAGTCCAAGGTGGAGCTGCGCGGGCGCTCGCTCGCCAATCCGGGCCGGCTCGACGCGGCGGGCGTGGAGATCTCCATCATCACGGACCATCCCGTGATCCCCATCCACTTCCTCGTCCACCAGTGCACGCTCGCGGTGAAGGAGGGCCTGGACCCCGTCGCGGCCCTGCGCTCGATCACCATCAACCCCGCGCGCGTCCTGGGCCTCGCGGAGCGGATCGGCTCGATCGAGGTGGGCAAGGATGCCGACCTGGTGCTGTGGTCCGGGGACCCGTTGGACGTGATGCAGCGGGCGCTGCGCGTCTTCATCGGCGGGCGCCAGGTCATGGAGTACGACGCCGGCGCCCGGCTTCCGCGCGTCGCTCCCCGGACGGCCGCGTAGCCGGGGGCGTGTCCCCCGGGTCGGCCGCGGCCGCGCGGCGGTTCCGGCCGACGCCGGATCTGACGTCCTCCCGTCGGCGAAGCGGCCCGGCGGGGGCCGGGCCGCCCTACAGCCGGGCGAAGGCCTGCTCGAGGTCGGCGATGAGGTCCCCGACGTCCTCGATGCCGCAGGAGAGGCGCAGGAGGTTCTCCGGCACGGCCAGCTCGGTGCCCTTGACGGAGGCGTGGGTCATCTCGGAGGGGTAGTTCATGAGCGACTCGATGCCTCCGAGCGATTCGGCCAGCGTGAAGACGCGCGTGGACTCCGCGACCGCGCGCGCCGCCGCCTCCCCGCCCGCGAACTGGACGGAGACCATGCCGCCGAAGCGCTTCATCTGCGCCTTGGCGAGCTCGTGGCCCGGGTGCTCCGGGAGGCCCGGGAAGAGGACCTTCTCCACCTCGGGGCGGCCCAGGAGCCACTCGGCGACGGCCTGGGCGTTGTCCGAATGGCGGTCCATCCGCACCCCGAGGGTCTTCAGGCCGCGCGTCGTGAGGAAGGCGTCCATCGGCCCGTTCACGGCGCCGGCGGCGAACTGCAGGAAGCCGATCTTCTCGGCCAGGTCCGCGTCCTTGACCACGACCGCCCCGCCGACCACGTCGGAGTGCCCGCCGATGTACTTGGTGGTGGAGTGCACCACGATGTCCGCGCCCAGGTCCAGCGGCTGCTGCAGGTAGGGCGTCGCGAAGGTGTTGTCGACGACCAGGAGGGCCCCGGCGTCGTGCGCGATCTTCGCGACGGCGGCGATGTCGGAGATCTTCATCATGGGGTTCGACGGCGTCTCGAGCCACACGAGGCGGGTCCGGTGCGCGGCGACGGCCGCGGCCGTCGCATCGAGGTCCGCCATGTCGACGGGGGTGTTGCCGATCCCCCACTCGCCGAAGATCCGCGAGATCAGGCGGTAGGTGCCGCCGTACGCGTCGTTGCCGAGCACGATGTGGTCGCCCGGACGGGTCAACGCCCGGATGAGCGAGTCCTCGGCGGCCAGGCCGGAGGCGAAGGTGAAGGCATGGGTGCCGTTCTCGAGCGCGGCGAGCTGCTCCTGGAGCGAGTCGCGCGTCGGGTTGGTGCCGCGCCCGTACTCGTAGCCGTTGCGCAGCCCGCCGATGCCGTCCTGAGCATAGGTCGTGGAGAAGTGCACAGGCGGGACCACGGCCCCGGTATGCGGCTCGAACGCCTGGCCGGCGTGGATGGCACGGGTATTGAATCCCTGGTTCTGGGAGGTCATCGTCGGTCCCTTCAGTGGGTCAGGTAGTTCAGCAGGTCGTGGCGGGTCAGGATGCCGACGGGCTCGCCGTCGCGCGTGACCATGAGCGCCTCGGCGTCCTGGAGCTTGGCGCGCGCGGCGGTCATCCCCTGCTGGGCGCCGATGAGCGGCAGCGGCGCGCCGACGTGGGCGTCGATCGCGTCGGAAAGCGAGGCCTCGCCCTTGAACAGCTTGGAGGTCAGGGTCCGCACGTCGATGCTGCCCACGACCTCACCCAGGCGGACGGGCGGCTCCTTGGACAGCACGGGCAGGCAGGAGACCCCGAACTCGTTCATCACGTCGATCGCGTCCCGCACCGACTCGGCCGGGTGGGTGTGGATCAGGTCGGGCAGCCCGCCGGACTTGGCGCGCAGGGCGTCCTCGACCGTGCCGCCCTCGTGCTCGGCGATGAATCCGTAGGACTTCATCCACTCGTCGTTGAAGATCTTGGCCAGGTAGCCGCGCCCGCCGTCGGGCAGGATGACGACGACGACGGCGTCGGCCGGCAGCTCCCGCGCGATCCGCAGGGCTGCGACGACGGCCATGCCGGAGGAGCCGCCGACGAGCAGGCCCTCCTCCTCGGCGAGGCGGCGCGTCATGGCGAACGCCTCGGCGTCGGTCACGGGCAGGACCTCGTCCGGGACGGAGGGGTCGTAGTTGCCCGGCCACATGTCCTCGCCGACGCCCTCGACGAAGTAGGGCCGGCCGGTGCCGCCGGAGTAGACGGAGCCGTCCGGGTCGGCGCCGATCACGCGCACGGGGCCGCCGGGGCGGTCCGCGGAGACCTCCTTGAGGTAGCGGCCCGTGCCGGTGATGGTGCCACCCGTTCCCGCGCCGATCACGACGTGGGTCACGGCGCCCTCGGTGTCGTTCCAGATCTCCGGGCCCGTGGTCTCGTAGTGGCTGGCCGGGGCGGCCGGGTTGGAGAACTGGTCCGGCTTGTAGGCGCCGGGGATCTCCCGCACGAGCCGGTCGGAGACGCCGTAGTAGGACTCGGGCGAGTCGGGGGCGACGGCGGTCGGGGTCACGACGACGTCGGCGCCGTACGCGCGCAGGACGTCGCGCTTCTCCTCGCCCACCTTGTCCGGGGTGACGAAGACGGTCTTGTAGCCCTTCATCTGGGCCACGAGGGCCAGTCCGACGCCGGTGTTCCCGGAGGTCGGTTCGACGACGGTGCCGCCGGGCTTCAGTTCGCCCGACTTCTCCGCCTCCTCAACCATCTTCAACGCGATCCGGTCCTTGATCGAGCCGCCGGGGTTGAGGTATTCGAGCTTGGCGAGGACGGTGGCCTGGAGGCCTTCGGTGACCTGGTTGAGCTTGACGAGCGGGGTGTTGCCGATCAAGTCGAGGACGGACTGCGCGTATTTCATGCCGTGAACTCTACCGCCGGGCCCCGTCGAAACGGGTACCGGGCGCAACCTCCGTACACACGCACGGCACCCCGCGGCGGCGGATCGTCGGGGGCGGGTGGCACCATGGAAGGATGCGCGCCACCGAGTCCTCCACCGCCCCGGGCCCCGGGGCGTCCGCAGGAGCCGCCGCGCGCCCGCCCGCCGCCCGGGAGCCGGGTGCGGGGGCCGCGCCCGGAGCCGGGAGTCCGCACGGTTCCTGGCGGCCCGGCGGCCCCTACTCCCTCGAGGCGACGCTCGGCGTGCTGCAGCGTGGCATGCATGATCCCTGCGTGCGCGTCGCGGGCGCATCGGCCTGGCTCGCCGTCAACACCGGGTCCGGGGCGGCCTCCCTGCGCCTCGAGCTGCGGCGGGACGACCCGCAGCAGGAACCCGTGGTGGACTGGCAGGCGTGGGGGCCGGGAGCGGACGACGCCGCCGCCACGGTCCCCGCGCTGCTCGGCGCCGGCGACGACTGGAGCGGCTTCGACGACCCGGGCTTCGCCGCGACCCTGCCCCGCCCGGCGCGGGAGGCCCGGAGGCGGAATCGCGGCATCCGGCTCCCTTCGACGGGGCGCGTGTTCGACGCCCTCGTCCCGGTCGTGCTCGAGCAGAAGGTCACGACGATCGAGGCCCGCCACGCGTGGCGCTACCTCGCGGGCCGATTCGGCGACCCCGCCCCGGGGCCCGTGCCGGAGTGGCTGCGTGTCCCGCCCCGGCCCGCGCAGTTGCGGCGCGTGCCCAGCTGGGACTGGCACGCCGCCCGCGTCGACGCCCACCGACGGGACACGATCCTGCGGGCCGCCGCCTCGGCCGCCGGTCTGGACCGGCTCGCCGCCCTGTCCTGCGGGCAGGATCCCGGGCGCCTGCTCCAGACCGTCCCCGGCATCGGCCCCTGGACGGCTGCCGAGGTCCTGCAGCGCACGCACGGCCATCCGGACGCGGTCTCGGTCGGCGACTTCCACCTCGCCGGCTTCGTCGGCCACGCGCTCACGGGCCGGCGGACCGACGACGCCGGAATGCTGCGCCTCCTCGAGCCCTGGGCAGGCCACCGCCAGCGCGTCGTCCGGATGCTCTACCTCTCGGGGATCCGCAAGCCCTCGTTCGGGCCCCGGCTGGCGCCCCTGGACCACCGCAGCCGGTGAGCCGGGCCGTCCCGCTCAGCGCTCGAGGGCACCGAGCGACTCGGCCGCCTCGCGGCGCATCTCGACCTTGCGCACCTTGCCGGAGACCGTCATCGGGAAGGACTCGCGCACCTGCAGGTAGCGGGGGACCTTGTAGTGCGCGATCCGCCCCGCGCAGAACGCCCGCAGCTCCTCGAGGCCGAACGGCTTCGCGCCGTCCTTGAGGATGACGCAGGCCATGAGCTCCTCGCCGTACTTCTCGTCGGGTACGCCGATGACCTGCACGTCGCGGATCGACGGGTGGCCGTAGAGGAACTCCTCGATCTCGCGCGGGGAGATGTTCTCCCCGCCGCGGATCACCATGTCCTTGATGCGGCCCTCGATGCGCACGTAGCCGTCGTCGTCCATCGCGGCGAGGTCGCCCGTGTGCATCCACCCGTCCGCGTCGACCGCCTGGGCCGTCTTCTCCGGATCGTTCCAGTAGCACTTCATCACGGCGTATCCGCGCGTGCAGAGCTCCCCCGTGGTCCCGCGCGGCACCACCACGCCGGTCGCGGGATCCACGATCTTCGACTCGAGCGCCGGCATCGTCCGGCCGACGGTCTGCGTGCGCTTCTCGAGCGAGTCGCCGGCCCGGGTCATCGTGGACACCGGCGAGGTCTCCGTCATGCCGTAGCAGATCGCCACCCCGGACATGTGCATCTCGTCGATCACGCGCTTCATGACCTCGACGGGGCACGGCGAACCGGCCATGACACCCGTGCGGAGCGTCGAGAGGTCGTACTCGGCGAAGTCCGGGAGCGCGAGCTCGGCGATGAACATCGTCGGCACGCCGTAGAGGCTCGTCCCGCCGTGTTCCTGGACGGCCCGCAGGGCCTCGGCGGGCTTGAAGGAGCGGCCCGGCAGGATCGTCGCGGCGCCGTGGGAGAAGGCCGCCAGGTTGCCGATCACCATGCCGAAGCAGTGGAAGAACGGGACGGGCAGCACCACTCGGTCGGACGTCGTGTAGGCGAGGAGCTCGCCGATGTGGAAGCCGTTGTTGAGGATGTTCGCGTGGCTGAGCGTCGCGCCCTTGGGGAATCCCGTGGTGCCCGAGGTGTACTGCAGGTTGATTGCGTCGTCCGGGTCGAGGGATTCCAGGATCGCGTCGAGCCGGGCCTGTTCGACGCCGGCCGCTCCGTCGAGCAGTTGCCGCCAGGTCAGCTCGGGTCCGGTGGGCGCTGCGATCGAGTCCCCGGATGCGGACGACGCCGCCGCGGTGGCCGCATCGGGGTCGTCGGCTTCCGCCGTGCTTGCGTCGCGCACGTCACCGGCGGCGGTGACCGCGCCGGGATCGCCGGTCGCCACGTGGTCACCGAGGCCCGTGTCCGCTCCGGGCTCCGGGAGGAGGACGAGCGCGCGCAGCCCGGGCGCCCCGGCCGCCACCTCGCGGGCCATCGCCGGATAGTCGCTGTTCGCGTCCGCCGGGGCCGCGACGAGCATCGCCATGCCGCACTGCTCCACCACGTAGGCGAGCTCGTGGGTGCGGTAGGCCGGATTGACGTTGACGAGGATGATCCCGGCCTTGGCCGTCGCGTACTGGAGCAGCGTCCACTCGGCGCAGTTCGGGCTCCAGAGGCCCAGGCGGTCGCCCGAGGCCAGCCCCGCGGCCAGGAGGGCGCGGGCGAGGAGCTCGGTGTCGCGGTCCATCGCGGCATAGCTCCAGCGCCGGCCCGTCGAGGCCTCGATGATCGCCGGGGCGTCCGGATGGGTCGCGGCGACCGCCCGGAAATGCGCCCCGATCGTCTGGCGCAGGACGGGGAGCTCCGCATCCCCGGCGGTGTGGGAATCGGTGGCGGCGTAGGCGGCGTGGTGGGTCATGCTCGGCTCCTGTCGGCCCGCTGCTGCGGTGTGACGTGCTCTGTGCGGTGTGACACAGAACATATCAAAGCAGGAGGCGCCTCAAGGGAAGATGGCGGCCCCGGCGGGCCGGGAAGCACGTGGGCGCGGGGAGAGCCTGACTCCCCGCGCCTTCAGATGGTCAGCTCGCAGACTCGGGCGCGGGCGGGGCGGCGATCTGCGCGTGGACCTCGGCCATGTCGATGCCCTTGACGGCCTCGACGAGGTCGTTGAACTGGGTCTGGCCGAGCGCGCCGGGCTGGGAGAACACGAGCACCTTTTCGCGGAAGGCCATGAGCGTCGGGATGGAGGTGATGCCGGCCGCGGCGGCCAGGCCCTGCTCGGCCTCGGTGTCCACCTTGGCGAACGTGATCTCGGGATGCTGTTCGGAAGCCGCCTGGAATACGGGGGCGAACTGACGGCACGGGCCGCACCATTCCGCCCAGAAATCCACGAACACGATGTCGTTCTGCTCGATGGTCTGTGCGAACTCGGCCTCGGTGATGTCGATGGTTGCCATCCTTCCAAGGTAGCGCCTCGACCCGCCCCTGTCGCGCCGAGGGGCCCGGATGTGGAGGAAAGCACGTTGCCGGCTCCCCTCACAGGCGCGCCGCCCACCGCCGATATCCACAGATCCGCCGCACCCCCTGCCGCGCGCCGCGGCCGGTGCCTAGCGTCGAGGGGAAAGGGCAGGCGCCTCACGCCGAGGGAAACGGGAGCGGACGTGCGGGCCGGCTCTCCGGCGACGGGTAGCGGGCGGCGGAGCCCGTGGGCACGGCCGCCCGGCACGGCACCGCTCGTCCCGACGCAGCGGATGGCAACGAGGAACACGACGGAGAAGACGGAGAAGGAGTCACGCATGGCAACGAGCACGCTCTTGGTGATCGTGGAGGGCTCCGGCCTCCGGGACGCGCTGCGGCGCGGGAAGACGGCGGCGGAAGGCTACCTGACCGGGCTGCCTGGTGTGGTCGAAGGCGGCGGCACGCGCCTCACGGCCGTCTCGGGGGCCGCGCGGATCCAGGCCCGGCTCGCCCTCCCCCGCCGGCTCGACGACCCGTCCTCGGCCGCGACCGCCTTCGGCCACGTCCATGCCCTCTGGAAGGACGGCCTCTGGACGACCCCGGGGAGCTGCGGCCCCGCCCCGCCGGACTCCAATGGGGCCACCGCGTGGCAGTGGGCGCACTACGCCGCGCTCGCCTCCGCCGATCCGGAGGCCGTGCTGCTGCTGTGGGAGGCGTACTTCGACGATCTCGCCGGATGGGCCGCCGCCTGACCCGGATGCGCCGCCACGGAGCCCGGACACACCGCCGCCAATCCCAGACGCGCCGCCGCGCCCAGACGCTCCGCCGCCGGGCCCGAATACAATGGGGCGCATGGAACCGCTTTCGGCCGACCAGACGGCCCGACTCATCGAACTCGCCCTGGACCGCGCCCGCGAAGGCGACACGGAGACCCTCCTGGAGTTCTTCGACCACGGGCTCGCGCTCGACGCGCGCGACCCGGGCGGCAACACGGCGCTGATGCTCGCGGCCTACCACGGCCGCGCGGCGACGGTCGAGGCGCTCATCGCCCGCGGAGCCGACGTCGACCTGCGCAACGCCCGCGACCAGTCCCCGATCGCCGGCGCCCTCTTCAAGGGCGAGGACCAGATCGTCAAGGCGCTCCTCGCCGCGGGGGCCGACCTCGACGCAGGCACGCCGAGCGCCCGCGCGACCGCCGAGATGTTCGGCCGCAGCGGCCTCCTCGACGGCTGAAATCCACCCGGAGGCCCATCCCAGCCCAGAAGGACCCCCAACGGAGACGGATACCCACGGAACCGGATCCATGCGGAGCCGGATCCATGTGGAGCCGGATCCATGCGGAGACACGTTCTTAAGGAGACACGTTCGTACGGAGACACGGGAACGCCCGGGCAGCCAGCTGGCTGCCCGGGCGTTCCCGTACTGCGGGGAGGGCGACGACGGGCGGTGGGCCGGGGCTCCCGGGCCGCCGTCCGTCGTCGTACCGTCCAGAACTAGACCGGGGCGTTCTCCGGGTTCGGGTCCTTCTGGCCGAGGCGGCCGGCCGCGAGGTCCTCGATGGCCCGGCGCACGCCCTCGCCGTAGGCCGGATCGGCCTGCGTGCAGTTGTAGATGTGGCGCTCGACGGTGGCCTCCGAGGCGCCGTTGATGGCGCGCGCCGTGTTGGCGAACAGGACTTCCTGCTGCTCACGGCTCATGAGGCGGAACAGATCGCCCGGCTGCTCGTAGTAGTTGGCGTCGTCCGCGCGGAAGTCGTAGCGGTCCGCGTAGTCCCCGCCCACGTTCAGGCCCGGGTGCGCGTACTCCGGCTGCGCCTCGAAGCGGCCGTAGCTGTTCGGGGTGTAGCCCGGGGTCCCGCCCTGGTTGCCGTCCGCCCGGCCCACGCCGTCGCGGTGGTAGGTGTTGACCACCTTGGCGCCGCGCGGGTAGTTGACCGGGATCTGGTGGTGGTTGACGCCCAGGCGGTAGCGGGCGGCATCGCCGTAGGAGAACAGGCGGCCCTGCAGCATGCGGTCCGGGGAGACGCTGACGCCGGGCACCAGGTTCGCCGGGGTGAAGGCGGCCTGCTCGACGTCCTGGAAGTAGTTCTCCGGGTTGCGGTTGAGCTCGAACTCGCCGACCTCGATGAGCGGGTAGTCCTTCTTGGACCAGACCTTGGTGAGGTCGAACGGGTGGAAGCGGTACGTCGCGGCGTCGGCCTCCGGCATGATCTGCACGAAGAACTTCCACTTCGGGAAGTCGCCGCGGTCGATCGCCTCGAAGAGGTCTCGCTGCGAGGACTCGCGGTCGTCGGCCACGAGCTTCGCTGCCTCCTCGTCGGAGAGGTTCTGGATGCCCTGCTGGGTGCGGAAGTGGAACTTGACCCAGAAGCGCTCGTTCTCCTGGTTGATGAAGGAGAAGGTGTGCGAGCCGAAGCCGTGCATGTGGCGGTAGCCGTCCGGGATGCCGCGCTCGGACATCACGATGGTGATCTGGTGCAGCGCCTCGGGGAGGTTGGTCCAGAAGTCCCAGTTGTTCTCGGCGGACCGCAGGTTGGTGCGGGGATCGCGCTTCACGGCGCGGTTCAGGTCCGGGAACTTGTGCGGGTCGCGCAGGAAGAACACGGGGGTGTTGTTGCCGACGACGTCCCAGTTGCCTTCCTCGGTGAAGAAGCGGAGGGCGAAGCCACGGATGTCGCGCTCGGCGTCGGCGGCGCCGCGCTCACCGGCGACGGTGGAGAAGCGGGCGAACATCTCCGTTTGCTTGCCGACTTCGGAGAAGATCGCGGCCTTGGAGTACTTGGTGATGTCCTGGGTCACGGTGAACGTGCCCCAGGCGCCCGAGCCCTTGGCGTGCATGCGGCGCTCGGGGATGACCTCGCGGTCGAAGTGCGCCAGCTTCTCGAGGAACCAGACGTCCTGAAGCAGCATCGGGCCACGCTGGCCGGCGGTGATGGCGTTGTCGTTCTCGGTAACCGGGGCTCCCGCCGCGGTCGTCAACGGCTTGGTGTTGTCCTGGGTCATTTCCTTCGCTCCTTCTGCTAAAGAACCGCTACCGTCCGGCACGAGGGCGGGTCGCTCCGCCCCGCCGTTCGGACGTGACCGGTGGCTTGTGGTGAATCCGCCGGGAAACGTGGCCGCCATCGCTGGCCGCACCGTGCGGAGCGACCCGGAGGGCGGCGCCGTTCCCGGTTCCGATCATGGCACCAGTCAACCACTTTTCTGGAACTATTCCAAATAAGAAAGGGTGCCCTTCCCCGTCCCGGAAACGACGAAGTCCCGTGACCTGGACCCAGGTCACGGGACTTCTTCACGGGTGGCAGATGAGGGATTCGAACCCCCGTAGGCTGTGCCAGCTGATTTACAGTCAGCCCCCTTTGGCCGCTCGGGTAATCTGCCGAACGTTCCGCTGTGGAACGAGTAGATACTCTACCCAAGAAACCCTCCAGAATCGAATCCGCCCGGAGCGGGCGCCCCGCGGGACCCTCCTCCCCCACCCCGCGGGCCGCGGCGCGTGCCGGTAGGCTGGTGCCAAACACCCCAGCAACCCCAGGAGGATTCCATGGCGAGTGATTCCACGTTCGACGTCGTGAGCAAGGTCGACAGCCAGGAGGTGTCCAACGCCCTGAACCAGGCGCAGAAGGAGATCGCCCAGCGCTACGACTTCAAGGGCGTCGGCGCCGAGCTCGACTTCAGCGGCGAGAAGATCCTGATGAAGGCCAACTCCGAGGAGCGCGTCAAGGCCGTCCTCGACGTCTTCCAGACCAAGCTCGTCAAGCGCAACATCTCCCTGAAGTCCCTCGACGCCGGCGAGCCGTTCGCCTCCGGCAAGGAGTACCGGATCGAGGCCTCCATCAAGGAGGGCATCGCCCAGGACGTCGCCAAGAAGATCAACAAGCTCATCCGCGACGAGGCGCCCAAGGGCGTCAAGTCGACGATCCAGGGCGACGAGCTGCGGGTCTCCTCCAAGTCGCGCGACGACCTGCAGGCCACCATGGCCCTGCTGCGCACCTTCGAGGAAGCCGACCTGCAGTTCGTGAACTTCCGCTAGGACGCCGGGTCCCGCGCCGCGGGCCCGGCAGGCAGTACGACGCCGCCGCCTCCTTCCGGGGGCGGCGGCGTCGTCGCGCCGGGGTGCTTATGTGGAGGCTACGATCCGAGCGGGCGCCCGGCCATCCGCTCGAGCCGGGCGATGCGGTCCGCCATCGGCGGGTGGGTGGCGAAGAGCTTCTGGGCGCCGCCGCGGAACGGATTGGCGATCATGAGGTGGGAGGCGTTGACGATCCTCTGGTCCTCCGGCAGCGGCGCGCGCTGGACGCCCATCTCCAGCTTGCGCAGGGCGGAGGCGAGGGCCAGCGGGTCGTTGGTGAGCCTGGCGCCGTCCTCGTCGGCGTCGTACTCGCGCGTTCGGCTGATCGCCATCTGGATGAGCGAGGCCGCCAGGGGCGCCAGGAGCGCGGTGGCGATCATCGCGATCGGGTTGGCGTTGCGGCGGTCGCCGCCGAAGAACAGCAGGAACTGGGCCACCGAGGTGATGACGCCCGCGACGGCCGCCGCGACCGAGGACGTGAGGATGTCCCGGTTGTAGACGTGCATGAGCTCGTGTCCCAGGACGCCGCGCAGCTCGCGCTCGTCGAGGATCTGCAGGATCCCCTCGGTGCAGCACACCGCGGCGTTCTGGGGGTTGCGCCCCGTCGCGAACGCGTTGGGGGCGGACGTCGGCGAGACGTAGAGCCGCGGCATCGGCTGCTGGGCGGCCACGGAGAGCTCGTGGACGATCCGGTACATCGCCGGCTGCTGCTCCGGCGTGACGGGATAGGCCTGCATGGCCCTGATCGCGATCTTGTCGCTGTTCCAGTACCCGTAGGCGGTGGTGCCCAGGCCGATCAGCATGAAGATCCAGATGAAGGTCGAGTTCCCGGTGCCTCCCGCGATGAGGCCGCCGATCGCCAGCAGCAGGGCGAACAGGCCGCCCAGCAGCAGCGCTGTCTTGAGTCCGTTGTTGTGACGGTGCACGGAACCTCACTCCTGGTCCATCCGGTGCGGCCCGCTCCGTGCGGCCCGCGTGTATCCAATCTAGTCAACGACGGGCCGTTCCGCCGTGTTCCGGCGCGGGAGGCCGCTTCACCACGGGTTCGCCACAGGCGGACACGCGAGGGGACAGGGGGCGCGGACGCGCTACGGGACGGGGTTGCGGGAGTCGTAGCGGAGGAACCCGGGGCTCCAGCGCACCAGGAGCCACGCGCCGAGGATGCAGGCGAGACCCCCGACGACGAGCGTCCAGGCCTCGCCGAGGCCGGTCGAGACGCCGCCGGCCACCATGTCCCCGATCCGGGGCCCGCCCGCGACGACGACGATGAACACGCCCTGCAGCCGTCCGCGCAAGTGGTCGGGCGTGGCGGTCTGCAGGATGGTGGTCCGGAAGACGCCGCTGACGGAATCGGCGACGCCCGCGGCGGCGCAGCACGCCACGGCCGCCCAGATCCACCCGGACGTCCCGCCGCTCGGCAGCGGCTCGCGGGAGGCCTGGAGCACCACGAGCCCGAACGCCGAGATGCTGGCGCCCCACGCGGCGACGGACCAGAACACCGCCGTGCCCTGGAGGTGGATCCGGGTCAGCGGCCCGGAGAACAGGCCCGTCAGGAAGGCCCCGAGGGCCACCGCGCCGAGGAGCAGGCCCACGGTCGCCTCGCCTCCGCCGAGCATGACGGCGCCGATGGCCGGCAGCAGCGCGCGCGGGGCGGCGAGGATCATGGCGGCGAGGTCGATCAGGAACGTCATCCGCACGTTCGGCTGGCCGCCCAGGAAGCGGAAGCCCTCGATCACCGAGCGCATCCCGGCCTTGGAGATCTCGCCCTGCGGGGGCAGGGGCGGCAGCCGGTAGACGGACCAGAGGGCGGCCAGGAACGTGACGACGTCGATCGTGTACGTCCAGCCGTAGCCGACCTGGGCCACGAGGACGCCGCCGAGCAGGGGCCCGACCATCATGGCGATCCCGAACGTGACCATGTTCAGCGAGTTCGCCGCGGGCAGCAGCTTGGTGCCGATGAGCGCGGGGATGATGGCCCCGCGCGTGGGCTGGTTGATGCCGGCCGCGGCGGAATGCACGGCCGTGAGCGCGTAGAGGACCCAGATGCTGTCCAGCTGCAGCCAGGCCTGGGCGGCGAAGCCGATCGTGGATAGCCAGAGGACGAACGAGGAGGCCAGTGCGACCCGACGGCGGTCGTGCGCGTCGGCGACCGATCCCCCGTACAGGCCCGCCAGGACGAGCGGGACCAGGGCGAACAGGCCCAGCAGTCCCACGTAGAAGCTCGACGCGGTGAGGTGGTAGACCTGCAGGCTCACCGCGATCAGGGTGAGCTGGCTGCCGACGGCGGAGAGCGCGTTGCCGATGAAGAGGCGGCGGAACGCGGGGCTGACCTTCAGCGGGGTCAGGTCGGCGAAGAGGCGGGACACCTGAGGATTGTACCCGCGGGCAACTATCGCGTGGGCCACATTATTTTGACGCTTTCAAAATAAACCGGTTCAATGGACGGCATGGACTATCCGGCACGGCTCCGCGCCCACGGCCTGCGCGTCACGCGCCAGCGCCTGGCGATCCTCGGCGTGCTCGACCGGATGCCGCACTCCCCCGCGGACGCGATCGCCACCGAGGTCCGCCGCGAACTGCCGGAGACCTCGATCCAGTCGGTCTACAACGTCCTCAACGACCTCACCGCCCTGGGGCTCCTGCGCCGCTTCACCCCGCCGCAGTCCGCCGCCCTGTATGAGACGCGGGCGGACGACAACCACCACCACGCCGTCTGCACCTCGTGCGGACGCGTCGAGGACGTCGACTGCGCCGTGGGCCACGCGCCGTGCCTGACCCCGTCGACCGACCACGGCATGACGATCCAGATCGCCGACGTCGTCTACCAGGGCGTGTGCTCCGCCTGCCGTGAGGCCAAGGCCTCCTGACGCGGCCCCCGCTGCACCCATCGCCATCCAGCCCAGCGCTGTTCAGACTGCCGCGTCACGACCCGGGGGTGGAGAGCGTGGCGTGGGGCGCGATGGGGTGAGTGCGAGGGTGAGGGACGAGCTCAGTCCGCGACCGGGATGCCCCGCGTCCCGCTGAAGCCGCGTCCGGCGTCGTCCTGCACCTCGACGGAGAGCTCCGCCGAGCCCCCGTCCGGGGATCCGGTCGCCGTCAGCCCGAACTGGAGCGTCTGCCGCCCGTCCGTGAGGCAGCGCCACTGGCCCGGCACGCCCGTCCGGGTGCACGCGGCCCCGCCCAGGGGCACGTCGATGAGGTTCACCGTGGCGGGTCGCACGGTGAACGTGACGGTCATGGGCGGCGCGAATCCGCCCTCCGGCTCGAACAACATCGCGGTGCTGTTGCCCCCGCCACCGGAAGTGACGGTCCAGCCGCCGATCGCGGGCCCCTCGGGCGCGGGCTCTGTCCGGGTCGGGTCCGGCGTCGGCTCGGAGGACGACGGCGGGGCGCCGCTTCCGGGGTCGGATTCCGTGGGCGTCGGGGTCCCGCTGGGCGTCGTGGACGGATCCGCGGGAGCGCTGCCGGTCGGACTGGACGATGGAGTGCCGGAGGTCGAGGCGGTCGGGCTGGGACCGGGCGTCCGCGTGGGCGAGGGCGCGCCCGTTCCTCCGGGCTCCGACGCCGAGGGGACCGCCGACCCTCCTCCCGTGCCCGGGGCGGTGGGTTGCGCGCCCGTCGTGGGGTCCGCCGCTCCGCCGCTCCCGGGCCCCGTGGCACCGCCGGATCCCGGGACGCCCGGCGCCGTCGCCTCCGCCCCTGGTCCCGCGGCCGAGTCGTCGAGGCCGCCGCCCGCTCCGCCGTCGCCCGCTCCGCCGCCTGCCGGAAGGGAGACGCCGGGCGCCGTCTCGGCGGGGTCGGCGCCGTCGGTGCCTTCCCCGTTGGAGGACCCGCCCGGCGTGTCCGTTGCCTCGTCGGACACGCCGGCACCGGGCCGCGCCCCGTCGTCGTCGCCGAGCGGAAGCACTCCGGCCGTGGCCACGGCAGCCGCCGTGAGCGCCGCGGCGACTGCCAGCCCGAGCGCGACGGCGTTGTCCTTGATGAAGCGCGCCGGCCCGCGAACGGCCGCGGCCGCGGCGGCGCCGGCCCGGGTCGGCAGCGGCGCGGCGGCGGGCACCACGAGGTGGCCCGCCGTTCCCGCTCCGAGGAAAAGCGGAACGACCACGCGCCGCACGGCGGGGCCGGGATCGCCCGCGAGCTCGAACGCCCAGCGGCACGCCGGGCAGGCCTCCCCCCGCTCCCGCGCCTCGGAGCCACGCGCCTCGGGGCCGCGCGGCCCGGGACGGCGGCCACCGGACCGGAGGCCTTCCGGTCCGGTCGGACCGCCGGCTGGCCGCGATCCAAGCGCCGCACCGCACGCCGGGTCGGCGCTCAGGGCCAGGTGGGATTGCACATAGGCGGCGGCGAGGCCCTCCCGCGCCTGCGCCGTCACGGCCGCGGCCGCCTCGCGCGTGACCGCGAGCAGCGGCGCGGCGGCGCGCTCGTCGCGGCCCTCCACCTCGACGAGCCAGAGGGCCGCCTGCTGGCGCGGTGGCAGCGAACGGAAGGCGTTCGCGAGCAGCCGGGCCTCGTGGAGGTCCATCACGCGATCCGCGTGGGCGTCGCCGCGCTCGAACAAGCGGTGCGGGTCGGAGGAGCCGTCCGCGGCGGAGAGGCCGAGCCGTGCGACGGCCGTGCACCAGCGGCCACGGAAGAACTCCGGCGGGGAGAGCCCGTCCCGCTCAGAACGCAGCACGAGCCCGAGCGCGTCCTCGGCCAGCACTTGTGCCCCGGCGTCGTCGTCGGCATGGCTGCGGGCGACGGCCAGGGCCGCCGGACGGTGCCGCTCCGCGAGGACCGCGGCGGCCGAGGGGTCGCCGGCCCGGACCCGGGACGCCAGGGCGTCATCCGGGACGGGCTGTTCCGCGGGGTGCTGGAACTCGGCTGTCACACGGTGCCTTCTACGTCGGGAACGGGGATCAGGTCACGGGCTGGCGCGTGGAGACCTCGACCATGTCCTCGCGCGGGACCACCTTGATGCGCTCGCGGGTCACGGGACCGGCCTCCGTCTGCAGCGTACCGGCCGCCTCGCCGAGCGCGCGCTCGTGGGCGTCCAGGGCCAGCCATCCCTCCCACGTCGTGTAGCGGATGCCGCGCTCCTCGAGCAGGCCGATCACGGCATCCTCGTCCGGCTGCGTCGCGGCCGGGAGGGACAGGCGGTCCTCGAGCAGGTTGCCGATGGTCTCGAGGGCGTCGCCCTTGGTGTGGCCGATCAGGCCCACGGGCCCGCGCTTGATCCAGCCCGTGGCGTAGAGCCCGGGCACGGGCTGCCCGGATTCGTCCAGGACCCGCCCGCCCGCGTTCGGTACCACGCCGCGCGCGGCGTCGAAGCCAACCTCGGGAAGCTCGGAGCCGAAGTAGCCGATCGCCCGGTACACGGCCTGGACCGGGTAGTCCACGATCTCCCCCGTACCGCGCACGTTGCCCGTGCCGTCCAGCTCCTGGCGCTCGAAGCGCAGCCCGGACACCCGCCCGTCCTCGCCCAGGACCTCGACCGGGTTGTGCAGGAAATGCAGGTGCAGGCGCCGCGAGGCCCCCGTGTCCTGCTCTTCCACGAGCCAGTTCGTCAGCGTGTTCACCATGGTCTTGACCTGGTTGTTCGTCTTGATCGCCTCGTCCGAGGCCGCGTCGAACTCGAAGTCCTCCGGGTAGAGCACGATGTCCACATCCCGCGAATGGCTCAGCTCGCGCAGCTCCAGCGGGGTGAACTTGATCTGCGCCGGACCGCGGCGGCCGAAGACGTGCACGTCCGTGACCGGGGAGGCCTTCAACCCCTCGTACACGTTCGCCGGGATCTCCGTGGAGAGCAGGTCATCCGCGTGCTTGGAGAGCACCCGGGCCACGTCCAGGGCCACGTTGCCGTTGCCGATCACCGCGACCTCGCGCGCCTGCAGCGGCCAGTGCCGGTCCACGTCCGGGTGCCCGTCGTACCAGGACACGAAGTCCGCGGCCCCGTAGGAGCCCTCGAGCTCGATCCCGGGGATGTTCAGGTCCGCGTCCCGGATCGCCCCGGTCGCGAAGACCACCGCGTCGTACATCGAGCGGATGTCGCTCAGCTGCAGGTCGCGCCCGTAGGTGACGTTGCCGAGGAAGCGGATGTCGCCGCGGTCCAGGACCTTGTGCAGGGCGTTGACGATGCCCTTGATGCGCGGGTGGTCAGGCGCCACCCCGTAGCGGATCAGCCCGTAGGGCGCCGGGTAGGCATCGAAGAGGTCGATGCTGACCTCGAACTCGCGCTCGGCCTTGGTCAGGATGTCGGCAGCGTAGACGCCCGCCGGGCCGGCGCCGATGATGGCGACGCGGAGCGGGCGGTTCTCGGCTGGGTGGGACACGGGGAATCCTTCCGGACAGGGGATCGCGGGCGCGCTAAATAGCGCACAACCACCTAGTCTAATTCGGGATCGCCCTGCGCCCTAACTTTCCCGGCGGAACGTGGCGGGCGCCACGACCGGGCAGGACCGGGCGGGAAGGCATCCTCGCGGGCACACCGGGGAAACACCACGGGGCGGGTGGCCCTCAGGCCGCCCGCCCCGTGGGTACCGCAACACCGCTCAGATGCTGTCGACGCGCGTCCCGACCTTGTTGCCGGTCTCCGCGGCGGTCACCTGGTTCTCGTCGAGGAGCTGACGGGCCTTGCGCACCAGCTCGAGGGTGTTGTTGGCGGCCGTGATCCAGGCCTTCTCCTTCTGGTCGTAGCCGTCGCGGTTCTGCTCGTCCTCCCAGTTGGTGGCGACGAAGTTCTGCTGCTGCTCGCGGTCGCCGATGATCGTCTCGATCCGGCCGGCGATGCGCAGGACGTCGGCCTCGATGCGGGCGGCTGCGCCGGCGTCGAAGGAGATCGTGTCCTTGTCCTTGCTCATGGTGTGTCCTTTCACTGCGGCCTCATGCGGCCGGTCTGCTCTGGTGGTCTCGTGCATCCGGGGTCCGGCATCGCGGCCCCGCGGGGGCGTGGGTCAGCGTCCGCCGAAGCTGAAGCCCGTGACCTCGGTGGCCGAGGCGACGGACTCCGCGGCGGAGCCGCCGGCTTCGAAGGCGTCGTCCATCGTGATGTATTCCTTGGCGATGTCGGCCTGTCCGCGGGAGATCGACGCCAGGGCGCCGATCAGGGCGTTCTGCACGCGGTTCGACTCGGCCATGAACGAGCGGAACTTGACCGCGCCGTTGCCGCTGAAGGTCTGCTCCAGGTCCTCGACGCCATCGATGAGCTCCTCGACCAGCTTCACGAGCTCCGCGCCGGAGTTCTCCGACTGGGTCGAGGCGTCGCCCATGGCGGGGACGTTCATCTTTCCCTTGAAAGTCATAGCTGCTTCCTTGCCTCTCGGTGTGGGCCGCCGGTGGGCCGGCCTGTTCCGCCGGCCCGGAGTCAGACCGTGGCGGCGGGGTTCGTGTATCTTCTGCAAGTGGACTTTCGCTTGCCGTGGTTCCATACAACGCCAGCGACGGGGAGCCGGTCAAGGCGGACGCATGGGGAGAACTCCCCATTCGGGCCGCCGCGGCACAGTTCTTGGATTAACTACTGACATGATGGGTTGCGGAAAGCCGCACACACGCCGAGGAAGGGGACGCCCATGGCCACGGAGTTCGACAGCCAGCTCATCGAGTCGGTCGCCGTGCGCCGCAACCGCGTGACGGACGCCCTGCTCTACGCCTCGAACCCCACCGAGCGCCGCTGGAAGGCCACGGCGAAGCAGTTCCTGTTCAGCGTCGTCGCGGCCGCCCTCATCGCGGCCATCTGCGTGGCCGTGGCCTTCGTCGGCAACATGATCGCCGAGCAGCAGCGCAAGAACGAGGAACGGGAACAGCAGCGCTCCGCCGTCGTCCTCGAAATCATCCAGCCCGCCGCCGCGTCCGTCCTCCCCCGCGAGGCCGGCGCCGCACCGCACGCCCCCGCCCGCATCGCCCAGCACCCGAGGGGAGCCTGAGACCTCCATGGCCCAGCCCTATACGCGCGTCACCCTGATCGGCCCGCACCGGCACGTCGACCTCCTCCTGCCCTCGCAGGCGGCCGTCGGCACGCTCATGCCGCAGATCCTGGACCTCCTGGGCGACCGCCCCGGCGAGCGCGTGGCGACCAAGATCCTGCTGACCGCCTCCGGCGAGCCGATCCCCTCGCAGGAGACCCTGGCCGGCGCCGGGGTCCTGGACGGGGAGCGCCTGACGCTCTTCAACAACGAGGACGCTCCCCCGCCGGCGGTCGTGTACGACATCGCCGACACGGTCGTCGAGCAGTCCGAGCGGGTCCGCGGCCCGTGGACGCGGGCGCACCTCGTGGCCGGTTCCGGCGTCTTCGCCGCGGCCGGGTTCCTCCTGGCGCTCGAGCTGCTGCTCGGCCGCTACCTGCCCGGGCAGCGGTGGTGGATCTCGCTCGCGGTCGGCGGCGCCGCGCTGGCGCTCGGGGCCGCCACCGCGCGCGCCGCACGCCCCGTGGCCTCGACCCTGCTCGGCACGGGCTGGGCCGCGGCCCTGCTCGGCCTGGCCCATTGGGACGCCGGCGTTCCGCTGCGCCTGCTGCTGGCCGCGGCGGCGACGGCCGTCCTGACGGCCGGCCTCGCCGCCGTCGCCCCCGATCCGCGGCCGCGCCTGACCGCTGCGGCCATCATGGCATCGCTCACGGGGGCGTGGGCGCTCGCGCTGCCGTTGGCCGCGTGGGCCGCGTCCGCGGACGGGATCGGGCAGGCGGCGGGGGTCGGCGGGATCGCGGCCGTCGCCTCGCTCCTCGTGCTCGGGCTGCTGCCGGGCATCGCGCTCTCCGCCTCCGGGCTCGCGCGGCTCGACGACCGCCGGGCCCAGGGCGACGCGATCCTCCGCCGCGACGCCGTCGGCGCGATCCAGGCCGCGCATGCCGGCCTGGCGCTCTCGACGGTGGCGGTCGCGGCCTCGATCGCGGCCGGGCTCTGGCTCGTCGCCACGGCCGCCGAACGCCCGGTCTGGACCTTCCCCCTCCTCGCGGTGCTCGTGCTCGCGACCCTGCTCCGCGCCCGCTCGTTCCCCCTGGCCCTGGAACGCTACGCCCTCTACGCCGCGGCCGGCTTCGGCGCCGCGGCCGGCGCGTGGACGCTCGCAGGGCTCTACCCGGACACGGCCTGGCTCGTCGGCCTGGGCGTGCTCGTGGCGGCGCTGCTGACCGGGCTCGGCCTCGTCGTCGTCCTCCCCGAACACACGCAGGCGCGGCTGAGGCAGCTCGCCGAACGCGTCGAGACGCTGGCCGTCCTCGCGTCGGTCCCCCTCGTCGTCGGCTACTTCGGCGTGTTCGCGAAGATGCTCGAGACGTTCTAGAGGCAAGGAAGAAGCGATGACCACGCCCCAGGATCCCGCCCGCCCGCCCGTCGACCCGTGGGCGCCGCAGCCCCAGGACGACCCCTGGGCGCCGGCCCCCGCCCCGCGCCGTGAGCGCCGCCGCCGCTCCGCAGGGCAGGGAACGACGCCGGGGCCCCGCCCGGGCGCGCCGTCCGCCTCCCCCGCGGCGTCCGGGTTCCCCACCGGGTTCGACGACGCCCGGGCGGACGACGGCGGCCTGGGCGCCGGTTCCGGTGCCCCCGGCGGGCTCGGGACGCCGCTCGACGGAGACAAGCTGCGCCTGGCCTCGCGCGCTGCCGGCTCCCGGCTGCTGCCGCGGGCGCTGAAGTCCATGTTCACGGCGGACACGACCGCCTCGGACCTCGTCGCACACGCCGCCCAGGCGCAGGCCCCCGTCACGACGGGACGGCGCATCGCCGTCGTCTCGACGCGCGGCGGCGCCGGCAAGACCACCGCGGCCGCCCTGCTGGGGCGCGTCTACGCGGCCGTCCGCCAGGACACGGCCGCCGTGCTCGACCTCGACCCGGGGCACGGGAGCCTGGCGCTGCGGCTCGGGACCACCGGCGGGGCGGCCGTCGACACGCTCGTCGAGCACGCCACGGGCGGCCGGCTGCCCACGGCCGCGGACCTCTCCGGGCTCCTCGCCCACGCCGCCCCGAACCTCGCCGCGAGCGGACCCCGCGGCGGACTGCTCGGCGGTGCGGCGACGCCGCCCGCGTCGCTGCGCGAGGCCTGTGCGGCCGTGTCCCGCTACTTCCCCGTCACCCTGCTCGACTGCCCGGCGGGCCTCGCCGCACCGGAGACGCAATCGGCCCTGGCCGACGGCCACGCCGCCGTCTTCGTCGTGCCCGCCACGCTGGCCGGGCTCGACGACGCGTTCACCCAGCTCGCCGCCTGGCGCCAGACACCGCAATTGGCGCGGATCCCGCTCAGCGTGCTCGTGCTGCAGGCGGACAAGGCCTCGCCCCTGCGGGCGCTGGACCAGGCCGGGCGGATCTCCCGGCTCGGCTTCGACGCCTTCGCGATCGGCTACGACGCCCACCTGGCCGGCGGTTCGCTCCTGTCCCTGCCGCTCCTCGCGCCGGAGCACCGCGCCGCCGCCGCGGCGCTCGCGGGACGGGTGCTGGAGCAGGCCAACGGGAGGCGCTGAGTCCATGGCGCAGAAGATCATCCACCGTCCCGCCCGCACGTCGCCGCCGCTGCGCGGCTTCCGGCCCTTCACGATCGACGGGCCGCCGGCCGTCGAGGGCGATCCGCCCGGGCTCAACCTCGCTTCGATCGTCCCGATGCTCGGCGGGGCCGTGTCCATGACCGTCATGATGACGTTCCGCAACTCGCCCTTCGCCGCGGTCGGGGCCATGATGATGATCCTCACCGTCGTCATCGCGGTCTTCATGATGTTCAGCCAGCGCGGCAAGCAGCAGAAGACGCGGTCCCAGCTGCGCGACAACTACATGCGCTACCTCGAACGCACGCGCGTCGCCCTGCGCGCCGACGAGCAGGAGGCCGTCCGCGTCGCCGGGATCTCCAGCCCGCCGCCGCAGGCCCTCTTCGACATCGTCCGCACGCCCATGCGGCTCTGGGAACGCCGGCGCGGCAATGAGGACTTCCTCGTGGTCCGTGTCGGCTCGGGAGAGCGCCCGTGCCGGGACATCGCCGTCGCCGACACCTCCGGCTCCACGCAGCAGCAGGACGCCTTTATGGCGGCCGAGGCCGAGATCCTGCGCCGCCGCTACGCCACGAGCCCCGAGCTTCCCCTCACGGTGCCGCTCGACAACGCCGGAAACGTCAGCGTCGTCGGCTCCCGCGGGTTCGTCCTCGCCGTCGCCCGCAACGTCCTCGCCTCCGCGGCCGCGTTCCACTCGCCCGAGGACCTCGGGATCGCCCTGGCCGTCCCGGAGGACCGCCGCGGGGACTGGGAATGGGCGTCCTGGCTGCCGCACCTCGCGGACCAGGCCAACGTCGCCCCGACCGGCCCCGTCCGGCGCGTCGCGGCCGACATGAACGGTCTCGGCGACATCCTCGCCGCCGACCTGCTCCAGCGCGCCAAGATCGCGGTCGAGTCCCGCAAGATCGACGCCTCGCTCGGCCAGGTCCTCTCCCGGCTGCTCGTCGTCTCCGACTCCCACGGCGGCCAGGCCCAGGAGCTGCCCGTCGCCGACACCTCGATCGAGCCGGCCCGCATCGGCGTGAGCGTCCTGCACCTCGTCCACGAGCGCGGACAGGAGCCCTCCGAGGTCTCCGTGCGGATCAGCGAGACCCCCACCGGCTTCGAGATCCAGAACTACCGCCGCGACCCGGTCAACCCGGAGACGACCTCCGGCGCCCTCGACGAGCTCTCCCCCGCCACCGCGGCGGCCCTGGCCCGCGAGCTCGCGCCGCTGCGCCTCTCCGCCGACTCCCTCGAGCACGGGGGCTCCGGCGAGGGCTCGCAGTCCTTCCTCGAGATGCTCGGCCTCTCCCCGAAGCTGGACCGCGCCGACATCGAACGCACGTGGCGCCCCCGCAACGAGTCGGAGTTCCTGCGCGTCCCGCTCGGGCCCGACGACCGCGGCAAGCCGACCGTGCTGGACCTGAAGGAGTCCGCCCAGTTCGGCATGGGACCGCACGGGCTCTGCATCGGCGCGACGGGCTCCGGCAAGTCGGAGATGCTCCGCTCGCTCGTGTTCGGGCTCCTCGCCACCCACTCCCCCGACGTCCTGGCCATGGTGCTCGTGGACTTCAAGGGCGGCGCGACGTTCGCGCCGTTCGAAGGCGCCCCTCAGGTCACCGGCATCATCACGAACCTCTCCGACGACCTCTCGCTCGTCGAACGCGTCTACGCGAGCCTCAACGGCGAGATCCTACGCCGCCAGGAGGTGCTCAAGGCCGCCGGCAACATCGCCAACATCACCGACTACCAGGTGCACCGCAACGAACGCCTGGCCCGCGGCGAGGAGATGGACCCGCTGCCCCACCTCGTGGTCATCATCGACGAATTCGGCGAGCTGCTCACCGCCCGGCCGGACTTCATCGACCTGTTCCTCTCGATCGGCCGGATCGGCCGCTCCATCGGCGTGCACCTGCTCCTGAGCAGCCAGCGCGTCGAGGGCGGCAAGCTGCGCGGCCTCGAGACCTACCTCTCCTACCGGATCGGCCTGCGCACGCTCTCCGAGGGCGAGTCGCGGACCGTCCTGGACACGGGAGACGCCTTCCACCTGCCGCCCGTGCCCGGCTACGGCTACCTCAAGGTGGACACGACCGTCTACACGCGTTTCAAGTCCGGATACGTCTCCGGCGCCCTCGAAGCCGAGGAGACGCCCGAGGAACGAGCCGCCGTGCAGGAGGCGCCCGACGTCGTCCCCGTCCCGTTCTACGCCCTCGAGGCCGAGCCCACGTCCGAAGGCGCCGCGCCGAAGCCCGCGAAGAACGCTCCCGCCCGCCGCACGACGGGCCCCACCGTGATGTCCACGCTCATGGACACGCTGCGCACCTTCCCGCGCTCCGTCCAGGAGATCTGGCTCCCGCCCCTGCCGGCCGCGCTCTCCCTCGACGCCGCCGTCGGCGCCGTCCACCCCGGCGAGCACGGGCTGCGGCTCGAGCACGGCGGGCGGCTGCGCGTGCCGATCGGCCTCCTCGACGACCCCGCCAAGCAGTGGCAGGGGCTGTGGGAGATCGACTTCACCTCCGGCGGCGGCAACCTCCTGGTGGTCGGCGGCCCGCAGTCCGGCCGCTCCACCGTACTGCGCACGCTCGTCGCCTCGATCGCCCTCACGCACACGCCGCAGGAGGCCGCCGTCTACTGCGTGGACCTGCTCGGCTCCGGCCTGCTGCCGCTCGGCGGGCTGCCCCACGTCGGCGGCACCGCGATCCGCACCAACCGCGAGGTCGTCCGCCGCACCGTCGAGGAGCTCGTCGGCATGCTCCTGGTCCGCGAGCGGATCTTCGAGCAGCACCAGATCGACTCGCTCACCACGATGCGGCGCCTGCACGCCGCGGGCCGCCTGCCCGAGCTGCCGAGCGCCGACGTCTTCCTCGTCATCGACGGCTACGGCCAGATCGCCGACGACTTCAACGAGATCCAGGACGGCGTCTACGCCCTCATCATGCGTGGCGGCGGCTACGGCATCCACGTCGTGACGACCCTGAACCGCATGGCCGAGGTTCGGATGGCCCAGCAGGGCTTCTTCGGGAACAAGATCGAGATGGCCCTCTCCGAGCCCTCCGACTCCACGATCGACCGCAAGGTCGCCGCCGGCGTCAGCCCCGAGGCCCCCGGGCGCGGCCTCTCCGACCGCAAGCTCATCGGCCACGTCGCCCTGCCCCGCATCGACGGGGCCTCCACCACCGAGGACATGTCGGAGGGCCTGCGGGAGCTCGTCGCCCAGGTCTCCGAATCCACGCGCGGCGAGGCCATGCGTGTGCGCGTCCTCCCCGGCGCGGTGGGCTTCGACGCCGCCCCACCCTCCCCCGCCCCGGGCGTCTTCCCCCTCGGCCTGCGCGAGGTCGACCTCGGCCCGCAGCTGCTGGACACGACGGCGAAGGAACGGCACCTGATCGTCCTCGGCGACGAGGAGAGCGGCAAGTCCAACATCCTGCGCAACTACATCGAGCTCATGGTCGGCCAGCACAGCGCCGACGACCTCCTCTTCGCGGTCTACGACCCGCGCAAGGGCCTCGACAACGTCGTCCCCGACGACTACCTCGGTGGCTACGCGGGCAGCGCCGCCGTCGCCGAGCAGCTCTCCGCCGCCCTCGTGAAGGAGCTCCAGTTGCGCACCACGGGTGGGGACGGGAAGGAGAAGCCCGGGACCGCGCGGCTCGTGATCGTGGTCGACGACTACGACATCCTCACGGCCTCCGGCGGTTCCCCCATGGGCCGCCTCACGAACTACCTGCCGATGGCCTCGGAGCTGAACCTCAACGTGCTCCTGACCCGCAAGGTCCGCGGTGCGAGCCGCGGGATGTACGAGTCGTTCTTCTCCACGCTGCGCGACTCCGGTTCCTCCGCGCTCATCATGTCCGGCGACCGCTCCGAGGGCGGGCTGATCAACAACATCCGCGCCCGCGCCCTGCCCCCCGGGCGCGGGCAGCTCGTGCAGGTCGGCAAGCCGCTGCAGACCATCCAGAGCTACCTCAACCGGGGCACGGAATAGCCGTCGTCGGGGCGGCGTTGTAGCCGGTATGCCCAGCCCCCTCCCCGCCTCCGCGACGCCCTCCCCCGGGACCGCGGCCCCGGCGTCGTCCTCCCCCGGATCCCCGCGCGGCACGGGAGGCGACGCGGCCGCCGAACGCAGCGCGGGCCTGCTCTTCGGGCTCGGCGCCTACGGCCTCTGGGGGCTGCTGCCGCTGTACTTCCTGACGATCGCCACGGCCTCGCCCGCCGAGATCGTGGCCAACCGCGTCCTCTGGTCGCTCGTCTTCTGCGCCCTCCTGCTCACGCTCACGCGCGCCTGGGCGGACCTCGGCGTGCTGCTGCGCGACAAGGCGTCCATGCTGCGCCTGTCCGCGGCCGCCGTGCTGATCGCCGTGAACTGGCTGACCTACACCTTCGCTGTGCTGGGCGGGCACGCGGTCGAGGCCTCGCTCGGCTACTTCATCACCCCCCTGGTCTCCACCGCGCTCGGCGTGGTCCTGCTCAAGGAGCGGCTCAACCGGCTGCAGTGGACCGCGATGGGGTTCGGCCTCGCGGCCGTGCTCGTGCTGACGTTCGCGTACGGCTCCGTGCCCGTGATCGCCCTGGTGCTGGCCTTCTCGTTCGGGCTCTACGGCTTCGTGAAGAACCGCGTGGGCCGCACCGCGAGCGCCGTGACCGGCCTGACCGTCGAAACCCTGGTCCTGACCCTCCCGGCCCTCGGGTTCATGGCGTTCCTGCTGGCCCAGGGCGGCGCCACGCTCGTCAGCACGGGGCCCGCGCACTTCTGGCTCATGGCGGCCAGCGGCATCATCACGGCCGTGCCGCTGCTGTTCTTCGGCGCCGCGGCACGCCGGCTGCCCCTGACGCTCATCGGGACGCTGCAGTACCTCGCGCCCGTGCTGCAGTTCATCCTGGCCCTGACCGTCTTCGGCGAGCACATGCCGCTCGAGCGCTGGATCGGGTTCGGGCTCGTCTGGGTCGCGATCGTACTGCTCACGGCCGACCTCGCCCGCCGGGCGGGCAGCGGGCGGGCGGAGCGCCGGGCGGCGAGGAAGCTCGCCGCTCCGGCGCCGCAGGCCTGACTACTCCCCGCGCGGCACGACCATCATGGGGACCGGGAGGGCGCGCAGCATCCGGTTGGCCGTGGCCCCGAGGAAGAGCCGGCGCTTCTGCGCGAGCCGGCTGGAGCCGATGACCACGAGGTCCGTGTCCTCCCAGTCGAGCTCCTGGATCGCCTCCTCGTCGTTGCGCCCCTGCCCCACGGTGATCTCCGTCGCGACCCCCTCCGGGAGCGTCCTGGCGGCCTCGACGAGCACCGAGTTGGCGTGCTTGAGGGCCGCGTTGACGTCTTCGCCGTGGCGCGAGGCCGCGGCGTCGAGCGCCACGAGGGAGACGAGCCGCAGGGGGCGGTGGTGCTGGGCCGTCGAGGCGAGCGCCGTGCTCAGCACGGCCTCCCAGCCCTCGCGTTCCCCCACGCCGGCCGTGAGGCGGCTGAACGCGTTGGTGTTGCGGTAGCCGCGTGGGGCGAGCACCACGGGGACGGGGCTGGAGTGCAGGAGGGCGTTGGCGACGGAGCCGATCGTGAAACGGCCGAGGACTCCCGTCCGCGAGGCGCCGACGACGATCCGCGTGGAGCCGAACTCCTCGGCGGCGTCGATCAGGGCCGCGGCGGGCGAGTCCCCTCCCCGGACGTGGAAGCGCACCGGGACGTCGTCCGGAACGGTCTCCAGGACGGTGTTCTTGGCGTTGAGGGCGCGCTGCTCCCCGGATCCGACGCGGCTTCCACGGGCGTGCTCGGAGAGCGCGGGCGAGTCCGGCGGCACGACGTAGACGACGTCGAGGCCGGTCTTCAGGGTCCTGGCCCCGGCGATCCCCAGGGCGAGCGCCTCGGCGCCGCGGTCGTCCGGTCGGTAGCCAACAAGGTAACTCATGCGGTGGGCCTCCTGGGCGGCTGGGCGGCGGCTCCGTTGCCGCCGACGCTGGTGGTGGCTCAGACTTTACAGCCTGTTTCCCGCGGGCGCTCCCCCTCCAACGCACGACGCCGGGGCGCGCCCCCGGGGGTTGCTAGACGTGGGCGCGGATGGCCTGCTCGAGGACGTCGAAGGCGTCGGCGAGGAGCTCGTCGCCGATCACGAGCGGCGGCAACAGGCGCACGACGTTGCCGTAGGTGCCGCACGTGAGGATCAGGACGCCCTGCGCGAGGCAGTCGGCGGCGATCTTCCTGGTCGCGTCGGCGTCCGGCTCGGTCCCTCCGGCCTTGACGAACTCGAGGGCCAGCATGGCGCCGCGCCCGCGCACCTCGCCGAGCCCGGCCAGCTCCTCCTGCAGCGGACGGAAGCGCGCGTAGAACGCCTCCTCGATCTCACGGGCGCGCCCGGCGAGGTCCTGCGCCGCCATGAAGTCGATCGCGGCGAGCGCGCCGGCGACCGCGACGGGGTTGCCGCCGTAGGTGCCGCCGAGGCCGCCCGGGTGGACGGCGTCGAGCAGCTCGGCGCGGCCGGTCACGGCGGAGAGCGGCATGCCGCCGGCGATGCCCTTGGCGAGCGTCATCAGGTCCGGCACCACGCCCTCGTGGTCCACCGCGAACCAGGCGCCCGTGCGGCAGAAGCCGGACTGGACCTCGTCGGCGATGAAGACGATCCCCTGCTCCTTCGCCCATTCGGCGATGCGGGGCAGGAAGCCGGCGGCCGGGACGATGAAGCCGCCCTCGCCCTGGATCGGCTCGATGATGATCGCGGCGATCTGGTCCCCGCCGATCTGCTTCTCCATCGACAGGATGGCGCGCTCGGCGGCCTCCTTGCCGGAGATCGAGGGGTTCTCCTCGCGGTACGGGTAGCTCATCGGCATCCGGTAAATCTCCGGGGCCGTCGGTCCCATGCCGCGCTTGTAGGGGGCGGCCTTGGCCGTGAGCCCCATGGTGAGGTTGGTCCGGCCGTGGTACGCGTGGTCGAACGCGACGACGGCCGTGCGGCCCGTCGCGAGGCGGGCGATCTTCACGGCGTTCTCGACGGCTTCCGCACCAGAGTTGAAGAGCACCGTCTTCTTCGCGTGGGTGCCCGGGGTCAGCTCGGCGATCTTCTCGGCGAGCTCCACGTAGCCCTCGTACGGGGTGACCATAAAGCACGTGTGGGTGAAGCGGGCGGCCTGCGCGGCGACGGCCCCGGCGACCTCCTGGTTGCCGGCGCCGACCGTCGTGACGGCGATGCCGGATCCGAGGTCGGTGAACGAGTTGCCGTCGACGTCGACGATCACGCCGCCGTCCGCGTCCGCGGCGTAGACGGGGGCCGTGGAGGCGACGCCGGCGGCGACGACCCGGGCGCGGCGTTCGGCGAGCGCCTGCGACTTCGGCCCGGGGAACGCCCCGTTGATGCTGCGCTTCTGCTCGAGGCGGTACTGGATGTCCACGACGGTTCCTTTCGGTGGGGGCGTATCTCCGGGCGACGCGGCCGCCCTGGTTCTCCCGGCGACACTACTGCCCGCCCTGTGGCCGGCGCCACGGGGCGCCGCACAACGGAGCCCCGCGCCCGCGGTGCAGCTGCACAGCGGAGGCGGGGCCCCGGCGTCGTCCCCTGCGGCATCCCCCTCCGGGGAATCGTCGTTTCGACCGAGCCTCGACAACCCTGCGCTGGAGAGTGATGCGTGGGGGTGGGCGGGCGGCTAGAGTTCCGGGGCGGTCTCCCCCGGCATGTCCTCGTCGACCTCGGGGTGCCGCGAGAGGTTGTACAGGGCGACGCCGAGGCCGCCCCACAGCGTGAGCATGGAGACGATCATCATCGTGATGGCGATGCCGGTCATCGGGCTTCCTCCTTGTCCTCGGCGGCCCGGATGGCCTCGTATTCGGGATCGTGCTTGTCCTTGGAGCCGGAACCCCACGGGATCAGGGTCAGCAGGACGGCGAGGACCACGAGGCCGATCGACATGCCCCAGCCGAAGGTGTTCAGCATCCACGCCGGGTACCCCGCGTAGGGCTCCGAGACCTTCGCGATGATCTCGTTGACCAGGATGTAGGCGAGGACCACGGGCACCACGCCGGCGACGAGGACCATCCACGTCGTGCGCATCTTCACGGACGAGATCCGGTTCAGGTGCCCGGAGAGCATCGGCAGCTTGCGCAGCACCCACGCCAGGACGACGACCGCGACGAGCGCCCCGGCCAGGATGCCGAACTGGTTCACGAACGCGTCGGAGATGTCCAGGACGAACAACCCCGTCGTGGTCGGTAAGAGGACCAGCGAGATCAGCGCGACCGGGACCGAGACGGCCAGCGACGCCTTCACGCGCGCCCAGCCGAGCTTGTCCTGGACCGCCGCCACGATGACCTCGAGGATCGAGATGAGCGAGGTCAGGCCCGCGAAGACGAGGGAGCCGAAGAACAGCACGCCGATGAGCGAGCCGAGCGGCGCCTGGGAGACGAGCGTCGGGAACGCGATGAAGGCCAGACCGATGCCCGCGACCGCCGTGTCCTCGACCGTGCTGCCCGCCGTGAAGGCCATGAAGCCGATCGCGGCGAAGACGCCGATGCCGGCGAGGATCTCGAAGCCGGAGTTGGAGAACGCCACGACCATGCCGGAGCCCGTCAGGTCGGTCTTGCGCTTGAGGTAGGAGGAGTAGGTGATCATGATGCCGAAGGCCACGGAGAGGGAGAAGAAGATGTGTCCGTAGGCCGCGGCCCACACGCCCGGATGCGCCAGCGCCTCCCAGTCCGGCGTGAAGAAGGCGTTGAGTCCGTCCATCGCGCCCGGAAGGGTGAGCGAGGTGGCCACGAGGACCAGGAACATCACGAGCAGCATCGGCATGAAGATCACGTTGGCGCGGGAGATGCCCTTGCGCACGCCGGCAACCATGATGACGATCGTCAGGATCCACACGGCGAGCAGTGGATAGACGACGCCGGGGACGAAGTCGAAGCCGAGCGCGGGCTCCTCCGGGGCCTGCAGGTACTCGCCGAAGAAGAACGCCTCGGCGTCGTCGCCCCACGCCTTCGTCACCGAGAACCACGTGTACATCGCCGCCCAGCCGATGATCACGGCGTAGTAGATGGCGATCACGCAGCAGACGAGGACCTGCCACCAGCCCAGGACCTCGGCGCCGCGGTTGAGCCGGCGGTAGGCCAGCGGGGCGGAGCCGCGGAACTTGTGGCCCACGGCGTAGTCCAGGAAGAGGAGCGGGATGCCCGCGGAGAGCAGGGCCGCGAGATACGGGATCAGGAACGCCCCGCCGCCGTTCTCGTAGGCGACGTAGGGGAAGCGCCAGATGTTCCCGAGTCCCACGGCGGAGCCGATGGCGGAGATGATGAAGAGTTTGCGCGAGGAGAAGGTCTCACGGGCCGGGCCGGTCTTTCCGCCGGTCGTCCCTTGTGGTGCGGTGCTCATGACCCCACACGGTAGCCCTGTGTAGGGCTTGTCACAACGACGGCGGGCCGGTGCCGTCACAATGCCCTATCGGTTCATTGCGGATGGGGCGGATGCACAAGCGGCGCCCTACGATGGCCCCATGCCCCTGACCCTGCACCGCCTCCTCGCAGCGCCCGGCCTCGGGCTCCGCGCCCTCACGGACCCGGGCGCCCGCGGCGGCGACGCCGTCCAGTGGGCCGCCGTGACCGAGCTCGAGGACCCCACCCCCTTCCTCGGCGGCGGCGAGGTGCTGCTCACCACGGGCCTGCGCCAACGCACCGCGGCCGCCCAGGAGGCGTTCGTCGACCGCATCGCCGCGGCCGGCGTCCTGGCCCTCGGCTACGGGACCGGGCTGACGCACGCGAAGGTCCCGCCCGGCGTCGTCCGGCGCGCGGCCGGGCACGGCCTGCCGGTGTTCGAGGTCCCGTACGCGACCCCGTTCGTGGCGATCACGCGGATGGTCGCCGAGGCGCTCGCCGCGGACCACGTGGGCCGCGTCGAGCGGCTGCTGCGCGACCACCAGCAGTTCGCCGCGGCCCTCCTCGGCGGCGGCCTCGACGCGCTCCTCGGCGCCCTGGCGGAGCGGATCGGCACCCCGCCCGCCCTCGACCTGCACGGCGCCCGCATCCACGGGCCCGGCCGCGCGCCGGAACCGCCCGGGCCCGGCTGGCTGCCCCTGCCGATCGCGACCGGGCTGCCCGACCGCTGCACGCTCTGGATCCCGGACGACGGGGCCGGCGAGGGGCCGCTCGGCTACGCCCGCTCCCTCATCGGCCTCGAGCTCGCCAACCGGGCGCGGCTGCGCGAGTCGCGGCGCGAGGCCGCCGGGCAGGTCCTCGCGGACCTCGTCCACGCGGGCACGGGGGCGCGCGGGAGCGGGAGCGGGGACGCCGAGCTGCGCCTGCAGTCCGTCGGGGTCGCCGCGGCGGGGCGCCACGCCGTCGTCCTCGTCGAGGCGGCCGAGGCCCGCGCCCTGCGCACCCTGCCGCTGCCACCCGGGCTCGGGCCCGCCGTCGGGGCCCTCATCGACGGCCGGCTCGCCGTGCTCCTGGAAGCCGACGACGCCGGGGCCGCCGCGGCCGCGACCGCCGCCTACCTCGACGGGGCCGGGATCGCCGCGCGGGTCGGATACGGGGGCGGGTACGGGCAGGCGTCGGGCCTGCGCTGGAGCTACTTCGAGGCCGCCGAGGCGCTGCGCCACGGGGAGCGGCTCAACCGACCCTCCCGCTTGTCCCTGACGTCGCTGCTGCTCTCGGCGCGCGACGTCCCGATCCACGACCTCGCCGCGGAGGCCATCGGGCCGCTCGAGCGCTTCGACGCCGAACACGGGGCCGGACTCGTCGAGACCCTCACGGGCTACCTCGAGGCCAACGGCAGCGTCGGCGCCGTCGCCGCGGCGCTCGGACTGCACCGCAACACCGTCCGCTACCGGATCCAGCAGATCGCCGAGCTCAGCGGCTACGACCCGACCCAGACCGCGGACCGCGTGCAGCTCTGGCTCGCCCTGTCCGCCCGGGAGCTCTCGTGAACGCCCCCGCCGGCCTCCTGGGCTTCGCCGGGCCCGCGGTGTTCCCCGGCCTCGCGGCCCTGCCCGACATCGGCGGCCTCGCCTTGTGGCTGGACCTGATCGGGATCTTCGCGTTCGCCGTGTCCGGCTCGCTGCTCGCGGCGCGCAAGGGCTTCGACATCGTCGGCTCGCTCGTGCTCGCCAACCTCGCCGGGCTCGGCGGCGGGGTGGTGCGCGACCTCGTGATCGGCCAGGGCGTGCCGACGTCGTTCACGTCGATCGTGTACCTCGCACCGCCCCTGCTCGCCGCGGCCGCCGTGTACCTGGTCTCCTCGCGGCTGAACCGGATCAACCGCTGGATCCTGCACTTCGACGCGGCCGGACTGGCCCTGTTCTGCATCACCGGCACCGAGAAGGCCCTGGCGGCCGGGCTGCCGCCCGTCTCCGCGGCGCTGCTCGGCGTCGCCACCGCATGCGGCGGCGGACTCCTGCGCGACGTCGCCGCCAACGAGGTCCCGCGGCTGTTCGACCACCGCGACATCTACGCCCTGCCGGCCTTCCTCGGGGCCGGGCTGACCGCCTTGGCGGGCACGCTGGGAGTGCTCACCCTCGGCACGGGGGTGGGCATCGGCGTCGTCGTGTACGCCCTGCGCGCCCTGGCCATGCGCTACCGCTGGCGTGCCCCGCTCGCCGCCCGCGGGTGGGCGCGTCCGGGGAGGTCCCGGGACGGCTAGGATTTGAGGCATGGCTGAGATGTTCCTGGAGAAGTTCCGTTCGCTGGTCCCGCAATACCTCGACGACGCGTGGGTCCCCGAGGACGGCCTCACCGGGGAGGAGCTCGACGAGGCGCTCGACGACGCCGGCGTCGACATCCCGCAGGCGCTGCGCGAGTTCTACCTGGCGCTCGGCGGCTGCGAGGACCTCATGGAGGCCTACTACTACTTCTGGGACCCCGAGGAGCTCGAGGTCGAGGACGGCTACCTCCTGTTCATGGAGGACGAGGACGAGAACTTCGTCTGGGGCATCCGCGAGGACCAGGTCGACGTCCCCGACCCCATCGTCCACCGGCGGCACAACGCGCGCGGGACGTGGAAGAGCGAGGAGGGGACGTTCAGCGAGTACGTGCTGGACATGTTCTCGTGGGTCTTCGAGGAACTCGAGCCCGAACTCGGGGACTGACGCGTGGCCGGGGCGCCGGGCGGGCCGCCGCACCCCGCCGCGGGAGGGTGGCCGAGCCACGCGCCCGCGGCGTACGACTGCCCGTTCTGCGAGCTGCTCGCGGGCGGGATCCGCTCGGCGTCGAACCTCTGCGAGCCCGGGGACCTCGTCTACCGTGACGAGGAGGTCGCCGTCATCATGGCGTGCGACGGCTTCGGGGCCCACGGAGGCCACGCGATGGTGATCCCGGTGGCGCATCTGGAGACGCTCTACGAGCTGCCCGATTCCGTCGCCTCGGCGATCATGCTCGCGACGCGGCGCGTGGCCGTGGCGATGAAGCTGGCCTGGAATCCGGACGGGACCTCGACCCGGCAGCATAACGAGCCGGCCGGCAACCAGCACGTGTGGCACTACCACCAGCACGTCTTCCCGCGCTACCACGGCGACGAGCTCTACCGCCAGTTGCGGCACCGCGTTCCAGTGGAGGTGCGGGCGCGCAAGGCGGACGAGCTCCGAGAGGCCCTCACCCGCATCCCCTCACCCCCAGCGCACTTTTAGCTTCAAACATCTGCCCGGGCGCAGGTCAGGGGCCTTTAGCCCGGGCTAAACCGCGCGGGAACGCCGAAAGGTGCGCGACTTCGCCGCCCCCGCGACCGGCCCCTCACCACCGGCCCCGGACCGGGCCAGACGCCGCCGTCGTCCACAGGCCCGGTGGTTCCGGGAGCCCGGCAGGGCACCACGGGCCACGCTGGACGCATGCTCAAACGCCCCAGCCTCCTGACGGTCCTGGGCGCCCGCGGCGGCGCGTCCCGGATCTCCGAACTCGTCAAGGCCGGGATCGAGCGCGCCGACATCGCGGCCGCCCTCGCCGCCGGCCTGGTCGACAAGCCGCGGCGCGGCGTCGTTGCCCTCCCCGGCATGGACCCGCACCGGATCGCGCTCCTGGCCGGCGACTGCCTACTCGACTGCGTCTCGGCCGCCGCGGACCACGGGCTCTGGGTCCTGCGCGAGCCGGACGTGCCCCACGTCTGGTCGGCCCGCGGACGCTTCCCCGACGGCGTCCGCGGCCATCGCGCGGCCCTGCGCGTCCCGCCGTCGTCCTCCCGCCGCGTCTCCGTGCACGACGCCGTGCTGCACGCCCTGCGCTGCCTGCCGCCGCTCGAGGCGCTCGTCGTCGCGGAGTCGGCCGTCGCGCTGGGCAAGGTGCCCCGGCCGTGGCTGGAGGCCCAGCTCCCGGGGAAACGCAACGGCAGGGCCCGCGGGATCGTCGAACGGATCACGCCCGCCTCGGGGTCGCCGCTGGAGACCGTCGCCCGCGAGGTGCTGCTGGCCGCGGGGTTCCGCGTCGAGGTGCAGGCGTCGGTCGCGGGCGTGGGATACGTCGACCTGCTCGTCGAGGGGCGGGTCATCGTCGAGCTGGACGGCTTCGCCTTCCATGCCCTCGACCGGGCCGCGTTCCGCAACGACCGGCGGCGGAACAACGCGGCGATGGCCTCGGGGCTGCCGACCCTGCGCTTCACCTACGAGGACGTGCTGGACGATCCGGCCGGCCTCGTGGCCGCGGTGCTGGCGTGCCTCCGTGCGGCGCGCTGAACGTTGCCGCGCACCTTTCGGCGTTCCTGCGCACGTTTCGCGCGCCGGGAGCGCCCTGACGTGGGCGCCGGCGATCACGTGAAGCTTAAAGTGCGCTGGGGAGGGGACGACGGCGGGGCCCGGCTAGGCTTCGCGCGTCACCACGGCGTCGGCGAAGGCCGCGAGCGAGGCCTTGACGGGCCCGTCCGGCACGGGATCGAGCGCGGCGCGGGCGGCGTCGGACCACTCGCGGGCGACGGCCCAGGCGCGGTTGGTCACGGGGTGCGCCGCGAGCGCCGCGACCGCCTCCGCGAGCGCCTCGTCCGAGGCGAGGTCGCCGTCGACGAGCTCGAGCACCGCCGCCGCGGAGGCGTCCCCGCGCTCGGCGTCGGCCCGCAGGAGCAACACGGGAAGCGTCGGCACGCCCTCGCGCAGGTCGGTGCCCGGCGTCTTGCCCGAGCGCACCTGCGCGCCGGTGACGTCGATGACGTCGTCGGCCAGCTGGAACGCGACGCCGACCTTCTCGCCGTAGTCCCGCAGGACCTCGCGCAGCTCCGGCGCGCCGCCGAAGAGGGCGCCGAAGACGCCGGCTGTGGCCAGGAGCGAGGCGGTCTTGTCGGCGATGACCTGCAGGTAGTGCTCCACGGGGTCGTTGCCGTCGCGCGGGCCGATGGTCTCCTGCAGCTGGCCCAGGCAGAGCCGCTCGAAGGTGCGCGACTGGATCCGCACGGCCTCCGGGCCCAGCTCGGCCCCGATGATGGAGGCCCGCGCGAAGATCAGGTCCCCGGCGAGGATGGCCACGGAATTGCCCCAGACCTCGTGGGCCGTGGGCGCCCCACGGCGGTAGGGCGCGGAGTCCATGACGTCGTCGTGGTAGAGCGTCGCCAGGTGGGTCAGTTCGCACACGGCGGCGGCCTTGACGACCTCGGGCGTGACGCCGTCGCCGAGGAGGGAGGCGAGGATGACCAAGAGCGGTCGGATCCGCTTGCCGCCGGCCTCGACGAGGTGGCGGCTCGTGGCGTCGATGAGCGGATCGGAGTTCGCGACGGCGTCGCGGAGGAGCTTCTCGACGCGGGCCATGCCCTCGGAGATCGCCGGGCCGAACGCAGGGTCCTCGGCGACGGCGCGGAAGCCGGGCGGCAGCTTGATGCCGGCGGCCAGCGCCGCGGTCTCGAGGTTCAGGTCGACCGACTCCGGCACTCCGTGGCCTGCGGTGGTCCAGTTGCTCTGCGATTCAGTCACGGTGTCGGCTTACTTGTCGTCGGGGGCTCTCGGTGGCCTCGTGGCGCCTTCTGATTGCTGGTGGGAGGGGCCAGGCGTTCCAGTACATGGATCACTCTATCCTCAAACCCGCGGCCGTCTTCGTCCGTCAGATTGGCCAGCATCCGCACCACGAAGCGCATCAGGACGGGCACGCTCATGCCAGTGCGGAGGGCGAGCTTCATGATGGCGGGGTTGCCGATGAGGCGGGCGAAGACGCGTCCGAGCGTGAAGTGGCTCCCCCACTTTCCGCGTACGAGCGCCGCGTAGGAGGCGTAGAGCTCGTCGCGGGCGGCCTGCGTGGTGCCGCGGTTGCCGGAGTGCGCCTCGGCGATGAGCTCGGCGGCGTAGCGCGCGGACTCCATCGCGTAGCTGATGCCTTCGCCGTTGAAGGGCGAGACCATGCCGGCGGCGTCGCCGAGCAGGAGCAGGCCGGGCGAGTAGTGCGGGGTGCGGTTGAAGCCCATGGGCAGGGCGGCGCCGCGGATCTGCCCGACCTGGTTCTCCTCGGTGAAGCCCCATTCGGCGGGCATGCCGGCGGTCCAGTCGCGCAGGACCTGCCGGTAGTCGAGCTTGCCGAATTGCTGGGAGGAGTTCAGGATGCCCAGTCCCACGTTGGACGTTCCGTCGCCGACGCCGAAGACCCAGCCGTAGCCGGGCAGCGGGTTGCCGTTGCGGTCGGGCAGCTCGAGCCAGCCCTCCATCCAGTCGTCCTCGTGGCGCGGGGAGGTGAAGTAGGTGCGGTAGGCGACGCCGAGCGGGCGGTCGTCCCGCTTCTCGTAGCCGAGGCTGAGCGCGGTGCGCGTCGAATTGCCGTCGGCGGCGAGGACGACGTCGGCGTGGAAGTCCCGCGTCTGGCCCGTCTTCCGGCCGCGTTCGTCGAGCACCGCAGCGCGGGCCCCGGTGACCCGTCCGGTGGCGTCGCGGAGGGCCTCGGTGACGGAGTGCCGCTCGAGGAGCGTGGCGCCGCCGGCCTCGGCGTGCCGGGCGAGGGCCTCGTCGAAGCCGTAGCGGGTGCGGATGAGCCCGTAGTCGGGGAAGTCGCCGAGCTCGGGCCACGGCAGTTCGAGCGTGCGGCCACCGGCGACGAGCCGCAGGCCGCGGTTGCGCCGCCACCCGTCGGCGGGCTCGTGGGGCAGGCCGAGGAGCCGCATTTCGCGGACGGCGCGGGGCGTGAGCCCGTCGCCGCAGACCTTTTCCCGGGGGAAGGCGGTCTTCTCGAGGACGGTGACCTCGATCCCGGTCTGGGCGAGGTGGCGTGCGGCGGTGGACCCGGCGGGGCCCGCGCCGACAATCAGGACAGACACGTCAGTCGTTCAACTCCGGTCAGTGGACGCGGCGCGAGGCGTTGCGGCGCAGGTAGGCGGAGGCCTGTTCGCGGCGCTCGGCGTCGGCGCCCGCATCGAGGGGCTTGACGGCGCGGTGCACGGCGACGATGCCTCCGGACAGGTTGCGGTACCGGCACTCGTCCCAGCCGGCCTCGTCGATCCACGCGGCGAGGTGGTCCTGGTCCGGCCAGGCGCGGATGGACTCGGCGAGGTAGACGTAGGCGGCGGGGTTGGAGGCGACCTTGGTCGCGATCGTCGGCAGGGCGCGCATGAGGTACTCGGTGTAGACGGTGCGCCAGGGGGCGAAGGTCGGGTGGGAGAACTCGGCGATCACGAGCGTCCCGCCGGGCTTGGTCACGCGGAGCATCTCGCGCAGGGCCTGCTGCGGGTCGTTGACGTTGCGCAGGCCGAAGCTGATGGTCGCGGCGTCGAACGTCTCGTCCGCGAAGGGCAGGGCGGTCGCGTCCCCGGCGACGAAGTCGATGTCGGGGCGGCGGCGCTTGCCAACCTGCAGCATGCCGAGGGAGAAGTCGCAGGCGACGACGTGCACGCCGGCGTCGGCGTAGGGCTCGGACGAGGTCCCGGTGCCGGCCGCGAGGTCGAGCACCTTCTGTCCGGGCTCGGCCCCGACGGCGTCCACCACGATCCGCCTCCAGCGGCGGGTCTGCCCGACCGACAGGATGTCGTTGACGACGTCGTAGCGTGGCGCGACGTCGTCGAACATGGCTTGGACTTCTTCGGGGCGCTTCTGCAGCGATGCTCGGCTCACGCCTGCCATTGTCTCAAACTCCTGCCCCGACGGGAAAAGCCCCTCCGCCGCGGAGTAGGCTGGTGGCACCATGACGACTGATTTCCCGGGTCCTCCCCTGCCGTCGGCCCTGCCTGCGACGGCGCCGCCGGTCGCCGTCCCGACGTTGCGGAGCCTCACGTTCCGCCGCCCCGCGATGGCCGATCACGGTCTCCTGGACTACGTGGTCCGGGACGATTCCCTGGTCTGGGGCCGCCGCGGTGACGGGATGGTGGGCTTCGGCGAGGCGGCCCGCTTCACGTCCTCCGGGCCGGAGCGCTTCGCGCGGGCCCGCGCCTGGTGGGCGGCCGCCTCCGCCGCCGCCTCCGTCGAGGACGGACTCGGCCTCCCGGGCGCGGGTCCCGTGGCCTTCGCCTCCTTCGCCTTCTCCTTCACGAGCTCGCGCGCCTCGCGGCTCGTGGTTCCCGAGATCGTCGTCGGCCGCCGGGACGATGTGAGCTGGCTGACCCTGACGACGGCGGACGCGGACGCCGAGCTGTCCGTCCAGGCCGCCGAGGAGCGCCTCGCGGTGCTGCTCGACGACGTCTCCGAGGAGCGCGAGTTCTCCTCCGGCGGCGGGCGGCTCGTGCCGGGCCAGGTCTCGGAGGCGGCATACAAGGAGCACGTGGCGGCGGGCGTCGCGGCGATCGCCGCGGGGCGGCTGACCAAGCTCGTCCTGGCCCGTGACGCGGTGGCGGAGCTCGACGCGCCGATCGCCGTGGCCCAGGTGCTGCGCGAGCTGGCGCTGCGCTACGCGGACTGCTGGACGTATTCGGTGGACGGCGTCATCGGGTCGACGCCGGAGATGCTGGTCAAGGTGGAGGGCGACACGGCCCGCGCGCGCGTGCTGGCCGGGACGCTGGACCGGGCGGGCGCGCCGGCGGACCCGGGCTACGCGCTCCGGATGCTGGCCGGGGACGAGAAGCAGCGCCACGAGCACCGGCTCGCGATCGATTCACTGACGGCGCAGCTCGGCCCGCTTGTGGACGGCATGGACGCCCCGGTCGAGCCGTTCGTCCTCCAGCTGCCGAACGTCTGGCACCTGGCTTCCGACGTCGAGGCGCACTTGCGCCGGGACGACGCCGGGGCCTCGCCGTCGGCGCTCGACCTCGCCGAGGTGCTGCATCCGACTGCGGCGGTGTGCGGGACGCCCACGAAGGCCGCGGGGGCGCTGATCCGGGAGCTCGAGGGCATGGACCGCGGCCCCTACGCCGGTCCCGTGGGATGGGTCGACGCGCGCGGCAACGGCGAGTTCGGGATCGCCCTGCGCGGTGGCGTGGTCGAGGACCCGAGGACCGTGCGCCTGTACGCGGGCTGCGGCGTCGTGGAGGCCTCGGACCCGGACGCCGAGCTCGCCGAGTCGTGGGCGAAGATGCGCCCGATGCGGGAGGCCCTCGACCTCTGAGCTCCGCGGCCGGTCCGGACGCGGGCCCGGGCCGTCGTGAAACAGTTGTTTACTATTAGACCACCCCTGTAGCCTGTGACGAACATCTCAAGCGGGTGCTGCGCACCGGCTAGAATTGCCCTGCTGTTACAGCCTTGATCCGTTCCATCCCCACGAAGGACAGACGATTTCCATGCAGATCACTCCCCGCTTCACCCGGGCCCTGGCCGTCGCCGCCATCGCCGGCCTCTCCCTGACGGCTTGCGGCGGAGGCGCCGACGAGCCGGCCGCGACCGGCGAGGGCGGCGTCACGCTCCTGAACGCCGGCAAGCTCACCGTGTGCTCGGACATCCCCTACGAGCCGTTCGAGTTCGTCCGCGCCGGCGAGAACGTCGGCTTCGACATGGACATCATCGCCGAGGTCGCCAAGGACCTCGACGCCGAGCTCGACGTCATCGACGACTCCTTCGAGGGCATCCAGTCCGGCCTCTCGCTGAGCAAGTGCGACCTCTCCATCTCCTCGATCTCGATCACCGAGGAGCGCAAGGCCAACATGGACTTCTCCGATCCCTACATGGACGACGACCTGACCCTCATCGCCAAGGACGGCTCCGGCATCACCGACCTCGAGTCCGCCAAGGGCAAGAAGGTCGGTGTCCAGTCCGCCACGACGGGCGCCAAGCACGCCGCGGACAACGGGCTCGACGCCGTGCAGTTCGAGGACGCGGGCCTGCAGGTCCAGGCCCTCAAGGCCGGGACCGTCGACGCCGTCCTGGGCAACGCCTCCGTCCTGGCCTACCAGATCAAGGACGACGCCCAGTTCCAGCGCGTCGAGGACTTCGCCACGGGCGAGCAGCTCGGCATTTCCATCAAGAAGGGCAACACGGCCCTGCTGGAGTCCGTGAACGCGACCCTGGCGCGCATCACGGACGACGGCACGCTCGAGGAGTTCAGCACCACCTGGTTCGGCGAGACCACCGAGTAGTCCCGACCACCGGCGCCGCCCGGCACCCGCGGGTGCCGGGCGGCGCGACACCTCGGCCCAGGCGGCACCGGCACGGCGCCGGGCGCCGCCGACCTGACCGAAAGGCTCACCCCATGGCCCTGACTACCCGTCAACGCGAGCGCACCAGCAAGGCGGTCCAGCTCGGCGTCTTCGTCGTCGTGATCGCCGTCCTGGCCTTCACGATGAACTGGAGGGTCGTCGGCGAGTCGTTCTTCAACTTCCCCCGCATCGCCCCGATGTTCCCGGACATCTTCGTGATCGGCCTGAAGAACACCATCTTCTACACCGTCATCTCCTTCGCCTTCGGGCTCACGCTGGGCCTGGTCCTGGCGCTCATGAAGATGGCGAGCTTCGCCCCGTACCGCTGGATCGCCACCGCGTACATCGAGTTCTTCCGCGGCGTCCCCGCCCTGCTCGTCTTCATCACCTTCGGCCTCGGCGTCCCCGCCGCCTTCCCGGGCACCAACTGGCCCATCCCCGTCGTCGTCATGGTCTCCCTCGGCCTCGTCGCCGCGGCCTACATCGCGGAGACGCTGCGCGCCGGCCTCCAGGCCGTGCCCAAGGGGCAGTACGAGGCCGCGCGCTCGCTCGGCATGCCGGGGTGGCGGGCCATGGTGACCATCATCATCCCGCAGGCCTTCAAGATCGTCCTGCCGCCCCTGACCAACGAGATCATCCTGGTCACGAAGGACACCTCGCTCATCTACGTCCTGGGCCTGCTCGCGAGCCAGTACGAGCTCACGAAGTTCGGCCGCGACGGGATCGCCAGCCTCGGCGCGGGCATCACGCCGCTCGTCGTCGCGGGCGCGATGTACCTCGTGATCACCATCCCGCTGAGCCTGCTGGCCAGGAAGTTCGAAGCGCGCTCCTCGCGCACCAAGCGATAGGCAGGACCACCATGACCACGACCCACACCCATGCGGCCGGCGTCTCCATCACCGGGCTGCACAAGTCCTACGGTTCCAACGAGGTGCTCAAGGGCATCGACCTCAACGTGGAGCCGGGCGAGGTGGTGTGCCTGATCGGCCCGTCCGGTTCCGGCAAATCCACCCTGCTGCGCTGCGTCAACCTGCTCGAGCAGCCCAACGGAGGCTCCATCCACGTCGGCGGCTTCGAGGCCACGGGCGAGGACGTGGACCTGGATGGCATGCGCCGGAAGGTCGGCATGGTCTTCCAGCAGTTCAACCTCTTCCCCCACCTGACCGTGCTGCAGAACTGCACCGTCTCCCCCGTCAAGGTCCTCAAGCGGCCCAAGGCGGAGGCGGAGGCCACGGCCCGGAAGAACCTGGAGGGCGTCGGCCTCGGCGACTTCGGCGCCCGCTACCCGGACCAGCTCTCCGGCGGACAGCAGCAGCGCGTCGCGATCGCCCGCGCCCTGAGCATGGACCCGCAGCTGATGCTCTTCGACGAGCCGACCTCGGCGCTGGACCCCGAGACCGTGGGCGAGGTGCTGGCCATCATGCGCCGGCTCGCCAAGGAGGGCATGACGATGCTCGTGGTCACCCACGAGATGGCGTTCGCCCGCGAGGTCGCAGACCGCGTGGTGTTCATGGACGGCGGCGTCGTCGTCGAGGAGGGGCCGGCGGCCGAGGTCATCGGCAACCCCCAGCAGCCCCGCACGCAGGACTTCCTCAAGCGCGTCCTGGACCCCACCCACGTGGACATCAGGGAGTAGTCCCGGTCCCAGAATCATCAGCGGAGCCTTCCACTACTTCCGGACGCATCCGGAGCAGTGGCGCGCGCGTCTTCACTGGCTCCGTCTCATGGGGCTCGACAGCGTCGAGAGCTACGTCGCCTGGAACCTGCACGAGCCACGACCAGGGGAGTTCGACTTCACGGGCTTCGGCGACCTCGAGCGCTTCCTCCGCGAGGCACACGAGGAGGGCCTCGGCGTCGTCTTCCGCCCCGGCCCCTACATCTGCGCCGAATGGGACAACGGCGGCCTGCCGTCCTGGCTGACGGGGAAGCCGGGGATCCGGATCCGCACCGCCGATCCCGCCTTCCTCGAGGCGGTCGACGCCTGGTTCGACGAGCTGATCCCGCGGATCCTGCCGCACCTGGCCAGCCGCGGCGGCCCCTTCACGATGGTCCAGGTCGAGAACGAGTACGGCTCGTTCGGCAGCGACGCCCGTTACCTGGAGCATCTGCGCGACGGCCTGCTGGCGAGGGGAGTCGACGTCCCGCTGTTCACCTCCGACGGCCCGGCGGACCACATGCTGACGGGCGGGATGGTCGACGGCGCCGCGGCCACCGTGAACTTCGGTTCGCGCGGCGGATCCGTGAACTTCTACATGGCCCACGGCGGCACCAATTTCGGCACGGGCGCCGGAGCCAACTACGATCCCCCGGCGGCCCTTTCCGGCGGACGCTACGAGCCCACCGTCACCTCCTACGACTACGACGCGGCCCTCGACGAGCGCGGCGCGCCGACTGGGAAGTTCCACGCCTTCCGCGACGTCATCGCGCGCTTCCGGGCGGTCCCCGCGCTCGAGGACTTCGACGAACCGCTCCTGCCGGCCGCCGCCACGGCGCCGGCGGGCGCGCTGGTGCCGCTCGCCGACGTGCTCGACGCCGTGGACTCCGGCACGCTGCGGCCCCGACTGGCCACCGGCCACGCCGCGACCGTGGCCTCCCCCTACCCCCTGGGCTTCGAGGAGCTCGGCCTCGACCACGGGATCGTCCGCTACCGTTCCACCCTGCCCGGGCCGCGGCGCGAGTACGACCTGACGATCGACGGCCTCGCCGACCGCGCCCAGCTGCTCGTCGGCGGCGTCCCCGCCCACGTGTTCGAGCGCAACGACCAGGAGCCGTACCCGCTGGCCGTGCCGGCGGAGGGGCTCGAGATCGAGCTCGTCGTCGAATCGATGGGCCGCGTCAACTACGGCCGCCTGACGGGCGAGCGCAAGGGCATCACGGGCGCCGTCCTGCACGAGCGCCAGGAGGTCCACGGCTGGACGATGACGCCGTTGCCGCTTCCGGAGCTGCCCGATCTGGACGCCGTCCGCGGGTCCGCCGCCCCAGGCCGGGACGTGCCGGCCACCGCCGCCTTCCATTCCTTCCACTTCACGGCGGATTCCCCCGCGGACACCTTCCTCGACACCTGGGGCTGGGGCAAGGGCTACGCGTGGGTCAACGGCTTCTGCCTGGGCCGCTACTGGAACGCCGGGCCGCACGAGACCCTCTACGTCCCCTCCCCCGTGGTCCGGGCCGGTGGGAACGAGGTCGTGCTGCTCGAGCTCGACGCCGCCGGGCCGGCCCCGGCGCTCGTGGAGTCCGCGCGGCTCGGCGCGGTCGAGCCGGCGGGAGCCTAGCCCGCCACTTCGGCCGACCGCGCGGCGAGCGCCGCTTCGGCGGCTGCGCGGGCCGCCTCCGCGAGGCGCTCGTGGAGCGCGGGCAGCCCCGCGCGGTCGATCCGCACATCGAGGATCCGGCGCCGCGGCCCGGCCCCGCCGCGCCCGCGCAGGGCGCGCCCGAGCTCGGCCCGCGTCTGGATCCTCTCGTAGCCGAGCCCGTATGCGGCGGCCAGTCCCTCGATCCGGACGTCGTGCGGGGTCGCGAACAGCCGTTCGACGGCGTCGCCGTAGCGCCCGGAGGCCCCGACCCCGCCGTGCTCGAGCAGCGAGAAGATCGCTCCCCCGGCGTCGTTGAGGACCACGATGTCCAGTTCCGGCTCGGGCTCCCCGCGGCCGATCAGCAGCCCGCCGGCGTCGTGCACGAACGTCACGTCGCCCAGCAGGACGGTGGCCGGGCCGCCCGTGGCGAGCGCGATCCCCGTGGCCGTCGCGAGCATCCCGTCGATCCCGGCGAGGCCGCGGTTGGCGTGGACGCGGGCCCCGGGAGCCGCGGCGGGCGTGCCGAGCAGGTCGGCGTCGCGCACGGGGTTCGAAGAGCCCAGGACGAGCGTTCCCCGCGCGGTCTCCCAGACCCCGCGGGCCAGTTCCGGTCCGCTCAGCGGCGCGTCCTCGAGCACGGCGTCCATCTCGCGCAGCGCGGCCGCGGCGGCCTCCTGCCACAGCCCGAGCCACCCCTCGGCTCCCCGGCCGGCGAAGAGCGCCAGGTCGGCCGGGTCCTCGATGAGGCGCTCGGGACGCCGGCCGGGCTCGAACCAGGCCGCGGGCTCGGGCAGGTAGAGCGCGCTCTGCTGGGCGGAGCCGGCCAGCAGCCGGGCGACGGGGCGGCTGAGCGTCGGGCGCCCGAACACCACGACGCGCTCGATCGCCCCGGCGAGCACGGGCAGCAGCAGGCGGTAGGGGCCGATCGCGTTCGGCCCGAAGCGGGCGTTGGAGCTCGGCTCGGCCAGGAGCGGCAGCCCGTGGCGGCGCGCGAAGGCCTCGGCCTCGGGTCCCGCCCCGTGCCCCGCGACGACGACGGTGCGGCGCTCGGCGAGCGCGGGCGCGCCGCCCCCGTCCGGGTTCCCGCCGGCCGGGTCCGACGCCGGATCCCCCTCCGCGGACACGGCTGCCCCGGGGCGGGGCGCCTGCCCGTGATCCGACGCCGGCTCCCCGCCTCCCGGCCCGGCCCCCACGGGGGGCGGGGCGACGACGGCGGGCGCGGCCCCGGCGTCGTCCTGGCTCCGGGCCGCGCCGGAGCCGGGCGCGAGGCGGTCCCCCGGCCCGGGGACGAGGGGGTCGCGGAAGGCGAGGTTGAGGTGGACGGGGCCGCGCGCGGTCGTGTGCAGCGCGACGCCCGCGGGCTGGAACGCTCCGTCGCCGGCGGCCTGCTCGGCGATGCCGTCCGCGGCGAGCAGCACACGGCGGACCGCGGACTCGGGGGCCTCGCCGGCCTCGAGCGACGCCTCCGCCCGCACGAACGCCGCGAAGAGCCCGGGCTGGATGGTGGTCTGGTTGGCGCCCGTACCGCGCAGCTCCTCCGGGCGGTCCGCCGTGAGGACCACGAGCGGGACCCCGGCGTGGTGGGCCTCCATGACGGCCGGCAGCAGTTCGCCGGCCGCGGTGCCGGACGTCGTGCCGACCGCGGCGGGCCGGCCCGTGGCGAGGGCGAGGCCGAGGGCCGTGAAGGCCGCGTCGCGCTCGTCGATGCGCACGTGGAGCACGAGCCGGCCGGCGGCCTCGGCCTCCGCGGCGGCATAGGCGAGCGGGGCGCTGCGCGAGCCGGGGCTGAGCACGAGGTGCCGCAGGCCGGCGTCGTGCAGCCCGGCCAGGACGCGGCGGGCCGTCTCGATCGACGTCGGGCCCGTGTGCCCGGCGGGGACCGGGTTCTCTGCTGCTGTGCTCATGCCGTCCATCCTAGGCTCGTCCTCCCCGGCGCCCTCCGCGCCCGCCACGCCCCGCCCCTGGCGCAACACCCTCCAGGGAATCGTCGGTCCCAGCGCTGGGAACAGCAGTTCCGTGGGTTGTGTTGCGGTCGGGCGGGGCGGGCGAGTGAGGTGGGGCGGGCGAGTGAGGTGGGGCGGGCGGGTTTGGCGTCAGCTGCGGCCGTTGTCCTTGCCGTTGCCGTGGCCGCGGCCCGTGCGGGAGCGTCCGCGGTCGACGTCCCGGCGCTTCCGCCGGTCCTTCGGCCGGCCCTTGCCCTTCCCGCCGGAATCGCGCGTGCTGAAGACCTGGACCACGGAGGGGCGCGGGGCGTAGGCGTCGCCGCGGCGGACCGCATCCGGGGACTCGGCGAAGTCCGGGAAGAGCGAATACGGCTCGGCGAACGTCCCGCCCTCGCCCGGGTGCTGGACCGCGACGAACACGGAGTCGTCCTGATCGTGGATGACCGGCCCGCACGTCTCCGCGCCGGCCGGCACGGCCAGGAACTGCTCGACCCGTCCGCGCCCGCGTCCCTCGAGGGTGACCTTGTGCAGGGCGTCGCAATAGCCGATCGTCCCGGGCTGTCCGTCGGTCGAGATCCAGAGGTTGCCCTTCGAATCGAAGGCCAGGTTGTCCGGGCAGGAGATCGGCGAGACCTTCCCGCGCGGGTACCCGGAGAAGTACGTCGTCGGGTCCTTGGCCGGGTCGCCGGCCACGAACAGGATGTTCCAGGCGAAGTCGAGCGAGGCGGCGTCGTTGCGCCGCTCGGTCAGCTCGATCACGTGGCCGTCCCGGTTGGCCGTGCGCGGATTGGCCTCGTCCACGGGCGCGTTCGCGCCGACGCCGCGGCCCGTGTTGTTGGTCAGCGCGATGTAGAGCCTGCCGGTCACCGGGTTCGGCTCGACGTCCTCCGGGCGGTCCATCTTGGTCGCCCCGATCTGGTCGGCGGCGAGCCGCGTGTAGACGAGGACCTCCTCCACGCCCATGCCGGGCACCTTGGACCGGCCGTTGACCACGAGCGGAAGCCACCGTCCCGAGCCGTCGAAGGCGCCGTCGGACGGGACGCCGGCCCCGCCGTCGATCTCCGCCGCCGGGGAATCCCCCGTGAAGCGGGCCACGTAGAGGTCGCCCTCGGAGAGCAGCGTCATGTTGTGCCGCTTGTTGCCCGGCTTGTACTTGCCCTTCGAGATGAACTTGTAGACGTAGTCGAAGCGCTCGTCGTCCCCCGAGTACGCCACGACGCGGCCGTCGCGGGCGATCCGGATGTTCGCGCCCTCGTGCTTGAAACGGCCGAGCGCCGTGTGCTTCACGGGCGTCGAGGTGGGATCCTGCGGGTCGATCTCCACGATCCAGCCGAAGCGGTTGACCTCGTTCTCGAAGCCCGGGTTCTGCGCCGAGAAGCGCGGGTCGACGTGCTCCCAGCCGCGCTCGGTGGCACCGGCGGAGATCCCGTAGCGGGCATCGGACGCGCTGCCCGTGCCCTGGAAGTACTGGTTGAAGTTCTCCTCGCCGGACAGCACGGTGCCCCACGGCGTCGTGCCGCCGGCGCAGTTGTTCAGGGTGCCCAGGACGCGGCGCCCGCTCGGGTCGGCCGCGGTGCGCAGCAGTTCCGAGCCCGCGGCGGGTCCGTCGACGCGGAACGGCGTGCTGCCCGTGATGCGGCGGTTGCGCCGGCCCCCGCGCACGTAGGACCACGGGGCGCCCGCCTTCTTCCGCACGACCTCGACCACCGAGAAGCCGTGGGCGGCGATCGCGATGCGCCGGACCTCGTCCGGGTTCGCGGCGGCCCAGTCGGCGTCGAACATGATCTCCTCATTGGTGTACTCGTGGTTGCACACGAGCACGCCGGCGCGGCCGGAGCGGTCCGCGAGGATGTTCAGGTAGTCGTTGTTGTAGCCGAACTGTCCGGCCTGCGCGGCGGCGGACTGGCGGTTGACGTCGAAGTCCGGGGTGCGCTTGAAGAGCGGATCGCCCCAGCGGATCACGGGGGCCCAGTCGTAGCCCTTCGGCACGGTCACGGTGTCGACGGTCCGCTCGACCGGCGCGATGGCCGTGAAGCCGAGCCTTCCCCGGCCCTGGCCGAAGCCCCCGAAGTCCGCGGCGGCCTCCGGGGCGGACGCCAGCTCGGTCCCGATGACGACGGCGGACGCGGCCACCGCGCCGGCGCCCAGGAGGGCACGGCGGGACAGGGCGACGTCGACGACGTCCCGGAAGTAGCTGTTTCCGCTGGTGTTGCAGACGTCCTTCGCGCAGGCGTTGCCGCACTTGAAGTGGCAGGTCGCCGCGGAACGGTTGCCCCGCGTGTGGCCGGACATCGGTAGGAGCTTCAGGTCGCTTGGCATGGTGTCCTCCTGGTTGGTGGTTTCCCCCGGGGGCCACACTGCCAGCGGCGTCGAACGGCTCAGTGCCCTGGCGGTGAACTCCCGGGGGCCGCTTCCTTCACCAACAATTCATGGCAGCGGCGTAACCTGTTCAGCCACCACGCGGTGCGCCCGGCGGGGGCGGCATGGCGCTCCAGGAGCTCCGGGTCCGCATCGACGGTGCGCAGGTCGAGGACGCCGCCGCGCGCCGTGTAGGGTTCGGCGGCGACGTCGGCCGCGAACAGCGAGACGGTCCCGAGCCCGCACGCGTACGGCAGCGTGGGCAGGGCGGCGGCGAGGGCCGCGCCGGCCCGCGTGCCCACGGAGGTGTCGAGCGCCGAGGAGACGACGGCGGGCAGCCCCGCCTGTTCCACGACGGCGAGCGCCCGCCGGATCCCGCCGAGCGGGGGCACCTTGACGACGATCAGGTCCGCGGCGCCGGCCCGGGCCACCGCGAGCGGATCCGCCTCCTTCCGCACGGACTCGTCGGCCGCGATGCCCACGTCGAGGCCGCGGCGCGCCATCTCCTCCCGCAGCCGCGCGAGCCCGTCGATCCCGGCGACGGGCTGCTCCGCGTACTGCAGGCCGTAGGGGGCGAGCGCCTCGAGCGCGGCGAGCGCCTCCTCGTGGCTCCAGGCCGCGTTCGCGTCGATCCGCAGGGCCGCGCCCGGCAGGAGCCGGCGCACCTCGGCGACGCGTCCGACGTCGTCCTGCAGGGACTGGCCCGCCTCGGCGACCTTGACCTTGACCGTGTGCGCCGCGTCGAAGGAGGAGAGGACGCGTTCGACGCCGGGCACGGCCACCGCGGGCACGGTCGCGTTGACGGGGACCTCCGTCCGCACGGGGGCCGGGAAGCCCTCCCATCCGGCCTCGAGGGCCGCCGCGAGCCACGCGGCCGCCTCGGCGTGGCCGTATTCGGTGAACGGGGAGAACTCCGCCCAGCCCGCGGGTCCGTCGAGGAGCACGGCCTCGCGGACCTCGACGCCGCGGAAGCGCACCCGCAGGGGCAGGGCCACGACGTGGGCGCGGGCCAGGACGTCCTCGAGCGGGGGGATCGGTGCCATGGGCTTCACTGTAGCCCGCCGTTCCAGCGCTTCCACAGCCTCGTGTGGGACGCTGGTGGCGATGAAAACGCAGAGGATGCCGCGCGTGGGCGGCCGCGGAACGCCGGTGCTGAGGCCCATCTGGTGGATTCTGGGAATGCTGGCCGTCGCCGGGGTTTTTAGCGCCGCCTACTGGGGGTTCGTCCTCACGGCCACGGGACAGCGGGCCGACGAGCTCGCCCTGCGCGGGGCGGCCTACCTCGACGCCGACCTGGCCCGCCGCCCGGCGCTGGCCCTGCTCGGCGACCTCCCGGCCGCCGCCGCGATCCTGCTCGCCGTCGCCGTGCTCGCCGCGGCGATCGCCCGCCGCGACCTCGTGGTCCCGGCGATCGCCCTGGCCGGTTTCGGGGCCGCGGTAGCCAGCACGCAGCTGCTCAAGCACGTGGTCCTGGAGCGCCCGGACAAGAACATCTCCGAGGCGTCCATGAACTCCTTCCCCTCCGGGCACACGACGTTCGCCGCCGCGGCCATGGTCGCCGTCTTCCTGCTGTGCTCCCCGCGGTGGCGCCCGCTCGCCGCCGTGTTCGGCGGCTTCTACGCGGCCGCGGCCGGCGGTGCGACGTTCGTCCTGGGCTGGCACCGCCCCGCCGACATCCTCGCCGCCTACCTCGTCGCCGCCTTCTGGGGGCTGCTGGCCGGACTCGTGATCGTGCTCCGCGAACCGGGCTGGAACACGTGGAACGGTCCGGGGAGCCACTGGGCCGCCGCACGGGCCTGGACCACGCTCCTCTGGGTGCCGGGCGTGCTCGGGATCGCCGGCGCCATCGTCGTCTACTGGCGCGTCTCCGCCGCGCTCGCGCCCGGCAGCGAGGGAAGCCTCCTGGGCCACCTCCTGGCCGGCGTCCTGTTCATCGTGGGCGCCGCGTCGTTCCTGTTCGCCCTCGGATCGGCGTTCTTCTCCTGGCAGACCTCGGCGCGGCGCTAGCGGCCGCGCCGCATGGACGCGGACGGGAACGACGCCGGGGCCCCGCCTACCGCCGTCGGGCCGCCGCGGGCGGGGGCGTGCGCGGGATGAAGTAGCCGAACAGCCCCGCTCCCACGAAGGACAGCGCCGCGACCGCCCACACCCCGGCCGCGAGCGAGGCGAGCCCCGTCACCACGGACAGCACGACGGGCCCCGCCATGACCCCGATGTCCGCGAGCAGGCGCCACAGGCCCAGGAACTGCGGGCGGCCCGCGGCCGGGGAGTGGTCCGCGCCGAGCGTCATGACGATCCCCGAGCCGATCCCGTTGCCGAAGCCGAGCAGCATCGCCACGAGCAGCAGCGACGCCGTTCCCGCCGTGAACGGCAGGAGGGTCAGCGCGACGCCCATGACCGCCAGGCACGGAACGGCCACCCAGACGCGCCCCTTGACGTCCATGACCTTCCCCGCCGGGTAGAACACGAGCATGTCGACGGCGCCGGAGAGGCCGTAGACGAGGGCCGTCGTGGCCGGATCCAGGCCCAGCTGCTCCGCCCACAGCGGGATCACCGCCTGGCGGGTGGCCCGCACCGCGGCGATCACGACCACGCCGAGCCCCAGCGTGCACAGGGTCCTGGCATGGCCGGCTGCGATCGAGCGGATCGTCGGCCGCGCCGGCACTTCCGCCGGGCGGCCCTCGCCGCTCCCGTCCCCCTGCCACTCCCCCGCGCCGGTGGCGGCCGCCGCGGAGGGGGCCACGGCGTCGTACCCGCTGCCCGGCAGCTCCGGGACCCGCACCGACGCCGCCGCGGCGAGCGCCATCGCCGCGAGGCCCACCCAGTAGGCGCCCGGCAGGCCGAGCCACGTCATGGCGGCAGCGCCGGCGAACGGGCCGATGAACACGCCGATGCGCATCGTGCCGCCGAGCATCGACATGGCGCGGGCGCGGTGGCTGACCGGGACGGCCTCGGCGAGGTAGCTCTGCCGGGCCAGGTTGAAGACGGAACCGGCCATGCCGATCATGAGGATGCCCGCCGCGAAGAGCGCCAGCCCGGGCGCCGCGGAGCCGTCCGACGCCGGGGCCCCGCCCGCGCCGGCGACGCCGCCTCCCAGCGCCGGCGCCACGAGCGCCGCCGCCATCCCGAGCGCCGCCCACGCGGCCGCTCCGATCATCGCCGCGCGCTCCCCGAAACGGGCCGTGACGAGGGCCGCCGGGACGTTGGTCATCAGCGAGCCGATGCCGATGAGCGTGATCACGAGCGCCGCGGTCGCGACCGAGGCCCCCAGCCCGCGCGCCGAGAGCGCGACGACCGGCAGGACCGAGCCCATGCCCACCGCGTACAGCAGCGACGGCGCGTAGACCGTCGGGCCGAGCCTCGCGAGGCTGAATCCGCCCTCCGTCACGCCGCCGGGCCCCGCGGGCCGTGCCGCCGGCTCACCGCTGGATGCTGTGGGTGCGGGACGGCCCCGTGTCCTTCATGCGCAGGATCAGGTGTCGCGACTGGATCGGGCCGTACGGCAGCACCGGGATGGCCTTCGTGTAGTCGGTGGAGGACTCGTGGATGGCCGTCGAGCACGTCTTGATGGCCTGGCGCAGCTTGTGGAACTGGGTCCGCACGAAGTCCGGGTCGACGACGTCGCCGTGGCCCGGGACGATGACGGTATAGAGCTCGTCGATCGCGATGATCTTGCCCAGGACCTTCTGCCACTCGTACGGATAGGAGTCCTCGAACGAGGGATGGGCGCCCTCCTCCACGAGGTCGCCGGCGTAGAGGACCTTGCCCGAGCCGACCAGCAGGTCGCCGGAGGTGTGGCCGCGGCCCAGGTGGAAGAGCGTGACCGTGTGGCCGCCGAGGTCGAGGTCCACCGGGGCCTCCTCGACGAGGCGGTCCGGGACGTGCAGCCCCGTGTGCTCTCCCTCGCCCGCAGCCATGGCCGGATCGGCCGCCCGGACCAGGACACGCTGGCGTTCACCGTCGTCCCGCATGGACGCCGCCGCCGCCGCATGCGCCCAGAACTCCTCGACGCCGTGGGCGGCGAAATACGCGTTGCCGTAGAAGTGGTCCGCGTGGGCGTGCGTGTTCACGACCGTCAGCGGCAGCTCGGTGACCTCGCGGACGGCGTCGAGGATGCGCGCGGCCTCCAGCGGCCCGGAGCCGGTGTCGACGAGGACGGCCCGCTCGTCGCCGAGGACCAGCCCGACGTTCATGGCGAAGCCGGGCAGCCGCATCACGTAGCTGCGGTCCCCGACGCGGCGCCACGAGTCCGCGCCCGCCCCGCCGGGCCCTGCCGCGGAGTCCGCGTCCGTCGTCGTCCGGTCCGCGGAAGCCGCTCCGCGGGCGTCGTTGCCGTTCTGCTGCGTCATGGCCTGCCTTTCACGCCGGGGACGCCCGCGGGCGTCCACACTCCTGGCTCCAGCTTACTGATGCGCGGCGGCGTGCGGCCACGGGGCACCGCGGCCGGGGCCTCGGGCGCCGGCCGGGGGGCCGGGCCCCTCAGACGACCTTGATCTCGCCGTAGGGGACGTGCTCGTCGACGAGCGCCTGGGCGTGGTGCGAGCCGAGCCCGCGGACCAGGACCCCGAACTCGTGTTCGTGGACGGATTCCACGAACGCCGGGCGCAGGGCGTGCGCTGTGTGCTCGTCGAGGCTCGCCAGGTACTGCTCGTAGGCGGCGGGTAGTGGTTCCATGGCCCAAGGGTAGGTCCGCACCGCACCCGGCACACTGTGGGGATCCCACAACCGGGGGCCGCCCGCTTTGGCCCCCGCCGCCGCCCCTCTCACCCCTCCCAGCGCACCTTTAACGCCTCCTGCGCACCTTTGGCCGGCCCGGAGGCCCCTGACAAGGGACGCAGGGATTACTTGAAGCAAAAAGTGCGCAGGGGGGTGGGGGTTAGAGCTCCGCGAGCAGGCCTGCCGGGTTCTCGATCGCGTCGGCCACGAAGCGCAGGAAGCCTCCCGCGGTGCCGCCGTCACACACCCGGTGGTCGAACGTGAGCGTCAGCTCGGTGACCTTGCGGACCGCGAGCTGCCCGTCCACGACCCACGGCTTGTCGATGATCCGCCCGACGCCGAGGATCGCGGCCTCGGGGTAGTTGATGATCGCCGCGGAGCCGTCGACCCCGAACACGCCGTAGTTGTTGAGGGTAAACGTGCCGGAGGTGAGGTCCTGCGGGCTCGCCTTGCCGTCCCGGGCCAGGGCCGTGAGCCGCTTGAGCTCGGCGTCGATCCCCCGGGCGCTCAAGGTGTGCGCGTCGCGGATGGACGGGACCATCAGCCCGCGGTCGGTCTGCGCCGCGAAGCCCAGGTTCACGCCGTCGAAGGAGACGATCTCCTGGCTGCCGTCCGCCGCCGTCTCGACGCGCGTATTGAGCTCGGGGTGCCGGGCAAGCCCGGCGAGCGCGAAGCGGGCGATGAACGCGAGCAGCCCGGGCGTGCCGTGCGGGTCGGCCTTCTTCAGCCCGGCCCGCAGGCGCAGCAGCTCGGTCGCGTCGACGTCGACCCAGACGGTCGCCTCGGGGATCTCGGCGCGCGAACGCGTCATGGCGGCGGCGATCGTCTTGCGCACGCCCTTGACGGGGGTGCGGGCGGCGATGCCGAGGCCGGACTTCGCGTCCCGTTCGGCGCCGGAGGGTACGACGCCGGAGCCCAGCCGCGCGCCCGGCCCCGCCGGGGTGCCGCTGGAGAGGGCGCCGGAAGGGACCGCGCCGGCCGCCGGTGCGGCCGGGGAGCCTGCGGGGGCGCCGGGCGCCGCGGCACCGTCGAGGGCCGCCTGGACGTCGGCACGCAGGATCAGCCCGTCGGGCCCGGAACCGGCGAGCGAGCCGAGGTCGACCCCGTGCTCGCGGGCCAGGCGGCGCACGAGCGGGTTCACGACGAGCGGCGCGCGCCGGGCCGGTCCGGCCACCGGAGCGGCCGGCACCGCGGGGGCAGCGGGGCCCACCGATGCGCCGGGCCGCGCCTTGGGCCGGCGCTTGCGGGCGCTGGACCCGGAGCCGCCGGGGGTTCCGTAGCCGATCAGCACGTTGCCGGAGCCGGACTCGGCGGGCTCCTCGACGGGAACGGCGGGCGGCTGGGCGCCGGCACGTTCCTCCTCGCGGTAGGACTGCGCGGTCTCGGCCGGGGCCGAGCCGTTGCCGGACGGGGCGCCGCCGGTGGCGCCGGAGCCGTCCTCGACCGAGATGAGCGGCTTGCCCACGTCCATGGTGTCGCCCGCGGCGCCGAAGAGCTCGTGGACGGTCCCGGCGAAGGGGCTGGGCACCTCGACCATCGACTTGGCGGTCTCCACCTCGGCGATCGGCTGGTCCACGGCCACGGTGTCGCCGACGGCCACGAGCCAGTTCACGAGCTCGGCCTCGGTCAGGCCCTCGCCCAGGTCGGGCAGCAGGAAGGTCTTCACGGCCATCTCTAGTCCTCCCACTGCAGTTCGTCGACGGCGTCGAGGATGCGGTCCACGCTGGGCAGGAAGTAGTGCTCCAGCTTGGGCGCCGGGAACGGGACGTCGAACCCGGTCACGCGCAGCACGGGGGCGGCGAGCGAGTGGAAGCAGCGCTCCTGCACGCGGGCCGTGATCTCGCTCGCGACGGAGGCGAAGCCCGGCGTCTCGGCGATGACGACGGCGCGGCCCGTCTTGCGCACGGACGCGCAGACGGTCTCGTCGTCGAAGGGGACGATCGAGCGCACGTCGACGACCTCGAGCGAGCGCCCCTCCTCGGCGGCCGCGGCCGCGGCGGCGAGGGCGGTCGGCACGGACGGGCCGTACGCGATCAGTGTCGCGTCCGAGCCGGTGCGCGCGATCGCCGCGCGGCCCTCGGCCCGGTGCGTCCCGGCGTCGTACTCCGCGCGCAGCGCGTCCAGGTCCAGGGTCTCCTTGGACCAGTACATCTTCTTCGGCTCGAAGAAGACCACGGGGTCGTCGGAATCGATCGCCTCGCGCAGCATCCGGTAGGCGTCGGCGACCGTCGCGGGCGTGTAGACCTTCAGGCCCGGGGTGTGGGCGTAGTAGGACTCGGAGGAGTCGCAGTGGTGCTCGACGCCGCCGATGCCGCCCGCGTACGGGATGCGGATGACGAGGGGAAGCTTCACGGCGCCGCGCGTGCGGTTGTGCATCTTGGCGACGTGGCTGAAGATCTGCTCGAGCGCGGGGTAGGCGAAGGCGTCGAACTGCATCTCGATCACGGGGCGCATGCCGTTCATGGCCATGCCGATCGCCATGCCGGCGATCCCGGACTCGGCGAGCGGGGTGTCGAAGCAGCGCTGCTCGCCGAAGCGGGCGGTCAGGCCGTCGGTGATGCGGAAGACACCGCCGAGGGTGCCGATGTCCTCGCCGAAGAGGACGACGCCGGCATCGGCCTCGAGCGCGTCGGCGAGGGCCGTGTTCAGGGCCTTGGCGAAGGTCGTGGGCTGCGGGGCCGCGGCGGCGTCGCGGGCCGCCGCGCGGGCGGTCGCGGCGCTGACGTTGCCGTTGGCCTCGGAGGACGTGGTCACGGTGGTCACTGGGCTGCCTCCTCGCGGCTCAGTTCCTCGGCGAGCTTCGCGGACTGCTCGGCCAGCTGGGGAGTGGGGGTGGTGAAGACGTGGCGGAAGAGGTCCAGCGGATCGACCTGGACGTCCTCGTTGAGCCCGTCACGCAGCTGCGTGGCGACGTCCTCCGCGGCGGCGGCGATGCGCTCCTCGTCCTCGGCGGCCAGGAGGTCCCGGTCCCGCAGGTAGGACTTCATGCGGGAGAGCGGGTCCTTGGCGATCCATTCCTGGACCTCGGCGTCCTCGCGGTAGCGCGTCGCGTCGTCGGCGTTGGTGTGGGCCTGCATCCGGTAGGTGTGCGCCTCGACGAGGAGCGGGCCGGATCCGGAGCGGGCCAGGGACACGGCCCGGCCGAGGACGGCCAGGAGCGCCACGAGGTCGTTGCCGTCCACGCGCTCCCCCGCCATGCCGTAGCCGACGGCCTTGTGCGCGAGCGACGGAGCGACCGACTGGTGCGCGAGCGGGACCGAGATGGCGTACTGGTTGTTCTGCACGAAGAAGACGACGGGCAGGTGGAAGACGGCCGCGAAGTTCAGGGCCTCGTGGAAATCGCCCTCGCTCGTGGCGCCGTCACCGCACATGGCCAGGACGACGGTGTCCTCGCCGCGCAGCTTGGCGGCGTGCGCGACGCCGACGGCGTGGAGCAGCTGCGTGGTCAGCGGCGTGCACTGGATGCCGACCTTGTACTGCTTCGGGTCGTAGCCGCCGTGCCAGTCGCCGCGGAAGAGCGTCATGGTCTCCACGGGGTCCACGCCCTTGGCCATGACGGCGACGGAGTCGCGGTAGGTGGGGAACATCCAGTCGCCCTCGCCCAGGCAGAGGGCGGCGGCGACCTGGCAGGCCTCCTGGCCGTGGCTGGAGGGGTAGACGGCCATGCGGCCCTGGCGGACCAGCGCCGAGTTCTGGTCGTTGACGCGGCGGCCGATCACGAGCTGTTCGTAGGCCGCGCGGAGCTCCTCGGCCCCGGGCAGCGGATACTCGTGGCCGGGAGCCGTGCCCTGGTCCTCGACGGGGCGCAGCCGGCCGGCCTCGTCCACCATCTGGATCTGCCCGCGGGCCGGCAGGAGGTAGTCCTCCACCGTGATCCCGAAGTTGCGGCAGGCCTCGTCCACCACGGTTCCGGCCTCCCGGCCGGCTCCGCCCGCGGCGTGGCCGTCGTCCGTGTGCGTCACTGCACTCCCCTGTCCTCGTTGGGCGCCGCGGCCCCGCCTGTGGCGCGGGACACATTCTGCGGCAAGTCTCCCACCAATTATGCGAACGGAGATCGGTTCGTATCCAGCGGAGCCGTGAACCGTGGAATCTTGGCCATGGACTCCCGCAAGGTGTGGACGAATTGCTAATGTGAGACGCGCAACATCCGTTTTCGTCACCCGGGCCGGACGCCGCGACCCGGCCACCCGTCCCCGTCCGAGACCCGAGGAGGAACCATGGACGCCCAACCCGTCCCGCTGGACGACGTCGACCAGCGCATCATCGCCGAACTGACCCGCGACGGCCGCCAGTCGGTGACCGCCGTGGCCCAGAAGGTCCACATCTCCCGCGCCCACGCCTACTCGCGCATCAACCGGCTGCAGGAGGAGCGCGTCATCACGCGCTTCACGGCGGTGGTGGATCCCGTCCGGGCCGGCCTGCGCGCCTCCGCCTACGTGACCCTGAAGCTGCGCCAGCACTCGTGGCGCGAGATGCGCGAGCGCCTCGCGGCGATCCCCGAGGTCCACCACATCGGCCTCGTGGGCGGGAACTTCGACGTCATCCTGCTCGTGCGCGCCAAGGACAACGTGGACCTGCGCCGCGTCATCTTCGACCAGCTGCAGTCGATGCAGGGCGTCCTGGACACACAGACGTTCCTGGTCTTCGAGGACGTCGACACGCGCTGACACCCCCTCCGATATCTGCCTCACCACGACAGGCCCAGCCTGGCTCGACGGCGACCAGGCCAACGTCCGCCGCGATAGGCCTCCACGCGACGGGCCCCGCCCCGCGACATACCCCATGCCCAGTTCACGTCCCCATCCCCGGTCCGCGAGACCACCCAGTTCACGTCATCTCGGCGAGACAGCCGCCGGGCGACGACTTCACGAGGTCTACCCCGTGAACTCGCCAATCAACCGCGCCCTCACCCACAAGACGTGAACTGGGCCCGCGGGCGGCCATGGAACGCAGAATCCGGCTCGGCCCCGGCCACGCGCTAAAGCGACAACACGACGAGACGCGGTTCAGCCCTTGAAGACCGGGCGGCGCTTCTCCTGGAAGGCCTTGAACCCCTCGGCGTAGTCCTGGGTCGCGCAGAGCGCGGCCTGGGCCGCGTTCTCCTGCGCCATCGACTCCCAGAGCCCCAGGCGCTGGTCGCGGATCCCGGCGACGAGCTCCTTCGAAGCCCGGAAGGCCCCCGTGGCCCCGCCGGCCACGCGGGCGACGATCGCGCGCGTGGATTCGAGCAGCTCCTCGGCGGGCATCGCGCGGCTGAAGAGGCCCGCGGCGACGGCTTCCGTGCCGCTGATCAGGTCCGCCGTGTAGATGAGGTCCAGGGTCCGGTGGGTCCCGAGCCGCTCGGTGAAGAGCCAGTGCCCGCCGGAGTCCAGGGTCGCCCCCAGGTTGGCGAACGGGGAGCCGATCTTGGCGTTCCCGGCGACGTAGACGACGTCGCTCGCGATCGCCAGGCCCAGCCCGACGCCGAGGCACGCGCCCTGCACGGCCGCGAACGTGGGCGCGGGGAACGCGGCCATCTTCTGCAGCAGGGGCTGCACGAGCCCGCCGAGGTAGCCCTGCACGTCGTCGTCCGCCGGGACGACGCCGGAGATGTCCCGCCCGGCGCAGAAGCCCCGCCCCTCCCCGCGCAGCAGCAGCGCGCGGACCTCGCCGCGCCCCGCGGCGGCCGCGGCGTCGTCGTACGCCGTCGAGAGGTCCGCGAGGGCCTCCGGGCCGAGGGCGTTCATCTTCTCCGGCGCGTTCAGCACCACTTCGGCCACGCCGGCTGAGATCGTCAGCTCGATCATGTCTTCTCCCCTTGGTCCCGCCCGCTCAGGCGTCGAAGTCGACGGACACGGCGTCCGAGGTCGGGTGCGACTGGCAGGTCAGCACGTAGCCGCGCTCGACCTCGTCCGGTTCCAGCGCGTAGTTCTCCATCATCTGGACGCTCCCGGAGACGACCTTGGCCCGGCACGTCCCGCAGACGCCGCCGGCGCACGCGAACGGCACGTCGGGACGGACCCGCAGGGCGGCGTTGAGGATCGTCTCGCGGGCCGAGACGGGGCTCTTGACCTGCCCCTGGAGCCCGTCGAGACGGAAGCCGATCTCGTAGTTCTCCCCGCCGTCGTCCTCCGCCACCGGGCGGCCGATGTGCCCCTCGGGCTTGCTCGGACGTCCCGTCGTGAAGAGCTCGTAACGGACCTTCTCCGCCGCCACCCCCTGGTCGGAGAGCGTGTCGCGGACCAGCTGGACCAGCTCGAACGGGCCGCAGAGGAACCATTCGTCGACCTGCTCGGTGCGGATGACGTTCTCGAGCAGCGTCGTGAGCTTCTCCGCGTCGATCCGGCCCGAGAGCAGCGGCGAGATGCGCTGCTCGCGGGAGAGCACGTGGTGCAGGGCGAACCGGACGGGATAGCGGTCCTTGAGGTCCGCGAGCTCCTCGAGGAACATGACGTCCATCGCGGCCTTGTTGGCGTAGACCAGGTCGAAGCGCACGCGCTCGTTGGCGGCCAGCACGGTGCGGGCGATCGCGAGGACCGGCGTGATGCCGGAGCCGGCGGCGACGGCCACGAAGGTGTCCTCGGTGTCCGTGTCGATCGATTCCGGATCGTTCAGGCCGGTCATCTTGTGCTTGGAGATGAAGGCGCCGGCGGGGCTCATGACGTCCATCGAGTCGCCGGCCTTGAGCTCCTCGTTGGCCCAGGTGGAGAAGAGGCCGCCGAGGTCGCGCTTGATGGCCACCTTGATCTCGCCCGGCCGCGGCTCGGCGCAGATGGAGTAGCTGCGGCGGACCTCGTGGAGCGCGCCCTCGGCGTCGGGCAGCTCCTTGCGCAGCGCCACGTACTGGCCGGGGAGGTAGTCGTATTCCCCCTCCAGCCCTGCGGGCACCGCGAAGGTCACCTCGATGGCGTCGGCGGTCAGGCGCCGCACCTCGGCGACCTGGAGGGTGTGGAAGGCGGCACGACGGCGGCTGGCCGCCTCGGGCGCGGTGGTTTCGGTCATGAGAGCACCTTGAAGTAGTCGAAGGGCTCCAGGCACTCCTTGCACTGGTACAGCGCCTTGCAGGAGGTGGAGCCGAAGCGGGAGAGTTCCTGGGTCTTCAGCGAATGGCAGCGGGGGCACTTGACGGCCAGGCCGAGCGTCACCGGGCCGCGGTGGCCCGTGCCGGTGGGCGGGGCGATCCCGTACTCGGCGAGCCTGGCCTTGCCCTCCTCGCTCATCCAGTCCGTGGACCAGGCCGGGGAGAGCACCTGCTCGACCCTGATCCGGTCGTGGCCGGCCGCGGCGAAGGCCGTGCCGAGGTCCTGGCGGATGGCGTCCATGGCCGGGCACCCCGAGTAGGTGGGGGTGATCACGACGACGACGGCCCCGTCGTCGTCGAGCCGCACCCCGCGCAGGATCCCGAGGTCCTCGATGCTCAGCACGGGGATCTCCGGGTCCGTCACCTGGGCGGCGATGCGCCGCAGCCCGTCGAGGTCCACGCTCGTGGTCTCAGCCATGGCCGCCGCCTACCAGCTGGCGCCGGGGTGCTTGCGCGCGAGCACCTGCATCTCGGCCAGCAGGTAGCCGAGGTGCTCGGAGTGCTCGCCCTGGCGGCCGCGGCACCATGCCGGCCCCGCGGTGGGCAGTGCGAGTCCGGCCTGCTCGAGGACCGCGGCAAAGCGTGCGTCCCAGGCGTCCTTGAGGCCGGAGGGGCGGACCGCGGCATCGCCGAGCTCGTCGTGCAGCGGCTCGTCGAGGAACAGCTCGCCGGCGTAGGGCCAGAGGTCCTCGAGGGCGTTGCGCATGCGGCGCGCGGACTCCTCGGTCCCCTGGCCGAGGCGCACCGTCCACATCTCGGAGTGGTCCAGATGGTAGTCGACCTCCTTGACGGCCTTGGCGGCGATCGCGGCCAGGGTGGCGTCGGAGGAGTCCAGCAGCGCCGTGTAGAGCAGGTGCTGGTAGATGGAGACCATGAGCTGGCGCACGATCGTCACGGCGAAGTCGCCGTTGGGCTGCTCGACGAGGTGGACGGAGCGGAACTCGTCCTCCTCGCGCCAATAGGCGAGGTCGTCCTCCGTCTTGCCCCAGGCCAGGCCGGCGTAGGAAAGGAACGAGCGGGCGTGGCCGAGCTGGTCGAGGGCGATGTTGCCGAGGGCGATGTCCTCCTCGAGCTCGGGCCCGCGGGAGATCCAGTGGCTCAGCCGCTGGGCCAGGATCAGCGCGTCGTCGCCGAGCCGCACGGCGTAGCGCGCGACGGCGTCGGAGGGCTTCTCCTGCTGGATCTGGATGTCCTCGGGGCGCAGGGCGTTGCCCGGGGTGACGCGGGTCGCGGACGCCATGGAGTCGCCGAAGCTGTCGAGGCTGTGGTCTGCCCCGTGCCCGGAGGCGTGGGTGGTCTCGTGCGCGCTCACAGGTGCTTCACGCCTTCGCTCTTGGTGTAGTACGTCGCGTGGCGGTAGTCCTTGCCCTGCGGCGACTCGAAGAACGCGCCCTTCGCGTCGGGATCGGAGGACACGATGTCCTCCGAGCGCACGACCCAGAGGGACACGCCCTCGTTGCGGCGCGTGTAGAGGTCGCGCGCGTTGCGCACGGCGAGCTCGGCGTCGGGGGCGTGGAGGGAGCCGGCGTGGACGTGGGACAGCCCGCGCGAGGAGCGCACGAAGACCTCCCAGAGGGGCCAGGGGCCGTTGCCGTTCTGCTGTTCGGCCATGCTCAGGCCACCTCTTCCTTGCGTGCGGCCTTGGCGGCGTAGGCGGCGGCCGCCTCGCGCACCCAGGCACCGTTCTCGTGGGCTTCCCGGCGGCGCTGCATGCGCTGGGCGTTGCACGGCCCGTTGCCGGCGATGACGGCCTTGAACTCGTCCCAGTTCAGCTCCTTGTGGATCCACTGGCCCGTCTCCTCGTCGAAGCGCAGCTCGGGATCGGGCAGGGTCAGGCCGAGGACCTTGACCTGCTCGGCGATCATGCCGACGAAGCGCTGGCGCAGGTCGTCGTTGGAGAAGCGCTTGATGTTCCAGGCCATGGACTGCTGGGAGTTCGGGGAGTCGCCGTCCGGCGGGCCGAACATCATCAGGGAGGGCTCGTAGAAGCGGTTCACGGCGTCCTGGGCCATCTTCTTCTGCGCCTCGGTGCCGTGGGCGAGCTCGAGCAGGATCTCGAAGCCCTGGCGCTGGTGGAACGACTCCTCCTTGCAGACGCGCACCATCGCGCGTCCGTAGGGTCCGTAGGAGGCGCGGCAGAGCGGGACCTGGTTGGCGATCGCGGCGCCGTCGACGAGCCAGCCGATCGCGCCCATGTCCGCCCAGGAACGGGCCGGGTAGTTGAAGATCGAGGAGTACTTCGCCTTGCCCGTGAGCAGCTGCTCGTTGAGGACGTGGCGCGGGGTGCCGAGGGTCTCGGCGGCCGAGTACAGGTAGAGCCCGTGGCCGGCCTCGTCCTGCACCTTGGCCATGAGGATGGCCTTGCGCTTCAGGCTCGGGGCGCGGGTGATCCAGTTGGCCTCCGGCTGCATGCCGATGATCTCGGAGTGCGCGTGCTGGGAGATCTGCCGCGTGAGCGTCTTGCGGTAGCCCTCGGGCATCCAGTCGCGCGGCTCGATCCGAGAGTCCTGGGCGATGATCTCGTCGAAGCGCGCCTGGCCGGCCTGCTCCTCGGGCGAGGGCACCGCCGCAAGGTGCCCTCCGGCGTCGTTCTGTGCAGCCATGCTGCCCACCTCACTGTGCTTGGTCCATGGGACGGGTTCGAATTACTGACCGTTCGTTCAGGATATGCAAAGGATGTGGCGTGCGTCAATCGCGCGGCCGGGTTCAGACCCCGGTCTCCGCGGGCAACCGCCCCGAGCGCACGGCCTCCCCCAGCGCGGCGTGGTCCGCCTCGGCGAGGTCCGCGTAGCGCCGCGCCCAGCGGGCGACGGACTCCTCGTAGACGCTGGAGGAGCCCAGGTAGCCGGCGATGAACGCGGCCCCCGGGCTCTGGATGTGGGCGCGGGCCAGCAGGGCGCCGCACACCGCCCCGTACTCCTCGGACTCGCCCGCGGTCAGCCGCTCGAGCGCGAAGGAGCCCTTCATGTCGCGGAACTGGCGGATGTAGTAGTCCCGCCGGCGCCCGTCCTCCCCGGCCACTCCCGCGACCCAGCCGAGCATCGGATCCGATTGCGCCTGCAGGATCCGCTGCGCCGCGACCACGCGCCTCCCCTGGCCGAGGGTCGTGATCTGGCGCTCCACGGCCCACGGGACGTCGGCGACGCGGCCGTGCGTCTGCAGCACGGAGGCGCCGGCCTCCTTGGCCTGCAGGAACAGCGGCTCGCCCTGCGGACCGCGCAGCAGGACGATGAAGCACCGCGTCCCGACGCTGCCCACGCCCACGATCCGCAGCGCGTAGTCGACGAGCTCGTACTGGGCCAGCAGCAGGGCGACGTCCGGGCGCAGCACGGCGCGGTAGTCGCGGAAGAGCCCCTCCATGCGTTCCATGTCCCGCACCCGGGGGTGGCGCACGAGAGGCGGCTGGTCGACGATCCGCTCCCGGCCGCCGTCGGATGCCGTCGCGAGCTTCGCCAGGACCTGTTCCGACGTCCGCCCGCGCGCCTTCCGTGCGGCGGGCCGGGCCATCTTCGGCAGGGCATCGGCCTCGACCTGGAAGTAGTAGCGCTCGAGCGCGCCGAGCGAGGCCAGACGGCCGAGCGAGGTCCGGTAGCTGCGCGCCGCCGCCTCGGCGGCCTCGCGGCAGCGGCCCTCGGAGTGCCCGTTGTTGCGCCCGCTGAGCCACAGGCTGGCCGCGAGCCGCTTGACGTCCCACTCCCACGGCCCCGGATAGGCCTCGTCGAAGTCGTTGAGGTCGAACACGAGGCGGCGCTCGGGCGAGGCGAAGAGGCCGAAGTTGGCCGCGTGGGCGTCGCCGCAGGCCACGACGTGGAAGCCGGTCGCGGTGTCGCGGGCCAGGTCGTGCGCCATGACGGCGGCGGAACCGCGGTAGTACGCGAACGGGGTCTCGAGCATGCGCCCGATCCGGATCGGCACGAGCTCCGGATCGCGCGTGGCGTGCTGGGCCTCGAGGATCTCGACGGGGTCCCGGGGCGGGACGCCGAAGGCGACGTGGGCGCGGCGCGGGACGAGGGCCCGGGCGGCCTTTCCCGCGGCCCGGTCGTCCTCGGCCGCGAAGGCCCTACTGGGCAAGGACCTTCGCCTTCTCCGCCTGGAACTCCCCGTCCTCGAAGCGCTGCTGCTGGCGGCGCTCCACGCGCCCCACGACGGCGCCCGCGACGGCCGCCCTGCCCGCAGTCCTGAAGAGTCCCATGGCTTGTCCCCTCGCCTGATCGACGACCGGCGCCCGTCCCCCTCCTGGCCGGATGAGTCAACCGTAGACCCGGCCCGGGGCCGAGTCCATGGCCCGGGACATTCCCGCGCGCGGCGCATCCGTGGCCCGCAACACGGCCGTGGGGTACGCTCCACCGCATGGAATTGTTCGAGAACGAAGCCCTGGAAACCTGGCTCGCAGACAGCGGCGACGCGCTGTGGACCTACGTCATGATCCCGGTGATCCTCGCCGTCGGACTGTCCTTCACCGTCAGGACCGGAGTCGTGCAGTTCCGCATGATCCCCAACATGCTCAAGACGCTCACCGACAAGGCCCTCGTCGACGAGGACGGCAACAAGAAATCGATCTCCGCATTCCAGGCCTTCACGGTCTCGGCGGCGTCCCGCGTCGGCGTCGGCAACGTGGCCGGTGTCGCCACGGCCATCGCCGTCGGCGGACCCGGCGCGGTGTTCTGGATGTGGACCATGGCCTTCATCGGCGGCGCTTCGAGCTTCATCGAGTCGACCCTCGGCCAGCTCTACAAAGTCCGGACAAAGGACGGATACCGCGGCGGACCCGCCTACTACATGGAGCGCGGCCTCAAGGCCCGCTGGATGGGCATCCTCTTCGCCATCATCCTCATCGTCTGCTTCCCGTTCGCCTTCAGCTCGCTGCAGGCCAATACGATCGCGCAGTCCGTCTCCGGCGCCATGGGCCAGGAGGCCAACGCCTCGATCGCGATCGTCGTCGGCCTCGCACTGGCCGTGTTGACGGCCCTCGTGGTCTTCGGAGGCATCCGCCGCATCGCGACCGTCACCGAATCCCTGGTTCCCTCAATGGCCGTCCTGTACATCCTCCTGGGCCTCGTGATCGTCGGCGTCAACGTCCAAGAGCTGCCCCGTGTCGTCGGCCTGATCTTCACCGAGGCCTTCAACTTCCAGTCGGCCATCGGCGGCGGGCTCGGAACGGTCATCCTCCAGGGCATCAAGCGCGGCATGTTCTCCAACGAGGCCGGTCTCGGCTCCGCGCCGAACGCAGGCGCGACCGCCTCGGTGACCCACCCGGTCAAGCAGGGACTGGTCCAGACCCTCGGCGTCTACTTCGACACCTTCATCGTCTGCTCCGTTACCGCGTTCATCATCCTGGTCTCCGTCCCCGATCCGGTCGGGGAATCACGGGGCATCGCCCTGACACAGACCGCCGTCACCTCCTCGCTCGGAAACTGGGCTTCCATCCTCCTCGCGGTCATCATCTTCCTGCTCGCCTTCAGTTCCATCATCGGCAACTACTACTACGGCGAATCGAACGTGGGCTTCATGACGGACAATCCGACCGTCATGGGCGTCTACCGGTCACTGGCCACGGCCGCCGTGTTCATCGGATCGATCGCCACCGTCAATGCGATCTGGAACTTTGCCGACGGCATCATGGGCCTCATGGCGCTCGTGAACCTCATCGCCATCTCACTGCTCGCGAAACCGGCCCTGAAGCTGCTCAAGCACTACATGGCCCAGTACCGGGACGGGAAGGACCCCGTCTTCGTCGCGAGCGACCTGCCGGAACTGCACGGCGTCGAGTGCTGGGAACGCGAGGACGTCACGACCCACGCAGTCCCCATCGTCAAGCCGCGGCGCGGCTAGCGCCTGCTCCGCCGTTCCGCCAGCAGGCCCCGTCCCCTGCCGGAACCGGGCAGCTCCGCTAGATCCACCCCTGCTCCCACGCCTGTTCCACGGCCTCCTGCCGCGTGGCCGCGCCGAGCTTGGACATGGCCGAGGAGACGTGGTTCCGCACCGTCCCGGCCGCGAGGTGCAGGCGGCCCGAGACCTCCTGCACGGTCCCTCCACGGCGGACCTCCCGCAGCACGTCCAGCTCGCGGGCCGTGAGCGGGCAGGCCTCGCCCGAGAGCGCGCTCGCGGCGATGTCCGGGTCCACGTAGCGGCGGCCCGCCGCGACGTCGCGGATGACGACGGCGAGGCGCCCGGCCGGCGTCGACTTGGGGACGAAACCGGAGACCCTGCTCGCGAGCGCCCGGCGCAGCACGCCGGGTCGGGCGTGGCGCGTGACGATCACGGTGCGCGTCGCGACGCTCCGGGCGATCTCCTCCGCGGCGTAGATCCCGTCGGTCGGCGGCATCTCCAGATCCAGCACGCACACGTCGGGGCGGAGCTCGCGGGCCAGCCGGACGGCATCGGCCCCGTTGTCCGTGCTCGCGACGACCTCGATGTCCTCCTCGAGCCCCAGGAGCGCTTCGAGCGCGCCGCGGATCAGGTGCTCGTCGTCGGCGAGGAGGATCCTGATCATGCCGCCTCCTCCCCGCCCGCCGGGCCGGCCGGGAGGAGGGCCCGGACGGTGAACGACCCGCCGTCGGCGGCGGCCTCGAAGCGGCCGCCGCGCTCCTCGAAGCGCCGCGCGAGCCCGCTCAGCCCGGTCCCGGGCGCCGCCCCCTGCCCGGCCGGAGCGTTCCCCACTGGAGCGTTCCCCGCCGACCCCGCCCCCGGCGGGTCCGCGTCCGACGGCGTGGGCCGGGCTACGCCGTCGTTCGCGATCTCGAGGAGCCAGCCGCCCGCTTCCGGACGCAGCGCGATGGAGGCCCGGGAGGCGTCGGCGTGGCGGAGGATGTTGGTCGTGGCCTCGCGCACCACGAGCCCGAGCAGCTTCTGCTCGGCCGTACCGAGGCCCCGCGACTCGACCGAGTCCGCGCACCGGATCCCGGCGGCCGCGAGCACGTCGGCGGCGTTGCGCACCTCGTCGGCGAAGCTGATCTGCCGGTAGCCGTAGACGAGGGCGCGCGTGTCCTCGAGCGCCGTGCGGGCGAGTTCCTGGGCCTGCTCGATCTGCTGCCGCGCCTCGTCCGGCCGCGTCGGGAGCAGTCGCGCGGCGAGCTCCGTCTTCAGCGCGATGACCTGCAGGTGGTGGCCCTGGATGTCGTGCAGGTCCGCGGCGAAGCGCAGCCGCTCGCGCGCCACGGCGAGCTGGGAGGACTCGTGGCGGCTGGCCTCGAGCCGGACCACGACCTGCCACCACCAGACGCTGCCGATGACCATGAGCGGGACGAACAGGGCGTAGACGCCCATCATGACGAGCGAGCGGTCCTCCGGAAGCCGCACGGCCGCCGGCCCCGCCACGAGCCCCGCCAACGGCGCGTGGACCACGAGCAGCCCGAGGCCGACGACGAGGAGCAGGTACCGGGCGCGGGGCGCGAGCAGCGCGGCCGCGCAGCAGCAGGCGAGCCACCAGGGGATCGCCGCGAAGAGCGCGAGCGGCGCGTGGAACAGCCCCAGGATCCAGAGGGCGGCCGGCGGCAGGAAGAGCGCCGCGACGGGCCACGAGCCGGGCAGCCCCTGGCCGAGGCCCGCCCGCAGGAACCAGCAGAAGCGGACCGTGGTGAGCGTCGAGAGGATCAGCAGGACGGCGGCGGCCCAGACGGGCCCGTCGCCGGAGGCGCCCGCGGCATCCGCTCCGAGGAGCGCCAGAAGCGTGAGGGAGTTCGCGACGGCCACGAGGAACACGATCGAGACGAGCGTGTAGATCCACGTCGCCCGCACGCCGCGGACCGGTTCCGAGGCGGGATGCCCGGCGGCGGCCGGCGCGGTGTCCTTGAGCGCGTTCATGCCCTCCAGCCTAGGACCATGACGGTTGTCATGCCCGGGCCGTGACGGCACCCCCGACGGGCGGTGACTCCCGGGCACTGGCCGCGGCGGGTCGGCGCTTGGGAGGCTGGAAGCACCAGCCCGGGCCGCACGGCCCGCCCCGCCGGCGCCGAGCCGGCGCCGCCCGCTCCAGGCCTGACGGCCGTGAAAGGAACCCCCGATGATCGAATGGCTCCAGACCCTCGCCGACGGCACCTCCCCGGCCCTGCAGTGGCTCGTGATCATGTTCGCCGGCGCCATCCCGTTCGTCGAGTCCTACTTCGGCTCCGTCCTCGGTGTGCTGGCCGGCGTCTCCGTCCCGCTCGCGATCGCCGCCGCGGTGGTCGGCAACTGGCTCTCGATGTTCCTGCTCGTGGCCTTCGGCGACAAGATCAACGCGCGCCGCAAGCCCAAGGAGCCCACGCGGCGCCAGGAGCGGTTCCGGGCGATGTTCAACAAGTACGGCGTGGCGGGCGTGAGCCTGCTCGGCCAGACGATCCTGCCGAGCCAGATCACCTCGCTCGCCATGGTCGCCCTCGGCACGCCGCGCCAGGCCGTCGTCTTCTGGCAGACCATCTCGATCATCCTGTGGGGCACCGCGTTCGGCCTGCTCGCCGCGGGCGGCGTGAACCTGATGCAGGGCTGACGCGGGCCGGGAGGGCGCTCAGCCGCCGGGCGCCGGGACCGGGGCAGTGATCCGCTCCGGCAGCCGGTAGTCGGCCTGCCGCACCATGCGCAGCCCGCCGGGCCCGCGCATGGCGGAGGCGCCCGCGGAGTCGAACTCGAAGGACAGCTCCTCGCCGTACCCTCCGAAGCCGTTGGGGTCCTGCGAGCGCAGCGTCGAGCCGTCGACGAACTCGAGCGGCAGGATGTGCTCCGGGTCCAGCGGCGCGGCGAGCGGCAGCGCGTAGAGCCGGCCGCCCAGCAGGACGACGTCCTGCACGCCCCACAGCCCCGCGAAGCGGCCCGTGAACCTCTCCAGCGCCTCGGCGGGGACGTCGGAGTACGACGCCGGGGCCTCCTTGAGCGCGAGCGCCGCCAGGGCGAACACCGCCTCGCCCCACGGAGCGGCCGGCCCGTCGACGGCGTTGGCCAGGACGCTGAGAACGATCCCGGTTCCCGGGCACGCCCACGTGCGCGTGATGTGGCCGGGGTAGCCGCCGCTGTGGCCGAAGGTCGGCGTGCCGTGGACGTCCTGGAGGATCAGCCCCAGCCCGTAGCCGCGGCCGGGCAGCCCCGAGTCCTCGACGCGGCGGCGCATTCGCCGCTTCGAGCGTTCGGAGAGCAGGGGACGCCGACCCGGGCCGGCGTCCGGGCCGGCGCCAGCGGCTCCCGCCGTTTCCACGCCTCCGGAGCCCTCCGCGGCGGGGTCCGACGCAGGCAGGAGCGCGGAGAAGAAGCGGACGAGGTCCGCGGCGGTCGAGTAGAAGCCGGTGGCCGCGTCGAGCGCGCCCGTGTCGACGTGGTCCACGGGCACGCGCTGCCCGAGCGCGTAGGGCTCGCCGGCCGCGGCGAGCGAGGCGTATCCCGTGGCGAGGCCGCCGTGGTCCGGTCCGCGCGCGGAGCGTGGATCCAGGTCCGGCCCGGTGTCGGCGAGTCCGAGTCGGTCCACGATGTGCTCGCGGACGTAGGAGCGGTAGTCCGTGCCGGAGGCGGCGGCGATGGCGAGCCCCAGGAGCCCGTAGCCGATGTTGGTGTACTTGAAGTGCTCGTACTCCCCCGCGATCCGCCCCGCCGCCGCGGCCGCGACGAGCGCGGCCCGGTCCGGGAAGGCGCGGTGCAGTTGCCAGAAGTCTGCGTCCGCGCCGTCGCGGACGATCCCCGTGGAGTGGGAGAGCAGGTCCCCGAGCAGGAGCCCGCCCGCGTCCGTCCCGGCGAGCTCCGGCACGTGCTCCGCGACGGCGTCGTCGAGCCGGAGGGCCCCGGCCTCGACGAGCTGCAGGACGGCGACGGCCGTGAAGGTCTTCGAGTGGGAGGCCACGCGGAAGAGGTGGCCGGTCTCGAGCGGGATGCGGCCGCCCAGGTCGGCGAAGCCCACGGCGAAGCCGCCCAGCGGCTCGCCGTCGAGCGCGGCGGCCACCTGGACGCCGGGTTGGCGCGCCCAGGCGCGCTGGAACCCGAGGTAGCGGGGCGCGTAGTCCAGGACCGAGCGCCAGGCCCCGGCGATGGTCTGCGTGGCGCCGGCGCCCGGGCCGGCGGGGGAACGGGACGCGGAAGACATGCGCCCATCCTCGCACTTCCGGGCGGCGGCACGCGGACACGCTCCGGGCGAACAGGCCGCGCGCGCCGGCCGGCATGGAGTTCAATGGGTGGCATGAGCGAATCCAGTGCAGTGCCGCAGCCGCCCGTGGCCCGGAAGGCCCCCGTCGAGCGGACCCACCACGGCGAGACCTTCGTGGACGACTACGAGTGGCTCCGCGAGAAGGAATCCCCGGAGGTCGTCGAGCATCTCAAGGCCGAGCACGCCTACATGGAGGCCGTCACGGCCCACCAGCAGGATCTGCGCGACGCCGTGTTCAACGAGATCAAGGAGCGCACGGAGGAGACCGACCTCTCCGTTCCGGCCCGGAAGCGCGGCTGGTGGTACTTCACGCGCACGGACGAGGGCCGGCAGTACACGGTCCAGTGCCGGGTCGCCGCCGCCGACTCGGGCGACCCCGTGGCCGACTGGACGCCGCCAGTCGTCGAACCGGGCGTCCCGTTCGAGGGCGAGCAGGTCCTCCTGGACGGCAACGCGGAGGCCGAGGGCAAGCCGTTCTTCTCCCTCGGCGGCCTCGCCGTGACCGAGGACGGGACCCTGCTGGCCTACGCGCAGGACAACGCCGGCGACGAGCGCTTCACCCTGCGCTTCAAGGACCTGGACAGCGGGGAGCTCCTCGCCGACGAGATCGAGAACGTCTTCTACGGGCTCGCCTTCTCCCCCGACGGGACGCGGATCTACTACACCGTGGTGGACGACTCCTGGCGCCCCCACCAGGTCAAGGTCCACGTCCTCGGCACGCCCGCCGAACAGGACGAGGTGGTGTTCCAGGAGGACGACCCGGGAATGTGGACGGGGTTCGACCTCGCTCCGGACCGCCGCGAGCTGCTCATCTCGGTCGGGAACTCCGAGTACTCGGAGACGCACTCGCTCGACCTCGTGGACCCGCAGTCCGCGCCCCGGCTCCTGCTCTCCCGCGACGAGCGGATCCTGCACGGGATGGACCCGCTCGACACCCCGGACGGGCGTGCCTACCTCCTCACGCACAACCGCGACGCCGTGAACAACATGGTCTCGCTCGTCCCCTCGGCGGAGTTCGCCAAGCCGCTCGCCGAGCAGGAATGGGCGACCGTGCTGCCCCACCGCGACGACGTCAAGGTGGAGGGAACCGCCGTGACGCGCACGCACGTCGTGGTCTCCGTCCGGCAGGACACGACCGAGCGCGTCCTCGTGCTCCCGGCCGCCGGGCTCGGCACGACCGGGCAGGGACCGGCCGCGGAGCCGTCCTTCGACGAAGAGCTCTACACGTGCTCGCTCGCCAACGCCGAGTACGATTCCCCGCTCATCCGCCTGTCCTACACGAGCTACCTCGTCCCGCCGCGCGTCTACGACTACGCGCTGGCCGACGGGACGCTGACCCTGCGCAAGGAGACCCCCGTCAAGGGCGGCTACGATCCCTCCGCCTACGTCGCCGAGCGCGACTGGGCCGTTGCGGCCGACGGCACGCGGATCCCGGTCAGCATCGTGCGGCGGGCCGGGGTGGAAGCGGACGGCACCAACCCGGCGCTCGTCTACGGCTACGGCAGCTACGAGATCAGCATGGACCCCGCCTTCGCGATCCCGCGCCTGAGCCTGCTGGACCGCGGCGTCGTGTTCGTCGTCGCGCACGTCCGGGGCGGCGGCGAGCTGGGCCGGCCGTGGTACGAGGACGGCAAGAAGCTCGCCAAGAAGAACACCTTCACCGACTTCATCGCCGTCACGGAACACGTCGTCGCCCGCGGCTGGGCCGATCCGCGGCGCGTCGCCGCCATGGGCGGCTCGGCGGGCGGACTGCTCATGGGCGCGGTTGTGAACCTGGCCCCGCACCTCTACCGGGCCGTCGTGGCCCAGGTGCCGTTCGTGGACGCGCTGACCACCATCCTCGACCCGGAGCTGCCGCTGTCCGCCCTCGAGTGGGAGGAATGGGGCAACCCCATCACCGACCCGGACGTCTACGCGTACATGAAGTCCTACACGCCGTACGAGAACATCGCGTCCGTCCCCTACCCGCGGATCGCCGCCGTCACGAGCTTCAACGACACCCGCGTGCTCTACGTGGAACCGGCCAAGTGGGTGCAGCGGCTGCGCGAGGAGACCACGGGAAGCGAGCCCGTGGTGCTGAAGATCGAGATGGACGGGGGGCACGGCGGGGCCTCCGGCCGCTACGAGGGCTGGAAGGACCGGGCCTGGGACTACGCGTTCGTCCTCGACGCGCTCGGGGCCGTCGAGCGGATCTGAGCACGGCACACGCCGCCTGAACGGGCCCGGACGCGCGCGTCCGGGCCCCTTCACGTAGCCACCGCGACTTGACTTGGATCACCTTTCGGGATTACCTAATGATCGTTCGGTAATTATTGATCGGAGGCCCGGATGACCGGAACACACGCTGATTCCACGCTCCAGGAGGAGTCCGCCGGCACCGCCGCGGTCCACCCGATCCTCGAGAACGACCACGCCTCCGAATGGATGGGCATCGAGGTGCTCCGCGTCGCCGACGGGCACGCCACCATCACGATGACCCTGCGCCGCGAGATGCTCAACGGCTTCGGCATCGCCCACGGCGGCATGGTCTTCGCGTTCGCCGACACCGCGTTCGCGCTGGCCTGCAACCCCCACACCGGCTCGGAGGACACCATCACCGTCGCCTCCGGCGTGGACATCAACTTCCTCAAGCCGGGCATCCCCGGCCGGACCCTCACGGCCGTCGCCGACCGCCGCGCCGCCGCCGGCCGCAGCGGGATCTACGACATCAGCATCCTGCAGTCCGTTCCGGGAGGCGACGACGAGCTCATCGCCGAGTTCCGCGGCCGTTCCCGGACCGTCCCCAAGCGCTAGGCCGGGGCCACCAGCACCCCGGCACCGGGTGGCGCCCGAGGAGGACCAGCCTCCGGCGTCGCAGTCCCCCGGACCCACCACACCACCCGCCACAGCACGCAAAGGCCCCCGCGATGACGCAGACCGTCCCCGAGACCGAGCTTCCCAATCCCCTGGATCCGGAAGAGACCATGAGCCGCGATCAGATCGAGTCGATCCAGCTCGCGCGGCTGCAGGAGACCCTCGCCTACGCCTACGACCGCGTCCCCCTCTACCGGGAGAAGTACGACGCCGCCGGGGTCCACCCCTCCGACCTCAAGGAGCTCGCCGACCTCGCCCTGTTCCCCTTCACCGAGAAGGAGGACCTGCGCCGGACCTACCCGTTCGGCATGTTCGCCGTGCCCCAGCACGAGGTCGCCCGCATCCACGCCTCCTCCGGCACCACGGGCCGCGCGACCGTCGTCGGATACACGCGCTCCGACCTCGACGACTGGGCCAAGCTCGGCGCCCGCTGCCTGCGCCTCTCCGGGGTCAAGCCCGGCTGGAAGGTCCACAACGCCTACGGCTACGGGCTGTTCACCGGCGGCCTCGGCGCCCACGCGGCCGCCGAACGCCTCGGCGCCACCGTGATCCCCATGTCCGGGGGCCAGACGGAGAAGCAGATCACCCTGATCCAGGACTTCGCGCCCGACGCGATCCTGTGCACGCCGACCTACCTGCTCACGATCGGCGACGCCATGCAGCGCGCCGGGATCGACCCCCGCTCGACCTCCCTCAAGACCGCCGTGCTCGGCGCCGAGCCGTGGACCGAGGAGATGCGCCACGAGCTCGAGGTCATGTTCGACCTCGACGCGTGCGACATCTACGGACTGAGCGAGGTCATGGGCCCCGGCGTCGCCGGCGAGTCGAACCAGACCAAGGACGGCAGCCACATCTGGGAGGACCACTTCCGCCCCGAGATCATCGACGCGTTCGACGAGTCCAAGGTCCTCGGCGACGGCGAGCACGGCGAGCTCGTGTTCACCTCGCTGACCAAGAAGGCGCTGCCCATCATCCGCTACCGGACGCACGACCTCACGCGGCTGCTCCCCGGCACCGCCCGCGCCGGGCACCGCCGCATGGGCCGCATCACGGGCCGCAGCGACGACATGATCATCCTGCGCGGCGTGAACCTCTTCCCGACCCAGATCGAGGAGCTCGCGCTCAAGGTCGACGGGCTCTCGCCGCACTTCCAGCTCGAGATCACCCGGCCGAACCGCATGGACGAGCTCGCGGTGAAGATCGAGCGCCGCGACGACTGCACGTCCGAGCGGGCCGGCGAGGCCGCCCGGGAGCTGCAGAAGCTCATCAAGATCCACGTCGGCTCGAGCTGCCGGATCGACGTCGTGGACCCCGAATCGCTCCCGCGCTCCGTGGGCAAGCTCAAGCGCATCTACGACCTGCGCGACAAGTAGCCCGGCGGTTCGTGGAAGAATCGACGCCATGCCCCGATCCCTTGAGCAGCCCGCCGCGAAACGCGGTCGGCCCGGCTACGACCAGGACTCCGTCCTGAACGTCGCCGTCCAGGTCTTCAACAAGTACGGCTACGACGCCACCTCGATGGGCACGCTCGCGCACAACCTGGGGATCTCGAAGTCGGCGATCTACCACCACGTGCCGTCCAAGGGCGAGCTCCTGCGGCTCGCCCTGGACCAGGCCCTCGTTCCCCTCGAGGCGATCGGCGAGGACGAGCGCGCGCTGACCGGCACGGCCGAGGAGCGGCTCGAGTTCATCCTGCGCTCCACGATCCGCGTGCTGATCGAGCGCCGTCCGTTCGTGACCCTGCTGCTGCGCCTGCGCGGCAACACCGAGATCGAGCGCACGGCGCTCGATCGGCGCCGCGCGGTGGACCGCCAGGTCGCCGAGCTCGTGGTGAAGGCCCAGGAGGAGGGATCGCTGCGCCGGGACATCGACCCGCGGACGATCTCCCGCTTGTTGTTCGGCACCATCAACTCCGTCGTGGAGTGGTACCGGCCCGGCGGCCCCGTCACGGCCGCGGAGGTGGAGGAGAACGCGATCCGGATGATGCTGGACGGCGTTCACAGCCGCAACCGGTAGGATCGTTCCGCCCCTTTCCCCGCTCCCCAAGGCAGTCGGTTTTCCGTGGATCAGCTCTTCTTCGACCTCTTCGGGCAGGTGCCCGGCACCAGCACCGCCATGATCGTGTCCCTCTCCGCCCTGAGCACCGTGCTCTCCGGGCTGGCGCTCGTGCTGCTCGCCGTCCGCAGCGACCTGGGCTGGTGGGCGAAGGTCCTGTCCGTCTTCGCCGGCCCCCTGACCATCGCCCTGCTTTACACCTACGCGGACCTCGTCCACGCGCTGCCGCTCATGGCCGTCGCCGCCTACGGCCTGTGGCGTTTCTCCAAGTATCCGACGGCGGGCCGCTTCGGCCGCGACGTCCGCGTCCGGGGTGCGTCCGCGCGCGCCGTCGCGTGGGGCGTCGCGCTGGTCCTGGCGTTCACTGCACTGGGCCTGGGGCAGATGCTCACGAGCGGGCTCGCGTTGTCCCCGGCCGCGTGGGGGCTGTGGGCCAACGCGGCGCTCGGCGCCGTCGTGACGGCCGGATTCGTCGGCATCGCGCACGGGATCCGTGCCGCGTGGCTCGCCGTGGCGGCCGCCTCGGCCGGATTCATCGCCCTCTTCTTCGCCAACCAGCCCGCCCTGGCCACGCTCGGCGCCCTCGTGCTGCAGCTCTTCGCCGCCCTCTACGGCTGGTGGGCCTGGCGCCCGGCCCCGGCCGAGGCGGCCCCGGCCGCCGCGGACGAGGCCTACCCGCCGAGCCCCTACACCACTTGACCCCCGCCTTTCTGCGCATCAGGATCCACTCAGCTGCTGTCTTGAGCGCGGCTCGCGGGGGACGACGGCGGGGCGTGACGCCGCGCACGTCTGTGAACCCTGCGCGTCACGTGCGACTGCGCGGTAGCGCCCGGCGTCGGGTACCTTGAACGCTGGCGGCACCGTGCGTCCCGGCCCGGTGCGCCCCAGGGATTCGAATTTCAATGGCGAAAGTAGATGACTCCATGACTGACACCGCGACCGCGCCCACCGAGTCCGGCACCGACGCCGGCCTGAAGTCCGCCGGCCACGTCATCGTCGACACCCTCGTGGCCCACGGCGTCAAGCGCAGCTACGTGGTTCCCGGCGAGAGCTACCTCGATGTGCTCGACGGCCTCCACGACTCCCCCATCGACACGATCGTCTGCCGCCACGAGGGCGGCGCCGCCTACATGGCCGAGGCGGACGGCAAGATGAACCAGCTCCCCGGCATCGCGATGGTCACGCGCGGCCCGGGCGCCGCGAACGCCCACGTCGGCCTGCACACGGCCTGGCAGGACTCGACGCCGATGGTGCTGTTCGTGGGCCTGATCCCGTTCGAGCACCGCGAGAAGGAGGCCTTCCAGGAGTTCGATCCGAAGGCCTGGTTCGGCACGGGCGCCAAGCGCGTCATGATCCTGGACCACGCCGAGCGGGCGTCCGAGGTCGTGGCGGAGGCGATGTTCGCGGCGATGTCCGGCCGGCCCGGCCCCGTCGTCGTCGGCCTGCCCGAGGACATCATCAAGCACCGGGTCTCGGCGGAGATCCACCCGCAGATCCCGGTCGCGGCGGGCGGCATGACCGTCACGGACTGGAAGGCGCTCAACGACGCCCTCAAGGAGGCGGACAAGCCGCTGTTCATCTTCGGCGGCAACGACTGGACCACCGAGGGCGCCGCGGAGTTCACGCAGTGGCTCGAGGAGCACGACCTCCCGGCGGCCGCGGAGTGGCGTTGCGAGGGCACCGTCCCCTTCGATTCGCCGTCCTACGTGGGCCCGATCGGCTACGGCCGCCCGAAGCCCACCTACGACCTGCTCGAGGAGACGGACCTGCTCGTGTTCGTCGGCACGGTCCCCGGCGACGTCATCACGGACGGCTTCAACATCCGGCAGAACTGGGAGAAGAAGAACTTCCTGGTCACGATCGACCCCTCGCTGCGCGGCCGCTCGGGCCCGGTGTCCTACCAGATCGTCGCCAAGCCGGACGTGTTCGTCCGCGACCTGGTGCGCATGGACCTGCCGGTGAAGGACTCGTGGCGCGAGTGGACGGCGCGCATGCGCGGCGAGCAGGAGGCGTTCGCGGCGCTGCCCCCGGCGGCCCCGCAGGGCGGGCAGGCGAAGATGGCGACGCTCATGGCCAACCTCGTACCGACCCTGCCGCGGGACGCAATGGTGACCTTCGGGGCCGGAGAGCACACGAACTGGGCGCACCGCTACTTCCCCACCAACGGCTACGCGACGATGATCAGCGCGCGCAACGGCTCCATGGGCTACTCGATCCCCTCGGCGATCGCGGCCTCGCTGGCCTCCCCGGGCCGCCGCGTGGTCACGATCGCCGGCGACGGCGAGTTCCTCATGAACGGCCAGGAGCTGGCGACGGCCGCGCAGTACGGGGCGACGCCGCTCGTGGTGGTCATGGACAACCAGGAGTACGGGACCATCCGCACGCACCAGGAGCGCGACTACCCCGAGCGCGTGTCCGGCACGCAGCTGAGGAACCCGGACTTCGCGAAGATGGCGGAGGCGTTCGGTGGCTTCGGCATCCGCGTGGAGGCGGACGACGACGTCCCGGCGGCCGTCGAGGCGGCGCTGAAGGCGATCGACGAGGACGGCGTGTTCGCGCTCGTCCACCTCATCGTGGAGCAGCGGGTCAAGGCCTACTAGCGCGCCGCCCTCCGGGGAGGAGGACGGACGACGGCGGGGCGGCACCTGGGGTGCCGCCCCGCCGTCGTTCCCGGGCCCTTCCGGGCCGGCCTTCCGGGCTACTTCGCCCAGTCCGCGTAGGTCGTGTCTTCCTTCTCGACGAGCGTGAGCACGTCGTAGGTGGCCACGATCTCGCCGTCCTGGTTGTTGATGACGGCGTCCCAGCGGACCTCGCCGTACTCGTCGGTGACGCGCGGGGTGATCTGCTTGGCCGTCAGGGTGACGCGGATGGAGTCCCCGGCCGGGACCGGGGTGATGAAGCGCAGGTTCTCGAGCCCGTAGTTCGCCAGCACGGGTCCCGGCGCCGGCTCGACGAAGAGCCCCGCGGCCCAGGAGACGAGCAGGTAGCCGTGGGCGACGATGCCCGGGAAGAACGGGTTCGCCTCGGCCGCGGCATCGTCTGTGTGCGCGTAGAAAGTGTCGCCGGTCTCCTGTGCGAAAGCCGTGATGTCCTCGAGCGTCACCTCGCGCAGGCCCGACGCGAAGGCGTCGCCGATCCGCAGCTCGGCGAGGGACTTGCGGAACGGGTGGGTGTTCGAGGCCTCGGCGCCGAACTCCTCCGCCCCGGCCACGATGCGGTCGGCGCCGGCGTGCCACACGCCCGTGAGCGCGGTGAGCATGTTGGGCGAACCCTGCACGGCGGTGCGCTGCATGTGGTGCTTGACGGAGCGGATGCCGCCGAGCTCCTCGCCACCGCCGGCGCGTCCCGGGCCGCCGTGGACCAGGTGCGGCACCGGGGAGCCGTGGCCCGTGGAGGAGCGGGCGGTCTCGCGGTTGAGCACGTGGACGCGGCCGTGGTGGCCGGCGATCCCGACCGTCAGGGCGCGCGCGGCCTCCGGGTCGTTCGTGCAGACGGTCGCCACGAGGGAACCCGCGCCCTTGGCCGCGAGCCGGACGGCGTCGTCCAGGTCGGCGTAGCCGATCACGGAGGTCACCGGGCCGAAGGCCTCGCGGCTGTGCACGGACTCGTTCTCGACGTCGTCCCAGGTCAGGACCAGCGGAGACATAAACGCGCCAGCGTCGACGACCTCTTCCGCTCCGGCGGCCGTGCGGACCACGGGGGCGTCGAGCGTGCCGTAGGCGAGCTCGCCGCCGGCCGCGAGCATCGCCTCGACGGCGCCGCGCACGTCGCGCAACTGCTCGAGCGAGGCCAGCGCGCCCATCGTGACGCCCTCGGCCCGCGGATCGCCGACGACGACGCGCTGACTGATGCGCGCGCCGATCGCGTCGACGACGGCCTGCTCGAGTCCCGCGGGGACGATCGTGCGGCGGATGGCGGTGCACTTCTGGCCGGCCTTGACCGTCATCTCGGTGACGACCGACTTGATGAAGGCGTCGAACTCCGGCGTGCCCTCGACGGCGTCCGGGCCGAGGATCGCCGCGTTGAGCGAGTCCGTCTCGGCGGTGAAGCGGACGCCGCCGTCGATGACGTTGGGGTGGGACTTGAGCGAATTCGCCGTCGAGGCCGAACCGGTGAAGGAGAGCAGGTCGCGGTAGTCGAGCACGTCCAGCAGCGTGCGGGCGGAGCCGGAGATGAGCTGCAGCGATCCGGCCGGCAGCAGGCCGGATTCGACCATGAGCCGCACGACGGCCTCGGTCAGGTAGCCCGTCGGGGTCGCGGGCTTGACGATCGTCGGCACGCCCGCGACGAAGGCCGGGGCGAACTTCTCCAGCATGCCCCAGACGGGGAAGTTGAAGGCGTTGATCTGCGCCGCGACGCCGGGGATGCGGGTGTAGATGTGCCCGCCGAGGAACGACCCGTCGCGGGAGAGCGGCTCCGCGGCGCCGTCGACGATGACGTTCGAGTTGGGCAGCTCGCGGCGGCCCTTGGAGGAGAAGGTGAACAGCACGCCGATGCCGCCGTCGACGTCGATCATCGAGTCGATCTTGGTGGCGCCGGTCTTGTAGGAGATCTCGTAGAGCTCCTCGCGGCGGCCGTTGAGGTACTGGGCGAGCTCCTTGAGGCGCAGGGCGCGCTCGTGCAGGGTGAGGGCCCCGAGCTCGCGCTGGCCGACCGTGCGCGCGTGGTGGACCATGGCGCCGAGGTCGAGTCCGTCGGCGCTCACGGCGGCGAGCCGTTCGCCGGTGTTGGCGTCCAGCACCAGCGCGGCGCCGTCGCCGCTGGCGGGGGTCCACCACGCGTCCTGGACGTAGCTGGGGACAAGTGCTGCGGGCTGCTCGGTCTGGGTGGTCATCGTCGACGCGTCCTCCTGAACGATCGGTCAGTAATCCCGCACAACACTAGCAGGCGCACGCCCGGGCGGACAGCCCCCCCGGGCACTCATTGACCAATCCCAATCGCTCGTGGTTCACTGGGACGACACCCGTTGGACCCGAACAGAGGAGGACACGATGAGCGTCTTTGCCGTGCACCACGCCCGCACCGTCCTTCCCCTCACCCGGAGTTCAACCACCCATGAAGATCCCCGCTGACTTCCAGCACCCCGATTCCTTCGAATCCACCCTCCGCACCACCGACAGGACCGCGGACGACGACGGGGCCGCGCCCCGGCATCGTACCCGCCCGCCCCGGCCCGACCGGAGCGCCGAATGGAACGTCCTCGACGACGCCCTGGGCCCCGACCAGCGCTGGTCCACCTGGCCCGGACTCGAGAAGCTCATGCGCGGCCCCGCGCCCTACCCGGAGTTCGTCCTCGAGGACGCCGCCGCGATCGACACCGAGCTCGGCGTCCTGAAGACCGGCAAGGAGGCGGACGTGTTCCTGATCGAGCGCGCCACCGCCGAACGCCGCGCCATCCTGGCCGCCAAGCGCTACCGGACCCCGGAACAGCGGCTCTTCCACCGCTCCTCCGCCTACAACGAGGGCCGCTCGGTCAGGCGCTCCCGCGACGCGCGCGCCCTGAAGACCGGCAGCAGCTACGGCCGCCTCGTGGAGGCCGGGCGCTGGGCCTCCTCCGAGTGGAACTACCTGCGGATGGCGTTCGAGGCCGGCGCGCCCGTGCCCTATCCCGTGCAGATCTGCGGCACCGAGATCCTCATGGAGTTCATCGAGGATCCGGAGGTCCCGGGGGCAGCGGCCCCGCGCCTGCAGCAGACCACCCCGGACGCCGCCCGTCTGGCCGGGTACTGGGAGCAGCTGCTCGAGGCCATGCGCGCGTTCGCGCGGCTCGGGTTCGCCCACGGCGACCTCTCCCCCTACAACGTCCTGGCCGCCGGCGACCGGCTCGTGGTGATCGACCTGCCGCAGTTCGTGGACCTGGCCGGGAACACGCAGGGCATGGAGCTGCTCGCCCGGGACTGCCGCACGATGTGCGGCTGGTTCGCCGCGCGCGGACTGGAGCACGATCCCGAGGAGCTGTTCGGCGAGCTCGTCGCCTCCGCCTGGTAGCCGGCTGCGGGCGCGGCACTCCTCGCCGGCACGGCCTGCCCGGCGCTCCCGCCTACAGGGTGCGCCGGGCGGCCTCGGCCAAGCGGTTCATGAGCCGATGCAACGAGGCCAGCTCCTCGACGGACATGCCGAGGCGGCGCATCATCTCCACCGGAACGCGCTCGGCGTCGCGGCGCAGCGCGATTCCCGCAGCCGTGGGGACCACCGCGAGGGCGCGCCCGTCCTCGGGGCGGCGCTTGCGCTCCACGTATCCGGAGGCCTCCAACCGCTTGAGCAGCGGGGACAACGTTCCCGGATCAAGCTGGAGGCGCTCGCCCAGCTCCCTCAACGTGAGCGGGGACTCCCCCCACAGCGCGAGCATCACCAGGTATTGCGGATGCGTCAGTCCCAGCGGATCCAAAACCGGCCGATAGGCGGCCACGACGTTCCTCGACGCCACGGACAGCGCGAAACACAACTGGCGTTCCAGCGCCAGGTCGTCCACGCGTTCCTCTTCCACCGTCATTCCGCCTCCCGTCGAGCGCACGTTCCCATCGTCCCATCGATTGGCCCTCCGGATGTCGTCGAGCTATTTACTTTGCGCACAAATGATTTGTGTACAATCTATTGTTGGAGGAGCGCCTGATGCGCCCCTCGAGCCGACTCTCCAGCGAGGAACCGATGACCCCCAACCCGGACACCCCCCTGCCCATCGTCACGGACACGACGGGGCTCACCCGCGGCTACCGGGTCCGCTGGCGGCTGCAGTACCTGGGCTTCTCGATCTTCGGACCGGCAGACCAGCGCATCGAGAACAGCCCCAAGGAGCGCCTGAAGCTGGAGCGGGCGCGCAAGGTCCTCCGCGCCTACGAAGAGCTCGGGCAGCCAGCGCCGGACGAGGTGGTGGAGACGGCCCGGAGGTTCTAGCCTCCGCGCGGTCGGGACGTCGCCGCCGGGTCACCCCTCCTCCGCGGCGTGCGGCGCGAGCTCCCAGCGCCGCAGCGGCCCGAGCCGTTCCAGGAACGCGTCGTCGTGGCTCACCACCACAAGCGCCCCGGCGTAGGCGCCCAGCGCGGAGACGAGCTGGTCCACGGAGACCGGGTCCAGGTTGTTGCAGGGCTCGTCGAGCAGGAGCAGTTGCGGCGACGGGTCCGCGAGAAGGATCCGGGCCAGGGCCACCCTGAACCGCTCCCCTCCGGAGAGCTGTCCGGACGGCTGCTCCACACGGGCGCCGCGGAAGTGGAAGCGGGCGAGCTGCTCGCGCACGGCCCCGGGCGGCGCACCGGGTGCCGCCGCGCGGACGGTGTCCAGCACGCTCGCCTCGTCGTCGAGCCCCGCCCACTCCGCGCCTGCACCGCGCACGGCCCCGCCAGCGTCTGGGACGACGGCGTCGATCCGCTGCCGCAGGTACCCGAACGGGACGGCGGCCGCGCCGGCGAGCGCGGCCAGCAGCGTCGTCTTCCCGCTCCCGTTCCGGCCGGTCAGGGCCACCCGCTCCGGTCCGCGCAGCACCAGGCGGGCGCCGGGCGGAAGGGGAGCCCCGTCGTCGTACACCACCGCCGACGGCAGTGGCGTCACGGCGGCGTCGAGGACGGTCCGCCCGACCGGCACCCGGGTTCCCGGCAGCTCGATCCGGATCGCGGCGTCCTCCGGCACCGCGTCGCGAGCCTCCTGCAGCCCGCGCGCGGCGTCCGCCTCGCGGGAGCCCTGGAGGCCGCGCATCTTCCCGGCGCTCTCCTCGGCCCGCTTGCGCAGCTCGTTCGCCAGGATCTTCGGCAGCGACTCGCCGGCCTGGCGGCCCTGCCGGGCCCGCCGGGCGATCTTGGTCTCCGCCTCGATCCGCTGCCGCTTCTCGGCGGCCAGGGCCGCGGCGGCGTCGCGGACGCGGTGTTCCGCGAGGTCCCGCTCGGCCTCCCGGACCGCGAGGTAGTGGTCCCAGTCGCCGCCGTGGTGGACGAGCCGGACGGCGCCGTGCGCGGCCGCCGGGCCGTCCGGACGGAGCTCGGCGATGGCGTCCACCCGGCGCAGGAGCTCGGCGTCGTGGCTCGAGACCAGCACGGTGCCCTTCCAGCGCTCGATCGCGGCGTAGAGGCGGTGCCGGGCCTCGCGGTCGAGGTTGTTGGTGGGCTCGTCGAGCAGGGTGATGGGCCGCCCGGCGAGCTCGAGTCCGGCGAGCGCGGCGATCATCGCCTCGCCCCCGGAGAGCGTGCCGACGGTGCGGTCCAGGAACTCCGGTCCGGTCGCGGGCAGCCCGTAGGAGGCGAGGGCGGCAACGGCCCGTTCCTCGATGTCCCAGTCGTCGCCGACGGCCTCGAGGTTCGCCTCGAAGCCCTCCTCGCGCCCGGCGAGCACGGCGTGGAGGGCGCGGCGGACGCCCTCGATGTCGGCCAGCGAGGCCACGGTGCGCTCCGTGTCGAGGGTCAGTCGCTGGGGCAGGTACGACGCCGGCGCCTGGGTCCGCGCGCGGCCGGCCGTGGGTGCCAGCTCGCCGGCGACGAGCCGCAGCAGGGTGGTCTTGCCCGTGCCGTTGGGCCCGACGATTCCGGTGCGGCCGCCGGAGAACACGGCATCGAGGTCGGTGAAGACGGGGCGGCCGTCGGGCCAGGCGAATCCGAGGCCGCTCAGGACGACCGGGGCGCCGGCGGTACGCGGCGGCGGGGCCGGGCGGTCCACCGTCCGTGCGGCGCCGTCAGCGAGCGGGTGGGGCGCGTGGGTGGCTGCATGGGGCGCGCGGGAAGGGTGGTGGTTGTGCTGCACGGGGTCTCCTCGGTACGGATGCACCGGAGGGCCGCCGGGCGGTGGTACCGCGGGCGGGGGCGACCGGTGCCGGTCAGTGACGGGCGTGCAACGTCTTCAACGGTTTTCCCAACCTCGGGGACAGGACACCTCCAGCGTCGCGCATCCGATTGGCCTTTGTCAATCGGATGCGGCCATAGCGCGCCCGTACAGGGCGCCGCAACCCCGGAACGTAAAGCGTGAAGAAGATTACATTATTTGTATTAGGGATGCCGCGCGTGCCTTTAATGTCGGCGTATTAGGCAAGGCTTACTTGATGCGTCAAGAACCTCGCCGTTGCTCCCCATCCCCCAGGAGAGACGCATGTCCACCCACACTCGCACGCCCGACTCCCCGTTGGCGCCCACGCCCGGTGCCCCGCTGGCGCCCACGTCCGGGTCCCTCGCCGACGCCCTGCTCTGCGCCGAGACCGCCCACCGCTTCGTCGCCGAGTCCGGCGCCGCCACCCTCGCGGCGGCCGCGGCGATCGCGATCGCCGCCGGGCCCACGACCGGCCCGCGGCCCGAGACGCTCACGGCGCGCATCGACGCCGTCGACCTGTCCGCCCCGCTCGGCAGCACCGCCGCCGCGCTCGCCGAGTCGGCGGACCTGTACCTGCGCGACGCCGTCTACTTCCACCATCCGCGCTACGCGGCGCACTTGAACTGCCCCGTGGCGATCCCCGCCGTGGCCGCGGAGGCCGTGGTCACGTCCCTGAACAGCTCCATGGACACGTGGGACCAGAGCGCCGGCGCCACGCTCATCGAACGCCGGCTCGTGGACTGGGCCGCCGGGCTCGCCGGGCTCGGCGCCGACGCGGACGGGATCTTCACGAGCGGCGGCACGCAGTCCAACGTCCAGGCGCTGCTGATGGCCCGCAACCGGGCCGTCGCGGGCCTGTCCGGACGCCTGCCCGAGCGCCTCGCGGACCTGCGGATCTACGCGTCCGCGGACAGCCACTTCAGCATCCGCCGCGCCGCCTCGATGCTCGGCCTCGGGGACGACGCCGTGACGGCCGTCCCCGTCGACGCGCAGCACCGCATGGACGCCGAGGCCCTCGGCGCCGCCCTCGCCCGCGGCGAGCAGGAGGGGACGCGCGCCCTCGCCGTCGTCGCGACCGCCGGCACCACCGACTTCGGTGCGGTGGACCCGCTGCGCGAGTCCGCGGCCCTGGCCCGGGCCTACGGCGCGTGGTTCCACGTCGACGCCGCCTACGGTTGCGGGCTTCTGGCCTCCGAGCGGCACCGGGGCATGCTCACGGGCATCGAGGCCGCCGACTCCGTGACCCTGGACTTCCACAAGTCCTTCTTCCAGCCGATCGGATCCAGCGCCCTGCTGGTGCGCGACCGGGCCGACTTCGCCCACATCACCCACTACGCCGAGTACCTCAACCCGGCAGCGGAGGCCGGGGCGGCGCCGAACCAGGTCGACAAGTCGCTGCAGACCACCCGCCGCTTCGACGCGTTCAAGCTCTGGGTGACGTTGCGGTCCCTGGGCACGCAGGCCATCGGCACGCTCTTCGATGTCCTGCTCGAGACCGCCTCCGCGGCCGGCGAGCGCGTCCGGTCCGAGGAGCTCCTCGAACTCGCGGCTCCGGTCCAGCTCAGCACGGTCGTCTTCCGCTACGCCCCGCCGGGGCTCGGCGAGGAGGCCACGGACCGGCTCAACGACGCCGTCCGCGCCTCGCTCTACGCCTCCGGCGAGGCGATGGTCGCCGCGACCACGGTCGACGGCCGCCGCCACCTCAAGCTCACGCTGCTCAATCCGCGCACCACGGCCGACGACGTCGACGCGATCCTCGACGCCGTGCTCGCCCACGGCGCCCTCCTGGCGCGGGGCGCCGATCCTGCCGCCGCACCCGCTGCCCCTGCCACGGACGGGGGCCGGGCATGAGCGCCGCACGCATCCTCGACGCGGCCGGCATCGGCGCCGGACCGTTCAACCTGGGCTTCGCGGCCCTGGCCGGCTCCGTTCCGGGGCTCGACGTGCAGGTCTTCGAGGCCGCCGAGGGGATCGACTGGCACCCGGGCATGATGCTCGAGGGCACGCACCTGCAGGTCCCCTTCATGGCGGACCTCGTGACGATGGCCGATCCCACCCACCCGCTGTCCTTCCTCGCCTTCCTGAAGGACACGGGCCGCCTCTACCCGTTCTACATCCGCGAGGACTTCTACCCGCTGCGCGCCGAGTACAACCGCTACCTGCGCTGGGCGGCCTCCCGCCTGCCGGCGGTGCGCTTCGGCCACCGGGTCGCCGGCTGCTCCCACGACGGCGCCTCCTACGTCCTCGAGCTCGCCACGGCCGACGGCCCGCGGAGCATCCGGGCCCGGAGCCTGGTCCTCGGCACGGGCACGCAGCCGCACGTCCCGTCCGTGGTCTCCCCCGCGGCGCTCGCCTCCGGCGCCGCGTTCCACACCTCCGAATACCGCGCACGACGCCGGGGCCTGGCGTCCGCGCGCCGGATCGCCGTCGTCGGCTCCGGGCAGAGCGCCGCGGAGGTCTTCGCGGAACTGCTGGCCGGGCTCGGCCCGGGGCAGGAGCTCGCGTGGGTGACGCGCTCGGAGCGCTTCTTCCCGCTCGAGTACACCAAGCTCACCCTCGAGATGACCTCGCCCGAGTACATCGACCACTTCCACGGGCTCCCGCAGGGCACCCGCGACCGCCTCGCCGCCGGCCAGAAGGGCCTCTTCAAGGGGATCAACGCGGAGCTGGTCAACCACATCCACGAGCTGCTCTACCAGCGCAGCGTCGACGGGGCCGCCGGCGTGCGGCTCATGGCCTCCACGGCCCTCGAATCGCTCGAGCCGGGCCCGGGCGGGCTGCGCCTGGCGCTGCGGAACCAGGACGACGGCGGGGCGCACGCCCTGGGCGCGGACGCCGCGGTGCTCGCGACGGGCTACTCCTACCGCGAGCCGGAGTTCCTGGCCGGGATCGGGGAGCGGATCCGGCGGCTGCCGGACGGGCGGCTCGACGTGGACCGCGGCTACTCGGCCGGCGTCCACGGGGACGTCCTGGTGCAGAACGCCGAGCTGCACACGCACGGCTTCACCGCCCCGGACCTCGGCATGGGCGCCTACCGCAACTCCGTGATCCTCAACCGCCTCGCCGGGCGGGAGCACTTCGCGGTGGAGCGCCGGATCGCCTTCCAGGAGTTCGGCACGCCGGTCGACGCCGCGCCCGACCCCCTTGAATCCCTCGACTTCGACCTCCAGGAGGCCACCCGATGACCAGCAGCACGCTCGAGCACGCCGCGCCGGACACCCCGGGCCCCGCCGTCGATCCGGTGACGGCGGCCGGATCCGCACCGTCCCCCCACGCCACGCCGCCCGCGGCCGGCGCCTTCCGAGCCGTCGACCCCGACGCCGACGCGGCCCTGCTGCACGCGTGGATCGCCACGGAGCACGCCCGCTTCTGGGGCATGCCCCAGGCGTCCGTGGACGAGGTCCGCGCGGAGTACCGGCGGATCGACGCCGACCCCCACCACCACGCCCTGATCGGGCGCCTGGACGGGGCCGACGCCTTCCTCCTGGAGCGCTACCGCCCGGAACGCTCTCCCCTCGCCGGCCGCTACGCATGGCGCGACGGCGACGCGGGACTGCATCTCCTGCTCCCCGCCCCCGGCGACGCGCCGGTCGCCGGCTTCAGCGAACGGGCCATGAGGGCCTCCCTCGAGCACGTGTTCGCGGACCCGGGCGTGCTGCGCGTCGTCGTCGAGCCCGACGCCCGGAACACCGCCGTGCAGGCGCTCAACGCCCGCCTCGGCTTCCGGCCCCTCGAGCGGATCGAGCTCCCGGCCGCCGACGGGCAGCCGGCCAAGCGCGCCCTGCTCTCGCTGTGCACGCGGGACGGCTTCGCCGCCGCGACGCGCGGACCGTCCACCCTCGCCGCCCACCTCGACCCGCAGCGCTGGGCCGCCGCCAACCGCCACGTCGTCGCCAAGGCCATCGCCGAGTTCAGCCACGAACGCCTCCTTGAACCGGTCCCCGCGGACGCCTCCCCCGCGACCGCCGCGCCCACGGCTCCCGGCACCCCGGGCCCCGGCGGCACCCGGAGGGCTGCCCCGGCGTCGGAATGGGTCCTGGAGTCCGGCCCGCACCGCTACCGCTTCGCCGCCACGCGGCACGCCCTGGACCATTGGCGCGTCGACCCCGCGAGCCTGGTGCACGAGGACGGCGCCGGGCCGGCGGACGTCGACGCGCAGGAGTTCGTGGTGCGGTTCCAGTCGGCGCTCGGGATCGCGGACGAGCAGCTGCCCACCTACCTCGAAGAGATCGGCAGCACGTTGTCCAGCCACTGCTACAAGCAGCTGCACTCCACGGCCACGGCCGCGGAGCTCGCGGCCGGGTCCGGGGATCCCGTCGCCGACTTCCAGCGGATCGAGGCCGCGATGACGGAGGGGCACCCCTGCTTCGTGGCCAACAACGGCCGGATCGGGCTCGGCGCCGACGACTACCTGGACTACGCGCCCGAGGCCGGCGCCGCCGTCGTGCTGGACTGGCTCGCGATCCACCCCTCCCGCGGCCGCTACACCGCCGTGGCCGGGCTGGACCACCGGGCCCTGCTCGCCGAGGAGCTCGGGCGGGACACGCTCGCGGCGTTCGACGCCGTCCTGCGCCGCGCGCTCGCCGGGACGGGGCACGACGCGTCCAATTATCTCTACCTCCCCGTGCACCCGTGGCAGTGGCGGAACAAGCTCGCGGTGGCGTTCGCGAACGACGTCGCCCGCCGCCACCTCGTGCATCTGGGATCCGGGAGGGACCTTCACCAGCCGCAGCAGTCCATCCGCACGTTCTTCAACCGCTCCGCGCCCGGGAAGCGCTACGTCAAGACGGCCCTGTCCGTGCTGAACATGGGCTTTATGCGCGGCCTCTCCGCGCAGTACATGGAGGCCACCCCGGCCATCAACGCATGGCTGCAGGGGATCGTGGACGCGGATACCGAGCTGGCGGAGCGCGGCGTGGAACTGCTCCAGGAGGTCGCGGCGGTCGGCTACGAGAACCCGCTGTTCCAGGCGGCGACGACGAGCGGCTCGCCCTACCGCAAGATGCTCGCGGCCCTGTGGCGCGAGTCCCCTGCCGACCGGTTGGGCCCGGACGAGTCGCCGGCCACGATGGCCTCGCTCCTCCACGTGGACCACGAGGGCCGGTCCCTCGCCGCGGCGCTCGTCCGGCGCTCGGGGCTCGAGCCGGCCGAGTGGATCGCCCGCTACCTCGACGCCTACCTCGTCCCGCTCGTGCACTGCCTCATCGCGTACGACCTGGCGTTCATGCCGCACGGCGAGAACGTCATCCTGGTGCTGCGGGACGGGGTCCCCGTGCGCGTGCTGCACAAGGACCTCGCCGAGGAAGTCGCCGTGCTCGGGGACCGGATGCCCCTTCCGGAGGCGGTTGAGCGGATCCGCGTCGACGCGCCCGACGAGGAACGCCCCATGACGATCTTCACCGATGTCCTCGACTGCTTCCTGCGCTTCCTCGCCCCACTGCTCGCGGCCGAGGGGCTCCTGGACGAGGAGGAGTTCTGGGGCGTCGCGCGGGGGCGCCTGCTGGCCTACCGCGACCGGCACCCGGAGCTGGCCGCGGAGTTCGACGCGCTCGGGCTGTTCGCCCCGGAGTTCCGCTTGTCCTGCCTGAACCGCCTGCAGCTGCGCAACAACCAGCAGATGCTCGACCTGGCGGACACGGTCGGCGGCCTCGTCTACGCGGGGACGCTGCGCAACCCGCTGGCCCCGCCCGTGCAGTAGCGGAGCGGGCCTCAGCCGGCCGGTTCCCCGGCAGCCCGGCCGGAGGCCCCGCCGGCGAGCGCGGCCAGGAGCGTGGCCTCGTCCTGCGGGGCGAGTCCCGCTCCGGCCGCCGCGGGCACCACGGCCCCGGCCGCGGCGTCGTCCTCCAGGATGTCCGCGAACGTCTCGGCGAGCGGGCGCCGAACCAGGCCCCAGCGCAGGGCGCGGGCGTCGTCGCGGCGCGCGAAGCCCGCGTACTCCGGGGTGGGCAGCAGCACGAGCGGGAGGGAGCGCGGGCCCGCCCACGCGTCGACGCCGTCCCGCTCCATCCGCTCCACCGGGTAGCCCGCGGTGGGGCCCGCGTAGCCGGCGGCGCTCGCGGCACTGGCGAGGACGTCGCCGAGCGGCATGGCCGCGCCGACCGCGTTCACCGGGCCTCCGCGCCCCGCCAGGCCGGCCTCGAGGATGAAGGCCGCGAGGTCTCGCACGTCGACGATCTGCACGGAGCCGGGGGCGGCGGAATCGTCCGGCACCAAGACCGGACCCGCCGTGCCGTCCTTCTCGGCGGCGGCATCGCGGGCCGCGGCGAAGCGGCGGGGCCAGTACGTGCTCCGTCCGGACGGGTCCCCCGGGCCGCCGATGAGGCCCGCGCGGACCAGCAGGGCGGCGTTGCCGCGGCTCGCCACGGTCAGCCACTCGCATCCCGCCTTCGCCTCTCCGTAGAGCGCGTCCGCGTACTCCTCGGTCGAGGCGAGGGCCGGCAGCAGCGGCGCGTTCTCGTCGGCGCCCGGAACGGACTGCTGCGCGTAGACGGAGCAGGAGGAGACGAAGGCCCAGTGCGCGGCGTCGGGCGAGAGCGCCTCGACCGCGGAGCGCGCGTAGGCGGGGAAGCGCGTCAACTCGACCACCAGGTCCCACGGCCGGCCGGCCACCGCGGCGTAGGCGCCGGAGGTGTCGCGGTCGGCGCGCACCGCCTCGGTCCCGGGCTCGAAGGCGTCGGAACCGCGGGCCAGGCAGGCCACGGCGTGGCCCTGCCGGAGGGCGGTGCGTACGAGGGTGCGTCCGAGCCAGCGCGTGCCGCCGAGGATGAGGATCTGGGCCATGCCGTCCAGCCAACTCCCCCGGGCGGCCATCTGGCAAGTGCGCCCCTCCGTCAGCGGCGCTCGAGGCGGTGGAGCAGCCCGGACCGGACCTGCTCCCACTCACCCGCGGTGACCGAGTAAACGCACGTGTCCCGCAGGGAGCCGTCCGCCATGCGCGTGTGCGCCCGGAGGACGCCGTCGAGCTTGGCGCCGAGCCGTTCGATCGCGGCGCGGGACTGGTGGTTCATCCAGTGCGTCCGGAATTCGACGGCGGGGCAGCCGAGGACCTCGAAGGCGTACGTGAGCAGCAGCAGCTTCGATTCGGCGTTGGTGCCCGTGCCGTGGGCGGAGGCGCGGTTCCAGGTGGAGCCGATCTCCACGCGCGGGAGTCCGCGGTCGATGTTCATGAACGTCGTCATGCCGAGCACCCCGCCGTCGGGCCGGCGGGCGGTGAAGGGCAGCATCGTGCCTTCCCGGTACAGGCCCAGGCGCCGCTCGATCTCGGCGGCCATGCCCTCCGGCGTCGGAACGGAGGTGTACCACAGGCGCCAGAGACCGCCGTCGCGCGCCGCGTCCACGAGGCCGTCGTGGTGGGCGTGGGAGAGCGGCTCGAGGACCACGAGCTCGCCGGACAGGGTGGGGATGGTCCAGTCGGTCATGCCCTCAGGCTACGACGCGGGCGGTCCGATGCCGGCCTTGGCGCGCACGGAGGCCAACTCGCGCTCCGTGAGTCCGTGCTGCCGGAGGTAGTCCTCGACGGCGAGCGCGTCGGCGAACTCCTCCAACACCTCCAGGCGCGGGACGAGCGCCTCGCGGAACTCGTCGTCGTCGAGGTGGCGCTCGTAGGGGTGCTTGACCGGGCTGATCCTGTGCCATTCGTTGATCCCGCGGGCGCCCGCCCGGTACTGCGGGACCACGAGGTCGCGGCGGCCGGCGAGGATCAAGAGCAGGGTCACGATCAGGCCCGTGCGGTCGCGCCCGGCCGAGCAGTGCAGCACGACGCCGCCCTCGGCCGCACCGAGGGCGCGGAAGACCTCCGCGATCTTGTCCGGGAAGTACTCGAGGTTCGCCGGGTAGTAGCGCGGGTGGCTCAGGTAGGGCCCGACGGCTTCCATAAAGCCCTCATGCGACTGGTCCTCCGTGGGCCGGTTGAGCACCTCGATGCCTTCCCAGGCCTCCGGGCCCACGACCGGATCACTGGGACGGCGCGTGCGCTCGGCCGGATGACGCAGGTCGATCACCGTGCGGATGCCGTCCCGGTGGGCCTGGCGCCAGCCCCGCCCGGTCAGCCACTCGCTGCGGCCCATGCGGTAGACGTCGCCGATCACGTGGCGTGCGTTGACGGCGCCCTCCCAGCGCATCTCCCGCCCCTCTCCGCGCGACTCCTCCATGGGAAACACCCTGCCACACCCCGACACCGCGCGGGCGGGTCGCGGGCCGGATCAGCTCCAGTCGAAGAAGCCCCGGCCGCTCTTGCGGCCGAGCTCGCCGCGGGCGACCTTGTCCTTGAGGATCTGCGGCGGCGCGAAGCGCTCCCCCAGCGTCGAGTGAAGGTACTCGGCGATGCCCAGGCGCACGTCCAGCCCCACGATGTCCGTGGTCCGCAGCGGCCCGGTGGGGTGCTTGTAGCCGAGGACCATCGCGTTGTCGATGTCCTCCGCGGACGCCACGCCCTCCTCGACCATCCGCATCGCCTCCAGGGCGATCGCGACGCCGAGCCGCGAAGACGCGAAGCCGGGGGCGTCATTGACCACCACGGCCGTCTTGCCCAACGCCCGCACCCAGCCCCTGGCCGCGTCCACGAGCTCCGGGCGGGTCCGCTTCCCGATGACGACCTCGATCAGCGTCGAGGCCGGGACCGGGTTGAAGAAATGCAGGCCCAGGAAGCCCCCGGGCCTCTCGAGCTCCTGGGCGAGCCCGGACACCGAAAGCGAGGACGTGTTCGAGGCCAGGACCGCGTCCGCATCCAGGTGCTCCTCGACCGCACGCAGCGAGGACACCTTCAGCTCCCACAGCTCCGGCACGGCCTCCACGACCAGGCCCCGGCCCGCGAAGTCCGCGTAGTCGACGGAGACCGTCAGCCGCGAGGCCATCTCGTCCAGGTTCCCGTCGACCGCGCCGCGCTCGATCGACGTCGCCGCCGAGGACTCCACGCGCTCGCGGGCCGCCTGCGCCGAGGCCTCGTCCCGCTCCACGACGACGACGTCGGCCCCGTTGACGAGGAACGCGTGCGCGATCCCGGCCCCCATGCGTCCGCCGCCGAGCACCCCGACCCTCGCCGGAAGCGCGTCCGGACGTTCGATGTTGCCCATGCCTAGTTCTCCTTCTTCGTCTGGCCGCTGCTCTTCTTGTCCAGGAACGCCTGCATGCGCTCGAACTTCGCCTCCGACTCGAACAGCATCCCCTGCGCGAGCGTGTCGATCACCGGGTGCGCCTCCCGCGGCGCGTGGAACACCGTCTTGGTGATCCGCACCGCGAGCGGGTCCTGGCGTCCGATCCGGTCCGCGAGCGCGTGCGCGGCCCCCAGCAGCTCGGGCCCCTCCACGAGCTCGGTCACGAGCCCCGCGGCCAGGCACTCCGCCCCGTCGAGGATCCTCCCGGCCAACAGGATCTCCTTCGCCAGCGGCTCGCCCACGAGCTCCTTGAGCCGCCACACCGCCCCGGCCGCGGCCATGATGCCCAGGCCCGTCTCCGGCTGGCCCATCCGCAGCGCGGGCGTACCGATCCGGAAGTCGGCCGCGAGCGCGAGCTCCGCGCCTCCGCCTAGGGCATAGCCGTCCAGCGCCGCGATCACGGGCATCGGCAGCCGCGCGATCCGGTTGAACACGGTCGAGTTGATCCCGGCCAGCGCGTCGTCGCGGCGCCGCTCACGCAACTGCGCGATGTCGGCGCCCGAGGCGAAGATCCCCTTCGCCCCGGTCTCCGGATCCGACGCCGTCCCGGCCAGGATCAGCACCTTCGGCACCGACTCGAGGTACGCGCACACCGCGTGCAGCTCATCGACCATCGCCCGGTCGATCGCGTTGCGGACCTCGGGCCGGTGCAGCCTCACGAGCAGGCGGTCCCCCACCTCCTCGACCCGCAGCGTCCCGAAGCCCGAGGCGTCCAGCCCGGCCCCGGCGTCGTACGCCGCGTCCTCCGGCGCCCCCACCTAGACCGACTCCACGAGCAGGGCCGAGCCCTGTCCCACGCCGACGCACATCGTCGCCAGTCCGAGGGAGCCGGCGGACGCCTCGCGCTCCAGGCGGCCGAGCAGCGTGATGACGATCCGCGAGCCGGAGGACCCGAGGGGGTGCCCGAGGGAGATCGCCCCGCCGTCGTTGTTCACGGTCCCCGCGTCCAGGCCGAGCTCGCGCATCGAGGCGAGGGACTGGGAGGCGAAGGCCTCGTTGAGCTCGACGGCGGCGAGCTCGCCGACCGTGCGGCCGGCGCGTTCGAGCGCCTTCCGCGACGCGGGCACGGGGCCGATGCCCATGATCTCCTGCGCGACGCCGGCGGAGGCCCCGTCGATGATCCGCGCCCGGGCGCGCAGCCCGTACTTGGCCACCGCGGCCTCGGAGGCCACGATGATGGCCGAGGCGCCGTCGTTCAGGGTCGAGGCGTTGCCCGCGGTGACCACGGAGCCGCCCTTCACGACGGGACGGAGCCCGGCCAGGACCTCGGCCGTGGTCCCGGGGCGCGGCCCCTCGTCGGTGTCGACGACGGTCTCGGCGCCCTTGCGGCCCTTGACCGTCACGGGCACGATCTCCTCGCGGAAGCGCCCCGCCTCGATCGCGGCCAGCGCCCTTTCATGGGAGCGGACCGCGAACGCGTCGCAGTCCTCGCGCGAGGTCCCGAACACGCGGGCGACCTCCTCGGCCGTCTCCGGCATCGAGAACACGGCCTTGCCGTCGCGGGAGAGCTCGCCGGAGAGGAACGCGGGGTTGGGGAAGCGCCAGCCGATCGAGGTGTCGTAGGAGGCCCCGGGCTTGGCGAACGCCGTGGCCGGCTTCTCCATGACCCACGGGGCGCGGGACATCGACTCGACGCCGCCGGCGACCACGATGTCCGCCGCGCCGGCCTTGACCATGTGGGAGGCCATCGTGATGGCGGACATCCCCGAGGCGCAGAGGCGGTTGACGGTGATGCCGGGGACGGTGTCGGGGAATCCGGCGAGCAGCCACGCCATGCGGGCCACGTTGCGGTTCTCCTCGCCGGCGCCGTTGGCGTTGCCGAGGATGACCTCGTCGACGAGGGCCGGGTCGATGCCGGCGCGTTCGACGGCGGCGCGCACGGTGAGGGCGGCGAGGTCGTCCGGGCGCACGCTGCTCAGCGAGCCCCCGTACCGTCCCACCGGGGTGCGGACCCCTCCGACCAGGAAGGCTTCGGCCATGTCACAACTCCTTTGTCCGGACGCCGCGCACGACCCGTCCAGCGGGGTGTGAAGGCACGGCGGCACGATTTACCGACCAATCGTTCACAAATAGATTCCCACCCCGCCGCCACCCCGGTCAACCCGCGGATCCGCTCCCCTCGAAAGCCCCACAGAAAAGGCGATGGTTTTGACGAAACAGTAAAGCCCTCGCTAACCTTGACGGCTGACCGATTCCGGGGCGACGCCCCGGATCGTGGACCGTCACTGCTGCGGGGCCCCACCGGGCCCGGCCAGGCATCCGGTCGACGCACGCTGAACGACCTTGGGAAGGCAGCCATGCCACCGGAAAACAGCAAGCACACCACTCCCGCCGCCCCCGAAGCGCAGGCGGCGGCCGCCATCGACTACAGCGAGGACATCGGGCCGGACACCGGCACCGTCGAGGGCCGCCGCGAGATCCGCAAGGCCACCGCCGCCTCCGCCATGGGCAACGCCACCGAGTGGTTCGACTACGGCGTCTACGCCGTCGCGGTCACGTACATCACCGCGCACTTCTTCCCCGCCGAGGGCGGCACCGCGATGGCGCTCGCGACGTTCGCCATCTCCTTCCTGGTCCGCCCCCTCGGTGGCCTGGTCTGGGGCCCGCTCGGCGACAAGCTCGGCCGCAAGACCATCCTCGCCGCCACCATCCTGCTGATGTCCGGCGCGACGTTCCTGATCGGCGTGCTGCCGACCTTCGAGGCGATCGGCATCTGGGCGCCGATCCTGCTGGTGCTGCTGCGCATGCTGCAGGGCTTCTCCACAGGCGGCGAATACGGCGGGGCGGCGACGTTCATGGCCGAGTACTCCCCCGACCGCAAGCGCGGCTTCTTCGGTTCGTTCCTCGAGTTCGGCACGCTCGGCGGCTTCGCCCTGGGCACGGCCGTGATGCTCGTGCTGCAGGTGGCGCTGAGCGACGAGGCCATGATGGAGTACGGCTGGCGCATCCCGTTCCTGCTGGCCCTGCCGATGGGCCTGATCGGCCTGTACCTGCGCTCCAAGCTCGAGGACACCCCCGTGTTCCAGGAGCTCGAAGAGCGCGGCGAGGTGGAGCAGGGCGGCAGCCTCAAGGCCCTCGTGGCCGAGTACTGGCGTCCCATGCTCGTGATGGCGGGCCTCGTGATCGCCCTGAACGTCGTGAACTACACCCTCATCAGCTACATGCCGACGTACCTCGAGCAGCAGCTCGGGCTCGAGGCGCAGTCCACGCTCGCGGTCATCCTCGTCGGCGAGGTCGCCATGATGGCGGTCATCCCGTTCGCCGGCGGGCTCTCGGACAAGATCGGGCGCAAGCCCATGTGGTACATCTCCCTGATCGGCCTGCTCGTGATGTCGCTGCCGATGTTCTGGCTCATGGGGCAGAGCTTCCTACTCGCCATGCTCGGCTTCGCCGTCCTGGGCCTGCTCTACATCCCGCAGCTCGCCACGATCACGGCGACGTTCCCGGCGATGTTCCCCTCCCACGTGCGCTTCGCCGGCTTCGCGATCACCTACAACCTCGCCACCGCGGTGTTCGGCGGCACTGCGGCGTACGTCAACGAGGCCGCCATCGGCGCAACGGGCAACCTCCTGTTCCCCGCGATGTACATGATGGGCGCCTGCGTGATCGGCCTCGTGGCCGTGAAGTTCATGCCGGAGACGGCCGGCGCCTCGCTCCGCGGCACCGAGATCCCGGACGCCGCCGAGACGGGCATCCTGGCGGACGACGCCGGGGCCGCACCCGTGCGCTAGCGCGGCGGCCCGGGGGCCCGTCCCCCGAAGCAGGACGACGGCGGGCGCCGGGTTCGGTGAACCCGGCGCCCGCCGTCGTCCTGTCCTCAGGCGAAGAAGTCGTTCGCGGGCTTGTTGCCGCGGACCTTCCGCCAGCCGAGCCACAGGGCCGCGGCGATCACGGGGATGCAGGCCACCGTGTACAGGCCCAGGCGGAACACCTCGCCCGTCACCGGATCGGTCATGGAGTCGAAGGCGATGAGCACGGTGATGACGAGGAGGCTGACGAGCCCCGCCCAACCGGTCCACGGCGAGCCCGGCATCGGCAGCGGCGAGACCCTGCCCCGGCGGCGGCGGAGCATGAGTTGGCACGCGAAGATCGAGCCCCACGTGAACAGGACGCCGATCGAGGCCGTGTTCAGGGCCAGGTCGAACGCGTAGGTGCCGCCGAGCCAGATGTTCAGCAGGATCCCGGCCAGGTAGACGCCGCCGACGGCGAGGATCGCCGCGTAGGGCACGTGGCGCTTGTTCATCCGGGCCAGCCACTGCGGGGCGTGGCCGTTGTTGGCCATGGCGCGGAAGATCCGGCCGATCGAGTAGAGGCCGGAGTTGCAGGAGCTCAGCGCGGCCGTGATGACCACGAAGTTCATGATGTCGCCGATCCAGCCCCAGCCGAGCTGCGCGAACACGGTGACGAACGGGCTCTCGCCGGCCTTGTACTGGTCCCACGGCAACAGCATGGCCAACAGCGTCACGGAGCCGACGTAGAACACGACGATCCGGAACACGACGGCGCGGATGGCGCGCGGCACCTCGCGGGCCGGGTCCTCCATCTCGCCCGCCGTGATGCCGACGAGCTCGATCGCGTTGTAGGCGAAGATCACGGCGTTGAGCACCAGGATGCAGACCAGGAAGCCGCGCGGGAACATCCCGCCGTCGGAGGCGAAGAGGTTGGAGACGGAGGCGGTGTGCTCGCCGATCCGCGTGTTCATGGCCACCATGACGGCGCCCGTGCCGAGGAAGAGCACGATCGCGGCGACCTTGAGGAAGGAGGCCCAGAACTCGAACTCGCCGAACGCCTTGGCGCTGAACAGGTTCACGGCCACGAGCAGGGCCAGTGCGCAGACGGCGGAGACCTCGATCGGCACCCCGGGGAAGAAGAAGCGGAAGTAGAGGCCGATCGCGATGAGTTCGGCGATGCCCGTCATGACCCAGTTCAGCACGTACATCCAGCCGGACAGGAAGGCGCCCTTGGGGCCGAAGAGCTCGCCCGCGTAACTGACGAACGAGCCCGAGGACTGCCGGTACATGATCAACTCGCCGAGGGCGCGCATCAGGAAGTAGGCGATGACGCCGGCGATCGCGTAGGAGAAGATCAGCGCCGGACCCGTGGAGGCGAGGCGGCCGCCCGCGCCCATGAACAGGCCGACGCCGATCGCGCCGCCCATCGCGATCATCTGGACGTGGCGGCGCGTCAGGGTCTTCTTGTAGCCCTCCGCGCTGACCGCAGCCTCGGCCGTGGAGGCGTGGTGCGGCCTGGGGTGTGGCGGGGGCGCAGCCTGGGTCGTGTGGTCGGGGTGGGACACACGGACTCCTTCCGGGATCCGGGCACATCGATGTGGCCGGGCGTTTCGAGGGGACGTAACAGTGTAGGACCCCGGTCCGGGGCACTGGTTAATCGGCCTTGTCAGCACACCTTCGCGGCCCTTTACGGGTGGCCCACCGCACCGTAGGGTGGCCAGCGACGATTCCCCGAGCAAGGAGCAGGCCATGGGCTTCCATCTCCAGACCACCGTCGATTCCGCCGATCCACACGCGCAGGCCGAATGGTGGGCCGAGACGCTCGGGTGGAGCGTCGAGCCGACCGAGGAGGCCTTCATCCGGCGGATGATCGAGGAGGGCCACGCGGGCGAGGACGACACCCGGGTCTTCAAGGGGCAGCTCGTCTGGAAGGACGGCGCCGCGATCTGCCCCACGGAACAGCTCGGACAGAAGCCGCGCCAGCGCATCCTGTTCCAGCTGGTCCCGGAGCCGAAGACCGTGAAGAACCGCGTGCACTGGGACATCAACCTCACCGAGGCGGACACGGACAAGGAATCGCTGCGCACGGGCCTCGAGGCGCGCGGGGCCCGCTTCCTCTACGAGGCCCATCAGGGGCCGTTCACCTGGTTCACCATGGCCGACCCGGAGGGCAACGAGTTCTGCTTCGGCTGAATCCTGGCGGCACGCCTCATCCTGCCGGTCCGGAGGTGGCGCGGAGCAGCCGCGCGGCGATCTCGGCCAGCTCGGCGCGGGCCGGCGCGGGGAGCCGGACCTCGTAGTCCACGCCGGCGGGGATCCAGGACAAGCCGAACAGCACGTCCTGGATCGAGGCGCCGCCCATCGGCCAGGACGTCCGCCCGTCCGGCATCTCCTCGGCCCCCTCGGCCCAGGGCCCGAACGCCGCACGCACCTGGTCGAGGCCGAGGTCGATCACGGCACGGCCTTCGAGCGGCTGGGGTCCCGAGAGCGCCGCGGCGGCCACGAACTGGGCGGCGCCGCCGGGCGGCAGGGGCCGGGGATCGAAGCGCGCCCGGGTGTGGAAGAGCCCGTCGAGCCGGTCGACGCGGAAGGTCCTCCAGTCGTCGCGTTCGAGGTCCCAGGCCAGGAGGTACCAGCGGCCTTCGGCGGGGACCAGGGTGTAGGGCTCGGCGTGCCGCTTCGATGCCTCGCCGCCGGCGGCGGTGTAGCCGAAGCGGATGCGTTCGTGGTCGCGGCAGGCCAGGGCCAGCTCCCCGACGACGTCGGGCGAGACGGGCGGCGCGTCGGGGCCGGCGGGCTGGACGAACTCGGCGAGCGCGCTGACGCGGCGCCGCAAGTGCGCGGGCAGGACCTGTTCCAGCTTGCCGAGGGCCGCGAGGGTCGTGTGGGGGCCGTCGACGAGTCGCTGGGTGGCGGCGACGCGCAGGCCGATCGCCATCGTCACGGCCTCCTCGTCGGTCAGCAGCAGCGGCGGCACGGCCGAACCGGCCTCCAGCCGGTAGCCGCCGTCGGCGCCCGGGACGGATTCGACCCGGTACCCGAGCTCGCGGAGGCGTTCGACGTCGCGGCGCAGCGTCCTCTCCGAGACGCCGAGCCGCACGGCCAGCTCCGGGCCGCCCCAGTGCCGGTGTGTCTGGAGCAGGTTGAGCAGGTTCAGCGTCCGCGCTGTCGTATCGGCCATGGCTACATTCTGCCGGTCATTGCGGACTAAAACTGTCCGCAATGCTCCGTAGCGTGGGTTCCATGAACTCCGACACGATCATCCACAGCCGCGGCCTCGCCAAGCGCTTCACGTCCAAGGGCCAGGACGTGCAGGCGGTGGCGGGACTCGACCTCGACGTCGCCCGCGGCGAGCTGCTGGCCTTCCTGGGCCCGAACGGCGCGGGCAAGTCCACGAGCCTGCGCCTCCTGACCACCCTGCTGCGCCCCTCGGCCGGAACCGCGGCCGTCGCCGGGTGCGACATCCTGGCCGATCCGGCCGGCGTCCGGTCCCGGATCGGCTACGTCGGCCAGGGCACGAGCGGGAGCTTCTCCCAACGCGTCCGGGACGAACTGCTGAGCCAGGGCGCCTTCTACGGCCTGGGACGGCGCGAGGCCGCACGGCGCACCGACGAGCTCATCGAGTCGCTCGAGCTGGGGCCGATCGCCACGCGCACGGTCCAGCAGCTCAGCGGCGGGCAGAAGCGCCGCCTCGACATCGCGCTGGGACTGGTCCACGCTCCCGAGCTGCTGTTCCTCGACGAACCGTCCACCGGGCTGGATCCGCAGAGCCGCGCGAACCTCTGGGAGCACATCCTGCAGCTGCGCCGCAGCCACGGGACCACGGTGTTCCTCACAACGCACTACCTCGAGGAGGCCGACCGCTACGCCGAACGCGTCATGGTGATGGACCGCGGCCAGGTCATAGCTGACGACACCGCGGACGCCCTCAAGGCCGGCCTCGCCGGGGATGCCGTGACGATCGGATTCGCCGATCCGGCGCGGGCGCAGGACGCCCGCGCGGCCCTCTCCTCCGCCGTCGGCGCCGAGGCACGGCAGGAGGAGGACGACGCCGGACGCCCCGTCCTCGCGGTCACCGTCCCCGATGGCGCGGGCCGGCTGCCGGACATCGTCCGGGCGCTCGACGCGGCGGGGCTGCCGCCCCGCTCCGCGGCGGCGGTACCGCCGACCCTCGACGACGTCTTCCTGGCCCTCACGGGGCGTTCGCTGCGCGAGGCCGACCTGGCCTCCGAGGACGCCGGGGACGCCGACACCCCCACCACCCACGACACCTCCACCACGCACAGCACTCCGAACGAGAAGGCGGGCCGGCCATGAGCAGCATCGTCAACGACAGCTTCAACGTCCTGGTCCGCGAGCTGCGGCCCGTCCGGCGGGATCCGTTCTCGCTGATCTTCAGCCTCCTGCAGCCGCTGGTCTTCCTGGGCCTGTTCACGCCGCTGCTGATCGGCCAATCCGGGGCCCCGGCGGCGGAGACGCTGCAGTGGTTCGTCCCGGGGATCCTCGTGATGATCGTGCTGTTCGGCACGGGGGCGGTGGGCTCGAACCTGCAGTACGAGATGATGACGGGCGCCCACGAGCGCACGCTCGTCGCCCCGATCGCCCGCTCCTCACTCCTCGTCGGCCGCGCCCTGAAGGAAGTGGTGCCGATCGCCGTGCAGGCCCTCGTGATCGTGGCGATCGCCTTCCCGTTCGGCTTCCGGGCCCATCCGTTGGGCCTCGCGGCCGGGCTCGTGCTGCTCGCGGTCTTCGGGATCGGCCTGGGATCGCTCAGCTACTCCCTGGCGCTCGCGACCCGCGAGCACGAGTGGCTGTTCTGGGGCGTACAGCAGATGCTGATCTTCCCGCTGCTGATCCTCTCCGGGATGCTGCTCCCGCTCGAGGACGGCCCCGGCTGGATGCGGGCCGTGGCCGCCGTGAACCCGCTCAGCCACCTCGTCACGGCCGAGCGCGCCCTGCTCGGTGGCGAGCTCGGCGCGCCCGTCGTGTGGTGGGGACTGCTCGCGGCCGTCGCCGTCGCCGCCGTCGGACTCGTCGTCGGGATCCGTTCCATGCGCCGCAGCTGACGTGCCGCACCCGCGCCGTCCGGACCGCGGCCGCGGTCTAGACTGGGGCGGGTGAGCACCGCAGCCCTTCCCCCCCAGGTTTCCGACGTCTTCGACCCCGTCCGCTGGCGCGAGGTCGAGGGCTTCGACTTCGAGGACATGACGTACCACCGCCAGGTCGAGCGCGCCGCCGACGGCACGATCGTCCGCGATCTGCCCACGGTCCGCATCGCGTTCAACCGCCCCGAGGTCCGCAACGCGTTCCGCCCGGGCACCGTGGACGAGCTGTACCGGGCCATGGACCACGCCCGCATGACGCCCGACGTCGCGACCGTCCTGCTCACGGGCAACGGCCCCTCCCCCAAGGACGGCGGCCACGCCTTCTGCTCCGGCGGCGACCAGCGCATCCGCGGACGCGACGGGTACCGCTACGCCGAGGGCGACACGGCCGAGACGATCGACCCGGCCCGGGCCGGCCGCCTCCACATCCTGGAGGTCCAGCGGCTCATGCGCACCATGCCCAAGGTCGTGATCTCCGTGGTCAACGGCTGGGCGGCCGGCGGCGGGCACTCCCTGCACGTCGTCTCCGACCTGACGATCGCCTCCCGCGAGCACGGCCGCTTCAAGCAGACCGATGCGACCGTGGGCTCGTTCGACGCCGGATACGGCTCCGCGCTCCTCGCCCGGCAGGTCGGCCAGAAGACCGCGCGGGAGATCTTCTTCCTCGCACGGGAGTACTCGGCCCAGGACATGGTGGCCAAGGGAGCCGTCAACGAGGCCGTCGAGCACGCGCGGCTCGAGGACGTCGCCCTCGAATACGCCGCCGACATCGCCCGGCAGTCCCCGCAGGCCCTCCGGATGCTCAAGTTCGCGTTCAACCTGGCCGACGACGGGCTCGCCGGCCAGCAGGTCTTCGCCGGCGAGGCGACCCGCATGGCCTACATGACCGACGAGGCCGTCGAGGGCCGCGATGCCTTCCTCGCCAAGCGCGATCCGGACTGGTCCAACCACCCCTACTACTTCTAGACCATGGCGCCCCCGACCCCCGAGCACCCCTCCACCGATGCCCAGCCGGCCCTCGCGGCGCTGACGGCCGCCCTCGGAGGCGAGGGCCCCGCCGTCGAACTCCTCCCCGGCGGCACCCCGGGCGCCTACCGGATCGCGGCCGCGGCGGACGCGCCCGAGGGGACGGCCGCCGTCGTCCGCACCTCCGGAAGCACGGGAACGCCCAAGCGCACGGCGCTGACCGTGGAGTCGCTCGCGGCGTCGTCGATGGCCACGGCCCTCCGGCTGGGCTTCGAGGGCCAGTGGCTCCTCGCCCTGCCCGTGCACTACGTGGCGGGGCTCTCGGTGCTGACGCGGAGCCTCTTCGCCGGGACCCGCCCCTGGGCCCTCGACCTCTCGCGCGGTTTCACGGCCGAGGCGTTCACAGAGGCGGCCGGCCAGCTGACGGACCGCACGCGCATCACCTCGCTCGTCCCCACCCAGCTGCAACGGCTCCTCGCCGACGGTTCGGCCACCACGCTCGCGGCCCTGCGGCGCTTCGACGCGATCCTGCTCGGCGGCGGCCGGGCCCCGGACGCGCTCCGCGAGGAGGCCCGGCGCCAGGGGCTGCGCATCCACCTGAGCTACGGGATGAGCGAGACGTGCGGCGGGTGCGTCTACGACGCCGAGCCGCTGCCCGGCGTGCGGATCGCCGCGCGGGAGGGCCGGATCTGGATCGGCGGGGAGGTCGTGGCCGGCGGGTACCTGGGCGACCCGGAGCTGGACCGGCGACACTTCAGCGTCGACGCGGACGGCACGCGCTGGTTCATGACCGACGACCTGGGCACCGTGGGCGGCTCCGCGGACGCCGAGGCCGAGGGCCCGGAGGACGACGCCGGTTCCGCCCGCCCGGGCGCGGGAGGAACGCTCGTCATCGAGGGCCGCGTCGACGACGTCGTGAACACGGGGGGCGTCAAGGTCTCCGCCGGCCAGGTGCAGCGGGTGGCCGAGGCCGTGCCCGGCGTGTCCGCGGCGCTCGTCGTGGGGGTCCCGGACGAGGAGTGGGGCACCGCCGTCGGAATCCTGCTGGTTCCGCACACGGGCGGGGCCACCCCGGGCCAGGCGCCCGCCGCGGCCGCCGGTCTGCGGGAGGAGATCGCGCAGGCGGTGCGCACGGAGCTCGGCGCGGCGGCGGTCCCCCGCCGTTGGGCCGTCCTCGACGCGCTGCCGCTGCTGCCCCACGGCAAGCCCGACCGGCAGGCGGCGATTTCGCTGCTGGAGCGGGCGGGGAGAGAATAGGGGGCTGGAACCCCGCCGTCTGCCCGGAAGGATCACCGTGGCCACTGCCGCCCAATGGATCGAAGGCGCCCGCCTGCGCACCCTGCCCATGGCCGTGGCACCCGTCGTCGTGGGTACGGCCGCGGCGTACGAGGTCGACGGGAACCTGCACTGGGTCCGCGCCCTCCTCGCGGCCGCCGTCGCCCTGCTGCTGCAGATCGGCGTGAACTACGCCAACGACTACTCGGACGGGATCCGGGGCACCGACGACGTCAGGGTCGGCCCGTTGAGGCTGACCGGTTCCGGCGCCGCGTCCCCGCGCCAGGTCAAGGCCGCCGCGTTCGCCTGCTTCGGGGCCGCGATGCTGGCCGGCGCCGTGCTGATCCTCGTGTCGACGGCGTGGCCGCTGGTCCTCGTGGGTCTGGCCGCCGTCTTCGCGGCGTGGGGCTATACGGGCGGCAGGAACCCCTACGGCTATCTCGGCCTCGGCGAGGTCTTCGTCTTCCTGTTCTTCGGCCTCGTCGCCACGCTCGGCACGACGTTCACCCAGGTGTTGCGCCTCACCGCGCCGGCCTGGGTCGGCGCGATCGGCATCGGGCTCATCGCGACGGCGCTCCTGATGGCCAACAACGTCCGGGACATCCCCACGGACCGCGAGGTCGGCAAGCGCACCCTCGCCGTCCGGATGGGCGACGACGCCGCCCGGATCAGCTACGTCATGATGCTGGCGCTCGCGCTGCTGCTGCCGCTCGTCCTGCTCGGCGACCACCCGTGGCTGCTGCTGGTCCTGCTGATCGCGCCGCTGTGCCTGGTGCCCTCGTGGACGATGCTCAAGGCGCAGGACCGGGCCGCCATGATTCCCGTGCTCAAGCAGACGGGCATGATCAGCCTCGGCTATGCGGCCTTGTTCGCCGCCGGCCTCGTGATCACCGTGGCCCTGCGGACGGCCTAACCGCGGGGTCCGGTTCCGGGCCGGGGATCGGCTCCGGGGTCGATCCCGTCCTCGGCGGCCTCGTCGTCGAGCTCGACCGATCCCTTGTGGCGGCTGCGGCGCCCGGCCAGCCCGTCACGCAGTTCCTCGGTGGCTGCGATGCGCAGGCGGTTGAAGAACAGATAGCTCACGCAGAAGGCGAAGACGAGGGCCACGGCTCCGGCGGCGTAGAGGTTCCAGCGCAACCCCCAGGCCAGTCCGATGAAGACCGTGAAGAAGAGGGCGAGCCGCAGGGCGGTGTACTTGAGGAACTGCACCGGTCCATTCTACCGGCGGTAAAACTGGGCCGTGATCTTGACTAGACTGTAGGGATGGTGAGGAACATCATCCTGGCGTCCCTGGTGGCGCTGGCGATCACGATCTACGCGCTCATTGAGTGCATCAGGACCCGCCCGCAGGACGTGCGCAGCATCTCCAAGCCGGCGTGGATCCTGGCCATTGTGCTGCTTCCGCTGATTGGCGCGGGCTTGTGGTTCTGGCTGGGGCGGCCCCGCTTCGGAAACGGCGGTGGAGCGCCCGGCAACCGGGGCGGCAGCGCGCCGCGCCCCTCTGCACCCGACGACGACACCGAATTCCTCCGGAACCTGGAGCGCCAGCGCCGGCAGCAGGCGCGCGAGGAAGGGCTGCGCCGCAAGGAAGCCGAGCTCAAGGCCAAGGAAGAGCAGCTGAAGAAGGACAAGCCGCAGGACCCCAACCAGAACTGACGCAGCCGGATGCCCGTCCGGCACGTTGGGGTCGCAGATCCTGTGTCTTTCGGGCCGGCGGAGGAGTGCAGGCCTTTGAGGCAGGGGAATGCGGCGGTGCCGTTGAGGATGATGCCGAGGCGGCCGACCAGCTGCGCGGCCACGCCTTGCCTCCCGTCTCACGGAACATCACGCTGGACGTCGCGGAGCCCGGGCGCACCCACGCCGCCAGCGCACGGGCCGGCATCGAGTCCTTGCGGGCGATCGAGGACGTCGTCACGGCCGCGCCAAGGCCGTCACAGGAAGGTTCGAGCGTGAACGAGGCCGGTAGGGACCCGAACCTGGAGCAGGAGTCCGCGTTGGACAGCGGGCCCGGTGGAGCCGCGGCGTCCGCGTCGGGGACCCCGGCGTGCCCGTGAAGCCCGCCCTCCCGCACGCCTCCCGGCATGCCGGACCAGGGCCTGCGGCCCGTCTTCGGATCGTCGAGGGGTTCTGAACCAGCCGCCGGGGCGAGGCGGGCGACGCACGACATCGAGCAGTGCCTCATTCCATCGGGAACGTTCACGATGGGCGATTCCTCGGGGGACCGCAATCCCGCCGACGGCGAGGTGCCACGGCATTCGGTCTCGCTCGCGGCATTCTTCATCGACGCGACGCCGGTCACGAACGACGCGTTCGCACGCTTCGTCGGGGACACCCGGTATGCAACGGAAGCGGAGTCGTTCGGATTCTCGGCGGTCTTCCATCTCGCGCTCGCCGCCCCGGAGGAGGACGTCATGGGCATCACCGCCGGGGCCCCTTGGCGGCTCGGCGTGCGGGGAGCCGACTGGCGGCGTCCGGGCGGCCGTCGCTCTTCGATCGAAGGCCTGGGGCATGACCCGGTCGTCCACGTCAGCTGGAACGACGCGACGGCGTCCTGCGAGTGGGCCGGCCGGCGCCTCCCGACCGAGGTGGAGTAGCACGCCGCACGCGGCGGCATCGACGCGGCCACGTACCCGTGGGGAGACGATGAGGTCGATGCCGGGGGTGGCGCGCCAACATCTGACAAGGCGAGTTCCCGGGCCTGAACACGCAGGATGACGGGTTCCTCACCACGGCCCCGGTCCGGACGTTCGAGCCGAACGGATTCGGCCTGTGGCAATCGGTCGGGAACGTGTGGGAATGGTGCCCGGACTGGTTCGATCCGGACTACCACCGCCACTCACCCGGTGCCGCGCCGGCCGGTCCGGACCAAGGGCAGGCCCGTTTGGGTTGCAGATCCTGCGCCTTCCAGGCTGCCGAAGCCACCTGATCTGCAAGGCAGACCCGTGGGATCCCCTAGACGCCTGCGTAGGAATGCAGGCCGTTGAAGTAGAGGTTCACCACGGTGAAGTTGAAGATGATGCAGAGGTAGCCGATGATGCTGAGCCAGGCCGAGCGCGCGCCGGTCCAGCCCCGCGTGGCCCGCGCGTGCAGGTAGCCCGCGTAGACGACCCAGATGACGAAGCTCCAGACCTCCTTGGTGTCCCAGCCCCAGTATCGGCCCCAGGCGGCTTCGGCCCAGATGGCCCCGGCCATGACCGTGAACGTCCACATGACGAACGAGATCGCGTTGACGCGGTAGGCGAAGTTCTCCAGCGACGCGGCAGAGGGTACCAGGCGCAGGAACGGCAGCTTGTCCGGCTTCCCGGCGGCCAGGGCGTCCTGGCGGCGGTGCTGGATCAGCTGCAGTACGGCCATGGCAAACGTGATGGTGAAGAGGGCCGAGGCGAGGACCGCGATGGAGACGTGGATGATGAGCCACGGGCTCTGCAGCGCCGGAACCAGGTGGGCCACGGGCGTCGGGAAGCCCATCGTCGCCCCGCACAGCATGAGCGTGACCAGGCCGATCACGAACGTCCCCATGAACCTCAGGTCCTTGCGCAGCAGCACGCCGAGGAACACGAGCGCCACGACGAGGGCGCCGGTCGAGAGGAACTCGTACATGTTCCCCCACGGCATGCGTGCGGCCGCGATGCCGCGGGAGACCACGGCGGCCAGGTGCACGACGGCGGCGATCCAGGTCAGCGAGACGGCCACCTTCGCGGCGAGCCGCCTCGCGGCACCGTCGGTGTAGTCCATCGACTCGTGCACGAGCGCTCCGTCGGCCCCGATCAGGCCGTCCTCGGTCCCCTCGCCGGCGGACGCGGCGCCGGAAGGCGGGCCGTCCGGCGTCGTCTCCGGGCTGGCGCCCACGGTACCGGAACCCGCCGCTCCGGCGCCCGCGGCCTGCACGTGGCCGGCGTGGGCGAGCTGGCGCGCCTCCTCGGCGAGCGAGCGGGACTCGAGCTCTCGGATCGTGCGGCTGGACTTCGCCAGGTCCCAGGCGAACGCGATGAACGCCACGGCGTACGCCAGCGCGGCGAGCAGCATGAACAGGTCGCTGTAGGCGCCGAGGTCCTCGTTGATGGTGGGCATCGTCGTTGCTTCTCCTAGACTGGCACGCGCTCGGCGCCGGTGAATTCACGCTCGAAGAGCGACTGCAGTTCGCGGGCCTCGGTGGCGAGTCGCGGATCCTCGCCGCGGGCCAGCAGTCCGTATTCAAGGATACGCCCGTGCTCACCCGAGCCGCCGTCGCCTCCGTCACCCTCGCCGCCGTCCTCCAGGATCTTGACCCAGGCGCGGCGGCGCGGCGTGAAGAGCGACACGGCCAGGCCCAGGAGCGCGAGCGCCGCGAAGACGGCCACGGGGACCTTGGCGGGGTCGTGGTGGATGTCGAGGGCGACGTAGCGCTTGAGCCCGTCGAAGCTGATGGAGCCGTGGCCGTCCGGCAGCTCGATCGTCTCCCCGGGATTGAGGACCAGGCCGCCCGCGTCGAGGGTCCGGCTATTGAGCTCCGTCAGCTCGTCGGTGTCCAGGACGTAGACGTTCTGCGGCGCCCCGTCGTCGAGCCCGAGGTCCCCGAAGTAGGAGTTCAGCTGCAGCTGCGGCAGCGCGGGGCTGGGGTCGAGGGAGATGCCGACGCCGTCCAGCACGCCCGCCGTGGGCAGGAACAGGCCGACGAAGCCGAGCTGCTCGGGCCGCGCGTCGGGCACCTTGGCCACCATCAGCGAGGTGTAGACGCCGTCCTGCGGGACCGCGATGACGGGTTCCTGCAGGGCGATGTCGCCGTTGCCGTCGCGGACCGTGATGACGGGGGCGTAGCCGTTGCCGACGAGGTAGACGTCCGAGCCGCCGATGCGCAGCGGGTGGTTGACGCGGATCTGGCGCGGGGTCTCCTCGCCGCCGGGCGTGTCCGTGGTGCGCACGCTCGCGTTGAAGTCGATCGGCTGGCCGAAGTGCGTGCTGGACTCGCGGTCGAACGTGACCTCGAACTTGTCCAGCGCCACCGTGAACGGGCTGAGCCGGTCGACGTCGACGGCGGTTCCGGGCGAGAGCGCGTCGTAGGCGACGGCCGTGTTGACGAAGGTGTCCCCCTCGACGAGGATCCGCTGGCCGTTGTAGCCGAACGCGCCGCCGACGGCCACGCCCGCGAGGATCCCGATGAGGGAGGTGTGGAAGACGAGGTTGCCGATCTCCCGCACGTAGCCGCGCTCGGCACCGACGGAGGCACCCTGGGCGCCGTCGCGGACCTCGGTGCGGTAGCCGCGCTTCTTCAGCAGTGCGGCGGCGCGGGCCGCGGTCTCGGAGGACGACGCCGGGGCCGCGCCGGGTGCCAGGGCGATCCTTCCGTGCTCCGGCAGCCGGGACAGGCGCGCCGGGGTGCGCGGCGGCGGGGTGCGGAGCGCCTGCCAGTGCTTCTTGGCCCGGGGGATGATGCAGCCGATCAGGGAGATGAACAGCAACAGGTAGATCGAGGAGAACCAGACGGACGAGTAGACGTCGAACAGCTGGAAGCGGTCGAGCCACTCCCCCAGCACGGGCTCGTTCTGCAGGTACTGGGTGACCTGTTCGGGGTTGACGCCGCGTTGCGGGAAGAGCGAGCCGGGCACGGCGGCGACGGCGAGCAGGAGCAGCAGGAACAGGGCCGTGCGCATGCTCGTGAGCTGCGTCCAGGCCCAGCGGATCATGCCGAGCGGGCCGAGGGCGGGCAGCGCGGCGTCGGCCTTGGCCTGCGCCGTGGCGGAACGGGGCTTCGTGTCTTCTGCCATCAGATGGGCAACCTCACCTCGTTGGCGAACCAGTTCTGTAGTTGCATCACCCAGGTGTCCCACAGCCCGCTGACCATGACGAGTCCCAGGAGGATGAGCATGCCGCCGCCGGCCAGCATCACGGCGCGCTGGTGGCTGCGGAAGAAGCGCAGGGCGCCCATGCCCCGGCGCAGGCCGAGGGCGATCAGGATGAACGGCACGCCGAGGCCCATGCAGTAGGCGAACGTCAGCAGCCCGGCGCGGCCGAGGTCCGGGTCGGCGCCGCTGCTCATGAGGATGACGGCGGAGAGCGTGGGGCCGATGCAGGGGGCCCAGCCGAGGCCGAAGACCATGCCGAGGACGGGGGCCCCCCAGAGTCCGGCGGGTGGGCGGGCGTGGATCTTGCGGTCGCGCTGGAACCAGCTGAAGCCGCCCATGAAGACGACGCCCATGAGGATCACGACGACGCCGAGGATCCGGGAGACCCAGTCGCTGTTGAGCGTGAACCAGCTGAGGATCTGGGTGAAGAGGACGCCGACGGTCACGAACACGGCGGTGAAGCCGAGGACGAACAGGCCGATCCCGGCGACCATCCGCCCGCGCTTCTGCTCGGCGAGGTCGACCCCGGTCAGCCCGGTGACGTAGCCGAGGTAGCCGGGAACGAGCGGCAGGACGCACGGCGAGAGGAAGGACACGAGCCCCGCGAGGACGGCGATGGGCGCGGCGACCAGGAGGGAGCCGTCGAGGGCGATCTCCGCGAACGGGTTCGCCTGCGCGGCCAGCCCCGGGCCGGTCGTGACGAGGGCGGGGATCACGCGGGCTCGGCGACGCGGTCGGCGATGAGCGTCTTCAGCGTGGACTTCTCGATGGCGCCGAGCACGCGCGCGGCGACCCGGCCCTGCTTGTCGAGGACGAGCGTGGTGGGCACGGCGCGCGGGTTCACGTACTGGGTCAGGCCCATGAGGATCGACCCGGTGGTGTCCGGCGCGGACGGGTAGGGGATCTTGAAGTTGCGTTCGAAGGCCTCGGCCGTGGCCTTCTGGTCCCGGACGTTGACGCCCAGGAAGTCGACGCCCTGGTCCTGGAACTCCTCGTAGAGCTCGACGAGGTGCGGCGCCTCGACGCGGCAGGGGGCGCACGCGGCGTACCAGAAGTTCAGGACCGTGACGCGCCCGACCCAGGCGGAGGAGTCGATGTCCGTGCCGTCGTAGAGCGTTCCCGTGAGGCGCACCGGTTCACCGCGCGACTCCGCCGCGTATTCCTGGACGGAGCCGTCGCCGGCGATGTAGTTCTTGTTGTCGCCTTCGCGGGCCTGCTTCGCGAGCGGGTCCTCGACCGCGCTGCACGCGGCCAGGGGGACGACGGCGGCGAGCAGCGCGGCGGCGCGCAGGACGGTGCGGCGGCCCGGCTCGGGGGAATCGGATGGGTGGGCAGGGGTCATCGGGTCAGGCTCCAGGGAGGTTCGCGGCGTTGACCAGGAGGTCGGCGCAGGGTTCGGCGTAGCGGACCGACGAGAGGGCCTCCCCCTCGAAGTCCAGGCTGGTCACGGAGGCGAGAGTGCATTCGCGGCGACGCGGATCGTGCCAGAGCCGCCGGCCTTCGGCCGCCAACCGGGTCACCCAGATCGGCAGCTGGTGGGCGACGAGGATGACCTCGGCGCCCGGCCCCCCCTGTGCCACGGCGGCGTCGCGGTGTTCCCGCACGGCGGCCATGACCCGCTCGACCTGGTCCCGATAGGGCTCCCCCCAGGACGGACGGAAGGGATTGACGAGGTAGGGCCACAAGCGGGGGTCGCGGAGGCGCCCGGCCATGTGGGACATGCCCTCGAAGTGGTTGCCCGCCTCGACGACGCGCTGCTCCGTGCCGAGTTCGAGCCCCAGGGCGCGGGCCGTCGGGGCGGCCGTCTCCTGGGCCCGCAGCAGGGGCGAGGCCGCGATCGCGACGATGTTGGCTCCGGCGTCGCGCCGCTGCGCGAAGTATTCGGCGGCGCGGTCGGCCATTTCGCGGCCGAGCCCGGAGAGCCGGTAGCCCGGCAGCCGCCCGTACAGCACCTTGTCCGGATTGTGGACTTCTCCATGGCGGAGCAGGTGGACGGTGGCGGTGGGCATGCCTCCAGTGTCTCAAACCTTTGCGGGCTGGCCTAAATGCGGGCCGTGATTCCGGTCGCGCTCCGCTCTGGAAGACGGGGTGGGCCTTCCCTAGAGTGGAGGGACGAACGACGCACGACAGGTGAGGCACCACGGCGGCACGGGTCCACGGCCCGGGGCAAGGAGCACCGCGATGAGGATCCCCGAGGGCATCACGTCTGGACGGTGGACGCTGGATCCGACCCACTCGGAGGTCGGCTTCACGATCCGGTACGCCGGGATCAGCAAGGTGCGGGGCCGCTTCACGGACGTCGAGTCCGTGATCTCCGTCGGTCCGACCGTGGACGACTCCGCCCTCTACGCGGTGATCCAGGCGGTGTCCTTCGACTCCCGCGACCCGGCGAGGGACACCCACGTGCGCAGCCCGGACTTCTTCGACGTGGAGCGCTTCCCGACCCTGGGCTTCACGGCGACGTCGATCACGGGCGACGGCCACGAGTTCCTGCTGACCGGCGACCTGACCATCCGCGACGTCACGCGCGCGGTGGAGCTCTCGGTCGAGTACGCCGGCACTGCCGTGGATCCGGCCGGCGTGGTGCGGGCCGGTTTCTCCGCCGAGACCGTCATCTCCCGGAAGGACTTCGGCCTGACGTGGAACGCGGCCCTCGAGGCCGGCGGGGTCCTCGTCGGGGACAAGGTGACGATCGTCCTCGACGTCGCCTTCATCCGCTCCGGATAGCGGCACCACTGGCGCAATCATCCTCCACATCATCCTTGGTGATGATGCCCCCCGGCCGGGCCCGGCGGCTACTGTGGGATTCAGAACCACCAACGCCCAGGAGGAATCATGAGCACTCCCGAGAACAACCCCGAGGTCCCCGAGCCCCCGCGCTACGGGCAGCGCCTTCCGCAGCCCGGCCAGGACGGATCCGGCCAGGGGGCCGGACAACAGGGGCAGCAGCCCGCGCAGCAGCCGGGCCAGCCGCAGCAGGGCGGCGCCGCCGGCTCGTACCCCCCGGCTCCCCCGCAGTCCTACGGCCAGCCGGGGCAGCCCCCGGCCGCACAGCCCGGCCAGTACGGCCAGCCCGGCGCCTACGGACAGGCCGGACAGCAGGGACAGTCGGGGCCCTACGGACAGCCTGGCCAGGGCGCACCGTACGGGCAGCCGGGCCAGCAGTCCTACGGCTACCAGCAGCCGATGCCCGGGAGCGCCGGTTTCGGCGCGCCCGCCGGCCCGCTCGAGCGGCCGAAGGAACTGAACATCTCCTTCTGGCTCGTCCTCGCCGCCGGCGCGCTGACCCTCGTGTCCGGACTCGTCCTGCTGCTGATGCCCTCCTCCGCCCTCGAGACCGCCATCCAGGACGCCTTGACGATGCAGGGCTCCGCGACCCAGGACGAGCTCGCGGCGGCCGGCGTCGACGCGGCCGCCCTGGCCTCCATGACCCGGACGGTCGGCTTCGTGGTCATGCTCATCGGTTCGGGCATCTACGCCCTGCTGGCGTTCTTCATCCGCAAGGGCAGCAACGGCGCCCGCATCACGGCCACGATCCTCGCCGGACTGTCCGTGATCGGCCTCTTCGGCGCCGACGTGCTGACGCTCGTGGTCATCCTGGTCGGCATCGCGGGCGTCGTGTTCGCGTGGCTCAAGCCCTCGAGCAACTACATCGCGGCCAAGAAGGCCGCGAAGCACCAGGGCTTCGGCGCCTGACGCCGGGGCACCGACCCCGCCGGCCGAAGCGCCGGCCAATCACCGACAAGGCGGCCGGACGGAGTAATCCGTCCGGCCGCCTTGGCGTTCGGGATCCACAGGCTAGAGGTGGCTGCCCGGCGTCGTCGCGTAGTAGGCCAGGAGCTGCAGCTCGCGGGCCATGTCCACCTTGCGCAGGACGACGTCCGGCGGAACCTGGAGGACGACGGGGGCGAAGTTGAGGATGTTGCGCACGCCGGCGGCGACGAGCCGGTCGCACAGCTCCTGCGCGGCCGCCGCGGGCACGGCCAGGACCGCCATGTTGATGCCCTCGGCCAGCACGGCGTCCTCGAGGCCCGCCGCGTCGGCGACCACGAGGTCGGCGTAACGCCGCCCCACGAGGGAGGCATCGGCGTCGTACAGCCCCACCAGACGGAAGCCGTTCTCGCGGAACCCCGCGTACCCGGCCAGCGCGCGGCCCAGGTTGCCGGCGCCGACGATCCCCACGCGCCAGTCGTTGTTGAGCCCGAGGGTCGTCGCGATGGAACCGGCCAGCTGCATCACGCCATAGCCCACGCCCCGCCGGCCGAAGCTGCCGAGCATCGACAGGTCCTTGCGCAGGATCGCCGGGTTGACGCCCGCGGCATCGGCCAGGACCTCCGAGGACACCGTCTCGAGCCCGGCGGCGCCGAGGCGCTCGAGCACGCGCCGGTAGAGCGTCAGGCGTTCCAGCGTCGCCTCGGGAAGCGTCTTCTCCGCCGGCCTCATGCGCCCAGGAGCCCCGCGAGCCGCGCGGGGTCGATGACCCAGAAGTCGCGCTGCACGCCGTCGATCATCAGCACCGGGACCTCCTCGCCGAAGCGGTGCCGCAGCTCCGGGTCGTCGTCGATCCCCCGTTCCGTCCAGGGCACGCCCAGGCGGCCGCACACCTCGTCGAGGGTGGCACGGGCCGCGGCGCACAAGTGGCAGCCCTCGCGGGTCAGCAATTCGACGACGGGCGCCTCGGCACGTGCTTCCATGCCGACTAATCTACCGGCGGACCGGCCGCGCACGGGCACGGACGGCGCCCGGCCCGCTGTGGCGCGTGCCATAGACTGGGGCCATGCCACAGCCGCCCGCCGGCCGCACCGTGCCCTCGCCCGTGCGCCCGATGACAGGAGCAGAGGCCGCCTTCTTCGACGTCGACAACACGATGATGCGCGGCGCGAGCCTGTTCGCCGTCGCCCGGAAGATGTATGCGCGCAAGGCCTTCAGCCTCCGCCACGCGGCCTCCTTCGGCCTCAAGGCCCTCTGGTACGCGGTGCGCGGGGAGCACGTCGGCGACATCCACGCCGTGCGGGACCAGGCGCTCGCCCTCGCCGCGGGGGTCCTCGTCGACGACTTGTCGAGCCTGGGCGACGAGGTCTACGACGAGTTCATCGCCTCCAAGATCTGGCCCGGAACGCGGGCCCTCGCGGACCAGCACCTGCGCGCCGGGCGTCGCGTCTGGCTCGTGACGGCCACGCCGCTCGAGGTCGCCACCGTGATCGCGGACCGGCTCGGGCTCTCCGGGGCGCTCGGCACGCAGGTGGAGCACACCGACGGCGTCTACACCGGCCGGCTCGTGGGAGAGATCCTGCACGGCCCCGCGAAGGCCGTCGCCGTCGCCCGGCTCGCCGAGGAAGAGGGGCTCGACCTGGCGCAGTGCTGGGCCTACAGCGACTCGTCCAACGACCTTCCGCTCCTGGAGGCCGTGGGGCATCCCGTGGCGATCAACCCGGACGCCAAGCTGCGCCGCCACGCCGTGCGCAACAACTGGCCCGTCTACGACTTCAGGACCGGCCGCCGCGCCGCGACGTGGACGCTCAAGGCGGCGACCGTGTCCGGGGCCGTCTACGGACTCTGGCGCGGTCTGGGGCGGGTCCGCGGCCGCTGATCCGAGACCCCGCCGGGCGCTGGCCCGGGGGCGTCCCCGGGGCGGTCCGGCACCTGCCGTGATCGCACGTCGGGGAGAACGACGGCGGGGCCGCACCCTCGAGAGATGCGGCCCCGCCGTCGTCATCACCTGCCGCGTCGGCGGCCGGCGCCTACTTCTTGTTGCGGCGCTGGTGGCGGGTCTTGCGAAGCAGCTTGCGGTGCTTCTTCTTGGCCATACGCTTGCGGCGCTTCTTGATCACAGAGCCCATTGGTTCCTCACAAACTTCAGATTCGGTGGTTGCGTTCCCGCCGCAGACGGTCGGACTGCAACCAACACGGACGTTAAACGTTCCTTAACAGGTTACCTGCTCCGCGCGGCGGCCCTGACCACTTCCGGTCAGGCGGTCTCGGAGGCCCCGTCGATCCGGGCCTTGCGCAGGTAGTCCTCGACGGCGGTCTCCGGGACGCGGTAGGAGCGGCCGAAGCGCACCGCGGGCAGTTCCGCCGAGTGCACCAGGCGGTACACGGTCATCTTGGAGACGCGCATGACCTCGGCGACCTCGGCCACCGTCATAAAGCGCGCGTTCGCAAAGTTCTTCGCGTCAGCCATCCCCGGTTCTTCTCCTGCCCTTGGACAATTCCCCCACCGCACAACGGCGTTCGCATGTCCCCGATGGGATGCCGTCTAAGGGGCAACTCTAGTGGCAGATGGGGCGATTGTGAAACCTCGGCTCCACCGTGTGGACACGATCGGGCGGCTCCGGGCGCCCTCGCGGCCCGGACGGCGGAGCGATGCCCCTTGATGTGAGCCGCACCACGGGTCTAGAGTGTGGTCTAACCACACGCTGTGGTCTTACCACAAGCGATCCGCGTGCCACGCCTCCAAGGAGAGTCCATGACCACCCAGTCCGTGACCCAGCAGCCGGCAACCACCGAGGACACGGCCCGGCAGTCCGCCGCCGCGGCGTCGGAGCCGGCCCCCCTCCAGTCCCCGGCCCCGGCGCGTCCGGGTGCCGGGGACGCCGTTCCGGCCGACCGCCCCGTGCCGCCGGCGCTGCGCCGCCGCGTTCCGAAGTACTCGGACCTGGCCCCGCTCATGCAGTTCAAGAAGCCCTCCTTCGGCAACGCCTCCCGCCTCGCGGCGGCGCAGACCATCGGCGATCTGCGGGCCCTGGCCAAGCGCCGGACGCCCCAGGCTCCCTTCGACTACACCGACGGCGCGGCGGAGGCCGAGGTCACGCTCAACCGGGCCCGTTCCGCGTTCTCCGAGCTCGAGTTCCGCCCCGGCATCCTGCGCGACGTCTCCCACGTGGACCTGAGCACGGACATCCTCGGCGGCACCTCCCGCCTTCCCGTCGGGATCGCACCGACCGGCTTCACCCGCATGATGCAGTCGGAAGGAGAATACGCGGGATCCCGCGCGGCCGAGGCCGCGGGCATCCCCTACACGCTGTCCACGATGGGCACGGCGTCGATCGAGGACGTCGCCGCCGCCGCGCCCGCGGGCCGCAACTGGTTCCAGCTCTACCTGTGGACGGACCGCGAGAAGTCGCGCGAGCTGATCGACCGGGCCGCGCGCGCCGGCTACGACACCCTCATGGTCACCGTGGACACGGCCGTCGCCGGGGCCCGGCTCCGCGACGTGCGCAACGGCATGACGATCCCGCCGTCGCTGACGCTCAAGACGGTCCTGGACGCGTCCTACCGGCCGGCCTGGTGGTTCAACTTCCTGACCCACGAGCCCCTGACGTTCGCCTCGCTGTCCCGCTACACCGGCACCGTCGCCGAGCTGATCGACTCCATGTTCGACCCCTCGCTGACCTACGACGACCTGGACTGGCTGCGCGGGACCTGGAAGGGCAAGCTCGTCGTCAAGGGAATCCAGACGGTCGAGGACGCCCGCAAGGTGATCGAGCACGGGGCGGACGGCGTCGTGGTCTCCAACCACGGCGGCCGGCAGTTGGACCGCGCACCCGTGACCCTGCACCTGCTCCCCGAGGTCTCGGCCGCCGTGAAGTCCGTCAACCCGGACGCCGCCGTCATCCTCGACACCGGCATCATGAGCGGGGCCGATATCGTCGCCGCGCTCGCCCTCGGCGCCGACTTCACGCTCATCGGCCGCGCCTACCTCTACGGGCTCATGGCCGGCGGGCGCGCCGGCGTGGACCGCGCGCTGGCGATCCTGGAGAAGGACATGAAGCGGACCCTGGCGCTCCTCGGCGTCTCCCGGCTCTCCGAGCTCACGCCGGAACACGTCCGCATTCCGCGGCCGTAGCGCGCGGCGGTCGCGCCGGCCGCACGACGCCGATCGGGCCCGAGAGCTAGATGACGCCGAGGGCCAGCATCGCGTCCGCGACCTTGACGAAGCCGGCGATGTTGGCGCCCGCGACGTAGTTCCCCGGCTGCCCGTAGGCCTCGGCGGTGCGGGCGCAGTCATCATGGATGGAGACCATGATCTGGCCGAGGCGCCGCTCGGTGTGCTCGAACGACCAGGCGTCGCGGCTCGCGTTCTGCTGCATCTCCAGGGCGGACGTCGCGACGCCGCCGGCATTGGCGGCCTTGCCCGGGCCGAAGAGCACGCCGGCCTCCTGGAAGATCTGGGTGGCCTCGGCCGTGCAGGGCATGTTGGCGCCCTCGGCCACGGCGAGGACGCCGCGCTCCACGAGCCGCTTGGCCGCCGTGGCGCCGAGCTCGTTCTGCGTGGCCGACGGGATCGCGACGGTGGCATCGACGTCCCACACGTTGCCGTCGGCCACGTAGGCCGTGCCGTTGCCGCGCCGCTGGGCGTACTCGCTGATGCGGCCGCGCTCGTTCTCCTTGATCTGGCGCAGCAGGTCCACGTCGATCCCGTGCTCGTCCACGATGTACCCGGAGGAATCGGAGGCGGCGACGACGAGGGCACCGAGGCTCTGGGCCTTCGCGACGGCGTTGATCGCGACGTTGCCGGAGCCGGAGACGACGACGCGTTGCCCGTCCAGGCTCTGCCCGCGGGTCTTGAGCATCTCGGCGGCGAAGAGGACGGCCCCGTAGCCGGTGGCCTCCGGGCGCACGAGCGAACCGCCCCAGCCGATCCCCTTGCCCGTCAGGACGCCTGACTCATAGCGGTTGGTGATGCGCTTGTACTGGCCGAACAGGTAGCCGATCTCCCGGCCGCCCACGCCGATGTCGCCCGCGGGGACGTCGGTGTACTCGCCGATGTGGCGGTAGAGCTCCGTCATGAACGACTGGCAGAACCGCATCACCTCGGCGTCGGACTTGCCGCGCGGATCGAAGTCCGAGCCGCCCTTGCCGCCGCCGATCGGCATGCCGGTCAGGGCGTTCTTGAAGACCTGCTCGAAGCCGAGGAACTTGACGATGCCCAGGTAGACCGAGGGGTGGAAGCGCAGGCCGCCCTTGTAGGGGCCGAGGGCCGAGTTGAACTCGACGCGGAAGCCGCGGTTGATCCGCACCTGGCCCGAGTCGTCGGTCCACGGCACGCGGAAGATGATCTGCCGCTCGGGCTCGCACATGCGCTGCAGGATCGCGGCGTCCATGTACTCGGGGTGGCGGCGTGCCACGGGCTCGAGGGTCTCGAAGACCTCGTTGACGGCCTGGTGGAACTCGGCCTCGCCGGGGTTCCGGCGGAACACCTCGTCCCGGATGCTTGCCAGATGCTGGTCCACTCGTGCTCCTCCTTGCGGCGCGGTGCGGCTCCCCGGTGCGGGCACCGGGGGACGGTCTCGGTCATCGAGCTTGCCACGCGGCGCCCGGACGGGGCGCGCCGGGCTGCAACAATGCCCGCGCGGCACGTAACACCCCCTGGCTCAGCGGCGGCGTCCGAAGCGGGGCTTCGGGAGCTTGTCGAGCAGGTCCTGCGCGCGGCCGGTGACCTGCTCCACGGTGCGCCCGACCGTCCGCCCGATCTGCTGGGCGCCGGCGGCAGCCTCGCGGGAAGGCACGACGCCGGAGCCCGGCACCGCGGCCGGCCCGCCGGAGGCGGGACGTGCGTCGGGGTCGTCCGCGGCACCGCCGGGGGCCGAGGCGGCAGGGGCGGCAGAGGCGGTGGCGCCCGTCGTCCCGACCGGGCCGGCCGCCTCCACGCCGGCGGGGTCGTCGGCGGCCCGGGGGCTGAACCGGGCGATCCACTCCGCGGCGGGTTCGAGCGGGGCCAGGTCGATCCCGTAGAAGCGCCGCTGGCCGACGGCGCGCGTCGTGACGAGCCCGGCCTCGCGCAGGACCTTGAGGTGCTTGGAGACCGTGGGCTGGCTGACGCCGAGGACCTCGACGAGCTCGCCGACCGAGCGCTCCGCGCCGTGCAGCTCGTCGAGGATGCGTCGTCGGGTCGGTTCAGCGATCACGGGGAAGACATCGGCGGCCATCCCATCACCCTAACCGCATATACGCCGCGGGGCATTCTTCGCTACGCCGTCGTGACGCGGAAGCGCCCCTCGACAGGGGAGCTAGTCGAACCAGGGGTCGAGGCCGAAGAGGGGGAAGACCTCCTTGCGGGTGGCCATGACCGTGCGGTCGACGGGGTCGGCGGGGTCGTAGCCGACCTCCCACGAGCGCCACCACAGCTCGGCGTCGTCGTTCATCCACTGCGGGGCTTCGCCGTAGCGCTCCTCGACGTAGCTGCGCCACGGGGCCGGGACCTCGGTGCGCAGCGGGACGGGGCGCCCGGAGGCGATCGCGACGAGGTGCGCCCAGGCCCGGGGCACGACGTGTGTGATGTTGTACCCGCCGCCGCCCGTGGCGATCCACCTCCCGGCGCACAGCCGTTCGGCGAGGTCGGCGATGTCCAGCATGTTCTGCCGCTGGGCGTCGACGCTGAGGCGGAGGTTGGTCAGCGGGTCCTTGGCGTGGCCGTCGCAGCCGTGCTGGCTCACGATCACCTCGGGTGCGAAGGCGGCCGTGATCTGCGGGACGACGGCGTGGAACGCGCGCAGCCAGCCGGCGTCGCCCGTCCCCGCGGGGACGGCGACGTTCACGGCCGTGCCCGGCGCCCCGGGGCCCCCGGACTCGTTCGCGAAGCCCGTGCCCGGGAAGAGGGACATCCCGGACTCGTGGAGGGAAATCGTCATGACGCGGGGATCGTCCCAGAAGATCGACTGCGTCCCGTCGCCGTGGTGGGCGTCGACGTCGATGTAGGCCACGCGCTGCACGCCGCCGTCGAGCAGGCGCTGGACCGCCAGCGCGGCGTCGTTGTAGATGCAGAAGCCGCTCGCGGCGGATCGGGAGGCGTGGTGCATGCCGCCGCCGAAGTTCACGGCGTGCACGGCACGGGAGTCCAGGATCGCGTCGGCCGCGAGCAGGGAGCCTCCGGCGAGGCGGGCGCTGGCCTCGTGCAGTCCCGGGAAGAGCGGGTTGTCCTCGGTGCCGAGCCCGCGGGCCGCGTCGGGGACGTCGGGGTGCTCGCTCGCGCGGCGGACGGCGGCGATGTAGTCGGCGTCGTGCACGAGCCCCAGTTCGGCATCGTCCGCGACGGACGGCTCCGCGAGCGAGACGGTCGGCGCCTCGAGGACCCCGAGTTCGTCGATGAGCCGCTTGGTGAGGTCGAGGCGGGCCGGGTGCATGGGATGGCTGTCGCTGAAGCGGTAGGCCATCATGCCGGGGCTCCACACGAGCTGCGTGGGGGGCAACGGCGCCGTGCTCTTGATCATCACCGTTTCAGGCTAACGGACGCGCGTGTGTCCCAGCGCACGGCGGCCCCGCCGGCCTGCCACTCCACGGGGTCCGCGGGTGGTTTACTATGGTTGTCGCCAGGATCGTCCTGGCCTCCCTCCGACCGGAGCCGTCGAGCCGCCATGCCGCACCAGCCGTCACCGCACGTACCGCGCCAGCCCGGCGCGCTGGTCCGCGTCGTCGCCGCGGGCCGGGACCTCGTCGACTCCTTCGCCGCGAGCTCCCCCGCGCGACTGGCCCTCGCCGTGTTCGCCCTCGTCATCGCCGTGTTCACGGGCCTGCTGGCGCTGCCGGCCGCTTCCTCCACCGGGACATTCACCCCGCTCCACGACGCCCTGTTCACGGCCGTGTCCGCCGTGTGCGTCACAGGGCTCACCGTGGTCTCGACGGCCGCGCACTGGTCCTTCTTCGGGCAGGTCGTCATCCTCGTCGGCGTCTTCGTGGGCGGCCTCGGGATCCTGACCGTGGCGTCGATCCTCTCGATGGCGGTGAGCAGGCGGCTGGGCGTGCGCGGCAAGCTGCTGGCCCAGGAGGCCATGAACACGCAGGCCGCCGGCCGGCTCGGCGAGGTCGGCACGCTGCTGCGGATCGTCATCACGACCTCGGTGGCCATCGAAGTGCTCCTGGCGGTGATGCTCGTCCCCCGTTTCCTGGTCCTCGGCGAACCCCTGGGACAGGCCGTGTGGCACGGCGTCTTCTACTCGATCTCCGCCTTCAACAACGCCGGATTCACGCCGCACTCCGACGGACTGGTCCCCTACGAGACCGACCTGTGGATCCAGGTTCCCCTCATGCTCGGCGTCGTCATCGGCAGCCTCGGCTTCCCCGTGCTCATGGTGATGATCATCCTGCGCTCCAGGATCCGCCGGTGGACCCTGCACGCGAAGCTCACCCTCGTCGTGACGGGGATCCTGCTCGTGCTCGGCACCGTCGGCTGGGGCGCCCTCGAGTGGTCCAACCCGGACACGATCGGCGACTTGTCGCCCGTTGACAAGGTCATGCACGCCCTCTTCGCCTCCGTCATGACCCGGTCCGGCGGCTTCAATCTCGTGGACCAGAACCAGCTCGAGCCGGCCACCATGCTCGTCACCGACATGCTGATGTTCGCCGGCGGCGGCTCGGCCTCGACGGCGGGTGGCATCAAGGTCACCACGATCGCCGTGCTCTTCCTCGCCATCATCGCCGAGGCCCGCGGCGACTCCGACGTCAAGGCCTTCGGCCGCCGGATCCCGGAGGGCACGCTGCGCGTGGCGATCTCCGTCGTCGTCCTCGGCGCCACGCTCGTCAGCGTCGCCACGGGGCTCCTGCTGGGCATCAGCGGGCAGTCCCTGGACCGCGTGCTGTTCGAGTCGATCTCGGCGTTCGCCACCGTGGGCCTGAGCACGGGGCTGTCCGGGGAGCTGCCCCCGGCGGGCAAGTACGTCCTCTCGGCGCTCATGTTCGCGGGGCGGGTGGGCACCATTACACTGGCTGCGGCACTGACTCTGCGCCAGCGCGACCAGCTGTACCACTTCCCGGAAGAGAGGCCGATCATTGGCTGAGAAGACCGTAGACCACAACGCACCGGTCCTGGTCATCGGCCTCGGGCGCTTCGGTGCCGCCGTCGCCGAGCAGCTCGTGAAGCAGGGCCGGGAGGTCCTCGCGATCGAGCGCAATCCCGCGCTGGTCCGCACGTGGGCCGGCGTCCTGACCCACGTCGTCGAGGCGGACGCCACCAACATCGACGCGCTGCGCCAGCTCGGCGCGCAGGACTTCAGCTCCGCCGTCGTCGGCGTCGGCACGTCGATCGAGCCCTCCGTCTTGATCGCGGTCAACCTCGTCGACCTCGGGATCGAGCACCTCTGGGTCAAGGCCATCACGCCCTCCCACGGCAAGATCCTCACCCGGATCGGCGCCAACCACGTGATCTACCCGGAGGCCGACGCCGGCGTGCGGGCCGCGCACCTCGTCGGCGGGCGCATGCTGGACTTCATCGAATTCGACGACGGCTTCGCGATCGTGAAGATGTACCCGCCGAAGGAGACGCAGGGCTTCACGCTCGCCGAATCCCAGGTCCGTTCCAAGTACGGCGTGACGATCGTCGGCGTGAAGTCGCCCGGCGAGGACTTCACCTACGCCCAGCCCCACACCAAGGTCACCCGCCGCGACGTGCTGATCGTCTCCGGCCACGTCGACCTGCTGGAGCGCTTCGCCGCCAGGCCGTAACCCGGGGACCCCGGAACGCAGGCGGGGGACCCTCGTCGGCTACTCCTTCACGTCGGTCAAGGGACGTCAGCGTCGACGCGTCGGTGATCGGTGTCCCGCCACTCGGTCGGAGCCGCCCCTCCGAGGAGGAGAACCGTCCCGACGGCCCACCGACGACGACGAAGACACCGTGATCGGGGACGTAGCGGAGAAACACGAGGACTTCTTCACCTGGACGAAGCAGCGGGTCGTCACCGATTTCATACGATGTTCCGTCGACGTATCCACCTATCTGCCGCAGGATGAGATGATCTTCAGTGGCTGCCGCAGGGCGTATGAACCATTCGAGCACGTCCAATCCGACGTCGGACAGCGGTCCCGTCTCGATCACTTCAGCAACGCCCACGGTCCTCACCCGGCCGAGGACCACACCGGCGGCAACGAAGACACTTATCACCCGTGACGATGTGAGCATATCGACCCCGATTCTCGTCGAGCGCGTTGACGCCATTGATGTCGTCCGGTCGCGGCTGATGGTCGGTCCGCGTCGAGGTGAATCCGTGCATCACTGCAGCGGAGCTCGAAACGCGGCCCACCTTGAAACAACCGCCACTAGATGTCCACTGAGCCAAGCCATCCCAGGCAACATCCGAACGATTGGACGTTGCCAGAGCAATGCCAGCCAACGGTGACGTGGTGCGCCCTATCCGGCGAGCTCGCGGCTGATCTCGGCGGCGCGGTCGGAGGCGGCGCGGGCGCCGCGGGCGATGATCGACGGGATGCCCGCGTCGTCGAACGCGGCGATCGCGCGCTCGGTGGTGCCGTGGGGGCTCGTCACGTTGCGGCGCAGCTCGGCGGGGTCCACCGCGGCGTCGTCGAGCATGCGACCCGCCCCGGCGACGGTCGCGCGCGCGAGGTCGCGGGCGAGGTCCGCGTCGAGGCCGAGCTCCTCGCCGGCCTTGGCCATCGCCTCGGCCAGGTAGAAGGCGTAGGCGGGACCGGAGCCGCTCACCGCGGAGACGGCGTCGAGCTGCTCCTCCGGGACCACGCGGACGAGGCCGGAGCCCTCGAAGAGTCCGACGACGGCGGCGACGTCCGCCTCCGTCGCCGCGCTCCCTCCGCTGAGTCCGACCGCGCCGCGGCCCACCATGAGCGGGGTGTTGGGCATGGTGCGCACGACGGGCTGACCGGGAGCGAGCGCGTCCTCGATCATCGCGATGGTGACGGCCGCGGCGACGCTGACGACGACGGCCCCGGGGCGCAGCGCCCCGGCGATCTCGCGGCAGAGCTCCTGGATGCCGACCGGCTTGACGCCGAGGAAGACGACGTCGGCCCCCGTGACGGCGTCGATGTTGGCGTCCGGGGACTGCTCCGTGGCGAGGGCCTTGACGCCGGTGTCGGCGGCGAGGGCCTCGGCCTTGCCTGCGCCGCGCACGGTCGCGGTGATGGAGGAGGGATCGTGCCCGGCGGCCAGGATGCCGCGCAGGATCGCCCCGTTCATCGAACCGGTGCCGAGGAAGGCCAGCCGGTGGGTCGTGGTGTCAACGGGATAGTCGGTGCTGTTGCTCGCCATGCGGCAATTCTTCCACGGCCGCGGCCTCGAGGTGCCGGCGCGCGAACTCGAGCGTCTCCCCGAGCCACTCCTCGCGTTCCCCGGCGCCCTTGGCCTTGCGCGTGGAGACCTCGACGGCGACGACGCCGTTCCACCCGCTCGAGCGCAGGTGTCCCATGGCCTCGGAGACGGGCTGGGTGCCGCGGCCGGGGACGAGGTGCTCGTCCTTGCCGTTGTCCCGCCCATCGCACAAGTGCACGTGCGTCAGCCGCTCCCCGAGGGCTTGGAAGGCCTCGTGGGAGTCCATGTCGGCGATCGCCGCGTGGGAGAAGTCCCACGTCACGTAGTCGTACGGCTGCGGGACGGGGTTCCAGTGCGGCAGGTACATCTTGGCCTCGCGCCCGCGGGCCCTCCAGGGGTACATGTTCTCGACGGCGATCTTCACGCCGTACTCCTCCATGATCCGCCGGACGCCCTCGGCGAAGCCGGTCGCATAGGTCCCCTGCCAGCGGAAGGGGGGGTGGACGACGACGACGTCGCAGCCCACGTCCGCGGCCATCTTCGCGGAGCGCTCGATCTTGTTCCAGGCGCTGCCCCAGACCTGCTGGGTGAGCAGGAGCGTCGGCGCGTGGATGGCCATGATCGGCTGCCCGTAGCGGGAGCTGAGGTCCATCAGCTTGCCGGGGTCCTGGGAGATGTGGTTGCCGGTCACGAGGACCTCGACGCCGTCGTAGCCAAGGTCGTGGGCGACGGAGAACGCGTCGTGGACGTTGAGCGGGTAGACCGAGGCGCTCGAGAGGGCGACCGGTACGTGCTGCTGGGTCATGCTCTGTTCCCCGCTTCCTCGTCGACGACTCCAAGCTGCGGCACGGCGGGCTGCTGGCCCAGTTCCACGTGCCCCACCCCCACGCTACTCCCCAAAGGCAACGGCCCGTCGAACACGAGGTGGTCGAAGCGGCGCAGGATGAGGCCCTCGCGCAGCGCCCAGGGGCAGATCCGCAGCGACTTCACGCCGAAGGCGCTCATCGCGGCCCCCGCGACGACGGAGCCGGCGAGCAGCTGCGGGGCCCGGACCGCGGAGACGCCGGGCAGCTCGCTGCGCTCCGCCGCGGTCATCGCGGCGAGCCGGTTGGTCCAGAGCTTGAGGTCCTCGAGCCGCAGCACGCGCTTGACGTAGGGCCCCTCGGCGCTCGGCGCGGCGCCGGTGACGCGGGCGAGCGAGCGGAAGGTCTTGGACGTCCCGGCGACGAGCGCGGGCTTGCCGAGCGCGCGGATCTCGGCCACGGGGCCCTCCAGCACGTCAGCGACGTAGTGCTTGAGCGCCTTGAGGTCGCGGATGGACGGCGGGTCCCCGGGCAGCCGGTCCCGCGTCAGGCGCCCGGCGCCGAGCGGCACGGAGCGGGCGATCGCCGGGAACTCGTCGGTCCCCATCGCCATCTCGAACGATCCGCCGCCGATGTCGAGGTCGAGGATCGTCTCCGCGCCCCAGCCGAACCAGCGCCTCACGGCGTAGTAGGTCATGCCGGCCTCCTGCTCGCCGCTGAGCTCGGCCAGGTGGATGCCCGTCTCGGAGACCACGCGTTCCAGCACGGCCTCGCCGTTCGCCGATTCGCGGATCGCCGAGGTGCAGAAGGCCAGCAGGTCCTCGGCCCGGTGCCGCACGGCGAAGCGCGAGGCCTCGTGGATGAAGTCCAGGAGCTCCCGCTGGCCCTCCTCCGTGATCGCGCCGTCGCCGTCGAGGTAGCTGACGAGCGACAGCGGCCGCTTGTGGGACGCGAACGCCACCGGACGCGCCCCGGGGTAGGCGTCCACCAGCAGGAGGTGGACGGTGTTGGATCCGATATCCAGGACTCCGAGGCGCATGCCGGTGGACGCTTTCCGTGGGCCGTTACGTGGACTTGCCCGTGGTCCGCCGTGCCGGGGCCTTGCGGGCCGGCCGCTTGGCGGGGCCCTTGGCCCGCTTCTCTGCGAGCAGCTTCACGGCGCGTTCCCGCGTGAGCTCTTCGATGGCGGTGTCGCGGGGGACGGTGATGTTGGTGATGCCGTCGGTGATGTAGGGGCCGAAGCGGCCCTCCTTCACGACGATCGGCTTCTCGGAGACCGGATCCGCTCCGAACTCCGCGAGCGGCGCGGCGGCGGTCCGGCCGCCCCGCTGCTTGGGCTGGGAGTAGATCTCGAGCGCCTGCTCGAGGGTGATCGTGAAGATCTCCTCCTCCGAGCCGATCGACCGCGAGTCGGTGCCCTTCTTCAGGTACGGGCCGAAGCGGCCGTTCTGCACCGTGATCTCGACGCCCTCGGCGTCCTGGCCGAGCACGCGCGGCAGGGAGATGAGCTTGAGCGCGTCCTCGAGCGTCACGGTCTCGACCGTCATGGACTTGAAGAGCGAGCCCGTGCGCGGGCGGACCTTCGCGGGCTTCTTCGGGGGCTTGGGCTTGCCGTTCTTGTAGTACTCGACCGGCTGGGCCGCGAGCTCCTCCGCCGTCGGCTCCGGGATGACCTCGGTGACGTAGGCGCCGTAGCGCCCGTCCTTGGCCACGATCAGCCGGCCCGTCTCCGGGTCCGTGCCCAGCTCGCGCTGCTCGGGGCCCGTGGACTCCATGAGCTCGCGGGCCTTCTCGGCCGTGAGCTCGTCGGGCGCCAGGTCCTCCGGGACGTTGGCGCGCTGCGGCTCGGTGCCCTCGGGCGATCCCTCCGGCACCGGCGTCTCGAGGTAAGGGCCGAACTTGCCCACGCGCAGCACGATCCCGGGGGCGATCTCGACGGAGTTGATGGCCCGGGCGTCGATGTCGCCGAGGTTCTCCACGACCTCCTGCAGTCCGGCGTCCTCGCGGTCCTCGCCGAAGTAGAAGGAACGCAGCCACGCGCTGCGGGCCAGGTGGCCCTTGGCGATCTCGTCGAGGTCGTCCTCGAGGCGCGCCGTGAAACCGTAGTCGACGTACTTGCCGAAGTGCTCCTCGAGCAGGCGCACCACGGAGAAGGCGATCCAGCTCGGCACCAGGGCTCCGCCCCGCTTGGTCACGTAGCCGCGGTCCATGATCGTGGAGATCGTCGGCGCGTAGGTGGACGGGCGGCCGATCTCACGGGCCTCCAGCTCGGCCACGATCGAGGCCTCGGTGTAGCGCGCGGGAGGCGAGGTCTCGTGCCCGAGCGCCTCCACCCCCGCCCCGGTGAGTCCCTGGCCGGAGGTCAGCTGCGGAAGCCGGCGTTCGGCGTCGTTCTCCTGCTCCTCCTGCTCCGTCGTGTCCTTGCCCTCCTCGTAGGCGGCGAGGAAGCCGCGGAAGGTGATGACGGTGCCGGAGGCCGTGAACTCGGCCGTGCGGCCGTCGGCCGCGGTCCCAGCCAGCCGGACGGAGGCCGTTGAGCCCTTGGCGTCGGCCATCTGCGAGGCGACCGTGCGCTTCCAGATCAGCTCGTACAGCTTGAACTCGTCGGCGCCGAGCTGGCTGCGCACGTCCTGCGGGCGGCGGAAGGAGTCGCCGGCCGGGCGGATGGCCTCGTGGGCCTCCTGCGCCGCATCCGACTTGGCCTTGTACACGCGGGGGGACGCGGGCACCGAGTCGGGCCCGTACAGCTCCGAGGCCTGGCGGCGGGCCGCCGAGACGGCCTCGTTGGAGAGGAAGACCGAGTCGGTACGCATATAGGTGATGTAGCCGTTCTCGTACAGCCGCTGCGCCACCTGCATCGTGGACTTCGAGGACCAGCGCAGCTTCCGCGAGGCCTCCTGCTGCAGCGTGGACGTCGTGAACGGCGCGGCCGGGCGGCGCGTGTAGGGCTTGGTGTCCAGGGACTGGACCGAGAAGTCCGCCCCCTGCAGCCCCTCGGCCAGCGACGTGGCCCCGTCCCGGTCCAACACGACGACGGCGGCGCCGGACTTCGGCGTCTTCAGCTGCCCGCGGTCGTCGAAGTCGCGGCCCGAGGCGACGCGGGCTCCGTCGACGGCGGCCAGCTTGGCGCGGAACGACTCCCCCGCCGCGGTCGCGAACTCGCCGACGAGGTCCCAGTAGGACGCGGCGCGGAACGCCATGCGCTCGCGCTCGCGCTCCACGACGAGGCGCGTCGCGACGGACTGCACGCGGCCGGCCGACAGGCCCGGGCCGATCTTGCGCCACAGCACGGGCGAGATCTCGTAGCCGTAGAGGCGGTCGAGGACGCGCCGCGTCTCCTGCGCGTCCACGAGGTCGGTGTCCAGCTCGCGGATGTTGTCCAGGGCGCGGGCGATGCCCTCCTTGGTGATCTCCGTGAACGCCATGCGGTAGACGGGCACCTTGGGCTTGAGCACCTCGAGCAGGTGCCACGCGATGGCCTCGCCCTCGCGGTCCGCATCGGTTGCGAGGTAGAGGGCGTCCGCGTCCTTGAGCTGCGCCTTGAGCTCGGAGACCTTCTTCTTCTTGTCCGGGTAGACGACGTAGTAGGGCTCGAAGTCGTTGTCCAGGTCGACGGCGAACTTCCCGACCGAGGTCTTCTTCAGCTCGGCGGGCAGCTCCTTGGGCTGCGGCAGGTCGCGGATGTGGCCCACGGAGGCATCGACGACGAAGCCCTCGCCGAGGTACTTGGCGATCGACTTGCTCTTGGCCGGGGACTCGACGATGACGAGCTTCTTGCCGGACTTTTCCTTGGCCTTGGCGGGCACAACACTCCTCTAGCAGCCGGTGGCCCGCATGAGACGCGGACCTGCACATACCTGCTCTAGGGTAGCGGCATCACGGCCGCGGGCCGCAAGCGGCTCCCGCGCCCCGCCCCGCTCAGGCCCCGGGTTCCGGGTGCTCCGGCAGGAACGAGAGCATGTAGTAGACGCGTTCGCCGTCGATCCCGCGTTCCGAGGGATCGGCCATGGCCTCGAACTCGTCGACGAGCGCGTAGACGCGGCGGACGAACTCGGCGCGCTGCTCGCCCTTGAGGAACACCATCCCGGTCGTCAGCACGGGCGCCCGGCCCGCGGGCGGTTCGATCCCCGCGCGGCGCTCGGCGTCGCGGCGGGCGATCTCCGCCGAGAGGCGTTCGCGGAAGGCGTTGAGCTGCACGTTCAGGAACGCGTTCTTCGCGGCTGTGGAATCGCTCAGCGAGCCGACGACGAGCTGGTCGCCGGCGGCCTTCCAGCGCCGCTCGCGGCCGTCGCCCTCGCTCGCGGCGCGCTCGACGTAGCCGTACTTCTCCAGCGCCCGCAAGTGGTAGCTCATGGCGCTCGGCGTGAGGTTGCAGCGCGAGGCCAGCTCCGTGGCCGTCCGGGTGGACTGCGACGCGAACAGCTCCTCCAGGACCTCGAGGCGGGCCTCGTGCGCGAGGGCGCGGATCGCCTGCGGGTCGCTGATGACCACGGGGTTCTCCGTCTGGCGACGGACTTCGGGAGTCCCGGCGTACTTCGCCTCGGATGTGTTCTGCGTCATGTGGAAAAACTTTAGCCTTTGTTTCGTATCTCCGACAGAAAGCCGGTGGTAACAAGTCGATCAACACTGTCGAGTAGTCGTGGGACGAGTTCCGCGGCGTCCTCGCCCAGGAGCGCCGCGAGCGCGTGGGCGATCTGCCCGGCGGTGAGCTCCCCGTCGCAGGCGGAGACGAGCCCCGCCTCCTCGGAGGACAAGAGCGTCGTCCGCCGCAGGCCGGCCCCCTGGCGCAGCAGGATGACGCCCGGGTGCTCGGCGCCGGGCCGCTGGTGCCGCTCCTCGGTCACGTCCTCGGCGACCTCGAAGCGGAGCGGAGCGAGGTCCCTCCCGGCGAGGGAATCCGCGGCGTCCACCTCGAGGGCCAGATGCGGGCCGATCGGCTGCTCGATCGGGTAGCCGATCGCCTCGAACCGCGCACCCACGGGGGCCACGGCCGGGTCGGCGGGGCGGCGCAGCCAGACCATGCCGAAGCCGATCCCGCCCACGCCGCGGGACGCGAAGTCGGCCAGGTACTGCGCGTAGCGCTCGGCGTAGCGGGCCGGATCCCGGGCCTCCGCGGCGTCGCGCAGCCAGGTCTCGGCGTACTCCGCGGGCGACTGGACCTCCCGCTGGATGAACCACGCCTCCGTCCCCGGCCGGATCCAGGTCCGCGGCCGGGCCGACCAGTCCCCGGCCCCGCCCGCGCCGTCGCCCTCGCCGCCCTCAGGGCCGTCCTGGATCTCCCAGTTGGCGAGCAGCTGGGCGGTGCCGCCCGGCGTGAGGACCCCCGGCAGCGCCTCGATCAGCCCCGAGACGAGCGCGTCGCCCGCGAGCCCGCCGTCGCGGTAGGTGAAGCGCTCCTCCTCGGAACCACCGGGGGCGCGGGGCGTGATGACGAACGGCGGATTGGAGACGACGAGGTCGAATTCCTCCCCCGCGACCGGCTCGAGCAGGCTGCCCTGGCGCAGCTCGACGCGGTCCTCGAGGCGCCGCGGATCCAGTCCCAGCGCTTCGTGGTTGAGCAGGAGGTTGAAGCGCGTGAAGGCCAGGGCCCGCCACGAGAGGTCGGTGGCGACGACGTGGCGTGCGTGGGCGAGGAGGTGGAAGGTCTGGATCCCGCATCCCGTGCCGAGGTCCAGGGCGCGCTCCACCGGGCGGCGGACGGTCGCCTGGGCCAGGGTCAGCGACGCCCCGCCGATGCCCAGGACGTGGTCGCCGCGCAGGACGCCGGGCCGGTGCAGGGCCCCGAGGTCGCTCGCCACCCAGAGCTCGGCGTCGGCGTCGGAGGCGTGGGGCCGCAGGTCGACGGCGGCCCGCACGGATCCGCGGGCGGGGGCGTCCTCCACGAGTCCGAGGGCGAGCAGTCCGGCGACGCCCGTGCGCGGCAGCGCGGCGTCAACGTGACCGGCGGCGACGTCGTCGCCGAGGAGCCACAGCGCGGTCGCGACGGCGACCGCCGGCACGGGATCCGCGGCCAGGGCGCGGGCGATGACGAGCCGCGCGGGGACGGACTGGTCGCGGTGCAGGGCCGCGTTCGCCTCGTCGCCGAGGAGCCCCGCGACGCCGTCGTGCGTGTATCCGGCGGCGGCGAGATCGGCGGACAGGGCCTCGAGGAGGGGCAGCTCGTCGCTGCGCGGGGCGTCGGGGACGCCGGGCAGCCGGGACGGGAGGGAGGCGGGGGACTCGGGCACAGGGCGAGTCTAGCGAGGACCGGGAGTGCCTAGGATGGCGATATGCCCCCAACAGCCCCCGTCCCGCCGTCCGCACCTGCGTCCGCCCCCGGAAGAATCGAGGTCCTGGTGGACCGCCCCGCCCCGCCGAGCGGTTCGCCCGCGCGGCGAGTCGCCGCGGGCGCGGCCGCCGCCTGCGCCGTCCTGCTGGCCGCCGCCTGCACGTCGCCCACCGCTCCCGCGGGCGGGGCCGGGGGCGCCGCGGAGGACACCGCCGTCCGCGTGGACCCGGCCGGTTAGCGCCATGACCCGGACCGTCACCACCACGCACCTGCAGATGTCCTCCGCCGACGCGCTGCGCCCCTCCGCGACCCCGCTGCCGCCGGGCTGCCGGATCGAACGCGCCGTCGACGCCACCCCGGAGTTCAGCCGCTTCCTCTACCAAGGCGTCGGCAGCGGATGGAACTGGGCCGACCGGCTCGCCTGGTCGCGCGCGCACTGGGCCGAGGTCCTCGCCGCGCCGGGCACCGAGACGTGGGTGCTGTACCGGGACGGCTCGCCGGCCGGATACGTGGAGCTCGCCGCGCGGACGGCGGGCTCGGGGGCGACGCCCACGGCGGCGGCGGACGGTGCCCCCGGGACCGCAGTGGAGATCGTGTACTTCGGGCTCTTCCCCGGCCACCTGGGGCTGGGCCTCGGCGGGGCGCTGCTCACCGAGGGCATCCGCCGCGCCTGGGACCTGGACGCCCGCCACCCCGGCCTGCCCCCGGTGGGCCGGGTCTGGGTCCACACGTGCTCGCTGGACGGACCGGCCGCCCTGGCCAACTACCGCGCCCGCGGCCTCGAGGTCTTCCACGTCGAGGACGAGGAGCTCGAGCCCGTCGACGCCTCGGCCGGACCCTGGCCCCGGGAATCAGGCGACTAGTCCCCTAGGAGACGAGGTCCGGCGTCGTTCTCTGCGGCGCCGTCCCGGCGCACTCCGGGCACAAGCGCAGCGCGGCATCGGCCGCGCAGTCCGCGCAGAACAACCGCAGCTGGCGGCAGCTCGGCTCGGCGCAGTTCTCGAACTTGCTCGTCGGTCCCTCGCAGCCCACGCAGCGCCCGATCGTCTCCGCGTCGGGCGAGAACTCCACGTGCATCCGACGGTCGAAGACGTAGAGGGAACCCTCCCAGAGCCCGCGGTCGCCGAACGCCTCGCCGTAGCGGACGATCCCGCCGTCGAGCTGGTAGACCTCCTGGAAGCCGCGCTTGACCATCAGCGCCGAGAGGACCTCGCAGCGGATCCCGCCCGTGCAGTAGGTCACCACGGGCTTGTCCTTGAGCTCGTCGTACTTGCCCGAGTCGAGCTCGCGGATGAAGTCGTGCGTCGTCTCGACATCGGGAACCACGGCGCCCTTGAAGCGGCCGATCTGTGCCTCGAAGGCGTTGCGCCCGTCGAAGAACACGAGCTCCTCGCCCGCGGCACGCTTGGCGTCGACGAGCTCGTGGAGCGCCTCGGGGCCCACGTGCACGCCGCCGCCGACCACGCCGGTCTCGTCCACCTCGAGCTCCCCCGGCGCGCCGAAGGAGACGAGCTCGTCGCGGACCCGCACCGAGATGCGCGGGAAGTCCGCGGCCCCTCCGTCGCTCCACTTCACGTCCAGGGAGCGGAACGCCGGATGCTCGCGGGTGGCCTTCACGTACGCCTTGACCTCGCGGATCCCGCCCCCGGCCGTCCCGTTGATGCCGTGCCGCGAGACCAGGATGCGCCCGCGGAGGCCGTGCTGCTCCAGGAGGGAGCGCTGCCAGAGGCGGACCGCCTCCGGATCGGCGAGCGGGGCGAAGGCGTAGAAGAGGACGATGCGGTTCTGGGACACGCCTTCTAGGGTACTGCGGGACAGGTCACGGACCGCGCCCCCGGCGCCCCTCCCGGGCCCGCGCATCGGCCCATGTTAACGCTTCTTTTCGGTAAGGCAACGGTTCCCGTTACCGACTGCACAGCCATGATCGCTCGGGGTATGGTCTTGGCATGGGATCCTCCGCGAGCGATGAACTGATCGGAACCTGGGTGACCGGCTGGGCCGGAGCGCGGGGCTACGAAAGCCGGCATGAAGGCCGGGTGCACGCGGCGCTGCGCCACGACACCACCGGCGACTGGGAATACATCGTCTTCGAGCCGACGTCCGAGGAGCTCGTGGCCGTCGCCGAGACCCTCGCCAAGCACCCCTCGCGACGCCTCACCGCGTTCGCCAACGACTCCTCGGCGCTCGTCGACGCGGCCCAGGCCGCGGGCCTGGACGTCGTGGCCGCCGAGGAGGCCCTCATGGTCGCCGAGATGGACGGCCAGGACGTCGAGGACCCCCGCGCGCCGGAGGGCTTCACGATCGATGCCGAGCGCGACGGCAAGCACGCCTATGTGTCCATCCATGACGCCGACGACCACGACGTCGTCGCCGCGAGCGGCCACGTCTCCGTCGTCGGCGACTACGCGGTCTTCGACCGCATCATCACCGCCCCCGAGTTCCGCCGCCGCGGCCTCGGAGCGCTCGTGATGCGGGCCCTCGTGGCCATCGCCCTCGAGCACGCGGTCGACGAGGGCCTGCTGATCGCCTCCATCGAGGGCCAGGCCCTCTACCAGTACCTTGGCTGGACCCCGCTCGGCACCGTGGTCACCCTGGAGGCCCGGCGCGCCTAGCGTCAGTCCCGGGTGCCACAATGATGCGGTGACCGACTTCCGCACGCTCGTGCCCCTCCTGGGCCACGGCTCCGACCCCGAGGCGCTGCGCCACCTGCGGATCCTCCCGGCCCGGGACGCGGTCCACGGCCCCTGGCCGGAGTGGGTCCATGCCGACGTCGTCGCCGCCTACGCGCGGCTCGGCGTGGAATCCCCCTGGCTGCACCAGGTGCAGGCGGCGGGCCTCGCCCACGACGGCCTCCACACCGTCGTCGCCACCGGCACGGCCTCGGGCAAGTCGCTCGCCTACCAGCTGCCCGCGGTCGACGCGATCCACCGCTCCGTGACCGCGGGGAGGGTCGCGCTCGAGCCCACCGACGCCGTCGCGCTCTACCTCTCGCCCACCAAGGCCCTCGCGGCCGACCAGCTCAAGGCGGTGAACGCGCTCGGGCTGGACTCGATCCGCGCGGCGGCCTACGACGGCGACACGGATCCCGGAGAGCGCCGGTGGATCAGGGACCACGCGAACTTCGTCCTTGCCAATCCCGACATGCTGCACTTCGGGATCCTCCCGAACCACCCGTGGTGGGCGCGCTTCTTCCGCCGCCTCGCGTTCGTCGTCGTCGACGAGGCGCACAGCTACCGGGGCGTGTTCGGATCCCACGTGGCCAACCTGATGCGGCGAATGCGCCGGATCTGCGCCCACTACGGTGCCGACCCGGTGTTCATCGGCGCCTCCGCCACCAGCGCCGAGCCCGCGGCGTCCTTCGGGCGCCTCATCGGGGCACCGGTCCATGCGGTCACGACGGACTTTTCCCCGCACGGCGAGACGGCCGTGGCGCTGTGGGAACCGCCGCTGACCGAGTTCAAGGGCGAGAACGGGGCACCGCGGCGCAGGACGTCCGTCGCCGAGACCTCCGATCTGCTCGCGAACCTGGTCAGCTCGCACGTTCGGACGATCGCCTTCATCAAGTCCCGCCGGGGCGCCGAGACGATCTCCACAATCGCCCAGCGGCTCGTGGACGAGGTCGATCCATCTCTGCGTGGACGGATCGCCGCCTACCGCTCCGGCTACCTGCCCGAGGAGCGGCGCGGACTGGAGCGGCAGCTGCGCAGCGGCGAGCTGCTCGGGGTCGCCTCCACGTCGGCGCTCGAGCTCGGGATCGACGTCTCCGGCCTCGATGCGGTGCTCGTCGCCGGCTGGCCGGGCACGCGGGCGTCGTTCTTCCAGCAGATCGGGCGGGCGGGGCGGGCCGGGCAGAACGCGCTCGCCGCGTTCGTGGCGAGCGACGACCCGCTGGACACGTACCTCGTGAACCACCCGGAGGCGATCTTCGACCTCCAGGTGGAGGCGACCGTGTTCGATCCGGAGAACCCGTACGTCCTGGGACCACACTTGTGCGCAGCGGCCTCGGAGCAGCCGATCCGCCCGGAGGAGGTGGAGGCGTTCGGGCCCACGGCCGCCGGCATGCTGGACTCGCTCGTGGACCGCGGCTACCTGCGCCGCAGGCCCTCGGGGTGGTTCTGGACGCACGCGGAGAGCGCCGCCTCGATGGTGAACCTGCGCGCCGACGGGGGCGGCCCCGTCAACGTCATCGACTCGGAGACCGGCGCCCTCCTCGGGACCATGGACTCCCCGCAGACGCACTACCAGGCCCACACCGGCGCGGTCTACATCCACCAGGGCGCCAGCTACCTCGTCGACGAGCTCAACGAGGAGGACCACTGCGTCCTGGTCCACCGCGCCTCCCCCGACTTCTACACGCAGGCCCGCGACATCACGACGATCGAGGTCCTCGAGGTCCTGCGCAGCGAGGACTGGGGCGAGGTCGCGGTGCACTTCGGCGACGTGCGGGTGACGACCCAGGTGGTCTCCTTCCAGCGCAAGGCGCTCGTGAGCAACGAGATCCTCGGCGAGGAGCCGCTGGACCTCGGCGCCCGCGACCTGTTCACGCGCGCCGTCTGGTTCACCGTCCCGGAACGGCGCCTGGCCGCGGCCGGAATCATCGCCGGCTCGATCCCCGGGGCGCTGCACGCGGCCGAGCACGCGGCGATCGGCCTGTTGCCGCTCGTCGCCTCGAGCGACCGCTGGGACATCGGAGGCGTCTCGACGGCGCTGCACGCCGACACGGAACTGCCGACGATCTTCGTCTACGACGGGCATCCCGGGGGCGCGGGCTTCGTCGAACGCGGCTACGAGCAGGCGAGGTACTGGCTGAAGGCGACCCGGGACGCGATCGCGGCGTGCGAATGCGAGCGCGGGTGCCCGTCCTGCGTGCAGTCCCCCAAATGCGGCAACAAGAACAATCCCCTCGACAAGGCCGGGGCCGTCTCCCTGTTGGGCGCCCTCCTGCGCGACGCCGGGGCGTAGCTCAGTCGCCGGCCGTCTCCGGCAATGCCGGCTGGACCGGCGGCGCCCACGGCTGCGGGGGCGGCCCGGCGCGCGCACGCCCGGAGGCCTCCAGGCCGAGCGCGCGCATCCACGCCCAGTCCGGCCCCAGGGGAACCGACGTCCACACGTCGACGAGCTCTCCCGCGCTGCCCGCGATCCGGCACTCGGACAGCTGCGCCCCGTTGCGTCGGGCCGTTTCCCGGGCCACGGCACAGGGATCGCCCGGAGCGAGGCCGCGGGCGGCATCGGCCCCCGAGAGGGCGGCGAGGTCCGCGGCCGTGGCCGCTGTGGCGGCCGCACCGGCGGCATGAGCGAGGGCCAGGACCGCAGTCAGCGCCAGCAGCGCGGCGGCGACGAGGCCCACAACGAGCGCCGATCCCGCCCCGCGCTCGTCGCCCCCACTCACGCCCGCCCCGCGCCCCTTCACCCCGCCCACGCCCACGCCCGACCCTCGCCCGCCGGCTCCGGGGCACGGGGACCAGCACCTAGCCACCGGGCCCTCCTTCCGCGCGGGCCTCGGCCCGGGCCGTGAGGACGAACCGGCCTTCGAGGCCGGGGACCCCGATCCCGGCGCTGACGCTCACGCTGTGGTACCCGGCGGCGGCCCCGATGTCGACCGACGCCGATGTCCCGGCCACCCGCTGGGCCGCCGCCCGTGCGGAACCGGCCGGTTCGCCCCGGGCCAGCTCCCGCGCGGCGGCGCGAGCCGCCTCCTCGAGCCGCACCTGGGTGGAACCCACCGCGCCGGCCGCGAGGACGACGACGAGCAGCAGTGCCACCGCCGGGAGCAGCACGGCGGTCTCCGCCGTGCTGCTCCCCCGCTCCGATCCACGGAACACGCGGCGTTCCTAGTAGCTCAGCGCCTGGCGCACCAGGCCCATGAGCAGCTCGCGCACGTCGCCGCTGCTGAGGATCGTCACGAGCAGTCCGGCGAAGCCCACGGCCGCGAGCGTCACGATCGCGAACTCCGCCGTCGCGATGCCCTCCTCTCCCGTGGACTCCGCTGCTTTCCCCGAAGCGTCCCGGCCCGGTTCCAGTCCGGTGTCCTGCCCCTGCTCCAGCCCCGGTTCCAACTCCGCCGGCCCGAACTGCGTCGCCGTCCGTCCCATCGTGTCCTCCATGATCGTCTTCCCTTCCTTGTACGGTCCGCGGTTCGGACCACTTCCACCCTCCCGCCGCCGTGCCGTCCCCGCGACGGCCCAGGGTCGGTCTCTGGATGACGGCCCCCTGCCCGGGGGTTGTGGAGGACCATTCAGCCGAGCCGGGGCAGCAGGGAGATGACGACCGGGACGATTCCGAGGCAGATGAAGGAGGGCAGGGCGCAGACCCCGAGCGGCACGACGAGCCGGACCCCGAGCTCGGCCGCGCGCTTCTCGGCGTTCCTCACGTCCGCGGCCCGGCGTTGGGCGGCGGCCGCGCGGAGCATGCCGGACATCCCGGTCCCGGTCAGGTGGGCGAATTCGAGGGCCTCGCCGAGCGGACGCAGCTCCGCGGGGACGCCGGCCCAGGCCCGCTCCCACGACAGCGACAGCCCGAGTCCCCGGGCGACGCCCTCCAGCGGGCCGCAGCCCGGGACCGCCGCCGCGAGGGCGCGCAGGACGCCGTTGATCGGCAGCCCCGAGTCCAGCAGCGACGCGGCCAGGTCGAAGAGCAGGGCGGCATCCTCGGCGGCGAGTCGTTCCCCGGGCGGTTCCCGTCGCTGAGGGCCGCCCGGAGGCGCATACGCGGGCACGCCACCGCCACCGCCACCGCCACCGCCACCGCCACCGCCACCGCCACCGCCACCGAGCATGATCCACAGGGCGGCCGCTGCCGCCGCGGCGGCGAACCAGGCCGTCACGGAGCCGCGCCCGGGCGTTCGGCGGCGGCCAGCAGCCGGCGCCCCCACACGCGGTTCGCCCACCACAGCGCCACGCCGGCCAGCAGGCCCAGGCGCCCGATCGGATGGGTGAGGAGCACGCCGATCGGGTCGGCCCCGATGAGCTGCGCCAGGACGAGCCCGAACGCGGGCAGCCAGGCCAGGAGCCGCTGGGTCGTGGCGGGCCCGGCGAGCGCGGTCTCCCGCGCGCGGCGGCTGTCTCCGGCACCCTCGAGCTGCCCGGCGAGGCGGTCCAACAGCTCGGACAGGGCGACGCCGGTGCCCTCCGAGAGATCCACACACCAGGCGAGCCGTTCCCAGACGGGCCGGTAGCCGTCATCGCAGGCCACGAGGTGGCGCCGCAGGCCCGTCGAGGGGGCCAGTCCGAGCCGGTGGGCCGCCGTCGCGCTGCGGCACGCGGCCAGGATGTCCTCTGCCGCCGGCCCGTCGGCGCGCCGCCAGGCCTGTTCCATGAGCTCCCACATCTGGGACGCCGTCCGCCCCGAGCGCAGCAGCGCGGCGCCTTGCCGCACGGCGCGGGTGTGCGACTCGCCATGGTCGTCCTCCCGCCGCCGGCCCCATGGGATCGGCCGGGACATGCCGGGAGCCACCGACCGCGGGGAGCCCGTGCCCGTCAGCGGGCTCGGGCGTCGCGCCCGCCATCCCGTGGGGGAGCGTCCTACCCCGAAGGCCCGACCGGGCCGGGCCGGCCGGGACTGCACGAGCCAGGCGGCCGCCGCCGCCGCGACCGCGGCCGCCGGGATCAGCCCGTCCACGGCACACCCCGCCGGGCCAGAAGGTCGCCCAGGCGCCCGGCGGCGGGCCCCGGGCCCGCGACGCCGCCGGGCCCCTCCTGCCACGCGCTCTCGATCGCCAGGCCGTCTCCGGCGGGCTCGAGCAGTCCGATTCCGACGGGCCGCCGGCGCCCTCCGGAGCGCTCCATGTGGACGACCAGGTCGATCGCGCTGCCCGCCTGCACCGCAACGGCCGCCGGCGACAGCCCCGCGAGGGCCCCCATGGCCGCCAAGCGGGCCGGGACGGCGGCCGCGGCGCTCGCGTGCAGCGTGCCGCCCGCGCCGTCGTGGCCCGTGTTCATCGCGGCCAGGAAGTCCCCGACCTCGGCGCCGCGGCACTCCCCCACGATCAGCCGGTCCGGGCGCATCCTCAGCGCCTGGCGGACGAGCTCCGGCAGTCCCACGCCTCCGCTCCCCTCGATGTTCCCGCTGCGGCACTGCAACCCCACGACGTGGGGGTGGTCCGGGCTCAGCTCGCGCGAGTCCTCGACGATCAGCAGGCGCTCGTCGGGACCGGCCTCGGCGAGCATCGCGGCGAGCAGGGTCGTCTTGCCCGTCCCCGTACCGCCGCTGATCAGGAAGTTCAAGCGGGCCGTGACGACGGCGCGCAACGGGGCCAGCCACGGGTCCCCGGCGCCGCCGGGCAGGATGTCCACGAGCCGGGCGGCCGCGGCCCGCTTGACGCGGACCGAAAGGAGGGGACCCTCGGTGGCGACGGGCGGCAGCACGGCGTGGATCCGGTACCGGCCCGCCACGACGTCGGCGAACGGCTGGGCGTCGTCGAGCCGCCGTCCGCCCGAGGCCACGAGCCGGACGGCGAGCCGCCGCACGTCCTCGGGCGAGGCGAAGACGAACCCCGTCTCCGCCAGCCCGTCGGCGGAATCCGTCCAGACGCGCCCCGCCCCGTCGACGAGCACGTCCGTGGTGCCCGGCTGCTCGGCGAACTCCTGCAGCGGGCCGAGCCCCTGGAGGTCCTCCTGCAGCATCCTGACCACGCGGGCCGCACTGCCGCTGCCGACCACGAGCCCCGAGGCCCGCACGGCCCCGGCGAGGTCGGCCCCCGACAGCGAGGTTCCCGTGGCCAGGGCCCGCTCGCGCACGTGTTCGACGACCCGCTCGTCGACGGGAGCCGCGCGGGCGGCGAGGTCCGGTTCCGTGCCCTCGGTCCCCGTGCCGGATTCGTCCCAGCAGTGCCGTCCGCGCAGCCGTTCCGGGCTCACGCGGCCTCCCGCCCGGGCCCCGGGGTCCCGCCATGGAGTCCCGGCGGGGCGAGTGGCGCGGACCCCACCAGCGTCCCGACGGCGGCGCGGACGCTCCGGCGGGACAGCGCCGCCACGAGGCGCCCCTCCCCCGCCGCGCGTTCCACGGCCCGGGACCACGGCACGTAGGCGGCGAGCCCGAGCCCGGCGGCCGCCGCGACGGCCCGGGCGTCGCTGCCCGCGGGAAGGCGTCCGACGACGGCGCCCGTCCACGCCGGCCCCTGCGCGTCGGCCGGTGCGCCCGGAGTCCCGACGGGCCGCCGGGCGGGGAGGACGGCCACGGCCTCGTCCGCAAGGGCTGCCACGGAGGGGCCGGTCCCGGCCGCGCGGCCGGCATCGACCACGACGAGGTCGTAGATGCGCCGGGCCGCGGCGACGACCTCGTGGAGGACGCCACCGGGCAGCTCGGCGGCAGGGCCCCGTTCGCTCCAGCTGAGCACGGCGGTCCCCTGGGCGAGCGGGAGGACCTCGGCGAGCTGGGACGGCGCCATCCGGCCGTGCGAGCGGGCGAGGTCCTCCCAGCCGAGGACCCCGGCCCGGTCACCGCCGAGCAGCGGCCAGACCCCCGGGCTGAACGGGTCCGCGTCGATGAACAGCGTGCGGGCTCCGTCGAGCGTGGCCGCCGCGGCGTGCAGCAGCGCGGTCGTGGTCGTCCCCGCGCCGCCCGCGGCCCCCGCGAACAGCCGGACCGTTCCGGGGCCCCCCTTGAGCCCCAGCTCGCCGAGGAATTCGCCGAGCCAGGCGGCGGCCTGGGGCAGCACGGCGACGCGCGCACCGGGGCGCCGGGCCGCGGCCCGCCACAGGACCTCGGCGTCCTCGGGGTAGCCGGTGAGGATCACGGGGGTGCCCGGCGGGGACCCGTCGGCGCTCCCGACGCCGTCCGGGCCGAGCAGCAGCGCCGCGCACCCCGGGCCGGGCCGGGGATCGGGTTCGCGTTCGACCCGGAGCACCGCGCCGGCCGCCGCGGCGATGAGCGCCACGTGGTCGGCGAGCGCGTCGTGGCGCGTGCGCAGGAGGCAGTCGGTGCCCGCGGACGGTTCCGGGGGCCGGGCGGCGAGGCGTTCGGCGTCGTTCATGCCCACCACCGTGCCGCCCGGCGCCCCACCGCGCAGCGCCCGGCGTCCCGCCTGTGGACACGACGCGCCCCACCCCGCGCCGCCGCGTCCTGTGGAGGGGAACCGCCGCTCCCGGCGACTGGCAGAATGGCGTGGTGCCCCGCTACGCGCTCCTCGCGACGCATTCGAGCGGACAGCCCCCCGCCGAGGCCGGCGCGGCGTCCGGCGTCGTCCTGTTCCTCGATGCCTCCGGCAACCCCGAGGGCCACCCCGTGGCCGCGTTCGCAGGCCAGCTGCCCGGCGTCGTGCGCGAGATCGAGTCCCGGGGCCTGCGCTGGGTCTGGGAGCACACGCGGGACTGGTATCCGCAACTGCTCGCGGCGGGCGTGCGGATCGAGCGGGCGCACGACCTCGCCCTGTCCCGCGCGATCCTGCGCCACGCCCCGGCGGCGGCCGGGAGCGCCTACGCCGCCGGTCTGGGAACGGCCGGGGACGACGCCGCGCCCGTCCCGGCCGCGCTCCTTCCGCCCCCGCGCACCCCGGCGAACCAGGGCTCGCTCTTCGAGGAACCGCCGCCCGCCGCGGCCTCGGCCGAGGCCCTGGCCGCGGAGTTCGCGCGGCAGCTGGCCGCGGTGGACGCCTCCCCGCAGGGCCGCCGCCTGCAGCTGCTCCTGGCCGCGGAGTCCGCCGGCGCGCTCGTGGCGGCGGAAATGGAGCACCACGGCGTGCCGTGGGACACCGCGCGCCATGTGGCGCTCCTGGAGGACTCGCTCGGGCCCCGGACGCCCGCGGGCTCGCGCCCGGCGCGCCTCGAGGAGCTCGCCGCCGAGCTGCGCGCCGCCCTCGGCGCACCGCAGCTTAATCCGGATTCGCAGCAGGAGCTGCTGCGGGCGCTGCACCGTTGCGGGATCGAGGCCCGGAGCACGAGCCAGTGGGAGCTCGCGGAGTTCGACCATCCCGCGCTCGAGGTCCTGAACCGCTACAAGAAGCTCTCCCGGCTGCACTCGGCGAACGGCTGGGCGTGGCTGGATGCGTGGGTGAGCGAAGGCCGCTTCCGGCCGGAGTACGTCGTCGGCGGGGTCGTGACGGGCCGCTGGTCTTCGCGCGGAGGCGGGGCGCTGCAGATCCCGCACTCGATCCGCGACGCCGTGCGCCCCGATCCGGGGCACGTGCTCGTGGTCGCCGACGCGGCGCAGCTCGAGCCGAGGATCCTGGCGGCCCTCTCGCGGGACCGGGCGCTCGCGGACGCCGCGCGCGGGCGCGACCTCTACCAGGGGATCGCGGACCTGGGCTTCGGAGGGGACCGGGCGAGCGCGAAGATCGCGATGCTCGGGGCGATGTACGGAGGCACGAGCGGGGAGTCGGGGCGCCTGCTGCCCCAGTTGACGCGCACCTTCCCCCAGGCGGTCGCGTTCGTCGAGGACGCGGCGCGAACCGGAGCCGCGGGCGGGGACGTGGCCACCTACCTGGGCCGCGGGGCCCCGCCGGCGTCGTCGGCGTGGCGGGCGGGGCAACGCAGTACGACGGCGGACGAGCAGCGCCGCGCGGACGCCGCGGCCCGGGCGCGGGGGCGGTTCACGCGCAACTTCGTGGTCCAGGGCACCGCGGCCGAGTGGGCGCTGTGCTGGCTCGGCGGGCTGCGGCGCCGGCTGCACGCGGAGTCCGTGCCGCTGGGCCGCGGGGGCCTCGTGTTCTTCCTGCACGACGAGGTCATGCTCCACGTGCCCGCGGAGTCGGCGGGCCAGGTGGTCCGGATCGTCCAGGAATCCGCGGCGGAGGCGGCCGAGCTGATCTTCGGCCGGATTCCCGTGGAGTTCCCCGTCGGCGTCGCGACCGTCGACTCCTACGCCGACGCGAAGTAGCTCCCGGCTTATCCACAGGCCCGCCGTCGGCGGTGGCCGGCGCCGGGGCGTCTCCGTAGGCTCGCCGTAGGCCGGACGAGCGAAGGGAGCAGCGGATGACGGCAGTGGTCATCGACACGGGGGCGCTGTTCGCGTCCGCGCGCACCACGGGGGTGCTCGCCCAGCAGGTGGAGACGATCGCGGCATCCCTCGGACCCGCACTGTCCGGCAGCGCGGGGATGGCGGGCGGGGACGAGACGGGGCGGGAGTTCGGGACGGCTTACGACGCCGCGGCCAACGGCATCCTCGAGGGGCTGCGGTCCCACGCGCTCCACTTCGAAACGCTCGGGCGGATCCAGCACATCGCTGGCGGGGTGTACGAGGCCGTCGAGGCCGCCAACGCCGGGCTGGACGCCCCGGCCGTTCCGGCGGCCCCTGGCGGAACCGCGGCGCACTGCCCGCCCGGGCCGCCGAGCGCCGTGGGCGGAACGTGGGCCGGCGCGGACGAGTTGCAGTGGCTCCTCGACGCGGTCGGCGTCGGCTGGCCCCAGGCCTCCGCCCCGTCCCTCCGCTCCGCCGCGGCGGCGTGGTCCGCCACGGCCGCCCGGATCGACACCGCGGCCATCACCTTCCCCACCGATGCCGCCCGCCTGCTCTCCGGATGCTCGTCACGGGACACGTCGCTCGTCATCGCTGCGCTGCACCACGGAGCGGGCCAGCTGGGAGCGGTGGCCCAGGGCTGCCGCGACGCGGCCGCGGTGTGCGACGAGTTCGCCGCCGAGGTCGACGCCGCCCACGCCCAGTTGCGGACCGAGCTGCTCAACGCGGCACTCATGGTCGGCGTCGTCGGACTCGCGGGAGCGGCTCTGACACCCGTGACCTTCGGCGGAGGCGCCCTCGCGGGATCGGCCCTCAACGCGGGGCGGCTCGCCAGTCTGGGCGCGGTCCTGAGGGGGATCGTCGGGCGCCTCGCCGGCGTCGGGGCCCAGCTCGCGTCCCGGCTCGGCCCCGTCGGGGAGGCCGTCCGCGGGGCGGTCTCCGCTCTCGGTGCGGCGACCGCCCCGTTGGGCGGCGCGGCCACGCGCTTCGCCGGCCACGTCGCCGCGGGCACCACCGGAATCCGCGCCATCGACGTGGGCAGCCGCGCGGTGACCTCGTTCGCGGCCACGCGGACCGGGAAGGCGCTCGGCTACGGCGCGGGACTGGCGCGCGACGTCGTGGCCGACGGCGTCGTGGCGACGGTGGCCAGCCGCGGGGGCGGCAAGCTCGCCGAAGGCGCCGTGACCCGGTGGCGCGCCGCCGGCAGGGATCCCGCGGTGCGCGCCGCGGCGGGGCGGGGCGGCCTCCTCGTTCCCCCGGGCGCCGCGCTGGCGGCGACGGCCCTGACGGTCCACAAGCGCCTCGGTGCCGTCGAGAACACCGTCGATCTCCTGCCCGGCCGCCGGTACGCCGACCAGGCAGGGACACCGCGGGCCCCGGGGCACGCGGGCCGGCTCGAGCGCCTCCAGTCCGTGGAACAGCGCGCGAACGCCTCGGGCCGCTGGGCCGCCCAGCCCGTGCGGCCCGGCGCCTCGGCGGCGGCGCTCGGAGCGCCGAACGTCCGGCACACGGGCACGGGCACGGGCTCGGCGGCGCGCATCCCGGCGCCCCGGCCCGCTCCGCCGGTGAAGCCGGCACCGCCACCGGTTGAGGCGGCCACGCCGCGCCCCTCGCCAGAACCGCCGCAGGACTCGGACAACGAGGGCCGATGAACCCGCGCCGCGCCGCCGGGCCGGACCCTACAGCGGGGCGGGGACCTCGCGGCCGCGGTCCCACGGCTGGGTCCAGCCGAGCTCGTCGAACATCCGGTCCAGGACGATCGCCGTGAACCCCCAGATGAACGCGCCGTCGACGTCGAACGCGGGGGCGGCCCGGCGCAGTCCGTCCCGCTCCACGACGGCCATGACGCGGTTCGCCGGGTCCAGCAGGTCGGCCACCGGGACGCGGAACACCTTGGCCGACTCCGCAGGGTCCACGGCGAAGACCTCGGACTCGCGGCTCCACCATCCGATGACGGGCGTGACGAGGAAGTTGCTCACGGGTAGCTCGGCCTCCGGCAGCTCGCCGAGGATCTCGACGCCATCGGGGTCGAGCCCGGTCTCCTCGCGGGCCTCGCGCAGCGCGGCGGCGGTGCTGCCGTTATCGTCCGCGTCGATCCCGCCGCCCGGGAAGGCGATCTGCCCGGGGTGCTTGCGCAGTGTGTCGGCGCGCTGGACGAACAGGACGTCGAGGTCGGCGGGCACGGCCCGCGACTCGTGGTGGGCGGCGACGTCATCGAGCCGCCCGAAGAGGATCAGGACGGCGGCGCGGCGGGCACTGCCCGGCTCGACGGGCTTGAACCGCCAGCTGCCCGGCATCCGCACGGGGCCGGCGTCGGGGAGGCCCGCCCGTTCCCGGCGGGTGCGGCGGACGAGCTCCGCGAGCTCGCTGCGGGCGCTCACGCGTCCAGCCCGTGGCCCAGCGCCCGCAGTTCGCGCCGCGTGGCCCCGGACCGCATGAGCTCCAGGAGCTCGGTCCTGGCCGGGGCCAGCTCGTACTTGAGCAGCTTCGCGGCCCGTTCCGGGTCCGTCTCGCCCTCGCCGTAGGACGGGCAGAGCGTCGCGACGGAGCATGCGCCGCACGCGGGCTTGCGGGCGTGGCAGACGCGGCGTCCATGGAAGACGACGCGGTGGGAGAGCATCGTCCAGTCGGAGGGCTCGAACAGCTCGCCGACGGCATGCTCGACCTTGACGGGGTCCTGCTCCGCGGTCCAGCCGAAGCGGCGGGAAAGCCGGCCGAAGTGGGTGTCCACCGTGATCCCGGGGACGCCGAACGCGTTGCCGAGCACCACGTTCGCCGTCTTGCGGCCGACCCCCGCGAGCGTGACGAGGTCCTCGAGGCGGCCCGGGACCTCGCCGTCGTACTCGTCGACGAGCCGCCGGGCGAGCTTGAGCAGGTTCTCCGCCTTGGCGCGGTAGAAGCCCGTGGGCCGGATGAGCTCCCGCAGCTCCTCCGGGTCCGCCTCCGAGAGCGCGCGGGCGTCCGGGTAGCGGGCGAAGAGCGCCGGGGTCGTGGCGTTGACGCGCACGTCGGTGGTCTGGGCGGAGAGCACGGTCGCCACGACGAGCTCGAACGGGTTCTCGAAGTCCAGCTCCGGGACGGCGTAGGGATAGTCCTCCCCCAGCATCCGGTTGATCCGCCGGGCGCGCCGTTTCAGGGCGAGCGGGGTCTCTCCGCTAGGCACGTTCGACGTTGGCCAGATCGCGCAGGACGCCGATCCGGCCGTCGTTGTCCTGGACCAGGAACTCCCCGCCGCGGTCCTCGAGCGCGAGGATCCAGGCTCCGGGCTCCACCGTGAACAGGGCCGAGCCGGTGCGCTCGTCCCAGATCTGGCGGGTCTGCGGGACGGCGAACCAAAACGCCTGGTAGACGGGGGCGTCGTCGGCGCGGCGCGTGGCCTCCCACGGTTCCTCGTCCTCCTCCGGCTCCGGCTCCGCTGCCGGGGCGGGTTCGACGACGGACGCCGCCACCGTCTCGGGCGCCGGCTGGTGGGCGACGACGGAGCGGATGGCGGTCTCGGGCGCGGGCTCTTCCGCGGGCCCGGGTTCAGGCACGGACTCGGGCTCGGACGCGGACTCGTCGGCGGTCTGGTCCGCCACGTTCTCCGCGGCGGCCCCGGCGGCCCGCGCCCCGGCGGGATCCGAGGTGGCGGAGGCCTCGGCGTCGTCCCCTGCGGCGGGGGCCGCCGGCATCCCGGTCGCCCCGGGGGCGGGGACGGAGACGGGAACGACGGCGCTGCCGCCGGCCGCGGGATCGGCACCGTCGCTGCGCCCGGAGGTCGCCCGCGCCCAGAGCGCGGCGGCCTTCGAGGGGGCGGTTCCGGACCCGGGCGCCGAAGCGGCTTCCGTGGCGCGGACGGCGCGGAGCAGGAGCGGCCCGTCGCCGTCCTCGAAGTCGGCCGCGAAGCCGGGGATGGCCGCCGCGGCGGTGGTCGCGGAGATCAACGCGGCCGCGCCGAGCAGGCCCAGGAGGAAGGACGCATTCATGGACAGCACCGCGGCGAAGAAGAAGTAGAGGCCCGTGAGGATGCCGACGACCGATCCGAGCTGGTCGAGGGTCAGGGATCCGATCCGGACGAGGCGGCGGCCGCTGGCCCGGCGCCAGGCGAACGCCCCGGCGACGGCGAGCGGGAGGGCGAGCGTCACGAGCTGGTTGAACAACAGGCCGTTGAGGATCCAGAGGTTGGTCCACGTCCCCGGCACGGTCTGGAAGGGCAGCACGGAGCCGATGAGCAGCAGGAGCCCTCCGCCGATCGCCACGAGCTCGCGAAGCGTGAACGGTCCGGCCAGGGCCGTGGCGGTGCGGTCGTCCTGCGTGGCTGACAAGGCCATGGCGTCTCCTCTATGGTTCCCCCGCGTCCGGCCGGACGGCCGGAGTGCGTTCCGCTCCCCAGCTTAACCGTGCCGCGGCACCGCGGGGCCGTCCGCACCGCCCACGCGGCTCCCATCCGCCGCCGGCGGCGACCGTTCACCGCAGAATCCGCACGCTTCCCGTCTCGGAGTGTGACGGAGGACACCACAGGCCGGAGGCGCGCTGTAGCCTTGCTCACAGCACTTTTTACCGCTCCGAAAGGATCCGCCGTGCCTGAAACGACCACGTCCGCCCTGGACAATCTGCTGCACGAGAACCGCCGATTCGCCCCGGACGCCGGATTCGCCGCCCAAGCGGTCGCCGGCGCCGACCGCTACGAACGCGCGGCGGAGGACCGGCTGGGCTACTGGGCCGACCGCGCCCGCGAGACCCTCACGTGGGAGTCCGACTTCACCGAGACGCTCGACTGGACGGGCGCGCCGGTGGCGAAGTGGTTCGTCGGCGGGACGGTCAACGCCGCCTACAACGCCCTCGACCGGCACGTCGAGAACGGCCTGGGCGAGCGCGTGGCGATCCACTTCGAGGGCGCCCTCGGCGATTCGCGCTCCTACACCTACGCGGAGCTGACCGACGAGGTGAAGAAGGCGGCGAGCGCGTTCGAATCCCTCGGCGTCTCCAAGGGCGACCGCGTGGCCGTCTACCTGCCGATGATCCCCGAGGCCGTCATCACCATGCTGGCCTGCGCGCGGATCGGCGCCATCCACTCGGTGGTCTTCGGCGGCTTCTCCGCCGACGCCCTGCGTTCGCGGATCGACGACGCCGAGGCCAAGCTCGTGGTCACGGCGGACGGCACGTGGCGCCGCGGCAAGCCGAGCCCGCTCAAGCCCGCCGTCGACGCGGCCCTCGCCGCTCCGGGCCACACCGTGGAGAACGTCGTCGTGGTCAAGCGCAACGGCGAGCCCACCGAGTGGACCGAGGGCCTGGACCGCTGGTGGGACGACGTCGTCGGCGCCGCGGAGCCCGTGCACACGCCCGTCGCGCACGATTCCGAGCACCCGTTGTTCATCCTCTACACCTCCGGTACCACGGGAAAGCCCAAGGGCATCCTGCACACGACGGGCGGCTTCCTGGTCCAGGCCGCGGCGACACACCGCGACACGTTCGACCTGCACCCCGACACGGACGTCTACTGGTGCACGGCGGACATCGGCTGGGTCACGGGGCACTCGTACGTGACCTACGGCCCGCTCGTGAACGGGGCCACCCAGGTGGTCTTCGAGGGCACCCCGGATGCGCCGCACCAGGGCCGCTGGTGGGAGATCGTCGAGAAGTACGGCGTCACGATCCTCTACACCGCGCCGACGGCGATCCGCACCATGATGAAGTGGGGACGGCACATCCCCGACGGCTACGACCTCTCGAGCCTGCGCGTCCTCGGCTCGGTCGGCGAGCCCATCAACCCCGAGGCGTGGATGTGGTACCGCGACGTCATCGGCTCCAACAACGGCAAGGGGGCCGACGGGCAGCCGGGGCCGCGCAAGGAGCACCCCGCCCCGATCGTGGACACCTGGTGGCAGACCGAGACGGGCGCGCACATGATCGCCCCGCTTCCGGGCGTGACGGAGACCAAGCCCGGCTCGGCGCAGGTCGCGGTCCCCGGCATCGCCGTGGACGTCGTGGACGAGCTCGGGGCGCCGGTGGCCAACGGCGAGGGCGGCTACCTCGTGATCCGCGAACCGTGGCCGTCGATGCTGCGCGGCATCTGGGGCGACATGGACCGCTACAAGGACACCTACTGGTCCCGCTTCGACGACATGTACTTCGCGGGCGACGGCGCCAAGAAGGACGAGGACGGCGACATCTGGCTGCTCGGCCGCGTCGACGACGTCATGAACGTCTCCGGCCACCGCCTCTCCACGACGGAGATCGAGTCCGCGCTCGTCTCCCACCCCACCGTCGCGGAGGCCGCCGTCGTCGGCGCGAAGGACGAGACCACGGGCGAGGCCGTCGTCGCGTTCGTCATCCTGCGCGGGGGCGCGGGCGAGAGCGAGGACGCCGTCCAGGAGCTGCGCAACCACGTGGCCAAGGAGATCGGCCCGATCGCCAAGCCCCGCACGATCCTCGTGGTCCCCGAGCTGCCGAAGACCCGTTCCGGGAAGATCATGCGCCGCCTGCTCAAGGACGTCGCCGAGGGCCGTGAGGTCGGCGACGCGTCGACCCTCGCGGACAACTCGGTGATGGCCCAGATCGCCGAGTCGCTGCGCAAGTAGCGCCGACAGCGGGGTGGGAGGTCCGGTCGCGGGCCTCCCACCCCGCCGTCTTGTCGCCGGACGACGCATCGTTCGCCCCCGCCGGGGCCCGGGGGTTTAATGGGCGCTATGACTGAAGCGACCACGTCCGCCCCGCGGAGAATCCTCGTCCTGAACGGCCCCAACCTGAACCTGTTGGGCACGCGCGAGCCGGAGGTCTACGGCCACCAGACGCTCGCCGACGTCGAGGAGGCCTGCCGCGCGGCCGCCGGCGAGGCGGGCTTCGAGCTCGAGTTCGCCCAGTCCAACCACGAGGGCGTCCTCATCGACGCGATCCACGCGGCGCGCGGCCGCGTGGCCGGCATCGTCTTCAACCCGGGCGCGTTCACCCATACCTCGATCGCCCTGGCCGACGCGGTCTCGGGCGTGCAACTGCCCGTCGTCGAGGTCCATTTGAGCAACGTCCACCGGCGCGAGGCCTTCCGCCACCATTCGTACATCTCCCCGGTCGCCGCGGCCGTGATCGTCGGCGCCGGGGTCAACGGCTACCGCCTCGGCATCGCGCACGTCGCCTCCCTGGGCTGAAGGGGGACGCCATGACCGTGGGGGCCACGGCCGCGATGTTCCAGGAGTACGCGAGGACCTGGTTCCCGGGGCATTCGGACGCGTACGCGCAGTGGGCGGCCGGCGTCGCCGCCGACGAGGGCCTGCTGGAGCTCCTGGTGGGGCTCCCGTCGCAGAAGCGCCAGCCCAATCTCGTGTTCGCCGCCGCGCGCTACCTCGGCTTCCCCGACGGGGACTTCGAGGAGCTCGCCGCGTTCCTGCGCGGGCGCTGGGAGGAGGTCGCCGCCGTCGTCCTGGCCCGCCGCACGCAGACCAATGAGCCGGGCCGCTGCGCGACGCTGCTGCCCGCCTTCGCCCGGATCGCGGAGGAGACGGGCCGCCCGCTCTCCCTCATCGAGGTCGGCCCGTCGGCCGGGCTGTGCCTGCTGCCGGACCTGTATTCCTACGAGTACGACGCCGGGGCCCGGCTCGGGAGCGGCACCCCCGTCCTGTCCTGCACGACCTCGGGAGCCCCGCCGGTGCCGGCCCGACTTCCGGAGGTCGCCTGGCGCGCGGGGGTGGACCTGAACCCCCTCGACGGCCGGGACCCGGACACGGTGCGCTGGCTCGAGTGCCTCGTCTGGCCGGGCCAGGAGCACCGCCTCGCGCGGCTGCGCGAGGCGCTCGCGACGCTGCAGTCGCTCGGGCCCGGCGTGCCCCGGCTGCGGCAGGGCGACCTCAACGAGCACATCGCGGACCTCGTCGCCGAGGCCCCCGCGGGGACCACGCCCGTGGTGTTCCACTCGGCCGTGCTCGCGTACCTGTCGCCGTACGACAGGAGCCGCTTCGCCCGGACCGTGCGCTCGCTGGACTGCCGCTGGGTGTCCAACGAGAGCTTCTTCATGGAGCCCGCCGGCGAGACGGTGCCGAGCGGGCGCCCGGGCTGGTTCACGCTCGCGGTCGACGGCGTGCCCGTGGCGCACACGGGCCAGCACGGCGCGGAGCTGCACTGGCTCGAGGGCGCGTAGGCCCGGCCACCGTCCGCCGCTACCGCGGCGAGCAGGCGCCCGTGGAGACCTCGTCGGAAAGCGAGGGCGCCTCCTCGATGACGGGTGCGACCTCGTCGAGGGACAAGGCGTAGCCGACGTCGAGGTCGCCCTTGGCCTTGGCGAAGACGACGCCGACGAGCCGGCCCTGCGTGTCCACGAACGGGCCGCCCGAGTTGCCCTGCTCGACGTCCGCGCCGAGCTGGTAGATCCGCAGCGGCGAGGGGTCGGCGCCGTAGATGTTCTGCACCATGACGGAGCGCAGGGACTGCACGGTGGCGGCCTGGTTCTGGAACGGGCCGCCCGCCGGGTGGCCGAGGAACGCGCCCGCGTCGCCGACGCCGAGGTCCTCGCCGACCGGGATCGGGTCCAGGTCGAGGCCGTCGGTGGCGAGCACGGCGAGGTCGGCGGCGGCGTCGAAGTGGACCACGCGGGCCGGGACGGCACGGCCGTCGCGCGTGTTGACCACCGGCTCGGCGATGCCGGAGACCACGTGGGCGTTGGTGACGACGCGGTCCTCGGCGGCGACGAAGCCGCTGCCGGTCTGGTTCACGCCGCAGGCGAACGCGGTTCCGGTGATCTTCACAACGGATTCCCCGGCGCGCGCGACGCCCTCGGTGTCGACCTCGGCGTCCGGGACGGGCGTGGTGTCCGTCGGCGCGAACGGCTCGAGGAGCTCGGGGATGGTCTGGCCCATGACGAGCGAGCGGGCCTCGGCCATGGCGCCGGCGACGGGGTCGGGCGTGAGGGAGCGGATCGTGGAGATCACGCGGGAGTCGGCGAGCTGCTGCGAGAGGAGCGGGAAGCCCATGGTGGACACGGAGAACGCGATCGCGGAGAGCACGAGCGCCGCGACGGCCGTGTTGGCGAGGCCGCCGAGGATCCGGTCGAAGCTCTTGAGCACCGGGAAATTCAGCCACAAGCGGATCCGGCCGCCGATCGCCGCGCCGATGCCCTGCCCGATGATGATCAGGACGACGGCCGCGGCGATGATCCAGAAGAGCCGCCACCCGGGATCCGCGACCCAGCTGGAGACGAGCGGGATCGAGAAGAACGCCGCGACGCCGCCGGCGACGAAGCCGACGATCCCCCCGAGCGTGACGAACAGGCCCTTGCGCAGGCCGGAGACGAGGAAGAACAGCAGCACCACGAGGAGCGCCACGTCCAATCCGCTGAAACCGAAGAACAACCCGAGACTCCCTACTGTTGCGGCCCCATTCCGCCCTTCGGAAAACCGTCCGCCCCACGGGCGGGCCGTGCCTCCAGTCTACGTTCCACGGCGGCGGAAACCGGGTCGCGCGAAGTCAACTCGGGCAATCGCCGCTGTGGAAGGTGTCACAACCCCCGGCTCTACGGCACAATGAGAAAAGCGCCAACGACACCTGACAGGAGATTTCATGGACATCGAGGTACTTCGCCGGGCACCACTCTTCGCGACGCTGGGCGACGACGTGTTCGGCGCGCTGACCGAGGAGCTCACCGAGGTCGACCTTTCGCGCGGGGCATCGGTCTTCCGCGAGGGCGACCAGGGCGACCAGCTCTACTTCATCGTTTCGGGCAAGATCAAGCTCGGCCGCACGGCCCCCGACGGCCGCGAGAACCTCCTGGCCGTCCTCGGCCCGGGCGAGCTGTTCGGCGAGATGGCGCTGTTCGACCCGAGCCCGCGCAACGCGACGGCGACGGCCGTGTCGGAGACCCGCCTGGCCGGGCTGCGCCACGAGAACCTGCGCAAGGTCATCCTGACCAGCCCGGAGGTCTCCGTGCAGTTGCTGCAGGCCCTGGCCCGCCGCCTCCGCCGCACCAACGAATCGCTCGCCGACCTCGTCTTCTCCGATGTCCCGGGCCGCGTCGCCAAGGCGCTCCTGGACCTCGCGGACCGCTTCGGCCGCCCCGCGACGGACGGCATCCTGGTGGCCCACGAGCTCACGCAGGAGGAACTGGCCCAGCTCGTCGGCGCCTCCCGTGAGACCGTCAACAAGGCCCTCGCCGAGTTCGTCCAGCGCGGCTGGCTGCGCCTCGAGGCGCGCGCCGTCGTGATCCTGGACATCCAGCGCCTGCGGCAGCGCTCGCGCTAGATCCACGCGCACGACGCCGGGGCCGCACCTTCAGCGCGAAGGTGCGGCCCCGGCGTCGTTCCGTCCCGGCTCCGGGCCGTCAGCGGCCCCGCGCGGCGCCGCCGCCCTCGCTCGCGGCGGCGAGATCGACCTCGAGCCGCCAGTGGGGCCCGCTCCCGGCGACCAGTTGGGGCCGGTAGCAGCGGGGCTCGCGGCGGTGGGAGAGGTAGGCGACCGCGCCGCGCGTCGTGGCGAGCTTCTCGAGCGTGAACTCCACGGCCGGGACCGTGGTCCGGCTCAAGGGAAGGCCCACGGTGTCCTCCTGGCCGGCGGCGTCGCCGAGGGCGGTCGTCTCCCGTTCCCGCACGAGCTCCCCCGCGGCGAGCCAGCGCGCCCAGACGCCCTTGCCGCGCAGGAGCGTGGCCCGCTGGTTCACGGGCAGGGCCGCGGCGAAGTAGCGGGTGTCGAAGCGGCGGTGGGCGAAGTCGGGGCTGACCCACCGCGAGAGCGGCCGCAGCAGGTCGGTGCGCAGGCCGAGCCCGCGCTGGGCCAGGAGCCGGCCGAAGCCGATGTCCTGTCCCGCGAGCGCCTCGCGGATCGACATCCACTCCGCGCTCGAGCAGTTCTCCACGATGGAGAGCCCGTCGGCACCGGCGAGCAGGACGCCGGTCTCCTCGAAGAGCTCGCGCAGCGCGGCCACGACGTGGCGGCGGGCCTCCTTGTGGTCGAGGACGTCGAGGCGTCGCGCCCAGTCCCCGGGCGAGGGGCCGAACCACGGCACCGGGTCGTCGTCCTCCGGCTCCACGCTGCCGCCGGGGAAGGCGATGCTGCCGAGCGGGGAGGCCCCGGGCCGGTATCCCAGGTAGGTCTCGACGCCGTCGGTCCCGTCCCGGACCAGGACGACGGACGACGCCGGTCGGGCCGCGCGCGGGGTCCGGGCCCCATGGGCGACCCAGCTCTCGGCCGCGCCGTCCTGCGACGGCGGCAACGCGAACGTCCGCCGGCTCAGGCCGCGCCGGAGCGCGTCAGCTGAATTCGGCGACGAGTTCAACTTCGACCGGCGCGTCCAGCGGGAGCACGGCCACGCCGACGGCGGAGCGCGCGTGGATCCCGGCGTCGCCGAAGACCTGGCCGAGCAGCTCGGAGGCCCCGTTGACGACCCCGGGCTGGCCCGTAAAGGACGGATCGGAGGCGACGAAGCCCACGACCTTGACGATCCGGCGGATGCGGTCGAGGTCGCCGATCACGCTCTTGACCGCCGCGAGGGCGTTGACGGCACACGTCGCCGCGAGCGCGTAGGCGGCCTCCGGGTCGACGTCGGCGCCCACCTTGCCCTTGGCTGTGAGTTCACCCTGAATAAACGGCAGCTGCCCCGAGGTGTAGACGTAGTCCCCCGAGACGACGGCGGGGACGTAGGCGGCGACGGGAGCGGCGACGGGCGGAAGCTCGAGCCCGAGCTCGGCCAAACGGCGTTCGACGGCGGATGTCGGCTGGTTTTCCACGGTTCCTCCGGGCTCTTCGGTGCTACTGCTTGGGGCGCTTGAGGTAGGCCACCGGCGCGTTGCCGTCCGGTCCCGCGATGACGGTGACCAGCTCCCAGCCGTCCTCTCCCCACTGGTCGAGGATCTGCTTCGTGGCGTGAATGATCAGCGGCAAAGTCGCGTACTCCCATTTGGTCATAACCGATAGGTTAGCCGCTCCGGCTAAACTGGAAGGCATGGCCGGTCGTAAGTCTCCTTTTTTTGATACCGCAACCACCCTGGGCAAGATCGTCGCCTTCTTCGGGGTGAGTGCGCTCTGCGGAGTGCTCGCGGCGGGTCTGTTGATTCCTGCCGCGTCGGTCGCGGGGTCCAGCGCGTCGGCGGGCATCGAGTTCTTCGAGGCCCTCCCGGCCGAGCTGCGCGAGGAGCCGCTGTCCGTGCCCTCCCGCGTGCTCGCCAAGGACGGCTCCACGATCGCGACGTTCTACGCGGAGAACCGCGTCCCCGTGACCCTGGACAAGGTCTCGGAGAACATGCGCAAGGCGATCGTCTCCATCGAGGACGAGCGCTTCTACGAACACAACGGCGTCGACCTGCGCGGCATCACGCGCGCCGCCGTCAGCAACCTCACGAGCTCCTCGCGCCAGGGCGCCTCGACGCTGACCCAGCAGTACGTCAACAACATGCTGATCAACGCCGACCACCTCAACGGCGTGGCCAAGGAGGACCTGACGATCTCCGGCGACAGCAAGTCCTACGGGGACAAGCTGCGCGAGATCAAGCTCGCGATCGCCGTCGAGAAGGAGTTCTCCAAGGACGAGATCCTGCAGGGCTACCTCAACATCGTGCTCTTCTCCGGAACGACCTACGGCGTCGAGGCCGCCTCGCAGCGCTACTTCTCGATCCCGGCCGCCGATCTGAACATCCAGCAGGCGGCGATGCTCGCCGGCATGGTGCAGCTGCCCAACGTCTACAACCCGGTGACCAATCCGGAGCTGACGACGAAGCGCCGCAACACGGTCCTCGGCGCCATGAAGCGCACGGGGGCGATCACGGCCGAGGAGTACGAGGAGGCCGTGGCCTCCGAGCTCGAGCTCAAGCCGCGCGAGCTGAAGTCCGGTTGCGTGGCCGCGCGCACCGCCGCCAACTTCTGCGACTACGTCTCCCGCCTCATCACCTCCGACGCCTCGTTCGGCAAGACGGTCGAGGACCGCACGCGCCTGCTCTTCCGCGGCGGCCTGACCATCAAGACGACGCTCGACCCGCGCCTGCAGAAGGAGGCGGAGACGGAGACCAGGAACGCCATCCCGGCCGACGACGAGTCCAATCTCGGCACCGCCCTGGTCTCCGTGGAGCCCGGCACCGGCAACATCCTCGCCATGGCGCAGAACAAGCAGTACGGCCCGCAGGACGGCACCGAGTACACGGAGTTCAACTTCGCCGTGGAACGCTCGCTGGGCGGCTCGGGAGGCTTCCAGGGCGGCTCCACGATGAAGCCCTACACGACGCTCGCGTGGCTCGAATCCGGCCACAACATGTGGGACACGGTCGACGCGCGCCGGGACAAGTATCCGGACACCTACCAGTGGAAGGCCTCGTGCCTCCCGGGCGGTTCCGTGCGGACGTACTCCGACGATGGCGTTTGGGACGTCAACAACGCCTCCGCCGGCTTCAAGCGCTCGATGAACGTCGACTACGGGCTCTACTGGTCGATCAACACGGCCACGGTGGCCCAGGCCGCCCAGCTCGACCTGTGCGACATCGCCGACGCCACGGCACGTCTCGGGGTCCTCGACCAGTCCAATCAGGACAAGGAAACGGGCGAGACGCTCGGGATCTCACCCGCGAACCCCTCGTTCGTCCTCGGCTCCGCCCAGATCACCCCGCTCTCCCAGGCCGCGGCGTTCGCGGCGTTCGCCAACGAGGGCGAGTACTGCAAGCCCCGTGCCCTGACCTCCGTCGAGGACGCGGCGGGGAACCAGTACAAGGTCCCCGGCGTCGACTGCTCGCAGCAGATCGACGAGAAGGTCGTCCGCAACCTCAACGGCACGCTCTCCAAGATCGCCTCCCAGCGTGTCGCCCGCGGCACCGTCAACGTCCCGATCGCCGGCAAGACGGGCACGAACAACGGCGCCTCCTCCACGTGGTTCGTGGGCTACACGACGGGCGTCTCGACCGCCGCGTGGGTGGGCCGCAACACCGGCAACGAGAACATCTTCTCGACGCGGATCAACGGGCAGCTGTACCCGCAGGCGGATTCCTCGACCTTCGCCTCGCCGATGTGGCTCGCGTACATGAAGGACGTCGTCGGGTACTACCCGGCCGAGGGCTTCGGCCGTCCCGATTCCCGCCCGGCACCGGTCGTCACGCCGAGCCCGTCGGCGCCGCGGAACTCCGGCAACGACTCCTCCGACAACGGCGGCGGCAACGACTCCGGGGGCAACGACAACGGAGGCGGAAACGACTCCGGCGGTAATGACAACGGCGGGGGGAACGACGCCGGTGGAGGCAACGGCGGCGGCCAGGACGAGCCGACCCCGCCGGAGGACGACGAGTAGGCATGGGCGTGGCGGGGGAACTGTCCAGGATCGCCACCAAGGGCGCCTGGGCCGCCGGCGCGGCGCTCGCCGCGGGCGGCCTCGCGTTCGGCTACGGGCTCTCCGAGCGGAACCGCTTCCAGGTCCGCCATGAGTCGCTCGCCGTGCTCCCGCGCGGCGCGGCGCCGCTGCGCGTCCTGCACTTGAGCGACATCCACATGGTGCCCGGGCAGGAGTCCAAGCGGCAGTGGCTTCGCTCGCTCGCCGGGCTGCGTCCCGACCTCGTGGTCAACACGGGCGACAACCTCAGCCACCACGACGCGGTCCCGGCCCTCTTGGAGGCGCTCGAGCCGCTGCTCGAGGTGCCGGGCGTGTTCGTCCCGGGCTCGAACTGCTACTTCGCGCCGCGCCTGAAGAACCCGCTGCGCTACCTCCGCGGCCCATCCGGCCCGCCGCGCAGCGCGGCCCGCGACGAGCTGCCGTGGCGGCGGATGCACGAGGCCTTCGGCTCGGCGGGCTGGATCAACCTCAGCAACCGGCACCAGTCGGTGCCGTGGGGTCCCTTGCGGCTCGACTTCTCCGGCGTCGACGATCCGCACCTGCGCCGGGACGCGTTCGCCGGGTGGCCGCGCGGCTCGTCCACCTCCGGAGAGGCCCCGCACGTGCGCATCGCCCTGGCCCACGCTCCCTACCAGCGCGTCCTGGACACGTTCGTGGACGCGGGCGCCGACGTCGTCTTCGCGGGCCACACCCACGGCGGGCAGGTGTGCCTGCCGGGCTACGGCGCGCTCGTGAGCAATTGCGACCTCCCGACGTGGCGCGCCCGCGGCCTCTCCTGGTGGGAGCATTCCGGCCGCGAGGTCCCGCTCAACGTCTCGGCCGGGATCGGCACGTCCCGCTTCGCGCCGATCCGGATCGCGTGCCCGCCCGAGGCCGTCGTCGTGACGCTCACGGCGCGCCCGGCCTGACCGGGCGCCGGTCCGATGGCGACCGCGGCGGCACTGCGCGATTGATGACTGCCAACCGCTCGGGGTAGGGTGGATTTGCTTGCTGTAGGCAAACAACCATGGATCGAGGTCACCACGCGTGGTGCAGCACCAGACGGGCCACTCCACTCCCGGCGAGAACACGCCCCTGCTCAAGACCTTTGGCCGACTCGCGCCGCAGCTGAAGCCCATCCTCCCGCGCCTGCTCCTCGGCTTCCTCTGCGCCCTGGCCGCCGGCGTCGTCGCCCTGACCATCCCGCAGGTCCTGCGCGGCCTCGTCAACTCGGTGCTGCACGCCGGCGGGGCGAGCACCGAGGTCTGGATCGCCGCGGGCGTCGTCGCGGGGCTCGGCCTCCTCGAGGCCGTTCTCGTCTACCTGCGCCGTGTCTTCGTCATCACGCCGGCCGCCCGGATCGAGACGCAGCTGCGCGTGAGGCTCTACCGCCACCTGCAGGACCTCCCCGTCGCCTTCCACGACAAGTGGGGCTCCGGCCAGCTCCTCTCCCGTTCCATGGCGGATCTCGGGCTGATCCGGCGCTGGCTCGCCTTCGGTTCCATCATGCTCGTCGTCGCCACGGTCACGGTCGTCGTCGGCCTCGTGCTGATGTTCTCCAGCAACTGGCTGCTCGGCACGATCTACCTCGCGGGCGCGATCCCGATCACGATCCGCGCCTTCTACTTCCGCAACGTCTTCCGCGCCGCGAGCCGGCTCAGCCAGGACCAGGCCGGCGACCTCGCCACAACGGTCGAGGAATCGGTGCACGGGATCCGCGTGCTCAAGGCGTTCGGCCGCGGCCGTCACGCCCTCGAGGGCTTCAGCGTCCAGGCCGAACGGCTGCGGGACACCGAGATCAGCAAGGCCCGCTCGCTCTCCGGCTTCCTGATGTTCGTGGTCTCCGTCCCGGAGATCACGCTCGGGATCGGCCTCTTCGTCGGCGTCTGGCTCACGGCCCGCGGCGAGCTCACGGTCGGCGAGGTCGTCGCGTTCTTCGCCACGGCCGCCGTGCTCGCGGGCCCCGTCGAGGGCATCGGCATGCTGCTGGGCATGACCCTGACCACCAAGACGGCGCTCGACCGCCACTACGACGTCATGGACACGCCCAACACCATCACCTCACCCGCCGCGGCCGAGGCCCCGGCCTCGCCGCGCGGACACCTCGAGCTGCGCGGGCTCTCCTTCCGCTTCCCCGACGCGAAGCCCGGTTCCACCCCCGTGCTGGACGGCGTGGACCTGGAGATCCTGCCCGGGGAGACGATGGCGCTCGTCGGCACGACGGGCAGCGGCAAGTCCACCCTCCTGCAGCTCGTGCCGCGGCTCTATGAGGCCACGGGAGGGCAGATCCTGCTGGACGGCGTGGACGTGCGCCGGTACGACGTCGAGGCGCTGCGGACCGCGATCGCCGTCGCCTTCGAGGACACGACCCTGTTCTCCTCCTCCATCCGGGACAACGTCCTGCTCGGGGCCCGCCCCTCGCCGGGCCAGTCCCCCGACGACGCGCTCGCCGAGGCCCTCGAGACGGCGCAGGCCGGCTTCGTCCACTCGCTGCCCGACGGCGTCGACACGCTCATCGGCGAGGAGGGCCTGTCCCTGTCCGGGGGCCAGCGGCAGCGGATCGCGCTCGCGCGGGCGATCGCGGCCAAGCCGCGGCTTCTGGTCCTCGACGACCCGCTCTCCGCCCTCGACGTCAAGACCGAGGAGGCCGTCACGGAGCGCCTGCGCGAGGTCCTCGCCCGGACCAGCACGCTGATCGTCGCCCACCGCCCGTCGACCGTCATGCTGGCCGACCGCGTGGCCCTGCTCGACGGCGGGAGGATCATCGACGTGGGCACCCACGCCGAGCTCCTGCGGCGCAGCGACCACTACCGCCATGTCATTGCCAGCCTCGACGAGCCGCCGAGCGTCGAAGAGGTCCTGGACGCCGGGGAGGAGAAGCGATGAGCGCAACACCGGAGAAGCCCCGCCACGGGGTCGCGGGCGAGGACCAGATCGTCCTGGACCGCGACGACCGCCAGCGCGTCCGCGCGCGTTCGTGGCGCCTGCTCGCGCTCCTCGCCGGCCCCCTGCGCGGAATGCTGGCCCTGACGATCGTCCTCGTCGTCGTCTCCAACCTGGCCCGCGCCTCGTTCCCACTCATCATCGCGTGGGCGATCGACTGGGCCCTGCCCGAGCTGATCGCCGGGCGGGCCGCCGCGCTCGGCGTGACGGGCGGCCTGTATCTCGTCGCCGCCGTGCTCGCGGGCGGCCTGCTCGGCTGGTACAACCTCTGCACGGCCAAGGTCAGCCAGGCGATGCTCCTGGACCTGCGCCTGCGCGTCTTCCGGCACACGCAGCGCCTGAGCCTCGAGTTCCATGAGAACTACACGTCCGGCCGCGTCATCTCCCGGCAGACCTCCGATCTGGAGACCCTGCGCGAGCTCCTGGACCAAGGCGTGTCCCAGCTCGTCTCCGGCGTCGTGTTCATCGTCTTCACGGCGGCGAGCATCTTCCTGCTGGACTGGCGCAGCGGGCTCGTCGTGCTCTGCGCGGCCGTGCCGATCGCCGTGGTCTTCCGCTGGTACCAGAAGCGCTCGGAACTGCTCTACCGCGAGTCCCGCGTGGTCTCCGCACGGCTCATCACGACGTTCGTGGAGACCATGACGGGCATCCGGGCGGTCAAGGCCTTCCGCCGGGAGCGGGAGAACAACGAGCGCTACGACGACGTCGCGGGCGAGTACCGGGACAACTCCATCCGCTCCATCAACCTCTTCGGGATCCTCCAGCCCACGCTCGTGCTGCTCGGCAACCTGACCGTGGCGACAGTGCTCCTGCTCGGCGGGTTCCGCGTCCTGGACGGCACGCTCGCCGTCGGCGTGCTCGTGGCCCTGCTGCTGGCCTGCAAGCGCGTCTTCCAGCCCGTGGAGTCCATCGCCATGTTCTACAGCTCCCTGCAGGCCGCCACGGCCGCGCTCGAGAAGGTCTCCGGCCTCCTCGAGGAGCAGCCGACCGTCGTCGAACCCTCCCAGCCGGTCCGGCTCGAGGATCCGCGCGGCGAGGTCCGCTTCGAGGACGTGGAGTTCGGCTACGGCGACGGGCCCGTCGTCATGCCCACGTTCTCCCTGGACATCCCGGCGGGGCAGACCGTCGCCGTGGTCGGCCAGACGGGCGCGGGCAAGTCCACGATCGCCAAGCTCGTCGCCCGGTTCTACGACGTCCGCTCCGGCGCCGTCACGCTCGACGGCGTCGACCTGCGCGGGCTCTCCAACGCGGACCTGCGCCGGGCCGTGGTCATGGTGACGCAGGAGGCCTTCCTGTTCTCCGGCTCCGTCGCCGAGAACATCGCCCTCGGCCGGCCCGGGGCCAGCCGGGAGGAGGTCGTCCTCGCGGCCCGGGCCGTCGGCGCCCACGAGTTCATCCTCTCCCTGCCCGACGGCTACGACACCGATGTGAACAAGCGCGGCGGCCGGGTCTCGGCGGGACAGCGCCAGCTGATCTCCTTCGCCCGGGCCTTCCTGGCCGATCCGGCCGTGCTGATCCTGGACGAGGCGACCTCCTCGCTCGACATCCCGAGCGAGCGGCTCGTGCAGGAGGGCCTGCGCAAGCTCCTGGGCCAGCGGACGGCGCTCATCATCGCGCACCGCCTCTCGACGGTCGAGATCGCCGACCGGGTGCTCGTGGTCCACGGCGGCCGGATCGTGGAGGACGGGACGCCGGCCGAGCTCGTCGCCGCGGACGGCCGCTTCGCCGCCCTGCACCGTGCCTGGAAGGACAGCCTGGTCTAGCTCCGGACGCGCCGGCGCCTCCCGCCACGTCACCGTGGGGGGAGGCGCCGTCGTGCGTCAGGGCGTCGGCATCTAGTGCGGCCAGTCGCCGACCTTAGCCGTGGTGGTGCTGTGCGGCCAGTCGCCGACATTGATGGTGGCGTGCGGCCAGTCGCCGACCTTGAGGGCGCGGTGCGGCCAATCGCCAACGGCCACGCTCTGGGTCGTCTCCGCCGAGGTGGTGGTCGCGTGCGGCCAGTCCCCCACTGCCAGGAAAGCGGCGCCGGCCAGGGCCGACGCTGCAGCGAACGCCGCAAAGAACTTCTTCATGCTCTACTCCTTCAAAAGGTACTCAACACAGCCCTTATCAAGTGGCGTTCCACTTAACATTCATTGTAAATTAGTGGAAACGCGATTCGTCAAGGGCTCGCTTTGATGCACTTGCCGGACTTAACCACCCGAGATTTCGACCATGCAAGCTAAGGGGCTCCATTGGGCATCAAATTCGGAGAGAAGCTGCGGCAGGCCCGCCTGCGGCACAAACTGACCCAGGCGCAGCTTGGTGCCGGCAAGTACTCCACGAGTTACATCTCCCTGCTGGAGACCGGCAGCCGCGAGCCCACCTCGGAGATCATCACGGAGCTCTCGGCCCGGCTGGAGCTGGACCGCGAGGTCATGGAGTCCTGGAACACCCCCGTCTCCGCCGACGAGGCAGAGTTCGTGCTGCTCGAGCACCGGGCCCGCCAGTCCTACCTCGCCCGCGAGTACACGGATGCGGAGGCCACGTCCATGGAGGCCGCGACGGTCGCCCTGCGCCTGAAGAACTCGAGCGCCTGGTGGAACATGATGTTCCTGCGCGCGGAGGCCCTGAGGGACCAGGGCCGCTTCGACGACTACCGCGCGGCCGCCGAGGAGGTGCTCACGCACCCGCTGACCGAGGAATCGCTCGCGCTCAAAGTGCGCGCCGAGACGCTCGTCGCGAATGCCTACCTGGGCCTGGGAAAGCTCCACATCGCCGTCGAACACGCCCTCAAGGCCGTCGAACAGGGCCGCGAGCTCCCGGGCGACTCGCTCATCTACATCGGCTCCCTCTACGCGCTGATCGCCTCGCTCGCCGAGTCCGGCCAGCTCGAGCAGGCCTGGTCCACGTGCCAGACGCTGTCCGAGGCCGTCGCCCAGGGCGCGCCGAGCCAGACGGCGGGCAGCGCCTACTGGGCGATCGGCAATGTCGCCTTCAAGCGCCAGGACATCGAGGCCGGGCTGCTCAACCACCGCCTCGCCGCCGAGCGCCTGCGCCCCGCGAGCGACATCGAGCTGTGGGCGCGCTTCAACAAGGCCTCGGCCTCGATGCGCCTCGCCGCCGGCGTCGTCGAGGAGGAGACGCTGCAGTGCATCGAGCGGGCCGAGCTGGCCCTGAGCGTCATCGGCGGCAATCCGGCCGAGTCCCTCGAGCTCCAGCTGATCCGCGGCCGCTGGCTGCACCTGAACGGCCAGCCGGACCAGGCCCTCGAGCAGCTCGAGCCGGTCATCGAGGGCCGCGAGCTCCTGTCCCAGCACCTCCAGGGCGAGCTGGACCTGCTCACGGCCCGCTCCCTCGTGGGCACGGGCCGGCCCCAGGACGCCCTCGAGCACCTCGCGAGCGCCCAGCGGGCCTTCGCCTCGGCCGGGTCGCCGGACCGTGCCTCCCTCGCGATCGAGCTCGCCACGGAGATCCGCTCCTCCAAGCGCTGAGGCGCGCCCGTGCGTCGGAACCCGGGGCGCCTCGTGGACGCTCAGGCGCTGAAGGCCCGCCCGGTGAGGCGCTCGTAGGCCTCGACATAGCGGGCGCGCGTGCGCTCGACGACGTCGGCGGGCAGCGCCGGAGGCTGCTCGCCGGACGCCTTGTCCCAACCGGAGTCCGGTCCCGTGAGCCAGTCGCGCACGTACTGCTTGTCGAACGACGGCTGGGCGCGGCCGGGGGCGTAGAGCGCGGCGTCCCAGAACCGCGAGGAGTCCGGGGTGAGCACCTCGTCGCCGAGCGTCACGGCGCCCGTGGCGGGGTCCACGCCGAACTCGACCTTGGTGTCGGCGAGGATGATCCCGCGCTCGCGGGCCACGGCCTCCGCGCTCGTGTAGACCTCGAGCGTCAGCCGGCGCAGCTCGTTCGCGGCGTCGGCGCCCACGAGCTGTTCGACCTGGGCGTAGCTGATGTTCTCGTCGTGCTCGCCGACCTCGGCCTTGGCCGACGGCGTGAAGAGCGCGGGTTCGAGGCGCGAGCCGTCCACGAGGCCCTCGGGCAGCGGCAGCGAGCACACGGTCCGCGAGGCCCGGTACTCCGCCAGGCCCGAGCCGGTCAGGTAGCCGCGGGCGATGCACTCGACCGGGAACATCTCCAGCTTGCGGCACACCATGGCCCGCCCGGCGACGGCCTCGGGGACATCGGTGGAGAGGACGTGGTTGGCGATCCCGCCGAGGGTCTCGAACCACCACAGGCTCAACTGGGTCAGCACCTTGCCCTTGTCCGGGATCTCGGTGTCCAGGACGAAGTCGTAGGCGCTGATCCGGTCGCTCGCGACGACGAGCACGCGGTCGTCGAGGGCGGGGTCCTCGGGCGCGTAGAGGTCGCGCACCTTGCCGGAGTACACGTGCCTCCAGCCGTCCAGCACGGCGGCCCGTGCCGCGAAGCCGGCCATCAGAGGGATCCCCCGCCGCCGTGGCCCGTGCCCGGCAACCCGGGCTCGATCCCGCCCTGCGCCGCCTTGAGCGCGATGTCCGTGCGGAACTGGCCGCCGTCGATCCGGATCTTCGCGACGCCGGCGTAGGCGGCCTCGCGCGCGGCGTCGAGCCCCTCGCCGAGCCCGACGACGGCGAGCACGCGCCCGCCCGCGGTGGCGACCGCCCCGTCGTCGTCCAGCGCGGTGCCAGCGTGCAGGACCGAGACGCCGGGCAGCGCCGCGGCCTCCTCGAGGCCCCCGATCACGTCGCCCGTGCGCGGGGTCCCGGGGTAGCCGGCCGAGGCGAGCACGACGCCCACGGCCGTCTCGCTGCGCCAGCGCAGCTGCTCGGCGTCGTCGAGCGTGCCGCGCGCCGCGGCGAGCAGCACGCCGCCGAGCGGGGTCTTGAGCCGGGCGAGGACCGCCTGGGTCTCGGGATCGCCGAAGCGCGCGTTGAACTCGATCACGCGCACGCCGCGGCGGGTCAGCGCCAGACCGCAATACAGCACGCCCGTGAACGGGGTGCCGCGGCTGGCCATCTCGCGGATCACGGGGTAGGCGACGCGCTCCATGACCTCGTCGACGAAGCCCACGGGCAGCCACGGGAGCGGCGTGTAGGCGCCCATGCCTCCCGTGTTGGGGCCCTCGTCGCCGTCGAAGATGCGCTTGAAGTCCTGGGCCGGGGCCAGGGGGACGGCGTGCTTGCCGTCGGAGATGACGAAGAGGGAGACCTCGGGGCCGTCCAGGAACTCCTCGATCACCACGGTGCCGCCGGCGGCGAAACAGGCCTCGGCGTGGGCGAGGGCCTCCGCGCGGTCCTGGGTGACCACGACGCCCTTGCCGGCGGCGAGCCCGTCGTCCTTGACGACGTAGGGGGCGCCGAAGGCGTCGAGCGCGTCGGCCGCCTCCTCGGCGTTCTCGGCGACGCGGGCCATGGCCGTGGGCACGCCGGCCTCCGCCATGACCTCCTTCGCGAACGCCTTGGAGGCCTCGAGCCGGGCCGCGGCCCGGGTGGGCCCGAAGACGGGGATGCCGGCCTCGGCGAGCGCATCGGCGACGCCAGCGGCGAGCGGGGCCTCGGGTCCGACGACGACGAGGTCGGAGCCGAGCGCGCGGGCCAGGGTCACGACGGCGGCCGGGTCCTGGGCGTCGACGGGCCGGACCTCGACGTCCTGGGCGATCCCGGCGTTACCCGGGGCGCAGACCACGGACTCGACGTAGGGGTCGGCGAGCAGGGAGCGGACAAGGGCGTGTTCGCGGCCACCGGGGCCGATGACGAGTACCTTCACGATCCCCCAGCCTACCGGGGATCGCCCGCGCCGCGGGGGTCGTAGGCTGTCATCATGCGTGAGGAAACACGGTGGGAAGCCAAGGTCCGCGCCTCGCCCGGGCATTCGCAGTGGTACATCGACCGCTTCGCCGCGATGCGCGCCGAGGGCGCGGACCTCGACGGCGAGGCGCGGACGGTGGACGCGATGCTGCCGCGCGGGGCCCGCGTGCTCGACGCCGGGTGCGGGCCGGGGCGCGTCGGCGGCGCGCTCGCCGCCCGCGGCCACCGGGTGCTCGGCGTGGACGTGGATCCGGCGCTCATCGCGGCCGCGCGGGCCGATCACCCCGGCTCCGATTGGCGCGTGGGGGACCTCGCGGAGCTGGATCTGGCGGACGACGCCGGTGCCCCGCTCCGCTTCGACCTCGCCGTCTGCGCGGGGAACGTCCTGCTCTTCATCGCCCCGGCTTCAGGGGCCCGGGTGCTGGGCCGGATCCGTGAGCACCTGGCCGAGGACGGGCGCCTCGTCGTCGGCTTCGGCCTGGACCGGGGGTACGCTCCCGGGGAGTTCGCGGCCGACGCCGCCGCGGCGGGCCTCGTCGTCGACGCCCGCTTCTCCACGTGGGAGCTGCGCCCCTTCACGCCCGGCTCGGACTTCCTCGTCGCGTTCCTCTCCCCCGCCCCGTAGCCTTCGCCCGACGCCCGGGCGCGGCCCCGGCGTCGTCCCCCTCGGCCCGGACCCGGTCCGCCGCGCCCCTAGACTGGGAGTCATGCCCGAAACCTTCACCTCGGCCGATGCCGTGGACCTTGCCGTCGTCGACCGGAACGGCTTCGTCGAGTCGCGCCACCAGGGCACGGCCGTCGTCGTGGGTCCGGGCGGCGACGTCCTGCTCGAGCTCGGCGACGGCGCCGCCCCCGTCTTCCCGCGATCGACCCTCAAGCCGTTCCAGGCCCTGGCCTCGATGCAGTCCGGCGTCCCGCTGCGCGGCGCCGAGGTGGCCCTGGCCTGCGCGAGCCACGTGGGCAGCCGCGAGCACATGGACCTCGCCGCGTCCATGCTGGCCAAGGCGGGGCTCGACGAGTCCGCGCTGCGCTGCCCCGAGGCGTGGCCCCAGCACGAGGCGACGCGGACGGAGCTCGTGCGCTCCGGAGCCGCACGCTCGCGACTCGCCTTCAACTGCTCCGGCAAGCATGCCGCGTTCCTCTGGGCCTGCACGGAGAACGGCTGGGACACGGAGTCCTACCTGGACCCGGGGCACCCGCTGCAGCGCCGCGTGGTCGAGGTCGTCGAGGAATACGCCGACGAGCGGATCGCGCACCTCGCCGTCGACGGCTGCGGCGCCCCCGTTCCCGCGATCTCGCTGCGCGGGCTGGCCCGGGCGACCTCGCGGCTGTCCCGCTCACCCGGCAACAAGGCCTCCGACGCGCGGGCCACGACGATCGCCACCGCGATGCTCGACTACCCGTGGGCCGTCCACGGCCACGGCGAGGAGAACACGGTGGTCATGGAGGAGACGGGGGTCATCGCCAAGCTCGGGGCCGAGGGCGTGCTGATCCTCGGGGCACCGGACGGCACGGCCTGCGCGCTCAAGATGCTCGACGGCAACGGACGCGCCGCGACGCTCGTGGGGCTGACCCTGCTCGCCGCGGCTGGCGCCCTCGACACGCGGCGGCTCTCCACGGCCCTCGAGCTGACCAACCGGCCCGTCCTCGGCGGCGGACAGGCCGTGGGGCGGATCCGCCTCGCGGCCCCCGTCGTCGCCGTGCTGGACTGACCGTGGCCGTCAAGCGCCGCATTGCCGCTGACTCCGGGCTCGCCGCCCTGCGCGCCTGGCGCGGGGCCGGCTCGGACGTGGCGGCCGTGCCGCGGCCCTCCGCAGCGACCGCCGTCCGGTACGCCCTCGAGGAGCTCTCCGCGGCCGCCGAGGGCAACTCCGTGGAGGTCCGCGTCCCCCCGTTCGGCGTGGCCCAGTGCATCCCGGGCCCCCGCCACACGCGCGGCACGCCGCCGAACGTCGTCGAAACGGACGCCCAGACGTGGCTCGCGCTGGCCGCGGGGGACCTGTCATGGGACGAGGCCGTGGCGGCCGGCCGCGTCTCGGCTTCCGGGGTCCGCGCCTCGCTGTCCGGCGTGCTCCCGCTCTTCGGTACCCTTTAAGGCATGTCCACGCCTGATCCGACCCCCTCCCCCGACGGCCCCGCACACGACGACGGCCGCATCGAGGTCGAGGTCCGCAGCGCGCCGAGGTTCTGGCCGTTCCTCGGCGCAGGCGCCGCGCTCGGCATCCTCGCAGCGCTCGTCTCCGCCTACACGGGCGAGGAGAGCGCCGAGTTCACCCGCGCCGCCGTCGCGGGGTTCCTCGCGGTGCTCTTCGGGCTCGCCGGAGTGCTCGTGGGCGCGCTCGCCTACCTGGCCGTGGACCGGATCCTGCGCCAGCGCGCCCGGCACGGGACCGCGGTCCCCGTCGAGCCCGACGACGCCGCCTGAGCCGCCGCCCGGGCGCCGCGTCACGCGCGGGATCCGGGGGCGCGGGCACGCGGACCGCATGAGAGAATGGTGCACATGGCGCGTGGTGACGGAAGACTTTCGCATGATCTCTTGCCCGACGAGAAGGGGCCGCAGGACGAGTGCGGCGTCTTCGGCGTCTGGGCACCCGGCGAGGACGTCGCCAAGCTGACCTACTACGGCCTCTACGCCCTGCAGCACCGCGGCCAGGAGTCGGCCGGCATCGCCACCTCCGACGGCAAGCGGATCAACGTCTACAAGGACATGGGTCTGGTCTCCCAGGTGTTCGACGAGAACACGCTGAACTCCATGACCGGGCACATCGCCATCGGCCACTGCCGCTATTCGACGACGGGCGCGAGCCACTGGGCCAACGCCCAGCCGACCCTCGGCGCGACGGCCGAGGGCACGGTCGCCCTGGCCCACAACGGCAACCTCATCAACACGGCCGAGCTCATGGAGATGGTCGTCTCCGAGCAGGGCAGCAAGTTCCGCGGCGAGCTCGCCCAGGGCAACACGACGGACACGGCGCTCGTCACGGCGCTCCTGCGCGGCGAGGAGGGGACCTCCCTCGAGGAGACGACGCTGAAGCTGCTGCCGAAGCTGCGCGGCGCCTTCTGCTTCGTCATGATGAACGAGGGCACGCTCTACGCCGCCCGGGATCCGCACGGCGTCCGCCCGCTCGTCCTGGGCCGCCTCGAGCGCGGCTGGGTCGTGGCCTCGGAGCAGGCCGGCCTGGCCACGGTCGGTGCGAGCTTCATCCGCGAGATCGAGCCCGGCGAGTTCATCGCGATCGACGAGGACGGCATCCGCACGCAGCGCTTCGCGGAGGCCACGCCATCCCATTGCGTCTTCGAGTACGTCTACCTGGCCCGCCCGGACGCCGCGATCAACGGCCGCTCCGTGTACGAGTCGCGCGTCGAAATGGGCCGCCAGCTGGCCCGCGAGAACCACGCCGAGGCGGACATCGTCATCCCCGTCCCCGAATCCGGCACCCCGGCGGCGATCGGCTACGCCGAGGAGTCCGGGATCCCGTTCGCGCACGGCTTCGTGAAGAACGCGTACGTGGGCCGCACCTTCATCCAGCCCTCGCAGACCCTGCGCCAGCTCGGGATCCGGCTCAAGCTCAACGCGCTCGAGCCCGTCATCAAGGGAAAGCGCGTCGTCGTCGTCGACGACTCGATCGTCCGCGGAAACACCCAGCGGGCGATCGTGCGGATGCTGCGCGAGGCCGGCGCGGCCGCGGTGCACGTGAAGATCTCCTCTCCGCCCGTGAAGTGGCCGTGCTTCTACGGCATCGACTTCGCCTCCCGGGCCGAGCTCATCGCCAACGGCGCCACGATCGACGAGATCACGACGTCCATCGGCGCCGACTCCCTCGCGTACATCTCCGAGGACGGCATGATCGGGGCCACGCGGCAGGAGCGGAGCCGCCTGTGCACCGCCTGCTTCACGGGCGACTACCCGATCGACCTGCCCGCCGCCGACCGCCTCGGCAAGAACCTCCTGGAGCGGGCCAACGCGGGCGTCTCCGACGGCTGCGATCCGGGACCGGACGCGGAGCTCGAGGCCTCGCTGACCGCCGCCGACAAGACCCCCAGCACCAAGTAAGGACGCGCACCGCATGACCTCCCCCACCCCGCAGCAGCCCGCCGGCATCACCTACGCCTCCGCCGGCGTCGACGTCGAGGCGGGCGACCGCGCCGTCGAACTCATGAAGGGGGCCATCAAGGCCACGCACAACGACTCGGTACTCGGGGGCGTCGGCGGATTCGCGGGGCTCTACGACGCCTCGCGCCTGCTCTCCTACAAGAAGCCGCTCCTCGCGACCTCCACGGACGGCGTCGGGACCAAGGTCGCGATCGCCCAGGCCATGGACATCCACCACACGATCGGCCACGACCTCGTCGGCATGGTCGTCGACGACATCGTCGTGGTCGGCGCCGAGCCCCTGTTCATGACCGACTACATCGCGTGCGGCAAGGTGGTCCCGGAGCGGATCGCCGACATCGTCCGTGGCATCGCCGAGGCCTGCACGCTCGCCGGGACCGCCCTCGTCGGCGGCGAGACCGCCGAGCACCCGGGCCTGCTCGGCGAGCACGAATACGACGTGGCGGGCGCCGCCACGGGTGTCGTCGAGGCGGACGCCCTCCTCGGCCCCGAGCGCGTGCGCACGGGAGACGTCGTGATCGGCATGGCGGCCTCCGGCATCCACTCCAACGGCTACTCCCTGGTCCGCCGCGTCGTCAACCACGCGGGCTGGGCCCTGGACCGCGAGGTCTCCGAGCTGGGGCGCACCCTCGGCGAGGAGCTCCTCGAGCCGACCCGCATCTACACGGCCGACTGCCTGGACCTGGTCCGCACGCTCAACGGCCCGGCCGCCGCGCCCGTCCACGGCTTCAGCCACGTCACGGGCGGCGGGCTGGCCGCGAACCTGGCCCGCGTCCTGCCGCGGGGCCTCATGGCGACGGTCGACCGCTCCACGTGGGAGCTGCCCGCCGTGTTCCGTCTGGTCTCCGAGCTCGGCGGCGTCCCGCAGGCCGACCTCGAGCGCACGCTCAACCTCGGCGTGGGCATGGTCGCCATCGTCGACGCCGCGTCCGCGGACGCCGCGATCGCGCGCCTGAACGGCCGCGGCATGCCGGCCTGGGCCATGGGAACCGTCGGCGCGCTCGACGACGCCGCGGCCTCCGCCGGGCCCGACTTCGTCCAGGGCGCCAAGGGCGTCGACGGCGGCGCAGTGCTGATGCGCGGCGAGTACGCGGCCAGCCGCTAGTTCCCGGGGCCCCGGTCCCGGGGTGCCAATCCCCCGACGTCCTCGAGCAGCTGCTCGAGGGCCGGGGCGACGCGCGTGCGCCAGCGCCAGTCGGCCTTGGCGTCCCCGCGCGTGGGCCCGCCGTTGATGATCCCCACCTGCTTTCCGGCGCGGACCGCGTCGAGGAGCAGCTTGTACCCGCTCATCACGGCCAGGCTGGAGCCGACCACGAGCAGACTGGATGACTTGTCCTCCAGTCGTGCAATCTCCTCTTTGCGGGCCGCGGGGACGCCCTCGCCGAAGTAGACGACGTCCGGCTTGAGTTCCTCGCTGCCGCAGTTCAGGCAGCCCACCATCCGGAACTCGTCGACGTGGCGCGCCTCGAGGGTCACGTCGCCGTCGGGGTTCACGAGGGAGGGGTCGAGCTCGATCCGCTCGACGTAGCCGGGATTGGCGGCGTCGAGCCGCGCGTCGAGCGCATCGCGGTCCTCGACGAAGCCGCACACGAGGCAGCCCACGCGGTCGAGGTCGCCGTGAAGCGCGACGACGGTGGAGGAACCGCCGCGGGCGTGCAGCCCGTCGACGTTCTGCGTGACGATCCCCGTGGCCCAGCCGCGGCGCTCGAACTCGGCGAGCGCATGGTGCGCCGCGTTCGGCTCGGAGCCGGCCATGTGCCGCCACCCCACGAAGCTGCGGGCCCAGTAGCGGTGCCGCGCGCCGGCGTCGTACTTGAACTCCTGGAACGTCATGGGACGGTGCCGCTTGAGCGAGCCGTTGGGTCCCCGGTAGTCGGGGATGCCGGAATCCGTGGACACGCCGGCGCCGGTCAGGAGCAGCACCGAACCCCGGGAGAGCATGCGCGCGATCCCGTCGCGCGCCGTCCCGGGGTCCTGTGGTTCTACGGAGTCGTCCACGACGCGTGCGATCGAACGCAACGCGGCCCGGTGGGCGTTCTCGATGGCCAGCCGCTCACCCGATGCGGCGCTGCTCGTCCTCTTCGTCATCGTCCGAATACTTCGCTCCGTACTCCGCGTAGTCGGCGTCGTAGGAATCCTCGGCATGCGTGGTCGAGGCACCGGCACGACTGCGGGTGCCTCCGAGCTCGCGCTGGAGAGCGGACAGATCGGTGGCCGGGGAATAGTACTTCATATCCCGGGCCTGACGTGTCGCTTTTGCCTTCTGACGGCCGCGCCCCATGGCGTGACCCCCTTTTTTCGGTAGATCCGGTGGTGGTTCCCTGCTAGAGAGGAAAGGCCCCGGAATATGTGACTGGTTCGTTCGTATTTCTAGGTTAACATGATTCGCCCCCGATCGCCGTCTCCGCGCGGTGCGGTGGCGGCTACAGTGGAAGGGACGCCAGAGAGCCCAGCCCACCGCAGGGAGCCGCAGTGGAGGAGCCACACCGCAGCGAGCCGAGCCCGTACCAGCCGGCCCGTCCAGCGCAGACCCAGGTCCGCCCGATCTGGGGCCTGTCGCCCGTCTGGCTCGTCGTCGCCGCACTCGCCGTCGTCCTGCTCGTCGTCTACGCGACCGGCCGCCTCGTCGAGGCCGGAAGCGCCGGGGAATCCCCCGCCGCCGAGGTCGAACGCTCCGCCCCCGGCATCGACGGGATCATCGCCCGCGACGTCCCGGCCGAGCAGTTCCTGCCCGGGGACTGCCTCAGCGGCTTCACGGGGGCGCTCGAGCCGGCCACCGTCGTCGCCTGCACCACGCGGCACTCGGCGCAGCTCATCGGGATCGCGGAACTCGAGGACGGAGCCTACCCCGGCGACGGCGAGATCGCCGCCGCCGCCGAGGCCTCCTGCAAGGAGATCCAGCTCGACCCCGACGCCGTGACGGCGGGGCGGTGGAACTACGAGTTCAGCCGCCCCTCGCAGGGGACGTGGCAGGCCGGGGACCGGAGCGTCGCGTGCTTCCTGGTCCTCGTGGAGGGCACGGTCAGCCGTTCGCTCCTGCCGCCCGACGGGACGTGAGCGCGAGCTCGGTGCCGTCCTCGGACACGGCCACCTCGACGACGTCGCCGTCCGCGATCGAGCCGTCGAGCAGGCCCCGCGCCAAGCGGTCGCCGATCTGGCGCTGGACGAGCCGCCGCAGCGGGCGGGCGCCGTAGGCCGGGTCGAATCCGGCGAGGGCGAGCCATTCGCGGGCCGCGGAGCCGACCTCGAGCTCCAGGCGCCGCCCGGCCAGGCGCCGGGCAAGCGAGGCGACCTGCAGGTCCACGATGGACCCGAGCTCCTCGACCGTGAGCGGCTCGAACATCACGACCTCGTCGAGCCGGTTCAGGAACTCGGGCTTGAACGAGGAGTTCACGACGTTCATGACCGCGTCCTTGCGCGCCTGCTCCGGGATCGACTGGTCCACGAGGAACTGCGAGCCGAGGTTGGACGTCAGGACCAGGATGACGTTGCGGAAGTCCACCGTCCGGCCCTGCCCGTCCGTGAGGCGCCCGTCGTCGAGGACCTGCAGCAGCAGGTCGAAGACCTCCGGGTGGGCCTTCTCGACCTCGTCGAGCAGGAGGACGGAGTAGGGCCGGCGGCGCACGGCCTCCGTCAGCTGACCGCCCTCCTCGTAGCCGACGTATCCCGGGGGCGCCCCGACGAGGCGCGCCACGCTGTGCTTCTCCGAGTACTCGGACATGTCGATCCGGACCATCGCGCGCTCGTCGTCGAAGAGGAAGTCGGCGAGGGACTTGGCGAGCTCCGTCTTGCCGACGCCCGTGGGCCCGAGGAAGAGGAACGAGCCCGTGGGGCGGTCCGGATCGGAGATCCCGGCGCGGGCGCGCCGCACGGCGTCGGAGACGGCCGCGACGGCCCGGGACTGGCCGATCAGGCGCCTACCCAGCAGCGATTCCATCTCGAGCAGCTTCCGCCCCTCGCCCTGCAGCATGCGGCCGGCGGGAATCCCGGTCCACGCCTCGATGACCTCCGCGATGTCCTCCGCCGTGACCTCGTCGGAGACCATCGACTCGCCGGCCTCCTGCTGCTCCGCGGCCTGCGCGGCGTCGAGCTCGCGCTGCAGCTCCGGGATCTCCCCGTAGAGCAGGCGGGAGGCGCGCTCGAGGTCGCCCTCGCGCTGCAGGACGTCGGCCTGCGAGCGCAGCCCGTCCAGACGCACCTTGAGGTCGCCGACCCGGTTCAGGCCGGCCTTCTCCGCCTCCCAGCGGGCGTTGAGGGCATCGAGGTGCTCGCGCTTGTCGGCGAGGTCCGCGCGGAGGGCACCGAGGCGCTCGACGGAGCCGGGATCGGACTCGTCCTTGAGGGCGAGCTCCTCCATGGTCAGGCGGTCGACGGCGCGGCGCAGCTGGTCGATCTCCTCCGGCGCGGAGTCGATCTCCATGCGCAGCCGCGAGGCCGCCTCGTCGACGAGGTCGATCGCCTTGTCCGGCAGCTGGCGCCCGGAGATGTAGCGGTGGGAGAGCGTCGCGGCGGCGACGAGCGCGGCGTCGGCGATCTCGACCTTGTGGTGGGCCTCGTAGCGCTCCTTGAGCCCGCGCAGGATCCCGATCGTGTCCTCGACGCTCGGCTCGCCCACATAGACCTGCTGGAAGCGGCGCTCGAGGGCCGGGTCCTTCTCGACGTTCTCGCGGTATTCGTCCAGGGTCGTGGCGCCGATGAGGCGCAGCTCGCCGCGGGCCAGCATGGGCTTGAGCATGTTGGACGCGTCCATGGCTCCCTCGGAGGCCCCGGCCCCGACCACGGTGTGCAGCTCGTCGATGAAGGTCACGACTTGGCCGTCGGAGGCCTTGATCTCTTCGAGGACGGCCTTGAGCCGCTCCTCGAACTCGCCACGGTACTTGGCACCGGCGATCATGGCGCCGAGGTCGAGCGCGATGAGGGTCTTGCCCTTGAGGGACTCCGGGACGTCGCCGGCGACGATGCGCTGGGCGAGCCCCTCGACGACCGCGGTCTTGCCGACGCCGGGCTCGCCGATGAGGACGGGATTGTTCTTGGTGCGGCGGGAGAGCACCTGGACGACGCGGCGGATCTCGGCGTCGCGGCCGATGACGGGGTCCAGCCGCCCGGCCCGCGCCGTGGCGGTGAGGTCGGTCCCGTACTTCTCGAGGGCCTGGAAGGTGCCCTCGGGATCCGGCCCGTCGACCGTGCGGCCCGCACGGATCGCCCCCAGGGCGGCCCGGAGCGCCTCGGGCGTGGCCCCGGCCTCGCGCAGCACGGTCCCGGCCGGACCGGGATCGGCGGCGAGCGCGAGGAGCAGGATCTCGGCGGACACGTAGGCGTCCCCCTGCTCGGCGGCGAGTGCCTGGGCCGTGGCGACGAGCTGCAGGAAGGTCCGCGAGTACTGGGCCTGGGCCACGGAGGTGCCCGAGCTGGAGGGCAGGGCCTTGATCGCGGAGCTCGCGCGCACGGAGACCGCGTCGGGGTCGATCCCGGCCTCGCGCAGCAGCGCGACGGCGAGCGATTCCCGCTTGTCCATCAGCGCCTTGAGCAGGTGGGCGGGTTCGACCTGCGGGTTGCCCGCGGTCGAGGCGTTCATGCCGGCGGCGGACAGCGCCTCCTGGCTCTGGGTGGTGAATTTGGCGTCCACGGGGTTCCTCTCTCTGCACGGACTGTCTCTACTCAAACTTGAGTCTACTCAACTCAACTTTAAACGGGGAGCGTTTATTCCGTGGGCGGAACCCGCGCGGACTCCCCTATTCCTGCTCCTGCTTGACGGCCGAGAGCTCGAACTCCAGGAGCACGGGCTCGGAGACCAGGACGCCGCCGGAATCGAGCGCCGCGTTCCAGTTCACGCCGTAGTCCTTGCGGTCGATCCGGCGGCTGCCCTCGAAGCCCGCCCGCAGCTGGCCGAACGGATCCCGCTCGACGCCCGTGAACTCGATCGGCACGGAGACCTCGTGGCTCGTGCCCTTGATGGTCAGGTGCCCGTTGACCACGAAGCCGTTCTCCTCGACCTGGTCGATCCGGGTCGATTCGAACACGATCTCCGGGAACTGCGGGGCGTCGAAGAAGTCGTTCGTGCGCAGGTGCTGGTCGCGGTCGGCGTTGCGCGTGTCGATGCTGGCCACCTGGATCACGAGCCGCACGCTCGAGTGCCTGGGCTCCTCGGCGTCGACCGTGATGGTCCCCTCGACATCGTTGAAGGCGCCGCGGACCTTGGTCACCATGGCGTGCCGGGCCTGGAAGCCGACGCGGCTGTGCGCCGGGTCGAGCTTTCACACGCCGGTGTAGTTCGGATCGATCGCGATCATCTGAAGTCCCTTGTTCGTCTGACGGTCTACGGGCGGTGCCTCCGCCGTCCCCGGGGACAATCTACCGCCCGGCTCAGGCGTGGCGGTAGGCGGGAAGCCGCGCGCCGCTCGGGACGATCTCCTTGCCGAGCGGGACGAGCGAGACCGGGATCAGCTTGAGGTTGGCGATGCCGAGCGGGATCCCGATGATGCTCACGAACATCGGGATGGCGGTCAGCACGTGGCCGATCGCGATCCACAGTCCCGCCACGAGGATCCAAATGACGTTGCCGATCGTGGACATCAGCCCGGTGCGTCCGCCCCGGTCCACGATCGTGCGGCCGAACGGCCAGAGCGCGTAGGCGGCGATGCGGAACGAGGCGATCCCGAACGGGATGGTCACGATCAACAGGCAGCAGACGATGCCGGCCAGGACGTAGCCGAGGGCCAGCCAGATGCCGCCGAAGAGGAGCCAGATGACATTGAGGATCGCGGACAGCGGTGACTTCATGTCCCCCATTCTGTCCCCGGGCCCGGCGCGGCGCCATGGGGGTTTGCCCTGAGCCGTCCCCGGTCGCCGGTCCGCGCCGCCGTCACGAGCTAAAGGTTTGCTAACGATCCCCCCTCCGGGCGCCCTTCCGGCGCCCCTCGTCCGCCGGCACCCCGCAGACTGGAACCCATGACCTCCCCCCGACGACTCCGGCTTCAGTGTGCCCTCGCCGCCTCCGCGGCCCTGGCCCTGGCGCTGGCCGCGTGCGCCCCGCCGGCGCCCGTCGTCGTCCCGGACGCGGCGCTCGTGCCCTCCGCCCTCTCGGCGCGGACGGCGGTGGGCGGCGGGGGCCTCCCCGAGGAGATGGTGCCGGGACTCGAGGGGGTGAGCCTGGGCGGGCGGGCACCGGACGTCTACGGCCGCTGGTTCGCCTGGCCGGGCCACCCGGGGTTCGCCGAGGCGCAGCGCGGGGTCGTCACCGCGGCGGCCCGGGACTTCGCGGCGGCCGCGCGGGGCCAGGCCTCCGGGGTGGCCGAGCTGAACGTCCAGCCGGCCCTGACCGCCGCCTCGCCGGAGGCGGTCGCCGTCCGTCTGACGCAGTACTCGAGCCTCGGCGGCGACGCCGGCAGCTCCTACACGACCGTCTGGTTCCAGCCCGGCCGGGGCTCCCTGGACACGCGGGCCCTCTTCCGTTCCGGCGCCACGTGGGAGGACTTCCGCGGCCTCGTCGCCGAGGTGCTCGGGCAGCATAAGGACGTCCTGCCCGAGGCCGTCGGGGACCTCGACGACGCGTTGCTGGATTCCCTGAACTTCGACGCCGCGGGGAACGGACAGGTGGAGTTCGACGACGGCTCCGTCGCCCCCTCCACGGCGGGCGCCGTCGTCGCGGCCGTCCCTTCCGCCGCCCTGCTGCCCCTCCTCGGGGACGCGGGCGTCGCCGCGCGGGCGGCGGGCATGGCGCCGTCGCCCGTAGCCGGCCCCGCCGGGGACGGGAACCGGGAGGACGACGGCGGGGCCGGCGGCTCGTCGTCGTCCTCCGGCGGCGCGGCGTCGCTGGGCGGCGCGGTGGACGCCGCGCTGGGGGCGGGCCCCGTGGACTGCGCCGTCGAGCGCTGCGTGGCGCTGACCTTCGACGACGGCCCGGGCCCGCACACGGCAGCGCTTCTGGACCACTTGGGCTCCCACGACGCCCGGGCGAGCTTCTTCGTCGTCGGACCACATGCCGCGCGCCATCCCGGGCTGCTGCGGCGGGCGGCCGCCGAGGGGCACGAGATCGGCAACCACACGTGGAGCCACCGGGCGCTGACCGCGCTCGGCGCGGACGGCGTGGGCCGAGAGCTGGGCCGGACGGCGGACGCCGTCGCGGCGGCCACGGGGACGGTGCCCACGCTCATGCGCCCGCCGTACGGAGCGGACGACGACGCGGTGAACCGGCTCGCCCATACGCCGGTGGTGCTGTGGGACGTGGACTCCCGCGACCTCGAGCTGCGCGATGCGGCGCGGATCGCCGACGCCGCCGTGGAGTCCGTCCGGCCGGGCTCGATCGTCCTGCTGCATGACGTCCAGGCGGAGACCGTCGCGGCCGTCCCGCGCATCCTGGAGCGCCTCGGCGCCGAGGGGTACCGGTTCGTCACCGTCTCCGAGCTGCTCGCCTCCCAGGCACCGCGGGCCGGTGTCGCCTACGAGCACGGTCCACGGCACTGACCCCGCGTAGAATCGTCCCAATGAGCCTCCCCGAAGACCACAAGCCGCCCGTCAGCGGACGAGCGGTGCAGGACCCCAGCTTCTACCGCACCGAACCCGTCTCGTTCGTCCGCCGCGGCTCGCGCCTGCACGGCCGGCGCGCCGAGGCCTGGGACCGGCAGGCGGAGCGCTTCCTCGTCGACGTGCCCCGGCACCACGCCGACACCTCGGTCCTCGCCGGAGCGGAGTTCGATCCCGCGGCGGTCTTCGGCCGCACGGCACCGCTGACCGTGGAAATCGGCTCGGGCCTCGGCGAGGCCGTGGCAGCGGCCGCCGAGGCGCACCCGGAACGCGACTTCCTCGCCGTCGAGGTCTACCGCCCCGGGCTCGCGCAGCTGCTGCTGCGGATCGAGCAGAAGGGCCTCGAGAACGTCCGCGCCGTGCAGGCGAACGCCCCCGAGGTCCTCGACGTCCTCCTGGGCCCGGGCTCCGTGGACGAGCTCTGGGTCTTCTTCCCCGATCCCTGGCACAAGGCGCGCCACCACAAGCGCCGGCTCGTCAAGGAGTCGTTCGCCGACAAGGCCGCCCGCGTGCTCGCACCCGGTGCCACGTGGCGGCTCGCGACGGACTGGTCCGACTACGCGGAGCAGATGCGCTCCGTCCTCGACGCCTCGGCCTCGTTCGAGTCCCTCCATCCGGGGGAGCTGGCCGGAGACGACGGCCCCCTGGCCCGGGTCCGCCGCGCCGGCCTCGAGGGCCGCGACCCGGAGCCGGACGCCACGGATCCACTCGGCGGCTGGGCGCCGCGCTACGAGGGCCGGATCCCCACGAGCTTCGAGTCCAAGGCGCGGAAGGCGGGACGGCTCGTCTTCGACCTCGCGTACCGGCGGACGACGGCGGACTCCTGACGACCGGGCGCAAGCCTGGCTAGGCGAGCGGCTCGAGCCCGGCGGTGACGAGGGCCAGGTTCCGCAGCGAGAGCGTCCCGGGGTCGCGGTATCCGTAGCGCGGACGACCCGCACCGGGAACGAACCGCGAGGTGTTGTGCCCCGTCACCGGCAGGAGCCCGAGACCGGGCCGGCCGTCGACGTCGAACACCCTCCCGGCGGGGCGCGTGCGGCCGCTGAGCCGGCGCCCCAGGCGGGCCAGCGCGTCGTCGGCCGCGACCGCCTCGAAGACCCGGTGCGCCGGAACGCCGAGCAGGGACGGATCGGCCGCGAGCCGCCGCGGCATGCCCGCCGAGCCCGTCGTCGCGAGGCAGGAAACGGTCCCGGAAGCGCGCTCGGCGGCCAGCGCGGCGAGCCCGTGGGCGGCGACGGTCGCGCCGTAGGAATGGGCCTCGACCGCGGTGCGGGGTCCGTCGGGGCGCCAGCGGGCGAAGCGCTGCAGCTCGTGGCTGAAGCGCTCGGCAGCGGCCCGGGCCCGGAGGTCGAGGACCGCGTGCGCCAGGGTCGGGGCGGGGTATCCGAGCCACGCCACGACGGCCGGGGACCCGACCCCGACGGCGCGTTGCTCCAGGAGCAGCTGGCCCGCCTCGCGCACCGTGCCCCACATCGCGGTCTCGGGTGCGATCCCCACTCCGGAGAGCTGCCACGTGACGAGATCGGCCGCGTCGAGCTCGCCGACGGCCACCGCGGCGAGTGGCCGCGGGCCCTCGAGGTCCAGGAACAAGAGGTGGCGGGGCGGGATCGCGGCGTCCATCGAGCCGGGCCGCAGGGCGTGGGCGACGCCGTCGACAGCGGCCTTGGCGCGCTGTGGCATGGCGTCGCGCTCCCGCATCCGGGCGCGGAAGCGTTCCATGGCCCGCTCGCTGAGCGCGGCGTAGCCGCCGTCCGGGACCGGCCCGCCTAGCCGCGCGGCCGCCACAGCACCACGGCCTGGCTGCGGGCCCGCGGACGCTGCCCGCGCGCGAGCGTGACGACCTCGCCCGCGGCGCCGGCGGCGAAGACGCGGGCGTGCTCGACGGCGCGGGCCGCACGCACGTCGTCGAGTTCCTCCATCAGCTCCCCGACGCGGGCCCGGAGGGCGGCGACCTGGTTCTCGAGCTCGAGGATCCTGCGGATCCCCTCGAGGGACACGCCGTCCTTGGACAGTCGCTGCACCTCGCGCAGCAGCTCGACGTCGTAGCGGGAGTACCGGCGCTGCTTGCCGCGCTGTCGGGACGGGGAGACGAGCCCGAGCCGGTCGTACTGGCGCAGGGTCTGCGGGTGCATGTCTGCGAGCTCGGCGGCGACGGAGATCACGAACACGGGCGTGAAGCGGTCCACCCCGAACGGCTCGGGGCCGGTGCTGCGGGGGGCCATGAGGTCCCTCCTTTCCTCGGGGCGTCGTCGCGGTGCCGCCGGCCGGGCGGCCGGGGCCTTAGAGCGCGGCCTTGGCGGCCAGTCCCGCCCGGGGATCGGCGCCGGCGGTGGCCTCGGCGAACGCCTTGACGGCCGCCTCCGCCTCGGCGTTGAGGTTCTGCGGGACGACGACGTCGAGCACCACGAGCAGGTCGCCGGCCTCCTTGGCCGTCTTCACGCCGCGGCCGCCGAGGCGCAGGGTCCGGCCCGAGCCCGAGCCGGCGGGCACCTTGACCTTGACCGTGTCGCCAGCGGGCGTCGGCACCTCGATGCTGCCGCCCAGGGCCGCCTCGGAGAACGTGACGGGCACGTGGATGCGGATGTTGTTGCCCTCCCGTTGGAAGAACGGGTGCGCCTTGACCGAGACCTTGACGAGGAGGTCGCCCTGGCCGGCCGGGCCTGGCTGGCCCTTGCCGCGCACGCGCACGCTCTGCCCGTCCTTGATGCCGGCGGGGATGCGCACCTCGATCACCTCGCCGGTGGGCTCGCGCAGGGAGACCGTGGTCCCCCGCAGCGAACCGCCGAAGGAGATCGTCGTGGTGGCGGTGCGGTCCGCACCCTTCTGCGCGGGCTGGCCGAAGCCGCCCGGCTGGCCGCCGAATCCGCCGAAGAGGTCCGCGAACTCGGGCGGGACCTGCCCGCCGCCGAAGCCCGCGGGGCCGCGCCGGGCGCCGCCGGGTCCGCCCCCGAACAGGTTGCCGAAGATGTCGTCGAAGCCGGCACCGGCCGCTCCCCCGGGGCCCCCGGCCTGGAACCGCGCCCCGGAGCCCATGGCCCGGATCGCGTCGTACTGCTGGCGCTGCTCGGGATCGGACAGCACGGAGTTGGCCTCGGTGATGTCCTTGAACTTCTGCTCCGCTCCCGGGTTCCCCGCATTGGTGTCGGGGTGGTGGGTGCGGGCCAGCTTGCGGTAGGCCTTCTTGATGTCGGCCTCGCTCGCGTCCTTGGAGACGCCGAGAATCGCGTAGAAGTCCTTGTCGACCCAGTCCTGGCTTGCCATGAGGCGCCTCCTTTCAACGTCGGGTGATGGTGTCCGGCCCGTGGACCGGTGCGGCGGGCGGGCGGTCCGTGGTGGACCGCCCGCCCGCCGCGGCGGCTACTCGCCCGTGGAGACGATCACCTGGGCGGCGCGGATGACGCGCTCGCCCTTCTTGTAGCCGGGACGGAGGACCTGGGCGACGTGGTCGGCCGGGATCTCCGGATGCGGCTGCTGCATGAGCGCCTCGTGGACGGTGGGGTCGAATCCGGCCCCCGCTTCCCCGATGCGCTCGAGCCCGTGGCCGCCGAGGATCGTGTCCAGCTTGCGGGCCACGGCCGCGAACGGCCCGTCCTCGAGGTCGCCGTGCTGGCGCGCGGCGTCGAGGTCGTCGAGCACCGGGAGCAGGCTCGCGAGCACGGTCTGGACGGCGAGCTCGCGCACGCCCTCCCGGTCGCGCTCGACGCGCTTGCGGTAGTTGACGTACTCGGCCTGCAGCCGCAACAGGTCGTTGCGCAGCTCGGCCTCGGCCGCGCTGCTACCGGAGTCCGCGTCGTCCCGGCCCTCCTGGCCGGCCTCGTTGAGGATGCGCTCGGCCTGGGCCAGCGCGTCCTCGGAGTCGTGCGCCTCGTCCACGGGCACCGTCTCGTGGTGCTCGGCGCCCTCCGCCGGGGACTCGTCCCCGCTGCGGACGGCCCCGGTCTCCGGGTCGATCTTGCGCTTGTCGGTGAAGCGGATCGGCTCCTCGGAACCGTGCTCCGCCTCGTTGCCGTGGTGGGGCATCACGTGACCGCCTTACTTCTTCTCGTCTTCGTCCACGACCTCGGCGTCGACGATGTCCTCGTCGGCCGCCGGGGCCTCGTCGGCGCCCTCGGCGCCCGCGGACTCGGACTGGGCCTGCGCGTAGATGGCCTCGCCCAGCTTGGTCTGGGACGCCTGGAGCTTCTCGAACGCGGCCTTCACCTCGTCGTCGTTGTCCTGCTTCTCCAGGGCGGCCTTGAGGGCGTCGACGTCGGCCTGGACCTCGGTCTTGACCTCCTCGGGCAGCTTGTCCTCGTTGTCCTTGATGAGCTTGTCCACGGAGTACGCGGACTGCTCGGCGGCGTTGCGGGTCTCGGCGGCCTCGCGGCGGGCCTTGTCCTCGGAGGCGTGCTCCTCGGCCTCGCGCACCATGCGGTCGATGTCTTCCTTCGAGAGGCTCGAGCCGCCCGTGATGGTCATCGACTGCTCCTTGCCGGTGCCCTTGTCCTTCGCGGAGACGTGGACGATGCCGTTGGCGTCGATGTCGAAGGTGACCTCGATCTGCGGGATCCCGCGCGGGGCCGGCGCGATCCCGGTCAGCTCGAACGTGCCCAGCGGCTTGTTGTCGCGGGTGAACTCGCGCTCGCCCTGGAAGACCTGGATGGACACGGACGGCTGGTTGTCGTCGGCCGTCGTGAACGTCTCGGAACGCTTGGTCGGGATGGCCGTGTTGCGCTCGATGAGCTTGGTCATCACGCCGCCCTTGGTCTCGATGCCCAGGCTCAGCGGGGTCACGTCGATCAGGAGGACATCCTTGCGCTCGCCCTTGAGGACGCCGGCCTGCAGCGCGGCGCCGACGGCGACGACCTCGTCCGGGTTCACGCCCTTGTTGGCCTCCTTGCCGGCGAGCTCCTTGACGAGCTCGGCGACGGCCGGCATGCGGGTGGAGCCGCCGACGAGGATGACGTGGGCGATGTCGGAGACCTTGATGCCGGCCTCGGCGATGACGTCGTTGAACGGCTTCTTGGTGCGCTCGAGCAGGTCGGACGTCAGGTCCTGGAACTTCGCGCGGCTCAAGTGCTCGTCCAGGTGGACCGGGCCCTCGGGGGTCACGGAGAGGTACTGCAGCGAGATGTTGGTGCTCGTCGCGGAGGAGAGCTCCTTCTTGGCCTGCTCCGCGGCCTCCTTGAGGCGCTGCAGGGCGATCTTGTCCTTGGACAGGTCGGCGCCCTTGGACTTGGCCTGGGCCAGGAGCCAGTCGACGATGCGCTGGTCCCAGTCGTCGCCGCCGAGGCGGTTGTCGCCGGCGGTCGAGCGGACCTGGATCGTGGAGAAGTCGTCCTCGTCCTTGCCCACCTCGAGCAGGGAGACGTCGAACGTGCCGCCGCCGAGGTCGAAGACCAGGATGAGCTCGTCCTCCTTGCCCTTGTCCAGGCCGTAGGCGAGTGCCGCGGCGGTGGGCTCGTTGACGATGCGCAGGACGTTCAGGCCGGCGATCTCGCCGGCCTCCTTCGTCGCCTGGCGCTCGGCGTCGTTGAAGTACGCGGGGACGGTGACGACGGCGTCGGTCACCTTCTCGCCCAGGTACGCCTCGGCGTCGTGCTTGAGCTTCATCAGGGTGCGCGCGGAGATCTCCTGCGCGGTGTACTTCTTCTCGTCGACGTCGATCGACCAGTCGGTGCCCATGTGGCGCTTGACCGAGGCGATGGTGCGGTCGATGTTGTTGACGGCCTGGCGCTTGGCGATCTCGCCGACGAGGACCTCGCCGGACTTGGAGAAGGCCACGACCGACGGCGTGGTGCGCGCGCCCTCGGCGTTGGCGATGACGGTGGGCTCGCCGCCCTCCAGGACGGAGACGACCGAGTTGGTGGTTCCGAGGTCGATGCCTACGGCACGGGACATGATGCTTCCTTTCCTTGGGAAACGTGGTGCGGCGCCCAGCCGTGCGGTTGAGCGGTCTGCACTCAACTTTACGCAGACCGCTTTCGATGTCAATTCAAAGTTGAGCCGAATCCGCTCAACGTTGGCGCGCGCCCCGCCAGCGCACCGCCGGCCGACCGTTCCGGGCACCGCTCGATCCGCGGAATTCCGGGGCAGCCGGGGAGCCCATCCGGGACCCGGGCCGCGCCGCCGCCCCCGTGTTCGCCCTGCGCGATACGCGTCCGGACGCACGGCGGCACCCCCGGCGCTCTGGTGGACGCCGGGGGTGCCGCGGTGCTCGGGGCGCCGTTTCCGGAAGCGCGCCGAGCTCAGAAGTGGTCGGGCCAGTCCCCGGGCGAGGCCTGCGGGTCGACGGGCGCGGAGTAGTGGTCCGGCCAGTCGCCGGGCGAGGCCGCCGCGGGGCCCGCCCCGGGCGTCGTGCCGGCCCACGCGACGGCCGTCAGCAACGCCGCCGCACTGGTCCAGGCGAGCGCGCGGGCGACCGCTCCGCGCGTTCCCGGCCCGGCGGCCGCCCGCTTCGACACCGCACCCCGGCCCGCGCGGCTTCCTTGCCGGTCCAGCATTCCGTGGTCCACCACGTCGTCCCTCCGTCGGCGCCCGGCGCCCGGTCGGCGCCAGCTTGTCATGTTCCGCGACAGACGCTAGCAGTCCTCTGACAGATTTGTCACGACTTGGGCACCGTTTCCACGGCCCGGACGGAGCACGACTAGGATCCTGTTATGCCCGCCACCACCCCGGAACGCACCTCCGACGCGCCGTCCGCCGCGGACGGCTCCGGCTTCGCCGCGACCCTGCGCAGGCTCCGGATCGAACGCGGCCTGACCCAGTCCCAGCTCGCGGGCGACGCCTACACCGCCAGCTACGTCTCGCTCCTGGAATCCGGACGACGGCGGCCCCGACCCGATATCGTGGCCGGACTCGCCGCGCGCCTCGGCGTGGATGCCTCCGAGCTCTCGGGGCGGTCCCTCCCGGGCCCCGACAAGGTGCGGCTCGTGCAGCTCGAGCTGTTGTCCCGGCAGCAGCTCGCCGCCGGCGATCTGGACGGGGCCTTCCGGACCGCGGAGGCCGCGCTCGAAGGCTCCGGGGCGTCGGAGGATCCGGCCTGGTGGTTCAGCCATGCCTTCGGGGCCGCCGAGGCCGCGCTGGGGCTGCGTCGCTTCGAGGACTTCGACCGCCTGCTCGATCAGCTGCTGGACCACCCGGTCACCGGGCACGCCGCGGCCCTGGAATCGCGGTGTCGAAGCCTCCTCGCGCAAGGACGCCTGGCGCGGGGCGAGCTGCCCGATGCCGCCGATGCCGCGCGCGCGGCGCTGGACCTCGCCCTGCTCGACCCCGTCGACCCCGAGGCCCTGGCCGTCGCCATCGGCTCCCTCACCTCCGCCCTCGCGGAAGGCGACGACCTCGAGCTCGCCGCCGCCGCCTGCGCGGAGTACGGGCGCCTGGACCTCGACGTATTGAGCACCCGCTCGCGCGCCAACGCGTGGTGGACGCAGGGCAACATCGCGTTCCTCCACTCCGATCCGGCACGCGGCGTCGAGCTGCACGACGCCGCGCTCGGCCTGCTCTCCCCCGCGACCGGGCTGCGGCAGTGGGGCCAGCTCAACCGCGCGACCGTCGCCAGACGGCTCGCGGCCGGGGTCCACGACGATTCCCTCGGCGCCCACTTGCGGCGGGCCCGCCTCGCCTTCGAACTGCTCGACTCGAAGGTCGAGCTCGAGCAGCTGGCCGTGACGGAGGCCCAATGGCTGCTGGCCGCGGGGCGGCCGGCGGAGGCGCTCGCCGCCCTCGAGGCCGCGCTGCCCGGACTGACGGAGCTCCCCACCCAGACGGTCGCCGAGGCGCACCTGGCCCACGCCGACGCGCTCGCCGCCCTGGACCTCGATCCGGGCGAGGCCCTCCTGGCGGCGGCCCAGGGCTTCGAGGCCGCCGGCGCGTTCGACCGCGCCTCGGCCGCCTACAAGCGCTACGTCCAGCACCAGCGCCGCTGACCCGCGATGCGACGGCGGCACCCCGCCGCCCTACGTGAAGCGGTCATTGAAGATCACTCGACCGCCTTTGTCAACCTCTGAAATTTCTTCAATACTACTTTGTCATTACCCCTCGACACACTTGTCATGCTGGTGTCAGGATGCTGTTATCCCGTTGGCCTCCGGGCCATTCGCATCCTCCGAAAGGGCACACCATGCTCAGCAAGAAACTCTTCTGCGGCCTCGCCGCCTCGGCCCTCGTCGCGGCCGGGGCCGTGGCCGCCGCCGGCACCGCCACGGCTTCCACGACCGAAACGGCGGCCTCCGGATCCGGCTCGACCGTTACGGTCCACCACCTTCCCCAGCAGAAGTCCTCCGCCGCCGGATGGTCCGCGGAGCGCATGCTCAACGCGGTGGACGGATCGGTCCTCGCCGAGAAGGCGGCCGAGCGCTGGAGTGCACAGAACGTCCTGCGCCCCGCGGCACTCGACGCGGACAACGCGCCGTTGAGCATCCCCGGAACGGCACCCTCGGCCCCAGCCGCCGTGGCCCCGGCCGCCGAAGCCGCGCCCAGCGCGGCCAACGAGAACCCCGTGCCCCACATCGGCAAGGTGTTCTTCACCCTCGGCGGCCAGGACTACGTCTGCTCCGGCAACTCCGTGGTCTCCGGCAACGACTCCGTCGTTTCCACGGCCGGGCACTGCCTCAACGAGGGCCCGGGCTCCTTCGCGAGCGAGTTCGTGTTCGTCCCGGCCTACGAGAACGGCTCGGCCCCCTACGGCCAGTGGCCCGCGGAGACGCTCTACGCCCCGACGGCCTGGATCCAGCAGGGCGACATGAGCGTGGACACCGCCTTCGCCGTCCTCGCCGAGCAGGGCGGCCAGAGCCTCGCCGACGCCGTCGGCGCCTCGGGCGTCCAGTTCAACGCCCCGACGGGCCAGCAGTACACGGCCTACGGCTACCCGGCCGCCTCGCCCTTCAACGGCCAGACCCTCAAGTCGTGCTCCGGCACGGCGACGCCGGACTCGATCAACCCGGGCTTTGGCACGCAGGGGATCCCGTGCGACATGACCGGCGGGTCCTCCGGCGGCCCGTGGTTCATCAACGCCACGCACGGCGGCTACCAGAACTCCGTGAACAGCTACGGCTACGGCGGCGTCAACGCGATGTTCGGCCCCCGCTGGGCCAACGTCATCCAGGACAGCTACGAGGCCGCCTCGCAGCACTGAACCCCGCGCCGGGCTCTGCACCCGGACGCACCGGAGGCCGGTTCCCCTCGGGGAACCGGCCTCCGGCCTGTTACGTGCGGCCCGCTACGTGCGGGCCGCGGCGCCGCGGTGGGCGCCGCGGATCGGCTAGTTGGAACCGCCGCCGTTGGACTGCGGTGCGCCGGCGCGCCGGTTGCGACGGGGACGGCCTCCGCGCGCGGCGGCATCGGCCACGCCGGGGCCCACGGCGTCGGCGATCGTCTGCCCGCCCTGGCGGGGACGCTGGACGGCCGCTCCCCGGCCCGCGGGCTTCTCGGCGTGGCGCGTCGCGCCGGCTCCCCGGCCGCCGCCCTGGCGGCCCGCGACGTCGCGTCCCGGCTGCCCGGCCCGCGAGCGGCCCGAACCGCGGCCGCTTCCCGCGCCGCGCCCACCCGCATCCCGGGTACCGGCGTCGCGGCTCGCGGCACCACGGCCGCCGGAGCCGCGCGTCTCGGGCGTCCGGGCCTCGGACTCGCCGGCGGAGCCGGCGGAACGTCCCCGGCCCCGGCCACGGCCGCGGCCGCGGCCGCCGCCCTGGGCCGCGGGTGCGGCCCCGGCGTCGTTCCGCGGCGAGCGGCGCTGCGGCTGGGCGGCGACCGGCGCCGCGTACTCGACGTGCCCTGCCTTCTCGCCGCGCACCTCGGCGACGGCGTGCGACTCAGGCGAAACGGCCTCGAAGGGGACCTTGATCCCGGCGGCCTTGAGCAGCGCGCGCACGTCGCCCTGCTGCTCGGTCGTGGAGATCGTCACGACGGTGCCCTCGGAGCCGGCGCGGGCCGTACGGCCGGAGCGGTGCAGGTAGGCCTTGTGCTCGGCGGGCGGATCGATGTGGACGACGAGCTCGACGCCGTCCACGTGGACGCCGCGCGCCGCGACGTCGGTGGCGACGAGGACCTTCGCGGCGCCCGAGGAGAACGCGGCCAGGTTGCGGTCGCGGGCGTTCTGGCTCAGGTTGCCGTGCAGGTCGACGGCCGGGACGCCGGCCTTGGACAGCCACACGGCCATCTTCTTGGCGTGGTGCTTGGTGCGCATGAACATGATGCGGCGTCCGGTCCCGGCGGCGAGCTCGCGGACGAGCTCCTTCTTCAGGTCCGGGTCCACGACGAACACGCGGTGCTCCATGGTGTCCACGGCGGCGCGCGGGGCGTCCACCGAGTGGGTCACGGGGTTCTCGAGGTAGCGGGCGACGAGCTTGTCCACGCCGTTGTCCAGGGTCGCCGAGAAGAGCATGTGCTGGATGCCGCGCGGGGTGCGGTCCAGGATGCGCTTGACGACGGGCAGGAAGCCGAGATCTGCCATGTGGTCGGCCTCGTCCAGGACGGAGACCTCGACGTGCGCGAGGTCCGCGACCTTCTGGTTCAGCAGGTCCTCGAGCCGGCCGGGGCAGGCGATGAGGATGTCGACGCCGGCGTTGAGCTCGCGTTCCTGGCGCCCCTGCGGGACGCCGCCGAAGACGACGGCGGTGCGCAGGCGGGCGGATTCGGCCAGCGGGATGACGGTGCGGCTGATCTGGGTGGCCAGCTCGCGGGTCGGGGCCATGATGAGCGCGCGCGGGAAGCGGGCGCGGCGCTGCCGGGGGTTGGCCGCCAGGCGGGCGACGAGCGGAAGGGCGAAGGCCAGGGTCTTGCCGGATCCGGTCTGGCCGCGGCCCAGCACGTCGCGTCCGGCGAGCGTGGAGGGAAGCGTGGCCTGCTGGATCGGGAACGGCGCGTCGATGCCCTGGGAGGACAGGACGTCAGCGAGGGAGGCGGGCACGCCGAGGGAAAGGAAAGTGGTGCTCAAGGGGGCTGCTTTCGGTCGTAGCGGTGCGCAGCCGGTTCCGGCGCGCGGTGTCGCCGAAGGAAAAGAAAGCCTGGGCCCGAAAATGCACGGGCCGCCGGCGTGGTGCCGGCCTTCCGCCGCTCCGCACGGGATGCGGTGGGCGGGACAAGGATCAGATCTGTCGACGTCGGGCGTCGGTCTCCGGAAGGTACCGGGCCAGCGCCACAAGTACCAAGGATAGCAGCCTCACGCGCGGTGGGCCGCCGATCCCCGGCGCCGTGAGAGCGCACCCGGCCACCAGAAGCGCCGCCCGAGGTCGTGGGCGAGGGCCGGCACCAGGAGCGTGCGGACCACGAGCGTGTCCAGGAGCACGCCGAAGGCCACGATGAAGCCCAGCTGGACCAGGAACATGATGGGGATGACGGACAGCGCCGCAAACGTCGCGGCCAGCACGACTCCCGCGGAGGTGATGACCCCGCCCGTGACGGCCAGCCCGCGCAGCACGCCGCGGCGCGCACCATGCACGGCGACCTCCTCCCTCACCCGCGCCATGAGGAAGATGTTGTAGTCCACGCCGAGGGCCACGAGGAACACGAAGCCGAACAGGGGAACCGAGGCGTCGGCGCCGGGGAAGCCGAAGACCCCGTTGAAGACGAGCGCCGAGACGCCCATCGCCGTGCCGTAGGAGAGGACGGTGGTCGCCGTGAGCAGCAGGGGCGCCACGAGGGAACGCAGCAGGAGCACCAGGATCAGCAGGATCGCGCCGAGGACCAGCGGGATGATCTTCAGCAGGTCCGCCTGGGCCGTGGCCTGCGTGTCGCTGAGGGTGGCCGTGGTGCCGCCGACGAGGGACCCCGGGTCCGCGGCATGGAGCAGGGTCCGCAGCCGCTCGAGCGTCAGGGACGCCTCGGCCGCGTCGGCCGCGTCGGCGAAGGTGATGGAGAGCAGCACCTGCCCGTCGACCTCCTGCGCGGGCCGGCCGGCCGCGGGGAGCGCGGGACCGCCGTCGGCTGCCTGGACGTACGCCGAGGCGACCCCCTCCAGCTCCTCGACATCGGCGAGGAGCGGTTCCGCCCGGTCCGCGTCCACCACGGCGAACGCCGGGCTTCCCGAGCCGGCGGCGAAGTGGCGGGCCAGGATGTCCTGGCCCTGCGCGGACTCCGTCTGCCCCAGGACGAGCTGGCTCTGCGGCACGCCGTTCGCCTTCAGCTGCGTCACTCCCAGGCAACCCAGCGCCAGGACGATCGCCGTGAGGATCCAGACGGGCCGGGCGTTCCGGCCCACGAAGCCCGCGACCGCCCCCCACACGCCGCGCGGGGCGTCGTCGTCCGGTGAGTCCGGGGCGGCTCGGGGGATGAAGGGCCAGTAGGCGGCGCGGCCCAGCAGGGCGAGGGCGGCGGGCAGGAACGTCAGCGCCGAGAGCACGGAGAACGCGATGCCCGCCGCCCCGATCGGCCCCAGGGCCTTGTTGGAGTTCAGGTCGGAGAACATGAGGCACAGCAGGCCCGCGGTCACGGTCCCGGCCGAGGCGAGAATCGGTTCGGCCGAGCGGCGCACGGCGGTGCCGACGGCCTCGAACCTCCCGGCGCCCGCGGCGATGGCCTCCTTGTGCCGCGCGACGAGGAGCAGGGCGTAGTCGGTCGCCGCACCGATGACCAGGATGGAGAGGATGCCCTGTCCCTGCCCGTCGAGCCGGATCCACTCCAGGCGGGCCATCCAGTAGACCGCCGTGACCGCGGCACAGAGCGCCGCGACGGACGTCAGGAGGACGGCGGCCGGAAGCAGCGCCGAGCGGTAGACGAGCAGCAGGATCACCAGGACCGCCGCGAGGGCGACGGACAGGAGCACGGAGTCGATGCCGCCGAAGGCCTCGACGAGGTCGGCGTTGAAACCCGCCGGACCGGTGACGTAGGCCTCCACCCCGGCAGGCAGGAGGCGGTCCAGCTCCGCGCGGAGCTGGGCGACGGCGTCGTCCGTGTCCACCTCGGCGGACAGCGGGACCACGAGCTGGACGGCCAGCGAGTCCTCGGAGGGCAGCGGGCCGGCGATGTCGCCGTCGAGGACGGGGAGCGAGGCGAGGGCATCGGCGGTTTCCCGTCCGAGCGCCGGGTCGAGCGCTTCGTCGGCGACGATCAGCACGACGGCGGGGACGGCGTCGCCGTCGCGGAACGCGGCCTGCTTCTCGAGCGCGCGGGTGGCCTCGGCGGAGGCGGGGAGGAAGGAGGCCTGGTCGGTGGTCTGCACCTCGCCCAGGCGCCCGAACGTGGGGCCGCCGATGCCGGCCACTCCGAGCCAGAGCAGGACGAGGACGACGGCGGCGAGGGCGCGGCCGGCCGCGCGACGGGTGGTGTGCTGCGGGCTCACGGCGGCTCCAGTCGATCGGTGCGGGGGCGGCTCGGAAGCCGCGGAGGCGGATTTACCTAGCCAAACTACTTTCATCATGGAAATAAATCCAGTCGCGACTAGGATATCCGCATGGAAGCGACGGGATCCCTGCGGCTCATGCTGGCGCTGCAGGAGTTCGCCCAGGCATCGGAACGGTACGTCGAGACCGTGGGCGCCCGGCACCACTCCCACCGCACGGACATGAACGCGCTCGCCGCGATCCTGCGCTTCGAGCGCACCGGGCGGGCGCCGACCCCGGGAGACCTGGCCCGCGAACTGCGCCTCAGCGCCCCGGCGACGACCGCCCTGGTGGACCGCCTGGTCTCCTCCGGACACGTGGAGCGGCTCCGCGCCGAGGACGACCGCCGACGCGTCCTGCTCCGGCTCACCGACCAGGCGCGCCGCGACGGGCGCGAGATGTTCGGCCCCCTCGGCACCGCCCTGGCCGGCGTGATCGGACGCTACGACCCGGAGGAGATCGACCTCCTGGCGCGGTTCGTGACCGAGGCGCGCGAGGGCGTGGACGCGGCGAGCGCCGCGGTGGAATCCGGCGAACGGGACCGGCCGTGAGCGCGGGCCGGCCACCGGCCACGCCGCCGCGCCCGCGGTTCTGGATCGTGCTGCTCGTGAACCTGGGACTGGGGATCCCCGGCGTCGTCCCGGTCTTCATGGCCTGGTACCTCCTCGTCAACTGGCCCCTCGCCGCCCTCGGCCTGACGAGGGAAGAGGTTCCGGGCAGCGATTCCGTCCTGCCCGGCCCCGCCGAGCTGCTCCCCCTCGTCCTCGCGGCCGTGGCCGTGTGGTTCGTCGTGAACCTCCTGCTCCTGCGGCGGCTGGGCCTGGCGCGGACGTGGTGGTGGATCGCCGCTGCACTACTGCCGCTCCTGCCCTACCTGGCGCTCCAGCTCTTCCTCTGAGCACGCCCTTCGACGCTTCCGGCTCGGCGGACCTTGACCCGCGATGTGTCCGGTGTCACACTGAAGCCATTCCATGAGAGCGCTCTCACACTTTCACCGACGATCGGACAGAACGCTCCCACGCAACCGGCTACCCCGCCGGGCGCACCAGACCACAAGGAGATTCCGGTGAGAACCAACCGTTCCCTGGGCGCCCTCGCCGGCGCCTCGATCCTCGCCCTGGGACTCGTGTCCTGCGGCGGCTCCGGCGGCACCGCCGGCACCAGCTCGCCCGGAGCCGACGGGTCCCCGGCCGGCGACATCACCCTGACCGTGGCGACCTTCAACGAGTTCGGCTACGAGGAGCTGTTGACCGAGTACATGGACGCCAACCCGGGCGTGAAGATCGAGCACACGAAGGCCGCCACCACCGACCAGGCCCGCGACAACATGAACACGCGCCTGGCCGCGGGCTCCGGCCTGGCGGACATCGAGGCCGTCGAAGTCGACTGGCTCCCGGAGCTCAAGCAGTACCCGGACCTCTTCAACGACCTCGCCTCCCCCGAGACGGACGGCCGCTGGCTGGACTGGAAGACGGAGGACGCCACGGTCGACGGCAAGCTCATCGGCTACGGGACGGACATCGGCCCCGAGGGCATCTGCTACCGGGCCGACCTCTTCGATGCCGCCGGGCTGCCCACCGACCGCGACGAGGTCGCCGAACTGCTCACGGGCGACTGGGACCACTACTTCTCGGTGGGCCGGGACTTCACCGCCTCCTCGGAGGCCGCCTGGTTCGACTCGGCAGGCGCCACGTTCCAGGGCATGGTCAACCAGCTCGAGCAGCCCTTCGAGAACCCCGACGGGACCCCGATCCCGCTCGCGGAGAACACCGGGATCAAGGACGTCTACGAGGCCGTGCTGAGGGCCTCGATCGACGACGGCCTCTCGGCGAACCTCGAGCAGTGGGGCGAGGACTGGACCTCCTCCTTCCAGCGCGACGCGTTCGCGACCATGCTGTGCCCGGGCTGGATGCTCGGGGTCGTCGAGGGCAACGCGGCCGGGATCGACGGCTGGGACTTCGCCGACGTCTTCCCCGGCGGCGGCGGCAACTGGGGCGGCTCGTACCTGACCGTTCCCACGCAGACCGCGCACCAGGAGGAGGCCATCAAGCTCGCGGCCTGGCTCACGGCGCCCGAGCAGCAGATCAAGGCCTTCCAGGCCAAGGGCACGTTCCCGAGCCAGGTCGACGCGCTCACGGACGAGACGCTGCTCTCCGAGGCCAACGCCTTCTTCAACGACGCCCCGACCGGGCAGATCCTCTCGGAGCGGGCGAAAGCCGTCACGGTGACGCCGTTCAAGGGACCGAACTACTTCGCCATCCGGGCCACGGTCACGGACGCCCTGACGCGCGTCGACGTCAACAAGACCGACGACGCGGACAGCTCCTGGCAGAAGGCCCTCGACGCCTACCAGGCGCTCGGGCTCTGACCCCGGCGGCCGGGCGGACCCCACCGCGGGGACCGCCCGGCCGCCCCGTACCAGCGAAAGGCACCCCATGGCCCTGGCCCTCCCCGGGATCCGCAGCGCCCGGATCAACCGCTGGGACGTCAAGTTCTCCCCCTACCTCTACATCAGCCCGTTCTTCCTCCTCTTCGCCGTCGTCGGCCTCTACCCGCTCGGCTACACCGCCGTCGTCGCGGTCCACGACTGGCACCTGATCGGAGGCCGGGGCGAGTTCGTCGGCCTCGAGAACTTCGCCGACGTCCTGGGCCAGCCCCGCTTCTACACCGCCCTGCGCAACACCTTCAGCATCTTCCTGCTCTCCTCCGTCCCGCAGATCATGATCGCGCTGCTCATCGCGGCGGTGCTGGACGCCAACATCCGGGCCAAGACGTTCTGGCGCATGGGCGTGCTGCTGCCCTACGTCGTCGCGCCCGTGGCCGTCGCGCTGATCTTCAGCAAGGTCTTCGCCGACCAGTCCGGGACCGTCAACGCCCTGCTCACTGCGATCGGCCTCCCCGCCGTGGGCTGGCACTCGGATCCGCTCGCCTCCCACGTCGCGATCGCCACGATGGTCAACTTCCGCTGGACCGGCTACAACACCCTGATCCTGCTCGCGGCCATGCAGGCCGTGCCGCGGGACCTCTACGAGGCCGCGATCGTCGACGGGGCGGGCCGGGTGCGCACCTTCTTCTCCGTCACGGTCCCGATGCTGCGCCCCACGATCATCTTCGTGGTCATCACGGCCACGATCGGCGGGCTGCAGATCTTCGACGAGCCACGCATGTTCGACACCCTGGGCCAGGGCGGCGCGGACCGGCAGTGGATGACCATGACGATGTACCTCTACGAGCTCGGCTGGGGCGCCCCGCGCGACTTCGGCCGCGCCGCCGCCGTCGCCTGGATCCTGTTCCTCATCATCGTGGCCATCGGCCTGCTGAACTACGCCGCGACCCGGCGCATCGCCTCCTCCGGCGGGCGCGGGCGGAAGGAGCACTGATGGCCTCCGTCGCCATGACCGCGCAGATCGCCGGGGCCGGCGCCGCCCGCGCCGCCGCACGCCGCCGCGGCGGCACGGGCCGCGCCCCCGGCTGGCGCACCTACCTCGTCCTGGGCGGTGTCCTGGTCGTCTCGATCGCGCCCCTGTACTACGCGCTCCTACTGGCCTCCTCCACGGCCGCGGACATCGCGCAATCCCCCGTCCCGTCCCTGATCCCGGGCCCGCACCTGTTCGAGAACATCGGCAAGGTCGTCACGGCCGACATCAAGTTCTGGCCGGCCCTGTGGAACAGCACCATCGTGGCCGTGCTGACGAGCCTGTCGGTCGTGTTCTTCTCCACGTTGTCCGGCTACTCCTTCGCCAAGCTGCGCTTCCGCGGCCGCGGACCGCTCCTCGTGTTCGTCATCGCGACCATGGCGGTGCCGACCCAGCTCGGGATCGTCCCGCTCTTCATCGTCATGAGCGAGCTCGGCTGGACCGGGAAGCTGCAGGCGGTGATCGTGCCCGGCATGGTCACGGCGTTCGGCGTGTTCTGGATGACGCAGTACCTGCGCGGCGCCCTGCCGTTCGAGCTCATCGAGGCGGCCCGCGTGGACGGCTGCTCGATGCTGAGCACGTTCTGGCACGTCGCCCTGCCGGCCGCGCGCCCCGCGGCCGCCATGCTGGCCCTGTTCACGTTCGTGGGCTCCTGGACCAACTTCTTCTGGCCGTTCGTGGTGCTGGGCTCCTCCAACCCCACCCTGCCGGTGGCCCTGCAGATGCTGCAGGCCTCCTACTTCAAGGACTACTCCCTCATCATGGCGGGGGTCGTCGTGTCCACCATCCCCCTGATCCTGGTCTTCGCCGTCGCCGGCCGCCACCTGGTCCAGGGCATCATGCAAGGAGCGGTCAAAGGATGAGCACACACAGCGAACAGGCCACCAGCTGGCAGCAGGAGCAGGGCATCAGGACGACGACGGAGCTCGCCTTCCCTCCCGGGTTCCGGTTCGGGGCGGCGACGGCCGCGTTCCAGATCGAGGGCGCAGCCGCCGAGGACGGCCGCGGCGATTCCATCTGGGACGCCTTCTGCCGCGTTCCCGGGGCCGTCCACGCGGGCGACGACGGCGCCGTTGCGACGGACCACTACCACCGGATGCCGGCCGACGTCGCGCTCATGCGGGAGCTCGGCCTGGGCACCTACCGCTTCTCGACGTCCTGGGCGCGGATCAAGCCGGACGACGCGGCCGTGAACCCGGCGGGGTTGGACTTCTACTCGCGCCTCGTCGACGAGCTCCTGGAGGCCGGGATCGACCCCTGGCTGACCCTGTACCACTGGGACCTGCCGCAGGCCCTGCAGGAGCGCGGCGGCTGGGCGGTGCGGGACACGGCGCACCGCTTCGCCGACTTCGCCGCCGACGTCTTCGACGCCCTCTCCGACCGCGTGCGCCTGTGGACCACGCTGAACGAGCCCTGGTGCTCCGCCTTCCTCTCCTACGCGGCCGGCGAGCACGCGCCGGGCCACACCTCTCCGGCGGAGGCCGTCTCAGCGGCCCACCACCTGATGCTCGGCCACGGCCTCGCGCTGCAGCGGATGCGCGCCGCGGCCGGCGGGGAGCACCGCTTCGGGATCACGCTGAACCTCACCGTCGCCGACCCCGCGGATCCGGAGGACCCCGCCGACGTCGACGCGGCCCGGCGCGTCGACGGCGCGTTCAACCGCGTCTTCCTGGACCCGCTCTTCAGGGGCTCCTACCCTGCCGACGTGGTCCGGGACATGGCCGCGGCAGGGCTCGGCCGACACGTGGAGGACGGGGACCTCGAGCTGATCGGCGCGCCCATCGACGTGCTCGGCGTGAACTACTACAACGGCGGGCTCGCCGCCGGCCCCGCGGGCCCCTCCTTCCCGGCCCCCGGTGGCACGGGCGAGGACGGCTACACCTACCTCTCCGAGCGCGGCCTGCCCCGGCGCAGCCCGTTCGTGGGCTCGGAGATGCTGCGCCCGGTGGACCGGCCGCTCCCGCGCACGGCGATGGGCTGGGAGGTCCAGCCGGAGGGCCTGACCCGCCTCCTGCTGCGCCTGCACCGCGAGTACACGGGGCCCGCGTCCGTGCCGATCGTCATCACGGAGAACGGGGCGGCGTACGACGACGTCCCGGGCACCGACGGCACGGTGGACGACTCCGCCACGCGGCTGGCCTACGTCGACGCGCACCTGCGCGCCGTGCACCGGGCCATCGGCGAGGGCGTCGACGTGCGCGGCTACCTGCTGTGGTCGCTCCTGGACAACTTCGAGTGGGCGTTCGGCTACTCGAAGCGCTTCGGCATGGTCCACGTAGACTACGAGACGCTCGAACGCACCCCCAAGGCGTCGGCGAGATGGTACGCCCAGGTGGCCCGCACCGGCGTCGTACCGCCCCTGCCGGACGCCGCCCGCTAGCCCAGGACAGGAGGCAGCCGTGACCACCACGGGCCACCCGGCCGCCCCGCCGACGCTCGAGGACGTCGCCCGCGTCGCCGGCGTCTCCCGCGCCACGGTCTCCCGCGCCGTGCGCGGCGGAGAGCGCGTAAGCGAGGCCGCGCGTGCCGCGGTCGAGGCCGCGATCCGCGAACTCGACTACGTCCCCAACCGCGCCGCCCGGCAGCTCGCCTCCCGCCGGGCCGGGACGATCGCCGTGGTCCTGCCCGAGCCGGACACCCGCGTCTTCGCCGACCCGTTCTTCGCGCTCACCATGGCCGGCGTCAACGACGCGCTGCGGGACACGGACGTGCAGCCGGTGCTGCTCATGGGCGGGCCCGACGGCGGCACGGGCCGGATCCTGTCCTACCTGCGCGGCGGCCACGTCGACGGCGTCCTCGTGGCCTCCCACCACCGCCGCGACCACCTCGTGGAGGAACTCGCCGGCGGGCGGCTCCCGGCCGTGTTCGTCGGCCGGCCCCTGCGCCGGCACCACCACGCCTACGTCGTCGACGTGGACAACCGCGAAGGCGGGCGGCGGGCCGCGGCGCACCTCGCCGAGCGCGGCTGCACGCGCGTCGTCTCGATCGACGGCCCGCCGGACATGGCCGCGTCCGTCGACCGCGCGGCCGGATGGCGGGCGGGTCTCGAGGCCGCGGGCCTGGGCCAGCTCGGCTCCTCGGCGGGGGATTTCACGGCGCGCAGTGGCCGGGAGGCGATGCGCCGCCTGCTGCGCGAGCACCCCGGGCTGGACGGCGTCTTCGCGGCCTCCGACCTCATGGCCGTCGCGGCCCTCGACGAGCTGCGCTCCGCCGGCATCGACGTGCCGGGCCGGGTCAAGGTCGTCGGCTACGACAACCACGCGTTCGCCGAGGACGCCTCCCCGCCGCTCACGAGCGTCGTCAATCCCGCCCGCGAGCTCGCGGCGCGGGCCGCCCACGTCCTGCTCGAACTCGCCGAGGGCGGCTCGCCCGAGCGGCTGACGCTCCTGCCCTGCACGCTCGTGGAGCGGGAGTCGAGCGCCCGCTAGGGTGTCCTCATGAGCCCACGCGACGTCGTCGTCATCGGTGGAGGACACAACGGCCTCGTCGCCGCGGTCCTCCTGGCCCGCGCCGGCCTGTCCGTCACGGTCCTGGAACGCAACGACCGCCTCGGCGGGGCCACCGTCTCCCAGGAGGTCTTCCCGGGCGCCCGGATCTCCCGCTATTCCTACCTCGTGAGCCTCTTCCCGCAAGAGCTCCTCGACGAGCTGGGGCTGGACCTCGAGCTCGTCCCGCGCCGCTACTCCTCCTACACCCCGGCACCGGACGGCACGTCCGGCCTGCTCGTCGACGGCCACGACGCGCTGGCCACCCGGGCCTCCTTCGCCGCCGTCGGCGCGGCCGGCGACGCCGCCGCGCTCGACCGCTTCCAGGAGGCCACCGCCGCGCTCGCCGCCGGCGTCTGGCCGACCCTGCTGGGACCGCTGCCGCGGCGCTCGGAAGTCCGCGGGCGCGTCCTCGCGCAGCCGGGCGGGGACCGGGCCTGGCGCGGATTCGTCGAGCGGCCCCTCGGCGAGGCGCTCGAGGAGGAGTTCGCCTCCGACCTGGTCCGGGGAATGGTGCTGACCGACGGGCTGATCGGCACCTTCGCCGAAGCGCACGCGGGCTCGCTCGAGCAGAACCGCTGCTTCCTCTACCACGTCATCGGCCGCGGAACCGGGGCGTGGAACGTCCCCCGAGGCGGCATGGGGCGCCTCGCCGAGCAGCTCGAGGAGCGGGCCCGCGCGGCCGGCGTCCAGCTGCTCACGGGCGCCGAGGCCACCGCGGTCCGCCCCGGCGGGCGCGTCGACTACCGGACCCGGGACGCCGACGGCACCGGCACGACGGCGTCCCTCGCGGCCCGCACGGTGCTTTGCGGCGCCGCCCCGGCCGTCCTGGCCCGGCTCCTGGGCGGCGGATCCGCGGAGGCCGGCCCCGGCGTCGTCCCCCCGGCACCGGCTCCGGAGGGCGCGCAGGCCAAGGTGAACCTCCTCCTGGCGCGACTGCCGCGGCTCAAGGACGACGGCGTGGCCCCGGCCGCCGCGTTCAGCGGCACCTTCCACGTCAACGAGGGCTACGCGCAACTGGCCGCGGCCCACCGCGCCGCCGCCGAGGGCCGCTGGCCGGACCCGCTGCCGCTCGAGGCCTATTGCCACTCGCTCAGCGACCCCTCGATCCTCTCCCCCGTGCTGCGGGATGCGGGGGCGCACACGCTCACCGTCTTCACCCTGCACACGCCGCACCGGCTGCTCGCGGGACGGGACCCGGCGCGGGCCCGCGCCGAGATCCAGGCCGCCGTCCTGGCCTCGCTTAACTCGGTGCTCGCCGAGCCGATCGAGGACTGCCTCGCGGTGGGACCGGACGGCACCCCGTGCCTCGAGACGCGCACGACCGCCGACCTCGAGGACTCGCTCGGGATGCCCGGGGGAAACATCTTCCACGCCCCGCTCGCGTGGCCGTGGGCGGAGGACGACGAGCCCCTCGACACCCCGGCCCGGCGCTGGGGCGTGGACTCGGGCGTCGACGGGATCCTGCTGTGCGGGGCCGGGTCCCGCCGCGGCGGCGGGGTCAGCGGGCTCGGCGGCTGGGCGGCCGCGCGCGCCGTGCTCGAAACAATGGGGGCCGGCCCCGGGGGCGGGACCTAGACTCGTGCGGTGACCTTCTCCGTCTGGCTCTCCCTGCTGGGCGCCTCCGCCCTGATCAGCTTCTCCCCCGGCGCCGGGGCCGTGAACACCATGACCAACGCCCTCAATGCCGGCTTCCGACGCTCCTTCTGGGGCATCCTCGGCCAGCAGGCCGCCCTGCTGATCCACGTCGCGATCGTCGCCGCGGGCGTCGGCCTGCTCGTGGCCAACTCGCCGACGGCGTTCGCCGTGATCCGCTACGCCGGCGCCGCCTACCTCGTCTACCTCGGCGTCCGGCTCCTCACCGCCCGCCCCGCGGCCGACACGGCCCCGCTCGACGCGCGCGCCCACGAACCCGCCTGGTCCATGTTCCGCCGCGGCGTCTGGGTCAACCTGCTCAACCCCAAGGCGATCGTCTTCTTCCTCGCCTTCACGCCGCAGTTCATCCGCCCGGACGCGCCCCTGCTGCCGCAGTACCTCGTGTTCATCGCCACGATCGTCGCCGTGGACGTCGCCGTGATGTGGTTCTTCTTCGCCGCGGCGGCCAAGTCCTTCCGCCGTTTCACGCGCACCGCACGCGGTGCGCGCGTCCTGAACCTGGCCTTCGGCACCCTGTTCATCTTCGTCGCGCTGCTGCTCGTGCTCGTGCACTGAGCCGCCCGCCACGGCCCGCCGCGAAGCCCCTAGACTGAAACCATGTACCGGATCACCGCCGTCTGCACCGGCAACATCTGCCGCTCACCCATGGCCGAGTACCTGATCCGCGGCGCCCTCGAATCCGCCGGCGTCGACGGGGTCGTCGTGGACTCCGCGGGCACGAGCGACGGGGAGGCCGGCAACCCCGTGGACCCGCGCGCGGCCGCCGTCCTGACCCGTGCCGGGCTCGATCCCTCGAAGCACGTGGCGCGGCGCTTCGAGGCGGCGGACTTCGCGGACGCAGACCTGGTCCTGGCCCTGGACACGGACCACTACGCCCGGCTGCGCCGCCTCGCCCCCGGGCCGCAGGACGCCGCGAAGGTGCGCCTGCTGCGCTCCTTCGACCCCGCCGTCGCGGACAAGGGACCCTCCGGGCAGGGCATCTACGACCCCTGGTACGGGGACGCCGCCGATTTCGCGCTGTGCCACGAGATGATCCGGGCGGCCCTGCCGGGGCTCGTGGAGCACGTCCGGCTCGAGGCCACGGGCCGCCGTGGGGCGTAGCGCACCCGTCGTCATCGCGGTCGACGGCCGCTCCGGTGCGGGCAAGAGCACGCTCGCGCTCGAACTCGCGACGGCGCTGCGTCGCCACCGCCCCGTCTCCCTCTTCCACCTCGAGGACCTCTACCCGGGCTGGGACGGGCTGGAGGCCGGGATCGCACGCTACGTCTCGACCGTCCTGGATCCGCTGTCCTGGGGGGAGGACGCCCGCTGGACCGCGTGGGACTGGGTGGCCGGCGCCGACGGGGAGCGGCGCACGACGCCCGCGACCCCGGTCGTCGTGGTCGAGGGCGTGGGGGCGGCCGCCGCTGCGGCGAGGCCCTTGCTCGACGCCGTCGTCTGGGTCGACGCGGACGACGACGCCCGGCGCGCCCGCGCCCTGGCCCGCGACGGGGAGGCGTACGCGCCGCACTGGGAGCGCTGGGCCGCGCAGGAACGGGCGTGGCTCGCCGCGGATCCGGTCCGGGAGGCGGCGGACGTCGTGGTGGCCAACGCCGCCGACGGGCGCGCCCCGGTCGACGCCCTGCGGCTGCTCGCCGAGCTGCCCTGGCTCCAGCCGGCCCTGCACCCGGAGGCGGCCGCGGCCGGCTCGCCCCGGCTCGTCCACCGCCGGGTCCGCCTCCCGCGGGGAGCCGACGCCGCCTCGCTGCACCACGCGCTGTTCGGCGCCTCCGCGCACCAGGTGCTGCTCGAGTCCTCCAACGCGGGCGCCGCCGACGTGGGCGGGCGGAACCGCTTCAGCGTCCTCGCGGACGCCTCCGGGAGCGCGGGGATGCTCGCCGAGCACCGCTCCGGGACCACCTTCCTGACGGCCGGGTGCGCCCGGGCGCGCGTCGACGGGGCGTTCTTCGACTGGCTCGAGACGGCGTGGGGCCGGGCGCGCTACGCCGCCCCGGACGGGCTCGAGGCGGGATTCGCGCTCGGCTGGCTGGGCTGGCTCGGCTACGGGCTCAAGGCGGAGACGGGCGGGAGCGCCGGCGCGCGGGCGCCCGGTACCGCCGACGCCGCCCTGCTGCACGCCGGGCGCGGCGTGGTCCTGGACCACGGGGCCGGCGAGGCCTGGCTGCTGGCCCTGGACGCGGACGACGCCGGGGCCTGGCTCGAGCGGGCCGCGGCGGTGGTCGCCGCGGCCGGGGCCGGCACGGGGGCTGGTGCCGCGCGGGGCGCGGGTGCCGAGCGCTCCGCGCTCGCGGTGCCGGCGTTCCGTTGCGCCGACACGCGCTCCGGCTACGAGGAGAAGGTCCGCGCCGCGCAGGCCGAGATCCGCGAGGGCAACAGCTACGAGGTCTGCCTGACAACCGTGCTGGGCGCCGAGGTGCCGGCCCACCAGTGGGACCCGTGGGCGGCCTACCTGCGGCTGCGCGAGCGCAATCCGGCGCCCTTCGCGGCGTGGATCCGCTGCGGCTCGACCGCCGTGGCGGGGACGTCGCCGGAGCGCTTCCTGCACGTGGGCGCCTCGGGTCTGCTGCGGGCGGAGCCGATCAAGGGAACCCGGCGGCGCTCGGCGGACCCGGAGGAGGACGAGCGGTTGCGCGCGGAGCTGGCCTCCTCGCCGAAGGACCGGGCGGAGAACGTCATGATCGTGGACCTGCTCCGCAACGACCTGGTGCGTTCGGCCGATCCGTCGACGCTGCGGGTTCCGCGGCTGTGCGCCGTCGAGTCCTACGCCACGGTCCACCAGATGGTCTCCACGATCGACGCCCGCCTGCGGTCGGACGCCTCGCGGGCCGAGGCGGTCGCGGCCGCGTTCCCGGCCGGGTCGATGACGGGGGCGCCGAAGATCTCGACGATGGCGATCCTGGAGCGGCTCGAGGACGGAAGGCCGCGCGGGATCTACTCCGGCGCCGTCGGACACTTCTCCCATACTGGGGCCGCCGAGCTGTCCGTCGTGATCCGCACGCTCGTGATGGAGCAGGACGCGCGGGACGGCGGGGCCGGTCCGTGGCGGCTCTCGCTCGGCGTCGGGGGCGCCGTGACGGCGGACTCGGTGCCGTCCGAGGAGTGGGCCGAGGTCGTCGTCAAGGCGTACGGGGTGCTCAGCGCGCTCGGGGCGGGCTTCCTCGACGCGGACGGCCTGCCGCAGCAGCGCTGAGCGCCGGGCCGCCCCTACTGCAGGGTGGCGGTGAGCCGGCAGGCGTTGTCCACCCACCGGGCCAGGAGGGGCCGGGCCTGCCATTCCCCGAGCGTGAGCAGCGTGGAGCCGGCGCGGTACTCGTTCTGCACCCGCGTCAGCTCCGCGACGGCGGTCGCTCCGAGCATCATCACCGAGACCTCGAGGTTCAGGGAGAAGGAGCGCATGTCCATGTTGGACGAGCCGAACACGGCGACCTCCTTGTCCACGGTGAAGCACTTGGTGTGCAGCACCATGGGCCGGCGGTAGCGGTAGATCTTCACGCCGGCCTTGAGCAGCTGCGCGTAGTAGGACTGCTGGGCGTGGTGGACGAGGAACTGGTCGCCGGTCTCGGAGACGAACAGCTCGACCTCCACGCCGCGCTGGGCCGCCGTCGTCACGGCGTAGAGGAGCGAGTCGTCGGGGACGAAGTAGGGGCTCGTGATGGTCAGCCGTTCCGTGGCGGCGTAGATGAGGGTGTTGAACAGGCGCAGGTTGTTCTCCGACTCGAACCCGGGGCCGCTGGGCACGATCTGCCCGGTGACGTGCCCCGCCTCGGGGAGCTCGGTTCCGGCGACGAGCTCGGCCAGGAGGTTCTCGTCCGTCTCCTGGGACCAGTCGGTCGCGAAGACGACCGCGAGCCCGGTGACGAGCGGGCCGCGGACCTGGGCCATGAGGTCCACCCACTCGCGCCCTGCCCGGTGGGCGGAGGCCCGCTTGTAGCCGGGTTCGATGAGGTTCTGGCTGCCCGTGAAGGCCGTCTCGCCGTCGATGACGACGAGCTTGCGGTGGTTGCGCAGATCGGGCCGGCGCCACTGCCGGTTGCGGACGGAGACGGGCAGCATGGCACGCCACTCGATGCCGGCGTCGTCGAGGCGCCGCTTGAGGGCCGAGAAGCCCTTGATCCGCGCGGTGCCGAGGTGGTCGAACAGGAAGCGGACCTTGACCCCGCGCGCCACGGCCGCCCCGAGTGCGTCGAGGAACGGTCCCGCGTAGTCCGGATCGTCGCCGACGATGTAGAACTGCACGTTCACGGTGTCGCGGGCCCCGCGGACCGCCGCGGTCATGGCGTCGAGGGAGGCCTGGTAGTCCGTGAAGAACTCGAAGGAGTTGCCTTCCTGGATGGGGAAGGCGCCGAGGTTCCGGTTCAGCTCGACGGCGGACTTGACCCACTCGGGGGCATCGAACTCGGAGTCGTCGGTGTCCAGGTGCTGGGTGGCGGCGAGGACGCGGCGGTTGACGTCGGTCTGGCGGGCGACGCGGCGCTGGGAGAGCTTGAAGTTGCCGAAGAGCAGGAAGAGCAGCAGGCCGATCACGGGCATGAAGAAGATCAGCAGCAGCCAGGCCATGGCGGTCGTGGGGCGCCGGTTGCCGGGCACGACGCCGAGCATGACCAGCCGGATGCCGACGTCGAAGACCCACGCGATCGCCAGCAGCCAGTAGGGCAGCGGTTCCCACAAGACGAGCGCGTCGAACACCCGGTCTCCTTCCCTGCCGACGATGGCTTCCAGCCTAGCCGCAAGTCAGCCCCAGGACCCCGCGACCGCCTGACGGGGCCCCGCCGGGAGTAGGGTTGGATCCATGACTGTCGTGGTGTTCCTGGAACCTGGGTTTCCCGCCGGCCGGGTGGCCGACGCCTCCGTCCCGCAGCTCTCGGTCCTGGACCAGGGCGCCACGCGCGGCGACGGTGTCTTCGAGTCCGCCCTCTACGTCCGCGGGCGGGTCCGCAAGCTCGACGCCCACCTGGCCCGGATGGCCGTCTCGGCCGCGACATGCGAGCTCCCGCTGCCCGCCGAGGACGCCTGGCGGGCGGCGATCGCGACGGCCGTCGCCGCGTACGACGCCGCTCTCGCCACCGAATCCGGGGACGACGCCGGACACGAGGCCGTGGTGAAGCTCGTCGCCACGCGCGGCCCCGAGGGCGCCGGGCACGGCACGGCCTGGGTGGCCGTCTCCCCCGCCCCCGAGCTGGGTCGGCGGCAGCGCGCCGAAGGCGTCGACGTGCTCCTGCTGGACCGCGGCTACGACTCCACGGTCGCCGAGCGTGCCCCGTGGCTGCTCATGGGCGCCAAGACCCTGTCCTACGCCGTGAATATGGCGGCCCTGCGCCACGCGCGCAAGCAGGGGGCCGACGACGTCATCTTCGTCTCGAGCGACGGGCGCGTCCTCGAGGGCCCGACCTCGACCGTGCTCCTCGCCGTCCGCGACGGCGACGTGAAGCGGCTCATCACCCCCATGCTGGAGACGGGCATCCTGCCCGGCACGACGCAGGGAGCGCTCTTCGCGGCCGCGGAGGCCGCCGGCTGGGAGCTCGGCTACGGCCCGCTCGAACCGCAGCACCTCGTCGAGGCGGACGCCGTGTGGCTCGTCTCCAGCGTGCGCCTGCTCGCGCCCGTCAACTCCCTCGACGGCGTCGAGCTCTCCCGCGACCCGGAGCTGACCGCGGAACTGACGTCCTTCGTCGACGCCATCGGCTAGCTCCCCGGACCCGCCTGGTCCGCGTCGACGTCGGCATCGCGGAACGGGGAGGACCACAGGGCCGCCGCCGCGGCCAGCAGCACGGCGGCCGCCGTCCACAACGCGGCCGCGGGGCTCCAGGCGACGGCGAGGAATCCGCCGAGCGGCGCCCCGAGGACGATCATCCCGCGGTTCGCGGAGCGGCGCGTCGCGCTCATCCTCGCGATCAGGCGATCCGGGGTCACCGCCTGCCAATAGCCCATTTCCAGCGGCCCACCAACCCCCATCGAGAACCCGAACACCAACTGGCCCAGCCCGACGGCCACCCCGGCCGCCCACGGCACGCCGGCCTCCTGGCCTCCGGCCATCCAGGGCGCAGCGGCGATGAGCGCCACCGCCGGCACCTCCGCCAGGCGCGGCAGGACGAGCGCGCGGCCCGTCCCGAAGCGCGCACCGGCCAGCGGGGCCAGGCTCGTCCCGACGACGGCCCCGATCCCGGCACAGCTCATGACCAGCCCGAGCCCGAGGGCGCCCAGTGAGAGCTCCTGCAGCACGAGCACCGGCAGGACGGTCCCGATCATGGCCGAGCCGATGAACCACCCGTGCGTGCACCAGGCCAGGGGCGCGAGCCGCGGATGCCGGTAGATCCAGCGCAGCCCCTGGGCGATGCGGGTGCGCACGGGAACCGCGGGGCCCTCCGGACGGCCCCGGCCCCCGTCGCGGAGCGTGGACAGGACGGCGGCCGAGAGGAGGTGGCTCGCGGCGTCGAGCAGCAGCGCGAACGGCGCCCCGAGCCACGTCACGAGCGTCCCCGCGACCACCCCTCCGGAGGTCTGGGCCACGGTGTCGCTCTGCTGCAGGCGCATGTTGGCCCGGACCAGGAGGGGCCTCGGGACGATCTGCGGCAGGAAGGACTGGTGGGCCGCATCGGCGAGCAGGGCCAGCACGCCGAAGGCGAAGACCAGGCCGAAGACGGCCGGCAGCGCGCCGGCCGGGCCGGCCGGGCCGGCCAGCCCCGTCAGGCACAGGGCGCCGAGGACCACGGCCCGGCCGACGTCGGCGGCGATCAGCACGGTGCGCCGCCGCCAGCGGTCCACCCAGAGCCCGGCGACCAGGCCGAACAACAGGTAGGGCGCCCAGCGGAAGGCGCCCACGAGGCCCTGGTCCTGGGCCGAACCGCCGAGGACCTCCAACACCAGGACGGACAGCGCCACCGTGGTCAGGTAGGTGCCGGCGTCGGAGGCCGCCGCCGCGGCCCAGAACCGCACGAACGCCGGGTTCTCCCGCAGCCGTCGTCCCGTCGCCACGCTCAGGTCCAGACCAGGTTCCACGTCCCCGCGGCCAGTGCGGCCGCCGTCGCGCCGGCCCCGAGGGCGAGCCCGGCGAGCAGTACGACGGGGTCCCGCCGGGAGAAGCGCGCCGGACGGGACCAGCTGCGCTCGGCTCCCCCGAAGCCCTTGGCCTCCATCGTGACGGCCAACCGGGACGCGCGGCGGATCGACTGCACCAAGAGCCCGAACATCTGGCCGAGGTCCGCGGCCAGACGACGGCGGAGCGAGCCCCGGGAGCCGACGCCGCGGGCCCGGCGGGCCATGCCCAGGGTCTGCCACTCCTCGACGAGCAGCCCCAGCAGGCGCATGCCGGCGAGGGCCCCCAGGACAAAGCGGTGCGGCAGCCGGGCCTGCTGGGCGAGGGCGTTGGCGAGATCGGTGGGGTCGGTGCTGGAGACCACGAGGACGGCCGGCACGGCGACGGCGAAGGCGCGCAGCCCCGTCGCGATGCCCGCTTCGAGCGAGCCCTCGGTGATGTCGAACCACCCCAGCCCCAGCAGCACGGCGCCGGAGTCGTTGCCGACGAGCGCCGTCCCCCAGGCCGCGAACAGCCCGGCGATCAGCAGCGGCCACGCCCGCGCCAGGAAGGCCGCGATCCCGATCCCGCTCAAGGGCAGCATCAGCAGCGTCGCGGCGACGATGATTCCCGCGCTGACCATGTCAAGCGTCGCGATGAGTGGGATGGTCGCGAGCATCACCGCGCCGAGCTTGGCGAGCGGATTGGCCCGGCCCAGGAAGCTCACCCGGGCCGCTTCCGAGGGTTCGAGCAGCCCGGGTGCCCCGGCGTCGTCCCCGTCTTTCGCGGACCCCGTCGCGGCGTCGCGGCCGGTCCCGAGCTCCGCGACGTCGAGGACGCGGGCGCCGACGGCGTCGGCGAAGTCGGCGTCGTGCGTCACGGCGAGCACCGAAGTCCCCTCCGCGAGCTGCTCGCGCAGGAGCAGCGCCAGTTCCGCCCACGTGTTCGCGTCCTGGCCGAAGGTCGGCTCGTCGAGGACCAGCACGCCCGGGCCGGCGGCGAGCACGGTCGCGACGGAGAGGCGGCGCTTCTCTCCGCCGGAGAGGGTGAACGGATTCGCGTCCGCGAGGTGCTCGAGCCGTAGCCGCCGCAGCAGGGCGTCCACGCGTTCGGCGATCTGCTCCTCGCTGAAGAGCTCCTCCCGGCCGTCGGCGGTGCGCGCGTGGCGGGGCCCGTACTCGAGCTCCTCGCGCACGCTGGCCGTGACGAACTGGTGCTCCGGTTCCTGGAACACGGTGCCGATGCGTCCGATCAGGGCCGAGGCGCGCCACTGGTAGGGCCGCGCCCCGGCCGCCTCGCCGCGCAGCGCCGGGCTCGCCACGACGTGTCCGGCCCGCTCGGGCAGGAGCCCCGCCAGGGTCAGCGCGAGCGTCGACTTGCCGGAGCCGTTCGGCCCCGTCACGCAGACGGCGCGGCCAGCCTCGAGTCCTAGCTCCACCCCGGTCAGCGCGGCGGGCTGGGTTCGGCCGCGGGCGACGGCGAGGCCCTCGGCGCGCAACAGCCCGCCGCCGGGCGGCGCCGCTTCCCGCGCCGGGAGCCGCGGGACGTATCCGGGCACCCAGACGCCCGCCGCGACGAGCTCGTCCCGCACGGGGCCGGGGGCGAAGAGCTCGGCGGGCGTTCCCGCGTGGGCGACTCCGCCACCGGGGGCCAGGACCACGACGCGGTCCACGTGGGGGGCCCAGGCCTCGAGCCGGTGCTCGACGATCACGGCCGTCGCCCCGGAGGCGTCGAGGGCCCGGACGACGGCGTCGCGCACCTCGAGCACGCCGGCCGGGTCCAGGTTGGCGGTGGGCTCGTCCAGCAGCACGAGCCCGGGGCGCATCGCGAGGATCCCGGCGAGGGCCAGGCGCTGCTTCTGGCCGCCGGACAGCCGGGCGGTCGGGTGCGTGAGGGGGACGTCGAGTCCGACGGCGGCCAGCGCCGCGCGCACGCGCGGCGCGATCTGCTCCGCGGGGACGGCGAGGTTCTCGGCACCGAAGGCGACGTCGTCGCCGACGCGGGCCTGCACGACCTGGGTCTCGGGGTCCTGCTGCATGAGCCCGGCCCGCCCGCGCACCGTGTGCGCGGGGGCGCCGTCGACGAGCAGCTCACCCTCGGCCTCGGTGTCCTCGTCCTGGTGCAGGACGCCGGCCAGGGCGTGCAGGAGCGTCGACTTGCCGGCGCCCGAGGGGCCGGCCAGCAGGATCCGCTCCCCCGGGCGGATGTCCAGGTCCAGCCCGGCCACCGCGGGCGCGTGGCGTCCCGCATGACGCCACCCCCACCCGGCCGCACGGACCGCCGCCGGGTGCGGCCCCGGCGTCGTGCTCCCCGCCTCGCGGGCGGCCTGGGACGTCACCGCCTAGCCGTTCACCGGCTCCTGCGCGGCCTTGCGCGAGGCCAGCGCGGACAGCGCCCCCGTCCGGGACAGGGCCCGGGTCGCGAGCCAGGACAGCAGGCCCGCGATGACGACGCCGGAGATCGTCATAAAACCGACGTAGGCGAGCTTCATGACCACCGTGTACTCCGGGAACCAGTTGAAGACGAACGCGTCGTTCACGCCTCCGAAGAGGCCGGCCGCGGCGCCCGCGAGCAGGGCCACCTGCAGCCCCCAGCGGCGGTACAGGAACGCCGCGACGACGAGCTCCGCCCCCAGGCCCTGGACGAGGCCGGAGACGAGCACGGTCCAGCCGTACTGAGAACCGAGGAAGGCCGAGACGACCGCGGCGACGGTCTCGCAGAACAGGGCCGCCCCGGGCTTGCGGATCACCAGCGCGCCGAGCACGGCCGGGAAGAGCCACATTCCCGCGAGCAGCGCCGAGGAGGGCGGGAAGGCCAGGAACAGGAAGTCCAGCGCGTGGTGGAAGGTGTTCCAGGCGAAGAAGACGACGCCGGAGGCGACGGCGATGATGGCGGCGACGACGATGTCGACGACGCGCCATCCGGTGCGTGCGGGAGACTGCACGGTGCTCATAGAGGTGTCCTCCTTGGGATCAAGGAGGGGAGGGCGTGCCGCCGCGCGGCATCCCTGAGAACTCGACTCCCTTCGCCGGTACTAGCCGGATCAGGTTCGAGGGTCTGCGCGGCGCGCACTCTCAGCGTTCTGACGGGTTCCGGCCACCGGCCGGAGCCCAACGCTCCCCTGTCGTTGGTGTTTCAGTGGCCCCAGTCTAGCCCCGCGCTATGCTGGGCGGGTAATCACCCCCTCGAGACGGAGACCGCGCACGTGAACGTACTGCTGAAGATCGTCGGCTCGCTGATTTCCCTCGGCGCCGGATTCGCCGGGGCCAAGCTCCTCGACACCGCCTGGACGCGGATCACCGGCGAGGAGCCGCCGAAGCCGGGCGACGCCGAGGCCCAGGCCGAGGCCTCGCTGCGCCAGGCCCTCGGCTTCGCCGTGGCCTCCGCCGTCGTGGCCGCGGTGATCCAGGTGATGGCCAACCGCGGCACGCAGCGCATGTTGCGCCGCTTCCAGGAAACCGCCGACGAGGTCTAGCCCGGGCTCAGCGCTCGGTGTCCGCCACGTGGTCTGCCGCGCCCGCCGGCAGCGAGCCGTTGGCGGCCCGGGCGACGACCTCGTCCAGGTCGTCCACGATGAGCGTCTCGCGCTTGAGGTGCTTGGTGCGGTAGCCCGCCCGCCCCACCATGTGGGCGCTCACGGGCGCCGTCAACAGCTGGAAGAGCCACGCGAGCAGGAGCACGGGCAGCACCGCCGGCGAATCGGCCTGCAGGCCGACGGCGGTCAGGAGCAGCAGGAGCCCCAGCACCTGCGGCTTGGTGCCGGCGTGCATGCGGGAGAGCAGGTCGGGGAAGCGCAGCATGCCCAGGCCGGCGGCGAAGGACATGAGCGATCCCACGACGAGGCACAGGGCCGTGGCGGCGTCGCGGACGGTCTGCAGCGTCTCGGCGTCCATCAGGAGTTCCTCCGGTCCGTCACGTAGCGGGAGACCGTCACCGAGCCGATGAAGCCGACGACGCAGGCCACGGCGATGAACGGCACGTGGTTCAAGTGGTGGTTGAGCGCCATGTCGATGCACAGCGCGGCCATGATGATCGCGAGCAGCACGTCGAGGGCGATCACGCGCTCGAGGATCGACGGACCGCGCGCGATGCGCACGATCGCCATCATGGCGGCGGCGGCCAGCAGGAGGGCGGACACCCAGGCGGCGGTGGTCAGGATCATGCGGGGGCCTCCTCTCGGCGCAGGGCCTCGAGGGCCTCGGGCGTGCCCATCACCTTGATCAGCCGCGCCTCCGTGTCCAGGACGCCTGCGCGGAAGCGCTCGGCCTCCTCGGGGGTGTCGACGTCGATGACGTGCAGGTACAGGGTCCCGGACGTCCGGTCCACCTCCACGACGAACGAGCCGGGGATGAGCGTGAGGACGTGGCCGAGGGTGGTCATCATCAGGTCCTCGCGGCAGCGCAGTGTGATGCCGACGACGGCGCTGCGCACCTTCTGCCCGCGGAAGAGCGCGAGGCCGAAGACCTGGAAGCTCGCCGCGACGACGTCCTTGAGGAAGTGCAGGGCGAACAGGAACGCCTGCCAGACGTTGAAGCGGCCGCTGAGCTCCACGGGCGGCAGCCGGAACACGGAGACGACGCCGAGCGAGAGCAGGAAGCCGAAGACGAGGTTGCCGGCGGAGAAGTCCTGCCACAGCGCCCCCCAGACGAGCATCATCCAGACAAGCAGGGGCAGCTCGACGAGGAAGCGGGCGCGCTTGCGCCGGCGGTTCGCGGCGGATCCGCGGCTCGGGGTCCCGAGGCCGGACGGGCGGGTGCGGCTCATGGCGTGCCCTCCTGGGGTCCCAGCACGGCCTCGATGTAGGGCGTGCGCTCCATCATCTGCCGGGCGGCCTGGTCGCTGAGCTGGAAGAGCGGTCCGGCGAAGACGGTCAGGGCGAGTCCGAGCGCCACGAGCGCGGCGGTCGAGCCGACCATGGTCCGGGGCAGGAGCTGGGTGTCGCCGCGGTCGCTGTAGCGGCTCGTCGGGAAGTTCGCGACGTGGCTGTAGGTCGTCACGCGGCCCCCGTCCTTGGCGCCGACGAGCAGCAGCGGGTCGGGGTTCTCCGCATCCTCGGCCTTGCGCCAGAACGCACGGTTCCAGACGCGGGCGACGGCGAGCAGGGTCAGGAGCGAAGTGGCCACGGCACCGGCGAGGAGGACCCACGCGAGCGGGGTGCCGAGCTCGACGCCGCCCTGCATGAGGCCGAGCTTGCCGAGGAAGCCGGAGAACGGCGGGATGCTGGCCAAGTTCATCGCCGGGATGAAGAACAGCACGGCGAGGACCGGGGAGAGCTTGGCGAGCGAGCCGAGGCGGTCCACGTTCGAGGTCCCGGCGCGGCGTTCGATCAGGCCCGTGACGAGGAAGAGCGAGGTCTGCACGATGATGTGGTGCGCGACGTAGTAGACGGTCGCCCCGAGCGCGGCGAGGTTGCCGAGCGCGAGCCCGAACACCATGTAGCCGATATGGCTCGTGAGCGTGAAGGAGAGCATGCGCTTGATGTCCGCCTGCGCGATCGCGCCGAGGATGCCCACGAGCATGGTCATGAGGGCGACGACCATCAGGAGCGAATTGATCCGGTCCCCGGGGAACAGGAGGGTCTCGGTGCGCACGAGGGCGTAGACGCCGACCTTGGTCAGCAGGCCCGCGAACACGGCGGTGACGGGCGCGGGCGCCGTCGGGTAGGAGTCCGGGAGCCAGAAGGACAGCGGGAAGATCGCGGCCTTGATGCCGAACGCGACGAGCAGCATGAGGTGCAGGACCATCTGCGTTCCCTCGTCCAGCTGCCCCAGCTTGACCCCGAGGTCGGCCATGTTCACGGTGCCCGTGGCGCCGTAGATCATGCCGATCGAGATCAGGAACAGCATCGAGGAGACCACGGAGACGACGACGTAGGTCACGCCCGCGCGGATGCGCGCCGTCGTGCCGCCGAGGGTCAGCAGGACGTAGGAGGCCGTCAGCAGGATCTCGAAGCCCACGTAGAGGTTGAACAGGTCGCCCGCGAGGAAGGCGTTGGAGACACCCGCGACGAGGATCAGGAACGTCGGGTGGAAGACGGAGATCGGCCCGTCGTCGTCCCCGTCGGCCATGCCCTGCGCGGTCGCGTAGAGGAGCACCGCGAGGCTCACCGCCGTGGAGACCACGAGCATCAGCGCGGAGAACTCGTCGACGACCATGGAGATGCCAAACGGTGGAGCCCAGCCGCCGATCAGGACGGCCTGCGCACCGTTGGTCCAGGCCCCGGCCAGGAGCCAGCACTCCAAGAGCAGGGTGAGGGTCAGGGTCGAGATGGTGACGGCCCGCTGGCTGCGCTTGTGCCGGCGCAGGACGAAGGCCACGGCGGCGCCGAGGATCGGCAGCGCGACGGCGAGCGGGGCGAGCGAGACGGCGCTGATCATCGGGCCTCCCTGTTCCGTGACTCGTCGGATGTGCCGGCGCTTTCCTCGGCGCTGGCCTGGCGGCGCTCGGCGGCGACGGCGGCCTTGGCCCGGGCCGCGGCGTCGTCGTCCTCCGAGGTGAACTCAGTCGTGTCGGCCTCGATCTCCGAGTCCTCCTCGAAGTCGAAGTGGGACTGCTCGGCAACGCGGCGGTCCTCGACGTCGTCGACGACCTCGTCGCGCCGGGCGATGACCCACGAACGGTAGATCATGGCCAACAGGAACGCCGTGACGGCGAAGGTGATGACGATCGCCGTCAGGATGAGCGCCTGCGGCAGCGGGTCGGAGTAGGCGCCGGGCTCGATCGCGGAATCGTACAGCGGCGCCATGCCCGGCAGACCGCCGGCCGTGAGCAGCAGCAGGTTCACGCCGTTGCTGATCAGGACCAGGCCCAGGAGCACGCGCGTGAGGCTGCGTTCGAGGAGCAGGTAGACGCCGCAGGCGAACAGGACGCCCATGACGAGGAGCATGACGACGTTGACGCTCATCGGGCGACCCCCTCCGTACTGCCCTCGGGCGCCTCGTGGACGACCACGGGGCTGCGGCCCTCGGACCGCTCGTCGATCTCGGCGCCGAGGCTGCGCAGGACGTCGACGACGAGGCCGACGACGACGAGGTAGACGCCGATGTCGAAGAAGGTCGAGGTGACGAACTTGTGCTCGCCGAAGAGCGGGAGCGCGAACTCGAGGGCTGCGGACTGGAAGATCTGGCCTCCGAAGAAGAGCGGGAAGACGGCGGACAGAGAGGCGGTCGCGAGGCCGAGGCCGAGGAGGGTGCCCGGGCTGATGGGCGTCGATTCGGCGAGCTCGAAGCGGCCGCCGGCCAGGTACCGGATCGTGAGCGCCAGGCCGGCGAGGAGGCCGCCGGCGAACCCGCCGCCGGGGGTGTTGTGCCCGGTGATCAGCAGGTAGATGGAGAACAGGATCATGGAGTGGAACAGGAGCCGGGTGATGACCTCGAAGATGATCGAGCGGCGCTCGGGCGCGAGCGTCCGGCCCGCGACGAGCCAGGCGTCCTTCGCGGACTCCGCGAAGTGCCGGGCGATCGCGAGGGCGGCCGTGGCCCGCGTCGAGTGGTGCAGGTGTTCCGAGCCGCGGTCCACGCTGCCCGGCGCGACGTCCTCCGTGCGCCGGCGGTCGTCCCCGCGCCCGCGGACGTAGATGAGGCTCGCGACGCCGGTCGCGGCCGCGGCGAGCACGGTGATCTCCCCGAAGGTGTCCCACGCGCGGATGTCCACGAGGATGACGTTGACGATGTTCTCGCCGGCACCGCCGACGTAGGCGAGCTCGGGCAGCATGAGCGAGATCGGGTCGGCGGTCCGGGACGCCATGGCGGTCGCCGCGATGCCGACCATGACGACGCCGAACGCGATGCCGATCGCCGCGCGCAGTACCTTGTGGCCCGCGGGATTCGTGGTCCACAGCGGGGCGGGCAGGGTCCGCAGGGCCAGGACCATGGCGACGAGGACGATCGTCTCCACGAGCAGCTGCGTCAGGGCGAGGTCGGGGGCGCCCTGGAGGGCGAACATGATGGCCATGCCGTAGCCCGTGACGCCGACCATCAGCACGGCCAGGAAGCGCTTGTTCGCCTTGATCGCCGCGATCGACCCGACCACCATGACGAGCCCGATCACGAGCTGCGCCGGGGTGTCGAACCAGACGATGTGCTGCGGCGTTGGCACGTCGAACGCGATCCCGGCGACGGCCGGGGCCAGCAGCCCCACGATGAGGATGACGATGAGGTAGAACGCGAGCGAGCCGCGCTGCGTGCGCCCCGTGACCCACACCGCGATCTCGTCCGTCGCGCCCAGGATGTGCTTGTAGCTCTTCTCGGCGTCGATCAGGGGGTAGAGCTTGTCCTGCGCCCGGGCCACGGCGGCGCGGCCCGCGAAGAGCAGAACGCCAACGGCGACGACGACGGCGGAGAGCCCCAGCGCGGGCGTGAAGCCGTGCCACAGGGCCAAGTGGACGGGGTGCCCGGCCGGCTCGAACAGTCCGGCGTAGGGGGCGATCGCGTCCTCGATCAGCGCGGGCGTGAAGGCGGTGGCGATCGTGACGAGCGACAGGAGCAGTGGCGAGGCCATGAAGAGCCACGGGACGGCCTTGAACGTCGTGGGGGCCACACCGGGCTTGGAGGCGAAGCCCCCCCAGACGAAGCGCGCCGTGTAGGCGAAGGTCAGGATGGAGCCGGCCACGACGCCCACGAGCAGCCACGTGCCGCCGGGATCGCCGTTCGCGGCGCCGTCGAGGAGCGTCTCGAACACCGACTCCTTGGCCACGAAGCCGAAGAAGGGCGGCAGCCCGGCCATCGAGGCGGCGCTGACGAGGGTCACGACGAACAGCTTGGGCGCCGTCCGCCAGAGCCCGGAGAGCTCGCGCAGGTCGCGGGTTCCGGCCTTGTGGTCGATGATGCCGACCACGAGGAACAGGGCGGCCTTGAAGAAGCCGTGGGCGAGCATCATCGAGAGACCGGCGACGGCAGCGTTGGCGGTGCCGATGCCGACGACGAGCATGAGGAAGCCCAGCTGGGAGACGGTTCCGTAGGCCAACACGAGCTTGATGTCGTGCTGGCGCAGCGCCCGCCAGCCGCCGACGAGCATGGTCGCGAGGCCGAGGACGAGGAGCGTGCCGTGCCAGTACGCGGTCTCGGAGAAGCCCGGCGCAAGGCGCGCCACGAGGTAGACGCCGGCCTTGACCATGGCCGCTGCGTGCAGGTAGGCGGAGACCGGCGTCGGCGCGGCCATGGCGCCGGGGAGCCAGAAGTGGAAGGGAACGAGCGCGGACTTCGACACGGCGCCGACGAGGATCAGCAGGATCGCGACGTCGACGACGGTTCCCTGCGCGGTGAGCGCCGCGGCGTCGGCCATGATCTCGGAGAGGCGGTAGCTCCCGGCCGTCTCGCCGAGCAGGATGAGGCCCAGGAGCATCACGAGCCCGCCGAAGGTCGTGACGATGAGGGCCTGCAGGGCCGAGCGCCGGGCGAAGATGCGGGTCCGCGCGAAGCCGACGAGCAGGTAGGACAGGACCGTGGTCAGCTCCCAGAAGATGAAGAGCATGATCAGGTCGTCCGAGATGACGAGGCCGAACATGGCGCCGGCGAACGCGAGCAGTTGCGCCCCGAACGGGCCGATGTTGGCGTCCTCGTTCTTGAAGTAGCGCGCGCAGTAGAACAACACGAGCGCCCCGACGCCGAGCACCAGGAGGCTCAGCACGGCGGCGAGCGCGTCCATCCGGAACGCCAGCTCGAGGTGCAGGGACTCGACCCAGGGCACGAGGATCGACGGCGGGGCGTTCGGCTCGCCGATCCGCGCGGCCTGCTCGGCCCCCGTGAAGGAGGCGAAGTTGGCGAGCAGCCAGACGAAGCCGGCCGCGGGCACGGCGCCGAGGACGTAGAACGTACCGCGGCCCAGCCGGCGGAAGATCAGTGGCGCAACGAAGGACACCGCGAAGAGGGCGATGAGGACTTCGAGCACGATGATCTCCTGGAAGGCGGTCTGCCGTGACGCGCGGGCACATCGAAGCAGGTGGTCAAGGGCTGCTCTCAACCTTAACAGTTTCCACGGACTGCTCCGTGCCACGGGCCCCTGTTTGCCGTAGCTTTACGCCGAGAGCGTTACCATGCACTCATGGCTCCCACACCACGGATGTTGAACCGCCAGGTCATCGCATGGGCATCGTGGGATTGGGGGTCGGCGGCGATCAACGCCGTCATGACGACGTTCGTCTTCACCGTCTACCTCACGAGCAGCGCCTTCGGCAGCAGCGCGGACACGTCCGCGGCCCTGAGCCTGGCCCTCACGGTGGCCGGCCTCGCGATCGCGCTCCTGGCCCCCGTGACGGGCCAGCGCTCCGACGCCGGTGGGCGGCGGCGCTTCTGGCTCGGCGTGAACTCGGTCCTCGTCGCCCTCGCGACGGCCGCGTGCTTCTTCGTCGCCCCCGATCCCGGCTTTCTGGTCCTCGGCGTCGTCCTCATCGCCGTGGCGAGCGTCTTCGCCGAGTTCGCGACCGTCAACTACAACGCGATGCTGCCGCAGATCTCGACGCCGGCCACGCTGGGCAAGGTCTCCGGCTTCGGCTGGGGCATGGGCTACCTCGGCGGGATCATGGCCCTGGCGATCGTCCTGTTCGGCTTCGTCCAGCCCGTCGTGGACTGGCCCGGGGCGAGCACCGAGAACGCGCTGAACCTGCGCCTCGTCGCCGTCTTCTCCGCCGTCTGGTTCTTCGCCTTCGCCCTGCCCGTCCTCTTCGCCGTCCCGGAGCTCCCGCGCCGGGCCCAGGCGTCCAAGACGGGCTTCCTCGAGTCCTACCGGATCCTCTTCCGCCACATCGCCTCGATCGGCCGCCGCAATCCGCACACGCTGTTCTTCCTCCTCGCCTCGGCGGTGTTCCGCGACGGCCTCGCCGCCGTCTTCACCTTCGGCGGCGTCATCGCCGCGGGCACGTTCGGGTTCACGACCTCGGAGGTGATCGTCTTCGCGATCGCCGGCAACGTGGTCGCGGCGGCCGGAGCGATCGCGGGCGGCTTCCTCGATGACAGGATCGGCCCCAAGGCCGTCATCATCGGCTCGCTCGCGGGCCTGATCGTGGCCGGCCTCGGGGTGTTCTTCTCCCCCGGCACCTCGGGCTTCTGGCTCTTCGGCCTGCTCCTGTGCCTCTTCGTGGGCCCCGCGCAAGCGGCCTCGCGCGGCTACATCGCCCGCCTCGCCGAGCCTGGCCGGGAGGGCGAGCTGTTCGGGCTCTACGCCACCACGGGGCGCGCCGTGAGCTTCCTGGCCCCGGGGCTCTTCACGGTCGCGATCGTGCTCGCCCGCCCCGTCGTCGGCGAGGACGCCGCCCAGCGCTACGGCATCCTCGGGATCCTCGTCGTCCTGCTCGCCGGCTTGCTCCTGCTGCTCCCGGTCCGCTCACCGGAGCGGGCGCCTACTTCGTGAGCGTCGTGCGGTGGAAGTTCCGGTGGCTGCGCGAGGCCGTCGGCCCGCGCTGGCCCTGATAACGGTTCCCGTACTCCCCGGAACCGTAGGGGTGCTCGGCCGGGGAGCTGAGGCGGAAGAAGCACAACTGGCCGATCTTCGATCCCGGCCACAGCTTGATCGGCAGCGTCGCCATGTTGGAGAGCTCGAGCGTCACATGCCCGGAGAATCCCGGGTCGATGAACCCCGCGGTCGAGTGCGTCAGCAGGCCCAGGCGGCCGAGGGAGGACTTGCCCTCGAGCCGCGCGGCGATGTCGTCCGGCAGCGTCACGGTCTCGTAGGTCGAACCCAGCACGAACTCCCCCGGGTGCAGGATGAACGGCTCGTCCGGTTCCACCTCGACGAGCCGGGTGAGGTCCGGCTGGTCGAGCGCGGGATCGATGTGCGCGTACTTGTGGTTGTCGAAGAGCCGGAAGTACCGGTCGATCCGCACGTCGACGCTGGACGGCTGGATCATCTCCTTCTCCAGCGGGTCCAGCACGATGCGGCCGGCGTCGAGTTCGGTTCGGATGTCGCGGTCGGAGATCAGCACGTGACCAAAATAGCGTATCCACGCCCGCGGGCGCGGGGCTATCCTAGGCACAGGGTCCCGCACGGCCCGCCTGAGCCCCCGGGGGAACGCCAGATCATGAAGCCACACCGACACCGCGGCGCCGCGGCCCTGGCCGCCACGGCGGTCCTCGCCCTGTGCGCGGCGCTGCCGGCCCAGGCGGCTCCGTCGGCGGGGCCGGAGGCGGACGCGACCCGCGATCCGGCGTCGTTCGAGGTCCTGGTCAACGCCGAGAACCCGCTGGACCCGCTCGACTACGTGCCCGCCGGGCTGACGCCCGCGGCCGGCTCGCAGAACCTCATGGTCCCGGAAGCCGCGATCGCCCTGGCCCTGCTCGTGGAGGGGGCGCGGCTCGACGGACACGCGCTCGTCGTCGAGAGCGCCTACCGCTCCTACGAGCGCCAGGCGCAGGTCTTCCGCAGCTACGCCGCGCGCTATGGCGAGGCCTACGCCTCGAAGATCTCCGCCCGCCCCGGAACGAGCGAGCACCAGCTGGGGCTCGCCGCCGACGTCGGGCTGGCGGGCGGGCAGTGCTCGCTCCACCGCTGCTTCGGGGACACGGCCGCCGGCCGCTGGGTCGCCGCGCACGCCGTCGACTACGGCTTCATCATCCGCTATCCCGAGGGGGCCGAGGACGCGACGGGCTACGCCTACGAGCCGTGGCACCTGCGCTTCCTCGGCGAGGGGGCCGCGGCGGACTTCGAGGCCTCCGGAGCCGCCAGCTACGAGGAGTACGTCGCGGCGCGGACGACGCCGGAGCCCGCCCCGGAGCCGGAGCCCGAGCCGGGCGCGGACCCGGCGCCGCGGAACTCGATCGTCCCCTTCCTCCCCGGCCACACCGCCCCGTGGGACTGGCGGCCGCGCTGGCACTAGGCCGCCGGCCCGGGGCCTACGCCCCGATCTCGGTGCGGACCGCGAAGAGCTCCGGGAAGAACGTCAGCTCGAGCGCCTTCTTGAGGAAGCCGACGCCGGAGGACCCGCCCGTGCCGCGCTTGAATCCGATCGTCCGCTCCACCGTCTTGAGGTGGCGGAAGCGCCAGAACTGGAAGTTCTCCTCCAGGTCCACGAGCTCCTCGCACGCCTCGTAGAGGTCCCAGTGGCCCGCCGCGTCCTCGTAGATCTCCTTGAAGACCGCGACGAGCTCCTCCGTGAACACGTGCGCCTGCGTGACGTCGCGCTCCAGCAGCGACGCCGGCACGTCGAGGCCCCGGCGGGACAGGAGCCGGATGAACTCGTCGTAGACCGACGGCGCCGCCAGCAGCTCCTTCAGCAGCGCGTGCGCGTCGGGGTCGGCCGCGAACACGTCCACCATGGCCGCGTTCTTGTTCCCGAGCATGAACTCCACGGCCCGGTACTGGAAGGACTGGAAGCCGCTCGAGGAGCCCAGCGAGCCCCGGAACTCCGCGTACTCGGACGGCGTGAGCGTGGCCAGGACGCTCCACTGCTCGGTCAGCGTGCGCTGGATGTGCTTGACGCGCGCGATGTGCTTGAGCGCGAACCGCAGGTCGTCCCCGCGCAGCCGGGCCGTGATCGCGCGCAGCTCGTGCAGCATGAGCTTGAGCCACAGCTCCGAGGTCTGGTGCTGGATGATGAACAGCAGCTCGTCGTGGTGCTCCGGGCGGCTCACGGGGTGCTGGGAGGCCAGCAGGGTGTCCAGCCCCAGATAGGAGCCGTAGCTCATCTTGTCGCGGAAATCGGTCTCGATTCCCTCCTCCAGGGCCCGGGTGTTCTTCTCGACGCTCACCGCGCCATCGTAGCCGCTACCGCGCGCGGACCGGGATCCCGGTGAACGTCGGCTTGAGCGTCTCGGCGAAGAAGTCGTTGCCCTTGTCGTCCACGACGATGAACGCCGGGAAGTCCTCGACCTCGATCCTCCAGATCGCCTCCATGCCGAGCTCGGGGTACTCGAGGACCTCGACCTTCTTGATGCAGTCCTGGGCCAGGCGCGCCGCGGGACCGCCGATCGAGCCCAGGTAGAAGCCCCCGTGCGCGTCGCAGGCCTCGGTGACCTGGCGCGAGCGGTTGCCCTTGGCGAGCATCACCATGGAGCCGCCCGCGGCCTGGAACTGGTCGACGTAGGAGTCCATGCGCCCGGCCGTGGTCGGCCCGAACGAGCCCGAGGCCATGCCGTCGGGAGTCTTGGCCGGTCCCGCGTAGTAGACGGGGTGGTCCTTGAGGTACTGCGGCATCTCCTCGCCCGCGTCGAGCCGCTCCTTGATCTTCGCGTGGGCGATGTCACGGGCGACGACGAGCGGGCCGCTCAGCGACAGGCGCGCCTTCACGGGGTGCTTGGTGAGCTCGGCGAGGATCTCGTCCATGGGCCGGTTGAGGTCGATCTTCACGACGGAGGAGCCCCCGGTGCCGGTGACGCCGTCGGTCTCGTGGTCGTGGGCCGCGATCGCGGGGTGGGACTCGTCCGGCATAAAGCGCGCGGGGTCCGTCTCGAGCTGCTCGACGAACACGCCCTCGGCGGTGATCTTGGCGAGCATCTGGCGGTCGGCCGAGCAGGAGACGGCGATCGCGACGGGCAGCGAGGCCCCGTGGCGGGGAAGCCGGACGACGCGCACGTCGTGGCAGAAGTACTTGCCGCCGAACTGGGCGCCGATGCCGAAGTGGCGGGTCAGCTCGAGCACCTTCTCCTCGAGCTCGAGGTCGCGGAACCCTCGGCCCGTCATCGCGCCCGTCGTGGGCAGGGTGTCGAGGTACTTCGCGGAACCGTACTTGGCGGTCTTGAGCGCGAACTCGGCGCTCGTGCCGCCGATGACGATCGAGAGGTGGTAGGGCGGGCAGGCCGCCGTGCCGAGCGAGCGCAGCTTCTCATCGAGGAACCGCAGCATGGCGTTCTCGTTGAGGATCGCCTTGGTCTCCTGGTAGAGGAAGGACTTGTTCGCGCTTCCGCCGCCCTTGGCCATGAACAGGAACTTGTACTGCTCCTCGTGGCCCGGGGCCGTGTCGGCGTAGAGCTCCACCTGCGCGGGGAGGTTGTTGCCCGTGGACTTCTCCTCCCACGTGGTCAGCGGGGCGAGCTGCGAGTAGCGCAGGTTCAACTGCGTGTAGGCGTCGTAGATGCCGCGGGAGAGGTCCTTCTCGTCGGGACCCTGCGTGATGACGCGCTGCCCGCGCTTGCCCATGACGATCGCCGTGCCCGTGTCCTGGCACATCGGCAGCACGCCGCCGGCGGCGATGTTGGCGTTCTTGAGCAGGTCCAGGGCCACGAACTTGTCGTTCGGGCTCGCCTCGTCGTCGTCGAGGATGTCGCGCAGCTGCCGCAGGTGCGCCGGGCGCAGGTAGTGGGAGATATCGTGGAGCGCCGTGCGCGCCAGGAGGGACAGGGCCTCCGGGTCGACCTCGAGGTAGCGCCGCCCGCCCGGCCCCTCGACGGTCCGCACGCCTTCGGCGCTGATCTTGCGGTACGGCGTCGTATCCTCGCCGATGGGCAGCAGGTCCTCATACTGGAACTCGGTCATGGTGCTTCCTCGCAGTGTCTCCCAACAGTGCCTACCACTCTAGGCCCGCCCGGACCGGTGCCGGAAACGGTGACGGCTTGCGGCGGCGGGCGACACGTGATCGTGTGGAGCAATGAGTGAAACGCCCAGCACCGAGTCCCCGGCCGACTACGACCCCGCCGTCCCGCACACGCATCTGGAGACCATCCTCGTGGCTGGCCAGGAGGATCCGGCGCGCGCCGGAGAGGTGATCGCCACCTTCCTGCAGGAGGAGGTCTTCTTCCTGAGCCGCGAAGAGGTCGCCGCGGACACGCAGAACGTCCAGCCGCTCCTGCTGCAGAACGCCGACGGCCAGCCGCTCATCGCGCTCTTCACGGATGTCCGCCGGATCCCGGGGACCTACATCGACACGGCGCCGTTCGCCGTGCGCGTCGTGGGCGCGGCCGTCGTGGACAACCTCTCCGGCGCGGGCCTCGTGATCAACCCGGGCCACCCCGTCGGCTTCGAGATCGGCCCCGACGGCGTCGACGCGATCCGCCGCGACTTCCGCCCCGACGGCTCGCAGGAGGGCCCGCAGGAGGGCTGACCACACCGGATTGCGATTCCACCACAACGGTGGGATATGCTGGATTGCGCCCGCGGTAACGAACGGACTCGCGGGCGTCTTGCGGGCGTAGCTCAATGGTAGAGCGCCAGCTTCCCAAGCTGGACACGCGGGTTCGATTCCCGTCGCCCGCTCTCTTTCTGCCCTGTTCCGGGCGGCCGGCCCGGCGGGCGTAGACTGGTTCCCGCCATGAGACGAACCATGTTCAAGTCCAAGATCCACCGCGCCACCGTGACCCACGCCGAGCTGCACTACGTCGGTTCCGTCACGGTGGACCTCGATCTGCTCGAGGCCGCGGACATCCTCCCGGGCGAGCTCGTCAGCATCGTCGACGTGACCAACGGCGCGCGGCTCGAGACCTACACGATCCCCGGCGAGCGCGGCTCGGGCGTGATCGGGATCAACGGCGCCGCCGCCCACCTGGTCCACCGCGGAGACCTCGTGATCCTCATGAGCTACGCGCAGATGGAGACGGAGGAGGCGCGCAGCTACGTGCCGTCCGTGGTCCACGTCGACGCGGACAACCGGATCGTCGTGCTCGGGACGGATCCCTCGGAGGCCGTCGTGTCCGGGATGTCCCGGCCCCCGCACGCCCTCGCCGACGCCGCCGCCGAGTCCTAGCCGGTGCTCGGGGTCCTCTCCGGCTTCGCCGTCGTCTGGGCCGTCATCGGCGTCGGATACGCCGTCGGCCGGACGGGGGTCCTCGGGCCGCACGCCCGCTACGTCCTGAACCGCCTGACCTTCTTCGTCGCGAGCCCGGCGCTGCTGTTCAACACGCTCGCCGACGCCGAACCGGCCGCGGTCCTCGGCCCCTCGCTCGCGGTCGCCGCGATCAGCGCGGTCCTCGTCGCCCTCGCCTACGTGGTCGCGACCACGTGGTGGCTGCGGCGGAGCCGCGGCGAGCGGCTCATCGGTGCGATGAGCGCGGCGACCGTGAACTCGGCGAACCTGGGCCTGCCGATCGCGGTCTACGTCCTCGGGGACATCACCCAGGCCGCGCCGGTCATCCTATTCCAGCTGGCCCTCTTCAGCCCCGTGTTCCTGGCCCTGCTCGACGCGACGACGACGAGGCACCGGACGACGCCGACGGCGATGGTCCTGCAGACGGCCCGCAATCCGATGATCGTGGGGTCGATGCTCGGGCTGCTCTTCTCGCTCATGGACTGGAGGCTGCCGCAGCAGCTCGCCGATCCCGTGGACCTCATCGCCGGGGCGTCGATCCCGGCGATGCTCATCGCGTTCGGCATCTCCCTGGTCGGCTCGCGCCCGCTCGAGAAGGCCGCGGGGCGGCGCGCCGACGCCCTCGTGGCCACGGCCCTGAAGCTCGTCGTCCACCCGCTCCTGGCCTGGCTGATCGGGGCCTTCGCCTTCCGCCTGGCCGGCCCGGAGCTGTTCGCCGTCGTGGTCATGGCGGCCCTGCCCACGGCGCAGAACGTCTTCGTGAGCGCCTCCCGCTACGAACAGGGCGTCGTGGTCGCCAAGGACACGGTCCTGCTGACCACGATCACGGCGATCCCGGCGATGATGCTCGTCCCGCTCCTGCTGGCCTGAGGCCGCGGCGTAGCAGTACGGAATATTCGCCGGTTCCGCGGCGCTGGACCGTGGTAGCGTTCAACTCCCCCGACCCCGAAGGACCCAGCATGAACCGCCGCTTCCTAACCCTCGCCGCCACCGCCTCCGCCGCCCTGATCGCCTTGACCGCCTGCGGCGGGACCGGGGACGACGCCGGGGCCTCCTCCCCCCAGAGCGGCGGCCTCACGCTGGCGCAGGTCCAGGACGCCGGCAAGCTCGTCATCGCGACGGAGGGAACCTACCGGCCGTTCAGCTTCCACGAGGGCGGCACGGGCGAGCTCACGGGCTACGACGTCGAGGTCGCCACGGCCGTAGCGGAAAAGCTCGGCGTTCAGCCGGAGTTCCAGGAGACCCAGTGGGACGCGATCTTCGCGGGCCTCGAATCGGGCCGCTTCGACGTCATCGCCAACCAGGTCTCCATCACCCCGGCCCGCGAGGAGGTCTATTCCTTCTCCGAGCCCTACACCGTGAGCCGCGGCGTGATCGTGACGACGGCCGACACCACGGACATCTCCTCCTTCGCGGACCTCGAGGGCAAGACGACGGCCCAGTCGCTCACGAGCAACTGGGCCGAACTCGCGAGGGAGTCCGGGGCACTGATCGAGGGCGTCGAGGGCTGGGCGCAGTCGGTGGCGCTCCTCGAGCAGGGGCGCGTCGACGCGACGATCAACGACCAGCTCACGTACCTCGACTACCAGAACACCAACGGGAACCAGAACATCAAGGTCGCCGCGGAGACCGAGGAGACCTCGCTCAGCGCGTTCGCGTTCCGGCAGGGCAGCGACGACCTCGTCGCGGCCGTCGACGCGGCGCTCGGCGAGCTGGCCGCGGACGGGACGCTCGCGGAGCTCTCGGACAAGTACTTCGGCGCCGACGTCTCGAAGTAGCCCGGCGGGCGCACCGTGAACTGGCAGCTGTTCCTCGACTCGCTCGGGCCGATCGCCCGGGACGGGCTGACCGGGAGTGTCCCACTGGCCCTGATCAGCTTCGCGCTGGGGCTCGCGATCGCGCTGTGCGTGGCGCTCATGAGGATCAGCCGCCGCCGGGTCGTCTCGGGGATCGCCCGCGCGTACATCTCGGTCATCCGCGGCACGCCCCTGCTCGTGCAGTTGTTCGTGATCTTCTACGGCCTGCCCTCGGTCGGCGTGACGATCAACCCGTGGCCGAGCGCGGTCATCGCGTTCTCGCTCAACGTCGGCGGCTACGCCGCGGAGGTCATCCGGGCGGCGATCCTCTCCGTCCCCAAGGGCCAGTGGGAGGCCGGGTACACGATCGGCATGTCGCGCACGCTCACCCTGCGCCGGCTCATCCTGCCCCAGGCCGCGCGCGTGTCCGTGCCGCCCTTGTCCAACACCTTCATCTCGCTCGTGAAGGACACCTCGCTCGCCTCGCTCATCCTCGTCACCGAGCTGTTCCGCCAGGCACAGCAGATCGCGGCCTTCAGCCAGCAGTTCATGGTGGTCTACCTCGCCGCGGCGCTCGTGTACTGGGTGTTCTGCCTCGTCCTGTCCGCGGGCCAGGTGCGCATCGAAAGGAGGCTGGACCGCTATGTCGCCCACTGACGCCCCGTCCGCCGGGCCCCTCCTGCGGGCCGAGGGCCTGCAGAAGTCGTTCGGCGAGAACCACGTGCTGCGCTCGATCGACCTCGCCGTCGGCTCCGGGCAGGTCCTGGCCCTCATCGGCCCGTCGGGCTCCGGGAAGACGACCGTGCTGCGCTGCCTCAACGGCCTCGAGCAGCCCGACGCCGGCCGCGTCGCCTTCGCGGGCGGGCCGGAGGTCGACTTCGGGCCGTCCACGACGCGCAAGGAGAAGGAGTCGCTGCGCACGCGCAGCGCCATGGTCTTCCAGAACTACAACCTCTTCCCGCACATGACGGTCCTGCAGAACGTCATCGAGGGTCCCGTGCGGGTCCAGGGCCGCCCCCGGGCCGAGGTCGTCGCCGAGGCGCGGGCCCTCCTGGCCCGCGTGGGGCTCGAGGCGAAGGCGGAGCAGTACCCGCACGAGCTCTCGGGCGGGCAGCAGCAGCGCGTCGGGATCGTCCGGGCGCTCGCGCTCAAGCCCTCGCTCCTGCTCTTCGACGAGCCGACGTCCGCCCTGGACCCCGAGCTCGTCGGCGACGTGCTCACCGTGATCAAGGAGCTCGCCTCCGAGGGCTGGACCATGGTCATGGTCACGCACGAGCTCGCGTTCGCCCGCGAGGTCGCCCATGAGGTCGTCTTCATGGACGGCGGGGTCGTCGTCGAGCGCGGGCACCCGGACCAGGTGCTGCGCGCGCCCCGGGCCGAGCGCACGCGCCAGTTCGTGCACCGCCTCCTGAATCCGTTCTAGGCCGAGGCGCCCTTGCGGGAACCACCGCGGCGCAGCAGCACGCCGGCGCCGAGGAGCGCGGCGGCGAGCACGGCGACCGGCAGGGCGGCCCCCACGAGCAGCTGGGTCGGCGTCACGGGCGCGTTGTCCGTCGTGCCCCACAGCGCCCCGGCCACGAGGAACACGGCCAGGGCGGTGGCGAGCATCCCGGCCCACAGGAGCACCACAGGGCCGCGCGCCCGGCCGTTTTTCGTCGTCTGAACCGTCATGTCAGTCCCCTGTCGCGTCGCCGGCGGACCGGTTCGGTCCATCCGTTTGAGGGAAAGACTCGCACGCACGCCCTGCGCGGTCAACGGTTCAGACCCGCGCCGGCTGCGGCAGCCGCGCGACGACGGCGAGCGCCTGCTCAAGGTCGGCCCGCAGATCCCGCACGTCCTCGACCCCGACGGAGAGCCGGACGAGGTCCGTCGGCACGGCGAGCGGGGTGTCCTTGACGCTCGCGTGCGTCATCTCCGAGCAGTAGCAGGCGAGCGATTCGACCCCGCCGAGGCTGACCGAGAGCGCGAAGAGCCGCGTGGACTCGGCGAACGCCCGGGCCGCGCGCTCGTGGCCGAAGCGCAGCGAGACGATCCCGCCGAAGCCGTCCATCTGCTCCGCGGCGAGCGCGTGCCCCGGGTGCTCCTCCAACCCCGGATACAGCACCTCGGCGACCCCGGGCCGCTCCCGCAGCCAGCGGGCGAGCTCGAGCGCGTTGGCCCCGTGCCGTTCCATCCGCAGCCCCAGGGTCTTGAGGCCGCGCGCGGCGAGGTAGGCGTCCTGCGGCCCCGCGACGGCCCCGCCGGCGAACTGCTGGAAGCCGATCGCCTCGGCGAGCGCCTCCCCGCGCCACGCGCCCCCGGAGGCCACGACCGCGCCCCCCAGGACGTCCGAGTGCCCGCCGATGTACTTCGTGGTCGAGTGCACCACGAGGTCGGCCCCGAGCTGAAGGGGCCGCTGCAGGTAGGGCGAGGCGAAGGTGTTGTCCACGACGAGGAGGGCCCCGGCGTCGTGCGCGATCCGCGCCCAGGCGCGCACGTCCGCGATCCCCAGGAGGGGGTTCGACGGCGTCTCGAGCCACAGCAGCGCCGTCTTCCCCGGAACGACGGCGGAGCGCACCGCCGCCGCGTCGGTGATCGGCACGGGGGTGTTCCCCACGCCCCACTTGCCGTGCAGCCGGTTGATGAGCCGGTTGGTCCCGCCGTAGCCGTCGGCGCCCAGGACGATGTGGTCGCCCGGGGCGAGCAGCGCCCGCAGGAGGGCGTCCTCCGCGGCGATCCCCGAGGCGAACGCGAAGCCCGCGACGCCGCCCTCGAGCGCGGCGAGCTGCGCCTCGAAGCCGGCCCGCGTCGGGTTCGAGCCGCGCGAGTACTCGTGGCCCCCGCGCAGGACGTTGATCCCGTCCTGGACGAACGTGGAGGTCTGGTAGATCGGCGGGATGACCGCCCCCGTCAGCGGGTCCGGTTCCTGCCCGGCGTGGATCGCCGTCGTGTTGAAGCCCCGGTAGGCGCCCATCAGGCCACGCTCCCCTCGGCGACGAGCCCCGCCGCGGCGAAGGCCTGCGCGAGGTCGGCGGTCAGGTCCGCCGGCTCCTCGAGGCCCACCGAGAGCCGGATCGTCGCCTCGCCGATCCCGGCCGCGGCCCGCTGCGCCGGCGTGAGCCGGCAATGCGTCATCGCCGCCGGGTGGGCCACGAGCGAGCGCGTGTCCCCGAGGTTGGCGACGAGCTTGAAGAGCCGCAGCGCGTCGATGAAGCGCGCCACCGCCCCGGGGTCCCGCTCGGGGTCCACCGCGAGGTCGAACGAGAACACGGAGCCCGTGCCGTCCGGGAAGTCGCGCGCCGCGATCCCCTCCCCCGGGTGCCCGGGCACCGAGGGGTGGTGGACGCGGGCGACGGCGGGGTGCGCGTCGAGGAAGCGGGCGACGTCCACGGCGTTCCGCCCGTGGCGCTCGACCCGCAACCGCAGCGTCTCCGTCCCGCGCAGGATCTCGGCGGCGGCCGAGGGGGCCAACGCGGGGCCGAGGTCGTGTAGGTACTTGCTGCGCGCATAGGCCAGGTACGCGCCGCGGCCGTGCCGTTCCCAGAGGCTCGCCCCGCCGTAGCGGCTCCGCGGGCCCACGATCCGCGACCACTTGACCGGATCGGCGGCGAAGTCGAACGTCCCGCCGTCCACAAGGACGCCCGCGAGGGTGGTCCCGTGGCCGCCGAGGAACTTCGTCGCCGAGTGCACGACGACGTCGGCCCCGTGCTCGAACGGCCGGTAGAGGGCGGGGGTGGCGAGCGTGTTGTCCACGACCACGGGCACCCCGGCGGCGTGGGCCGTGCGCGCGATCGCCGGCAGGTCCGGCAGGGTCGCGAGCGGGTTCGTGATGGACTCGAGCAGCACGGCCCGGGTCCCGGGCCCGATCGCCGCCGCCCACGCCGCCGGGTCGTCCTGGTCCACGAAGTCCACGCCGTAGCCGAAGTCGGCGAAGGTATCCGTGAGCAGGTCCACCGTCCCCCCGTAGAGCTGGGACGACGCCGCGACGCGCCCGCCGCCCTCCCCGGCGCCGAGGAGCGCCAACAGGGCCGTGGCGACGGCGGACTGCCCGCTCGCCGTCGCCACCGCGCCCAGGCCGCCCTCGAGCGCGGCGACGCGCTCCTCGAGCACGGCCACGGTCGGGTTGCCCGTGCGCGTGTAGGTGAAGCCCGGGCGCGTCAGGGCGAACATGGCGCGCGCGCTCGCGTAGTCCTGGAACTCGTAGGCCGCGCTCTGGTGGATCGGCACGGCGACCGGGTAGTGCGGCCCCGCCGGCGCGTAGCCGGCGTGGATCTGGGTGGTGCTGCTCATCGTGGCGTCCCCGCACCGGCGAGCAGCCCGGTGCGCGCGGCCGCGGCCGCCTCGACGAGGTGGCGCAGCGACGCCGTCGTCTCTTCGTAGCCGCGGGTCTTCAGCCCGCAGTCCGGGTTGATCCACAGCTGGCCCGCCGGGACGCTCGCGAGCGCGGTCTCGATGAGGCCCGTGACCTCCTCGACGGAGGGAACGCGCGGGGAGTGGATGTCGTACACGCCCGGGCCGATCCCGCGGGAGTAGCCGAAGCCGGCCAGGTCGGCGACGACCTCCATGCGGGAGCGGGCGGCCTCGATGCTCGTCACGTCGGCGTTCAGGCCGTCGATCCCGCGGATGACCTCCCCGAACTCCGAGTAGCAGAGGTGCGTGTGGATCTGGGTGTCCGGGCGGACGCCCGAGGTGGCGAGGCGGAACGCGCCGACGGACCACGCGAGGTAGTCCTCCTGGTCCGCGGCGCGCAGCGGGAGCAGCTCGCGCAGTGCCGGCTCGTCGACCTGGATGATCGCGGTGCCGGCGGACTCGAGGTCGGCGATCTCGTCGCGCAGGGCCAGGGCCACCTGGTTCGCCGTCTCGCGCAGCGGCTGGTCGTCGCGGACGAACGACCACGCGAGGATCGTCACGGGACCGGTCAGCATGCCCTTGAGCGGCTTCGCGGTGAGCGACTGCGCGTAGCTCGTCCACGGCACCGTGAACGCCTCGGGGCGGGAGACGTCGCCCCAGAGGATCGACGGCCGAGTACAGCGCGATCCGTAGGACTGCACCCAGCCATGGGTCGTCGCCGCGAAGCCGTCGAAGTTCTCCGCGAAGTACTGCACCATGTCGTTGCGCTCCGGCTCCCCGTGGACGAGCACGTCGAGCCCGAGCTCCTCCTGCAGCGCCACGACGCGGGCGATCTCGGCCCGCAGGAAGCCGTCGTAGGCGGCCTCGTCGATCCGCCCGGCGCGGACGTCGGCGCGCGCCTTGCGCACCTCGCCCGTCTGCGGGAAGGAACCGATCGTGGTGGTCGGCAACACGGGCAGGCCGAGCCGGCGGCGCTGCGCCTCGGCCCGTTCCTCGGCGGGTGCGCGCTCCACGTCGGCGGCGGTCAGCGCCGATGTCCGGGACCGCACCTCCTCACGGCGCACGCCCTCGAACGCGGCGCGGGAGGCGATCGCGGCCGACGCCTCGGCGATCTCGCGCTCCACGCCGGCGGGCCCGGAGGCCAGGCCCGCGGCGAGGGTCCGCACCTCGGCGACCTTCTGGTCCGCGAACGCGAGCCAGGACGGCAGGTGCGCGGGCAGGGACTCCTCGGCGAAGACGTCGTGCGGGACGTGGAAGAGCGAGGTCGACGTCGCGACGGAGGCTTCGCCCGCCGCGCCCGAGAGCTCCTCGAGCAGGGTCAGGGACGCCGCGAGATCGTTGCGCCACACGTTGCGCCCGTCGACGATCCCGGCGACGAAGCGCGTGCCGCCCAGCGCGGCCAGCTCGGCCCCGGCCGGCCGCGCCCCGCGGACGAGGTCGGCGTGCACCGCCTCGACGCCCGCCTCGGCGAGCACGCGCAGGGCGCGCCCCGGCGCCTGCGGGTCCCCTGCCGTGCCGTAGCCCGTGGTGACGAACAGCGCGGGCCGGGCCCCGGCGTCGTCCGCGGCCAGCGCGCGGTAGGCGCGCTCGAGCGCCCCTCCCGGAACGGCGAGGGCGCCGCCGCGGTCGGTCGAGAGCGCCGGCTCGTCGAGCTGGACCCACTCGGCGCCGGCAGCGGCGAGGCCGGCGAGGATCCCGCGGTAGGCGGCCACGGCGTCGTCGAGCCGGTCCAGGGGGTCGAAGCCCTCCGGCGCGCCGTCCTCCGGCTTGGACAGCAGGAGGTAGGTCACGGGGCCCACGAGGACCGGGCGCAGCACGGAACCGGCGGCCGCGTGGCGCGCGATGGTCGAGCTCAGGCGGTGGGCGAGCGGCGCGAACGCGGTGTCCGGTCCGATCTCGGGGACGAGGTAGTGGTAGTTCGTGTCGAACCACTTGGTCAGCTCGAGCGGTGCCCGCTCGGCGTCGCCTCGGGCCAGGGTGAAGTAGCCGGCCGTGTCCACCGAACCGTCGGAGGCGGCGAGGTCGGCGAAGCGGCGCGGCAGGGCGCCGAGGGCCGCGGTCGTGTCGAGGACCTGGTCGTAGAGGGCGAAGTCGGCCGGGATCGAGGAGTCCTGCGCGTCCAGGCCGAGCTCGACGAGCCGCGCGACGGTGTCCTCCTGCAGCCGTTCGGCGGCCGCGTCCAGCCCGGCCTCGTCGAGGCGGCCGGCCCAATGGGCCTCGACGGCCTTCTTGAGCTCGCGGGCGGGGCCGATGCGGGGGTAGCCGAGGATGGTGGCTTCGGGGAAGCGGGGGGTGGTGGTCATGGTGTCCTCCTGGGTGGGGTTGGGTCAGAGTGCGGGGGCGAGGGCCCGGCCGGCGCCGGCGAGCCCGAGCTCGTGGACGACGTCAAGCGAGCCGAGGGGGTCGTTGAAGGTGTACAGGTGTAGTCCGGGGGCCCCGTCGTCGAACGCGGCGCGGGCGAGGGCGGCGGCCGCCTGGACGCCGATCGCACGCCGCTCGGCGTCGCTCCGGGCCCCCTCGAGGCGGGACAGCAGGGCCGCGTCGGGTGCGACGCCGGCGAGCGCGGAGAGGCGCAGGAGGCGCCGCACGCTGTTGACCGGCATGATGCCCGGCACGATCGGGATCGTCACGCCCGCGGCCCGGGCGGCCGCGACGAGCCCCGCGTACTGCGCGGGCTCGAAGTAGATCTGCGTGATCGCGAAGTTCGCCCCGGAGCGCTCCTTGGACAGGAGCACCTCGACGTCGTGCTGGAACGAGGGCGACTCGGGGTGGCGCGTGGGGTAGGCGGCGACGCCGATGGCCAGGCGGCCGGCCGCGAGCGTCGCGGAGCGGCGGTCCTCGACCTGCCGGATGAGCTCCACGAGGTAGCGGGCGAACGGCAGCTCGCCGCGGTCCCCGCCCGGATCGGCGGGCAGGTCCCCGCGCAGGGCCAGGACGCCGCGGACGCCGAGCCCCACGAGCCGGCTGACGAGGGCGTCGAGCGAGGCCCGGGTCTCCCCGACGCACGTCAAGTGGGCCAGGGGCCGCAGCCGTGTGTTCTCGATCAGGTGGGTGATGAGCTCGACCGAGGCGGCGCGGCGCTCGGCGGTGCCGTTGTACGTCACCGAGACGTAGTCGGGGGCCGTGGCGCGCAGCGCCTCGACGGCCTCCAGGACCGTCTCGCGGCTCGCGGCGTCCCGCGGCGGGTAGAGCTCGTAGGACAACGACGGCGGACTGGCCGTCAGGGGTTCGGACATGGTTCCTCCTCGCGGTATGCAAGGGAGTGCACCGCGGCTCCCGGGGACGGCCGGGACGTGGATGCGTCTCCATCGCTTCTGGCGGTAGCACCGTTCCGGGACTCCGGGTGGTTGCTGCGGCGTCGTCGATCCAGATCTCTCGGCCGCTCTTGATGGGTTGGTGCATTCATCTAAGGCACACGGTGCCCCGGGCGGCAAGCACGGCCGCGGCGGGCGCTTCACAGTCCCGCATGTGTCCGGATGTGACGACCCGGCCCGCGCGGGCCGGGCCGTCGGCGCGTCATCCCCGGCGGATCCGGGTCACATGACGCGCGTGTGACGGGGAGCGTGGGGGAAGTAGTCTGTGGGGCATGGCTAAGCGAACTCCGGCGGAGCACGTCGAACTCATCAGGAACGGATACGTCTTCGAGGGCCCCTCCATGGGCCTCGGCGCCGCGGTCGTGGACGGCGCGGTCCACCCCGAGGCGCAGGTCCGCCTGCCGCTCGGGATGATGAACCGGCACGGCCTCGTGGCCGGGGCGACCGGCACGGGCAAGACCATCACCCTGCAGGTCATGGCCGAGCAGCTCAGCGAGAACGGGGTCCCCGTGTTCCTCGCGGATGTGAAAGGGGACCTCACGGGCCTGTCCACCCCCGGTGCCGGCGGCGAGAAGCTCCTGGCCCGCACGGCGGGCGTGGGCATGGACTGGTCGCCCGCGGACTTCCCGGTGGAGTACTACGCGCTCGGCGGCGACGGCACCGGCGTGCCGGTGCGCGCCACGGTCTCGGCGTTCGGGCCGCTGCTCCTGTCCCGCGTCATGGACCTGAACGAGACCCAGGAGTCGAGCCTCCAGCTCGTCTTCCACTACGCGGACCAGAAGGAGCTGGAGCTCTACGACCTCAAGGACCTCCGCGCCGTCGTCCAGCACTTGACCTCGGATGCGGGCAAGGCGGAGCTGGCCGAGCTCGGCGGGCTCTCCAAGGCCACGGCGGGCGTGATCCTGCGCGAGCTCGTCACGCTCGAGGCCCAGGGCCTGGACCGCTTCTTCGGCGAGCCCGAGTTCGACACGGCGGAGCTGCTGCGCACGGCCCCCGACGGCCGCGGCGTGATCTCCTGCCTCGAGCTGCCGACGCTCCTGCAGAAGCCGCTCGTGTTCTCCACCTTCCTCATGTGGCTCCTCGCGGACCTCTTCGCCGAGCTCCCGGAGGTCGGCGATCCGGAGAAGCCCAAGCTCGTCTTCTTCCTCGACGAGGCCCACTTGCTCTTCCGCGGCGCGTCCAAGGCCTTCCTCGAATCCATCACGACGACGGTGCGCCTGATCCGGTCCAAGGGCGTGGGCGTGTTCTTCGTGACGCAGACGCCGAAGGACGTCCCGGCCGACGTCCTGGGCCAGCTCGCGAACCGCGTTCAGCACGCCTTGCGCGCCTTCACGCCGGACGACGCCAAGGCCCTCAAGGCGACCGTCTCGACGTTCCCCGTGAGCGACTACGACCTCAGCGCGGCGCTCACGCAGGCGGGCACGGGCGAGGCGATCGTGACGGTCATGAACGAGAAGGGCGCACCGACCCCGGTCGCGTGGACGCGGATGTGGTCCCCGCGCTCCACGATGGGCGCGTCGGAGGCCTCCGTCGTCGAGCGCGTCGTCGCGGAGTCGGCCCTCCTGCAGGTCTACGGCACGCCCGTGGACCGCGAGTCGGCCTTCGAGAAGCTCAAGGGCGCGGCCGGGACCCCGGGTACGACGCCGGAGCCCTCCTCCCCGGCCACCGGCGGCTCGGTCGCGGGGCACGTCCCGGGACGCGGGCAGAGCCAGGCGGACATCGACGCCGAGGCCCGGCGCATCGAGGAGGAGATCCTGGGCCGCCCCAGCACGCTGCCGCCGACGACGCCAGGCCGGGCCCCGTCGTCGTCCCCGAAGCCTGCTCCCGCCCCTGCCCCGGCGCCCTCCCGGGTCCCGGAGCAGAACCCCGTCATGGACTTCGCGCTGCAGGCCGCCGGGGCCCTCGGCAAGGAGTTGATGCGCGGCATGTTCGGCACCAAGCGCCGCCGCCGGTAACGTGGAGGTGTGAATTCCGGATCCCCCCTCGTCAAGGTCGTCGCCGCATGGCTCTCGGCCGTGATGATCGTGGCCGTCGGCGTCGGGGTCGCCATCACGCAGGTCAACCAGCGCGTGTTCGGCCCACAGCGGGTCGTCATGGACTACTTCGGGCACCTGCAGGCCGGCGAGGGCGCGCTCGCGCTCGGGATGCTCGGCACCGGCTCGCCGGACGGCAACGCCCTGCTCGTGGACGGCGACGGGCTCCGCGCCGCGACGTCCGCGATCGAGGACTTCGAGGTCGAATCGCTCGAGCGCGCCGCGGGCGGCGACGCGACCGTGACCACGGCCTACTCCGTGGACGGCCGGCGCTACCAGACGCAGTTCCGCCTCGAGCACGCCGGGACGGAATGGCTCTTCTTCGACCGGTGGCGGCTCGTCTCCCCCGGCCCCCAGGTCCTGCGCGTCACCGCCGACACCACCAATGAGTTCACGGTCAACGGCCTCGCCTCCCCGCTCGCCGACGGCGCCCAGGACCTCCCCGTCCTGCTGCCCGCCGTCGTCACCGCCAGCTACGAGGAGAAGTACTTCGAGGCCGCGGAGGAACGCCGGATCGTGAACTCGCCGTCGGGCGTGCGGACGCCCCTCGGCCTCGTCACGCGCCCCACGCAGGCGCTCACGGACGACATCTCGGCCGAGCTCAAGGCCTATCTGGACCGCTGCGCCGAGCAGCAGGTGCTCAAGCCGGCGGCCTGCCCGCTCAGCTACGACACGAACGCGCGCGTCGAGGCCTCCACGATCAACTGGGACATCGTGGGCTATCCCAAGGTCGAGGTCGCGGCGCACGAGGGCGGCTGGGTGCTGAACCCGCTCGAGGTCGGCACGCGCATCACGCTCGTCGAGCAGGACCTCATGACGGGCCTCAAGGAGGAGCGCAGCGTGGAGGCCGGATTCGGCTTCACGGCGTCGTTGTCCGTGGGGACTGATTCCCTGCGGGTCGTCCCGCAGCCGGTCGACCAGTAGCCGGTCGCCCCTCGGCCGATCCGTCCACGGGGGACGTCCCCGCGGGACCGGGCCCCGGCGTCGTCCGCATCCTCCGGCGCACCAGGACGAGCGCCCAGATCCCGGCGACGAGCGCGATCCCGCCGCCGACGCCGACGGACCAGCGCGCCCCGAACGTCTCCCCGACCCACCCCACGAGCGGAGCCCCGATGGGCGTCCCGCCCTGGATGACGGCCATGTAGAGGGCCAGGACGCGCCCCCGGAACCGCGGCTCGACCGAGAGCTGGATCGAGGTGTTGCAGCTGTTGAGGAACGTCAGCGAGGCCAGGCCGACCGGGATCAGCAGGGCGGCGTACCACCAGAACGAAGGCATGAGGCTCGCGGCGATCGTGAAGACGCCGAAGAGGACCGCCCCGCCGAGCAGGTAGCGCAGGCGGAAGCGTCCGCGGCGGGCCGCCCACAGGGCCCCGGCCAGGGTGCCGACGGCCATCACGGTGCCGAGCAGGCCGTAGGCCTCGGGTCCCTCGCGGAACACTTCCGTGGCCATCATGGCGTTGGTGAGCTGGAAGTTCAGTCCGAACGTGCCGATGATGCCCGCGAGGACGAGGATCATCACGAGGTCGGGGCGGCCCTTGACGTAGCGGACGCCCTCGAGGATCTGGTGCCGTCCCCGCGGTGCCCGGGCCGAGGGGCGCAGCGCCGCGACGTCCATGCGGCCGATCGCGAGCAGGACCGCTGCGAAGCTCGCGGCGTTGACGAGGAACGCGGGGGCCGTGCCGATCCAGGCGATGACGAGTCCCGCGACGCCGGGGCCGGCCAGACGGGCGAGGTTGAAGGAGGCGCTGTTGAGGGCGACGGCGTTGGGCAGCTGGCCCGCGTCGACCACTTCGGAGACGAACGCCTGGCGGGCCGGGGCGTCGAACGCGCTGGCCAGGCCGAGGGCCGTGGCGATGGCGTAGACGTGCCAGAGCTCCGCCGTGCCCGTGAGCACGAGCAGGCCCAGGACCAGGGCGCACAGGCCCATCGCCGTCTGGGTAGCCATGAGCAACCGGCGCTTGTCGTGCCGGTCGGCGATGAGCCCGGCGTAGGGGCCGAGCAGGAGGATGGGCAGGAACTGCAGGCCGGTCGTGATGCCGACGGCGGTCCCGGAGTGGTCCGTCAGGACCGTGAGCACGAGCCAGTCCTGGGCGACGCGCTGCATCCACGTGCCGATGTTGGAGACCAGGGCACCCGTGGCCCAGAGGCGGTAGTTGGGCACGGCGAGGGAGCTGAACATGCTGCTCACTGGGCGCTCATCCCCTGCAGGAGCGCGGCGGCGCGGGCCAGGACGGCGCGGTCCCCGTCGTCGAGCTCGTCGACGCGCCGGTGCAGCCAGGCGGCGCGCTGTCGGCGCGCCCGGTCGAGCACCTCACGGCCGGCCTCGGTGAGGGCGGCGAGGACCGGGACTATCTCATTAACGGTGTATCCGGCGGTTTCTTTTAGTAGCTTTCAGCGGCCGGGAATCGGTCGCTGAAAGTGATGGCGAAGGCGTTCAAAGCGGGCTTCCAACGCACGGCCCATCGGGTCTTGCCGGCACCGGTCGGATCGAGGGATCGGGTGACCAGATACAGGCACTTTAGCGCAGCCTGCTCGGTGGGGAAATGACCCCGGGCCTTCACGGCGCGCCGGTACCTGGCGTTGAGGGATTCGATCGCATTGGTCGAGCAGATCACGCGCCGGATTTCCACGTCATAGTCCAGGAACGGGATGAACTCCTCCCACGCGTTCTCCCACAGCCGCACGATGGCCCCGTATTTCTTGCCCCAGCGCTCGGTGAGCTCCTCGAACGCCGCCCTGGCGGCCGCAGCGTTCACGGCGGTGTAGATGGGCTTCACGTCCCGTTTGAGCGCGTCCCAGTCCTTCTTCGAGGCCAGGCGGAAGGTATTGCGGATCAGGTGGATGATGCAGGTCTGCACGGTTGTCAGCGGCCAGACGTTGGTGACGACTTCGGGCAGGCCTTTGAGGCCGTCGCAGACCAGGAAGAAGGTGTCTTTCACGCCGCGGTTCTTGATGTCGGTGAGCACGCTCATCCAGAACTTCGCGCCCTCACCGCCGGTGCCGGCCCACAGGCCGAGGATGTCCTTCTCACCCTCCAGCGTCACGCCGATCGCGGCGTAGACGGGCCGGTTGGCGACCTGCCCGTCGCGGACCTTGACGACGATGGCGTCGATGAAGATCGCCGCGTAGACCTCATCCAGCGGCCGGTTTTGCCACGCGGCCATCTCGTCGAGCACCCTGTCGGTGATCCGCGAGACGGTCTCCTTTGACACGGACGCACCGTAGATCTCGGCGAAGTGCGCGCTGATTTCCCCGGTGGTCAGGCCCTTGGCATAGAGCGACAGGACCATCTCATCGACACCGGTCAGGCGGCGCTGACGCTTCTTGACGATGACCGGTGAGAAGGTCCCTTCCCGGTCCCGCGGCACGTCCACCTCCACCGGGCCCGTGGTCTCCGTCAGCACCGTTTTTGGGCGCACGCCGTTGCGGGAATTCGCGGTCTGCTTCCCTGCCGTATCGTGCTTTTCATATCCGAGATGCTCGGTCATTTCCTCATCGAGCGCGGTCTCGATCACGGTCTTGGTCAGCTGCTTGAGCAGACCGTCCGGCCCGGTCAGGGACAGGCCCTGTTCCTTCGCCATTCTGACCAGCTCGCGCGCAGCGTCGCCCTCGGATACTTCTGTCTTCTTTTCAGCGGTTTTCGTACTCGGCACAGCCTCAAGTGTTGCGGCCATATCGGGCTCCTCCCCGCCAGGCTTACCGCCCGGCGTGTCGAGCCGGATACACCGTTATTTCCACAGTCCCCGGCAAGGCGCGCCGGGCGGTCCCATGACTGGCGATCCAGGTGGTCCCATGCAACTGGCAGAAAACCGCTCAGACCGGTCCCATGCTCATGGCAGGCGACAGTCCCCAACCTCGCACGGCGACGAGGCGGTTCGCCAGCAGAGTTCCGCCACCGGAACCTACGGCGTGTCGGGTGGCGGCTCTCGCCGTAGCGCCGCCATGCGGCGGCAAGTTCGAGGTCTTTTCCAGCTCCCCGCGAGTGAGTTCACCGGCCTCGTCGACTTGACTCGCGCCGAGAAGTCCGGTTGATGGCGGGCAGTCATCGGCTTATGTCCCATTCCACGTATAGGGAGACCTGATAGATGGAAGCCCTCACGTCCAGTCTCTCGATTATTGGAGCCACTTTTCGCCGGTCTCGTTGACCGTGTCTATCTGGGGCTCCTATGATCCTATGGTCCCGCATGTGGAGGCGTCGAGGGTGACGCCAACAAATAGGAGGTCTAGTGGTTCCGAGTCCAATGGTGGCCGAGGTCGAAAGTCCAGACGTTCTGATTATCGGAGCAGGTGTCGTCGGCACTTCGATCGCGATGGCGCTGTCCCACCTCGACGTGGACGTCGCCGTAGTCGAGCGTAGGCACGATGTCGGGGAGGAGGCGTCCCGGGCGAACAGCGGCATCGCGAACTGCGGCTGGTCGATGAGGCCCGGAAGCCTGGAAGCAGAACTCGTGCAGGCGTCGAGTGGTCGATGGGAGGACCTGTCCACGCGCTTGGGCGTCAAATTCCGTCGAGTCGGACTGACGCTTCTTGCCTTCACGAAGGATGAGGCCCAGCAGATCCCGCTGCTCGCCGACCGTGCCTCGAGCAACGGCGTTGCTGCTGAGATTGTGGAGGGTGCCGCGCTGGAAACAGTTGCTCCGCATGCATCGCCCGACGCAATGATCGGCTTGTTTGTTCCCGACGAGGGTGTCGTCGACTCGGTGCGACTGCCCGTCGCGTACGCCGAGTTGGCTGAGCGGAACGGTGTTCGCTTCTACCTCGGCGAGGCGGTCATCGGGTCTTCACGTAGCGGCGATCACGTCAGTGAGGTCGTCACAACGAAACGCCGCTTCCGACCTCGATTCGTTGTTAACGCAGCCGGTGTGGGGGCCGATCAGGTTTCGGATGCACTAGAAGGTGAGAACTTTTCCGTCACCGCCCGTCGCGGACAGTGGGTTCTCCTTGACAGGGAATTCGGGAAGTCTGTTCCATCGATTCTGACCGGGGTGCCGACCAATCTGGGTCATGGGCCGATGGTGATCCCTACGGCGCATGGCTCCGTACTTGTGGGTCCGGATGCAGAAGATCTCGAGCGAAAAGACGATAGGTCTACGACTATCGCCGGAATAGCTGACGTGGTAGCTCGTTGCCAGCGATTGATGCCAGCAATCGACACTACGTTCGCGATCAAGACCTTCGCCGGACTACGTCCGCATAGTGATCCGACGTATCGAGTGGGATGGTCGGATAAGAGCAGCAACCTGCTTCAAGTCGCAGGTATTCGCTCGACCGGCGTGTCTTCGTCGCCGGCGATGGGTGAGCATATTCGCGACGTGCTGATTTCCGCGGGCCTGAGTTCGCTCCCACGAACGGGTGCTCGGGACAGCTTGGACTACGCCCGGCCCCTCTGGTGGGACGGCGATGGTGAACGCAGCGCGCAGGATCCGCTCGGCCGAACGGTGATTTGCGCGTGCGAAAAGGTCACAGCGCGAGATATTCACCAGGCGCTGCAGGACCCGCTTCCGGCCACGTCCATCGGCGGGGTCGCACGGCGTACGCACGCGACCTGGGGGCGTTGTCAGGGCTCGGCCTGCCTGTCAGGCGTCGCATTCATCACATCGCTATATACAGGTGGTGCGGCATGGGAAACACCAATGCATGAGCCCGGCTCCTCGATTGGCGTGGGGGAGACAAGTCGTGCGTGAGGTTGTCGTTGTCGGCTCGGGTCAGTCGGGACTGCTCGTCGCCCGGAAACTTGCAGCGGCGGGAGTAGGAGTCACGTGCGTCGAGCGCTTGCCCGAACCTGGTGGGCAAGAGCCCGAACCGGAAACGCGCCGCATGGCACAAGCCGCGGGTCGCGCAGGTGTGAAATGGCTGCTCGGCACTCTTGCCTTTGAATACCGGGACAGGTCGGTCCGGACCCTAGGAGTCAACGGCGCCCGAACATTGGCCGCAGAAGCGCTAGTGCTTGCCACGGGGAGCCGGCCCGCCACGAGGGCTGAACTCGGAATAGCGGGTGACCGCGGCGCAGGTGTGCTCCCGGGATCGGTGGTGCACCACTACCTCGACTCCGGCGTGCTCCCGGGTAGATATCCCGTCGTGGTGGGCGATGGTCAACTAGCTGCGACGTTGTGCAGTCAACTCCTGCGTTCTGGTGCCGCGCACGTGACATCAATCAGATCAAAGCCGGGCGAAGCGTCTGCGTTCCCTGGAACGCTGACGCACTGGAATTCCGTGCTCGAGGCGGTTGAAGGATTCCCGCGAACGGCTACGGCGATCGTTCGCCAGGCTGGAGAGTCGATCCGAATCCCGACGGACGCCGTAGTCCTCGCTGCCAGACGAATTCCCATGCGCAACGTTGAGAACGCCGTTGGCCCGAGTCGCGCGGTGATCGACTGCTTCAGTTCGGCGGATCCCAAGAGCGTCGAAGACGCGGAGGCCACAGCCGACGCAGCATTCCATCGCGTGCTGGCCGAACTTCAGTAAGAACATCTAAACGTCAGGAGACGAAATGCAAGTACTTTCTCCAGTTGGAAAGTTTCACGTTGGCATGGATGGTGTGCGTTTCAGAGGTTGGCAGCCGGTAGTCGACGTCTCAATGGGGGCATGGCGCTCCGAGGCAACACTGGATCGCAAGGATGTCGCCTATGTGGTGGCAGTAGTCGGAGTGCTGATCGGCGTTTTCGGGCTTGGACGACTGACGTCCCGAGGAATTCGGGCATAGGGGCATACCAATGGCGATTTCGACTCTGCGGCCCTTGCTCGAAAGAGCATCGGATGAGCGCTACGGCGTTCTGGCTATCAACATCGTGAACGAGCTCACCCTACGAGCGGTCATTGAGGCCGCCGAACTACGGCGTTCTCCCGTGATCGTGCAAACGTCCGTCAAGACCGTAAAGGCCCACGGCGTAAGAGAGACACTGTCCGCATTTCGTCATGCGGCAGAGAAATCCACAGTGCCCGTGGTGCTCCATCTCGATCACTGCACCGATCGAGAGGTGCTAAGCGCATGCCTCGATGCCGGTTGGAACTCGGTCCTCTTCGACGGGTCCGGTCTTTCTCTGGCGGAGGTCACACGCCAGACCATCGAGGTGGTGCAGGAAGCGCGCCGTCTTGGGGCGGACGTAGAGGGTGAGATCGAGGGGATCCAAGGGGTTGAGGACGGAGTTGGCAGTGACGACGCCCCCACCCTGTACCCCCTTGAACAAGCGGTGGAGTTCATTCAAACCACAGGTGTCGACTGCTTTGCGCCGGCGATCGGCAACGCGCACGGCAACTATCCGGAACTGCCCAGGCTCGACACGGAACGTGTAAGGGCGCTGGTGGGTGCTACGGGCAAGCCGATGGCCCTCCACGGAGGAAGTGGCCTTAGTGACGAGCAGTTCAACGAACTCATCGGCCTTGGCTGCTCGAAGGTGAACATCTCGACGGCACTCAAAGCCGCCTACATCGACGCTCACCGAGAGTTCATATGCGAACGGGAGCCAGATTATGAGCCCCTCAATCTGATGCGATATGTCGCCGACCGTGTCCGTGATGTCGCAGTAAACTACATCGACGTTTTCGGGAGTGCAGGTAAAGCAGAATGAACAGCCTAATATACGACTGCGACGGAGTGCTCGCGGAGACGGAAAGAGACGGACACCTCCGGGCATTCAATAAGATGTTCAAGGAAGTGGGGCTCCCCGTCGAGTGGACCGAGCGCGACTACGCCGACGTCCTGCAAATCGCCGGGGGCAAGGAGCGTCTCCGTTCCCTGTGCACTCCCGAGTTCATCGTCGAGAACAAACTTCCGATGGATTCTAGTCAATTAGACGCGGAGATCGCAAACTGGCACAGGGTCAAGACGAGAATCTTCCTGGAGATTGCAGCAGGCGATGGTATGCCGGCACGTCGCGGCGTCCGACGACTGGCGGAGGAGGCACTCGCGCGCGACTGGCGAATCGGTGTCGCCTCCACATCCTCACTTGAGGCTGTGCGAGCCATAGCACTGAAGTCGCTAGGCCCAAACATCGTTCGGGAAGCCGTTATCGTCGCGGGCGACATGGTGCCCAGGAAAAAGCCAGCGCCCGACGTTTACCTGAGTGCGATGGCCGCGCTAGGTGCAGCACCCGAAAACTCTGTCGCGGTGGAGGACTCTCGTATTGGAGTGACCGCTGCGTCCGCCGCCGGCATGGCAGTAATCGCGACGATAAGCCACTTCACCCGCGACGAAGACCTCAGCGTGGCGCAAATAGTCACCGACGAACTCGGTGAGCCCGGCGGAAGACCGCTCAAGATCCGAAGTAACGAAACGGGTCTGCCGGTGGAGGACCACATCTCGATCGATCACGCCGTCGCGTGCATCGAGGCACACGCCACGCTGCTACCGACGCAGCTCTAGCGGAAGGGCGCAGGACATGGAGATCATTAGCGACCTCGTCATCTACGTCATGATGGCGTTCGTGCTTATCGGCGCGATCGCCGCCATCAAGGACGATCAGAGCGGCCTGGGAAAAGAGTTCCTTCAGGGCATCCACTCCATCGGCTACCTCTTTATTCCGGTGGCGGGTGTGATGGCGGCACTGCCGTATCTCAGCACCTTCATCGAGAACGTCCTGGGGCCGGTGTGGTCGCTCCTGGGATCCGACCCCGCGATGGCCGCCACGACGTTTATCGCCAGTGACATGGGGGGCTATCAGCTCGCGGAGGCTACAGCGAGCACCACCGGTGACTGGATCACCGCCATGGTGACCGGTTTCATGGCAGGTGCCACGATCGTGTTCAGCATCCCCGTCGGATTGGCAATGTTGGCCCGTCGTGACCACAAGTACATGGCGCTAGGAATCATGTCTGGGATCTTGACGATTCCCGTCGGCGTCTTCATCACGATGATGATCGTCCTGGCGACAGGGGCAAAGATTAGAGGCGACGTAAACACGAGCGGACCTTCGGACACAGCAGTTGCTGGCCTCGATGTGGGCTCCCTAATCGGGAACATGGTGCCGCTAGTGATCATCGTGCTCGCGATCGCCTGCGGACTGAAGTTTCTCCCTGACCTCATGATCAAGCTCTTCATGGGGTTCGGCCGGTTCATCGACGCGGCGGTAAAGGTGCTCCTAGCGATCTCTATCGTGGAGTACTTCACTGGGGTCTTCTCGACGGTCTTCGGTTCGTGGGGATTTGGGGCGATCATCGCCACCCCGGAGGACCAGTTCCGGCCCCTCGAGGTCGCGGGTTACGTCGGCATCATGCTCGCAGGGGCATTCCCGATGGTGTACGCAATCCAGAAGTACTTGTCCAAGCCGCTGGCCGCGATCGGCTCACGCTTCGGCATCAGCGAGACCGGCATGGCCGGAATTCTGGGCGGCAGCGCCAACATCCTGGCGCTCTTCCACCTGATCCGGCAGATGCCGGCAAAGGACAAGGTCATGGCCATCGCCTTTGCGACGACAGGTGCCTTCCTGCTCGGTGACCACCTCTCGTTTACAGCGAACTTCCAGCCAACCTTGATCATGCCCGTTCTGGTCGGGAAGCTCATCGCGGCAGTACTAGCCATGATCGTCGCGTACTTCATCGCGGTGCCCACCGCGAAGCGCCTTGAGCAGGCCGAAGCGCGTATGTCGAACGAGACACCCGCGCAGGGGCCTGTCGATGTGGCGCTAGCCGTCCCGTACGCAGAGGGCTTGGCAAAGAGCAGAGAGTCGGTGGAATAGTGTCGATTCAGCAGCGCGTTCACCCGCCAAGCGTCGAATCAGCAATGACGTCGCTGTTCCCCGGAGCGTCGTGGAATGCGGAACCGCTCGACGGCGGGATGACTAACCGCAACTATCGGGTGGACGTACTCCTCGAGGACTCGTCTACGAAGACGTTCGTCGTGCAGGAGCAACTGCCTGGGGAACTGGCAAAGCGGGTCGGAATCAAGCGCGAGAACCAATTCCAAGCACTGAAGCAGGTCGCTGGGCTCGGCCTGGCTCCCGAGGTGGTATTCCATGACCCCGTAGCGGGCACCGTCGTCGTCGAGTACGTCCACGGAAAGTTGATCCGGGAAGTGGATGACCGCAGAACTGCGATTACCCATGTCGCTCGACTGCTTTCAGCGTTCCATGGGGCGACCCGAGGTGCCACCCTTGAAGGATTCGTGTCGGACCCGTACCACGGAACGCTTTGGCTTTATGACCAGGTCCAGCGATCTGCTCCCGGCTTGGCGGCCGAGTTTCGATGGGCGATCGAGGTGGTTGAGCGCATCAGGCGCTCTCGAGGCAGCTATGAACGCTCTCTTTGCCACGCGGACGTGTCAGACGGAAACGTGATCATCACGCCCCAGCGCGCAGTGCTTATTGACTGGGAGTATGTGGGGGCCGGAGACCCGTACTATGACTTGGCCGATTTCGCTGAAAAGGCACAGCTGAGCGAATCAGAAGAACATGCGTTGGTGGCCGAGTACGACGGCGGAGTCGAGAGTGGCAGCATGGCGCTAGTTAGGGTTTATCGCTTCGTCAGCATGCTTAGAGAGGGCCTTTGGTCAGTTCAAGCGGGAAGCACGGGCTTCATCGACTTCGACCACGCCAGTTACGCCGATGAATGCCTGTCGAGGATGACGGCGATCGCTGAGAACCCTACCTTCGGTGACTATGTCGCAGCGATTCACACCAGCACGATTGGAGCTGCAAGATAGCCCCGCGCGGCGGTGGCTTGCGAGCTCCCTAATCCGCAAATAGTTCCCGACTTGCTCGAATGGAGCGCGAAGTGTTCTCACTTGAAAACAAGGTGGCTGTCGTGACGGGAGGGGCGTCCGGTATCGGACGCGGAATCAGTGAAGTGCTCGCCCGTGCCGGTGCAACGGTTGTGATCGCAGACGTGTCTGACGACAAGGGCCGCGCTACAGCCAACGATATCGGGGGCGCTTTCGAGCATCTAGATGTCACGTCCGCACGTGAATGTCGGGAGGCGGTTGAGAACGTTGTGCAGCGATTCGGCAGGCTGGACATTCTATGCTCGAACACAGGCATCTACCCGCAGGCGCGACTCGACGACATTACCGAAGAAGAATGGGACAGGATGCATCAGGTCAACCTCAAGGGGACGTTCCTGATGGTCCAGGCTGTGCTTCCACAAATGCGCACGCGCAAGTCGGGGCGCATAGTCATTACGTCCTCCATCACGGGCTCCGTCACCGGATATCCGGGTTGGTCGCATTATGGAGCGAGCAAGGCGGGGCAGCAAGGATTCATGCGGAGTGCCGCACTGGAATGTGCGACCGACGGCATCACGATCAATGCTGTTCTCCCCGGTAACGTCCTCACCGAAGGCTTGCAGCGACAAGGGGAAGCATACCTGGAGCAGATGGCCCGGAGCGTCCCCATGCGTGAGTTGGGCCGGCCGGCAGACATCGGGCACGCCGTCACTTTCCTCGCGTCGGAGGAGGCTCGTTACATTACGGGTCAGACCCTCGTGGTTGACGGCGGGCAGATCCTTCCGGAATCGCCAGAGGCTCTGCTCGGATCCTGAGTGTCGAGATAACCGGCTCGAGACGTGGCAATGCTTGCCGCACGGCAGCGCCAAGCATTGCCACGCTATCGGGGTGTATCTATCAGCTCGGTGCGTGAAAGGTGTGCGCGGAGGATCGATTCGAAGTACTGCTCAGCGGGACTGACCGTCGACCGCGAAAGGCGGATAAGACTAACCTGCCGAGGGGATTGCGGAACGCCCGCCACTTGGAACGACACAACTTCGCCGCGCCGCCGCTCATCGGCGATCGTGTGCGTGGAGACAAAACCTACGCCGCTGCCTCTTCTCACAGCTCGTTTCAGTGCATCGACGGACCCGAGTTCCCAGACTCTGCGAAACCGATAGTCGCTGCCGTCAAGCAGGTGGAGAGCGTACTCACGTGTGCTTGAACCAGCTTCTTGAACCAAGAGCGTAAGGCCGTCCAGAGCTGACGCCGAGATTCTCGCGGTGGAGGAGAGTTCCAGCAATTGAGGACCAACGATGCCAACGATCTCGTCTGGGCCGACTGGGACGCGTTTGAGTCGATCGTCAGGAATGTCACCGCACGTGACGGCGCACGTCACTCGCCCTGAGAGCAGCCATTGGTGGACCTGGGCAGTTGAGCCCACTGAGACCTCGACGGCAACGTCCGGAGAGTGTCGTTGGAAGCGCTCGAGAACGTCCGGCACGATGTACGTGCCAGGCACGGAAGAAGCCCCCAGTCTTAAGATGCCGGTCCTTAGGCCGGCACGAGCCGCCAGCGCCGACTCGCCCGCCATAAGATTGGCCAGAGCTTGCGCGGCGTAGGCCGCAAGCAGTTGACCGGCGGTCGTCAGCTTGAGTGAGCGACCATGTCTAGCAACAACCGGTTCACCAGCTGCGAGATTGATCCGTCTGATGTGCTCGCTTGCGCTGGGTTGACTCAAGCCTACTGCGGCCGCCGCTTGAGAGAGATTCTCGGAACGCTCAAGCTCCACCAAGAGGCGCAGACGGGTGGAATTCCAGGTATCAAGTAGCGAAGGCACTGAGCGTTCCTCCGTCGGTAGCTGTCGGGCGCCTTCTACACCCGAACGGGCGATGCTCGCAGCTTGCATCGTACTGTGGCTGGAGCGGGCGGCGGTCGCAGTCGGGGCGGCCGTGCTTACTGGGTCTTCGCAATGAATCGAGACCCCACCACGCCCTGATCATCGGCCGAGTGCTTCGCCGTCATTGGATCGTTCGTGGTCGCCGACGCAGACGCGCCGCGGGAGCCTGGAGGCCCTGCGTCGACCGGAGGTGTGCACGTCGTCGTGTCGTAGGTGCGGTCGCCCATTACACCTGAAGCCACAGAGCCGGTCGTTGCCTATGGGGCGATTCCGTAGTCGGGCGCCTCGTCCCACGCGGACGGCCTCAGATTCTTGCAGGAACAAGACGCCAACGGCGTTGCAGAATCGCTCTCAGGAGGCTGTGTTCTTGCAGGAACAGCGCATTCTCGGCATCGACGCCCGCTGCGTGAGCCTCCTTGACGACTTCCGTCGTCTCACGCTCTGCGTCAGCAAGATCACGGTCAGAAGCATCGAAGAGAACCGATGACCACCCGGCGGCAATGACGTCAGAGAGGACAGAACGGTCCGGGCAGTGATCCAAGTGGAGCGCGACCGGCACGGATGTGTGCCGCGTGAGCGCCTGGAAAAGGCTCGTGATGAAAGCGGTCCCCGAGGTGCGAACAGTCTTTGTCGAGATCTGGACAATCAGAGGCGAGTCCTTCTCCTCCGCTGCGGCGATGACCGCGCGCATGCTGATCTCGTCGAAGACGTTCACAGCGGGAACCGCGTATCCGTGCTTCCGCGCTCCCGTCGTGAGACGACGAGTTGATACGGCCATAGTCCGATCTCACTTCCTTGTGTCAGGCTCTGCCTCAGCGAGCTCCGGCCAGAACATCTTTCGTTCCGGTCCTTTTAGTCGAGAGTACATGGCTATACAACTCTATACAAGACGGACTAGGTAAGATCATGTGGAAAGTTTTGGAGGCATAAAGATGACGGACGTGATTGAGCGCGACTCAGCGACACCGATCTATCAGCAGCTCGAGGACATCTTTCACGCGAAGATCGCCAGTGGTGAGTGGGCACCCGAGCACCGCATCCCGTCGGAGAACGAGCTGAACCGGGAGTACAGCCTGAGCCGCATGACGATTCGTCCGAGCACTTCGAGCTGCTCACGGATTCCTTTGTATACAGGAGAGACCGCGTTGATCTTTTGCGGGGCGACGAACGTGCCCTTGCCGGCAACGCGGATGAGCAGACCATCACCCGCCAGTTTGTTTGGTTGGGTCCCCGGGTAGGAGTCCGGTGACTGTGTGAGTTTCGCATCCGATAATGGGTGCAGGAGGAAATTCACAGATTATGGCACGTAGGCATACCCCGGATCAGGTCGTCGCGAAGGTCCGGCAGGGGCAGAAGATGCTCAATGACGGCAAGCCGATGATCGAGGTCATCAAGGAGCTGCAGGTCACCGAGGCAACCTGGTATCGGTGGCTGCAGCAGTACGGTTCCGAGCAGAACGCAGCCCAAACCAAAGCGGTCAAGGACTTGGAGAAGGAAAACGCCCGGCTGAAGCGGTTGCTGGCCGAGAAGGAACTGGCCATCGACATCCTGAACGAGGTGGCTAAGGGAAAATTCTGAGCCCCGAACCTCGCCGCCGGGCAGTGCGCATGGCGGTGGAGAAATTCGGGGCGTCCGAGAGATTCGCGTGCAAGGTGCTGGGGCAGAACCGTTCCGCGCTGCGCAAGTCACGCCCAGCGGTCAGCTTTGAGGAAGCCCGGCTACGCGCGGCGTTGCGGGCCATCGCCGGGGAGCATCCGGCGTGGGGGTGGCGGAAGGCCCGCTGGCGCCTGCTGGCCCAGCCGGAGTGGGCTGGCGTGGTGCTCAACGCTAAGCGGGTGCGCCGGCTCTGGCGGGCCGAGGGACTGACGTGCAAGCCGAAGGCGCGTAAGCGTCGCCGCACCGGGCCCGGCGCCGGGGAGCAGAAGCGGCTGAAGGCCGAATACCCGATGCACGTGATCAGCTTCGACTTCCAATCCGATGTGACCTCCTGTGGGCGGCATGTCCGGTTCTTCAACGTCATTGACGAGTACACCCGCACCGCCCTGGCGATCGTTCCGCGCAGGTCCTTCACCGCCACCGATGTGGTCGCCGTCCTGGAGGACATCATCGCCGAAACCGGTGTCACGCCAACCTATGTGCGCTCCGATAACGGGCCGGAATTCACCGCCGCAGCGCTGGTCAACTGGTGCGCCACTGCCGGGGTAGATACGGCGTTCATCGACCCGGGATCCCCGTGGCAGAACGGGTTCGCCGAATCATTCAACGCCCAATTCAGAAGGGAACAACTCACTGGGGAAATCATCGACACCATGGCCGAAGCGAAGTACTTGGCCGACGAGTGGAAGGACATCTACAATCATGAACGGCCCCACGGATCCCTCGACGGCATGACGCCGAAACAATACTGGGACACCTGGACGCAGAAAAATCAACTAGCTATCGCATAGCCACTGGACTGCTAACCGGGACCCAATCAGGGGGGCCTCCCAGTCCCGCCGACGGCCGTTCGTAGGGGGTGGATGGAGTCGACTGCACAGCGAATAGGAGTGCATTCAGTGGTTGTACTTGGGAGACTGCAACGCGATAAGGCTCTCGATTACCGGACTGCATTGGCAAAAGGGGCGCCAACCGTAAGCTCTCACTTAGAGCGCTGGAGTCACTCCCACTGACTCCCAAGTGACTTTGAGAGCACCCCTGAAACTGACACTCCCCAGGCTTGTCAGTCAGTACATTGGCAATAAGGAGCGCTCCGGACCTCCCCAGGTTTTGGCACACGCAGATATGCCCCGGAGCGCTTCTTACTGCCAATGTTCTAATGGGCATTCCAAGTGAGATTAGTTCGCCCTGACTTTGGCGGCTTCCACTGACCGGCACCGGCAGACGGTTACATCGGGGAGCACTCCTGAGGGAAGTCCAAGAGTTGGAGGTTGATGCTGTCATCTTTGTGCAGCATTCTTCTTTCGCCGATACCGTGAAGTACAACCCATACGATGGACCCGTCTGGCATGCAGTCGTCGACAGTGCCACAGCCTATGTCTGTTCCCTCCTGCAAGACTCTAACGACTTGACCGACCGGGAGATGTTTCCGGGACTGTCCGATAAACGGTGTGTGGAGTCCGGCCGGTTTTCATTATTGAGTGGTTCTTTCGAACCGGCCAGCAAAGGTAATAGCGAACGCGTTCAGCGCCGGCTTCCACCTCATCACCCAGCGTGCCCGACCGCCGCCGGTGGGATCAAGAGATCTGGTGACCAAGTACAGGCATTTCAGGGCCGCGGTCTCGTTCGGAAAGTGCCCGCGGGCCCTTACCGCCCTTCGGTAGCGCGCGTTGATCGACTCGATCGCATTCGTCGTGCAGATCACCCGTCGGATCTCCACGTCATACTCCAGGAACGGCACGAACTCGGCCCAGGAGGATTCCCAGAGCCGCACGATCGCCGGATACCGCTGGCCCCACTCGGCCGTGAACTCGGCGAACCGGTCCTTCGCCGCTTGCTCGGACGGGGCCGTGTAAACGGGCTTGAGCGCCTTGACGATGCCGTCGCGGTGCTGGCGTCCGGCGTAACGGAAGCTGTTGCGGATCAGGTGCACGATGCACTGCTGCACCACCGTTCGCTCCCACGTGGTCGTGATCGCCTCCGGCAGACCCTTGAGCCCATCGCAGACAGCGATCAGCACATCTTCCACGCCCCGGTTCTTCAGCTCGGAGAATACCTGCAGCCAGAACCGTGCACCTTCGCCACCGTCGCCGGCCCAGATGCCCAGGATCTCCCGCTCCCCGCTGGTGGTGACTCCCATGACGACGTAGAACGGGGTGTTGCGCACCTGCCCGTCACGGACCTTGACCACGACGGCGTCAACGAAGAGCACCGGATAGACCGGATCCAAAGGCCGGGCCGACCATTCGGCCAGCTCCCCGGCGACTTTCTCCGTGATGCGGCTGATGGTGTCCTTAGAGACCCTGGCCCCGTAGACCTCCTCGAAGTGCGCGGCGATTTCCCCGGTGGTCAATCCCCGGGCGGATAGCGAGAGCACGATCTGATCGATCCCGTCCAGCCGCCGTTTCCGCTTGGGCACGATCACCGGCTCGAACGACCCTTCACGATCCCGGGGCACCTCAATCTCGACCGGACCGATCTCGGTCAGCACGGTCTTTGACCTGGTGCCGTTGCGCATGTTGGCCGCGATCGGTGTCTGGCCATGCTCGTGCCCGAGGTGCTCGGTCAGCTCCGCTTCCAGCGCGGTCTCCAGCACATTCCTCGTGAGCTGGTTCAGCAGCCCGCCCGGGCCTACCAGGCTCACGCCCTGTTCCTTGGCCTGCGCAAGCAACCGCTCCGCAAGCTCCTTCTGATCGATGATCTCTCCCGTCACAGGATCGATCATCACCCCTGTCATCTCGGTCGTGAACTCTGACACGGCCGTCTCCTTTCGAATCAGGCCGGACCCCACACACCGTTATTCAGACAGTCCCCTAGTCAGCGGTATCCAAGAATTTCTTGAAAAGAGTTCAGCCGGTTGCAAAGTGAATCCCATGCACGCTAACGTTGTGGCCCGTATCACCTACATGTGAAAAGTGGTGGGATTTTAGAGTACAGAGATTGGGCGGCTTCGCGAGAATCAGATAGATCCCGGCGTTAGCGGGGATCCGAATAGTCACCCTATTCCGCGGGCTCGTCAAGGCTTATTAGTTTGCCGAACGAAACGAGGGAGTTATGACTGAAACATTGCGAGAAATATCCGATATTCCACTGCTGCATGAGTTCGATGATCCGGAGTGGGGTACGGATCTAGCGTCGACAGCGAAGGATCTTTTTAGCCGGGACTACCAGGGGCTTTTGCGACTATCAGATGGTTCTGTTTTCGTGTATCGAAACTCCCAGTTGGCCGATCTTTCGCGCCATCCAGCAGTCGGACACCAGCCGATCGGGGTCATGACCAGTGGCCTGCGGCACCCTGATTCCCTTAGCGAAAGTGGTGTAGCCCGGCTCCTCCACGCAAGTATTTTCTCGTGGATGCCGCCACAGCACCGACCGGCGAAGCAGTTATTCAACAAAGTGCTGTCACCAAAGAACGTTGGCAAGTTTCGCGAGGAAATTTCAGCGTTTCTAAATGAACTCATTGATAAGAACCTCGAGGAAGGAATTTTCGACTTTCGGAAGGATTTTGCGCGTATGGCGATGGTTCACTTCTGGGCCACGTCGATCGGAGTGCCGCTAGACGTCGGAGAACAACTGTTTGCTGAAGCAGAAAAGGTTCAGACATCTTTCCTCATCGCGCCGACAATGGAGCAGACGGTCGTCGCAAACAAGTCTGCCCACGTATTTATGGATCTTCTCGAAGAGGCGATCCCACGGGCCGTCATTGAGGAGAGAGCTCCGATGCTTGAAGACATTCAAGAGAGCAACCGTTATCTCGATCGTGGCGACCAAGAAATGGATACGTATAAGGCCTTCGCCGGCGCCTTGATTGATGGATACCACACATCGAGCCCTTTCATCACCAATATGGTTTATTCGATGGTCGAAGCAGGCCTCCAGCCCACAATCCCGGACCGCAGCCCAATGGAATTCGCGACCGCAGTTTACCAGGAGAGTTCACGTCTTCATCCCGTCGTCGCTTCCATGCCGAGGTACTCAAGTGAGGAGTTCGTCTACGACGGCGTACGAATTCCGGCAGGTGTCGACATTCACATGGGCTGGTTCTTCGGAAGCCGAGATCCGGAAGTGTTCGCCGACCCCCATGAGTATCAACTCGATCGGTCGAACCGCGTCAAGCAGTTCACCTACGGCGGCGGGCATTATGTGTGCCCCGGTCGAAATGTCGTTCAGATTATGAGTGAAATGACGGTCCTTGAGTTGACCAAGAGGTCGATCGAGTTCGAGGTGGCCGAGGAGCCCAAATGGGCGGCAGGATCCATGTTCCACGAACTCCACAGCTACAAAGTGAAGATGGCTAGGTCGTGATTCCGGAGAACACCGATTCAGATAGTGAAAAGCTCAAGAAAGTTGATCCATCAATGATAAATGTGATCGTGAGAGACCGTATTGACGAGGCCGAGGGAGTCATTTCCCTCCTTCTCGAACGACCAGATGGGGGTTCCCTGCCAAAGTGGGAACCGGGAGCGCATCTGGAATTGGTGCTGGGTGAATCGCTGATACGGCAGTATTCGCTCTCGTCCGACCCACAGAACAGCTCTCAGTGGCGTCTCGGGGTTCTTAGAGAACCGGAGGGCCGAGGGGGTTCTGAACGTGTGTTCCAGACACTGTTGCCTGGAGTTGAGGTCGTGGTCAGCGAACCGCGCAACAACTTCCTCCTCGAGCCCTCGTCTCAGTACCTGTTCATCGCAGGCGGCATCGGGATCACCCCGATTCTGTCAATGATCACTGTCGCCGAACGAAAAGGTATTCCGTGGAGATTGTTGTATGGCGGTCGTTCCCGTAACTCCATGGCATTCGTGAAAGAGCTCCAGCAGTACGGCGACAGGGTCACCTTTGCGCCGCAGGACGAGGTCGGATTGTTGGATCTCGCCTCCTGGTTGGAACATGTCGAGCCAGGCATGACTGTGTATTCCTGTGGGCCCGAGCCGTTGCTGAATGCAGTGGAAAGGCAGATGGCTCACTGGCCGGCGGGAAGCTTGCGGGTCGAGCGTTTCCGACCGAAGGTGCTTGAATCCGTCGAGGAGGATCACGAGTTCGAGGTCGAGTTCATTGATTCAGACGTGACGCTCAAGATACCTGCCGACCGTTCGATCCTCTCGGTGGCTGAGGATGCCGGCTTGCCCGTCTTCTCCTCGTGCGAGGAAGGTACATGCGGCACATGCCAAACACGTGTCATCGAGGGACTCATCGACCACCGAGACTCGCTCTTGAGCAAGGAAGAACAAGGCAGAAACGACATCATGCTTATCTGTGTATCGCGGGCGGCTAAGGGCTGCAGCAAGTTGCGGCTCCGTGGCTGACCGGTTGGCTGGGGTACCGCATTTAAAGTCACTGGGTGTTTGCAGCATCTGGTAGACGATACACCGATCGAACCCTTCATATACGAATCTCCTTGCCGCCGGCAACCGTAGGTGCAATGGGGCAATCATCTGAAAAATTAGTCTCTTAGTGGCTTACATTCTGGATGGGATAACTGCGGAAGCAATTTCACGCTGCTTCCTCTTGATCAGATCTTATCGTGACGCAACAGGGTTTATGTCCTGGTGTACAAATAGACTGCATGGATAGTGAATCGACACAATTCAATCAAATTACATTGGAGAATAAGAAATGTCAGAAACTACTGGGCCATTACAGGGCCGGTGGAGGGCGCTGTCGGTGTGCTTCTTTGCCGGCGTCGCCGTGTTCATCGCATATATAGGTTATTCCACACAGGTCACCACCATCATGGAAAATCTGGATGTCAACTACACCCAGATTGGTTCGCTCGCGTCGATCACCGCCTTGACCGGTGGCATCACCCTGCTAGTCGTCGGCAACTGGGTTGATAGCAGGGGGCCGAGGGCCGGCACCGTTGCAGGACTTCTGATCGCAGGTCTTGGCCAGATTATCTTCACAATTGCACCGAACTATGAATTTCTGCTCCTGTCCCGCGCCCTGATGGGTATCGGAATCGCGCTCCTGTTCGTTGGCCCTTACACGATGGTGGCTCGGTGGTTCGAGCGGTCAGGAAAAGTGGCCGGGGCTCTCGGCGTCATGGGCGCAACCGAGGGTGTCGGCACCCTTGTTGCGACGTACTTGCTGGCAATTGTCTACACCAGCGCGGGTTACGACGCTGGAAACGTCGTCGCGTCGATCATCATTATCGGCATGGCACTCGTTGCCGCGGTACTTCTGAAGGAGCCACCGCACCTGGAGCGCGGGAAGCTTGCACCGCCTGAGGAGGGCATCTTAAAGCAGTATCTCAAAGTTCTTTCGCACCGGAATATTATTGCCGCATCATTCGTGCTCATCGGGCTGTGGGGCGTCTTCTCGATGGTCGTCTTCTGGGTTCCGACACTGCTCATGGAAGAAGCAGGATGGTCTGCAGAGGGTGCTGGCTTTATGGCCGCTGTGTACCCGTTGGTCGGCACGGTAGCCGCGGTTGTTGCCGGCTTGATTTCCGATCAGCTGCGACGCCGCAAGCCGCTCCTCCTGCTCTCCGGATTGGGACTCGCGCTCAGCTCCATCGGCTTTGCGTTGGCGCTTCTGGCAGGCAACTACACCGTACTTGCAATCCTGCTCCCGATCGCCGGCATTTTCCACTACACGGGACTGCCGATCGCGTTTGCTCTCGCCTTTGATTCAGTTGGAATCCGGCTGACGGCGACAGCGAACGGCTTCCTCCACGGAATTGGGGCCCTCGTCGGCGGCCTTGTCTTCCCGCTCGTAATCGGCGCCGTTCGCGATGCGACCGGATCGTACAATGCAGGCTTCATTACACTCGCGATCACGATGTTCGTATTGAACTTCCTGATTCCCCTTGTTGTGATGAAAGACGTTACCCCCAGCAAGACAGATCGGGCCGAGCTCGCTTCTGAACCAACCTCGGCCTAAGAAGTATCGAACGGCGCCGACCGGGGCGGCGGCACTGAAGAATACAGAAGGTGCCGCCTCTCCTGGTGGTCTTCGAACCACACCACGCGACGCTCCAAGAGCACGTGCACGCCACAGTCTCCCGATTACAGGTGCTCCTACGCGCGCATACGAGCAGATGAGAGCTCCAAGTCAAATGGGAGCTCCAAGTTTTCTCTTGACGAACGTGACGTTCCCCAAGCAGTCAAGTAGCCAACAACCGCATCAAATTTCCGCCATCCATCCTAGGAAAGAGTATTGTCATGGCCCTACCCACCGGACTCGCACACAACCCAACCTCCGAACGCTTCGGACACCTGGTGTCAGACTGGGAAGATACGTACGGACAGGTATGGGCACAAGACTATGGTGACCCAGAGGAGGAGTATCAGGCACTTCGCGAAGCAGTCGTCGTGCTCGAGTATTCTCCGATTCGCAAATGGTTTGTCGATGGTCCCGACGCCATCAAGGTTGTAGATTCAATCTTCTCTCGCGATGTCGCAGCACTCCCACTGGGCCGTCTTGCATACGGAGTCATCGTCGATGACGAGGGCTTCATGTAAGAAGAACTCACAGTCGTGAAATACTCAGATGAGCGCATCTTGCTCATGGGGGGCGAACTAGACACGCAGGCCCAGATCGAGAAGGCGCTCTTGCCAGGGACAACATTAACCGATCGCCGCGACGAGTACGCAGTCGCGTCTATCCAGGGCCCGAACAGCCGTGCATTGTTGCAACGGCTCACTGACGCGGATGTATCCAACGAGGCGCTCCCTTACTACGGGGCACTCTATGAAGTGGACGTCGCCGGCGCACCCGCATCAATCTTCCGTGTAGGTTTTACCGCTGAACTCGGCTATGAAATCATGGTGCCGATTGCCCACACAGCACAGCTCTGGGATGCAATTCTCGCGCAAAAGGATCTTGGAGTCAGGCTGATGGGCCTGCGCGCGCTGATGGTCGCTCGTACCGAGGCTGGCATGCTGGTAAACGGCGTTGAATACGATCGAAAGACCACCCCCTTCGAATGCCGTCTCGGGTGGACCATCGACTTTGACAAAGGAAACTTCCAAGGCCGGAGCGCGCTGCTTGCGAAGAAGGACTCCGTCGATAATCGGCTGGTCAGCATCGAGATCGACGCATCTGCAGAGAATCTTGACAATGCTCCCCTATTCGTCGACGGCGCACAGGCCGGTCGAGTGACTGTGGCTGTGCCTTCGCCGGTCCTTAACGGAAAGACACTGGCCCTCGCCCGAGTCAACGGAGAGCACGCTTCCCTAGGTACAGAGCTCAGAATCGGCGAAGGCACAGGGGCCCACGCGGTCGTCCGCCAAACTCCTGCGTACGACCCGCAGCGTCTCAAAGCGAAGAGTTGAACATGCAGCAGTATGTGCTGAAGTACATTTCCCCCGACCAGGCGGGCATCACGCACGCCCTTACGGGCGTGATCTCAAGGGCTCAGGGCAACATCCTTGAAAGTGCACAGTTCTCCGACTTTGAGAGCGGTAAATTCTGTGTACGGATCAAGTTTGAAAGCCCAGCGCCCCGAGAGCGGCTTCGCACCGCGTTTGCTGACCAGCTCGAGCCGTTCGACCCGATCATCCAATTGCGCGAAGCGAACCAGCACCGTCGCGCACTCGTGATGGTCTCCCAGCTGGATCACTGCCTGGATGACCTGCTATATCGCTACCGCCGGGGTGAACTCTCAGTGGAAATACCGGTAGTGGTTTCGAACCATGAGCTCCTGCGACCGATGGTCGAACGGGAGGGCATCCCCTTCGCTCATATCCCTGTAACCCCTGCCACGAAAGCCGAGGCAGAGGCACGGGTGATACAACTCATCGAGGAATCTGATGTTGATTTCGTCATTCTCGCACGCTACATGCAGATCCTCTCCGATGATTTCAGCCAGCGATTTGCGAGTCGGATTATCAACATCCATCATTCCTTTCTCCCAAGCTTCAAGGGCGCAAAGCCCTATCATCAGGCACGGGAGCGTGGGGTCAAGCTTGTGGGCGCGACCGCACACTACGTCACAGCAGACCTCGATGAAGGCCCGATCATCACACAAGGAGTGTCACCGGTGAGTCATCGAATGAGTGCTGAGCAGATGGTGGTGGTTGGACGTGACATCGAGCGGGCAGTCCTTTCAAAAACCGTACAACTCCACGCTGAAGAACGGGTCTTTCTCACGAACGGCCACACGATCATCCTCGATTGATAGCTGACTCCGAGCTACTCTCGACATCGTTGCCTTGAACCAACCGAAAATCAGCAAAAGGACGTCTGAGATGCATAAGTGGACGTTGCTCGCCGGCGCAATCTCGTCGGAAATAATTGCGACGATGTCTTTGCGCGCAATGGTTAGTCAACCCTCATGGCTGGTGCTCGTAGTTCTCGGATATGCGGGGGCATTTTTCCTGCTTGGGCTGTCCCTCCGAGCAGGAATGCCTCTTGCCCCCGCATACGGAATTTGGGGGGCTATAGCCGTTGCGTGCATCGCCTTGCTCGGAGCGATCATCTTCGGCGAGTACCTTAGCACCACGTCTATCATCGGCATCGGCGTGATTATCGTCGGTGTCATACTGATCGAGACCGGAGGGGCGAAAGACCCGACACCCTACCCGGCAGAAATCGATGCCGGGTCATGAGCTGGTTTTGGCTCACACTAGCCATCATGTTTGAAATCACGGCAACAATGAGTCTGCGCGCGAGTGATGGATTTCGACGAAAGCCTTGGCTCATCGGGGTCGTCTTGGGTTACAGCCTATCCTTTTCGTGCCTCGGTCTGACATTAAAAGCAGGCATGTCGGTCGGAATTGCCTACGGCATTTGGACCGCGGTTGGTGTCCTCTTGCTCGCGATCCTCGCAAATCTAATATGGAAGGAGCCCCTGACAAAGCGAATGCTCGTCGGAATCGCGGTAATTGTCACCGGAGTATTCCTTGTTGAACTGGGCTGAACTGCGGTCTCACGGTTTCCTACCCCACTTCCTTCGACGGGATGTTCAAGAGTCGCCAACCGCACGGCCCACAGGGGACTAGCCCCAATGGCAGATTCTAGGGGTCGATGCAACACCCGTGGTCAGCAGGCTTCAAGTAAACCACGTAGTCGCTCCGCCGGCGTGTCCCAGTCCAGCGTTTTGGGTGGTCGGGCGTTGAGTTCTTGGGCGACGTGCTCCAGATCCTCGGGACCGTAGGCGTTCAGGTCGGTGCCCTTGGGGAAGTATTGGCGCAGAAGTTTGTTGGTGTTCTCGTTGGATCCTCGTTGCCAGGGGCTGGCCGGGTCGCAGAAGTAGACGTCCATGTCGGTGGCGATGCCGAAGGCGCTGTGCAGGGCCATCTCCGCGCCCTGTGTTTCGTCAACTTGAAGTCGGCCGTTTCAGCACTAAGAATCCGGCCACTTGAGCACGGTTTCCTGCCATTTCGGCGATTGGCTATTTCATGAGGGCGTTCTTGACCCGGTAGGACTCGCCGCGGAACTGCAGGAGCCGACCGTGGTGGACGATCCTGTCGATCACGGCGGCGGCCATGTTGTCATCCCCGAACACGGTTCCCCAGCGGGAGAATTCCAAATTGGTCGTCAGGATGAGGCTCTGTTTCTCGTAGCTGTCCGTGATGACCTGAAAGAGCAGGCGTGCGCCCTCTGTATCGATCGGCAAATACCCAAGCTCGTCAATGACCAGGACGCGGTTCCGGGCCAGCGCGGCGAGCTCCTTGTCGAGTCGTTGTTCCTCTTTGGCCCGGCGCAGCTGCATCACCAGGGCCGAGGTAGTGAAGAACCTCGCCGGGATGCCCTGCTGGCAGGCAGCGGCAGCCAGCGCGCTGGCCAGGTGGGGTCTTGCCGGTTCCGACGTCCCCATAGAGGACCAGGTCCTGGGCGCGGTCAATGAAGTCCAGCGACGTCAACGCCTCCCGCCCGTAGTCCGCGGGGAACCGGACGGATGACCAGTCATAGCCTTCCAGGGTTTTCAGCGCCGGCAGCCGGGCCGCACGCAGCAGACGCTGCCGACGGGATTCCTGCCTCGAGGCGTGTTCGGCCTGCAACAGGCCCAACAGATATTCACGCTGCTTCGGGGTGCCTTTTTGCGCCCATTCGGTCAGCACGTCACGGGTCAGGGATGCCGCCCGGCCGGCCTCGATGATCTGTTGGACCTCGACCCCGTTCATGCCAGCTCCCCGGCCGCTGCCACGAGATTGTCATAGACGCCTAGATCCACCTCGGCGGCCGCTGGTTCGGCGCCGTCGGCGATCCGGCGGGCGAGCATCGCCAGGGCTGCGGGATCCGGGGTGCCGTTGTGACGGATCAAGGTCTCGGCGGCCTGGATGGCAGACTCGAACCCGGCCGGTCCCGTCGCGGCGTCCACCGCGTTCAGCAGCCGGCGCCGCTCGGCCGTTCCCGCCGAGTCCAGCCAGTCCCGCACCGGGTCCGGGACCACCTCCCGCAGCGGAGAGTGTGACCACGCCCCGGGTTTGCGCACCAGCAGCGGCAACAACGTCGCCGGCTCGAACACCGTCTGGCTTTGTCTGCCGAAGACCCGCCCGAACGTGAGGACGGGCGCGGCCTGCTCGTCGAGGATCTCGACGACATCGTGGCGCAATCCCACCGTGAGCGTGCGGGAGGCGAACGCCGGACCCGCGGCATACGTGTTGCCCTCGATGAGGATGTTCCCGGTTTTCTCCGCCCTGCGGGATTCGTAGCGCACCGCGTCGAATCCAATCCCGGGCAGGGCCATGGACGCGGCAACATCCTGGGTGAACAGCTCACCGGTCGTAAGGTGCTTGCGCCATGAACTGTGCTGGCCAGCGCGTCGCAGCGGGCCAGCAGGACCTGGTTCAAGCCCGCCAGGGTAGCGGCCTCGGGCTCGGGCACCATCAGGTTCCGGCGCAGGAAACCGACCGCGTTCTCCACGTTGCCTTTCTCGTTGCCTGAATTCGGATTGCAGTACCGTGCCGCGGTCCGGTAATGCAGCTTAAACGCGTTGAACAGCTTGGATTCGATCACTCTCGTCCCGGTGCGCCGGCCCACACCGGTGGCATTGTCGAAGACCAACTGTCTCGGGACGGCTCCGATGTGCTCGAAGATGGTCCGCAACCCGAGGCAAACGCACTCGGCCGTCTCGCCGCGGTAGGCCTGCACGAAACGCATGTTCGAAAACGGGAAGGTGATGACCAGGATATGCAGCAGCTGCCGGATCCGGCGATGATGGCCTCGGCCTGGCCGAAGTCGACCTGCGCGGTGCCGGCGGGCCAAACCAGTTCCGCGTATCCTTCGCCCCGGGCACGGTTGCGTGCTTTGAACCGCTTCACGTACCGCTGCACGGCTGAATAGGAACCGGTGAATCCGTGCTCGGCCACCAGGCGGTCGAAGACGCGTTTGGCGGTATGGCGTTGCTTGCGCGGGCGCCGCTGGTCCTCGGCCAGCCACCCGTCGATGGTCTCCTCGTATCCGGTCATCACCGAGCCGCCGGGCCGGGGCCGCGGATGCATTTGGCGATCGGGTTACCGGGTTGGATTTCCAAGTCTTCACTGCGCCGGGGTGGGGACTGTGGAAATAACGGTGTATCCGGCTCGACACGCCGGGCGGTAAGCCTGGCGGGGAGGAGCCCGATATGGCCGCAACACTTGAGGCTGTGCCGAGTACGAAAACCGCTGAAAAGAAGACAGAAGTATCCGAGGGCGACGCTGCGCGCGAGCTGGTCAGAATGGCGAAGGAACAGGGCCTGTCCCTGACCGGGCCGGACGGTCTGCTCAAGCAGCTGACCAAGACCGTGATCGAGACCGCGCTCGATGAGGAAATGACCGAGCATCTCGGATATGAAAAGCACGATACGGCAGGGAAGCAGACCGCGAATTCCCGCAACGGCGTGCGCCCAAAAACGGTGCTGACGGAGACCACGGGCCCGGTGGAGGTGGACGTGCCGCGGGACCGGGAAGGGACCTTCTCACCGGTCATCGTCAAGAAGCGTCAGCGCCGCCTGACCGGTGTCGATGAGATGGTCCTGTCGCTCTATGCCAAGGGCCTGACCACCGGGGAAATCAGCGCGCACTTCGCCGAGATCTACGGTGCGTCCGTGTCAAAGGAGACCGTCTCGCGGATCACCGACAGGGTGCTCGACGAGATGGCCGCGTGGCAAAACCGGCCGCTGGATGAGGTCTACGCGGCGATCTTCATCGACGCCATCGTCGTCAAGGTCCGCGACGGGCAGGTCGCCAACCGGCCCGTCTACGCCGCGATCGGCGTGACGCTGGAGGGTGAGAAGGACATCCTCGGCCTGTGGGCCGGCACCGGCGGTGAGGGCGCGAAGTTCTGGATGAGCGTGCTCACCGACATCAAGAACCGCGGCGTGAAAGACACCTTCTTCCTGGTCTGCGACGGCCTCAAAGGCCTGCCCGAAGTCGTCACCAACGTCTGGCCGCTGACAACCGTGCAGACCTGCATCATCCACCTGATCCGCAATACCTTCCGCCTGGCCTCGAAGAAGGACTGGGACGCGCTCAAACGGGACGTGAAGCCCATCTACACCGCCGTGAACGCTGCGGCCGCCAGGGCGGCGTTCGAGGAGCTCACCGAGCGCTGGGGCAAGAAATACGGGGCCATCGTGCGGCTGTGGGAGAACGCGTGGGAGGAGTTCATCCCGTTCCTGGACTATGACGTGGAAATCCGGCGCGTGATCTGCTCGACCAATGCGATCGAATCCCTCAACGCCAGGTACCGGCGCGCCGTGAAGGCCCGGGGTCATTTCCCCACCGAGCAGGCTGCGCTAAAGTGCCTGTATCTGGTCACCCGATCCCTCGATCCGACCGGTGCCGGCAAGACCCGATGGGCCGTGCGTTGGAAGCCCGCTTTGAACGCCTTCGCCATCACTTTCAGCGACCGATTCCCGGCCGCTGAAAGCTACTAAAAGAAACCGCCGGATACACCGTTAATGAGATAGTCCCGGTATGGCAACTGGCAGGGACCCGTTTGCGCATCCACCGGCGTTCCGGTAACAGTTGCCGCGTCGAGGACACAGCGTTACCGGTGCAGCCCTCAAAAGGGTCTCACCGTTACGGAAACCAATAGCTACTCCGATGGGCTCCCACATTCAGCCCTGAATAACCCGCTTTGGCCTCAACCGGTGGCTGCCGGGTTTCATGACGGCTCTTGCGGTTTCCCTTCTTCAGGAATGGACAGCCTTGACCGCCAAAACGGGGCAGTCCGCTTCAAGCAGGATGCGCTGCGCAGTGCTGCCGCGGAAAAGCTTGCCTACCGGGCTGCGCCGACGCAGCCCAATGACAATCAAGTCGGCATTGTGCTCCTCAGCCGCGTCCAAAACCTCGGCCGTGGCATCGTGTCCCCTGACCGGGTGCAGGATCAGATGCCGCACCCCTTCACGGTCCAGCCGCTGGTCTATATCGTCCATCTCGGGTTGGCCGGCATACCGGTCATCGACCAGGGCGTCGCCTTTGGAGGAGTTAATATAACTTCGCGGCGTCATCGGACACTGCCCCGGACGCTACACCCTCTTCTTTGTCGGCGATCTTCATCCAGCGGTGAAGGGCAGCGGGTGGGCTCAAAGCTCGGCATTTAGTGATTTCCCCTTTGCAATAGCCGAAGACTCTGGCCCCGTAAAGGCGCCAGGGACGCGGTTAGTGCCAGGGCTGCAACGGGGATGCCTCCTGGGTATTGAAACTCACCAGCATAGTCCGGTTCCTTGCCCCGGTTTTACGGAGAATGGATCCCACATGCTTCTCGACCGTTTTGACCGAGATCTGCAGCTCCCTAGCTATCTGCTTGTCTGCCATGCCGCGGATGACCATGTCGTGCACCTCGCGTTCGCGCGTGGTCAACTGGTCTGTACCGGCGTCAGAAACGGATTCGCCCATGAGATGGTCGAAGATTTCGCCCTCCACAAGCGCTTCACCCTGGCCTGCAGCCACAATAATGCGAGCAATGGTTTCTCCATCGGCCCGCCGATTGATGAAACCACGCACGCCGGCCTGCCTGGCGGAGCGCACCTGGTCAATGGTCGGATTGTCGGTCAGCACCACTACAGCAACACCAGGGTCCATGCCCCGGATGCCGGCCAGAACCCCGGTAGTGTCCCTATGGAGCAGGTCCAGGTCCAACAGGATCACCGCTGGCCGGAGCAGTTCGTGCGCGTCGAGCAGTTGCGCCGCTGACGTAGCCTCTGCCACCACCTGAATCCCCGGCTCCACTGCACTCAACAGCTTCACCAGGCCTGCGCTTATTAGCGGATGCTGGGTAGCGACGACCACTTTCCATTGCGGAGGGCGGGTGGCCTCCCGCTCCGGCGCCCGGACGGGCAGTGTTGCTTTCACCCGGGTCCCCCAACCCCGGGTTGTGTCAATCTGCAGCTCACCGCCGAGGTGGATGGCACGGGAATTCATGCCGTGCAGGCCCAGACAGCCGGAATGCACGGAGGTATGGTCTCCATGCGCGGCCGCGAGATCAAACCCCCGGCCGTTGTCATCCACCACAACGGCGATGGAGCTGCCCTCGTAGATCACCCCGGCCCGCACGGAGGTGGCCCGGGCATGGGTTACGACGTTGTTGAGCGCTTCCTGCACAATTTTGAAGGCCTGGTGGATTATTTCGGGGGCCGGCGGGCGGGGTTCACCGATCACCTTTAACTGGGTGCCTGCGCCGGACATCGATTCCACCCATGCAAGTTCGCCTGCAATTGCCTCCTCCAGAGTCCGGCCGGAGAGCGCAGCAGGACCAATGCCCAAAACAGTTTGCCGGGTCTCGGCCAGTGCGTCATGGGCTATGGTCCGGGCCTTTCGGATGTACGGCGCCACGGGCTCTCCACCGGCATGATTGCTGGCTTTTTCTGCTTCGTCAAGGGTCAGCAGCAGGGTGGCGAGGGATCGGCCCACAGTTTCATGCACCTCACGGACGGCACGCTCGCGTTCGGCGGCAACAGCAGCTTCCCGCTCCCGGTCCGCAGCTTTGGCATGAAGCTCGGCGTTGGCCAGTGCGATGGCGGCGTGGCTTGCAAACAACTCAGCGAGGCGGGCCTCCTCCTGCGTGAACAGCCGGTTCGGGTCGGGGCTGAAGACGATGAAAGCGCCTACAATCTGTTCGCCCCACTGAATAGGTATCCCGATGGCCGCGCAGTTCCAGCGCGGATCTGTGGGTGGAATGTGCCCCCGTTCTATGGTGCGGTAGGAGGTGAGAATGACGGTGGAACGGCTGCCCACGATCTCCCCTGTGAAGCCCTCCGCCAGAGAGAAGGTCTGGCCTTCCTGGCAGCCGACGCCGATGTCTACCTTCTTGGTGTACGTCCCGGCCGCCTCGTTAACCAAGGCGATGGAGCCTGACTGGCAGCCAAGTAGGGACGCTGCGTTGTTTAGGATCCGTGCCAGCAAAGGCTGCAGTTCGAACCGGCCTGCCAGGTCCCGGGCCAGGTCCGCCACGGACTCAAGCTTGTCGGTAATGGGATCAGGTTCGCGTAGGCTGCGAATCAGTGCCTCAAATTCAGGCTCGGCTGCTGTCATATCCGTCCTCCTTGACGCAATGCCGGCCTCAGGGAAGCAGGGGCCGTCTCTACCACGATAGCTTGCGCCCATGCTGGTTTCCCCGTACCGGCGAGGCGGGTTACTCCTCATACCGGCGGTCCTGTTTTCCTGCTTCCCTTGAAGGGATGCCGGAGTCAGGCGTCACCAGCTCAGCGGAGGGAAGCACACATGGCGCGGATCGGAATCCTGACCAGCGGCGGCGACTGCCCGGGACTCAATGCAGTGATCCGCTCGTGCGTGCTGCGCGGCATCAGGATTCACGGGGACCAGTTCGTCGGCTTTACCGATGGGTGGCGGGGCTTGGTGGAGGGCAGCGCACTGGAACTGAACTGGATGAGCGTCCGCGGGATTGGGGGCCTGGGCGGAACAATCCTGGGTACCTCGCGGACTAATCCTCTAGGCGAAAACGGAAGTGTCGAGCGCATCCAGTCGAATCTTCGGCTCCTGAAGGTGGATGCGCTGATCGTGATCGGTGGCGAAGGGACCCTGACCGTGGCCAAAATCCTGAGCGACAGCGGCATCCCGATTATCGGGGTGCCTAAAACCGTGGACAACGACCTCTCGGCCACCGATTTTTCCTTTGGTTTCCACACGGCCGTCGAAATCGCCACCGAAGCGATCGACAGGCTCAAAACTACCGGTGAATCCCACCACCGCTGCATGATCGCAGAGGTAATGGGCCGCCATGCAGGGTGGATCGCACTGTACGCCGGAATGGCTACCAGCGCCCACGCCATCCTAATCCCGGAGCAGAAAGCCAGCATCGAGGAAATCTGCGAATGGGTTGAAGGCCCGGTCCGCCGCGGCCGGACACCCTTGGTGGTAGTGGCCGAAGGGTTTGTCGCCGAGGACATGCTGGAGCCGCACTCGGACCGTGGACTGGATGCTTTCAACCGCCCGCGGCTGGGCGGAATCGGAGAACGCCTTGCTCCAGTGATTGAGGAGCGGACCGGGATTGAAACCCGCTGCACCACGCTGGGCCACATCCAGCGCGGCGGTGCCCCGAGCGCCACGGACCGGGTGCTGGGCACCCGGCTGGGACTGGCCGCCGTCGACGCGGTGCATGAAGGCGCGTGGGGACAAATGGTGGCCACGCGGGGCGACGCCATTGTCCGGGTTAGCCTGGCGGAATCCGTGGGTAGGCTCAAGACGGTTCCGCAGTCGCGTTATGACGAGGCGACGTACTTGTTTGGCTGAGGTATAAACGAAGGACGGCGGCAGGGTCCCCGCCGTCGCCCTCCCGCGTCTGCTGAGATGCCGCTGCGTTCAGTCAGCCGGAACGCCGGCCCCTGCCACGACCTAGTCCTGTTCGATGGTGCCGGTGAGACGCCGATGGCACCCATGGTCTCCCCGTACCTCATCAGCGAAATGCCGCAGAAGCTACCATAAACGCCCCCCAGGGGCGTCATTAAGTCCGTAAATTGGCCCGTCAAGTCGGGTGGCCAACTGTAGGTCACCGGTCTCACAATGGAAGGCGATTGCCGTGTATGCCTTGTTGACGGAGATCAGAATGACGCCGATGTTCGCACAATCAGTGCGGACGTGCGCCTTGAGGTTTACACCGGCATCAACGACGGCGAAATCGATGGCTGCCCACGCTCGCTGACTTTTGCGGCGGTCGCGTCGAAGATGCGGCGGGCCTCGTCGGAGCTGATGTTTTCGAGTGCTTTCCCATTGCCCTGCTGGATCCTGTCAGCCGGGAGTACCGGGCAATCACCTAACCACGCGGAACAGCGCGCCTCCGACAGGTGGTGAATACCCCCAAGAGGCAATGCGGGATATCCCCAATTTCGGCGCGCGAGGCACTCCCCTACCGTGGGATACAGCCTATCTAGGAGGTAACTGTTATGGGCGTTGTGCCCCTGAAAGATATTGTCGATCCGGCCTTCGAAGCGCGCTACGGTGTGCCGGCCGTCAACATCTTCAACGACCTGACTATGGAGGCAGTCCTCGCCGGCGCCGTCGAGGCCAACTCCCCGGTCATCCTGCAAACCTCGGTCAAGACGGTCCGCAGCATCGGTTCCAGGGTGCTGTTCGACATATGGAGTTCCATGACCCGTGGAATCGAAGTTCCGGTCACACTGCACCTTGACCATTGCCCGGATCGCGAAGTGGTTACCGAATGCCTGAAGGCAGGCTGGAGCTCCGTGCTGTTTGATGCTTCCAACCTTCCCGTGGAGGAGAACCAGCGTCAGACCATCGAGGTAGTGGCTGAGGCCCGCAGCTATGGCGCTCAGGTGGAGGGCGAGATCGAGGCGATCACCGGCGTCGAGGATGACCATGGCTCCGACGAGGTGTCCCAGCAACAGAGCCTGGAGACGGCACTGTCGTTCATCGACGCGACCGGAATCGACGTCTTTGCCCCATCCATCGGCAACGCCCACGGCACCTACAAGGCAGCCCCGGTCCTGGACATGGAACGGGTCACAGAGATCGTGCAGGCCAGGAACATTCCCATTGCCCTGCACGGCGGCAGCGGGCTGAGCCGGGAACAGTTCGCTGACCTCATCGCCCGCGGCTGCGCGAAGGTCAACATCTCCACCGCTTTGAAGGAGACGTTCATGCAGTCGAATCTGGCCTTCCTCAAGCAGGCGGAGCAGGACAACAAGTGGGATCCGCCGTCATTGTTCAAGCACACGCGCTCCGACGTCATCACCATGGTCACGGAACTCGCCGAGCAGTTCGGCAGTGCCGGCAAGGCGGGCCGCTGACATGCCGGCCCTCATTTTCGACTGCGATGGTGTTCTGGCCGATACTGAGCAACACGGGCACCTGCCGGCGTTCAACCAGACTTTTGCGGACTTTGGCGTCCCGGTGCAGTGGAGTGTGTCGGATTATGCCGAAAAGGTGAAAATCGGTGGCGGAAAGGAGCGGATGCGCAGCATCGTTACTCCCGATCTCGCCGCATTGCTGAATCTCGTCGGGGACGCGGCGGTGGATGAGGCCGTCCTGGCCTGGCACAAACGTAAGACCGCCATCTACAAGGAGATGGTGGAAAGCGGAGTGATGCCTGCCCGCCACGGCATCGCCCGGATCGTTGCTGAAGCCCACGCCGCCGGCTGGACGCTCGCTGTCGCTTCCACTTCGGCGGAACCGGCCGTGCGCGCTGTCCTGACCCACGCCGTTGGTGAGGACACGGCGTCGCAATTTTCGGTATTCGCCGGCGACGTGGTCCCACACAAAAAGCCCGCCCCAGATATCTACCTGCTGGCGCTGCACGAAATGGGCCTGAACGCTGACGACGCCGTCGTTGTGGAAGACAGCGCTAACGGGTTGCGCGCTGCGCTCGCTGCGGGGCTGCGCACCCTGGTCACCGTCAGCGGGTATACCCGGGAGGAGGTCTTTACTGGCGCGTCACTGGTGGTGTCCTCCTTAGGCGACCCGGAAAGCGGCGAACCAGCGGAAGTCCTGCTCAACCCCCACCAACTGGGAATTCCAGGCATGGTGACCCTCGAAACACTCCAACACATCCTGGACCTTCCAGTCCCAACAGCCGCACCCACGATCAGGACGGAGACACCATGACCGCCATCGGCCTCGCGGACGTCGAATACATTGTCCGCACCATCGCCCTTACCGCAGTCGACAAGGAAAAGGAATTCGGCGACCTTGACGCCGTCGTCGGCGATGGCGACCTGGGCTATTCCCTGGCGCGCGGTTTCGAAAAAGTGCTCGCGGACTGGGACACGTACAAGCGCGACGACGTCTCAACCTTCCTGCAGCAGATCGCCGTAACCATCTCCAGCCGGATCGGCGGTTCCTCCGGACCCTTGTGGGGAACCGCGTTCATCCGCGCGGCCGGGGCGGCGAAGCAGTTGGAGAACATGACGGGCACTGCCGCCGTCGCGATGCTGCGCGCGGCAACAGACGGCATCAAGGCCCGGGGCAATTCGGACCTAGGCGACAAGACCCTCCTTGACGCCTTGGTGCCCGCTACGGATGAACTGGAACGTGTGCTGGCCGCCGGGGCCGACGCTGCGGAGTGCCGCGAAACCTTCGCGAAAACCGCCCGCGAACGTGCCGAGGCAACGAGCGAGCTCGAAGCAAAGCGCGGACGCGCAAGCTACAGCGGGCAACGCAGTATCGGCTCCCCCGATGCCGGAGCCATGGCCGTGGCCATCATCATCGAGCACATCGTGGCCAGGTGGCCCGGGTGTTAGCTCTCTTTCTACCGTGGGGCAGAGCACTGAGTATCGAAACCAACACAACGACGTGGAGCAAAGCATGAAGAAGTTCGTCAACAACCCGCAGCAGTTTGTCCCTGAAATGCTCGAGGGCTTGGCACTGGCCAACCCCGACACGCTGAAGTACGTTCCCGAATACAACCTGATCATGCGCGCCGACGGGCCGGACCAGAACAAGGTTTCCATCGTCCAAGGGTCCGGTTCGGGTCATGAGCCAGCTCACGTGATGATAGTGGGCAAGGGCATGCTGGACGCAGCCTGCCCGGGGGACGTCTTTGCGGCACCGCCGTTCGACTACGTCTATGAGACCACCCGGATGATGGCTTCGCCCAAGGGCGTGCTCCTGCTGGTCAACAACTACACGGGCGACAAAATGGTGTTCGAGATGGCCCAGGAAACGTCCGCCGCTGAGGGGGTCAACGTCAAGACGCTCTTCATCAATGACGACGTTTCCGTGGAGGACTCCACGTACACCATTGGCCGCCGCGGCGTGGCTGGCAACTTTTTCGTGATCAAGGCAGTGGCGGCGGCGGCAGAGCGCGGGGCCGACCTGGACGAGGTAATCCGGGTGGGTGAGAAAGTCAATTCGGTGGCACGGACCATGGGCGTCGCCCTGACTGCCTGCACCCCGCCCGCCAAAGGCAGTCCGCTCTTTGAACTGGGCGAGGACGAAATCGAGATCGGCGTCGGAATCCACGGCGAACCCGGCCGTCGGCGGACCAAGATCATGCCCGCAAACGACATCGTCGAGGAGTTGCTGACCCCAATCGTCAAGGACCTGCCCTTCTCCGACGGCGACCGGGTGGCGCTGATGATCAACGGCCTGGGTGGCACCCCCATCAGCGAGCTGTACCTGCTCTACGGCCAGGCGCACAAGCGCCTTGCCGAACACGGCATCACAGTGGGCCGCAGCTACGTGGGCGAATACTGCACGTCCCTGGACATGGCCGGCGCGTCCATCACGATGGTCAAGCTCGACGACGAGATCGAGTCACTGCTGAACGATCCCGCCGAGATTCCGATCCGGGTGTTCTAGGAATTCCCAAACTAACAGGCGCCCCGGCGCGGTTATTCCGCAGCCGGGGCGTCCTTTTGTCCTCGCGCTATCCGCCTGGTCCCTAACGGCAGCGACGGGAGGCGCAGTAGTCACGGTTGCGTTATCGAAGCAGCGTAGAACAAAGCGTGCGCCTCTGAGGGAACAAATGAGTGTGTGGATCCCAGTCCGTATGTGCGAGCCGGGGTTCGATCCTAAGCCCTGCATGCATCCGAAAAGGGAAAAAATATCTTATCTTGTATGCTCACCGCCCCAGCGGCAGCCGCTCTCCTGTTCGGCGTCGCACTTTCCCGTGAAAGCATGACGAAAAACGTCCGCTACCAGTCATCCATACTTACACCGTTACGGACGAGCAGAAACAGCACACGGTGGCCGCCGTCTCCGAGGCGCGGAAGGCCGGCGCCTTGCGCGCTGGAGAAGAACATGGCCTGCCGCTGACCCGCTTCCCGCTCCAAGCGATCGCCGCGGCACCCGACGTCGTGGAGCAGCGCCATCGGTAAGGTGTTCATCTACGTCCTACCGTCCTGACCTCCCTATGGCCTTCCGACTCGCCGGGCCGGGTTATCGACTCATCCGTAGCCTCGCCGTCTTGGCTCCGACTAGAAATGCATGCGTCAACCGGCGGATCTGAAGTTGAAGAGTCGATACGGCCTGAGCCCCTGGCAACCGAGCGGCGACTGGGGCGGCCCTACGTTTCTCTTCGCACTATCTCGACTGGTTGAAATAAGGTTGGTTAGTTGCATCCTCAACACCGGGGAGGACCTGAAAGCAAAGACAGCACCATTGTTCATGCTTTCGAGTCGGTTTAAACGGTGGCGTCTCAGCGCGCAAACAGCCTGTTGGTTGCGATCTGTGCCCCTCCTGAGTATTCGAAGGCTTGGAGGCCATCCGATATTGCCGTTCGGGGCCAGTGATATTGCCGGTGGGGGCCAGCAGTGGCGTCGGTGGGGGCCACTGGTCCCCACCGACGGTCCTGCTACTGATTCTGCATGGCGTGTTCGCGCATGTTGTGCGTGCCGGTATCGACCCAGATGGTGTTGTGCACGATTCGGTCCATGATCGCGTCGGCGTGCACCCCGGAGCCAAGCCGTTGATGCCAGTCCTTCTTGGCGTACTGGGTGCAGAACACTGTCGAGGAACTGTCGTACCGGCGCTCAAGCAGCTCCAGGAGCATGCTTCGCATCCCTTCGTCCGGGTGGTCAAGCAGCCACTCGTCGATCACCAGCAGGGTGAACGCGGCGTACTTCTTTAGGAACTTCGTAGCTCCCAGCGGCTTGTCCCTGGCCAGGGCCCAGGCTTCCTCGAGATCGGGCATCCGGATGTAGTGGGCCCGGATCCGGTGTTGGCAGGCCTGCTTCGCCAGCGCGCACCCGAGGTAGGACTTCCCCGAGCCGGTGAAGCCCTGGAACACCACGTTCTGCTGCCGCTCGATGAACGAACACGTGCCGAGCTGCGCGATGACGTTGCGGTCCAGGCCGCGTTCGTCCACCCTGTCGAGCCGGCGCAGGTCGGCTGCCGGGTAGCGCAGTCCGGCCCGCCGGACCAGGCCCTCGACCTTGGCGTGGTTGAAGGTGGAGTGGGCCTCGTCGACGACCAGACGCAGCCGGTCCTCGAAACTCATCCCGAGGATCAGGTTCTCGTCCTGCGCCTCCAGCGCCGCCAGCAAAGGGGCGGCTCCCATCTCGCGGAGCTTGCGCTTGGTCTCGGTATCGATCCCGCTCACTTGGCGCCTCCCGCGTAGTAGTCGGCGCCGCGAACGTACCCGCCGAGCTCCGCTGGCTCATCCCGTGGGGGCCTCAGCCTCGGGGCCTGGTCCTGGCCGGTGGCCAGGAGCGGTTGCAGATGCGCATAGCGCGGGGATCTGATCCTGCCACCCAGGGCGATCCGGCAGGCGGCCTCCACCCGCTCCGCGGAATACCGCCGTGCCAGACGCAGCACGGCCAGGGCGGCGTCCAGGCCCTGCTCTTCCACGGGAACGGATTCGAAGATCCGGTTCACCACCACCACGGCGGATGGGCCGATCCGTCCCGCCCATTCCCGGGCCCTCGGCGCGTCCCAGGGCTGATACCGCCCGCCGGCGGGCAGGTCGGCGTCATTGGTGCGGTACTCGTTGGCCGAGCCTGCCGGCAGCAGCAAGTGGCTGCTCAGCCGCTCGACGCCCCGGTAGACCTCGAGCATCCGGTCGGTGATGCGCAGGTCGATCGTGGTGCCGATATGGGCGAAGGGCACCGAGTAGTGGTTCTTCTCCCAGGCGACGTGTCCGTTGCGGGCCACCCTGCGCCCATAGACCCACCGGCTGATCTCGTAGGCCACCTGCGGCAGCGGCGTCAGCAGGGGCCGCTCCTCGGCGGTGAACACGCTGGTCCTGGACCCGGGCCGCTTCTGGAACGGCTCCGCGTTATAGGTCGCCACCCGCTCGGTAACCGCGGCCTTCAGCTGCGGCAACGAGTCGAACCGCTGCTCCCGCAGGTCAGCGATGACGCGCATGGCCACGTGCCAGACCGTGTTTTCCACGCTGGCCTTGTCCTTAGGAGACCTCACCCTCCCCGGCAGCACGGCAGCCGAGTAGTGCGCGGCCATCTCCCGGTAGGCATCATTCAGGACGACCTCGCCCTCACGGGGATGACTGATCACCCCGGTCTTCAGGTTGTCCGGCACGATCCTGGGCACCGAGCCGCCGAACGCCTCGAACATCGACACGTGCGCCCGCAACCAGGTGTCCTGCTTCATATCCAAGGTCGGCTCGACGAAGGCGTAGCGGCTGAACGGCAGGCACCCCACGAACAAGAACACCGTCCGGGTCGCGCCAGTGACCGGACCGTGCAGCTGCATCGTCGGCCCGGACCAGTCCACCTCGACCGTCTGCCCGGCCTTATGCCCGACCCTCGAGGCGGCCCCGGTGACCAGCACGTGGCGCTGGTAGGTCCGGCAGAACCGGTCGTATCCCATCGCCGGCTCGCTGCCGGCCGCGCAGCCATCAGCGTATTCGCCGTGCAGCAGCTTCAACGTCACCCCGACCCGCGCCAGCTCCCGATGAACCCGCTCCCAGTCCGGCTGGGCGAACACGCTCTGATGCTCACCACGACCCGGGAACAACAACTCGTAAACCTCGCCGTGGGCAAGGTCCTTAATCTCGTCCCAGCCGATACCGGCAGCGTCGGCGGCCTCCAGCACCGCCGTGACCGATTTCCGGGACATGCCCTGCGACGCCGCGATCACCCGGCCGGACAAGCCCTCGGCCCGCAACTGCAACACCAGCTTGGCCCTGATCTTCCGTACCATTGATGGTTCTCCTTCCGCCGTGCGCCCTATACGTACGGCGGAAGGAGCCTAAGCGCGCGGTGGCCCCCAAGCACGCCACTGCCGGTCCCCACGCTCAATATCGGGCGATGAGCGCACCGGCCCCCGAACGCACGACCGGTGGACCCCAACGAAGCGAATATTCACCTCCCCCCCAGAGACTCCAGCTGGCGTCTGCGATTTGCGGGTGCAGCCGGCCGCCAAGCCCTCAGTCGGTGGAGGCGATGACATTGTCGCGGCCAACGTGTCCGGTGAAGCGTGGGCCACCAGTTCCGGATACTCGACGTCGTTTGTTGCGTGGGACACGACCCCTGGGACGAGGATCTTACCGGCCGGCAGCGTCGTGTCCTGCCAAAGGGCTCCATTCATGTTCGTGCGGGCGTTGGCACCCTCGAATGAGTAGGAGCCCGCGCTAACACCGAGGACCAGGTCAACAATGAGGCGGAAGTCGATGTCCGTAGTATGTAGGCCGTGCCGGATTCCCAGCAGTCATGGAAGCGCAGAGCATGGTTCAGCGACTCAGTGTGGATTTGGGTGAACCGCTGGTAGTCCTCCACGCACGCTGGGCTCAGGGTTGATTGGGTCCCAGTTTTCCGCGATGGAGGGATTATCAATCTGTGCACGATCAGTCGGGCGTTGACAAGGTTGCAGTATTCTTTCCGCAAAACATGGCCTTGCCGAATTCCCCATCACCGGGAATCGTGATGCCAGATCCTTTTGGTGCTGAACAAGGTCCACAACCGCATTAGTGAGCAGCCCCTTAAACTCGGGAGTTCTGTAATGGTGAGACGTCCTCCGCGAAGGCTCGGGCGGACACTGCTTAGGTGCGCCCGGTAATGATGCCAGCCATCTTTGCAATTGGCGACGTAGTTTTTCTGCCTGCATTCTCGGCCCGGTCAGCGAGATTGTAGGCCTTATAAAGCGAGCTGACGGCAATCCAGCGCAAGGGCTCTTTATCCCATTGCCGCACCCGCCGGTTGACCCAGGGCAAAGTCGTAAGTTCGCTTTGCGGATCGAGAATCAAGTCACGAAGGGTGCGGGCAGCCAAGTTGGTTGCGGTTACGCCGGTGCCGACGTAACCGCCGGCCCAGCCCACTCCGGTTTGTTGGTCGAGTCCTACGCTTGCCTTCCAGTTCCTCGGAACCCCCAAAACACCGGCCCAGGCGTGCTCGATTCGTGCGTTTCTGGCCGCCGGGAACATTCTGCGTAGCATCCTGGTTAGGGCTCGGACTGTTTCTGGCTGCGTGGTTCCCCCTACGTCCGTCCTTGATCCGAAGAGATACGGGATGCCGCGGCCCCCAAGGGCAATGCGGTTGTCTGCTGTTCGTTGAGAGTACACATAGGCGTGCGCCGAGTCTCCTACTGTGTCGCAGTCACTCCAACCGATCTCTGCCCAGACCTCATCGCCAAGGGGCTCGGTGACAATCATAGAAGAATTCATTGGCAGCCACTCGCGGTGCAAACCCTTCAGATTGGCGGTGAATCCTTCGGTGGCACGCAGGATGTAGGTCGCTGTGACATTTCCTCTGTCGGTTCTAGCCGGTCTCGGGCTGATTTCACTTACAGTCGTGTCCTCACATAGTCGTACGCCCATCTTCTCGACCACGTCAGCGAGCCCGCGAACAAGTTTAGCCGGGTGAATCCGTGCGCTGTTGGGTGATATATTCCACCAAGTGCCTTGGCAATTTGTACACGTTCTTGTGACTCGGCTTGGCTCAAAAATCTAGCCTCCGCTTCGGGCCACAGTGCTTCCGCATCCGCCAGCACCTTAACGCGTTCCAGCTGTGCGGGATTTGTGCCACCTTCAGTTCGCCGCCCCTGCGAATGTCAGCGTTGATACCTTCTTTAGCGGCACGGGATACCACCTCATCGACGGCGTCATTCATCAGGAGCTGAAACCGCCCGGCGAGTCGGCGACCATGAGTTGCAGCGTACTGCTCTCGGCCGCCTGTGATGCTGTTGGTCAGCCAACCGCCGTTGCGACCTGAAGCGCCGAGGCCGGCAAACCGGCTTTCTATGACAACTATGTCTAGATTAGGCTGGGCTTTCTTTAAGTAGTATGTGGTCAAAGTCCTGCGTAACCGGCAACGTCTGCGCTGGTATCGCCAGGCAGTGATGGTCTCCTCCGGGGCAGACCGCCTTCGGCGTACCAAAACGAAACATTGCCATTAGCAGCCGATGGTGGTTCGCCTTCAACTCTTTTATCCATGAGGCTTCCTGAGTTGATGCGACGCTGGCGTCTCCCCAAGTCCCTGTAGCACGCGGGTTCTCCTTGTCCACGCTCATCTATGCAGCGGTTCCGCGCAACTCCGGAACCAGGAGTTGGACTCTTCACATGGGGGCAGAGAACAGGTTCCTAGAGGCCCTCTAGGAACCTGTTCCCCAGTCCTTCTGACTACCTTCATGCGCAGTCACGCGCTCGGTCCTGTGTCATCAGTCTTATCAGGCTTTGGCGTCCAAACGTTCAAATGGAACATCGTAGACGTCCAGTCCCCTCTTCCTGTCACGATGATTCCGGATTTGCCTAACAACAATGCAGATCAACAAGATTTGGGTCACGTAGCCGCCAATCGGGTAAAGAATGTTGACAAAGCTCGCGAACGGAATCTGGGCCAGCAGCAAGGCAACAGTGGTGCCGATGACAGCCAGAATCTTAGCCTTCTTGCTCCTGTCCTGCCGTTCGATCCTGTTAATGGCTACCCACAGCAACGGAACCGCGGTGGTGTAAATGCCGGCCAACAGGATGAAAGTGAAAATGATCGCTGAACCTGCGAACATCTGCTGCGCCACTTCCAACATTGGAATTTGCTTATCGTATACATCCCCGATGTTGGCTAGCAATCCGTAGGCGACAACGCCGGTCACTGCCACGAACGTTGCAGCACCAACAAATCCGCTGACCTTCGCCTCGGTGTCGTTCTGGGCCTTGCGGCCTAAGCCCGCCAGGAATGGAACCAGCATTAGGAGGCCCAGGGCGGGGAAAATGAACCCTGAAATCGCCCAGTTTGGAGCTGCTTGCAGGACTTCGATGTTCGGGAGAGTCTCGGCTGATTCCGCGATGCCTTGTGGTTTCATGATAATGCCAGCGGTACCGACTATGAGCGCTAGTGCCACAATGATAGGACCGACTTTCGACACCACGGCAACCAGACCGTCGAGGCCCAACATCACCGTCAGAAGCGCCGCGATAGCCATCGCGAAAATGCCTACCTGATTATTCCACCCCAGTTGCTGATTCAGGACCGCGCCCGCACCCGACAGCATCACTGCATACATGGCGTAGAGGAATGCAGGGGTGGCGACTCCAAAAAAACCTCCAATATATTTTCCGCAGTAGTAGGTAAAAATGTCGTTGGCAGATTTCAGTCGCAAGTTGGAGGCATCACGAAGGACGACCGTGCAGAAATAGACGTAGAAAGCAAGAGTGATTACCAATGCCCCGGCGGCACCTGCTGCTCCATAGGACGAGAAGTACTGCATCGATTCTTGACCGGTTGCGAAACCCGAGCCAATCAAATAGGCGATCATTGCACCCATGAACATCGTAACTGTGCCTGCTCGGACCCTCTTCTTGGTCTTTTGTAAACTCGTCATTTTAACTCCCTTGTTATGTTTGTGGTCTCAGTGCCCTGCATGTTGTGTCCAATTACGTCGTCAACCTCGCCCCACGGACGAATCACGCCTTTTAGCGCCTGGACGGGAGGAGCATGCCGGAACATTGGTTTCTGTGAGCGCCTAGGGTTATGGCCAGCATGACTAGCACCGCGAGGAGGGCCAGGAAGCGCTCCCGTGACTACGGCTGGAACACTGGCCCCGATGCAGATAAGGTCCACTCCGGTGAAGCGCCGCGTCCATGCCACTGGACAGTGGGTCCCAGTGACCAGGAAGCCTACTATCGGCCTCTTCCCCTGCCAATCGGGTGAGGATATCTGTCCTGTCGTACGTGGATCCGCCTCGGTAGTGGTTAACGGCTTAGCGCGTATGTGTCCTGGTGGAGAGCGGATGGTTTGCCTTCGATCACGTCCGCCAGCATCTCTGCAGATCCGCACGCCATGGTCTGTCAATGGCCATTACGTTCTGCCCATGGGCGGCCAGTTGATGTGCCCGCTGGTGGCCAGTAAAACTGCCCGGTTATGGCCAACAGATCTGCCCACTGATTCGTTTCGGCGGGGTCGGCCATCGTTGGGTTGGTCAGTTCAAGCGGGTCACTCCTTTTCCGGCGAGGGCCTGGGTAAGACGGACGGAATCGCCGCTGGTCTGGCAGACGTGGGCGTGGTGCAGCAGTCGGTCAACGGTGGCGGTGGCGAGGGTTTTGGGCATGAGCTCATCGAACCCGGCGGGGTGGAGGTTGGAGCTGATCGCGACGGAGCGTTTTTCGTAGGCTGCGTCCACGACCCGGTAGAGGCCTTCGGCGGCGTCCGTGGCCACGGGCAACAGACCAATATCATCGATGACCACGAGCTCGGCGCGCAGGATCCGGGCAACGGCCCGGGTGACGCTGTCATCGGTTCGGTGGGCGCGGATGAGGACGCCGAGGTCCTCGAGCCTGAACCAAGCGACCCGCATTCCGGCTTCGACGGCCTGCTGGCCGAGGGCTTCGAGGAAGAACGTCTTCCCCGTCCCCGAGGGCCCGCAGACGACCAAGTTTTCCCTGCGGGTGATCCATTCCAGGGTCCGCAGTGCCTGCTGGGTCGGGCCCGGGATGGAGGACGCTGCAGGGTCCCACGCCTCGAAGGTCTTCCCGGTCGGGAACCCGGCTGCTTTGCGGCGGGAAGCGAGCATGGACCGGGCCCGGCCGGCGGCTTCCTCCGTGAAGAGGGCCTTGATGACCTCGGCCGGTTCCCACCGCTGGGCGCGGGCGGTCGCGATCAGGTCCGGGGCCAGCGCCCGGGCGTGGGGCATTTTCAGGGACCGCATCAGGGCCTCCAGGTCCGCCGGTAGCGGCGGAGCCACGGTATTGGTCGTGGTGACGGGGCTCATCGGGCCTCCTCCGGCGTGGTGATGGTTGCGGGGTTGCCGATCGCGGCCCACGCCCCTGTTCCTTGGGTGAGGGAGGTGGCTTCGTTGGCGGCGTGGGTGGTAGTGCGGCGGATGTTGGCGTTCAAGATCGAGGCGAGGTCCGGGTGCGCGAACCGGCCGTGCAGGGCGGCGTCGCCCAGGGCCCGGTCGACCTGATCAGTGCCGGCGATTTTGGCCAGCGTAACGGCTTCGGCCATTTTCACGTTCATCCTTGCGGTCCCGGCCGCGGCGGCCTCGACGAGCCAGGTTCTGGCGCCTTCGCCGATGGCCAGGAACGCGGCCTCGTCCGCGCTGCGGGCCCTCACCTCGTAGTCGCCGGGGAGCTTCGCCCGGGTTCCGGGGAAGTGTTCGTCGTTGATGGCGGGGCTGCCGGGCCGTGCCCGTTCGTGGCGGGCGACTTCGACGGGCCCGGTCGTGCCGTGGTGGACGATGATGACCTGCTCGCCGGGCCCGGTGCCGTGGGTGCGGACGAACACCCGGGCTCCGAGCAGGTGGGCCGGGACGGAGTACTGGGCGTTTTCGAAGGTGACCATTGGGGTGTTCTCCGGAACGCCGCGGGCCAGGCCGAACGCGACCGTGTGGGCGGTGTCCGGGATCCGGTGCAGCCGCGGGGCTTCCTCGGCGAGCATGGCCGCGGGTTTCCGCCGCGTCGTCCGGTGCTCACGGTGATTGACCTCGTCCATGAACGCCGTGCAGGCGGCCTCGAGCTCGGCGAAGGTGCGGTAGTCATCGCGGAGGTTGGTGTCTTTGGGCACGAGGTCGGCCTTGGCGAGTTTCACGGACGCTTCGACTCCGCCTTTGGTGGCCGGGTCCGCCGGTTGGCAGGTCAGCACGGTCACCCCGTAGTGCCGGGCGAAGTCCAGGGTCTGCTGGTTGCGCACCGGGACCCCGGCGACGTGGGCGGTGGTGACGGTCTTCTCGTTGTCCGTGAGGACATAGGTCGGCGCCCCTCCGAGGATCCGGAAGCACCGGTCCAGGGCCGCGAACACGCTCGGCGCGGTCCTGTCCCTGAGCGGGATCACGATGCGGAAGCGTGAGAACGCCAGCCAGGCCACGAAAAGGATGGTCTTCACCCCGCCGATCCGGGGCCCGTCGCCGAAGTCGTACTGCAACCACATCCCCGGTTCTGTGATCCACGGCCGGTGGACGCGGGTGTGGCCCAGCCGCCACGCGGCTTTGACCTGCGCGATCGCCCGGCGGGTAGACCGTTCCGAACCGGTGTAGCCCAGAGCGAGGAGCTTTTCGTGGGCCTTGTCGGCCCGGATCCGGCCCTTGGAGGCTTCGATCCATTCCTCGATCTTGGGCAGGAACGCGTCGGTGACCCGGCCGCGGGCCGCGGGTTCCCCGATCGGCCGGCCCGCGTCACGGGCGGTGACGTGTTTAGCAACGGTGTGGTGCGAGCAGCCCGTGAGCTCCGCGGTGGCGCGCAACGATCCGGTCAGATCGTAGGCAGCAAGAATTTCCATGATTTCTCCGTCAGACTTCATACAGGGCCTCTTCCTGGTTCGCTTTTGGTGCGCTTAGACACCGTCATCAAACCGCAGGGAGAGGCCCCCACCGCTTAAAGACGCGGCAGGAACAAGTAAGGAAGTGGGCAGATCTCATGGCCACCGGCGGGCAGTTCTGCTGGCCGCCAGCGGGCACTTTCGTGGCCGCCTATGGGCAGTTTTTCATGGCCGCTAACAATGGTCCAGCCGAGGTGACCGTGGCCTGTATTGAAGTAAAGGTTCCGCTGCTTCCCCGCCCCGATGATGGGCGGGCCGTCTGGGGTCATGGGTCGAAGCCCAATTTTGTATGTGGCGCGGTCGTAGTCCAATGCGCCGGGGAACAGTTCCTGTCCTGCCTTGACGATATTACTGAAGTCCTTGCGCGAGTGGGCAAGGGAGTAGCCGGAGAATTCCGCCGTGGCTGACATCCTCAATTGGTCCCCAAATCGTGACCAGGCCACGAGGGATTTTTCGTCAATGCCTCCTAGCCTGGGCGCCACAGCCCCTGCATTTACTGGCGCTGTTATGCTGTATCCCTTCGCGGGATAAACGGAAAGGCGCGTTCCAGCTGTTCGGGCCAGTCGAGCGCTGGCCGGACCACCGGCCAAAATATAGCCGTCGGCTAGGAAGTCTGACTCTTTGCTGCTAAGAGCGGTCACCCGGTCACCGTCTTTGCGGATAGCCTTTATAGCCGTGTTGAACGTGAACCTAACGCCCATTTCCTCGCAGCGTTTGCGGATTTCCGAGGCATACAATGTAGGGTCTCCGCTACCGTCAGTGACGGCGTGAACGGCTCCCACAAAGGAGGCCCGGCTGGTGGCCAGTGCCGGTTCCAGGTGCAGCAATTCATCTCTCGACACGACGTTCTGTTCTTGGCCATGATCGCGCATGATGCGCCCGCGCTCGACTGCCCGCCGCAAACCCATTTCGTCACGGTAGAGGTATAGGACGCCGCCGACCGTTGGTTTAAAATCCATCTCCTCCTCTTTGACGATCTCGTTGAAGACCTGCTGGCTGCGCTGAGCGAGCCGCAATTTCGCCAAGGTGTTGGTACTGGCTCGGGAAGAGGTGCATTCCCGCAGGAACTTCAATCCCCAGGATATGAACTCTGGATCGAAACGCGGTTTGACCCTGATTGAGGTATTAGCTGAGAACAAGGACTTGAGGAGTTCCATGGGCGCAGCGGGTGAAGCCCAAGCGAAAGAGTGGCCGGGTGCAATGAGCCCCGCGGTTGCGGCACTGGTCATTCGAGTCTCTCCAGCCTCGCGGTCTATGACCTGAACCTCGTGCCCGCGGCGGGCCAGTTCGTAGGCTGTGGTCACTCCGATGATGCCAGCCCCGACGACGAGGAGCTTCATTTTCCACCCCTAGCGTCCCCAGACGCTCTCTCCTGAAGGTGGGCGATCGCCTGCACCTCCACCAGGAGGCGCGGGTCCAGCAATTCTGTAACTACTGTGGCCCGAGAAGGCCGATGACCACCGAAACCGGCCGACCAGGCGGCGTTGAAAGCGCCCCCCAAGCTTGCTTCCTTCAAATAGACAGTGCAGGAAACGACGTCGTCAAGGGTCGCCCCATAGGCGTCGAGGACGCGGGCGAGCCGTGACAAGGAGTGCAGGGTTTGGGCTGTGACATCCCCTTCGCCGTGGACGGTGCCATCATCCGTAAAGGACACCTGCCCTGAAACGTAGACGATGTCACCTGCACGTGTCGCTGAGGGATAGGGCATGTCAGTTGTGGTGATGCCGTCTACATCAACCGTAGGGGCGGAGCTGGAAATTGAAGTCATGGATCTCTTCCTGATGCGAAAAAGGGCAAAGGGGAACTGAACATCCTTCGGAGGTCGATTACCCTGCTGAACGCCGTATGCAGTTCCGGCTTGGCGCCGCTTACCACCAACCGTAAGGTTGGGTGTGATTTAAGTCATTGGATTATTCGCTCCACTTTTGACTAATTTCTAGCTGTCGAATGTACGAAACAACCAGCGGAGAGTGATGGCGGTGGAAAGTGGCACCAGGAACGTGACCGGAAACCTGACTCAGGCTCTAGCGCAACAGATTGCGAGTGAAACCACCGCCATTGTCGGCTTCAACATTGTCATTACAGACGCCAACGGCATCGTGCTCGGCAGTGGCGACATGAGCCGCGTTGGCACCCTCCACGAGGCTTCCCTGGATGTTGTTCGCACCCGGTTACCAGCCACACACTCAGCGGCGGAAGCCAGTGCTCTGCACGGTGTGAAGCCTGGAGTCACCCTGCCCATCCTGCTCAACGGGCACTTGATTGGCACTGTTGGAATTACCGGCTCACCAGCGAAAGTTACCCGTTTCGGCCTTTTGGTGGAACGCCAGACGGAAATTCTGCTCCATCAGGCATCGCTCCTGCGCACGGGCCTCCAACATCAACGCGATCTTGAAGACCTCGTCCACGAAATTCTTGCCTTCGATCCTGAAATAACTGAAGCCGTAGCCCTCCTGAATCAAGCTCGAGAGCAAGCGGTTGATCTAACGGTGAGCAGAGTGGGGATCGCCGTCCAAATTAACGGCCGGAGCTCCATCCCAACCATAACCACTGAGTTGCTGCCCCGTGCCCTGGTGCTGCTCCGCGAGAGCTTCCCGCACAAGCACACCATTGCCGTTTCGATCGCGGCCAACCGGTATGTCGTTTTTGCGCACCCAGACGGAGATGGAATCCCGGGCATTGCGCAGCAGGCCCGGCACTGCCTTGAGCAGTTTCACGCCCATCTAGCTACCGATGTCGAGATCGGAATCGGAACTGAGGGCGTAGATCCGGCCGGGCTACGAAGCTCCTACGAAGACGCCGTCGATTCCCTCCGGCTGGGTCGGCGCCTGATGCATGGATTTGAGCGTGTTACCACCATCGATCAAGTCCGCATTGAGCAGCTGCTCTCCAGTGTAAGCCTGCGCGTGAGGCGCCGTTACGCGACTGCCGTCGCCGCAGGGCTCCTAACTCGGGGCGACTGGCCAACAATGCGGTCCACCGTGGTGGCCTGGTGTGAAAGCGGATTTTCCCTGGTAGGAGCAGCACGGCGCCTGCACGTCCACCGGAACACTCTGATTCACCGCCTGGAAAAAATTGAGGAGCTCCAAGGTTGGAGCGAACGGTCGGGTCAGGCGTACCTAGCCCTGTATCTCGCTTGCAAGGCCAGTGAATTCGAAGTCGACAAGTCACAGGCTGAGTAAAGCTTCAGCGTAGGAAGACCGCGAGCGCGACTACCTCATCAAGCGCATAGACAGCACCTACCGGTGGAATTGGCCGGGCGCCGGGTACTCGGCGATCACCATAAACGGGAATCGCGATACTCGGCGCCCAACGCCCTGGCGGTGCTCAGCGACGAACGACCGCTCACGCTAATCAATCAGAGGCTATCCGCGCCCACGTGCGAGACGACAACCCGGCCGAGTACGTTCCCCGTCCCGAAGGGGATGGGGCTGTACTCGTTCACGTGACCAATAAAAGGGGGTTGTGTGATTAGTAATGCTGCCCAAAGACGGGTCCTCAAAGGCTCCGGTCTGTGAACCAGCGCATGGGCCGCTAAGGCGCCCGCTGTGTGTCCACCTGCGACAATGGCACCGCAAAAGAGACCGTGGCAGCGATCATCGTGCTGGCGGCCATGAGAACCACCTTCTGCCGATTGCACTGGGCCGCAGAGCCCGATACATCACCGTCCAGCAGATTATCGAGGCGGAAGCCGACGACGCGGCAACTAGTCGGAACAGTCGCTGCCGGCCGGGGATACTGCACCATGGTGGAAGCCCGGAACACATTGCCGGCCAGATTTAATCTGTAGTTTCGCTGCGGTGCTGCAGAGATTTTCACGAGCACGAAGAGCATCGCCACTGCTTTTCCCGGCATTTTAACCAAGGGGCATGAGCTGCAGCGGGCAGCGTGAGGCAGAGGCCTGGCTCCTTGAGCAATCATCGCTTTGGCCGATTCTTCCGCAGTGGTCTCACGACTGCACCAAGATCAGCTGGCCGAGAAAAATTCGAAGTACGGGTGTCTACGATGGCGGGACCGAGGTGCGGCACGAGCCCGACGTTCTCCAGCAATCCTGGTGCGTTATCGTCGAGCTGGGCATTAGTGAGGGCGGCCTTCACGCTGAGTTCGCCGGCACCAAATCGACCGTGACGAACGCCCCTGGCTCACAACCCCTGAAAGCACTGAACTGGCCAAAATCAAGCAGACGAATCCGCGAGCCGGAACGGAAGGAGATCCTCAAACGCGTGCCCAAGTTGCTGGAAAAGGACCGCCTCTCGCGTGTTCCCAGAACTGTGCCTATCGATTTCTCCGTCACGCCTGCGGCGCCGTCGATGTGGCGTTTCAAATATGCCGTGCTCAGTCCCAGTCGGGACGCGACGGACGTTTTGCTTTCGCCTGCCTCGAGCATCTGTCGCACCTTAGCGTCGCGTCCGGGATGCCGCTTCGGCGTCTTGCTCAGCTTTCGCTAGGATCGCGTCAGCCCGCTCCCCTGCCCGTTTGCTAGCACCGGCAACGGCCCTCACGACAGGTGGTAATTCGAAGCTTCCGATACGCCTGGCTTGATTTGACGTGATGAACCGCATCATTTTCATCAGCTGCTCGGCAGGGTTGGCTCCTCCACACCTAGCTGGCCGGGAATCAAGTGCCGGTGAGGAGAGGACAGGCCAGGACGAGAGCCGCGCAGATTGCCCATAACCGCCAAGAATCGAGTGCTTCTATTAGTCGGATTGCGGAACTTGTGCGGAAAGAGCCCGTCGAAGTACTGACTTTCTCCAGCTTTTAGAAGTCGGGCGCGTGATCCATAGTGCAACTGCATCTGTCCCTGCAGGACGAATACGCATTCATCACCCTCGTGGAAGGACATTTCACTCCGGGTTGCGCCGGGCTCCAGGGTGACTTCCAAGACTGTAAATTGTCCATCAGGTGGCTGAGGAACAAATCGGTACGTCACACCCTCCGAGGGGGACGTCAGTATTCTTTCCGCTTCATATTCGTGAATATTCTCGGGCTCGGGCGCGAGCAGCTCGGCTTCATCTTCTCTCAAGAAGTCTGTGAGGTTGACTGAGAAGTACTCGAGCACACGAGTCAACCGCCCGATGGTCAGATCTGACTTACCGTTTTCCACGAGCGAGATGAACCCGACTGAAAGTCCTGCGCCAGCAGCCAAATCTGAGATGGTCACACCCTTAGCGAGACGATACTTCCGCAGACGCGCGCCGATCTCTGCCGGAGTAAAGACATGCATGGCGCTCCTTTAGGGGGTAGAGGAACGAGCTCTACCCGAGGGCAGGTCGTTTGTTTCCAATCCTAACGAACGAAAAGTCGGCAACTTGTGCAAGTACGAGAACCCCATCTAAAACAGTGCTATGTAACAACTCCGTAACGAAAGCACCAATCGATTGACCTGACTCCATCGCTTCCGAAGGATTGAACGAGCATGAACATTCAATTTTTTGAAACTCGGCAGCGGTGCCGACAATCCATTTTAAGAGAGACCAGGAACAAGATGACACGAATAAAGTCCTTCGATACCGATGTAATTGTCATCGGGCTGGGAGCGTGGGGATCCTCGACTCTCTGGCGGTTGGCAGAACGTGGGGTGAGGTGTATTGGTTTCGAACGCTACGGCAACTCTCACGCCCTTGGTTCCTCTCATGGCTACACGCGGCTTTTCAGGGTTGCCTGCCAGGAACATTCCGGCCTTGTCGATATGGCGCGAAAGTCCCGGGACCTGTGGAAGGAGCTCGAGACAGTCTCTGGGAATCCGCTGCTCTTTGAAACGGGGGCTTTAAATGTTGGGGATCCGACCAGTGACATGGTCGCCGGAACGATTAGGGCTGGGGCGAGCTCCAACGTGGCGGTCGAGCAGCTCACTCGCGATGAGATTCAAGATCGCTTCCCCGCCTACGTGACCATGAGTCCTGCAGAGGTTGGGGTTTGGGATCCGGAAGCAGGCATCGTCGACCCTGACCTGGGCGTTAAGGCAGCCAATGATGCTGCGATCAAGGCTGGGGCCCAAGCCTTCTTCGACGCGCGAGTCACGAACATCGAACTGGTCGACAACGGGGTCGTGGTCACCGTAGCCGATCGCACCTGGACGGCCCGTCAGGTCATCGTCACCGCCGGGGCTTGGCTCGGCAAGTTGGTACCGGGACTGCCACTGGAGGCATTGCGCACACCTATGCAGTGGTTTGAGTCCAAGAAGGGGCCCGATGACCCAGAGTTTGCACTGGAGAAGTTTCCTGCCTTTATGCGCCGGGTGAAACCCGGCGTCGGCATCTGGGGGCATGGCAGCGCCCTCGGAGAACCCGTCAAAGTCGGACTCTGGCTGGATGAAGGCGCATTCGACCCTACCGATCCCGACGAGTGCGACCGCGGGATCAACCCCGTCCGGGACTGGAGCGTTCTCTCGGATGCCATCTCGACCCTGTTCCCCGGACTAAACCCAACCCCGGTCCAATCGCGGCCCTGCATGGTGACCATGTCCCCAGACGGTCAGTTCCTCATTGGTCGGCCTGATAACGACCCTCGCCTTATCGTCGGTGGCGGCTGCAGCGGTCACGGCTTCAAGCACGCCACCGGTATCGGTGAGCTGCTTGCTCAACTCGCTACTGGGGAATCCCTCTATCTCGATGCGGCCTTCGTCGACCCCAACCGATTTGACAACGTGTCTAACAGTATCGACAACCTCACTAAGGAGTAGGCGTAAGAGCTAGGTGTACTGACCGGACACGTTGGTCAATCGTGAGAAGGGCGGCTGGTTGCTGCAGGCTGTGTGGGGCCGGTGATGGTTGTAGTAGTGCAGCCAGCCGTCGAGTTCGCCGCGACGCTCCGTCTCGGAGGTGTAGCAGCGGGCGTAGGCCCAGCCGTCGGCCAGGGTGCGGTGGAAGCGCTCGATCTTGCCGTTGGTCTGCGGGCGATACGGCCTGGTCCGTTTGTGCCTGATTCCCAGCTCGGCGCAGGTGTCGCGCCACAGGTGTGAGCGATAGGCGCCACCGTTGTCCGACAGGACCCGCTCGACGGTCACCCCGCGGGCGTTGAACCACTTGACGGCCCTGGCCAGGACCGCTGTGGCGGTGTGGGCTGTTTCGTCGTCGTGGATCTCGGCGTAGGCGACGCGGGAGTGGTCGTCGATGACGGTGTGGACGTAGGCCTTGCCCATCAACGGGTCGTAGTGCTTGTTCTTGGGCTTGTCGGGTGTGGCTGCGCGGTTCTTCTCGCCTTGTCGTCGGCCGACGTAGCGCCAGCCTCCGCCGTCTGGGATGTTGCCGAGCTTCTTCACGTCGACGTGCAGCATCGCCCCGGGGTGGTCGTGCTCGTAGCGACGAACAGGCTCTCCAGTGGCACGGTCGACGTGCGACAGGCGGTTCAAGTGGACGTCGACCAAGATCCGGTGGACTGTCGACGGAGCAACGCCAATCCGGTATGCCAACTGAACCGGACCTTCCCGCAGACGCAGCCGGAGCTGGATACAGCGCTTCGCAGTCGTGGGGCTGGTCTTGTTCGGGGAGCGGTGAGGCCGTGAGCTGCGGTCCTGCATGGACTGACCGGCCCGGTAGCGGTCAGCCCAGCGCTTCACGGTGGGCCAGGAGACCTGGAACCGGGCAGCGACCTCGCTGATCGGCCATCCGTGGTCAACAACCAGCTGGGCAACCTTGAGGCGGTGACGCGGAGTGAGGGCGGCATTGGCGTGGGACATGGTGGTCTTCCTGGTGACGAGCGGGTGGAGACAGTGATGGGGCTGCACCCTGTGGTGCAGCCCCATCGATTCGGTATGTCAGTTGCCGTCCGTGTCCTCGCTGTTCGGCGCTGAAGAGGCAGCCGTCTCGGTGGGTGTTCCCTGCTCGCTCTGGGGCTGGTCGTCATCGTCGGGCACGATCTGGGCCCCGCAGCAACTGCTGTCCTGCTTGCGTGCGGTGAAGAGGTCCTTGAGTCCCATGGTTGCTTGTTCTCCTCGTGTGGTTGGGAATGTGGTGGTTGGGTCAGGCGATCAGTGGGATGAGGTAGCCGGCGGCGATGGCCGTGCCGATGACAGTGACCACGAAAGTGACGACCAGTCGGGGCTTGAACAAGGTGGTGAGCATCGAGATCTCGGGGATCGAGGCTCCGGCGCCGCCGATCATCAGCGCGAACACTGCACCTAGCCCCATGCCGGTCGAGCTGAGGGCCAAGCCGATGGGCAGCATCGTCTCGATACGCACGTAAAGCGGAACGCCAAGCACGGCGGCCAACGGCACGGCCCACGGTTTGTCGTCGCCAGCGACCGCGGCGAGTTGGTCCTGAGGCACGAAACCGTAGATAAATGCACCGACCGAGACACCCAGCACCATCGGGACGAGCAGCGGTCTCAGATCGGCCCAGGCCTCGCCGAGTGCGGGCCGGATCTCGTTGCGCAGGCCTGCCCAGGGGTGGGGGGTGCTGTCGTCGCCGACGACCTTGACTCGCTTGAGCTGGCTGGCCATGCCGAGTCGTTCCCATACTAGGGGGGCGAGCAGGGACCATGCGGCGGTGACCACCGTGTAGACCAACGCGATACGCCAGTCGAACAGCAGCACCACCCCGGCCACGATGATGGGATCCAGCAGCGGTGACGAGATCAGGAAGGTCATCGACGTCCGGAACGCCACCCCCGACTTCAACATCCCAGCCAGCACCGGCAGCGTCGAACAGGAACAGAACGGCGTGATCGCCCCCAGCAGTAGCCCCTTGAGCGGGCCGGGAAGGCGCCCATCGGCCATCCAGCTCTGGATCCGATCCGGCCCGAACCGCCGGTTCACCAGCGCAACGAGCACCGAGATCAGCGAGAACAGGACGAGCAACTCGACCAGGATCAACCCGAAGGTCTGTACCGCATGAATCACCGCGCAGCACCCTCAGTCGATGCCTGACCCTCCCCTGCTGGGGCAGTGCAGCACGCCTTCTGTCCCTCTGGAGTGAGAGTCGCCAAGTGAGCGAGCCACTGCACCGGCGCCGCCAACTGCTCACAACACAGCGCGTAGATGTTGGACCGGCCCTCGGCCCGCACACTGATCAGCTGCGCTTGCCGCAAGGCTGCCACATGGTGACTCACCAGCGCCTGGCTCAACCCGGTGGCCTCCTGCAACTTCTTGTTCGAGCACGCCCCCGCCGCAAGCGTCAGCACGATCATCAGTCTGTTCTCGTCTGACAAAGGCTTCAACAACGGAGCAAGCATCCGCGCGTGATCCCGCGCCGACAGGTCCGTGCGCGGCAGGGCAACATCCAGTGAAACTGTCATACCCACACTATAGACAAGCGTGGCCTTCTGTCACAAGTGGCGACTTGTCTATCGATCAACGTGTCCGGTCAGTACAGCTAGGTCGAGACTCGCTCATCTAAGACTGCCCCGGTTTTGTTATTTCCTTTTACTTCCAGCGGAGGATCGTTTACAACTTCCGGTTCAGTACTTAGATCTATTTGCATGTGCGACCCGAACGAGTCCATCATGACCAGGCCCTCGGTGCGATTATGCCAGCGCGGGGGACGAAGTTGCGCCGATGGTCAACGGCTTGGGTAGGACATCGGTAACTCTCGTGAAGGTCGGCGCCATGATCAAGTCATCACTAGCGGCACCCGCAGAGATCGCAGCGCGCATCTTTCAAAACGGCAAGGGCTTAGGTCTACTGAACCAGGGCGTTTGTTTACAGGGTTAGTGGGTAGAGACCCTTAAAGATGGTCCTCCCGCCAACCCTAAGAGGTTTTCACATGCCCCACCGTAGCGTTCGCCTCACCCTACCTGCAGGTCGAAACTACCGTTGCTGCCCGAGAATCAGGCTGAACGCCGAGGACTGGTAAATACGCCCACATCGCTGCTTAAGGAACTTTTCGTGAATGAAGGCGGAAAGCGGCACGTTGAACCGTACCCGGTTTGATGCCGCTTCCTTTTTTGGGAAGGATAGCGATTGTGCCCAAGCGATACCCCCAGGATCAGCGTGAGCGTGCCGTGCGGATGGTCCTGGACCACCTCAGTGAGTACGACTCCGTTTCTGCCGCTGTTCCGCCATCGGACCGAAGCTGAATATCGGCAGGGAGTCACTGCGCCGGTGGGTTCTTCAGGCCCAGATCGACGCTGACGATCGTCCCGGCGTTAAGTGCCGAGCAGACCCGGATCAGGGAGCTGGAGAGTGAGAACCGGGAGTTGCGGGAGGCAAACGAGATCCTGAAGAAAGCCTCGATTTTCTTCGCGAGGGAGCTCGACCCTCGCCGCCGCAGATAGCCGGGTTCATCACGAACTGCGTGCCGATGGCCACGGGGTCGAGCCGGATGTACCGTGGACAGGCTCATGCGGGATGAAGCCATGAACGGCCTCGTCCGGGGCCGCAAACCCAAAGCCGGTGCAGCAGCGAAGGATTCCCGGCGCGCCCCGGACCTGCTGAACAGGAACTTCACCGCCGCCCGGCCGAATGCCGTGTGGGTCACCGACTTCACCTATGTCAGAACGTGGGCCGGCTTTGCGTATGTGGCCTTCGCGATTGATGTGTTCTCCCGGGCGATCGTGGGCTGGCACAGTGCCACGATCAAGGACACGGACATGGTGCTCACCACCTTGAAAATGGCGCTCTGGCGCCGGGACCAGGCCGGAACGCCGGTCCTTGCAGGCATGGTCCATCACAGCGACGCCGGATCCCAATACACCTCGATCCGATTCGGAGAGGCACTGCTGCTCGAAGGCCTGGCAGCTTCCGTCGGCAGCGTCGGCGACGCGTACGACAACGCCCTCGCGGAATCCACGATCGGTCTGTACAAGAACGAATGCGTCCGCAAAGGCAGCCCCTTCATGACAGGTCCGCTCAAGCAGGTGGCGGATGTGGAGAAGGCGACCATGAACTGGGTCCACTGGTACAACACAGAACGGCTGCACAGCACCTTGGCCATGGTCCCGCCCGAGGAGTTCGAGGAGAATTACTATGCTCAAACAGACGCCTCATCAGGCGACGAGGCCACCAGCAAGAAGACGGCCTAAAACCCGGTACGGTTCACGCAGCGCTCACCACAGCTCATTCAGAACGACTAGCGCGGGGGCGACTCTGACCGTCGAACCCGGAGGGCCAGCGCCCGAGCACGACCTTGACTTTGGATGTCGGTCTGTGTTTCATCGATGCCGGATACGTCGCAACCGTTCCCGCATCCCCAAGTGCAGCGTCATGACCTCCTTCCCCCTCGAGGGATGCTGATTCAATCAAATCGAGATGTCGTATCCGTCACCTCGCTCGCCGCCCCGCCTTGGCCCTGCGATACCCATGGCGCCGGAATCATCAATAATCAGGAGGTGTTCGGGGCCGAACGCGCTCCTCACCGTTCAAAGTGGTGAGCTTCTCGCAGGTGACGGCGCGCATGCCGCTAATAGTCCCTCAGCTTTTCCTGGTCGTAAAACGCAGCGGCGGACCAACTCCGGCATCCCGATCCTGCAAATGTCCACTGGCAGGGGGACGGAGCGAAGGCCGGATAACCGTAACCGCGAGGGCCGGCCAAGCGTAGGCAGAGTAGCATCCAAAAGTAACCGTGCGGCCAAGAAAGCGACCGCCAGGTTAGGCGGTAGATCGGCGCCGGTAATGTCTGCACCGGAGGCCGGGGGGCGGGACAAGATCCGTCGATTTTCTGCTGTAGTTCAGGCTTGAACTATAAAATATGAACATACTTTTTATTGCAAATGGTCCACGCGGCGCCTACTATCAAGTGAAAGATCTCACATTGATTGGCATTCGCCGATCGGCCAACAGAAAGTGTCGACACCTCATGACTCGAGTGGTAACCGCCCAGTTCTCTGTTCAACGCTCTTCCTCCACCGCTTGCATTGCTGATGATTTGCCTCCCGCGGGCCATTTCATCAACGGTAAATTCGTCCCTAGTTCCTCGTCGGAGGTGATGAAAATTGAAGATCCTGCCATGGGCTCCGTCATCGCTGCAGTAGCGAATGGGACGGTTGAAGATGCTGATGCAGCCGTCGCCGCCGCCGTAGCTGCCAAGCGCGCATGGGCGGCCACTACGCCGAAGCATCGCTCTGATATTTTGCACCGGATCGCTGGGATAATAGAGGAAAACCGGCAGCTGTTGGAACGTCTCGAAGCGGCCAATACCGGCAAGCCTGACGTGGTGGCAGAAGATGATATCAGCAGTGCCATCGACACTTTTCGCTTCACCGCGGGTGCGGCACGGACGCTGATGTCCCTGGCTGCAGGAGACTACGCGGAGGGGCATACCTCGGTGATCCTGCGGGAACCGGTAGGAGTGGTCTCAGTTATCACGCCGTGGAACTACCCTTTGCTCATGGCGGCATGGAAGATCGCTCCCGTCTTGGCTGCCGGTAACACGGTCGTGCTCAAACCGTCGGAGCAGACGCCCTTGACTACGTTGAAGCTTGCTGAACTGATTGCGAAGGAGCTTCCCGCCGGAGTTTTGAACATCGTGACCGGATCCGGCAAAGTCGTCGGTCAAAGACTGGCAGAGCATCCGAATGTAGATTTGGTCGCTATCACGGGCAGTGTTGGCAGCGGGCAGCAGGTGGCTGGCAGCGCCGCCAGAACGGTAAAGCGTGTGCACCTGGAGCTAGGAGGCAAGGCTCCAGTCGTTGTATTTGACGACGCGGACTTGCAGGCGGCGGCTTCCGGTATCCGATCGGCAGGATTCTGGAACGCTGGTCAGGAATGCGGTGCGGCGTGCCGTGTCCTCGTGCACGAATCCGTTGCCGACGATTTTGTAAAACTACTGGTCCGCGAAGTGTCTTCCATCATCGTCGGCACCCCTGGGACCGGATCCGACACCGAAGTTGGGCCTATGATTTCCCGAGCCCACTTCGAACGAGTGCAGGAAGCTCTGTGGAACGCCAAGGCGGACGGCCTAGACATCGCTGTCGGCGGATCGGCAATTGAGGGATCCGGCTACTTCATAGAACCAACAGTCATCACCGGTATACCGGCTGGCGCTGCAATCACCCGAAACGAAATTTTTGGTCCTGTCGTGTCTGTTGAGACATTCCGCAGTGACGAGGAAGCGGTCACCCGGGCCAACGAAACCCCTTACGGCTTGGCTGCCTCGGTCTGGACAGCTAGCGCTGCCCGATCTCTGAATATTCCCCGGCAGCTGGACTTTGGCACGGTATGGGTCAACTCGCACCTCGTTGTGGCATGTGAGGTCCCGTGGGGTGGTTTCAAAGGATCGGGTTACGGCCGGGACCTGTCCCTCTACGCGATCGAAGACTTTTCTCGCACCAAGCATGTCATGACCAATCACGGCGTCTAACGTTCAATACCAGGAGCAAGAAATGAAAATTACCCCAGCCGCCCCCGTGAATCCTATAAGTAATTTCTTTACGCCACCGATTCCTTCAGATACCCAGAAACCGTGGATCAATTGGGGTGGGAACCAGACATCGACCCCTGCTTTCACTGTCCATCCCCGCAACGAACAGGAAGCTCTGGATACGGTCCGTTATGCCATCCGCGAAGGACTGCCCGTGAGGGCGGTTGGTGCCGGTCATTCCTTCACTCCACTGGTGCACACCGGCGGAGTACTGATGGACCTGTCTGAATTGACCGGGATCACCGACACCGACAGCTCTCGACTTCGTGCTAGGGCCAAGGGCGGCACCGTCATCAGCGCGTTCGGAGACGCCTTATGGAAAAAAGGCCTGGGGCTTGCCAACCAGGGCGATATCGACAAACAGTCCATTTCCGGTGCCATCGCCACGGGAACCCATGGCTCCGGCATCGATCTTGGCTGCTTTTCCTCATCCTTACGCTGGGTTCGGTTAATTAACGGTCAAGGAGAGATTGTGGAAATCGGAGAGGAGCAGCTACGCGAACTGAATGCAGCGCAGGTCGCATTGGGCACGCTCGGCATCTTCCTGGAGGTTGAGCTGCAGGTTACCGAACGCTACCACTTGCAGGAACAGATTACCTACCCCACTTGGGACGAAACTGTTTCCACCTGGGATCAGGATATAGCCAACAACCGCCATTATTCCTTCTTTTGGTGCCAAGCTGAGGAATCCGCGGGGCTCTACGATCTGCCCACCCCTGCCGGGGAAACTATGGTGAATCGCAGCTACACCAAGCGCTACAACTCAGTGGTCCTAGACGCGAGTGAGAGCACCATTGACCTCACCGAAGGTGCTCGCCGGGATCGCTCTTACCGGATCTACGCAGGTGGTTGCATGCTCCCATTCCACGAGCTGGAGTACTACGTGCCCGCCGAACACGGCCGCGCAGCCGTCGAAACCGTTCAGGACCTGATTCGCGCCGTGCACCCGGACCAGAAATACCCGATCGAAGTGCGATGGGTGAAGCAGGACGACGCTTACCTCTCCCCCTTCTACAAACGAGACACCACCGTTATCTCTGTCTCAGGAGCACCTGGCACGAACTATTGGCCGTACCTGCGTGATGTCGACTCGGTTCTGCAACCATTCGAAGCTCGAGCCCATTGGGGCAAGATCCACTTCATGACTAGGGAACGGCTGGAACGCCTTTATCCCGACTTCGGCACATTCCTAGACGTTCGCCGGGAATTTGATCCGAATGGAGTCTTCCTTAACGATCACACCCGAGCTCTGCTCGGCTAATCCCTTCTCCGAACTACGGCCGGCGCTGCCTTATGCAGACCGCCAGCCCCGCGTGAAAGCAGCGGTACCGTCATGGACGTAATAGGTAAGGTCATTATCTTCATCATGATGGGGTTTCTCCTCATCGGCGCAGTCAGCGCACTCTTTAACGACGAAAAGGGATTTGGCAAGGAATTCAAGGAAGGGATCTACGCGATCGGGCCCATCTTCTTGCCTGTCGCCGGCATCATGACCATCATCCCAATCCTCAGCCAGCTTGTAACAACGTATATCGCGCCTGTCTACGCCTGGATCCAAGCCGATCCCTCCCTAGCGGCAACCACGCTCATCGCCGGAGACGTGGGAGGCTACCAACTGGCCTACGAGACAGCCGGCAGTCACGGTGCTTGGATCATGGCCTTCGCCGTCAGCCTGACCGCCGGCTCGACCATCATTTTCTCGATTCCAGTGGGACTCGCCCTGGTGGACAAGCGCGACCACAAGTACATGGCACTGGGGGTTATGTCAGGGCTTCTGGCGATCCCGTTCGCCGTCTTCATCATCACCCTGATTTTGCAGACAGGATCTGTCCCACTACGGAGCGACATCTCCACTACTTCCCCCTCGTCCACTCCGTTTAATCTGCCTCTTAGCGATATCCTCCTCAACCTTGTCCCTCTGATCATTTTCGTCACAGTCCTGGCCGTCGGCCTTCGCTTCTTTTCCCGCGCAATGGTCCGCCTCTTCACAACCTTCGGAAAGGTCTTGGACATTGTTATCAAACTCGCCCTCGCCCTCTCGATCGTTCAGTACTTCACCGGCATCTTCGACGTCTTTGGAAAATGGCCGCTAGCACCCTTCATCGCCGATGCCGAAGACCAGTTCCGGGCTCTGGAAGTGGCAGGGTACGTCGGCGTCATGCTCGCTGGCGCCTTCCCCATGGTCTACGCAATTCGCATATGGTTCGCGGGTCCCCTCGAAAGCATAGGCCGACGCCTAGGCTTCAGTGAAGTAGGTGCAGCAGGAGTCCTCGCTGCGGCGGCAAACATTCTCGCCCTGTTCCGTGTCGTCAAATTCATGCCTCCCCGCGACAAAGTTTTGTCCATCGCGTTCGCGGTTTGCGCTGCCTTCTCATTCGGCGATCACTTGGCCTTCAGCGCCAACTTCCAGCCGAACATGGTGGCACCTCTCATCATCGGCAAACTTGCGGGTGGCGTTATCGCCATTCTCTTGGCACTCTGGCTAGCGCTACCGTATACCGCGGTTCTGGAAGCCAAAGACAGGGCTGACGGCACCATAGCCCGGGACGAGTACGCACCTCAACCAATTAACAACCACCAGGAGAATGTGGTGGATCAGCAAGAGGAATCCTCCGACAATTCCCGCCGCCCGATCCCGATTGCCACAGATACAGCCCACTAGCAAAAAATAGTTACGGCTTTCGGCGCAGGGCCGGGAGCCGTAACCTTTTCCCGTCACCTCTTCTCGATCGGCAGCATCAGAAGCCACGGCGCCTGGCCGTGAAGCCCCCTCCCAGCTACGGAAAGGACCGTCCAAGGCTCCACCAAGGCGGAACTAAGCAAACTCCCCGGCAAGTAATCGGAACTGCTGGAAGCGATAACCCGCAGAGCAGCATTGGTCAGCACCACCGGTCGCAAGCGCCCCGGCCTAATCAAAAAGGGTTCGAAAGCGGCCGCGGGGATATCAGCACTGGCAACGCCAGCAAAACCGGCTTCCGTCAACAGCGGAAGGGAAAGCGTCACCGTATAAGTGTTTGTTCCCCCGATGTCGACATAGGGACCCGTGATCGTAGTCCGACCGGAAGCTGCGGGAGCCGAAAACCAAGGCCGCGAAGAATAATCATAAAAGGCATCCCGATTAGGGTTCAGACTGTGAGCAACGAACTCGAGCTCGCCACGTCTGCCAAATCGCCACCATTCCAACCAGTATGGGCTGTCATGCAGGTAGTCGACGCCCACTGCTATTCCTATACCGGCAGTAGCAGAATCAGGCCCCCGCAGTTGCGTCTGCAGATGCTCCCTGATCTTGGCAAGATCGGCCCTCCCCGGCCGCCGTCCTGATTGCTCAGCGATAGCCAACAAAGTACGTGCCACAGTACCAAAGGTGGAAAGCTCAGCTAAGGCAGCATCAATAGGCCCCTGAACTCCCTTAGCGATGTCATGCAGCAATTCACTGTCATTAGACACGGTATCCACCCCTTTGCTCTGCCGTTGCTAGCCTCAAATGGTGTTCGATGAGGACCTTAGCCTCGCGCTCACAGTGCTCAACTGAAAGCATCTGCGCCCGCTGCTCGTCCCGGTTTTTGATTGCCTCTACGATCAGGGCATGCTCTTGGGCGCTCTGATCGGTTAGCAAAGTTCCAGGTGCCCACAGTAACGGGGAAGATTCACCCTGCAACTGCAGAATCGACAAAGTCAGGCGCGGCGATTGTGCAGCCACACCGATCTCAATATGAAAACGACTGTCAGCCCTACGGCAGACGTTCGACTGCGTAGCCACCGAGAACTCGTGGGCAAATCTCGTTAGTCGTTCCACGTCCTCAGGCAACGCACGGAGTGCAGCCAGACGAGCGGCCGAGCCAGCTGCTGCTGCGGCCGCGTCGCCTAGGTCCCGTAGTAAACCAATGCTATTAGTCCGCAAATGCTCTTCCACGCGCTCCCGGCTAAAAGCACTGGAATCGCGTACATAGCTGCCGCCTCCTCGACCGCGGCGCGTCTCGATAATACCCTTGTTCCGGAGCATCGACAGAGCCTGACGAAGCGTAACAGTCGAAACGCCCATCTCTGCTGCGAGCTCGATCTCCGGAGGAAGCTTGTCTCCGTCATTTATGAGGCCCACGGTCAGCGCCGTCTCAAGTTGATTGACAACGCTATCCGCTAGTGCGGAAGCATCGTCGGTACTAGGCCGTCCCAGCCCAAAGGGGAAGACGGTTTTATCCAAGCCATTCACTCATCAAGCTAAACACTAAAAATAAACTTCAGGTTAATAGCCACTGAAGAGACTCTGAGAATCCTAAAAGATATTTGGAAGAGTGACTCATGAGGCTGGAGACGCGGCGGTTTGAGTCGTGGTGGAGCCAATTGGGCCGTTGTCCTTCCTTAGGTGGACCGGTGAGGCTGCTGTAGCCCAGGGGACGAACGAGGTGTCACTGGAGAACGGGCTCACGACGTCAGATCAAAACCGAGCCGACGTGATGCGTATCAGCAAGAGGCCGATACTGTTGGCCGATCGCAGCAAAATCGGCACGGTGTCGCTGAGGCGGTACGGATCCGTCAACGTTCTCATCACGAGTGCCAGGCAAAACCCGGCGATGTGGGAGGCTGGTGTAGTCGTTGAGCTCGCAGGAAAGACAGATGTCCGCGGAGGGGGATGAGAGTTCATGCGTAGCCCCATCACGAAACAGTGTGAGTATTCGAAGGCTTGGAGGCCATCCGATATTGCCGTTCGGGGCCAGTGATATTGCCGGTGGGGGCCAGCAGTGGCGTCGGTGGGGGCCACTGGTCCCCACCGACGGTCCTGCTACTGATTCTGCATGGCGTGTTCGCGCATGTTGTGCGTGCCGGTATCGACCCAGATGGTGTTGTGCACGATTCGGTCCATGATCGCGTCGGCGTGCACCCCGGAGCCAAGCCGTTGATGCCAGTCCTTCTTGGCGTACTGGGTGCAGAACACTGTCGAGGAACTGTCGTACCGGCGCTCAAGCAGCTCCAGGAGCATGCTTCGCATCCCTTCGTCCGGGTGGTCAAGCAGCCACTCGTCGATCACCAGCAGGGTGAACGCGGCGTACTTCTTTAGGAACTTCGTAGCTCCCAGCGGCTTGTCCCTGGCCAGGGCCCAGGCTTCCTCGAGATCGGGCATCCGGATGTAGTGGGCCCGGATCCGGTGTTGGCAGGCCTGCTTCGCCAGCGCGCACCCGAGGTAGGACTTCCCCGAGCCGGTGAAGCCCTGGAACACCACGTTCTGCTGCCGCTCGATGAACGAACACGTGCCGAGCTGCGCGATGACGTTGCGGTCCAGGCCGCGTTCGTCCACCCTGTCGAGCCGGCGCAGGTCGGCTGCCGGGTAGCGCAGTCCGGCCCGCCGGACCAGGCCCTCGACCTTGGCGTGGTTGAAGGTGGAGTGGGCCTCGTCGACGACCAGACGCAGCCGGTCCTCGAAACTCATCCCGAGGATCAGGTTCTCGTCCTGCGCCTCCAGCGCCGCCAGCAAAGGGGCGGCTCCCATCTCGCGGAGCTTGCGCTTGGTCTCGGTATCGATCCCGCTCACTTGGCGCCTCCCGCGTAGTAGTCGGCGCCGCGAACGTACCCGCCGAGCTCCGCTGGCTCATCCCGTGGGGGCCTCAGCCTCGGGGCCTGGTCCTGGCCGGTGGCCAGGAGCGGTTGCAGATGCGCATAGCGCGGGGATCTGATCCTGCCACCCAGGGCGATCCGGCAGGCGGCCTCCACCCGCTCCGCGGAATACCGCCGTGCCAGACGCAGCACGGCCAGGGCGGCGTCCAGGCCCTGCTCTTCCACGGGAACGGATTCGAAGATCCGGTTCACCACCACCACGGCGGATGGGCCGATCCGTCCCGCCCATTCCCGGGCCCTCGGCGCGTCCCAGGGCTGATACCGCCCGCCGGCGGGCAGGTCGGCGTCATTGGTGCGGTACTCGTTGGCCGAGCCTGCCGGCAGCAGCAAGTGGCTGCTCAGCCGCTCGACGCCCCGGTAGACCTCGAGCATCCGGTCGGTGATGCGCAGGTCGATCGTGGTGCCGATATGGGCGAAGGGCACCGAGTAGTGGTTCTTCTCCCAGGCGACGTGTCCGTTGCGGGCCACCCTGCGCCCATAGACCCACCGGCTGATCTCGTAGGCCACCTGCGGCAGCGGCGTCAGCAGGGGCCGCTCCTCGGCGGTGAACACGCTGGTCCTGGACCCGGGCCGCTTCTGGAACGGCTCCGCGTTATAGGTCGCCACCCGCTCGGTAACCGCGGCCTTCAGCTGCGGCAACGAGTCGAACCGCTGCTCCCGCAGGTCAGCGATGACGGGGGTGTCAAGTTTTCCGTGTAAGGGACCGGTCGGTGATCCGCTCTGCCGGGTGGTCAGATCGGGAGTCGGTTGGGGAATTGGACGGCGAAGGCGTTCAGGGCCTGGTGCCATCCCTGGGTGCCGGTTCCGAGCTCGCCTCCGCGGGTGGTCTCGATGTTCCGGATCCCCAGGTAGACCAGCTTGAGCGCCGCGTCGTCGGAGGGGAACGAGCCCCTGGTCTTGGTGATCTTCCGGAGCTGGTAGTTGATCGATTCGATCTGGTTCGTGGTGTAGATGACCTTGCGTATCTCGGGTGTGAACGCCAGGAACGGGGTGAAGTCCTCCCACGCGTTCCTCCACGCCAGCACCGCCCCGGGGGCCTTGGCCTGCCAGGCCTCGGCGAAGGCCTCCATGGCCAGCTCCGCGGCCTGCACGGTCGGAGCCGTGTAGATCGGACGCATGTCCTTGGCCATCGCCTTGCGGTCCCCGTAGGAGGCGTAGCGCATCGCCGAGCGCAGCAGGTGCACCACGCACGTCTGGACCACGGTCTGCGGGTAGATGCTGTTCACCGCCGCCGGCAGGCCGCTCAGCCCGTCGCAACACAGGACCAGGATGTCCGTGGCGCCGCGATTGCGGATCTCGGTGAGCACGTTGGCCCAGAACTTCGCCCCCTCCGAAGCGCCCAGCCACAGGCCCAGGACCTGCTTGCGGCCCTCGACGTCCACGCCCACGGCGATGTGGCAGGCCCTGTTCGCCACGACCCCGCCGTCACGGATCTTCAGCCAGATCGCGTCGATGTAGACGATCGGATACACCGCTTCCAGCGGCCGGTTCTGCCATTGGGCGACCTCGTCGGCGATGACGTCGGTGACCCGGGAGATCGTCGCGGCGGAGACCTTGGCCCCGTAGATCTCCTCGAGGTGGGCCCCGATGTCGCGGGTGCTCATCCCACGGGCGTAGAGCGAGAGGATCATGTCCTCGACCTTGCCCAGCCGGCGGGACCGCTTGGGCACAATGACCGGCGCGAAGGAGCCGTTCCGATCCCGTGGCACGGTGATCTGCACCGGCCCCTGCAGGGTCTGCACGTTCTTGGTGGTCTTGCCGTTGCGCGAGTTTCCCGTCCCGGCCCCGGCGGGGTCCCCGGACTCGTAGCCGAGGTGGTCGCTCATCTCGGTCTCCAGGCTCCGTTCCAGGACCGCGCGGGTCATTCGCGCCAGCAGCTCCTCGACGCCGTGGCGCCCCTGCCCGAGATCCTCCGCGGCGGTGACGAGGGCGTCGATCTGATCGGCGCTGAGAACGCCTTCAAGAGGGTTCGGAATGGTGTTGGTATCTGCCATGAGGCCCGTCCTTTCAAAGGGGTGAAACCACAGGTCACACCCCAGTTAGAGACCGGACCCTTACACACTCTATGAAACACCCTCGCGATGACGCGCATGGCCACGTGCCAGACCGTGTTTTCCACGCTGGCCTTGTCCTTAGGAGACCTCACCCTCCCCGGCAGCACGGCAGCCGAGTAGTGCGCGGCCATCTCCCGGTAGGCATCATTCAGGACGACCTCGCCCTCACGGGGATGACTGATCACCCCGGTCTTCAGGTTGTCCGGCACGATCCTGGGCACCGAGCCGCCGAACGCCTCGAACATCGACACGTGCGCCCGCAACCAGGTGTCCTGCTTCATATCCAAGGTCGGCTCGACGAAGGCGTAGCGGCTGAACGGCAGGCACCCCACGAACAAGAACACCGTCCGGGTCGCGCCAGTGACCGGACCGTGCAGCTGCATCGTCGGCCCGGACCAGTCCACCTCGACCGTCTGCCCGGCCTTATGCCCGACCCTCGAGGCGGCCCCGGTGACCAGCACGTGGCGCTGGTAGGTCCGGCAGAACCGGTCGTATCCCATCGCCGGCTCGCTGCCGGCCGCGCAGCCATCAGCGTATTCGCCGTGCAGCAGCTTCAACGTCACCCCGACCCGCGCCAGCTCCCGATGAACCCGCTCCCAGTCCGGCTGGGCGAACACGCTCTGATGCTCACCACGACCCGGGAACAACAACTCGTAAACCTCGCCGTGGGCAAGGTCCTTAATCTCGTCCCAGCCGATACCGGCAGCGTCGGCGGCCTCCAGCACCGCCGTGACCGATTTCCGGGACATGCCCTGCGACGCCGCGATCACCCGGCCGGACAAGCCCTCGGCCCGCAACTGCAACACCAGCTTGGCCCTGATCTTCCGTACCATTGATGGTTCTCCTTCCGCCGTGCGCCCTATACGTACGGCGGAAGGAGCCTAAGCGCGCGGTGGCCCCCAAGCACGCCACTGCCGGTCCCCACGCTCAATATCGGGCGATGAGCGCACCGGCCCCCGAACGCACGACCGGTGGACCCCAACGAAGCGAATATTCAAACAGTGTTGTGTATCCCGACCCTAACCGAGGGTGGGGACGACCCAGACCTCATATATCTGACCAGCGCCGAGACCAGTACTTTCCTTCAGTTACCCATACGCAAACTCGGAGTAAGACTAAGGTTTACTCGGGTTGCGGCAGAACACCTTGATTGCGGAGAGATAGCAACTCTGAGTTCACGAAGGGCTCTCCCCAGAGAGGAGAAGGATATGGTCCTCCAGGCTCTGCTACTGCAGCAGAAACTGCCAACTGGCGCGGGAGCGCTAGAGGAATACAGGAGCACTGCGGCTGGCGGACTGCAGTGACAGCCTTGCCTCAGATCGTTACCGGATACCCAAGCAGTCTCCGGGAGAGGTGGGAAAGAGTACGGCACTTGCATGAGAAAATTTTTTTGGGCCTAGACAGGCACGAGCCCCCTCTGCACCGTGGTGCATCTTACCCCTATCCCAACCTCCACAAGCACTGTTACCCATTTGCAACAAAACTGGTGCGGTGTCATCTGGACAGTAAGGCTCGCCCCCGTAGCGCGCCTTCCGGCAACCTGCTGGTTATCCGGTCCATTTAGGTACGTACGAATGCAGTTGCGTAGAGGTACGCCCTGACGTCAACGATTGCCTAACAAAGCAAGTCAAGGATCTGATCCAACTTAGTGAATACCTCGCTGACGAGTGAGGTATTCACTAAGCTTGAATCGCGCAGGTACCTGCATGGTACGGGGATGCTTACACGCGACTAGGGCCCAGTCCTACCTAGCAGCGGTGCCTTCTTCGTAATCGTCATCGGAGTGGACCCAGGAAAAGAGGCTGCGCAGGTCGCGACCCGTAGCCTCAATTGGATGTCCCTCTTCCTTCTTGCGCAACGCTTGAAATTCGGGACCTCCGGCGTCCTGATCATCGATAAAGCGTCGGGCAAAGGTACCATCTTGGATGTCGGCAAGGACTGCCTTCATGTTTTCCTTCACCTGAGGGGTAATGATCCGGGGGCCGGACACGTAGTCACCATATTCAGCAGTGTCGGAGACGCTCCAACGCTGCTTAGCGATACCGCCTTCAACCATTAGGTCAACAATGAGCTTCACTTCGTGGAGTGTTTCGAAGTAAGCCACTTCAGGCTTGTAACCGGCTTCCGTCAGCGTCTCGAACCCATACTGAATGAGGTGCGAGACCCCGCCGCAGAGTACGACCTGTTCGCCGAAAAGGTCTGTTTCCGTCTCTTCTGTGAAGGTGGTTTCGATGATACCGGCCCGGGCGGCTCCAATAGCCTTGGCGTAGGAAAGCGCCAGTTCTTTTGCCTTACCGGAAGCATCCTGTGATTGGGTCCCGGTTAGCAGTCCAGTGGCTATGCGATAGCTAGTTGATTTTTCTGCGTCCAGGTGTCCCAGTATTGTTTCGGCGTCATGCCGTCGAGGGATCCGTGGGGCCGTTCATGATTGTAGATGTCCTTCCACTCGTCGGCCAAGTACTTCGCTTCGGCCATGGTGTCGATGATTTCCCCAGTGAGTTGTTCCCTTCTGAATTGGGCGTTGAATGATTCGGCGAACCCGTTCTGCCACGGGGATCCCGGGTCGATGAACGCCGTATCTACCCCGGCAGTGGCGCACCAGTTGACCAGCGCTGCGGCGGTGAATTCCGGCCCGTTATCGGAGCGCACATAGGTTGGCGTGACACCGGTTTCGGCGATGATGTCCTCCAGGACGGCGACCACATCGGTGGCGGTGAAGGACCTGCGCGGAACGATCGCCAGGGCGGTGCGGGTGTACTCGTCAATGACGTTGAAGAACCGGACATGCCGCCCACAGGAGGTCACATCGGATTGGAAGTCGAAGCTGATCACGTGCATCGGGTATTCGGCCTTCAGCCGCTTCTGCTCCCCGGCGCCGGGCCCGGTGCGGCGACGCTTACGCGCCTTCGGCTTGCACGTCAGTCCCTCGGCCCGCCAGAGCCGGCGCACCCGCTTAGCGTTGAGCACCACGCCAGCCCACTCCGGCTGGGCCAGCAGGCGCCAGCGGGCCTTCCGCCACCCCCACGCCGGATGCTCCCCGGCGATGGCCCGCAACGCCGCGCGTAGCCGGGCTTCCTCAAAGCTGACCGCTGGGCGTGACTTGCGCAGCGCGGAACGGTTCTGCCCCAGCACCTTGCACGCGAATCTCTCGGACGCCCCGAATTTCTCCACCGCCATGCGCACTGCCCGGCGGCGAGGTTCGGGGCTCAGAATTTTCCCTTAGCCACCTCGTTCAGGATGTCGATGGCCAGTTCCTTCTCGGCCAGCAACCGCTTCAGCCGGGCGTTTTCCTTCTCCAAGTCCTTGACCGCTTTGGTTTGGGCTGCGTTCTGCTCGGAACCGTACTGCTGCAGCCACCGATACCAGGTTGCCTCGGTGACCTGCAGCTCCTTGATGACCTCGATCATCGGCTTGCCGTCATTGAGCATCTTCTGCCCCTGCCGGACCTTCGCGACGACCTGATCCGGGGTATGCCTACGTGCCATAATCTGTGAATTTCCTCCTGCACCCATTATCGGATGCGAAACTCACACAGTCACCGGACTCCTACCCGGGGACCCAACCACCTGTTCAACGGCTATTAGGGCAGGCACGCCGCGGCCGGCTTCAAATTCCCGGGACTGTGGAAATAACGGTGTATCCGGCTCGACACGCCGGGCGGTAAGCCTGGCGGGGAGGAGCCCGATATGGCCGCAACACTTGAGGCTGTGCCGAGTACGAAAACCGCTGAAAAGAAGACAGAAGTATCCGAGGGCGACGCTGCGCGCGAGCTGGTCAGAATGGCGAAGGAACAGGGCCTGTCCCTGACCGGGCCGGACGGTCTGCTCAAGCAGCTGACCAAGACCGTGATCGAGACCGCGCTCGATGAGGAAATGACCGAGCATCTCGGATATGAAAAGCACGATACGGCAGGGAAGCAGACCGCGAATTCCCGCAACGGCGTGCGCCCAAAAACGGTGCTGACGGAGACCACGGGCCCGGTGGAGGTGGACGTGCCGCGGGACCGGGAAGGGACCTTCTCACCGGTCATCGTCAAGAAGCGTCAGCGCCGCCTGACCGGTGTCGATGAGATGGTCCTGTCGCTCTATGCCAAGGGCCTGACCACCGGGGAAATCAGCGCGCACTTCGCCGAGATCTACGGTGCGTCCGTGTCAAAGGAGACCGTCTCGCGGATCACCGACAGGGTGCTCGACGAGATGGCCGCGTGGCAAAACCGGCCGCTGGATGAGGTCTACGCGGCGATCTTCATCGACGCCATCGTCGTCAAGGTCCGCGACGGGCAGGTCGCCAACCGGCCCGTCTACGCCGCGATCGGCGTGACGCTGGAGGGTGAGAAGGACATCCTCGGCCTGTGGGCCGGCACCGGCGGTGAGGGCGCGAAGTTCTGGATGAGCGTGCTCACCGACATCAAGAACCGCGGCGTGAAAGACACCTTCTTCCTGGTCTGCGACGGCCTCAAAGGCCTGCCCGAAGTCGTCACCAACGTCTGGCCGCTGACAACCGTGCAGACCTGCATCATCCACCTGATCCGCAATACCTTCCGCCTGGCCTCGAAGAAGGACTGGGACGCGCTCAAACGGGACGTGAAGCCCATCTACACCGCCGTGAACGCTGCGGCCGCCAGGGCGGCGTTCGAGGAGCTCACCGAGCGCTGGGGCAAGAAATACGGGGCCATCGTGCGGCTGTGGGAGAACGCGTGGGAGGAGTTCATCCCGTTCCTGGACTATGACGTGGAAATCCGGCGCGTGATCTGCTCGACCAATGCGATCGAATCCCTCAACGCCAGGTACCGGCGCGCCGTGAAGGCCCGGGGTCATTTCCCCACCGAGCAGGCTGCGCTAAAGTGCCTGTATCTGGTCACCCGATCCCTCGATCCGACCGGTGCCGGCAAGACCCGATGGGCCGTGCGTTGGAAGCCCGCTTTGAACGCCTTCGCCATCACTTTCAGCGACCGATTCCCGGCCGCTGAAAGCTACTAAAAGAAACCGCCGGATACACCGTTAATGAGATAGTCCCAAATTCCCTGCGGACGATGTGGCCAGGGCCTTTGGGTGCGACCAGAGCTACGTCCACTTCCGCCGGAGCCTTGATGTAGTCATAGCGGACGTTGAATCCGTGAGCGAAGAACAATGCGTCGCCGGCCTGGAGATTGGGCGCGATGTGCTCGGCGTAGACGTGGCGCTGGACCTGATCGGGGGCCAGGAGCATGATGAGATCGGCTTCAGATACCGCTTCGGCGACGCTGAGGACGCGAAGGCCGTCGGCCTCGGCCTTTGCCCGGGATTTGGAACCTTCTTTGAGTCCGATGCGTACGTCAACGCCGGAATCACGCAAGCTCAGAGCGTGGGCGTGCCCCTGGGATCCGTAACCAATGACGGCTACCTTGCGGCGCTGGATGATCGACAGGTCGGCGTCGTCCTCGTAATACATTTCAGTCATTATGGGTTGATCTCTTTCTTAAGCACTAGTCAATCAAGGTTGAAGGACTCGTTATGTGGGGTGCAAATTCTCTTCGTCACACTCGTTGGGGCCGCGTCCGCGGCCCGGTCAGTAATTGGCGGGCAGGTGCAGCTGAACCAGCGACACGTTCGGTCCTCATGCCCTGGCAGGACGTCGGGGACAATTGATGAGCATTGGAAGTCCGTCGAGCACATCTGGAAGCTTGGATACAGCTGGCAGGAGTCGGGCTCCGGTACCTGGTAAGTCCAGAGCTGTGCCACTTTTCCATGTATGTCTTGAACATGAAATTAAGCAACCAGTTAAGGTCCTACGCCGTGGTCGTAGATCCGGTCGGAATCTACATGCAACTCAGCGTTAGCTGCTCCAAGACGTTAAGGATATATCCGTGCTTCAGGAATGCCGAATCGATGCTCTTTGATTTTGAAGAGTCAGCGGAGGACTCGACGGAGCCCCATTATGCGTTCGATGATGACGACGATGACGAGGCTAAGCACGATTAGTAGTGTTGATACAGCTGCAAGTTGAGGGTCGGTTCGAGTCTGAACGTAATCGAACATTGCAATCGGCAGTGTCCGGACCCGGCTTGAAACCAGGAACAGGCTGACGACCGCTTCATCGAAAGTGAGCAGGAAGGCCAGAACTACGCCAGACAAGACTCCGGGGATGATTAGCGGCAGCGTGACTGTTCTGAATACTGTCAAGGGGCGTGCGCCCAGCGTTTGTGCAGCTTCTTCACAACGTGCGTCCATGGTGGTCAGGCTAAGCAGAGTGGTGCGAATTATGTACGGGATCACCAAACCTGCGTTTGCGAGAATGAGACCTTGGTAGGTTCCCTTGAGGCCGAGGGGACTGAACACCAAGAGGAGACCAAGACCAACTACGATGGCTGGAACCAGAAGCGGTGCCAGGAAAAAGCTTTCCACTGCAGCCTTTCCGCGGAAGTTGCCGCGGGCGATGGCCATAGCGGCGGGAATGGAAACGGCTGCAGCCAGCAGCGATGCACCGCTGGCAACCACCAGGCTGACCCGGAAGGCTCCCGCGAAGTCTCGGTTTGCGAACACTTCTCCGTACCACTTCAGGCTCCAACCGCTCGGGGGAAATCGGAGAATGTTATCTGCCGAGAAGGAAATGATCACCGTGATGATGATCGGTGCCAAGAGGAAGATAAAGAGGAGGAACACTCCGGCGAGGATCAACCAACGCTTCAGTACTTTGGTTTTCATCAGCTGCGGTTCCAGTCCAGGCGGGCCATTAGTCGCTGGTAGCCCACGAGGACACCGGCGAAAAGGGCGATGAGTATGAACGAGATGGCCGATGCCAGTGGCCAGTTGAGTGACTGTACGGCCTGGTCGTAAATTTCGGTGGCCAGCAGGAAAACCCGTCCGCCGCCCACGAGGGCTGGCGTTACGAACGAACTGATGGTGAGCACGAAGACCAGGAGGCACCCGGTAAGTATCCCCGGCAGGGTAAGCGGGAGGATGACCCGGAAGAAGGTTTGGACGGTGTTACCGCCGAGGGTGGCGGATGCTTCCAGAACGGCGTCATTGAGTCGGGAAGAGCCTGTTGCAACAGTGAGGATCATGTAGGGCATGAGGATTTCGGTAAGGGCGATGGCGACGCCCAGCTCGTTGTTTGCCAGGCTGAGGGGTGTTGAAATAATGCCCATCCCCATCAGGGCTTCGTTGATGATTCCCCGGTCACCTAGGATCACTATCCATCCGAAGGTTCTGACTACTGCGCTGGTCAGTAGCGGAGCCAGTGCGAGGACTAGAAGCAGGCTCTTCCATTTCGATTGCGTTCGCAGCAAAAATAGCGCCAGCGGATAGCCGAGAAGGAAGGCGCCGGCTGTGACGACGATGCCCAATCCAAGGGTGCGCCAGATCAATTCAAGATTGAAGGATGCTTCGAAGAATGTCGAGTAGGAGTTGAGGCTCAATCCCTCCTCGATCCCTCCACCGGGAAGACCGGTGTTGAACGACATCCGCAGCAGCCAGGCTAAGGGGACCCCGAAGATAATGCCGAGCAGAATGAGCCCGGGAGCTAGTTTGAGAAAGGACGGCCAGTCCTTGCCTTTGGGCTTGCCACCACTTGGAGTCAGGACAGCCTTAGGCGCCTCCCCTAGTATCACCTCATTTGCCATTGCTGCCCACCAACCCGGAGGCATCTGCTTGGACACTGTTGGCCCTTACGTCCGGCAGCGCGAACCCATCGGCAAGCTCTTTTAGGAACTTGTCTTCAGCGTTCACTTCACCTTCGGGAGCGTTCTGGCGGTCACCGCCTGTGATGGTTACCGGAACGTCCCGTATTTCGGAAACAGCAACAGCATGGTGCAACAACGATGAATCTTGGACAGGCACCGGCCCGGTGACTGCTCGGTCAGCTATATTGCTACCCGGGAGGTGGGACCGGATCCTCGAATCCGTGAAGCTTTGCTCAGCAGAGTGCTTCAAGGTGGAATGAGTTCCCTGAGGAAGCTTCTCCATCAGGTTAGGAGGAATTGGGTGCCCGTTCAGAGTTTCGGTTATGAACATGTGGAAATCCTTTATGAAGGTAGTGCAGCTCAAGCGGCGATGAAATGCACGCAGTCGGTGGATGTGCCGATTGCGGCGTCGGAACCAGCCGGCAGTGCCGGAGCTCCATCAGCGAACATCTGCACTTTCAGGAGGTTTGCTCCAGCTTCAACCTCATACTGGACGGTGTCGCCGAAGTAGACGGACGACCGGACCTTGGCCGGGATGTCTCCGGGTCGGGCCACGGGCCGCACTTCAAGCTGGTGCGGCCGGATCATCGCCATAGAACCGTTTCCGTAGTCGCCTGAAACGCGGGGAACTGCGAGCCGGCCAGCGCCGGGCAGCTCGATCATTTTCGCGCGGCCGCCGTCCAGGATCACGTTAACGTTCTCCACCAGATTGGCCTGCCCCACGAACTCGGCAACAAATCGCGTCGCCGGACGCTCGTAGATGTCTGTTGGTGAGCCAAACTGCTCAAGCTTCCCCTCGGACATGACGGCAATCGGGACTGTGGAAATAACGGTGTATCCGGCTCGACACGCCGGGCGGTAAGCCTGGCGGGGAGGAGCCCGATATGGCCGCAACACTTGAGGCTGTGCCGAGTACGAAAACCGCTGAAAAGAAGACAGAAGTATCCGAGGGCGACGCTGCGCGCGAGCTGGTCAGAATGGCGAAGGAACAGGGCCTGTCCCTGACCGGGCCGGACGGTCTGCTCAAGCAGCTGACCAAGACCGTGATCGAGACCGCGCTCGATGAGGAAATGACCGAGCATCTCGGATATGAAAAGCACGATACGGCAGGGAAGCAGACCGCGAATTCCCGCAACGGCGTGCGCCCAAAAACGGTGCTGACGGAGACCACGGGCCCGGTGGAGGTGGACGTGCCGCGGGACCGGGAAGGGACCTTCTCACCGGTCATCGTCAAGAAGCGTCAGCGCCGCCTGACCGGTGTCGATGAGATGGTCCTGTCGCTCTATGCCAAGGGCCTGACCACCGGGGAAATCAGCGCGCACTTCGCCGAGATCTACGGTGCGTCCGTGTCAAAGGAGACCGTCTCGCGGATCACCGACAGGGTGCTCGACGAGATGGCCGCGTGGCAAAACCGGCCGCTGGATGAGGTCTACGCGGCGATCTTCATCGACGCCATCGTCGTCAAGGTCCGCGACGGGCAGGTCGCCAACCGGCCCGTCTACGCCGCGATCGGCGTGACGCTGGAGGGTGAGAAGGACATCCTCGGCCTGTGGGCCGGCACCGGCGGTGAGGGCGCGAAGTTCTGGATGAGCGTGCTCACCGACATCAAGAACCGCGGCGTGAAAGACACCTTCTTCCTGGTCTGCGACGGCCTCAAAGGCCTGCCCGAAGTCGTCACCAACGTCTGGCCGCTGACAACCGTGCAGACCTGCATCATCCACCTGATCCGCAATACCTTCCGCCTGGCCTCGAAGAAGGACTGGGACGCGCTCAAACGGGACGTGAAGCCCATCTACACCGCCGTGAACGCTGCGGCCGCCAGGGCGGCGTTCGAGGAGCTCACCGAGCGCTGGGGCAAGAAATACGGGGCCATCGTGCGGCTGTGGGAGAACGCGTGGGAGGAGTTCATCCCGTTCCTGGACTATGACGTGGAAATCCGGCGCGTGATCTGCTCGACCAATGCGATCGAATCCCTCAACGCCAGGTACCGGCGCGCCGTGAAGGCCCGGGGTCATTTCCCCACCGAGCAGGCTGCGCTAAAGTGCCTGTATCTGGTCACCCGATCCCTCGATCCGACCGGTGCCGGCAAGACCCGATGGGCCGTGCGTTGGAAGCCCGCTTTGAACGCCTTCGCCATCACTTTCAGCGACCGATTCCCGGCCGCTGAAAGCTACTAAAAGAAACCGCCGGATACACCGTTAATGAGATAGTCCCCCAGCGGAAGGACGCCGTCGGGCTAGTCGAGGCCGCGGAGGTCCAGGGTCAGCGCGGAGTCGCCGTCGGCGTCGAGGAGGACGGGGATGCCCCAGTCCTGCTGGTACAGGTGGCATGCGGCGTGGTCGGGGATCTCGCCGCCGGGTTCGCCGTCGCACGCCGCCGCGCGGGCGGTGATGTGCAGGACGCCGTCCGCGACGTCCGGGTTCAGGGTCAGCGTCCGCGTCAGGCCAAGCGAGGTCCCGGCTCCCTCGAGGATGAGCTCCTCGGGCGAGGAGGAGATCTTCAGTTGCGTCGGGTCACCCCAGCGGTCGTCGAGCTTCTGCCCCTTCGGGGCGGAGAAGCGCACCACGATCTCGTGGGCACCCGGAGCCACGGGGGTCTTGGGACGCTGGGTCTGCGAGGCCCCCTCGTCCACCGTGAGCGCCTCCTTCGGCAGCGGCAGGCGGACCAGCTGGTGCTGGTTCGTCTCGACCACGAGCAGCACCGGCTCGCCCTCGACGGAGGTGTCCAGGAGGACGTCCGACGGCTCGGCCAGCCCGCGGGCCAGCGTCGAGACCGTACCGTTGGAGGGGTCGTAGCGGCGGACGGCCCCGTTGTAGGTATCGGCCACGGCGACGGAGCCGTCCGGCAGCACGGTCACGCCGAGCGGATGCTGCAGGCGGGCCTCGGACGCCTCACCATCCCGGAACCCGAAGTCAAACAGCCCCGCGCCGACGGCCGTCTCGACGGAGGCCACGAGTCCGTCCTCGCCGAGGCGCAGCACGCGCAGGGAGGAGGTCTCCGAGTCGGCAACCCAGAGGTCGCCGTTCGCGTCGTCGGCCAGTCCCGAGCTCTGCGCGAACCACGCCTGACCGGGGTGGCCGTCCTGCAGCCCCTCGAGCCCGGTGCCTGCGAAGACCGCCAGGGCGCCCGAGCGCGGCTCGAAGGAGAAAATCTGGTGCGTGCCGGCCATCGCCACCACGAGCTTTCCGGCCTTCGCCGACCACAGCACGTCCCACGGCGAGGACAACGATGTGCCCAGCGGATCGGAACCCAGCTCGGGAACCCAGGCCCCGGCGTCGTTCGCGGCGTCCCCCGCCGACCGGGCCTGCTCCGCGTCCAGCAGGCGCTGCACGCCGTTGCCGGCGATCGTGCGGACCTCGCCCGTCGCGAGCACGACGCCCCGCAGGCGGTGGTTGACCGTGTCGGCGACGACGACGTCGTAGCCGACCTCGGCCGCGACGTCGGCCGGCAGCGCGGCCAGGCCCTGCGGTTCGTTGAAGCGGGCGGTCTCCGGCCCGCCGTCGGCGTGGCCCTTGACGCCCTCGCCGATCGTGCGGACCACGGTGGACAGGTCGCCCGCGAGCTCGACGAGCCGGTGGTGGCCGGAGTCGCCGACCAGGAAGTTGCCGTTGGGCAGGGCCAGCACCTTGCCGGGGAAACGCAGGTCGCCCTCGCGTGCGGGCGGGGCCACGTACGGTCCGTCGCCGCGGTGCAGCGTGCCCTTCGCCTCGTGCTCGGCGACGAGCTCCTCGACGAGCACCTCGAGCCCGTTCGCGTGCCCCTCGCCGGAGAGGTGTGCGGCAATGTAGCCCTCGGGGTCGACGACGACGAGGGTCGGCCAGGCCCGCGCCGAGTACGCCTGCCAGGTCTCGAGCTCCGGATCGTCGAGCACCGGGTGGTGGATCTCGTAGCGCTCGACGGCGGCGGCGAGCGCCACCGGATCGGCCTCGTGCTCGAACTTGGGCGAGTGGACGCCGACGATGACGAGCAGGTCGCGGTACTTCTCCTCGAGCGGGCGCAGCTCGTCGAGGACGTGGAGGCAGTTGATGCAGCAGAAGGTCCAGAAGTCGAGGACCACGATCTTGCCCCGCAGGTCCTCGAGCGACACCTGCTTCCCGCCCGTGTTCAGCCAGTTCCGGCCGACCAGTTCCGAGGCGCGCACGCGGTAGGCGGAGCGGACGGAAGCGGTGGTGGTCGGGGTGTCGGCGCTCATGCAGGACTCCTCGGGTTGCGGATCGGGGTGCTTCAGGGGTCAACCCCATTATCGCCGGGCTTGTTCCCGGAGGCCGCCGCCGGTGACGGCGTGCTACGGACGAGCCGCGGTACGACGCCGGTCATCACCACCATCGCGAGCAGTTCCACGAGCGTCTGGGTCACGACGACGAGCGGGACGAGCTCGAAGCCCGCGGGCAGGGCGAGGGCGAGGGGCAGCACGACGAGGGAGTTCCGGGTGGCCCCGGTGAAGGACGCGGCACGGATGCCGGGCTCCTCGAGCCGGGCGAGGCGCCCGGCCGCGATCCCGGCGGCGGCCATGAGGGCCGCGAACCCGGCATAGAGGGGCACGAGCGGCAGCAGCTCCGACCAGCGGTGCGCCACGGCGGCGGATTGGGAGGCAACGACGACGGCGAGCACGGCCGCCATGAGGGGGACCATGCACGCCGCAGCGGAGGACCCGGCGGCCCGGGCCACACCGGCGCCGGTCCGGCCGCGCGCCCCGAGGGCCTGGAGCGCGGCGGCCGCGCCGAGCGGGAGCAGGATCAGCAGGACGAACGCCTCGAGGAAGGGCCGCGGGTCGATGCCGGCAAGCACTCCCGGGCCGGCCATGAGCGGCAGGTAGACCGGGAGCAGGAGCATCTGCAGGAGCATGAGCAGCGGCGTCGCGGCCAGGAGCTTCGAGGCCGCCCCGCCGGCCAGCCGGGTGAAGGCCACGACGTAGTCGATGCACGGCGTCAGGAGCACCAGCAGGACGCCGACGAGCAGTTGCCGCTCCCCCGCCACGAAGCGCGACAAGCCCCACGCCAGCAGGGGCGCGACGGCGAAGTTCAGGACCAGGACGACGGCCAGGAAGCGGCGGTCGACGACGCCGGCCCGCCACCGGGTCAGCGGCACCCCGAGGAACGTGGCGAACATCAGCAGACCCAACAGCGGCAGGACCACGGCGTCGAGGGCGGCGAGCCCGGGCCAGACGGCTCCTGCGGCCGCGGCGAAGGCGATCGCCGCGAGGTAGACGGGGACTTGGCGGCGTTCGAGCAGCTCAGTCCCCGGGAAGGGCATCCAGCGTCTCCTCGAGGATCGCCTCGGCCATCGCGGTGAAGTTCGCGTCCTCGACCCCCGCGGGTCCGATGAAGGACACCATGGCCACGTGCCCGCCCCGTTCGCCGACGAGCACGAGCGCCTGCTGCGCGAGGCTCGCGTGGCCCGGCGCGCGGCTCCAGAAGAGGGCGGAGGCCACGTCCGCGTCCGTCTCCGGCCGGCTCGAGCTCAGCGGGACCGTCGCGGGGACCACCCCGCCGCCGGCGCCCTCCTCCTGGATGTTCAGGGTCGTGGAGGAGCACTCCTGGACGAGCGTGTCGACGGTGCCGTAGTACGCGTCCAGCGCGCCGCGGTCGCCGATCCGGGCAACCTCCACCGAGCCGGTGACGTCGACGCCCTCGGCCGCGAAGTCGGTCCGGGCCGCCTCGGCGCCGAGCACGGCCGGGGAGAAGTTCAACTTCTCGAGCGGCTCCCGGCACGCCGCCGGGAGCACGACGACGCCGTCGAGCGCGTCCCCGGGATCGGAGCGCAGGGCCTCCAGTTCCGCCTCGCCCGCGACCGCCGAAAGGGTGAAGTTGTAGCCGGCGGCGCGGGCGATGCCCGCCTGGACGGCGGTCGCCGCCTCCGTCCCGGGCGCCTCGCCCCCGGGGTCCGCCGGAGCGCCCGTCGCCTGCCCGGACCCGTGCGGATCCGACGAGGCCCCGGCGTCCGGGGCCCCGGCGTCGTTCCCGGAACAGGCGCCGAGCGTGAGGGCGAGCGCGAGGGCGCCCGCGGCCAGGAGGGGTCTTCTAGCGTCCACGTCGCTCCGTTTCATCGTCGTGCTGCTTCAATTGCGCGAACATGGCGTTGTAGGCGGCCAGTTCCGCATCGTCGTCCCGGTCCGCCGCGCGGTCCTTGCGCTTGGACTCGCGGGCGTCGTCCCGGCTCCACGCCACCATCACGCCGAGGGCCAGCAGGAGGGTGGGCACCTCGCCGATCCCCCACATCGCGCCGGCGCCGAAGCGCTGGTCCTCGAGCGGGGTGGCGCCCCAGTCGCGCCCCATGTTCCCGAACCAGCCGGCCTGCATGAGCGACTCGCTGCCCATGATGGACACCCCGTAGAAGGCGTGGAAGCTCATCGTGGCCAGCAGGATCAACAGCCGCAGCGGGTAGGCGGCGCGGCGCGGGAGCGGATCGGAGCCGATCATGTTCAGGGCGAAGATGTAGCCCGTGAGCAGGAAATGCAGGTTCATCAGCTCGTGCCCGATGTGCTCGCGCAGGGCGAAGCCGAAGAGCTCGGTGTTGTAGAAGATGATGATCGAGCCCGCGAAGTTCGCCGCCGCGAAGAGCGGATGCGTGACGATCTTCGAGAAGCCCGAGTGCACGAGCACCAGGATCCACTCGCGCGGACCCCGCGTGCCGTCGGTCCGGCTGGGCAGGGCCTTGAGCGCGAGCGTCACGGGCGAGCCGATGACCAGGAAGAACGGGGCCACCATGGTCAGTGCCATGTGGCCGACCATGTGCATCGAGAACAGCACCATTCCGTACACCGCGGGGGCCCCGGAGGTGATGTAGAACAGCGCGGCCAGGCCCACGAACCAGGACGCGAGGCGCCACGCCGGCCAGGCGTCGCCGCGCCGCTTCAGCCGCACGTAGGCCACGAGGTAGGCGGCGCCGAGGAAGAGGACGACGGCGACCCAGAGCCAGTCGAAGCGCCATTCGCTCAGCCAGGAGGACGGCACGAGCTCGGGCGGGAGCTCGTAGCCGGTGAGGATGCGGGCGGGCGTGGCGGCGGGAGGCAGCTCCTCCGGAACGGGCGGCGCGGTGCGCGCGAGCGCCGTCGCGATGCCCATGACGGCGGCCATGATGGCGGCCTCGACGGCGACGATCCGCCACGCGGCCCGCACCGCGGTGGTCCGGCCCGCGAGGAGGGACGGGATGGTGCGGGTGCGGTGGAGCAGGCCGAGCGCGCCGAGCGCCACGGTCAGGAGCGCCTTGGCGGCGACGAGGCCGCCGTAGGGGGTGGCCAGGTCGGCCCACGAATCCATCCGGATCACGGCGCTGACGACGCCGGACGCGGCCACGAGAGCGATCGAGATCCCGGCGAGGGCCGAGAAGCGGGACAGGACGACGCCGGCCAGGAGGGGCGGCGTCGCGGCCCGCCGGCGGTCGGGGGCCGGGCCGCCGAGGGTGTCGGCGAGGACGGCGAGCGTCGCGATGCCTCCCACCCACAGGCAGACGCCGACGAGGTGCAGGAGGATGGCGTTGGTGGCGCCCCAGTGGTCGTCGCCGCCGGCCGCGTGGCCGATGAGCGAGATCGGGACGACGCCGAGCAGCGCCGCGACGGCCGCGACGGCGACGCCGCCCGGGGAGCGCAGGCCGAACGCGAGCGAGGCCGTGACGGCCGCGATGAGGACCATCCACGCCCACGCCTGGCCGACGGAGATCCCCAGGACGTAGTCCATCATGGCGGCCGTGTAGCTCGGTTCGGCGCTCAGCGGGAGCCCGGAGAGGTCGGAGAACGTCAGGACCAGGACGGCGGCCGCGGCGAGGGTCCAGACCACCGCGGCGCCGGCGGCGAGGTTCATGGCGCGGGTGAAGGCGGGGTGCTCCCCGCCCGTGTCTCCTCCGGCGTCGCGGTCCTCGTCGCCTCCGCGCCCGGCGCGCCCGGCCCGCTCCGGGCGGCGGCTGCGGGGCAGGATCGCCGCCGCGAAGACGAGCGCGCCGATGGCCAGGGCCATCGAGGCGTGGTGGACGGTCTTAGCGACGGGCAGTCCCCACCGGGTGAGGGCGCCCGGATCGGAGAGCAGGCCCGCGGCCGCCGAGCCGGAGTACAGCAGTGCGGCGACGAGCCCCACGGCGCCCGCGGCGAGCGCGGGCAGCGCGAGGACCGGCCAGAGCCGGCCGTCGGCGGTGCGGTGTCCGGTGGTGGCGTCCACGGTGCCTGCCTCCTTCTCCGGGGTGTCCTACCGGCCCTGGCGGCGGGTCTTGGCCAGGACGACGGCGGCCGCGGCCACCGCGGCGACGGCCAGGACGATCCAGATCAGCACGGGCGGCAGTCCCGCCTCGGCGGCCTGGTCCGGCGCGTCGGTGGCGGGCGCCTCGGTAGCCGGCGCGTCGGTTCCGGCGGCCTCGGCGCTGGAGGACGGGGCACTGGAGGGCGCGGCGCTCGAGGAGGGCGCCGCCGCGGGGGCGTCGACCGTGAACTCGAGGGCCTCGCCCTGGGCGCCGCCGCTCTCGATGGGGTGTCCGTCGCTCGAGACGACCCGCCAGGCGACGGTGTAGGCGCCGTTGTCCAGCGGGGCCGCGAAGGCGACGGTCAGCGTGCGCCCCGAGACGGAGGCCTCGGCCTCGACCGCGCCGTCGGGGCCGGAGACCTCGACCTCGGCGCCGATGGGCTTGAGCTCGCCCGTGTAGGACAGGCTCACGGAGGCGGGGGCCTCGGTCAGGGTCTCGCCGGAGGCCGGCACGCTGTCGGCGAGGGCGTCGTGTGCCCGGGCCGCCGGAGCAGCGGCGAGGACGGCCCAGGCCATCAGGAGGGCGGTGGCGAGCGCGGCGGCGAGACGGACGGCTGCTGCCGGTGCGGGGCGGTGGAGCGTGGTGTTCATGGTGTTGTCCTGTTCCTCCCCGGTACCGCGTCGAGCACGGGCGGGGAAAGCTGTTCCTGGGGTGCGGCAGGCGGCCGCGGGGTCAGAAGGCAGCTCGAACGGGTGGGCCGCGCCGGGTCAGGGCGCGGAGGGGGACGCCGAGGTCGGGCAGGCCCGGGACCTGGACGGACGGCAGCGGCGCCGGGGCCGTATCGACGGGCACGGGACGCGGGCGCAGGACGGCGCGCGGCGCGGCGAGGAGGACGACGTCGGCGAGCCCCTGGGCGGCGAGCCCGCCACGGCGCAGGACCAGGATGGTCGCGAGGGCGGCCGCCGCGTGGGCCGCGGGCATCCAGGCGCCGCCGGCCGGACCGGCCACGAGGGATGCCGCGGCGGCCGGGGAGGCGACGAGTTCCACGTGGGCGGCATGCCCGAGGCCGGTCTCGCGCAGGAGGGGGACGGTCCCGGAGCCTGAAGCCCCGGATCCGGCACCGTGGGCGTGGCCCGCCGCGAAGGCGAAGTGGTAGAGCGCTTGGCTGACGACGACGGCCAGGGAGGTCCTGGCGAGCGAGAGCCCGCGTCCCGCGAGCGCCGTGCACACGGCGGCGGAGGCGGCCACGACGACGGCGAGCAGCAGCGGATGCGGCAGGGGCGCGCCGGCCAGGGCATGGGATGCGGCGGCCAGCCCGGTCGCGGCGACGGCTCCCGACCATCCCCGCAGCAGGCGCAGGCTGCGGTGCTCCACGGTGGCGCGCTCCTCGGGTCGACGGGGTCCAGGGACGGACCCCACGATTCTACTCCAGGTAGAACGCCGCTCCCCGCGGGAACGGCGAGGCCCGCCCCACCTCGACGGTGGGACGGGCCTCGCGCTGCTGCGGCGGAGCCTACTTGGCGACGGCGGCCTTCAGCTTGGAGCCGGCGGTCAGCTTCACGGAGTGGCCGGCCGGGATCTGGATGGTCTCGCCGGTCTGCGGGTTGCGGCCCGTGCGGGCGGCGCGGTCGGTGCGCTCGACGGCGAGCCAGCCCGGGATCGAAACCTTCTCGCCCTTCGAGACCTGCTCGACGAACGTCTCGAAGACGGCATCCAGCACGCCGTTCACGGCGACCTGGGAGTTGCCGGTCTTCTCGGCGACGGCTGCAACAAGCTCGCTACGGTTCAAAGCCAATGTCATTCCTCCTGGACTGATTCGCACCCGGCCTGACGCCCGGGCTGCCCCGCGGTTACGGGGACTTCTGAGAAGGAAACTACCAGCCGTGGGGCCGGGACACGCCCAGTTTTGGCCCTTTGGCCCAAGTTTTTTCAGGTTTTCCGCGGATTTTCGGGGTTTTCCGGGGTGTGGGCGCCTCTTCAGGGCCCGCGCGGGCTGGTCAGCACTCAAGTCGTCGCATGCTTTGAGAATGATTCTTATTTAGATTAGTGTCTCGAACCATGACTTCACTCACGCATCCACCCGCCCACCGTCCCCTGCTCGCGGCCGCCGTCCTGGCCGGCGCCCTGGCCCTGTCATCGTGCGGCGGGCCGACGACGTCCGGCGCCGCCCCGGCGTCGTCCTCCCCCGCCGGAACGCACCACGACGACCACGACCACGAGGACGCGCACGAAACCCATGAATCCGGCCGCGCCAACCCGCGCCTCGCCGTGACCTACGAGGGCGGCCTCCTGGTCCTCGACGCCAACAGCGGCGAGGTCCTCGCCGACGAACCACTCGAGGGCTTCAATCGGGTCAACCCCGCCGGCGACGGCCGACACGTCCTCGTCAGCACCTCCGCAGGCTTCCGCGCGCTCGATACGGGCGCCTGGTCCGAGCCCCACGGCGACCACGACCACCACTACACCTCCGCGCCGCGGCTCACGGAGCACGTCTTCCCGGCCACGACGCCCGGGCACGTCGTCCTGCACGCGGACAAGACCGTGCTGTTCGACGACGGCACCGGTGAGGTGGCCGTGTTCGACCCGCACGGCCTCGCGGACGGCTTCCCGGACGCGGACCGCTTCCAGACGCCCGTGGCGCACCACGGCGTCGCGGTCCAGCTCGGGGACGGGGCGCTCCTGACCACGCACGGGCCGGCCGGGGAGCGCAACGGCATCACGGCATACGGCCCGGCGGGCTCCGACGGCACGCGCCCCGAGCTGGCCGTGAACACCGACTGCCCCGGCATCCACGGCGAGGCGGTCGCCGCCGATGAAGCCGTCGTGTTCGGCTGCGAGGACGGCCTGCTGGTCTACCGGAACGGGAAGATCGCCAAGGTCGCGGCGCCCGACGCCTACGGGCGGATCGGCAACCAGGCCGGCAGCGAGGCCTCGACCGTGGTCCTCGGCGACTACAAGAGCGACCCCGACGCGGAGCTGGAACGCCCGACCCGGGTCAGCCTGACCGACACGGAGAGCGGGGAGCTCAGCCTCGTGGAGACGGGCGCCGCGTACTCCTTCCGCTCCCTGGCCCGCGGCCCCGAGGGCGAGGCGCTCGTGCTCGGCGCCGACGGGGCCCTGCGGGTGATCGACCCGGACACGGCCGAGGTCGTCGACGAGATCCCCGTGACCGACGCGTGGGAGGAACCGCTCGAATGGCAGCAGCCGCGGCCCGGCATCTTCGTCCAGGGCACCACGGCCTACGTGACGGAGCCGGCCACCCGGACGCTGCACCTCGTGGACCTCGTGGGCCGCTCGGTGCTCAAGGGCGTCGAGCTGCCGCAGGTGCCGAACGAGATCACGGGCATCCCCGGCTGACCCCGGCCCCGTCCTCGCCTACCCTTGAACCACCACGTCGGACACGGGAGGCGGCATGAGGGAACACGACGACGATGCCCTGGTCCGCGCGGCGCGCTACCGTGACGCGCAGGACCCGGCGGCGGAGTTCACGGACGAGGCCCTGCGGGTCGACGTCGGCCGCGACGGGGCGGAGCAGGACATCCGTCCCGTCATCCGCCCGTCCGACGAGGTCTACGAGGTGGCCAACACCGCCATCGAGCAGGCCATGGCCCGCGGCGACTTCGACGAGCTGAAGTACGCGGGCCGGCCCATCCCCGGCCTCGGCGGGACCCACGACCCCGACTGGTGGCTCAAGGGCCTCATCGAGCGGGAAGGCATCAGCGGCCTCGGGCCGCCCGCGATCGCCTTGCGCCGCGAGGACGCCGACATGGAGGCCACCCTCGACGCGCTCTTCACCGAACGCGCCGTCCGGGAGGCCGTCGAGGACTTCAACGGCCGGATCATCGAGACCCGGCGCCAGCTCCTCGGCGGACCGCCCGTCACGACGCCGACGCGCGACGTCGACGCCGAGCTCGACGCCTGGAGGCGGCGCCGCGCCGAACGCGCCGCGGCCTCCGAGGCCGCCGAGGCCGCGGCGCGGGCCGCCGCCGAGGAGGAGAAGACGGCGAGACGCGGACGGTGGCGCCGCTGGCTCCGGGGCCAGGGCTAAGACAGCCAGTGCCTTAACAGGGAAAGGCCCCTCCCGAAGGAGGGGCCTTTCCGCGACCAGTGGGCTGTTGGGCCTACCAGGAGGACTTGGTGATGCCCGGCAGCTCGCCCTTGTGGGCCATGTCGCGGAAGCGGACACGGGAGATGCCGAACTTCTGGAACGTGCCGCGCGGGCGGCCGTCGATGGCGTCGCGGTTGCGGACGCGCACCGGCGAGGCGTTGCGGGGCAGCTTCTGCAGGCCCAGGCGGGCCTCTTCGCGGGCCTCCTCGGTGGCGTTCGGGTCGACGAGGGTCTTCTTCAGCTCGGCGCGCTTCGCGGCGTAGCGCTCGACAACGACCTTGCGCTGCTCGTTGCGGGCGATCTTGGACTTCTTAGCCATGTGTTTAGCGCTCCTCTCGGAATTCGACGTGCTTGCGGATGACCGGGTCGTACTTCTTCAGGACCATGCGGTCCGGATCGTTACGACGGTTCTTCCGCGTCACGTAGGTGAAGCCCGTTCCGGCGGTGGACTTGAGCTTGATGATGGGACGTACGTCCTTGTCCTTGGCCATGTTAGAGCTTCACTCCCTTCGCGAGCAGGTCGGCGACGACTGCGTCGATGCCGCGCACGTCGATGGTCTTGATGCCCTTCACCGACAGCGTCAGCGTGACGTTGCGGCGCAGGGACGGAACCCAGTAGCGCTTCTTCTGGATGTTCGGGTCGAACCGGCGCTTCGTGCGGCGGTGCGAGTGGGAGATGCTGTGCCCGAAGTTCGGGACGGCACCGGTCACCTGGCAAACAGCTGCCATGATCACTCCTCGGTAGTAGTAAATATCGGCGGTACTCCCTCACAGATACAGCGGGGTACTGCTGCCTCTGGATCTGCGTTGAAGGTCCCGCCACCAGTTGTGACACCGTTTTTACTGCGACGTTCGAAGGTAACCAGGCTGGGTGAGAACCAACCGAAGCGCCTTACTTGCGCGAAACTTACGGTGAATTCAGCGTCCCGGTTGAGCATTTTTCCCTACTCGGTCGGGTCGCGTTATTCGGTTCACGGGCAACCGCGCCCCTTTCAGGGCACGACTTAACGCCTTACCATCCTAGACCGGGCGGCGGTGGAGCGCAAAACGGGCGGTGATCCTAGCAGTCCGCCGTCTGATCGAGGAAGATCCAGTGCGCCGGGTTGATCCGGCCGACGATCTTGCGGCCGATCCGGGCGAGGTCCTGAACGTCGTCGGGCTCGAGCGCGTCGAAGACGATGCTGCGCACGGACTCCACGTGCTGCGGGGCCAGCGCCACGAGCATCTCCCAACCGGCGTCGTTGAGCCGGGCCATCGTGACGCGGGCGTCCGTGGGGCTCTGCGAGCGCTCGACCCAACCGCGGCCCTGCAGCTTCTTCACGACATGGCTCAAGCGGGACAGGGAGGAATTGGTGACCGAGGCGAGCTCGCTCATCGGCAGCATGCGCCCCTCGGATTCGGAGAGCATCGCGAGCACGTTGTAGTCGAAGAGGGTGATCTGCGCCTGCTTCTGCAGTTCGCTGTCCAGCCGGCTCGGGAGCTGCATCGATACGGCGTTCAGGGCGAGCCACGCCTCGCGTTCCTGGCTCGTGAGCCAGCGGGGTTCCGTCATGGAAACCATCTTGGCACAGCCCGGCGGCTAGCGGGCCGCCTGCGCCTTGGCCCTGCGGTAGGAGACGAGTTGCGCGACGAGCACGACGGCGAGCGCGAGCAGGAACATCGACGAGCCGATGACGTTGGCCTGCGCCGGGATGCCCCGCGTCGCGGCGACGTAGATGAATTTCGGGAAGGTATCGAAGTTGCCGGAGTTGAAGTTGGTGATGATGAAGTCGTCGAAGCTCATCGCGAAGGACAGCAGCGCGGCCGCGACGATGCCGGGCAGCAGGAGCGGGAAGGTGACCTTCCAGAACACGGACTGCGGCGAGGCGTAGAGGTCCGCCGCGGCCTCCTCGAGCTTCGGATCGAGGGAGGCCACACGCGCCCGGACGGTCACGACGACGAACGCCATGCAGAACACGGTGTGGGCGATGACGACCGTCCAGAAGCCGAGGTTCCAGCCCAGGTTCAGGAACTGCGCCAGGAGCGAGGCACCGAGGACGACTTCCGGCGTCGCGAGCGGCAGGATGATCAGCAGGTCCGCGGCCTTGCGGAAGCGGAAGCTGTAGCGGACCAGTCCGAGCGCGATGCACGTGCCCAGGACGGTCGCGATGAGCGTCGCCGTGAGGCCGATCCGCAGCGAGTTCCCCAGTGCGTCGCAGACCTGCGGGGCCCCGCAGGGATTCGCCCAGTTCGCCCACGTGAAGCCGCGCCAGTTCAGGTTCGTGCGTCCGGCGTCGTTGAAGGAGAACGCGAAGATGTACGCGATGGGGACCAGGAGGTAGACGAAGGCGAGTCCTCCGAAGACCGGGATGATCCAGCGCCCGAACCGTTGCCGCATCGCCGCCCCCCCTAGAACAGTTCCCGGGTGCCGAAGCGCCGGATGTAGATCATGACCAGGATCAGGATCGCGACCATGAGGATGAAGCTCAGCGCCGAGGCCCCCGGGTAGTCCACGACCCGGAAGAAGCGCGAGTCGATCACCTGCCCGATCATCGTGGTGTCGCGGTTGTTGCCGAGCAGGGACGCATTGACGAAGTCGCCGGAGGCGGGGATGAACGTCAGGAGGGTGCCGGCGAAGACGCCGGGCGCCGAGAGCGGCAGCGTCACCTTGCGGAACGTCGTGAACGGGGTCGCGTACAGGTCCCCCGAGGCCTCGAGCAGGCGGGTATCCAGGCTCGCGAGGCTCGCGTAGATCGGCAGCGTCATAAAGGGCAGGAAGTTGTAGGTCAGGCCGCAGACGACGGCGAACGCGGTCGCGGTCAGGCGGCCGTCCGGCGGCAGGATCGCCACGGCCCGGAGCACTTCCACGACGGGGCCCTCGTCGGCGAGGATCTGCTTCCAGGCCTGCGTGCGCAGGATGAAGCTGGAGAAGAACGGCGCGATCAGCAGCACCAGCAGGATGCCCGCGAGCAGCTTGCGGTGGCGCAGCCGCACGGCCACGAGGTAGGCCATCGGGTAGCCGATCAGCAAGGCGGCAACGGTGGCGATGAACGCGAACCAGAAGGAGCGCAGGAGCGCCTCCCAGTAGGCGGAGAGGACGACGGCGTAGTTGCGGAACTCGAGCGCGGGGACGAACTCCCCGACCTCGGCCCCCGGCGGCTTCGCGTAGAGCGACATGGCCAGCAGCACCACGACGGGCGCCGCGAAGAACAGCAGGAGGAAGATGAATCCCGGCAGCACGAGGTACAGCCCCGTGCGGCCCCGCCGCTTGGCAGCCGCGAGCTCCTCGGGGCTCGCCACCGCCGTCGTGCTCATACCGCGTCCACCCCCTCCGCCGCGTCCTCGTCCCCGGCCAGGCCGAAGGTGTACTCCGGGTCCCACACGAGCCGGACCTTGTCGCCCGGCGCGGCGGGCTTCTGCCCGAGGTTCTGGGAGAACGTCCCGACGAGGCCCACGCCGGGCGCGTCGACGAGGTACTCGGTGCTGATGCCCGTGAAGGAGGCGTCGACGACGTCGCCGAGCAGCTGGTTCACGCCGTCGGGGACGGGATCGGAGGCCTCGAGGATGCGCATCTTCTCCGGCCGCACCCCGGCGACGACGCGGCCCGAATGCGTCGTGGCCCGGTCCTTCGGGACCAGGACGCGCACTCCGGCCACGTCGACGCCGATCATGCCCCCCAGGTCTTCCTGGACACTGCCCTGCATCAGGTTGGACTTCCCGAGGAAGTTCGCGACGAAGGCCGTCTTCGGCAGCTCGTAGAGCTCGCGCGGCGGCCCGAGCTGCTCGACGCGTCCCTTGTTCATCACCGCGACCGTGTCGGCCATGGTCATGGCCTCCTCCTGGTCGTGGGTGACGTGGATGAACGTCAGCCCGACGTCCGTCTGGATCGCCTTGAGCTCGACCTGCATCTGGCGGCGCAGCTTCATGTCGAGGGCGCCGAGCGGCTCGTCGAGCAGGAGCACGGCCGGCCGGTTCACGAGGGCCCGGGCGAGCGCGACGCGCTGCTGCTGCCCTCCCGAGAGCTGGAACGGACGCCGGGCGCCGAGGTGGCCGAGCTCCACCATGTCCAGGGCCGCCTTGGCCTTCTCCTGCGTGCCGGAGACGCGGCGGCGGCGCAGCCCGAACGCGACGTTGTCCAGGACGCTCATGTGCGGGAAGAGCGCGTAGGACTGGAAGACGGTGTTGACCTGGCGCTGATGCGGGGCGAGGCGCGTGACGTCCTCGCCGCCGATGGAGATGGTGCCAGACGTCGGCTGTTCGAGGCCGGCGATCATCCGCAGCGTCGTCGTCTTGCCGCAGCCGGAGGGACCGAGCAGCGCGAAGAACGATCCGGCCGGGATCGTCAGGGAGACGTCGTCGACCGCCGTGAAGTCGGTGAAGCGCTTGACCACCGAGTCCAGGACCAGGTCCCGGCCCGACGTCGCCGTCCCCCGGGGGCGCTCCGAGGCCTCCTGCGCCATGGCCTAGACCCCGATGGCGGACTGGAAGCGGGAGCCGAAGTCGGATTCCTCCTCCGGGGAGAGGGAGCGGAAGACGTGGGCCTGGGCGAGGTCCTCCTCGGTGGGGAAGATCAGCGGGTTGTCCACGAGCTCCGGGTCGATCTGCTCCATGGCCTCGCGCGCGCCCTCGACGGGCGAGATGAAGTTGACGTAGGCGGCCACGATCGCGGCGATCTCGGGCTCGTAGTAGAAATCCATGAGCTTCTCCGCGTTGGTCTTGCGCGGCGAGGCGATGGGGACGAGCATGTTGTCGCTCCAGAGCGTGCAGCCTGCCTCGGGGATCGCGAACTCCCAGCGGTCGTCGTTCTCGAAGTTCAGCTGCGTGATGTCGCCGGACCAGCCGATCACGGCGAGCGCGTCACCGGAGACGAGATCCTCCTTGTAGGAGTTGCCGCGGACCTGCCGGATCTGGCCCGAGGCGATCTGCTCCTCGAGGACCTCCAGGCCGGCGTCGAACTCGTCGCCGCCCCAGTCGCCGGAGATGTCCACGCCGTTGTCCAGCATGATCAGGCCCATCGTGTCGCGCATCTCGTCGAGGACCTCGACGCGGCCGCGCAGCTCGGGCTTCCAGAGGTCGGACACGGTGCGCAGCCCGCCCGGGACGGCCTCCTTGTTCCAGGCGATGCCGGCGTAGCCGGACTGCCAGGTCAGGGACCTGTTGCGTCCCGGATCGAAGTCGACCTCGCGCAGGGCCGGCAGGAGGTTGGAGATGTTCGGGATGTTCGCGTGGTCGAGCTCCTGCACGTAGCCCTGGCGGATCACGCGGGCCGCCATCCAGTCCGTGAGCGTGATGATGTCCTGCCCGATGTCCTGCCCAGCCGAGAGCTGGCTCTGCACCTTGCCGTAGTAGGTGTCGTTGCCGTCGATGTCCTCCGAGTAGTTGACCCGGATGCCGGTCTCCTCGAAGAAGGTCTCGAGGCTCGGGTAGGTGCGGGTCGAGTCGTCGTAGTCGAGGTAGAGCGTCCAGTTCGCCCAGTTCACCGTCGGGTCGTCGGCGGAGATGTCCGCGACGGCGGACGGGGCGGCGGAGGTCTGCTGCGTGCCTCCGCGGGTTCCGCACGCGGCGAGCGCGCCGGCCAGCCCGAGTCCGCCGGCCCCATAGAGGAACCTCCGGCGGGTCAGCTGCGCGCGGATCAGGGACCGGACGGCGGGGTCGTTGAGGAGTTCGTGCCGGGGTCGTCTCGTCATGCTTGGATGATGGCAGCCGTCCGCGGCCGAGTCCATAGGCCGCGTTGTAAATTTTTGATTTCAGCACGAATTCCGTTGCGGACTGCTCCCTTTCGCAACCGATTCTTTGGGGATACCCTCATGCTGAGACGGGTCGACCGCCCCGTCCGCCGGCGAGCTCCAGGAGGTCCAGGCCAGTGGCCCCATCATCCGCCACCCCCAACGGGAACGGCTTCGCCATGGACGCGACGTCCAAGGCGATCATCGAGCAGCTGCAGGAGGACGGCCGGCGTTCCTACCCGGCCATCGGGCGCGCCGTGGGCCTGAGCGAGGCCGCGGTGCGCCAGCGCGTGCAGAAGCTCATCGACGCGAAGGTCATGCAGGTCGTGGCCGTGACCGACCCCCTGCAGCTCGGCTTCACGCGCCAGGCGATGATCGGCATCAAGTCCGACGGCGACATGGTCGCCACCGCGGACCGCGTCGCGGAACTGGCCGCCGTCGACTACTGCCTCGTCGTCGCCGGCTCCGTGGACATCCTCGCGGAGGTCGTCTGCGAGGACGACGACGACCTCCTGTCCACCATCAACGAGATCCGCGGCATCGACGGCGTCCGCGAGACCGAGACCTTCCTCTACCTCTCCCTCCGCAAGCAGGAATACGACTGGGGCACACGATGAACACCCTTCCCGGCACCACCCCCCGCGGCACCGACCGCCAGCAGGCTGCCCGCGACCACCTCTGGATGCACATGGCGCGGCACGCGCCGCTCGTGAACGGGGGCACGGTCCCCGTGATCACGCGCGGCGAGGGCCACATGATCTACGACGACCACGGCAAGGGCTACATCGACGGGCTCTCCGGCCTGTTCGTGGTCCAGGCGGGCCACGGCCGCGCCGAGCTGGCCGAGACGGCCGCGCGGCAGGCCGAGAAGCTCGCGTTCATGCCGCTGTGGTCCTACGGCCACGAGCCCGCGATCGACCTCGCCGAGCGGCTCGCCTCCTACACGCCCGGCGACCTGAACCGCGTCTTCTTCACGACGGGCGGCGGCGAGGCCGTCGAGTCCGCGTGGAAGCTCGCGAAGCAGTTCTTCAAGCTCACGGGCAAGCCGGGCAAGACGAAGGTCATCTCGCGTGCCGTGGCCTACCACGGCACGCCGCAGGGTGCCCTCTCGATCACCTCGATCCCCGGCATGAAGACGCCGTTCGAGCCGCTCGTGCCGGGCAGCTTCCGGGTGCCGAACACCAACTTCTACCGGGCTCCCGAGCAGTTCGGGGACAACGAGAAGGACTTCGGCCTGTGGGCGGCGGACCGGATCGCCGAGGCGATCGAGTTCGAGGGCCCCGACTCCGTCGCGGCCGTCTTCCTCGAGCCCGTGCAGAACTCGGGCGGCTGCTTTCCGCCGCCTCCCGGCTACTTCCAGCGCGTGCGGGAGATCTGCGACGAATACGACGTCCTGCTCGTCTCGGACGAGGTCATCTGCGCATTCGGCCGGATCGGCTCGATGTTCGCGTGCCAGGACTTCGGCTACACGCCCGACATCATCACGTGCGCCAAGGGCATGACGAGCGGCTACTCACCCATCGGGGCGATGATCGCCTCCGACCGCCTGTTCGAGCCGTTCACGCACGGCGACACGACGTTCTACCACGGCTACACCTTCGGCGGGCACCCCGTCTCGGCGGCCGTGGCCATGGCGAACCTGGACCTCTTCGAGCGGGAAGGGCTGAACCAGAACGTCAAGGACAACGCCCCGGCCTTCCGCGCGACGCTCGAGAGGCTCCTGGACCTGCCGATCGTCGGCGACGTGCGCGGCGAGGGCTACTTCTACGGGATCGAGCTCGTCAAGGACAAGGCCACCAAGGAGACCTTCACGGACGAGGAGTCGGAGCACCTGCTCCGCGGATTCCTCTCCACGGCCCTCTTCGAGGCCGGGTTGTACTGCCGGGCGGACGACCGCGGCGACCCCGTGGTGCAGCTCGCGCCACCGCTGACGATCGGCCAGGCGGAGTTCGACGAGATCGAGTCCATCCTGCGCTCCGTCCTCGTGGAGGGCCTGAACCACCTCTGAACCGCCCCTACCGCGGCCCGGGGGCCCGGGCTACGCTGGGCGGACAGCCCCGGGAGGCCGGCTGGTCCCCGGGGACCGGCCGGACAAGGGGGTCCACCATGAGCACGACGCCGCAGGGCGCCACCATCGACGAACGTCAGGCCCGCGCCGTGGCCGAGGCCGCGCGGGAGTCGGGCTGGTCACGTCCCAGCTTCGCCAAGGGCCTGTTCCTGGGCTCCTTCGACTTCTCGCTCGTCCACCCCCACCCCGCGCCGCCGCCCGGGGACGCCGCGCGGGGAGCCGCCTTCCTTCTGAGGCTGAGGTCCGCGCTCGAGGAGTTCGACGCCGGGCTCATCGAACGCGAGGCGCGCGTCCCCGACGCCTACATCGACACCCTGCGGGGACTCGGCGTGTTCGGGATGAAGGTCCCTCCCGAGTACGGCGGGCTCGGGCTCACGCTCGCCGACTACGGCCGCGCGCTCATGCTCATCGGCTCGATCAGCCCCGCGATGGGGGCGCTGGTCTCGGCCCACCAGTCCATCGGCGTCCCGGAGCCCGTGAAGATGTTCGGCACCGAGGAGCAGAAGCGCGCGTTCCTGCCGCGCTGCGCCGCGGGGGCCGTCACCGCGTTCCTGCTGACGGAGAACGACGTCGGATCCGACCCCGCGCGGCTCGGCACCACCGCGGCGCCGACCCCGGACGGGGACGCGTACGTGCTCGACGGGGCGAAGCTCTGGACCACCAACGGGACGGTCGCCGAGCTCGTCGTCGTCATGGCCCGCGTCGACCCCTACCGCGCCGCGGACGGCACGGAGCGCCGCGGCGGGATCACGGCGTTCGTCGTCGAGGCGGACAGCCCCGGCATCACGGTCGAGAACCGCAACGCGTTCATGGGGTTGCGCGGCATCGAGAACGGCGTGACGCGCTTCCGCGGCGTCCGGGTCCCGGCCGCGAACCGGCTCGGCGCGGAGGGGCAGGGGCTCAAGATCGCCCTGAGCACCCTGAACACCGGCCGGCTCTCGATCCCGGCCCTGTGCGCGGGCGCCGGGAAGTGGAGCCTGAAGATCGCCCGCGAGTGGTCGGGCGAACGCGTGCAGTGGGGCCGTCCGGTGGGCCGGCACGAGGCGGTGGGCCGCCAGCTCGCCGACCTCGCCGCGACGACGTTCGCCCTCGAGTCCGTGTTCGAGCTCTCGGCCGCGCTCGCCGACGCGGGCATGAAGGACGTGAGGATCGAGGCGGCCATCGCCAAGCTCTATTCCTCGGAGGCCGCGTGCCGGCTCGCCGACGAGCTCGTCCAGATCCGCGGCGGCCGCGGCTACGAGACCGCCGACTCGCAGCGGGCCCGCGGCGAGCGCGCCGTTCCCGCAGAGCAGCTGCTGCGCGACCTGCGGATCAACCGGATCTTCGAGGGATCCACGGAGATCATGCACTTGCTGATCGCCCGGGAGGCCGTCGACGCGCACCTCAAGGTCGCGGGCAAGCTCGCCGAGGCGGACGCGGCCCTCGGCGAGAAGGCGCGCGCCGCCGCCGGGGCCTCGCGGTTCTACGCCCGGTGGCTCCCGGGCCTCGCGGCGGGACCGGGGCTCGTGCCGACGTCGTACCGGGAGCACGGCCGGCTCGCGCGGCACGTGCGCTTCGCCGAGCGCGCCTCGCGCCGGCTCGCCCGCCACACCTTTGCCGGGATGGCCCGCTGGCAGGCCGGCCTCGAGGGGCGGCAGGCCTTCCTGGGCCGCATCGTGGACATCGGCGCGGAACTGTTCGCGATGTCGGCGTGCGTGAGCCGCGCCGCGCTGATCGCCCGCTCCGATCCGGCCCGCGCCCGCGCCGCCGCCGAGCTCGCCGACGCCGCCTGCCGGCAGGCCCGGCACCGCGTCGGGGAACTGTTCCGCGCCCTCTGGTCCAACACGGACGACGCCGACCGCCGGCTCGCGCGGAAGGTCCTCGCCGGGGACTACGCCTGGCTCGAGGACGGCGTGATCGACCCCTCCGAGGGCACCGGACCGTGGATCGCGCCCTGGTCCGGGGACGACGACGAGCGCCCCGACGTGCGCCGGCCCTACGGCGGGGGCTGAGCATGGGGATGCCCACGGCGTTCGACCGCGCCGAGGCCCGGATCCCGGCAGCCGCCGTCGACGCCGCGCTCGCCGGTGCCGCGACGCGCCCCTACTGGCTGGACTCCCCCGCGCGCCCGGCCGCGAGCGCACCGCTGTCCGGCCGGCACACCGCGGACCTCGCCGTTCTCGGCGCCGGCTACACGGGGCTCTGGACCGCCCTGCTGGCGAAGCGCGCCGACCCCGCCCGGCGCGTCGTGGTGCTCGAGGGCGGGCGGATCGGATGGGCGGCGTCGGGACGCAACGGGGGCTTCTGCGAGGACAGCCTCACGCACGGCGACGCGAACGGCCAGCGCCACCTGCCCCGGGAGAACGGGCGGCTGATCGAGCTCGGGCGGGAGAACCTCGCCGCGCTCCTCGCGGACCTGGACCGCCACGGGATCGACGCCGACGTGGCCCGCTCGGGATCGATCACGGCCGCGACCGAGGAGCACCAGGTGGCGTGGCTGCGCGAGGAGGCGGACGGGGGCGCGGGGTCCGGCCCCCTGTTCCTGGACCGCGCCGCGATGCTGGAGCGCATCGGTTCCCCGCTCCTGCTCGCCGGGCTGCGCGAGGAGGGCCGGACCGTGCTCGTCCACCCCGCGAAGCTCGCCTGGGGACTCGCCCGGTCGTGCGCCGAGGCCGGGGTCGAGATCATCGAGCAGTCCCCCGTGAGGTCCCTCGAGCGCGGCGGGCGCGGCCCCGGCGTCGTCCTGCGCACCGACGCCGGACGCGTCGCCGCGGACCAGGTGGCGCTCGCCGGCAACGCGTTCCCGCCGCTCCTGCGCCGGCTCCGCCTCCACACCGTGCCGGTCTACGACTACGTGCTCATGACGGAACCGCTCGACGCGGCGCAGTGGTCCTCGATCGGCTGGGACGGCGGGGAGGGCCTGGCCGACGCGGGGAACCGCTTCCACTACCTGCGGCCCGTGCGCGATGCGGACGGAGGGCGCCGGATCCTCATCGGCGGCTACGACGCGATCTACCGCTACGGGCGCTCGCTCGACCCCGCGCACCTGCAGCATCCGGCCTCGTTCCGCCGCCTCGCGGCCCACTTCCTGGCGTTCTTCCCGCAGCTCGAGGGCGTGCGGTTCAGCCACCAGTGGGGCGGGGCGATCGACACGTGCAGCCGCTTCTTCCCGTTCTTCGAGACGGCCCACGGCGGGCGAACGGCCTACGCCGCCGGGTTCACGGGCCTCGGCGTCGGGGCGAGCCGCTTCGCCGCCCGCGTCATGCTCGACCTGCTCGGGGGCGCCCCGACCGAGCTGACCGGGCTCGAACTGGTCCGCCGCAAGCCGCTGCCGTTCCCGCCCGAACCCGGCGCCTGGCTCGGCGTCCAGGCGATGACGGCGGCCCTGGTCGCCTCCGACCGCAACGGCGGCCGGAGGGGACCGTTCCTGCAGGCGATGGACGCGATCGGGATGGGCTTCGATTCCTAGGAATCCCCGGCCGCCGCCGGGTCAGCCGGCGTGGCCGTTGGGCCATCGCAGCAGGGCCGCGATACCGGCCCCGTTCGGCAGCACGCCCGGCGGGACGTAGCGGATCGCGGCGTCCGTCAGGGCGGCGGCCCGCAGGAGGACCTCCGGGGCCGGCCACTCGCCGATCACGCCCGCGCCGGGCGTGCCGGAGGCGTCCGTCGCGAGCCACGGCTCCGCGTCGAGGGCGAGCAGCGTGTGCTCGTCCTGGAACTCCGAGACCAGCACGGTGTCCGCCTGGGCCTGCTGCAGGGCGGAGACCACCTCCTCGAAGCCGAACACCGCCGCCGGGTGCTCGCCCGAGGCCCGGTTGCCGATCTTCTCCGTGAGCGCCTCGAGGTCCAGGGCCTGCACCTCGGCGACCTTCGCCTCGACGGCCTGCGCGGCGTGCGACTGGTCCGTCCCGCCGGCACGCGTGTTCTGGCCGATCTCGACGGCGAGGGCGCGCGTGGCCTCCGCGAGCTGGCCCAGGACGAGCTCCCGGGCCTTCACGTCGCCGGCGAGGACCACAAGCCGGGCACTGCTGCCGCGGACCACCTCGTCGATGTGCCCGGCGATCTCGTCCGCGTTGCGGCGCCAGATCTCCTCCGTCTGGGAGCGGTTCTGCGGCTCGGCGTAGCGGCCCGGGACCCGGCGCGCGTGGTGCGCCTCCTCGGGATCGCCCTCCACGCTGCGGCTCTCCGCGACGCCCGGCAGCGCCGAGTGCCGGAGCGTGACCTCGCCTCCGTCGCGCCCGACCTCGGCCAGGACGTAGGGGAACTGTCCGCCGCGGGCCCGGGCGAGGGGAACGAGGTTCGGGAACGGCCCGCACTCCACGTGCGGGGCACCCGCCTGGACGCCGGGGACGAGCTCGTCCAGCACCACTTCGCCGCCCGTCACGGCCACGAACCGCGCGACGGGTGCGGGGCGCCCCTCGGCCGGCACGAGCACTGCGCGGATGGCCTCGATGTCCCCGGGAGCGGCCTGCTGGCTCTGCAGCAGGCGGGCCACCGTATCGGGGAGCGTGTCGGCGGCCTCCTGCGCCGCGGTGGTTCCCAACGACGCGTCGACGAAGGCCGTGCACCACGGGCCTTCCTTCCTGTACAGGGTGGCGTCGATTCCAGTGGAACCTGCCCGGTGTGCCATGGGGAAACTCCTTCCCACGCGGCGTCGGCGCCGCGTGCTGCTCGGTCCGTCCGCCCACCGTAGCACCGCCCGCACGCCGCCGGTAGGGGCTTGACCGGGCTCCCCGCGGTGTGCCGAAACCGCTGGTCAGGCGGCGGTTGGAATCAGCACTCGACGACGTTCACGGCGAGTCCGCCGAGCGCGGTTTCCTTGTACTTGTGGCTCATGTCCTTGCCCGTCTCCCGCATGGTCACGATCACCTCGTCCAGGCTCACGCGGTGTTCGCCGTCCCCCATGAGCGCCATCTTGGCGGCGTTGATGGCCTTGGAGGCGGCGATCGCGTTGCGTTCGATGCACGGGATCTGCACGAGTCCGCCGATCGGATCGCACGTCAGGCCCAGGTTGTGCTCCATGGCGATCTCGGCGGCGTTCTCCACCTGGGCCGGGGAGCCGCCGAGGATCTCGGCGAGGCCGGCGGCGGCCATGGACGACGCCGAGCCGACCTCGCCCTGGCAGCCGACCTCGGCCCCGGAGATCGACGCCTGCTCCTTGTAGAGCACGCCGACCGCGGCCGACGCCAGCAGGAAGCGGACGACGACGTCCTCCTTGTCCGCCTGCGTGGCCCAGCCGATCCCGGGCGAGTAGTGCGTCGCGTAGAACATCACGGCCGGGATGATGCCGGCGGCGCCGTTCGTCGGGGCCGTGACGACGCGGCCGCCCGAGGCGTTCTCCTCGTTCACGGCCAGCGCCACGAGATTGACCCATTCCTGCCAGTACTTCGGGTCGCGGTCCTTGTCCTCCTTGGACAGGCGTTCGTGCCAGTCGGGGGCGCGGCGGCGGACCTTGAGCCCTCCGGGCAGGAGGCCCTCCCGTGCCAGGGCGCTGTTCTTCGACTCCTCCATGACGGACCAGATGTGCAGGAGCCCTTCCCGGACCTCCTCGCGGGAGCGGGTCGCGCACTCGTTGGCCATCATGACCTCGCTGATGCCCATGCCCGTGTCGCGGCAGTGCCCCAGGAGCTGGGCCGCCGTGCGGAAGGGGTAGGGCACGGCCGCGAGGTCCTGCTCGATCTCCTCGACGACGGCGTCCTCCTCGCCCTCGCGGACGATGAACCCGCCGCCGATCGAGAAGTAGGTCTCGTCGGCCAGGGCGGCCCCGTCGGCCCCCAGGGCCTGGAAGCGCATCCCGTTGGTGTGTCGGGGCAGGACGGTGAGCGGGTGCTGGACCATGTCCGGCACCCCGTAGGCGAGGTCCTTGCGCGCCCCGAGCTCGGCGGCGAGGCGCAGGACGCCGCTCGCCTCCTGGTCCGCGATCCGCTGGTCGACCTGCTCGGGGAGGATCAGCTCGGGCTGGAAGCCCTCGAGGCCGAGCATGACCGCGGTGAACGTGCCGTGGCCGCGCCCCGTGGCGGCGAGCGAGCCGTAGAGGTCGATCCGCAGGCCCTCGGTGGGCGCGACGAGGCCCCGTTCGGCGAGCCCCTCGACGAAGCGGAAGGCGGCGCGCATGGGCCCCACGGTGTGGGACGACGACGGTCCGATGCCGACGCTGAAGAGGTCGAAGACGCTGATGGCCATGGGTGGGGATTCCTTTGCGTGGATGCACTACGGGCCCGGAACCGGTCCGGTCCCGGGCCCGTGGTGCACGGTCCGGGGCTCAGCCGAGGTTCGGCAGGTCCGGGTAGAGGGGGTGGGCGGTGGCGAGGGCCTCGACGCGTTCCTTCAGGCCGGCCAGGGTCTCCGGATCGGCACCGTTTTCGTCGGTCCCGGCGATCAGGGCCTCGGCGATCACGTCCGCGACCTCGGCGAACGCTGCCTCGGAGAAGCCACGTGTGGCCAGGGCCGGGGTCCCGATCCGCAGCCCCGAGGTCACCATCGGCGGGCGCGGATCGAACGGGACCGCGTTGCGGTTCACCGTGATCTCCACGGACGCGAGCAGATCCTCCGCCTGCTGCCCGTCGAGCACCGAATCCCGCAGGTCCACCAGCACCAGGTGCACGTCCGTGCCCCCGGTCAAGACGCTGATCCCCCGCGAGGCCACGTCCGGGCGGGTGAGGCGTTCGGCCAGGATCCGCGCCCCGGCCAGGGTCCGCGCCTGGCGCTCGGCGAACTCCTCGCCCGCGGCGATCTTGAACGCGACCGCCTTGCCCGCGATCACGTGCTCCAACGGCCCGCCCTGCTGCCCCGGGAACACCGCGGAGTTGACCTTCTTGGCGATCTCCGGATCGTTGGAGAGGATGATTCCGCCGCGCGGGCCCGCCAGCGTCTTGTGCGTCGTGGAGGTCACCACGTGCGCGTGCGGGACCGGGGAGGGATGCAGCCCCGCCGCGACCAGGCCCGCGAAATGCGCCATGTCCACCATCAGGTACGCCCCGACCGCATCCGCGATCGCCCGGAAGCGGGCGAAGTCCAGCTGCCGCGGATACGCCGACCAACCGGCCACGATCAGCTTCGGCCGGTGCTCCAACGCCAGGGCCTCGACCTCGTCCATGTCCACCTCGTAGCTGGACTCGTCCACCCCGTACGGGACGATCGTGTACAAGCGGCCGGAGAAGTTGATCTTCATCCCGTGCGTCAAGTGCCCGCCATGGGCCAGATTCAACCCCAGCACCGTGTCGCCGGGACGGATCAGCGCGTGCATCACCGACGCGTTGGCCTGGGCCCCCGAATGAGGCTGCACGTTCGCGAAACCCGCCCCGAAGAGCGCCTTGACCCGCTCGATCGCCAGCGACTCGATCACGTCCACGTGCTCGCACCCACCGTAGTACCGGCGCCCCGGGTACCCTTCGGCATACTTGTTCGTCAACACCGAACCCTGCGCCGCCATCACCGCCTGCGCCGTGTGGTTCTCCGAAGCGATCATCTCCAGACCGCCCCGCTGCCGCGACAGCTCCGCGTCGATCCCCGCAGCGACCTCCGGATCCAACGCGGCCAACGACGCCGTCAACGACCCCGCGACCACCGGCTCATACGTGGTGGTGCTCACTCGACGTCTCCGCCGTTGGCGGAGGCGTAGTCCTGCGCCGAGAGCAGCGGGCCCTCCTCGGAGACCTCGACGGTGAAAAGCCAGCCGGCGCCGTAGGGGTCCTCGTTGAGCAGGGCCGGGTTGTCGATGGCCTCCTGGTTGACCTCGACGATCGTCCCCGTCACGGGGGCGTAGAGGTCGGAGACGGACTTGGTGGACTCGACCTCGCCGCAGGACTCGCCGGCGGTGATGGAGGCGCCGACCTCGGGCAGGTCGACGTAGACGACGTCGCCCAGGGCGTCGGCGGCGATCTGGGAGATGCCGACCTTGGCCGGGGTGGATCCGTCGATCCATTCGTGCTCGGCGGAGTAGCGGAGGGTGGAGAGGACCTTGCTCATGGTGGTGTTCCTTTCGGGAAGGCGGTGCCTGGTGGGTGCTACTTCTGGCGCTGGTAGAAGGGCAGGGTGACGACCTCGAAGGGCTCCGCCTTGCCGCGCAGGTCGACGTCGAGGCGGGTGCCGGTCTCGGCCAGGGCGGCGTCGACGTAGGCGAGGGCCACCGGGTAGCCGAGCGTGGGGCTGGGCTGTCCGGAGGTGACCTCGCCGACCGTCTTGCCGTCCTTCATCACAGGGTAGTGCGAACGCCCGGCGCGGCGGCCGAGGCCCTTGAGGCCGACGAGGACGCGGCGCGGCCCGGCGGCCTTCGCGGCCTCGAGGGCCGCGCGTCCCACGAAGTCGTCCTCCTTCTTGAAGGAGACCACCGGGCCCAGGCCCGCCTCGAACGGCGTCGTGTCCAGGCCGAGCTCGTTGCCGTAGAGCGGCATGCCGGCCTCGAGGCGCAGCGAGTCGCGGCAGGCCAGGCCCGCCGGGATCAGGCCGGCGTCCGCGCCCGCGGCGAGCAGGGCCCGCCACAGCCCGGCGGCCCGCGCGTTGGGAACGTAGAGCTCGAAGCCGTCCTCGCCGGTGTATCCCGTGCGGGCCAGGAGCACGTCGATGCCGGCCACGGCGACCTCGTCGGCGGCGTAGTACTTCATGCCCGTGACGATCCCGGCCGATGCGGCGGGGACGAGTCCGAGCAGGATCGCCTCGGCCGCCGGGCCCTGCACGGCGACGAGCGAGGTCTCGGCGGAGGCGTCGACGACCTCGACGTCGAAGCCGGCGGCCCGCTCGGCCAGCGCCGCGGCGACGGTGGCCGCGTTGCCGGCGTTGGGGACCACGAGGAAGCGGTCCTCGGCCCGGCGGTAGGTGATCAGGTCGTCAATGATCCCGCCGTCGGCGTTGCAGATCAGCGAGTACTTGGCCTTGCCCACGGCCATCACGGCGAGGTTGCCGACGAGGGCGTGGTTCAGGAACGCGGCGGCCTGCGGGCCCTGCACCCAGACCTCGCCCATGTGGGAGAGGTCGAAGAGGCCGGCCGCGCTGCGCACGGCCTTGTGCTCGGCGAGCTCGGAGCCGTACTTGAGCGGCATGTCCCAGCCGCCGAAGTCGGTGAAGGACGCGCCGAGGGCGGCGTGCTCGTCGTGGAGCGCCGTGCGGCGCGAGGTGGTGGTCTGTTCGGTCATGGCGGGTGCCTTTCTTAGTCCTCGAACGCCTCGGGCGCGGGGCAGGAGCAGATCAGGTTGCGGTCTCCGGCGGCGCCGTCGATGCGCCCGACGGGCGGGAAGTACTTGTCCTGGCGCAGGCGGGCCACCGGGAAGGCGGCCTGCTCGCGCGGGTACTTGCGGTCCCAGTCGCTGGAGACGACGGCGGAGGCGGTGTGCGGGGCGTGGCGCAGCGGGGACTCCTCCACGCTGAAGTCCCCGGCCAGGACCTGGTCCATCTCGGCGCGGATGGCGGTCATCGCCTCGATGAAGCGCTCGATCTCACCGAGGTCCTCCGACTCGGTCGGCTCCACCATGAGCGTGCCGGCCACGGGGAAGGACAGGGTCGGCGCGTGGAAGCCGTAGTCGATGAGGCGCTTGGCGACGTCCTCGGCGGTGACCCCGGTCTTCGCGGTGAGCTCGCGCAGGTCCAGGATGCACTCGTGGGCCACGAGCCCGCGGTTGCCCGTGTAGAGCACCGGGAAGTGCTCGTTGAGCCGCGCGGCGATGTAGTTCGCGGCGAGCAGGGCGTTCTTGGTGGCGGCGGTCAGGCCCTCGCCGCCCATCATGGCGACGTACGCCCAGGAGATCGGCAGGACGCCCGCGGAGCCGTACGGCGTGGCCGTGACGGGGGTGCCGTCGTTGCCGTTGGAGGCGCCGGCCGGGGAGCCGGGGAGGAACGGCACGAGGTGCTCGGCGACCGCGACGGGGCCGACGCCGGGGCCGCCGCCGCCGTGCGGGATGCAGAAGGTCTTGTGCAGGTTCAGGTGGGAGACGTCGCCGCCGAAGTGTCCGGGCCGGGCCAGCCCGACGAGGGCGTTCATGTTGGCGCCGTCGATGTAGACCTGGCCGCCCGCGGCGTGGACCTTGTCGCAGACCTCGCGCACGTCGGCGTCGTAGACGCCGTGCGTGGACGGGTAGGTGATCATGATCGCGGCGAGCGCGTCGCGGTGGGCGTCGATCTTCGCGTCGAGGTCGGCGGCGTCGATCGTGCCGTCGGAGGCGGTCTTGACGACGACGACCTTGAGCCCGGCGAGGACGGCGGAGGCCGCGTTGGTGCCGTGCGCGGAAGCCGGGATGAGGCAGATGGTGCGGGAGTCGTCGCCGTTGGCGAGGTGGTACTGGCGGATCGCGAGCAGGCCCGCGTACTCGCCCTGGGACCCGGCGTTGGGCTGGATGGAGACGCCCGCGTAGCCCGTGATGGTGCTCAGGCGCGCCTCGAGGTCGGCGATCAGCTCGCGCCAGCCGGCTGTCTGGTGCTCGGGGGCGTAGGGGTGGATGGAGGCGAACTCCGGCCAGGAGATGGACTCCATCTCGGCGGTCGCGTTGAGCTTCATGGTGCAGGAGCCCAGCGGGATCATGGTGCGGTCGAGCGCCAGGTCGCGGTCGGAGAGCCGGCGCAGGTAGCGCAGCATCTGGGTCTCGGAGCGCACGGAGTGGAAGATCGGGTGGGTCATGAACTCCGAGGAGCGTTCGACGCCGGACGGCAGTCCCGTCCCGGCCGCCGCCTGGGCCTCGGCGACCCGGGCGTCGGCGTCGGCCACGCCGAAGGCCGCGGCCACGGCGGCGAGGTGCGCCGCCGTCGTCGTCTCGTCCGTCGAGACGCCCACGGTGTCGGCGTCGACGAGGCGCAGATTGACCCCGGCCTCCTCGGCCGCGGCGACGACCGCGGCGGCGCGACCCGGAACGGAGGCGCGCAGGGTGTCGAAGTACTCGGTCCCGGCCAGCTCGATCCCGGCGCCGGCGAGGACGTCCCCGAGCGCGCGGGCGGCGAGGTGGGTGCGGCGCGCGATCGCCTTGAGTCCGTCGGGTCCGTGGTAGACGCCGTACATCGACGCCGTGATGGCCAGGAGGGCCTGCGCCGTGCAGATGTTGGACGTGGCCTTCTCGCGGCGGATGTGCTGCTCGCGGGTCTGCAGGGCGAGACGGTAGGCGGGGGCACCGGCGTCGTCCTTTGACACGCCCACGAGGCGGCCCGGGAGGGAGCGCTCGAGGCCCGCGCGGACGGCCATGTACGCGGCATGCGGGCCGCCGAAGAAGAGGGGGACGCCGAAGCGCTGCGTGTTGCCGACGGCGATGTCGGCGCCCTGCTCGCCCGGGGGGACGATGAGGGTCAGGGAGAGGATGTCGGCGGCAACGGTGACCATGGCGCCGCGCTCCTTGGCGGCGGCGATGATGCCCGCGTGGTCCACGACCCGGCCGGAGTCGCCCGGCTGCTGCAGCACGATCCCTGAGATGTCGCCCTCGGGCAGGCCCGCGGCGAGGTCGACGACCTCGACCTCGAAGCCGAGCGCCTCGGCGCGGCCGCGGACGACGTTGATGGTCTGCGGGAACAGGTCGGCGTCGAGCACGGTCTTCGCCTCGCCCTTGGCCTTGTTGGCCCGGCGCATGAGCAGCACGGCCTCGGCGACGGCGGAGGCCTCGTCGAGCAGGGAGGCGTTGGCGATCGGGAGCGCGGTCAGGTCGCCGACCATGGTCTGGAAGTTCAGCAGCGCCTCGAGGCGGCCCTGGGAGATCTCCGGCTGGTAGGGGGTGTACGCGGTGTACCAGGCCGGATCCTCGAGGACGTTGCGGAGGATGACGGGCGGGGTGCTGGTGCCGTAGAAGCCCTGGCCGATCATCTGGGTCTTGACGGTGTTCTTCGCGGCGAGGGCGCGGAGGGCGGCGAGGGCCTCCTCCTCGCTCAGGGCGGCGGGGAGCTCGAGCGGGGCGTCCTGGCGGATGCCGGCGGGGACGGCGGTGTCGACGAGCTCGTCGAGGTCCGCGTAGCCGAGGGCCTCGAGCATGGTCCGGGCGGCGTCGGAGGCGAGGCCGATGTGGCGGTCGGCGAAGACCGGCGCGGCGGAAGCGGTGGAGGTGGTGGCCGTGGTCGCTGTCATAAAAGGGAACTCCCGTGGTGGTCGGTGTGCACGCACGCCGAATGAGCTTCGGTTCCCTCCCCGACTCTGTATTGGACCTGAGAGATTCCGCGGTTCCCGGTCTCCCGGGTCCCGCTTGCACCGTCGGTGAGTCTGCGCGACTTCTTTCCAGAGTGGCCTCTGCGCGGCGGTACGGGGGCCTGAGAGATTCCCGGGGAGGAAATTGCTCCTACGGCGCCCGCCCATGGCTTGAGCGGGTCTCTCCCGCCGCATGTCGATGGCCGTGCCCCTGCGGGCACCCGTTCATTGTATTCCGAGACGCGCGCCACATCCAAGTGGCCCGGCCGTGCTACGGGGCGAGCCGGACGTAGCCGGGGTACTTGGCCGTGAGCGCATCGCCCGAGGACGTCCCGGTCAGGCGGCGCTTGACCCACGGCAGCACGTGCTCCCGGCCCCACGCGGCGTCCGCCTTGAGCTTCGCGAGCCGGCCGAGGGCGGGCGCGGCCTCCAGCTCCGGGGTCCGGATGGCGTCGGAGGCGCGGAGCACCTCGAGGACCTTCTTGGCCATGAGGGTGTGCCCGGGCGTGCCCATGTGGAGCCGGTCGCGGGCCCAGTAGCGCCAGTCCTGGAACTCACGCCAGCGCCAGTAGTCGGCGATCACGGCGCCGTGCCGCTCGGCGATCTCGCGCACCCACTCGTTGTAGATCGCGGTCCGGCCGCGGGTCTTGCCGAAGACGGCGGAGCCGGCGGAGTCGAAGCCCGTGAACAGGAGCACCTCGGCGCCGGAGGCACGCAGCGCGGCGACGGCGCCGGCGTAGCCCTCCATGAGCTCGTCGATGTCCACGCTGGGCCGCAGGATGTCGTTGCCGCCCGCGTACAGGCTCGCGAGGGTGGGCTTGAGCTCGAGCGCGGCGGGCAGCTGCTCGTCGACGACCTGGCGGATCTTCTTGCCGCGGATGGCGAGGTTGGCGTAGCCCCAGCCGGGGTCGGCCGCGCACAACTGCTCCGCGACGCGGTCCGCCCAGCCGCGCGCGCCGTTGGGGCGCGACGGGTCGTCGTCGCCGACGCCCTCGGTGAAGGAGTCTCCCAGTGCCACGAAGCGCTTGCCGTATTCCACGATCCCCAGCCTACGACGCGCCCCCGCACAGTCCACACCCAGCCGGCCGCGGGAGGCTGGAGGCACAGAGGGCGGCCCGCCGGGGCGGCCCCCGTCGAAGGGAATCCACCGTGCAGATCCGCCACGCCGTCTTCGCTTCCGTCGCCTCCGTCGGCCTCGTGGCCGCGGGCTGGCTGGGAGGAACCGCCCTCCAGCCCGCGGGAACGACGCCGGGGCCCGGCCCCTCTTCATCCGTCGCCGTGGGCGCCCCCTCGGAGTGGTCCCCGCTGCGGCCCGTCGAGCCCGGTGCCCTGCGCAGCGGCACCGCGGTGCAGTTGCTCAGCAGCGCGCCGCCGCGCGTCCCCGGGGAGCGGGAGCCGGTCGAGGGGAACGCGGCGTGAACGCGGCGGACGGCGGCATACCGGGCCTTGAACTGCACGTTCCCGGCGACCGGGCGGAGCTGCACGCCGCGCGGGAGGCGGTCGGGCGCGGAGCGGCGGGCCTGACGGGGCACGCGGCCGTGGCGGCGGCCGGGGACGTGTTGGCGGCCCTGCGGCTGCCGCATTGGGCTCTCTGTTGCGGCGGCTACGTGTATTGCGCCGGATCGCCGTTCCCGGCCCCGCCGGACACCGCGGATCCCTGCTATGGCGATCCGTTCTACGGCCGCCCGTGGCGGGCCGGGATCACGGCGCCGCGCACGGCCTCGTCGTCGCCGGGGGAAGCGGAGCTGCTGGCCGACGTACCGCTCGCGGGCACCCCCGGCTTCACGGCGGCGATCGCGACCGAGGCCGGCGACCGGGCGGACGCGTTCGCGCAGGTCAGCGTGCTGGCCGAGGACCTCGGCACGGCACGTTCACTGGCCCTCGCGGTCCTGCGCGCCGGGCAGGGGGCGCTGCGCCGCGGCGGCCTGGCCAGTGGCACGGCGGGTGGCACGGCGGCCGGCGGACGCCTTGCCGAGGTGCTCGCCGTCCCCTGGGCCTCGCCGGGCCGGCCCGGAACGCCGCTCGCGACTCACGGCTGGCCGCGGCACCCCGCGCCGACGGCCCACGGGTGGCCCCTCCTGGGGCTCGAGGCGGTCCGGCCAGGATCGGGCCCTCAGCCGGCGAGCAGCGCCTGGCGCAACGCCACGGTGAGCCGGCCGCCGCGGGAACCCGTGCCGGATTCCTCGGCGCGGGCCGGCACGTAGCCGAAGGCGGTCCCGTAGGCGGGATCGCAGAACGCGAGCGAGGCGTTGGCGCCGTCATGTCCGAACGCCTGCCAGGAGCCGAAGTCGTTGCGCGGCTGGGACTTCATGAACACGATCCCGAAGGCGCCCATGAGCCCGTGCGAGCGATCCGGGCCGAAGACCTGTTCCTCGGCGAACGCGGTGCGCACGCCCTCCGACAACAGGGGCTCGGAGACGGCACCCGTGCCGTCGTCGATCCCGGTGCCCGCGGCGGCGTAGAGCCGTGCGAGCCCGCGCGCGTTCGCGACGCCGCCGGCCGCCGCGATGCCCGCGGCCCGGACGGCCTTGACGTTGGGCAGGTCGAGGATGTCCGTGCTGGGGCCGTCCGGCCCGTCGAAGCCGGACGTCGAGTTCACGGCGAGCCCGAAGTGGCCGTAGGGGTCGATGAATCCCGGATCGGGTCGCTGGGCCGGCTTGAGCACGTCGCGGTAGCGCGGCTCGAGCTCCTCGGGCAGGCCCAGGTGGAAATCGATGCCGTAGGGGGCGCGGACGCGGCGCTCGTAGATGTCCTGCAGGCGTTCCTCGGCCGTGCGGCGGGCGAGCTCCTCCATGAACACGCCGATACTCAAGGCGTGGTAGGCGTGGGCCGTGCCGGGCCGCCAGCGCGGGGCGGCGGCTCCGAGGATCCGGGCGCCGAGGCGCGAATCGAGGTACTCCTCCTGCGTGAGCCCGCCGTCGACCCCCTGCAGCCCGGCCTGGTGGCTCAACAGCAGCCGCACCGTGACGGCCTCCTTGCCGTTCGCGGCGAACTCCGGCCAGTAGGCGGCGACGGGCGCGTCGAGGTCCAGGACGCCTTCCTGGACGAGCAGCGCCATGACGATCGCGGCGGCTCCCTTGGAACAGGAGAAGACCCCGGTCAGCGCCGCGGGATCGGCGTCCGGGCCGACGGCGAGGTCCAGCACGGGCCGTCCCTCGTGGTAGACGGCGAGCTGCGCCGTATAGCCGGGATCCTCTTCCGCGTAGCTGCGCAGCAGCTCGGCGACCGACTCGAAACGCGGATCGACGGTGGCCTGGGGCCGGGTGGTATCACTCACGCCCCTAGTCTAGGGACACGGGCAAGCCGCGCCGCCGGCGTCCGGTGTCAGGTTTCCGGCGTCTCCTGCCGCAGGCGCAGGCGCCAGCGGCCCGCGTCGCGCTGCCAGAGGGATCCGACGGCGGTGGCCGCCCCCGGGCCCACGAGCCGGTAGGCGACGTGCACGGCGTCGGGGCCGATCGGTGCGGCCTCGAGGAGCTCGAACCGCCAGGGCGCGTGCCGTCCGGCCCCGGCCTCCTGCCCGGCCTGTTCCACGAGGAGCGCGATCACGGCGTCGCGCTCGCGCCACGCGCCGCCCGATCCGATCTCGCGGAACGCGGGGTGCAGGAGGTAGCTGAGTTCGCCGACCTCGGCGCGGACCTGCGGGTCCAGCAGCGCGCGCTCGAGTGCGACGACGGCGTCGACGTCGGCCGATCCCGTCCCCGTCTCGGCGGGGTCCTCGAAGGCGGCGAAGAGCGTGTCCTGGCCGGTGGAGGCAGCAGGGGCGGCGGACCGTTCCGCGCCGGGGAAGCCGGGGCCGGCGTCGACCCTGGATCCGCGCTGGTAGGCCGTGGCCGCGGCCCGGGCGCGCACGTCGGCGGCCTCGTTGAGTCCGTGGCCGGCGTGGCCCTTGACCCACTCGAAGCTGTAGTCGCGGCCGGCGATGGCCGCGTCGATGTCCTTGAGCAGCTCGACGTTGAGGACGGGCTTGCCGTCAGCCTTGCGCCAGCCCTTGCGCTTCCAGCCCGGCATCCACTTGGTCACGGCGTTGATGACGTACTGCGAATCGCACAGCACCCGCAAGTGCTCGTCCTTGACGTGCTCCGTCGCGCGGAAGAGGTCCAGAACGGCCATGAGCTCGCCCATGTTGTTGGTTCCGTGCGGCCACCCTCCGGCGGCCCAGCAGGAATCGTCGACATACCAGGCCCATCCGGCGGGGCCGGGGTTGCCCAGGGCGGAACCGTCTGCGGCAGCGGTGATCGTCATGGATTCCATCCTGCCACCGCCCGCCGACGGTTCGGCAACCGGCGCGGTCCGTGCGGGTGGCTTGCAGCCCTAGGCGGGGTAGAGCGGATTGTGTCCCGCGGCCACGCGCTCCTCCGCGCGGACCGGGCCGGGGGCGGTTCCCGCGCCGAACGGCGAGCCGCCGAGCGCCTCGCGCCCGTGGGGTTCGAGCCAGCCGGACAGGTCCGGCCCGGCGGGGACGATCTGCGTGGGGTTCACGTCCTCGTGGACCACGTAGTAGTGGCGCTTGATCTGCTCGAAGTCGACCGTGTCGCCGAAGCCCGGCGTCTGGAACAGGTCCCGCGCGTAGGCCCAGAGGACGGGCATCTCGCTGAGCTTGTTCCGGTTGCACTTGAAGTGGCCGTGGTAGACCGGGTCGAAGCGGACGAGCGTCGTGAAGAGCCGCACATCGGCCTCGGTGATCGCCTCCCCCATGAGGTAGCGCTGCCCGGCGAGCCGGTCCTCGAGCCAGTCGAGGGCGTTGAAGAGCCGGGCGAAGGCGTCGTCGTAGGCCTCCTGGCTGCCGGCGAAGCCGCAACGGTAGACGCCGTTGTTCACCTCGGTGAAGATCCGTTTGACGACGGGCTCCATGTGCTCGAGCTGCTCGGCCGGCAGGAGGTCCGGCGCGCCCTCACGGTGGTGGGCCCGCCATTCGGTGGAGAAGTCCAGGGTCATCTGCGGGTAGTTGTTGGTCACGACGCGACCCGTGGGGATGTCCACGAGGGCGGGGACCGTGATGCCGCGCGGATAGTCCGGGAATCGGGCGAGGTAGTTCTCCTGGAGGCGCTCGGTGCCGAGCACGGGGTCCCGGCCGCCCGGGTCGAGGTCGAACGTCCAGGAGCGGGAGTCGTGGACGGGACCCGGCGTGCCGAGCGAGATCGCGTCCTCGAGCCCGAGCAGCCGGCGCACGATGATGGCCCGGTTCGCCCAGGGGCAGGCCCGCGCGGCGATCAGCCGGTAGCGTCCGGCTTCCACGGGCCAGGACTCGGCACCCTCGGACAGCCCGCCGTACGGGTTCCCGATCGGGTCGCCCGTCGCGCCGTCCGAGGCGGCGACGGCCTCCGGATCGGCGACGACGCGGTCCTCGATGTAGTTCGTGTCCCGCGTGAACTCGCCCCCGGTGATGTAGGAGCCCTTCGTGGTGTACTCGTTCTCGCCCATGAGCACACCTTAGACCGGTGGCGTGCGCTTAGGCTCCCTGCCGGCGGTCGTCAGAGGCCTTGTGAAAAAAGTGCTTGACGGGGTGGGTTGCTGGGGTGTGTGATGTCGCTGAGTCATTCGCTTGGTTTTCTCGGCCCGCTGTTCTGGCGGGCCGTTCCGGTACTCGTGGGGGGTTCTGCCGTGGTCTCTTTCCCTGTTCGCGCGCGCGGTTTCTCGACGTTGGCCGTGGCTTCGCTTGCCGTGTGGTCGTTGCTGGGGGCGGGTTTGGTTCCCGCGGTGGCGGCGCCGCTCGTGTCGGATCCGCCCGCGGAGCAGGGTGCGGCCGTGGAGCAGGTGTCCTCGAGGCCTGATGCGGTCTCGGCGCAGGTGACGGCCCGGGCGACGGGGCAGCGGGTGGAGGATGTTTCCCAGCGTACGGAGACCTCGCAGGTCTTCGCCCTGCCCGAGGGCGGGTGGGCTTTGGAGGCCCATTCGGCGCCGGTGTTCCGGGAGGCGGAGGACGGGTCGATGGTCCCGATCCCTGACACTGCGGGCTTCACCTCCTCGGGTGCGGCGTTCACGGGTGCGGGGGCGCGGTTGAGGGTCTCGGAGGGCGCGGAGCCGGGCGTGGACGGTTCGGTGGCGTTGGTGGAGTTGGAGGGCACCGGGGAGCGGGCCGGGCAGTCGATGACCCTGGGCTGGGAGGGGCCGCTGCCGGAGCCGGTGTTCGAGGACGGGCAGGCGGTCTTCGACGAGGGCGTGGAGGTCCCGGTCGAGGCCCCGGCCGACGCCGTAGCGGACGAGGCCGCGCCGGACGGGGCCGGGCCGGAGGGCGCCGTGGACGGTGCTCCGGCCGCGGAGTCGTCGGATGATCCGGCCACCGTTACGGAGGCCTCTCCGGGTGCCGCCACGGGTGTGGAGGCGCCGGCGGGGGTCGAGGCCGCTGTTCCGGGGACGGGTCTGTCAGATTAACGGTGGATCTGGCCTGGCGCATTGTCAGTTGATTCGGCCTTCGAAGGTGATAGCGAAGGCGTTGAGCGCGGGCTTCCACCTCGTGACCCACCGTGCCCGACCTTGCCCCGTCGGGTCAAGCGACCGGGTCACGAGATACAGGCATTTCAGCGCGGCAGCGTCGTTGGGGAAGTGCCCGCGGGCACGGACGGCGCGCCGGTAGCGGGCGTTGAGCGACTCGATCGCGTTCGTGGAGCAGATGATGCGGCGGATCTCGACGTCGTAGTCCAGAAACGGGATGAATTCCGCCCATGCGTTCTCCCAGAGCTGCCGGATCGCGGGATACATGGTGCACCACTTCTCGGCGAACTCCTCGAACCTGGCCCTCGCGACAGCTTCGTTGACGGCGGTATAGACCGGCTTGAGGTCGCGGGCGATCTGGTCCCAGTACTTCCGCGACGCGTATTTGAACGTGTTGCGGATCAGGTGGATGATGCATGTCTGCACCGCCGTCAGCTCCCACGTCGTGTTGATCGCGTCCGGGAGGCCTTTCAGCCCGTCGCAGACGACGATGCAGACGCCCTCGACGCCGCGGTTCTTGATCTCGGTGAGCACGCCGAGCCAGAACTTCGCGCCCTCACCACCGTCGCCGGCCCAGATCCCGAGGATGTCGCGTTCCCCGCCCGTGGTGACGCCGACGGCGACGTAGAACGGTTTGTTGCGCACCTGCCCGTCCCGCACCTTCACGACGATCGCGTCGATGAACACCACCGGGTAGACGCGGTCCAACGGACGGTTCTGCCACTCGGTCATCTCCTCGATCACCTTGTCGGTGATCTTCGAGATCGTGTCCTTCGAGACGCTGGCTCCGTAGACATCGTCGAAGTGCGCCGCGACCTCACCGGTCGTGAGCCCGCGCGCGGTCAATGACAGCACGATCTCGTCGATCCCGTCCAGCCGACGCTGCCGCTTGCGCACGATCCTCGGCTGGAACGACCCCTCACGATCCCGGGGAACGTCGATCTGCACTGCACCGACCTCGGTCATCACGGTCTTCGCCCGCGTCCCGTTACGGGCATTCTCGCCGGTGCTGGGCTGGTGCTTGTCATAACCGAGGTGCTCGGTCATCTCGACCTCGAGCGCAGTCTCCAGCACCCGCTTCGTTAGCCCGGCGAGCAGCCCGTCCGGGCCGACCAGGCTGACGCCCTTCTCCTTCGCTTCCGCGAGCAGCTGCTCCGCGATCTGCTGCTGATCGATGATCTCTCCCGTCACAGGATCAATCATCTCGATGACATCGGTCATCGCCTTTCCTTTCGGTCAGGCCAGGACCAGATACACCGTTCGTCTGACACTCCCGGCTTGGCAGCCGCTGCAGCAGTATTCATCCCAGGGATCGGATGGGTTATCGGAGGATTGGTAGCCGCAGCGGGCATCACTTCTTGGATTCTCAACTACCACCAAAGAACAGGTTGGTGGCCTGGTCAACGAGGGGTGATGAATCGCTTCGCGAAGATCACCGCCGTAACTGCCAGCGCGTACATCTGGCTGGCCAAGGCCAAAAAGACAACCAAACCGTCCGGTAAAGAGACGGCAAATAACGTCCCGAGCTGGGCTGTTGGCAAGAGTGTTAGCGGCCATGAAAAACTGCCCATAGGCGGCCACGAAAGTGCCCGCTGGCGGCCAGCAGAACTGCCCGCCGGTGGCCATGAGATCTGCCCACTTCCTTACTTGTTCCTGCCGCGTCTTTAAGCGGTGGGGGCCTCTCCCTGCGGTTTGATGACGGTGTCTAAGCGCACCAAAAGCGAACCAGGAAGAGGCCCTGTATGAAGTCTGACGGAGAAATCATGGAAATTCTTGCTGCCTACGATCTGACCGGATCGTTGCGCGCCACCGCGGAGCTCACGGGCTGCTCGCACCACACCGTTGCTAAACACGTCACCGCCCGTGACGCGGGCCGGCCGATCGGGGAACCCGCGGCCCGCGGCCGGGTCACCGACGCGTTCCTGCCCAAGATCGAGGAATGGATCGAAGCCTCCAAGGGCCGGATCCGGGCCGACAAGGCCCACGAAAAGCTCCTCGCTCTGGGCTACACCGGTTCGGAACGGTCTACCCGCCGGGCGATCGCGCAGGTCAAAGCCGCGTGGCGGCTGGGCCACACCCGCGTCCACCGGCCGTGGATCACAGAACCGGGGATGTGGTTGCAGTACGACTTCGGCGACGGGCCCCGGATCGGCGGGGTGAAGACCATCCTTTTCGTGGCCTGGCTGGCGTTCTCACGCTTCCGCATCGTGATCCCGCTCAGGGACAGGACCGCGCCGAGCGTGTTCGCGGCCCTGGACCGGTGCTTCCGGATCCTCGGAGGGGCGCCGACCTATGTCCTCACGGACAACGAGAAGACCGTCACCACCGCCCACGTCGCCGGGGTCCCGGTGCGCAACCAGCAGACCCTGGACTTCGCCCGGCACTACGGGGTGACCGTGCTGACCTGCCAACCGGCGGACCCGGCCACCAAAGGCGGAGTCGAAGCGTCCGTGAAACTCGCCAAGGCCGACCTCGTGCCCAAAGACACCAACCTCCGCGATGACTACCGCACCTTCGCCGAGCTCGAGGCCGCCTGCACGGCGTTCATGGACGAGGTCAATCACCGTGAGCACCGGACGACGCGGCGGAAACCCGCGGCCATGCTCGCCGAGGAAGCCCCGCGGCTGCACCGGATCCCGGACACCGCCCACACGGTCGCGTTCGGCCTGGCCCGCGGCGTTCCGGAGAACACCCCAATGGTCACCTTCGAAAACGCCCAGTACTCCGTCCCGGCCCACCTGCTCGGAGCCCGGGTGTTCGTCCGCACCCACGGCACCGGGCCCGGCGAGCAGGTCATCATCGTCCACCACGGCACGACCGGGCCCGTCGAAGTCGCCCGCCACGAACGGGCACGGCCCGGCAGCCCCGCCATCAACGACGAACACTTCCCCGGAACCCGGGCGAAGCTCCCCGGCGACTACGAGGTGAGGGCCCGCAGCGCGGACGAGGCCGCGTTCCTGGCCATCGGCGAAGGCGCCAGAACCTGGCTCGTCGAGGCCGCCGCGGCCGGGACCGCAAGGATGAACGTGAAAATGGCCGAAGCCGTTACGCTGGCCAAAATCGCCGGCACTGATCAGGTCGACCGGGCCCTGGGCGACGCCGCCCTGCACGGCCGGTTCGCGCACCCGGACCTCGCCTCGATCTTGAACGCCAACATCCGCCGCACTACCACCCACGCCGCCAACGAAGCCACCTCCCTCACCCAAGGAACAGGGGCGTGGGCCGCGATCGGCAACCCCGCAACCATCACCACGCCGGAGGAGGCCCGATGAGCCCCGTCACCACGACCAATACCGTGGCTCCGCCGCTACCGGCGGACCTGGAGGCCCTGATGCGGTCCCTGAAAATGCCCCACGCCCGGGCGCTGGCCCCGGACCTGATCGCGACCGCCCGCGCCCAGCGGTGGGAACCGGCCGAGGTCATCAAGGCCCTCTTCACGGAGGAAGCCGCCGGCCGGGCCCGGTCCATGCTCGCTTCCCGCCGCAAAGCAGCCGGGTTCCCGACCGGGAAGACCTTCGAGGCGTGGGACCCTGCAGCGTCCTCCATCCCGGGCCCGACCCAGCAGGCACTGCGGACCCTGGAATGGATCACCCGCAGGGAAAACTTGGTCGTCTGCGGGCCCTCGGGGACGGGGAAGACGTTCTTCCTCGAAGCCCTCGGCCAGCAGGCCGTCGAAGCCGGAATGCGGGTCGCTTGGTTCAGGCTCGAGGACCTCGGCGTCCTCATCCGCGCCCACCGAACCGATGACAGCGTCACCCGGGCCGTTGCCCGGATCCTGCGCGCCGAGCTCGTGGTCATCGATGATATTGGTCTGTTGCCCGTGGCCACGGACGCCGCCGAAGGCCTCTACCGGGTCGTGGACGCAGCCTACGAAAAACGCTCCGTCGCGATCAGCTCCAACCTCCACCCCGCCGGGTTCGATGAGCTCATGCCCAAAACCCTCGCCACCGCCACCGTTGACCGACTGCTGCACCACGCCCACGTCTGCCAGACCAGCGGCGATTCCGTCCGTCTTACCCAGGCCCTCGCCGGAAAAGGAGTGACCCGCTTGAACTGACCAACCCAACGATGGCCGACCCCGCCGAAACGAATCAGTGGGCAGATCTGTTGGCCATAACCGGGCAGTTTTACTGGCCACCAGCGGGCACATCAACTGGCCGCCCATGGGCAGAACGTAATGGCCATTGACACAAGAGGCGACTTCCGGGAGAGACACCTAGCCAAGCGGCCTCACGTATCGTCAAGCAGTATGGACCCAAGCACGCGACATCGGCGGCTACGAAGTCCTACATTCAGCAAATCAAGAAGCATCTCTCACGGACCGGAAAGTAGGTGGCACCTTGCAGATGTGGATTGCCGTGCACAGATACTTGAGCAGGTACACGTACGGGAGCGATGCGAGGAACACGCACATGCTGGGCTACTTCACCAGCCGGGAGCTCGCCGAGCGTGCCGTGGCCAACCGCCGAACTGAGCCCGGCTTTCGAGACTATCCGGACGACTTCGAGATCGTACAGGTCACACTGGACTCGATCATCGACCCACCGATCAGGATGAGCTGATGCCCGGGAAGACTTTCGAATCCACTGAGACCGGTCAGCGGTCTGAGCGTGTGTGGTGTCTCAAGCTCGTGCAGAAGGAACACAACCGGTTGAACGGCCACCCGGAAGCGCTCTACGGAGTCTTCTCCACACGCGAGAAGGCCGTGGAGGCGCGAGACATCCTGATCCGAAAGAAGGGGCGCAGACCGGGCAAGTTCCGAATCGTCATGGAGGATGTCGACTCCGAATACGACGAAGGCGGCTTCTTCGAGTACGTCATGACGCCGCCACCCGGCCGGCGGGGCAGGAAGCTGTTCGCAGAAATCAAATGGGACTAGAGCCGGGTTCCACCGTCACCTCCGCACGAGGGCCTCCTACGCGGAGACGGGCTCGCGCCGCCCCGCCAGCCGGGCGTAGCGTCCGCCCGCCGCGAGGAGCTCCTGCGGCGTGCCGCGCTCGGCGATCCGCCCGTCCTCGAGGACCACGAGCTGGTCCGCGTCCTCGATGGTGGAGAGCCGGTGGGCGATCGTCAGGGTCGTGCGGCCCTCTGCGAGCCGGTCCAGCGCCGCCTGCACCTCCGCCTCGGTCGAGTTGTCCAGGGCCGAGGTGGCCTCGTCGAGGACGAGGACCTTCGGGTTGCGCAGCAGGGTGCGGGCGATGGCCAGGCGCTGCTGCTCGCCGCCGGAGAAGCGGTGGCCGCGGGCGCCGACCACGGTGTCCAGCCCTTCGGGCAGCGAAGCCACGAGGGAGGCGATGCGCGCCGCCGCGAGGGCGTTCCACAGCTGCGCCTCCGTGGCGCCGGGCGCGGCGAGCAACAGGTTCTCGCGGATCGAGGCGTGCTGCAGGTAGGACTCCTGGGAGACGACGCCGACGATTCCCGCGAGGTCGTCCGGGTGCAGCTCCCGCACCTCCACCCCGTCGATCGACAGACGGCCCGCGCTCGGGTCGAAGAGCCGCGGCAGGAGGGCGCCGAGCGTGGACTTGCCGGATCCCGTCGGCCCGACGACGGCCGTCGTGGTCCCGGCCCCGAGGACCAGGTCGATGCCGCGCAGGACCGGGGCCCCGTCGTCGTACGCGAAATCCACGCCCTCGAAGCGGACCTCGCCCCGCACGGCGCGCGGATCCAGCCGCACGGGGCGCACGGGAGGGGCGACGTCCGGGACCAGGTCGAGGTACTCGAAGATGCGGCTGAAGAGCGCCATCGCGGTGACCCACTGCACGCCGACGTTGAGCAGTCCCATGATGGGACGGAAGATCGCGCCCTGCAGGGCCGTGAACGCCACGAGCGTGCCGATCGTCATGCCGCCGGAAACGGCCGGGAATCCCGCCGCGAGGTAGATGACCGCGGGGATCGCCGCGAAGACGATCCCCATGGTGGCCATGCGCCAGCGGCCGGCCAGCTGCGAGCGCAGCTCCAGGCCGATGAGCCGCTCGGAGGACTCCGCGAAGCGCGCGGCGTCCCGGCCCGTGGTGCCGAGCGTCTTGGCCAGGCGGACGCCGGAGACGGAGAGCCCCTCCTCGACGAAGGTGTGCAGGCCGGCCAGCTCGCGCTGGCGCTCCGCGGTGATGTCGCGGCGCAGCAGGGCCACGCGGCGGCTCAGGTAGATGGCCGGGGGCAGGACCAGGAGGGACAGCAGGCTCAGCTGCGGGGAGAGGGCGATCATCGCGACGGCGGTCGCGACGGCGGTGGTCAGGTTCGAGGCCACCGACGTCGCGGTGCTCGTCACGACGGACTGCATGCCCGAGATGTCGTGGGTGAGCCGGGATTGGACCTCGCCCCCGCGGGTCCGGGTGAAGAAGCCGAGCGATTGGCGCTGGACGTGGGTGAAGAGCGCGGTGCGCAGGGCGTGCATGACGCGCTGGCCCATGCGCGTGGCCATCCAGGTCTGGACGACGCCGATCACGGCGGTCGCGGCGGCGACGGCCACGAGCCCGCCGGCGAGCCAGGCCAGGAGCGCGGTGTCCTGGTGCGGCAGCGCGTCGTCGATGATGGCCCGGACCAGGAAGGGCTGGGCGAGGCCGATCACCGAGGACGCGCTGATGAGCAGGACGACGACGGCGAGGGTGCCGCGGTGGGGGGAGAAGAGCGCCGCGATGCGGCGCAGGCTGACCGGGTGGCTCGTGAGCTGGCTGCGGTCGGCGGGGTCGACGCGTGCGGGGCCGCGGCCGCCGGACGCGCCGGGAAGTTCGGGACCGTCCTGGCTGCGACCGCCGGATCGGCGGGAGCGGGACGGGGTGGCAGCGGAATGAAGGGTCGCTGTCATGGGACACCACCTCCAGTGGGTGACGGGTGCGGGTTCCGCACCGGGTAATACCGAGGTTACCTCACAATGTGGTTGCAGGTCAAATGTTCAACCTCCGCGCGGGGTCCCTCCCGGCACCCGGAACCTAGAATGGAGGTGACGGGAAACCCCCGCCCACGGCAGGAAAGCCAGGTGGTCGCCATGGCCCGCGCAATCGAACACCCCTCCGAGAACCCGATCGGCCCCATGCAGCGCCACGGCCCCTTCACGGCGCACGCCGCGGCGGACAGTCCCGGTCAGCCGCACCTCGCCGGAGCGCAGATCCCCGGCCCGGGAGCGGGCCGGCTGCTCGCCGGCCAGGACGGACGTTTGCCGGACGACGCCGCCGATCCGCTCGAGCGCGAAGGCCACCTCCCCGGCGCCCGCGGCTTCCTGAGCCGGCTGACGCGGCGCCGATAGACTGGGGCGCATGTCCGCCTCGCCGTCCGACTCCCCAGACCTGGGCGAGCTGTTCCACACCGCCTTCCGCGGCCTGCGCCGGCTCTGGGCCGAGCAGCTGGCCCCCTACGGGCTCACGCCGCACCAGTGGCGGGCCCTGCATGCGGTCGTCGGGCACGCCGACGACGCCGGGGCCGCGCCCGGAGTGCGCCTCAAGGACCTCGCCGCCGCCCTCCGGATCGCCCCGCGCTCGGCCACCGAGGTCGTGGACCTCCTCGAGGCCCAGGACCTGGTCCGGCGCCGCCCCGACCCCGTGGACCGCCGGGCCGTCCTCGTCGACGTGACGCAGAAGGGCGCGCGCCTCCACGCGGCCGTGAGGGAGTCGCGGCGCACGAGCAGCGACGAGTACTTCTCCCGGCTCGACGCCGCCGACCGCCGCGAGCTCGCCCGCCTGCTGGCCGGCCTGCGCTCGGCCTCCGACGACCAGGCGCCCGCCTGACCGCCGGGGGCCGGCCGCTCGCGGCTAGGCGCTCATGGCCCGCACCGCGAGCCCTGCCCGCGTCATGAGCGCGTCGAAGACCCGCATCCGCCCGAAGCGCAGGGCGTAGCCGCGCGCCCGCGCCGCGCGTTCCGCCCGTTCCCGCCCCGTGAGCGTCAGCGCGGCGTCAAGGGCCCGGGCGATCGCCGCCGGATCGCCCGGGGGCACCACGAGCGCGGTGTCGCCGACGGCTTCGAGCGTGCCGCCGACGTCCGTCGTGATCACGGGGCCGCCACCGGCCAGCATGGACTCGGCGAGCGTGATGCCGAAGGTCTCCACGAACTCCGGCAGCGGCTTGGTCGCCAGCACGTAGGCCGCGCTGCCCGCCATGATGTGGGGCTTCTCGGCGTCGTCGACGTCGGTCAGGAACGTGATCCGCTCCGCGGCCGGGGAGGCGGCGGCGACGGCGCGCAGCTGTTCCTCCCCCGGGCCGCATCCGACGACGACGAGCCGCGTCCCGGCCGCGGCGCGGCTCGCGGCGAATCCCGCGATGAGGTCGTCGATGCCCTTGGCCGGCATGAGCCGGGACAGGGACAGCACGTAGCCGCCGGGTTCGAGCCCGCGCGCGTCCAGGACCCGGGCGGTCTCGGCCGGGTCCAGGGTGGTCCACGCCGCGGTGTCGATGGCCGGGTAGGAGACGCCGACGCGCTGCCGGCAGGCCGCGGCGAAGCGCGTGCCGTGGCGGATATCGAGCTCCGCCGCGGCCTCCACGATCGCCTCGATCGTGTACCGGGAGACGGCCACGCACTGGTCCTGGGAGAGGTAGGCGGACAGCAGGCGCGCGGCCGCGCCGAAGTCGTCGGCCGCCACGGCGGCCCGCACCACGTTGGTGATGTCGCTCCCGACGGCCTCGGCGATCGTCGTGACGTTGACGGGCAGTCCCGTGGCCCGCGCCGTCGTGAGCGCATCCGCGACGGCGAGTGTGTGCGGCATGAGGTACAGGCTCATGGCCACGGTCGGCACGCCGTCGGTGAACAGCTCGACGAGCCGGCCCGTGAGCGCCGTGAGGTGGCGCCCGTCGGGGATCTTGTAGTCGCCGACGGGCTCCGGCCGCTCGACCGTGATCCCGTGCGAATACTCCAGGATGCGGTCCGCCGGCTTGAGCGGCAGGCCCGTGGCCTCGAGCAGCCCGATCGGCCACGTGAGGATCCGCACGTCGTCGAAGCCGCGCAGCAGGGCGGCCTCGGCGAGGTTGCGGGCCTCGACCGAGTGGCCGCAGATCACGGGGTCGGCGCGGACCACGATGACGAGGCGCCGCGTGGGGAGGGTGCTGCTGACCATGGCGGTCTCCTTCTCTTCCGATGCCGGCGGCGCCTCGTGGCGCCGCCGTGTGGTGCCGTGGCGGGGGGTCTAGCCGGGCGGGACGGGGAATGCGGATCCGGAGGGCGGGCGCTCCCGCACGCCCCAGGACCCGGGGCGGTCGCCGAGGCGCAGTTGAAGGCTCCGCGCCGCGGCCAGCTCGGTGGTCGTGGTCCAGCTGCGTTCGAGGGGCCGGCCGTCGAGCCGGGCCTCCTGGACGTACTGCACGGGCCCGCCCGGCTCCGGGGCGCGGAAGCCCCGCGTCTCGATCGACAGCCCGCCGCCGGGGACCTCGAGCCGCGCGGAGCGGAACGACGGCGGGCCCAGCAGCACGATCCCCTGCCCGGCGACGGGGAACAGGCCCAGCGCCGCCCAGACGTACCAGGAGCTCAGTCCCCCGGAGTCGTCATTGCCGGGCAGCCCGCCGGGGCCGGTGCCGAACTGGTTCATCACGGCGGCGTGCACGACCTCGGCCGTCCGGTCGGGGCGGCCGGCGTAGTGGTAGGCCCACGGGGCGTCCAGGTCCGGCTCGTTGTTCAGTCCCTCGAAGCGCCCGAGCGCGTACCCGGCCTCCATCTCCGGCGCCCCCGGGCGCCGGCCGGGCTGGCTCACGGCGGAGGCGCCGAAGCCGAAGAAGCGGTCCAGCAGCCGGGTGAAGGCCGCGTCGCCGCCCGCGAGCGCAATCCGGGAACGCATGTCCGGCAGGAGCCGGAACGAGTAGTTCCACGCGCCGCCCTCGTAGTAGGTCGAGGGGCGCAGCAGGCCCGTGGCGGGATCAAAGGCGTTGCGCCACCACGTCGCCGGCTCGTCGAGCTCCGCCGCCAGGTGGTGATCGCCGACGCGGCGGGCGATCTGCGCCGCGCACCAGTAGCCGACGGCCAGGTCCAGCGTGTGGCTCAACGGCTCGGCGGAGCCGTGGAGGAGGAAGTCCTCGCCGTAGCCGCGGCGCAGGTCGTGGTGCAGGTGGACGAGGGCCCGGTCCCAGTCCAGCCCGGGCAGCCCGCGAGCGCAGAGCTCGGCGAGGAAGGTGTGGGCGAGCGCGCTGCCCTGCCGGGAGAAGCGGTCGGCGCCGCGGGCCATCCGGTAGCCGATCGGGAAGTTGCCTTCCTCCTCGCAGATCGTCACGAGGGCGTTGGCGAGCTCGACGGCGCGGTCCGGGAAGAGGAGCGCCAGGAGCGGCAACTGCGTGCGGTAGATGTCCCACAGCGTGCACAGGTCGAACGCGAACGCCCCGTGCCCGGGCCAGAACGGGCTCTCGTCGGGCGCGAACGCCGGCTTGACGAGCGAGTGGTAGAGGGCGGTCGAGAACACGGTCTGACGTCCGGCGTCGTCCGCGTCCACCCGCACCGCGCCCAGGTGCACGTCCCACGCCGCCCGGGCCGCCCCGGAGACCCGGGCGAACGCGCCGGGGCCGGATCCCCCGTCCCGCTCGAGGTTGGCCCGCGCCTGCTCGGGGCCGCGCAGGGAGAAGCCGATCCGCACCTCGACGGGCGCCTCGGGCGCGGCGGCCCCCGCCCACAGGAGCCCGAAACCGCGGAGCGTCGTGGGCCGGATCGCGTCGAAGTCGAGCCGCGAACCGCCGCGCATCAGGCGGCGGTCGTACCAGAGCATCTGCTGCCAGCCCAGGGCGTCGCACTCGATGTGCACGGAGAGCGGGGCGCCCTCGACGACGATGCGGCCCTGGGCGACGCCCGGCGCCACGAGCTCCAGGTGGGCGCGCAGCGGCACCGTCTCACCGTGCGGGATCGCGAGCCCGCCCTGGGAGAAGTCGACGACGATCCGCGCGTCCTCGTGGCGCGGGAAGACGTAGCGGTGCACGACCGACTTGGGCCCCGCGACGAGCTCGGCCCGGACCCCGGAATCCAGCGTGGCCGCGTAGTAGCCGGGGACCGCCCGCTCGTCGCCGAGGCCGTAGGCGGTGCCGAGCGCGTCGAGCGGCTGGAGCATGGGCGTGACGCGGAAGTAGTTGTAGTACTTGCGGATCGCGCCCGTGCCCGATTGCTGGAAATGCGTGAAGCCGCTCGCCTCCTGGCGGGACCGGATCTCCTCGGGCACGCCCTCCGTCGCGAGCCCGTACCGGCCGTAGCCCGTGGGATAGGCGCCCGAGTACGCGCACGCCGAGACCATGCCGAACGGGTAGGCCGCGCCCGGGTGCGTGTTGCCGATCTGCGGCTTGGGAAACCACCACGTCGCGGCCAGGCCCACGGGCTCCGGCAGAGCCGTGGGGGCGGTCCCGATGAACGGATCGACCGCCGCCGCCGGGCCCGCCGCGCGGGGCGCGTGCTCTTCCATGGCCCCACGCTAGGCGCGGGACGTGTCGCCCCTGTTTCGCGCCGGTAAAGCCGCGGAGACTAGCCTTCCGCCTTGCCGCGGCGCCAATAGCCCATAAAGGCGACCTGCTTGCGGTCGATCCCGACGTCGCGGACGAGGTAGCGGCGCAGCTCCTTGATCACGCCCGCCTCGCCGGCGATCCACGCGTAGAACGGCGCCGAGGTGCCCTGCGTGGTCTCCCACAGGATCGTCGCATCCACGTCGACGTCCTCCGGCTCGGCCGGTGCGCCGGCGGCGCCCTCCGCGCCCGCCTCCGGCGCGCGGACGGCCTCGCGCACCGCGGCGTCGAGCAGCTCGCCGTGGGCGCGGCCCTCGCGCGGGAGCCAGCGCACCGCGACGCCGGAGCGGCTCGGGCCGTCCAGGACGTCCGCGGCCGTCGGGACCTCGATGAGCGCGTCGCCCGTGAAGCCGGCCGGGAGGGCGTCGAGGATGGAGCAGATCGCCGGCGCGGCGGTCTCGTCGCCCGCGAGCAGGAGGCGCCGGGCGGCGCCGGGACGGAACTCGACGCCACCGTAGTCCGGACCCGTCAGGCGGCCGTTGGGGCCGAGCAGCGTCAGCGGGTCCCCGGCCACCGCGCCGGCCGCCCACACGGACGCCGGACCGCCGACGAGCCGGCCGTCCTCCTCGTGGACGTGCATGACGAAGTCGATGTCGATCTCGGGCCCGTCGCCCAGGTTCCCGGGGTGGCCCGCGGCGCGGTGCGCGCGGATCGTGTAGGTGCGCATGGAGCCGCGGACCGCCGGATCCAGGGCGAGCCACGCGCGGTACCAGCCCGCTGCCTCGTCCTCCGAGATCGTGCCGTCCGGGCGCAGTGAGGCGAACGGGTCGTCCCCGCCGGCCGGGGCGCCCTCGGGCGGGATGATGGCCTTGACCCGCACGTCCAGCGGGTGCCCGCCGACGCCGAAGTGGGCCAGGTCCTCCCCCGTGAAGGTGATGCGGCGGAAGCCCGGGCCGAGGTCCTGGACCGCGCCGACCGTGAGGCGGTAGGCGAGGGTCGGGCAGACCTCGGCGGAGGGGCGCGCGGACGGCGCGGCCCCGGCGTCGTCCGCGGCATCCGCGGCGTCGCCGGCCTCCGCGGCGAGCTCCGCCATGGCCTGCGCCGCGTCCCCCGCCGAGCCGGGCTCGACGACGCGGTTGCGCCCGATCGGCAGCACGAGCGGCGTGCCCGCGACCGGGTCCGGGATCACGCGGCACTCCATGCCGAACACGTCGCGCACGACCTCTTCCGTGACGACGCCGGCCGGGGAGCCCTCGGCGACGATCCGCCCCTTCTTCAGGGCCACGAGGTGGTCGGCATAGCGGGCGGCCAGGTTCAGGTCGTGGAGCACGATCGCCACGGTGGTGCCGCGGCTGCGGTTCAGCTCGGAGACGACGTCGAGCACCTCGAGCTGGTGGGAGACGTCGAGGAAGGTCGTGGGCTCGTCGAGGAGGAGCAGCTCGGTCTCCTGCGCGAGCGCCATCGCGATCCAGACGCGCTGGCGCTGGCCCCCGGAAAGCTCGTCGATGGGCCGCTCGGCGAGCTCGGCCGTGCCCGTGGCGGCGAGGGCGCGTTCGACGGCGGCGTCGTCGTCCGCGGACCAGCGGCGGAACCAGCCCTGGTGCGGGTAGCGGCCGCGGCCCACGAGCTCGGCGACCGTGATCCCGTCGGGCGCGATCGGCGACTGCGGCAGCAGCCCGAGCACGCGCGCGACCTCGCGGGCGGGCTCGGTGTGGATGTCCTTGCCGTCGAGCAGCACGGTGCCCCCGGCCGGCTTGAGCAGCCGCGAGAGCCCGCGCAGCAGGGTCGACTTGCCGCAGCCGTTGGCGCCCACGATCATCGTGATCTTCCCGGCCGGCAGCTCGAGGGTCAGGTCCTCGACGATGCGGGCGTCGTCGTAGGACAGCGTCAGTTCGTTCGCCTGCAGGGTGGTCATGGTCAGCCTCCGGTTCCTCGGGAGTTGGAGCGCACCAGCAGCCAGAGGAGGAACGGTGCGCCGAGCGCGCCGGTCACCACCCCCACGGGCAGGCTGGTTGCGCCGAATGCGTTGGAGCCCGCGAACTCCGCGCCGAGCACCAGGACGGCGCCGGTGAGCGCGGAGCAGAGCAGGCTGGGCCGCCCGCCGCAGAGCATGCGGGCGATCGGGCCGGACAGGAACGCGACGAACGCGAGCGGTCCGGTGACGGAGATCGCCGCGGCGCACAGGGCCACGCCGACGACGACGATGCCGAGCCGCGTGGCACGGACGTTCAGTCCCAGCGCCGCGGCGGAGTCGTCGCCGAGGGCGAGGATGCGCAGCCGCGCGGAGGCGAACGCCGCGAGCGGGAAGAGCACGGCGAGGGCCGCGGCCAGGATCCCGGCGCGCTCCCACGTGCTCGTGTTGAGCGAGCCGACGAGCCAGTGCAGGGCCTCGCCCGCCGTGCGCACGTCGGTCCGGGTCAGCAGGTAGTTGATGACGGCCTGGAGCATCGCGGCGAAGCCGATGCCCATGAGGATGAGCCGCCCGCCCGTGTGCCGGCCGGAGTCCGCGAGGGCGTAGAGGGCCAGCGCGACGGCGAGGCCGCCGAAGAACGCGAGCGCCCCCAGCGCGGGACCCTGCAGGGAGAAGACGAGGATGCCGACGACGGCGGCGGCCGCGGAACCGTAGCCGACGCCGATCACGTCGGGGCTCGCGAGGGGGTTGCGCAGGAGCGTCTGGAACGTCGAACCGGACGCGCCGAATGCCGCGCCGGCGAGGATCCCGACGACGGCTGCCGGCAGCCGGTCGTCCATGACGATGAAGCTCACGCCCTGGATCGTCCGGCCGCCGAGGACGGCGAGGAAGTCCGGCAGCGACACCACGAAGGTGCCGAGGAGGACCTTGCAGAAGAAGAGGACGACGACGGCGCCCGCGAGGGCGGCGGCGACGGTGCGGGTGCGGCGGCGCGAGGCGTGGCCGGGGGCCGGGACCGCGCGCTCGGCCCGGGTCGCGGGGGCGCTCACAGGGTCACCTGCTTCCGGGTGCGGATGAGCCAGATGAAGACGGGGGCGCCGATGACGGCCGTCATGACGCCGACCTGGACCTCCGACGGCGGCAGCAGGACGCGGCCCGTGACGTCGGCGAGCAGCAGCAGGACGGGCCCGGCGAGGAGCGAGAGCGGCAGCACGGTGCGGTAGTCGCCGCCCGTGAGCGCGCGGACGGCGTGCGGCACGACGAGGCCGACGAACGCGATCGGCCCGGCCAGCGCCGTGGCGCCGCCGCAGAGCAGGACGATCCCGAGACCGGAGACGAGACGGGCGCGGCCGACGCGGATCCCGAGGCCGCGGGCGGCGTCGTCCCCGAGGGCGAGGGCGTTGAAGAGGCGGGCCGAGCCGAGCGCGATCAGCGCGCCGACGGCGAGGAAGCCGGCGACCTGGGCGGCGTCCTCGAGCGGGCGGGCGGCGAGCGTGCCGACCTGCCAGAAGCGGAAGCCGTCCAGCGCGGTGCGGCTCGTCAGGAGCACGGCGTTCATGAGGCTCGTGAGCCCCGCGGCCAGGGCGGCGCCCGCGAGGGCGAGCTTGACCGGCGTCGCACCCTCCCTCCCGATGCTGGCGACGAGGTAGACGACGACGGCGCCGAGGGCGGCGCCGGCGAACGCGAACCAGATGTACCCGGTGAGGCTTCCGATCCCGAAGAAGGAGATGCCCGCGACGACCGCGAGCGCCGCGCCGGCGTTGATGCCGAGGATCCCCGGGTCGGCGAGGGGGTTGCGGGTCACGCCCTGCATCGCGGCGCCGGCGAGGCCCAGGGCGGCGCCGACCATGAGCCCGACGACGGTGCGGGGAATGCGCGTCTGGACCACGACGTGGTCTCCGTTCTCCGGGTCCGTGGCCGTGAGGGCCTCCCAGACCGTGGACAGGCTCAGGGGCCGGGCCCCCACCGCGATCGAGAGGAAAACGGCGGCGACGAGCACGGTGAGCAGGACGGCGCCGAGCAGGGGCGCCTTGGCCCTCATGCCGTGCTCCTTCCTAGACTGGGGCCATGCAGCCCGAGATCACCGTGTTGACCGCCCCGAACCCGGGTCCCATGACCCTGGACGGAACCAATTCCTACATCCTGCGCGCGCCGGGCTCCGGCTCCACGGTGGTCGTGGACCCCGGGCCGGACGAGGCCGGACACCTCGCCGCGCTCGCGGCGGCCGGCCGCGTCGAGCTCGTGCTGATCACCCACCGGCATCCCGACCACACGGCGGGGATCGACGCCTTCCACGCGCTGACGGGCGCGCCCGTGCGCGCCGCGCTGGACGGGTTCTGCCGGGACGCCGGGCCGCTCGCCGACGGCGAGGTGCTGCGTGCGGGCGGCCTGGCCCTCCAAGTGGTCGCGACCCCGGGGCACACCTCCGATTCGCTGTGCTTCTTCGCCGCCGACGACGGCCCGGGGTCGATGCTGACCGGGGACACCGTCCTGGGCCGCGGGACCACGATCCTGGACTTCCCGGACGGGACGCTGGCCGACTACCTGGCCAGCCTCGACGTGCTCGACGGCTTCGCCGAAGCGGCCCTGCTCCCCGCCCACGGGCCGGCGCATCCGGCCCTGGGCCCCGTCGTCGCCGCCTACCGGGAGCACCGGCTTGAGCGGCTCGAGCAGGTGCGCGCCGCCGTCGCATCCCTCCAGGCGGCGGGCGGCCCGGCCGCGCCGGGCGTCGCCGAGGTGGCCGACGTCGTCTACGCGGACATCGACCCCTCGGTGCGCGGCGCGGCCGAGCATTCCGTGGCGGCCCAGCTGGCCTACCTCTTCGGAGACCGCTAGTTCTTCGCGGCCTCGGCCGCCTCGACGGCGAGCGGGACGAACTCGTCGAGGGCCCACACGAGGCTCAGCGGGTTGGACGCCGAGATCGCGAGCGTGAGCTGGTCATCGCTCGTGGCGATCAGCCCGCCGTTCTTGATGCCCGGGATCTGCCCGATGAGCGGATCGGCGGCGATGGCCTCGTTCGTGGTCCCGGCCGGGACCCAGGTGAAGAAGACGTCCGACTCGAGCTCGTTGGCCCGCTCGGCGGCCCACGGGAAGTAGAACTGCCCCGACGGCGTGTTCTCCTCGACGACCGGCGCCTGCGTCATGCCGAGCGCGGTGAGGAAGCGGGGGCGGTTGTCGCCGCCGGCGTAGACGCTCAGGCTGCCCTCGGTGACCGTGAGGTCTCCCGCGATGAAGGTCGTGTCCTGGAAGACGGGGTTCGCGTCGGCGGCCGCGGCGATCTTGGACTCGACGTCCGCGATGACCTGCCCGGCCTCGGCCGACTTGCCGAGGGCCTCGCCGATGGCCTGCGTGGAGTCCTGCCACTGGGCCGTGTAGTTCTCGGCGAGCGGGCCCACGACGGGGGCGATCCTCGAGAGCTTGTCGTACTCCTCCTGCGTCAGGCCGGAGTAGGGGGCCAGGATGACGTCCGGGGCGACCTTGGCGATCTCCTCGAAGTTGATGCCGTCGGTCGGGTCGTACTGGACCGGGGCGTTCTCCGAGCCGATCGGGGCGCCGAGCTCCTCGAGCCTGGCGTCCTTCCAGTCGGTCGAGCCGTTCTCGTTCTGTCCCCAGATGTCCAGGTCCATGCCGGCGGGAACGACGCCGAGGGCCAGCGCGATGTCCGCATTGACCCACGAGACCGTGGCGACGCGCTCCGGCTGGGCCTCGATGACGGTCTCGCCGTAGAGGTGCTCGATCGTCACGGGGAAGGCGTCGGCCGCGGGCGCGGTCGTGCCGGGATCGGCGTCCGTGGAACCGCAGGCGGAGGCGCCGAGGACGACGGCGGCTGCGGCGGCGATCAGGGACGCGCGGCGGGTGATCTTCATGGGAGTCCTTTGGGTGTTGGGGTGGGTCGGAACGCGAACAGGGAATGACCCGCTTGGTAAGGTTAGCCTTGCAGAACCTCATGACGCAAAGGTCTCCTACCGTATTGTGGCGCGCGCAACACCCGGCGGCGCGTTACAGTCGGCATCATGACGATCCGCGAGCGGCATCCCGAAGCACACTTCACCCACGTTCCGCAGGCCACTGCGCTCGTCACGGGCGCCACGGCGGGGATCGGCGCGGAGTTCGCCCGGCAGCTGGCCTCCCAGGGCCACGCCCTGGTCCTCGTCGCCCGCGACGCCGCGCGCCTCGAGTCCTCCGCCGCATCGCTGCGGAGCCGCTTCGCCGTCCCGGTCGAGACGATCACGGCGGATCTGCTGACGGACGACGGCGTGGAGGCGGTCGCCCGGCGCCTCGCCTCGGTGGACTCCCCCGTCGCGCTCCTGGTCAACAATGCGGGTCACGGACTGCGCGGCAATTTCGCGGACAACGAGCTCTCCGACGAGCTGGACCTGCTGCGCATCCACACGCAGGCCCCGCTCGTCCTGGCCCACGCCGCGCTGCGCGCGATGGGCGCCGCGGGCGGCGGGCGGATCATCAACGTCGCGTCGATGGCGGCGTTCACCCCGCACGGCACCTACTCGGCCGCCAAGGCGCTCATGGTGTCCTTCAGCCGCTGGGCCAACGAGTACTACCGCCCCCGCGGCATCACGGTCACCGCGGTGTGCCCGGGGTACGTGCGCACCGAGTTCCACGAGCGGATGAGGCTCGAGCACCTTCGCGTCCCCCGCTTCGCGTGGCTGCAGCCGGACGAGGTCGTCCAGGCGGGGCTCGCCGACGCGGCGGCCGGCCGCGCCGTCTCCATCCCGACCCTGCGCTACAAGGCGGGAGCGGTCCTGGCCCGGCTCCTGCCCGACGCGCTGCTGGCCCGCGTGGGCCGCGGTTGACGGCCCACGCGAGACAGGTCCCTAGTCCCTAGCCGACCGTCAGCGAGGTGTCGTCGATGCGGAACAGCGTGGCGAGCGAGCCGTCCTCGACGCCGCGGAAGCGGATCGTGACCGTCTGGCCCTTGTAGGCGTTCAGGTTCACGGTCTTGAGCGAGTAGCCGCTGGACTTGTCCAGGTTGGAGAAGGCCGCGACGGTCGTCGTCGTGGATCCAGAGACGACCTGCACCGAGAGGGTGTCGTACTTCATCGACGCCGTCGTCTCATTCGAGAGCACGTGCAGGTGGAAGCCGAGCTGCGCGGTGCCCGTGCCGGACGGGACGGCGACCTGCTGGTCCAGGGTGTAGGTGTTGGCGTTGCCCCAGCCGTTGAGGCCCGCGAAGCGCGTGCCGGTGCGGGCGGCCGAGCCGGACTCGAAGGTGTCGGCGTGACTCGAGGTCCAGCCGGTGGAGCCGGACTCGAAGCCCGGGTTCTGCAGGAGCTGGCCGGTGCCCGGAGTGGGGTTGCTCCCGCCGCCCAGGGCGTTCATGACCTTGGCGGCGTCGACCAGGCCGGCGCCGCAGCCGATCGTGCAGCCGCCCGGCATGGCGCGCGTCCCGTTCTTGAGGGCCGTCTCGACGGCGGCCGGGGTGAGCGAGGGGCTCTTGGCCTTCATCATCGCCACGATGCCGGCGACGTGCGGGGTGGCCATCGAGGTGCCCTGGTAGAAGGCGTAGCCCTGGCCGGCCGGCACGGTGGAGCCCGTGTTCACGGTGGAGAGGATGCCGCCTCCGGCCACGCGGGTGTCCCCGCCGGGCGCGGTGACGTCGATCGCCGACCCGAAGTTGGTGAAGTAGGACGGGCCGCCGGAGGGGTTGGAGGAGGCCACGGTGACCACGTTGTTGCAGTTGGCCGGACGGACGTTGGCCGCGTTCTGCGCCTCGTTGCCGGCCGCGACGACCACGGTGGTGCCGCGCGAGACGGCGCCGTTGATCGCGTTCTGGTAGGTCGTGCCGCAGGCCCCGCCGCCGCCCAGGGACATGTTGATCACGTGGGCCGGGTTGGGGTTGGCGGGGACGCCGGAGACCGCGCCGCCGGAGGCCCACGTGATGGCGTCGGCGATGTCGGAGAGCATGCCGCCGCACTTGGCCAGGACGCGGACGGGGACGATCTTCGCGTCGGGGGCCGTGCCGGCGACGCCCGTGGAGTTGTTGCTCACGGCGGCGACGGTGCCGGCGACGTGGGTGCCGTGCCACGAGGAGGAGCCGCCCTGCGAGGATCCGCACTCGCCGGCGTTGTACCAGTCGCCCTCGTCGAGGGGATTGTTGTCGCGCCCGTTGCCGTCGCGGGCCGCGGCGGGATCGGAGACGAAGTCGTAGCCGGGCAGGACGTTGGCGTTCAGGTCGGCATGGGAGGTGATGCCCGTGTCGAGCACCGCCACGACGCTGCCGGCGCCGCGGGAGACGTCCCAGGCCGCCGGCATCCGCAGCCCGTTCGCCCCGTGGTAGCCCCACTGCTCGCCGTAGCGCGCGTCGTTCGGCGTCCAGGAGATGGTCATCCGGGCGTCCGGCTCGACCGATTCGACGAGCCCGCTCGCGGCGAGCTCCTGCATGAACTCCTTCGACGCGGCGGCGTCGAGGGGCTTGTCCGCCTTGATGACGAACCCGCCCGTGGACAGGGCCCGCAACTCCTTGACCGAGGTGCCGGCCCCGCGGGCGGCCTTGCCCCAGGCCTTGGCGCGGCCTTCCCTGGCCGCGGAGGACGGCGCGTCCTTGTAGTTGACGATGAACTGCTCGTAGCTCTCCCCGGGCTCGACGGCACCGAGGGCGACGCCGGCCGGCGCCGCGGCGACGGGGAGGGTCGGGGCGGGTGCGGCGGCCGCGGGGGCGAGGGCGCCCGACGTCAGGCCCGCGGCGCCGACGACGGCTGCCGCCGACAGGGCCAGGGCACGGGTGAAGCGAGTGGCATTCGATGCCATGGTGCACTCCTTGAAGGTGTCGATGGATGACGGCCGACCGGACGGTGATCAGGCGCCGGCGGGCGCGTACTACGGATCGTAGCCATCGATTGACAGGAATTGAAAGACTTCTCAAGGAAGTATTTGAGAAATTTTGAACGCTTCGGTCGATGTTCCACATAGTTCGTCAAGGCAACCGAAGCCCTCGCTTCAGGAGGTGCGCAGGCGGCGTTCTGCCGGCTAGTAGTAGACGGCCAGCGCCCCGTTCGGCCCGTCGATGACGTGCACCGGGGTGTCGAAGACGCGGGTCAGCACGTCGTCGACCATGATCTTCTCCGGGGGCCCGAACTCGACGACCCGGCCGTCCTTGACCGCGCAGATGTGGTCCGCGTAGTGGCCGGCGAAGTTGATGTCGTGGATGACGATCACCACGGTCTTGCCGAGCTCGAGCGCCGCCTGGCGCAAGTGCCGCATCATCTGCACCGAGTGGCGCATGTCGAGGTTGTTCAGCGGCTCGTCCAGGAGGACGTAGTCGGTGTCCTGGGCCAGCACCATGGCCACGTAGGCGCGCTGCCGCTGCCCGCCGGAGAGCTCGTCGAGGTAGCGGCCCTCCAGCCCGGTGAGGTCCAGGAAGTCGATCGCCCGGCTCACGACGGCCTCGTCCTCGCGGGTCAGCCGGCCCTTCGAGTAGGGGAAGCGGCCGAAGCCCACGAGCTGGCGCACGGTCAGGCGCGTGATGAAGTGGTTCTCCTGGCGCAGGATCGAGACGATCCGGGCGAGGTCCTTCGAAGTCGTGGAGACGACGTCGTACCCGGCGATGGTGATGGTCCCCTCGTCGAGCCCCAGGAGCCGCCCGATCATGGTCAGGAGCGTGGACTTGCCCGCCCCGTTGGGCCCGACGAGGGCCGTGACGCCGCCGGCGGGGATCTCGAGGTCGACGGGACCGATCGCCACGTCGGTGCCGTAGTTCTTCCTGACCTTGCTGAGCGTGATCACAAGCGGCCCTTTCGGAGGATGACGTAGAGGAACACGGATCCGCCGACGAGCTCGATGATGATCGAGACGACGCCTTCGGCGTAGAAGACGTTCCGCATGATGAAGTAGGCGCCGGAGAGCACCACGAACCCGGTGAGGAACGCGATCGGGAAGACGTAGCGGTGGTCGTAGGTATCGGCGAACTGGTAGGCGAGGGTCGCGACGAGGAAGCCGAGGAAGGTCATCGGCCCCACGAGCGCCGTCGAGACGGCCATGAGGATGGAGACGAGCAGGAGCACGCGGATCGTCTCGAAGCGGTGGTTGAGCCCCAGGTTCAGGGTCGCGTCCTTGCCGAGGCCGAGGACGTTCAGGCGCCGCGCCCCGAGGAGCAGGAGCCCGCCGGCCGCGACGCACAGCGGGATCGCGATCGGCAGGTAGTCCGCGTCGGCCTTGGCGATCGAGCCGAAGAGCCGGGCGGTGAGCAGGTCGAACTCGCTCGGGGTGAGGAGGCGCTGCATGAAGGTGGAGACGGAGCCGAGCCCGCCGCCGATGATGATGCCGATCAGGAGCATGATCTGCAGGTTGCCGTAGCGGCCGGAGAGCAGCCAGCCGTAGAGCAGGAGCGAGAGCCCCACCATGAGCGCGACCTGCAGGACGAACTGCCCCGTGCCCCGGAAGGCCACGAGCCCCGCCGCGCCGAGCGCGTAGACGGCCGTGGTCTGCACCGCGACGTAGAGCGACTCGAAGCCCATGATCGAGGGCGTGATGATGCGGTTGTTGGCGACGGTCTGGAAGGAGACGGTGGCGACGGCCTGGCAGAAGGCCACGACCGCCATGACCACGACCCCGAGCGTGCGCCGCTCGGCGATCCGCCAGAAGCCGTCGCTGCCGAACGGCATCGGATTGGCCCAGGCCAGGAGGCCGAACGCGAAGCCGACGGCGAGGACGGCCAGCACGCCGAGGACGATCCAGTAGCGCCGCCGGGCGCGGTGGTCCGGGAACGGCCCGGAGGCGCGTTGCGGTGCGGGTCCGGCCGGGGCCGGCAGGGTGCGCGCCTCAGCCACGGCGGCGCTGCCTCAGCAGGAGGGCGATGAACACGACGGCCCCGACGATCCCGAGGACCAGGGAGACCGGGACCTCGAACGGCATGATGATGGTCCTTCCGACGAGGTCGCAGACGGTCGTGATGGCGATGCCGAGCAGGCAGACCCACGGCAGGTTGGAGCGCAGGTCGTCGCCGCGGAACATCGAGACGATGTTCGGCACGATGAGCCCGAGGAAGGGCAGGTTGCCCACGACGACGGTGACGACGCCGGTCGCGACGGCGATCAGGCCCGTGCCCATGAGGATGATCCGGTTGTAGTTCAACCCGACGTTCGTGGAGATCTCCTCGCCGAGGCCGGCGACGGTGAGCCGGTCGGCGAGCACGAACACGGCCACCCCGACGAGCAGCACGATCCACAGGACCTCGTACTGCCCGCGCAGCACCGACGTGAAGCTCCCGGCGAACCAGATCCCGAGGCTCTGCAGCATGTCGGTCTGCAGGGCGAAGAAGGTCGAGACGGAGCCGACGACGGCGCCGAGCATGATCCCGACGATCGGCACGATGAGCGAGGAGCGCAGCGAGACGCGGCGCAGGAAGAGGAAGAACACCATGGTCCCGACGAAGGCGGCCGCGATGGCGCCGGACATGCGGGCCAGGATGGACGCCCCGGGGAAGAGCACCATGACGGTCAGCAGGCCGAGGCCCGCCCATTCGGTGGTGCCGGTGGTCGTGGGCTCGACGAAGCGGTTCTGGGTCAGCAGCTGCATGACGAGGCCGCACATCGCCATCGCCGCGCCGGCGAGGACCAGGGCGATGGTGCGGGGGATGCGCGTGATGGCGAACATCTCGTTGCCGTCCTCGGCGCCGAAGACGTCGTAGACGCCGGTCGCGAGGGACAGGGCGAGCAGTGCGGCGACGCCGAGGACGCCGAGCAGCAGCTTGACGTCGAAGAGCCGCCCCTTGGCCTGGGCGCGGGGCGCGGTGCTGGTGGTCACGGTGGGGCCGTCCGGGTTCGGTGGGTGCGCGGACGGCCGGCGGCGGGCCCGTGGGATGCGGGCTCCGCCGCCGGCCGGCGGCCGGGCGTGGCTAGTTCTTCGCCTCAAACGCGTCGGCGACGGCGTTGAAGAACTCGGTGTAGGTCTGGATGCCCTCGTTCGTGTAGGTGTCGGCGGGCATGTAGACGATGTTGCCGTCCTTGACCGCGTCGACGTTCTTCAGGGCCTCGGAACCCGCGAGCACCTCATTGGCGGGCACGTAGGCCCCGTCCTCGCTGCCGACGGCGGCGTCGCGGTCCATGGCCAGGATCCAGCCCGGGTTCGAGTCGGCGATGGCCTCGACGGAGATGTCGTCGCCCTGGTGGTCCGTGCTGGACTCGGAGACCTCGAGGGCCGGGGTCAGGCCGAGGATGTCGAAGACCGGGCCGAGGGTGCGGCCGACGGAGGGCGCGGCGTAGCCGATCTCGCCGCCGGAGGTGATGACGGCCATGACCGTATCGTCGGCCTGGTAGGCGGCCTTGGCGCGCTCGATGGCGGCCTCGAAGTCGGCCACGAGCTGCTCGGCCTCGGCCTGCTTGCCGAAGATCTCGCCGAGGACCGTGGTCTGGCGCTTGAGCTCGGCGTCGAACGGCTCGCCGTCGCGCGGGTCGAGGTCGATCACCGTGGCGTCCGGGACGAGCTCGCCGAAGTCCTTGGCGTAGTCGGCGAACCGCTGGCCGTTGATGATGAGGTCCGGCTCGACGGCGACGACGGACTCGAGGTCCGGCTCGCGGTGGTTGCCGAGGTCGACGATCGAGGCGTCCTTCGTGTAGGCGATGGTGTCCGGCATGAGGGCGACGGCGGCGGCGCTCAGCTCGATGCCCCAGTCGGAGAGGGTCTCGAAGGTGCGGTTGTCGGTCGCGACGACGGAGGAGAACGGCGGGGTCAGCGTGTGCGTGCCGGTGTTGTCCTGGACCTCGATCGCCGCGGCGGCGCCGGCATCCTGCGTGGATTCGGTGGCCGGGGCCTGGCCGCCGCAAGCGGCGAGGGAGAGGGCGAGGACGCCGGCGACGGCGCCGAGGCGGAAACGAGAGGCGTTCATGATGTCCTTATCAGCGAGCGGGGCCATTTGGGCACGAAAGCTTTTCTAAATGGCGAAGGCAAGACAAACCTAAGCGTGCCTCCGTTGAGACTTCAAGTGCATCCCTCGACGCCCCGGAGGGCCGCGGCCGGACGCCCCCGGCGACTCCGGAGCCGCGGAATCCGCGCCATCCCGCGGCTGTGGCGACCCCGTCGCGGGGGCCGCGCCCCGGCGTCGTTCCCCGACGGCTGTGGGCCATCTCACGACTGTTACCGGCCCCGGCGGGGCTACTGGCGGGCCGGGCGCCCCGGCGCTAGGCGGGCGGCCGGGGACCGACGGGCTTCGGCAGCGCCTCGGGGTATTTTTCCCGGAGCTCGGCGACGAGCCGCTCGCGCAGCTCGCCGCGCAGGGAGGCGAGGTCGGCGGCGTTGCGGGCGCTGACGAAGATGCTGATCTGCATCATGCCGCCGGCGGCGTCGGCGACGGTGACGGATCCGTGGCGCCCGTCCCAGAGCTCGCTCGCCTCGAGCAGCTGGGAGACCCGGGCGCGCAGCCGCTCGACCGGCGCCTGCCACGTCAGGTCAAGCAGGATCGAACCGCTGAGCTCCGTGGAGCCGCGGGACCAGTTCTCGAACGGGGTCGTCGTGAAGTGCGTCGAGGGCAGGATCAGGCGCCGTTCGTCGGCGAGCAGCACGACGACATAGGTCAGCGTGATCTCTTCGATGCTTCCCTGTTTCCCTTCCACGAAGACGACGTCGTCCACCCGGATCGCGTCGGTGAAGGCCAGCTGGAGGCCGGCGAACACGTTGGAGAGCGTGCCCTGGACGGCGAGGCCCGCGACCACGGAGATCAGGCCGGCCGAGGCCAGGATGCCCGCACCGAGCGCCCGGACCTGGGGGATGAGCAGCAGGATGCCGGCGACGGCGAGGGTGAGGACGACGGCGGTCGCGACCCGGCGCAGCAGACTCACCTGGGTGCGGAGCTTGGAGAGCCGGCGCGGGTTCGGACTCTCGCGGCGGTACTTGGCCAGGAGCGAGTTCTCGACGAGGTGCAGCAGGACGGTCGCGAGCCACGCGATCGCCCCGATGAGGCCCACGAACATGAGGAAGTCGGAGGCCTCGCGCCACGACGCGTCCGGCGCCGTGGCCTGCAGGGCGCTGAGCGCGCCGGCGAAGGACAGCACGAGCGTCGTGGGGATGCGGCAGCGGTTGATGTCCGAGCGCAGCACGGGATGCCGGCTCAGGATCCGGTTCACGATGAACGCGGCGACGTAGCTCACGACGACGGCGGCGAGGACGGCCACGCCGACGGCGATCCACGGCAGCGCCTCGGCGGGCACGCCGCTGGCCTCGACGGAGTCCGTGATCGCCTCGAGCGGTTCGCTTCCCGCGCCGGGGAGCGACGGCAGGGAGGACGGCACCAGGGTCGGGATGTAGGGCATGGCTCCAGCGTTCCACATCGTCGCGGCACTCGGCGAGGAGCGCGGCGGCACCCGTTCCGTGACCTCGGCCACCGCTCCGTGACCGCGGGCCGCCCCGGAGGGCCCGGCGCACCCCGTTCCGCAACCTTCGCGCGCCCCCGTCCGCGACCTGCGCGGCGCCGCGCCCCGCCGTCGTCCGGGGGCACGCCGTGACCCACGGTCACGAAAATGCGGCACTTGGAAAAACCTCTGGCGCGGGACGCGCAGCGGGCGCACCATGGGCACGTCACACCAACCACCCCCTGAGGGAGATGAGCATCATGAAGACCCTTCGAGCCGGAATCGCCAGCGCGCTGCTGGTGGCCGGCCTCGGGCTGGCGCCCATTGCGCCGGCCGCCGCCGCACCCTATTGCGGCATCACGTGGGGATCGCTCGCGGAGACCCGCGCCGCGATGTCCACGGCGCAGCTCACCGGCGTCCGCGCCGGCCGCCACGGCTGCTTCGACCGCCTCGTGTTCGACCTGCGCGGCAAGGCCCGGGGCTACGACGTCCGCTACGTCACGGCCGTCTACACCGAGGGCGAGGGCCGCCGCGTTCCCCTGACGGGAGCCGCCGACCTGCAGATCGTCGTCCGCGCCCCCGCCTACACCCCGGCCGGCCGGCCCACGTACCTGCCGGCGAACCGCAACCAGGCCGTGCCCGTGCCCGGCTACTCCACCTTCCGCCAGGTGGCGTTCCTCGGCAGCTTCGAGGGACAGACCTCGTTCGGGCTCGGCGTCCGCGCCCGCCTGCCGTTCCGCGCGTTCGTCCTGGACGGGCCGGGGACCGGATCCCGGCTCGTCGTGGACGTCGCCCACCGCTGGTAGGCCGCCGACGACGGACCGCACCGCGGCCCGGGCCCCACGCGGGGCCCGGGCCGCGTCATGGAGGTGCCGTGGCGCGCCGGGCGTGCCACGATGCTCCTATGAGCTCCCGCCCGTACCTGCAGGTCGACGTCTTCACCGCCGCCAAGTACCGGGGCAACGCCCTGGCCGTGGTGCTCGACGGCACGGAACTGGACCCCGCGGCGATGCTGGGATTCGCGGCGTGGACCAATCTCGCCGAGACGACGTTCGTGCTGCCGCCCACGGCTCCCGGCGCGGACCTGCGGGTGCGCATCTTCACGACCACGACCGAGCTCCCCTTCGCCGGCCATCCCGTCCTCGGAACCGTCCACGCGTGGCTCGAGTCCGGGGGTGTCCCGGCCCGGCCGGGCGAGGTGGTGATCGAGTGCGGGGCCGGCCCCGTCCCCGTGCGCCTCGGCCAGGACACGGACGGCGAGCGCGTGCTGTCCTTCCAGGCGCCGGCGTTGCGGCGCACGGGCCCGCTGGATCCGGACGTCCTCGAGTGGGCGGTGGCCGGTCTGGGCCTGTCTCCCCACGACGTGCTGGCGCACCAGTGGGTCGCCAACGGGCCGAACTGGGCCGGCCTGCTCCTGCGCGACGCCGAGGCCGTGCTCGGACTCGAACCGGACTTCGCCGCGCTCGCGGGCCTCGAGGTCGGCGTCATCGGCGCCTACGGGGCGCCGGGCAGCGCCGCCGGTTCCTATGCCGGGACGGCGTACGACGACGGGGCGCGCCCCGGGCGTCCCAAGGGCGCCCGGGCGGAGCTCGAGCCGCTCCCGGCGTCCCCTGGTGAAGCGGCCGGCGGGGCCTTCCAGGCGGCCGTCGCCTCGGCCCCGGCCGACTACGAGGTCCGCGCGTTCTGCCCGGGCGAGGGACTCCCGGAGGACCCCGTGACGGGAAGCCTCAATGCGGGCCTCGCCCAATGGCTCATCCCCAACGGCCTGGCCCCCGAGCACTACACGGTGCGCCAGGGCACGCGGCTGGGCCGGACGGGCCAGGTCGGCGTGGCCCGCGACGCGGAGGGGATCTGGATCTCCGGCCGCGCCGTCACGTGCATCACGGGGAGCGTCGAGCTGCCCTGAACGGGAGTACGCTTCCTCCAGTGAGCACAGCCCCCTCCCCCGCGCCGGCCACGGAGCGCGAATCCTGGACCGCCCTCTGGGCGCTCGTCATCGGCTTCTTCATGATCCTCGTCGACTCGACGATCGTCTCCACGGCGATGCCGGCGATCATGCGCGGCCTGGACACCGACATCAACGGGGTCATCTGGGTCAACAGCTCCTACCTCCTGGCCTTCGCCGTCCCCCTGCTCATCACGGGCCGGCTCGGGGACCGCTTCGGCCCCAAGAACGTCTACCTCCTCGGGCTCGCCGTCTTCACGGCCTCCTCGCTGTGGTGCGGGCTCGCCGGGGACGTGGGGACGCTCATCGCGGCCCGCGTCGCCCAAGGGCTGGGCGCCTCGCTCATGACCCCGCAGACGATGACGTTCATCACGAGGATGTTCCCGGCCGAGCGGCGCGGCAGCGCGATGGGCCTGTGGGGCGCCGTGGCGGGCATCGCGACCTTGGCCGGCCCCATCCTGGGCGGCGTGCTCGTCGACACGCTCGGCTGGGCCTGGATCTTCTTCGTCAACGTGCCCGTGGGACTCATCGCGCTGGCCCGCGTGTGGACCAAGGTGCCGCAGCTGCCGCGGCACAGCCACCGCTTCGACCTGCCCGGCGTCGCGCTGTCCGCGGTGGCGATGTTCCTGATCGTCTTCGGCATCCAGGAGGGCAACACCTTCGGCTGGGGCGAGATCGCCCGGGGCGTCACGGTGTGGCACCTCATCGGCGCGGGCGTCGCCGTGCTCGCCGCGTTCCTTCTCTGGCAGCGGCTGAACCGGCACGAGCCGCTGCTGCCGCTCGGGCTCTTCCGCGACCGCAACTTCTCCCTCGCCAACGTCGCGATCGCGTGCATGGGGCTCGCGATCACGGCCATGAGCTTCCCCATGATCCTCTACCTCCAGTCCGTCCGCGGGCTCACGCCGACGCTCTCGGCCCTCATGATCGCGCCCATGGCCGTGCTCGCCGGCGTCCTGGCCCCGCTCGCAGGCCGCCTCGTGAACCGGCTCGACCCGAAGCTCCTCGCGGTGCCCGGATTCCTGCTCTTCGGCGGCGCGATGCTCTGGTACGGCGCCGTCATGGGCCCCGCGACGCCCTACTGGCTCCTGCTCCTGCCTCCCGTCGTGATGGGGCTCGGCAGCGCGCTGATCTGGCCGTCCGTCTCGCTCACGGCGACGCGCGACCTGGGCCCCGCGGAGGCCGGTGCCGGCTCGGGCGTCTACAACACCACGCGCCAGGTCGGCGCCGTGCTCGGATCGGCCCTCATCGCCGCGCTCATGCAATTGCGGATCACGGCGGAGAGCGAGGCCGCCGTGGCCGCCCTGCGGCAGGACGCCGCGGACGGCGCGGCGTCCGTCGTCGTCTCCGCCGAGGGACCGCTCGGGCAGTCCGTCCCGGAGTTCCTGCACGCGGCCTTCAGCACGGCGTTGGGGCAGTCCCTCTTCCTGCCGGGCCTCGTCGCGGTCGCCGCCGCCCTGGTCTGCGTCTTCTTCCGCCGCCCCGGAACGATCTGACACGGGCGATACGCCGCGGAAACGCGTGCGTGACATCGGCGGGCGATGCTGGGTCCATGGTGAGACTCACGGGCCGTTCGGGCCTCAAGCGCCGCGCGTCACCGGCCCATCCCCTGGCCTGCTCCGAGTGCGGGCAGCTGCCCGAGCCGGAACGCGCCCGCCGGACGGTCGCGCTTGTCGCCGCCGTGCTGCCGGTCGAGCTCGCGGTCCACGCGGCCCTGCTGCACCTGCACCTGCCCTTCACCGCCAAGGTCCTGCTGCTCACCATCACGGCGACGGCGCTCGCGATCTGGGTCGCGGAACCCTCGGCGGCGCGGCTGCTGCGCGGGTTCCTCCACGCACCGCACGTGCGCCGCCACGAGGAGCTGCACGCGGCGCAGGCGCTGTGGCGGCTGCGCTTCGGGCTCCCCGACCGGGCCGGGGCGCTCGAGCGGGTGACCCACGAGCTCGCCGTGCTCGACGCCAACATCCTCTCCATCCACGTCCACCCGCTCGCCACCGTGGGGGGCGAGGTCCTCGACGAGCTCGTCGTCTCCGCACCCGCGGGGCTCGCGGAGGCGGAGCTGCTCGCGGCCCTGCGCACCGCGGGGACCCGGCACCCGGCGGCCTGGCCCACGACGCCGCTCTCGCTCGCGGACGCGCAGACGCGCAGCCTGGGCCTCGCGGCACGCGTCGCGGCGGACCCGGACGTGCTGCCCGAGGCCGTGGCCGAGCTGCTGTCGGCGCGCGTGGCGCACGCCGGGACGATCCGCTGCGCCGATCCGGCGTGGGACGGCCGCCCCGCGGGCCCGCCCGGCTCCTTCGCGGCGGACGCCGCCGACGGGGAGGTCCTGCGCCTGCCCACGGCGACGGGCGCCCCGCTCACCGCCTACCGGCCGGGCGAGCCGTTCACGCCGGCCGAGTCCTCCCGCGCCCACCGCCTCGCCGAGCTCGCCGAGGCCGTCGCACACAGCCGCGGCGGGCGTCCCGGGGCGGGGGGCGTGCTAGATTCTCGGGCATGACGGCCCCCTCCGCGATCCCCGAAGACGCCTTGCGCCTGCTCGTGGAGCAGGGTTTCGATGCCACGAGCGTCGACCAGCTCGCGGCCGCGGCGGGCATCAGCCGCAGCACGTTCTTCCGCCGCTACGGCACCAAGGAGGACATGGTCTTCGCCGACCTGGAGTCCGTCCTCGCCGAGCTCGAGCGCACGCTCGCGGCGGCCGGGCCGCACCCGGGCCACGCGGCCGTCGCGGGGGCGCTCGGCGTCTTCGACCACCACGCGGCCCGCCCCGAGGCGTCCCTGCTGCGCCACCGGCTCCTGCAGGAGGTCCCGGCGCTGCGCGACCGCGAGCTCGTGAGCACGCACCGCTACGAGCGCGCCTTCCGCCACGGCCTGGCCGGTGCGTTCCGGCCCGTGGCCGCCGCGGCGGGCGAGGCCGTTCCCCCGGCCTGCATCGCGTTCTGCGCGGGCGTCGTCGCCGTCCACAACGCCTACCTGCGGCGCTGGCTCTCGACGCGCGGTGCGGGCCTGCGGGCCGAGCTCGAGGGCGAGCTGCGCGCGCTGGCCGGCCTCTTCGCCCCGTACTTCGCGGTCCCCGGCTCCGGGGGCCCGGGCTCCGCCGGAACGGCGCCGGACGCGCCGGCGGGACCGCCACCGGGAACGACGCCGGGGCGGGGCCCCGTCGTCGTCACCGTCCTGGACCCCGGCGCGGGGACCGAGGACATCGTCGCCGAGGTCCGGCGGGCCCTCGGCGTGTGACACCGCGTTTCTTGACGTGAAACGCAGTGTCATGGATGCTGGTGGGAGGCAACCCCACGACGAAGGACCCTCCATGACCTCCTCCCCCGCGACCGGTACGCGCCCCACGGCCCCCTTCCCCGACGGCACGGTCGAGCCCGGATACGAGCTCTGGGGCGATGTCGACGTCGACCCCGCGGGCGTCTTCGACGACGTCCCGGAGGCCGACCGCGCCTACTGGGACCGCGCCCGCCGCTTCAGCCTCGAGGAGGTGCGGCCCGTCATCGACGACTACTGGAACCGCGCCGACTACCCGTTCCACCTCGCCACGCGCCTCGGCGAGCTCGATCTCCTGCGCGACGGCGTCGACGTCGACGGCTACCCGCGGATGTCCCCGCTCGCCGCGGGACTCGTGAACATGGAACTCAGCCGCGGCGACGGCTCGGTGGGCACGATCGGCGCGGTCCAGGCCGGACTCGCCCTGCGCTCCGTGGCGCTGTGCGGCTCGGCGGAGCAGATCGGGCAGTGGGTCCCGAAGCTCGCCCGCGCCGAGGTCCTCGGGGCGTTCGCGCTCACCGAGCCGACGCACGGCTCCGATTCCGTCTCCCTCGAGACCCGCGCGACGCGCGTGGACGGGGGCTACGTCCTCAACGGCGAGAAGAAGTGGATCGGCAACGGCTCCACGGGCGGCATCACCGTGGTGTGGGCGCGCGACGACGAGGGCGACGTGCGCGGCTTCATCGTCCAGCAGGAGTGGGAGGGCTACACCGGCACGACGATCGAGAACAAGCTGAGCCTGCGCGCCATCTGGCAGGCCCACATCCGCCTCGAGGACGTGTTCGTCCCCGACAGCCACGTCATGCCGGGCGCCCGCACGTTCAAGGACACCTCCAAGGTCCTCTTCGCGACCCGGCTCGGCGTCGCCTGGTCCGCCGTCGGCCACGCCATGGCCTGCTACGAGACGGCCGTGCAGTACGCGGGCCAGCGGATCCAGTTCGGCCGCCCGCTCGCCGCGAGCCAGATCATCCAGGAACGCCTCACGCGCATGCACTCCGAGCTCGCGACGATGCAGCTCATGGTCCGGCAGATGACGCGCCGCGAGGAAGCCGGGACCCTGAGCCCCGTGCAGGCCTCGCTCGCCAAGTACACGTGCACGCGCACGGCCCGGCAGATCGCCTCCAACGCGCGCGACCTGCTCGGCGGCAACGGGATCCTGCTCGACAACCGGATCGCCCGCCACTTCGCCGACCTCGAGGCCATCCACACCTACGAGGGCACCGAGACCGTGCAGGCGCTTATCATCGGGCGCTCCATCACGGGGCACTCGGCCTTCACCGGTTGAGCAGGAAGGGACGCAGATGCCCCAGGACCTCGTCCGCCGGGAAGAGCGTGGACGCGTGCGTGCGGCCGGGCAGCTCGGCGAAGCGGGCCGCGGGCATGAGCTCCGCGGCGCGGCGGGCATCCTCGAGGCGCCCGCGGTCGCGGCCGCCGGCCATCAGGAGCGCGGGCAGCTCCAGGCGGGCCAGCTCCTCCTCCGGCAGCCCCTCCTGGACCTCCGTCCGCTCGAAGTAGGCCACGAGCGCTTGCGGGTCGTTGGCCAGGAACGCGGCCCGCGTGGCCGGATCAAGCGGGCGCCCGGCGGCCGCGAAGCCGTCGACGAACGCCTGCATGCCGCCGTCGCGCAGGGCATCGAGGTAGCCGTCGAAGAAGATCCTCTCGACCTGTCCGGCGGCGGAGCGGAAGGTCCCGCCCAGGCTCGCGATCCGCTCCACGCGCTCCGGAGCGCCGGCGGCGAGCGAGAACGCGGTGCGTCCGCCGAAGGAGTACCCGACGACGGCGGCGCTGCCGATCCCGGCCGCGTCCATCGCTGCGAGCACGTCCGAGGCGACGAGCTCCATGGCGTACGCGCCCGGATCGTGCGGCTTGCCGCTGCGGCCGTGGCCGCGCAGGTCGGCCCGCAGGACGGTGAAGTCCTCCTTGAGCGCCTTGACGTAGCCCAGCCCGCGCCAGATCGCCCGGGACAGCGCCGAACCGTGCAGCAGCACGACGGCGGGGCCCCGGCCCTCGACGTCGAAGGACACGCGCGTCCCGTCCAGTGGATTCGTGGTCTCGGCCATGCCTCCACCCTATCCACCACCCCGTCCCCGGCCCCCACCCGCTCCCAGGAGGGAACACCATGAGCCACGCCACCGACGGCGACACCCCCGTCATCCTCGCCGGGGCCCGCACGCCCTTCGGCCGCTTCCGCGGGGCGCTGTCCCCGCTGACCGTCAACGAGCTCGGCAGCCACGCCATCCGCCACGCCCTGCTGCGCGCCGGGATCGGGCCCGAACGCGTGGGCCACGTGATCGTGGGCCAGGTCGTCCTCGCCGGGGCCGGGCAGGGACCGGCGCGCCAGGCGGCCCTCGGCGCCGGGATCGGCTGGAACGTGCCCACCGTGACCATCAACAAGCTGTGCCTGTCCGGGCTCACGGCCGTCATCGACGCGGCGCGCCTGATCCGGACCGGCGAGGCCGCGTTCGTGGTCGCGGCGGGACAGGAGTCCATGTCCAACGCACCGCATCTGGCCCCGGGGCTCCGCTCCGGCGTCGTCATCGGCGAAGCGCCGCTGCGGGACTCGCTCCAGCACGACGGCCTGCAGGACCCGTTCACGGGCGAGCTCATGGGCGCGGCGACGGACCGCGGCAACGCCGAGCGCGGGATCGGACGGGCCGGGCAGGACGCCTTCGCGGCCCGGTCCCACCAGCGCGCCGAGGCCGCGCGCGCCCTGCTCGCCGAGGAGATCGCGCCGATCGAGGTTCCGCAGCGGCGGGGCGCGCCCATCGTGGTCGCCGAGGACGAGGGCATCCGCCCCGGGACGACGGCGGAGCAGCTCGCCGGGCTGAAGCCCGCCTTCTCCACGGCCGACGACGCGACGATCACGGCCGGCTCCAGCTCGCCGCTCTCCGACGGCGCGGCGGCGGTCGTCGTCGCCTCGAAGCGCGCCGCCGAGGCCGCGGGACTGGCCTGGCTGTGCGAGGTCGGAGCGCACGGGCAGACGGCGGGCCCGGACGGCTCGCTGCACTCGCAGCCGAGCGACGCCATCCTGGCCGCCCTCGCCCGCGAGGGCCTCTCGCCCGGGGACCTCGACGCCGTCGAGGTCAACGAGGCCTTCGCCTCCGTGGTGCTGCAATCGGCCGCCGACCTCGGACTCGACCCGGAATCCATCAACCGCGAAGGCGGCGCGATCGCGCTCGGCCACCCCGTCGGCGCCTCCGGGGCGCGGCTCGTCCTGCACCAGGCGATGGCGCTCGCGCGCACGGGAGGAACCGGCGTCGTCGCCCTCTGCGGCGGAGGCGGCCAGGGCGACGCCCTGGTGCTGCGCTCGATTCACAGTGCGTTGTGACCCATTTTTCAGGGAACGCCAAGCTTCGGGCCCTAGTTTTATAGATACCTCATGAAGGTGCGAGTGATGAGAGCACCGGCCGGATATCGACATCCCCCCAAAGTCGACCGGCCGGTGCTCACCCCTTTAAGCGGACCCCTCGACACCTCCCCGCATCGGGGACACACTGGGATCATCAGGCACGCCGAGACCAGGAGCCCACCATGAGCGCACACCACGGCGACGTCCCCGGCGAGGACGAGGTTCCGCTGCCCGGCGACGTCGAGAACATCGACGCCATCGCGAAGGCCGAGGAGGCCGCGGCCCAGGACGCCCTGGTCCGCAAGCACGACCACGACGAGGAGCTCGTCGAGGAATGGGAGGACGAGTCCTTCCCGGCCTCCGATCCGCCGTCGAACTACTAGGTGCGTGGGTCAGATCCTTCCGTTAACGCGCCGGGGTGAATCCGGTGGATAGCGCGTGGCGCTGGGAGAATCGATTCATGAAGGCAGTTGTTGGCCCGGAGGGCCTGTTCGACATTGAGCCGGGTGAGGCGCGGGCGCCGGGCTCGGTGGCGCGGGCTGGCGCGGTGAAGACGTTCCGTGGGTATGACCAGGGGCAGTGTTTCCTGCTCCCGCCGAGTCTGGATGACTGGCTGGACGAGGATGATGAGGCCCGGTTCATCTCCGAGGTCGTCGAAGAGCTCTTGGATCTGACGCCGGTCTACGCGTCGTACGCGTCCGCCTCGGGTGCGCCTCCGTATGACCCGCGGATGATGTTGAAGCTGCTGCTGTTCGCGTACGCGACGGGCGCGACCTCGTCTCGTGAGTTGGAGCGGCGCTGCAAGCGCGACATCGCCTTCCGGTGGCTGTCGGGCAACCAGGCGCCCGACTACCGGTCGCTGGCCCGGTTTCGTCGGCGTCACCTGGATGCCCTGCCGGGGTTGTTCCTGCAGGTGCTGCGGGTCTGCGCGGAGGCGGGGCTGGTGCGGTTGGGGCGTGTCGCGCTGGATGGCACGAAGCTGGCTGCGAACGCGTCGCGGCATAAGGCGATGAGCTATGACCGGATCGTGCCGAAGATCGATCAGCTCCAAGCCGAGGTCGCTGCGCTGCTCGCCGAGGCGGAGGCGGTCGATGAGGCCGAGGATCAGCAGTTCGGCCAGGACCGGCGCGGGGACGAGGTCGCCCCGGAGCTGGCCCGCCGTGAGGGGCGCCTGGTAAAACTACGTGCCGCGAAGGACGCGATCGAGGCCGACGCCGCCGAGAAGGCGGCAGCCGTGGCGCGGAAGAAGGCCGACGCCGCCGGTCAGCCCCCTGAGCAGGCCGACGCGGCCGTCGCGACTGCGGTGGACACGGCGGCGCCGAAGCCGAAAGCGCAACGCAATTTCACCGATCCTGAGGCGCGGATGATGAAGACGGTCCGCGGCTTCGATTACGCGTTCAACGCGCAGGCCGTTGTCGATGAGGGCCACCAGATCGTGTTGAGCGCCGAGGTCACCCAGCAGGCTACCGATATCCAGCAGTTCGTCCCGATGGCCGAGCAGACCCTACGGAACCTTGATGCGGCAGGGGTCGAGCGTTCCCCGGAGGTCGTCCTCGCTGACGCGGGCTACTGCTCGGAAGCTAACCTCGAAGCCGCCGACGATCTGGACGCACAGGTGTTGATCGCGACGGGACGGCAACGTCACGGCGAGAGCTTCCCTACCGCCGGCGCCCCGGACCCGGCCCCAGAGGACGCGAGCCGGCGGGAGCGGATGGCGCACGCGCTGCGCACCGAGCAGGGCCGCACCGACTACGCGCGCCGCAAAGCCATCGTTGAACCCGCGTTCGGGCAGATGAAGACCCGGCAAAACGCCGGACAGCTCCGGCTACGCGGACTCGCCGGCGCCCAAGGCGAATGGCTACTCCACACGATCTGCCACAACCTCCGCAAGCTCCGCGTCGCTACAGCCGCCGGGCTGGCGCCCGCATAGGCCTCCCCAGGGGTCCCGGGGCGTCACAGCACGCACCGACAGTCGCCACGAGCCCCTCGCCGTGCGATCCCGCACGCTCTCACACCGCAACGGCCCGCCCGTTCCCGTTCGCGACCGTCAGCGCGCGATGCCAGAGTCAACGCCGCGCGCCACGCCACCCGATTCTGACCCGCGCACCTAGGGCCCGGAGGGCTCCCACCGTCCTCCGACCGCACGCACAGCGGACTCCAAGAAAGGGCCCCTAGGCTGAAACCACCTTCTCAAGGTGCGAGTGATCAGAAGCACCGGGTATCCGCGGTTTGTCGCCTCCTTGTCCGCGGACGCCCGGTGCTTCATTCGTTTCCCGGGTCCGGCCGGACCGGGGCCCTGGTATAGCGTGGAGATGGACAAATCCGCACCGAGGAGGACATCCATGCGTTCCACCATCCAGCGGCTCGCCCTCACCGCCGTCGTCGCACTGGCCGCGCTCTTCGGCCTTGTCCCCGCGGCCTCCGCCGCCCCGCCCACCGAAGTCGTCGTCGAGGACACCGCCGGGGTGCTGGACCGTGCGACGCTCGACCCGGCCCTGGCCGAGGTCGACTTCTACTCGCCGACGAAGGTCGTCGTGTTCACGCAGGAGGGCCGCGGATCGGACAACTTCAACGAGCGCGTCCTCGCCTACGCCCGCGAGCACCATCCCGAATGGCTCAGCGCCGACGGCCAGAAGTGGGCGGACGGGCTCTACCTCGTCGGGCTCGACCCGGTCGGGCGGCACATCGGCACCTACATGGGTGACGACCGCGCCATCCCCCTCTCCCAGCGCGAGGACATCCAGGAATCCACGTTCGACCTGCTGCGCGACGCCCAGTGGACCGACGGCATGATCAAGGCGGTCGAGGAGGGCGCCCAGCGCATCGACCGGCCCTGGTACCGCTCCCCCGCCCTCTACGTCGCCGCCGGCAGCGTCGGCGGCGTCGCCCTGATCGGCGGAGGCGGAGCGCTCGCGGTCCGCGCGTCGTACCGCCGCCAGTTCGGGGCGGCCCTGGAGCGGGGCGATGCGAGCTACCGCAACGTCACCCTGGACCTCGAGGCCACGGAGCTGCACGCCCGCACGATCCCGGATTCGTCCCGCTACGGGGCACTCGTGCTGGAGCGCTACCGGGACTTCCACGCGAAGTACGACTCGGTGCACGCCCGTCGCGGGGAACTCACGGCCAGGACTCCCCAGCAGCGCTCCACCAAGAAGTCGGTCAACCAGGCCAAGGCCTGGGCCGACGACGCCGTGACGCTCGACGGCCTCGACGACGCGATCCGCGACACCAACGACCTGCTGAACAAGAACTCCCGCTGGGCCGAGGCCTGGCGGCGGCAGGCGGAACCGTTCTCCGACGAGCTCGAGACGATCGACACGCTCTTCACGGGAGACAACGCAGAGCTCCGCGGCTCGGCGACGGGAGTGGCCCTCACGGGCTTCGCCCTGCGCTCGCTCCAGCTCGTCGAGGACACGGGGGCCGAGCTGGCCGAGGACCGGATCACGCCGGACGACGCCCTCGACCGGCTGCGCGACGCCCGCACGGAGCTCTCGGAGCTGCTCTCGTCCCACGCCGAGGCGGTCATCGAGCAGTACACGAAGTCCTCCTCGGAGGCGGAGACCATGCGCCAGGAAATGGACAAGGCGCAGAAGAGCGCCTCCCGGACGCCGCGGCGCAGCGGCGTCGGCATCCTGGACACCGCCTACCCGGGACACGTGTACTACTCGCTCCCGGCCTTCTCGCTCGGCTACCAGTCGGGCACGCAGCAGGTCGACTCGAGCCGCGTCTCCGCGTCCTCCTCCAGCACCGGCTACGGCTCCAGCGGCGGCAGCTTCTCGGGCTCGGGCAGCTCCTCGCGGTTCTAGCCCCCTGCACCGGGGAGGCCCGGTGTCCTCACGCGCCGCGGACCGCGCCGGCGATGCGGTGCGATTCGTCGAGCAGTTCCTCCAGCTCGGAGGGATCGACGCGGTCCAGGCGGACCAGGACGAGCGCCGGCGAGCGCTCGTGGTGCGGCGTCCAGAAGAACGTCTCCGGGTCGGAGGCCGCCAACGCCTCGCGCTCGGTGGTCTTCACGGTGAGGACCCCGTCCTCCCACATCCGGGCCATCAACGTGCGGGCGAACCAGGCCGGCTGCCCCCAGCTGCTGCGTTCCACGACCCCCGGAAAGCCCCAGGCGATCCGGCGGACGTCCTCGACGGTCTGCATGCCCCCAGCGTGGCACCACCCCGGGATGCCGGCAAGGCCCTCCGTGATGCGGTTCACTTTTGCCGCGAATCGCGACATGATGGGGTTTACCGTGGCATTTCAACCGTTGCGCCACGGGCATGCCCCGAACCACCAAGCAGCCAGAACACCCCAGCAGAAGGAGACCGGCCGTGAGCTCCACCGCCACCGCATCCACCGAACCCGGGTACCGAGTCGTCAACCCCGCCACCGGTGAGGTGGTGGAGACGTTCCCGACCGCCTCCGACGCCCAGGTCCAGGAGGCGCTCGCCGCCTCGGCCGACGCCTTCGACGCCTGGCGGGGCCGCCCGCTCGCCGAACGCGCCGCGATCGTGTCCCGCATCGCCGAGCTGTTCACCGAGCGCGCCGACGAGCTCGCCGCGATCATCACCGAGGAGATGGGCAAGCCGCTCTCGCAGTCCAAGGGCGAGGCCGAGTTCTGCACGGACATCTTCAACTACTTCGCCACCGAGGGGCCGGGCCTCGCCGCGGACCAGCCGATCAAGACGTTCTCCGGCGGCCAGGCCGTGGTCCAGAAGCTGCCCGTCGGCCCGCTGCTGGGCATCATGCCGTGGAACTACCCGTACTACCAGGTGGCCCGCTTCGCGGCCCCGAACCTGGTCCTCGGCAACACGATCATCCTCAAGCACGCCGAGTCCTGCCCGCGCTCCGCGCTCGCGATCCAGCAGATCATGGACGACGCCGGCGTCCCGGCCGGCGTCTACCAGAACGTGTTCGCCTCCCACGCGCAGATCGCCGACATCATCGCCGACGAGCGCATCCAGGGCGTCTCGCTGACCGGCTCCGAGCGGGCCGGCGCGATCATCGGCGAGCTCGCCGGGAAGAACCTGAAGAAGGCCGTGCTCGAGCTCGGCGGATCGGATCCCTACGTGGTCCTCGACGCCGACGACGTCAAGGCCGCCGCCGCGGCTGCCTGGGAGACCCGCATGGAGAACACGGGCCAGGCCTGCAACTCCAACAAGCGCATGATCGTCATGGAGGACATCTACGACGAGTTCGTCTCCGAACTGACCTCCCTCGCCTCCGCCATGAAGCCCGGCGACCCGGCCGCCGACGAGGACGGCACCTACGGCCCGCTCTCCTCGCGCGCCGCCGCCGAGGGGCTGGCCCGGCAGGTCCGCGACACCGTCGAGCAGGGCGCCACCCTGCACGTCGGCGGCACCATCTCCGACGGCCCGGACGCCTACCTCGCCCCCGCCGTCATCACGGGCGTCACCGAGGGCATGCGCGCCTACTCCGAGGAGCTCTTCGGGCCGGTCGCCGTGGTCTACAAGGTCGCCTCCGACGAGGAGGCCCTCCGGCTCGCCAACGACACCCAGTACGGCCTCGGCGGCGCCGTCTTCAGCACGGACCCGGACCGCGCGCGCAAGCTCGCCGAGCGCCTCGACGTCGGCATGAGCAACGTCAACGCCGCCGCCGCCGAGGGCGCCGAGATGCCGTTCGGCGGCGTCAAGCGCTCCGGCTTCGGCCGCGAGCTCGGTCCGCTCGGCATGGACGAGTTCGTCAACAAGCGCCTGCTCTACATCGCCGAGTAGGCGGGCGCCGGCCTGGCCGGGACGCGCCCCTGCCCAGCTAGGCCGGGATCGGCTGGGCGGGGAGGGACCCGATCAGGGAGGATCCGGCGTCGTACACCTCCAGCGCGTCCGCGAGGACGCGGACGGTGGCGATGGCCTGGAGCCACGTGTCGACTCCCTCGCAGTACATCATCGTGGACGCCATGGGCCCGACGGCCACCGCATCGCCGTCGGCCCGTTCCCAGCGGCCCATGAGCCGGTTGCAGCCGTCGGATCCGTACGCGCGGCCGTCCGCCTCGAAGCGGAGCCAGGGGCTGCCGCGCTCGTCGGAGCCCCACTGGAACGTGGTCAACGTGGTCTCTGCGTCCATGGGGCCACGGTACGGGCGCCGCGGGATGCGCGCTACCCCGGCGGAGCCTGCCTCCGGGCGGGCCGGGCGCCGTTAGAGTGGGGGAAAGTCCATCCACAAGGAGAACCATGACGTTCCGCCCCTTCCGCAAGCGCCGTACCCGCCGCGCCGCCCGCGCGCTGCACTATGACGCCGCGGCCCCCGTCGCCGCCGGCCGGGCCGCCGTCGCGACGCGCGCCGGTGCCGCGCCCGACGCGGCGGACGACCCCTTCTCCGGGATCGCCCCGCCCCCGGAGCGGGTGGCGCGGCTGTGGAGCGACAACCTCGGGCGGACCGCCACGCGCGCGGCCCAGATCCTGCTCGTCCTCGCCCTCGCCGCCGTCGGCGTCGCCGGCCTGCTGCAGGTGACCCTCGCCGCCCTGCCCGTGCTGATCGCCCTGATCCTCGCGAGCGCCCTCTGGCCGCTCGTGCGGCTGCTGCGCAAGGCGATGCCGGCGATGCTCGCGGCCTGGACCGTGTTCCTGGGCTCGCTCGTGGTCCTCGGGGGGATCGGCACGGCCCTGTTCTTCGCGGTCCGCGCCGAATGGCCCACGCTCCTCGAGCAGGGCATCGCGGGCTTCAACCAGCTCATGTCCCTCATCGAGGACCTGCCGTTCACCATCACGCAGGAGCAGATCGACGAGGCGCTGGAGACGGCCACGTCCTTCCTGACCAGCAGCCAGTTCGGCGCCGGCGCGTTCGCCGGGCTCTCGGCCGCGACGAGCTTCTTCGCGGGGCTCGTGCTGCTGCTCGTGATCCTGTTCTTCTTCCTCAAGGACGGCGACCGGATCTGGGAGTTCTTCCTGTCCTGGATCCCCGCCGAGCAGCAGCCCAAGTGGCGCGACTCGGGCCACCGGACCGTCGAGACGCTCGGCGGCTACATCCGCGGCACGGCGACCATCGCGGCCGTCGACGCGGCCGGCATCGGCATCGCGCTCGCGATCCTGCAGGTGCCCCTCGCCCTGCCTCTGGCCGTGATCGTGTTCATGACGAGCTTCATCCCGATGGTCGGCGCGACGTTCGCCGGCATCCTCGCGACCCTCGTCGCGCTCGTCGCCAACGGGCCGGTCATCGCGCTCGTCGTGCTCGGCGTCGTGATCCTCGTGAACCAGCTCGAGGGCAACTTCCTGCAGCCCGTGGTCATGGCGCAGGCCCTGAACCTGCACGCGCTCGTCATCCTGCTCGCCCTGACGGTCGGCACCGTCCTCGGCGGCCTCGTCGGCGCCGTCCTGGCCGTTCCGCTCACGGCCGTGGCCTGGGCCGTGATCAAGATCTGGACCGGGCGGGACCGCGAGGAGCTCGAGGCCGGGAAGCGGGGCGGGGAGGGCCGGAAGAGGACGACGGCGTAGCCCGGCTCCCGCCCCGGGCAGGACGAGCGTCGGGGACGGCGGGCGCTCAGACGAGCCGTCGCGCGCCCGGCCCCGGGACCACGGTGAAGACGTCGGGTGCGCCGTAGCCCGCCGCGTCGAACGCCGTCCTGACGGCGGCCTCCACGGCGGCCGCGTCGCCGGCGCGCACGAGCGCCACGGCCGATCCACCGAATCCGCCGCCCGTCATGCGCGCCCCCGCGGCCCCCTGGGCCAGGGCCGTGTCGACGGCGAGGTCGAGCTCGGGGCAGGAGATCCCGAAGTCGTCGCGCATCGACGCGTGGCTCGCCGACAGCAGGGCGCCGATCGCCGCCAGGCCGGCCCCGTCCTCCAGGCCGCCGTCCTCGAGCGCCGCCACGGTGTCCAGCACGCGCCGGTTCTCGGTCACGATGTGCTTGACCCGGCGGAAGACGTCCGGGTCGAGCCGCGAGGCCGCCGTGGCGAGGTCCTCCTCGGCCACGTCCCGCAGGGCCGGGACGCCGAGTTCCGCCGCGCCCCGCATGCAGGCGGCGAAGAGCTCCTTGTATCCGCCGGTCTCGTGCGCGTGGCTCACGCGCGTGTCGATCACGAGCAGCGCCAGCCCCGCGCCCGCGAGCGGCAGCGGCACGGACCGGGCCTCCCGGGTCCGGCAGTCCAGGAACAAGGCGTGGTCCGCCTCGCCGAGCAGGGCGGCGGACTGGTCCAGGATGCCGGTCGGCGCCCCGACGAAGTCGTTCTCCACCTCGCGGCACAGCAGCACGAGCTCCTCGCGCGACAGCCCGGCGCCGAGCAGCTCGTTCACGGCGAGTCCCACGGAGCATTCGACGGCGGCCGAGGAGGAGAGCCCCGCCCCGATCGGAACGTCCGAGTCGAGCAGCACGTCGAAGCCCGGTGACGGAGCCCCGCGGCGGGCGAACGCCCACGGCACCCCGGCGATGTAGCGGGCCCAGGAGGGCAGCTCGTCGGTGTCGAGCCCGTCGAGGGCGACCTCGAGCACCTCCTGGCCGGCCGCCCCCTGCAGCCCCGCGAGGCGCAGCCGCCCCGAATCGGTCCTCCGGACGGCCACGCGCGCGCTGTGGGGGATCGCCAGCGGGAGGACGAATCCCTCGTTGTAGTCCGTGTGCTCCCCAATCAGGTTCACGCGTCCCGGCGCGGCCCAGACCCCCTCCGGAACGGCCCCGAACCGTGCGTTGAAGGCGGAGGCCAGCGCCCCGGCGTCGTACGACCCGCTCATGCGGCACCTCCCGCGGCGCGGCCCGCGGCTCCCGCGGTGGGGCCCGCCTGGACGGTGACGCTCCGCACGGCGGCGCGCAGCCGCTCGGCCGTGGCCTCCGGCATCACGTCGCCGATGAACGCGCCCATCGCGGCCTCCGAGCCGGCCAGGTACTTGAGCTTGTCGGCGGCCCGCCGGGGGCTCGTGAGCTGCAGGTGCAAGCGGTACTCGCCCGCGTCCGGATGCCCGATCGGCGCCTGGTACCAGGCTGCGATGTACGGCGTCGGCGTCGGATAGAGCGCGTCGAGGCCGCGCACGAGGCGCAGGTAGACGGCGGCAAGCTCCGCACGTTCCCCGTCCGTCAGCCCCGTGAGGTCGCCCACGTGGCGGTTCGGCACGACGTGCACCTCGATCGGCATGCGGGCCGCGAACGGGACGAGCACCGTGAAGTGCTCGGAGCGCTCCACGATCCGGGAGCCGTCGGCGACCTCGGCGGCGAGGACGTCCTCGAAGAGGTTCCCGCCCGTGTCCTCGCGGTGGGCGACGGCAGCCCGGAGCTGCGTCAGCGTCCGCGGGGTCGTGTACGGGTAGGCGTAGATCTGCCCGTGCGGATGGTGCAGGGTCACGCCGATCTCCGCCCCGCGGTTCTCGAACGCGAAGACCTGGCGCACCCCCGGCAGCGCGGAGAGCTCGCGCGTGCGGTGCGTCCACGCCTCGACGACGGTGCGGGCGCGCTCGATCCCGAGATCGCCGAAGGAATCCGCGTGGCCGGCCCCGAAGGCGATGACCTCGCAGCGGCCGTGCGCCGGGTGGACGGCACCGAGGCCCGCCCCGAGCTCCTGCGCGTGCTGTTCCGGGCCGAAGGAGGGGAAGCGGTTCTCGAACACCACGACGTCGTAGTCCTCCGCGGGGATCTCCGTCGCCCGGCCGTCGCGGCTCGGGCAGAGCGGGCATTCGTCCGCCGGCGGCAGGTGCGTGCGCTGCTGGCGGTGGGCGGCGAAGGAGACCCAGTCCCCCGTGAGCGGATCGTAGCGGAGCTCGGAGGCCCCCGGCCGCCCGGGCAGGTCCCGGGAATCACGGGGCACGGCGGGCGCGGGACGGCCCGCATCCTGGAAGTAGAGCAGCTCCCGGCCATCGGCGAGGGCGGTACGCACGGGTTCAGTCATCACGGTTCCGTTCAACGGGGAGGGGCGCTCCGGCATCGCCCGGCTGGCCGCCGCTCACCGCACCCGCTCCACGTGCAGCAGCAGCGCCCGCTCCGGGTTCAGTGCCGGCATCGGCAGTCCGACCGTCCCGAGGTAGCCGCCCGGAAGCTCGAGCGGCTCCGCGAGCCAGGCCGGAGGCCTCCGGTGCCCGAACGTCCCCGCCTCGCCGCCCGGCACGATCGCGCTCACCCGGTAGGCGGACGCCGGATCGAGGCCGGGCACGGCCACGGTCCCCGGGGACTCGTCGTCCGACGCCGCGAGGCACGCGAGGGCGAACAGGGCCTCGCCGCCGTCCTCGGCCACGGTGCCGTAGAGCTCGAACGCCTCGTTCCCCAGGTCCGCCCGCACGGAGGTGCCGGAGTGGAGCAGCCCGCGGTGGCGCCGGTAGAGCGCGATCAGCCCGCGCAGCGTCTCCCGGTCCGCCCCCTGCGCCTCGCGGATGTCCCACTCCATGCCGAAGTGGCCGAAGAGCGCCGTGATGCCGCGGAACCCCAGCGCGTGGGTGCGCCCCGAGGTGTGGGCCGTGGCCGGGCCGATGTGCTGGCCGACGAGCTCCGGCGGCAGGACGCGCTGCGTCCAGTGCTGGATGCCCTGCCGGTTGAGGGCATCGTTGGAATCGGAGGCCCAGACCCGGTCCGTGTGCTCGAGCACGCCGAGGTCCACGCGTCCGCCGCCCGAGGAGCAGGACTCGATCTCGAGCCCGGGATGGCGCTCCTTGAGCGCGTCCATGAGCGCGTAGGCGGCGAGGGTCTGGGCGTGCTGGGAGGGCGCGCCGGCGCTGGAGACGTCGGCGAGGTCCCGGTTCTGGTCCCACTTCAGGAAGGAGACCGGGTGCCCGGCATCGCGGGCGCGGGACAAGACGGCGTCGAGCGAGTCGCGCACGTGGGCGAACGCGGCGGGGTTCGCCAGGTCGACGACGTGCTGCTGGCGCCACGTAGGGGCGAGCCGGTCCGCGCGCGCCCGACACAGCCACTCCGGGTGGTTCCGGGCGAGCTCCGAGTCGGGGTTCGCCATCTCCGGTTCGACCCAGAGCCCGAACTCCATCCCGAGGCCGCGCACGTGCGCGATGAGCGGCTCGAGCCCGTCGGGCCAGGCCTCGGGCGAGACCTCCCAGTCGCCGAGCCCGGAGGTGTCGTCCCGCCGCGAGCCGAACCAGCCGTCGTCGAGCACGAACCGCTCGACGCCGAGCTCCGCCGCGGTGTCGGCGAGCTCCTTGAGCACGCCCAGATCGTGGTCGAAGTACACGGCCTCCCACGTGTTCAGCACGACCGGCCGCGGAGTGCGCGGGTGGTTCGGGCGCGAGCGCAGGTAGCGGTGGAAGCGCTCGGTGATCCCGTCGAGGCCGGCCGTGGAGTGCGCGGCGTAGAGCCACGGGCTCGTGTGCGCACCCCCCGGCTCCAGCACGAGCTCGCCGGAACCGGGCAGCTCCCCGGCCCCCAGCAGTCGCTGCGGGGTGGAATGGCGCTCGGCGAACACGCCGTAGTTGCCGCTCCAGCCGAAGTGCACGGCCCAGACCTCGCCGGAGCGGTTGCCGAAGCCCGTGGTTCCGGCGGCGAGCAGGAGCGGGGAGTCGTGCCCCGTCCGGCCATGGCGCCCGTCCCGCCGCCAGGTGCCCTGGCGGAACGGCAGCCGCTGCGGGTGGCGTTCGCGCGTCCAGCGCCCGGTCGTGTCGAGCAGTTCGACGGCGGCGGGCCCGGCCGGCACCACGGCGTTGAGCGCGTCGATCCGGTACGGGGCCGCGCCCGTGTTGGCGAGCGTGTGGCGCAGGCGCAGCAGCCCCCCGGGGAGCAGCTCGATCCGGGTCGCGAGCCGCAGCCCGGCCTCGGCGTCCTCGGCGGTGAGCGTCAGGCCGCCGTCCTCCTCCTCGACCCGCGGGTGGGTGAAGACGGCGGAGGCGTCGCGGCCCTCGCGGCTGCCGGTCAGCAGAGGGGTCCCGGACCAGCCGTGGGCGGCCTGCGGCCACAGCGGGAAGACGTGCGGGGTGTCGTAGCTCGAGTGCAGGACGGAGCCGGCGGGGACGGTGCCGGGCAGGGGGCCGGGATCGGCGCCGAAGTGGACGACGGCGGGGCCGGACTCCGTGCCCGGGTCCAGGACGAGGGCGGTTCCTTCGCCGGCGAGGCGGATCAGGGCCACGGGGTCTCCTTCACGATGGTGCGGGATTCGGGGGTGGTGCGGGAGCCGGGGGTGGTGTGCGTCAGGGTGAACGCCAGCACCAGCCTTGCACGGTCCGCGGTCAGGGCGTGCCGCGCGGGCACGTCGACGCCGCAGGAGCGGCTGCCGAGGCCGTGCTGGCCGGCGTCGATCACCAGCTCCCAGGACGACGGCGCCGGCAGCGCGTGCGGGTGCGTCGCCGCGGCGAGCTCGGCCTGGCTCCACGGCGAGAGCGTGAAGCCGGCGTCGTCGGGGCCGTCGAGGACCTCGATCCCGAGCGTCGTCCCGCCGGCGAGGGCCAGGCTGAGCCGACGCAGCCGGCCGCGGCGGCCGTTGGCCTGCGGCCGGGGGTAGTCGGTGCGCAGCGCGCCGGCGGGCAGGGCGTGCCGGCCGAGGCGCTGGGCGGAGCACGAGTCCGGGTAGGACTCCCCCGGCCCGGCCCCGTACCACTCGACGGCGGAGGCGTCGTCGAGCGCGTCGTGCGGGAGCGTGAAGGCGAGGCCGAGCTGGGCCAGCGGGAACCCCGGGTCGGCGAGCGCCTGGAACTCGGCGTCGAGCACGAGCGCGTCTCCGCGCCGGCTCCACGCGCACCGTGTTTCGAAGCCGAGCGGCAGGGCGGGCGGGGCCCAGCGGTGGACGGCCGTGACGGCACGCCCGGCATCGGCAGGCTCCACGGACACCGTCCGGCGCTGTAACACATGCAGCCCGGCGGCCTTCCAGCGCTCGGCCAGCGGGGCCGGATCGGCCGGATCCGTGCCGGCGTGGGCGTCCCAGTCGAAGCCCTCCGGCGCGTGGGCCTCGACACCGACGGCCCCGACCCCTCCGGGGCGCAGGTCGCGCGTGGGCTCGATCGATCCGGCGTCGTTGTCCGTGGGGGCGCGGAAGAGCTCGAGCCGCGGGCCGGAGATCTCCACGGCCCCGAGCCCGGCCAGGAGTCCGGCGGGGTCGAAGCGGGGCGCGCCGGAACGCGCGGGCGGCGCTTCGACCACGGCATCCGGCGTCCCCGCCGCGGCCGCGTCCGGCGTCGCACCGGGCGCCCCGACGACGGACTGGCCCCACGCCACCTCGTGGCCGGCCGCGGCCCACCAGGTGTCCCGGGCCAGGCGGGCGGAGACGGTCAGCACGCCGCCCGTTGCCGCGCCTCCCGTTTCCCCGAGGGCCGACACCTCGGCCGGATCGGGAACCCGCACGGCGGTCCGCGGGGCCACGGGCGGGACGTCGAGGACCCCCGAGGCGAGCTCGACGCCGTCGTGCCCGGCGAGGCTCCAGGTGAACGTGAACGCGGAGAGGTCGACGAAGTCCTGCCGGTTCAGCACCGTCAGTCCGCCCCCGGCTCCGGCTCGGGCTCCGGCATCGACGTCGCTGGTGATCCGCACGGGCTCGATCACCTTGGCGTACTCGAGAAGCCCCGGGGTGGGCGTGCCGTCGGCGAAGACGAGTCCGTCGAGGACGAAGTTCCCGTCGTGCACCGGCTCGGCGAAGTCGCCCCCGTAGGCGTGGACCTCGCCTCCGTCCGGGGCCGCGGCGAGCAGGCCGTGGTCCTTCCACTCCCACACGAAGCCGCCGGCGGCCCGGGGGTAGGCATCGAAGAGGGCCTCGTAGTCCGCGAGCCCGCCGGGCCCGTTGCCCATGGCGTGCGCGTACTCGCACAAGACGTACGGCTGGGCGGCGATCCGCGCGGCGCCCTCGGCGCTGGCCGACGGCACCGGCTCCCCGCGCAGGAGGGACTCCGATTCGGCCGGCGTGGCATACATGCGCGAATACACGTCGGTGTAGGCGGCGTCGTGGTCGCCCTCGTAGTGGATCGGCCGGGACGGATCGTGTTCGCGCAGCCAGGCCGCCATGGCCGCGAGGTTCTCCCCCGTGCCGGACTCGTTGCCGAGGGAGAACATCACGACGCTCGCGTGGTGCGCGTCGCGGCGCCACGTGCGCTCGATCCGGTCCAGGTACGCCTCGCGCCAGGCCGGGTCGGCGGACGGGTTGCCCGCCCAGTGCGCCGCGGCGAAGCCGTGGGTCTCGAGATCGCACTCGTCGACGATCCAGAAGCCGAGCTCGTCCGCGAGCTCGAGCAGGTGGTGGTCCGGCGGGTAGTGGCTCGTACGGATCGCGTTGATGTTGTGCCGCTTCATGAGCGCCAGCTCGCCGCGCGTGAACTCCTCGGTGACCGCCCGCCCCGTGCGCGGGTGGAACTCGTGCCGGTTCACGCCCTTGAAACGCACCGGGGCGCCGTTGACCATGAAGACGCCGTCGACGATCCGCACGCTGCGGAAGCCCAGCCGCAGGCGCACCGTCTCGGTGGCGGAGGCGAGCTCGGCGGCGTAGAGCCGCGGGGTCTCCGCGGTCCAGCCCTGCACCGCGCCCACCTCGAGCTCGATCCGTGCGGTCGTGTGCCCAAGCGCCCCTGCCTCCCCGGGCGCCTCGAGGACGTGCTCGATCCCGAGCTCGGGGATCCGCAACGTCAGCGGGAAGGACCCCGGCGCGGCGTCCGCCTCGAGCGCCAGGCGCCCCGCCCCGGCGTCGTACTCCGCCCACGCGCGCACGTCCCGGATCCCGCCCGCGGGCTCGGCGATCAGCGTGACGTGGCGGAAGATCCCGGGCAGCCACCACTGGTCCTGGTCCTCGAGGTAGCTCGCCGCGGAGAAGCCGTGCACGCGCACCACGAGCCGGTTCTCCTCCAACGGCGCCAGCAGGGCCGCGGTGGCGTCGAACTCATGGGTCAGCCGGCTCCCGGCGGCGTGGCCGAGCTCCGTGCCGTTGAGCCACACGCGGAAGGCCGACTCGACGCCCTCGAACCGCAGCAGCACACGCGCCGAGCGCTCGAGGACATCCCGCGAGAAGCCGAGCTCCTCGAGCGTAAAGGCGCGCAAGTGGTCGCCCACCCCGTCCGCGTCCGGGACATACGGGGGATCCAACGGGAAGGGGTAGGCGACGTTCGTGTACCAGGGCGAGCCGAAGCGGTTCCGCTGCCCGAGGACCAGGGGCCCGTTCGCGGCGTCGAGCACCCAGTGCCCCGGGACCTGGACGGTGTCGCCGAAGACGGCGTCCGGCGCGGCCGGATCCGCCACGGCGGTGGAGCGGGAGGACGCGTAGCGGAAGCCCCAGGCGCCGTCGAGGGACGCCTCCGGACGGTCCGAATCGAGGTGCGCGCGGGCCGGCAGGGCGCCGTGGCCGGGCGACGGATCGAGGTTCCAGGGCAGGGCGGGGGAAGCGGTCGTCATCACACGGGCTCCTACTTGTTGCTGCCGAGCGTCAGGCCGGCGACGAAGTGCTTCTGCAGCACGATGAACAGGGCGATCGTGGGGATGGCGATCATCACCGCGCCCGCGGCGACCAGGTTGTTGTCCGTGAAGAAGGCCCCCTTGAGGTTGTTCAGGGCGGAAGTGACGGGCATGGCGTCGCCGTCGCGCAGCAGCACGAGGGCCCAGAAGAAGTCGTTGTAGATCCACGCGAACTGCAGCGTGCCGAGCGCCGCCATCGCGGGGCGGGTCAGCGGGAGGATGACCTGGAAGAACTGCCGCCAGATGCCGGCCCCGTCGACTTGGGCCGCCTCGCCGAGCTCGTCCGGCAGGGCCTTCATGAAGTTGCTCAGCACGAACACGCAGAAGCCCATCTGGAACGCCACGTTGATCAGGATGATGCCGAGCTGGGTGTTATACAGGCCCAGGGAGAGGAACATCCGGTACAGCGGCGTGATGATGACCTGCTGCGGCAGCAGGTTCGCGGCCGTGAAGAACATCAGCATCGGGATGTTGAACCTGAAGCTGAAGCGGGCCAGGACGAACGCGGCCATCGCGGAGAGGAACAGCACGAGCACGACCGCCGGGATGGCGATGATGAGCGAGTTCACGAAGTACTTCGGCAGCTCGGCCTGCGTCCACGCGGTGACGTAGTTGTCGAAGTTCAGCGTGTCCGGCCAGGAGACGTAGCCCTTGACCGCCGTCTCCTCATAGGGGCGCAGCGAGGTGTAGACGGCCCACAGCAGCGGGACCATCCAGGCCACCGCGCACGTGATCAGGACCGCGTGCAGGAGCACGCGTGCCGACGGGACGGGGCGGCGCCGCAGCGGGGGCACCGGCGCGGCGGTGCGGGCGGTGCGGGCGGTGGTCGCGGTGGTGCTCATCGCGCGTCCTTCCGGAAGGTCTGCCACAGGTAACTGATGATGAAGCCGAGCGAGATCACCAGGAGGATCACGGCGATCGCCGAGCCGAAGCCGATCCGGCTGGCCTCGCCGATGATGTTGTTGGTGATGAGCACCGAGAGCAGCTCGAGCCCGTTGGTGCCCTTGTTGATGATGTAGACGATGTCGAACGCCCTCAGGCCCTCGATCACGGTGACCACGAGCACCACGATGTTGATGGGCTTGAGCGTGGGGAAGACGACCTGGAAGAACGTCTGCACCTGGTTGGCCCCGTCGATCTGCGCGGCCTCCTTGATGGAGGGGTCCACGCCCTTCAGGCCCGCGAGGTAGAGCACCATGATGTAGCCGACGTGGCGCCACGCGGCGGCCACGAGGACCGCTCCGAGGTTGATGTCCGGATCCCCCAACCAGTTCACGTTGGCGCCGGAGAGCTGGTTGATCAGGCCCTGGTCCTGCGAGTAGATGAGCGTCCAGATGAAGCCCACGAGCGCGAGCGAGAGGACCACGGGCAGGTAGAAGACGCCCTGGTAGAACCGCGTGGCCCGCAACTGCTTGTCCAGGACGACGGCGAGCAGCAGTCCCAGCGGCGTCGCGATGAGCGCCAGGACGGCGAGCCAGATGACGTTGTTGCGCAGGGCGGGCCAGAACGGCGGGTAGATCGTGACGATCTGCTGGTAGTTCTGCAGCCCGATGAACTCGATCGGCGTGACGCCGTTCCAGCGGGTGAAGGAAAGGAAGACCGAGGCCATCGCCGGCCCCCAGACCAGTCCCATGACCACGAGCGTGGGGACCCCCAGCATGACGGCGAGGGCCACCCGGTCGCCCGTGGAATGGCGGCGGATCCTGCGCGTCGCGGGCGGGCGCGCGGTGTTCGTCTGGCTCATCGGTCTTCCCTTCCCCTCTCCGCCTAGCCGGCGAAGATGGCCTTCTTCTGCGCTTCGATGTCCGCAAGGACGGAATCGATGTTGCCCGGTTCGCGGATGAACGCCTGCAGCGAGGGGATCATCACGGTGGAGGCGAAGTCCGGGCGCGTGTCGCGGTCCAGGAACTGGGCGATGTGCGCCGCCTCGCCGACGACCTCGGACGCCTTCTGCTGCAGGGCCGTGTAGCCCGAGGTGTCCATGCCGTTCACGGGGGCGACGAGGCCCTTGTCCGCATCGGTGTTGACCTTCTGCGCCTCGGGCGTGCCGAGGAACTCGAGCAGGGCCTTGGCCGTGCCGGCGTTCTGGGTCTGCGCGCTCATCATGAAGCCGTCGATCGGGGCGTCGATCGAGTCCGTGCCGTGCTCCGGGTTGACCTCGGGGAAGGTGAAGAAGTCGAGGTCCTCGAGGGCCTCTCCCCCCTCCGCGTCCTGGAACTGCTGGGAGACGAACATGCCCAGCAGGTAGGTGCCGGACTTCTTCTGCAGCAGGCCCTGGGCGGCCTCCTGCCAATCGCGGCCGAGCGCGCCCTCCTGGTGGTAGGGCAGGAGCCTGGCCCAGGTGTTGAAGACCTCCTTGACGGGATCCGTCTCCCAGGACTCCTCGCCCGCGAGGAGCCGGGTGTGGAAGTCGTAGCCGTTGATGCGCATGTTCAGGATGTCGAACGTGCCCATGGCCTCCCAGCCGCCCTTGTCGGCAAAGCCGATCGGGGTCAGGCCGTCCGACTTCATGCCCTCGGCCAGTTCGATGTACTCGTCGAGGGTCGTGGGGACGGAGTAGCCGTTCTCCTCGAACACCGACTTCCGGTAGAAGACGGCCCACGGGTAGTAGGAGACGGGGACGAAGTACTGCTTGCCGTCGGAGCCCGTGGAGGCCTCCTTGAACGACTCGTTGAAGTTGCCGCCGATGTTCTCCCAGACGGAGCTGATGTCCCCCGCAAGGCCCTGATCGGCGAAGAAGCGCATGCGGTACCCGGCGAACCACGTGAAGACGTCGTCGGGGTCGCCCTGCAGGTAGGAGTTGATCTGCTCCTGGAAGGTGTTGTGGTCCACCGTGTTCACGCCGACCTCCGATCCCGAGGCCTCGATGAAGGCGTCGACGATCTTCTGGTAGGCGGCCTTGGGGACCGCGTCGGACTGGTTGGAGCCGAGGGTGATGGCGCCGGTGCCGTCGCCGGCGGCGGCGCCAGAGCCGCCACCGCCACAGGCGCTGAGGGCCGCCATCACGGACAGCCCGAGGCCGCCTCCGAGGACGGCGCGGCGGCTGACGGGGACGCTCGCGTGCCGCCCGAGCCCGAGGGGGCGGGGCGAGAGCGGGGCGCCGGACATGCGTGGGTCGAAACGGGGTGCCACGAGAACTCCTTTGTTGTGCCTGGATCCAGGTCGTGGAGGGTGCATTCCGTGGTGTTGATAAAACCACTCATGTTCGATCAAAACCGCTCGAAATGCGACGTGTGTGACACTATGCCATTCGTCACAACACAACACAAGAGTTCAGCCCCGCACAAAATATTGCATGACTCGGGCCGGGCCCGGACGACCCGCGTCCGGCGTCGCCTCCACCCTCCCCGCGTGGCCCCCATCGAGCGGCCCGGCCTGTACTTCCGCGGATTCTCCGCTACTGTGGAGCCCAACAACGACCCCGGCCCAGGACGGATGCAGCGCATGACCGAAATGCTCCCCCCGCAACGGCGGCGTCACATTCTCGAACAACTGAACAAACATGGACAGGTCCGCGTCACCGAGCTGTCGCAGAAGCTCGGCGTGTCCGAGATGACCGTGCGGCGGGACCTGAACCAGCTCGCGGCAGAGGGATCGGCGACGAAGGTCCACGGAGGCGCGACCCGTGAGGCCAGCGCGACGAGCGCCGAACCCGGATTCGCCAAGAAGCTCGGCCTGCAGTCGGGCCCCAAGGAGCTCATCGCCACGGCGGCATCCGCCCTGGTGCGTCCCGGCATGTCCCTCGCCCTGAATTCCGGGACCACGACGTTCACGCTCGCCCGGCACTGCACCTCCATCAACGACCTGACGATCATCACCAACTCGCCGCGCATCGCCGCCGAGTTCTACGCAGCGGACAACACGAGCCAGACCGTGATCCTCACGGGCGGCGTGCACACGCCCTCCGATGCGCTCGTCGGCCCGCTCGCGGTCGCCGCCCTGGGCCAGCTGCACGTCGACGTCGTCTTCATGGGAGTCCACGGGATGACGGTCGAGAGCGGCATCACGACCCCCAACATGCTCGAGGCCCAGGTCAATCGGGCGCTCATGGCCAGCGCGGCGCGCACGATCGTCCTGGCCGACCACACGAAGTGGGGCGTGACCGGGCTGTGCCGCATCGCCGACCTCGCCGAGGTGGACCTGCTCATCACCGACCGCGACCTCGACGCGTCCGCGCGGGATGAGCTGCGCGAGCACGTGGACGAGCTGCTCGTGGCGGACGCCGCCTCGTGAGCGCGGGCGCACCCGCGCTGGACGCGGCCCTCGCCCAGCGGATCGTGGACCACGTCGCCCCAAGCCTGGAGCAGAACGTGAACATCATGGACCCGACGGGCCTGATCGTCGCCTCCCGCGAACCCGGCCGCGTGGGCCGGCTGCACCACGCCGCCCGTCGCGCCGCCCGGACCGGGGAGGCCGTCGCCGTCCATCCGGGCGAGGCCCGCGGCGGGGAGCAGCCCGGCGTGAACGTGCCGCTCGTGTTCGACGGCGGCCTCCTCGGCGTCGTCGGCATCACGGGCGAACCCGCCCGCGTGGGGCCCCTCGCGGACCTGCTCGTCCTGGCGATCGGCCTCCTGCTGGCGCGCGAACGCGAGGCGGACGACGCCGCCCGCCGCGAGGCCCTCGACCGCGAGCTGCTCTCCCGGCTCGTCACGGCACCGACGGACCCGGAGGCCGCGGCCGCAGCGCTCGCCGCGGTCCACCCACCCCTCGCCGCCCCTTGGTTCCTGGCCGCGGTGCTCGAGGCGCCGGACCGGTCGGAGGGCCACGAGGCCGCCAGCCCGGGCAGCCGCGCCGCTGTCACCCCGGGTCCGCCCCGGCAGGCCGGCGCGATCTCGCGGGCCCTCGCTCCCACCGGCCGCTTCCGCACGGCCGTGTTCCTCGGCGCCCTGTGGGTCCTGGGCTCCGCGACGGACGCGGATCGGGCACTCCTGTGCCGGACCGCCGGGGCCCACGGGGGCCTCGTGCTCCTCGGCGACCCCTGCCCCGATGCCGCGACGCTGGGCGGTTCGGCCAAGGCCCTCGGCGCGCTGTGCGCGCGGCCGGCCGTCCTCCCGCAGGCGGACGGGACCCCGCCGAACGTCCTCCACTTGCGGCACCTCACGGCCGAGCTCGCCGTGGCCGCGCTGGATCCCGAGGCGGCCCGGCACCTCGCCGCCCGGTGCGAACCGCTCGGACGGCAGCACCTCGAGACGCTCGCCGCCTACCTGGGGTGCGGCGGCTCGGCCGCGGGAGCCGCCCGCGCTCTCTTCGCCCACCGCAACACGGTGCTGCAGCGGCTCGATCGGATCACGACCCTCTCCGGCCTGGATCCGCGCGATCCCCGGGAGGCGCTGACCCTGCGGCTCGCCCTCGCCGCCGCGCGTGATGGGACTCCGGAGCCCTCATGACCGCATGACCGCATGACCGCATGACCGCATGTGCAGCCTGCCCACGACTACTGCCGTCTCGAGGCGGAATCCCGGGCGGTCTACCCATATCCGGCGGTCGGGCGCCGACGTAGAGTCGACCCATGTCCTCGCCGCACGCCACACAGCCGTCGTCCCACAACGCACCGTCGTCACCCCGCCCCACCCCAGAGCCGTCCGGGCCGCGCATTATCGCCGTTCCGGATTCCTTCAAGGGCAGCGTCTCCGCCGCCGAGGCCGCGGCCGCCCTGGCCCGTGGCGCCCGCGCCGTCTTCGGCGCCGGCGCGCGGATCCGCGAGCTCCCGTTCGCCGACGGGGGCGAGGGCACCCTCGACGCCCTGCTCGCCGCGTGGGGGACCCCGGCGCTCACGGTCGCCGCGTCGGACGCCCTCGGCCGGCCCCGCGAAGCCCGCTACGGGATCTCCTCCGACGGGCGCACGGGGCTGATCGAGGCCGCCGAGGGCAACGGCCTGCCCCACGTCGCCGACGTGCCGTTGCAGCCGCTGCGCGCGGACAGCCACGGCGTGGGCCTGATCGCGCGCCGTCTCCTGGACGACGGCGTCGGGGAGGTCCTTCTGTGCATCGGCGGCTCCGCGAGCACCGACGGCGGGACGGGCCTCCTGCGCGCGCTCGGCGCACGCTTCACGGACGACGCCGGGGCCGAGGTCCCGCCCGGAGGCGCCGGGCTCGCACGGATCGCCGCGGTGGACCTCGAAGGGCTGCATCCGCGGGCGCGCGGGGTCCGGTGGCGGATCGCGGTCGACGTCGAGAACCCGCTGTGCGGCGAACGCGGGGCGGCCGCGGTGTTCGGACCGCAGAAGGGCGCGGGGCCCGGCGAGGTCGAGGCGCTCGACGCGGGGCTGGCCCGCTTCGCGCGTGTCCTCGCCCGGCACGGGGGACACGACGGACACGCGGGAGACGCGGAGGTGGAGGCGTCCGGCTTCCTCGAGGCGCCGGGCTTCGGTGCGGCCGGCGGCCTGCCGCTCGCGCTCGTCGCGCTGCTCGGGGCGGAGACCGTCCCCGGCGCGGAGCTCGTCGGCGACGCGGTGGGACTGCGCGGGGCCCTCGCCACGGCGGACATCGTCCTGACGGGCGAGGGCTCCTTCGACGAGCAGTCGCTCGGGGGAAAGGTCGTGGACGCCGTGCGGCGCCACGCCCCGGAGGCGGCGTCCGTCGTCGTCATCGCCGGGACGGTGCGGCTCTCCGCCGCCGCGTGCCGCCGGGCGGGGATCACGGCCGCGCTCTCGATCGCCCGCGGCCCCGCGGAGCTCGCGGCGCTGCAGGCGGACGCGGCGGAACTCATCGAGGACGCCGCGGCCCAGGCCTGCGCGCTGCTCGCGCCGGCCCGAACGGGGGCTCCCGGCTACTTCAGGTAGTCGCCGTGGACCCAGCCGGTGCGCGTGCCGTGGACCACCTGGAACCACACGCCCTTGCTGGCCTTGACCGTGACCTTGGTGTTGAGCGGGAGCACGGCGAGGGAGGCGAAGTTCGTGCCCGCCCCGGCGCGGAAGTTCACGCGGGCCGTCGTCGTCTTGCTCGCCGCCGGCTTCGCGGCCGGGGTCGCGGGCTTGGCCGGTGCCGCGGGCACGGCCGTCAGCTGGCTCGCCGGAACCCAACCGGTCACACCGGAGGCCACGACGCGCCGCCACGAACCCGAGCTGCCCGTCACGGAGACCGTCGCGCCCTTCGCGAGGACCTTGAGGACCGGCTGGTTGTCCGCCGCGCCCCTGCGGACGTTGACCTGCACGGTGGTGCGGTAGTTGGCCGGCGTCAGGTTCGTGATGGTGCTGCCGCCCGTCGCGGCCTTCTTGGCGAGGTACTGCGAGGAGACCCACCCCGTCGTCGTGCCGGCCTTGACCTGGATCCACGTCCCGTTGGCCGCCACCTGCGTCACCGCGGTGCCCTTCGCGAGGACCTTGAGGACCCTGTGGCTCGTGCCCGCACCCGCGCGCAGGTTCAGGTTCGCCGTCGTGGTGTGCGTCGTCGCCGCGGGAGCCGGGGTCGCGGGCTTCGGCTCGGGGGTGGCCGGTTTCGGGGCCGGGGCGGGCGTGGCGGGCTTCGGCGCCGGGGTCGCGGGCTTCGGCGCGGCCGCCGCGGCGGCCTTCTTCAGGTACTGCGAGGAGACCCACCCCGTCGTCGTGCCGGCCTTGACCTGGATCCAGGTTCCACTCACCGCGAGCTGCGTCACCGCGGTGCCGTTGGCGAGGACCTTGAGGACCTTGTGGCGCGTGCCCGCACCCGCGCGCAGGTTCAGGTTCGCGGTCGTGGTGTGCGTCGTCGCGGCGGGAGCCGGAGTGGCCGGCTTCGGCGCGGGGGTGGCCGGCTTCGGGGCCGGGGCGGGAGTGGTCGGCTTCGGGGCCGGCGCGGGCGTGGTGCCCGTCGCGGCGAGGTAGCTCGAGTAGACCCAGCCCGTGGAGCCGGAGTAGCTGAGCTTGTACCAGCCGTTGCTCTCCTCGCTCACGGCGACCACCGCGTCCTTCGGGAGCACCCGCAGCACGGGGGAGGAGGTCGAGGCCGCCTGGCGGATGTTGACGGCCGAGATGGCCTTGTAGTTCGCCCCGACGGGCTTCACCGTGCCCACGGGCGCGAGGTCTCCGGCGTCGGGGACGGACGGCGCCGGCGTCGTACCGGTCTTGACCTTGATCGGCGAGACGGCGGCGTGGGGCACCCAGCCCTTGACGCCCGCCGCGGTGACGCGGACGAATCCGTTGGCCATGTCGCCCGGGACGCCGGTCATGGCGGTGTTCACGGGCAGGTTCTTCAGGACGGCCGACGTCGAGCTCGCGGCCGCGCGCAGGGTCGTGGCGGTCGCCGCGAAGTAGCCGCACGAGGTCGGCCGCAGGTCAGGGTAGATCAGGCTCGCGTTGGCGGCGAGGTCGACGCCGCGGGACTTCAGCCAGGCCGTGGGGTCGAGGTGCTTGCCCGTGTACCAGGCTCCCTCCCAGACCTCGAAGTGCAGATGCGGCCCGGTGGAGGGGCCCGAGGAGCCGACGAGGCCGATCTGCTGCCCCGCCTTGACCGTGCTCCCGGCCTTGACGTGGGTCGTCGCGTTCCACATGTGCACGTAGACGGTGTGGAAGGTCCGCCCGCCGATCACGTGCTTGACCACGATGTAGCCGCTCGAGGCGCTCGTGCCGTTGTTGGTGCGGGTCACCGTGCCGTCCGCGACCGCGTAGATCGGGTCGTTGTTGGCGGCGCCGAGGTCCTGGCCCAGGTGGTTCGTCGAACCGCCGATCGTCGGGATGCAGCGCGCCCCGTAGCGGGAGGAGAAGCGGTAGCTGCCGGCCTTGAGCGGCAGCACCGTCTTGGCGGCGGCCGGGGCCGCGGGCAGGGAGGCCGGCAGGGTTCCCGGCGGGCCCGGGACGAGGGCGAGGGCCGGGGCGGCCTGCGCGGCGGGAGCCGCCAGCAGCGCGACGGCGAGGGCCGAGGTCGTGGAAACGGACAAGGCACGGCGGGCTGAGGCCATGTCGAATCACCCTTTTGAGTTGGGGCCGGATCGGGTCCGGTCGCGGTCGGAACGTGGGCCCAACCCCCCACAGAGCCGACCCAGAACCCAGAGTAGCTGAAGACACATGCTTCACATAAGTGTCGTTCCACAACTTTCTTCCCATCAGCCCCAATAATTCGCCCTGGGCTCCCGATAGGATCGACGCACCATGACTCCGGCAGCCTCTTCCACCCGCGTCGACGCCTGGCTCTGGGCCGTTCGCGCCTACAAAACCCGCTCGGCGGCGACGGCCGCGTGCCGCGCCGGACACGTCCGCGTCAACGACCGCCCGGCCAAGGCCGCGCAGACGATCGTCCCCGGCGACGTGCTCCGGGTCCGCCAGCACGGATTCGACCGGATCCTCGAGGTACGGCAGCTGATCTCCAAGCGCGTCGGGGCCGAGGCCGCGGCCCGCTGCTACGCCGACCACACGCCCGAACGGCCCCGCGAGGTCGTGCCGATGGTCCCCGTCCGCGACCGCGGGACGGGCCGGCCCACCAAGAAGGACCGCCGGGAGATGGAGCGGCTCCGGGACACGATCCGCAAGTCGTAGGCCTGAGCGCGGTCCGGTGGGCGGCGGGCATCCCGGTGGGCGGCCGGCATCCCGGTGGACGGCGAAGGGCCGCCCCGCACCGAAGCGCGGGGCGGCCCTTGCGGGTCGTGGGACGGACCTGTCCGGTTACGGCCCCTCGGCCGGGCGGGAGCCCAGCTCCGAGTCGAGGCGCAGCAGTCCATTACCGTCCTCGCCGATGAGCTTCACGCGGCCGATGATCTCGGAGACGGTGGCCTCCTCCTCGACCTGCTCCTCGACGAACCAGTTCAGCAGCGGCAGGGCGTCGATATCGCCCTCGGCCTGCGCCAGCCGGTAGAGGTCGCGGATCGCCTCGGAGACCTTCTTCTCGTGGGCCAGGGAGGCCTCGAAGGCGTCGAGCACGGACTTCACCGCGACGTCCGGGGACTTGATCGCGCCGATCTCCGGGTGCGCGTCGCGGTCGGTCATGTGGGAGATGAACTTCTCCGCGTGGACGATCTCCTCCTGCGACTGGGCGCGGAACCACGCGGCGATGCCCGGGAGGTCCTTGACCTCCATCTCGATCGAGAGCTGCCGGTACACGACCGACGCCTCGATCTCCAGCGTTACCTGCTTGTTGAATGCTTCTTCAAGTTTTCCTGTCAGCTCCATGGCCCCAAATCTACGACTGGAACTCAATTAAGTCATCAAAGTTTGGCCTAACTGACAGTGTCCTGCGGAGGATACGTCACGCTCCGCTGCCGCGCCCGGCGAAAGCGAGCCTGACCTCACCGCGGGCGTCCCGGGCCGGTGCGCCTAGGATGGCCGGATGGGCCATATCGACGTCTCCGCCATCGACTACTTCCTCTCCGACGGGACGCAGCTGCTGAACGCGGTCTCCTTCAAGGTCGCCGACGGCAGCAAAACGGCCCTCATCGGCCCCAACGGGACGGGCAAGACGACGCTGTTCAAGATCATCGCGGGCGACCTCGCCGCCGATGCCGGCACGGTGGGGCGCTCCGGGACCATGGGCGTCATGCGCCAGTTCGTCGGCCAGGTCCGGGACGAGTCCACGGTGCGCGACCTCCTCGTCTCCGCCGCCCCGCCCGCGATCGCCGCGGCCGCCGCCGAGCTGGCCGCCGCGGAGGACGCGATGATCGCGGACCACGCCTCCCCCGAGGCCGAGGAGAAATCGCAGATGCGCTACGCGCAGGCCATCGTCGACTGGGGCGACGCCGGCGGCTACGAGCAGGAGACGGTGTGGGACGAGGTCTGCTCGGCGGCCCTCGGCGTTCCCTACGAGCGCGCCCAGCACCGGGCGGCCTCCACGCTCTCCGGCGGCGAGCAGAAGCGCCTTGTCCTCGAGGCGCTCTTCGCGGGCCCCGACGAGGTCCTTCTCCTCGACGAGCCGGACAACTACCTCGACGTTCCCGGCAAGCGCTGGCTCGAGTCCCAGCTGCGCGCCTCCCCCAAGTCCGTCCTGTTCATCAGCCACGACCGCGAGCTGCTCAACCAGGCCGCGGAGCGGATCGTGACCCTCGAGCCGGGGATCAACGGCGCCTCGGCGTGGATCCACGGCGGCGGCTTCGGCAGCTACGTCGGGGCCAGGGCCGACCGCAACGCCCGCTTCGAGGAGCTGCGCAAGCGCTGGGACGAGGAGCACGCCAAGCTCAAGGAGCTGGTGAACATGTACAAGAACAAGGCCGCGTTCCGTTCCGACATGGCCAACCGCTACCACGCCGCCCAGACGCGGCTCGCGAAGTTCCTCGAGGCCGGCCCGCCGGAGGCGCTGCCGATCGAGCAGAACGTGAAGATGCGGCTGCGCGGCGGGCGCACGGCCAAGCGCGCCGTCGTCGCGCAGCGGCTCGAGCTGACCGGGCTCATGAAGCCCTTCTCGACGGAGATCTGGTTCGGCGACCGCGTCGGCGTCCTCGGCTCCAACGGCTCGGGAAAGTCCCACTTCCTGCGCCTGCTGGCCGCCGGCGGCACGGATCCGGAGCGGGAGCACCTGCCGGTGTCCGACGTCGTGCTGGCGCCCGTCCCGCACGAGGGGACGGTCAAGCTCGGCGCCCGGATCCGCCCCGGCTACTTCGCGCAGACCCACGTGCGCCCCGACCTGGCCGGCCGCAGCCTCCTGGACATCCTGCACCGCGGCGACGAGCACCGCTCGGGGCTGGGCCGCGAGGCGGCGTCCGGCGCCCTCGACGGCTACGGGCTCGCGGGCCAGGCGGAGCAGGCGTTCGACTCGCTCTCGGGCGGGCAGCAGGCGCGCTTCCAGATCCTCCTGCTGCAGCTCTCCGGCGCGACCCTGCTGCTGCTCGACGAGCCCACCGACAACCTCGACCTGCACTCCGGGGAGGCCCTCGAGCGGGCGATCGACGCCTTCGAGGGCACGGTGCTGGCGGTGACGCACGACCGCTGGTTCGCCAAGTCGTTCGACCGCTTCCTCGTGTTCGGCTCCGACGGGCGCGTCTACGAATCCGAGGAACCGGTCTGGGACGAGGCGCGGGTGCGCCGGGAGCGCTGACCCGGCAGGACGGGTACGACGCCGGGGCCCGCCTCAGCGGCCCGCGACCCGGTCGGCGACCCGCGCCAGGAGGGACGTCGGGCCCGCGGCCCCGGCCCGGGCCTCGCGGCGGTCGGCCCAGCGGTAGGCGGCGTAGAGCCCGTGCACGGCCGCGAAGCGCAGCGGCTCGGGCTCCCAACGGCGCTGCGGCCGGTTCACCCACGGCATCGCCGTGAGCTCCGTGGAGCGCCCGAGCACGAGGTCGGCCAGGGTGCGCCCGGCCAGGTAGCTCGCCGTGACGCCCGTGCCGACGTAGCCTCCGGCCGAACCCAGGCCCGTGCGCGGATCGTGCCGCACGGAGGCGTGCCAGTCCCGCGGCACGGCCAGGACGCCGGACCACGAATGCTCGATCCGCGCGTCGGCGGCGTCGGGGAACATCCCGGCCAGCACGGAGGCCAGCTGCGCCGCCGTGCGCCCGGCCGTCACGCCGTCGGCGTCCACGCGCGAGCCGTAGCGGTAGGGGACGCCGCGGCCGCCGATCGCGATCCGCCCGTCGGCCGTGCGCTGCAGGTACACATACGCGTGGGCGAGGTCCTCCACCGTCTCGCAGCCCGCCCAGCCGATCCGCTCCCACACGTGGTCCGGGAGCGGCTCGGTGACGATCATCGAGGAGTTCATCGGCAGCCAGAGCCGGTGCAGTCCCTTCAGGTCGGCTGTGAACCCCTCCGTGGCGCGCAGCACGTGGCGCGCGGTGACGCGCCCGCGCCCGGTGAGCGCGGCAGGGAAGGAGGGCCCCGGCGTCGTCCTCCCGCCCGCGCCCGCCCCGACGATCTCCCGCACCGGCGTGTCCTCGTAGATCCTCACACCGAGCCGCTCGACGGCGTCCGCGAGGCCGCGCACGAGCCGTGCGGGCTGGATCCGGGCGCAGTGCGGGAGGTGGAGCGCGCCGAGGGCCCCGGAGATCCGCAGCCGCCCGGCGGTCTGTTCCGCATCGAGACGGACGGCCCCGTCCTCCGGCCACCGGGCCTCCTCGCGCTCCAGCTCGTCGAGCCGGGCCAGCTGCGCCGGGTTGCGGGCCACGAGGAGCTCGCCGCCCTTGACGGCGTGCGCGTCGATCCCCTCCGCGGCGGCGGTCGCGATGACGTCGTCGACGGAGGCGTTGAGCAGCTCCTGGAAGCGGCCGGCGAGCGCGCGGCCGTGCGAGGCCGCGTAGCCGTTGCGGTCGCCCGTGATGGTGTTGGCGAGCCAGCCGCCGTTGCGCCCGGAGGCCCCGAAGCCGGCGAAGCGGGCCTCGAGCACGGCGACGTCGAGCGACGGATCGGCGCGCTTGAGGTGGTAGGCCGCCCAGAGGCCCGTGTAGCCGGCGCCGACGATCGCGACGTCGACGTCGAGATCCCCCGGAAGCGCCGGCCGCGGCGCGGGCAGGCCCGTCCCCGCGTACCAGAAGGACACCCGCCCGTGAGTGGTCATGGCAGCAAGCTACCGCCGGGCGGGCGGCGCGTCCACGCGCGCCCGGGCCGGATGCGGCAGACTGGTGCCATGTCCGCACCCGTGCAGCACCGCTACGCCGTCTTCCTGCGCGGCATCAACGTCGGCGGCATCCGGATCAAGATGAAGGACCTCGCCGCCGCGCTCACCGCCGCCGGCTTCACCGGTGTCGCGACGTTCCTGGCCTCCGGCAACGTCGTGCTCGGCTCGGACGCCGATCCGGCCGACGGCGGCGCGGAACACGTGAAGTCCGCCGTGGAGTCCACCCTGCGGGAGGCCTTCGGCTACGAGGCGTGGGTCGTGGTGTTCACGCCCGGGGAACTGACGGAGATCGTCGACGGCTACCCCTTCGAGGCGCCGTCCGACGGCGTGCCGCACCACGACTACGCGGTCCTCACGACGGGCGAGGACGTGGCCGCGGCGCTGGCAGCCGAGATGGTGGAGCCCTCCCCCATCGAGCGCGTCGCGACCGGGCGCCTGGCGCTGTACTGGCAAGTGCCGAAGGGCGCCAGCCTGGAGACCGCGGTGGCCAGGGCCTCGGCGAAGTCGAAGCTCGCCACCCGGACCACGACGCGCAACCTCAAGACGCTGCGCAGGGTCCTCGCCGCCTGCTAGCGCCGCGAGAGCGGGCCGTCCTCGATGCGGCGCGGGCCGTTGATCATCACGGCCCCGGCGAGCATCACGAGGATGCAGCCGCCGAGCATCGCGAACGACGCCGCCCAGCCGCCCGTCGCGTCGTGGACGACGCCGAAGACGAGGGGGACCAGCGCGGCTCCGGCGTAGCCGAGACCCTGGCTGAAGCCGGAGAGCACGCCGGAGCCGTAGGTCGTGCGCGAGCGCAGGTTGACCATCAGCAGGGCGGTCGCGAACGTGCCCTGGCCGAGGCCGGAGAACGTCATCCACACGAGCGTTCCCTCGAGCGGGGAGAAGAACAGCCCGGCGTGGCCGACGATCCAGCACGCCGTGAACAGGCCCACCGCGACGATCGGGTGGCGCAGCCGCGGGACCCACAGCGGGACGAGCAGGCTCACCGGGAGGCCGAGGATCGCGAAGTAGGCCAGCGCGCTGCCCGCCGTCCCGGCGTCGACGCCTTGGGAGGACAGGTACGGGGGCAGCCACGTGAAGTAGACGTAGGTCTGGGCCGAGTTCCCGGCCAGGAAGATGGCCAGCCCCCAGGCGACGGGGTGCTTCCACGGGTTGAGCCTGCTCCCCCGGGGCACGGGGACGGCGACGCCCGGGACTCCGGTGCCGCGTCCGGCGTCGTTCCCTTCCGCCCGGCGCTCGGCGCGGTCGCGGAGCAGCTGCACCGCCCAGGGGAAGAGGACGACGGCGGAGGCGAGGGTCCAGAACGTGATCGAGCCGCGCCAGCCGAACGCGCCCGCGAGAGGGACGGCGAACTGGGGGCTCATGGCCGTGCCGATCGCGAGCATCGTGACGTAGCCGGAGGTGACGACGCCGAGCCGGTCCGGGAAGTAGCGCTTGACGAGCGGCGGCAGCACGACGTTGCCGATCCCGTAGCCGGCCATCGTGACGGCGGACAGTGCCAGGAAGGCCGGCACGGTGTCGACGAACGCGCGCGCCAGCTGGCCGGCCATCGCGAGGCCGACCGCGAGCAGGAGCGTGCGCTCGAGGCCGAACCGGGCGATGAGCCGGGGCGTGCCGAGGCCGGCGACCGCGAAGATGCCGGGCGCGAGCATGGCCAGGACGCCCGTCGTCGCGGACGTGAAGCCGAGCTCGGGGCCGATCTCGCCGAGCAGCGGGGGCACGGCGACGACGGCGGCCCGGAGGCTCAGCGCCATCAGCAGGATGCCGAGCAGCGCGCCGATGCGGCCACGCCATGGCCGGCGCGGGAGCGTGAACGCCACGGCTCAGCCGGCCTTGAGGCGGTCGACCTGGAGCAGGAGCTGCTCCATCGAGCCGCCGAAGCGGCTCGCGCTGGACTGCGGGTCCTCGGCGCCGGGCATGATGGCGTGGTAGTAGAGGCCTTCGCCGATCAGCATGATGGCCGCGGCGGCGTGCGGGTCCCCCACCTCGTCGGCGATCAGGCCGAGCCACTGGCCGTGGACGCGCTCCAGCGCCTCGCGGGCCGGCTCGTGGTTGGCGGAGGCGAGGCGGACGACGGCGGCGAAGTAGGCGTCGAGCTCGGTCCCGACCAGGACGGAGCTGCGGACGAAGTGGCGGCTGGGGCCCTCGGCCGAGGTGGCCATGGATACGAGGTCCTCGTCGACGATCTCGAGCAGGCGCTGCACGACGCCGTCCGCGAGCGCGTCCTTGGACTTGAAGTGGTAGAGCAGGCCGCCCTTGGAGACGCCGGCCAGCTGGGCGGTGGCGTCCATCGTGGCACCGCGCTCCCCGTCCCGCCTGAGCAGGTCTCGGTACGCCTCGAGGATCTTCTCCCTGGCGGCTGGTGGTCGCGGCATGAGTAGCACTCTAGCGCTTGGGGCTGTGGTGGAAGTCATCGGTGTGACGGCTCGCCAACTGAACCGTCCAGCCGGTACAGTTATCGGCATGGAACAGCTTGATCCCGTGCGCGGGGCCGCACCGCGCATCACCGCCTCGGCCACTTCCGCCACGGCCACCGCCGCCGCGCGCCGCTCCGCGGCCGGGACCACGACCGGCCGCGGAGCCGGCCCGGGCGCCGGCCGCCGCTGGGCGGCGCTGGCCGTGCTGATGTTCCCGGTCCTGCTCGTGGCCGTGGACAACACGGTGCTGAGCTTCGCCGTTCCCGCGGTGTCGGCCGCGCTCGAGCCGAGCGCGCAGCAGCTGCTGTGGATCATCGACATCTACCCGCTGGTCCTGGCCGGACTCCTGGTGCCCATGGGGAGCCTGAGCGACCGGCTGGGGCGGCGCCGCATGCTCCTGATCGGGGGCGCCGGCTTCGCAGTGGTCTCCGCGGCGGCCGCGTTCGCGCCGCATGCCGAGGCGCTCATCGCCTCCCGTGCCTTGCTGGGCTTCTTCGGCGCCATGCTCATGCCGGCCACCCTGTCCCTGATCCGCAACATCTTCGAGGACCCCTCCGAGCGCCGCACCGCGATCGCCGTCTGGGCCGCCGGCTTCTCCGGGGGCGCGGCGCTGGGGCCGATCCTGGGCGGGTGGCTCCTCGAGCACTTCTGGTGGGGCTCGGTGTTCCTCCTCGCCGTTCCGGTCCTGGTCCCGCTCCTGGTGCTCGGCCCGTTCCTGCTGCCCGAGTCCCGGGACCCGTCGCCCGGGCCCGTGGATCCCGTGAGCATCCTGCTGGCCACCATGACGCTGCTGCCGCTCGTCTACGGCATCAAGGCGGCCACGACGGCCGAATCGCCACTGGTTCCCGTCCTCGCCGCCGGGCTCGGTCTGGCCTGCGGCGCCGTGTTCGTCCGCCGCCAGCTCGCCCGCAGGAGCCCGATGCTGGACGTGAGGTTGTTCCGCAACCCCGTCTTCAGCGGGGCCCTCTCGGTGAACCTGCTGAGCGTGTTCGCGTTCGTCGGCTTCATCTACTTCCTGGCCCAGCACCTGCAGCTGATTGCGGGCCTGACGCCGATGCGGGCCGGGATGATGATGCTCCCGGGGCTCGGCCTGACGGTGCTGTTCGGATTCCTCGCGGTCCCCCTGGCCCGGCGGCTGCCCGTCTCGCGGCTCGTGGTCGCGGGGCTGGGGCTGAACGCGGTCGCCTACGGGATCGTACTGGCGTGGGGCCACACGGGTTCCGTCGTGGCGCTCATGGCGGCGTTCAGCGTGCTGGGCGCGGGCGTGGGCCTCGCGGAGACGCTCTCCAACGACATGGCCCTCTCGGCCGTTCCTGCCTCGAAGGCGGGCGCGGCGTCGGCGATCTCGGAAACCGCCTACGAGGTGGGCTCCGTGCTCGGGACGGCGGTGCTGGGAAGCATCCTCAATGCCGCCTACTCGCGCAACCTCGTCGTCCCGTCGATCGTGGAAGCGGGCGACGCGGACCGCGCCACGCAGACCCTCGGCGGCGCCCACCAGGTGGCCGGGGAGCTCGCGGCGCAGGAATCGGCCGCGGCCGCCCGCCTGCTGGAGTCCGCCGCCCACGCCTTCGACTCCGGCGTCACGATCACCGCCGGCATCGCGATCGTCGTGACGCTCGTCGCCGCCGTCGTGGTGTCCCGGGCGCTGCGCGGGAAGGCCTGACCGGGAGGCCCGCTTCGCCACCCGCGGACTACGCCGCACCGCGCCGGCGGCCATGCCGGGGCGTGATGTCGAGGACGAGGTCGGCGGGAAGTCCGTTCACCGGGGTCCCCGGCAGGGGCGGAGCCACCGAGGTCGTGGCGGGGCCGCCGGGCCTCGTCGTGACCACCGCGTGGCGCCCCGCCTCGGCCTCCGACACGGTCTCCTCGGACCATCCTTCGGCCTCCTTGTCGTAGTTGCAGGCCTCGCAGAGGCCCTGCCCGTTGTCGGTTGACGTCGCGCCACCGGCCGCAAAGGCCACGACGTGGTCGATGTGGCGGATCGGGGCGTCGCACCACGGCGTACGGCACGTGGCATCCCGCGTGGTGATGAACTTCTTCATCAGCGTGGGGAACGCCCTGGCACGGGAGTCCATGGCCATGAGCTCTCCGGAGCCGGGAGCCGTGTACAGGCGCCGCAGCCAGACCCGGGCGGCCTTGTCGCCCGGAGGAGCATCGGGGGCCCCGGGCGGCTCGCCGCCGACGTCGCCATCGTCACCGTCCGCGTCGCCGTCGACGACCACTCCGGACGACCCGGGGATGAACGTGCATCCCACCAGGGACCGTGCCCACTGGGCGGGAACGACGCCGTAGCCATTCAGTAAGGCCGGCTCGGCGTCCCCCTGGAACAGCGTCCTGTCGGTCATGACGAGTTGGATCTCGAGGTCGACCGGTGCCCGTGCGGGACGGCCGGTGACGCGTTCGACGAGCGTGTCGGCCATGATCTGCCCCCGGGAGCGGCGGTCGCCGGAGGCCCGGCACCGCTCGGCCTCCTGGGAGAGCGCCGCGACGACGGACACGCCGGCGGCGACCGGCAGCAGGGCCGTGACGTTGACCATCGTGTCGGGGGCGGGCCGCGAGGTCACGCGGCGCTCGGACTCGGCCTTCGCGGCCCGGGCCACGACCGAGTGCGGATCCAACGCCTGCGCCAGTTGCTGGGCCCGCGCCGCGAGGGCGCGGGGCCCGAGGCCGTCGACGCGAACCAGGTCCGAGCACATGTCCTCGTCGATGCGCCGGCGGTCGTCCAGCGCGAGGCAGGCGGTCTCCCGGGCCAGAAGCGTCGCTCCCCACTCGTCCAGAACGCCCTGGGACAACGCCCTGAGCGTGTGGGGCATCTCCGTCACGAGGATCTTGCCCAGACCGAGATGCCTCTTGCCCCGATGCGGGGACTCCCTGCGGGCGATCGCGAGCTGGGCTGCGACGCCCTGCCCCTGCCGCTCGGCCGGGACGCCCCGCGCGGCACGGTCCGAGCGCACGACGTGGTCGAATCCGGCGGCGAGCCGGGCCTGTGCCGCGCAGGCCGCCGACTTGAGGACTTCGAGCTCCCTGAGCATCTCGAGCGCTTCGTCGGCCGAGTGGTCCGGCAGGCCGGAATCCGGGTCGAACAACGCGGCCGAGCCCACGAGCGCCGCAAAGGCCGCGACCCGACGGGCGCTCAACCGCAAGGCGGGTTCGGCAGGGGCACCGAGCATGTCTGGAACCGGCCCTCCCGGCGGCTCCAACATCGATTCTTCGAACATGTGTACTACTCTACGGACGCGCCCCGACACTTTGCCCCGGCACCCCGGCCCCGTGGACAACCCCGCGGAATCCAGCGCTGTGGAGGGCGGCTCGCCCACGATCCACGCAACGCATCACACGTTCAGCCGGTACCCCCGTTTGATGACCGTCGCGACGAGCGCGGCCGCCGGCAGCGCCTGCCGCAAGCGGCTCACGGCCATGTCGAGCGCGTGCTCCCCGGGCGACTCGGGCAGCAGCCCCATGAGCTCGGAGCGCGGCAGCACGGCCCCCTGGGCGTCGGCGAGCGCGCGGAACATCGCCAGCTGCGAGGCCGTCAGCTCGGTCTGGGCCCCGCCGAGCTCGACGGTGTTCCCCCGCACGACGCACTCCCCCAGCGTCGTCGCATAGCGTTGCGTCCCGCGGTCGCCGAGGAACTCGACGACCTGCCGGATCAGCGCACCCATCCGGTACCGCTCGGGCACGAGGGGTTCGATCCCGGCGTCGTACAGGGGTTGCGCGGTGACGGGCCCGACGGCCGCCGCGGTCAGCGTGGTCTGGAACGCCTGGACGAGCTCCCAGTACCTCCCGCGTTCCTGGGCCGCGCTCCAGAGCGCGTCGACGGCCGGCGCGGAGGTGAAGGTGACGACGTCGAGCCCACCCCCGCAGGCGGCGTCGATGAGCCGCTCGACCTTCTCCTCGCTGTCCTGCGGCACGACCCAGCGGTAGGGCGAGACGGTCAGGACGCGGGCGCCGGCCGCGCTCAGCCGGGCGATCCCGTCGAGGTCGGTATGCCCGTGCAGCTGCAGGGCCACGGTGCGCCCGTCGACGCCGCGCTCGATCACGGCGTCGACGAGGGTCGCGGTCCGCTCGTCGTCGCTGATGCCGTCGTCGGTGAACCCGGCGGCGCGGACGGCGCCGCGCGCCTTGGGTCCGCGCACGTGGATGCTGGCGGATTCGAGGACCTCGGCGAGCGCCTCGCCGTGCCCGTGGGCCTCGGCGGCGTCGATCCAGCGCCGCATCCCGTAGGCGGTGGTGACGAGGAGGTAGTCGGGCCGGGCCTCGATGATGCGCCGCGTCTCCTCGACGAGCTCGGCGTCCTCCGCGATGGGGGCGATGCGCAGCACGGGGGCGTGGAGGACGCACCCGCCGCGGCGCTCGAGCGCCTCGATGAGCTCGGTGGAGCGCCGGTCGGAGGTCACGCCGATCCGGAAGCCGGCGAGCGGGGCGGCGGGCGCCGCCGAAGCGGGGGAACCCTCGGCGGGGACCGGAGGGAGGACGACGCCGGGGCCCGGGCCGGGTGCGGAGCCCTCCTGGGGCACGGGGCCGGCCGCGGGGCCGGGTCCGGGCTCCACGCACACGCGGCGCGTCACGGGCCCACCTCCAGGGCCGCGGGAACGGCCGCGGACATCCGGGCGGCCTGCGCGATCCAGTCGGACCCGAGGGCCACGACGTCGCCGATGACCACAACGGCCGGGGAGGCGCAGCGGGCGCGCGCCGCGGTGGCCGCGAGGGCGTCGAGCCGGGCGGTGGTGGTGCGCTGGGTGTCGCTGTAGCCGCGCTCGATGACGGCGGCGGGCGTCGAGCCCGCGAGGCCGTGGCGCAGCAGGCCCGCCGTGGTCTGCGGCAGGGTCGCGACGCCCATGAGCACGACGATCGTCCCGCCGAGCCCGGCGAGGTGGCGCAGCTCGGCGTCGGAGAAGGGCTCGTGGCCGGAGACCACGGTGAACATCTTGGACACGCCGCGATGGGTCACGGGGATTCCGGAGGAGGCGGGCACGGAGACGGAGGACGTGATGCCGGGGATGACGGTGACGGGGATGCCGGCGGCGGCGCACGCGGCCGCCTCCTCGCCGCCGCGGCCGAACACGAACGGATCGCCGCCCTTGAGCCGCACGACGGCCTTGCCGGCCAGCGCGGCCTCGACCATGCGCTCCTGGATCCGCTCCTGCGGGACCTTGTGGTGCCCGGGCGTCTTGCCGACGTCGACGAGTTCGGCGCCGGGGGCGAGCTCCGAAACCGTCCCGCGGGGCCCGAGCCGGTCGTAGAAGACGATGTCCGCCCCGGCGAGCGCGCGCACGCCGTCGACGGTCAGCAGCCCGGGCGTCCCGGGGCCTCCGCCGACGAGCGTCACGGTCCCGGCCGCGCCGGCGCCCTCCTCGCGGAGCAGGGGGATCCGGCGCTCGCGGGAGAGGGCCGGCAGGAAGCCCCAGCGGGCGTCGCCGTCCTCGACGGCGACGATCAGGCTCGCGCGCCCCAGGACGGGGCCGAGCGCGGCGAGGTCGGAGGGTGCGACGGCGGACATCACCTCGGCGCCGAGGGTGCGGTAGCGGGCCCGGGCCCGGCGGGAGGCCTCGAGCGCGCCGCAGACGACGACGGTGTGGCCCTTCAGGTCCAGCGTCCCGGGGATCACCGGGCACCTCCCGCGGGGGCGCCGACGGGGATCGTGCCGCCGAGCGGGACGGGACCGGCGGGGCGGCGCTGGCCGCGCTCCTCGACGTAGGAGAGCGAGTCGTCCTTCTGGTTCGGCGCGTTGACGAAGGAGCGGAAGCGGCGCAGCCGCTCGGGGTCCGCGAGGGTCGCCGCCCATTCGTCCTCGTAGGTATCCACGTGGCGGGCCATCGCGGCCTCGAGCTCCTCGCCGAGGCCGAGGGAGTCCTCGACGACGACGGAGCGGACGTGGTCGATCCCGCCGTCGAGGGCCTCCATCCAGTGCGCGGTGCGCTGCAGGCGGTCCGCGGTGCGGATGTAGTACATGAGGTAGCGGTCCACGTACTTCACGAGCGTGGCGTCGTCGAGGTCCTGGGCGAGCAGCTGGGCGTGGGCCGGGTTCGCGCCGCCGTTGCCGCCGACGTAGAGGTTCCAGCCATCGGCCGTCGCGATGACGCCGACGTCCTTGCCGCGGGCCTCGGCGCATTCGCGGGCGCAGCCGGAGACGCCCATCTTGAACTTGTGCGGCCCGCGCAGCCCGCGGTAGCGCAGCTCCATGGCGATCGCCATGGCCACGGAGTCCTGCACGCCGTAGCGGCACCAGGTCGAGCCGACGCAGCTCTTCACGTTGCGCAGCGACTTGCCGTAGGCCTGCCCGGATTCGAAGCCGGCCTCGACGAGCTCCTTCCAGATGTCCGGGAGCTCCTCGAGCCGGGCGCCGAACATGTCGATCCGCAGGGCGCCGGTGATCTTGGTGTAGAGCCCGTACTTCTGCGCGACGGCGGCGATGACGCCGAGCTTCTCCGGGGTGATCTCGCCGCCGGGGATGCGCGGGACCACGGAGTAGGTGCCGTCCTTCTGCATGTTGGCCAGGGCGCGGTCGTTGGTGTCCTGCAGGCCGCCGAGCCCGCCGTCGAGCACGTAGGCGGAGTGCTGGGAGGCGAGGATGGAGGCGATCGCGGGCTTGCAGATGTCGCAGCCCAGACCCGTGCCGAAGCGCTCCATGACGGCCTCGTAGGAGTGCAGGCCGGCGAGCCGGACGGCTTCGAAGAGCTCGGCGCGGGAGAACGCGATGTGCTCGCACATGGCGCGGGAGACCTCGACGCCGGACTTGACGAGCTCGCGTTCGAGGAGCTTCTTGAGCATCGGCACGCAGGAGCCGCACTGGGTGCCGGCGCGCGTGCAGGACTTCAGCGCGGGAAGCTCCTGGACGGGTTCGCTGCCCTCGCACGTCCCGCAACCGCCGACCGCGTCGCGGATGGCGCCCGCGGTGACGTTGTTGCAGGAGCACAGCACGGCGTCGTCCGGAAGCTCGGACTCGGGGGCCTCTCCCCCGCCAGCGGCGGAGAGGTAGGCGCCGGGCTCGCCGGGCAGCTCGCGGCCCAGGAGCGGGCGCAGCGAGGTGTAGGGGGCGGCGTCGCCGACGAAGATGCCGCCGAGCAGCGTCCTCGCGTCGTCGCTGACCACGAGCTTCTGGTAGACGCCGCGGGCCGGGTCGGCGTAGACGACCTCGAGCGCGCCCTCGGAGCGGGCGAACGCGTCGCCGAAGCTCGCCACGTCGACGCCGGAGAGCTTGAGCTTCGTGGCGGTGTCGAAGCCGCCGAACTCGGCGTCGCCGCCGTTGAGCCGGTCCGCGACGATCTCCGCCATGGTGTTCGCGGGGGCGACGAGCCCGATGCACATCCCGTCGAAGTTGGCGACCTCGCCGACGGCCCAGACGTGCTCGACGTCGGTGCGGCACGCGGCGTCGATGACGATCCCGCCGCGGGCGCCCATCCGGAAGACGGGAGCGTCCTCGGTGCCGAGGCGGGCGTTGACCGTCCGAGCGATCTCGTCGCGCGGGCGGACCCCGATGGAGACGACGACGAGGTCCGCGTCGATGACCCGCCCGTCGGCCATCTCGACCCCCGTGACGCGGGCTCCGCCGTCGTCCTCCGCGGTCAGGACGGCGGCGGGGAACACGCCCCCGTGGACGGTGAGGCCCTTGCCCGCGATGAGCCGGCCCATCGCCTGGCCCGCGCCCTCGTCGAGCTGGGTGCCCATGAGCCACTTGCCGCCGTCGATCACGATCGGCTCGGCGCCGAGGGACTGCAGGCCCGCCGCGGCTTCGAGGCCCAGCAGGCCGCCGCCGATCGTCACGGCGTTGATCGTGCGGCCGTAGCGCTCCGTGAGGACCGCGACCTGTTCGTTGATCGTCCACACGTCCTCGAGGGTGCGGTAGACGTGCGTGTGCTCGTTGCCGGGGATCGGCAGGGTCGCGGCGTTGGAGCCGGTGGCCAGGACCAGCTCGTCGTAGCCGAAGCGGCGGCCGTCCTCCGTCAGCACCTCGCGGGCGTCGAGGTCCAGGTCGACGGCGCGGGCCCCCGTGACGAGCTCGATGCCGGGCGTCTCCCAGAGGCCCCGCTCGCCGAGGGTGAGATCGACGTCCGTCTCGGTGAGCGCCTTGGAGAGGGCGACGCGGTCGTAGGGGACGTGGGCCTCCTCCGTCAGGACGGTGACGGTGCTGCCGTCGAGGCCGCGGGAGGCCATGGCCTCCGTGAAGCGGTGGGCCGCGGGGCCGCCGCCGATCACGACGACGCGGCGGGGCGACGGGGCGCCCGCGGCACCGCTGGCGGCTTCGGGGATGCTGTGGTGGCTGCTCATGGTGGGTCCTCGCTTGGTTCGCGCCGTGGTGGGCAACGCGGTGGTGCGGCCGGAGGGACGCCGTGGCGTGCACCCCTCCGTGGTGCTGTGGATCCAGCCTAGGAAGCGGGTTTTGCCCCGTGGTGTCCGAAGTGTTTCGGCGGCGCAACGTTGTCTTCCTGCACCCCCGGAATCCCGGTGAGCCGGGCGAAACCTGCCGGAAACATGGGCGCCGGGCGCCGCCAACCGGCGCCTCACGCGGTGCCCGGGACCGGCGTGAGAGCGGATTTACGGCAGGGAAACGGGCGCGGAACCGGACCCGTAACACGGCGCTGACAGGCTGGCCGCCAAGACACCGACACACGGGACCGACACACCGGACCCCCGACGCACCGAACCCCTGAGGAGCACACCATGACCATCCTGATCGACGAGGCCCGCACCCTCTCGTCCGCCACGTGGCGTCCCGCCTGCCGCTTCGACGACCTCGAGCCCGGTTGGGGCGAGGCCGCCTGGATCGACGGCACGCAGGTCGCCCTCTACCGCTTCGCCGACGGCATCGTCCACGCCGCGGGCCAGCGCTGCCCCGCCACGGGGGCGCAGGTCATGGCCCGCGGCATCATGGGCAGCCGGATGATCGACGGCACCCTCGTCAAGACGATCGCGAGCCCCCTGCACAAGCAGGTGTACCGGCTCGACGACGGCACGTGCCTCGGCGAGCCGGGCCTCGCGCTCCCGGTCTATCCCGTGCATGTCGATGACGAGGGCCGGGTCTTCGTGGACCTGGACGGCACGGAGCGCGCCGGGACGGAGGCCTCGGCATGAGCACGGGCCTGCTGATTCCGACCCCGCCCGCGTCCGCCCCGGCGTCGAACGCCGCGTGGTCGGGGTGGGAGCCTCCCGTCGTCGCCGGCACCCTCGTCGCCGCGGCCCACGGGACCTCGAGCCCCGCGGGCCGGGCGGCGGTCGGCGCCCTGGTCGAGGCCGTCGCCGCGGCCCGGCCCGAGCTGTCCGTCCTCCCGGCGTTCGTCGACGTGCAGGAACCGGACGTGTCCACGGTGCTGCGCCTCGCCGGGCGCAACCCGCGGATCGTGCCGCTCCTGCTCTCCGCCGGCGTGCACACCCGGCGGGACCTCGCCGGGGACGCGGGCCGGTTCCCGGGCGCGACCGTGGCGCGGGCCCTCGGCCCGGACCCGCGCATCGCCGAGGTCCTCGGACAGCGCCTCGAGGAGGCGGGCCTGCGCCGCGGAGACCACGTCGTGCTCGCGTGCGCCGGATCCAGCGATCCGCAGGGCGTCGCCGATTGCCGGGTCATGGCCCGGATGCTCTCCGAGCACCTCTCGCGCCGCGTGGAGCCGGCGTTCGTCTCCGCCGCCGAGCCCTCGATCGCCTCGGCCGTGGAACGCGCCGCCGAGCGTTCGCGCCGCTCCTGGTTCCGCGGCGGGCGGCTCGTGCTCTCCAGCTACCTCCTGGCGCCCGGCCACTTCGCGGCCCGCGTGGCCGGCGCGGGGGCAAACGTCGTCACGGCCCCGCTGCTGGCGGCGGGGCGGCCCGTTCCGGAGCGGCTCGTGGAGCTCGTGCTCGAGCGCTACACCCAGCCGTAGGGGTTAATACGGGGTAACCCGGGGGCGAACTTTTCCACCCGATCCGGGGACCCGGTAGGTTCTGGGCGTGAAGTCGCGTATCGTTGCGTGTGTAGTCGTAGTTTTCTCGCAGTAAATTCAGTGCCAAGTCCCCGTCAGCGGGGCGTGTCTCTTTGTGACTCGCGGTAAATCTCGTAGCTGCATGCGGCCACCACGTCCGGTGGCTGCTCCCCTACGTCCCCTGCGGACAGTCTCGAAAGGACACCAACATGGCAACCGGCACCGTTAAGTGGTTCAACGCCGAAAAGGGCTTTGGCTTCATCGCCCCCGATGACAACTCCGACGACGTCTTCGCGCACTACTCCGCGATCCAGTCCAACGGCTTCCGCTCCCTCGAAGAGGGCCAGCGCGTTGAGTTCGAGGTGACCCAGGGCCAGAAGGGCCTGCAGGCCACCGACATCCGCGCCCTCTAGGCAGCAGTCGCACACAGAAGGCCCCGGACCGATTGGTCCGGGGCCTTCGTGCGTCCGGGGCAGAGTTCCGGGCGCGGGGGCCGGGACTCCCGCTGCTACGGCAGGAGCCCCGAGTGGCCGCGGGCGGCCGCCGTGCGGCGGGCCTCCTCGTGGCGGGCCAGGACCGCTGCGCGGGCGGCGCGGCCCGGCGTGCGGAGGGCGGCGTGCCGCGCCGCACGGCGGGCGGTGAGGACGTCGCCCCAGTCCTGCAGCGCCGCTCCGGCGCCGATGAGCGCGTGGGCGAGCACCGACGTCGTGCCGTCCCGGGGGACCGAGCGGAGCGGACGGGCGGGGGTCTCGAGTGCGGTGGACGGAGTGAGGGGCCGGGGGGCAAGCGTGCTGGTGGTCATGGCCGGGATCCTTCGGCGGGAGGTTCTTGCGGTGGCGCGGGAAGCCGGTCGCGGGCGTCCGGATGGGACGGGTCGACGAGCGGGAACGCGTTGAAGTGCAGCTGCACGGGGCGGGCCTCGGGGCCGCCCGTGCCGCGGTATTCCTCGACGAGGTCGGCGAGGAAACGGACGACGCGCTGGGAGAGCTCTTCGAGCCGGGCCGCGTCGAGGCGCAGGTTGGAGGAGTTCAGCACCGAGCTCTGCATCCATTCCTGGGGCAGGCGCTCGTCGCCGAAGCGGATGAAGTCGTCGAGGGCCTGGGCCCTGTTCTGCTCGAACTGCCGGGCGACGATCCGGGCCGCCGCGAGGGCCGCGCGGTCGTCTCCGTCGTCCGGAGGCGAGATGTTGATGGCGCCGGGAGGCCTCTCCCACCACCGTTCGCGGGCCGAGCCCTTGCCCTCGACCTCGCGGACCAGATCGTGCTTGGCCAGCTGGCGGAGGTGGTAGCTCGTCGAACCGCTCGACTCGCCGATCCGCGCGGCCAGCCCGCTCGCCGTCTGCGCTCCGTAGCGGGAGAGCATCTCCAGCAGCTGGAGGCGGATGGGGTGGCTCAGGACCTTCAGGGCCGCCAGGTCCAGCTGGCGGCTGCCGTACCGTTCGGCGTGGTCGTCGGGGTTCATGCTGGAAGACTACGCTTGCAAAAGAATCTTTGCAAGCATTTCTTTGCAACGGGATCTTTGCACTTGGCGGCCGCCCGTCGGGGCAAGCGATGCTCCTCACGGATCCCGGCGGGAATGCCCCGCGCCTCCCGGCGGTTGCCGCCTACGTGAGCATCCCCCTTTCGGTCCTCGACCTCGCCCCCGTGCCCGTCGGCGGTTCCGCCGCCCAGACCTTCGCCGAGTCCGTGGAGCTCGCCCAGACCGCGGAAGCCGCCGGATACCGGCGGATCTGGTACGCGGAGCACCACAACATGGAGCGCATCGCCTCGAGCGCCACCTCGGTGCTGATCGGGCACATCGCCCACCACACCTCCTCGATCCGGCTCGGGGCCGGCGGGATCATGCTGCCGAACCACTCGCCGCTCGTGATCGCCGAGCAGTTCGGCACCCTGGCCACGCTCTTCCCGGACCGGATCGACCTGGGACTCGGCCGCGCGCCGGGCAGCGACCAGCTGACCTTCCGCGCCCTGCGGCGCGATCCGGCCGCCGCCGAGGCGTTCCCCCACGACGTCCTCGAGCTGCAGGCCTACCTCGGCGACTCCTCGCGGATCAACGGCGTCAACGCCTACCCCGGACAGGGCACCCGCGTGCCGCTCTACCTCCTCGGCTCGAGCCTCTTCGGCGCGCAGCTCGCGGCCCAGCTGGGCCTGCCGTACTCCTTCGCCTCCCACTTCGCCCCGGATGCGCTGACCCAGGCCGTCGCGCTGTACCGGGAGCGCTTCGAGCCCTCGGAGCAGCTCGCCGAGCCCTACGTCATCGCCGGCGTCAACGTCGTCGCCGCCGAGGACAACGCCACGGCCCACCGGCAGCTCGAGCAGCTCAAGCGGGACCGCGTCGCCGCGTTCCTCGGCCGCGGCCGCGCCGTGCCCTTCACGCCGGAGGAGACCGAGATGCTCCTGGAGTCCCCGGCGGGCGAGAACATCCTGGCCATGCTCAAGTACACGGCCGTGGGCACGCCCCAGGCCGTGCGCGAATACCTCGAGGGCTTCGCCGCGCACGCCGGCGCCGACGAGCTCATCACGGTCCACGGGGCGAGCGGTCCCGGCGAGCGGCTGGCCTCCGTCCGGCTCGCCGCGCAGGCGATGGGGCTCGTCCCGGCCCGCGCGTCCTGAGCGAGGACGGAGTTCCGGGCGCCCGGTGGAAGCCGGGCCCTGTTCCCATCCCGCCCCGCGGGTCCTACGCTGTGCATCAAGGGGGACGGCCGGCCGGCCGCCGCCACGCTGAACGGCACGCGGAACAGGAGAGGCACCATGGGCAACCCCTACCTCGAACCAGCGGGAGAGCCCCGGCAGGGCTTCCCCCGGAGCGTCAAGGACGCCCTGCCGGCCGGTGGGTTCTCCGGGATCTTCAAGGCCGCCGAGCTGCCGACCGAGCTCAAGGTCTCCTACTACATCTGGGTGATCGGCGGCCTGCTCGGGCTGGTGTTCGGCCTCCTCGGCTTCTTCGGGATGCTCTTCGCGCTCGGCCTGTTCGCCGCGGCGGGGGCCGGTGGCCTGGGCGTGCTGGCGCTCGTGCTGATCGTCGTCTCGCTCGGCCTGGCCGCTGCGCAGGTCCTCATGGCCATGAAACTCAAGGAGCGCGAGCTGTGGGCGCGGACGGGCCTGACCGCGATCGCGGTGCTCTCCCTGCTGCTGGCCTTCTGGTCGGCGGGTGCCACCGCGGCGATCGGCAATGCGGCGGGCGGGAACTGGTTCGGAGTCCTCGTCGCCGGCACCGCGACGGTGCTGATGTGGCTGCCGAACTCGAGCGCCTGGCTCGCCGGACGTCCCGCCTCGGGGACCGGAAGGATGCTCTGACCCGGGCCGCGGCCCACCACACGACGGGAGGACGAGATGAGCGACTACTACGACGACACGGTGTTCGACGAGGAGGCCGACGACGACCTGTTCCCGGGCGAGGACGGACGCGACGGCCAGCCCTACGGCGGGTCCTCCGACGCCCCGGAGACCATGGCGGCCCTCGACCCGCTGCGCAAGCACGCCTACCTGACCGACGACGACCTCGAGAAGCCCGAGGACCTCGACAACGAGGACGACGGGCACGACAAGGACGAGGACGCCGAGTGGCCGGAGGAGGACGACGGCTTCGGCGACGACGAGCGCGTGGACCTCGAGGACGAGGACCGCGACAGGGACTGAGCGGGCGACCGGGACTGAGCGGGCGACGGGGACTGAACCGGCGGCAGCTGGGCCAGCCCGCGCTAGCATGGACCAGCGGCACCCGCCGCCCGGCACCGTCCAGCGCAAGGAACCTTGATGGTCAATCCCGTCCACTTGCGGACCCTCCTCGAGGTCCTGCGCCTGGGCTCCTTCGCATCCGCCGCGACGTCGCTCGGCTATACCGCCTCCGCCGTCTCCCAGCAGATGGCCGCGCTCGAGCGGGACACGGGCGTCGTGCTGTTCCGCCGCTCGGCCCGGGCGATCGAGGCCACCGAGGCGGCGTCCGTCATCGCCCGGCACGCCCGCCGCGTCCTGACCGACCTCGAGGCCCTTACGGCGGCCGGAGCCACGGCCGCGGCCGGGCAGGGCGGGAGCGAACTGCGGATCGGCCTCTTTCCCTCGCTCGCGAGCCACGTCCTGCCGCGCCTGCTCGCCGATGCCGCGTGGCAGAGGCTGGGCCTGTCCCTGCGGCTGAGCGTGGGCGAGCCGCACCAGACGATCCACGCCCTGCAGCAGGGCGGCGAGCTGGACGTCGCGCTCGTCTTCCAGGTGGGCCAGGCGGGGCTCGCCTGGCCGAGCAGCCTCGAGCGGCAATGGCTCGGCGACGACCCCTTCCGCGTGGTCCTCCCCGCCGCGTGGGGGATCCGCTCCGGCGCCGAGGTGACGGCGGACCAGCTCGCGAACATGCCGTGGCTCCTGCACCATCCCGGGACCCCGGACGCCACCGTGATCTCGCGCCTCTTCGCGGCGGTGGACCTGCACCCGCGCGTCGTCGCCTATTGCGACGACTTCAACGCCTCCCTCCGCCTCGCCGCCGCCGGGCTCGGCGCCGCGCTCGTGCCGCAACTGGCCCTGCAGGAGGCGCCCGACGGCGTCGTGCTGGTCGACGTGCCGGAGATCCGGCTCGCGCGGGGGATCTTCGCGCTGCGCCCCGGAGGGCGGGGGCCCGGCGCCCCGGTCGACGTGCTGCTGGAGCGGATCTCGGCCGAGCTGCGGCTCCTGCGGATCGGCGGCTGAGCCCCCGGGCCGCCGGTTAGCGCCGCAGGCGCAGGGCCTCGCCGATCCGGGCGGCGGCCTCCTGCACGCGCGGCAGCACGGCGGCCGCGGCGTCCTCCGGCGAGGAGTCGGCGTGGGGGCTGCCGGGCACGGTGCTCATCGAGAGGTTGATCGCGGCCGCGGGGGTGCCGTCGGGGGCGAAGACCGGCACAGCGAGGGAGCGCAGGCCGAGCTCGAGCTCCTGGTCCACGAGGCACCAGCCCTGCTCCCGCACGCGCTCCAGCTCGGCGCGGATCGCGGCCGGGTCCGTGAGGGTGTGCGGCGTGAACGCCTCGAGCGGGCGCACGGTCAGGGCCGCGTCGAGCGCCTCCGGGGACAAGTGGGCCAGCAGGACGCGGCCCATCGACGTCGCATGCGCGGGGAAGCGCGTGCCGACGGCGATGCCGACGCGCATGATCTTGCGCGTGTGCACGCGGGCGATGTAGACGATGTCCGGCCCGTCCAGGACGGAGGCGGAGGAGGATTCGCCGAGCTCGGCGGAGAGCCCCTCGAGCACGGGCTCGATGAGCTGCGGCAGCGTGTGGCTGGAGAGGAACGCGTAGCCGAGCTGCAGCACCTGGGCCGTGAGCTCGAACTGCTTGCCGTTGCCGCGCACGTAGCCGAGGTCGGCCAGGGTCAGCAGGAAGCGGCGCGCCGTGGCCCGCGACAGGCCCGTGCGCTTGGCGACGTCCGTGAGGGTCATCGCGGGATGCTCGGCGTCGAAGGAGCGGATGACATCCAGCCCGCGGGCGAGCGACTGGACGAACTGCTGCCCCGCGCCCTGCTGGGCCGGGGCACCCAGGGCGGCTCCGGCGTCGTCATCCATGCGGTACCTCCGTGCTGGCTCTGTTCGGGGCGGGAAGGCGCCCGGAACCATCCTATGCGCGTCAGGACCGCCGCTCAGCCGACCTTCGTCTCCACGTGCAGGTGGTCGAAGTGCATCGTCGTGGCGTTCCAGCCCCGTGGGTTCAGGTGCCGGCCCCAGCCGCCCTTCGAGTACGGGCCCCACTGTCCGTCCTGGCTCAGCCAGATCCGGTCCCGCCAGATGATGTAGTCCACGCCGAGGCGGCGGTGGTTGGCGACGAGGTAGGCGGCCATCGCGTCGCCGTTGCGGATCCCGGCGGCCGTGTTCCAGCCCTTGACCATGAAGTCGGCGCCGAGGCCGAGGCGGTGCCCGATCGAGCCGTTGCGCAGGGTCCCGACGGAGCCGTAGCTGCCCCCGTGGCGGGCCTTGACGTCCGCGAGCATGCGGGCCGTCACGGGCTGCAGGTAGGCGGGCGCCTTCGTGGCCAGGTTGGTCACGAGCGTGCCCTTGATCCAGCCCGTGCCGCGCGAGGTCTTCACCTGCGACCAGCCGTTGCGGCTCGCGAGCAGCGGCATCATCTCCCCCGCCGGGACCACGCCGAGGCTGCGCGTGGCCGTCGAGGGGCCCGTGCGGACGTTGGAGCGGTAGAGGGCCCAGCGGTGCGTGCTCGAGGGCAGGATCGTGGCGCCCGTGTAGACGGTCGCGGTCGTGGACAGGTCGCGCGTGGGCACCCAGCCCTCGCTCCCGGGGGCCTTGACGTAGGACCACGCGCCGGAGGCGCGCACGAGCGTGGCCCGGGTGCCCTTCGTGAAGGCCTGGAGGCGCTTGGACGCGAACGTCGGCTGCGCGTAGAGGGCCTGGGATCCGCCGAACCAGCGCGCCGTGGAGGCCGGGGCCGGCTTCGCGGGGGCGGGCGCGGCGACGAGGTAGGTGCTCGAGGCCCAGCCGGTCTTCGCCCCGTGCCTGACCTGCCACCACGTCCCGGAGACCTTGCCGGTCCGGGCCACGACGGTGCCCTTCGGCATGATCCCCAGCGAGGCGTGCTGCGTGCCGGCGGCGGCGCGCAAGTGCAGGTTCGCGGTGGTCCGGGCATGGGTGGCGGCCGGGGCCGCCGGGACCGAAACGCGAGCGGCGGCGGTCGTTACCGCGACGGAAGAAGACGACGCCGGGGCGGCACCCGCGCCGGGCACGGTGCCGAACGCCGTGCCCGCGAGGGCCAGCGCGAGGGCGCCCGCGGCACCGCGGCGCAGGAGGCGGCGTGGGACGGGGCGTGGGAGGCGGAGCGTGGCCGGGGAACCGCCGGGGACTCCGGGCGTCCGGGCGGGCTGGGGTGAGACCGACATGAGCCGACCCTAGCCGCCCGGGCCGCCGGGGTCACCCCCTGGGCGGCCCGGGATCCGGCGTCTAGCCCCGGTGCAGCTGGACCGGGAGGCGCTCGGCGAGCTCCTCGAAGGTGGTGCCGTGGGTCGAGCGGACCACGACGCGCCCGCCCTCGAGCAGGAACACCGCCGATTCGGTGTAGATGCGGGAGACGCAGCCGAGCCCGGTGACGGGGTAGCTGAGGGCCTCGACGAGCTTGGAGGCGCCGTCCTTCGTGAAGAGGCCCATCATGACCCACGTGGCTTTGGCGCCGATGGCGAGGTCCATGGCGCCGCCGACGGCCGGGATCGCCCCCGGGGCGCCGGTGTGCCAGTTCGCGAGGTCGCCCGCGGCGGAGACCTGGAAGGCGCCGAGCACGCACACGTCGAGGTGCCCGCCGCGCATCATCGCGAAGGAGTCCGCGTGGTGGAAGTAGCTGGCACCGGGGAGCTCGGTGACGGGGATCTTGCCGGCGTTGATGAGGTCCTCGTCGACGTCCTCCCCCGTCGCCACGGGGCCCATGCCGAGCATGCCGTTCTCGGTGTGCAGGGTGACGTCCTGTTCCGAGGTGAGGTGGTTGGAGACGTTCGTGGGCTGGCCGATCCCCAGGTTCACGAACGAACCGGCCGGGATGTCGGCGGCGACGAGGCGGGCCAGGGCGTCGCGGTCGAGCGGCGCGGCGGTGGAGGCGTGGTGCACGGGGGCGTCGGTCGTGGTCTGCGGGCTCGGGTTCACGCCGCGGCTCCTTCGGTGGTGGCGGGCAGGGGAAGCACGGTGTCGACGTAGAGGCCGGGCGTCACGACGACCTCCGGATCGATGCCGCCGAGGGGGACGACCTCGTCGACCTGGACGATCGCCTGGCGCGCGGCGGCGGCCATGATGGGGCCGAAGTTGCGGGCCGTCTTGCGGTAGACGAGGTTCCCGGCCGTGTCGGCGCGCAGGGCCTTGATGAGGGCGACGTCGCCGTGGATCGGGGTCTCCAGGACGTAGCCGCGGCCGTCGATGACGCGGGTCTCCTTGCCCTCGGCGAGCAGCGTGCCGTAGCCGGTGGGCGTGAAGAAGCCGCCGATGCCGGCGCCGGCGGCGCGGATGCGTTCGGCGAGGTTGCCCTGCGGGACGAGTTCGAGCTCGATCTCGCCGGCGCGGTAGGCCTCGTCGAAGTGCCAGGAGTCGGACTGGCGGGGGAAGGAGCAGATGACCTTGGCGACGCGGCGCTCCTTGATGAGCAGCGCGAGGCCGGCGTCGGCCTGACCGGCGTTGTTGTTCACGACCGTCAGGTCCGTGGCGCCGCCGTCGAGCAGGGCGTCGATGAGCTCCATGGGCTGGCCGGCGTTGCCGAAGCCGCCGATCAGGACGGTCGCGCCGTCGTGGATGCCGGCGACGGCGTCGGCGGCGGAGGTGGCGATGCGTGGTGCCATGGGGGTTCTCCCGGGATGGTGGCTGGGTGTTTGCGGGGCGGTGGTCAGTGGGTGGCGGCGGTGTTCTCGAGGACGACGGCGAGGCCCTGGCCGACGCCGATGCACAGGCTCGCGACGCCGTAGCGTCCGCCGGAGTCCTGCAGGCGGCGGGCGAGGGTGCCGAGCACGCGCAGGCCGGAGGCGCCGAGCGGGTGGCCGATCGCGATCGCTCCGCCCCACGCGTTCACGATGTCCTCGTCGATCCCCCACTGGCGGACGCAGGCCAGCGACTGGGCGGCGAACGCCTCGTTGAGTTCGACGGCGGAGACGTCCGACCACGTGATGCCGGCGCGCTTGAGCGCCGTGTTGGCGGCCTCGACGGGGGCCTCGCCGAAGTACTGCGGCTCGTTCGCGGCGGCGCCGCGGCCGGCGATGCGGGCGATCGGCTCGAGCCCGAGCAGCCCGGCGGCGCGCTCGGATCCGAGCCAGGCGGCGGAGGCGCCGTCGCTCATGGGCGAGGCGTTGCCGGCCGTGACGGTCGCGGTCTCGCCCGTGCGGAAGACGGTGCGCAGCCCCGCGAGGACCTCGGGCGTGGAATCGGCGCGGACGGTCTCGTCGCGCGCGAACTCCGTGCCCTTCCGGGTGTTCGGCGGGACCGGGACCACGAGGCCGTCGTAGCGGCCCTCGTCCCACGCGGCCGCGGCGAGGCGGTGGGAGCGGGCCGCGAACACGTCCTGCTCCTCGCGCGTGATGCCGTGCTTCTCGCGCAGCTGCTCGGTGGCCTCGCCGAGGGAGACGGTCCACTCGGCCGGCATCTGCGGGTTCACGAGCCGCCAGCCGAGGGTCGTGTTGGCGAGCTCGAGGTTGGCCACGGGGTAGGGGCGCTCGGTCTTGGGCAGGACCCAGGGGGCGCGGGACATGGACTCGGTGCCGCCGAGCAGCATCAGCTCCGCCTCGCCGAGCTCGATCTGCCGGGAGGCCATCATCGCGGCGTCGAGGGAGGAGCCGCACAGGCGGTTCACGGTGGTGCCGGGAATCGAGGTGGGCAGACCGGCGAGGAGCGTGGCCATGCGGGCGACGTTGCGGTTCTCCTCTCCGGCGCCGTTCGCGTTGCCGAAGACGACCTCGTCGATGGAGCCCGCATCGAGGGCCGGGGCGCGCTCGACGAGGGTGCGCACGACGTGCGCCGCGAGGTCGTCGGGCCGGTGCGAGGCGAGGGCGCCGCCGATCTTGCCGAAGGGGGTGCGTACGGCGTCGTAGACAAAGGCCTGCTGCATCGAAGTCCTCACCTCGGGAAGTCAACATCAAAAAGTTCACATGATGCACTCATGTGCGTACTGTGAACTCTACCGTGTGATGGCGTGCGCCACAAGGGCCCGGTTAGGGTGTGAGGTGCCGGCCGGCGCCGGATCCACGGCGAGCGAAGGAGGCACGGGTGGCGAACTCCCCCTCGGGCGACTCCGCGCTGGACCGCCTCGTGCGGATCCTGACCTCCTTCGATGCCGCCCACCCCGGCCTCTCGATCGGCGCGCTCGCCCGTCGCGCGGACATCCCGCGCGCCACGACCTACCGGCTCGTCGACGAACTCGTCGAGCACGGGCTCCTGGCCCGGGAGCCGGACGGATCGGTGCGGCTCGGGCTGCGGCTCTGGGAGCTCTCCAACCGCGCGTCCCCGGCGCGCGACCTGCGCCAGGTCGCCCTGCCGTACATGGAGGACATCAACCAGCTGCTGCGCCACAACACGCAGCTGGCCGTGCTGCACGAGGACGAGGTGCTGATCGTCGAGCGGCTCTCCCGCCCCGGCGCGGCCGTGAACCAGGCGCGCGTCGCGGGCCGCATGCCGGTGCTGCGCACCTCGATGGGCATGGCCCTGCTGGCCTTCTCCCCGCCGCACGCCGCGGACGGGTTCATCGAGCGCCACGCCGACGAGGTCGCGGCGCGCCACCCGGACATCCGCCGCGAGCTGGCCCGGATCCGGCTCGCCGGCCACGCCACGTTCGACGGCTTCATCGACGAGGACACGACCGGGGCGGCGGTCCCCATCCTCGACGGCCGCGGGCAGGCCGTCGCCGTCCTCGCCGTCGTCGTGCCCCGCGGCTCCGAGCTGCTGCCGGCGGCCGTCATGGCGCTGCGCACCGCCGCCCGCGGCATCGCGCGCGAGCTGTCCGGGGAACGCTAGGCGCCGCCCTCGTCCGCCGCGGCGAAGTACGCGTCGACCGCGTCGTCCAGCACGGCCGCGACGGGCCAGGCACCCTCGCTGCTGTTGCCCAGCACGCTCGCGGTGATGCGCGCCGCGGGGAGGTGGGTCGAGCGGAAGGAGGCCCCGGCGTCGTACCCCTCGAGCACGAGCGCGGGGTGCCGGGCGTGCAGGAAGAACCCCATCCCGGCCCGCAGCCCCTCTTCCGGCACGTCGTGGCGGGGCCGGGTCATCTCCTGGACCGTCGCGGGCGAGACGATCCGCCCCTCGACGACGGCGAGCCAGAAGCGGTGCAGATCCGCAGCGGTCGTGAACGCCCCGCCGTCGCCGTTGCCGAGCACGGGCAGGTGCAGGGTGTTCACGACGTCGCCCTCGTCATAGACGTAGCCGTACGCCGCGTCGGCCGGCAGGGCGTTGAGCGGAGGGAAGCCCGTCCGCTCCAGGCCCGCCGGATCCAGGACGAGCCGGCGGATCAGCGAGTGGTAGCCCTCGCCCCCGACGCGCTCGAGGAGCACGGCCAGGACCATGTAGCCGCCGTTGCAATAGGTGAAGCGCTCCCCCGGCGCGGACGCCTGCGGGTAGCCGTCGAGCAGGGGCAGGAACGCGGCCGCGCTCGTGAGCGTGTGCACGGGGGCGCTCAGCACGAAGTCGTCGACGTCCCAGTCCGCCTCCTCGTCGAGGTAGTCACCGATCCCGGACGTGTGGGTGAGCAGGTGCTCGACCGTGACGGCGTCGTCGATGAGCGGCAGGTCATCGCCGAGGAGCTCCCGCACGCGCTGGTCCAGGCGGAGCCGGCCGCCCTCGACGAGCCGCATGACGGCCAGGGCCGTGAACGCCTTGCTACCGCTCGCGATCCCGATCCGGGCGTCGGCCGTCATCGGCACGCCGAGCGCGCGGTGGAGGTGGCCGGCGCAGCGCTCGAGCGTGCGCACGCCGCCCTCGTCGACGGCGACGACGCCCGTGAAGGAGTTCCTGGCGATGGCCGCCTCGAGGGCGGCGGGATCGACGTGCATCACGGCCTCCTGCCGGCGCTGGTGGTGCGGACTCTACCCCGGGAGGGGCGGCGGGCACAGTGACGGATGCCGGGCCGTCGTCCCAATCAATGAGACCGTCCGGGACGGGCCGGGGTGGCCCGGGACACACTGGTTGCGGGCCGCCGCGGCGCATCGAGGCACCGCCGGCCCCCGAAGACTTTCCAGGAGGCCCACGCCATGGCGGCACCACGCACCACGCTGACGACGCGCGTCGGCATCGTCGGCGGCGGACCGGCGGGGCTCATGCTCTCCCACCTGCTCTCCCGCGCCGGGATCGAGAACGTCGTCGTCGAGTCCCGGGAGCGCGACGACATCGCCACGACCCACCGGGCCGGCATCCTCGAATCCGGTTCCGTGCGGCTGCTCGCCGAATCCGGCGTCGGGGGGCGCGTCCTGGACCAGGGCGACGAACACGCCGGGATCGACCTGCGTTTCAACGGCGAGTCCCACCCGCTGGACTTCAAGGACCTCGTCGACGCGACCGTGACCCTCTACGCCCAGAACGAGGTCTTCGCGGACCTCGCCGCGGCCCGGGAGCGCGACGGCGGCGACGTCCGCTACGGCGCCCGGGTCACCGCCCTGTTCGATCTGGAGTCCACGGCCCCGTCCCTGCACTTCACCGACCGCGACGGGGCGGAGTTCGAGCTCCGCTGCGACGTCGTCGTCGGCGCCGACGGCTCCCGGAGCTTCTGCCGCCGCGCCATCCCGCACGCCTGCGACTTCAAGGCCGAATACCCCTTCGCCTGGTTCGGCATCCTCACCGAGGCCCCCAAGAGCGCCCCGGAACTGGTCTACGCCAACTCGCCCCACGGCTTCGCCCTGATCAGCCAGCGCAGCGAGACCGTGCAGCGCATGTACTTCCAATGCGATCCGGGCGAGGACGTCGACGCCTGGAGCGAGGACCGCATCTGGTCCGAGCTGCAGCGCCGCGTCGACGGCCCCGACGGCTTCGAGCTGAAGACCGGCCCCATCTTCGACAAGACCGTGCTCGGCTTCCGCTCCTACGTCCGCGAACCGCTCGGCCACGGCCGCCTGTTCCTGGCCGGCGACGCCGGGCACACCGTGCCCCCGACCGGCGCCAAGGGACTGAACCTGGCCCTCGCCGACGTCGAGGTGCTCTTCGAGGCCCTCGACTCCTTCTACTCCACCGGCAACGACGCGCTGCTGGCGGCCTACTCGGACACCGCCCTACGGCGGGTCTGGAAGGCGCAGAACTTCTCCGCGTGGATGACCAACATGCTGCACACCCCCGCCGGGGGAGATCCGTTCGCGGCCAAGCGCGCGCTCGGCGAGCTCGAGACCGTCACGTCCTCCCGCTTCGGCCGGCAGTACCTGGCCGAGTCCTACACCGGCTGGCCCCACGCCCCGGCGTCGTCCTCCCGCTAGACCACCACCCACCACACCAAGCACCCCACCCGAAAGGAGCGCTCGATGGCCACCACCGACACCGGCAACGAGACGTTCGCGAACAGCCACGTGCTGGACCCGGCCGCCTCGACGGCCTCGCAGGAGCAGATCAACGAGGAGATCTCCGCCCTCCACGGCGCCTACCGCGATTCCGTCGCGGCGGGCGGCGAAGAGGAGACGCAGCCGCGGATCGACTTCGCCCCGTACCGCAGCTCCCTGCTGCGCCACCCGACCAAGAGCCTGCACCACGCCGACCCGGAGACGATCGAGCTCCACAGCCCGGCGTTCGGCCAGCGCGACGTGCACGTCCTCGAATCGGACCTGACCATCCAGCACAACGGCGAGCCGATCGGCGAGCGCATCGTCGTCACGGGCCGCGTCCTCGACGGCGACGGCCGCCCGGTCCGCAACCAGCTGATCGAGGTCTGGCAGGCCAACGCCGCGGGCCGCTACGTGCACAAGCGGGACCAGCACCCGGCCCCGATCGACCCGAACTTCACGGGCGTGGGCCGTGCCATCACGGGCGAGAACGGCGAGTACACGTTCACGACCATCAAGCCGGCCCCGTACCCGTGGAAGAACCACCACAACGCGTGGCGCCCGGCGCACATCCACTTCTCGCTCTTCGGCACCGACTTCACGCAGCGCATGATCACCCAGATGTACTTCCCGGGCGATCCGCTGTTCAGCCTGGACCCGATCTACCAGTCGATCCAGGACCAGAAGGCCCGCGACCGGCTCGTGGCCGTCTACGACCACTCGGTGACGAGCCACGAATGGGCCACCGGATACCGCTGGGACATCGTGCTCACGGGCAGCAACCGCACCTGGATGGAAGACGAAGAGGGGGACCACTAGAGATGGCACAGGCACCTGAACTGAAGCTCGTTCCGACGCCGGGGCAGACCGTGGGCCCGTTCTTCGGCTACGCCCTGCCCTTCGAGAAGGGCGGCGAGCTGCTGCACCCGGGCCACCCGCGCGCGGTACGCCTCTACGGCGACGTCACCGACGGCAACGGCGATCCGATCCCGGACGCGCTGCTGGAGATCTGGCAGGCGGACGAGGACGGCAACGTCCCGGCCGAGACCGGATCGCTGGTCCGCGACGGCTATACCTTCACCGGCTGGGGCCGCGTCCCCGTGGACAACCTGGGCCGCTACACCTTCACCACGGTCAACCCGGGGCCGAGCGAGCCCGGCAAGGCGCCGTTCATCCTGCTCACCGTGTTCGCGCGCGGCCTGATGAACCGCCTGTTCACGCGGATCTACCTGCCGGAGGACGCCAAGGCCCTCGCGGCCGACCCCCTGCTCTCCTCGCTCGACGACGCCGCCCGGGACAGCCTGATCGCCACGCGCGAGGCGGACGGGAGCCTGCGCTTCGACGTGCGCCTGCAGGGCGAGGGCGAGACGGCGTTCCTGCAGTACCCGCGGCTGTCCTAGCCCGGAGCCGGGACGCCGTTGACACTGCTAGCTTGTGGAGCATGATGACCAGTACCGACTACGGACTGCTGAACCCCGCCTGGGCGGGCACCGCCGTCGCCGCGGCGACGGATGACGCCGCGCTGGTCCAGGCGCTCCTCGACGTCGAGGCCGCATGGGTCGCGGTGCTCGAGGACGCGGGGCTCTGCCCGGCGGGGACCGCCGACGCGGTGGACGCGGCGGCCGACGCCTCGCTCTACGACGCGGCGTCGCTCGCGGCGCGCACGGCCGACGGCGGCAACGTCCTCATCCCCCTCCTCGGGGACCTGCGGGCGGAACTGAAGGCGGCCGGAGCTCCGGGCGCCGCGGCCGTTGTCCACCGCGGCGCCACGAGCCAGGACATCATCGACACCGCGCTCATGCTGCTCGCCGTCCGCGCGGGCGGGGTGCTGCGGGCGGACGTCCGGCGCTCCGCGGACGCCCTCGCGCGGCTCGCGGACGCGCACCGCGGCACGCTGTGCGTCGCGCGCTCGCTCACCCAGCACGCCCTGCCGGGCACGTTCGGGCTGCGGGCCGCGAACTGGCTGTCCGGCGTCGTGGAGGCGGGGCGGCGGCTCGAGTCCGCGCTCGACGCGGCGCCGCTGCAGTGGGGCGGGGCCGTGGGGACGCTCGCCTCGCTGACGGACTCGCTCGCGTCCGCGGGGTACGACGCCGGGGCCCGGGTCCCGGAGCTGACCGGCGCCCTGGCGGCGCAGCTGGGCCTCGCGGATCCGGGCGCGCCGTGGCACACGAACCGGCTCCCGCTGACGGGGCTCGGCGCCTCGCTCGCGGATGTGTGCGCGGCGGCCGGCAAGGTGGCCGCCGACGTCCTGCTGCTGGCCCGGCCCGAGCTCGCCGAGCTCACCGAACCCCGCGAGGCCGGCAAGGGCGGCTCCTCGGCCATGCCGCAGAAGCAGAACCCCGTGCTCTCGGTGCTCATCAAGCAGGCCGCGCTCGCCGCGCCGCAGCACGCCGCCCAGCTGTTCCTCGCCGCCGGCACCGCGGTGGACGAGCGCCCCGACGGCGCCTGGCACGCCGAGTGGGCCGCGCTGCGCGAGCTGCTGCGACTGGCCGGCGGGTCCGCCGCGAAGCTCGCCTCCCTCGCCGAGGGCCTCGGCGTCCACCCCGAGGCCATGGCGCGCAACGCGGCCCTGTCCGGGGACCTCCTCGTCTCCGAACGGCTCATGGCGCGGCTCGCCCCCGCCCTCGGGAAGGGGGACGCGGCCGCGGGCAAGGCCCGGATCCAGGCCGCCGTGCGGGACTCCCTCGGCGGCGGGGGCGAACTGCGGGAGCTGCTACGGGCCGGACTCCCGGACGGGGCGATGGATCCCGCGGACTTCGACGCGCTCTTCCACCCGTCCGGCTACCTCGGCCAGGCGGACGCCTTCATCGACGCCGCCCTGGCACGCCACCGACACCTCCGGAAGGAATCATGACCGCACCACGGCTGCGCACCACCCACCTGAACCCGATCGCCGGCGGCGACCCGTCCGGCGCGCCCTCCGGCAGGCCCGCCCTGGTCCTGGGCCCCTCGCTCGGCACGGGGGCCGTGGCGCTGTGGGGGCCGATCGCGCCCCTGCTCGCCCCGCACTTCGAGCTCTTCGCGTGGGACCTGCCGGGCCACGGCGGGGCCGCGCCGAGCACGGAGCCCTTCACGCTCGCCGAGCTCGCCTCCGCCGTCGTCGCCGCGGCCGGGGCGCTGCGGGAAGAGGGGCGGATCGATCCCGCGCTCCCCGTCCACTACGCCGGGGTTTCCATCGGCGGCGCCACGGGCGTGCAGCTCGGGCACGACCATCCGGGCTTCTTCTCCCGGATCTCCGTCATCTGCTCCGCCGCGAAGATCGGCACGCCCGAGGCCTGGACAGAGCGCGCGGAGCTCGTCGCGCGGGCCGGGACGCCGACCATGGTGGTCGGATCGGCGCAGCGCTGGTTCGCCCCCGGCTTCATCGAGGCGAACCCCGTGGTCTCCACCAACCTCCTGCACACCCTGCAGGACGCGGACCGCTTCTCCTACGCCCACGCGTGCGGGGCCCTCGCCGGCTTCGACCTGCGCGACGGGCTCGGTGCCATCACCGATCCGCTGCTCGCGATCGCCGGCGCGCACGACTCCGTCTGCCCGCCCGCCGACGCCGAGGCCCTGGCGGCCGGCGTTGCGGACGGACGCTCCGCCGTCGTACCCTCCGCCGCGCACCTGGCGCCGGCCGAGGATCCCGAGGCGACCGCCCGACTGCTCATCGACTTCTTCACCCAGGAGGACCCCCGTGGCTGAATCGACCCGCCTGCCCGGCGACCCGTACGACGACGGCATGGTGGTGCGCCGCCAGGTCCTCGGCGACGCCCACGTCGACCGCGCGAACACCAACACGAGCCCTTTCACCGAGGAGTTCCAGGAGATGATCACCCGCTACGCGTGGGGCACCATCTGGACCCGCCCGGGGCTCGAGCGCACGACGCGCTCGGCGATCACCCTGACCGCGATGATCGCCGGCGGCTACTGGGAGGAGCTCGAGATGCACGTCCACGCCGCCCTGCGCAACGGCATGAGCCCCGATGAGATCAAGGAGGTGTTCCTGCAATCGGCCATCTACTGCTCGGTGCCGGCGGCGAACGTGGCCTTCAAGATCGGGCAGAAGGTCCTGGCCGAGTACGAGGACTGAGCCCGGGGCCCGGGCACCGGCGGCGGGAGCGAACCGTGCGGTAGCGTCGTGGGCATGAGCGAGCACGTCCTGACGAGCACCGGAGCCGGCCTGGGCCTGATCACCCTGAACCGGCCCGAGAAGATCAATGCCCTGACCCGCCCGATGGTGGCCGCGGTCGGCGCGGCCCTGGACGCCTGGCGGGAGGACCCCGCGGTGCGGATCGTCGTGCTGCGCGGCGCCGGCGAGCGCGGCTTCTGCGCCGGCGGCGACATCAAGTGCTTCTACGAGTCCATCGTCGCGGACCGCCACCAGGACTTCCTGGACTTCCTGGCCGAGGAATTCGCGGTGGACCACGCGATCGCCACCTACCCGAAGCCCGTCGTCGCGTTCATGGACGGGCTGTGCATGGGCGGCGGCGTTGGCCTGGCCGGGCACGCCTCCGTCCGGATCGTCACGCCGCGCTCGAAGGTCGGCATGCCGGAGACGCGGATCGGCTACTCCCCCGACGTCGGCGGCACGCACCTCCTGGGGTTGGCGCCCGGACACCTCGGCGAGTACTTCGCCCTGACGGCCGGGACGATGGGCGCCGCGGACGCGATCCACGCCGGCTTCGCCGACTTCTGCGTCGCCGAGGACGCGCTCGGGGACGTCCTGGACGCGCTGCCGGATCTCGCGGGGCTGCCCGCGGAGGACCTCGCGGCGGCCTTCGAAGTCATGCACGGATCCCCGGCGCCCGCGGACACGGGGACCTCGCTCCTGGCGCAGCCGTGGATCGACGCCGCCTTCGCCGGGCGCACCGTCGCGGACATCCTCGCCTCGCTGGATTCGCTTCCCCACCGCGGCGCCGCGGACGCGGCCCGGGCCGTCCGATCGGTGTCCCCGCTCGCGGCCGAGACGGCGCTGCAGGCGGTCCGCGCCGCCCGCGCGGCCGACCACCTGCCGGAGGCGTTCGACCGCGAGCTGCGGCTCGCCGCGTTCCTCATGGACCATCCGGACCTGCCCGAGGGGATCCGCGCCCAGGTGATCGACAAGGACCGCAACCCGCACTGGTCCCCCGCCGACCCGGCGGACGTGGACCGCGAGGCGATCTCCGGCGTCGTCCTCGGCGCGGCCGCGGACGGCTAGGCCCCGCGCGCGTTGTAGACCGTCGCGGTCCCCGATTGCGTGAGGCGGCGGAACTCGCCGAAGACGCCGAGGGACTCCTCGCGCAGGATCCCGCCGCGCACCGCGATGCCGCGGGCCTCGAGCTCGGCCTCCCAGCGCGCGGGGATCGGCCCCTCGTCGAAGCCCGTGAGCGCCTCCACCTCGCCGCTTCCGACGGCGTACTCGAGCTCGCGGACGCCGGACCAGATCACGGCGCCGAGGCACATCAGGCAGGGCTGGGCGTTGGTGGTCAGCGTGCGCCGGGCCCCGTCGGCCCCGAGGTCGCGCGCCCCCGCTGCCGCGTGGGCGAGCTGCAACGCGACCACCTCGGCGTGCATCGCGGACAGTCCCGTGTCCATCACGAGGTTCACCCCGGCCGAGACCACACGGTGCTCCGGCCCCTCCGTCACGAGGGCGCCGAACGGACCGCCGTCGCCCTCGGCGATCGTGCGGGCGGCGAGGCGGCTGGCGAGCCGGATGCGGTCCTCGGGATCGGGCAGCAGCTCCGGGATCGCCTCGAGCTCCCGGCGCAGCCAGCCGGGGGCCTCGAGACGGAACGACGCCGGGAGGCCGGCTCCCGCGCGGGCCGGATCCACGGTGCCGGTCCCGTCCGTCGCCGCTCCGTCCGTCGTCGTCATCGCCGCTCCCCTCGCCGTAGGGATCCAGCGTAGCCGCGGCGCGGCCTACGGGACAGGGCCGGCGGGCTTGCGGAAGACGACGGCGAGCACCATCAGCAGCAGCCCCAGGCCGATCGGCCAGAAATCGATCTGCAGCCCGAAGCCGGGCGCGGGGAACCCGAGCAGCTCGCCCGGGCCTTCCCAGCCCACGATCGACTCGTCCCACGCGGCGCCGTCGATCCGCAGCGCCTCCTCGGCGGCGCGATTCGCCCCGGCCCCGAGGCACAGCTGCCACACGACGCCGGCGACCACCGTGAGCAGGCCGGCACCCTGCAGCCGGCGCGAGAGGGATCCGTCGTGGAGCGTTCCGAGGCGCTGCCGGCGGCAGAGCCCGGCCACGAGGAGCAGCAGGACCACGACCGTCCCGCCCTGCACCACGGCACCGGAGGCCAGCAGGGCACGCGTCACGCCGGACAGCCCCTCGACGTCGACCTCCGCCGTTGTGAAGCCTCCCCCGACCACGCGTGCCGTGGCCCCCTCGACGGACGCGGACGCCGGGAGCCGGGGCCAGGACTCCGCCACGGGAAGCGGCACCCAGACGGCGGGGCCGAGCGCGGCCGTGGCCGCCTCGACGAGCGTCCCGAGCACGGTCAGGACCGCCGAGAGCCAGGCGAGGACCTCGACGACGCGGACGACGGCGGGCGTGCGGGCCCGCCGTCCGGAGAGTGCGGTCACGTCGTCCTCCTCATCGGCTCCTGCTCGGGCAGGGCGGCTATCAGTTCTCCGACCAACGGGTTCCAGGGACGCGACGCCGGACCGCTGAGCACGAGGGTCCGCTCCACCGTGGGCACGAGCGGCCTCATGCACAACGACGCCGGGAGCATCCCCTCGCCGAGGCTCGGGATGATGGCGACGCCGATGCCCTCCTGGACCATGCTCATGATGGTCGCGAGCTCGCGGACCCGCTGGCTCGTCTCGAAGGGGATCCCGGCGAGCGCGTGGATCCGGCGCAGCTGGCCCTCGCAGCCGCCCTGGCCGGCGATCAGCCCGTCCTGCAGGAGCTCGTCGAGCGGCATCGACGGCTCGTCGGCGAGCGGGTGGTCGCGGCGCACGATCGCCCGCATCTCGTCGACGGCGACCACGCGGGACCCCGGCGGGGTGGAGGCGGGGTCGATCAGGATCGCGGCGTCGACCATGCCGGACTCGAGCCAGTCCGGCAGCTCGTCGTCGTCGCCCTCGAAGATGCTGACCTCCACTTCCGGCAGCCGGGCCTTCCAGAGGCCCATGAGCCCGGGGACGAGACCCTGGCACGCGGTGGCGACGGCGCCGAGCCGCACGCAGCCGCGGACCTTGCCGGAGCCGGCGTCGATGCTGCCCTGGAGCGCCTCGAGGGCGGCGAGGGCCGAGCGGGCGTGGGGCAGGAGCTCGGAGGCGAGCCGGGTGGGGCGGTTGCCGCGGTCGCGGTCCAGGAGCGGGGCGCCGATCGCCTTCTCCCAGGACTTGAGCGTGTGGGAGACGGAGGACTGGCTGACGCCGAGCTTCTCGGCCGCGGCGGTGAAGGAGCCGTGGTCGACGACGGCCGCCAGCGCGCGGAGCTGGGGCAGGGTCACTGTCATGAGTGCAGCATATACCCGCTTGAAGCCAATGTATTTGATTCATGCAGCGTCCGGACGGATGCTGGAGCGAGCGGCCCGGCTCACGTTCCCGGCCCGGCCCCCGTCTACGGGGAAGACACCCAGGAGGACACCATGGACACGCTGCGCAGGATCTCGCTCCCGCTGGCCTTCGCCGCGCTCGCGCTCGTCTGGGGCTCGAGCTTCCTCTTCATGAAGGTCGCGGCCGAGGGCCTCACCGCCGGACAGATCGCCGCCGGCCGCCTGGTCCTCGGCGCGCTCACCCTGCGCGTGCTCATGGTCGTCACCGAGCGCGCCTGGCCGCGGGACCGCCGCTTCTGGGGGCACATGGCGGTGACCGCGCTGTTCCTGTGCGCCGTCCCGTTCCTGCTCTTCGCGTGGGCGGCCCCGCACATCCCCTCGGGGCTGTCCTCGATCTTCAACGCGAGCACGCCGATCATGGCCGCGCTCTTCACCGCGGCGATCCTGCCCACCGAGCGGCTCGGCCAGCGCGGGGCCTCGGGCGTGGCGCTCGGCGCCGCCGGCGTGGTGGTCGTCGTCGGTCCGTGGACCCTCGCGGCCACGGCGGGCGCCGCGCTTGAAGCCCAGCTCGCCTGCCTCGGCGCCACCGCCTGCTACGGCTTCGGCACCGCCTACCTGCGCCGCTTCGTCGCCGGACGGCACCACCACGACGCCCTGACGGTCTCGACCGTGCAGGTCAGCCTCGCGGCGGCCGCCGCGCTCGTGCTGATGCCCCTGACGGGCTGGGCGCCGATGCGGTTCGACGCGCCCATGCTCGCCTCGCTCGCGGCGCTCGGGATCCTGGGCACGGGGATCGCCTACATCTGGTTCACCCTGGTGGTCACCGCGTGGGGCGCCGTCGCGGCCTCGACCGTGACCTACCTGACCCCGCTCGTCGGCGTGTTGCTCGGCGTGGCCGTCCTCGGCGAGACGCTCGCCTGGCACCACCCCGTCGGCGGGGCGATGATCCTCGCCGGCATCATCGTGGCCCAGTCGCGCCGGGTCCGCCCCGCGGGAAGGACGGCCGAACCGGCCCCTCGGACCGTCACCCTGCTCCCGGCCGCCCTTCCGGACGGACCGCGCTCCCGGCCACGACCGGCGTCGTCCCGTGCGTCGTGTCCTTGATCTCGGTCCGCGCCGGAGCCGCCACCCGCGCGCCCGGGACGCCGTCCGGCGTCATACCCGGCACGGGCTCGAGCGGCTCCATCCAGGGGATCGGGGCGTGCTCGCCGAAGTGGTCCGCGTCCGCCTCCTCCCAGTCCAGCGCCCACCCGCGCGGCGGCTCCTCGAGGAGCTCGCCGGGCCGGATCCAGTGGTACACCGCCGCGTAGCTGCGCGTCGTCAGGTGGTCCACGCGGCGCCGGAGCATCCGCGGGCTCAGCCGGGCCGGGTCCGTCACGCCCATGGACGCCATGATCTGCGCCGCCTCCTGGACCGTGAGCTTGTGGTAGTTGTGCACACGGTTGCCCTTGTCCTCGACGTCGAGGGCGCGCATGAGGCGCTTGTCCTGCGTCGCGACCCCCACGGGGCACTCGTTCGTGTGGCACTTCTGGGCCTGGATGCAGCCCGTGGCCATCATCATCGCGCGGGCGCTCATCGTGAAGTCCGCACCCTGGATGAGGCGCTTGACGATGTCGCTGCCCGTGGCGACCTTCCCGGCCGCGCCGATCCGGATCCGGCTCCGCAGCCCCGTGCCGACGAGCGCGTTGTGGACGAGCATGAGCCCCTCGGTCAGCGGCGTGCCCACGTGGTCCTCGTACTCGAGCGGGGCGGCGCCCGTGCCGCCCTCCGAGCCGTCGACGATGACGTAGTCCGGCGCGATCCCGGTCTCCAGCATCGCCTTGCACATCGCCAGCACGTCCGTGCGCGAGCCCACGCAGAACTTGTAGCCGATCGGCTTGCCGCCCGAGAGCTCCCGCAGCCGGCCGACGAACTCCATGAGCTCCCGGGGCGTGTGGAACGCGGAGTGCGAGGCCGGGGAGACGCAGTCCACGCCCATCGGGATCTCACGGGCCGCCGCGACCTCCGGGGTGATCTTCGCGGCCGGCAGCACGCCGCCGAGACCGGGCTTGGCGCCCTGGCTGAGCTTGATGGTGATGCCCTTGACGCGCTCGTGGGCGGCCTTCGCGGCGAAGCGCTCCGGATCGAACCGCCCGTCCTCGTCGCGGCAGCCGAAGTACCCCGAGCCGACCTCCCAGAACAGGTCGGCCCCGTAGGCGAGGTGGTGCTCCGTGAGCCCGCCCTCGCCCGTCTCGTGGATGAAGCCGCCGAGCGCCGCGCCCTTGTTCATGGCCAGCACGGCGTTCTTCGAGAGCGAGCCGAAGCTCATGGAGGAGACGTTCATGAGGGAGATCGCGTAGGGCTGCCGGCAGTCCGGTCCGCCGATCACCACGCGCGGCGGGTCCGCGGGCGGCGGGACGGGCGCGGTCGAGTGCAGGAGGTACTCGTAGCCGAGCTCGTTCACGTCCCGCTCCGTGCCGAACGCCTTGTGGCTGTCCGCGCCCTTGGCGCGGGCGTAGACGAGCGAGCGCGTGTCGCGGTCGAACGGCTTGCCGTCGTAGTTGCGCTCGATGAAGTACTGCTGGATCTCGGGGCGGATCGACTCGAGCAGGTAGCGCATGCGGCCCAGGACCGGGAAGTTGCGCAGGATCGCGTGCTTGGTCTGCAGGGTGTCGTGGATGCCGAGGGCCAGCAGGGCCAGCGCGACGCCGGCCATCGCCCACCAGCCCGCGGAACCGAAGGACGCCGCCACGACCGTGGCGAATCCCAGCAGGGACAACAGGGCGAGGATCAGGAAGCGCACCATGGACGCGAGCCTACCGCGCCGTAGCCCGTCCGCGGAGCCGTTCCGGCGGCTCTCATTCCGGCCTCATCGTCCCGTGCGAGGCTGGTGCCATGCAGACACACCACGGCACCCCGTCCCCCGCCCGACGCGCCGCCGCCCTGCTGGCCGCGGCCCCGATCCTGCTCACCGCCGCGTGCGCCGCCGGCCCCGGGGCGACGTCCCCCGAAGGCGCGGCGGATCCCTCCGGCGCGGCCCCGGCGTCGGACTCCTCCCCCGCGTCCGCGGAGCAGACCGGCCCGAGCGGCACCCCCGACGCGAGCATCCCGGCGAACGAGACCATGACGGGGCTGAGCAACGAGCGCGGGGTCGCGATCGGCCGGCTCGGCGAGGAGATGCGCTTCGAGGACGGGGACGGGAAGGCGGTCGCGGGCGTGACCGTCGAACGGATGCGGGTGGTCGACTCCTGCCCCGACGGCGCCGCGCCGGAGAACGGGCACTTCCTGGTCCTGGACCTCGACGCCTGGCACGACGACGCCGCCGGTTCCCGCCCGATCCGGCTCGCCGCGGACCAGTGGTCCTACTACTCGCCCGAGGGCGAGCGCTCCGACGCCGCGCTGGACACCGACGCGGCCCGTTCCTGCGACATCGGCGACGACTTCGAGGGCCCCGACGGCGAGGACTTCGAGGACGAGAGGATCAAAGACGAGCTGGGCCCGGACGACGACGACGAGGACGGCTTCCTCGTGCTCGACGTCCCGGCCGCCGAGGGCTCCGTGGTGCTCACGGACCTCGACGAGGAGGCCGTCGACTGGCCGTTCCCGCAGTAGGACGGAGCGTGCGCAGCGGGGCCGGGGTGGTGATTCCATCCCGGCCCCCGGTGCTTTCCGGGCGGCGCGGGGCCCGGGAATCCGCGGGAGAACGGGGAGGGGCTTGCAAAGTTACTTTCCAGTAGGTTCAATGTAACCCAGGTCACACCAACCCGGGATGGCCGCCGCCGCCACGCGGCCGGCCGTCCTTGCGCTCCAAGCGCGGGCCCCACCCCGTCCCGCGCAGCTCCACCCCCACCGGCCGCGCTTCGGCGCGCCCGAAAACAGCCCGGGCAGCGCCGCCCGGCTCCCCCAAGGAGACCCATGAACGCACACCACGCCGCCAAACAGCACCGGCTGATGCACACCGTCGTCACCGTGCTCCTGGCCCTCTTCCTCATCGCGGCCCTCGCCTTCTACGCCCTGTTCAGCGGCCAGCTCGCCAACGGCGCCGCCCAGCTCAACGCGGGCATGGGCCAGGCGCAGGACGGGATCGGCGAGCTCGAGTCCGGGGCAGGCCGGGCCGCCGCCGGCGCGTCCACCCTGGCCGGGGGCGCCGCGGAACTGAACGCGGGCGCCGCGAAGCTCGCGGACGGCACGGGCACCGCGCACCGCGGGGCCCAGGACCTCTCCGAGGGCGCGGGTGCCCTCGCCGAGGGCACGAGGACCCTCTCCGACGGCGCCTACCGGGCCGCCGAGGGCGCCGCGAGGCTCGCGGACGGAGGACAGGCGCTCGGCACGGGCGTGTCCAAGGTCGCCGCCGGCGCGGGCCGCGCGGACGCCGCCGCGAAGAAGCTCGACGCGGGGGCCGCCCGCCTGGCCACCGGCGCCGCCTCGGCCCGGGAAGGCGCCTCGAAGCTCGACGCCGGGGCCTCCGAGCTCAGCGAGGGCACCGGCGAGCTCGCGGACGGCGCGGGCCGGATCGACGAGGGCGTCGGCCGGGTCGACGCCGGGGCCGCCTCCCTCGCGCAGGGCGGCCGGGAGCTCGGCGACGGGGCCGGGCAGCTCAAGGACGGAGCCGGCCGGCTCGCCGACGGCGCCTCGCAGGTCGACGCCGGTGCGGCCCGCCTCGCCGACGGCGCGCAGGCCGCCGCCGAGGGCGCCGGGACGCTCGCCGACGGCGCCGCGCGCGTGGACGAGGGAGCACAGAAGCTCGGCGCCGGCGTCGAGACCGCGAAGGCCGGTTCCGGCCAGCTGAAGGAGGGCCTCGGCACGCTGTCCGCCGGGATCGGCCAGGCCTCGACGGGGGCCGGGGAGCTCGCGGCCGGCTCGAAGGAACTCAAGGCCGGGACCGCGGCCGCCCTGGACGGCGCGCGCCAGCTCGCCGCCGGCGCGTCCGAGGCCGGGCCGGGAGCGCAGCGCCTGAGCGACGGCGCCGCGCAGGTGGGTGCCGGCACCGAGGAGCTCCTCCAGTTCGCCAAGGACAATCCGCTCGTGCCGATCGGCGTGCTCCTGTCCAAGCTCGAGCAGCTGAACTCCGGCGCCGGCCAGGTCGCCGACGGCGCCGCGCAGCTCGCCGAGGGCAGCGGACGCCTGCAGGCGGGCACCGCCCAGCTCGCCGCGGGCCTCGAAGAGGTCGACGGCGGGGCCGCGCGGCTCGCGGCCGGGTCCGGCGAGCTCTCGGCGGGGCTGAAGAAGCTCGACGCCGGCGGCGCGGACGCGGCGAAGGGCGCCGGGGCGCTCGACGCCGGGCTCGCCCAGATCCAGGCCGGCTTCGCGGGCGACGGGGACAAGAACCCGGGACTGCTCGCGGGCACCGCCCAGCTCGCCGAGGGCTCGACCCGGCTCGCGGCCGGCAACGGCGAACTGGCCGACGGGGCCGGGAAGCTGCGCGAGGGCGCCGGGGCGCTCGGTACCGGGGCCGGCGAGCTCGCGGCCGGAACGGACCGTCTGGCCGAGGGCGCGGGACGGCTCGCCGACGGCGCGGGCCAGCTCAAGGCCGGTACCGGTGAGCTGAAGACCGGCACGGGGGCGCTCGTCGAGGGCACGGACCGCCTCCAGGCCGGCGCGGGGCGCCTGGCCGCCGGGGCCGGCGAACTCGCCGAGGGCAACGGGAAGATCGCCGACGGCGCCGGGACGCTGCGGGCCGGCACCTCGGAGCTCGCGTCGAAGACGCCGGACCTGAAGAAGGGCGCGGACACCGCCGCGGCGGGGGCGCTCAAGCTGCGCGACGGCGCCTACACCCTGCACGAGGGCAACGCGAAGCTCCACGAGGGAGCGCTCAAGCTCAAGGACGGGGCCGGTCGGCTCGCCGACGGCTCGGGCCGGCTCGAGGGCGGCCTCGCGAAGCTCGACGCGGGCGCCGGGGACCTGGCGGACGGGACGACGCGGCTCCAGGCCGGGGCCGGCGACCTCGCCGAGGGCAACCAGGCCCTCGCCGACGGGACCTCCCGCCTCGCGAGCGGCTCCACCGAGCTGGCCTCCGGCACCGAACGGCTCGAGGGATCCACGCGCGCGGCCGCGGTGACGGAGTCGCCCACGGGCCTCGTGCTGCTGGTCCCGCTCGCGCTCCTGGCCATCCCGCTCGTGCTCATGCTGCGGGCGCGCAGCCACCTGCGCCGCAAGGCCGCCTGACACGGAGGTCCAACGCGGGGCGGCGGCTCAGCCCAGGAGGGCGGCCGCCTCGCGGTCCAGGACGACCGTCACGCGCGGGTGGCGCTGCACGATCGACGCCGGGAAGTCCTCGGTCACGGGACCCTGCAGCGCGCGGCGCACGGCCTCGGCCTTGCGGGCGCCGTGGGCGATGAGGAGCAGGTGGCGGGCCTCCATGATCGTCGCGATGCCCTGCGTGATGCACTCCGTGGGCACCTCGTCAAGGCCGTCGAAGAAGCGCGCGTTGTCCCGGCGCGTGCTCTCGGCGAGCGGCACGACCCGCGTCCGCGAGTCGAAGGCGGACGGCGGCTCGTTGAAGCCGATGTGCCCGTTGGATCCCACGCCGAGGATCTGCACGTCCACGCCCCCGGCGGCGGCGATCGCCGCGTCGTAGTCGTCCGCGCGGCGCTCGTGCTCGGCGTGGTCGGCCCCGTGCGGGTCCGGGGTCCGCACGCGCGCCGGGTCCAGGCCCAGCCGCTCGACGACCTCGGTGCGGATGACCTCGGCATAGGACTGGGGGTGCCCGTCGGGCAGGCCGATGTACTCGTCGAGGGCGAACCCGGACACCTCGGAGAAGTCCGCCCCGGACGCCGCGAGCGCGGCGTAGAGCGGCAACGGCGAGGAGCCCGTCGCGAGGCCGAGCACGGCGGCGGGCGAGGCGGCGACGGCGTCGAGGACGACGCGGGCGGCGAGGCGTCCCGCCTCCGCGGCGTCCTCGGCGACGATCACCTCGGGGGCGCGGTGCCGCGGGCGGGGGGTGTTCACGGTGGTTTCCACGGGGCCTTTCATGCAGTGCTGTGAGGTGCGGTGCTACGGCCGCAGGGCGTCGACGAACCAGCCGGTGATGCTCGCCGGGTGCGTGATGGCGGTGCCGACGACGACGGCGAACGCGCCGGCGTCGAGCGCGGCCCGGGCCTGGGCGGGGGTGTGGATCCGGCCCTCGGCGATGAGCGGGGCCTCGAGCCCGGCGGCGGCGATCGCCTCGAGGAGGCCGAGGTCCGGCCCCTCGGTCTTCTCCCGCTCGCCCGTGTATCCGGCGAGGGTGGTGCCGATGAGGTCGGCGCCGGCCTCCGCCGCGGCGAATGCGTCCCCGAGGGAGCCGCAGTCCGCCATGACGAGCGCGTGCGACTCGGCCTTGACCTGCGCGATGGTCTGGGCGAGCGTGAGCCCGTCCGGGCGCTCCCGCCGCGTGCCGTCGAGCGCCACGACGTGGGCGCCCGCGTTCGCGACGGCGAGGGCGTGCCGGGCGGTCGGGGTGATGAAGACGCCGTCGTGCCCGTCCTTCCACAGCCCGATCACGGGCACCTCGACGGCCGAGCGCGTGAACTGGATGTCCGCGATGCCCTGCACCCGCACGGCCACGGCCCCGCCGACGACCGCCGAGGCGGCCACTTGGGACATGGTCTGCGGGTGCCGCATCGGCTCGCCCGGGTAGGCCTGCGCGGAGACGATCAGGCCCCCGCGCAGGGCCTCGAGCTCGTGGCTGGTCGGTTTCATGGTGCCTCCTGGTCCGTCCGGGCGATCTCGGTGGTGGTGACCAGCAGCCTAGAGCAGCCCGTTGCGGGCGACGATGGCGCGCACGGCCTCGGTCTCGGAGGAGTCGAGGGCGGCCATCGGGGCGCTCATCGTGTTGGAGCCGATGACCCCCATGACCTGCAGGGCAGTCTTGAAGGCGCCGAGGCCGGCGGCGCCGCCGGAGACGCGGGCCGGGTCCGGGGTGTAGACGATCGTGAACAGGTCGGCGAGGCGGTCCTGCTCGTCGCGTACGGCGGCCCAGTCGCCGGCCACGGCCGAGTCGTACATGCGGCGGTACCCGGCCGGGTCGACGTTGCCGAGGCCGGGCACGACGCCGTGGGCGCCGCCGAGCAGCGCGCCGTCGACGACGACCTCGTGGCCCGTGAAGACCGAGAAGCCGGGCAGGTGCCGCGTCGCCAGGAGCAGCTGGCGGAAGGAGACGTCGTCGCCGGAGGAGTCCTTGACGCCCACGATCACGCCCTCCTCGGCGAGCTTGACCAGCAGCGCGGTCGGGAACTTCACGTGCGTGCGGACGGGGACGTCGTAGGCGAAGAGGTCCGCGCCGGTGCCGTCCTTGATGGCGCGCAGGTGCGCCTCGATCTCCGCCGCGTTGGACAGGGCGTAGTAGGGCGTGGTGACCACGAGCGCGTCGGCGCCGAGCTCGACCATGCGCCGTCCCTCCTCGATGACGCGCGCGGTGGTCTGCTCGTTGGCGCCGACGATGAGCGGCACGCGGCCGTTGTTGCGGGCGGCGATGGTGCGGACCACGAGCTCGCGCTCGGCGTTGGTCAGGTAGGGGACCTCGCCGGAGGAGCCCAGGACGAACAGACCGGTCACTCCCCCGTCGATGAGGTGCTCGACGACGGCGCCCAGGCCCTCGACGTCGACGGCGCCGTCCGCGGTGCGCGGCGTGACGACGGGCGGGATGACGCCGGAGTACTTGGGGGTGGCGGTGGCTGGTGCGGTGCTCACGGGGGTTCTCTTTCTCGCAGGTGGGATGGTGGGCGCCGCCCGAGTGGTCTGTGTGGGGTCCACCCGGGCGGGCCGGTCGGGGGGGCCGCCCGGAGGCGGCGGGGGTACGACGCCGGACGGCGCCTAGGCGGGCAGGTGCAGGAGCGAGGGGGCGGCCCCGAGCAGGGTCTTGGTGTACGCGTTGGACGGGCGGTCGAAGACCTGTTCCGCGCTGCCCTCCTCGACGATCTCGCCGGCGTTCATGACGCAGATCCGGTCCGAGACGTAGCGGACGGTCTGGATGTCGTGGGAGATGAAGACCATGCCGAGGTTCAGTTCCGACTTGAGGTCGGAGAGCAGGTTCAGCACCTGGGCCCGCACGGAGACGTCGAGGGCCGAGGTCGGCTCGTCGGCGACGATGATGTCCGGGTCCAGGGCCAGGGCGCGGGCGATCGCGACGCGCTGCCGCTGGCCGCCGGAGATCTGGTTCGGGAAGGCCCCGGCGGCGGAGGCCGGCAGGCCCACGAGGGCGAGGAGCTCCTTGACGCGCTGGGCGCGGCTCGCGGAGCTGCCGATCCCGTGCACGGTGAGGGGGTCCGTGAGGATGTCCTTGATCTGCATGCGCGGGTTCAGGGCCGTGGCGGGGTCCTGGAAGACCACGGAGACGCTGCGCCCGAACTCCTTGCGCAGGGCGGCGTTGCGCTTCAGCGCCGGCTTGCCGCGGAAGAGCACCTCTCCGGAGGTCGGCGCCTGCAGGCCCACGAGGACCGAGGCGAGGGTGGACTTGCCGCAGCCGGACTCGCCCACGATCCCGACGGTCTCCCCGCGGCCGATGCTGAAGTCCACGCCGTTGACGGCCTTGACGATCGTCGGCTTGAAGATCGAGCCGGAGCGCGCCCGGTGGTGGACGTGGATGTCCTTCAGCTCGATGACGGGTTCGGCCCGGTGCGGGCCGGGGGTGCTCGCCTCGCTCATCGGACGCCTCCTTCCGTGGTGGTGCCGGGCGTGGATCCGGCGAGGTGGCTGGCCCAGAAGTGGTCCTCCGAGCCCTCGACGGGCGTGAAGGCGAGCTGCTGGTCGGGGTCGGCGCCGGGGCGCGTGGAGCGCTCGGCGAAGCGGTCGCCCGCGGCGAAGTCGTACGGGCTGGGCACCGTGCCGGGGATCTGGTGCAGCCGCTCCGCACCCGACTCGATCGAGAGCACGGCGCCGAGCAGGCCGCGCGTGTACTCGTGGGTCGGGCGGGTCAGCACGGAGCGGACGGAGCCGGACTCGACGACCTGCCCGGCGTACATCACCGTGACGCGGTGCGCGAGGGAGGCGACGAGCGCGAGGTCGTGGCTCACGAACACCATGGCGAAGCCGAGTTGCTCGCGCAGTTCGTTGAGCAGGTCCACGACCTGCTTCTGCACCGTCACGTCCAGGGCCGTGGTCGGCTCGTCGCAGACCACGAGCTTGGGGCTGCGGGAGAGGGCCATGGCGATCAGCACGCGCTGGCGCTGGCCGCCCGAGAGCTCGTGCGGGTAGGACTTCAGGGTGCGCTTCGGGTCGAGCTTGACGAGCTCGAGGAGCTCGGCCGGGCTCTTGCGCCCGTTGCGGCGCGTGAGCTGCTCGAGCTGGTCCTTGATGAGCATCGACGGGTTCAGCGAGGACAGGGCGTCCTGGTAGACCATCGCGATCTGCTCACCGCGCAGCCCCTTGTAGACCGAGTCGTCGCCGGCGCGCGTTCCGCCCTTGCCGTCCGGGGGCAGCAGCTCCCGGCCCTCGAAGGTGATGGAGCCGCTGATCCGGGCCGTCGGGGGCAGCAGGCCCATGATGGCGAGCGAGGTGATCGACTTGCCGCAGCCGGACTCGCCGACGAGGCCCATCGTCTCGCCCTCGCGGACGGTGAAGGAGACGTCGTCCACGATCGCCGTCTCGCCGAAGCGCTCCGGGAAGCGGATGGACAGGTTCCTGACCTCGAGGACCGGGCGCGGGGCACCGTGGGTCGCGTCGAGCGCGAGCCGGTCGGAGCGCGAGGACTCGACGGCGGCGAGCTGGTCCAGCTCCGCGGCGAGGCGGGCCCGTTCGGCGTCGCCCGTGTCGGCGGCGGCGAAGGTCGTCGCGGCGGCCTGGCCGGCCTCCACGGCGGTGTCGGCGACCTTGGTCTTCTTGCGCAGCCGGGGGTTCACGAGCGCGTCGGTCATGCCCTCGGCCAGGACGTTGAGCGCCAGGACGGTGAGCAGGATGACGAGGCCGGCGAAGGTCGTGGCCCACCAGGCGCCGTTGAGGACCAGGGTGCGTCCGTAGGAGATCACGTTGCCCCACGAGGGGGCGGGGTCCTGGACGCCCGCGCCGAGGAAGGACAGGGACGCCTCGAGGATGATCGCGTCGGCGACCATCACGGTCGCGAAGACGAGCACGGGGGCGGCGCAGTTGCGCACGATGTGCCGGCCGAGGATGAAGAAGCGGCCGGCGCCGATGACGCGTTCGGCGCGGACGTAGTCCTCGCCCCACTGGGAGAGCACGTTGGCGCGGACGACGCGGGCGATCTGGGGGACGTAGATGACCGCGATCGCGAGGATGATGACGGGGATGCTGTTGCCGAGCGACGCCAGGAGCGCGGCGGCGAGGGCGATGCCCGGGAACGCCATGAGCATGTCCATGATGCGCATGATGGTCTCGTTGGCCCACTTGCTGCTCGTCGCGGCGAGCGCGCCGAGCAGGGAGCCGACGACGAGGGCCAGGCCCACGGCGCCGAGGCCGATCATGAGCGAGGACTGCGCGCCGTAGAGCAGGCGGGAGAAGATGTCCCGGCCGAGCCGGTCGGTGCCGAAGAGGTTCTCCGCCGAGGGGCGCTGGGCCGGGATCCCGGAGGCCAGCGGGTCGTGCGGGGCCAGGACGGGGGCCAGGGCCGCGGCGACGCAGATGAGGAGCAGGAACAGCAGCGCCAGCTTGGAGCCGAGCGGGAGGGCCGTGAAGCGGACCGCGCCGGAGCTCAGGCGCGCCACGAGCCCGTTGCGGGGTGCCAGGGGAGCCATGGGTTACACCGTCCTAATGCGGGGGTTGATCAGCAGGTACACGAGGTCGACGAGGATGTTGACCAGGACGAACGTCACGGCGATGGTCAGGACCACGCCCTGGACCAGGTTGACGTCGTGGGCCGTGATGCCGTTGAGGATGAGCTGGCCCATGCCGGGCAGCGAGAAGATCATCTCGATGACCACGGCGCCGCCGAGCAGGTAGCCGATCCGCAGGCCGAGCACGGTCACGGGGGTCACGAGCGCGTTGCGGAGCACGTTGCGGCTGACGACCTCCTGGCGCGGGACGCCGTTGCCGATCGCGGTGCGGACGTAGTCCTTGTCGAGCTCCTCGACCATCGACGTGCGGACCACGCGGATGAGGGAGGCGGAGACGGGGATCGCGAGGGCGAAGGCCGGAAGCGCCATGTGGGACAGCCACGGGCCGAACCCGGAGCCGGCCGGGGGCATGCCGCCGGAGGGGAAGAGGGGATTGGAGCCGAGGGCGAGCCACTGGATGAGCAGGATGCCGAGCCAGAAGGACGGGGTGGCGACGGCGGCGATCGAGAAGACGCGGATCAGCTGGTCGGGCGCCTTGTCCCGGTAGAGAGCGGCGACGACGCCGAAGACGAGGGAGATGGCGATCGCGATGAGCACGCCGAGGAACGTCAGCTGCAGCGTCAGGGGGAAGGCCTGGGCGATCATGTCGGCGACGGGGCGGGCCGGCGGCGTCGTGTTGCCGAAGTCCAGCACGAGCAGGCGGCCGAGGAAGGCGAAGTACTGGACGGGCAGCGGGAGGTTCAGCCCGCGCTCGGCGCGGTAGGCCTCCTTGGCCGCCTCGCTCGCGCCGTCGCCGAGCGCCGTCGTGGCCTCGTCGCCGGGGGCGAGCTTCAGGATCACGAACACGAGGAACGTGACGCCCAGGATCATCAGCGGCAACGCGGCCAGGCGGCGCAACAGCAGTCGCAGGAGGGTTCCCACGGTAGGACTCCGATGTGTTGGGGAAGGGTGGAAGCGGGGGGCGGGGGCGCGTGGGGGGAACGCGGCCCCCGCCAAACCGGAACGCCGGTCCGCGCCCGCCGGGGGACGGGCGCGGAGCGGGGATGTCCCGGGGCAGGCCGGCGCCGCCGTCGTCCCGTCCTTGCGGTTCAGGACGACGGCGGTGCGACTAGGCCTTGGGGGTGACGCCCACGAACGAGACGCCGGTGGTCGGCAGCGGCTGGAAGCCGTCGAGCCGCTCCGGATCCCACGCGGTGGGGAGCTGGCGGTGGAAGAGCGGGTACAGCGGGACCTCCTCCGAGATGAGGTCGATCGCCTCCTTCCAGGCCGCCTTGGCGCCGGCCTCGTCGGAGGCCTGGACGGCCTCGTCGAGCTTGGCCTGGAGGGTCTTGTACTCGGCCGTCTCGCTCCAGCGGAAGCGGTTCTTCGGCCAGACGTCGCCGCGGTACCACCAGCTCAGGAGCAGGTCGAGGTCGTTGCCGAAGACCGAGGGATCGCCCGGGGCGGCGACGACGGTGAAGTTGCCCGTGTCGACGTTCTCGCCGTACAGCGCGCCGGACTGCAGGTTCTTCATGGTGACGTTGACGCCCGGGAGCTTGTTCCAGGACTCGAGGATGAGCGGGGCGACGTCCTTGACCCAGGCGGTGTCCGTGGTGAGCAGCTCGAACTCGAGGCTCGTGACGCCGGCTTCCTTGAGCAGGGACTCGGCCTTCGCGGCGTCGTAGTCGTACTGGCCCGCTGCGGCCTCGTACTGCGGGTGGGTGTCCTGCACGTAGGACGTGGCCTGCTTGGCGTTGCCCAGCAGCGCGCGGTCGATGATGGTCTGCGTGTCCAGGCCGAAGTGCAGCGCCTGGCGGACGCGCTTGTCGGCGAAGCGCTCGTCGGAGCAGTTGAACATCAGGAACAGCAGGCCGAAGGACTGCACGGACTCGACGGTCAGCTTGGACTTCAGGCGGTCGACGTCGAGGTAGGGCACGTCCTCGATGGCCTGGACGCGGCCCGACTCGGCGGCGGTCACGCGGGCGGCGGCGTCGGAGAGCAGGAACCAGGTCATGCTGTCGGCGGTCGCGGCCTGCGAGCCGTTGTAGTCCTCGAACTTCTCGAAGACGATCTTGTCGTCCTTCGTCGCGGAGACGAGCTTCCACGGGCCCGAGCCGATCGGCTGGGCGTCGAACGCCGCCTGGTCGGCGGAGGCCACCGACTTCGGGACCACCTTGACCACGGAGATGCGGGTCGGGAACAGCGGGAAGGCGTACTTGAGCTTGAAGACGACGGTGTCCTCGCCCTTGGCCTCGACCGAGTCGATGAACGGGATGAACTGGGCGAACAGGGAGGCGTTCTCCGTGTCCAGGACGCGCTCGAACGAGTAGACGACGTCTTCCACGGTGACGGGGTCGCCGTTGTGGAAGGTGGCGCCCGAGCGGAGGGCGACCTCCCACGTGGTGTCGTCGACCTGGGACGGCTCGGACGCAGCGAGGGCGAGGTAGGGCTCGCGGGTGGCCGGGTGCAGGTCGACGAGGCCCTCGAAGACGTGCATGTTGGCGGCGAACGGGGTGGCGCCGGAGGAGGTCATCGGGTCGAAGCCCGTGGACAGGGCGTAGGAGATGCCCGCCTCGATCGTGCCGCCCGCTGCCGCTCCCCCGCCGGCTGCGCCCGACGCGGCCGACGTGGTCGCGGCGGTGCCGGACGGACCGCCGCAAGCGGCGATGGTCGCGGAGAAGGCGGCCGCGGCACCCATGAGGCCGGAGACCTTGAGGAAGTTCCGGCGGCTGCCTTCTTTGGCAGCGATTTCGCTGAGAGACATGGTGACCTCATTCTAGAACGGTGAATATCGGACGTAGGATGTCCGATGCGATGAGTTAGACTGTAAGCGGGGTCACAGACAGAGGTCAAGTCCCGCCATCGAGAAAAGAGGAGCATCACATGACGACGACGCCGACGCGCCACGTCCGGTTGGGTGCGCAGCAGCGGCTGCGCGCACTGACAAGCGACATCATGGAGCTGATACTGGAACGCGGCCTGCTCCCGGGCGACGCCCTGCCGACGGAGCAGGAGCTCACCGCGGAGCTCGGCGTGGGACGGAACACCCTGCGCGAGTCGATCAAGGTGCTCCAGGCCCTCGGAGTCGTCGAGATCCGCCACGGGTTCGGGATGTTCGTGGCGAACGACAACCTCTCCGCCCTCGCGGACAGCCTGACGTTCCGCGGCCGCATGTCCCTGCAGCACAAGGGCCACGAGGCGAGCGAGCTCGTCGAGGTCCGGCAGGCGCTCGAGGCCGGGCTCATCGGCTCGGCGATCGACGCGGCCACGCCGGAGCAGCTCGCGGCCCTCGACGCCGCCGTCACGGAGATGGAGCGGCGCGCGGAGGCGGGCGAGAACTTCGTCGCCGCGGACCAGGAATTCCACCGGCTGCTCTTCAGCTGCCTCGAGAACGAGCTGCTGACCAACCTGCTCGGCGTCTTCTGGCAGGTCTACCGCACCATCCACGACGCCGTCGGCACGGGAGCGGTCGCGGATTCCGACGGCGGCGAGGACCTGCGGGACACGGCGCGGATCCACCGCGACATCCTCGATGCGGTGACCGCCCGCGACAAGCCGCTCGCCTCCGAGCTCATGAACCGCCACTTCGACGGCATCCGCGGCCGCCTCGCCGTCTTCGCGGGCGGCGCCTGAGCCCAGGGCTCCCCGGGCCTCAGCCCCAGACGTGGGGGGCGGGCCTGCGGGAGCCGGGCAACGCCGTCGCACTCCTCCAGTCCCCGACCCAGTCGGGCAGGGCGAGGTCCGCGGGGGGCTCGACGCCCATCGCGGCGAGGATCTCCTCGTTCGGCACGGGGCCCTTCTTCGAGAGCAGGCGCGTGGCCATGACGGCCCGCACGTAGACCTCCCCGTCCACGACGATCCGCTGCTCGAAGTAGATGCAGCGCTCGTCCATCCCCGCGATCCGCGTCTCCTGCGTGAAGCGCTGGTGGAGCACCACCGACTTGCGGAAGGTGATGGTCTCCGCCTGGACGACGGGCGACCAGCCCTTGCGCTTCATGACGTCCCACGCGCCCGCGCGCATCATGAGGTCGAAGCGGCCGAGGTCGAAGAGCGAGAAGTACATCCCGTTGTTGATGTGCCCGGCGAGGTCGATGTCCGTCAGGAGCGCGCGGCCCGGCGTCGTGGCGGCGTCGAACAGCCCGAGCTTCGGGCGCCGGCGCGCGGTCAGGAGCAGGTGCAGGAACCGGAAGATCAGGTGCATCCCCTCATACTACTCGCGGGTAACATCCGGGCGCCATGCCGTGTTCTCATCTTCCGCTCATCCCGCGCTCATCCTCCGCTCATCCGGCGTTGCTTGACTTGCCCCACACGGGGCACCCGGCCCCGGAATGAGGGAAGGACGTGGGGGACATGACCCTGGCCATCACCGTGATCGGTACCGGATACCTCGGCGCCACCCATGCCGCGTGCATGGCCGAGCTCGGCTTCGAGGTCCTCGGCGTGGACGTGGACCCGGCGAAGGTCGACGCGCTCTCGCGCGGGGAGCTGCCCTTCCACGAACCCGGCCTCCCGGAACTGCTGCGCCGCCACGTCGACTCCGGCCGGCTGCGCTTCACGACCTCCTACGCCGAGGCCGGTGCGTTCGGCGACGTGCACTTCATCGGCGTCGGCACCCCGCAGCGGCCCGGCCAGTACGGGGCCGACCTGACCTACGTCGACGCAGCGGTCACCGCGCTGGCCGAGAACATCACCCGGGACGCGCTCATCGTGGGCAAGTCCACCGTCCCCGTCGGCACCGCCCGCCGACTCGCCGGCCTCGTCCAGGAGCACCGCGCCCACGACGTCGAGATCGGCCTGGCCTGGAACCCCGAGTTCCTCCGCGAGGGCTTCGCCGTCAAGGACACCCTGGCCCCGGACCGGCTCGTGATCGGCACCGACGACGACGGCCGCGCCGAGGCCGTGCTGCGCCGCGTCTACGCCGCCGCCCTCGAGACAGGGACCCCGTTCATCAGCACCGACCTCGAGACCGCCGAGCTCGTCAAGGTCGCCGCCAACGCCTTCCTCGCCACCAAGATCTCCTTCATCAACGCCTTCTCCGAGGTCACCGAGGCCGTCGGCGGGGACATCCGCACCCTCGCCGACGCGATCGGCCACGACGCCCGGATCGGCCGCCGCTTCCTCAACGCCGGCGTCGGATTCGGCGGCGGCTGCCTGCCCAAGGACATCCGCGCCCTCCAGGCCCGCGTCAGCGAGCTCGGCCTGGACCGCTCGATGCGCTTCCTCGGCGAGGTCGACGAGATCAACGCCCGCCGCCGCGACCGCGTGGTCCACCTGGCCGAGCAGATGGCCGGTCCGCTCGCCGGGCGCACGATCGGGATCCTCGGCACCGCCTTCAAACCCGATTCCGACGACGTCCGCGACTCCCCCGCCCTCGACGTCGCCGCCCGCCTCTTCAACGCCGGCGCCGACGTGAACGTCTACGACCCCCAGGCCAACGCCAACGCCGCCAAGCGATTCCCCCGCCTGAACTACGTCGACTCCCTCACCCAGGCCGCCACAGGCGCGGACCTGGTCATCCTGCTCACCGAATGGGCCGAGTTCAAGGCCCTGGCCCCCGCGGACCTCGCCGGCCTCGTCGCCCACCGCCGCCTCATCGACGGCCGCAACGTCCTGGACCCCGCCACCTGGGAAGCCGCCGGATGGGACGTCGCGGCCCTCGGCCGGCGCGCGGTGCCGGACGGATCGGCACCGGAGACCGCACCCCGGACCGCAGCCCCGTCGCTTGAGCCGCTCCCCCACCGTCCGGGCGGGCCGCGGGACCTGATGGCAGCCGGCACCGCACACTGATTGACAAAACCCAACCACTAGGCGCAGACTGGCATCGGCGCGCCCGGTCCACTCCGGCGCGCCCCCACGACTCCACCCACGCACCCCGGAGAGACACCATGGCACCGCGCGCCCTGCGGCCCTTCGCCCACCGCGACTACCGCATCCTCATCACCGCGCTCGCCATCAGCGTCTTCGGGCACGGCATGTGGGCCGTGGCCATGGTCTACCAGGTCAAGGGCCTCGGCGGCGGGCCGGCCCAGCTCTCGATCGTCGCGACCGCGACGAGCATCGGCCTGCTCGCGCTCGTGCTCGTCGGCGGGATCGCGGCCGACCGGCTCTCCTGCCGGCGCATCATCATCGTCGTCGAGGCCGTCAGCCTGGCCGTGATGGCCTCGACCGCCGTGCTCGCGCTGACCGGCGTCATCGAGCTGTGGCACCTCGCCGTCGCCGGGTTCATCCAGGGAGCCGGAGCCGCGTTCTTCTTCCCCGCCTACTCCGCCCTCCTGCCGCGCATCCTCCCCCCACAGGACCTCCTCGCCGCGAACGGCATGGAGGGCACCATGCGCCCCGTGCTCCAGCAGGCCGCCGGCCCCGCCGCGGCCGGCATGATCGTCGGCGCCCTGGCCCCCGCACACGCGATCGCCGGCGTCGCCGTGTGCCACGCCGTCGCATTCGTGATCCTGAACCTGGTCCACCACGACCGCCGATACGACGAGCACCTGGCCCCGGGGGACGTGCGGCCGAGCGTCGTCGCCGACCTGCGCGAGGGCGTCGTCTACACCGTGCGCACGCCCTGGCTCCTGTGGACGCTGCTCTTCGCCGTGCTCTCCGTGCTGAGCTTCATCGGCCCCATCGAGGTGCTCCTGCCGTTCGTCATCTCGGGCCAGCTCGACGGCGGCCCGGAGATGTTCGGCTTCGCGCTCGCCGCGCTCGGGATCGGCGCCGCGATCGGCTCGATGACGACGGCGTCGCTGCGGCTGCCACGGCGCTACCTGACGGTGATGATCATGCTGTGGGGCTTCGGAGCACTGCCGCTCGCCGCCGTCGGCTTCGTCAACCAGTTCTGGCAGCTCGCGGCGATCCTGCTCGTCTGCGGCGCGACGGGCGGCGTCGGCCAGGTCATCTGGGGAACGCTCCTGCAGCGCCGCGTCCCGCAGCACATGCTCGGCCGCGTCTCCAGCCTGGACTTCTTCGTCTCGCTCGCGCTCATGCCGGTCTCCATGGCGCTGGCCGGGCCCATCGGCGAGGTCGTGCCGTTCTGGATCATCTTCGTCGTCGCCGGCGCGGTCTCCCCCGTCATCGGCGTCATCGCGTGGCTCGCCGCCCGGATGCCGCAGGACGAGATCGAGCACCCGCTCGACTCCGATCCCGCACCGGCCCCGTTGGCCTCCGCCTGAGGGCTCAGACCGCCTGCTGGGCGTGGCCGTTGATCGCGTCGGCGGCCCGGATGAGCGCGAGGTGGGAGAACGCCTGGGGGAAGTTGCCCGCCATGCGCGAGTTGACGGCGTCGTACTCCTCCGCCATCAGGCCCAGCCCGTTCGCGTAGCCGACCAGCTGGTCCATGAGCGCCCGGGCGTCGTCGATCCGGCCCGAGCGCGCATACTGCTCCACGAGCCAGAACGAGCAGGCCAGGAACGGGTGCTCGCCCGGCGGCAGGCCGTCGACGCCGTCGTGCGTGCGGTAGCGCAGCAGCAGGCCGGCGTCGTCGCGCAGGTCCCGCTCGATCCGCGCGACGGTGCCGAGCATGCGCGGGTCGTCGGGGGCCACGAACCCGACCTGCGCGAGCACGAGCAGCGAGGCGTCCACCTCGGTGCCGCCGTAGGTCTGCGTGAAGCTGTCGATCTCCTCGTTGAAGCCGCGCTCCATGACCTCGGCGGCGAGGCGGTCGCGCAGCACCGCCCAGGTCTCGGCGTCACCCTCGAGCCCGTGGTCCTGCACGGCCCGCACCCCGCGGTCGAACGCCGCCCACATCATCACGCGCGAGTGCGTGAAGTGCTTCAGCTCGCCCCGCATCTCCCAGATGCCGTGGTCCCGGCGCTCGATGTTGCGCTCGACGTAGCCGAGCATCGCCTTCTGCAGCGGCCAGGAGAAGTGGTCCTCCACCCCGCCCAGGTTCCGCAGCTTCTCGAGCGCCACGAGCACCTCGCCGACGACGTCGCCCTGGTACTGGTCGACCGCGCCGTTGCCCTCGCGGACCGGGCGCGAGCCCTCGTAGCCGGGCAGGTGCTCGAGCTCGCGCTCCGGCAGCCGCCGCTCCCCCGCGAGCCCGTACATGATCTGCAGGTCGTCGGGGTCGCCCGCGACGGCGCGCAGGAGCCAGTTGCGCCACTGCAGCGCCTCGTCCTCGTAGCCGTGGGTCATCATCGCCTCGAGCGTCAGGGCGGCGTCGCGGAGCCAGCAGAAGCGGTAGTCCCAATTGCGTTCCCCGCCGAAGGCCTCCGGCAGCGAGGTGGTCGGCGCGGCGACGATCCCTCCCGTCGTCTCGTGGGTCAGCGCGCGCAGCACCAGCAGCGAGCGGCGCACGTTCGCGTCGTAGGACTCCTGCCGCGGGATGTCGCGGGCCCACTTGCGCCAATAGCTCGCGGTCTGCTGCAGGCTCGCGCCGACGTCGATCCGTTCCGGGACGTCGCGGTGGGACGGGAACCAGCAGAGCTCGAAGTCCACGACCTCGCCGGCCGAGACGAGGAACTCGCCCTCGTGGCGCTGCCCCTGGGCGCGCGGGAGCCGGTCGCCGTGCAGGACGAGGGCGTCCGGGCCGCCGACGGCGACGATCGACTTGCCGCCGCGCGACTCGCTGCCGTGCCGGCGGACCCAGGGGACGACCTTGCCGTAGTCGAGGCGGAACGTGAGCTCCTGCGTCATCCGCACGGTGCCGGCGAGGCCCTCCACGCGGCGGGCCAGCGAGGCGCGGCGGTCGCCGACGGGCATGAAGTCGGTGACGAGGACGTGGCCCGTGTCCGTCTTCCAGAGGGTGCGCAGCACGAACGTCGAGTTCACGTAGGAGCGTTCGACGACGGTCGGTACCGTCGGCGCGTCCTCCCCGGCGTCGTTCCCGTCCGCGGCCGGGCGGCAGTCGTCCGGAGCGCCGCTCGGGGCCAGCCGCCAGCGCCCGTGCTCCGCGTCGCCGAGCAGGGCGGAGAACACGGAGGGGGAGTCGAAGCGGGGCAGGCAGAGCCAGTCGATGCTGCCGTTGAGCGAGACCAGGGCCCCGGTTCGCAGGTCGGACAGGAGCGCGTAGTCCTCGATCGGAGAAGCCATTCCCCCACCCAAGCGGACAGGCGGGCCCCGGTGCAAGGCGGGACGCCCGATCGCCCCTCCCCGAGCGCGCCCACCCCTCCCGTGGCGTCGGGGAAAACGTTGGAATACCGCGCGCGGAGGGACAACGACCCCGACACGAGGCAGGGGGCCGCGGGGAGATGGCCGGTGGAGGGCGCTGCCCGAAGCGCTCGCTTGGCATTTTGTGGGTTTATGTTGACTTGCCGCCGTTTTGGGGGGTACTGTGATTCCACACGTCACACCGTGTGATGTGCATCACGAACGGGAGGGCTGCCGATGCTGGCCGAGGAACGCCACCGCCTCATCACGGCCATGGTCGCCCGCGACGGGCAGGTCACGGTCGCCGCGCTCTCCGAGGAATTCGGCATCACCCGCGAGACCGCCCGCCGCGACCTGGCCCTGCTCGAACAGCAGGGCACCGTCCGCCGCGTCCACGGCGGCGCCGTCCCCGCCGCACAGGCCAGCACCGCCGAGGAGAGCCTCTCCCGCCGCACGACGCTGCGCCACTCCGAGAAGCAGCGCATCGCGGCCCGCGCCCTCGAGCTCATCCCCGCCGGCGCCGCCTCGGTCGCGATCGACGCCGGAACCACCACCGAGCTGCTCGCCCAGCTGCTCGCCGAGACGGCCACCGGTCCGCGCGCCGCCGAACTGCTGGTCATCACGCACGCGGTGCCGATCGCCTACCGGATCTCCTCCGCCGCCGAGATCGCCCTCGAGGTCCTCGGCGGACGCGTCCGCGGACTCACGAGCGCCGCGGTCGGCGACCAGGTCCTGGACCGCCTGGACCAGCTGCGCCCCGACATCGCCTTCGTCGGCACCAACGGGCTCGACGCCGGATTCGGCCTCAGCACGCCGGATCCCCTCGAGGCCTCGGTCAAATCCGCGATCGTCCGGGGGGCCCGCAGGGTCGTGGTCCTCGCCGATTCCAGCAAGCTCGGCGTCGAGACCCTGGTCCGCTTCGCCGGGCTGGAGGACATCGACACCCTGGTCACCGACGCCGAACCACCCGCGGCCCTCGCCGAAGCCCTCGCGGCGGCCGACGTCGACGTGGTCCTCGCATGAGCACCTCCGAACCCCGGGAGCAGGCCCGCATGATCATCACCCTCACCGCCAACCCCAGCCTCGACCGCACCGTCGAGCTCTCCGGCCCGCTCCAGCGCGGGGGCGTCCAGCGCGCCGGCAGCGCCTCGGCGCAGGCCGCGGGCAAGGGCGTCAACGTCTCCACGGCCCTCGCCGCGGCGGGCGTGCCGACCCTCGCCGTACTTCCCGGCGACCCGAACGACCCCGTGGTGCTGGGCCTGGCCGAGCGCGGCCTGGACCACGTGGCCCTGCCCGTCGGCCAGCCGCTGCGCAGCAACATCACGCTCGCCGAGCCCGACGGCACCACCACCAAGGTCAACGAACCAGGCCCCGTCCTGAGTCCGGAGCAGCAGCGCGATCTCGGCACCGCCGTCGTCTCCGCCTGCCGCGGCGCCGCCTGGCTCGTCCTCGCCGGCTCCCTCCCCCCGGGCGTCCCCGCCGCGTTCTACGCCGAGCTCACCGTCCGCGTCCGCGACGAACTCGGCCCCGAGGCCCCGCTCGTCGCGCTCGACACCTCCGGAGACCCGCTCCGCGCCGTGTTCGCCGCCGGACGCGCGGCGGCCCCCGACCTGGCCAAGCCCAACGCCGAGGAGCTCGCCGAGCTCACCGGCACGGACGAGGACTTCGAGGCCGACCCGGCGCGCGCCGCCGCGGCCGCCGCGGAACTCGTCGCCCGCGGCACGGGCGCCGTCCTCGCCACCCTCGGCGGCCGCGGCGCGGTCCTCGCCACGGCGGCCGGCGCCTGGCACGGCACGCACCCGCCCGTCGCCGCGCGCAGCACGGTCGGCGCCGGGGACTCCTCGCTCGCCGGCTACCTGATCGCCCACTCCGCCGGCGCGGACGCCCCCGGCTGCCTCGCCCAGGCGGTCGCGCACGGCGCCGCCGCCGTCTCCCTGCCCGGATCCACGATCCCCGTCCCCGAACAGACCACCCCCGGCGCCGTCGGCGTCGCCGTCCTGCGCACCACCACTCCCTAAGGAAGAACCATGTCCCAGTTGATCACCCCAGAGCTGGTGCTCCTCGATCAGAACCTCGGCGAGGACACCGGCGCGGTCATCGCCCGGCTCGCGCGGCTCGTCGTCGACGCCGGCCGCGCCACCGACGTCGACGCCCTCACCGCCGACGGGATCGCCCGCGAGCAGAAGACCGCGACCGGCGTCCCCGGCGGCATCGCGATCCCGCACTGCCGCTCCGCCGCCGTCACGGAGCCGACCCTCGCCATGGCGCGGCTGGCCCCGCCGGTCGACTTCGGCGCGAAGGACGGCCCCGCCGACCTCGCGTTCTTCATCGCCGCCCCGGAGGGCGCGGACCAGGAGCACCTCAAGCTCCTCTCCAAGCTGGCCCGCGCGCTCGTCAAGAAGCCCTTTACCGCGGCCCTGCGGGAGGCCTCCACTCCGGAGGAGATCGTCGCACTGGTCCAGGAGGCCGTCGCGCCCGCACCGGCCGCCGCTCCCGCACCCACTTCGGACGACGCCGGGGCCTCCTCCGGCAAGCACGCCGCCCCGGCCGGGGGCTCGGCTGCAGTGGACGCCACGCCGCGCGCGCAGCGCCGCCTCGTCGCGGTCACGGCCTGCCCGACCGGCATCGCCCACACCTACATGGCGGCCGACTCGCTCGTCGCCGCGGCGGCCGAGGCCGGCGTGGACCTCCAGGTCGAGACGCAGGGCTCCGCGGGCTCGACGGCGCTGGACCCGGCCGTCATCGCCGCGGCCGACGCCGTGATCTTCGCCGTCGACGTCGACGTGCGGGACAAGTCCCGCTTCGCCGGCAAGCCCGTCATCCAGGTGCCGGTCAAGCGCGGCATCGACGAGCCGGCCAAGCTCGTCGCCGACGCGCTCGCCGCGGCCGACGACCCGCGGTCCACGCGCGTCGCCGCCGCCGCGGAGGGCGGGGAAGGCGCCGACGGCGGGGCCCCGTCGTCGGAATCCTTCGGGGGACAGCTCAAGCGCGTCCTGCTCACGGGTGTGTCCTACATGATCCCGTTCGTCGCCGGCGGCGGCCTGCTGATCGCCCTGGGCTTCCTGATGGGCGGCTACAACATCACCGACTTCGCCGACGACATGACCATCAACAACTCGCTGTGGAACCTGCCCACCGAGTTCCCGGACACGGCCTGGGGCCCGCTCGGCGCCTACCTCGGGGCGGTCGCGTTCAAGATCGGCGGCCTGTCCATGGGCTTCCTGGTCCCGGCGCTGGCCGGCTACATCGCCTACGCCCTCGCCGACCGGCCGGGCATCGCCCCCGGCTTCGTCGCCGGCGCGGTCGCCGGATTCATGGGTGCCGGCTTCCTCGGCGGCATCGTCGGCGGCCTGCTCGCCGGCTACACGGCCCGCTGGATGGGCGGCTGGAAGGTCAACCGCGTGGTGCGCTCGCTCATGCCGGTCGTCATCATCCCGCTGCTCGCCTCGATCGCGGCGTCCGGCCTGATGTTCCTGGTGCTCGGCGGCCCGATCGCCTCCCTCATGGTGGCCCTGACCGATTGGCTGAACTCCATGACCGGCGCCTCCTCCCTGGTGCTGGGCATCATCCTGGGCCTCATGATGGCCTTCGATCTCGGCGGTCCCGTCAACAAGGTCGCCTATTCCGTGGCCGTCGCCGGCCTCGGCGCCGTGACCGCGACCAACCAGGCCCCGCTGCTCATCATGGCCGCGGTCATGGCCGCCGGCATGGTCCCGCCGCTCGCGATGGCGCTCGCCACCGTCCTGGACCGCAGGCTCTTCTCCGCCGCCGAGCGGGAGAACGGCAAGGCCGCCTGGTTCCTGGGCTCCGCGTTCATCTCCGAGGGCGCCATCCCGTTCGCCGCGGCCGATCCGCTGCGCGTCATCCCGGCCAGCATGCTCGGCGCGGCCGTGACCGGGGCGCTGTCCATGGCGTTCGGCGTCGGCTCCCAGGCCCCGCACGGCGGGTTCGTGGTGTTCTTCGCGATCAACCCGTTCCTGATGTTCGTGCTCTCCATCGTCGTCGGCACCGTGGTGTCCGCCCTCGCCGTGATCGCGCTCAAGCGCTACGCGGTGAAGCGTGCCCCGGCCGCCGAGGACCTCCCGGCAGCGGCCTAACCCCCGTCCCTTCTTCCCCCCAGGATTCGAGGTTCACCATGAACGCCATCCACGGAGTCGGAGTCGGCGCCGGACGCGTCGTCGGTCCCGTCAAGCACATGCCCGCCCCGCTCGCCCCGCCCGCCTCCGACGCCGCCTGGCCCGAGGGCGCGACGGCCGAGACGGAGGCGGCGCGGCTCAAGGAGGCCGCCGCGGCGGTCGCGGATCAGCTCCGTGCGCGGGCCGCCTCCGCGGCGCCCGCGGCCGCCGAGGTCCTGAAGTCGACCGCCCTCATGGCCACGGACTCGATGCTGCGGAAGAACTCGACCAAGCTGATCACCGCGGGCCGCAACGCCGAGTCCGCGGTGTGGGAGGCGGCCGAGGCCTTCGCGTCCTCGCTCCTGTCCCTCGGCGGCTACATGGCCGAGCGGGCCACCGACGTCCTGGACGTCCGGGCGCGGATCGTCGCCGAGCTGCGCGGCGTCCCGGCGCCGGGGATCCCCGGCTCGGAGACCCCGTTCGTCCTCGTCGCGGAGGACCTGGCACCCGCGGACACGGCGACGCTCGACCCGGGCATCGTCGTCGCACTCGTCACGAGCGGCGGCGGGCCGCAGTCCCACACGGCGATCATCGCCCGGGCGCTCGGCCTCCCGGCCGTCGTCGCGGCGGACGGCGTCGGCGCGATCCCCGAGGGGACCGAGGTGTTCGTCGACGGGGCCGCCGGGCTCGTGCGGCCGGAGCCGGACGCCGCGGACCGCGCCTCCGCGGAGGCCTACGCCGCCCGCGAGCCGCTGCCGACGTTCACGGGGCGCGGTGCGCTCGCGGACGGCACCAGCGTGCCGCTCCTGGCGAACGTGGGCGGGGCGGACGACGCCGTGGCTGCCGCCGCGGAGGGCGCCGAGGGCGTCGGGCTGCTCCGGACGGAGTTCTGCTTCCTCGGCCGCGACACGGAGCCGGGGCACGAGGAGCAGGTGAAGGCCTACCGCGGCGTGTTCGACGCGTTCGAGGGGAAGAAGGTCGTGGTGCGCACGCTCGACGCGGGCGCCGACAAGCCGCTGCCGTTCCTCACCGACACGAGCGAGCCGAACCCCGCACTCGGCGTGCGGGGCTACCGCACCGACGCCGCGACGCCGGGCGTCCTGGCCCGCCAGCTCGCCGCGATCGCCGAGGCGGCGGACGGCAGCGCGGCCGAGGTGTGGGTCATGGCCCCCATGATCTCCACGCCGGCCGAGGCCCGTGACTTCGCGGCGCTGTGCACCGAAGCGGGACTGGAGACGTCGGGCGTCATGGTCGAGGTCCCCTCCGCCGCCGTGAGCGCCGGGCACGTCCTCGCCGGCGTGGGCTTCGCCTCGATCGGCACCAACGACCTGACCCAGTACACGATGGCCGCCGACCGCCAGCTCGGACCGCTCGCGGCGCTCAACGACCCGTGGCAGCCGGCCGTCCTGCGGCTCATCGAGGCCACGGTGCGCGGGGCGGCGGAGGCGGGCGGCTCCACGCCCAAGCCCGTCGGCGTGTGCGGCGAGGCGGCCGCGGACCCGGCGCTCGCCGTCGTCCTCGTGGGCCTCGGCATCTCGACGCTGTCGATGACCGCCCGCGCCCTGGCCCCCGTGGCCGCGGTGCTCGCGAGCGTCGACGCGGGGCGGGCCCGCGAGCTGGCGGCCCTGGCCCTGGCCGCGGAGGGGCCCGCCGAGGCGCGCCAGGCCGTGCGCGCCGGGCTCCCCGTGCTGGATTCGCTGGGGCTGTAGCCTCCACTCAAGCCCGTCAACGCAGGAACAACGCAGGAACAACGAAACCAAGGAGAACACCATGGCAGAACGCATCGCCACCATCGCCAGCCGCGTCGGACTTCACGCCCGGCCCGCCGCCATCTTCGCCGAGGCCGCTGCCGAGCAGCCGGTCGAGGTCACGATCGCCCTGGAAGGCGAGCCGGTCGAGGACGCGCTGGACGCCTCGAGCATCCTCTCGCTCATGGGCCTGGGCGCCGAGCACGGGGCCCGCGTGGTCCTGCGGGCCGAGGGCGACGGAGCGGACGCAGCCCTCGACGCGCTCGTGGCGATCCTCGAAACGGACCACGACGCCGAATAGCCTCGCGGGTACGCTGGGGCCAACGAACCCACGTGTGAGGAGCCGACCATGGCCGCCAAGGAACCCGCGATGTCGCCGTCCGACCTTCCGGTCGCCGAGGTGCTCGACCGCGCCACGGGCCCGCGGCGCGCCGAGGTCGACGAGATCCTGGAGCTCCACCGCGGGATCAGCGGCGAGGAGCCCGTCGTGTGGGCCGGACGCATCATCGGCTTCGGCGAGTTCGAGTACCGCTACGAGAGCGGCCACTCCGGGCGGGCGCCCTTCATGGCGTTCGCCCCGGGACCGGCCCGGCACACGTTCTACCTGGTCGACGACTTCTCGGACCGCTGGCCGGAGCTCGTGGGCCGGCTCGGCAAGTACCGCGCGAGCAAGGCCTGCCTCTACATCACGCGCCTGTCCGGGGTCGACCGCGACGTCCTCCGCGAGCTCCTCGAGCTCTCGCTGGCGGAGACCCGGGAGTCCATCGCCTGATCCCGGCGGACCGGACGCGAGGGTCGGGAGAAGGCTCTAGATGATGCCGTCGCTCAAGTGGTTCGGCGTCCCGAAGCGGTGCGCCGTGATGGAGACGGCCTGCTCGCGCAGGAACGGCAGCAGCTCCACGCGGCCGGCGGCCACGACGTCGCCCGCGTAGACGGCCACGTCCGGCTTGCCACCGGTCGCCTCCGCGGTCTCCAGGGCGTCGCCGCCGATGAGCCGGATCCGCGCGGCCGAGTCCGGGCCGGTCTTCGCGGCGAGCCGGCCGGCGCGGGCCGCCCACTCGGCCGCCGTCTCTTCCACCAGCACGACGCCGGCACCACGCAGGACCTCGGCGATCGGAGCCGGCACGCCCACGGAGGAACTCACGGTGAGGCGTGCCCCGGGGCGCACGGTCGCGGAATCGTCGCGCGAGGCGCTCTCGGCCGCGGCGGCGTCCTCCCACGCGCGCAGGCCCGCGGCGGCGACGCGCACGAGCTCGGCCAGGCCGTGTCCCGATGTCGCCGACTCGTAGCGGACCGTCACCGGGACGGGCCGGTAGCGGAACACGTTGCGCTCGGCCTGCAGGCCGGAGACGTCGCGGGCGGCACCGAACTCGGCGGTCCACAGCGCGGCGTCGTTGGCCAGCGCGCCGGCGAGCCACTCCGCGTCGGCCTGCGTCAGGGACGCGGACGACGCCGGGGCCCCGCCTTCCGTGGCGGCCTCGCCCGGGCCGGACGCCTCGCCCGGGCCGGACGCTGCGACGGCGCGCGCCGCCCCGACGAGCTCAGCGGGGGTTCCCGTCACGGCGGCCCCGGGGACGGCTCCGGTCAACGGGGCGTCCTTCCAGGAGCCGAGGCCCACGAGGTAGTTCGGGCCGCCGGCCTTGGTGCCCGCGCCGACCGCGGACTTCTTCCACCCGCCGAACGGCTGGCGCCGCACGATCGCCCCGGTGATGCCGCGGTTCACGTAGAGGTTGCCGGCCTCGATGTTCTCCAGCCAGTAGTCCAGCTCGGCCGGGTCCAGGGAGTGCAGGCCGGAGGTCAGCCCATAGTCGATGTCGTTGACGATCGCCACGGCCTCCTCGAGCGTTTCGGCCGTCATGACGCCCAGGATCGGGCCGAAGTACTCGGTGAGGTGGTACTCGGATCCGCGCTGCACGCCGGAGCGCACGCCCGGGCTCCACAGCTTCCCGCTCTCGTCGAGCTGCCGCGGCTGCAGCGCCCATTCCTCGCCGTCGCCGAGCACGGTCAGGCCGCGCAGGAGCTTGCCCTGGGCGGGCTCGATGACCGGCCCCATCTGGGTCCGCGGGTCCACGGGGTAGCCGACCTTGAGCGAGCGCACGGCGTCGAGCAGCTGGTGGTGGAAGCGGCGGGAGGTGGCGACGGAGCCGACGAGGACCACGAGCGACGCGGCGGAGCACTTCTGCCCGGCGTGCCCGAACGCGGAGTGAGCGACGTCCTTCGCGGCGAGGTCCAGGTCCGCGGACGGGGTCACGATGACGGCGTTCTTCCCGCTCGTCTCGGCGAGCAGCGGCAGGTCCTTGCGGAAGGAGCGGAACAGCTCGGCGGTCTCGTAGCCGCCCGTGAGGATCAGGCGGTCGACCGCGGGGTGGGAGACCAGCTGGGTGCCGAGCGCGCGTTCGCTGAGCTGCACGTACTGCAGCACGTCGCGGCCGATCCCGGCCTCGTCGAGCGCCTCCCAGAGGGCCTCCACCATCACGGCGCCCGAGCGGCGGGCCTGGGCGGCGGGCTTGATGACGACGCCGGAGCCCGCGGCGAGCGCGGAGAGCGTCGAGCCCGCGGGGATCGCCACGGGGAAGTTCCACGGCGGTGTCACGACGGTCAGGGTGGAGGGGACGAACTCGGCTCCGTCGACGGCGTCGAGCTGCCGGGCGAGCTCGGCATAGTAGTGGGCGAAGTCGATGGCCTCGGAGACCTCCGGGTCGCCCTGGTCGAGCGTCTTGCCGCATTCGGAGGCCATGACCTCGAGCAGCTCGGCGCGGCGGGCCTCGAGCCGGACGCCGGCGCGGTGCAGGACGGCGGCGCGCTCGGCGCCGGAGAGGGCGCCCCACGCACGGCCGGCCTCGACGGCGGCGGACACCACGGCCTCGAGCTCGGCCTCGCTGCCCAGCACGTGGGAGTCTGCGGTCGCGGTGCCGAGCGTCGAGCCGGGGACCTTCGCCAGGATCGCCCGGCCCCAGGCGCGGTTGGCGGGCAGGTCGGGGTCGGTGTCGGGGGTGTTCTCGAAGGAGGCCTCCGGGCCGCCGAAGCCGGCCGGTCCGCCGTCGTCCTCCGCGCGGGCGGCGCGCTCCGCGGCGGCGGTGGCGGCAGCGGCGGCGTCGTACCGGGTCCGGTCCTGGGTGCGGTTCGGGCCGGGGACCTCGTCCGTGAGCGCGTCGAGGGAGGCGAGGAAGCGCTGCTTCTCGCGCTCGAACAGGGCCTCGTTGGCGTCGAGCTCGAAGACCGCGGACATGAAGTTCTCCTGGCTCGCGCCCTCCTCGAGGCGGCGGATCAGGTAGGCGATCGCGACGTCGAACTCGGCGGGGTGCACGACGGGCGTGTAGAGCAGGAGCGAACCGACGTCCCTCTTGACGGCCTCGGCCTGGCCCGTGGCCATGCCCAGGAGCATCTCGAACTCGATCCCGGACTCGACACCGCGGGCCTTCGCGAGGAGCCACGCGAGGGCGACGTCGAAGAGGTTGTGCCCGGCGACGCCGAGGCGGACGCTGCCGATGCGGTCCGGGTGCAGGGCGTAGTCGAGGACGGCCTTGTAGGAGGTGTCGGAGGCCTGTTTGGAGTGCCACGTCGCGACGGGCCAGCCGTGCAGGTCGGCGTCCATGGTCTCCATGGGCAGGTTGGCTCCCTTGACCAGACGGACCTTGACGGGCGCGCCACCGGACGCGGTCCGGGCGGCGGCCCATTCCTGCAGCCGCATCATCGCGGCGAGCGCGTCCGGGAGGTAGGCCTGGAGCACGATCCCGGCGGAGAGCCCCCGGAACTCCTCGCGGTCGAGCAGGCGGGTGAACACGGCGATGGTCAGGTCCAGGTCCTTGTACTCCTCCATGTCCAGGTTGATGAACTTGTGCGGGGAGGTGGAGGCGGCGAGGCGGTAGAGCGGGGCGAGCGTCTCAACGACGTGCTCCACGGCCTCGTCGAACGCCCAGTGGTTGTGCGGGGAGACGGTGGAGGAGACCTTGATGGAGACGTAGTCGACGTCGTCGCGGGCCAGCAGCTTCCGCGTGCCCTCGAGGCGCCGCCCGGCCTCGCCTTCGCCCAGGATGGCCTCGCCGAGCAGGTTGATGTTCAGGTGCACGCCGTCCGTGCGGATCTTCCCGATCGAGGCCCCGAGCTTCGCGTCGCTCGCGTCGACGATGAGGTGGCCGACCATCTCCCGCAGCACACGCCGGGCGATCGGGACGACGACGCCGGGCAGCACGGGGGCGAGCGCGCCGCCAAGGGCGACGGCCGACTTCATGTACCAGGGCAGGAAGGACGGGACCTTGGGGGCGATCGCCTTGAGGTTGCGGGCGGCCACGGAGAGGTCCTCGGGACGGACGACGCCGTCGACGAAGCCGACCGTGAAGTCGAGCCCGTGGGGGTCCTTCAGGACGCCGGCGAGCTGTGCGGCGGAGGCGTCGACGGGCACCTTGGCGCCCTCGGCGAGCCAGTGGCGGACGAGGGCGACGGCGTCGTCGGCGAGGTCCTGCGGGCGGACGCCGGTGGTGCCGGCGTCGACGGTGGGGGTGGTCACTTCGGGGCTCTCCTGGGGGAACGGGTCCGCGGCGGCAACGGGCGCGGCGGGCGCGGGGCGGCGGTCGCGGGATGGGCGGCCGGTGAGTTCAGTATCGGCCCGCCGAAACGTTCAGGAAAAGCGCCGATTTCCGAAGCTTATGATGAAGTAAAACCGAACGATTCGAGGAGGTTCCCATGCTGGACGTCAGGCGGCTGCGGCTGCTGCGCGAACTGAGCATCCGCGGGACGGTCGCGGCCGTCGCCGCGGCCCTGAACTACTCGCCCTCCTCCGTCTCCCAGCAGCTCGCGCTCCTGGAGAAGGAGGCCGGCGTCCCGCTGCTGCGGAAGTCCGGACGGCGGCTGCAGCTGACCCCGCAGGCGCAGGTCCTCGTGGCGCACACCGGCGAACTGCTCGCCTCGCTCGAACAGGCCCAGGCGGCGCTCGCCGCGACGCAGCCGGAGGTCGCCGGGACGGTGCGGCTCGCCGTGTTCCAGACCGCCGCCCTGGCCCTCATGCCGCAGCTGCTGCGCCGGCTGCGGGCCGAGCACCCGGGGATCCGCGTGCTGATGTTCCAGCACGAGCCGGAGACGGCGCTGCACGAGACGTGGGCGCGGGAGTTCGACCTGGTGGTGGCGGAGCAGTATCCCGGCCACGCGGCCCCGCATCACGCCGAACTGGACCGGGTTCCCTTGCTGCACGACGCGATCCGGCTCGCCGTTCCGGCGGAGTTCGGCCGCGTCGGGAGCCTCGCCGACGCGGCGCGGCTCCCGTGGGTCATGGAGCCGCACGGCGCGGCCAGCCGGCACTGGGCGGAGCAGGCGTGCCGCTCGGCCGGGTTCGAGCCCGACGTGCGCTACGAGACCGCCGACCTGCAGGCCCACGTGCGGCTCGTGGAGTCCGGAAACGCGGTCGCGCTCCTGCCGGACCTGGTCTGGGCGGGTCGGCGCCCGGCCGCGCGGCTGCTCGACCTCGAGACGGGCCCGCGGCGCATGGTGTTCACGGCGCTGCGCCACTCGAGCGCGGGCCACCCGGCCATCCACGCGGTTCGTCTCGCCCTGTCCGCCGAGGCGGAGGGCCTCGCCGACGACGCCGGGATCCTGGTCACGGGAAGGTAACGGCGCCGTGACCGGGATCACCTGCCGCGGGGAAAGGCTGGCATACTCTGCACACGTGCCGGACCGGGGTCCGGGCCGGCGCTTCCGTTCAACTCGCACCCTGTGAGGACACCATGACAGATACGACCTTCCAGCTGATCGCGATCGCGCTGTACTTCGCAGCGATGATCGCGATCGGCTACTACGCGTACCGGCAGACGTCGGACCTGGACGACTACATGCTGGCCGGGCGCAAGCTCAAGCCCGGCGTCGCCGCCCTGTCCGCCGGAGCGTCGGACATGTCCGGCTGGCTCCTCATGGGCCTGCCCGGCGCCATCTACGTCGCGGGTCTCGTGGAGGCCTGGATCGCGATCGGCCTGACGATCGGCGCCTACCTGAACTGGCGCTTCGTGGCCCCGCGCCTGCGCTCCTACACCGAGGTCTCCAACAACTCCATCACGCTCCCGAGCTACCTGGAGAACCGCTTCAAGGACAAGACGCGCCTGCTGCGCGTCGTCTCCGGCGTCATCATCCTGCTGTTCTTCACGTTCTACGTCTCCTCCGGCATGGTCGCGGGCGGCGTGTTCTTCGAGGCGTCCTTCGGAACCAACTACCTCTGGGGCATGCTCCTGGTCTCCGGCGTGACCCTGCTCTACACGCTCTTCGGCGGCTTCCTCGGTGCCTCGCTCACGGACGTCGCGCAGGGCCTGCTGATGCTCGCCGCGCTCATCGCCGTCCCGATCGTCACGATCATCACCATGGGCGGCTTCGACGACGTCTTCTCCACGATCAACGCGGCCGACGCCGCGCACAACGCCGCGCTCGGGGCCGGCGAGCGCGAGCTGAACCGCACGTCCCTGTTGTTCGGCGGCACGGTCATGGGCATCATCTCCGCGGCCGCGTGGGGTCTGGGCTACTTCGGCCAGCCGCACATCATCGTCCGCTTCATGGCCCTGCGCTCCGCGGCGGACGCGAAGGCCGGGCGCCGGATCGGCATCTCCTGGATGGTCCTGGTCGCCGGCGGCGCGATCTTCACGGGCCTGATCGGCGTGGGCTACTTCTTCAACTCGGGCGAGGAGCTCGCCAACGCGGAGACCGTGTTCCTGCGCCTGTCGCAGATCATGTTCCACCCCTTCGTCGCCGGCCTGGTGCTCGCCGCCGTGCTCGCGGCGATCATGTCCACGCTGTCCTCGCAGCTGATCGTGTGCTCCTCGGCCCTCGTCGAGGACCTGTACAAGATCTTCGGCAAGGAGCTCTCGGCGTCCCGTCAGGTCATGCTCGGCCGCCTCGGCGTCCTCACGGTCGCCCTCGTCGCCGGCCTGCTGGCCATCAACCCGAGCGACACGATCCTGGGCCTCGTCGGCTTCGCGTGGGCCGGCTTCGGCGCGGCGTTCGGACCGGCGATCCTGCTGTCCCTGTTCTGGCGCAAGCTCACCGCGATGGGCACGCTCGCCGGCATGATCACGGGCGCGGCGACGGTGTTCATCTGGGGCAACGTCGCGGTCCTGAACGACTGGCTGTACGAGATCGTCCCGGGCTTCGCCGTGAGCCTGCTCGTCTCGATCGTGGTCTCCCTCGCCACGTTCAAGCACAACGACGAGGTCCAGGCCGAGTTCGACGCGATGGCCGAACAGGCCGCCTCGAAGCTCGTCGTCAAGTAGGGCCGGCCGCGCAGCGGCACCCACCCGGCCCCCGCGGCGCCGGACATCCTCCGGGATGTCCGGCGCCGCCGTCGTACCCCCTGGGCGCCAGCGCCAGGCCCCGGGAGAAATCACCGGACCCTAACGCTTCTGAAACGGTTCTGAAACACCGCGGCGCGAGAGTTGATGCATCAGCCGCACCAGCAAGGAGCAAGCCATGAGCGTCTCTCTCACCCGCATCACCGACCTCCGCAGCCTCACCCTGGGGGACACCGTCCAGGCCTCCCGCTTCGGCAGCCTCCACTACCGCGGACGCGTCGAGGCCACGGCCCCCGCCCTGGGCGTGGTCTGGATCCGCGACGACGCCACGGGTTGCCGCGCCATGCTGCACGGCAACGTCTTCGAGGTCTCCCTCCTGCGTCCGGCCCTGCAGTTCGCCGCCTGACCCCACTGCCTCCGGGCGCCGCCGCGTCCGGGTGGGACCGCGGCGGCGCCCGGTAGTCTCTACGCATGGCCGACGAGACCCAGAGCACGCCCGTCCGCGACTCCACCCCGGCCGGCGCCCAGCCCGCCGACGCGCCCGGCGAGGACCGCCCGGATGCGGTGGACGACTTCGCCACGCGCCGCCACCGCACGGCGTCCGGGCTGGCGTACACGACGACGACGGGGCGCCTGGTCCTGCGGCGCGAGGAGACCAAGGACGGCAAGGCGGACGGCTTCCGGCCCAAGGCCGAGATCTTCCTCGTCGCCTATACCGCGGATACCGGGGAGGATTCCGACGCCGGGGCCGCACCGGCCGCCCCCAATTCCCGGCCCGTCGTGTTCGCCTTCAATGGCGGGCCCGGGTCCTCGAGCGTGTGGCTGCACCTGGGGCTGCTGGGCCCGCGCCGCGTCGACTCGGGGGACGCGGGGGCGATGACGGACGCCCCGTACGGGATCGTGGACAACCCGGAGTCGCTGCTCGAGCACGCCGACCTGGTCCTCATCGATCCCGTGAACACGGGGGACTCCCGCGTCGTGGACGGCGGGCAGGCGGACGAGTTCCACGCCTTCATCGAGGACCGCGACCTCGTGGCCGAGGTGATCCGGCTCTGGGTGACCCGCAACAACCGCTGGCTCTCCCCCAAGTACCTCGTCGGCGAGAGCTACGGGACGCTGCGCGCCGTCGCGGTGGCGCGGCGGCTCTTCGACGCGTACGGCATGGCGGTCAACGGCCTGGGGCTCATCAGCACCGTCCTGAACATGGCGACGCTGAGTTTCGACCCGGGCAACGACGCCCCCTACGCGCTGCACCTGCCGACGTACGCCGCGATCGCCCACTACCACGGGCGGCACGCGCGGCCGCTCGCCGAGGTGCTGCGGGACGCCGAGGACTACGCCTCGGGGGACTACGTGCTGGCGCTGCACCAGGGGCGGCGGCTGTCCAAGCGAAAGTACGACGCCGTGGTACGGCACCTCGCCGAGCTGACGACGCTGTCCGAGGGCTTCATCCGCCGGACGCGCCTGCGCTGGGACTACATGGAGTTCGCGACGGAGCTGCTGCGCGAGCAGGGGCTCATGGTGGGGCGGATCGACGGCCGCTTCGCGGCGCGGCCGCCGCGGCTGCAGGAGTCCCACACGTGGGAGGACCCGAGCCTGCGGGCGATCGCGGGGCCCTACTCCGCTGCGGTGAACCACTACGTCCGCGCCGAGCTGGGTTATGAGAGCGACCTGCCCTACGAGGTCCTGACGGGGCGCGTGCAGCCGTGGAGCTACCGCACGTTCGAGGGCGCGCCGGTGGACGTGACGCGGGACCTGGAGCGGCTCCTCGTAGACCTGCCCGGGCTGCGCGTGCACGTGGACTACGGCTACTACGACGGCGCGACGCCGCACGCGGCGGCCGAGTACGTCTGGGCGCACCTGGACCTGCCGCCGGGCGCCGAGGAGCGGTTCACGCACCACTACCACGAGGCCGGGCACATGATGTACCTCAAGCCGGAATGCCGCCTCGCGCAGCTCGAGGCCTTGCGGATCTTCGTCGGCGGGGCAAGTCGGGGCTGACGCCGCGCCGGCGTGACGAACGCCGTTGACGGCGCACCGATCGGCGCAACCGCGGGCTGATAGCGCTTTCGCGCGTTAGCGTGTCGTGACCTTCCCTGCGTTGCATTCGTCATGATGGGTAATATTGTGGAGTCACACCGGCGGCCACCGTCGCCGGAGCACCTAGTACCACGGAGAACGTGGATCAAGGAGGCAACATCATGGGCTTTATCGGTTGGATTGTTCTCGGACTGATTGCCGGCGCGATCGCGAAGGCCATCATGCCGGGCAAGCAGGGCGGCGGCTGGATCGCCACCCTGTTGCTGGGCGTCGTCGGCGCCATCCTCGGCGGCTGGATCGGCAGCGCCATCTTCAACATCGGCCTCGAGGAGTTCTGGTCCTTCCAGACCTGGATCGTGGCGATCCTCGGATCGCTGCTCGTCCTGGCCATCTGGGGCTTCATCACCAAGAGGCGCGCGGCCTAGCCCGTCCCGCCTGGACCATCACGCGGCGGCCGTCCCCTCCGGGGCGGCCGCCGCCGTGTTAACAGGGGATTTTGCGCCGGACCACCCGGAAAACCGGGAAGGGGGTTGCGGCGACCCTCCGCCCACATCGCAGGAACTCGTTGCATGGGGCGCTACTGAGCCCAGCATTGCGCACTTCACAACGGTTTATTCAACGAATATCGTCGTTCAGGCCGCATGCTGCCAGCGTTCTCCCAGAATGTTTACAAGAATTTTCGGTGAAGCTATTGACCCCCTCGGGGGAGGCGGGCAAGACCGGGCACATCGGATCGGGGGATCCGGGGAAGGCGTCAGTTGGGAGGCGCCGCGGGGCTGGGCCAATTCACTCGACACACGCACCGCACGGGTGGCCGACGGCAAGGGGAGCCGTCGGCCGGCTCGTTTTAACGGGGCTTTCCGGCGCGGCTACAGTGAAGCCATGGCCTGGACCCGGACGCAGGAACACTACATCGAACGCACTCCCGAACAGCTCTGGGACGTGCTCGCCGACCCCGCGCGGCTGCCCGAGTGGAACCCCGCCGTCGCGTCCCTGACGCCGCGGCCGGCGAACGGCCCGGCACCTCTCGGTCCGGGGACGGAGCTGGACCTGGTCCCGAGGCCCGCGCCCATCGGGGAGATCCACCGCCGCACCGCGCCGGCCGCCGTCGTCACCCGCTGCGACGCCCCGCACGCCTTCGCCTGGCGCCAGCAGCAGCCCGGCGGCGGACTGCTGCTCTCGTGGGAGCTGACCCCCGCGGGCACGGGCACGCTCCTGTCCCAGCGGGTGTCCGTCGACGGCGCGGCCTCGGCCCTCTTCGCCGAGACGGCGGCCCGCCCCCTCGCCTCCCGCTTCGCCGAGAACTGCGCGCGCCTCTACCGCCTCGCGGGCGGGACGGTCACGCAGCCGCTCAAGGTGGTCATCGCCGGCGGCACGGGCTTCCTGGGCCGCCGCCTGGCCGCCGATCTGCTCTGCCGCGGCCACGAGGTCGTGGTGCTCTCCCGGCGCCCGGACGACTCCCTGCCGTTCGTCCAGCGCGCGTGGGACGGCCGCGGACAGGGTCCCTGGGCCGCGGAGCTCGCGGGCGAGACGGCGCTCGTGAACCTCGCCGGGAAGCTCGTGGACTGCCCGCCGACGACGGCGAACATCGAGGCCCTGCGTGCCTCCCGGGTGGACTCCACGCGGGCGCTCGTCGAGGCCTCCCGGCGCCTGGACGCCCCGTTGCGGCGCTGGGTGCAGGCCAGCACGACGGCGGTCTTCGGCGACTCCGGGGACGCCCGCCTCACCGAGGACTCGCCACTGCCCCGGACGGAGGCGGACGGCGCGCTGCCGCAGATGACCGGCGTCGCCCGGCCGTGGGAGGAGGCGGCGGCGGGCGCGAACGCGGAACACCTGTCCGTCCTGCGCACCTCGATCGTGCTCGAGCAGGAGTGCCCGGCCTTCGACCGCCTGGCCCTCCTGGCCCGGGCCGGGCTGGGCGGACCGGTCGGGGACGGCGCCCAGTGGTTCAGCTGGATCCACCTCGAGGACTGGCTCGGGATCGCCCGGGCCGCGCTGGGACTGGAGGCGGGCGTGGAACTGGGCTCCGGCGTCGTCATCGCCGCCGCACCGGACCCGGTGCGCAACGCGGATCTCATGGCGGTGCTGCGCTCCCGCCTGGCCCCGGGCCCGCTCAAGCGCTTCTCGCTGCCCACGCCCGCGCCGCTGCTGCGCGTGGGCGCGGTCGCGCTGCGCACGGATCCGGCGCTGGGGCTCACGGGACGCCACGCGACCTCCTCCGTGCTCGGCCCGGCCGGGTTCCGCTTCCGCCACCCCGAGCTCGGCGCCGCCGTCGCGGCCATCACCTCCTAGCCGCCATGGACGCCGGCCTGCGCCACCTCGTTCTCCCCTCGCCGATCGGACCGCTGACCCTCGTGGCCGACTCCGGCGCGCTCGCCGCCGTCTACATGGAGTCCCACGAGCGCCGGCCAGGACCGGAGCGGCTCGGCCCCGCCGCCGGCACGCCGGCCGGGGGCGGCGACGCGGGCGTGGTCGGCGACCCGGCCGCGGGCGACGTCCTCGCCGAGGCCGCCGCCCAGTTCGCGGCCTACTTCGACGGCTCCCTGACGGAGTTCTCGCTGCCGCTCGCGCCGCGGGGCACGGACTTCCAGCTGCGGGCGTGGGAGCTGTTGCGGGCCATCCCGTACGGGAGCACGCGCAGCTACTCGGACCTGGCCCGCGAGCTCGGCAGCGTCCGGCTGACGCGCGCCGTGGGGACGGCGAACGGGCGCAATCCGCTCTCGATCGTGGTGCCGTGCCACCGCGTCATCGGCGCGGGCGGCTCGCTGACCGGCTACGCGGGCGGGCTGGACCGCAAGCTGTTCCTGCTGCGCCACGAGGGCGTGCTGCCGCCGGAGGACCCGGCGCTCTTCTGAGCCGGGCGGCGCGGCGCTACCCTTGTGGAACGGGCCCGCCCCCCGCGGACCCCGATCCCCCGGAGGTCGCGCCATGGGCCGGTTCGGCATCGTCTACCACCACCGTTCCGCCGCCTGCCGCGACTACGCGCAGCTGCTCGCGGACCACCTGCACCTGATGGGCCACCTGCGCCACGCGCTGCCCGTCACGGACGCGTCGGCGCACGAGCTCGTGTACGACGACGCGGTCGTGCTCTTCTCCCCCGTGACGCTCGGCCGGATCCACGGCGCGGCGCTCGTCCAGGCGGTGGCGCCCTACCGGCCGTGCGGGGTGGCGGCCGTGAACGACGGCGCGTTCCCCAACGGTGTGCTGGGGTTGTTCTCGCTCGAAGTGCGCGCCAACTCGGAGTTCTTCTCGCTGCCGCGGACCACGCCGGACCGGGCCGCGGTGCTCCCGGTGGCCCGGTGGCTCACCGGCCTGGCGCCCGCCCCGTGAACTCGTCCATGCTCGAGTAGACCCGGAAGACCTTGGCCGCCAGGAAGTCCCACGCGGGCCGCGGCAGGACGCCGCGGGCGGCACGGCCGAGCTTGACGGTCCACGGCAGCGTGAGGATCGGCATGCCCTGGACGAGCGCGTCCCAGATCGCCTCCACGACCGCGGCCGGTTCCTGCACGGGCGTCAGGAGCATGCCGCGCGCGCCGGCGAACATGCCCGTGGAGATGTAGCTGGGGCACACCGTGGTGACCTTGACGTGCCGGTGGCCCTCCTGTTCGAGCTCGATCCGCAGCGAGTCGGACCATCCCAGGGCGGCGGCCTTGGACGCGGCGTAGACGCTCATGCGGGGGTTGGAGACGAACGCGGCGGCGGAGGCGATCGTGACGATCCGCGCCGGGGTGCGGCGGGCGATCATCGCGGGCAGCAGCGCGCGGGTCAGCTGGATCGGGGCGTAAGTGTTCACGCCCAGGGTCGCGTCGATGTCGGCGGCGCTGTGCTCCCAGAAGAGGGCACCGCGGACGATTCCCGCGTTGTTGACGAGCACGTCGGGCGCGCCCACGGCGAGGACCTCGGCGGCGGCGCGGTCCAGCGCCGCGCGGTCGGTCACGTCCAGGGCCGTGGGTACGACGTCGGAGCCGGGCTTCGCGGCGCCCCGGACCTCGGCGGCGGTCGCCTCGAGCAGGGCCGCGTCGCGGTGGTCGAGGACGAGCCTATGTTACCGATGCGTCACGTGTCAGGAGGAGCGGTCGTTGACGCAGGGCGTCGGCCGCGGGGAGCCGGGCGGCTCAGCGCCGGGTCGCGCGGCGCCAGAGCAGGACGCAGCCGGCCACGCTGACAAGGGTCAGGCCTGCGCACCACATCAGCGCGGCGGCCGGATGGCCGCCCGGATCCATGGAGAACAGCCACGCGCGCACCGACTCGATCACCGGGGTCACCGGCTGGTGCTCGGCGATCGGCCGCAACCAGGCCGGCATGGTCTCGATCGGCACGAACGCGCTCGAGATGTAGGGCAGGAACACGACGATGAAGCTGAAGCCGTTGGCGGCGTCGACGCTCTTGGCCAGCAGCCCCAGCACGGCCATGACCCAGGACATCGCGAACATAAACGCGGCCAGCATGCCGACGGCCGCGAGCCACTGCCCCGCGGACGCCGTGGGCCGGAAGCCGATCGCCAGTCCGACGCCGAAGACGAGCGCCGTGGAGACCATGTTGCGGACGACGCTGGCCACGACGTGGCCGGTGAGCACCGCGGAGGCCGCCATGTTCATGGTGCGGAAACGGTCCACGATGCCCTCGTTCATGTCCTTGGCCACGCTCATGGCGGTCATCGAAGCGCCGAACGCGGCCGAGAGGATGATGGTTCCGGGCACGATGTAGTCGATGTACCGGCCGCTCGGATCCAGGGCGCCGCCGAAGATCGCGGTGAACAGCAGCAGCATCATCACCGGCAGGATCACGGCCATCAGCAGGGCCTCGACGTTGCGGACGGTATGCAGGACGCTGCGGTGGACCATCGCCGCGGAATCGCTGGTCAGGGTCGCGACGCTCATCGCGGGGCTCCTTCGCTCGTGGGGATCGTGCCTTCGTCCGCCCCGCCGGGGACGGCTGGAAGCCGGGGTGGTCCACCGGGTGCGGCCCCGGCGTCGTCCTCCGCTGCCGCCCTCGCGGCGTGGCCCGTGAGGGCGAGGAAGACGTCGTCGAGGCTCGGCTTGCGCACGGCGACGTCCGCGACGGGCCGACCCGAGGCCTCGATCCGGTCCAGGGCGGCGCGGAGCCCGTCGAGCCCGCCGCCTGCGGCGAAGGTGCCCCGCCCGCCGTCGGAGAACTCGACCTCCACCTGGTCGCTGCCGATGCGCGCCTTGAGCTCGCGCGCCGTCCCGTTCGCGACGATCCGGCCCGCGTCGAGGACGGCGATCGAGTCGGCGAGCGCGTCCGCCTCCTCGAGGTACTGGGTCGTGAGCAGCACGGTGGCGCCGTCGGCGGCGAGCTCGCGGACGAGCGCCCAGACGTCGGCGCGGCTGCGCGGGTCCAGGCCCGTCGTGGGCTCGTCGAGGAACACCACGGGCGGGGAGGTGACGAGTCCGACGGCGATGTCGACCCGCCGGCGCATGCCCCCGGAGAGCGCGGAGACGCGGCGGGAGGCGGAGGAGGCGAGGTCGAAGCGCTCGAGCAGCTCGTCGGTGCGGCGACGGGCGGAGCCGCGCGGGAGGCGATGCAGCCGCGAGAACAGCATGAGGTTCTCCCGCACGGTGAGCAGCTCGTCGATGGCGGCGAACTGCCCCGTGGTGCTGATCGAGGCGCGGACCGCGGCGGGTTCCGCGGCGGCGTCGTGCCCGTTGACGGCGACCGTGCCGGCGTCGGCGCGCAGGAGCGTGGACATGATGTTGACGAGCGTGGTCTTGCCGGCGCCATTGGGGCCGAGGAGGCCCTGGACGGTGCCGCGCGGGACGGCGAGATCGACGCCGTCGAGCACCGTGGTGCGGCCGAAGCGCTTGGTGACGCCGGCGAGGTGGATGGCGTGCATGGGTCCTCCCGGGGGCCGCATTGGCTAACTGTGTATGCCATAGAGTGTTGTTGTGTACGGTATACGCGGTTTTGCGTTCCGGTCAAGGGCGGGGCATGAGAAGCTGGGGTCATGAGCGCGCAGGAACTCCCCCACGAGGTGCGGGTGGCGCATGGCCTCGAGGAGGCGGCGCGGCGCGGACCAAAGCCCGGGCTCTCGCTGGAGGCGATCACCGCCGCCGGCATCCGGCTCGCCGACGCGGACGGCCTGGCCGGGGTGTCGATGGCCAAGGTCGCCAAAGAACTCGGCGTCACGACCATGGCCCTGTACCGGTACGTGGAATCCAAGGACGCGCTCGTGCGGCTCATGGCGGACTCGACCGTGAGCACGCTGCGCGACTACCCGGCGGGCCCGGCCTGGAAGGACGGACTGCGGCAATGGACGCTCGACGTCATCGACAACGCCATGTCCCACCCGTGGGTCGCCGAGCTGCCCATCACCGGCGGCCCCCTGCTGCCCGGCTCGCTGACCTTCCTCGACCGGGCCCTGGCCATCCTCGACGGGCAGCCGCTGGACCTGGGCGAGAAGCTCTCCACCGTCATGCTGCTGAGCGGCCACGCGCGGACCGAGGCCGTGATGTGGTCCCAGATCGCCGCGAGCCGCGCCGCGGCCGGGGTCTCCGACGTCCAGGCGGACACCGACTACGCCGAGCAGCTCGCCTTCGTCGTCTCACCGGAGCGCTTTCCCACCCTGCACCGCGAAGTCTCGGCCGGCGGTTTCAGCGAGGGCATCGGCGACCAGGACGACGACGCCGAGATGCGCTCCTTCGGCCTGGAGCGCATCCTCGATGGGCTCGAGGCGCACATTGCCCAGCGGCACGCGGGCGGCTGAGGGCCCGCTCCCCGAGGCCGGCCCCGGCCGGCCCGCTCGGTGGGGGCACGGCGAGCCCGTTCGTCGGGCGCGCTGGGAACGGCGGCCGCAGGGGTGGGCGCCGGCGCCGCGGTGGAACGTCGATGTGGACAAGGCACTGGCGTCGCCTCGCATTGTCCAAGCTTGGTCACATTCCTAGGCCCGGGCCTGCCGAACGGACATCGGCCCTCCGCGCCGCCCGGCACGTTCGGCAAAGGCGTCCAAGGCATCCAGCATCTCCGGGGACCGCCAGAATCGTCCGCGCTTGTACTTGTCCACTCCGATGAGGATCCCGGCATCCACCAGGAGGTCCATGGCCCGCTTCATCCGCATGTAGTCGAGCCCGAGCTCTGAACTCACCACCGAGGCATTGACCACTGGTCGGCGGGCCAGGAGCCCCAGGACGTCCCACACCGCCGCGTCGCGTCGAGCGCTGATCCGTTCGGCCCAGCCCTGCGTGATCTCCACGACGTCCTCGGCGAGTCGGGAACCATTTGCCACCGCCCTCAGGGCGGCCTCCGAACACAGGGAGACGACCGGTTCGGGGTCGCCTTCCCGGTAGGCGTCCAGGGACGCGTGGTAGGCGCGTACGTCTGCGAGGAGGCCGGCGGACACCGGCGTCGAAACCGTCCTCGTGACCTCGTGATGACGCAACATGGCGTGGATCAGGGCGCGGCCGGTCCTTCCGTTGCCGTCGGTGAAGGGGTGGATGGTCTCGAACTGGGCGTGGACGATGGCCGCGTGGACCATGGGGGGCACGTCAGAACGCCGGGCGTAGCGCATGAGGTCGTCCATCAAACCCCGGACCCGAGCGTGGTGCGGCGGGACGAAGTCGGCTCCGACGGGACTGGCATTGCTCGTGCCGATGCAGACCGCCTGCCCCCTCCACAAGCCGGCAACGTCTGCGTCGCGCGTCTCTTCCATGAGCGCGCGGTGCACGGCGAGAACGCTCTCCGGCACGAGCCGGTTGGACGTCGAAAGCGCCGCCTCCATGGCCCTGACATTGCGCACCACCAGGCGCGCGTTGAGCTTTGAGTCCACGCCCAACTCGGCCTCCCCCAGGCTCCGGGCGCTGGCCGTCAGGTTCTCGATCCTCGAGGACGCTGCCGACTCGGTGCGGAGCATGATGGCGGCGAACGGACCGACATGGGCCCCGTAGCGCTCGTCGAAACGGCTGACCTCGCGCCCGGCCTCATCGGCAAGCGCCACCACGGAAGGCGACGGGGTGTAGCGGATCTCCGCGATGTCGGGAGGCAGAAACGCACGGTACCTTTGACCGCGCATGCCCGAGTGGAACCGGCTCGCGGACTGTTCGTCGAACCCGCCTTCCCAGACCAGCTCCTCCCATTGCGCGCCAGGCCAGGAAACGTGCTCCGCCATGTAGAAGCCTCCTCCGCCCGAGATCTGTCGCATCCATCCGTAGGCGTTGAGAGCTCCCCACGATTCTAACGCTTAAACGAATATCTGTAAGGATATTATCCGGACTTTGACAGATCACGGCTGGCAGCGCGGCGTCCGACCCGGAACCGGCGTCACTCCACCGACCGCGCCCCGGGACGTGCTCAGCCCGGGTCCCCCGCGTCGACGACGCAGAAGCGATTGCCCTCCGGATCCTCCATGATCACGTAGTCGGCGTCCTCCGGTCGCCCCGCCCAGTCGACGTCCCGGGCGCCCAGGGCGAGCAGCCGGCGTCGTTCCCCCTCCTGGTCCTGCGCGTAGAGGTCCAGATGGATCCGCGGGGGCAGCGCGCGCTCACGTGGCACCGCGTCGAGCGAGACGTTCGGCCCGGTGCCGGAACGCGGGGACAGCAGGACGAAGTCGACGTCCCGCGGCTCGCGCACCACGTCGTCGAGGGCCGCGGTCCAGAACGCGGCCTGGGCCTCGAGGTCCGCGACGCGGATGACGATCGATCCGATGACGAGCATGCACGCAGTGTAGGCGCGCGGCGTCCTACTCGGAACCGGCGGCCACCCGGGACGCGACGGCCCGGTTCGCGGCGCCCCGGGACCGCGAGTGCGCGTAGTACAGCGGCAGGGCGGTGAAGGCGAGCCCGCCCACGAGGTTGCCGAGGACCGTCGGGATCTCGTTCCACACCAGGTAGTCCATGACGGTGAAGTCGCCGCCCAGCAGCAGGCCGGAAGGGAAGAGGAACATGTTGACGATCGAATGCTCGAACCCCATGAAGAAGAACAGCATGATCGGCATCCACATCGCGAGCGCCTTGCCCGGCAGGTCCTTGGCGATCATCGCCCCCGCCACGCCTAGCGAGACCATCCAGTTGCACAGCATGCCGCGCACGAACAACGTGAGCATGCCCGCGGCCCCGTGCTCGGCGTAGCCCAGCGTGCGCCCCTCGCCGATGTGGCCGATCGCCACCCCGACCTCGTTCGGCGGCGTGGAGAAGCCGTAGGTGACCACGATCGCCATGAGCACGGCGACCGTGAACGCGCCGATGAAGTTCCCCACGAACACGAGCCCCCAATTGCGCAGCACCGCGCGGACCGTCACGCCTGGCCGCTTGTCGAGCCAGGCCAGCGGGCCCAGGACGAACACACCCGTCAACAGGTCGTAGCCGAGCAGGTACAGCATGATGAAGCCGATCGGGAACAACACCGCACCGAGCAGCGGGCTGCCCGTGGTGACGGAGACCGTGACGGCGAACGCGGCCGCGAGGGACAGCAGCGCGCCGCCCATCACCGCGCGCAGGAGCGTGTCCCGCGTCGACAGGAAGATCTTGGAGACGCCGGCGTCGATCATCTCGGTGACGAGGTCGGCTGGTTTCACGTAGGACATCGGGGCTCCCAGGGCGAGGCGACGGTGGGCTGCCGGGCGTTCCGGCACACCACCGACCCTAGGACCGGCGGATTTCGGCGCCGTGAGCGCCTCCGCCCCCGCGGGTAACGTTTGGCGCACCGCCCCCGGGCGGACCCGTGAGCCCGGCGCCGGGGACGGGCTCGAAGGAGGCCATGCCCGCTGACGGGGGCATCGGCGTCGTCCTCCTCAGCGCAGGATCCGCACGGCCCCCGGCAGGACGTCGACGCGCACCGGCGCCGCGCCCAGCTGCCCAAGCGGTTCGCCGTCGGCACCCAGCGGCATCGCGGGCCCGCAGGAGAACGCCACCGAGCGCCCCCGGAAGACGTGGACGTTGCCGAGCCCCACATGCGCCCCGGAGTAGACCTTCGGGAAGGAGCGGAGCATGTCCAGCCGGCCGATCGCGCCGATGACGACGACGTCGAGCTCGCCGTCCTCGACCGAGGCCGACGGCGCGATCCGCATCCCCGAGCCGTAGAAGGCCGAGTTCGCCACGACGACGCAGGCCGCCCCGAAGGCGTGGGCCACGCCGTCGACCTCGACCACGTACCGCGACGCCCGGAACGTCGCGAGGGACCGGATCGCGGCGAGGGGATACTGCAGCCTCCGGGGCAGGCGGCGCATGCGGTTCACGAGCTCGGCGGTGCGGGCGTCGACGCCGGCGTAGACGGATCCGGCGACGATCCGTTCGGCGCCGTCCGGCTGGACCGCGCGGAGCAGGTCGGTCGGCACGGCCGCTCCCTCCAGCAGGATCCGCGCCACGGACGCGGCGTCCCGGGGCAGCCCCAGCATCCGCGCGAAGTCGTTGCCGCGGCCCGCCGGGACCACGCCCAGCACGCCTCCGCGCCGGGCGACCTCGCCGGCGATCGAGGACAGCGTCCCATCCCCTCCGGCGCAGACCACGACGTCCCCGCGATCCAGGGCGGACTCGACGCCCTCCCCCACCTGTCCGGGGCCGGCCAACAGGACGACCTCGACGGACGCGCCACGCGAACGCAGGTGCTCCGCGACCTCCTCGGCGGCCCGCTGCGCGGAGCCCGCACCCGCCGAGGGGTTCACCAGGAAGGAGAAGGAGCGGGTCGCCCGCGGCGCTTGGGTCACGCGCAACAGCGTCACACACACCCCGGCACGGCACAATTCCCCCTTCGCGGCGACGGACCATGCCCATCTCCTGGCCTGGGGGCCGAGAGGCATCGAGGCTCGGACTGGCACCCTGCCTCCCGCAACGGTCGTGCGCAAGTGCCCCGAAGGACTTCAGTGCCCGTAGAGAGCCGTTCCCCCGGCCCTGCGCCCCTCGTCCGGGAACGCGATTAAAAACGAAGGGACTTCCCGATTCCTACGAATCGGAAAGTCCCTTGTCTCGGTGGAGGTAAGGGGATTCGAACCCCTGACCTTCTGCATGCCATGCAGACGCGCTACCAACTGCGCCATACCCCCGAGTGGGCGTCCGTCCACCGTTTCCGATGTCCGGGCCGGTGCACTAATTTACAGCACGTACGCCCCAGGGCGCCAATCGGGCCCCGCGGATCTCATCCCACAGGCCGATCCGCCGCCGCACGGCCCCGCCATAGACTGGCCGGCGGAACACATTCGTTGGGGAAACAAAGGGGAAGACGTGGGCAGCACCACTTCCGTGGCGGGCATCGACGCGCCCGCCCAGGCGCGGGACGCGGACCGGGCACAGGACGCGGACCGGGCGCAGGGCACCGGCCGGCCGAAGCCCCGCATGCCCCGCCTGGTCCTCATCGCCGTCTCGCTCGCTGGCCTCGCGTTCTTCCTGACGTTCGTCCACCAGGTCCGGGACATCGTGGCTCCCGTGTTCCTGGGCCTGAACCTCATGATCATCGCCTACCCGATCCAGCGCTGGCTCGCGGCCCGCATCCAGCGCTACGTCGCCGCCGCCCTGACGCTCGTGCTCGTGCTCGTGGTCCTCGCCGTGTTCTTCGGCGCGACGGGCTGGGCGGTGACCGAACTCCTGCGGGAACTGCCCCGGTACAACGCCGAGTTCGCGGGCCTCTGGCGCGACCTGGCCGGCTGGCTCGCGACGCTCGGGATCAGCGAGACCGCCATCATGGACCAGCTGCGGGCCATCAACGCGACGAGCATCGTCGGCATGCTGACGCCGTTCGTCGGGCAGGTCGCCTCCGCCGCCACGGTCCTCGTCACGGTCGTCATGGCGGTGTTCTTCCTGGGCATGGACTCCACCTCGATCGACCGCCGCCTCGCGATGGCCTCCACGACACACCCCGGCTTCACGCGGGCGCTCACGAGCTTCGGCCACGGGGTGCGCCGCTACTGGGTCGTGACCACGGTCTTCGGCCTGATCGTGGCGCTCCTGGACGTCGTCGTGCTCGCCGTCATCGGCGTCCCCCTCATCTGGGTCTGGGGCGTGCTCGCTTTCCTGACCAACTACATCCCCAACATCGGGTTCGTGATCGGCCTGGTCCCGCCCGCGCTGCTGGCCCTGCTCGACGGCGGACCGGGCCCCGCGCTGGCCGTCATCGCCGCCTACAGCATCCTGAACTTCTCCGTGCAGTCGATCATCCAGCCCAAGTTCACGGGCCAGTCCGTGGGCGTCACCCCGACGGTGTCCTTCCTGTCCCTGCTCTTCTGGTACTGGGTGCTCGGCTGGCTCGGCGCGCTCCTGGCCCTCCCGGCGACCCTGCTGCTCAAGGCCCTCCTCGTGGACGCCGATCCCCGGGCGCGCTGGTTCAACGCCCTGATCTCCTCCAACCCCGCGCGGGAATCCGGGTACGACGCCGGGGCCGCGCCCCCCACCGTCCACTCGCCCGGGCACGGGGAGACCGGGGACCACGCGCCGACGGGCCACACCCTTCAGGAGGCCGCCGACGAGCCCGCGGACCCGGCCCCGGCGGCAGGAGGAGAGCACGCCCAGACGGGCTCCGGCGTCGTACCCGGCAGGGGTTCCCACGACGCGGCGCACGGGTGAGAATGGCCGTGGCGCCGACCGCGCCGCTCCTCCCAGAGAAAGCGGAACCATGGCCATCGGACTGAACCCCTACCTGCAATTCGACGGCACCGCGCGCGAAGCCGGCGAGTTCTACCACTCCGTGTTCGGCGGCGAGCTGAGCGTCATGAGCTACGCCGAGGGCATGGGCGACGAGAACCCCGAGACGAAGGACCTCGTCATGCACTCCTCGCTCTACGTCGCGCGCGGCTACCACGTCATGATCGCCGACAAGTCGCCCGAGATGCCCGCGCCGCAGAACGGCACGGTGTCGCTCAGCACGAACGGCGAGGACCCGTCCGAGGACCAGGTGCTCAAGGACGCCTGGGTGAAGCTCGCCGAGGGCGCCGAGATCCAGATGCCGCTCGAGAAGGCGCCGTGGGGCGACTACTTCGGGCAGCTCGTGGACAAGTTCGGCGTGACGTGGATGTTCAACGTCGGCGCGGAGCAGGCGTCGGACGAGGGCGAAGGCTAGGGCTATAGCTCGAGCTAGCCGCGCACGGGCGTCCCGCGGCGCTTCTCCACGGCGCCGGAGACGAGCGCGAGGGCCAGACCCAGCACGGCCAGGCCGGCACCGAAGAACGCGGGCGCCTGATAGCCCAGGCCCGCGCGGATGACCTCCGCGCCGAGCGCGGCCCCGAGGGCGTTGGCGACGTTGAGCGCCGAGTGGTTCAGCGACGCCGCGAGCGACTGCGCCCGTGGGGCCGAGTCCATGAGCAGCGCCTGCAGCGCGGGCACCAGCAGCGAGCCGAGGCTGCCCATGATGAACACGAGGACCAGCGCCAGGACCGGGAACGGCGAGAGGTAGCCGAACGCCGTCATGATGAGCACCATGAGGGACAGCGAGACGTAGAGGCTACCGTGGACGGACCAGTCGGCCATGCGACCGCCGACGAGGTTGCCCGCGACCATGCCGATCCCGTAGAGGCCGAGCACGAGCGGGACCGTGTTGATCGGCAGGCCGGTGACGTCCGTGAGGATGGGGCTGATGTAGGAGTAGACGGCGAAGAAGCCGCCGAATCCGACGACGCCCGTGGCCATCGCGAGCCAGACCCGGCCGCTGCGCAGGGCCCCGAGCTCGCGGCGGATGCTCGCCTCTTCGTGGGCCGGGGCGAACGGGACGTGGCTGCGGATCAGCACCCAGGTCAGGGCGCCGACCGCGCCGACGACGACGAACATCCACCGCCAGCCCAGCTGCTGCCCCAGCCACGTCACGACGGGCACGCCGAGAACGTTGGAGACGGAGAGGCCGAGCATGACCCACGCGATCGCCCGGCCGCGCATCGTCGCCGGGACGAGCGTGCTGGCGAGGATCGCCGCGATACCGAAGTACGCCCCGTGCGGCAGGCCGGAGAGGAAGCGGGAGAACAGCATGACCTCGTAGCTCGGGGCGACGATCGAGGCGACGTTGGCGAGCGTGAAGAACGCCATGAGCCACAGGACCATGGTGCGCTTGGGGACCTTCGCGCCGAGGGCGGTGAGGACCGGGGCCCCGACGACCACGCCGAGCGCGTAGGCCGTGATGAGCCAGCCCATGTCCTCGTTGCCGACGCCGAGGTCGGCCGCGCCCTCCTGCAGCAGGCCCATGATCGTGAACTCCGTGGTCCCGATGCCGAAGCCGCCCATGGCCAGCGCCAGCACCGCGAAGAACAGCGGACGTCCGTAGAGCAGCGTCGAGACCGGAGGGGTGCGGGGCGCGCTGGCGGCCTGGGCGGCCGACGCGGCGGACCGCTCCGCCGGCGCGGTGGCCTGTGCGGCCGGGATGCCGCGGTCGCCGCCGGCGGGGGCCACGTCGGCGGGCGGCACGGCCTGGGACCCGGGCGCTGCGACGTCTCGATCGGGCGTGTTGGGTGAGGACATGGGGACCTGCCTGTGGATGGTGCGGGGACTGGCGTGCGGGCCTGGCTGCGGCAGCTCCGGCACATCCGTGCAACAGTCTAGGGCCGCCTCCGCATTCCCGCCCCCTCTGCGCTGCGGCTCACGGACTCGCTGCCACGCGCGCCAAGGCCACGCGCGGCGAACTGCAACGATCGGACCAATCGACGTCCATTGGACGTCGATCCGTCGAGTTCCCGCAGTTCCGTGAGGACTCCCCCCGACGCGCGCCGGGGACGCCCCGTGGTCGGGGGCTAGAGCTCGTCCAGCGGGATCGACGGATCGGCGAGGCGGTCGGCGTCGACGCTCCGGCCGATGAGCGCCCGCAGCGCGTCGTTCACGTCCCAGATGTTCACGTTCATCGCGGCCGCGACCGTCCCCGCACCGCTGGCACCGGACGCCGCACCTCCACGACCGGCCCCGGCATCGGACCCCTCGGCGCCATCGCCGTCGAGCCAGAACACGATGAACTCCCCGGCCTCGAGCTCGCCGCGCACCACGGTCCGCGCATCCGGCCCGCCGCGGCCGACGTACTCCATGCCGAGGTCGAACTGGTCGGTGAAGAAGTAGGGCTGCCAGTCGTACACCTCGTCGCGGCCCAGGATCGTCGCGGCGGCCAGCTTGCCCTGGCGGATCGCGTTGTCCCAGTGCTCCACGCGCAACCGTCCCAGCGTGGCGTGCTGCGCGTTGGCGACGTCGCCGACGGCCAGGATCCCGGGCTCGGACGCGCGCAGCCGGGAATCCACGACGACTCCGTTGCCCACCTCGAGCCCGGCCCCTTCGGCGAGCTCCGTGAGGGGCACCGCGCCGACGGCGAGCAGCACCGCGTCGGCGGGGACATCGCCGTCTGACGTTTGAAGCCCCGCGGCCCGGCCGTCCCGCTCGAGGATCCCCGTGACCGTGCTCCCGAGGCGCAGCTCGACGCCCTGGTGGTGGTGCAGCTGCGCGAAGTAGGCGCCGAGCTCCGGGCCCATGACCTTCGCGAGGGGCACGTCGTCGGGCGCCACGATCGTGACCTCCATGCCCGCCTGCCGCGCGCTCGCCGCGACCTCGAGCCCGATCCAGCCCGCGCCGACCACCGCGAGGCGACCCCCGGCGTCGAACACCTCCTTGAGCTTCTCCGAGTCCTCGAAGCGGCGCAGCACGTGCACTCCCGGCAGCTCCTCGCCGGGCAGCCCGGGGCGGCGCGGGACGGCACCCGTGGCCAGGACGAGGTGCGTGTACTCGAGGCCGGTCCCGTCGTCGAGGACCACGGTGCGGGAGGCGGCTTCGAGGTCCGTCGCGGTGCGGCCGAGCCTCAGGTCGATGCCGCGGCCGCGGTACCAGGAGGCGTCGTGCACGATCGCCTTCTCCCGCTCCTGGCGCCCCTGCAGGTAGTCCTTCGAGAGCGGCGGGCGCTCGTAGGGCGGGTCGGGTTCGGCGCCGATGAGGGTGATCCGGCCGTCGTACCCGCCTTCGCGCAGGGCCTCGACGGTGTGGGCGGCGGCGAGGCCGGCCCCGATGACAACGGTGTGTTCCTGCGGCGACATGGCGCCCTCCTTGGTCCGGCGGCGCGCAGGCCGCCCTCTCGCCAAGCTATGCCGGGCGCCCCGGCCGGTCAAGCGGAGCCGGGCGGTCCTCCTCGAGCCGCAGTTCCCGACCGGCGAAGCGGGCGCGCAGGGCGCGGTCGTGCGTCGCGAGCACCACGGCCCCCGGGTAGGCGTCGAGGGCGTCCTCGAGCTCCCCGACGAGCGCGGGCGCCAAGTGGTTGGTGGGCTCGTCGAGCAGGATCAGGTCCACGGGCTCCGCCACGAGCCGCGCGAGCTCGATCCGCCGCCGCTGCCCGTAGGAATCTCAATGATGTTGTCAACGGATTCCTGCGGGTCGGTTAGGGCCCCGGTCACAATGAGGTGATCCACCAATGGGGCTTTGGAATCACGGGTGGGGATCCCCCCTCTGGATCAAGCGATCTCCTGTAGGGTTTCCGACCTGACACGTAGGGCGGCGGCGCAGAAGGAGGGGCAAACGTCAGGGGTTGCAGTAGTCACAAATACTTGGGGGTGCGGACGTTGTATCGGCTATGTCGCGGGTGTCGTGGTAAGGGCATTTGAGGCATCCAAACGTCTCAGCACGCGTCTCGCTGGTCGGCGTACCGCATGCACTGCACTGGAGCCCCGGTACCCGGCCGACTCGCCAGAACCCTGGAGTGCCGCAGGCTGGGCACAAGGAGCGAAGCTTATGGGCAAGGTCTTCGGCCGCGAGGCCGATTACTTCCATGCGTGTTGGGTTTGCGCTGGCACGCATGTCGGTCTCGATTAAGACCAAGCCGTTTGAAGATCGAGTCAACGCTCTCGAAAAGGCGCGCTCCAGGTCCTGCCAGCTCGCGATTCCCTTGCAGATGTACGTTCCGTCCTTGCCGTCAGGGCGAACGACCAGATGGTGTCCAGGAAACTGCACTTCACGGGCGAACGCCTGGGCGGCCGCCCACTCGCCGGTGAGCAGGTGATGGAAGTTTGTTTTCCCTTCGCCTATTCCCACCACCTCGAGATTGCGCTCGTTGTCCATCCAAAGGGTCTGCTGAAGGTTTAGTTGACTCCATGGTTTAGGCCGCCAGGGCGACGGCCTTTTGGTGGATGGTTTCGTATTCGACCGGGGTTAGCTTACCGAGCCGACGCTGTCGTCGGCGGCGGTGATAGGTCCGTTCGATCCAATGGATGATGGCCAGGCGCAGCTGATCGCGGGTGGTCCAGCGGCGGCGGTCGAGGACGTTCTTCTGCAACGTAGCGAAGAAGCTTTCCATCGCCGCGTTGTCCCCGGCGGCTCCGACCCGGCCCATCGAGCCGACCAGCCCGTTCTGCTTCAGGGCGTGCTGGAACTTCCGGGACCGAAATTGGCTACCGCGGTCGCTATGGACAACACAACCGGCGACGTTGGAGGCCCCACGCCGGGCCACGGCGTCCTTGAGGGCGGCCACCGCCAGACCAGACTTCATCCGGCGGTCGATGGCGTAACCGACGATCCGTCCTGAGCAGGCGTCCTTGATCGCGCACAGGTAGAGCTTGCCCTCACCGGTGCGGTGCTCGGTGATATCCGTCAGCCACGTGGTGTTGATGCTCTCGGCGGTGAAGTCCCGCTGCAACAGGTCGTCACAGACCGGCGGGCCGGGCTTCGCCCCGCCCCGCTTGGCGCGGCGCACGGTGGCGGAGAAGATCTGCTGCTGAGAACACAGCCGCCACACCCGCCGCTCGGAGACCCTGTGGCCAGCCGCCTGCAGTTCATCGGCGATGAACCGGTGCCCGAATTCCGGGTCATCGGCGTGGACGTCGTAGGCGGCGTCAATCAGATGGGCTTCCTCCCAGTCCCGGTCGCTGACAGGCCGGGCGTTCCACTTATAGAACGCCTGCTTAGAGAAGCCCAACACCCTGCAGGTCACCGTCACCGGAATCTCGGCGGCGGCAAGGTCACGGACCAGCGGGTACATCATTTTGGGCGGGCCTGCCCGGGCTTCAGATTCGCCTGCGACAAGTAAGCGGTGGCCTGGCGCAGGATCTCGTTCTCCTGCTCCAGCTCACGGATCCGTCTGAGCATCCTGGCCTGCTCGGCTTTCCCCTCGGTGCTCTCGGCGGGTTCGAATCCGTGCTGGTCGAGGCGGTTCTCGTTTACCCAGGACTGCAGCGCGGACCTGGACATCCCGAGGTCCTTACAGACCTGTACCTGGGTCATTCCTTGCTCGAGCAGCTCCAGGGCGCTGGCCTTGAACTCCTCCGAGTAGATCTTCGGCATGATGAATATCCTCTCTGCTCCGCAGAGCAGTCAGGAAGTCAACCGAACCTTCAGCAGACCCGGACCATGGCGTAGCCGGTCCATTCGTCATCCGCGGTGGTGGCGATGGTGGTGTCGTGGGCTGGTGCTGCCGGCCCGGTGTGCGTGGTGTCCATGATCGGTCCACCTTCCTTGCATTGATCGGGTTCTTCCTTGGGAACGGGTGCTCAGGTGGTGGCGGCTCCACTCCTGGCCCGGGTGGTGCGCAGCCGGTAGGAGTTGGTGCCGGTGTTGATGATGTGGGCGTTGAACGTCAGCCGGTCCACGACGGCCGCGGCCAGTCGGGGGTCGGTGAAGGTCTGGCCCCACTCGCTGAACGACGAGTTGGATGCCGTGGCGATGGAGGCTCGTTCCTCTCGTTCGGTGATGATCTGGAAGAGCAGCTCGGCCCCGCGGGCGTCGAGGCTGACGTAGCCCAGCTCGTCCAGGCACAACAGGTCCAGACGGGCGTAGCGGCCCACCACCCGGGAGAGCTGTTTGTTGTCGGCGGCTTCGGTGAGCTCGTTGACCAGCGCCGCGGTGCTCACGTATTTCACCCGCCGGCCCTGCTCGGCGGCGGCGGTGCCGAGGCCGATCAGCAGGTGGGTCTTGCCGGTGCCGGAGTCCCCGAGCAACACCAGCGGCTCGCCGGCGTCGATCCAGGCCCCGGTGGCCAGCTGCGCCAGGCGTGCCGGCGGCAGGTCCTCGATCGCCTCGGTGTCGAAGTCGGCCAGGTGCTTGGTCCTGGGGAACCTGGCCTCCTTGATCCTCCGGATCCGGCGGCGGGCCTCGCGGTCGTCGCACTCGGCGGATAGCACCTCGGCCAGGTAGGCCTTGTGGGTCAGCCTCTCCCGGGCCGCGGCCTGGGCCAGCGGGGCGGCCTGGGTGCGGATGGTGGGCATGAACAGGGTCCGGCAGGCCGTGGCGATCGCGGCATCGGCGGCCTGATCACCCAGCCCGGTCACGGTCGGCGTCGGCGCCGGCGGCATGGACGGTCCGGTCAGCGTCGTGGGCTTGGAACCGGTGGTGGCGTTCATGCTCGCACCCCCGCCGAGGCCAGCTCGTCGTAGGCGGCCAACACCGGCACGGGCCGGTGAAAACCGGCCGTTGCCGCCGCGGCGTGGGCGGGGACCATCACCGTCGGCACCGCAGCGGCGGTTGCCGCCTGCCTGACCCGGCGGGCCTCGACGGCGACCAAGTCCGCGTCGAAACGGGACATCTCGATGGCGGCGGCCATCCAGACGGCGATATCGGCGGCTGGCAGGGTACGGTGCAGCAACAGCACCCCGATCAACGCCCGAGTCCCGGGCCCGTCGCCGAGCTGGGTCCGGGCGGCGTCCCAGTAGCGTTGGTGGGCCTTGGTGAACACCCCGGACTTGCGGGCGGCGGCCAGGGCGGTGGCCCCGGCCAGCGCCCCGGGCTTGCGGCAGAGCACCTCCAGGTAATGATCCAGCACCAGGTCCTCGGTGAGCTTGTGCAGCGAGCGGGTGTGCACGGCCACCACCGCCCCGTCGGCGACGGCCGTCACGGTGCTCGCGCCCAGGCGGACCTGGACCCGGCGGCCAGCGTAGCGGGCTGGAACCGAGTAGTAGGACTGGCGCACGCAGATCCGGGATCGGGCATCGACCCGGCACGAGAGGGTCTGGGCCGGATCGAACGGCCCCTCGACGGGCAGTGCCCGCAGCTCGGGGGCCTCGCGGGCCGCGGCCGCCCCGACGGTCTCGGTGCGCCCGGTGATCCTCCGCCCGTCGTCGGCGGCATCCGCGGCGGCCATGAACGCGTTGAGTTCGGCCAGGGTGGCGAAGTCGGGCACCGGGACTAGATGGCGGCGCCGGAACCGGCCGACCTCGCCCTCGACCCCGCCCTTCTCGTGGGCGCCCTCGATGCCGGGGATGCAGAAGAAACTGTCGTAGCCATAGTGGGAGCGCAGGGCGATGAACCGGGGATTTTCCGCCCGTTCCCGGCCCAGCAGCACCCTGTGAGTATGACAACCTCATTTGGCCCCACGCCGCCCGGGATGCCGAGCGGCTCCGGGCCCTCGCCGCCGGGCCGGGGGTGCCGCTGGCCAAGCTGGTCAACAACGGCAAGCGGCTTTACGCCTCCTGGGAATGGGTGCAGATCTGGCTCATGGGACCCCGGGCGGGCAAGACCACCAGTGTGTGCGTCCCCCAGGTCCTGGAGACCAAGGGGCCCGTCGTGGCCACCTCGAACAAGCGCGACCTCGTGGACCTGACCCGCGGGCCCCGGTCCCGGACCGGGGTGGTGTGGGTCCACGACGTGCAGGGCATCATCGGGGAAGAACCCACCTGGTGGTGGAACCCGCTGTCCTTCATCACGGGGATGGAGCGGGCCGAGGCCCTGGCGGACATCTTCGTGTCCTCGGCCACCAGTGCCGGGGCCACCCAGGACGCCTACTTCGAGTCCGACGGCCGCCGGCTGCTGGCCATGCTCTTCTACGCGGCATCGGTGGGGGGCAGGCCCATCACCGACGTGTTCGTCTGGGCCCAGGCCCCCGACGACAAGACCCCGCGGGACCTGTTGCTTGAGCATGGGCAGACGGCGGTGGCCGCCTCGCTGGCCAAGATCCAGCAGCTGACCCCGAAGCAGCGCGACGGCGTGTATGGGACCATGCGCCCCTGGGTCAACGTGCTGTCCTATGACCGGGTGGTGCCGTGGGTGCGGGACACCGGAGTGCTCGGCCGCGCCGAGTTCGACCCGAAACGCTTCGCGGCCTCCACCGACACCCTGTACCTGATCTCCAAGGAAGGTGCCGGGTCCACCCGGGCCATCGCCGGGGCCCTGGCGGTGGCGGTGCTGACCGAGGCCGAACAGATCGCCGCTCTGAACCCCGGCGGGCGGCTCTCCCCGCCGATGACCGGGGTCCTCGATGAGGTCGCCAACGTCGTGCGCTGGCGTCAGCTGCCGGACGTGTACTCGCACTACGGCTCCCGCGGGATCGTGCTGTCCTCCTTCTTCCAGGGCTGGGACCAGGGCCTGGAGGCTTTCGGCGAGAAGGGCATGAAGAAGCTCTGGAGTGCGGCGAACATCCGGGTCGCCGGGTCGGGCTTGTCGGACTCCGCGTTCCTGCCGTTTTTGTCCCAGCTCATCGGGGACCACGACGTCATCCGCCGCACCTCTTCCACCCAGAAGGGCGGCCGGTCCGTGTCCACCGCCATCCAGCGCGAACGCCTCCTGGACGTGGGCGACCTCGCCGCCCTGCCCCGCGGCCGTGCCGTGCTGTCGACATCCGGTCTGCCGCCGGCGCTGGTGGAGCTGGAGCACTACAGCACCCAGCCCTACGGGCCCGACGTGACCGCCTCCAAGGACTACTACGAACAACTGGCCGCCCGAAACGCCGCCCAGCCATAGCAATACCACCTACAGCGGTCTTCAGTGGCTTCTAGATCTAAACCGCGTGAGGCGCCTTACGTGTCGAAGTCGATCTCGATGCGAAAGACATCGGCCCTGAGCCACGAGACGGTGAGTTCCACTGGACGGCTATTCTGGGCAACGGCATCGGTTCGTGAGCGGATGGAGATGACCGGCGGGCGACCGCTGAGGCCGAGATGCTCGGCGACTTCCGGTGTCGCTGGATCGATAGCGACCCCGAACCATCCTCGTACGGGCTGGAGTCTGTAGTGATCAGCCAGCACGTCGTGCAGCGATGCGGACGGCTCGAGAACTTGGGGCAAGTCAGGGACCAGGTGCGTATCGAGGAAGGTTTCGGCGAATCCGACCAGTTCATCGTCGATGTACCGGTCACGTGAGATCACCAGCACCTGCTGCCTCGCGCCGATGTTCATCCGGCGGCGGACCTCGGGTGGCGGGTATTCGAGGCGCCAGCCCGTGGTGCGCACCTCGGGGGTGAGCCCGGCGCTACGAACACTCTGACTCCACGACGGCGGATGATGTCGACTGATCGTGTAATCGACTCGTCGGGAGACGTATGTTCCGCTTCCCTGTCGCCGACGAACAAGGTAGCGCCTCTCCAGCTCAGCCAGTGCTGCCCGCGCGGTGAGTCGGCTGACCCCGAGCTGACCGGCAAGCTCGTCTTCTGACGGCAGGCGAGTCCCCACGGGCTGGTCAGCGATCTGCTCAGCGAGGGAGTCCGCGGCGGCCAGGTACAACGGGGTGCGAGAGGCAGGCTTCTTCGTCTTGCTGTGATCGATAGGACCGATCATAGGGCAGTAGGCGTTCCAGCAGATCCCACGCCACACGGGCGGTTGACGGCTCCGTGTGGTTCATGCCCTGCAAGGGCCTGCAGTATGGCAGTGGCGGCGTGCTCCTCAATTTTGAGACGAGTCGCGGCCACGGCAGATCCCAGGTGTGGCGTGAACAGCGTGCGGTCCTGCATCGCCAACAGCTCGGCGGAGATGGCAGCGGGCCGGTCCGGTCGGGACAGGTCCTCGAACTCGAAAACGTCAGCCGCGAAGCCACCGAGCTGTCCGGCGCGTAGGAGCTCGATCACCGCGGATTCGTCGACGACGGAGCCGCGGCCGACGTTGACGAGTAGCGCCCCCGGTCGTATTGACTCGAGCCGATTCCGGTCGAGCAAGTGGACTGTCTCCGCCGACAGTGGGGCGCAGACCACAACGGCGTCGCTGCGCTCCAGCAGGTCGGACAGGTCCGCACGCCGGATGTCGAGTAGTGCTTCATCGGCCGCCGATAGCGGTTCAGGGTCGAAGTAGAGCAACTCGGGTGCGAATCCCCGCAACATCCGTGCAACAGCCCGGCCGAGGTTGCCTGCCCCTACGATGCCGATCGTCGATCCTACGAGGGTCCTCCCGTAGAGCGTCGGCCGCCACCCGGCGAAATTCGAGCGCACCCGGCGGTCCCCGGCGGTGATGTTCCGCGCGAGCCCGATGAGCAGTCCGACCGCCAGTTCTGCGGTGGGCTCGGTCAGGAGGTCCTCGACCCTGGTCAGCCAGATGCCTCGCTCTGTGCAAGCCTCGACGTCGATGTTGTCGTTCCCTTTGAGGGCTCCCGCGACCACCTTCAGGTTGGGGCATGAGTCGAGGAGCTCTGCATCGACCCGGTCGGGCATGAACACCATCAATCCTTCGGCCTCTGCTGCGCGGCGCCGCACCTCGGAGGCCGGGAGACTGCTGTCGCTCTGGTTGGCGACAACTTCGCAGCTTTCGCTGAGCAATTCGAGGATCGGCGCATGCACGCGGTGCGTCAGTACGACCTTCGGACGTCGACTGTGTTGTTTCATTGGAACCTCTTTCGCAACGCTCCGCCGAGAGCGTCGACTACGGTCACGGTGGCCAGGATGACGAGCAGGATTGCGGCGACCTCGTCGTACTGGAGGGTTCGCAGGGCGGCGATGAGTTCGAAGCCGATGCCGCCGGCGCCGACGACCCCGACGACGATCGACGCTCGGAAATTGAGCTCCCACCTGTAGACGGTGACGTCGGCCATCTGCGGCAGCACCTGGGGCAGGATGCCGTGGAGAATCACTTGGGCCGGGCCGGCTCCTGTCGCCCTGGCGGCCTCGACAGGGGCTTCGGCAGCGTGCTCAATCGCTTCGGCGAAGAACTTTCCCACCATGCCGGCAGAATGGATCCCCAATGCCAAAGCCCCGGGCAGCGCGCCGAAGCCGACGGCGGCGACGAATACGATCGCCATGATCAGTTCGGGCACTGATCGCAGCACGTTCAGGATGAGCCGCGCGACCCAGTAGATCGCCGGGTGCGGTGAGGTGTTGCGTGCTCCGAGCAATGCGAGAGGGACGGAGAGCAGCACAGCCAGTGCTGTGGCCGCGATGCTCATTGTCATCGAGTCGAGCAGGGGCCCCCACCAGCTGTTCAGATGGGTGAAGTCCGGCACCCACATCTCGCTGAGCAGGTCGGCAATGTCGGCGAGGCCTGTGACCATGCGGTTGGCGTCGAGCAGACCCACGGCCCAGGCACTCAGGATCACCGCGACGAGGATCAAGCCCGTGATGGAGAACGAGCGCCTCCAGCCGGATTGTGCCTGGTCGGTGATTCGCTGGTATTCCTGCTCTCTGCGATCCTCGCGCGGCACGCTGACCGCGGGGCTGCTCACTGGTAATCCTCGAGATCGATGTCGAGCAGCGGAGCGAGGTCGCGAACCTGATCGTAGTCCGAATCGGCAACCTCTGCGAAGCCGGCGGCTCCGAATGGTTCGAGCACCTCGGGATCGTCGAGTTCCAGGAACGCCGCCCGCAGCTTCTCCTTCAGGTCCTCGGGCAGATTGGACTGCATCGTCCAGGGGTAGTTGGCATAGGGATCCGATTCCTGGACTTTCACGACAGTCTCGGAGTCGATGAGCCCCTCCTCGACCATGCGCTCATAGATGGGCAAGCTCATGCCCCCCGCGTCCGCATTGGCGTTCTGCACTGCCAAGGCCACAGCATCATGGGAGCCGACGTGCTGTTCCTCGTAGTCACCCTGGTCTACTCGGAGGTCCGCCTCTTCGGCGAGCATGGCCTTGGGAATGAGGTGACTGGACGTGCTGGCCTGGTCTCCCCACGCAACGGTCTTGCCGGCGACATCCGCGAGGTCCTCGATGCCGGAATCCGCGTTGGCGATGAACACTGCCTGGTATGTCGGGTCCTCACCCTCGACTTCCTGCAGGGCGGCGAAGGGCTCGATGTCGGCCTTCTCCTGGGCGAGGACGTAGGACAGAGGGCCGAAGTAGCCGAGGTCGATGCGGCCGCGGGCCATCGCCTCGATCATCGAGGAGTAATCGGTCGTCACCACGAGCTCGACGTCAAGCCCGAGTTCCTTTTCGAGGTGCTCCTTGAGGGGCTCATTGTTCTTGATCACCTCCGACGCGTTCTCGTCGGGAAGCAGCGCAACGCGGAGGGTTTCCGGGGCGGTGGTTGCCTCTGAACTGGCACCACAACCGGAGAGGACGAAGGTGAAGGCAGTCGTTACAGCGATCGCGGCAGTCGCCAAGCGGGTGGGTCTAGGCATGGGAATTCACTCCTGTTTCAGCAGTTCGGAAGGTGGTCGATCTCGGGGGTGGCGGTCGAGGTTATTGAGTCCTGAGCGTTTGCTAGTCAGCAGAAGTCGGCAGCGAAACGGTCTGTGCCGACAGTGGAAGGGCATCGGCCTGCTCGTCGGCGGGCACGCCGCCGTAAATCACCAGCAAATCCTCATCGGTGACCCCGGCTGCAGGGCCGTCGTAGACGATTTCCCCGTGTGCCAGGCCGACGATGCGGTCGGCGTGCTCGAGCGCGAGGTCGACCTGGTGGAGGCTGGCAACCAGGGTGATGCCGCTCTCCTGACAGACTCGGCGCAGCAGCTCCATCACGCGACGCGCAGAGTTGGGATCGAGGCTGGCGACCGGCTCATCGGCAAGGATCAGGTCCGGTTGCTGCGCGAGCGCTCGAGCGATGCCTACTCGCTGCTGCATGCCACCGCTCAGGTTGTCTACCCGGGTCAGGGCCTTGTCCAGCAGTCCGACGCGTTCGAGCGCTTCGAGCGCGATGCGCTGGTCGCCGCGACTGGAGGGCAGGATGCTCTGCCAGAAGCTGTGATAACCGACCCGGCCGAGGAGCACGTTGCGCAAGGCCGAGAAGCGTGGGATCAGCTGGTGGTGTTGGAATACCATCCCCGTGCGGCGGCGGTGTCGACGCAATTCGCGGCGGGAGTCGAGTGACGCCGTCCCGTCAACCCGCACGGAGCCGGTGGTGGGTTTGACGAGCAGGTTCATGCATCGCAGCAAGGTCGACTTGCCGGCACCCGACGGGCCGAGCAGCACGGTGACTTTTCCGCGCTCGATCGACAGATCGGTTCGGGCCAATGCTTGAACGCCGCCTTCGTAAGTCTTGCTGACATCGACGAGCTCTATCATGAAAGTCCTCTATACGAGTGCGCTGTACGAGTGAAAACGTATAGAGGACTTGTGAAGTCCGGGCGCTGTGGGAGACAACGGTTTGTGAACCCCGATGAAACAGCCCGTTCACCCACAGCAGTTAAGGCGGCGTACACATCCAGGCAAGAAGCAAATGTCAGGCTGATCAGCCATGACACCCTTTACCCCGGACGGCGCAGTGAGCGATCTGGTGATCGGCCATGCCTCCGCCGTGCTGCCGGACGTGGTCATCGAGGACGCCAGGCTAGTCGTGCGTGGTGGCCGGATTGCGCACGTCGGGCCGCATCCTCCCGGGGCCTCCTGTGACCTCGATGTTCGCGGGGCATACCTGCTGCCGGGCCTCATCGACGTCCACAGCGACATGTTGTCGCGCGAGATGAGGCCCCGGCCGGGAGTCGTCCTCGATCCGAGTCTTGCCATTGCATCGGCTGGTGCGCGCCTTCGAGCTGCGGGGACCACCACGGTCCTCCACGGGCTGGCGTTCCAGGAGCGATCGATTGTAGGGACCGCCATTGACTCTCCTGCCGCGTCCGAGCTTTCGGAAGCCCTCGCTTGCACGGACGACAGGCAAGTCGACCACCAGGTCCTGCATCGGCTCGACGTACGCTGCGAATACGGCCGCGAACTGCTCGAGAAGGAACTTGAGCCGCGAGCCGAGCTCTTATCCCGTCCTGCTGACCGCTCCGGAAGCCCGGCGCCTGAGGGCCGGGGCGCAGGTGTGCCGGTCGTGTCATATGAAGACCACACGCCCGGACAGGGGCAATTCGCAGATCCGATGACGATGCAGCGCTGGCTCGTGCTGAACGAGGGAATGTCGCAGGATGACGCCGCCGACCACGTCGAATGGTGGCGCAGCAGCCGCGAGAAACGACAGGGCGTGCGGGATCGCGTGCTTGCATGGCTGGAAAGCCTTGCCCGGAAGGGCCTGATCCGGCTCTTCGGTCATGACTTGGCGACGCGGGACGACGTCGAAGCGGCGGCCGCGCTCGGATGTTCGGTGGCAGAGTTCCCGACGACGTTAGAAGCGGCGCGCGCCGCCCGAGACCAGGGAATGCTCGTCATCGCTGGAGCGCCGAACGTCGTTCGGGGTAGGTCCCACACGGGAAATGTTTCTGCGGCTGAGCTTGTATCTGCTGGCCTGGTGGATGGGCTCGCGAGCGACTACATTCCAACGTCGCTGCTGCCGAGTGTGGTGCGGCTGGTGAGCCAGAGAATCGCGACACTCCCAGAAGCCGTGCGTCTCGTCACCTCGGGACCGGCCGCGTTCGTCGGTCTCGACGACCGCGGCACCCTCACAGAGGGAACGGTCGCCGACCTGGTACTCGTCGATTTCAGCAAGACGTGGCCCTCGGCGATCACGATGAGAGCCGCCACTGCTGCTGAAGTGTGAACACGTCCGACGTGTGGCTTAGCCTTGATCCACCGATGAGCATGCTTGGTACTGGTACGTAATTAAGAACGAAATGCCCGTCTGACCGGGAAGAATGGCACTTGTCTAAGGTTCCGTTCCACCGCGATGAGAGGGCATCTCGCAGATGCAAGTTTCCCACACCCGTTCCGCACTGTCAGCTTCCTTCGACGAGCCGAACCTCATCGGCTCCGCCGGACTGGTGCCGATGATGGAGCTGGCCGCCGAGGCCGGCCTGCACCAGCTGGCCAAGGGGCGATTGACGGTGCCGACCGACAAGGGCGCCAACGCCGGGGCCAAGATCGCGGCCCTGGTGGCCGGCATGTGCGCCGGAGCCGACTCGATCGACGACATGGCCATCCTGCGCCACGGGGCGATGAAACGACTCTTCAACGCCTGCTACGCGCCCTCGACCCTGGGTTCGTTCCTGCGTGCGTTCACCTTCGGGCACGTCCGCCAGCTCGACGCGGTCGCCTCCCGACTGTTGGCCAACCTCTCCGTCAGGGCATCGGTGCTGGGAAGCCCCGGCGCCGGACAGTTCGTCTATGTGGATGTGGACGACACGATCATCGAGGTCCACGGCTATCAGAAGCAGGGCTCCGGGTACGGATACTCGGGCGTGCGTGGACTCAACGCCTTGCTGGCCACGGCGAGCACCGAGACTGCGGCCCCGGTGATCTTGGGTCAGCGTCTGCGTCGCGGAGCGGTGGGCTCCCCACGCGGGGCCTGCCGGTTGATCGCCGACGCGCTGGCCACGCTCAAGCGACTGCCTCCGGACTCTGGCGCCCGGATGTTGGTCCGTGCCGACTCAGCTTTCTACGGGCACGCCACCGTGGCCACCGCGTTGAAAGCCGGTGCCGACGTCTCGGTCACCGTGCGGATGAATCTGGCGGTCAAGGCCGCCATCGCCACCATCGCCGACGATGCCTGGACCGGCATCGAATACCCCGAGGCGATCTACGACGAGACCACCGGCACCTGGACCTCCAAAGCCGAGGTCGCCGAGGTGTCCTTCACCGCGTTCACCTCGAGGAAGAAAGCCGAACGCATCCCCGGACGCCTGGTGGTGCGCCGCATCCCAGAACTGAACCCCAGGCAGGACGACGGGCAGCCGACGTTGTTCGACACCCACCGGTTCCACGCCTTCTTCACCACCGTGGATCCGGAAGTGTTGGACACGGTGGCCGCGGACCAGACCCACCGGCAACACGCGATCATCGAGCAAGTCAACGCGGATCTGAAGGACAGCGCCCTGGCCCACCTGCCCTCCGGCCACTTCGGGGCCAACAGCGCCTGGCTGGTCTGCGCGGTGATGGCCTACAACCTCACCCGCACCGCCGGGATCCTCGCCGCCGGCACCTTCACCAAAGCCCGCACCGGCACCATCCGGGCCAGACTCGTGAACATCCCGGCCCGCATCGCCTCCAGCGCCCGCAAAATTCGAATCAGACTGCCCGAGGCCTGGCCCTGGCAACAGGGACTCGAACGGCTCTTCACCGCCATCCACCCGCCACCACAATCGGCATAGCCAACCGACCGAACGCCGCGCCCCGGCACGACCGAAGGACCAACAGTGGAACACCACCGGCAGCGAGGCCGGTTACTTCCTCACGCCCAAAATCGATTCACCCGGTGCTTCCGGAATCACACTCCGGCCTGAACCCGCGTCGGTGGATCGAGGCTTAGGAGGAGGCGCGGCACCGGGCGCAGGTGCCGACGATCTCCAGCGTGTGGTCGATGTCGGAGAAGCCGTGCTCGACAGCGACCTGGGCGGTCCACCGTTCCACCGCCGGGGCCTCAATCTCCACGGTGTCGCCACAGTCGCGGCAGAGCAGGTGGTGATGGTGGGCAGTGGTGGCGCAGCGTCGGTAGACGGTCTCGCCGTCGTCGGTGCGCACCGCGTCGACCTGCCCCCGGTCGACTAGGACCTGAAGGTGCCGGTAGACGGTGGCGAGGCCGACTCGGTCACCCTGGCGGTGCAGCTCAGCGTGCAGCTCCTGGGCGCTGCGGAAGGCGTCGTTGGCGCTCAAAGCGGCCAAAACCGCCTCGCCCTGTCGGGTGGTGCGCTGCCGCGTCCCCAGGCCAGGACCCGGGGCCGGCGTCGAGGTGGACGCCGGCCCCGGGTCGGTGTGCGCGCTCAGTGCTCGTCCCAGTGACCGGCGTGCGCGGCGTGCCTGTGTCCCTCGTGGACATAGTCCGTGTGGTCCCCGTGAGTCACCGCCTCGTGGCCGCAGCCCTCACCGTGTTCGTGCTCGTGTGCGGCGTGCTCCTCGTGCCCGGAGGTCTCGCATTCGTCGAAGTGGTCCTCGTGCGCACGGTGCAGGTGTCCGTCATGGGCGTAGTCGACGTGGTCGCGGTGCTCCACCGCGGTGTGCCCACACCCCTCGCTGTGCTCATGCTCGGCCGCGGTGTGGTGTATCGGATCGGCGGAAGTGGTGTTCATGGTCTTTCCTCCTCAACATGGCGGATGGCGTCACGCACGATGTGCGCGACGTGGTCGTCGGTCAGTTGGTAGGCCACCTCACGGCCGCGCCGACTTGGAGTCACCAGACCGGCCCCGCGCAGCACCCGCAAGTGCTGGGAGACCAGCGATTGACTCACCCCGACGGCTTCCACCAGTTCGTGCACGCAGCGTGCCCCGGCCTCCAACTCAACGATGAGCGCCAGGCGCACCGGCGCGGTCAACGCGCGCAGCAGCTCACTCGCATTTTGGAGGGCATTGGCCCGGCCATCGGCCTCTACCTCGATCTCGACCACATCAATACATTAGCAACCGTTCATGGGTTTGGCTATGCCTGACGACCTCCGCACGAGGCGCAGACGCCGTAGACGTCCGCGCGCCGGCTCCGAACCGTAAAGCCCGCCATCTCCGCAGGGGAGCTATCGGAGAGCAGCGGCCCTGCCGGCGTCACGTCATCGATGCGACCGCATCTGAGGCAGATGAGGTGTTCGTGGGGACCGTCAGCACACCGGCGGAAGGCGACCTCGTCCAGCCGGGCAAAGGTATGCAGGGCGCCCGCGTCGGCCAGCGCCCAGAGGGTGCGGTAGATAGTGCTTAGGCCTACAGGGCGACCGTGGCCACGCAACTGCGCGTACAGCTCCTGCGCAGTCCGGGCGCTCGAACAGTGGAGGAAGTTGGCAAGGATGATGCGTCGCTGCACGGTCGGGCGCAGCCCAGCCTGGCGCAGCACGCGATCCACCTCACCAGTGCACACATCCACGGGCAAACCGTAATTGACACTCGTTCTCATCATCAATAGTCTAGAAGCGATTCTGCACGCCGTCATCCCGTCTGGAGACTCCCTATGCGCCGTTGGCTGCCCCCCGTTGCCGTGCTGTCCCTCCTTCTCGTTGGGTGTAGCGCTGACCCTGCCCCCGACTCCGGTGTCACGGGCGGCGAAACTGACGAGAGTGCGACGGTGCATGCGGTGGCTGCGGTGTATCCGCTGGCCTGGATGGCCGAACAGGTCGCCCCCGAGGCTGAGGTGGAGCTGCTCAACCAAGGCAGTCAAGAAGCCCATGACATCCAGATCACCCCGCAGCAACGATCCGCGATCGAGACGGCCGACGTCGTGCTCTACCTGGGGGAGATCGACTACCAACCCCAGGTCGAGGACGCCGTGGCGGCCGCCGGAGGCGAGGTGGTCAGCGCCGCCGAGGCCGCCGGCGAGGAAGCACTGCTACCGGCATCGGCCGACCCGCACGCCCACGAGGAAGAGGCAGGCACGGAGGACGAACACGGCCACGAAGAGGAATCGGCCACCGAGGACGAGCAGGGCGGTGGTGAGGCGGGTGTTGATCCGCACATGTGGTTCGACCCGGCGATCATGGCCGACGTCGCCGACGAGGTCGCCGAGGCCTTTGCAGCGGCCGACCCAGACAGCGCCGAGACTTACCGCGACAACGCCGCTCAGGTGCGCGAGGACCTCACCACACTGGACGAAGACCTAGAAGCAACCCTGGGCGGGCAGTGCCGCCTGGACGAGGCGATTGTCTCCCACGCCGCCTACGGGTACCTGCTCCAACCCCACGGTAAGAGCCAGCACGCGCTGACCAACGTTGGCGCCGAAGGTGACGCCTCCGCCGCCGAACTCGGCGAGATCGTAGGCGAGATCCGCGCGGAGGGGATCACACACGTCTTGGCCGAGCCGGTGGAGGGTCGGGATGCGGCCGAGACGGTGGCCCGGGAGGCCGGCGTCGAACTGCTCGAAATCGTCCCGCTGGACGCAGTCACCGACGAGCAGGCGGCCACCGGACTGCCTGATCTCGTGCGTGAGCAGGCCGACGCCTTCGCCACCGCCCTGGATTGTGCATGAGCCCATCCCCTGCCACGGCGGATTCTGTGGTCCCTCTCGAATTCGATCACGTGAGTTTCGGCTACAACGGCCAGATAGTGATCCGTGACGTCTCTTTGCAGGTTCGGCAGGGCACTTTCGTGGCGATGGTTGGCGCCAACGGCTCGGGGAAGTCAACCTTGGTGCGCCTGGCGCTCGGTCTGCTCCGTCCGAGCCAGGGCCGTGTGCGCCTTTTCGACACCGACACGGCCGCGTTCCGCCAGTGGTGGCGGGTGGGCTATGTGCCGCAGCGTGCGGCCGCGGACAGTACGCTGCCGATCAGCGTGGATGAGGTGGTCCGCACCGGCCTGGCCGGCCAGTTGCATCCCGGGCGCCGCGCCACCCGCCACCACCGGCAGCGCATCGAGCACGTGCTGGAGGTGATGGGTTTGACGGGGCTGCGTCGTCGTCGCATCGACGAACTGTCCGGTGGCCAGCAGCAACGTGCCCTGATCGCTCGTGCCCTGGTCACCGAACCCTCCCTGCTGATCCTGGATGAGCCCACCACCGGTGTTGACGCCGATGCCCGGGCGGTGCTGCGGGACAGCCTCGAACATCTGGTGGCAGTGGAGAACGTCGCCGTGGTGTACGTCAGTCATGACCCCCAGACCTTCGCCGGTCTAGCGACCTGCGTTGTCGAACTGCGCGCCGGAACGCTGCACATCCTGGGCCCGCCCGCGCACGTCGCCGGGAGCGCATGATGGAGGCGCTGGAGTTCGGCTTCATGCAACGAGCACTGCTCGCCTCGACGATCATTGCCGCCGTCGCGCCGCTAGTCGGGTCCTTCATCGTCCAGCGCCGTCAAGCCCTCATCGGTGAGGGGATGGGACATGTCGCCTTTGCCGGCGTGGGGCTTGCCTTCCTCACCGGACTCGACCCGCTGCTCGGGGCACTCGCGCTCACGCTCCTGGCGGCCGTTGCCTTGGTCCGTCTTTCCCGAGGCTCGGCTGGCGGTGACGTCTCTCTGGCGCTGGTGTTCTACGGTGGCCTGGCGGCCGGCTACCTCTTCTCCGCCCGCGGCGGCGGCGGGCAGAACCAGATCCTCAGCCTGCTCTTCGGCAGCCCGCTCAACCTGACCTGGGGCCAGGTCGCTACCGTTGCGGCCCTGGCCACCGCGGTCGCGTTGGCCCTGGCCTTTCTCTACCGCCAACTCGTCGCCCTCGCCTTCGACGAAGCCGCCGCCCGTGCCTCCGGCGTACCCACCACCGGCCTGGTGATGGCGCTGACCGTACTCGTGGCTCTCGTGGTCGTCGCGGGCATGTCGACCATCGGCCTGCTGCTCATCTCCGCCATGATGGTCATCCCCGTCGCCACCGCAGCCCACATCGCCACCTCCTACCGGGCCACACTCTGGCTCTCCTCAGCCATCGGCGCGGTCAGCGCCGCTGCTGGCACCCTGGTCTCCTACCACGCCAATGTCCCCACCGGCTCCGCCATCGTCCTGACCGCGCTCGCGCTCTACATAGGCGCCGCCGTGACACATGCTGCCGCTCGCTATCTTGCCCGGCGCCGTCATGTCCGACCGGGCCGACCTGTCGACCTTGTACCGGATGACTGAAGGGCTGACGTCATTGCACTTCGCCGACGTACCCAGCGCCCCGGACACCGATCCGGGCTACATCGCCTCTGCCAAGAGGCTATGGGTTGTGGCGACACGCACGGCCGCTAACCGTGAACCGGCCAGACGACGCCCAGCCGGCACGTTGCCCCGTTTTCTGGGGAACGACATGCTTCGCTGATCAGAGCTGAACAGTGCCGGAGAGCCATGGTCCTGGCCGCAAGCCGTTCATGCCAATCCTCGCCCGCACCCGATCGATTCATCGTCCAGTTGGGCCGATCGCGTATGACTGTGTGAAGTTGATCTTCATCCGGCACGGCTCGGCCGTGCTGCTAAGTGAGTTCGGTGAGAAGCCCGTCACGACCGGGGACGTCGTGATGCTGGCGGCGAGCACGCTGTGCGGGAGCGAGCCCGAAGGCTCGATCACCGTGACGACGCTGTATTTGGACCGGGATTACGTGACCGATCAGGTGTTTTGGCAGCACGCCACTTTGCTGTCCGACCGTCTCGATGCCCAGGACCTCCTGAATGAGCGGTACTCCGAACCGGCGCAGATTCTGCGCCTGGGTGAGGACCGCGTGGGCATGCTGATGCCGTGGCTGGACGAGTTGGTCGCCATCAGCATCGACTCTCGCGCCTCCGAGCGCTTCTACCGGCTCCAGGCACTTCTATTCGCGGTGCTTGACGTGATCGTCCCCTTCGTCACCACCACCCCGGTGCGGAAGACCTCGACGCAGCGGAAGGCAACCTACCCCGGCATTACCCGGCCTCACCCTTTCATCCCGTTGAGGGCTGAGGCCCGCCAGGCAGCCGGCCTGCTCAGTGACCAGCCGGAACGATTGTGGACACTGCAGGAACTGGCTCGGGCCGTGCACCTTTCGCCGTCCCAGCTTGGCCGGGTCTTCACCGATGCCTACGGCAAGACCCCGATGACGTATCTGACCACGCTACGTGCCGAGCGCCTGGCCCGGCTACTTCGCGAGACTGTCAATGGCCATTACGTTCTGCCCATGGGCGGCCAGTTGATGTGCCCGCTGGTGGCCAGTAAAACTGCCCGGTTATGGCCAACAGATCTGCCCACTGATTCGTTTCGGCGGGGTCGGCCATCGTTGGGTTGGTCAGTTCAAGCGGGTCACTCCTTTTCCGGCGAGGGCCTGGGTAAGACGGACGGAATCGCCGCTGGTCTGGCAGACGTGGGCGTGGTGCAGCAGTCGGTCAACGGTGGCGGTGGCGAGGGTTTTGGGCATGAGCTCATCGAACCCGGCGGGGTGGAGGTTGGAGCTGATCGCGACGGAGCGTTTTTCGTAGGCTGCGTCCACGACCCGGTAGAGGCCTTCGGCGGCGTCCGTGGCCACGGGCAACAGACCAATATCATCGATGACCACGAGCTCGGCGCGCAGGATCCGGGCAACGGCCCGGGTGACGCTGTCATCGGTTCGGTGGGCGCGGATGAGGACGCCGAGGTCCTCGAGCCTGAACCAAGCGACCCGCATTCCGGCTTCGACGGCCTGCTGGCCGAGGGCTTCGAGGAAGAACGTCTTCCCCGTCCCCGAGGGCCCGCAGACGACCAAGTTTTCCCTGCGGGTGATCCATTCCAGGGTCCGCAGTGCCTGCTGGGTCGGGCCCGGGATGGAGGACGCTGCAGGGTCCCACGCCTCGAAGGTCTTCCCGGTCGGGAACCCGGCTGCTTTGCGGCGGGAAGCGAGCATGGACCGGGCCCGGCCGGCGGCTTCCTCCGTGAAGAGGGCCTTGATGACCTCGGCCGGTTCCCACCGCTGGGCGCGGGCGGTCGCGATCAGGTCCGGGGCCAGCGCCCGGGCGTGGGGCATTTTCAGGGACCGCATCAGGGCCTCCAGGTCCGCCGGTAGCGGCGGAGCCACGGTATTGGTCGTGGTGACGGGGCTCATCGGGCCTCCTCCGGCGTGGTGATGGTTGCGGGGTTGCCGATCGCGGCCCACGCCCCTGTTCCTTGGGTGAGGGAGGTGGCTTCGTTGGCGGCGTGGGTGGTAGTGCGGCGGATGTTGGCGTTCAAGATCGAGGCGAGGTCCGGGTGCGCGAACCGGCCGTGCAGGGCGGCGTCGCCCAGGGCCCGGTCGACCTGATCAGTGCCGGCGATTTTGGCCAGCGTAACGGCTTCGGCCATTTTCACGTTCATCCTTGCGGTCCCGGCCGCGGCGGCCTCGACGAGCCAGGTTCTGGCGCCTTCGCCGATGGCCAGGAACGCGGCCTCGTCCGCGCTGCGGGCCCTCACCTCGTAGTCGCCGGGGAGCTTCGCCCGGGTTCCGGGGAAGTGTTCGTCGTTGATGGCGGGGCTGCCGGGCCGTGCCCGTTCGTGGCGGGCGACTTCGACGGGCCCGGTCGTGCCGTGGTGGACGATGATGACCTGCTCGCCGGGCCCGGTGCCGTGGGTGCGGACGAACACCCGGGCTCCGAGCAGGTGGGCCGGGACGGAGTACTGGGCGTTTTCGAAGGTGACCATTGGGGTGTTCTCCGGAACGCCGCGGGCCAGGCCGAACGCGACCGTGTGGGCGGTGTCCGGGATCCGGTGCAGCCGCGGGGCTTCCTCGGCGAGCATGGCCGCGGGTTTCCGCCGCGTCGTCCGGTGCTCACGGTGATTGACCTCGTCCATGAACGCCGTGCAGGCGGCCTCGAGCTCGGCGAAGGTGCGGTAGTCATCGCGGAGGTTGGTGTCTTTGGGCACGAGGTCGGCCTTGGCGAGTTTCACGGACGCTTCGACTCCGCCTTTGGTGGCCGGGTCCGCCGGTTGGCAGGTCAGCACGGTCACCCCGTAGTGCCGGGCGAAGTCCAGGGTCTGCTGGTTGCGCACCGGGACCCCGGCGACGTGGGCGGTGGTGACGGTCTTCTCGTTGTCCGTGAGGACATAGGTCGGCGCCCCTCCGAGGATCCGGAAGCACCGGTCCAGGGCCGCGAACACGCTCGGCGCGGTCCTGTCCCTGAGCGGGATCACGATGCGGAAGCGTGAGAACGCCAGCCAGGCCACGAAAAGGATGGTCTTCACCCCGCCGATCCGGGGCCCGTCGCCGAAGTCGTACTGCAACCACATCCCCGGTTCTGTGATCCACGGCCGGTGGACGCGGGTGTGGCCCAGCCGCCACGCGGCTTTGACCTGCGCGATCGCCCGGCGGGTAGACCGTTCCGAACCGGTGTAGCCCAGAGCGAGGAGCTTTTCGTGGGCCTTGTCGGCCCGGATCCGGCCCTTGGAGGCTTCGATCCATTCCTCGATCTTGGGCAGGAACGCGTCGGTGACCCGGCCGCGGGCCGCGGGTTCCCCGATCGGCCGGCCCGCGTCACGGGCGGTGACGTGTTTAGCAACGGTGTGGTGCGAGCAGCCCGTGAGCTCCGCGGTGGCGCGCAACGATCCGGTCAGATCGTAGGCAGCAAGAATTTCCATGATTTCTCCGTCAGACTTCATACAGGGCCTCTTCCTGGTTCGCTTTTGGTGCGCTTAGACACCGTCATCAAACCGCAGGGAGAGGCCCCCACCGCTTAAAGACGCGGCAGGAACAAGTAAGGAAGTGGGCAGATCTCATGGCCACCGGCGGGCAGTTCTGCTGGCCGCCAGCGGGCACTTTCGTGGCCGCCTATGGGCAGTTTTTCATGGCCGCTAACACGAGACTGACTTGCCGATCGAGCAGGCGATGGCCGAGGTCGGCTGGCACAGCCGGGGACACGCCGCCCGTCAGTTCCGACAGGCCGTCGGGCTCACGCCCACCCGCTACCGCCAGCGCAGCCGACATTCCGCCGCCTGAACTGAGGTTGATACAGATCTTTGCGTTCATGATACGGGAATCCGCATCGTCGCCCGTTCCCGCGCTCCTGGACTTCCGGGGCTGGTAATCCAGGAAGACTCGTCGGGTTCACCGCTGTGCTTGACGGCCGCACTGTCGTCCGTTGTCCGTCTCGTCCGTGCTGGTGATCCCGGTGTACCTGAGGGTCACCGAGCCTGTTCGGCTCGGTGACCAGGGTAGCGGGAGGAGATGGCGACGATGGCCACGACACGAGAGAACTCTCAGGCGGCGCGGGAGGCGAAGCTCGACGAGCTGCATGAGCGGCTGACCGGCGCGGTCGAGCAGCTTGTCTCCGGGGAGGACTGGGCGCGGGCGCTCGCGTTCGCGGCACGGTTCAGGGCCAGATCGTTCTCGAACACGCTGCTGATCTGGGTCCAGCACGAAGCGGCCTATGAAGCAGGCCGGGTGCCGGAGCCGATGCCGTCATATGTGGCCGGGTACCGGCAGTGGCAGACCCTGGGCCGGCAGGTCGAGAAGGGACAAGCTGGATACCAGATTCTCGCCCCGGTCACCGGCCGGTTCGCCTCCTCAAATCCAGCAGATGCGGAGTCGTGGCGGCGCCTCGGCAAGGGTGAGAAGCCCCGGCCAGGCGAAGTGGTCCGGTCGAGGATGATCACCGTCAAGCCTGCCTACGTGTGGGACGCCTCCCAGACCTCCGGGGAGCCGATCCCGGAGCCGCCAGCGCCGTCCCTCCTGGAAGGCGAAGCCCCCGCCGGCTTGTGGGACGGGCTGGCCGACCACGTGCGCGCGCAGGGGTTTGCGGTGCTGCGGGTGCCGCACGAGGGCATGATCCACGGGGCCAACGGCGTCACCGATTACACCGCGAAGACGGTGGCGGTCCGGGAGAACATGGACCCTGCCGCGCAGGTGAAGACGCTCGCCCACGAACTCGGTCACGTCCTGCTCCACGGCCCCGACAACGACGAGGCGCGTCAGCATCGCGGCATCGGAGAGGTCGAGGCGGAATCGGTCGCGCTGATGATCGGCGCCGCCCATGGCATGGACACTTCCGGCTACACGATCCCCTACGTCTCCACGTGGGCCGCGCGGGTGGACGGCAAAGAGCCCGGCGAGATCGTCAAGGCCACCGGGGAGCGCGTCCGCAAGGCGGCACTGTCGATCCTGGATCGGCTCGATACCGCACAGGTGACTGACGGTGTTCCTCCCGGGCTGGATCGCGACTCACCGCAGCGCGATGAGCCTTCCCGCAAGCAGCCGACCCACGACGGTCCTGCGTCGCGTCGGGTCACGCCGCTGCCTGAGCCCGAGACTCGAACGGTCACCGCGTCGGCGGCGACATTGGCGAGGGCATTGTGATGGCCGGGGTGGACGCTGTGACCAGCGTGCTGACACGGGCCTCCAGCCCGCAGCAGGTCTTGGCGGTGGCTCGGGAGCTGGCCGCCACAGGGGTGCCGGTGTTCCCGTGCGTCTCGGGTGGCAAGCGTCCCCTGACTACGCATGGCTTCCACGACGCCACCACCGACCTCGAACGGATCGCAGTGTGGTGGCACAACCATCCGGAGGCGAACCTCGCCGTGCCCACGGGCGCGGCGTCCGGAGTGGTGGTGGTCGATGTCGACGTTCACGGTCCCGTCGACGGCTACCGGGCGTTCGAGCGCGCCCACCGTGCCGGGCTGGTGCCGGGGTGGCAGCTGCTCGTGACGACGCCCTCGGGCGGGGTGCACGCTTACTACCCAGCGACTGCGGGCAAGGAGCAGCGGTCGTGGCAGGCCGCGCGTGCCGGGATCGACTTCCGTGGTGACGGCGGGTACATCGTCGTCCCGCCTTCGACGGTGCCCACGAGCGGCGGCTCCGGTGGATACCGGGTGCGTCGGATGAACCCCGGGGCGTCGTCGGTGCTCGACTCCGAGCGACTACGAGAGTTCCTCGATCCCCGCCCCATCCCTTCGCAAAAGTCGGGTCGGGAGGTGGAACGGTCAGCGGATGTCTCGCGACTGACGGCGTGGGTCGCCGCCCGCAGTGAAGGGGAACGGAACCGAGGCCTGTTCTGGGCCGCCTGCCGCCTCGCAGAGAACAGCATTCCGGCGCCGGAGGCGCTGGAGGTGCTCGCGGCCGCGGCCTCGGAGGCAGGTCTGCGTGAGCGGGAGATTACCGCGACCGTCCGCTCGGCCTACCGCACCGTTCAACCCCGACCCCAGACGGCGTCGCGGGTAGAGGACGGTTCGTCGCCGGCAATGGACGGGTGGTTCAGTCGGGACACGACCGCACGGCCGTCGCCTGCGGTGCGGGGGCTGTCATGACCATCGATGGCGGCACCGGGCCGAGGAGTCGGCGCTGGGCGGTGGTTACCGCGGTGGCCGGGACCGTCTTCATCGCCGCCGGCGCGTTCTGGCTGTCGTTCACCGCGCTGGCCGATCTCGCTGCTCGGTCCGGGGTCGGCGGCTCGCAGGCGTGGGCGTGGCCGCTGATCGTCGACGGCATCATCGTTGTAGCCACCGTCGCCGTCGTCGCCCTGGCCGGACAACGATCGGCGTGGTACCCGTGGGCGCTGCTGATCGGCGGGGCTGCCGTGTCGGTGACCGCCAACGCCCTCCACGCCGTCGTGGCCGCGGATGCCGATGTCCCCGGGGTGCTGGCCGCGGCCGTTGCCGCGGTGCCCCCGGTGGTGCTGCTGGCGATCACCCATCTGACCGTCATCCTCACCCGACCGCAACGGATCACCGATGCATCCGTGTCCAGTGAGATGTCCGTCGAGGAATCCAGCTTGAGCGGGATGCCGGCGCCGGAGTCGAGAGCGGGGCGATCAGCGGAGACCCAGGCGGTCGTCGCGTTACCGGTGCCGACGCCGGAAGAGATCGAACCGGCGTTGACATCTGGCATGGCATCGGAAGAGGAGGGCGCTGAACCGACGGTCGGCACCAATGCGACTTTCACCGATCGGCGCGGTCGCGCGGCGGAGCTGCGCGGGCAGGGCTGGTCGAACAAGAAGATCGCCCGGGAACTGGGCGTGCATCCCTCCACCGTGGGCCGCTGGTTTGCCGCGGCGCACCTTCCCGACAGCACCGAAGTCGAGGAGGCGACCCCCTGAGTTCCGAACACGACCACGATCCGCGACGGCCCGACGCCGACGAACCAGTACCCGAGCCGGAAGGCGCGCGCACGGCGCCGGAGGCTGTCGAAAAGACCGAGGCACCGGACGCGGTCCGGGCAGCACGGGCCTCCCACCGCCGCGGAACCGAATGGCAGACACCAGCGGCGGAGGCCAGGCGCGCGCGGGGTGTGGAGTGGGTGCGCCCCACGGACCTCATCGTCCGCCACGGGGCGGCCCTCGCTGGCCGGGGTATCGATTTCGAGGTCGAGCTGGCCCGCCGCACCCGCACTCCGATCACCACCGGTGCCCGGCAGCTGGGTGAGCGGGCACGCCGGCTGCCACCACTGGCGGCATTCGGCCGCGGCAGCACGGGGCAGGTCGCTCCGTCCCGGCCCGGTGTCGGGATGAGTTGACGGGGGCGGTGACAAGCGATGCGGAAACCAGCAGAAACGGGGCGCTGGGACGGCGTGTGCACCTGCTTGTCAGGAGGTGCCCTGACCATGACCGACAACGCCTACCCCACCACCGCCCCAGCGGCAGCTGCTGACCGCGCGGACTTCACCACCGGTGAGGGCCTGCGCGCCCTGCTGCACCGGCTCCACCACGGCGGACCGCGCACCTGGCAGCACGACGCGCAAGCGGCGGAGCTGATGGCCTTCACCGCGCAGAAGTACGCGCCGCTGGCGCGCAAGCATGGGCTGGACCCGTGGGAGGCCGCCTCGGCGGCATTCGACGTGATGCGCACCCGGGCAGCCCGCGAGGCGCACGATCCGTGGGCGGTCATCACGCACGCGGTGCGCATCACCTGCGTCTTCGAAGAACGCGCCCAGGGACTGCTGTGCTCGGTCCACCAAGCCCGCCGCCCGCATATCTCTGCGTTCCATGACCCGGAGCGGTTCTCCGACCGGGAGACGCCGCTGACCGACTACCACCCCGCCTTCCACATCCCCGCCGCCGCCGACGCCATCAACGCAGCGGACGCCACCGACGAGACACCGGCATCGGAGCGGGCCAGCACCTCAGCGGACTCGGCCGTCGAAGATGCGATCGCGCTGTTCACGCTCCTGGACTGGCCTGCCGACACGGCCCGGGCTGCGGTCGAGCACGTGTGCGGAGCGCTCACCCGGGCCGGCACCCGGCAAGCCGCCTACGAGGCGCTGCGGCGCGACAAGCATGCCCGCGCCCTGCTCGACATCCCCGGCTACTCCTGGACGGCGCTGTTGAAGGCCCTGCTGGGCCACCCCCATCCGGCCTACACCGCTACCGGCCTCGGCCGCGGGGTGCTGCTGCGCCTGCTGGTGGGCGAGACCCTGCCGGTGCTGTTGCGCGACGACGACCTCGTGCTCTCGGTCTCCCTCGCCGCCCCACGCCGCCGTCAGAACCACGACGATGCCGACGGGCCCCGCGGGGATGAGCCGCGATGAGCGCGCCGGCGGGGTTCATCGAGCTGGAGTGCACGGTCGCCTCGATCCAGGTCGGGCGCCGGCACCGCACCGACCTGGGCGACCTCGACGCCCTCGCCGCCTCCATCGACCGCGACGGCCTGCTCCAACCCATCACCATCACCCCCGACGGCGTCCTCGTGTGCGGTGCCCGACGGTTGGCCGCGATCACGCAGCTCGGCTGGAAGACCGTCAACGTCTGGGTCCGCTCGGGCATCTCCGACCGCCTCGGCCACCTCCTGGCTGAGCAGGACGACAACGTCCTGCACAAGCCCCTCACCCAGCTCGAAGCCGCCGCCCTGTACCGGGAGCTGAAGCAGGTGATGGCCGAGGATGCCGCCCGCCGGCAGGCCGCGACCCAGTTCAGCGCGCAGCAGCAGCCCGGAGACGACGGTGCGGGAAAATTTCCCACACCGTCCGAACAGGGTCGCGCCAGCGAGCAGGCAGCCCGGATGATCCCCGGCAGCGCGTCCTACAAGACCCTAGACAAGATCAGCTACCTCCAGCACATCGCCGAAGACCCCGCCCAACCGGACGAACTGCGCCAGCAGGCGACGGTCGCGCTGGAACGCATTGACGCAGGCAACCCGGTCGACCCGCTCTACCGACAGGTCCGGGAACTGGCCGATACCGCCCGTGGTGACCGCGACGCGGACCTGCACCAGCTCGCCGCCGACGCGCTCACACGCGTCAAGAACGCCAAGACGAACAAGCGCACCCCACGACCCACCCCAGCAGCGGGCCAGGGTGAGGTTGGGCCGGTGCGGTATCCGGTGCGGGCGTTCGTGCTCATCTGGAGCGAGCTGGCCGACTGGTGGACCCACTACGACCTCGACCAGCTCGCCGCCGAGCTGACCGACGAGCAGATCGACGCCTTCCTCGCCACCGCCGAGGGCACCAGCCGATTCGGCGAGCAACTGCGTGCCGCGCGCGACCGGCTGCGCGGCGATCCCCCGGCACCGGGCCGCGGCCACCTGCGCGCCTTATAACCAACCCCGCTGGCGGGGCGTGTTCGTGCACCTACGGGACATGAAGACTCCCGACCTGTCCGATGCTCGCTCCCGCCGCCGCATGATCGCGGTGAGCGCCGCCCTCGTGGCGGTCCTCGTGCTCGCCGGGATCGGCGTCTACGGCCTGATCACCGGACCACCCACCAGCACCGAGCCCGGCAGCGATGACAGCAGCGGCACGGGGCCCGTTGTCACCGTGCCGAGCGAGCCGGTGCCCGCCACGACCCCCCGCCTGCCTGTGGTGCGGCCCGCAGCGGACCCTGAGACGTTCGCCGGCAATGTCGCCACGGCGCTGTTCAGCTGGGATACCGCCAGCGAGTTCATGCCCCTGGACTACACCTCCGTGGTCCTGGCCGTGGGTGATCCCTCGGGTGCGGAGCAGGCGGGGCTCGCCGCCGACATCGCTACCTACCTGCCTTCTCGTGAGGCGTGGGTCGAGCTGCGTCAGTACGCCACCACCCAGCACCTGACCATCGACAACGTCTACGTCCCCGACGCCTGGGATGACGCGGTGGCGCAGGCGCAGCCGGGGCAGCTTGCCGAGGGCTCGATCGCGTACACGATCGAGGGTACCCGCCACCGCGAAGGGGTCTGGAATGACGAGAGTGTCACCTCCGAGCATCCGGTGGCGTTCACCGTGTTCCTGGTCTGCGGCCCGACCTACGACACTTGCCATCTGCTGCGGCTGTCCCAGCTCGACAACCCCCTGCACTGAACGGGGGCGCTGTCGTGTTGAAGAAGCTCGGTATCGCCGCCCTAGCTCTGGTGCTGCTCGGCCCCTCGCTCGGGCTGATCGGTGTCGGGCTGGTGATGAACCCGGCCGCGTCGGCCACCTGCACCGTGACCGGCACGAACGTCAGAGTCGGGGACGTCCCCGACTCGTTGACCGTGACCACCGCCAACGGGGAGACCTTCACGCTGAACAGCACGCAGCTGACGCATGCCGCAACGATCATCGAGACCGGGTCCGGCATCGACGGGGTGACCCGGGACGGGCTGGTGATCGCGCTGATGGCCGCGCTCACCGAGTCGACCCTGCGGATGCTGTCCAACACCTCCGCGTATCCGGAGTCGGCGAACTATCCCAACGACGGGAACGGGTCCGATCACGACTCGCTCGGGCTGTTCCAGATGCGCCCGCAATCGGGGTGGGGCACCGTCGCCGACCTCATGGACCCCGCCTATCAGGCGCGGGCGTTCTTTGGCGGACCCGAAGGGCCGAACCACCCCTCACCGCGCGGCCTGCTGGACATCCCAGGCTGGGAACAGCTGGACAAGGGCGAGGCCGCCCAAGCCGTCGAAGTCTCCGCCTACCCCGACCGCTACCGCAACTACGAGCCCGTCGCCGACACCATCCTCACCGCCCTCACCACCACCAGCGCCGCTTCCAACACGGCTGCGGCAACTGGCGCCGCCACGGTGCCAGCAGTGCAGACAGTCGCGGCGGAGTCCTCCCGGGTGGTGTTCCCGGTGCCCGAGGGCACCTGGGTGCTCACCAGCGAATACGGCCCCAGGGTCCATCCGATCTCCGGGGAGAACTCGTTCCATACCGGCACCGACTTCGCCGCCCCCGACGGCACCCCGATCCTCGCCGCCGCGGACGGCACCGTCACCGTCGCGGAATTCTCCGGCGGCTACGGCGGCCTCATCGTCATCGAGCACCAGATCGACGGGCAGACGGTGGCGACCGCGTACGGGCACATGTGGGAGCACGGCATCCACGTCACCGCCGGCGACCAGGTCACCGCCGGTCAGCACATCGGCGACATCGGCTCCTCCGGCAACAGCACCGGCCCGCACCTGCACTTCGAGGTCCGCACCGGCGGCACCAACGGTGCGCACACCGACCCCGCCGCCTGGCTCAACAGCCACAACGCCGGCGACCTGCCCGAACCCGCCACCGGCGCCCCCGCCGGCTGCGACCCCGACACCGCGCCGCCCGGCGGTGACCCGGCCCCGGTCGACGGCGACCCGGACGCGCTGGTGGACGACCCCACCTCCGATGGGCAGGTCACCGCCCGGATGCTGCACGTCTACACCCAGGGCATCGCGGCGTTTCCCGACACGTCCTGGGCGTGCTACTCACCCCGGCCGGGCACCCGCTCCGAGCACCCCCTCGGCCGGGCGTGTGACCTCACGTTCGGCAACGCCATCGGCCAGCACCCCACCCCCGCCCAGCTCAAAGCCGGCTGGGCCGTGACGAACTGGATGAAAGACCACGCCGAGGCCCTCGGCGTGGAATACCTGATTTGGCAAGGCCGCATCTGGTCCGCCGCCCGCGACGCCGAGGGGTGGCGCGACTACAACGGCGGCGGCATGCACGACCCCGACGACGTCACCGGCGGCCACTACGACCACCTCCACATCACCGTCCGGGCCGGGAGCTGAACGGCATGGACGTCTTCCCCGACTTCGACGGAATCGGCGGCATCGGCGACCTGCGCGCGGTCATCGGCGCGCTGCTGACCTTCGTGCTCATCACCAGCATCCTGATGCTGATCGTCTCCGCGATCATCTGGGCCGTCGCCGCCGCGAACGGCAACTACAGCGCAGCCGGGAAGGGACGCACCGGCGTCCTCGTCGCCCTCGGCACCGCGATCCTCGCCGGTGCCGGAGTGGCGTGGATGAACTGGCTCATCGACCTCGGCCAACAGCTCTGACCCCTCCCGACGGTCGAAACCGCAGCCTCGGACGGCACTGGGGATTGTGGCGCACCTGATCTACAAACCCATCCGTGTTCCCCGCCCCAAAAGGGCGGGCTCGCTCGTCAGGAGACTCACCGTGTTCGATCTCATCACCGCTCTGCCGGCCCTGCTGCCGATGGATGTCGACATCACCCCCAACGATGACGGCCTGCCCGGCATCGCCCAACTGCGCACCATCGTCGGCGCGGTCATGACCATCGGCCTGATCCTGTCCGTCCTCGCGCTGATCATCTCCGCCATCGTGTGGGGCTTCGGCGCCAACTCCTCCAACCCCCACCTGGCCGGCCGCGGCAAGGTCGGCGTCCTCGTGAGCTGCGGGGCCGCGGTGATCTGCGGCGCCTCGGTGACGTTGATCAACTTCTTCTGGGACGTCGGCCAGCAGGTCTGACCCCACCCACCGTCTCGACCCCCTGAAGGAGTGATCGCGGTGAGTGTGTGCGATATCCCCGTCATCTCAACCGTGTGCGACACCGCCGGCGAAGCCGCCGCGAGCTTGGTCGCCGCACCGTTCGACTGGCTCGCCCAAGCCATGGGTGCCGCCGCCGGCTGGCTGTTCGAGGCCGTGTGGTCCGTGTTCGACACCACCACCCTCGTCGATGTCACCCGGCCCGAGTACGTGGCTGTCTACAACCTGCTGTTCGGAATCGCCGTGTTCGTGATGCTGATCTTCTTCTGCCTCCAGCTCATCACCGGGCTCATTCGCCGGGACCCCACCGCCCTGTCCCGAGCCGCCCTGGGGTTGGCGAAGTCCGTGCTCGGCTCGTTCGTGGTGATCACGCTGACGGCGTTGCTGCTGGAGATCGTCGACCAGCTCTGTGTCGGGATCATCCAGGCCGCCGGAGAGACCACCGAGTCCATGGGCGACAAGATCACCCTGCTGGCCGCGGGCCTGGTCGGGATCAACATCGCCGCGCCCGGGGTGGGGGCGATCATCACGATCTTCCTCGCTGGCCTGGCCATCGCTGCGGCGGCGATCGTGTGGCTGTCGCTGCTCGTGCGCAAGGCACTGCTGCTGGTGGCGATCGTGTTCGCGCCCCTGGCGTTCTCCGGGGCATCGTGGGACGCGTCGCGGGGGTGGATCGGCAAGTGGGCGATGTTCGTCATCGCGTTGATCTGCTCCAAGCTCGTCCTGGTGGTGATGTTCCTGGTCGCCATCACCCAGGTGTCGGCACCGATAGATGCGGACCTGTCCTCGATCAGCGACCCGTTGGCGGGGATCGTGCTGATGGCGATGGCCGCGTTTGCTCCCTACCTGACCTACAAGTTCATCAGCTTCATCGGCTTCGACATGTACCACGCCATCGGCTCCGAACAGGACGCCAAACAAGCACTCAACCGGCCCGTCCCCACCCCGACGAAACCGGCCGGCGACGGCCCGAGGAAGGTCCTCGACGGCGGGAACAGCAGCGGTGGCAATGAGGGAGGCGGCGGCAGTAGTGGGAACGCTGGCGGCGGTGGGAAGACCCCGCCCCAACCGAAGACCTCCGCCCCTCAGACGTCCGGGAGCGGGGCGGGTGCCGCGGGAGGCGCCAGTACCGCGGGTGGGTCCGCCGGCGCCGGCGCCAGCGGCGGTGCCGGAGCGGGTGCTGGGGCAGGCGCGGGTGCGGCGGCGGCCGGTCCGGCCGCGGCAGCGGCGGTCGCGGCGAAAGTCGCCAAGGACGCGGCAACCGCCGGGCCGAAGGCCGGCACGGCGCTCGGCAACCAGGCCGAGACCACCGCCGACAACGCCGGGCAGGCCGGTACGACACCGCCTCATGCGTCGTCCCCGACGTCGTCCGCACCGACCACCAAGGCTCCACCTCCGGCCGAGCCGAAGACACCGTCGGCGGGTCACTCGCAACCGACACCACCGAGGTCAGCCCCACCGCCGGCGCCGAAGCCAACCGGGCCGCCGGCACCGAAACCGACCGGAAAGGAGTGACCCCGTCATGACCTCAAAGCAGAAGGAGTCCTCCACGGAGCTGGTGCCGGTGAAGTTCTCCCGCCTCACCCGCCGCGGCATCCTCCTCGGCCTGTCCCTGGCCCAGCTCATCACCCTCGCCACCGGCGTCCTTGCGGTCGTCGGCGCCCTGTATGCCGGCGGTGGCATCCTGCTGGCCTACACCGCCCCCGTCTGGGTCCTCGCCGCCGCCCTGACGTGGATACCCGTCGCCGGGCGTCCGGCCGTGGAATGGTTACCGGTGGCGTGCTGGTGGGCCTGGCGCACCACCGCCGGCCAACTCCTCTACCGTCGCCGCATCGTGGCACCCCGGCCGGTCGGGACGCTCGCGCTACCCGGGGACATGGCCCGGCTGCGCGAGTACACCGACCCCGACACCGGCGCCGGGATGATCCACGACCCCCACGCCGCGACCCTCACCGTGGTCTGCGAAGTGACCCATCCCGCGTTCGTCCTGCTGGACCCGGGCGAGCAGGAACGCCGCGTCACCTCCTGGGGCCGCGTGCTGGCCACGGTGTGCCGCTCCGGACGGATCGCCACCCTCCAGGTCCTCGAACGGACGCTGCCGGACTCCGGCACCGGCCTGGCCGAATGGTGGGCCTCCCACGGCACCGCCGACGACACCTGGGCCGCGACCACCTACGCTGAACTGATCGATCGGGCCGGACCGGCCGGGGAACGGCACGCCACCACCCTGTCCCTGTCGCTGGATATGAAGACCGCCGCCCGCCAGATCAGGACCGCCGGTGGCGGCATCCGCGGAGCCGCCGCCGTCCTGCGCCAGGAGATGTCCACCCTGGTCGCGGCGCTGCGCTCCGCCGACCTGAAGCCCTCCGGCTGGCTGACCCCGGGACAGATCGCGGTAATCCTGCGCAGCGCGTACGACCCCGCGATCGCCGCCACCCTGGAAAGGCACGGCGAACTCGGCCAGCACCTCGCTACCGCCGGGCCCGTGGCCGTCAACGAGTCCTGGGCCCGGTTGCGCACCGACTCCGCCCACCACGCGGTGCTGTGGATCAGCGAGTGGCCGCGCTCGATGGTCTACCCCGGCTTCCTGTCACCGGTGCTGCTGTCCACCGGCATCCAACGCTCGTTCTCGCTGCTGTGCACCCCGATGCGCTCCGATCAGGCCGCCCGCGACATCCGCAAGAAGAAGGTCGAACACATCTCCGACCAAGCGCAGCGGGCGAAGATCGGGCAGATCGAAGACGCCACCCAGACCGCCGAGTATCACGACGTACTCCAGCAGGAGGCCGACCTGACTGCGGGCCACGGTGTGCTGCGGTTCACCGGCCTCATCAGCGTCTCCGCGCCCACCGTCGAGGAACTGGAGGCGGGAGTGGCCGCGATCGAGCAGGCCGCGATCCAAGCCTCCTGCGAGACCCGGCTGCTCGTGGGACAGCAGGCCGCCGCGTTCACCGCGGCCGCGCTGCCGCTGTGCCGCCGCATCTGACTCCCAGCACACACAGCGGTCGTCGCGGCGTGGGGCCGCGCGTGCACCTGGCAGTAGACCCCGGATCACCGGGGCTTTCGTGCTGGTCACAGGAGGCCGCTCATGCCCACGTACCACGACCCACTCCAGGATGCTGACGAAGCATCCGAGGCGCTGCGCGGGCTCGCGCACGCCAGCCGCGTCTTCGACAACCCCACCGACACCTACAGCGTGCTCGGTGACCTCCTCTCCGGTGTCCGGTCGCTGCGCCAGGTGCTCGACCAGCTCGGCTCCGCGCATCTCGTTCATCGCGGTCGTGCTCACGATGACGACGGTGATCACGCGATCGGGGCCTCTGAAGCCCTTGCCGCGGCAGACGACCTGCACCACGCCGGAACACTCCTCGATGGCGTCGAAGAGCGCGTCAATGCCGCGATGACCCACTCCGGACGCATCGCCTGGAACGCCCCAGCCCAAAGACTCGACCGGGAGGCAGTGTCCACGGAAGCACCGCGGCGGTGGCTCAGCGTCGTCTTCTTCCAAGGTTCCGAGGCCGACGAAGTGCTCGACCTCATCGATCGGGACGGCCCCGACGCGGCCATCGAGCACCTGAGGAACTGGGACTACGGGGACGAGACCACCGACGCGGCCCTGGAGAACGGGTACGTCTACGACGAACCTCCCAGCGGTCAGCTGGACCGGGTGGTCACGGACGGGGACTACACCCTCACCTACAACCCGTTCATGGGACACGTCAGCCTGCTGCGTTCGCACCCTGCCGCCATGTCCGGCCCGGCCCTGGATGAGACCGACGTGGTGCTCGCGCGTGAGGCCGTCAGCGGCGTCGGGCCACTCGACTCACGCACGCCGCCGTCCGCGGGGACGCCGACGTCGGCGCGGATGCAGCAGGCATCGGCGGTCGCGGAACGGGATTGGTTCGCCGGTCCGGCCCGGTCCTCTGGGTCGGCTGGGCGGGGGTTGTCGCTGTGAGCGCGCGGGAAAGCGAGCGGCTGCACGCGTCGGTCTTGGTGGCTCCGGCCGCTGATCGTCGCCGACTGCGCAATCAACGCCGACAGGCTGCCGCAGCACTGCGGGCCGAGCAGCATCGCGCCGAGCAGGCTGCGGCGCGCGCGAAGGCCGACGCGGAACGCATCGAACGACGCGCGATCAGCTACCTGCCTGCCCCTGGTGAGCCGGGTGCTGCCGCGCTGCGCACACCGGGCAGGTTCCGGCTCCCACGCCATCAGGACACGTCGGCGACGTTGGCTGGGGCATACCCGTTCGTCGCCGAAGGCGGCCTCGGTGCCGACGGCGTCTTTGTCGGCCAGGACCTCTACTCCGGCGGCTCCTTCGTCTACGACCCCTGGGTGCTCTACGCCCGCGGGATCATCACCGCCCCCAACGTCGTCCTCGCCGGCATCGTCGGCTCGGGCAAGTCCTCACTGGCGAAATCGCTCTACACACGGTCGCTGCCGTTCGGGCGACGCGTCTACGTCCCGGGCGATCCGAAGGGCGAGCACACCGCCGTCGCCAACGCAGTCGGCGGGAAGGCGATCGTCCTCGGCCACGGGCTGAGCACACGGCTCAACCCTCTTGATGAAGGCCACCGTCCCACCGGACTGTCGGATCAGGAGTGGGCCATCACGGTCGCCTCCCGCCGCCGTGATCTCATCGGCGCTCTGGCCGAGACCGTTCTGGCGCGCGGGTTGACGCCCTTGGAGCACACCGCGATCGACCTCGCCCTCACCGCAGTCGTCGCAGAAAACACCGTGCCGATCCTGCCGATGGTCGTCGACCGCATCCTCACCCCAGACGAATCCGCGGACGGGCGTTTGGCTGAGGACGGGCGGCTCGTCGGCCATGCCCTGCGCCGACTGGTCGCCGGTGACCTCGCCGGCCTGTTCGACGGTCCCAGCACCGTCCGGTTCGACCCAAGCCTGCCGATGATCAGCCTCGACCTCTCCCGCGTCACCGAGAACTCCACACTCATCTCGGTGCTGATGACGTGCTCGTCGGCGTGGATGGAGTCCGCACTGTTGGACCCGAATGGCGGGCAGCGGTGGGTGATCTACGACGAAGCGTGGCGGCTGATGTCCCACCCCGCCTTGTTGAGGCGAATGGACGCCCACTGGCGCCTCGCCCGGCATTACGGGATCGCGAACATGCTGATCTTCCACAAACTCTCCGACCTGGACAACGTCGGCGACGCCGGCTCCGCCATGCGCTCCCTGGCGAACTCACTCCTGGCCAACGCCGAAACCCGGATCGTCTACCGACAAGAATCCGACCAGCTCGGCCCCACCGCCCAAGCGCTCGGCCTGACCGGCACCGAGCAGAAGCTGCTGCCGGGCCTGGGTGTCGGGCAGGGGTTATGGCGGATCAAGGACCGGGCCTTCGTCACGCAACACCAGCTCCATCCCGCCGAGCTGGAGCTGTTCGACACCAGCTCGCGGCTCACCTCCGGGGTGAAGTGATGATCCGCAAACCCCCACGCCACGCCACCGAGCCGAAACCGGAGGAGACGCCGGTCGTGCTGCCGCACGCGGTCATCACCGTCACCGAGACCGGCGCCTTGGGCGTCACCCTCGACGGCATCGACGTCCCACCACCAGAAGGCGAAGCATGGACGCGCAGCACCTTCGGGCCCCTGCTCGATGTACTCACCCGGGACCGGACCATCACCGTGCGCATCGAGGTGCACGAGAGCGACGGCACCGTGTTCACCGACGTCATCCACGCCCGTCGTCGCGATAGATCCGAACCACCCGACACCGAAGTGAAGACCGAGGACGAACGGGAAACACGGATCAAGAGCAGGAGCAAGCGGGGGCCGGACCTGGTCGAGGTGACCGGCGAGGGGTTCGTGCCCGGCGAGGACGTCGCCGTCGCAGTCATCGTCTCCCACACCGACGCGACCAGCACCGGTCATGCCCGCACGCTCCTGGACCGAGGTCGTCTCCGGTCGCTGCTTTCCGATGGCGGCGGCGAGGTGATTCTGTTCGGCCGCATCTCCGGCACGGTCCACGTGCGGCGGCTGTCATGAGCGCCCCGTCCGGGCGGCAAGCCGGGGCGTTCGGCGACGAGCTGACCAACGCCGCCCTCATGGCCCTGGTGGGGATGTTTGGGATCGCGCTCATCCTCCGCGCCTCCGGGTCCGTGGCCGCGTTCCTCACCGGCACACCCCAACCCGAGGCCGGCCCCGCCGCCGGGCTCGGACTGCTGTTCAATCCCGGCGACCCCGCGGCTGCGCTCGACGCCGACGGGCTCAACCCGACCGTGTACTGGATCATCACCGCGGCGATGCTCGCTGGCCTGGTCACGGCCGGGGCATGGGTCTGGATGCGGCTGCGCCGCCATTCCCGCAAGGTCGAGACCGACCCGCGCCGCCTCGCCGGCACCGCCACGGCCCATGAAGTTAACCAGAGCGCCTCAGCAAAGGCGCTGCTGCGTCGAGCCGAGACACTCCGTGCATCCCTGACCGATCCCTCGCCGTCGGATGTCGGCTATCGGATCGGCGCGTCAAAGGGACGCGACGTGTGGGCGAGCGTGGAGGACTCGATCCTGCTCATCGGCCCGCCCCGCTCCGGCAAGGGCCTACACATCGTCATCCCGGCGATCCTCGACGCACCCGGCGCCGTCGTCACCACCTCGACGCGGCCGGACAACCTCACCGCCACCCTCCGCGCAAGGCAACGTGGCGGCCGGCCGGTGGCGGTGTTCGACCCTCAGCACCTCGCGGAAGGCATTCCCGCCGGGATGCGCTGGTCACCGATCCGCGGCTGTAAGGACCCGCTCACTGCGATGATCCGCGCCACCGGCCTGTCCGCAGCAACCGGGCTGTCTGCTGGCGGGGTCGAGTCGGGCGGGTTCTGGGAAGGCAAGACCCGCACGGCCCTTCAAGCGCTCCTGCACGCCGCCGCGCTCGACCACCGGCCACCAGCAGAGCTGTTCCGCTGGACCCTCGACCCCTCCGCCGCCGCCGAAGCCGTCGCGATCCTAACCAACAACACCCAGGCAGCGACCGGGTGGGCGGACTCCCTTGGAGCGATGATCGACGCCGACCCCAAAACCAGGGATTCGATCTGGCAGGGCGTCGCCCTCGCCCTCGGCGCCCTGGCCGACCCGCGCGTGCTCGACGCCGTCTCGCCCGGGCCGGGTGAGGGCTTCGACCCCGAAACCTTCATCCGCGATCGCGGCACGCTCTATCTCCTGGCCACCGGCGCCGGCGCCGGGGCATCCGCCGCCCTGGTGGCCGCGTTCGTCGAAGACCTCATCGAGACCGCCCGCAGAATTGCTGCCCGCTCACCCGGCGCACGCCTCGACCCACCCCTGCTGCTCGCCCTGGACGAGATCGGCAACCTCGCCCCCTTGCCATCACTGCCGACCTTGATGGCCGAAGGCGGCGGCACCGGCATCACCACCCTGCCCGTCCTCCAGTCCCTCGCCCAAGCACGCGACAAATGGAACGACAACGCCGCCGGAGCGATCTGGGACGCCTCCATCGTCAAGATCATCCTCGGCGGCGCCTCCAACTCCCGCGATCTCCAAGACCTGAGCACCTTGATCGGCGAACGCGACGAGTACACCGACAGCGTGACCCTCGGAGACCACGGCACCCGCTCCAACCAACGCTCGGTGCGCCGCGTCGCGATCCTGCCGCCCGACCGGATCAGAACTCTCCCGTTCGGCACCGGCGTCACGCTCCTGCGCGCCGCGCCGCCGATCATCACCGACCTTCATCCCTGGCCCCAGCGGCCTGACGCCGACCGGCTGAAAAAGGAGCGTCGCGAGCTGGAGGCACTGCTGCACCGACCCGCTGGCGACGAGTAACCCTGGCCGTGGATGCGGGCGTGCACCTGCCTGACATCAACAACCCCGGCCTGGGGTTGTGTGTCTAGAAGGGGATCAGTCCGATGGCTATCCGCACGCAGGAATCCCTCTCGGGTTTCATCGCCACCGACCCGCAGCTGACCTACACCGAACGCGGGGAAGCACGCTTCTACGCGAGGTTCGGGCAGGAGAACTACCGCCGTGAGGAGAGCGGGGAGTTCACCAAGCTCGACCCGTCGTTCGGCAACCTCGTCCTCTATCGGGCGACAGCAGAGCGCGCGCACGAGCGTTTCACCAAGGGCGACCAGTTCGTCGCCGAGGGCTACAGCCACGACTACTCCTACGAGCGCGACGGACAGCAGATCGAGGGCAACGAATTCGTGGCGAAGAAGATTGGCCACGACACTGCCCGCACCCGCTACGACGTGGACCGCACACCCCGACGCGCCCTCGACCGCGACGCCGCAGACCACACAGCCCCGGTTCGAGAGCAAGACCGCGCCTTCGACCCACCCGAACGCGGCCGGCAAGCCGCCGACGCGCCGGTGCTCGGACACTGACGGGAGGCGACACGATGAGCGAACACACCCCGGGCAATGGTGACGAGGTCGATCCCGACGAGATCGACCTCGACGACCTAGATGAGTTCAACGACGATCCAATAGGCGGCAGCGATGTATCGGCAGGGCCTCCGCACCCGGTCAACTGGAACCTGCTGTCGGCCCACGACCTGGAACAGGAGTGGCTGGAGCTGAACCGGTGGGTCGACTGGCTCCGCCACACTTACGGTCTGCCCGCATCGGTGGTCCCGCCGTTCTGGCACCACCACCCCGAACTCGTCTGGGAACTCTCCGCCTTGCACCTGCACTGGTTGTGCGCCTACGACCCCGACCAGAACGGCTCCGCGCCCATCGGTTGGCACCGCGACTTCGCCGACGTCCGCCAGCGACTGCGGGACTGGGTCGCCGCCTCCGGCACCCGACTGGACCGTGATCGACCAACGCGGCAGACCACCTGGCCCGGCGAAGACCCGGCCCCCGCAGTTGAAGACAGGATGATTACCGACCGAGACGCCGAGTTCGTGCAGTTCGTCCAAGACCAAGTGCGTGAACGTCAGGAAGCCGAGGACGCGTTCTACGCCACCCTCGATGAGGCCACCGGCGAACTCCACCACCCCGACGACGAGTACCACGAGCAAGGTCGGTGAGTGGCTGTGGTTCGGAAGTATCAGCGGAAGACGCACCGGCCGGCAGCGACCCGGCCGGTCCGCGTGCGCTACCAACGGCGAGAAGAGATCGACGCGGAGAAGGTCGCCGAAGTCCTGATCCGCATCGCGCTGCGCCACACCGACGACAGCCACACCGGTCGCACCGGCGACTATCTCCGCGACCTGCTCACCACTTGCCGGTAGAATCGATCTTGCACTACGACGATTCGGCGTCGCTGGCACCCGACTCTTAAGCCCCTCATCTGGGGTGTTCTTTCCGCACTCTCACGTGACCGCCATCCGGCGCCCCTAGACGGCCAACCCTGCGGGGGTGGGCTTCAGAAAGGCGGTCACACCATGACACCGCTCGGCCTCCCCGACGGGATGGACCTTCAAGCTCTCCGTATGCTTGCCGCTGGCACCAGCCGCGCGACGAAGCAGACCACCGACCACGGCGCGACGGACGGGCTCGTGCCGGCGATCTCCTATCTGCGGGTCTCCACCAAGGACCAAGCCACCCGCTACGGGCAAGAAGAGGGCCTGTCGATCCCGGCGCAGCGTGAAGCCGCGCAGCGCAAAGCCGAACAACTCGGTGCGGTCATCGTCAAGGAGTTCATCGAGCCTGGCGAGTCCGCGAAGTCCGCGCGCCGGCGCGCGTTGCAGGAAATGCTCGACTACATCACCGCGAATCCGGTCCGATACTGCATCATTAACAAGGTCGATCGAATCGCCCGCAACCGCCTCGACGACGCGACCATCCACGCCACCCTGCGCGGTGCGAACACCACACTCGTGTCAGTGACCGAGAACATCGACGAGACTCCCTCGGGAATGCTCATGCACGGCATCCTCGCCTCGATGGCCGAGTTCTACTCCCTCAACCTCGCCCAAGAAGTCATCAAAGGCATGACGCAGAAGGCCACCATCGGCGGCACTCCCACCAAAGCGCCCCTCGGATACCTGAACGTGCGCACCACCGACGCCAAGGGCCGCGAGATCCGCGACATCGAGGTCGACCCTGACCGGGCCGATCTGATCCGGTTCGCGTTCACCGCCTACGCCACCGGCGACTGGTCCCTGTCCTCACTGGCCCGCGAGCTGAACGCCCGAGGTCTGACCACCCGGCCCACGCCGTCGCAGCCCACCCGACCCATCGCGACCACGGCACTGCACAAGGTCCTTATCAACCCTTACTACCAGGGCACCGTCACCTTCCGCGGCATTACCTACGATGGCGCCCACACGCCGCTGGTCGACTCCGAGACCTGGCTGCGCGTCCAGACCCAGCTCGATGCGAAGAACGCTCGTGGGCAACGCCCCCAGAAGTACGACCACTACCTCAAGGGCTCGCTGTACTGCTCCTGCGGCGCCAAGCTCATGATCGAACGACCCCGCGACAAGGCTGGGGATCGGTATGAGTACTTCACCTGCTCCGGCCGGCGCCGCAAGCGCACCACCTGCACCCGCTCCGCGATCCTCGCTGGACGGATCGAGGAGCACATCGAAGCGACCTACGGCACAAACAGTCTGACCCCGGCCGAAGCTGATCGGGTGCGAGAGGTGCTCCACCAGGTGTTCGATCAGCTCGAAGCCTCCAGCGAGGACGAACGCAAACTCCTCGAAGCGCAGAAGGAGAAGCTCGAAGCTGAACGGCTCAAACTCGTCCAGGCCCACTATGCCGACGCAATCCCACTCGACCTGCTCAAGAGCGAGCAGGAACGCATCCGTGTCAGCCTCGACAAGATCACTGCACGGCTCGACACCATATCCACCACCTACGCCAGCGCCCGAGAGGGTCTCGACGAGATCGTTGCGCTGCTCACCGACCTCGACGACCTCTACAACCGGTGCGAACCTGCTGAACGCCGGATGCTCAACCGCGCGCTGTTCGACCGCCTCATCATCGACGAAGACGAGAACGTCACCCACGTGCCGGCCGAACCCGCAGCAAGCGTCCTTACCCACGTCAGCAGCGACGTCCCGACCCAGGTGACCGCGGAAACGAACCTGCCCCGCCATCAGGCGGGGCAGGTTTCGATTTTCTCAACTTACGTGGAGCCTAGGGGAATCGAACCCCTGACCTTTTCATTGCGAACGAAACGCTCTACCAACTGAGCTAAGGCCCCGCGCCGTCATCCCACAGGATATCGACTATGCAAGGTTAGCGCCTGCCGGCGCCTGCCACAAAAACGGCCCCGCTACTCGCTGTTCGCGTCGACGTCCTTGTGACGGTCCGCCGCCGCCCGGCTCGCCTCGTACTGGCGCTGGATGTACGCCTCGAACTGCTCGCGCTCCACGCGCCACACGCCGCGGCCGCCGATCTGGATGGCCGGGAGGTCGCCGCTGCGCACCAGGGAACGCACCTGCGGGAGGTTCACGTTCAGCTCCTCGGCGACGTCCTCCAGACGCATGAATCTCATACCCCCGAACCTAGCGCGGCGCAGCCCCCACTTCCAGCCGGCCCCGCCCGGTTGTGGATACCCGCCGCCAACGCAGCCGGGCCCGCGCCCGAACGCATCAGGCACGGACCCGGAGTCGCGTGAACATCGGCTGCCGGCCTTCTGGGCCGTCCCGGATCCGCCGCCGGGATGGGGCGTCGGATCCGTCAACTTGCCGCCCGTCGGCTTGTGACCGTGGGCGGCAACTGATCCGAGTGAACCCCGCGCCGGTCATACCGCGCAACAACCTTGGTGCGCGCTGGTCAATCTGACTAATCTGGTCCGTGGAAGACGGTCCGGATTGCTCGTTTTGACCGCCCCGCCACCTCCCCCTCGAAGGAACCGACGATGATCCCCGAGACCTTCCAGCTCGACGCGACCGACAAGCGCATCCTGCTGGCCCTGGACCAGGACCCGCGCGTCCCCACGATGATGCTCGCCCAGCGCCTGGGCCTGGCCCGCGGCACCGTGCAGTCCCGCCTCGAGAAGCTCGCCGCCTCCGGCGCCCTGCGCCCCAACAGCACGCGCGTCTCCCCCGCCTCCCTCGGCCGCGGCGTGAGCGCCGCCGTGAGCGCCGAGCTGGACCAGTCCCGGCTCGACGAGGCCATCGCCGCGCTCGCGGACATCCCCGAGGTCCTCGAATGCGTCGCCCCGGCCGGGGACACGGACCTGTTGATCCGCGTCGTCGCCTCCGACCCGGACGACCTCTACCGCGTCAGCGAGGTCATCCGCCTCTGCCCCGGCATCACCCGCACCTCCACCTCGATGTTCCTGCGCGAGGTCATCCCCTACCGCACCACGGGCCTGCTCCAGGAGGGCGCGGACCCGGCCACGTAGCCCACGGCACCCCCGCGCACGGAGGGAGGACGACGGCGGACGCGGCCCCGGCGTCGTCCCCTCGCCCCTAGCGCGTGGCGAAGTGCCAGACGACGCCGATCATCCACAGCGACGCGGCCAGGGCGGCGCAGCCGAACTCGATGAGGATCCCGATCCCCGTGGCCTTGAGCGCGGACCCGGAGGCGCGCAGGGCGGCGCCGAAGTCGCGCCGGCGGGCGAACTCGGACGCCAGCAGCCCCGCGCCGAAGCCCACGAACAGCCCGACCACCGGGATCGCGAACATCCCCACCACCGCGCACACGAGCGCCACGAGCACCGAGCCCTTGGGGATCCGCTGTTGCTTCAGGTTCCGCCCCGTCAGCACCGCGGACGCGGACCAGCCGACGGCGGCGACGAGCATCCCGAGCGCGGCCATGGTCCACGCCGCCGGGCTGCCGAGGATCCACGCCCACGCGAGCAGGGTCGCGATCGCGAGCCAGCTGCCCGGCAGGATCGGATACACGGTGCCGAGCGCGGCGACGGCCAGCAGCAGTCCGGCGATGACGGTGACGACGATCTGGGGATCCACGGCACCAGTGTGCCACCCGGTGCGGGCCCTATGGGAATGTCCGCGGCCGGCCCCGTGACGGGCCGGTACCGCGGCGGTACCGTGGAGCATGGCCATCAACTTGCGGATCCCCGCCGAGCTCGACGCGGAACTCGATTCGCTCGCAGCCTCTGCGCACACCAGCAAGAGCGCGCTGCTCCTGGAGGGCGCGCGTCTCGTCGTGGAACAGGCGAGGCGCCGTTCTGCGATCGACGCCGCCTTCAACCGCGTGGTGGCGGACAACGCCGGACTGCTCAAGCGCCTCGAGGACGCGTGACCGCCTAGCTCTCCTTGGACGACGCCCTCCACCTCGCCGAACGATTCGGGTTCCACGTCCGCGACGCGGGGCTGCTCGCCTCGGCCGTGGCCCGGCCGGCCGCCGTCGTCGCGGGCGCGGAGGCGTACCCGGATGTGGCGATGAAGGCCGCCGTATTGTTGGAGTCCGTCGCCCGAAACCACTCGCTTCTGGATGGAAACAAGCGGACCGCGGTCACGCTCGCCCTGGTGTTCCTCCATGTCAATGGAACCCGCCATACGTTGGCGGAAGACGAGTTCTTCGACCTCGTCGTCGACGTCGCCCGAGGGGCCGTCGGCGCCTACGACCTCGCCGACGCACTCCGGCCCCGCCTCGCTCCCATCGACGGGGCCTGACGGTTCGGCTGGGAAAACCCTTGGAACGGGAACCCGGCGCGGCGGCGGCGAGTTGAAGCTACGGAAGCACCGCCGCAGCGAAGGAGTAACGCCCATGGGCATGTTCGACAAGCTGGTCCGCAAGGGCCGCGAGATGGCCGCCGACTACCTGCGCGAGCAGTCCGGGCAGTCCCGGAACGCGCCGCGACAGGGCGGCCACGGCACCCCGGGGTACGGACAGTACGACGCCGGACGTCCCGCCCCCGTGCCCGGCGGCGGCTATGCGGCCCCGCGCCACGGGGACGGCCTCTACGCCGCGGGCGCGCCCGGGACCTCGGCCGGGGCAGGGTCTGGAGCGGGAGCCGAGGACCGGGCGGCGATCGAACGCTACCGCTACATGCTGCGCACCGCGCCACCGCAGGACATGGAGCGCGCCCACCAGGAGGCGTTCGAACGACTGACGCCGCAGCAGCGCGAACTCCTGCGGCAGGAGCTGGCCGCCGAGCTGCCTGCGGCCGAGCAGCCGCGCACGGACGCTCCGTTCGACCTGGCCCGCTCCGCGACGCGCGCCGAGGTGTCCCGCCCCGGCTTCATGGAGCGGCTCCTGGGCGGGCAGGGCGGCGCGGGCTTCGGAGCGTCACCGACCGGGCCGTCCGTGCAGGCTGGATCCGCTCCGGCGAACGGCGCCCGCGCGGGCGGGATGGCCGGAGGCCTGGCCGCCGGGGCCGCGGGCGGGCTCGGCGCCGGGCTCCTGGCCGGCGTGGCCGGGGCGTTCATCGGCACGGCGGTCGCCGGGCCGCTCCTGGAGGGCTTCTCCGGGATCGGCGACGGGCTGGCCGGCGCCGTGGACGGTTTCGGCGACGGCATCGGCGAGCAGATCGGCGGGCTCGGCGAGGGGATCTCCGGGCTGGGCGACGGCCTCGGCGGCGCTGCCGACGGCCTCGGGGAACAGGTCAGCGCGGCCGGCGATCAGATCGGCGGTCTCGGTGAGCAGGCGGGCGGCCTCTTCGACGGGCTGCTCAACGGCGGTGGCCTCTTCGGCGACACCGGGAGCGACTGGGAGTTCTGACCCGCCACCGGCCCGGCCCTCCGCGACAGTCGGCGCCTTTCACCCCGCCACTGCCCCGGCCCGTCCACGCCTCCCGGCCGAACCTCGGCCGACCCGGTCCGTCCGCGACCGCCGGCGACTTCCAACCCGCCACCGGCCCGGACACTCCGCGGATCCCGGCCCAACCACTGCCCACTTCACGTCTACTGGGCGAGACAGCCAACCGGATTCGAGATCACGGGGTAGACCCCGTGAAGTCGACAGCAGTCCGCGGCCTCGCCGAGAGGACGTGAAGTGGGCGCGGCAAGTCCGGCGGGTCCGGTGAGTCCGGCGTGAAGTGAGTCCGGCCGGTCCGGCGGGTCCGGCCAGTCCGGCGAATCCGTCAGGTTCGTCGGTCGCGGCGGGTCCGGCGTTGCAGTGAGTCCGGCGCGTCCGCTCCGCCAGGACGGGGGGTGTGTTGCCGGCCCACACTGGTGAAAGGGTCCAGGCCGGCGAAGCCGTTGAGGCTGGCGGGGTGCGGCGCCGCTGTGCGAGAATCGCCTCAGCCTTCGTGCCCGGCGGTGGGGCTCGCCGGACCCAACCTCGATGATCCATCGACAACAGTCCCTATCTCCCGCGATCCGTTGCGCCCAGAGATAGGAACCGGCATGACCCACGAGCCCCCGCCCCGCACCCCACACCCCGGCACCGCCGGCACGCCCCGCGAATCCGGGCTCGTCCTCGCGGCCCTCGTCTTCGCCGGCGGAACGATCGGCACGGGGCTGCGCATCGGCGTCGCACACCTGGTCCCCGACGCCGCGGGCCTCCCGCTCGGCATCCTCGTCATCAACGTCTCGGGCGCCTTCGCGCTCGGGCTGCTCCTGGCCGCCCTCGCGGCGCGCGGCCCGGACGAGGGCCGGCGGAAGCGGGCGCGGCTCTGCGCCGGGACGGGCCTTCTCGGCGGCTACACGACCTATAGCGCCCTCGCGACCGACACCACGTTGCTCCTCGACGCCGGCCAGGCCGCCACGGCCGTGCTCTACGGCCTCGGATCGGCGGCGGCCGGCGTCGCGGCGGCCGTCCTCGGCGCCGCCACCGCACACGCCCTGAGCCGCGGGGGGCGCGCATGAGCCCGCTGCTCTTCGCCGCGACCGCGCTCGCCGGGGGCGCCGGCGCCACGGCCCGCTACCTCGCGGACCGCTGGCTCGCCCCGCGCCTGCCCGCGGGATTCCCGTGGCCGATCGCCGCGGTCAACGTCTCCGGCTCGTTCCTCCTCGGCCTCCTCACCGGACTCCTCGCGGCCGGCCCCTGGCTGACCGTCCTCGGCGTCGGCCTCCTGGGCGGCTACACGACCTTCAGCACGGTCAGCGCGGACGCCGCCCGCCTGTTCTCCGAGCGGCGCCACCTCGCCGCCGCGGCCAACGCCCTCGGTACGCTCCTGGCCTGCACGGCCGCCGCCGCGGCGGGGCTGCTCCTCGGGCGGCTCGCATGATGGCGACCCTCCCGGTTCGGCGCTAACGTTGAAGGTGCCCACCGTGACGACGGACCGGGAAGAAGGCCTTGGAACCCCAGCCGGACGACTGGATCCAGGGCCTTTCGCTCGCCGCAGATCGGAGCCTCCGGAACGCCGCCGAAGAGATTGTTGAACAATCCGCGTTTATGGTGCATCCTTGATGAACACCACATGAGACGGAGGTCACTTTGGCAACCATCGATCTGAACAGCGACGTCGGCGAGTCCTTCGGCAGCTGGACCATGGGCGACGACGCGGCGATCTTCCGCTCCGTCTCCAGCGCCAACGTGGCCTGCGGCTTCCACGCCGGGGACCCGTCCGGGATCGCCCAGACCTGCCGCGACGCCGCCGCCGCAGGCATCACGGTCGGCGCGCACGTCGGCTACCGCGACCTCGCCGGCTTCGGCCGCCGCTTCCTGGACTGCTCCCCCACCGAGCTCGCCGACGACGTCCTCTACCAGCTCGGCGCGCTCGAGGCCCTGGCCCGCGCGGCCGGCACGTCGATCAAGTACGTCAAGCCCCACGGCGCCCTCTACAACACCATCGTGACCCACGAGGTCCACGCCCGGGCCGTCGTCGACGCCGTCAAGGCCTTCGGCGCCGAGCTGCCGCTGCTGCTCCTGCCCGGCTCCGTCGCCCTCGCCCAGGCCGAGGCCGCCGGGCTGCGCGCCGTCGCCGAGGCCTTCGCCGACCGCGCCTACACCCCCGCGGGCACCCTCGTCTCGCGCCGCGAGGCCGGCTCCGTCCTCCACGACCCGGAGCTCGTCACCTCCCGCATGGTCCGCCTCGCCACCGACGGCACGCTCGAGGCCGCCGACGGCTCCACGATCCGCGTCGAGGCCGAGAGCATCTGTGTCCACGGCGACACCGCCGGCGCCGTCGCGATGGCCGCCGCGGTCCGCGCGGGCCTGGAGGACGCCGGCGTCGAGATCCGGTCCTTCGCATGAGCGCCCGCACCCTGCGGTGGGCGGGCACCCGCGCGTTCCTGGCCGAGTGCGCCTCCCTCGAGGACGTCGTCGCCCTGCACGCCGCGCTCAGCGCCCGCCCGCTGCCGGGCCAGAAGGAGGTCCTCGCCGCGGCCGAGACCGTCATGGTCGCCTTCGAGACCCGTGAGACCGCCGTGGCTGGCGCCCGCGCCGTCGCCGCCCTGGAGCTCGACGCCGCCGCGTCCGAGGCCGGGCGCACGGTCGAGATCGACGTCGTGTACGACGGCGAGGACCTCGCCGCCGTCGGCGAGATCACCGGGCTCGGGCCCGACGGCGTCGTCAACGCCCACACCTCCACCGCGTGGACGGCCGCGTTCGGCGGCTTCGCCCCGGGCTTCGCGTACCTCGTCGCCGAGAACGACCCCCTGCAGGTCCCGCGCCGCTCCACCCCGCGCACCGCCGTCCCCGCCGGATCGGTCGCCCTCGCGGGCCGCTTCTCCGCCGTCTACCCGCGCCGCTCGCCCGGCGGCTGGCAACTCATCGGCCGCACCGACGCGCCCCTGTGGGACCTCGGGCGCGAGCAGCCCGCCCTCATCCGCCCCGGGGACACGGTGCGCTACCGCCCGGTCCGCGAACTGATCGGGATCCCGGGTACGACGCCGGAGCCTGCCTCCGGCACGGAACCCGCCACCGCGGGCGCGAACCCGGGCGCCGAGGGCGTCGCCGCCACGGCCGCCGACACCCAACGCGCAGCCACCGACACCCACGGCGCGGAGGCCTCCGCGCCCGGCAGCGGCGACCCGGCGGTGGCCACGTCCACACCCCGCGCGCTCGTCGTGGACGACCCGGGGCTGCAGTCGCTCGTCCAGGACCTCGGCCGGCCCGGCCTGGGCGATCTCGGCGTCTCCGCGTCCGGCGCCGCCGACGCCTCCGCCGCCCGCCTGGCCAACCGGCTCGTCGGCAACGCCGCCGGCGAGGCCGTCATCGAGTCCGTCTTCGGCGGCCTGCGCGTCACGGCGCGCGGCCACCACGTCCTGGCCCTCGCCGGGGCCGACGTCGACGCCCTCATCACGGCCCGCCCCGCCAAGGACTCCGGGGCCGCGGGTGACGCCACGGCCGACGCGGCGACCGGCGTCGACGGCTCCGCCGAGACCGCGCTCGAGGCCGCGTCCGGCACCACCTCGCCGGACGCCGGGACCCGCGCGCCGGCCGACCGGCCCGCCCCGCTGCGGACCCCGTTCGCGCTCTACGACGGCGAGACCCTGAGCCTCGACGCCCCGAGCGCCGGTCTGCGCAGCTACCTCGCGGTCCGCGGCGGGCTCGCCCTCGACCCGGTCCTGGGCAGCCGCTCCTCGGACGCGATGTCCGGCGTCGGACCGTCCCCCCTGGCCCCCGGCACCGCCCTGGCCGTGGGCCGCGCGGCGGCGGGCTCCGCCGTCGGAATCGCCGAGGACGCCCCGGCACCCCTGCCCGCCCAGGGGAAGACCACCGAGCTGCGGTTCGTCCCCGGCCCGCGCGACGACTGGTTCGACGCCGCCGGGATCGAGGCGCTCACCGGCCAGGAATGGACGGCGACGAGCCAGTCCAACCGCATCGGCGTCCGCTTCGAGGCCCCCTCCGACGGCCGCCCGCTCAGCCGCTCCCGCGACGGCGAACTCGCGAGCGAGGGAGCCGTCCCCGGCGCGCTGCAGGTCCCGCCGTCGGGGCTGCCCGTCCTGTTCCTCGCCGACCACCCCGTGACCGGCGGCTACCCCGTGGTCGGCGTCGTGGTCCCCGAGGACCTGCCGCTCGCCGCGCAGCTGCCGCCCGGCGCCCACGTCCGCTTCCGGCTCGTCGATCCGGACACGCTCCGGCCCGCCGACGCCGACGGACCCACCGCACGCAACGCCGGAGACCCCGGCACCCAGCCGGCCCCCGCCGGCGCCACCACCCAGCACGCCACCACCGGAGGAAACCAGCCATGAAGAAGGTCCTGATCGCCAACCGCGGCGAGATCGCCGTGCGCGTGGTGCGCGCCTGCGCCGACGCCGGGCTCGGCTCCGTCGCCGTCTACTCGGATCCCGACGCCGACGCCCTGCACGTCCGCCTCGCCGACGAGGCCTACGCGCTCGGCGGCACCGCCTCCTCCGAGTCCTACCTCGACATCGCCAAGCTGCTCGACGCCGCAGCCCGCTCCGGCGCCGACGCCGTGCACCCCGGCTACGGCTTCCTGTCCGAGAACGCCGACTTCGCCCAGGCCGTCCTCGACGCCGGGCTGACGTGGATCGGCCCCACCCCCGACGCGATCCGCGCCCTCGGCAACAAGGTCACCGCCCGCGACATCGCCGTCCGCGCCGGCGCGCCCCTGGTCCCCGGCACCGACGGCCCCGCCGAATCCGCCGCCGAGGTCCGTGCCTTCGCCGAGGAGCACGGGCTGCCCGTGGCCATCAAGGCCGCGTTCGGCGGCGGCGGGCGGGGCCTCAAGGTCGCCCGGCGGCTCGAGGACATCGAGGACTCCTTCGAGTCCGCCGTGCGCGAGGCCACCGTGGCGTTCGGCCGCGGCGAATGCTTCGTCGAGCGCTTCCTCGACAAGCCGCGGCACGTCGAGGCGCAGGTCCTCGCCGACACGCACGGCAACGTCGTGGTCGTGGGCACGCGCGACTGCTCGCTGCAGCGCCGCAACCAGAAGCTCGTCGAGGAGGCCCCCGCGCCGTTCCTCTCCGACGAGCAGCGCGAGCGGATCCACGCCTCCGCGAAGGCCATCTGCCGCGAGGCCGGCTACACCGGCGCCGGCACGGTCGAGTACCTCGTGGCCCCCGACGGGCTGATCAGCTTCCTCGAGGTCAACACGCGCCTGCAGGTGGAGCACCCGGTCTCCGAGGCCACGACCGGAGTGGATCTGGTCCGCGAGCAGTTCCGCATCGCCGCGGGCGAGCCCCTCTCGATCACCGAGGACCCGGCCCCGCGCGGCCACGCGATCGAGTTCCGGCTCAACGCCGAGGACCCCGCCCTGGGCTTCCTGCCCTCTCCCGGGACCGTCGAGGCGTTCGAGGCCCCCACCGGCGCCGGAATCCGCGTGGACACCGGCGTGCGCTCAGGCTCCACCGTCCCCGGCGAATACGACTCGCTGCTCGCCAAGCTCATCGTCTGGGGCGAGGATCGCCAGCAGGCCATCCGCCGCTCCCGCGCCGCCCTCGACGAGCTCGTGATCCGCGGCCTGCCCACCGTGGTCCCGTTCCACCAGGCCGTCCTCGCCCAGGACGCCTTCACCAATCCGGACGCGCTCGGGGTCTACACCACCTGGATCGAAACCGCGTTCGCCGACGACCTCGCCGCCTCCCCCTACCTCGCGGCCTCCGCCCCCGGCGCCGAGCGCAGCGAGCTGACCGTGGAGATCGACGGCAAGGCCGTCCGCCTGGGCCTGCCCGCCCAGCTCTACCAGGCGCTGCTCGGAGGCGGCGGATCCGCGGCCGGGGCTCCCGGCGGCGGGGGCGGCGCCGCCGACGCCTCCTCCAACGGCGAGGTCCTCACCGCGCCCATGAACGGCAACCTCGTCAAATGGGTCGCCGAGGACGGCGCCGAGCTCGCCGCGGGCGACCCCGTCGTGGTCCTCGAGGCCATGAAGATGGAGACCACCGTCTCCGCCCACCGCGCCGGAACCCTGGTGCGCGGCGGGATCGAGCCCGGCACCGGCGTCGTCCGGGGTCAGGAGATCGCGCGGATCGACTGACCCGAGGCGCGTCGTCGCCGCCGGCGTCCCGGCCCTCGCCCGCGGCGCCGTCCCCCACGAAGGGCGCACCGCCGTCGTCCGGGTCCCGGCGCCCACCCCCCGTCACGACCCGACCCCGCAGCCCACTAGATTGGAAGCCATGACCGCCGCGAAGCTCATCGGGAACCTGCCCGACGCCCCCGCCACCCACGCGCACACCGTGGGCTGGGTCGCGGGCGTGCTGCGCGCGCGGATCGCCGAGGGGCAGCTCGTGCCCGGCTCCAAGCTCTCCGAGCAGGCGCTGTCCGAGGCGCTCGGCGTCTCCCGGAACACGCTGCGCGAGTCGTTCACCGTGCTCGCGGGCGACTCCGTGGTCAACCGCATCCCGAACCGCGGCGTGTTCGTCGCCTCGCCCGGGCCCGACGACGTGCGGGAGATCTACCGGGTGCGCCGCATGATCGAGCCCGCCGCCGTGTTGTGGGGCGAGCTCGGCGCGGACGCGCTCGCGGGGATGGAGGAGATCGTCGCCCGCGCCCGCGCCGCGCGGGACGAGGGATTCGTGCCGGGCATGGCCGACGCGAACCAGGCCCTCCACAAGGCCGTCGTGGCGCTGTCCGGGTCCGCGACGCTCGAGGAGCTCATGGAGCGCGTGCTCGCGCAGATGCGGCTCGTGTTCCACGCCATGGCCTCCGCGCCCGACTTCCACACGCACTACGTGGACCGCAATGTGCGGCTCGTGCAGCGGCTGCGCGCCGGCGAGCGCGCCGAGGCCGCCGAGGAGTTGCGCGCGTACCTGGACGCGGCCGAGGCCGAGCTGCTGGGCCACCTCGAGGGCGCCACCCCCGCCTAGCCGCTCCGGGCCCGGGGTCCGGGGTCCGGGGTCCGGATCTTGCACGATGCCGGCCGGGGAAGCCGAATAATCCGCCCTGCAGACCGGCCGTGCGGGCCCCGTCCCTCGCGTTCTCCACCGGCGGGTCGTCATAAGGCCGGCTGCATGCCGTGGCTCCCAAGCATCGTGGGCCTCCGAAACGCGTGGGCAGATCACGCGGACCGGAGGGGCCTCGAATAGCACTATCTGCCCACGCGTTGCGGGCCACGTACGAGATTCCCGCCATGGGCCACCGACGGCCCACGCAGCACGCCCAGCGGCCCACGGGCGCCCTCTTGCTCGGCGCCGGACTCCTCGACCCAGGACTCCTCGGCTCCGGGATTGTCGGCTGCGGGCTTGTCGGCTCCGGGCTTGTGGGCTGCGGGGCCGGCGCCGGATCGCCTGACGGCAACGGGCTGTGTGGGCCCCCGTCCTCCACGCGCTCCGCCGGCGAGACCCGCCCTGCCGCTCGAGATCCTGCCCGCCCACTGAGCAGCCCCTAGCCACGCGCGGACGCCAGTGCTAGCCCAACAAGCCTGCCAAGTCGAAGGGGACAACCCCCTAGCCACGCGCGGACACCGGTGCTAGACAAGTGCCTGTCACACCATCGGACGGACCGGGCGCCCCAACGCTCCCGGCAGAAGGGACACCCCGTGGGAACACACCGCATCGGCTACATCGTCGGCAGCCTCTCCTCCGCCTCCATCAACCGCACGCTCGCCCACGCGCTCATCCGGCTCGCGCCCGCGCAGCTCGAGTTCACCGAAATCCCCATCCGGGACCTGCCCCTCTACAGCCAGGACTACGACGACGACTTCCCCGCCCCGGCGCGCGAGCTCAAGGCCGCGATCGGGGCCTCGGACGGGCTGCTGATCGTCTCGCCCGAGTACAACCGCTCGATTCCCGGCGCGCTCAAGAACGCGATCGACTGGGCCTCCCGCCCCTACGCGACCAACTCGTTCGCGCGCAAGCCGACCGGCATCATCGGGGCCTCGCCGGGCGCGATCGGCACCGCCGTCATGCAGTCCTCCATGCGGGCCGTGCTGAGCTTCCTCAACGCGCCGCAGCTCAATGCCCCCGAGGCCTACGTGAACTTCAAGGCCGAGCACTTCGGCGAGGACGGCAGCGTGTCCGACGAGGGCACGCGCGACTTCCTGCGGCACTACGTGGAGGAGTACGCGGCGTTCGTCGAGCGCGTGCTCTCCGTGACCGCGCCGGGACACATCGGCGACCAGGACTAGCCGATCGGCGGGGAACCGCTCCGGCACCGGCATTCCCCGGGAGATCGAGCACTCCTACCATGGAGCCATGAACGCATCACGGCCCGGTCCGCTCGTCCTGCGGGCCGGCGACGGCGACGTCACGGGTGCGGCCGGAAACCTGGACCGCTACCTGCTGGAAAGCGCGGCCACCAGCGGCCGGATCGCACTGGTGGAGCACACCCTCGGACCCAAGGTCCTGGCAGCGCCCCTCCACCGGCACGGACGGGAGGACGAGTACAGCTTGGTGCTGGCCGGCACGCTCGGCGTCGTCGAGGACGGCGCGGAAGCCACGGCGACCGCCGGTGATCTGGTGTCCAAGCCCCGCGGGCATTGGCACACGTTCTGGAACGAGGGCGACGATGAGCTGCGCGTCCTGGAGATCATCGTCCCGGGCGGGATCGAGGTGCTGTTCCGCCGCCTCGCCGAACCCGGAGGCGAGTACTCGCCCGATTCCCTGCCGGCCCTCGCCGCGGAGTTCGGCGCCGAGGTGGACTTCGAGGCAACCATGGAACTCCTCGAGCGGCACGGTCTGCGGTTCTGAGCGAACCGGCGGCCGGGCCTCTTCCGGCCTCCTCGGGCGGGCGCCTCCTGCCCGCCTCGGATGGCTCTCCGGTGTCGCATCGCTCTGAGGCGCCCAGCGTGGCCCGACCCGGAAAGGGATCTTGCGGGACCACGTGCGTCGCGGGCAATCCCGGTGGAGGCAACCCCGGGGATGGACGGCGTTGCAGGACAAGAGTGGGACGGGAGATGCGGCGGCGGACTCCATCGATGGGTCCGCCGCCGCACCGCGGCGCAGGTCTTGGGGATTCCTGCGCCGCCCTTGCGACGGCAGATCCTTGGGGTGGTCCGCCGCCGCATCGCGGTGCCCGGGGCGCTACGGGATCAGGTATTCGCTGTCCCGCGCATCGGTGATGAGCATGTGTCCCGGCGCGTGGCCGATGGCCAACGGCGGACGGGACTCCATGACGGCGGCCTGGGGGGTGACGCCGCAAGCCCAAAACACCGGAAGGTGGCCCTCGGGGATGTCCACCGCGTCGCCGAAATCGGGACGGGACAGGTCCCGGATCCCGATCTCGGACGGATTGCCGACGTGCACGGGGGCGCCGTGCACGGCCGGGTAGCGTGAGGTGATGCGGACCGCGTCGGCGACCTGCGACGCCGGGAACGGCCGCATCGAGACGACCATCGGCCCCGACATCGACCCCGCCGGCTCGCAGCGGACGCTGGTCCGGTACATCGGGACGTTGACGCCCTGGTCGATGTGCGCGATCGGCAGGCCAGCATCGGCCAGCGCGGTCTCGAAGGTGAACGAGCAGCCCACGATGAACGTGACGAGGTCGTCCCGCCAGTACGGCGTGATGTCCGTGGATTCCGCGACGGGCCGGCCGTCCTCGTAGACCACGTACTTCGGAACGTCCGTGCGGATGTCCCCGCCGGCCAGGAGCGGCCCCGTGGTCTGCCCCGCGTCCAGGACGCCGAGGATCGGGCACGGCTTGGGGTTGCGCTGGGCGAAGAGCAGGACGTCGAACGCCTGCGCCTTCGGGACGATGATCAGGTTCGCCTGCGCGTAGCCGCGGGAGATGCCCGCCGTGGGGAGCACGAGCCCTGCGCGGAACCGCGCCCGGGCCTCGGCGGGCGTGAGTCCCGCGAACTCCCGGGGGCCGGGGAGGACGACGCCGGAGCCGTCCTCCCGTGCCTGCCCCGCCATCGCGGTCCGTGCCTGGTTCATGGCGTGTCCTAGGCCCAGAGCTTGGCGAGGCCGGCCAGCGAGTTGGCGCCGAGGTAGAGGGTCAGGAGCCAGGACGCGACGCCGATCAGCAGGAGCCACTTCGGGTAGACGTAGCCGTGGAGCAGGTCGCGGCGCCGCCAGGCGACCCAGAGCAGGACGCCGAAGCCGACGGGCAGGATGAGCCCGTTGAACGCGCCGGCGAAGATCAGCAGGGTCTGCGGGGCCTGCCCGATCAGGAGGTAGATACCTGCGCAGGCGGCGATGAAGACGACCGTGATGAGGTTGCGCTTGCGGGCCGCGGTGGTGCTCTTGGTGACGAAGGAGACCGAGGTGTAGGCGGCGCCGATCACGGACGTGAGGGCGGCGGCCCACAGCACGATGCCGAACATGCGCACGCCGATCTCGCCGGCCGCGTGCCCGAAGGCCTCGGCGGCCAAGTTGTCGCTCGTCAGGGCCACGCCGCCGGCGACGACGCCGAAGATGGCGAGGAAGAGCAGGACGCGCATGACGCCGGTGACGATGATGCCCAGGACGGAGCTGCGGCTGATGTGCTTGACGTTCTCCTCGCCCTTGACGCCGGAGTCGATCATGCGGTGCGCGCCGGCGTAGGTGATGTAGCCGCCGACGGTTCCGCCGATGAGGGTGGTGATGACGAGGAAGTCGATCTGCTCGGGCAGCACGGTGTTCTTCAGCGCCTCGCCGACGGGCGGGGCGGCGACGATCGCCACGTAGAGCATGAGCAGGATCATGACGGCGCCGAGGAGGACGACGATGCGGTCCAGGGCCATGCCGGCCTTCTTCGAGAGGAAGATGAGGATCGCGACGGCGGCGGAGATGGCACCGCCGATCTTCGGATCGAGGCCGAGCATGGCGTTCATGCCGAGGCCGGTGCCGGCGATGTTGCCGATGTTGAAGACGACGCCGCCGATGAAGACGAGGCCCGCGAGGAACCATCCGACGCCGGGGAAGACCTTGTTGCCGAGCTCCTGGGCGCGGGAGCCGGAGATGCCGATGACGCGCCAGACGTTCAGCTGCACGGCGATGTCGACGAGGATCGAGACGAGGATCGCGAACGCGAACGCGGCGCCGAGCTGGACCGTGAAGACGGTGGTCTGGGTGATGAAGCCGGGGCCGATGGCGCTCGTCGCCATGAGGAACATCGCGCCGAGCAGCGCTGTCCGGCGGGCTCCCGAGCCAAGTTTCTGGGGCGTGCCTACTTCTGCCATTTTTCCATCCAGGGAGTGCGGGTGACCTTGGTCACAAGTGAACGATGGTGAGAACACTACAGGTTGTTCAACAATCCGCGCAAGAGATTGTTCAACAAAACTTCGGCCGACTGTCCGTCCGCTCCCCGGGACCCGCCCCGGTTCTGCCCGGAACGCAAGCGCGGCCCCGGCGTCGTCATCCCAGGGAGTACGACGCCGGGGCCGCGCCCGTGCGCGGGGGTTCAGACCGCGTGCTTGTAGGTCAGGCAGTCCGCGTTGTCGGCGCCGGGACCCACGTGGACCTCGGAGGCCGAGCACATCAGGTGGTCGTTGTGCACGCACTCCTCGCGCTGGCAGGCGCCGACCGAGGCCAGGACCTTCGGCAGGCCGCCGTGCGTGCCGGTGTCGACGAACGTCGCGCACTGGGCGTGGTCGCTCGTGCCGCCGATCGTGATGCCGGCCGCCCCGCAGTGGGAGTGGTCGTTGAAGGAGCAGTTCGCCACGGCGCAATCCGTGACGGGGACGGTGACGGTCATGATGCTTCTCCTCATGCCATCGGCCCGGCCGGTGCGGGCCGCTGATTCCACGGTACGCCCGATTGCCCCGGCCTAATTAGTGCTGATTTCGGCACCGAATCGGCTGTGGCGGACCTTGCCGGACGCTAGCCTGAGAGGCGTGAAGTTCCTCAACGACGCCTCCGCCCCGTACGACCTCACCTACAACGACGTCTTTATGGTGCCCTCCCGCTCCTCCGTGACCTCCCGCATGGACGTGGACCTCACCACGCCCGACGCCGTCGGCACCACGCTGCCGCTCGTCGTCTCCAACATGACCGCCGTCGCCGGCCGCCGCATGGCCGAGACCGTGGCCCGGCGCGGCGGGATCGCGATCCTGCCCCAGGACATCACGCCCGCCGCCGTCCAGGACATGGTCGGCCAGGTCAAGCGCGCCCACTCCGTCTTCGAGACGCCGATCACCGTGCAGGTCGACGACGCCGTCGCCACCGCGCTGTCCCTGCTCGGCAAGCGCTCCCACGGGGCCGCGGTGGTGCTCGACGGCGAGCGCGTCGTGGGCATCGTGACCGAGAAGGACTGCACCGACGTCGACCGCTTCGCCCGGATTTCCGAGGTCATGTCCGCCGACCCCGTGACCGTGGGCCCGGACGCCGACCTCGACGCCGCCTTCACCCTGCTCGGCACCCACCACGTCGGCGTCGTCCCCGTCCTGGACTCCGGGCGCCTGGCCGGCGTGCTGACCCGGCAGGGCGTGCTGCGCTCCTCCATCTACACGCCCGCGCTGGACCCGCAGGGGCGGCTCATGGTGGGCGGCGCCGTCGGGATCAACGGCGACGTGCGCGCCAAGACCACCTCGCTGCTCGAGGCCGGGGTCGACGTGCTCGTCGTCGACACCGCCCACGGGCACCAGGACAAGATGCTCGACGCCCTGCCGCTCGCCGCCGCCGCGCGGGACGCGTTCGGCGACACGACGGGCCGGCGGATCCCGCTCGCCGCGGGCAACATCGTCTCCGCCTCCGGCGCCGCCGAGCTCTCCGCCGCCGGCGCGGACATCCTCAAGGTCGGCGTCGGCCCGGGCGCCATGTGCACGACGCGGATGATGACCGGCGTCGGGCGCCCGCAGTTCTCCGCCGTCCTCGAATGCGCCGACGCCGCGCGGGATTCCGGCGCCGAGGTGTGGGCCGACGGCGGCGTGAAGTACCCGCGCGACGTCGCCCTCGCGCTCGCCGCGGGCGCCGCCTCCGTCATGGTGGGCTCCTGGTTCGCCGGGACCTACGAGTCGGCCGGGGACCTCATGCGGGATCCGGACGGGAAGCTGTATAAGGAGAGCTTCGGCATGGCCTCGGCGCGCGCCGTGCGGAACCGGACCAAGGACCAGTCCGCGTTCGACCGCGCCCGGTCCGCGCTCTTCGAGGAGGGGATCTCCTCCTCGCGGATGTACCTGGACCCGGCGCGGCCGGGCGTGGAGGACCTGATCGACTCGATCGTCGCCGGCGTGCGCTCCTCCTTCACCTATGCGGGCGCGCGCTCGATCGGCGAGTTCCGCAAGCGCGCCGTCGTCGGCATCCAGTCCAGCGCCGGCTACGAGGAGGGACGCGCCCGCGACACGTCCTGGTAGGCGGGCCGCCGCGGACCAAGGGACGCGGCGCCCGGCGCCCCGCGAGCGGCAGACGGGCCGCAGCACGGCCGGCGTCCGGAGAACAGGAGACGAATCACGCCGCCGCCCAGTTCACGTCAACTGGGCGAGCCCACGGGCACCCATGCGCCCACTTCACGTCAACTGGGCGACCCCACGCGTGCCCATGCGCCCACTTCACGAAGCGCCGGCGAGGCCACGGGGCGTTGCCGACTTCACGGGGTACACCCCGTGAAGTCGAATACAGCCGACTGTCTCGCCGAGACGACGTGAAGTGGGCATCCGATGACGCGGCAGGAACCCGTCGGGCCGCCAGCTCGGCGTCGGGAATGACGGGCGGGCTCAGACCCAGGGCACCAGGCCCTGGGAGTGCTCGAAGACGAGCGAGGTCTGGGTCGAGGCGACCGCCGGGTTGGCGGAGAGGTTGTCCAGGACGAACTGCCGCACGTCGTTGGAGTCCTTGACGGCGACGTGAATGAGGAAGTCGTCCGTGCCGCCGAGGAAGAACAGCTGGGTCACGCCGGGCTTCGCGCGGATCTCCTCCGCGAAGGTCGACATGAGGTGCCGCGCGCCGGCCCGGATCCTCACGAAGATCAGGGCCTCGAGCGCGTGGCCCAGGACCTCGGGGTCGACGTCCACCGTGAAGCGGCGGATCACGCCCGCCTCGCGCAGGGCGTTCAGGCGGGCCAGGCACGTGGACGGGGCGATCCCGAGCTCGGCCGCGAGCGAGTTGTTGGTGCGCCGCGCGTTCTCCGTGAGCATGCGCAGCAGCCCCCGGTCGACGTCGTCCAGCTCCACCGGCCGCCGCCTCCGAAGATCTTTCGACGTGGCCGCCATCACAGTCTCCCGTCGCCGCTGGGAATCATCGATTTCCCGATCTGGGCCGCAAGAAATACGGCGTAACACCAACGTTACCGCAGAAAACCCTACCCTTGATGCACAGCACCGGAGGCGGCGCGACCGGGGAGGCCCCGGCGTCGTACCCCTCCCCCAGACCCCCAGCGCACCAGGAGAAGCCATGATCATCGGCGTCCCGAAGGAAATCAAGAACAACGAGTTCCGCGTGGCCATCACCCCGGCCGGCGTCTCCGAGTTCACCGCCCGCGGCCACGAGGTCGTCATCGAAACCGGCGCCGGCGTGGGCTCCGGCATCCCCGACGAGCTCTACGTCGAGGCCGGTGCCCGCATCGCCGACGACGCGGACTCCACCTGGACCGGCGCCGACATGGTGCTCAAGGTCAAGGAGCCCATCGCCGCCGAATACCACCGCATGCAGGCCGGGCAGGTCCTCTTCACCTACCTGCACCTCGCCGCCTCCCGCGAGTGCACCGAGGCCATCGTCGCCGCCGGCAGCACCGCGATCGCCTACGAGACCGTCACCGCCGGCCGCTCCCTGCCGCTGCTCGCACCGATGTCCGAGGTCGCCGGGCGCCTCGCCGCCCAGGTCGGCGCCTACCAGCTGCAGCAGCCCAACGGCGGCGCGGGGATCCTCATGGGGGGCGTCCCCGGAACGCGGCCGGCCAAGGTCGTGGTGATCGGCGGCGGCGTGGCCGGCGAGAACGCCGCGGTGATCGCCGCGGGCATGGGCGCCGACGTCACGATCATCGACATCAACCTGGGCCGGCTCAAGGAGATCGACACCGCCCACTCCGGCCGCATCAAGACCCTGGCCTCCTCGAAGTTCACGATCGCCGCCGAGGTCGCCGCCGCCGACCTGGTGATCGGCTCCGTGCTGATCCCCGGCGCCGCCGCGCCGAAGCTCGTCACGAAGGACATGGTGGCGCAGATGCGTCCCGGCTCCGTACTCGTGGACATCGCGATCGACCAGGGCGGCTGCTTCGAGGGCTCCCGACCCACGACCCACGCCGAGCCGACCTTCAGGGTCCACGACGCCGTCTACTACTGCGTCGCGAACATGCCCGGCGCCGTCCCGCAGACCTCCACGGCGGCCCTGACCAACGCCACCCTGCCCTACGCGCTGCGGATCGCCGACAAGGGCTGGCGCCGCGCCCTGGCCGAGGACGCGGGCCTGGCGGCGGGCCTGAACGTCCACGCCGGCCGGGTCACGCTGGCCTCCGTGGCCGGGGAGTTCGGGCTCGAGCACGTCGAGACGAGCGCCGTGCTCGAGGACGCGAGCTTCGCGATCTGAGCGCCTGCGTTTCTTCCCATTTCTCGAGCGCCGGGGCCGGCGAGTCTGGACGACTCGCCGGCCCCGGCGGCATTTCCGGCAGGAGAAGTGGGCAGGTCTTGACGCGGTGCGGGCCGGCGGCGTTTCCGAAGCGGCGGGCACGGGGCGTGGGTCGCTGCGGCGCCGGCCGGAATCAGTCCCAGCGGAATGCGACGGCCGCGATGACGCCGCCCGCGATGACCGCGAGTCCCAGCGCCGCGAGGTGCTGCAGCTCGACGGCGGCACCCGCCCACGCCGCGGACAGCGCCTGCACGCCCGCCCCGAAGGGCAGCCACTCCCCGACGGCCGCGACGCCCTCCGGCAAGGTGTGGCTCCCGCCGAACAGCCCGCCCAGCGCGCCGAGGGCGAGGAACAGCACCAGGCCGATCGCGACCGCGGAGTTCGGGGTCGGGGCGAGCGCCGCGACGATCATCCCCACGGCGTAGAGCGCGGCCATGGACAGGGCCACGACCCCGAGCGCTGCGAGGGGGCGGACCGGCGGGTTCGCGCCGAGGGCCAGCAGCGCCACGCCGAACGCGAGGGCCATGCCGAGGACGGCCTGCGCGACGCTGACGACCGCCTGCGCCACGAGCACCATGGCCGGGGACGCCGGCGTGACGGACAAGCGCCGCAGGATCCCCGTCCTGCGGTAGTAGGCCAGAAAGCTCGGCATGTTGATGATGCCGATGCTGGCGATGACCAGGACGACGACGAGCGGCAGCACGAAGAGGTCCAGCGCGGTCAGCCCGTTCTCGAACACCACCTCGCCCGCCGATCCGGCGCTCATCACGAGGATGAGCAGCGGCAGGCCCAGCGGCACGATCAGCCCGGCCGTGTCGCGGGCCACCATCTTCGCCTCGCAGGCCACCAGGACCGCCCACGACCGGGGCCCGGGGCGGTGGACGCGGTCCATCCGCGTCGCGGCTGCTTCACTCATGTCATCTCCTCCAGTCCCCTTCCCGTCATCGACAGGAAGGCGTCGTCCAGGTCCGCGGCGCCCGTGCGCCGGATGAGCCCGTCGGCCGTGTCCACGGCGAGGACGCGGCCGACGTCGAGGACGGCGATCCGTCCGCAGAGCCGCTGCACCTCGTCCATTGCGTGGCTGACCAGCAGGATCGTGGTGCCCTCGTCCCGCATGGCTTCCACCGCGGCCCAGACCTGGCGGCGGGCCCGCGGATCCAGGCCCGTGGTCAGCTCGTCGAGGATCACGACGCGCGGCCGGCCGGCGAGCGCGAGCGCGATGGACAGGCGCTGCTGCTGGCCGCCGGAGAGCTTCTCGAAGCGCACCGCCCCCTGCCCGGCGAGCCCCACGAGCTCCAGCAGCTCGCCGGCCGGACGCGGCGCGGCGTAGAAGCTCCGGTAGAGCCGTACGAGCTCGTCCACCGTCAGGGCGTGGTGCAGGTAGGCCTCTTGGAGCTGCACGCCGAGCAGCCCGCGCAGCCGGGCGCGGTCGCGGCGCGCGTCGAGCCCGAACACCGAGGCGCTGCCCCGGTCCGGGACGCGCAGGCCAGCGATCATCTCCACCGTGGTGGTCTTGCCCGAGCCGTTGGCACCGACGATCCCGAAGACCTCTCCCGCCTCGACCCGCAGGCTCACGTCCTCCACCGCCGTGCGGCCGCGGTAGGCCTTTCCCAGGTGTTCGGCGAGGATCGCCGGCGTCGTCGTCTTCATGTCCCCGACGCTACGGGCCCGCCCCCGCCCCGCGCCCGTGCCGATCGTCGCCGCCTGCGGCCATGACTTCCGGCACCTGTCCCGGCCCCGGGGGCCACCCTAGAGTGGTGCCATGCGACGACTGGATACCGAGATGTGGGCCGGCATCGCGATGCTCGTGGTCTCCGTGGCCGTCGCGGGGCCCGTGCTGTTCGGCGTCGTCGACGCCACCCTGCCCCGCCCCTGGTGGATCGCGGCCCTCGTCCTGTTCTTCGCCGGGCTCATGACCGCGTTCGCGGGCACCCGGGCGGTGCTGCGGCACGCGGGGTTCGGCGCCGCCGTCGTCTGCTCCTGGATCGTCGTCGGCACGACGGCGGCCTCCGGGCTGCTGCCCGTCCTCCTCGTGGTCACCGCCGCCTCGAGCGTCTACCTCATGCCGCTCGCCGCGGGCGCCGGGATCGTGCTCGCGAACACGGCCTTCCTCGCGCTCGTCTACTGGCCCGTCGCCGGCTCCACGGCCGAGGCCGCCATCAGCGTGGGCTTCTACCTGCTCATCCAGTCCGCCTCGATGCTCAGCTCGGCGACGCTGCTGAAGGAACAGCGGATGCGGCGGGAGCTGACCGAGGCGCACGTGGAGCTGCGCGCCGCCTCCGTGCTGCTGGCCGAATCCGCCCGGACCACCGAGCGCCTGCGGATCTCGCGCGAGCTGCACGACCTGATCGGGCATCAGCTCACGGTCCTCGCCCTCGAGCTCGAGACGGCAACTCACCTGGACGGGCCGCGGTCGCGGGAACACGTCGAACGCGCCAACGGCGTGGCCCGGGCCCTGCTGCGCGATGTCCGGGGAACCGTCGGCCAGCTCCGCGGCGAACCGCCGGACCTCGCCGCCGCGCTCCGCGAGGTCGTGCGCGAACTGCCCGGGCTCGAGGTCTCCCTCCACGTCGAGGACGGCATCGGCGCGGGCGAAGCCGAGGCGGGGGCCCTGGTCCGCGCCGTCCAGGAGATCGTCACCAACACCTTGCGGCACGCCGGCGCGACGACCCTGCGGATGAGCGTGGCCACCGGCCCCGACGGCGCGCTGGTGCTCAGCGCCCGGGACAACGGCCGCGGCGCCGTGGAACCCGTGCCCGGCAACGGCCTGAGCGGGCTCCGCGAGCGCTTCGAGTCCCTCGGCGGCGGGCTCGCCGTCGACGGCCGGGACGGTTTCAGCGTCACCGCGCGGGTCCCGGCGCCGTGAGCGGGCCGGACACCTCCGATCGCGGAACGGGCCCGGCCCGGCAGGGCGCCGTCGCGGCCGGTCCGGACGCCCGCGCGATCCGCGTCGTGGTGGTCGACGACCAGACCCTCGTCCGCCAGGGCATCCGGAACCTGCTGGAGATCGCGGGCTTCGACGTCGTCGGGGAGGCCGGGGACGGGGCGGAGGCGATCGCGGAGATCGAGCGCTCGGCGCCGGACGTCGTGCTCCTGGACCTGCGGATGCCGCGGTTCGACGGGATCTGGGCCCTGGGCGAACTGGCCGCGCGCGGCTCGGCGGTGCCGGTGCTCGTCCTGACGACGTTCGACGACGATTCCCTCCTCCTGCGCGCGCTCAAGGGCGGGGCGCGCGGATACCTGCTCAAGGACGTCACGCTCGATCAGCTCTCCCATGCGGTGCGCACCCTCGCCGCGGGCGGAACGCTCGTCGCCCCTTCCCTCACGGACCGCCTGCTGCGCGCCATCCGCTCCGATGCCGCCGGCGCGGACGACTCCCTGCCCGCCGCCCAGGAGCTCACGTCGCGCGAGCTCGAGGTCCTCCGGCTTGTGGCCGAGGGCTGCAGCAACCGGGAGATCTCCGAGGGCCTGTTCCTCGCCGAGGGGACCGTGAAGAACCACGTCTCCGCGATCCTGCTCAAGCTCGGCGCCCGCGACCGGACCCAGGCCGTGCTCCGCGCGCTGCGGGAGGGCGTGCTGCCGTAGCCCGCCACCGGCCGCGCGACGGTAGGCTGATGCGGTGGATTGGCTTCGCGACGCCCCGTTCGGCTGGGCCTACCTCTTCCTCTTCGCGATCGCGATGGCCCGCGCCAACACGACGTACTGGATCGGGCGCGGCGTGGCCGCCGGCGTCCGGCACTCGCGGTTCGAGCACTTCCTCGAGGGCCCCATCTACCGGCGGGCCCAGCGCTTTATGGCCCGCTGGGGCGTCCTCGCCGTCCCGTTGTCCTTCCTCACGGTCGGGATCCAGACCGCCGTCAACGGCAGCGCCGGCGTCTCGAAGATGCCGCTGGCGCGCTACCTGCCCGCCGTCACGGCCGGCTGCCTGCTCTGGGCGCTCGTCTACTCGACGGTCGGGATGGCCGTGATCTACGCGTGGATCGCGCTCGGCTGGCAGTGGATCCTCGTTGCCGCCATCCTCGTGGCCGCCGGAACGCTCCTCTGGATCCGCCACCGCCGCCGCGCCGACTGACTCCCGTCTCGCGTTCACCCAGTTCACGTCGACTGGGCGAATGCATGGGGTCTACCCCATGAAGTCGCACCGCGCCGGCTGTCTCGCCCACAAGACGTGAAGTGGGCACCGATGCGCGGGGATGGTTTTTTGGCTGAGGCCACGGGCTGACGACGGACGACGGCCCACGGTCCATGCCTACGAACTCGGCCTACGGCACCGACTTGATCTTGTAGACCAGGGCGGCGGCGCTGAGCCCGATGACCGCCGCGATCACGAACAGTGCCGTGTACCCTCCGAGGAACTTCACCGACAGGAACGCGAGCACGGGTGCGACGACCTGCGGCAGCGCGGCGGCGATGTTGATGACGCCCATGTCCTTTCCGCGCGCCGCGGCGGACGGCAGCACCTGGGTGAGCAGGGCGAAGTCCACGGCCAGGTACGCGCCGAAGCCGATCCCCAGCACGGTGGCCCCGGCGATCGCGCCCGGCCACACGGGGAAGAACGCCATGATCAGCGCCGCGCACGCGATGACGGCGGAGGACCCGGCGACGAACACGCGCCGCTTGCCCGCCTTGTCCGACCACCGCCCCGCGACCACGGTGGTGGCGATGACCATGAACGCGTACAGCCCCGTGAGGATCAGCACGCCGCCGGCCGGGTCCGGGTGCTCGATGACGTCGGTCAGGAAGAACAGCAGGTACACGATGGTCAGCTGGTTGCCCACGAACATCAGGAAGCGGGTCAGCCACGCCCAGCCGAAGTCGGGGTAGCGGGCGGGGTTGATCCAGAAGGAGCGCAGGAACGCCCCGAACCGGAAGGGCTCCCGCAGCGCGCGCGGCAGCACGGGGTCGTCGGAGTGGAACAGGTACGGCACCACGGACAGGAGCAGCGCCCCGGCGCAGAGCCAGTAGCCGAACGCCACGTTCCCGAAGATCACGAACCCCACCACGGAGCCGCCGAGGATGCCCACCGTCTGCCCGAGCGCGGCGAGCCCGCCGACCTGGCCGCGCTGGTCCACGGGCACGCGGTCCGGGACGGCGGCGGTGATGGTCGAGTAGGCGGCGTTCGCGCCGGCCTGGACGAGGCACCAGCCGAGCAGGAGGAGGGCGATCGTCGTCGCGCCCGAGAGCAGCAGCAGCGCGGCGCTGCCGAGGATCGCCCCGCCCAGGATCCAGGGCGAGCGGCGGCCGAGCTTCGACGTCGTCCGGTCCGAGAGCGCCCCGGTGAGCGGGTTCATGACGAGGGACACGGCGGCCCCGCACCCCGTGACGAGGGAGAGGATCGCCTCCTTGTTCAGCTCGTCGATCGCCGTGGCCTGCAGGCCGATGAGGATGTTGATGGGCGCGAAGAACGCCACGTTGATCCCGACGTTGACCAGGACGACGCCGGTCACCCACCGGGCGCGGACGCGTCGCCGGGGTTCGGCGAGGGCCTCGTGGACGACGGCGGTGCCGGGGCCCGCGGGCGTGCCGGCGCCTCCCGGGACCGCTCCCTCGGGGACGGTTCCCTCCGGCGCGCCGCCCGAGCCGCCCGGGCCGCCGGCCGGTCCGCCGCCCGGTCCCCCGGGCTCCCCGGTCCCGCTCATGAGAGGAACGCCTGGAACGCCCCGGCGCCCACGCTCAGGACGAGGGCGGCCGCCATCAGCAGGACGAGGGGCTTGCGGAGTCTGCGCATCGTGTTCATGATGCGTTCATCGTAAGCCGTTGACGCTTCCTGTGGAGTCTCTTGAGTCCGTCGGCGGGACGCACGGGATCGGGCCAGCGCGGCTGCAGCGCGTCGCCGAGCGTGATGCCGCGCAGCTTCCGCCCGAACATGGGCAGCACCCACTGCCGCATCCACTCGGCGTCGCGCACCACGGCGTCCCGCAGTCCCGGGCGCTCGCGCGGCCCGAACGGCTCGAACACCAGCTGGTGGCGCACGCCGAGCAGGTTCAGCACCTGGATGGCCATGTAGCGGTGGCCGGCCCGGTTCATGTGCAGCTTGTCCGTGTCCCACAGCCGCCGGTCCTGGTAGGCGTCCCACGTCCAGTAGTCCACGAGCTCCACGCCGTCGCCGGCGTGCTCGGCGGCGAGCTCGCGGACGCGCTGGTTGAAGATCCAGTTGCGGTGCTTCATCGGCTCCAGGATCGGGTGCACGGGGACGTCGAAGCCCGTGAAGAGCAGCACGCGGGCGCCGGAGGACGCGAGCCGCCGCACGGCCGCCGTGTAGTTGTCCAGGAGGCGGCCCATGTCCTGGCGGACCTCCATGATGTCGTTCCCGCCGGCGTAGAAGGTGATGACGGAGGGCTCCATCGCGAGCGCGGGCTCCACCTGCTCCTGCACGATCCGGCCCAGGCGCCGGCTGCGCACGGCGAGGTTGGCGTAGCGCCAGGCGGGGTCGTCCTTGGAGAGCTGCTTGGCGACGCGGTCCGCCCAGCCGCGCACCCCGTTGGGCAGGCGCGGATCCCAGTCGCCCACGCCCTCGGTGAAGGAGTCGCCGATGGCGACGAACAGGCCGGACATGGCCCCACTGTGGCACCCGGCGCCGAGCGGCGGGCGACGGCCGGGCGAACGCGGCGTGAACGCGTGGTGCCGGCCCGCGCCCCGGCGTACGGTGGGGTCATGGAGACACACGACGACGCCGGAGCGGGGCCCGTCATCGCCGTCGCCGGGGCCACGGGGCACGTCGGCGGGGAGGCCGCGCGGCTGCTCGCGGGGCTCGCATCGGGCGGGGCATCCGGCGCAGTGTCCGGCAAGGCGTCCGGCGCCGCGCCCGAAAGAGGGCACGACGCCGGGGCCGCAACCGGGCGCGCGCCCTTCCGCCTGCGGGTCCTCGCCCGGGATCCCGCGCGGACCGCCGCCGTGGCACGCAGGCTCGGCCCGGGCGTCGTACCCCTCACCGCCGCCTACGGCGACCCGGACGCCGCGCGCGCCGCCCTCGAGGGGACCGACGTGCTGTTCATGGTCTCGGCCGCGGAATCGGCGCACCGGCTCGAGGAGCACGCGGCGTTCATCGGGGCCGCGGCCGACGCGGGCGTGCGGCACGTCGTCTACACGTCGTTCTTCGAGGCCTCGCCGACGGCCGTCTTCACCCTCGCGCGGGACCACTTCGCGACCGAGGAGCTGCTGCGCGCCGCCGGCCCCGCCTGGACGTTCCTGCGCGACAACTTCTACCTCGACGTCTTCGCCCACTTCGCCGACGCCGACGGCGTGATCCGCGGGCCCGCCGACGACGGCCGCGTCTCCGCCGTGGCGCGGCGCGACGTCGCCGCGTGCGCCGCCGTCGTCCTCGCCGGGGCCGCCGCGGACCTGGCCGTGGGGCGCGACTGCGCCCACGCGGGACGCCGCTACGAGCTCACCGGACCCGAGGCGCTCACCCTGGGAGAGGTCGCGGCCGCGCTCGCCGCCGCCACCGGGCGGCCCCACCGCTTCGAGCAGGAGACCGTCGCCGCCGCCTACGCCTCGAGGGAGCCCTACGGCGCCGAGCCCTGGCAGCTCGACGCCTGGGTCAGCACCTATACGGCCATCGCCTCCGGCGAGCTGGCGCGCACCACGGGCGACGTCGAGGCCCTCACCGGCCGGCCCGCGACGAGCCTCGCGGCGCTGCTGCGCGACGGCGGGGGCACACCGGTAGCGTGAGCAGCGTGCACGAATCCGCCCCCGCCCCGCGGCCCGCCCCGCGCACCGCCTGGGCTCCCCGCCACCGCGGGCTCAAGCTCGCCCACCACCTCGTGCCGGCGTTCGTCGTGATCGCCGTGCTGCTGGGCCTCGGCGCCGCGTCCGTCGCCGCCGGCAAGCCGCTGCTCGCCGCACCGATGGCGGCCCTGGCCTTCGGCGTGGGCCGGGCCGTGCTGCACGAGTTCCGCCGCGGCGAGGACTGGGCGGCGCCCACCGGGGCCGACGTCGAGACCTCCTCGGGGCCGCGCGCCGCCACATGGTTCCCCTCCTCCCCCGTCTCGCTGGCCGGCGGCGCGGTGACGGTCGGCGTCGCGGTCGTCACGGTCGTCGGGGCGATCGCGACCGAGGCCAAGACCGTCCTGCTCGGCGACGGCGGAGCGCGCGTGCTCACGGCGACGGCCGCCGCGGGGCTGCTCGTCGTGGGGTTCCTCGTGCTCCGCGAGGGCCTGCGGATGCTGCGGCTCGCCGCGTCCGGGCAGGCGCCCGGGGTGTACCTCACGCGGAGCCGGATCGTGGTGGTGGACCGGCGCGGGCACCACGAGGCCTATTGGAAGGACGTCGTGTCCGTCGTGGCGCGCGATCCCCGCGGGCGCAAACCGCTGGGCGACCGCGGGCCGGCGCTCATCGAGGTCCACACGCGCGCCTCGGAGGCGGGTCGCAGGACGAGGCCCCTGATCGTGGACGTCCAGGAGCTCGACGCCGATCCCGGCCTGCTCCTGCGGACCCTCGGGCACTACGCGGCCCACGCGGCGGACCGCCCGGAACTCGGCACGGAGAAGGCCCTGTCCCGCCTCGACTCCCCCACCCCCTGATCCCGCGTCACGATCCACCCACGCGTCGTGACGAGTTCGGCGTCAGGACGATTCCCCGGATCGTGAGGCGGGGTGTGGGCGGAGGCCGAGGGGCCACTTGGTGTTTACCCGCCGGTAAGGTGCGCCGCGTAGACAAGGGAGGTCATCACCTCACCTCCTTGGGAGCACAGCCATGTCACAGTCCAGGCGCACACGGCGCCGGCTCGCCCGCGGGACGGCCGCCGCCGCCGTCGCGGCCCTCGCCGGCGCCCTGCTGGGAGCCCCGGCCCACGCGGGGATCGTCCCCGAACCGATCGCCTACCCGGTCTCGGCCCCGCTGACCCTCACCCCGGTCGGCAGCTACGAGACCGGCGTCTTCGACGCGTCGGCCGCCGAGATCGTCACCTACCACGCGGGAACGCAGCGGCTCTTCGTGGTCAACGCCCAGGCCGGGCTCGTCGAGGTCCTCGACGTCTCCGACCCCGCCGCCCCCGCCAAGCTCTTCGAGATCGCGGCCGACGGCGTCGCGAACTCCGTGGCCGTGCGCGCCGACGGCCTCGGCGTCATCGCGTTCGAGGCCGTGCCCAAGACCGCCCCGGGCTCGCTCGTCTTCTTCGACGCCACCGCCTCCGCGCCGAGCGTGCTCGGCTCCGTCCAGGTCGGCGCGCTCCCCGACATGGTGGCGCTCTCCGCCGACGGGAGCTACGCCGTCGTCGCCAACGAAGGCGAGCCCGCGGACGACTTCAGCGTCGACCCGGAAGGAAGCATCGGCGTCGTCCGCCTCCCCTCCGCCCTCGCGGCCCCGTCCCAGTCCGACGTCCGCACCGCGGACTTCCACGCCTTCGAGGCCGGCGGCGCCAAGACGCTGCCCGAGGACGTGCGCGTCTTCGGCCCCGCCCCGCACGGCGACGAGCTGCCCGTCTCGCGCAACCTGGAGCCGGAATACATCGCGATCGACGGCGGCACCGCCTACGCCGCGCTGCAGGAGGCCAACGCCGTCGCCGTCGTCGACCTGGCCAGCGCCACCGTGACGGACATCTGGCCGCTCGGCTTCAAGGACCACGGCGCCCCCGGCCACGGGATCGACCCCTCCGACCGCGACGGCGGCTTCGACCTCCGCACCTTCGAGGGCCTCAAGGGCGTCTACATGCCCGACGGCCTGAACGCCTACCAGGCCGGCGGGCAGAGCTACCTCGTCACGGCCAACGAGGGCGACGCCCGCGAGTGGGGCGACTACGTGGAGCCCTCCCGCGTGAAGGACCTCGGCAAGGGCGGCCTCGCGCCGGTCTGCGCCGATTCGCCGCTCGCCGCGCTGACCGGCGACGCCGACCTCGGCCGGCTCAACGTCACGACCGCCGACGGCCTGGACGCCGCGGGCGAATGCTATGAGGAGCTCTACTCCTTCGGCTCCCGCTCCTTCTCCATCTGGACCACCGACGGCACGCAGGTCTTCGACTCCGGCGACGAGTTCGAGCGCATCACCCACGCCGCGAACCCGGACTTCTTCAACTCCAACCACACCGAGTCCAACCTCGAGGGCCGCTCCGACGACAAGGGGCCGGAGCCGGAGAACCTGGCGATCGGGCAGGTCGGTGACAAGACGTACGCGTTCATCGGCTTCGAACGCGTCGGCGGGGTCGCCGTCTACGACATCACGGTCCCGGCGGCGGCCGAGTTCGTCTCCTACGTGAACAACCGGAACTTCGCCGAGTCCGTCGAGGCCGGCGGCTCGCTCGCCGCCGCGGGCGACCTCGGCGCCGAGGGTCTGGCCTTCATCCCCGCCGCCGACGCGCCGGGCGGCGTCCCGCTGCTCGCGGTCGGCAACGAGGTCTCCGGCACCACCACGCTGTTCGAGGTCTCCGGCGAGGGCGTCGTCCCGCCGGCCGAAACCACCACGATCGACGTGCTCGGCATCAACGACTTCCACGGCCGCATCCAGGCGGAGGCCCCGTCCGCGGGCGCCGCCGTCCTGGCGGGAGCGGTGGCGCAGCTGCGCGGCGAGAACCCGAACACGCTCTTCGTCTCCGCGGGGGACAACATCGGCGCGTCCACGTTCGCGTCCTTCTCCCAGGAGGACAACCCGACGATCGACGCGCTCAGCGCGGCCGGCCTGGACCTGTCGGTCGTGGGCAACCACGAGTTCGACCGCGGCTTCGCCGACCTGACCGACCGCGTCATCCCGCGCTTCGCGGCCGCCACCGGTGCGGACGGCGCGGACTTCGCGCTCGGCGCCAACGTCTACCGCAAGGGCGCCAAGACCCCGGCGCTGCGCGAGTACGCGCTGCGGGAGGTCGACGGCGTGACGGTCGGCTTCATCGGCACCATCACCGAGCAGACCGCCGCCATGGTCTCCCCCACGGGCATCGCGGACATCGAGTTCGGCGACCAGCTCGAGGCCGCCGACCGCGTCGCCGCCCAGCTGCGGGACGGGGACCCGACGAACGGCGAGGCGGACGTCGTCGTCCTGTTGACCCACGAGGGTTCCGCGGGCACCGACTGCGCCGCGATCGCCACCGAGGACACGCTCTACGGCGAGCTCGTGCGCGAGGCCTCCCCCGCGATCGACGCGATCCTCTCCGGGCACACGCACCAGTCCTACGCCTGCGAGTACGACGTCGAAGGCTGGGACGGGCTCAAGCGACCGGTCCTGCAGGCGCACCAGTACGGGACGACGCTGGGCAAGGTCAGCATCGAGGTGGATCCGGAGACGAAGCGGGTCCTCTCGCTCGGCTCGGAGCTGCTGCCGCTCGTCGGCACCGACGGCGCGGCACTGTACCCGGCGGATCCGGCCGTGGCGGCGCTCGTGGACGAGGCCGTCGCCGAGTCGGAGGTCGTCGGAGGCGTCCGCGTCGGGCAGATCACGGCCGACATCCTGCGCGGCGGCGACGCCGGGTCCGACCGCGGCGTCGAGTCGGCGCTGGGCAACTCCGTGGCCGACTTCCACTTGTGGGCCACATCCAACGAGTCCTTCGGCGGCGAGCCCGCGCAGATCGCGTTTATGAACCCGGGCGGGCTGCGGGCGGACCTGCTCTACGGCACGGACGGCACGGTGACCTTCAAGCAGGCCGCCGACGTGCAGCCGTTCGCCAACACGCTCGTCACGCTCGAGCTCACCGGCGCGCAGATCAAGGCCGTCCTCGAGGAGCAGTGGCAGCCGGAGGGGTCCTCGCGGCCCAAGCTGCACCTGGGCATCTCCGAGGGGCTCTCCTACGTCTACGATCCGGAGGCCCCGCGCGGCGAGCACGTCCTCTCGGTGAGCTTCGAGGGCGAGGAGATCGCCGACGACGCCGTGTTCCGCGTGGTCGCGAACTCCTTCCTGGCCGCGGGCGGGGACAACTTCTCCACCTTCGCGGAGGGGACCGGGTCCACGGACACGGGCCAGATCGACCTCGAGGCGACGGTCGCCTACTTCCAGGCGCACGACGCCGTCTCCCCCGCGCCGCTCGGCCGGGCCGTCGTGGCGGGCACCGACTGGGCCGAGGTCTCCCTCTCCGCGGGCACCGTGGAGCAGGGCGGCTCGATCGAGGTGACGGTCTCCGGCCTCGAGGAGGGCCAGCAGGTCACGGCCGAGCTGCACTCCGACCCGATCGTCGTCGAGGGCATCCCCGCCGCCGACGCCTCCGGGACCACGACCTTCACGCTCGAGGTCCCGGCCGGGTTCGCGACGGGCGCGCACACCCTGTTCGTCGCCTCCACCGGCCTCGAGCCGATCGCGACGCCGCTGACCGTCACCGCCGCGGCGGGCGGCGGATCGGACGACGGGGACGACGACGGCTCCGGCACCGGTTCCGGGGACGACGACGGCTCCGGCTCCGGCACCGGTTCCGGGGACGACGACGGCGCTGGCGCCGGCTCGGGCTCCGGCTCCGGAACGGGAACAGGCGGCGCGGGATCGGGCGACGGGTCCGGCACCGGAATCGGCGCGGGCGACCTGGTGAACACGGGCGCCCAGACGGGCCTCTTCGTGGGCCTGGCGCTGCTGCTGCTCACGGCGGGCGGCGTCATGGTGGCGGCCCGTCGGCGCCGTCAGCTGGCGGCGGAGGCAACGGAAGCCCCGTAGCCCCACCTCCCCAACGCATCACTCTCCTGCGTACGGCTGTTATGAGCGCGTCATGACAACCCGTCGTAGGAGAGTGATGTGGTTAAGGGGGCGGGGCGGGCGGCTCAGCGGGCCAGCTTCTTCAACGGGACCGACGGGTCGGCGAGCTGCGCCGGGTCCACGGGGATCCCGCGGTCGATGATCCGGCGCGCCGCCCGGACCGTGAGCCCGCCGTCGACGGCCGCGCACCCCGCGAGCCGTCCGCCGTCGTCCACGAGGAACGCTGCCACGGGCACGCCGCCCTCGACCCGCACCACGTGCGTCCCCGCTCCGGCCATCCGACCGACGCCCTCGACGTGCACGCCGTGCCGGTCGGACCAGAACCACGGTGCCCCGTGCGCGGGCGGCGCCTGCCTCAGGAGGGCGGCGGCCGCCGTCGTACCGGAGTTCAGCGCCGCTTCCCAGTGCTCCGCACGGCGCAGCAGGGTCCCGTCCGCCAGCCGCGTCCGCGCCGCGTCGCCGACCGCGAAGACGCGCGGGTGGGACGTGCGGCCGGCGGCGTCGACGAGGATCCCGTCCTCGACCGCGAGCCCCGCGGCCTCGGCGAGCGCCGTCCGCGGGACGATCCCGATCCCGACGAGCACGGCGTCGGCCTCGAGCGCGGTTCCGTCGGCGAGGAGCACGCGGCGGGGACCGGGGACGACGCCGGGGCCGGCCCCACCGGCGGGCCGCACGCCATCGGACGGGGTGCTGAGGGAGGGGGATGCGGCCCCCGGCGGGGTGATGGCGACGGGGACGGAGCCGTGGACGCGGATCCCGCGCTCGGCGTGCATCGCGTGCAGCCGGCGGGCGAGGTCCGGGCCGACGACGGGGACGAGCGGCGGGTCGACGGGTTCGACGAGGTCGACCGTGGCGCCCAGGGCGAGCGCCGCGGAGGCGGCCTCCGCGCCGATGAGCCCGCCGCCGACGACCACGATCCGGGCCCCGGGGCGCAAGTGCGGGCGCAGGCGGTCGGCATCGGCGCGCGTGCGCAGTTCGAGGACTCCGGGGTGGTCGGCGCCGGGGATGTCGAGGCGGCGGGCCGCGGCGCCCGGGGCGAGGACGACGGCGCCCGCGTCCGTCGTCGTGCCGTCCTCGAGCGTGACGCGCCCGGCGGCGGGATCGAGCGCGGCGGCGGTTCCGTGGACGACCTCGATGCCGTGCGCGGCGAACCACTCCGCCGGTTCGAACGCCAGCCGCGCGGCATCCTGCGTTCCCATCAGGTACTGCTTGCTCAGGGGCGGGCGGTCGTAGGGCAGGCCCTCGGGGTCGATGATCGCAAGCCGGCCGGTGTGGCCGCGGGCGCGGAGCTCGCGGGCGGTCGCGAATCCGGCCACGCCGCCTCCGATGACGACGACCGATTCCAGGGACATCTCCGGGCTCCTCTCCACGACTGCACCCACCCTCTAGCGCAACGCTAGCCACTCCCGGGTCGTTCCCAGCGCAGAGAACGGCGATTCCCCGGAGAGCGTTGCGGGGCGGAGCCGGGCGCGGGCGGGACGGGAGGCGGGCGGGTCAGACGGGCGCGATGCGCAGGGCCTCCACGAGGCCGCGGTAGAGCCCGCTGTCCTCGAGGAGCTCGGCGTGCGTGCCCCGGGCCACCACGCGGCCGGCGTCCATGACGATGATCGTGTCTGCGTCGACGACGGTCGAGAGCCGGTGCGCGATCGTGATGACGGCCCCGCGGGCGGCCTGGCGGGCGATCGCAGCCTGGATCGCGGCCTCGGTGATCCCGTCGACCTGCGCCGTGGCCTCGTCGAGCAGCAGCACGCGCGGCCGGGACAGGATGGCCCGCGCCAGCGCGATCCGCTGCCGCTGGCCGCCGCTCACCGAGCTTTCCGTCAGCGCCGTGTCGAGCCCGTCCTCCAGCGCGGCGACCTTCTCGGCCAGCAGGATCTCCTCCAGCACCGCGTCGACCTCTCCGGGGGCCGCGTCGGGGTTGGAGAAGAGCAGGTTCTCGCGGATGGTGCCGGGAATGATGGGCGTCTCCTGCTCCACATAGGCGAAGTGTCCGCGGACCTGCGCCGGCGTGAGCCCGGCGTAGCGCCGGCCGTCGATCAGCAGCTCGCCGGAGGCGGGGTCCACGAAGCGCAGCAGGAGCGAGAACACGGTCGTCTTGCCCGCCCCGGACGGCCCCACGATGGCCGTGTGCCCGCGCGAGGGGAAGGCCAGGGTGACGTCGTCGACGGCGGGCGCGGCCCCGTCGTCGTACCGTGCCGTGACCCCGCGCAGCTCCAGGAGGGCGCCGGGTACGACGCCGGATCCGGTGCCTTCGCGCGCCGCCGGCAGCGCGGGTGCCGTCCCGGCGGGAGGGACGTCGGACGCGGCCCGGGCGCGCGGCTCGAGCTCGAGGCCCTCGACGTCGCGGATCCGGCCGGCCGCGGCGATGCCGGACTGGAGCGTGGTGAGGTTTCCGCTGAGTTCGGTGATGGGGCCCATGAGGCCGAACGCGTAGAGGAGGAACGCGATGAGGGTGGAGACCCCGATCTCGCCCTGCGCCACGCGGACGGCGCCGTAGCCCAGGATCACGATGATCGTCGCCTGGATGCCGGTCCAGGCATATGTCCAGGCCATCGCCTCGCGGCGCACGGAGCGGACGCTGTGCTCGCGGGCGCTCGCGGCGTGGGCCAGGAGCGTGCCGGCCTGCCGGTCCTCGGCGTTGGAGACCTTGACCGTCTTGATCGCCCGCAGCGCCCCGTCGAGCCGGCCGCCGAGGTCGCCGACCGCCTCCTGGGCCTTCTCCTGCGCCACCGCGATGGCCGGCATGAGGGTGGCGAAGAGGATCACCACGACGATCACGGCCACGGCGGTGGTCACGAGCAGCGGCCAGTCCAGGACGGCCATGAGGACGAGCGTGCCGATCAGCATCACGACGCCGTTGATCAGGCCGATCACGCTCGAGGACGCCGCCTCCCGCAGCAGCACGGTGTCCGACGTGACGCGCGTGACGAGCTCGCCCGTGGGCCGGGCGGCGAGTGCGAGGACCTTGGCGCGGAAGTAGCGGCGGATCATGCGCTCGCGGGCCTGGTAGACGATCCGCTCGGCGAGCGTGCCGAGCAGGACCCACTGCCACCAGCCGATCGCAGCGCCCACGACCATGAGGAAGGTCAGGACGAGCACGGGATCGCGCAGCGACTGCCCGGCCTCGAGGCTGTCGAGGATCCACTTGGTCACCATCGGGCTCGCGAGCCCCATGGCCGAGCCGAGCAGCGCGAGGACGAGCCCGAGGACCAGGACCCGGGCGTGGGGGCGCGCGTAGGACCAGAGGATGCCGGACCGGGAGCGGGGGCTGGTGGGCTGCGTCATGAAATCATGGGACGACTCTGTCCCAAAAATGTCAAGACTAGTCCCATCGCCGGACGGGGTTGTACATTGGCGGCATGACGAGCGAGAGCGGCAACGGGCGCGTGCGCGAGCGGACGCGGGAGCGCATCCTGCGCGCCGCGCTGCCCGTGCTGGCCCAGAACCCGCAGGCCACGATGGGCGCGATCGCCGACGCGGCGGGGGTGTCGCGCAGCACCCTGCACCGCTACTACCCGGACCGCGCCTCGCTGCGCGAGTGCCTCGGCGGATTCGTCGAGGCGGAGTCCGCGCGGGCCGCCGAGCGCGCGCGGCCCGGGGAGGGAACGGGGCTGGAGGCGATCGTCCGGCTGCTCCACGAGTACCTGGACCTCAGCGAGCTGTTCATCTGGTGGTGGTCCGGCGTCGAGTCCCGCGCGGCGGAGGACTGCGCCCCGGACGGAGTCGGAAAGGACGCCGGGAACGACGCCGGCGCGGGCGGCGAGGGCGCCGGCGGCGGCCCGGGGGGCGGCACCGAGGACTACGACGACGCGGCGCTGCGGCGGCTCGTCGAGCGCGGGCACGCGGACGGATCGATCGACTCCTCGCTCCCCTCGGCCTGGATCACGAGCGTGGTCTGGTCGATGCTCTACGGGGCATGGGAGTTCGAGCGCTCGGGCGCGGCCACGCGGCACGAGGTCCGCGAGTTCTACATCGGCACGCTGACGAAGGTCCTCGCCCCCGCCGCCCGCCCCTGACCCGCACGCCCGCTCACCCGCTCGCCCACCGCCATTCGCATCACTATCCACTTCAGCGTCCTTCCCAGCGCTGAGAGCAGCGATTCCCCGGAGAGTATTGCGTCCGGGTCGCCTCGCGGCGTCAGGCCGCGCGCCCCGCCGTCGCGATCGCTTCCCCCACGAGCCGCACGGCCCGCGCGAACCCGCCCCGGTAGTCCTGCCAGTCGAACTTCATGACCCGCCACCCGGCCTGGGCGAACCGCAGGTCCCGCCGGTTGTCGGAGGCGAGCTGCTCGCGCGTGCGGTGATGATCGCCGTCGTACTGCAGGGCGAGCCGCCACCGGCGGTAGCCGAGGTCCGCGACCGGGGCGAACGGGTCCGACGGATCCGCCGAGACCTGTAGCTCGGGCTCCGGCAGCCCGTCCTTGACGAGCGCGAGCCGCAGCTTCGTCTCGGCGGGCGAGTCCGCGCCGACGCGCACGAGTTCCAGCGCCTCCCGCGCCCGCACGATGCCCGGGTAGGCGGTGTGGTCGGCAGCCATCCTCGCCAGCGCCCCGGGCGTGGACCACGGCTCGCTCCGGCTCTCGAACCTCGCCCGCGGAATACGCACCAAGTGGTCGCCGAGCGCCACAAGGTCGCCGAGCGGTAGCAGTTGAGCCAGATCGATCCACGTCCGTTCGCGCGTACTGACCGGTGGCGCGAAGCCGGGAGGGCCGTCGTCGGGCGGTTCCAGCTCCATCGTCTCGCCCGGGCGGAGGAGGATGCGGTGGACGACGGCGGCGTTCACGCTCAGCGGCGGCATCCGCCGCGCGCGGGAGAGGTGCAGCCGCGCATCCCCCTCGAGCCGCCTCGGCAGCGGCAGGCGGTGGAGGCGGGCGGCCGTCACGTGCGACCCCCACGTCTCACGGTGCCGCGCCGTGAACCCCGCTAACAGCGCGGCCTCGCTCGGCTGCTCGAGCCCCTGGGCGTAGAGGCCGGTGTCGATCCGGAGGATATCGGAGGAGCGGAGGCGGGCGGGCGTCACCCCGGCGCGGCGCGCTTGGGCGAGCGTGAAGACGCGTCGGCTGAGTTCTGGGGGAAAGGGTCCGGGTGGGCGCATCCTCCGATTCTGGCGAACGACGCCGGGGCCCGCCCGCGTTGTCCACAGGCGTTCGCCAGGGGCTTCTGTCCCCTCACAACGCGCCGACCGCCCGGCGCGCCCGATTCCGCAACACGATCCGCTCCAGCGCTGTTCAGCGGCACGCGTAACGACGCTGCGCTGGATCGTGATGCGGGGGATGGCGGGTCAGTGGCTAGTCGGAGTCGGGCGGTCAGCCCAGGGTCCAGGACCGCTTCGAGAGGCCGAACCAGAAGCCGTCGATCGCGGTCTTCGCGTCGATCCCGCCCGAGGCGTAGGCCGCGCCCAGCGCCACGTACAGCGGCGCCCAGTGCTCGGAGCGCGGGTGGGCCTCGCGGGCGGCCGGCGCCTTGTTCAGGAAGTCCAGGATGGAGTCGACGTCGCCGCGGGCCATCGCCTCCTCGGCCCAGTGATCGAACTCGCTCGAGGCCGCGGGCGGCTCGCCGTCGGGCCCGGCCGCCGGGTTGAACCAGCGCAGGTTGTGCGTCGTGAAGCCGGAGCCGACGATCAGCGTTCCCTGTTCGCGCAGCGGGGCGAGGGTCTTGCCGAGCTCGAACAGGCCCTGCGGGTCGAGCGTGGGCATGGACATCTGGACCACGGGCACGTCGGCGTCGGGGAACATCTCCTTGAGCGGGACGTAGGCACCATGGTCCAGCCCGCGGGTCTCGTCGCGCTCGACGTGGTGGCCGTGCGTCCCGGCGAGCCGCGCGACCTCGTCGGCGAGGCCGGGGGCGAGCGGGGCGTCGTAGCGGACGTCGTAGTAGCGCTGCGGGAAGCCCCAGAAGTCGTAGACGAGCTCCTGCTTGCGGGCCGAGGCGCTCAGCGTGACGGGCGCGTTCTCCCAATGCGCGGAGATCATCAGGATGTCCTTGGGCTTCTCGAACGTCCCGGACCACCCGGCCAGCTCCGCGGTCCACGTCGCGTCGTCGGCCAGCGGCGGGGCGCCGTGGGAGAGGAAGAGGACCGGGGGAAGGGCCGTGGCTGTGCTCATGGGTCCAGCGTACGCCGATTTAGTTGAGAGTTCAAGCAAATCGTTCCACGTCATCGACCACGCACGCCGTCGCCGACCCCGGGGCGATCTCCGTCCGGCCCGCATCCTGGATCAGCGGCCCGGCCCCGCTCACGGCCACGGCCTGGTCAAACGCCGCCGCATCCAACCGCCGCACCGCGAGCGGGCGCCCGGCGCGCAGCCAGGCGTCCAGCCGCGCCGGATCCGCCGCGAGCAGCCACGCGAAGAGCGCGTGCGCGGCCTGCGCCGCCGCCTTGCCCGTGGACATGCCCAGGGCGTCGTTGAGCACCACCACGAGCCCCGCGGGATCCCCGGAGGGCGCGGCGCCGGGGCCCGCCCCGGGCGCGCCCCCTCCCTTCGCACCGCGCTCGGCCGGGACGGCGTGGCCGGCCGGGGTGGCACGCGGCAGCTCGGTGCCCGAGACCTGGAGCTTGCGGATCCGCGGCGGGACCGCATCGGCGGCGACGGGCTCGAACGCGATCGCCCGGCCCGCGCCGGACGCGGCGAGCGCATGGTCGGGGAACCCGTCCCGGACCTTGGCGAACGCCTTGGCGTCGGCGCGCCGGACGGCCTTCGCGAAGGAGCCCTCGGCCCACGGCCTCCACCCGGCGGCCTCGGGCGCGGCGATGAACGCGGCCACGGAAGCGAGCGCGGCGGCCGCGATGCCCTCGGCCTCCGGGGCCGGATCCCCGCGATCGACGAGCAGCACGATCTGCTGGACCAGTTCGGCCGCCGCCCCGGGAGGCGGGACGGGGCCGGGAGGCGCGGGTTCGGCGTCGTACTGCTGGCTCACCCGGCCAGTCTAGGGGCGCGCGGACCCCACCGGCTCCCACGCGGTCACGGCCACCGCGCCGCCGTCCACGATGTCGAGGTCCACGGGGAGCTTGGCGCGCTCGGCGCCCGCGTACGGCGCCACGAGCAGCGTGCCCGCGCGTGTGTCGCCCGCCCCCGCCATGGCATTCCACCCCAGGAGGGCGCGGGCCGCTCCACCGGGTTCGAGGACGACGACGGCGAGGGCCGCAGTGCGGGGCGGGGCGTCCGGCGAACGGCCGGGCGCGTCCGGCGCCCGCCGGCGGACCGCGAGCACCACGGAGAACCACAGCGCGAGGAAGCGGGGCGCGCGGGAGGCGGCATCGGCATCGTCCTCCCCGCCACCGGTCCGGGGAAGGACGAGGCGGGCCAGGGCGAAGACGAGGGCGCCGAGCAGCAGCGCCGAGGCGAGCGGCACGAGGAGGTTCCACGGGGCTTGCGATGCGGCGACCCAGCGCGGGACGGTCGTCGGCAGCACGAGGCCGGCCGCCTCGACGGGGATCCGGGAGGTGCCCGCGGCAAGGGCGTCGTAGAGGGCACCGCCGCCCCACCAGAGCAGGGCCGCGGCGAGGGCCGCCCAGCGCGCGGCGCGGAGGGAACCGTGGCGGGGGCGCACGGGGCGGGCGTCGGAGTCGTCGCGCGGGGAGCCGGACGACGGCGCGGCGTGCGGGTGGTTGGAGGCCACGGCCCCAGCCTAGGCGCCGGCACGCCCGGCGCCCGGCCACCGACGCCGCCCGCTACCCTCACCCGCGCTTGCCTTCCCCTCATCTCGATCCATCCTCGCGCTGTCATAGCGCGCGCGTCACGACGATTCCCCGGTGGGTGTTGCGGGGCAAGGCGAGAGGGGGTGAGGGAAGAATTTAGCTAGACAGGCATGATACTTTCTACGCAAGAGACCTAGGAAGAGGCGGAACCCATGACCAGCAGCGCCCGGACGCAGCCCCACGTCGAACAGCCCACGGACTACGACGCCGTGCTCCTGCTTTCCTTCGGCGGCCCCGAAGGGCAGGACGACGTCATCCCGTTCCTGCGCAACGTCACGCGCGGGCGCGGAATCCCCGACGAACGACTCGAGGAAGTCGCCACGCACTACCGTCACTTCGGCGGCGTGAGCCCGATCAACGCGCAGAACCGCGCGTTGCGCGAGGCCCTCGAGGCCGAGCTGCGCCGCCGCGGCAGCCGGCTCCCCGTCCTGTGGGGGAACCGGAACTGGGCACCATTCGCCGACGACGTCCTGCGGGAGGCGGCCGACGCCGGGATGGGCCGCGTCCTGGCCGTGACCACGAGCGCCTACTCCTCCTACTCCAGCTGCCGCCAGTACCGGGAGGATCTGGCACGCGCCGGCTCGGCCGCGGGAGGGCGGATCGAGCTGGACAAGGTCCGCCAGTACTTCGACCACCCGGGATTCGTCCGGCCCTTCGTCGAGACGGTCGCGGCAGCGCTGCGCGACCTGGTCCACGACGACGCGTCGCTCGATCCGGCCACGGACATCGAGCTCCTCTTCGCCACCCATTCGATTCCGCTCGGCGACGCCGAGGCATCGGGCCCTCCCGCGCGGGACTTCGGCGGGGGCGGCGCCTACGCCGCCCAGCACCGGGCCATCGCCGGGCTCGTGGCCGGGGAGGCGGCGCGGGAGTTCGCGGCCCAGACCGGGCGGGACGCAGTGACCCCGCCGTGGCAGCTGGTCTACCAGTCGCGTTCCGGGCCCGCCTCGCAGCCTTGGCTCGAGCCGGATGTGAACGACGCGATCTCCGCGCTGCCCGGGGTGGGTCGCCGGGCCGTGGTCGTGGTGCCGATCGGCTTCGTCTCCGACCACATGGAGGTCATGTGGGACCTCGACGAGGAGGCGGCCGAGACGGCCCGCGACGCCGGACTCGCGTTCATCCGCACGCCCACTCCGGGCACGCATCCGGCGTTCGTCGCGGGGCTCGCGGACCTTGTCGAGGAGCGGCTCTCCGGGGTCCCGGCCTCCGAGCGGGCCCGGACCACGCCCCTCGGCCCGTGGTACGACGTCTGCCGGCCGGGCTGCTGCGCCAAGGCGGGACGCCCGTTCCTGCCGGCCGCCGCGGGGATCGAGCCCTAGGCGCCAGGTTCCGCCGCGCCGAGGCTCGCGCTCAAGTCGTCCGCCGACTCCCGCAGGTAGCGGATGACGACGTCGCGCTCGGCGGGCGTGAGCCGCGCGGCCGCGCCGAAGCGCACGGCGTGGTGCCGGCCGACCTGCTCCCGCGCGACCAGGTGCGTCTCGGCGGTGACCTCGATGCGTTGCGAGCGGCGGTCCGTGGGATGCGGGCTCCGGACCACATGGCCTCCTGCCTCGAGCCGGTCGAGGAGCTTGGTGATGGACGCGGTCGTGATCCCGAGGTGCCGGGCGAGAGCGCCGGGCGTCACCGTGCCGCCGGTGTTCTTCGCGGAGATGAGGAAGCGGATCGCCCGCATGTCCGTCTCGCCGAGCCGCATGTAGCGCTGGGAGGCCGCGGCGATCGCGCGTTCGGCCGCGCGCAGGCGCCCCATCTGCTCCATGATCGCGTCGACCTGCGCCAGCTCCGCCGGGCCCAGCCCGCCGCGGTCGACGAGGCGCCCCTCGGGATCGCTCGAGGCCAGGCTGAACGACTCGTGCCGCGGTGCGTCGGTCATGGGCTCAGGCACCTCTCGGGTTTCTCTCGCCGCTGGGCCGCGGCTGGACTGGTATCAAGCTTGGCTAACTATCCTAGCCCCGCGCGGCGCGCATGCGGGCATGGGCCTCGAGCGTCGCCGCCCGGCTCTCGGCGAGGTCGACGACGGGGTCCCTCACCTCGGGCGCGAACCGGGCCGCGTACCGCCCGGCCGGGTCGAAGCGGGCGCGCTGCCGCTCGGGGTTGAGCACCCGGAAGTAGGGCGCGGCGTCGTTCCCGCAGCCCGCGACCCACTGCCAGTTCACGGGGTTGGAGGCGGCGTCGGCGTCCACGAGCGTGTCCCAGAACCAGGCCTCGCCGTCCCTCCAGTGCAGCCCCAGGTTCTTCACGAGGAAGCTCGCGGTGACCATGCGGGCCCGGTTGTGCATCCAACCCGTCCTCCACAGCTGGCGCATGCCGGCGTCGACCATGGCGAAGCCCGTCTCGCCCCGGCGCCACGCGGAGAACGCCGCGGCCTCTCCGGGTCCGTCGCCGGCCCGCGCCCAGTCAAAGGCGTCGAACTCCGGCCGCAGGTTCTCCGTGGGAAGCCGGGGCTCGTGGTGCAGCTGGTGCCAGGAGAACTCCCGCCACAGCAGCTGCCGTTGCAGCTGGGCGGCCGAGCCGGCGTCGTCCGCGGCGGCACGGGACTCCTCCACGGCCCACCAGAGCTGGTGCGGGCTCACGTGCCCCCAGCGCAGCGCCGGCGACAGGCGGGACGTTCCGTCGAGGTCGGGCCGGTCGCGCTCGGCGCCGTAGGCGGCCAGCCCGCCGGCGCGAACCTGATCGAGGCGCTCCAGCGCGGCGGACTCCCCCGGGCGCCAGGCCTCGTCGAGCCCCCTGGTCCACGCGGCGCCGCGGGCGTCGAGGCCCCAGTCGGCGAGCGCATCGGAGCGCGGGAGCCGCGCCGGTTCCCCCGCCGGGGCTGCGGAGCACGACGGCGGACCGTCGGACGAGGCACCGGCGCGGACGGTGTCCCGCGCGGCGGGGACGGGCGACGGCGCGGGCGGGATGGTGCCGGCGGCCGGCCGCGGCACGCCCTCGGGCCGGCGGAAGCCTCCCCCGGCGCGGTCGACGACGGCGCGGGAGAAGGGCGTGAAGACGCGGTAGTGGCCGCCGGTCGAGGTCAGGAGCGTGGCCGGGTCATGCAACAGCAGGGCCCGGTGCGCGTGCACGGCGACCCCGGTCGTGCGCAGTTCCCGGGTGGCCTCGGCGTCCACGGCGCGCTCGGGACCGCCGTGGCGCTCGTTGAAGTGCAGTCCCACCGCCCTTCCGGGACCGGCCCCGCGCCGCCCGGCCGCGAGTGCGCGCACGACGTCGGCGACCTCGCGGGCCGCCGGGCCACGGCGCAGGATGAGCGGCACGCCGAGTCCGGCCAGCCGCTCCCCGAGCTCCTGGAGCGCGTGGTGCAGCCACCACCGCGCCGCCCCGCCGAGCGGGCGGACCCCGGGCGAGGCCTCGTCGAGGACGAACAGTCCGACGGCCGGCCCCGCGGCGAGGGCGGCGGCGAGCGCGGGGTGGTCCGCCGTGCGCAGGTCGTCGCGGAACCACACCACCGAGACCGCGCCCTCGGCACCGTCCCCTCCAGTCATCTCAGCGCCCTTCATGTCAGCGTCCCCCACCATGCCGCGATGAGGAGCAGGGTCACGAGGAACCCCGTCACGTAGTTCAACCACAGGAAGCGCCGCCAGCCGGCGTGCGCGGCGGCGGACCCGGCGTCGTCGATCCGGGCGAACGGCAGGACGTTGGCCACGTAGGGCAGCGCCAGGAGTGCCGCCCACGGTCCCGGCCACGCCGTCGTCAGCATGAGCACCCCGGCGAGCAGGTAGGCGGCGGCCGCGCCGCGGACCGTGCGCCGCGCCCCGCACACGGTGGCGATCGAGGCGATTCCCGCCTCGCGGTCCGGCACGACGTCCTGCACCGCCCCGAAGGCGTGGCTCGCCATCCCCCACAGGAAGAACGCTGCCAGCAACGCGCCCAGCTGCGGCGTGGGTTCCGCCCCGGCGAGCGCGAGCCCGAACACGGCCGGCGAGACGAAGTGCAGGCTCGACGTGGCCGAGTCCAGGCCGGGCACCTCCTTGAAGCGCAGCCCGGGGGCGCTGTAGGCGTAGACGGCGGCGAGGGAACCGGCCAGCACGAGGGCCGAGACCCACGTCCCCCAGGCCAGCAGGACGGCGACGAACGGCGCGCCGGCCAGGCCTGCCGCCCACAGCACCCCTCGATGCCGCGCCTTCTCCAGCACGGCGCCCTCGACACCGCCCTTGCGCGGATTGCGCAGGTCGGAGTCGTGGTCGAAGACGTCGTTGATCCCGTACATCGCGAGGTTGTAGGGCACCAGGAAGAACAGCGTCCCCACCACGAAGGCGGCGTCGACCCGTCCCGCGGTGAGCAGGTAGGCGGCGGCGAAGGGGTAGGCGGTGTTGATCCACGACAGGGGACGGGAGGTCGCGAGCAGCCCCGCGAGGGTGCCGGCCGCCGACGTCCGCCCGCCGTCCGCCGTCGTCCTCACGCCTGCCCCCTCTCCGCGGGCCCGCCGGCGAGCCAGTACACGGCCGGCACGAGGAGCACGGCGGTCGCGGCGTAGCCGAGGTCCTCCACGGGGGCGAGGCCGATCCGCAGGCCGCTGAGCCCGTGCTCGCCGTAGTCGAACAATCCGGCGGCGATCATCAGGTTGTCGAACACGGCCGTCAGCAGCAGGACCACGGCCAGCGCCCCGCCCACGGGTGGCAGGACGGCGCGCGGCGGGATGCGGCGCAGCAGAAGGGCCGCGGTGAACAGCAAGGCGGCCGCCCCGAGGAAGATCCACGTCATCGCGGCAAGGCTCATGCCCGGCCCCCGTCCCGTCCGCGGGCGGCGAGCACGGCCTGCAGCCCGGCGACCAGGACCATCGACTGGTAGCAGAGGAACACCAGGAAGAACGCCTCCTCGAGCGGCAGTTGATCGGCGAGCATGATGCCCGTCATCCAGACCGAGTCGCGGTGCAGGAAGATCCCCTCGGCGATCGCCCACGCATCCCAGGCCAGGAGCACGGCCGTGCCCACGGCCAGGGCCGCGAGCGCCGGCAGCGGGGCGCGGAAGAGGAAGAGGCGGTACCGCGCATCGAGCGCGGTCATGCAGGCGAGGAGCCCGAGCAGGATCAGCAGGTAGGTCACGGCGCGGCCCTCCCGGCGGGCTCGGGCAGCCGCCCACCGCCGGCAAGCCCCATCACGGCCCGGGCCGTGACCTCGGCGCTGATGAGGCACATCGGCACACCGATGCCGGGCCGGACCGAGCTGCCCGCGTAGTGCAGCCCGTCGACGCGGCGGCTGCGGTTGCCGGGGCGCAGGAACGCGCTCTGGGCCAGGGTGTGCGCGGGCCCCAGGGCGGAGCCCCTCCAGGCGTTGAGCGTCTCGGCGAAGTCCGCCGGGCCGCGCGTGTGGCGCACGGTGATCCGCCCGCGCAGATCCTTGATCCCGGCCCAGGCCGCCAACTGGTCCACGGCCGCGTCCGCGACGGCCTCGACGGCCGGATCCCCGGTCCCGTCCACTCCCCCGCGGCCCCAGTCCGGCCGGGCCGGTGCCGGGACCAGGAGGAACAGGTTCTCGTGGCCGGCCGGCGCGACCGAGGGGTCCGTGGCGCTGGGACGGCAGACGTACATGCTGGTCTCCGGCAACAGCGGCCGTCCCGCGTGGATCCGGCCGAAGTTGTCCGCCCAGTCGCGCGTGAAGAGCAGGTTGTGGTGGGCCAGCTCCGGCAGCGGTCCCCGTACCCCGAGCATCGCCAGGACGGCGCTCGGCCCGGGGTCCCGCCGCCTCCAGCGCCGCTCCGGATGCGTGCGCAGCTCCGCCGGGAGCAGGGCGGTCTCGACGTGGTGCAGGTCCGCGGCGGCGACCACCGTGTCGGCGGCGATCGTGCGCACGGTGCCCGCCCCGTCGTCGTACTGGACGCCCGTGACCCGGGCCCGCGCGGCACCGCGCCGCGCCGTCAGGATCCGGCGCGCCCGCGCCTCCGTGACCAGCCGGACCCCGGCGCCCTCGACGAGGCGGACCATCGCATCGACGAGCGCCGCGAAACCGCCCTGCGGATACAGGACGCCCTGGCCCAGGTCGAGGTGGCTCATGAGGTGGTAGAGCGCCGGCGTGCGGGCCGGGCTGCTGCCCAGGAAGACGGCCGGGTAGCCCAGGACCTGGCGCATCCGCGGGTCGGCGAAGCGCCGGGCCACGTGCCCCTCGAGGCTCCCGGCGAGCAGCCCGGCCAGGCGCGGGGCGCGGCGCAGCACCTCGGGCCGCAGGAAGGCCGACGGCGTCGCGAAGTCCTCGTAGAGGAAGTGCCCGAGCGCCAGGTCGTGGCTCTCGCGCGCGTCGTCGAGGTAGCGGCGCAGCGCGGGCCCGGCCCCGGAGCTGAGCCGGTCGAAGGCCTCGAGCGCCCGCGGCCCGGCGGTGAGGTCCAGCGGCTCGGACGAGCCCTCGAACCACGTGCGGTAGCCGGGATCCAGCCGGACCAGGTCCAGCTCGGCGGCGGCGCTGCTGCCCATGAGCCGGAACCAGTGGTCGATGACGTCCGGCATGAGGTACCAGGACGGGCCCGTGTCGAAGCGGAAGCCGCGGTCCTCGATCCGCCCCGCGCGGCCGCCGGGCACGGGATGCTGCTCCAGCACGGTGACCCGGTGGCCAGCGGCGGCGAGCAGCCCCGCCGTCGCCAGTCCCGCGAATCCCGCCCCGATGACGACGACGGAGCCCGGCCCGCTCACGCCGCCCGCCCCGGGCGCGGCACGGGTTCCGGGCGCCCCTCGGGTTCCGGGCGTCCCGGGCGCGGGGCGCGGGAGGGCGCCCGTCCCGGGAGCGGCACGGCGAGTACCGACGCGGCGATCGCGGCCTTGCGGACGGGGCCGACGCGGACGCGGCGGGCCGCGATCCCGGCCGCCGGGGTGCGCTCGAGCTGGAGCAGCAGGCGGCCGAAGAGGCGGTGGGCCAGCTGGACGGCGCGCGCGGCACGGTGGTCGAGGTAGGAGATGCCGGACCGGGCGGCGTCGAGGTCCGCGCGGATCTCGGCGACGAGCTCCGCCTTCCGCGCCTCGCTGAGCGTCCCGCCGGCAGTGCCGGGCAGGTAGCTGCGGCCGAGCCCGGCGGAGTCGGCGGCGAGGTCGCGCAGGAAGTTGACCTTCTGGAACGCGGCGCCGAGCGCGCGGGCGGAGGCCTCGAGCTCGGCGTCGTGGCCGGGTGCGGTGCCGGGCATCGCGGAGAAGACGCGCAGGCACAGCAGCCCGACGACCTCGGCGGAGCCGTAGATGTAGCTCCCGAGCTCGGCGGCGGTGTAGCTGCGGGCGTGGACATCGGCGCGCATGGAGGCGAAGAAGGGGCGGGTCAGCTCCGGGCCGATGCCGTGCGCGCGGGCCGTGGCCGCGAAAGCGTGGACCACGAGGTTGGTGCTGTAGCCGCAGGCGAGCGCGGCCTCCGTCTCCTCTTCCAGCCCGTCGAGAGCGGCCGCGATCCGCTCGGGCGGCAGGCCCGCCTCGGCGGCGACGCCGTCGACGACCTCGTCGGCCAGCCGGACCAGGGCGTAGACGTTGGCGATGTGGGCGCGGGTGCGGCGCCCGAGCAGCCGGCAGGCCAGCGAGAACGACGTCGAGTAGGCCTCCAGGACCATGCCGGAGCCGTGGGCGGCGGTCCGGGTGTAGAGGCCGAGCGGGGTCGGGCGCATCTCAGCTGCACCGCTGCATCACGAGGGCACCGAGCCGCTCGATCTCGAGGACGACGCCGGACGGCAGCTTGAGCCCGGCCGCGCGGTCGAGCGCGGACCGGCAGAGCGCGGAGGCGATGCGCCGCGCCTCCCCGGGCGCGCCGCTGGCCTGCAGCGCGCGCTTGGCCGCGGCGGGGTCGGGGTCCTCCCCGCGGCGCCGCGCGTCCCGGTCGGCGCGCAGGAGCGACGCGGCCTCCGGGTCCTGGACGGCGAGGGCGGTCAGTACGGTGCTCTTGCCCTCGCGCAGGTCGGAGTCCGACGGCTTGCCCGTGGCTCCCGGGTGCCCGAACGTCCCGAGGACGTCGTCTGCGATCTGGTAGGCGGCGCCGAGCTCCCGTCCGACGGCGGCGAGCGCGGCGGCCGCGACGGGATCCGCCCCGGCGAGGAGGGCGCCCGCGCGCAACGGGGCCTCGAAGGAGTAGTAGGCGGTCTTGAGCCGTTCCATGCGCAGCACGTCCGCGAGCGGTGCGGGTTCGTCGCCCCAGGACAACAGCACGTCCTCGAGCTCGCCGGCGGCCGCGGCCTCGACGGCCCCGTGGAAGGCGTCGAGGACGTCGTCCGCCTCCCGCCGGCCGGCGACCGCGTCGGCGGCGAGCCGGACCGCGGCGGCCAGGAGCAGGTCCCCGGCGATGATCGCGACGCTGTCGCCGGCGTGGCGGGCGTGCGGCGCGCGTTGCGCCGCGGCGCGTTCGGCGTAGGACGCCCCGACGGTCGGGTTTCCGCGGCGCAGGACGTCGCGGTCGATCACGTCGTCGTGGATGAGCAGGGCCGCGTGGAGCAGTTCGAACGCGCAGGCCAGTCGGTGCATCGGTTCCCGGTCCCCTCCGCCGAAGGCGTCGAAGCCGAGGGCCACGAGACGCGGCCGGGTCATCTTGCCGCCCGGTACCGTGGACTCGAGCCGGCGCCACAGCCGGGCGGCCTCGGCGGAGAGCCGTTCCGCCCGCCGCCTCTGCCGCGCGAGCTGGCTGGCCAGCAGGGACTGGACCGCGTGGATGTCGCCGTCGATCGCCGGTCGGATCGTCCCGGCGTCGGGCGCCGGGGGCCGGTCCGGGGCCAGGGTCGCGGTGTCCGCGCTCGCATCATCCATGGAAGTATCTTACTTAGTTTATTGTTAGATTGGCTAGCAAGGAGTTCGGGCCGTCCCGCCAGCAGGAGGACACTGATTGCCATGACCGAAAATCCACACGCGGACACGCGCGGCGCCGCGCACATCGGGGCCCCCGCCGGAGGTATCGCTCCCGCCCTCGGGACGGCCGCCGCGGTCGCCGCGGCGATCTTCCTCGCGTTCGTCGGCAGCGGCGCGGCGGGCGGCACGCCGATCCAGGAGGCCGCCGGCGGATGGCTGGACTCCGACAGCACTCCCCTCGCACCCGGCACGGGGGCGTTCCGCATCTGGTCGGTGATCTACGCGGGGCTGGCGGGCTACGCCGTGCTGCAACTCCTGCCGCTCTCGCGCGGCAGCGCCTTCCACGCGCGACTGCGCCCGTGGGCCGCCGCCTCGGCCCTGCTCAACGGCGTCTGGATCTGGGTGGTCCAGGCCGGGCTCCTCTGGCTGAGCCTCATCGTGATCGTGGTGCTGCTCGCCGTGCTGTGCCGGATCCTGATGCTCCTGGGCGAGCGCCGCGGCGCCGCGCGTTCCGAGCTCGTGCTGGTGGACGGGACGTTCGGCCTGTACCTGGGCTGGGTGTCCGTGGCCACGGTCGCCAACGCGGCCGGCTGGCTCGGCTCGCTCGGCGTCGGCGCGACCGGAACACCGGCCCCGGGAAGCGGGCGCCAGGACTGGGCGGACTGGGTGGAGCCGGCCGGGATCGCGGTGCTCGCCGTAGCGGTCGTCGTCGGGCTCGCGGTCGCCGCCTACGGGCGTGGACGCATCGGCCCCTCCCTGGCCCTCGCGTGGGGACTGGCCTGGATCGCTGCGGGCCGGCTGGGCGACGGACCGGCGTCGCCGCCGATCGCGTGGGCCGCGGCGGTGGCGGCCGGCGCCGTCGCCCTCGGCACGGCCCTGCTGCGCTGGCGGCGGGAACGCACCGTGAAACGCCTTCGGGCAACGGGAGAAGCGGGTGGACGCCCGCCGGCGTCCAGCGGGCCGAGGGAAACGGGCGACGCATGAGCCGCATCGCCGTCGCGGGAGCCACCGGCTACATCGGCGGCCGCCTCGTGCCTCGGCTGATCGAGGCCGGCCACGAGGTCCGCGTCCTCACCCGCCGCGCGGCCCGATTGCGCGACATCCCCTGGGCGGGGTCGGTCGAGGTGGTCGAGGGAAGCTGCGAGGAGCGGGAGGCGGCCGAACGCCTGTGCGCCGGTGTGGACACCCTCTACTACCTGGTGCATTCCATGGGCGGGCATCCGGACTTCGAAGACGCCGAGGAACGCTGTGCCCGCGTGATGGCCGAGGCCGCCCGGACCCGTGGCGTGGGGCGGATCGTCTACCTCTCGGGGCTGCATCCCGACGGGGAGCTCAGCCGGCACCTGCGCTCCCGGGTGCGCGTGGGAGAGCTCCTGTCCGCGTCGGGAGTCCCCACGGTGGTCCTCCAGGCGGGGCTCGTCATCGGATCCGGCTCGGCGAGCTTCGAGATGGTGCGGCACCTGACCGAAGTCCTGCCCGTCATGCCCGCGCCGCGGTGGGTGCTCAATCGCGTCCAGCCCATCGCCGTGCGCGACGCCCTGCACTACTTGTGCGCGTGCGCCTCGCTGCCTGCCGGAACCTCAGGGGCGTTCGACGTCGGAGGCCCGGAAGCGCACAGCTACGCCGACATGATGCGCCTCTACGCCGAGGCCGCGGGACTGCGGCGGCCCGCGATCCTCCCGCTCCCCGTCCTCACGCCATGGCTGGCCGCCCAATGGGTGAACCTCGTGACGCCGATCCCGCGCTCGCTCGCCGTTCCACTCGTCGGCTCCCTGCAACACGACTGCGTGGTGCGCGAACGGCGCATAGACCACCTCGTCCCGCGCCCCGCCGGCGGACTGACGCCCTACCGCCGGGCCGTGGAACTCGCCCTGGAGAAGATCGGCACCGACGCCGTGGAGACCTCGTGGGCCACCGCGCACGCCGTCGCCCAGCCCGCCGACCCGTTGCCCAGCGATCCTGACTGGGCCGGGCGCCCCGTCTACGTCGACGTCCGCGAGCTCGACGTCGACGCTCCCCCGGAAGCCGTGTTCGGCGTCGTCCAGGGAATCGGCGGAGGAAACGGCTGGTACTCGCTGCCGGGCGCCTGGGGCGTCCGCGGGCTGATCGACAAGCTCGCCGGCGGCGTGGGACTGCGGCGCGGCCGCCGCAGCAGCACGCGCCTCCTGCTCGGCGACGTCGTCGACTTCTGGCGCGTCGAGGAAGTGGAGCAGGACCGGCTCCTGCGGCTTCGCGCGGAGATGCGCGTCCCCGGAAACGCGTGGCTCGAGTTCACGATCGAACCGCGGGGATCCGGCAGCCTGTACCGCCAGCGGGCCGTCTTCTTCCCCCGCGGGCTCGCCGGGCGGCTCTACTGGTGGTCAGTGGCCCCGTTTCACGGCCACATCTTCGGGTCGATGATGCGCCGCATCACCGCCGCGGCCCTGCAGGCCGCCGGCACGGAAACCGCCCCCGGGCCGGAGCCGGCGGGCCGCTGAGGCTCCGGCGCGGCCCGGGCCGCCGGCATCACCCTTCCGGAGGGATCGCGATGGACTCCTCCCCGCAGACGAGCAGCAGCCCGGAAGCATCGCCTTCGAGGGCGCATGCGGCGGGATCGATCCGCGCCCCCTCCGTGAACGTCCCGCCGAGCGCGAGCATCCCCACCGCGGCCGCCGCGGTCAGGACGTAGGTGACGAGCATCCAGCCGTGGCCCGAGAGTCCGGCGTGGAACACGTAGCCGGGGTCGGGGGCAAGCGCTCCGTGCATCCAGAGCACGACATGCAGCAGCCCGCCGCCCGCCGCCACGCAGGCCGCGGCGACGCCCCAGGCCCGGCGCGCCCCGCCGTCGTTCCGTTCCATACGCCCCTCACTGCCGCCGGCCGTCCGCTGTACCTACCCATCATGCCCCCGGGATCCCCCTCCGGGTCGTCGTCGCGGAGGGATGCCGGGAGGGGCCGGCGGGCGGCGCCGACACGCGGGCGCCCGGCTCCCGCGGACCAGGAGGTCCGCCGGAACCGGGCGCGTCGGACCGGGCGGCGATGCGCCGCTCGGCAGGAGTGCGGCCTACTGCTCGGAGGCCTCCGAGCCGGCGAGCTCTCCGACCTCGGCGTGCTCGCCGGTCCGGACGGCGATCTTGCGCGGCTTGGCGCTCTCGCGGACCGGGATGACCACGGACAGCACGCCGTTCTCGTAGCGGGCGGTGATGTTCTCCGTGTCGACGCCCTGGCCGAGGTTGAGCTGGCGCAGGAAGCTGCCGCCGCGGCGTTCGCGGTTGAGCCATTTCACGCCCTCCGCGCCCGAGAGCGTGCGCTCGGCGCGGATGGTGAGCAGCTGGCCGTCGACGTCGATGTCCACGGAACCGGGGTCGATGCCCGGCAGGTCGGCGTCGAGGATGTAGCGGTCGCCCTGGCGGTAGAGGTCCATGGGCATCTCGCGCAGGCCCTGGCGGTTGTCGAGCAGCGCGCCGGCCATGCGGTCGAGTTCGCGGAACGGATCGAAGTTCGTAGCCATGTTGATCAACTCCTGTGGTGTGGCACCGTGCGTGCCATCGGCGGTTCGGTGGCGGATTCGGCCTCCGCCAGAGTTGAGCGTCATGCGCTCAACTTGTCTCGAATTTAGCACTCTACCCTCGAGAGTGCCAATAGTTTTCCGCCCCGTTCTCCCACGGCGAACCCGCCCCGTGCAACGATGGATCCATGCGCTCCGCACCCCTCTGGCTCAAGATCCTCGTCACCGTGACCGGGCTACTGGTCCTCGCGGCCTCGTTCACCGGACTGGCCGCGGGCTCGCCCCTGCCCACGATCGCCTTCATCGGCGCGGCGGGCCTCCTGGCCTACTTGGGGATCGACGAACTGCGCTCCCGCGGCGCCCGGGCGGCGCGCGCCCGCGATTCCGGGAACGACGCCGGACGGCCGGGTCCGGCGGACTGAGCGCCCTCGCGGGCCAGACGAATCCGGCCCCGTGCGTCCGTCGACGCGGCGCATCTCAACGACGGAGGGAACCACCGCCGCAGGCTTGTTGTCGGACGCGTCGGATAGATTCGCTTCACGTGACTGTCTCTTCGACGGAAGGAGCCAAGCTAGCCATGTTGTTGGCGTACCTCGACGAGTCGAGCCGAGGAGCGAAGGGGAATTTCTACTACGTCGGTCCCTTCTCGTCACCGAACATCAAGCCAGGTTCATCGAGGAACAGATGAACGGAATCGGCCAGCTGATTTCCGACCAGATCCCGGGATTCGATCCGACGACGGAGTTCCAAGCCACCGATGTCTTCCAAGGCCGTGGAGCGTGGAAGTCCGTCCCCATCCCGATCCGGACTCGAGCGTGCCGTTTGGCGGCCAAGGCACTGGGGGACTCAGGCGCGGATTTCTTCCTCCGCGGCGTCGACGTCCGCGCCCTGCGCCAACGCTACTCCGTGGCGCACGATCCCCACGTGCTCGCGGTGTGCCAGTCCCTCGAGTCCATGCAAGAGCACACCAGCTCAAAGGGCGGGAAGGGACCAAACGTCTTGGTGATCGCCGACGAACACCACACGGCGAAGGACAGCCGAACGCGCTTCGCCGGGCTACGCCGCGCGCCACTTAACGGGTTCACACGGCTGACGCTGTCCAACTTCCTCGACACCATCTACTTCGGCCCCTCGGACCACAGCCGGCTCTTGCAAGCGGCTGACCTTGCCACGTTCTTCTTGACTCGTATCCGCCATGAACAGCCGGAGCGGCATCCCGAGGCGATCAAGGCCCTGAACTCCATCCGTAAAGACCTCAAGAAGATCACTCGACGGGAGTACCTATGGTCGCCTTAAACTCGAAACCCCCGCGTGGGCGGGGGCTCGGATGGGCTGGAGGCGACGAATCGCGTCCTGCACCTACAACTATGCGGGCATCTTGATATGAGGCAAGACGCCCCTCCCGACCTCCTCGCCGACCCCGTCGTCGCGGCCCTCGCCCGCGCCGAGGAGACGGCGTGGTTCCGCGCGGAGCCGGCCCGCACCGGCGTCGTTCTCGCCGCATCGGGACTGGACCCGGCGATCGTCGAGGCGGCCCGCGCCCGCTTCCGCCGCTTCGCGCCGTGGTTCGCCGAGCGCTTCGCGGACACGGGTCCCACGCACGGCATCCTCGAGTCCCCTCTCCAGGGCGCGCCGCGGATGCAGGCCGCGCTCGGCCGGCGCCTGGGCCGCGGACTGCCGGGCCGGCTCTGGATCAAGCGCGACGACGCCCTGCCCGTGAGCGGCTCCATCAAGGCCCGCGGCGGCATCCACGAGGTCCTCGAGCTCGCCGAGCGCCTCGCCGCCGACGCGGGCGTCCTGCGCCCCGGCGACGACACCCGCGCGCTCACCACCCCGGCGGCGCGCGGGGTCCTCGCCCGGCACGGCATCGCCGTCGGATCCACCGGCAACCTGGGGCTCTCCATCGGCATCGCCGCCTCGGAGCTCGGCCTCGCCACCACCGTGCACATGTCCCACGACGCCCGCGCCTGGAAGAAGGAGCTCCTGCGCACCCGCGGGGTCGAGGTGATCGAGCACTCCGGCGACTTCACCGCCGCCGTCGCCGCCGGGCGCGCCGAGGCCACCGCGGATCCGTCCGTGCACTTCGTCGACGACGAGGCCTCGCTGAGCCTCTTCGCGGGCTACGCAGTGGCCGGCGCGCGTCTCGCGGCGCAGCTGCGGGCCCTGGAGTGCGACGTCGATGCCGACCACCCGCTGTTCGTGCACCTCCCGTGCGGGGTCGGCGGCGGGCCGGGCGGCGTCGCCTACGGGCTCAAGCTGGTCTTCGGCGACGACGTGCACTGCGTGTTCGCCGAGCCCACGCACGCGCCCTGCATGTCGCTCGGCGTCCGCACGGGGCTGCACGACCGGATCTCCGTGGCCGACATCGGCCTCGACGGGCGCACGGCCGCCGACGGGCTCGCCGTGGGGCGGCCCTCGCGGCTCGTCGGCGAGCGCGTCGGGGGGCTCATCGACGGCTTCGCGACCGTCTCCGACGAACGCCTCAAGGCGCTCGTCGCGCTCCTGCACGCCGAGGAGGGCATCGCCGTCGAACCGTCCGCGACGGCCGGCTTCCCCGGGCCGTGGCGCGTACTCGCGGACGCCGGTTACCGGGCGGCGTTCGGGCTCGACGACGCCCGGATGGCCCGCGCGAACCACGTGGTCTGGTCCACGGGCGGCTCCATGGTCCCGCCGGCCGAGCGCGAGGCCTACCTGGCCGAGGGCCGGCAGCTCCTGGACGCGATCGACTGGGCGTAGCCTCCCAAGCGTCGGGACGCCACGCGGGGTGTTCTCTCCGCCGCGTCGGTGGGATCATGGCGGCAGGGTGGATCAGCGGAAACCCCCGGGGGATGTATCACCGCGGTCCCGGGGCCCTCCTAGGTATCAGGAACCACCTGAGAGGACCGTCATGACCGAACGCCTGAAAACCGCCGGCAACCCGTTCCCGCAGCTCGATCCGCTCGTCGCCGCGGCCTGGAACGCCCGCGTGGCGGTGGCGCCCGGCGGCTCCGCGACCGTCTACGTCGCGCACGCGCTGCTCCTGCACGCCCCCGCCGGAGACTCGCCCGGCCGCATCGACGCCATCAACGAGGTCGCCGGCAAGCTCGGGATCAAGGTCGAGCCGACGCCGCTCGGCGTTCCGTCCCGGCGCCGCGATCCCGGCCGCACGCCCAGCGGCGGGACCGGCGATCCCGCCACCGCCGCCGACCCCCTCGCCTCGCTCGGGCCCGCAACCGAGACCTCGCGCCTGCTCCTGCACGCCGAGGAGGACGACGCCGACGCCTGGCGCCTGCTCGCGGCCCTGCGTCGCGCCGGGGTCGCCGACGGCGTCTCGCTCGACCACCTCATGACGGCCGTCCCCTACTACGCGGGCATGGGCGAGCCCGGCGCGGACGCGTCGGGAGGCCCTGACTGGACGGGCGTGCCGTACTACGCCGGGGTGCCCTACTACGCGGGCGTCGGCTCGCCGTCCACGGGATACGCCTCACCGGGCCTCGGCGGGCGCACGCCGGTCGCCGTCGTCCTGCCGGACCCGGCGGCGAACGCCCCGCGGTTCAAGCGGGCCCCGGTCGTCGTGGTCCCGGACACGGGGCTCGAGGACCATCCCTGGTTCCGCGACCCGGCCTCCGCCACCGCCGAGGTCTATGCGGACGGGCAGCTGCTGGGCCGCCACGGCACGGTCCCGGGATCCGCGGTCCCCGAGCCGGTGCGCAACCCGCTCGACGGGATGCTGCTCCCGTTCGCCGGGCACGGCACGTTCATCGCGGGCCTGGTCCGCCAGCTCTGCCCGGCGGCGCGGATCCTCGGCATCCCGGTCATGACCGACGACGGCGTGGTCGCCGAATCCTGCCTCATCGCCACCCTCGAATCGCTGCGCACGCGCCAGATCGACGCCCTCGCCGCGGGCAACGCCGAAGACCTCGTCGACGTCCTCAGCTTGTCCCTGGGCTACTACCACGAGGAGCCGCGGGACCGGCTCGCGGACGCCCCGCTGCGCGCCCTGCTCGAGGACCTCGGCCGGCTCGGCGTCCTCGTGGTCGCCGCTGCCGGGAACAACTCCACGACGGCGCCGATGTTCCCGGCGGGGTTCTGCGACGGCCCCGCCGACCCGGCGCTCGCGCCCCTCGTCGGCGTCGGGGCGCTTAATCCGGACGGCTCGGTGGCGTACTTCAGCAACGCGGGCGCGTGGGTGGCGTGCCACCGGCCGGGTGCCGCCCTGGTCTCCACGATGCCCGTCCACCTGCGCGGCCACTTGCAGATGTCGGCGGCGCTGCGGGAGGTGGAACCACGCCGGGCCACACTGGATCCGGACGACTTCTCCGGCGGCTTCGGCGTCTGGAGCGGCACGTCCTTCGCGGCCCCCGTGCTCGCCGCCGAGCTGGCCGCCGGGCTGCTCGACTCCACGGCCGTCGACGTCGCCGCCCGCCTGGACCGGGCCTGGGACGCCCTCGCCCACACGCTGGACTGGGAGAGGCCATGACCGCCACCACGAGCCTCGTCGAGGAGGCCGCGGAGCTGTTCGCGGCGTTCCAGGACGGCCGCCGCGGGCGGATCGAGCCGCTCGTTCGGCTGCTGAACCCCACCTTGTGGCACGTGGCGCGCGCGTGCGGGCTCGAGCGCGCCGACGCGGAGGACGTCGTGCAGACGGCGTGGCTGCGGCTCGTGGACAAGGCGGACACCGTGCGGGATCCGCGCACCGTGCTCGCGTGGCTCGGCACTACCGTGCGCCGCGAGGCGTGGCGGATCAGCCGCGAGCGCCGCCGCTCCCTGCCGTGGGAGGACGCGGACGACGACGGGGCGGTCCGCCGCGGGCCGGACCCCGGGGATCCGGCGCCGGGTCCCGCGGAGGCGCTGCTGCGCCACGAGGCGCAACGCGTCCTCTGGACGCACGTGTCCCGCCTGACGCCGCGCTGCCAGGCCATCCTGCGGGTGGTGAGCCGTGGCGGCCCGCCCGACTACGCGTCCCTGTCCGAGGCACTCGGCATCCCCGTCGGGTCGATCGGCCCGACCCGCGGCCGCTGCCTCGCGGCGCTGCGCGCCTCACTCGCCGCCGATCCCTCCTGGAGCCCCTCATGAACGAGCACGATTCCCCCCTCGACGCCGTCGACGCGGCCCTGCTCCAGGACATCGCCCGGCTCTACGACGCCGCCGACCCGCCCCCGGCGTCCCTCGACGACGACGTGGTCTTCGCGGTCTCGCTCGCGGCCGTCGACGCCGAGATCGCCACGCTCCTGGACGGGGCGCACCTGGCGCTGCGGGCCGGGGAGGCCAGCCCCACGGACACGGTGACGTTCACGAGCTCGGCACTGCAGCTCATGCTGCGCACGGCGGAGGACGACGCCGGGGCGTTGCGGATCGACGGCTGGGTCACCGGGGGCGGCATCGACGTCGCGCTCATCTCCGGCACCACGGCGCACTGGACCACGTCCGACGCCCACGGCCGGCTGGTCTGGCGGGACGTGCCCCGCGGGCCGCTGCGGTTCCTGCTCCACCCCGCCGAACCGGGCGGCAAGCCCGTGATGACGCCGGTGATCGAGTTCTGAGATGCCCTCCACCGACCCGCTGGCCGCCGCCGACGAGGCGTACCAGGCCGCGCGGGCGGCGATCGCCCAGTACCGGCTGCCCCAGGCCCGCGCACACCTGGACGAGGCGCGCAGCAGGCTGCGCCAATCCTGGCCTCCGGCGGGCGCGGGGCCGCTGACCGGTTCCGGCCGCGGGCCCGGCGGCGGCGTCGGCAGGAGCGCCGGCGGCGGAAGGCGCGGGGCCGGCCGGGACGACGAGATCGGCGGAGCCGGAGATCAGGCCCTGGCCGCGCGCGAGCTCGGCTGGCGCATCCGGCTGACCGAATCGTGGCTCACGTGCGACGAAGAAGGGCTGCCCGCCGCGCTGGCGGCGATCCGCGCCGTGAGCGCCGAGGCGGCCGCCGCCGGCAGCGACGGTGTCCGCGCGCTCGCCCACATCCAATCCGGCGTCCTGCTGGCCCGCGCCGGGGACTTCGACGCGGCACTCGGCCAGCTGCGCCCCGCCGTCGGACTCTCCGGATCCCTGCCCGTCGACGACCGCGTGCGGCTCCTGCTCAACAAGGGGACGATCGGCTCCCGCACCGGATCCCTCGCCGAGGCGGCCGACGATCTCCGGGAGGCCGCCCGGCTCTCCGACGCCCTGCCCGCCTACCGTTTTATGGCCCTCCACAACCTGGGCTTCGTCGAGTACCTGCGCGGCGACCTGCCGGCGGCCCTGCGCATCATGGCGGAGGCGGACGGGCTGGACGTCGAGGTCGACCGCTCCGTCGCGCGCCACGACCGTGCCCGCGTGCTGATGGAGGCCGGGCTTGTCGAGGACGCCGCACCGCTGATCGAGCAGGCGGTCGGCGAACTGCGGGACGCCGGGCTGGCCGCGGAATGCGGCGAGGCCCGGCTGGACCAGGCGCGCTGCGCGGTGCTGGCCGGCCGCCCCGCCGATGCCGTCCGGCTCGCCGCCGCCGTCGTGGCCGAGTCCACCGAGCGCGGCGAGGACGCCCGCGCCCAGGAGGCGGAGGCCGTCCGGCTCGAGGCCCTGCTCCTGGGCTCCGGTCCCGTCGAGTCCATGGATCCGGCCCTGCTCGCCGACCAGGCCACCGCCCTCGCCGCGGCGGCGCGCCACGCCGGCAGGCCGTGGCTCGCCGACCGGGCCATCGCGCTGGCCCTCATCGCCACGGGCCGCGCCGCCTCCGGTGCGGACGGGCCAGGCAACCCCGCCGGCTTCACCGCTTCGGCGCCCGAGCCACCCCGTGCCCTCGTCGCGGCGCGGCACCCGGGCGGGGCCCCGGCGTCGGACTCCCCCGCCCTGCCGGCCGACGCCCGGGCGCGCTTGCGGCGGATGCGCGCCTCGCCGTACCTCTCGACGCGGATTCTGGCCGTGCTCGCCCAGCTCGCGACGGCGCAGGATCCCGCCGCCCGCGGGAGGCTCCTGCGAGCCGCCGCCCGGGACACGGCCGCCGCCCGGGCCGGCGTGGCCAGCCTGGACCTGCGCACCGCCGTCGCGGTCCACTTGGCGCCCGTCATGCGGATCGACCTCGCCCGGGCCGCGGCCGGTGGCGACGCGTGGGCCGCCCTGCGCGCCACCGAACGCTGGCGCCACGCCCTCCAGGGGGTCCCTTCCGTGCACCCACCGGGCGACGCACGGGTCGCCGGGCTGTGGTCCAGCCTGCGCCGGCACCACGAGGAGGTCCGCACGGCCGGGCCCTCCGAGGCGGGGCGGCTGCGGGCCGAGGCCGCGGGGATCGAACACCGTCTGCGCGAGCACTACTGGTCCGGCCGGTCCGAGGCGCGGGCCGGGCCCGGGCCGCGCCTCTCCCGCGCCGCGTGGGGGCCGGCCAGCGTGCTGAGCTACTTCTGGGCCGGGGACGCGTTGCACGTGGTGGCCGTGGAACCGGGGCGGCCCGCCCGCCTCGAGCGGCTCGGGGACCGGCCCCGGATCACCGAGCTCGTGGACCGAGCCGTCGCCGATGCGGCCGCCGCGGCGCAGGCACCCGCGGGGCCGCTCGCCGCCGTCGTGCTGTCCTCCCTCGGCGACTCCCTCGCCCGGCTCGAGGACGCGATCCTGCCCGGCCCGGTCGCCGAAGGGCCGATCGTCGTGGTCCCCAGCGGGGCGCTGGCCCGCTTGCCGTGGGGCATGCTGCCGGGCCTGCGCGGCCGGGGCGTGACGCTGAGCCGCTCCGTCGGCGCGTGGGACGCGGGCCGCACGGAACTCGGCCGGCCGCCCCGCGTCGCCGTCGCCGCCGGCCCGGGGCTGGCGCTGGCCCGCCACGAATGCGCGCGGGTCGCGGGCCATTGGCCCGGGGCGCTGACGATCCCTGCGGAGCCGGCCGCGGTCACGGCGGCGCTGGCCGCGTACGACGTCGTCCACCTCGCCGCGCACGGGCGGCACCGCGAGGACAGCCCCCTGTTCTCCTCGCTGCGGCTGCACGGCGGCGCGCTGTTCGCGCACGAGCTCGAACAGGTGCCGATCCGGGCCTCGCTTGTGGTGCTGTCGGCGTGCGGCGCCGGGCGCGGGCGGCTGCGGCCCGGCGACGAGGCCCTGGGGCTCACCTCGAGTCTCCTGGCCATGGGGGTGAAGGCCGTCGTGGCGCCGCTGACCGACGTCCCGGACCACGTGGCCGCGCGCCTGATGCCCGAGCTGCATTCGCGCCTCGCCGCCGGACAGGACGGGCCCTCGGCGCTCGCCGCCGCGGCCGATGGCATGCTGGACGGCAGCTTCGCGTGGTTCGGCTCCGGCTGGCGGGTGGGCTGAGCCGGTTTGGAGTGCAGATCATGCGCGGCTCCGGCTCGGGAGCCCACAGGATCTGCAGACCAAAGAAAGTCGGCACTTCCTGTATCAGGGACCGCGGAGGCCCCTCTTAGCTGGTGCGACGCAAAGACGCGGCGCACCAGGAGCAGCTAGAGGAGCAGCGCCATGCCAGAGACCACGCAGGCCCCGGCCTACTACTACGCCGACGGGGAGCGCGTGCCGCTCGTCCCGTCGTCGCACTTCGTCGCCGTCCGAGCGACGCCCGAGGAGGCCGAGTCGCTGGCCCAACGGTCCGCGGCCGCCTCCACCGATCCGCAGGAGCCCGTCCAGGTCCTCCGCGTTCCCGACCAGGACCTCGTGGTCTTCAAGGTCGACGGCGCGGCGACCGCGGCGACGGCTGCCCGTGCCGCGGGCGACGCCACCGGGCCGGACGTCTACGAGACGGCGGAGGACGACGGCGTGGACGCGCCGGCCGCCCTCGTCGACAACGGCGAGCTGATCGTCAAGACCGCCCAGGAGACGGACGCCGCGCGCCTGCTCAAGAAGCACCACCTCGAGACCGTGCAGGCGGACTACCCGGAGCCCGGCGCGCTCCTGGTCCGCACCCTCCGCGAGCAGGACTCGGCCGTCGCCATCGCCAACGAGCTGCACGAGCTCGACGCCGTCGACTACGCCGTCCCGAACTTCGTGAGGCTCCAGCCGCGGCTCTCCGCCCCCGTCGACGAGCTCGAGGAGCTCGCCCGGCTCAACGGGGCGGTCCACGACGAGGCGGGACCCGCGTTCACGCCGAACGACCCGCTCCTGTCCGCCCAATGGGGGATCGCCAAGATCCGCTGCCCGGAGGCCTGGGACATCTCGCGCGGCAGCTCCGCCATCTCGGTCGCCGTCATCGACGAGGGCGGCAACGCCCACGAGGACTACGTCCTGGCTCCGGGATTCGACGCCCGCTTCAACGACAACGATCCGACGCCGAACCCGGCCGACGGACACGGCGTCGCCTGCGCGGGCATCGCCGCCGCGACGGCCCACAACGGGCGCGGCGTCGCCGGCGTCGCACCGAACAGCCGCATCCGCCACATCCGCGTCGCCTACGGCATCGGCGGCGGCTTCTGGTCCACGACCGACGCCATCCTCGCCGCGGGCATCCGCCGCGCCGTGGACCTCGGCGCGGACGTGCTCAACAACTCCTGGGGCAGCGGCGCCAGCACGGTCGTCACCAACGCGTTCGTCTACGCCCAGACCACCGGGCGCGGGGGGCGGGGCGCCGTGATCGCCGCGGCCACGGGCAACGGCGACGTCCTCGGCGTCGGCTACCCGGCCCGCCTCTCCCCCGGCATCCGCGGCTTCATGGCCGTCGGGGCGAGCAACCAGTGGGACCAGCGCAAGAGCAAGACGAGCCTCGACGGCGAGAACTGGTGGGGCTCGAACTACGGCCCCGAGGTCGACGTCGTGGCACCGGGCGTGAAGATCCCGACCACCGACATCATGGGGGCCGGCGGCTACGGCGCCGGGAACTACATCAACACCTTCAACGGCACCTCGTCGGCGACCCCGCACGTGGCAGGGCTGATGGCGTTGATCCTCGCGGTGGATCCGGCGCTGCGCTCCTGGGAGGTCGAGGACATCATCAAGCTCACCGCCCGGGACCTCGGCACCGCCGGCCGGGACCAGCACTTCGGATTCGGCCGGATCGACGCCCGGGCGGCGCTCGAGGCGGCCTCGCGGATCTGGTCCTCGATCCAGGTGACGCCGGTGTTCCTCGGCTCCGGCCAGGAGGCCTACATCCGGGTCTCGATCAGGATGTTCAACCCCGGCATCAACACCGTGCGGCTCAACGGCCTCACGTTCCGGTCCCACTCCACGACCGGCGCCGTGCTGGACCAGTTCACGTTCCAGGGCAACCCGGGACCCGTGATGCTGGCGCGCAGCGGACACGACGCCCGCTTCACGAACCTGTTGTTCCGGGCCAACGGGACGCGGGCCAGCTGGTCCTACTCCTGGTCCGTGAACTGGGGTTACACCTTCTGGCGGCCCGGGGCGCCGCTGTTCCCGCTCGGGGCGGCGGAACCCGGGACGGCCACCGGTGCCCTCGACGAATCGTCGGGGCAGCAGGAAACGGGCCAGACCCTCGAGGGCAGCGGCTCCGGCCGCGACGACTCCCTCGATCCGGGGCCGGAGGAGGGCGCCGTGGGGACGGCGCCCGCGGACGCGGCCCGGGGGGACCGCGTCACGGTCGACCGGGCCAACCGGGCGATCACGATCGTCGTGCGCTGAGCGGCACGCCGATCCCGGCCCGCGGAGGCCCCGCACCACACGCTTGGGGGTGGTGCGGGGCCTCCGCCCCGCGTTGGCTCCCGCGGCGGTCGACGCTCCGTCTCCGCGAACAGCGCTCGATAAAACATGCAAAAAATCCCGCTAATACTTTGCATGTATATGCAACAGTGCTACGTTCTGCGCATGACTTCCTGGCGCGCCGACTCCCCCTTCAACGACCTCCCTCCACTGCCTCCCCGCCGTGAGGTCGAGACCAGGCCGGTCCTCAAGCTCGCCATTGAAGCCCGGTCTTCGCTCGCCGCCCTCAACCAGGCCGTGTCCACCATGGCGAATCCCAGCGTGCTCATCAACGCCATTCCCCTGCTGGAGGCCCAGGCGAGTTCCGAAGTGGAGAACATCGTCACGACGAGCGACGACCTCTTCCGCCATGCCCAGGACGCCTCGTCCGCAGACCCGGCGACGCGCGAGGCCCTGCGCTACCGGACGGCCCTCATGGAAGGCTTCGCCCTGGTATCCCAGCGGGGCATCGTCACCACGAACACCGCCCGCGAGGTGTGCTCGATCATCAAGGGCCGCCGCATGGACCTCAGGACCGGACTGGGCACCTTCATCGGCGACCCGGTGACGCGCCGGGCCGCCTACACCCCACCGGAGGGCAGGGCCGTCATCGACGAGAAGCTCGGGTCCTGGGAGAAGTTCGTCAACGCGGATCACGAGCTCGATCCCCTGACGGCCATGGCGCTCGCCCACTACCAGTTCGAGGCCATCCACCCCTTCGACGACGGGAACGGCCGCACCGGAAGGATCCTCAACGTCCTCATGCTCGTCGCCGCCGGCCTGCTGAGCCGGCCCGTGCTCTACCTGTCCCGCTACATCATCGGACACAAGGACGAGTACTACGCCTCGCTCCGCGCCGTCACGTCCGACGAGGCCTGGACCGATTGGGTGGAGTACGTGCTCGAGGGCGTCCGGCAGACCTCGTCGTCGACCCTGCAGAAGGCCGCCCGCACCCACGTCCTGCAGTCCACCGTGAAGCAGCAGATCGGCCGGACGATCCCCAACGCCAACATCCGGCTCCTGGACGTCTTGTTCGAGCAGCCCTATTGCCGGATCGCCAATGTCATGGACGCCTGCGCAGTCTCGAGGCCCACGGCCACGAAGTGGTTGAAGTCGCTGGTCCAGCACGGGGTGCTCGAAGAGGTCCATGCCGGCCGGGAGCTTCTTTTCATCAACACCCGCTTTCTGGAACTGCTGACGCGGGACGCGGAGGACGGACCCGCTACCCCGCCTCGGTGACGAGCCCCTCCGAGACCATCCAGTCGAATGCCACGTCTGCGGGCTCCTCGCCGTTGACGTCCACGCGCAGGTTCAGCTGCCGCATCACCTCGTCGGTCAGCAGCGGCGAGACCTGCGCGAAGACCTCCTCGAGCTGCGGGTACTCGGCGAGGGTCTCGGCGTTGAACACGGGCGCCCCGTTGTAGGCGGGGAAGAACATCGCGTCGTCCTCGAGCACGGTCAGGTCCAGCGCGTCGATCCGGCCGTCGGTCGTGAAGACCTCGCCGAAGTTGCAGTCGCCGTTGTCCGTGGCCGTGTACACCGCGCCCGTGTCGTAGATGCCGACGTTCGCATCCGGCACGCCGTCCGCGGCGCCGCGCTCGAGCCCGTAGGCGGAGAGCATCGGGTTGAAGCCGTCGGGGCGGGAATTGAACTCCGGCTCGAGGCAGAACGTCCGCTCCTCGACCGGCAGCTCGGCGATCTGGGACATCGCGGAGATCCCGCCGAGCTCCTCGACGGCCTCGCTGCGCACGGCCATCGCGTAGGTGTTGTTCAGGGGGGCCGGCTCGCCCCAGACCAGCCCGTTGGCGGCGTCGGCGTCCCGGACGGCCTCGAACTGCTCGCGCTGGTCCGGGATGCCCTCCTCCTCGCCCATGTAGGTGATCCAGGCGGTGCCCGTGTACTCCCACGTGAAGTCGGCCTGCCCCGAGACCATGAGCTCGCGCACGGGCTGGCTGCCCGGGACGTTGGTCAGGTCGGTGACCTCGAACCCTGCGGCCTGGGCCGCGATCACGGCGATCTTGCCGAGGACCAGCTGCTCGGTGAAGTTCTTGCTCGTCACGGTGATGGCGGCGCCCTCGGGCAGGCCCTCGACGGGGGCGATGCTGCCCGGCCCGGCCTGCGGGACGTAGGACGCGGCGGGCTGGAGCCCGCATCCGGCGAGCAGGGCGCCGGCGGTCAGCGCCGCGGCGGCGGCCAGGGTACGACGCCGGAGGTGCTTCCGGCGCGGATTCTTCTGCATGTCTAGAGTCCCTTCGGGCGGGCGAGGTGCTCCACGAGCCGGCCCAGCCAGTCGACGACGAGCGCGAGCAGGGCCACGAGGACCGACCCCGCGACGAGGACCGTGGTCAGGCTCAGGTTCACGCCCGTGGTGATGAGGATGCCCAGGCCGCCGCCGTTGATGAACGTGGCGAGCGTGGCGGTGCCGACGAGCAGCACGAGGGCGGTGCGGATGCCGGAGAGCATCACGGGCACGGCGAGCGGCAGCTCGACCTTGAAGAGCACCGCGGAGGCGCTCATGCCCATGCCCCGGCCGGCCTCGACGAGCCGCGCGTCGACCTGGTTCAGGCCCACCATGGTGTTGCGCAGCACGGGCAGCACGGCGTAGGCGACGAGCGCGACGACGGCCGTCCACGCGGTGAAGCCGAGCCACATCGCGAGCAGCACGATCAGGCCGATGGCCGGGGCGGCCTGGCCCCAGTTCGCCACGGCCATGATGGGCCCGGCGTAGCGGCGCATGCGTCCGCGCGTCAGCAGGATGCCGAGCGGGATGGCGATGAGCAGGACGATCAGCGCGGAGGCGGCCGTGAGCTGCAGGTGCTCGACCGTGTAGCCCCAGAGGGCCGACGGTGCCAGGGTGGTGCGCTCGGTCTCCGTGAGGTCCGCGGTCAGCAGCCAGGCCACGACGACGGCGAAGGCGAGGCCGATCCCGCCGATCTGCCACCACAGCGCCTTCCACGTCGCGAGGCCGGCGTCGACCTCCCGGGGCCCGCCGGCGGCGGGGACGGCGGCGGCGCTCATCGCCCGCCTCCCTCCCCCGGGCCGTCCCCGGGCGTCGTGGGGGCCGGGCCGGAAGCGGCAGGCGGGGCCCCGTCGTCGTTCCCCGCCGCGGCGACCGCGGAGGCCGCCGCCGTCGTCGGAAGGGCGCCGCTGTTCAGGCCCACCGGGGAATCCGAGTCCTCGAGGGCGGCCTCCTGCGCGGCCCGGATCGAGTCCATGACCGTATCCACGGTGACGAGACCGCGGAAGACGTCGCGGCGGCCCGTGACCAGGGCCGCGCTCGCGCTGCCGACCAGCATCGCGTCGAGCGCGTCGTTGAGCGTGGAGCGGTCCGAGACGAGCGGGAGGTTCGGGTCCACATGCTCCGTGACGACCTGCATGCGGCTCAGCTGACGGCGCGAGAGCCACTGGATGGGGCGGTCGCGCCGGTCCAGGACCACCGCGTTCTTGTGCCCGGCGCCCTGCAGGCGGGAGAGGACGTCGCTCGCGAGGTCACCCGGGGACGCCGTGACGGCCTCCGCCAGCTCGACGTCGTCGACGCGCGCCAGGGTGAGCTGCTTGAGGCCGGCGCCGGAGCCGATGAAGTTCTCCACGAACTCGTTGGCCGGGTTCGCGAGGATGCGGTCCGGAGAGTCGTACTGGACCAGCTGCGCGCCCTCGTCGAACACCGCGATCCAGTCGCCGAGCTTCACGGCCTCGTCGAAGTCGTGGGTCACGCACACGATCGTCTTCTGCAGCTCCGACTGGATGTTGATCAGCTCGTCCTGCAGGCGCTGGCGCGTGATCGGGTCCACCGCGCCGAAGGGCTCGTCCATGAGCAGGACGGGCGGATCGGCGGCGAGCGCACGGGCCACGCCGACGCGCTGCTGCTGCCCTCCGGAGAGCTCCTTGGGGAAGCGGTCGCGGTAGGTGTCCGGGTCGAGGGAGACCAGCTCGAGCAGCTCGTCGACCCGGGCCGCGATCCGCGCCTTGTCCCAGCCGAGCATCTTGGGCACCAGGCCGATGTTCGTCGCGACGCTCATGTGCGGGAAGAGCCCGCCCGCCTGGATGACGTAGCCGATCTGGCGGCGCAGCTTGTCCCCGTCCATGCCGGTGACGTCCTCGCCGTTGATGACGATGCTTCCGCTGCTGGGCTCGATGAGCCGGTTGATCATCTTCAGCGTGGTGGTCTTGCCGCAGCCGGACGGGCCGACGAACATCACGACGCTGCCCGCCGGGATCTCCAGTGTCAGGCCGCCCACGGCGGGCTTGACCTGCCCGGGGTACTGCTTGGTGACCTCCTGCAGGAGGATCGAGGCGCCGGTGACGCCCTCGGGACGATGGGTCTGGGTGGTTTGGGTGTCAGACACGGATACCTCGCGGGGTGGTCAGCCGGCCGAGGCCGGCGAGGAGAAGGTCGAGCAGGAAGGCCAGGATGATCACGCCGACGACGCCGACGAGGACCGATTCGAACGCGTTGGCGCCGCCGAGGCGGGACAGGCCGGAGAAGATGAAGCCGCCGAGACCGGGGCCGAGCGCGTAGGCCGCGACGGCGGCGACTCCCATGACCATCTGCGCGGACACGCGCACGCCGGCCAGGATCACGGGCCAGGCCATGGGGATCTCAACGGTGGCCAGGGTGCGCATCCGGCTCATGCCGATGCCGCGCGCCGATTCGACGATGCTCGGGGGGATGCCGTTCAGGCCGACGACGGCGTTGCGCAGGATCGGCAGGGCGGCGAAGAAGGCCACCACGATCACCGCCGGCGGGACGCCGAAACCGAACGGGGCGATCAAGAGGCCGATCATCGCGAACGACGGGATCGTCAGGCCGATCGCGGAGACGCTGTTGGCCGCGCTGCTGGCGGCCTTGCTGCGGTAGACGAGCGCGGCGATGACGACGGCGATCACCGTCGCCAGCACAAGGCACTGGACCACCAGGCTCAAGTGCTGCCACGAGGCAAACAGTATTTGGCGAGACCTCTCGCCCACGAATTCCCACACGTTTTGACCTTCTTCACCCTGGTTGCGTAGTTCCCGACAGGGCTTTCCAGGTCCTCGTCAGGGGTTTCCACCCTAGACACAGGGTTCGACGCGCCGGGCGCTCATCCGGTCAAACCGGTCAGACCGTGACCCTTTCGTGACATCCCGGCCCGCCCATCCCGTGCCCAGTTCACGTCATCTGGGCGAGACCGCGGGCCGTTGCCGAGACCATGGGGTCTACCCCGTGAACTGAGCTCCAGACCGCAGTCTCGCCGACTTCACGGGATCTGGGCGCACCGCGCGGGACCAGTCAGAGGCGAGACGGCTCACGTGGGCATGGCGCCGACCCGCGGCGTGAACCGGCCATCCAGATCAGGACGGGACGGCGCAGGCAGGGCCGAATGCTGTCCGCGGCGTGCCCATCCCGTGCCCAGTTCACGTCATCTGGGCGAGACCGCGGGCCGTTGCCGAGTTCATGGGGTCTACCCCGTGAACTGAGCTCCAGACCGCAGTCTCGCCGACTTCACGGGATCCGGGCGCACCGCACGGCCTATCGGCCCGGGGCGTCGACGAACTCCCCGCGGGCGACCCGGCCGACGAGTTCGGTCAGCAGCTCGACTCCGGCGAGCATGTCCTCATCGCTCGTGAGCTCCTTCTCGTTGTGGGAGACGCCCTCGACGCTCGGCACGAACAGCATGATCGTGGGCACGATGTCCTTCATGTTGGTCGAATCGTGCCCGGCGAGCGTGCGGACCGTGCCGTAGGGCAGCCCCAGGTCCTCGGCGCACGCGGCGGCGAGCTCCATGCCGGAGGCGTCGTAGGCCTTGGACGCCCACACGTGCTCCGCCCCGCGCTCGATCCGCACGGAGGCCCGCTCCTCGATCGCCGCGACGCGCCGGTGCAGCTCGGCGTCGGCCGCGGCGAGCACCTCGGCGTCCGTGCTGCGCAGGTCCACGAGGAGGTTCACGCGGCTCGCCACGACGACGGGCGAGTTCGGGAACACCGTGAACTCCCCGCACGAGGTGATCACGGCGTGCTCTTCGGTGCTGAATTCCTCGGCGATCTCGCGCGCGGCCACGACCAGCGCGGAGGCGCCGAGCAGCGCGTCGTGGCGGTCGGCGATCACGGTGGCGCCCGTGTGGGCCTGCTCGCCGTGCACCACGAACTCGTACTTGTTGGCCCCCCACGTGGACTCGACCAGGCCGATGGTCAGCCCGTTGTCCTCGAGCGATCGCCCCTGCTCGATGTGGATCTCCAGGTACGCGGCCACGTCGAGGCTGAAGTCGCCGACCGTGCCGATGGCCTCGAGGGCCTCCCGCACGGTGACGCCCTGGGGGTCGGTCGTGGCGAGGACCTGTTCGGCCGGGAGCTTGCCGGTGAACACGGAGCTGCCCATCATCGAGGGCTTGAAGCGGCAGCCCTCCTCGTTGAACCAGTTCACGACCGCCAGGTTGAAGGCCGGCGCCCCCTCTGCCGCGAAGCGCTCCTGGAGCCGGATCGCGGCGTGCGCCGCGGCGAGCACTCCGTAGGCTCCGTCGAAGCGTCCGCCGAGCGGCTGCGAGTCCAGGTGGGAGCCGATCGCGACGTAGGGCGCGCCGGGCACGAGCTCGAGCAGGGCGAACTGGTTGCCGACCGCGTCGTAGCGGACCTCGAAGCCGTGGCCTTCGACGAGCCCGCGGAACCAGTGGCGGGTCTGCCCGTCGGCGGGGGTCGCGGCCTGGCGGTCCACTCCCCCGCCGGCGGTGGCGCCGAAGGTGCTCATGGAACGGAAGTCGGCCAGGAAGGCCCGGGCTGCCTCTGCGGCGCGGGCGGTCTGGGTGGTGGTGGCGGTGGTGCTCATGTCACGGCTCCGTTCGTCAGGATGCGGGGAGGACGACGCCGGGGCCCGGCCGGGTGCCGGACGCCGCGTCGTGCGCGGGAAGGGTCGGGTCGTTGGCCGCCGGCGGGTCGCCGGGCAGCGCATGGTGGGTCGGGGTGTCGGGGGTCGACGTGTCGAGGGGCAGCGCGTTGTGGGTGAAGCAGCCGCCGACGAGGGTCGCGAGGACCTCGAGGGCGGAGATGTCCGGGACCTCGAGGGGGTTGCCGGAGAGCACGGCGAAGTCGGCGAGCTTGCCGGCGCGCAGCGTGCCCTTGTCCGCGCCGCAGCCCGTGGCCCTCGCAGCCCAGTCGGTGTAGCTGCGCAGGGCCTCCTCGGGTGTGAGGCCCTCGGCCGGGACTCCGTCCGTCGTTCCGCCGAGGACGCGCCCGCCGTCACTCAGCCGGTCCACGCTGGACTGCAGCGCGCGGAGCACGCGGTTGTCGGCGACGGGCAGGTCGGAGGAGCCGGCCAGCAGCGCCCCGGCGTCGACGAGCGACCGCCCGCGGTAGAGCCAGCCCTCGCGTTCCGGCCCGACGAGGGCGGCCATCTGGTCGCCGAGCGGGCCGATGAACGAGGCCTGCGGGGTCACGGCGATCCCGTGCCGCGCGACGGCCTCGACCTGATCGGGCCTCGCGATGCCGAAGTGCTCGATCCGGTTGGGCAGCGCGTTGGGCCCGTACGCCTCCTGGCAGCCGGTGATGATCTCCAGGGCCAGGTCGATCGCCTCATCGCCGATCGCGTGCAGGGCCACGGGCCAGCCCGCGCGATAGGCGTCGTCGACGCGGGAGCGGAAGGCGGCGGCGTCGTCCAGCAGGTAGCCGTGGTTGTGCGGGTGCCCGCAGAAGTCCTCCGTCACGGCGGCGGTGGCGCCGAGCAGCGATCCGTCGAGGAACACCTTGACGGGTCCGAGCGAGAGCCGCTCGTCGCCGAAGCCGGCCGCGAGGCCGAGGTCCAGGCCGCGGCCCTCGCCGGCTCCGTGCAGGTCGGAGGCGTGGCCGGCGACCGGGTGGAGGGCGTCGAGCGTGGGCATGAGCTGCGCCCGAGCATGCAGCCGACCCGTGCGGAGGGCGGCCTGGTACGCGGCGACCTCGAGCGGGCTGTGCCCGATCCACCCGCCGGCGACCCCGGCCTCCGTGAAGCTCGTGATGCCCTCGGCGGCGTAGCGGGACGTGGCGGCGTCGAGCGCCTCGACGATCCGTTCCCGGGAGTACGGGAGCAGGAGCGCCTGGATCAGGGCCTGCGCGGATTCCTCGACGACGCCGGTGGGCGCGCCATCCGCGTCCCGGACCACGGAACCGCCCACGGGATCCTCGAAGCCCGGCACCAGCGCCCCGGCGAGGCGCAGCGTCGCCGTGTTGGTCACCGACTGATGGCCCGAGGTGTGGCGGATGTAAAGGGGGCGGCCGCCCGTGATGGCGTCGAGCCGGGCCAGCTCGGGGAAGGCGCCGCCGTGGTGCTCGTGGTTGAAGCCCGTGCCGTGGACCCATGCGGGAGCGGCGGCTTCCATGGACGCCTGCGCGTCGAGCCGGCGGACCTCCTCCTCCAGGAGCGCGTAGACCTCATCGAGCCCGCGCGCCGCGGACAGGTCCACGGAGCCCAGGCCGAGCCCCCACCAGGTGGTGTGGCAGTGTGCGTCGATGAAGCCGGGGACCACCGTGGCGCCGCCGAGGGAGAGGTCCTGATCGGCCGTGCAACCGTCGAGCTCCTCGTCGAAGCCGGCGATCCGCCCGTTCAGGACGCCGACGCTGTGGGCGCGCGGGCGCCCGGCCTCGAGGGTGACGATGTCCGCGTCGCGCAGGATCAGGTCGAGCCTCACGCGCGCTCCCCGGCCGAAGGCGCCGCCGCGGTCGAGGGCGGCATGGTCGCCGGATCGATCACGAGGTGCAGCAGGGCGGGGACCCTGCGGACCGTGGCGGCCTCGACGACGCGGTCGATCGCGCCGGCCAGCCCGGCGGTGTCCCGCACGGTCTCGCCGTGGCCGCCGAAGCTGGCCACGAGGGCGGCGAAGTCCGGGTTGGTCATGCCGGTGCCGGAGGGCCGGCCCGGGTAGTGCTTCTCCTGGTGCTGGACGATCGTCGCGAACACCCCGTTATCCACCACCACGACGAGCGGGGCCGTGCCGTGCGCCGCGGCCACGGCGAGCTCCTGCCCGTTCATCAGGAAGTCCCCGTCGCCGCAAACGGCCACGGCCAGGCGGTCCGGGTCGATGATCGACGCGGCGACCGCGGCGGGCACGGATACGCCCATGGCCCCGTTGCGCGGGCCGACGAGCGTGCCGGGCCCGGCGTGGCGGAGGTAGCGGTGGCCCCACAGGGTCGCGTTCCCGGCGCCGTAGGTGACGGTGCGGTCCGCGGGCAGCTTCTCCTCGAGCAGGCCGAACGCCACGCCGAGGTCGACGCCGGACGCCGGGTCCTCGGGGGCCGCGTCGGCGAAGCGGCGCCTCGCCTCGTCAAGCGCGTCCATCCACGCGCTGCCGCGGGTGCCGCGCGCGTCCCGCGGCGCGGGGAGGGCGGAGGCGAACGACGCCGGGGTGGCCACAATCTGCTGGTCGATCCGGCCCGCGTGGGTCGCCGCGCCCGGGTCGGGCAGGACGACGACGGTCGTCGCGTCGAGCCCGGCCGTGTATCCGTCGGAGGGAACGTCGGAGCGCCCGCAGCCCACGAACACCAGCAGGTCGGCCTCGCGGTAGCGGGCGGCGAGCTCGTCGGAACGGTAGTAGCCCAGGTAGCCCGCGTAGGCGCCGCTGGAGTGCGGGACGGCGTCGTACGCCCTCCAGTCCGCGGCCACCGGGACGTGCGCGGCCTCGGCCCACGCCGCGAGGACGGCGCCCGCGGTCCGTGGACCCGCCCCCGCGGCACCGTCCCGCGCCGCGCCCGAGGCCGGCCGCCCGGGGAAGGAGGCATCGGCGTCGTTCCCGGATCCCGTGACGGGCACGGTCCAGCCGTCCCCGCCGGCGACGATCAGCGGACGTTCGGCCGCGGCGAGGCGGGCCGCGAGCTCGGCCGCGGTCCCCGCGTCGGGCGCGGGAGCCGGGACCGGACGCGGCGGGACGGCGCCCGATTCCGTGGTCCGGACCAGGACGTCCTCCGGCAGGCCCACCACCACGGGACCCGGACGGCCCGACGCGGCGGCATGCATCGCCTCGGCGACGAGCTCGGCGGCGCGGTGCTCGTCGTCGAGGACCAGGACGCGCTTGGCGGTGGAGCCGAACCAGCCCTCGAGGCTGAACTCCTGGAAGGAGTCGCGGCCGCGGTCGGCGACGGGGATGAGCCCGACGAACAGCACGAGCGGGGTCGCGTCCTGCCACGCGGTGTGCACGGCGATGAGCGCGTTCGCGGCCCCGGGCCCCCGCGTCACCATGGCGATGCCCGGCAACCCGGTGAGCCGGCCCTCGGCGAGCGCCATGAACCCGGCGCCGCCCTCGTGCCGGGCCACGACGGTGCTGATCGGCGAATCGTGCAGCCCGTCGAGCACGTCCAGGAAGCTCTCGCCCGGCAGCGAATACACGCGCTGCACGCCGTGGGCTTCGAGCTGGCGGACGATCAGGTGGCCGGCGGAGGTCGGCATGCGGGGTCCTTTCGGGGACATCGGGGAGAACGGCGGCGGTGGCGGCACCGATGGCCGCCAGACGGAACCGGCGCGCGCCCGGGGCGCGCGCCGGCGTCGTCCTAGTGCTTGAAGCCGGGCAGGTCCACGCTCATGCGCGGGGCGATCGAGCCGGCGACGGCGGTGAACAGGCCGAGGAAGGCGAGCATCGCGGCGGCGGGCCACCAGTGCCCGCCCGCGGCGGCGACGAAGCCGGTCGCGGCGAGCGGGATGAAGCCGGAGACCATGCCCGCGACGTTCTGGGCGAAGCCGACCCCGGTGTAGCGGGTCCGGGCCGGGAAGAGGCCGGTCAGGACCGTGCCGGACGCGGCGTAGGGGAAGGACAGCGTGGAGACGGCCAGGACCATGCCGCCGATCACGAGGGCGTCGACGCCCGTCTCGAGCATGAGGAACGCCGGGATCGCGGCGATCGCGGAGGCGATGCCGCCGTAGATGATCACCTTGGAGGCGCCGAAGCGTTCCGCGAGGCGGCCGCCCGCGATCAGGACGGGGATCTCGACGATCGCCGCGATGACCGTGCCCGCCAGCATCAGGGAGGCGCTGTAGCCCAGGATCTGCGTGCCGTAGTAGACCACGAACGCCGTGACCAGGTAGAAGCCGCCGACGCCGAGCAGGGCCGCGGCCATGCCGATGATGATGTGCTTCCAGCTTTCGCGCAGCACGGTGCGGACCGGGGCGTGCTCCGTCTGCTCCTGCTCCTGGAGTTCGAGGAACACGGGCGACTCGTCGAGGCGCGAGCGGATGTAGAGGGCAATCAGGAGCATCGGGAACGCCGCGAGGAACGGGATGCGCCAGCCGAAGGAATCGAAGGACTCCTGGGAGAAGAACAGCGTCATCAGGAAGAAGCCGCCGGAGGAGAAGATCGTGCCGATCGGGGAGCCGATCTGCGGCAGGGCGGCGTAGCGCGCCCGGCGCTGCAGCGGGGCGTTCTCCACGACGATCGTCATGGCGCCGGACCATTCGCCGCCGACGAACAGGCCCTGGGCGATCCGCAGCAGGACCAGCAGGACGGGGGCGGCGATGCCGATCGCGGCGTAGGTGGGCAGCAGGCCGATGAAGCCCGTGATGATGCCGATGCCGACGATCGTGACCATGAGCGTCTTGCGGCGGCCGATCTTGTCGCCCATCGCGCCGAAGATCATGCCGCCGATCGGGCGGGCCACGAGGCCCACACCGAAGGTGGCGAAGGAGGCCATCGCGGCGGCGGTGGCGTTCTCGTTGGTGAAGTACTGGACGTTGAAGACCAGGGCGGCCGCGGCGCTGAAGAGGAAGAAGTCGTACCACTCCATCGCGGTGCCGACGAGGGCGCCGACCGCGACCTTGGTGGCCTCCTTGTCCGTGATGGTCCGGGTGGCCCCGGCCTCGAGGTTGGTCTGGGTCATGCTGTGCCTCCGCAAGGGGTGCTGGTGGGGAAGGGGAACGAGTGGGGATCGGAACGGGAGGGATCCTGCGTCCAGCATTCCACTGTGAGGGCCGTCACGGGGCTTGGTTTCGCCCCGGAAATGACGCACGATGGTGTGCAAAAGCACAATTTGTGCCCATGTGACCCCTCGAAAGGCATCACGTTCTGTGGATGGACACAACAAGGAGCTCGACCGACGCTGGGACGCCCTGCTCGACCGGCTCTCCGTCGACGCGCTGACCGAGGCGTTCCTCGAGCGCGTCCTGGGCCTCTCCGACTACTCCGAGGCGCTCCTGCCCGTCGCGGAGATCCGCCGCACGGGCACGGGGTCGTTCGCCGCGCTCATCGAGAGCCTGCGCCCGGACCCCGATTCGGCCCGGCTTTCCGAGGTCCTCGCGGGGATCGCCGCCGACGTCGGGGTCTCCCGCGCGCGGGCCGGCATCCCGGTGGAGTCGCTCATGACCGCGATCCGGCTCGACTTCTCCGTGTTGTGGGGCGCGCTGACCGCGATCGCCGGCCCCGGGGACGCGCCGCTGCTCGTGGGCCGGGCGGACCTCGTGTGGGACGTCGTCGACAGCTACGCGAGCCAGACCCAGGGCGTCTACATGGCCGAGCGGACGCGGATGGCCCAGGAGGAGTCCTCCGTCAAGCAGGGCCTCGTCGCCGCGCTGTTCGGCCCCTCGCTCGCCCCGCCCGGGCAGCTCGAACGCGTCGCCGACGGCCTCGGCCTCGATCCCGACGCCGCCCTGGCCGTGGCCGTCGCTGCCGGGGAGGACGCGGCCGGGCTCCGCGTCGCCCTCGCGCTGGCCGCCCGGCGCGGGCTCGAGGTGTTCACGCATCCCTTCGCCGACGCGCTCGCGGCGTTCTGGGTGCCCGGGCCGGGCCGCGGGGCCGCCGGGCAGGAGGCGCTCGAGCGGGTCCTGGGCCTGCGCTGCGGGCTGGTCCCGTCCGTGGAGGGCCTCGCCGGCCTGTGGTCGGCGGCGCGGCTGGCCCGCGAGCTCGCCCTCTTGACGACTCCGGACGACACCGCCGCGCTCACCCCCTTCACCGCCTGGGCGCGTCTGGCCAGGGTGCGCCTCGGCGAGGCCGGGCTGGGCGCCGATTCCGACGTCGTGCTGGCCTTGGCGGGCTGCGGCGAGGTGGAGCGGGTCCGGCTCCGCGAGGCCGTCGGCGCCTACCTCGAAACGGGGAGCGTCTCCGCGTCGGCCGTGCGGCTCTTCTGCCACCGCAACACCCTCATGAACCGGCTGCGGCGCTTCACCGAGCTGACCGGCATCGACCCGACGATCCCCCGCGACGCGGCGCGGCTCGTCGTCGCCTGGTCCTAGCCAGGGGCCGGGCTATCCGGCGGGGGTCCCGGGGTAGAGGAGCACCCGCCCGTCGACGACCTCGACCTTATGCGTCCTGACCCCGGTCGTGGCCGGCAGGCACAGCGCGGCCCCGTCGGCGAAGGAGAACTTCGCGGCGTGGACGGGGCACTCGACGCAGTCGTCCTCGATCCAGCCCTCGGCGAGCGAGGCGGTCTCGTGCGTGCACTCGTCGTCGAGGGCGTAGAAGTCGCCGGACTCGGTGTGGAACACGGCGATGTCGTTCCCCGTGGGGTTGTCCTGGCCCTCGATGACGATCGCCTCGCCCTCGGGGATCTCGTCCACGGACCCGACGTTCATCGGCTCGGCCATCTCTGCTCCTTCACGCTGCCCGTCCGGGGTCCCGGCGGGTTCCCCTCCATCCCACACCGCAGGGGGCCGCGGCGGCAAACCGGGCCCCCTGGTGCCGCGCGCGGGATGCCGCGGCGGCGCGGGACGTGGACGACGCCGGAGCTAGCCCCTCGCGTCCCGGTGCGGCTCCGCCACGTGGCGGGCCGGGGACGCGGCGCCCGCGGAAGCCGGGGCGGCCGCGACGGGCGGGGTCGCGCCCTCGTCTTCCCCGCCGGCGCCGCCCTGCGGGGTGTCATGCAGGTGGCCGAGCTGGCCCTCGCCGAGGGACTCGGCCGGCAGATCGCGCTCGATCTTGGTCGCGAGCGGGTCCTCCGTGACGAACGCCAGGGCGAGCGCCGCGAGGAGCGCGAGCGGCGCGATCCACAGGAACAGCGGCACGAGGGCCTCGTTGTAGGACGCGACGATGAGCTCCCGCACGGGCTCCGGCAGGGAGGCGACGAGCGCGGGGGTCAGCGAGTTGCCGCCGTCGCCCGCACCGGCCCCGGCCGGCATCTTCTCGACGAGGAGCTCCTTGAGCCGGCTGGCGAAGAGCGAGCCGACGACGGCCGAGCCCAGGGTCGCGCCGACCTGGCGGAAGTAGTTCTGCCCGGCCGTCGCGGTGCCGACCATCGAGAGGTGGAAGGAGTTCTGCGCCACGAGGGTCAGCAGCTGCATGCTCGCGCCGAGGCCGATGCCCATGACGGCGAGGTACGCGCAGATCAGGGCGACCGGGGCGTCCGCGTGGATCGTGGAGAGCAGGACCAGGCCCAGCGCGGTGACGAGCGTTCCCGTGATCATGACGGCCTTGTACCGGCCCGTGACCGAGACGCGGCGGCCGACGAGGACCGAGGTGACCAGGAGGCCCCCCATCATGGGGATCATGAGCAGGCCGGCCTCGGTGGGGCCGAAGCCCGTGACCATCTGCAGGTAGGTCGGCATGTAGCCGATCGCCCCGAACATGGCGATGCCGGTCATGAGCCCGGCGACCGTGGTCAGGTTGAAGTTGCGGTTGCGGAAGAGGGCCAGCGGCAGGACGGGTTCGGCGGCGCGCGACTCGACCCACACGAACAGGGCGCCGGCGACGGCGGCCGCGGCGAAGAGGCCGAGGATCGTCGGGGAATCCCACGCGTAGGTCCCGCCGCCCCACGTGCCGGCGAGGACGAGTGCGCTCGTCGCGACGGCGAGGAGCGCCATGCCGAGGTAGTCGATCCGGCCGCGCTGGGCGGCGGAGGGGCGCGGGATGTGCAGCAGGAAGACGGCGGCGAGGACGGCGAGCACGCCGAGCGGGATGTTCATCCAGAACGTCCAGCGCCAGCCCGGGCCCTCCGTGAGCCAGCCGCCGAGCAGTGGTCCGGCGACGGAGGAGAAGGCGAACACGCCGCCCATGATGCCCATGTACTTCCCGCGCTCGCGGGCGGGGACGACGTCGGCGATGATCGCCTGCGAGAGGATCATGAGCCCGCCGCCGCCGATGCCCTGGATGGCCCGGCCGAGGATGAGCACGTTCATGTCCTGGGCGAGGGCGCCGATCACGGAGCCGCCGATGAACACGATGATCGCGAAGAGCAGGAGCGGCTTGCGGCCGAACATGTCGCCGAGCTTGCCGTAGACGGGCATCATCACGGTCGAGGCCAGGATGAAGGCCGTGATGACCCAGGCCATGTGCTCGACGCCGTGCAGCTCGCCGACGATCGTCGGCAGGGCCGCGGCGAGCACGGTCTGGTTGAGGGAGGCGAGCAGCATGGTGACCATGAGGCCGCCGAAGAGCAGGACGAGGTGGTTCTTGCGGTCCGCCTCGGGGGCGGGCGGCTGCGCGGTGGTGCCGGGCGTGGTGGTGGAAGTGGTCATGGCCGGGGACGCAGGACCTTTCTGAAGACGTCGGTGGATTCGCCGAGGTGGGCGCCGAGCTCTTCGAGCGGGGCGCCGGGGAACTGGCGGTAGGTGAAGCGGACGATCGTGGCGGCGGCCATGAGCAGCGCGCGGCGGGCCGCGGGGTCCTCGCCGAGCTCGGCGGAGACGGTGGCCGGGTCCTCGCTGAGGCGGTCGTTGACGGCCGAGTCCACGAGGACCTCGGCGTCGTTGAGGTGCTGGACCACGCGCCCGCGCAGCTCGGGGTAGCGGCCGACGAGCTCCTTGCGGCGCTCGAAGCGGCTCCCATCGCCGACCACGGTGGACAGGACCTCCGCCATGAGCCGCACGGTGCGCTCGAGCAGCTCGGCGTCCGAGGCGCGGAAGCGCTCGATGAACTCCTGCCGGAGCTCGGGGGCGCGCATCCCGAGGACGGCGTCCTCCTTGGAGGGGAAGTAGTTGAAGAACGTGCGCTTGGAGATGCCGGCGCGGCGGGCGATCGAATCGACCGTGGCGGCGGCGAGGCCGTCCTCGAGGGCGAGGGCCGAGGCCGCCTCGTGGACGGCCCGCCAGGTCTCGAGGCGGTTGCGCTCGCGCAGGCTCAGGGGTGAATCATGCATGGGTACAGTTTATGCACCAGTGCAATCTTTGCACAACTGCAGGCCACGTGACCTTGGCCGCCTCCCGTGACGCCGGATGACGAGGTGACCCCGCGTGACGGAAGTCCTTGCCGCGGCCCGGGCCGGAGCGTGAGACTCGAGGCCAGGAATCAAGAGACCCGACCTGAAGGCCCTGGCCGGTCGGGCGGCAACCCTCCTCGCTGTAGCGGGGTGCCCCAGGTGACGATTCGACGCCCGCCGCGGCGGCGGGCGTAAGCACGGCGCACGCGCCCGCATGCGCCACGACGCGAAGGGCAGGACCCAACATGACCTCCACCACAGAACAGGCTGCGGGCACCGGCCAGCAGTCTCCCACCGGATCCGCCACCCCGAGGACCACCGACCTCGACGCCGAGCGCGCCCGCCGCCTCGACGACGCCGCGTCCTTCTGGGCGGGCCGCATCGGCGAGGACACGGCCAACGCGAAGGCCGTCTACCGCGCCCACGGCGTCTCGGAGCGCTCCGTCGCCACGCGCGTCACGGCGGGCCGCCACGAGTTCGTCGTCGACGAGCCCGCCGCGCTGGCCGGCGACGATTCGGACGCGAGCCCCGTCGAGTACGCCCTCGGCGCGCTCGTGTCCTGCCAGGTCGTGGTCTACCGGCTCTACGCGCACCAGCTCGGCGTCGCGATCGACTCGCTCGAGATCACGGCGGAGGGCGACCTCGACGTCCGCGGGATCTTCGGCGCCGATCCGGACACGCGCCCCGGCTTCACGGCGGTGCGCCTGACCGTTCACCTCAACGGGCCGGAAACCCCCGAGCGCTACGAGGAGCTGCACCAGGTCGTCGACGCGCGCTGCCCCGTGCTGGACCTCTTCGCCCGGCCGACCCCCGTCAGCGTCGAGCTCGCGGTCAACGCCGACTGAGGCCGGCCCGAGCGGCCGCGGCAGGGCAGCCGCGGCGGGCCGGACGACGGCGGGACCCTACGGCAGCGGGCGCCCCCGGGCCGCGGTCCACAAGCGGTACCAGTCCACGGCCCCCATGGCCGCGGCGGCCCGCTCCGCGCCGGCGCACGCGGCGATCCGCGCCGGGTTCGTGGTACCGATGACCGGGCGGATCCGGGCCGGGTGGCGCATGAGCCATCCCAGCACCACGGCCTCGGGCGCGCAGCCGAGGCCGTCGGCGAGTTCCCGGACGACGCCGGACGCCTCCTCCTCGGGCGACGCCGCCCCGCTCCCGGGGCGGGGCGCGGCACCCGGGCCGGGCTCCGGCGTCGTACTCCTGCCCGAGTAGCGTCCCTGGGCCAGTGCGCCCCACGCCTGCAGCTCCACGCCCTCCGCGCGGCAGTACTCGATCGTGCCCTCGGGGAAGGAGAGCGCCGCGCCCTCGGGGTGGTTGACGAGGACCTGGGACTCGAGCCAATCGCGCCGGTGCAGGCCCATCTCGAGCTGGTTGACCGCCGGCGCCTCGCCGAGCGCGGACTGGAGCGCGCGCATCTGGGCCGCCGACATGTTCGAGACGCCGAGTCGGCCGACCTTGCCGGCGTCCCGCAGCCCGGCGAACGCGGCCGCGACATCCTCCATCGGGGTCAGCGGGTCCGGGCGGTGGATCAGCAGCGCGTCGAGCCGTTCGATCCCGAGCCGGCGCAGGATGTCCTCGACGCGGGCCGTGAGGACGGCGGGCGAGGAGTCGTAGCGGCCGCCCGACCCGTCGGGGCCCGCGAGCACGATCCCGCACTTGGACTGCAGCTCGATCTCGTCCCGCAGGCCGGGCCGCTCCGCGAGGACCCGGCCGAAGACCTCTTCCGCCTTGCCGCGCGTGTAGATGTCGGCGTGGTCGAAGAGGGTGATGCCCGCTTCGAGGGCCGCGTCGACCGCGGCGTGGGCGGTGGCCAGGTCGCCGGCGTCCGGCGGCGCGTCGTCCCACCCGCCGCCGAGTCCCATGCAGCCGAACACCAATCGCGATCCGTCACCCGCCATCCCCCCACGTTATCCACTCCCGGGCGGTGATGGGCCGCTCAAACAACGGAAATCGGGATCGTGATGCGGGGCCGGGGCGGCGGGCCTCAGCCGTAGACGAGCGTGCGGAGCAGGTGCGTCGCGACGCCGATCGCCGCCCCGGCCGCCACCTGGCCGGGGGTGTGCGCCCGCAGGACGTGGCGCGACCAGCCCACCGCGGCCGCCGCCGCGAGCCCGGCGACCCCCACGGCCGGCACGGGCCCCAGGAACTGCAGCGCCACGTAGACCGCGACGGCCGTGTGCACGGAGACCTTGTAGAACGCGTTCGCGACGAGGCACAGCACGAGCCCCGTGAAGATCCCGCCGAGATCGAGGAACAACGCGTCCGGCGCGTCCATGAGGCGCAGCGTCCACACCCCGCCGAGGATCGAGAAGCCGGAGGTCAGGAACGGCCAGTAGCGCTGCCGCCGCTTGGGGATGTGCCGGCTCGAGACGACGCCGCCGCGGGCGAACCACAGCACCCCGAGGAAGGGCAGCACCGTGGTGAACAGGACCGCGACGAGGGCGTGCGGCCAGCCGATGCCCGGCACGACGAGGGGCCGGCTCAGCAGGTACGCGGTCGCGACGACGGCGGGCGCATACAGCTCGCTGATCCACCAGGCCGCGCGCTCCGCCGTCGTCCGCTCCATGCCCACCATGCTAGGCGGGCCCCGGACGCCCGGCGCCCCGTGCCACGATGGGGGCATGGCCACCCGCTTGCTGATCGTCGCCGACACCCACCTGCCCCTGCGCGCCCGCGGACTGCACCCGGAGCTCTGGGAGCGGATCGAGGACGCCGACGTGGTCCTGCATGCCGGTGACTGGGTCGACGAGGCCACGCTCGACGCCTTCGAGGCGCGCTCGCGGCGCCTGATCGGCGTGTGGGGGAACAACGACGGGCCCGGCCTGCGCGCGCGGCTGCCGGAGACGGCGCGCTTCGAGCTCGACGGCGTCCGCTTCGCGATGACCCACGAGACGGGGCCGGCGCGCGGGCGGGAGGCGCGCTGCGCGCAGCGGTTCCCGGACGCCGATGTCCTGGTGTTCGGGCACAGCCACATCCCGTGGGACACGGTCGCGGAGACGGGCCTGCGCCTGCTCAATCCCGGCTCCCCGACCGACCGCCGCCGCCAGCCTGCCTGCACCTACCTCCGGGCGGTCGCCGACGCGGGCGCGCTGCGGGACGTCGAGATCGTGCCGGTGGACCGGCTCTAGTCCCGGGGCGCCGGGGGACGGGCGGGGCGGCGGAGGACGACGCCGGGGCTAGAGTCCCAGCGCATCCGCCTCGCGCTCGGCGAACCGGGAGAAGAGCGCGTCGGCCGGCTCGAAGGTGCCGACGAAATGGCCGTTGAGCTCGAGCTGGACGGCGCCGACCATCCTCGCGAACGCCGCTGCGAGATCGAGCACGGCATCGGGGTCGCGCTCCACGCCGACGGCGTCGGCGAAGACGTCGAGCTGCCCGGCCAGCCCATCCGCCGCCCCTCCCGGCAACCGGGCGCCCGGACCCCGGACCGCCGGGGCGCAGAAGGCGCGGACCACGCGGGCCGCGGGTTCGATCGTGTCGCCGGGGGCCCGGTAGCCGGGGATCGCCGAGCCGTAGACCAGCGCGAATCGATGCGGCTGCTCCCGGGCCCAGGAACGGAAGGCGCCGGTGACGGCCGACCACCGAACGCGATGCGGGGCGCGCGTGGAGCCGGCCGCCTCGAGGGACGCGGCGAGGTCGTTGTAGGCGTCGACGATGAGGGCGGTGATGAGCTCGTCGCGGCTCGGGAAGTAGCGGTAGATGGCGCTGGAGACCAGGTTCAGCTCGCGGGCGATCGCCCGGAGCGAGAGATCGGCTGCCCCGGACTCGGCGAGCTGCCCGAGGGCGAGCTCCTTGATCCGGGCGATGTTGTCGGCGCGGGCGCGCTGCCGCGGCGTGGGTCCCTGGGGCATGGAGACAGCTTGCCATATTCGGGATCACCGGTCACTTAAGTGAGCACCGCTCTTGCAATTCGCCGACGCCGGGTGGACACTCGAACCATCAATAGAGAGCAGTGCTCACAGAAAGGGCAGCCCATGCGCCGCCATCTCACTCGGGACCGCACGACCGCGGCGTTCTACGCCGCCTCCGGCCTGGCCTTCATCCTCTATCCGGCGTTGCGCCCCTACGGCCCCGAGGCCGGACCCGAGGGCGCCGCGGACTTCGCCTCGACGGCCTGGCTCGCGTCCCACGCGCTGGGCATGGCCGGCTTCACGCTGTTGGCCTTCGGGCTCCGCGCCGCCGCCGGAAGCCGAGCTGCCGGCGCGGACCGGACGAGTTCCGCGGGCTCGGGCACGGCCGGCCCGGGCAGGGCCGCCCACCCCGTCTCCGAAGGACCCCCGCGCCCGGGGCGGGCGATGGAAGCGTGGTCGTGGACCGCCGTCGTCCTCCTGCTGCCCTACTACGGGGTGGAGGCGTACGGCCTGAACGAGCTCGGGCGCTACGCCGTCGACACCGGCGACCCGGCGGTCCTGTCCATCGCCGACGCGTTCCGCTACGCGCCGTTCGCGATGACCACGTTCGGGCTGGGCCTGGCGTGCCTCGCCGTCGTCGGCGTCCAGTTCGCCCGCGCGCTCCTGAGCTCCGGCCCCCTCGCGCGCTGGGGCGGGGTCCTCGCCGGGAGCGCCCTGGCCCTCTACCTGCCGCAGTTCTTCGCCCCGGCCGGCCTGCGGATCGCCCACGGCGCCGTCCTGTGCGCGGGCCTGCTGCTCGCCGCCGTCGCGGCGTGGCGGGCCGGGGCGCCACGGGCCGGAGCGCCGCGAAACGAGCCCCCGCAGGACGGGACTGCGCGGAACCGGACGCCGCAGTCCGGACCGGGCACGGGCTACTTGCCGCGCAGCTTCGCGAGCAAACGCTCCTCCGCGTCCTCCCCGGCCGCGACCCCACCGGGAACGCGCAGGTAGAAGACGAGTCCGACGACCCACCACAGGCCGAACAGGATCCACGGCTGCAGGCCGAGCTGCGCGGGCATGCCCGGCATGTAGAGGCTGAACAGCGCGGCGCCGAGGATCACGGCGGCGATGCCGATCGCGATGCCGCCCTGGCCACGGCCGCCGATGCGCAGCGGCCGGTCCATGCCCGGTTCGCGCCGGCGCAGGATCAGGAAGGACACGGCCACGAGCGTGTAGGCCAGCACGATGCTCGGCGCCCCGGAGTCCACGAGCCAGCCGAGCATCTCCGCCCCGAAGAACGGCGCGATGAAGCTCAGCGCGCCGATGAACATCAGGGCGTTGTGCGGCGTGGAGTACTTGGGGTGCAGGCGGCCGAACCAGGCCGGGAGCATGCCGGAGCGGGCCAGCGAGAACATCAGCCGCGAGGCGCCGAGCAGCAGCGAGTTCCAGGAGGTCAGGATGCCCGCGATGCCGCCGGCGATGAGGACCTTGGCCATGATGTCCGAGCCGAACAGCACGCCGAAGGCGTCGGCGGTGGCGATGTCCGCCCCCGCCAGCTCGCCGGCCGGCATCGCGGAGGACGTGGTCAGGATGACCATGACGTACCAGACCGTCGCGAGCACCACGGAGAGCACCACGAGCCGGCCGATCTGCCGGGCCGGGATGTTGACCTCCTCGGCGGACTGCGGGATGACGTCGAAGCCGATGAACAGGAACGGGACGACGACGAGCACGGCGAAGAACCCCGCGGTCCCGCCCGTGAACCACGGCTCCATGTTGGCCGGCTCGCCGCCCGTGAACGCGCCGACCACCATGACGGCGCCGATGGCCAGGAGGAACAGCACCACGAAGTTCTGCGCGATCCCGGCCTCCTTCACGCCGCGGATGTTGATCCACGTGATCACGACGGCGGCGACGGCGCCGACGAGCGCCCAGGTCAGGTGCACGTGGTCGCCGGCCACGGTCCACAGGGGGACCTGGCTGAGCCCGGGCACGATGTACTCAACGGTCCGCGGCAGCGCCACGGCCTCGAACGCCACGATCGTGACGTAGCCGCCGATGATCGCCCACGAGCCGATGAACGACGGCCGCGGGCCCATCGCGCGCATGATGTAGTTGTGCTCGCCGCCGGCCTTGGGCATCGCGGCGCAGAGCTCGGCGTAGGTGAGCCCCACGACGGCCATGATGACGCCGCCCGTGACCATGGCCAGCACGGCGCCCATCGTGCCGGCGTTGGACAGCCAGTCTCCGGTCAGCACCACCCAGCCGAATCCGATCATCGCCCCGAAGCCGAGCGCGAGGACGTCGAGGCGCCCCAGCACCTTCTTCAGCGACGGCTCGCCTTCCTTGACGCTCGTCATGCCTGCCTCCTTCTCCGCGGCCGGCCGGGTTCGGCGCGGCCAGCACGTTCTTGACTCGATGAGTCAACCTAGCAAGGACGCCGGGTGGCCCGCGGCACATGACGGCGCTGCGGCCGTACTGTTCATATTGAATCCGGCCGTGTGATGGGATGGGGCCATGAGACTCGCGACGCTCCGCCTGCCCGCCGGCCAGCCCTCCCCCGAGCCGCCCGCCGAGGCGGGCATTACGCGCGGGACGAGCGCCGCCGTCGTCCTCGGGGACACCGCCGCGCTCCTGCCGGGCTTCGCGGACGTGGGCGCCTTCCTGGCCGCGGACGACGCCGGACGCCGGGCCGCGCTCGAGGCGGCGGCCGAGCGGGTGCCGCTGGGGGACGCGGCGTTCGCGACGCTGGTCACCGCGCCGTCGAAGGTCTTCTGCATCGGGCTGAACTACCGCAACCACATCGCCGAGACGGGCAGCGAGGAGCCGCGCTTCCCGACCGTCTTCACGAAGTTCGCCGACTCGCTCGCGGGCGCGCACGACGACGTGCGGATCCCGGCGGAGGACCACCGGATCGACTGGGAGGGCGAGCTCGCGATCGTCGTCGGGCGCGCCGGGCGGCGGATCTCCGAGGCCGACGCCCCCGCGCACATCGCCGGCTTCGCGGTCTCCAACGACGTCTCGATGCGCGGCTGGCAGGGCCGGACGAGCGAGTGGACACAGGGCAAGTGCTGGGAGGCCTCCACACCCGTCGGCCCGTTCCTGGTGACGCCCGACGAGTTCGATCCCGCCGCGAGGATCACGACGCGCGTGAACGGCGAGGTGGTGCAGGAGGACTCCGTCGCGGACCAGGTGTTCGGGCCGGCGCAGCTGGTCTCCTACCTCTCCACGATGGTGACCCTCCGCCCCGGCGACCTGATCCTCACCGGCACGCCGGCCGGCGTCGCGCTGGGCCGGCGGAACGAGGCCGGACGGCACCCGTGGCTCGTCGACGGCGACGTGCTGGAGACCGAGATCGGGGGCCTCGGCACGCAGCGGAACCGCATCGTCGCGGAGTGACATGACGACCCGGTCCCACGCCCGCAAGAGCGCCCTGTCCCTGCCCGAGGTCGAGGAGGGAACGCACTTCGGCCTGCCGTCGTTCGCCGTGCGCGGGCGGAACTTCGCCGTGCTCACCCGGGATGCCCACGTCCAGCTCCACCTGTCCGACGCCGATGCCGGCGCCGCGCTGGCCGCCCACCCGGTGGCCGAGCGGCTCATGCGGAACGGGACGCCGATCGGCATCCGCGTGCCCCTCCACGGGATCGGCGGGAAGGACCTGAACGGGCTCCTCCTTCAGGCGTGGCTGGCCAAGGCGCCGAAACGCCTCGAAGCCGAGCGGTACGGCGGCGGCTCGGAGGCCGGGGGCGATCCACGGGGCGGCGACGCGTTGCCGGCGATCGGGCGGCCCGCGACCGCCGCGTTGAGGGCGGAGGGCATCACGACGCTCGACGACGTCGCCGCCCGGAGCGAACGCGGGCTCCTGGCCCTCCACGGGGTCGGACCCAAGGCCGTGGCGATCCTCCGCGAGGCCCTGGCCGCACAGGGCCGGGGCTTCAGGGACTGACCGCGGTCCCGCGGCAGACCGCCCCCTCGAACCGCGGCACCCGGGGCTGGTAGAAGCACTCCACCGCGGTGATCTCGAAGCCGGCGTCTTCCAGGAGCTCCACGGGCCGGCGCGTCAGATGGCACCCGCCGGCGAGGCGCTTCTGCCACGGCTCGATCCGGTGCTGGAGCCGACGCACCTCGGGGTCCGGGGCCAGCCCGTGCTCGAGGAAGAGCAGCCTCCCGCCCGGCACCAGGACGCGGCGGAGCTCGGCCAGCGCGAGCGCTGGGTCCTCGATGGTGCACAGCGTCCACGTGCTCAGCGCGGCGTCGAAGCACGCGTCCGGGTAGGGCAGGGCCTGGCCGTCGGTCCCGCTGCGCCGGACCGGGACGGGCGACGCCGCGAGGCGCGGCCCGGCCAGCTTCCAGGCGGTCCCGGAGGGCTCGACCGCGTCGACCGCCTCCACGGCGTCCGGGTAGAACGGCATGTTGGATCCGGAGCCGAAACCGATCTCCACGACCCGGCCCGCCAGGGGAGCGCAGACCTCGGCGCGCAGGGCGTCCAGCTCGTGGTTGCCGCAGCTGGCGTGGAGGAGCCGCGGCAGGACGTGCTTGGCGTAGAGGCCCACGCGTCCTCCTTCCACCGCTGGCCGCTGCTCGTTGCCGCCAGTCTCCACCGCCCGCCCGCACGGCGCAACGGGCCTGCCAGGGCGCGGTCGGTTCGCCTACGCTGGGCCCATGGACTTCACGACGTGCGACCTCTTCGACGCCGACGAATCGCTGCAATCCGTCTCCCTCCCGCTGCTGAACCTGGGCGGCCTGCCCCGCTTCACGGGGCCTGTGCGGACGGTCCGCTGCCACCGGGACAACGGGCTGGTGAAGTCCATCCTCAACTCCCTCGGCGACGGCGCCGTCCTCGTGGTCGACGGCGGCGGCTCGCTCGAGTCGGCGCTCATGGGGGACATGATCGCCGAGGCCGCGGTGGCCAACGGATGGGCCGGCGTCGTCATCCACGGGGCGATCCGGGACCGCGTGGCCGTGGCCGGTCTCCAGCTGGGCGTGAAGGCCCTCGGCTCCAACCCGCGCAAGTCGGCGAAGGACTCGGTCGGCGAGGTGGACGTCGAGGTCGAGTTCGGCGGCGTCGTCTTCCGGCCGGGAGCCCGGCTGTGGAGCGACGAGGACGGCATCCTGGTCGAGCCCTGACCCGCCCGCCGGCCCCACCTCTCCACGCCCGCCCGCCTCTCCACGCCCACCCGCCTCTCCACGCCCGCCCGCCTCTCCACGCACCTACCCCCCGACGCCCGTCCAAACCCACCCCGGCCCAGTTCACGTCTACTGGGCGAGACAACCTTGGGGTGGCCAGACCACGCCGCACACCCCACGCCCTCGCCGAGACGACGTGAAGTCGACTCGCCCGCCACTGCCGGCCAGACGATGTCGTTATCCACAACCAGCGCATGCGGGCCGGAGGACGGGTGGACTGCGGGGCAGCATCGTCGCATGCACACTCTCCTAGAATCCACGACGTACTATCCGAAGCGGCTGGCGAAGGCGGTCGACGAGCTCACGACGTCGACCGAGCTTGCCTCCCGCGGCCTCCTGGCCCACGACGTGCGGCTCGCCCGCGAATCGGGCCAACTGATCCGCATCCGGCGCGGGGTCTACGTATCGGCCGACGCCTACGCGCCCCTTCGGCCCTGGGACCGGTCCGTGGTATCCATCCACGCGCACGCGCTGACCGCCGCGGCGCCGCCCATCTACTGCTTCACGTCGGCAGCGCGTATCTGGCAGCTTGACCTCTACCGTGTCGACTCCGCGATCCACGTGGCACGGCCCAGACGGCGCGGACGAGACCAGGGAACTCCCGTCACGGTGAACCACAGCCTGCGCTATCCGGATCGGCGGCTGGCCACCGTCAACGGGTTGCGGACCACGGATCTCCTCCAGACGGCGGCCGATTGTGCCCGCGTGCTGCCGATGTCTGCCGCCGTCGTCCTGCTCGACTCGGTCCTGCGCCGGGGCGTTTCCCGACAACAGCTGCGTGACCTCCTCGAGAAGTCGCCCAAGGCGCGCGGCGTCCGTCGGGCCGCGTTCGCCGTCGACTTCGCGGACCGGCGCTCCGAGTCGCCCGCCGAGTCGAGGCTCCGCCTCCTGATGCATGAGTTCGGGCTTCCTGCTCCGGTGCTTCAGCGCGAGTACCTGATCAACGGCAGCGTCTACCGGCCCGACTTCGCGTGGCCCGAGTTCGGCCTGGTCGTCGAGGTCCACGGCGACGGCAAGTATGCGCTCGACGGGAGCGTCGAGTCCAAGGTGCTCGCCGAAAGGAAGCGGGAGGCCGCCCTCATGGAGGCCGGACTCAAGCCGCTGAACCTGTGGTGGAAGGATCTGGACGACCCCAGGCTCAAGGACCGCCTCGTCGCCCATCTGCAGCCGGCGATCCGTGCGGCCGGCCGCACGGCGGGCCTTGCTGCCAGCTAGCTGTCGTTGTGCGGTCAGGCGGCCCGCCCTCGTCCGCCCAGTTCACGAAGCGTCGGCGACTTCACGGGGTCTACGCCATGCGGTCGCCAGCAAACCGCGGTCTCGCCCAGATGACGTGAACTGGGCAAATCGCGGGGGCCCGATCAACGTGGTGCCGCCCAGATGACGTGAAGTGGGTGAGAATGCGCGGGGCCGCGCGGCAGGTCCGGCGGGCCGTGAGTCGGCGGTCGCGGGTCAGGCGTTCCAGAGCCCGTAGGAGTCGGCCAGGTCGGCGATCTTCTGCGCTCGGGCCAGGCGGGGCAGGTAGGAGCCGTCGCCGACGGACGCACCCTCGGCATGGGCCACGAGCAGCTCGTGCGCCCAGGACAGCTCGTCCTCGCTCGGGGAGAGGCCCTTGTTGACGTCGTCGACCTGGTCCACGTTCAGGGCGAGCTTGCCCGTCATGCCCATCGACGCCGTGACCCGGCAGGCCTCGTGGACCTCGTCGCGCGCCGCGGTGCCGAGCGCCGGGCCGTCGATGGCGCCGGGCAGCTGGCCGACGCGCGAGGCCACCACGAGCTTGCCCCGGGCATACGCGAGCGCCAGCGGGTCGTCGGAGACGCCCGTGTCCTTGCGGAAGTCGTTGGTACCGAACGCGAGGCGGAACGTACCGGGTGCGGACGCGATGGCGGTGGCGTTCTCGATCCCGATCGCGGATTCGATGAGCGCGAGCACGGGCGTGCCGGCCTGCAGACGCATGGCCGTGTAGGTGACCTGTTCCGGTTTCTCGGTCATGGCCAGCATGACGCCGCGCAGGCCCTTGGTCTTGGACAGGGCGGAGAGGTCCTCGGCCCAGAAGTCGGTGTCGATGCCGTTCACGCGCACCCAGGCCGTCATCCCGCTGTTCAGCGCCTCGACGACGCTCGCCCGCGCTGCGTCCTTCTGGTCGTCGGGGACGGCCGCCTCCATGTCGAAGATCACGGAGTCCGCCTCGGAGGCCAGCGCCGGGGCGTAGGTCTCGGGCTTGGCGGCGTTCACCAGCAGCCAGGAACGGGAGAGCTTGGCGGGGAGGGAGGCCGCGCGGCGGTTGCGGAGGGACATGCGTCCAGCCTACTCACCTGCGCGCGCGGCGTTCCACTGCTTGACGCGCCTTCCCCGCCGGACGACGGCGATGCCCGGCCCTGTGGCATGGCCCACCTTGGGCGCTGCTCACCGCGCGGGGCCCGTCGTTTACCGCATGACGACGCCGGACCCCGGGATCCGCCACACGGTCCCACTGGCTGCGGGGCGTACCCTCGAACGGTTTGCTGTGTTGTCCGGATCACGTCCGGATGCGCGCGCCCCCGACCGAGTTCCACCCGAGTTCCAAGGAAGTTCCATGACCCATACCGACACCACGGACGCGCGTCCGGCCGGCGGAGGACCCCAGGACGAGGCCCCGCACCTGCAGCGCGCGCTCTCCAACCGCCACATCCAGCTCATCGCGATCGGCGGGGCGATCGGCACGGGGCTGTTCATGGGCTCCGGCAAGACGATCTCCGTCGCAGGCCCGTCCGTGATCTTCGTGTACATGATCATCGGCTTCATGCTGTTCTTCGTCATGCGCGCCATGGGCGAGCTGCTCCTGAGCAACACGGAGTACAAGAACTTCGGCGACTTCGCCGGAGACATCCTGGGCCCCTGGGCAGCCTTCTTCACCGGCTGGACCTACTGGTTCTGCTGGGTGGTCACGGGCATCGCGGACGTCGTCGCGATCGCGCACTACGTGGCGTTCTGGTGGCCGGACCTGCCGTTGTGGATTCCGGCCCTGGCGTGCATCCTGCTGCTCGTGGCGCTCAACCTCCCCACGGTGCGGGCGTTCGGCGAGACCGAGTTCTGGTTCGCGCTGATCAAGATCGTCGCGATCCTCGCGCTGATCGTCGTGGGCCTGGCGATGATCATCACGGGCTTCGAGCACGACGGCGCGCGCGCCTCCTTCTCCAACCTGTGGGCCCACGACGGCATGTTCCCGCACGGCTTCATGGGCTTCGTCGCGGGCTTCCAGATCGCCGTCTTCGCGTTCGTCGGCATCGAGCTGGTCGGCACGACGGCCGCGGAGACCAAGGACCCGGAGAAGAACCTGCCGCGCGCGGTGAACTCGATCCCGATCCGCATCCTGCTCTTCTACGTGGGCGCGCTCGTGATCCTCATGGCGGTCCGGCCGTGGACGGGCTTCACCGCGGACGAGTCCCCCTTCGTGGGCATGTTCGCCCTTGCGGGCCTGGTCGGCGCGGCCGGCGTCGTGAACTTCGTGGTCCTGACGTCGGCGACCTCGAGCGCCAATTCGGGCATCTACTCGACGTCGCGGATGATCTACGGCCTGGCGCTGGAGGGCGACGCGCCGAAGCGCTTCGGCATCCTCTCGCGCCGCGGCGTGCCCCGGAACGCGCTGTTGTTCTCCTGCATGTTCCTGCTGGCGGGCGTCGTCCTGCTGTACGCGGAGGGCAGCGTCTCCGAGGCGTTCACGATGGTCACGACGGTCTCCGCGTTGTGCTTTATGTTCGTGTGGACCATCATCCTGGTCAGCTACATCGTCTACCGCCGCCGCCGCCCGCAGCTGCACGCGGCCAGCAAGTTCAAGATGCCGGGCGGGTCGTTCATGCCGTACGTCGTCATGGGCTTCTTCGTGTTCATCCTCTGGGCGCTGACGACCCAGACCGACACGCTGCAGGCGCTGCTCTTCACGCCGCTGTGGTTTGTGGCATTGGGGGCCGGCTATCTGCTGCTGCGCCGCAATCCGGAGCATGCCCGGATCCGGGCCGCGCACGAGGCCAAGGTGGCGCGGGAGCGCGCGGAGCTCGTGAGCCGCTGACGCCGCTTGCCCAGCAGTACGACGCCGGGGCCGCACCTTCGCTTCAGAAGGTGCGGCCCCGGCGTCGTTCCCTTGCGTCCGCTGCTCGGCCGTCCCGCGATCACGCCGGAACGTCGCGGGCCCGTCGAGACATACCCGGCCCAGTTCACGTCGTCTCGGCGGGCTCATGGCCTGCCGGCCAGAACGCGGGGTAGACCCCTCGCTCTCGACGCCGGACGACTGTCTCGCCGAGACGACGTGAAGTGGGCAGGCCGTCCACGCCCGCTCCCCGACCCGTACACGATGACGGCATCCGACCCCCGCCCAGTTCACGTCTTGTCGGCGAGCTCATGGCCTGCCGGCCAGAGCGCGGGGTAGACCCCGTGCTCTCGATGCCGGCCGGCTGTCTCGCCGAGACGACGTGAAGTGGGCACGCCGTGCCCGCACCTTCTGAAGCGAAGGTGCGGCCCCGGCGTCGTTCCCCGGTCCTGCCCGGCGGGGTCGGGCGCTACTGCTCCCGCGAGGCCTCGGCGACCGCGGCGGCCACGGCGTCGGCGACCCGCGGGTCCAGGGGCGAGGGCACGATGTGGTCCGGGGCGAGGTCCTCGGCGGCGAGCGCGGCGATCGCCTGAGCGGCGGCGAGCTTCATGGCCGGGGTGATGCGTCGGGCGCCGGCGTCGAGCGCCCCGCGGAAGATCCCCGGGAAGGCGAGGACGTTGTTGATCTGGTTCGGGAAGTCGGAGCGGCCCGTGGCCACGACGGCGGCGTACTTCGCGGCGACGTCCGGCATGACCTCGGGGTCCGGGTTGGACAGCGCGAACACGATCGCCTCCGGCGCCATCCGCGCGAGGTCCTCCTCCGCGACCTTCGACGAAGACACGCCGACGAGCACGTCCGCCCCGTCGAGGGCCTGGCGGATCCCGCCGATCAGGTTCTCCTTGTTGGTCTTGACGGCGTAGCGGGCCTTGATGGCGTTGAGGTCGTCGCGCTCGCGGTGGATGATCCCCTTGGAGTCCAGCAGCAGCACGTCGCCGGCCCCGGCGTTGACCAGGATCTCGGCGATCGCGATCCCGGCCGCGCCCGCGCCCGAGATCACGACGCGCAGCTGGGAGATCTCCCGGCCGGTGACCTTGGCGGCGTTGGTGAGCGCCGCGAGGACGACGACGGCGGTGCCGTGCTGGTCGTCGTGCATCACGGGGCAGTCGAGGGCCTCGATGAGCCGCTCCTCGAGCTCGAAGCAGCGCGGCGCGGAGATGTCCTCGAGGTTCACGGCGCCGAAGCTGGGGCGGAGCCGGACCAGGGTCTCGATGATCTCGTCGACGTTGGTGGTGTTGAGCACGAGCGGAATGGAGTTGAGCCCGCCGAACTCGCGGAACAGCGCGGACTTGCCCTCCATGACGGGCAGCGACGCGGCCGCGCCGATGTCCCCGAGGCCCAGGACGGCGGTGCCGTCGGAGACGACGGCGACGAGGCGCGAGGCCCACGTGTGCGTGGCGTGCAGGGCCGGATCGGCGGCGATGGCGCGGGAGACCTGAGCGACGCCGGGCGTGTAGGCGATGGAGAGGGCCCGCTTGGAATCGAGCGGGCGGGTGGTTTCGACGCTGAGCTTGCCGCCCTCGTGCGCCTCGAAGATCTCGGCGTCGGTGATGGGGGCGGTCTGGGGCGTGGTGGCGGTGGGCATGGGGCTGCTCCTGTGAAAGTGTCTGATCGGTCGGCGGGCATGGCGCGGGTTCCGCGGGATCCGCGGCCGCCTTTGGACGCGTGTGATCCTGCCTGCTCTGCGGTGGCCGGCCGGGGGGTGTCGGCGCGCGGCGCGTTCGCAGCTGGTCAGTACTTTCTTTAGACCGTCCTCCCACGGTACGGCCCGCGGGGCCCGCAAGGGAAACCGGCCGGGAATCTTACGCACGGGGCGGCGGGGGTGGACAATGTCCCTATGTCCGCCCTTCCGTACGACGCCGGGGCCCCGGTCGCGCCCGAACAGCTGGGTCCCGCACACGTCGAGTTGAGCATCTCTGCCCGCACGCTCGCGCGGCGGCTTCCCCCGGACTTCGTCCTGGGGGCGGCGACGGCCGCCTACCAGGTGGAGGGCGCGACGCGGGAGGACGGGCGCACGGAATCGGTGTGGGACGCGTGGCTCGCGGACGGCGGCCGGACCGTGGACGGCTCGGACGCGCGGCGGGCGGTGGAGCACTACCGGATGATGCCGCAGGACGTGGGGCTCATGCGCGGCCTGGGGCTCGACGCCTACCGCTTCTCCGTGGCCTGGCCGCGGATCATCCCGGAGCCCGGCGGGACCGTGAACCGCAAGGGACTGGACTTCTACGACCGGCTGCTGGACGAGCTCGGCGCGGCCGGGATCGAGGCGATGGCGACGCTCTTCCACTGGGACACCCCGCAGTACCTGCAGGAGGCCGGCGGATGGATGGAGCGGGACACCGCCTACCGCTTCGCGGACTACGCGGAGCAGGTGGGCCGCGTCCTCGGGGACCGGGTGCGCTGGTGGTGCACCGTCAACGAACCGGCGACCGTAGCGGGCAACGGCTATGCCGCGGACGTCCACGCCCCGGCGGGGAACCACGGGGTCGCGGCCCTGCGCTCCGTGCACCACCTCCTGCTGGGCCACGGGCTCGCCGCCCGGGCGCTGCGGGCCGTGGGCGTGGCCGGCGGGATCGGCCTCTCCAACGTCCACTCCCCCGTCGAGCCGAGGGACCCGGGGAGCATCCTGGACCGGACGGCGGCGGACCTGGTGGACACGACGTACAACCGGATCTTCGCCGATCCGGTGCTGCTCGGCGACTATCCGACGGCGGTCCACGCGGTGGCCGGGGTCGCGGGCCTGAAGATCGAGGACGGCGACCTGGCCGTGGTCTCCGCGCCGCTCGACTTCTACGGCCTGAACTACTACATGCCCACGCTCGTGGCCGCGGGGCCCGGCAGGGACGGCCCGCTCCCGGCGTCGATGGTCCTGCCGACGGGCGGCTCCGTGGACGGTTCGGCGCCGAGCCCGCTGCACGTCGTCGAGTGGCCCCACGCGGCCAAGACGGCCTACGGGTGGCCCGTCGTCCCCGGCCACCTGGGAGTGATGCTGGGCCGGATGCGCGAGCGCTACCCGCAGTTGCCGCCCGTCTACATCACCGAGGGCGGGGCGAGCTTCGAGGAGGTGCCGCTGGACGGCCAGGTGCAGGACGCCAACCGCGCCGCGTACCTCTACGAGCACCTGCTTGCGGCGCTCGACGCCGTGGGTCCGGGCGGTCCCGCGGAGGGCCTGGAACTGCGCGGTTACTTCATCTGGACGCTCATGGACAACTGGGAGTGGGCGGCGGGCTACCGGCAGAAGTTCGGGCTGGTCCACGTGGACCGGGACACGTTCGCGCGGACGCCCAAGGCCTCCTACCACTGGCTGCGCAAGGTGCTCCAGCACCGCCTCGAGTATGCGGCGGCCGGCACGGGCGCCGCGGCCGGGGCATGATGGTGCCATGCCCGCCGAGACCTCCGCGCTGACCAAGACCACCCGGCACCCCGCCCTGCCCGCGTCCGATGCGGACCGGCTGGCCCGCGCCCTCGAGGAGTCCGGTGACGTGACCGTGTTCGTCGACGGGACCGCGGTGCGCCTGCCGGACGGTGCCGTCGCCGCCGTCGTGGACGTGTTGGAGCGGCTTGCGGGCCACGAATCGGTCTCGGTGAGCACGGCCGAGCGCTGGCTGAACACCTCGCAGGCGGCGCAGCTCGCGGGCGTTTCCAACACGTACATGCGCCAGCTCACCGACGCCGGAACCATCCCCGTGCAGTACCGCGGCACGCACCGGCGGATCAGGCCGGAGGACGTGCAGGCCTGGCTCGCGGCGCGGGAAGCGGCCCGGACGGCCGCCCAGGCGGAGCATGAGGCCAGCGCCGCGGAGACGGGCACCCCGGTGGCCGCCCCGGACACCGAGCCCTCGCCGTGACCTGAGCCCCGTCCGCCCGTCCGGTCCGGTGCCGGATCGTTGCCCGATCCGCCACCCGGCCGTGCTGTGGCCGCCGCGGATGCGGTCCTACTCTGGCCCCAGGAAGCGACGCCGGCCCGCCAGCACGGGACCGGCCGGGGGCGGGAGGACGCGGATGAGGCACCTGGCATCGGCCCGCGCCACGAGCGCGTGGAGCGCTACCGGGCGAGCAGCTACCGCGCGAGCAGTCACCGGGCGACCGCCGACCGTGCGAAGGCCCTCTGCGCGAACGGCGACGTCGCGGGCGGGCGCCGCCCTGATCGCCGCCGCGCTGCTGCTGGCCGGATGCGCCGCCCCGGGAACGCAGCCGCCGTCGTCCACCGCTCCGCCGAGCCCCACCGCCGAGCCGGGCTCCTCCTCCGGAACCGGGCCCGATGCCGGGCCTGACGCCACGGAACCCGCGGCCGGAACGGAGGCGGACGCCGTCGTACCCCGGGCCTCCGCCCCGAGCCCGGCGACGGCCGCGCTGACCGTGTACTACGTGGCCCTCGACGACCGCGGGATCGCGGGGCGCCGGATCGGGTGCGGTGACTCGCTTGTGGCGGCGGCGACGGAGCCCGTGCGCTTCACGGACCAGCTCGAGGCGTCCCTGGAACGCCTGCTCGACGCCGGGACCCCGCCACGGGACGCCGGCCTCGTCAATGCCCTGGCTCGCTCCGAGCTGCGCTTCGTCTCGGCGACGGTCGACGGCGATAGCGTGACGGTGATGCTCACGGGCCGGCTCGTCTCGGCCGGCACGTGCGATGCCCCGCGCCTGCGGGAGCAGCTCGAGGAGACGGCACGGTTCGCGGCCGGGGTCGGCGAGGCCGTGGTGCTCGTGGACGGGACGCCGATCGGGCGGCTGCTCGACGCGAGCGGCTGAGGGTGCGTCGCACTACTGGCCTGAGGCTACAACCGTTGCCTATTCGGCAACCTCCGTGGTTAGAATGTGTCCGTGACCACACCCCTGACCCCCTCCACCACGTCCGGCGAGCAGCTCGCGACCGAGGCCGATCTGGCCCTCGCCCGCGCGGGCGCCGCACACCGCCACGAATCGCTGTATTCGGAGCGCGCCGCCAACATCAAGCAGTCCGCGGTCCGGGACGTCTTCGAGATCTCGCTGCGCCCCGGCCTGGTCTCCCTGGCCGGCGGCAACCCGTTCCTGCAATCGCTGCCGCTCGAGAAGATCGGCGGGATGGCCTACCGGCTCGTCACCGAGCAGGGGCTGACGGCGCTGCAGTACGGCAGCGGGCAGGGCACCGACGAGCTGCGCCGCCAGATCTGCGAGGTCATGGCGGAGGAGGGCATCACCGACGCGTCCGCCGAGGACATCGTGGTGACCACGGGCTCGCAGTCCGCGCAGGACGTCGCGGTCAAGGTCTTCTGCAACCCGGGCGACGTGGTCCTCGTCGAGGACCCCACCTACGTCGGCGCGCTCAACGCCTTCGAGGCGCAGCAGGTCCGTGCGGAGCCGGTCGCCGTGGACGAGGACGGACTGGTCCCCGAGGAGCTCGAGCGGCGCATCGCCGAGCTCCGGGCCGAGGGCGCCTCGATCAAGCTGCTCTATACGATCCCCAGCTTCAACAACCCCTCCGGCATTACGCTGTCCGCCGAGCGCCGGCAGCGGATCGTGGACATCTGCCGCGAGGCCAACATCCTGGTCATGGAGGACAACCCCTACGGCCTGCTGAAGTTCGAGGGCGCCCCGCACCGCCCGCTGCGCGCCGACAACCCGGAAGACGTGCTCTACATGGGCTCGTTCTCCAAGATCCTGGCCCCGGGCCTGCGGATCGGCTGGGCACTCGTGCCGCGCCACCTGCACCGCCGTTTCTACCTCGCGAGCGAGGCCGTGACACTGTGCCCGCCGACGCTGAACCAGATGATCGTCAGCGCCTACCTCGACGGCCACGACTGGCGCGGGCAGATCGACGCGTACCGCGCCCTCTACGCGGAGCGCTGCGCGGCGATGCTCGCGGCGCTCGAGGAGTTCATGCCGGCGGGCGTCGAGTGGACGACGCCGGAGGGCGGCTTCTTCATCTGGGTCACCCTCCCGGAGGGCGTCGACACGTACCCCCTGCTGCATGAGGCGATCGAGGCGGGAGTGGTCTTCATTCCGGGGGCCGCGTTCTCGCCGGGCGACGCGCCGAGCAACAAGCTGCGGCTGGCCTTCAGTGCGGTCGCGGCGGACAAGATCCGCGAGGGTGTCCAGCGCCTCGCCCCGGTCCTGGCGAAGGCCGTCTCCAACGCCTGACACCCCGTCCCCAATTCCCCCCCCGTGCCCAGTTCACGTCTACTGGGCGAGACCATGGGGTCTACCCCGTGCTGTCGCTTCCGGTTGGTTGTCTCGCCGAGATGACGTGAACTGGGCGCGAGGGTGTGGAGTCAGTCGTGGTCGAGTCTCGGTGGGGCGGGCCGCGGTCAAGGCTGCGGAGTGCGTCGTGGTCGAGGCTGTGAGGCGGGTCCCGGTCTAGGGTGCGGGGCGGTCCGCGGCCGAGTCGGCCGTCCACGCCGCGGCGACGCCCACGGCGTACGCGGCCAGGTCCGCCAGGCCGAACGTCGTGCCGAGGACGAGCCGGGCCGGCGGCCACGCGCGGCCGAGCTCCGCCGGGAGGCCCGTGAGCTGGAACAGCTCGATGCCCGCGCACACGCCGACGGCCAGGAGCGCCACGAACGCCCGGGGCCGGCGCGGAAGCACGAACGCGACCAGGACGTAGACCAGGACCGCATACAAGGCGTCGCCCGCGGGCCCGGTCCACGCCCCCTCGCCGAGGCCCCGGACGCCCAGGCCGAGCGCGACCGTCAGCACCGCGGCCGCGGCCAGGGCGGGCCGGCGGCCGGGGCGCCTCACACGGTCCGCTCGTAGCGCCACGGCAGCCCGGTGACGTCCAGGCGGTGGCGCGCTCCGGCGGGACCGGCCGCCGCGGGCCGCCCCTCCCCGGCCTCGTCCACCCCGGCCTCGTCCACTCCGGTCAGGCCGGAATCGATCGGGCCGGATGCGGTCCGGCCTGATGCGGCGTGGTCCGCGCGGTCGTAGTCCTCGTCGCCATCCCAGAGCACAAGCCGTCGTCCGCCGGCCTCGAGCAGGCGGCTGGAATAGCGTTCGACGCCGGAGGCCCGCGCCGCCTCGAGCGCCGCGGCGGCGTCGGGGTGCCCGGCGAGACGGGTCAGGGTGACGAAGGTCGGCGGGACGAGCTGCATCCGCCCCGCCGCATGCTCCTCGAGGGCCCGCGCCGGCGTCAGCCAGCGGTATCCATGGTGCTCGGCGTCGTGGACCACCACGTCGCCCTCCGGGGCGGTGCCCACGAAGTACCAGGTCCGCACCTGCTTCGGCGCCGAGGCGGGCGGCATCCACACGGACAACGGCACGAGCTCCTCGGGATCTGGCCGCAAACCGGTCTCCTCCCACGCCTCGCGGGCGCCGGCCCGTCGCACCGCCCGCCCCAGCGCCTCCTCCGCCGACGCGCCCGGCCCGGCCCCGCCGTCGTCATCCTCCGGGTCCACGTGCCCGCCGGGGAACACCCAGGCGCCGGCGAAGGATCCCCGGTGGCGCAGCCGCTCCAACAGCAGCACCTCGGGACCGGCGGCGCCGTCCCGCAACAGGACGGTCGTGGCCGCATCAAGCCACGCGGCGCTCATGCGCCGACCCCGTGGAGGGAATCGTAGGCGTCCCGCGCGTCGAGGATGGACCCCGCGTTGGCTTCGGCCCACTCGCGCACGGCCTCGAGCGGGCCACGCAGGGTCCGCCCGAGGCCGGTCAGCTCGTATTCGACCCGCGGCGGGACCTCCGCGTGGACCTCGCGGCGTACCAATCCGTCACGCTCGAGGGCGCGCAGCGTCTGCGTCAGTACCTTGGGAGTGACCCCTCCGACGCGTTGCCGCACCACGGTGAAGCGCAGCGGGCCGTCCGCCAGGGCATGCAGCACAAGCGGCGTCCACTTGTCGCCGATCCGCTGCAGGACCACGCGGGAGGGGCAGTCGGGGATCATCACGTTGAACGCCGCCGGGGTATCCATGGGGTAACCATATGACGTTGAAGTGCCCGGTATCAAATAGATACCATTGCAGTCGTCGGGCCACGGAGCCCGCCACCGCGGGGAGAGGCCCGCGCAACAGGGGCGCACGCCCCACGGACGAAGGGATGCAGATGAGGATCGCAGTCTACGGAGCCACCGGAATGGTCGGCAGCCAGATCGTCGCCGAGGCGCTCGCCCGCGGCCACGAGGTCACCGCCGTGTCACGGAAGGGCCGGGCCGTCGAAGGCGCCGCGTCTGCCGCCGCGGAACTCGGCGACCTCGCCGCCTACCGGACGCTCGCCGCCCAGCACGACGCCGTGGTGTTCTCCGTCCCGCCGTCCCGCGAGGGCGGCGACCCGCAGGACTTCGTCGACGCCCACGAGGCCATCAGCGAGACCCTGGTCCCGGCCCGCGTGTTCGTCGTCGGCGGCGCCGGCGGGACCGTCGTGGACGGCGGCCTCCTGGTGGACCAGCCCGGCTTCCCCGCGGAGTACGAGTCCGAGGCGCGCGCCATGGTCGCCGTGCTCGAGAACTACAACTCGGCGTCCGGCCTGGACTGGACCATGCTCGCCCCCGCGCCCGTCATCGCCCCCGGCGAGCGCACGGGCCAGTACAAGCCCGGCGTGGATTCGCCGGTCGGCGAGCGCATCTCCACCCAGGACTTCGCCGTCGCCGTCCTCGACGAGCTCGAGGAGCCGAAGAACCGCCACCGCCGCTTCACGGTCGCGAACTAGGCTGCCGTTCGTCGGGCCGCACCCGCCGGGGTGCGGCCCGACGTCGTTGGATCTCCTGGCCGATCCGCCCGCCCAGTGTGCTTCGATGGAGGCATGCGCATCGACTACTCCGCCGCCGATCTCGATCCCGTGGCCGTCTACCGCCTGCTGACCGCGCTCGTCCTGCCCCGCCCGATCGCCTGGGTCTCCACGATCGACGGCGACGGCGTACCGAACCTGGCCCCGCACTCCTTCTTCACGGTCGCCTCCACCGATCCGGGGATCGTGCAGTTCACCGCCACCGCCCGCAAGGACACCCTGCGCAATGTCGAGGCCACGGGCGAGTTCGTGGTGAACCTGGCGCCGCGGAAGCTGCTGACCCAGGTCAACGCCACGGGCACGTCCTTCCCGCACGGCACGAGCGAGTTCGCGGAGGCCGTGGTCCGGCCCGAGGCCAGCCTCACCGTGGCCCCTCCACGCGTCGCCGATTCGCCGGCCGCGATCGAGTGCGGGCTCGAACGAGTGGTGGAGGTCGGCAACTCGTTCCTGGTGCTCGGGCTCGTGCGGCACATCGCCGTCGCCGAGGAGGCGCTCAACGAGAAGGGCCGGCCTGACGCCGCGAAGCTCGATCCCCTGGCCCGCCTCGGCGGGAACCAGTGGTCCGCGCTCGGCGAGGTGTTCGGCGTCGACCGCATCTCCCTGGCCGACTGGAACCAGGGCCGGCGCTGACGCCACCTCGGGCGCCACGCGCCCGGCGCCGGCCTCAGCCCGCGTAGAGCCCGAGCCCGCGGCGGGAGAACTCCTCGAGCTGCCACACCATCCACGGGCTGAACGCCCACGGCGCCGCTGCGGCCGCGGCCGCCAGGTCCCCCGGCCGCACCCAGCGGAACTCGGAGACCTCGCTCGGCCGCGGATCGGGGACGCCGGCCGCGCGGGCGGTGTAGACGGGGCAGAACTCGTTCTCGACGATCCCGGAGGCGTCCACGGCCCGGTAGCTGAACTCGGGCAGGGCCACGGCGAGGTCCTCGATCTCGAGGCCCAGCTCGAACCCGGCGCGCCGGTGCACGGCGTCCTCGACGGGCTCGCCCGGGCCGGGGTGGCCGCAGACGGAGTTCGTCCAGACGCCCGGCCAGGTCTTCTTATCGAGGGCCCGGCGGGTCACCAGGACGCGCCCGTCGGCGTCGAACACGTGGCACGAGAACGCCAGATGCAGGGGCGTGGCCTCCGTGTGCACGGTGGCCTTGGGGGCCGTCCCGATGGGCTCTTGGTACGCCCCGAGCAGCACCACTTCCTCGGTCTTCTGGGCCAATCGAACCACCTCGCCTCTCCACAGCGGAGCCTATCCGACGGGCCGGGCGGCGCGCGATTCGCGCGGGCTATCCGGTGTATTCGAGCGAGAGCATCATCTGGCGCAGCGCCCGGTAGCGCTCGGTCTTCATGAACTCCCGGGCCTGGTCGACGGTGACGGCCGTCGGGTCGATCCCGTTGAAGTCCAGGAACCCCTCGGCGCTCACGAAGTCCGGGTTGCGCTCGGTGCTGAAGCGGAATCCGGAGAGCGTCGGCCGGTCACCGCGCTGGTCGACCGTGTACTCGTCGGTGAGCATGAGCCGGGCGCGCTGGGAGTCCTCGACGTCGGCACCCTCGGGGAGGTCGTCCGGTTGCGTGATGTCCATGTGCTCGAACATCAGCACCGGGTCGCCGTCCGCGAAGCCGGGCAGGGGCGTGCGCTCGAGGTCGGTGTACTCGTAGGTGCCCATGTCGCCGTCGGTATCGGTCGCGGAGACCCCGGCGAACGTGGCGATCAGCTTGCCGCGGGCGTCGAACACGTCGTAGCTGGAGTACTCGTTCTCGACGTCGTAGGGGTGCCATTCGACGCTCCACTGGGCGGGGTACTTGAAGCTCAGGTCCCACTTGGACCAGGTCTTCCAGCCCTCCATGGAGATCCCGCCGGCGTCGGCGGAGGGCTCGGGGGCCGGCGTGGACTCCGTCGGGGCGCCCGGACCCGGCGAGGCGGAGCCGCTCGCGCTCGGGGGCGCCGAGGAGGACGCGGACGACGCCGGGGCGCCGCTTCCGTCGTCGTCCCCGGTTCCCGGGCCCTGGGACCCGCACGCGGTGAGCGCGAGCAGCCCGGCGAGCGCGGCGCCGGTCAGGGCGCGGCGGGGGCCGGGGCGGGCGGCGGGCGGGCTGACGGTGGTGCGGGACATGGCTTCCCCTCGGGTCGTACCGGCTCGAGGCCGGGTTTGTCCTTCAGCTGGTCTGTGTCCAGTCTGGGCACGCCCGGGGCCTTCTGCACATCACGAAGCCGTAACGATGGTTGTCCGCGGCAACCGTTTGATGTCACGGACGGCGCCTACGGCTGCGGGGCGAAGCCCACTGGGACGGACGCCGGTCACGACTCCTCGGTCGAGAAGTCGCACGTTACCGCTTCCCTGTACTTTCCGTGGCGGGCGGCCTCGACCTCCTCACTGCCCAGCGCTTCACGAGGGACCACGGCGATCTCGATCGTGGAACTCGCCTCCACCGTGCCGGCCTCGGAACACGCGGCCACGACGGTCCATCGCGAGGATCCGAACTGGCTATGGTCGTACGCCGGCTGCAGCCCGACCACGGCCGATAGCCCGCCCGTCAGCGCCCAGCTGGAGAATGCGCCACAACTCTTCTTCTGCCGAGGCTACGCCAGGATGATGCGTTCCCGCATCGGTTCCCGTCGAGCATTGCCGCGACCACGTCAGGCGTGATGAATCCAGCACATCCGTTTCGAGGCCTGGTCGATGAGATCAGCGTTGGAACACGTCGGCGCCGACACGGCGGCCTACGGCTGCGGGGCGAAGCCCACCGGGACGGCCGCCGCGACCCATACCGTGCCGTCCTTCGCGCTGCTCTGGAAGAACAGCAGGGCACCGGCCCCCGACTCGGGGTTGTCCCAGTCGATGCTCCCGCTGAACGGCCCGAGCTCGGGGCCCGCGCCGCCCATCACGATCCCGGTCCCGAGAGGTTCGGAGGATCCGTGGGCGCGGACGGCGACCTCGACGACGGCCTCGAAGGCGCGGGACTGCCCGGACACGGCCACCGGGGCGTTGATCTGCGCACCCGGTTCCGGGACCTCGACCTGGATCTCGCTGCTCGTGGCGCCGATTGCGTACCAGTTCCCGTCGGAGAGCTCGCGCAGCAGCACGGTGGTGACGGCGCCGTCGGCAACGGCCGTGACCTCCAGCTCGCCCGAGCGCGAGTCGCCTTGCTGGAACTCGCCGTAGAGCGGGTCCGTGAAGCCGGCGAAGTCCTCCGCGAAGCCCGCGGCCGCGTCCTCGGGGGTGTCGTAGCGCAGGGTACCGGCCGGATCGGGCCACACCACCTGGGCGGCCTCCTCCGCGGGGAGCCCCGGGGTCGTCGGCGCGCTCGTGGGGGCCGGCATGGTCGTGGGCGGCGGCGAGGTGGTTCCCGGCGCCTGCGTGTCCGTCGGGCTCGCGGCGGGGGACGAGGTGCCGGGGGCGCCGGCCCCGGGACCGGAAGCCTGCTGCATCAGCAGGACCACCACCCACACCAGGGCGGCCACGAGGGCCACCGCGAGGACGGCGACGAGGGCTTTCCGGCTGCGGCCGGATGGTGCTGGGTTCTCGCTCATGGCGGCACCGTAGCACCGGCCGATGCGCCGCCTCGAGAACGGTGCGGCGGCGAATCGGTGACGTTTGGGGCGTCAGCTCACGAGACGTCCCCTCCAGTCGGCGTCGTGCCCCCGATCCCCCGACGCCCCTCCGCGGTGTCGGGGAAGATGCAGGATCGCCGCACGTATTCCAGCGCTTTCCCCGACACCGCCGGAGGGCCGCGGCTAATCCAGCAGGAGCGCCGGTTCCTCCATGATCGCGGCGACGTCCGCCATGAACCGGGCCGAGAGGTCCCCGTCCACGACGCGGTGGTCGAACGATCCGCCGAGCGTGGTGATCCAGCGCGGGATGACCTCGCCGGAGACCACCCAGGGCTTCTGCCGGATGGTGCCGAACGCGACGATCGCGACCTCGCCCGGGTTGATGATGGGCGTGCCGATGTCGATCCCGAGCGCCCCGATGTTGGTGATGGACAGCGTCCCGTGCTGCATGTCCGCGGGCTGGGTCTTGCCCGCGCGGGCTGTCGTGGCGAGCCCGTTGAGCGCCACGGCCAGCTCCTTGAGGCTCAGGTCCTGCGCATCCTTGATGTTGGGCACGAGCAGGCCGCGCGGGGTGGCGGCCGCGATGCCGAGGTTCATGAAGTGCTTGACCTGGATCTCCGCGGTGCCGTCCGGGAGGTCGACCCAGCTCGCGTTGACGCTGGGGTTGCGGGCCGCGGCCCAGATGACGGCCTTGGCGAGGATCAGCAGCGGGGAGACCCGAATGCCCTCGAAGTCACGGGACTTCTTCAGCCGCTGCACGAACTCCATGGTCCGCGACGCGTCGACGTCCACGAAGATGCTCACGTGCGGGGCGCTGAAGGCGGACTCCACCATGGCCTTCGCGGTCGCCTTGCGCACGCCCTTGACGGGAATCCGCTCGATCCGCCCGTCGAGCCCCGGCCCGGGCGTCCAGAACGTGGGCGCGGCGGCCTGCTCGGCCTCGCGCTGGGCCTGGTAGGAGCGCAGGTCCTCCCGCGTGACCTCGCCCCGGCCGCCGGTCCCGGGGACCTTGGAGAGGTCGATGCCGAGTTCCTTGGCGATCTTGCGCACGGGCGGCTTCGCGAGGACGCGGCCGATGAACGCGCCGACGTCGGGCCGCGGCAGCTGCGGGCGGGAGGGGGAAGCCGGAGGGGACGACGCCGGGGCCCGGCTCGCGGGGGCCGCTGCGGCGGCGGGGGTGGGGGCCGGAGTGGAAGCCGGGGCGGCGACGGCGGACGACGGCGCCGGCCGGCTCGTGCGCGCGCGGCGGCGGACCGGATCGGCCTTGGGCCCGGACCCCACGAGCGGGCCGGGCAGCCCGGATTCGCCGAGCACTCCGGGAACGTCCTCGGGACCCGCTTCGGGAACCGCCTCGGCCGGGGCCTCCGTCGCCCCGGCGCCAGGCTGGGAGCCGGCGTCCGGCTGGGAGGGCGCGTCCGGCGTCGTGCCCGCCTCCTGGACGGAGAACAGGGGCGCGCCGACCTCGAGGGTCTGCCCCTCGGAGGCGTGCAGCTCGGTGACGGTCCCCGCGAAGGGGCTCGGGAGCTCGACGAGCGACTTGGCGGTCTCGATCTCGACGAAGACCTGGTTGACCTCGACGGCGTCGCCGGGCCGGACCTTCCAGGAGACGATGTCCGCCTCGGTCAGGCCCTCGCCGACGTCGGGAAGATTGAAGGTGCTCACGGTGCCTCCTGGGCGGGCTCGGCTAGTAGGCGAAGGAACGGTCGAGGGCTTCGAGCAGCTTGTCGATGTCCGGCAGGTACTGCTCCTCCACCTTCGCGACGGGGTAGGGCATGTGGAATCCGCCGACCCGGATGACCGGGGCCTCGAGGGAGAGGAACGCGCGCTCGGAGACGCGGGCCGCGATCTCGCCGCCGATGCCGCCGAACGTCGGGGCCTCGTGGGTGACGATCAGCCGGCCGGTCTTGAGCACCGAGGCGGTGACGGTGTCGAAGTCGATCGGGCTGATCGAGCGCAGGTCGACGACCTCGATGCTGCGCCCGTCCTCCACGGCGGCCTCGGCGGCCGCGAGCGCCACGGGGACCAGCGGGCCGTAGGCGACGATCGTGGCGTCGGTGCCCTCGCGGACCACTTGGGCGGTGAACGGGTCCGGCGCCGGATTCTCCGTGTCCACCTCGCCCTTGAGCCAGTAGCGGCGCTTGGGCTCGAACACGATCACCGGGTCCGGGCACGCCGCGGCCTGCTGGATCATCCAGTAGGCGTCGTTCGCGGTCGAGGGCGTGATGATGCGCAGGCCGGCCGTGTGGGCGAAGAGCGCCTCCGGGGACTCCGAGTGGTGCTCGATCGAGCCGATGCCGCCGCCGTACGGGATCCGGATGACCACGGGTACGGTGAGCCGGCCCTCGGAGCGGGCATGCATCTTGGCCAGCTGGGTCGTGATCTGGTTGAAGGCGGGGAAGACGAAGCCGTCGAACTGGATCTCCGCGATCGGCGTGTAGCCGCGCAGGGCCAGGCCGATGCTCGTGCCGACGATCCCGGACTCGGCGAGCGGGGAGTCGACGACGCGGTCAGTGCCGAACTCGTCGATGAGCCCCTCGGTGATCCGGTAGACGCCGCCGAGCCGGCCGATGTCCTCGCCCATCAGCAGCGACTTCGGGTTCTCCGCAAGGACGCGGCGCAGCCCCGCGGTGAGGGCCTTGGCGATGGTCATGGTGGTCATCGGGCGTCCTCCCCCGCGTCGGCGAATCCGGACTCGTACTCGCGGTGCCAGGCCAGCTCCTCCTGGATGAGGGGGTGGGCCTGGGCGTAGACGTTGCCGAACGCGTCCTCGAGCGAGGGGGCCGGGAAGGCCAGCGCCTCGCGGCGCACGCGGGCCGCCATCTCGTCGCCCGCCGCGGCCGTCTCCTCGAAGAACGCGTCGTCGGCCTGGCCGGAGGCGCGCAGGTGGCGCTCGAGCCGGGTCAGGGGGTCCTTGGCCGCCCACGGCTCCTCGTCCGTGCTGAGCCGGTACTTCGTCGGGTCGTCCGCCGTGGTGTGGGCGCTCATGCGGTAGGTCTGCGCCTCGATGAGCACGGGGCCCTCCCCGCGGCGGGCGCGCTCGAGCGCCCAGCGGGTCACGGCCAGGACCGCGAGGACGTCGTTGCCGTCGACGCGCACGCCCGGGATGCCGTAGCCCGCGGCCCGACGGGCGAGCGGGACCTTGGACTGGACGCTGAAGGGCACCGAGATGGCCCACTGGTTGTTCTGGCAGAAGAAGACCACCGGGGCGTTGAAGCTCGCGGCGAAGACCATGGACTCGTGGGCGTCGCCCTCCGAGGAGGACCCGTCGCCGAAGTAGGCGACGACGGCGGTGCCGTCCTCCTCGAGCCGGGCGCGGTCCCAGCCGGCCTGGTCCCGCGTCACGCCCATCGCGTAGCCGGTGGCGTGCGGCAGCTGGGCCGCGAGCACCATCGTGTACATGTGGAAGTTGTTCTCCCGCGGGTCCCAGCCGCCGTTGGAGATGCCGCGGAAGATCCGCAGCATCTGCGGGAAGTCGACGTCGCGGGTCAGGGCCACGCCGTGCTCGCGGTAGGTCGGGAAGATGTAGTCGTTCGGCCGGGTCGCGCGGCCCGATCCGATCTGGGCGGCCTCCTGGCCGCGCAGCGGGACCCAGAGGGCGAGCTGGCCCTGGCGCTGCAGCGCCGTGGCCTCGGCGTCGAAGCGGCGGGTCAGCGCCATGTCGCGGTAGAAGCCGCGCAGCATCGCCGCGTCGACGTCCCCGACATAGGCCGAGTAGACCGGGTCCGCGCCGAGCGTGCCGTCCGGCGCGAGCAGCTGGACCAGGTCGGCGTCGATATCCACGCCCACGCCTTCGCCCGCGTCCGAGCGGCCGTCCTGCGCGCGCGCGGACGAGCCGTCCACCCTGTCCACGGCCGCTCCCCGTGCGTTGCCTGCCATGCGCCCAACCCTTCGTTCGCCCGTGCCGTTCGGCTCCCCCGCCCAGAAATATGCCTCCTGCGGAATGCATTCCGCGGGAGGCATATAACGGAAGTGCTCCTCCAACCCTAACGGCGACGCGGCGCCCGGCCGCGTTCTGTTACCGGCTAGGAAAGGCGTGGCGCTTTTGGATACTTGCTACAAAGCTCGAGAAAGCGCGTATTGCCCTCGGCCTCGCCGATGCTCACGCGGACGCCCTCCTCGCCGAAGGCCCGCACCGAGAGCGCCTGCTCCCCCGCGAGCCGGGAGAACTCCGGGGTATCGGCGCCGAGGCCGAGCCAGACGAAGTTGCCCTGCGCGTCGGGGACCTCCCAGCCGAGCGCCCGCAGGCCCTCCACCACGCGGTCCCGCTCGTCGACGAGGGTTTGTACCCTTTCCACAACCTGCTCGATGTTCTCAACCGAGGCGGAGGCCGCCTCTTCGGCGAGGGAGGACACGGCGAACGGCGTCGCCATGACGCGCAGGTACTGGGTGATGTGCGGCTGGGACACGGAGTAGCCCACGCGCAGGTTCGCCAGTCCGTGGGCCTTGGAGAAGGTCCGCAGCACAACGACGTTCGGGTGCTTCCGGTACATCTCGATCCCGTCGACGGCGTCGTCGAGGCGAACGAACTCGGTGTAGGCCTCGTCGATGACCACCAGGACGTTGGCGGGGACCTTCGCGAGGAAGCCCTCCACCTCGGCCGTCGTGAGCGCCGGACCCGTCGGGTTGTTCGGCGTGCACAGCAGCACCACGGAGGTGCGGTCGTTCACGGCGGCCGCCATTGCGTCGAGGTCGTGCCGGCCGTCCGCGAGCACGGGGACCTGGACCGAGCGGGCCCCGGCGGTGCCGACGCAGATCGGGTAGGCCTCGAACGAGCGCCAGGCGTAGACGACCTCGTCCGGCACGCCGTCGTCGTTCTGGCCCGCGAAGGTCTGCAGGATCTGGTTCAGCGCGCCGAGGCTCCCGGCGCCGGTGACGATGTCCTCCGCGGGGACGGAGAGGAAGCCCGCCAACGCGTTCCGCAGCTTCGTCGCCAGCGGATCGGGGTAGCGGTTGTAGTCGACTCCGCGCTCGATGGCCGCGAGCACGCCGGGGACCGGCGGCAGCGGGTTCTCGTTGGAGGAGAGCTTGAACGGGGTGAGGCCCTCGACGGCGGCCGGAGGTTTTCCGGCAGCGTACTTCGGGAGCCTGTCAAGGACGGGGCGTGGCTGCACCTCGTTGGGCAGCACGGTGTTCTCGTGGGTCATGCCTCAAGCGTAGCCGGAGCCCGCCACCGCGCGCCCCGGACCTCACGCGGACCCCGGCGCCCGGTGAGCGACGGTTTCGCAAACCGCAACACACGGAAACACGCCCCGAAACCTGCGCTTGGGATCGTGGAGGCAACACCACGCACCACCGGGCCCCAGGAGGCACCATGAGCACCGTCAACGAACTGCGCACCGGCACCGCGCCCGCCCTCGCGGTGCGCCCCGGCCGCTGGGTGGACAACTGGGACGCCGAGAACCCCCACTTCTGGGAGGGCGTCGGCCGGGCCACGGCCCGCGTGAACCTGAAGTGGTCCATCTTCTGCGAGTTCCTCGGGTTCGTCGTCTGGCAGCTGTGGTCGATCGTGGCCATCTACCTTCCGGCCGCCGGGTTCGACCTCACCACGGGCCAGCTGTTCTGGCTCATCTCCATGCCGAGCCTCGTCGGCGCCACCCTGCGCGTCCCGTACACCTTCATGGTGGCCAAGGTCGGCGGGCGGAACTGGACGATCGTCTCGGCGCTGCTGCTGCTCATCCCCGCGGGCGGGCTCGCCCTCGCCGTCTCCAACCCGGCCACGCCCTTCTGGGTCCTGCTGCTCCTGGCCGGCACCGCGGGCTTCGGCGGCGGCAACTTCGCCAGCTCGATGGCCAACATCACCTACTTCTACCCGGCCCGGGAAAAGGGCTGGGCGCTGGGACTGAACGCCGCGGGCGGCAACCTGGGCGCCGCCGTCGCACAGCTCGTCGTCCCCATCGCCGTGACCGCGTTCGCGGCCGGCGCCCTGAACCTGCCGCTCGCGGGGCTCGTCTGGATCCCGCTGATCCTGTGGGCCGCGTGGGGCGCCCGGAAGCACATGCACAACCTCTCCCACGCCAAGGGCGACGTCTCCGGCGCGCTCGCGGCGCTGCGCGAACCGCACTTGTGGATCATCTCCCTGCTCTACATCGGCACGTTCGGCTCCTTCATCGGCTTCTCCGCGGTGTTCCCCAAGCTCATCAAGGACACCTTCCCCGAGTTCTCGACGTTCGCCGTCCTCGGCGCCTCGCTCTCGCTCGCATTCCTCGGCCCCCTCGTCGGCTCCCTCGCCCGGCCCCTCGGCGGCCGCCTCGCGGACCGGATCGGCGGAGCCCGCGTCACCGTGGCCGCGTTCGCGGTCATGGCCGCGATCACCACGGCCGTCATCCTCACCCTGCCGTCGGGGAGCTTCTGGGTGTTCCTGGGCCTGTTCATCCTCCTGTTCACCGCGAGCGGGATCGGCAACGGCTCGACCTACCGCATGATCCCCACGGTGTTCTCGCTGCGCTCGCTGGACCTGCTGCCGGGCGGCGGGGACCCGGGGACGATCACCCCGGAGCGCAAGGCCTCCGCGGCCCTCGGGCTCATCTCGGCGATCGGCGCGTACGGCGGCTTCCTCATCCCGCAGGCCCTCGGCGCCTCGGCGGGCGCGACGGGCGGTTACGCCGCGGCGTTCACGGGCTTCGTCGCCGCCTACCTGCTGATGCTCGCGGTGACCTGGTTCTGCTACCTGCGCCCCGGCACCGCGTTCGCCCGGCAGGGGGTCTGAGCATGCCGGCCGCGGGGACCGCGAGCCACTGCCCGTACTGCGCCCTGCAGTGCGCGATGACGCTGACGCCCGGGGGGCCGGCGGCCGGGAGGACGACGCCGGACGCCGGCCCCGCGGGCGCGCTCGGCATCGAGGGGCGCGAGTTCCCGACCAACGGCGGAGCGCTGTGCCGCAAGGGCTTCTCCGCCGCGGAGCTCCTGGACCATCCGGAGCGGATCACCGCCCCGCTCGTGCGCGGCGCCGACGGAGACCTTGCCCCTGCCCCCTGGGACGAGGTGCTCGACCTCGTCGCGGACCGCGCCCGCTCGATCCGGGCCCGGCACGGGGCAGACGCGGTGGCCGTGTTCGGTTCCGGCGGGCTCACCAACGAGAAGGCCTACCAGCTGGGCAAGTTCGCCCGCCTGGCGCTGGGCACCTCGCGGATCGACTACAACGGCCGCTTCTGCATGTCCTCCGCGGCGGCCGCCGGGAACCGCGCGTTCGGCCTGGACCGCGGACTCCCGTTCCCGCTCGCGGACCTCGGCGGCGCGGGGACCATCCTGATGCTCGGCTCCAACGTCGCGGACACCATGCCGCCGTTCGTCCGCCACCTCGAGGGGGCCCGGGACGCCGGCGGCCTGATCGTCGTGGATCCGCGCCGCTCGGCCACGGCGCGGCTCACGGCCGAGGGCGGCGGCCTGCACCTGCAGCCGACCCCCGGCACGGACCTCGCGCTACTGCTCGGCATCAGCCACGTCGTCGCCGCCGACGGATTCGCCGACGAGGCGTACCTCGACGCCCGCACGCAGGGCCGCGACGCCGTGGCCCGCTCGCTCGCGGCGTGGTGGCCCGAACGCGTCCAGTCCGTCACGGGCGTCCCGGCCGCGCTCATCCGGGAGGCCGCGCACCGCCTCGGCGCCGCCGCCCGCGCGGCCCGCGCCGGGGGGCCCCGCGTCTACGTCCTCACCGGGCGCGGCGTGGAGCAGCACGCCAACGGCACGGACACGACGACGGCGGCGATCAACCTCGCGCTGCTGCTGGGCCTGCCGGGTACGACGGCGGGCGGCTACGGCACGCTCACGGGGCAGGGCAACGGCCAGGGCGGGCGCGAGCACGGGCAGAAATCGGACCAGCTGCCCGGATACCGCAAGATCACCGATCCGGCCCACCGCGCGCACGTCGCCGAGGCCTGGGGCGTGGACGAGTCGCTCATCCCCGGACCCGGCGTCCCGGCGACGGAGCTCCTGCACACCCTCGGGATGCCCGGGGGCGCGAGGATGCTGTTCGTCCACGGCGCCAACGTGGCGGTCTCCGCTCCCGACGCCGCCCGCGTCGTCGACGGCCTGCGCGCCCTGGACTTCCTCGTCGTCGCCGACTTCTTCCTCTCCGAGACGGCGGCGGAGGCCGACGTCGTGCTGCCCGTGCTGCAGTGGGCGGAGGAGGAGGGCACCATGACCAACCTCGAGGGGCGCGTGCTGCGCCGCCGCCGCGCCGCCGAGCCCCCGGCGGGGGCCCGGTCCGAGCTGTGGATCCTGGCCGAGCTCGCCCGGCGGCTCGACGCCCCGGGCCGCTACCCCGTGGACCCGCGGGAGGTCTTCGCCGAGCTGCGCCGGGCCTCGCGCGGCGGGCTGGCCGACTACTCGGGGATCGACTACGCGGACCTCGACGCCGGCGCCGAACGCTACTGGCCCTGCCCGGCCGGCGCCGAGCCGGCCGGCACGCCCCGCCTCTTCCTCGACCGCTTCGCCCACCCCGACGGCCGCGCCCGCCTCGTCGCGGTGAAACCCGGCCCCGTGCCCGCCGGCGACGCGGGCGGGCAGCGCGGGCCCCGGCGTCGTGCTCCCGGGTCCGGAACCGGCGCGCGGGGCCACGTCCTGACCCTGCTCACCGGGCGTCTGCTCGAGCACTACCAGTCGGGGACGCAGACGCGCCGCGTGGCGGGGCTCGCAGCGGCGCAGCCCGAGGCGCGGGCGGAGCTGAACCCGGCCACGGCCGCGGCCTGCGGGGTCTCCGACGGCGACTCCGTGGCCCTCGAGAACGCCCAGGGCCGCATCGTGGTCCGGGCCGTGCTGAGCCCGGACCTGCGGCCGGATTCGGTGTTCGTGCCGTTCCACTTCCCCGGCACCGGCAGCGCGAACCTGCTCACGACCACGGCGACCGACCCGCACAGCTTCATGCCGGCGTTCAAGAACAGCCGCGTCACGCTGACCCCGCTCGGGGCGGAGGTGGCGCCGTGACGGCGGCCGAGCACGTCGTGGTGATCGGCTTCGGCCCCGTCGCGGCACGGCTCGTCGAGGAACTGCTGCCCCGCGTCGAGGCCGGCACGCTCCGCCTGACCGTGCTCGGCGCCGAGCCGCACGCCGCGTACAACCGCGTGCTCGTCGCGGAGGTCGGCACGGGGCGGGCGACGGCCGGGCGGATCTCGCTCGCGGACGCCGGCGAGCTCACGGCGGCCGGGGTCGATGTGCGCCTCGGCACCGCGGTGCGCCGCGTGGACCGGTCCCGCCGCCTCGTGCTGCTGGAGGACGGCGGGGCCGTCGCGTACGACCGCCTGGTGTTCGCGACCGGCGCCCGGCCCGTCGTGCCGACGCTGCGCGGGCTGGACTTCACGCCGCACGTCGAGCCGCGGCTCCCGGGCGGCGTCGTGGCGCTGCGGGACCTGGACGACGCCGGGGCCCTGCTCCCGGTGGTCCGTTCCGGCGGGCGCGTGGTGATCCTCGGCGGCGGGATCCTGGGCGTCGAGGCGGCCCTCGCCGTGCAGGAACAGGGCGGGCAGGCGGTGCTCGTGCACCACGGGGGCCACCCACTGTCCCGCGCGCTGGACGACGACGCCGGGCGGCTCCTGGGTTCGCTCCTGTGCGCCGCGGGCGTCGAGGTGGTGCTGCGGGCCAAGGCGGTGGCCGTCCGCCACGGCGCCGGGTTCGAGGGGCTCGAGCTGGACGACGGCACGGTGGTTGCCGGGGACCTCCTCGTGCTGTCCGTGGGCGTGCGGGCCCGTGGCGAGCTCGCCGAGGGCTGCGGGCTCGTGGTGGAGCGCGGCATCCGCGTGGACCGGAACCTGCGGGCGGACACGGAGGACCGCGTATTCGCGATCGGCGACTGCGCCGCCGTCGAGGGGCGCGGGCCCTCGGGCCTGATCGGGCCGGGGTGGACGCAGGCCGCCTGGCTCGCCGGGTACCTTGCCGCGCGGCCCCTGGACGCCGCGCCGCCGGCGGGCGGGCCGGAGCCGGCCGACGACGGGCTCGCGCCGCTGCCCCCGGAGCCGGCCGCGGTGCTGTTGCTCAAGGCCCGCGGGATCGACCTGTCCACGGGCGGGGATCCGACGCCGGGGCCGTGGCACGAGGGACCGGAACGGGTGGCGGTGTGGGCCGATCCGCGCGCGGGGCGGTACTGCAAGATGGTGACGCGCGACGGGGTCCTCACGGGCTTCACGGCGATCGGGATGCCGCGCACGGCCGCCGAGCTCGTGCTGCTCTACGAGCGCGGGACGGAACTTCCGGCGGACCGCAGCACCCTGTTCCGCCTCGACGACGCCGGGGCGCCGGCGGCCGCCCGGCCGGCCGGTCCCGGGGACGTGCTGTGCCGGTGCAGCGGGGCGACCCACGGCGAGGTCGCCGCGGCGCTCGACGCCGGTTGCGCCACGGTCGAGGAGGTCGGCTCCTCCTGCCGGGCCGGCACGGGGTGCGGCGGCTGCAAGGAGCAGATCGAGGCGATGCTCCGGGCCGCGGCGCCCCTGCCCGCCTGACGCCGGAGGGTCCGTGCTGTGTGAGGATGGGGGCATGCTGAGTTTCGTCGTCCGCGTCATCGTCAACGCCCTGGCCCTCGCCGCCGCGGCCTGGATCCTGCCCGGCATCACCGTCGGCTCGGAGGCCGCCACGCGGGCGACGGGCAACGAAACGGCCGGCGTCGTGCTCTCCTACCTGTTCGTGGGCCTCGTCTTCGGGCTCGTGAACGCGGTGGTGCGGCCGGTCATCGGCTTCCTCTCGCTGCCCATCACGTGCCTGACCCTGGGCCTGTTCGCGATCATCCTCAATGCCGCCATGCTGATGCTGACGTCGTGGATCACCGGCTACACGCCGATCGGCTTCCACGTCGAGACGTTCTTCTGGGACGCCGTGCTCGGCTCCATCATCATCAGCGTGGTCTCCGCGGTCATCGGCTGGGTCCTGCCCGGCCGCCGCGACTAGACGCGGACCGGGACCACCGTGGACCGCAGGCCGGCGCGGCGGACGGCCGGACCCGGACTGCTCGCCGTCCTGCTCGGCGCCGTGGGCATCGGCCCGCTCCTGACGTACGGGCTGAGCGCCACGAGCGACCTGGTCATCGCCGACCTCGGCATCAGCGCCGCGCAGTTCGGCCTGCTGGCGACGGCCTGCTTCGCGTGCGCAGCAGTCGGCAACGCGGCCCTGGGCCGACTCGCGGACCGGCATTCCGACCGCGTCCTGATGACCGCCGTCTTCGTCCTGGCCGGGCTGGCCCTGGCGCTCGCCGCCGTCCCCGGCGGCTACTGGCTGCTCCTGGCCGCCACCGGGCTCTCGGGCGTCGCGCAGTCCTTCCCCAACGGCGTCACCAACCGGATCCTGCTCCAACGCGTCCCGGCCGGGCAGCGGATCGGCTGGACGGGGATCAAGCAGTCGGGAGTGCAGGCCAGCCAGCTCGTGGCGAGCCTGGCGTTCCCGGCCCTCGCGGTGTGGATCGGCTGGCGCGGCGCCTCCCTGCTCGGCGCGGTACTCGCCGGCGTCCTCCTGCTCCTGACGCTCCGTGCCCTCGCGGCGGTCCCGCCACTCGCCCTCGACGCCGGCCGCGCGGGCCCGTCCGTCACGCCGGCACCGGCCACGGGCACGACGCCGACCCGTCCCCCGGGCGGCCCGGTACCGTAACGGGAGCAGCACTTCATCATCGCCGCGCTGACCGCCTTCGGCTTCCTCAACGGCCTGGGCGTCCAGGCCACCAATGTGTACCTGCCGCTGTTCGCGGTCCGTGAGCTGGGATTCAGCCTGGTCCTCGGCGGTGCCGCCGCGGCGGCAGCGGGCGCGATCGGCGTGGCGGCGCGCGTGGGCTGGGGACGGGTCATGTCCCGCGGGACGGCCGCCCCGGTCCTCCTGTTGGCCCTGGCGCTCCTGGCGCTGGCCGGGGCGGGCGTCTTCTTCGCCGCCGGCGCCATCGGCATGGCCGGCTTCCTGTGGCTCGCGGTGGCACTGCACGGCGCCTCGGCCCTCGGTGTCTCCGTGGTCCTCATGGCCGCCCTGCTGCGCAGCGTCCCGGCGACGTCGATGGCCTCGGCGAGCGGGATCGTCTCCTCCGGCATGTTCGCGGGCTTCACGCTGGGACCCCTCGTCATGGGTGCGTTCATCGGCGCGACGGGCGGATTCCAGGGCGGATGGGTCGCCGTCGCCGCCACCTATCTGGCATGCGCCGTGCTGGCCGCGTTCCTGATGGCGCGACGGAAGCGGAAGCCGTAGGCCGCGTTGCCCCATCAATCCAGCCTCACAGAACGCCTCAAGCTGACGGTCCTTCTGCATGGTTCTCCGCCCAGCAGGAGACTGCCGTGGCGCCCTTTGGGGCATGCCCCGCTGATGGACGCGCACCGCAGATCATGTCTGGGTATCCGACCGGCCTTCCCGTCCCACTGGACTCGGCCATTCGCCGCGGCTACGATCGAAGAAACGAAAGAAACGAAAGGCCATCGATCGTGATGGGTGAGGGACTCCATGCGTACCAGCGCCGCCAGTAAGGAAACGTTCTTCGCGCCCGAGGCACCGGACACCGGGGAACTCTACGACTTCATCGAGGCCCACACGGCCAAGACGGGATTCCGGCCGGAACCGCGCTTTTTCCTCTCCGGTTCGGAGACCGGGGACCAGGTGGAGATCCCCCACGAGGTCTATCAGGTTCTCGTCAAGGCCGTCGAGGCCATGCGCAAGGGGCTCGCCGTCACTCTCACCCCGAGCTCCCTGACGCTCACGACTCAACAGGCAGCCGAACTCCTGGGCGTCACGCGGCCCACAGTCGTCAGGCTCCTGGACGAGGGCCGGATTCCCTTCGAGAAGCCAGGCACGCACCGCAGGGTCCGGCTCGAGGACGTTCTCGCCTACCAGGAGTCCCGCAAGGAAGAGCAGTACGCGGCCCTTGCCTCTCTGGGCGCCGTGGACGACGAGGACCCCCAGACCACGGCCAACAGGATGAAGGAGGCCCGCCGCGAGGCCGCGCGCCGCCGCAGGACCGCGTGACGGTGACACGATAGGGACGAATGTTCACCGCGCTCTTGGACAGCTGCGTGCTTTGGCCCAGCACGCAACGGGACTTCCTCCTTTCCCTGGCCTTCGAGGGAGCGTACCGTTTCGTCTTCAGCGAGGCGATCCTCAACGAGGTCGAAGTCAATGAGGAGATCAAGCGTCTCGAACGCGGAGACCGCCCTGAGGACGCCCAAGCCAAGGCCCACCACCTGGCTACCCGAATGCGCACCGTCTTCGACGACTCGATCGTCCGTGACTGGGAAGGCCTGGAGGGAAGCTATGGCCTTCCGGACCCCGATGACGAACACGTGTTGGCCGCAGCGGTCGTCGCGGGCGCCGGAAGCATCGTCACGGACAACCTGCGCGACTTCCCTCCCGAAATGGTGCCGGCCGGGATCCAGATCGTCAGCGCACGGGACTTCGCCTACGAAACCGTGAGCATGAGCCCCGATCTGGGCCTGGCTGCGGTCCAAGCCATGTCCCGACGGACGGGACGCCACCATCCGGCCCTCGCCGTCTCCGAGATTCTGGCCACCCTCGACAAGCTCTACGGAATGAACGACACGACCGAGATCATCCGCGACCTTCTCCACCCGACGACGGCCCCCGGTTGACCGCGCGGCGCTGACTTGCTGCATGCGCCGCGAGATGGCCGCCATGAAGGCGCCGAATCGCATCGAAGCCATCTCGGCGGCCGGCGATGGCCGTTCACGGTAGCCGGTACCCCTTGGCTCCCCAGGTCCTCCGCTCGCGCTCGTTTCCCGGCCGGGTCGGCGACCCGAGGGGGCCAGGGCCGGGCCGGTCGAGCGCGTGGGGCGTGCTCCGGACGAGCTGCACCGTCCGCACCGTCGCGGTACCCGCCCCGGCGAAGACCGCGCCGAGCGCCGCCTGGGCCTCCACCACCACCGGGTCCGGGGCCGCGTCGTCGATGCCCGCCGCCCCGGCCGTGGGGAGCGCCGCGGCCAGGTGCCGGTAGTTCTCGAGCTTATGGGCCGGCCCGAAGCCGCCCGCGTCGGTCGAGGCGGGATCGACGCCCGGGGCGTAGTCCGCGAAGTACACGGTCACCCTCCCCGCCCGGTCCGGGTTCGGGGCGCCGTCGAGCCCGGGGACCAGATCGTGCTGGTGCTCCAGATGCAACGCCCGCACTCCGTCGGGGAGCTCGATGTTGCCCACCGGCGAGCCGACCGTGACGACGTGCTCCACGTCGTAGATCCCGTTGATCCTCCGATCGGCGGCCAGGTTGGCGGCGTGGATGCCGCCCTGGCTGTATCCCGTGAACACGAGGGCCTCGCCGGGTTCCGCGCCGACCCGCTCGAGCGCCTCCAGCACGGCCGCGGCCGTGTGCTGGCTGCCCAGCCCCGCCGCCTCCACGACCCCGCCCGTGTCCCACGGGTTCAGCTGCCCGGGCGCCTGCGGCTGCGTCCCGGGCAGGGAGACGACGTGCACCCTCCCCCGCGGCGTCGGCACGGTGGCCACACCCAGAGCCCCGTGGCCGGCCCGGTCCATCTCGGCCAGTCGCTGGAGCTCCATCACGGCCTCCAGGTCGCCGCCGAACGGCACGGTCCTCCCCGGAGTCGCCCCGCGCACCTGGACCGGCCCGATCCGGACCCAGCCCATCACCTGCGCGGCTCCCGCCAGCTGCGGATAGAGCCTCTCGGCCACCGTGGTGTCGAAGTCGCCCCCGTGCCGGCGGTCCCGCAGCCTGCCGAGCCCTGCGGCCACGGGGAACGCCGACGGGAAGAGCAGCGGCAGCGCCATGCCGAGCAGCGCCGGCGACTGGTTGATCACGTCCTCCGTGACGCGCGTCGACGGGTAGGGGCCGGGCGACTCGGCCGCGTAGTTCAACAGGAGGACCGGCACGTGCCCGCGCAGCTCGTTGACCCGGCGCTCGACCTCGGCCTCGACGCGCTCGTAGACCTCGCGGCTGGACCGCACGGCCAGCGCGAAGGCCGTCAGCTCCGCTTGTTCAACCCGGGTCGCGAGGCTCGCCCGCCGCAGCCTCGCATCGACGGGATACGCGAAGAGCGGGTCGGAGGCCAGGATCCGCCCCAACGCGGGCCACGAACCGTCGAGCTCGTCGGAGGCCGCCTGGAGCCGAAGCGCGGCGGCGGCCAGCGTGCCGACGGCCCGTTCGAGCTCGGCGAGGCTGAAGTCGGCCCCGCCGATGCCGCCGCGGGTCAGGTACCCGCCCGCGGTGCTCACGGCAGCGTCCCGATCGACGCGCGCAGGAGCGCCGCCAGGAGCTCCTCCCGGGCCGCGGCCGCCTGGCTAGCCGCCACACCGACCTCCGATTCCAGCGCCTGCAGGCCGGCCGACAGGACGGCCAGCTGGAAGGCCACGCGGCGCAACTGCCCCTGGAACGCCGTCCCCGCGGCGGACTGCCACCGGATCGACTCCAACTCGAGCAGCAGTGTCCGCGCGCCTCCGACGTGCTCCACGGCCCACCGGGCCCGACGACGCAGCTCCTGCCACGCCTCGTCCGCTCCGCTCATCACTCCCCCTCTCCACCGGCCCCGGCCGGGGCCCTCCCTGTCCACCCACGCTAGGGACGCGGTGCCGCCCGGCCGGGCTCCGGCGTCGTACCTGTGCACCCGGGCCCGCCCACGGGAGCTGTGGAGGGGGCGTCACCGGCTCCGTCCGGCGCCCCCGCCCATGGAAGAATGGGGCCCATGGCTGAATCCGCGCGCTATTCCCTTGCTTCCGAACCCTTGGCCCTCGGCGCCCTCGACGGCCGCTACCGTGCCGCCACCGCCCCGCTGGTGGACTACCTCTCCGAGGCCGCCCTGAACCGCGACCGCGTGCACGTCGAGGTCGAATGGCTCATCCACCTGACCTCGATGTCCGTGCTGCCGGGCACCTCCCCGCTCACCGCGGAGCAGGTCGATGCGCTGCGCGGGATCGTCACCGGGTTCAACGGCGAGTCGGTGACCGAGCTCGCGGAGATCGAGGCCGTCACGGTGCACGACGTCAAGGCCGTCGAGTACTACATCGGCCGCCGCCTGCCCGCGATCGGCATCGAGGAACTCACCCCGCTGGTGCACTTCGGCTGCACGAGCGAGGACATCAACAACCTCTCCTACGCCGTGGGCGTCAAGGGAGCGGTCGAGGACGTGTGGCTGCCGGCCGCTCGCTCGCTCGTGGAGCAGATCGGCGCGATGGCCGAGGCGACGCGCGAGATCCCGATGCTCTCCCGCACGCACGGCCAGCCCGCCACGCCGACGACGCTCGGCAAGGAGCTCGCCGTCACCGCGTGGCGCCTGACGCGCCAGCTCGAGCGGATCTCGCGCACCGAGTACCTGGGCAAGATCAACGGGGCCACCGGCACCTACGCCGCCCACTATGCGGCCGTCCCCGGGGCCGACTGGCAGGAGGTCTCGCGCACGTTCGTCGAGGGCCTGGGCCTGGCCTGGAACCCGCTGACCACGCAGATCGAGTCGCACGACTGGCAGGCCGAGCTGTACGCGGACGTGGCCCGGTTCAACCGGATCCTGCACAACTTCTGCACGGACGTGTGGAGCTACATCTCGATCGGCTACTTCGCGCAGATCCCCGTGGCCGGCGCCACCGGTTCCTCGACGATGCCGCACAAGGTCAACCCGATCCGCTTCGAGAACGCGGAGGCGAACCTGGAGATCTCCAACGGCCTCCTGGACACGCTCGCCGCGACGCTCGTGACCTCCCGCTGGCAGCGCGACCTCACGGACTCCTCCTCGCAGCGCAACATCGGCACGGCGTTCGGCCACTCCCTCCTGGCGATCTCCAACGTCGCCAAGGGCCTGGACCGGCTCGATGTCGCCGGGGACGTGCTCGCCGAGGACCTGGACCAGAACTGGGAGGTCCTCGGCGAGGCCATCCAGATGGTGATGCGCGCCGAGGCCGTCGCCGGCGTCGAGGGCATGGAGAACCCGTACGAACGCCTCAAGGACCTCACGCGGGGCCAGCGCGTGGACGCCGCCCGGATGAAGGAGTTCGTCTCCGGGCTGGGCCTGTCCGACGACGCCCGCGACCGCCTCCTGCGCCTCACCCCGGCCACCTACCACGGGATCGCGGACCGGCTCGTGGACCACCTGGGTCGGTAGGACGACGCCGGGGCCGCGCCTACAGCCAACCGCGCTCGGCCGCCGTCTTCGCCGCCGCGATCCGGTTGGCGGCCCCGGTCTTGCCGATGGCGGCCGAGAGGTGGTTGCGCACGGTCCCGGCCGAGAGGTGCACGCGGGCCGCGATCGAGGCGACCGGCAGGCCGTCCCGGGCCAGCGCCAGCACCTCGCGTTCCCGTTCGCTCAACGGGTTCGAGCCCTCGGCCAGCGACTCGGCCGCCAACTGCGGGTCGACGACGCGCAGACCGGCATGGACCTTCCGGATCGCCTCCGCGAGCTGGGAGGCCGGCGTGTCCTTGACGACGAAGCCGCTCGCCCCTGCCTCCAGCGCGCGGCGCAGGTACCCCGTGCGGCCGAAGGTCGTGACCATCAGCGTGCGGCAGCCCGGGGCGCCGGCGCGCACGGTGGCGGCGGCCTCGATCCCGTCCATGCCCGGCATCTGGATGTCCAGGACGCAGACGTCCACGGCGTGCTCGAGCACCGCGTCCAGGACGCCGGTGCCGTCGGGCAGCTCCGCGACGACCTCGAGGTCGCGCTCCAGGTTCAGCAGCGCCGCCATCGCTCCCCTGACGAGCGCCTGGTCGTCGGCAAGCAGCACGCGGATCGTCCTCACCACGCCACCTCCACGCGCGTTCCGCCCCCGGTTCCCGGGCTGACCCGCAGCGAGGCTCCGGCCTCGTCGACGCGCTCGGCCATGCCCCGGCGCCCGTGGCCGGCGGGCGCCGATCCCAGCCCGACGCCGTCGTCCTCCACGGCCATCCGCAGCGGCGAGAACTCGAGCCGGCACCGCTGCGCGCGGGCGTGCCGCAGGACGTTGGTGCCGGCCTCCCGCAGGATCCACCCGAGCGTGGCCTGCAGTTCCGTCCGGACCCCGGCCGGGTCCCCCTCGATGACGACGTCGATGCCTGCGCCTTCCAGCGCCAGCCGCAGTGCGCTGGCCTGCGTCGGCAAGTCGTTCGCGCGCAGCCCGCCGACCGTGGCCCGGACCTCGGCGAGCGCGTCGCGGATGAGTCCGTGCAGCTCGCCCAGCTCCGCCCGTGCCCGGGCCGGGTCCGCGTCCATGATCCGCTCGGCGAGCTCGGCCTTCATCGCGACGACGGTCAGGGTGTGGCCGAGCCCGTCGTGGACGTCGCGGGCGACGCGCTCGCGTTCCGAGACCACGGCCAGGTCCCGGGAGACGGCCTGCCGCTTGGATTCGGAATCCAGGAGGGCGGCCTCGGCCGTGTTGAGCACGAACACCCCGAGCATGATGAACACCAGGAACAGGTACTCCGGCAGCATCCCGGCGAGCGCCAGGAGGGCCGTCGTCCCGGCCGTGGCCCCGAGCCCGACGATCCAACCGCCCTTCCGCGGCAGGATGTAGCAGGCGTAGCCGACGACGTAGGGGGACATGAACAGGGCCGCGAAGCCGATGAGCGGGGCCGCCGCGGCGATGATGGCGCACAGGACGGCCAGCCCCACCCAGTTCCAGTGCCGGAACCGGAGCCGGTAGTCGCGCGGGCCCTGCAGGACGAGGAACGCCGCGAGGTAGACCGCGCCGAACAGGACCACGAGGAGCAGCCCGAGCGCCGTCAGCACCGGTGCCAGCCCGGCGCCGAGCACGGCGAAGACCGTGTAGGCCAGGAAGACCAGCCAGACGCCGGGCATGAGCCAGCCGTACCGCTCCCAGGCGTTCAGGCGCGGTCCGTCGGCGCTCATTGCCGCCGCCGTCCCCGCTGCACGCCTACGACCGCCGCCGCTCCGAACACCAACGCCCAGGCCACGACGTTGGCCAGCAGCAGGGCGAGCGAATCCGGTTCGACGTCCGCGGCGGCCTGGCGGCCTTCCATGAGCGGCCAGCGGACGAGCCCCACGAACCCGTACATCGGCGTGAAGCGCGCGAAGTCCAGCATGGCGCCGCTGAGCGGCATGAACACGTTGCCGACGAAGGACATGAGCACGAGGACGCCCGTCGCGACGCCGAGCGCGGACTCGCTCTTGAAGAGCATCGCGACGGAGAAGCCGAAGAGCGCGAACACCGAGGCCCCGGCGAGGGTGAGCAGGAAGGTCGCGAGCCACATGCCGCCCGGGGCGACGGCGCCGGTGGCCAGGCCGCCGAGGTGCACGACCCCGATGCTGGCCGCGGTGATCGCCAGGGCGGTCAGGACCTTGCCCACGACGACGGACGCGGGGCTCACGGGGGTCAGCCCGACCTGCCGGCCCCAGCCCTGCATCTGTTCGACGGCGGCGCCGCCGGTCGCCGTCGTCGCGGCGAGCGCCGCGCCGTAGGCGGCCATGGAGCTCATGACGTAGAACGCGACGTTGGAGTCGCCGATCGGCTGGTCTCCCGAGCTGATCGAGACGCCGAAGACGAGGTACATCACGAGCGGCATGAGCAACACGAACATGATGTTGGAGGTGTCCCGCAGCTGGCGGGTCAGGTCGATGCGGAGATAGGTGGCGTTCATCGGAGGCTCCTCGGTGCCGGTTCGTTCTCGAGGCCCGCGGTCAGGTCCACGAAGGCCGCCTCGAGGCTCGGCGACGAGACCTCGAGGTCGTGCGCCCCGAAGTCCCGCAACAGGGCCAGGGCGAGGGCGTCGGAGTCGGTGGTGACCACGGAGACCCTTGAGCCGTTGCGTTCAAGGCGGCGGACCCCGGGCTGGGACCGCAGCCGATCGAGCACCGCGTCCGCTCCGTCCTCGAGGCCAGGCACGGCCGCGGAGACCGTGCGGCCCGCGGCCATGGAGCGGACCTGGGCCGTGGGGCCGTCGGCCGCGATGCGCCCCTTGACGATCAGCACCGTGCGGTGGGCGAACTGCTCGGCCTCCTCCAGGTAGTGGGTCGCGAAGACCACGGTCCGGCCGGAGTCGGCGTCCTGGCGCATGGTGTCCCAGAACTCGCGGCGCGCGTTGACGTCCATGCCCGCCGTCGGCTCGTCGAGGATCAAGAGGTCCGGGTCCGGCAGCAGGGCGAGCGCGAACTTGAGCCGCTGCTGTTCGCCGCCGGAGCACTTGGAGACCTTCCGTCCGGCGATGCGGGCGATGTCCGTGCGGTCCATGACCTCCTCCACCCGCCCCTTGGCCCCGTGGAGGGACGCGATCGACAGGACCGTTTCCCGCACGGTGAGGTCGCGGAGCAGGCCGCCGGTCTGCAGCACCGCCGAGACCCGCCCGGCGCGGACCGCCTGCCGCGGGCTCAGTCCCAGCACCTCGGCCGTGCCGCCGTCGGGATCGGTGAGTCCCAGGACCATGTCGATCGTGGTGGTCTTGCCCGCCCCGTTGGGGCCGAGGAAGGCCACGATCTCCCCGGGCTGGACGACGAGGTCCACGCCGGCGACGGCGGCCACCTCGCCTTCCCTGGACTTGAAGCTCTTGCGCAGCCCGCTGAGCCGGATGGCGGAGGGCGCGTCGTCGTGTGCTTTCATGCCTCCAGTCTCCCGCCCGGCGCCGGGATGCGCACCGGGGTGCGGTCACGTGATGCGCATGACACATGTCATCCGCTACCTCCGGCGCCGCACGCTCCAGAGCGGGTTCGGCTGCCAGAGGGGGCACGGCTGGGTCGAGCCCTTGCGCACGCCGTGGCAGGCGGGCATCGGTTCCATCACCGGTTCCCCCGCGGCGTCGAACTCGAAGTAGTCGGCATCCAGGTGGTAGGCGTTCCAGAACACCTCGCACTCGCAGCAGCAGGCGCCCATCCGGGCGAGCCGCCGCAGCAGGGCCGTGGCCCGCGGGGCGGCGGCCTCCTGGTACCGCCTCGTGAACCCGTGCCCGCGGCAGCCGAACTCCATCATCCGGTACAGGTAGCACATCAGGCATTCGCCGGCCCGCGGCGCCGTCAGCTCATCGGAGAGCTCGCGCAGCTCCGCCTCGATCTCCGTCAGTCCCTCTGGTCCCATGGCTTCCTCCTCGTTGCTCCCGCGGACCAACGCCCGCTGGAACGAGGATGCCGGGCGGAACCGGCGGCCGGGGCGGCTGCCCACCGGCCGGTGGATTCGCGGCCGCCGCCGGCCACCTGTGGAGGAGGGGCCCGCACCGGGATACCCTCAAGTCATGGACACGGCCGGCGACATCACGTTCCACACCCGCAAGTGGGTGCGCCCGGAGGACCTCAACGCCAACGGCACGCTTTTCGGCGGCAGCCTCCTGCGCTGGATCGACGAGGAGGCGGCGATCTACGCGATCGTCCAGCTGGGCAACGGCCGGGCCGTCACCAAGTACATGTCGGAGATCAACTTCGTCTCCTCCGCCCAGCAGGGCGACCTCATCGAGATGGGGCTGACCGCGACCCGGTTCGGCCGGACCTCCCTGACCATGCGCGCCGAGGTGCGCAACATGTTCACGCGGCAGTCCATCCTGACCATCGAGCAGATCGTCTTCGTCAACCTCGGCGACGACGGGCTCCCGGCCGCCCACGGCTACACGGAGATCACCTACGAACGCGACCGCGTTCCCCACCAGCACCTGCTCCCGCCCGGTCCCGCGGCCTAGCCGGAGCCGGCCGTGCTGCCCGTCATCGGGGAACTGCTCCCCCTCGTCATCGCCTTCTGCCTCAGTCCCCTGCCGCTGATCGCGCTCGTCCTGCTGCTCTCCGGGCGCCGCGGCGCCGCGGCGCGGCGGCAGCGTTCGCCGCGGGCCGCATCGCCGGCATCGCCGCCGCGGTCGCCCTGTTCACCGTCGCCGCCGACGCCGTCCCGGAGTCGCGGACGGTGACGACGGCGGAAGCGGTGCTGAAGATCCTGCTCGGCACTGGCCTCGTGGTGCTGGCCGCCTCCAAGCTCCCGCTCCGCCCGGGCGCGCGCCCCGCGAAGGGCGGCGAGCTGCCGCAGTGGATGGGATCCCTGGACACCATGCCCCCGGGCCAGGCCCCTCTCCTGGGGTTCGCCGTCAGCGTCGCGAACCCGAAGGAGCTGGCCTTCGCCCTCAGCGCCGGGCTCGCCGTCGGGGAGGCCGCGCTCCCTTTCGGCGCGGCCTCGCTTACCGTGCTCGCCTTCGCGGTGGCCGCCTCCGGCAGCGTGCTGCTGCCGCTGCTCCTGAACAGCGTGGCCCCGCGGGCGTTCGGCCCCGTCCCCGCGGCCCGATTCCCACCGCCTCCTACCGCGGCGCCGCCTGGAACCGCACGATCCGCTCCACCGCCTCCTGAACCGCCGCCCGACCCGCGGCGAAGCTGAGCCGGACCGCCTTCCGCCCGGCCCCGGCGTCGAAATCCGCGCCCGGGACCAGGGCCACGCCCTCCTCCTCCAGCAGCGCGGCGCAATACGCGGCCGAGTCCGGGAACCCGGCCAACGCCTGGCCGAGCTCGGCGTAGAGGTAGAACGCGCCGTCGGCGGGGGCGGCCGGCCCCCAGCCGAGCCGCGGCAGCGCGGCGAGCAGCGCGTCCCGGGTGCCGGCGAACTCGGCGACGGACGCCTCCGCCTCCGCGTAGGAGGCCTCGCCGAACGCGTGCACGGCGGCGGCCTGCGCCGGGGCCGGCGGGCACAGCGCCACGTTCCCGGCGAGCGCGTCGACGGAGGCCAGCAGGTCGTCGGGCACGAGCGCCCAGCCGAGCCGCCACCCCGTCATCCCCCAGTACTTCGAGAAGCTGGAAATCACCACGGACTCCCGCCCGAGCTCCCACGCGCACACCCCGCGCGGGTCCTCGGCGCCCGGGAGCGGGTAGGTGATGCCGTGGTAGATCTCGTCGCTGACCAGGCGCACGCCGGCGTCGGCGCACCATCCGGCCAGGGCCGTGAGCTCGGCGCGGGAGACCATGGTCCCCGTGGGGTTGGCGGGCGAGGCGAGCATGAGGCCGGTGAGCGGACCGTGCTCGCGCGCGGCGGCGTCGAGCAGTTCCGGGGTGGGCTGGTAGCGGGTCGCGGGGCCGCACTCGAGCTCGACGACCTCGACGCCGAGGGCGCGCAGGATGTTCCGGTAGGCGGGGTACCCGGGGCGGGCGAGCGCCACCCGGTCGCCGGGGTTGAAGGCGGCGAGGAACGTCAGCATAAACGCCCCGGAGGAGCCGGTCGTGACGGCGACGTTCCGGGCGGGGACGTCGATCCCGTACCAGCGCCGGTAGTGCCCCGCGATGGCCGCGCGCAGCTCGCCCGTGCCGAGCGCCGGGGTGTAGTTGAGCGTGGTGCCGGAGGCGTGCAGGGCGGCGGCGGCCGCGGAGACCGGGCCGGGCGCGCCGCCGCCGGGTTCGCCGGCGCACAGCGAGACGACGTCGCGCCCCGCGGCCCGCAGCTCGGCGACGCGCTGGAGGATGTCCATGACCTGGAAGGGCGGGACCTGGGCACGGCTGGCGACGGTCAAGGGCTGGGTCATGGTGCTGCTCCCGGGGTACGACGGCGGACTTCCGCTCCCAGCGTGCCACACCTTGGGTAGGGTGGAGCCATGATCCCCGCCTCCGCGAATCCGCTGCTGCCCGCCGTGTGGGAGTGGACCGTCACGGGGGTCGCCCTGGTCTTCGTCGTCCTCGTCGTGGTGGCCCTGGTCCGGATCGACCGCACCAAGGCCCGGCGCGAGCCGATGGCGACGATGTGGTGGGCGTTGGCGGTCCTGGCGCTGCCCGTCGTCGGGGTCCTCGCCTGGTTCGTCCACGACCGCCGCGCCTCGCGCGGGGCCGCCTGAGTCAGGCGCCGGGCCCGGCCGGCAGCCGGCGCAGGTAGTGGTGCATCGGGGCGTGCCGCAGCCCCCGCGGTAGCCGCGGGTAGGTGGCGGCCACCGTCCGCAGGACCGCGCGGAACACCCGGTCCCGCCACGGACCGTAGGGCAGCCCGAATTCCTCCCGCAGGCGCGCCGGCAGCATCCCCGCCGTGAGCACCCGCGCCACGGGCATGGCGGCGCGGATCCAGAACGGCGCGTTCCGGGCCGCGAGCAGCTCCCCCGCCACGCGCCGGACCGCGGGGTCAACGCCGAGCCGGGCCTCGGCGTCGTTCCAGTACCTCCGGAACGCCGCCCGGTCCGCGGGCCAGGCGCCGGCCGGCATCTGCAGGGCGGTGCCGAGGACCGCGTACTCGCGGTAGAGCGCCTCCGCCTCCCGCGGCGGAAGCGGGCCGAAGACCGCCTCGTGGACCAGCAGGGCCGAGTCGTAGAGCGTCGCCGCGACCCAGAGCTGGAGCTCCGGGTCCCGCGCGTCGTAGGCCGGGTGCTGCCCGTCCGCGCCCGCCTCCGAACGGACCGGGGCGTGGGCCCGGTCCACCCACTCGCGCACCGCGGCCGCCTGGCCCGGGGTGCCGTTGGTGAGCGCGTAGATGTAGCTGAGCGTGCCGTGCAGCCGCTTGAGCGGATCGGCTGCGAAGTCCGAATGCCGGGCCACTCCGTGTCCGACCGCGGGGTGGGCGAGCTGCAGCAGGACCGCCCGGCCGGCCGCCAGGAGCAGCACCGATTCCGGCGCGACGTCGGAGATCGCGGCCGGCGCCGGGACGCGCGCGCGGTGGAGGGCCATGGTGCGATGCTATCCGCCCCTCCCTGCCTTATGCTCAGAGCATTCACGACCATGGGGGGAAATCATGAGGCCGGTTGTCGCCGTCCGCGCGCTCGCCTGCGCATCCATCGCCGCACTGCTGTCCGGCTGCTCGTATCTGGGCATCACGCAGGACGCCCCGCGCGGCGTCGATGGCGAGGTGGTCCAGGCCGGCGCGGCCCACGTCGACGCCATCAAGACCGGTGACTGTCTCAACGAGCCCGGCAGCGAGGAGTTCGAGACCGTCGGCGCGATCCCCTGCGGCGAGCCGCACGAGCTCGAGATGTTCCACGCGTTCAACGTCACGCAGGGCTCCCTGCCGGACGACGCCGCCTGGGAGCGGATCCTCGACGAGTGCTACGGCGCGGCGTTCACCGAGTTCGCGGGGATCGCGTACGAGGACTCCGGGCTCGACGTGTTCCCCTTCGCGCCGACCGACGAGTCGTGGGCCTTCGGCGACCGGAAGGTCCAGTGCCTCATCGGCGAGGCGACCCTGGAGCCGGTCACGGGAAGCCTGCGCGGCGCCGCCCGCTGACGCGTAGGGTCAGTGGCAGGTGATTCCGCCGCCGTGCGGGCTCTGGTGGTGGCCTAGTAGACCCGCCCGGTGCCCAACACCCTCAGCTCGTCGGCCATGACGCGGCCGGCGTGGATGACGGTGCGGTCGCCGCCCCGGTCCAGCATGTCGCAATTGCCGTAGGGGCTCCAGTAGTCGCGCTGCCCGTCCTCGCCCAGCCCCACGCGGACGCCCGCCCCGGCCAGCTCGGACAGGGACGGCTGCCCCGCGGCGCTGGGTGCCACCGTGGTCAGGGAAATGTCCAGCTCCGCGAACGTCTCGATGAGGCGCCGGCTCACGGCCTCGTTGACGCTCCCCAGCTGGTAGGCGTGGGAGAGGTTGACCCGGCCCTGCATGCCGAGGGCCCGCGTGCGTTCGGCGATCAGCTCGGCGCTGAAGACGCCGAGCGCCCCCGGCTCGTGCAGGTGCACGTCGACGTCCACCTGGTACTTCTCGGCGAGCCCGAAGACCACGTCCAGGTGCCCCTTCGGGTCGCGGTCCAGCTCGCAGGGGTCGATCCCTCCCATGACGTCGGCTCCGGCCCGCAGGGCGGCCTCGAGGTGGCCGGCCGTGCCCGGCTCCCGCAGGATCCCGGCCTGCGGGAAGACCATGACCTGGACGTCGGCGGCCCGGTGTGCTCGCGGAACGGCAGCCCGATCCGGGTCGAGTCCAGGTGCACGTGGACATCGGAGAAGGACGGCAACAGGAGCCGGCCGCGCCCCTCGACGACGTCGACCACGTCGCCGTCCGGCCGGCGCTGCGGGTCGTGGGGCAGGACGGGGCGGATCGCGCCGTCCTCGATGACGACGTCGGACGCGGCACCACCCCAGGGGCGCGCGTTGCGGATCAGCATCTCGTGGGACGTCCTCTCGGGGCGGGGGCTACTCGGCCGCCGCGAGCTGCCCGCAGGCCCCGTCGATCTCCTTGCCGCGGGTGTCGCGCAGGGTCGTCGGGATCCCTGCCGCGATGAGCCGGTCGATGAACTCGCGCGTCACGTCCCGCTCCGAGGAGGTCCAGATCGAGCCCGGGGTCGGGTTCAACGGGATGGGATTCACGTGGACCCAGCCGCGGCCGCGCTTGTTGAGCTTCTTCGCCAGGAGCTCGGCGCGCCACGCATGGTCGTTCATGTCCTTGATCAGCGCGTACTCGATGGACACGCGCCGGCCCGTGGCCTGGTAGTAGCCGTACGCCGCGTCGATCGCCTCGTCGACCTTCCAGCGCGAGTTCACGGGGATCAGCTCGTCGCGCAGCTCGTCGTCGGGCGCGTGCAGGCTCAAGGCGAACGTGAACGGCAGCTTCTCCTCGGCGAGCTTGTTGATCGCCGGCACCAGGCCCACGGTGGAGACCGTGATGTTGCGCGCGCTCATGCCCAGGCCCTCCGGGGCCTCGGCGGCCATGCGGTGCACGGCGGCCATGACGCGCTTGTAGTTGGCGAGCGGCTCGCCCATCCCCATGAAGACGATGTTGGTGACGCGCTCGGCGTCGTGCCCGCCGTCGCGGCGCTTCCCGCCGAGGCCGCCGTCGGCGATGTAGCGGTTGGCCTGCACGATCTGGTCCAGGATCTCGGCGGTGGACATGTTGCGGGTCAGCCCCGCCTGCCCGGTCGCGCAGAAGGGGCAGTTCATGCCGCAGCCGCACTGGCTGGACACGCACAGCGTCACGCGGCCGGGATAGCGCATGAGCACGGACTCCACGAGCGAGCCGTCGAAGAGCCGCCACAGGAACTTCACGGTGTCGCCGTTGTCCGTCGTCAGCCGCTTCACCTCGGTCAGGAGGGTCGGGAACATCGCGGCGGCCAGCTCGGCCCGGCGCTCCTGCGGCAGGTCGGTCATGCGCGCCGGATCGGTCGTGTAGTGCTGGAAGTAGTGGACGGAGAGCTGCTTGGCCCGGAAGCCGGGCAGCCCGAGCTCCTTGAGCTTGTCCTGGCGTTCGGCCAGCGTGAGGTCCGCGAGGTGCTGCGGCGGCTGGGAGACGCGCGGTCGCTGCGCGAACTGCAGTTGCGGCCGGCCGTCCGGTCCCATGGCCTGCTTCCACCCCTCAGGCGTCGGCCTGACCTGGGCGCGGCCCTCCCGGCGGGCCCGCAGCTCGGAGACGCGGTCGGAGACCGGCGCCCCGGTGCCCGCTGCGGGGTGGCGCGGCGCGGCCGAACGGTCCGACGGCCGGGTCCCCTCGGCCCCGGCGACACCGGCGAGCGGTCCCGCCGACGGCGCCTCGGGACGGCGCGCGTGGGCGCGCGAGGTCCCGGTCCGGTGGTGCCCGTCCGCGGGGTGCAGTTCCTCGGCGGCGTGCCGGGCGGGCGATCCCGGGCCGGCTGGTTCGTGCTTCCGGTCTTCGGGCTGGGGCTGGGTGGTGGTCATCGTCCCCATTGTCCCACGCATGTCCACCACCGCTCCCTGCGCGGCGCCCGGCCAAGACCGGCCGGCCGCGCCACGCCTACGCTCGGCATCATGGCGTCACCCGCCCCTCCGGCGGCGGCGTCCCGCGACGCAGTGGTCCTTGGGGGGGCGTCGCGGGGCGCCTCCCGTCCCGCGCCTACCCGTCCCCGCGCCGGCGCCAGCGCGGGATCTGGTGGTTCTCCCACCACGTGATCGCGATGGTGATGAGCCGCCCCAGGATGAGGGACACGGCGATCGCGAGCACCACGGCGAACTCCGTGGACAGGCTCGGCCACGCCCCGGAGAGCGCGCCAACGCCCACGGAGTAGGCGGACCAGACCACGGAGGCGATCACGGACCATGCCATGAACCGCCGCGTCGCCTGCGGCACGAGCGCCGCCGCGACGTTCATCGTCAGCCGGCCCAGCGGGACGAACCGCGCCGTGAGCACGAGCGGCAGGCCGTTGCGGTCCAGCCGCGCCCGCGCTGCCGCGAAGGTGGACTGCCAGCGCCGGCCCGCGAACACGGGCAGCTCCGTGAGGTTGAAGCGCCGCGCCAACAGGAACGTGGCCGCGTCCCCCGCGACCCCGCCGACGAGCATCGCGGCCCCGAGGAGCATCAGGTCCAGCTCGCCCGTGTTGACGGCGAGCGAGCCGAGGGCCACGAACAAGGTGGTGCTGGGCACGGGCGGCAGCAGCGCGGAGACCGCGACGAACAGCGCCCCGACGGGGTAGATCCACCAGGAATCCAGTTCCCGCAGCGCCTCCCCCAGCTCGTTCACGGGCGCACCTGCCCCGGCAGGGAGGCCCCGGCGTCGTTCCCGGGGACGACGCCGGAGCCCGGCTCCGGGAGCGCCTCGCCGAGGCGCGCGGGGTCGAGTCCCGCGGATGCGACGACGGCCGTCGTGGTGCGGATGAACACCACGAGCCAGGCGAAGACGATGCCCGCCGCCGCGAGTTCGAACGCCGTGAGGTTGTAGTAGCCGAGCGGCGCCCAGAGGTACGCGGCCGCCGCGAGCCCTGCCACCGCGACGACGCTGATGAAGTAGAAGGCGCGCGGGAACCCGGGCAGCCAGACCGGCGCCCCGAGCAGCAGCACCAGCAGGATCGCGGCGAGCGCGCGGACGAAGAAGGAGTGCACGGGATCGAACAGGTTCACGGGGAACAGCCCGATCCCCGCCATGCAGATCCCGCTCGCCAGCAGGCACACGCGCACCACTGAAGGCCGCGGGCGGACCACGCGGCGGCGCTTGCGCCCGGCCGCCGCGTCGCGCGCGTCGAGGAGCCCGGTCCACTGGCGCAGGTCGCGGGTGATGAAGGCGGCGAGGGTCGTGAGGATGATCCCGGAGACGGTGATCGTGGTGTTGAAGGTCCAGAACGAGGTCGTCCCGGCCTGGCCCGTGCCGAGCTCGCTGAACATCGAATGCCACCAGAGCGGGTTCTCGGCGAAGATCATGCTGACGAGCATCCCGGAGGCCATGAACACGGCGAGGAGCACGGAGAGGGAGGCCGTCGTGAGCTGCGCCCCGGAGGTGAAGCCCGTGTATCCGGCGATCCCCGCCGCGATCGCGAGCATCGCGGTGCCGGCGATCGTGTCCACGGTGAGGCCGAAGAACGCCTCCTGGAACAGCCGGAACACCACAAGCGCGGACATCACGGCGATCGAGGCGTGCACCACCATGAGCGCGGCGACGTCGACGGCCTGGCGCAGCGCCGGCCGTGCTCCGAGCCAGGCGTGGACGGCGCGCGCGTGCTGGAGGTACCCGGCCAGGAAGGCGCCCGCGACGGCGAGGCCCGCGAGGATGGAGGCGTAGAACGCCACGGAGCCGTCGCCCGCGAGGGCGGGGCGGCGCCCGTGGAAGCCGATGAGCCCCACGAGAACCGACACCGCGGCGGCCGCGGTTCCCGCCCAGATCGCCTGCGATTCGACGGCGACGCGCGGCGCCTCGCGGCGGCCCGGTGCTCCCACGAAACGTCCTCCCCTCGATCGCCGGCTGCTGTCCCTGCCGTCGATTCTGTCACGGGAGGGTGCCGGCTACTCCAGCTCCGCCCGGCGGGAGCGCCGCTCCGGGCGCGGGTCAGGGCCCCTCGGGCTCCATGATCTCGCTCCGGATCAGGAAGCGCTTGCCCTCCGGCGCCTCGACCGAGAACCCGGAGCCGCGCCCCGGAACCACATCGACCGTGAGGTGCGTGTGCTTCCAGTAGTCGAACTGCTCCCGCGACATCCAGAACCCGATCTCGCCCAGCCGGGCCCCGGCGTCGTCCTCCAACTCGAACGTGCCCAGGAGGATGTCCGAGCCGCCCACCTTGAAATCGCCGTCGGGGAAGCACATGGGGGAGGAGCCGTCGCAGCAGCCCCCGGACTGGTGGAACATGAGCGGCCCGTGCCGCGCCCACAACGTGCGCAGCAAGGCCACCGCCGACGCACTGAGGGCGACGCGGGAACGCCGCTCTCCCTCGATCTCGGGACGGGCCGCGAGGACGCCGGTCGTGTCCATGGGGTACTCCTTCCGTGGGGCCTTCCCTGCATCGTCCCGCCGCGCACCGCGCGCCACAAGGGGGTGCGACGCCGGACGGCCCACCCGGGGCGGGCCGTCCGGTGCCGTCGGGGTGCTATCCGCGGTGGTCGAACTCGATGACGACGCGGCCGTCGATCTTGGCGTGCTTCATCTCGTCGAACACGGCGTTGACGTCTTCGAGCGGGCGCTTGTGGAAGGTCGGCTTGATCTTGCCGGCCGCGTAGAAGTCGAGCGCCTCGACCATGTCCTGGCGGGTGCCGACGATCGAGCCGCGGATCGTCAGGCCCTTGAGCACGATGTCGAAGATCGGCGCCGGGAAGTCGCCCGGGGGCAGGCCGTTGAAGACGATCGTCCCGCCGCGGCGGGCCATGCCGATCGCCTGGCCGAACGCGGCCGGATGGACGGCCGTGACGAGGACGCCGTGAGCGCCGCCCGTCGCGGCCTGCACGGCCTCGGCCGGGTCCTCGGCGAAAGCGTTGACCGTGACCTCGGCCCCGTGCTTGCGGGCCAATGCGAGCTTCTCCTCCGCGACGTCGACCGCGACCACGCGCATGCCCATGGCGACGGCGTACTGCACGGCGATGTGGCCGAGCCCGCCGATGCCGGAGACCACGACCCACTGGCCCGGGCGGACCTCTGTCTGCTTGAGCCCCTTGTAGACGGTGACTCCGGCGCACAGCACGGGGGCGATCTCGTAGGGGTCGGCACCGTCGGGGATGCGGGCCGCGAAGCGGGCGTCGACGAGCATGTACTCGCCGAACGAGCCGTCCACGGAGTAGCCGCCGTTCTGCTGCGACTCGCACAGCGTCTCCCAGCCCGTGCGGCAGAATTCGCACGTCCCGCAGGCGCTCCACAGCCAGGCGTTGCCGATCAGGTCGCCGACGGCGAGGTCGTCGACGCCCTCGCCGAGCTTCTCCACGGTGCCCACGCCCTCGTGGCCCGGGATGAACGGCGGCGAGGGCTTGACGGGCCAGTCGCCCTCGGCGGCGTGGAGGTCGGTGTGGCACACGCCGCTGGCGATGAGGCGGACGAGGGCCTGGCCCGGTCCGGGCTCCGGGATGGAGGCCGAGGCGACGTCGAGCTCGTCGCCGAAGTTCTTCACGATCGCTGCTTTCATGGTTCCCATGGTGGTGCTCCTTCGAATCGGGGGATGTCGTGGGGCACGGCGGCGCTCCCGCCCTGGGGGATGGGGGCGGTCGGGGGAGACGGCCGGGAGCGCCGCCGCAGGCGTCGGGGCTTAGAAGAAGCCCAGCTTGTCGGGGCTGTAGGACACCAGCAGGTTCTTGGTCTGCTGGTAGTGGTCCAGCATCATCAGGTGGTTCTCCCGTCCGATGCCGGAGGACTTGTATCCGCCGAACGCCGCATGCGCCGGGTAGGCGTGGTAGTTGTTGACCCACACGCGGCCGGCCTGGATCTCGCGTCCCGCACGGTAGGCGGTGCCCCCGTCGCGCGACCAGACGCCGGCGCCGAGGCCATAGAGGGTGTCGTTGGCGATCTTCAGCGCGTCGTCGTAGCCGCTGAAGCGGGCCACGGAGACGACGGGACCGAAGATCTCCTCCTGGAAGATCCGCATGGAGTTGTCGCCCTCGAAGATCGTCGGCTGCACGTAGTAGCCGCCGGCCAGGTCGCCGTCGAGCTCGGCCCGGGCACCACCTGTGAGGACCTTGGCGCCCTCCTGCTTGCCGATGTCGATGTAGGAGAGGATCTTCTCGAGCTGGTCGTTGGAGGCCTGGGCGCCCATCATGGTGTTCGTGTCGAGCGGATTGCCCTGCACGATCGCCTGGGTCCGGGCCGTGACGTCGCCGAGGAAGCGGTCGTAGATGGAGTCCTGGACGAGCGCGCGGGATGGGCAGGTGCAGACCTCGCCCTGGTTGAGCGCGAACATCGTGAAGCCCTCCTGGGCCTTGTCGTAGAACGCGTCGTCCGCGGCGGCGATGTCCTCGAAGAAGATGTTGGGGCTCTTGCCGCCGAGCTCGAGCGTCACGGGGATCAGGTTCTCGGAGGCGTACTGCATGATGAGCCGGCCGGTGGTGGTCTCGCCCGTGAAGGCGATCTTGCGGATCCGCTTGTTGGAGGCGAGCGGCTTGCCGGCCTCGAGGCCGAATCCGTTGACGATGTTCACGACGCCCGGGGGCAGGAGGTCGCCGATGATCTCCATGAGGACCAGGATCGACGCCGGCGTCTGCTCGGCGGGCTTGAGGACCACGGCGTTGCCGGCGGCCAGGGCGGGGGCGAGCTTCCAGACGGCCATGAGGATCGGGAAGTTCCAGGGGATGATCTGCCCGACGACGCCGAGCGGTTCGTGGAAGTGGTAGGCCGTGGTGTTCTCGTCGAGCTGGGAGAGGCTGCCCTCCTGGGCGCGGATGGCGCCGGCGTAGTAGCGGAAGTGGTCGACGGCGAGGGGCAGGTCCGCGTTGAGGGTCTCGCGGACGGCCTTGCCGTTGTCCCACGTCTCGGCGACGGCGAGGACCTCGAGGTTCTCCTCGATGCGGTCGGCGATCCGGTGCAAGACGAGCGCGCGCTCGGCGGGGCTGGTCCGGCCCCAGGCGGGGGCGGCTCCGTGGGCGGCGTCGAGGGCCGCCTCGATGTCCTCGGCCGTGCCGCGGCCGACCTCGGTGAAGACCTGGCCCGTGACCGGGGAGACGTTCTCGAAGTACTCGCCCTTGACGGGCGCCTTCCATTCGCCGCCGATGTAGTGCTCGTAGCGCGGCTTGAACGTGACGATCGATCCCTCGGTACCTGGCTGGGCGTAGACGGTCATGGCAACTCCTTTGTTGACTCCGGTCCTGCTTGCGGCTGCGGCCGCGGCAACGGCCGTTGCGTGATGTATGTCACGCTACGCCCGGCGACGTTGCATCGAGGTTGCATGAGGGTCCGCCCTTAGCATCCTGCGCCACCGGCCCGCGCCCTGTGGCCGCCCGCCGGCATCATGGCGCCAACACTTCTTCCCACTTCCCGCTCCGCCAGGCGCACGAAACACGGCGTGTCGCGCGGACACGCCGTGCCGTGATGGCGAGAAGTGGGAACCTCTCCATGCGGAACGGCGCCGCCCCGTCCAGCGGACCTTAGCCGCGTCTTGCTCCGGCCACCTGCTGCAGTCGCTCCAACCGCGCCACCACGAACGCCCTGTGGGGCGAGCGCCGCGGAAGGACCTGAAGCGCCGTAGCCAAGGCATCGGCGTCGTCCGCGGCTTCCGGAAGATCGAGGTAGGCCAGGAGCTCGTCCGGCCCCGCATCGCCCACCACGGATTCGCGGAGCGCGGCCGAGACCTCGGCCCGGATCCGGGCGATTCCGGGAGCCTCGGACCGCGGGAGCAACTCGCCGCCGTACATGGCCAGGGCCTCCGCATGACGACCCTGGGCGAGCCGTTCCAGCACGTGCCGGGCGTCCAGGTCCACGGAGGCGTCGAGGCGATACGGTTTGGACGCCAGCTCCGGCGCGGCCCCCGGACCGCTCCACGCGGCGAGCGCGCGGCGGAGGCGGACCATCTCCGCGCGCAATGTCACCGCCTGGCCTGCATCACCGAACAGGGCCGCCGCGAGCTCGTCGGCCCGCAGGCCACCGCCGTGCCACGCGAGCAGCGTCATGATCTCCGAGTGCCGCCCGCCCAGACGCAGCTCGGCGCCATCACGGGACAGGAGTCCGTCGTCATGCCCCAGGACGCGCAGCCGCAACGTCCGTGCGGTGCCACCGCCGGCGCCGGCGGACCAACCGCCGCTCCACGCGCCACCACGCGCCGGAGGGGGCGCGGAAGCGGTCGCCGGTTCCTGCAGCCGCAGCTCGGCCTCGGCGGCGGCGACGGCCGCGTGCAGGAGCGAGAGTGAATGCGCCGCGACGGCATCCGCGTTGCCGGTCAGGTCCACGACGCCGAGGATCCGCCCGGTCACGGGACACGTGATGGGCACCGCGGTGCAGCTCCAGCGGTGCGCGATGCGGCTGAAGTGCTCGGCCCCGCTGACCTGCACGCCCCGGCCGGTCGCCAGCGCCGTCCCGGGGGCGGAGGTTCCCACGGAGCGCTCGGACCAGTCGGCTCCCGGCACGAACGCCATGGCCTCGGCCCGGCGCACGGCCTCCGGATCCCCCTCGACCCACAGGAGCCGTCCGGCCTCGTCGCCGACGGCCACGAGCAGGCCGGTGTCCCGCGCGGGCTGGATGAGGAGGCGTTCGAAGACGGGCATCACGCCGGCGAGCCGGTGACCGGACCGGTACGCGGCCAACTCAGGGCCGGCGAGGCCGAGGACGGGTTCCACATGGTCCGGATCGGGAAGCACGGCCAGGGACCGCTGCCACGAGTCGCGCACCACGGGGCGCAGGCCGTCGAGGGCACCGCCCTGGCCCAGCACTGCGTGGGCGGCCTGGGCGCGGCGCTGCAGCGTCCGCGAGGCGGGCGTGGCGATCGGCATCTGGCATCCTCCGCTGCGCTGGGGTCGGTGCCCGCGGTCCGGGCGCCGGGATGCTGGTGTGGTCTACGGCACAGTCTAGGGCAGATCGGGGCCGCATGGACCTTGGCAGGAGGGTCCGGGAGTGGAAGGCTGGACGCGTCCGCGCCGGGGGTCCGCCCGGCGCCCCGGGAAAGGACCGCCATGCCCAGCATGATCTTCGTCAACCTGCCCACGCGCGACCTCGAGCGCTCCGACGCGTTCTACGGAGCGCTCGGCTTCACCAAGAACCCCGACTTCTCCGACGAGAACGCGAGCTCCTGGATGATCAGCGACTCGATCTTCGTCATGGTGCTCAAGGAGGCGTTCTACTCGTCGTTCCTGCGCGGCGGAGACGTCGCGGCGTTCGGCGAGGGATCCAAGCAGATGCTCAACGCGCTCTCCTGCGCCTCCGTGGAGGAGGTGGACCGGCTCGCCGAGACCGCGGCCGCCACCGGCGGCGCGATCTACCGCCAGCCCGCCGAGGAGGTGCCGGGAATGATGTACGGCGGCGCCGTGACGGACCCGGACGGCCACGTCTGGGAGCTCGCCTGGATGGACTTCTCCGGCGGCGCTCCGCAGTAGCGGGAACGACGCCGGAGCCCGGCTATCCCGTGCAGGCCTCGTTGGAGCAGCCGGCGTCGCGGGGGACCCAGTGCGCGTCCGAGGCGCCCTTGTCCTCCCAGACGATGTGCCGGTGCTGCCCGCAGCGTTCGCAGGCCGGTGCGACGTAGGACGCCTTCTCGGCGTCCGTGTAGGTGCGGTATTCGCCCATGACAACCTCCCGTGAATGGGTGCGTACCGCCACTCTAGGACTCCGCGTGCCCGAACGTAAGGGGCGCGGTGCGACGGCCGTGTAAGGTGGTGGACCAGGTGAGCCGGGAAGTCTGGTCGGCATGTTTCTTTGCCGAGCCCACCCGGGAGACCCATGCCATCCACCGACCCCTCACCCCGCCCCGCATCGCGTTCCGTCTTCCCGCTCCGCGGGAGCTACGCCGAGGCCCTCCGCGTCGGCGAGCTCCTGCGCCGCGAGACCGTCGGCGGGATCCTGCTCGTCGCGGCGGCCACCGCGGCCGTCGTCTGGGCCAATTCACCTTGGGCGGAGCACTACTTCGCCCTGAGGGACCTCGAGTTCGGCTACGCCCCCTGGCACCTGGAGCTGAGCGTCGGCGCCTGGGCGGCCGACGGGCTGCTCGCCGTGTTCTTCTTCCTCGTGGGCCTCGAGCTCAAGCGAGAGTTCGTGGCGGGGGAGCTGCGTGATCCGCGCCGAGCCCTGGTGCCCGTGGCCGCCGCGTTGGGCGGCGTGGCGGTGCCCGCGCTGGTCTATGCGGCCGTCAACTGGTCCAACCCGGCGGGGCTGCGCGGCTGGGCGATCCCGGCCGCGACGGACATCGCGTTCGCGGTGGCGGTCCTGGCCATCATCGGCTCGCACTTGCCCTCCACGCTGCGGATCTTCCTGCTGACCCTCGCCGTCGTCGACGACCTCATCGCGATCGCGATCATCGCCGTCGCCTATACCTCCGAGCTGCAGCTCGCCCCGCTCGCCTGGGCCGTCCCGCCGCTGCTCCTCTACGCCTTCCTGGCGCAACGACACCGCACGTTCTTCCATGTGCGGCCGGGCGCGGCCTGGTTCCTGCTGCTGCCACTCGGCGCGGTGGTGTGGGCGCTGGTCCACGCCTCCGGGATCCACGCGACGATCGCCGGGGTCCTGTTGGGCTTCGCGGTCCCCGTGCTGCACCGCAAGAGGACGGCGGACGACGCCGGTGCCGGGCACCCCGGGGAGCCGGGACCCGGGCTGGCCGAGGTCTTCGAGCACCGCTTCCGCCCCCTGTCCGCGGGCTTCGCGGTCCCGGTCTTCGCGTTCTTCTCCGCCGGCGTCGCCATTGGCGGCTGGACGGGGTTCTCGGCCTCGCTCGCCGATCCGGTCGCGCTCGGGATCGTGGCCGGACTCGTCCTGGGCAAGCCGGTGGGCATCCTCGCCACCACGTGGCTCACGACCCGCCTGAGCCGCGCCTCGCTCGCGGAGGACATCCGCTGGGTGGACCTCGCCGGCGTCGGCCTCCTGGCAGGGATCGGCTTCACCGTGTCCCTGCTCGTGGCCGAACTCAGCTTCGGCGCCGGGACGCAGGAGAACGACCACGCAAAGGTCGCCATCTTCCTCGCCTCCCTCACCGCCGCGGGGCTCGCCGCGGCCGTGCTCTCCACCCGCAACCGCCGCTACCGCAAGATCGCGGAGGCCGAGGCGGTCGACGCCGACGAGGACGGGATCCCCGATGTCTACCAAGAGGGAAACGGACGGTGAACGGCACGTAGACTCGGGGCCATGCCCTACCGCGCGACCGCCCGTACCACTGCCTCCGCCGCAGGCCTGGCCGCCCTTCTGGCCCTCACCGCCTGCGGCTCCGACTATCCGCTCGGCGAGGAGCAACGCCGCGCGGCGGAAGCCAACTCCTCGGACCTCTCCGGCACCCTGACCGGCGTCGGATCCTCGGCCCAGGGTGCCGCGATGTCCGCCTGGATCGCCGACTTCACGTCCCTGAACCCCGACGTCAACATCCAGTACTCCCCCGCCGGGTCCGGTGCCGGGAGGGCCGCGTTCCTGGCCGGCGGCGTGGCCTTCGCGGGCTCCGATGCATTCCTGGGCGAGGCGCAGATGGAGGAGGCCACGGGCTTCTGCGGGCCCGATGGCGCCGTCAACGTGCCCACCTACATCGCGCCCATCGCCCTCGCGTTCAACCTCCCCGGCATCCGGGAGGTCGACCTGGACCCGGAGACCATCGCGAAGATCTTCAGCGGGGAGATCACCCACTGGCAGGACCCGGCGATCGCCGCGCTCAACGACGGCGTCGAGCTCCCGGACCTGCGCGTGAGCGCCGTGCACCGGGCCGACGACTCCGGCACCACGGAGAACTTCACCGAGTACCTGCACGAGACGGCGCCGAACCACTGGCCGCACGATCCCAGCGGTTCGTGGCCCGCAGCGGTCGCGGGCGAGAACGCCCAGGGCAACGCGGGCGTCATGAGCACGATCACCCGCACCGCGGGCGCGATCGGCTACGTCGACGATTCCGTGGTAGGCAGGGACTCCGGCAAGGCGCGGATCAAGGTCGGGGACGGCTTCGTGGCCGTCGGCGCCGACGCCGCGGGCCGGGCCGTCGCGGCATCCTCACCCGCCCCGGGCCGGGGCGAGGAGGACTTCGCGCTCCACCTGGACCGCACCACCACGGCGGAAGGCGCCTACCCGCTGGTCCTGGTCTCCTACCAGATCTTCTGCCGCTCCTACGAGGACGCGGAGATGGCCGAGCTGGCGCGGGAATTCGGGCTCCATGCGCTCAGCGCCGACGGGCAGCAGATCGCGGCCGAGGCGGCCGGCAGCGCGCCCGTTCCCCGCGAACTCGCTCAGCGGGCATCGGCCGTGCTGGAGACGATCCACGCGCGGTAGCGCTCCCTCAGTGCTTCGAGCGCTTCTTCATGTAGAAGTCGAAGGCCGCGGCGAGCGGGCGGTTGAGCGGGTAGTCCCACTCGCCCAGCGTCTGGACGACGTCGCAGCCCAGCGTCGCCTTGAACAGCGTCAGGCCCGCGAGGTGGTGCTCCTTGTCCAAGGTCGCGGAGACCCCGCCGTGGTCGAGGTAGTCGCAGCCCTCGGCGATCGAATCGCCCAGCATCCGGTGGATGAGCGCCTTGGGGGCGAAGAGCTTGCGCTCGGCCGCGCTGGAGGCACCGTAGACGTACCAGGCGCCGGACCCGCTGTGGACGCGGATGGCCGCCGCGAGGTCGCGGCCCTCGTGGGAGGCGATGTAGAGCGTGCACCTCCCGGGGGCGTCGGCATTGAGCTCGGTGATCATGCGCGTGAAGTAGCCGGCCGGCCGGCCCGTGAATCCGTCGCGTTCTGCCGTTTCGCGGTAGAGCGCGTGGAAGCGCTCCACGCCCTCGGCACCCAGCGCCTCGACCTCGAGCGGGCCGGACGCGGCGCGCTTGGCCTCGCGGCGGGCGTTCTGGTTCATCTGGGCGAGGGCGCCGTCGAGGTCGAGACGGGAGCCGTCTGCCGCCACGAGCGGGATGCGCGCCTGGAACTCGGGCTGGCCCGCGGCGAAGTCGACGCCGGCATCCTGCTTGCGCCAGCCGGCGGCGCGCAGCTGGGCGGCGACGAGGGGCGCCTGCGGGTCCTCCATCGCGGGATCGAGCTCACCCATCACCGCGTGGCCGCCGCCGGAGAGCGCCTTGCGGACGGCCGCGCCCTTCCAGCCGCGCTGCAGCAGGGGAACGCCCATGCGGACCAGGAAGACGCGATGGCGCTTGAAGTGCGCGAGCATCGGCGCGGCGACCTCGGCGACGGTGGCTGCCTCCCAGTCCAGGACGGGCGCCTCGGGCAGGTAGGCGAGGGTCCACTTCACCACCGGGGTGGGCCGGTGCAGGACCTGCGCCGTGCCGCGGAGGGCGCCTCCGGCGTCGTACCAGCCCAGGTGCTCGGCCCGCCAGTCCGCCTTGACGCGCGCCCAGGCCGGCAACTGGAGGAAGCTCGTTCCGGGGCGGTCCGCTATGAAGGAGCGGTGTTCGTCGACGGTGATGGTGCGGACGGAGAACTGGTTGGCTGACACGCGTGCCAGCTTAGCAACGGGCACCCTGCCTGATACCCCCTAGGGGTACTTGACTTTATACCCCAGAGGGGTATGCTCGAGGCATGGAAAGCACGACGACGCCCGCCGATCCGCTGCGCGACCACGCCTACTCCGCGGACAAGGACGCCCTGCTCAAGCGGCTCAGCCGCATCGAGGGGCAGGTCCGCGGCATCGCGCGCATGGTGGACGAGGAGAAGTACTGCATCGACATCCTGACGCAGATCTCCGCCGTCAACGCGGCCCTGCACAAGGTGAGCCTCGGCCTGGTCGAGGAACACATCGCCCATTGCGTCGTCGGAGCCGCCCACGAATCCCAGGAAACCGGAAACCCGGACATCGTCAACGACAAGGTCCGCGAGGCATCGGCCGCCATCGGCCGCCTGCTGCGCTGACCCCGGAAGGAACACCATGAACAACACGCTCACCGTCAGCATCGACGGCATGACGTGCGGCCACTGCGTCGCCTCCGTCACCGAGGAGATCAAGGCCATCAACGGCGTCGAGGACGTCACCGTGGAACTCAACGCGGGCGGCGTCTCCACGGCCACCGTGGTCTCCGCCGGACCGCTCGACGAGGCCACGGTCTCCGAGGCCGTCGCCGAGGCCGGCTACACGGTGGTCGGCAACCACGCCTGAACCGCGGCACCGCCCGGACACCCCCGAACGAAGGGAGCACCACCATGAACACGGACACCACCGGCCCGGCCGCGCAGCCGCAGCCCGGCGGCCAGCGCGTCGTCGAGCTGGACATCCAGGGCATGACCTGCGCCTCCTGCGTGAACCGGGTGGAACGCAAGCTCGGCACGCTCGACGGCGTCGAGGCGCTCGTGAACCTGCCGCTCGAATCGGCCCGGGTCACCGTGCCGGCCCACGTCAGCGACCACGAACTCGTCGACACCGTCAATGCCGCCGGCTACCGCGCGAGCGTCAAGGCGGACCGGCACCCGGCGGGGCACGAGGGCGGCGGACACGGGAACGACCACGACGCCGGCACGGACCACCTGGGCCACGGAGGCTCCGCCGAGGAGCTGAGGCCGCGCCTCGTCGTCGCCGCCGTCTTCACGCTCCCGCTCTTCGTCATCTCGATGATCCCGGGCGCCCAGTTCCCGCACTGGGGCTGGGTCGCCCTGGCCCTCGCCACGCCGGTGGTGCTGTGGTCCGGCTGGCCCTTCCACCGCGCCGCCGCGGTCAACGCGCGCCACGGCGCGTCCACGATGGACACGCTCGTGTCGATCGGCGTCCTGGCCGCCTACTTCTTCTCCGTGTGGCAGCTCGTCGCCGACCCGCAGCTCACGGCCCACGACGGGATGGCGGGCATGGACATGGACATGTCCGCCCACCAGCTCTACTTCGAGACCGCCGGCGTCGTCGCCACGTTCCTGCTGCTCGGCCGCTGGCTCGAGGCCCGCGCGAAGTCGCGCGCCGGGGACGCACTGAAGACGCTCCTGGACCTCGGGGCCAAGGAGGCCACGGTGCTCCGCGACGGGCGCGAAGTCCGGGTCCCCGCGGCGAACCTCGTGCCGGGCGAGACGCTCGTGGTCCGGCCGGGCGAGAAGATCGCCACCGACGGATACGTCCTCGACGGGCACTCCGCCGTCGACGCCTCGCTCATCACGGGCGAATCGGTACCGGTCGACGTCGGACCCGACGACGCCGTCACGGGCGCCACGATCAACACCTCCGGCCGCCTCCTGGTCCGGGCCACCCGCGTGGGCCGGGACACGACGCTGGCCCAGATGGGGCGCCTGGTCTCGGAGGCGCAGACCGGCAAGGCGCCGATCGCCCGGCTCGCGGACCGCATCTCCTCCGTGTTCGTGCCGATCGTCCTGGTCATCGCCGTGGCCACGTTCATCGCCTGGATGGCCTTCGGCGGCGGCCTGCAGCCGGCGTTCACGGCGGCCGTGACCGTGCTCGTGATCGCCTGCCCGTGCGCCCTGGGCCTCGCGACGCCTGTGGGCCTGCTGGTCGGCACCGGCCGCGGCGCCCAGCTGGGCCTGCTGATCCGCGGCCCGCAGGTCCTCGAGGACACCCGCCGCGTGGACACCGTGGTGCTGGACAAGACCGGCACCGTGACCGCCGGCGAGCTGTCCCTGACCGGCACGCAGTCCTTCGGCACCCTCTCCCCCGAGCGCGTCCTGGAGCTCGCCGCGGCCGTCGAAGCGGGATCCGAGCACCCGATCGCCCGCGCCATCGTGGCCGCCGCCGGCGACACCGAGCCCGTCTCCGGTTTCGCCTCCACCCCAGGCGGCGGAGTGCGCGGCACGGTCGGCGGCAGCACCGTCGTCGTCGGCAAGGCCGCGTGGCTCGCCGGGAACGGAGCCGTACTCGCCCCGGAGCAGGCGGCGGCGCTCGCCGCCGCCCAGGCGGCGGGCACGACGGCGGTGCTGCTTGCCGTCGACGGCGAACCCGCCGGGCTGCTCCAGTTGCGCGACACCGTCAAGCCCGGCTCGAAGGCGGCGATCGAGCGGCTGCGCGCGCTCGGGCTGCGGCCCGTGCTGCTCACCGGCGACAACGAATCAGTGGCCCGCCAGGTGGCCGCCGAGGTCGGGATCGACCCGGACGCGGTGTTCGCCGAGGTGCTTCCCGAGGGCAAGGTCGACGCGGTGCGCACCCTGCAGGAAGCCGGCGCGGTCGTGGCGATGGTCGGCGACGGAGTCAACGACGCCCCCGCGCTCGCCCGGGCAGACCTCGGCATCGCCATGGGTTCCGGGACGGACGTGGCCATCGAGGCCGCGGACATCACCGTCATGGGCAGCGAACTGGGACAGGTCGCGCAATCGATCGAGCTCTCGCGGCGGACCCTGCGCACCATCAAGGTCAACCTGTTCTGGGCGTTCCTCTACAACACGCTCGGGATCCCCGTGGCCGCGCTCGGGCTGCTGAACCCGATGCTCGCCGGGGCCGCGATGGCCGCGAGCTCCGTGCTCGTGGTGGCCAACAGCCTCCGCCTGCGCCGCTTCGGCCGGTAGCCCGGGCGCGGGGCGCGCTATCTTGGAGCCATGCGCGTACTGGTGTGCGAGGACGACGACGGCGTGGCCCGCGGCCTCTCGCGCGCCCTGACCCGGGCCGGGTACCACGTGGTCCGCGCGGCCACCGTCGCCGACGCCTTCGAGCGGATCGCGGAGGGAGCCCCGGACATCGCGCTCGTCGACCTGGGCCTGCCCGACGGCTCCGGCACCGCCGTCGTCAAGGCCCTGCGCTCCCACCCCGCCACCGCCGTCATCGTCGTCACCGCCCACGGGCGGGAACAGGACCGGGTCGTCGGCCTGCGGGCCGGGGCCGACGACTACGTCGTCAAGCCGTTCAGCGTCGCCGAGCTCCTGGCACGCATCGAGGCCGTCTCCCGGCGCACCCTCGCCGCACGCGCGGCGACCGCCGCCCGCGACGGTGCCGAGCATCCCGTCGGCCCGCTCGTCCTCCGCACGGCGGCGCGGGAGCTGGTCGATGAGGCGGGCGCCGGCGTCGTACCCCTGACCGCCAAGGAATCGGCGATCCTCGCGCTCCTCGCCGCGAGCGGTGGGGAGGCGGTGCCCCGGGAGTTCCTCATCGAGTCGGTCTGGGAGACCGTGCCCGACGCCGGCGCGTCCCGCAGCCTCGACACCCACATGGCCGCCCTGCGCGCCAAGCTGCGCGGCTACGCCGTCATCACCACGATCCGGGGCCTCGGCTACCGGCTCGGCGACGCGGATCCCGCGCCATGACCCGCCGGCTGATCCTACTGGCCCTGCCGCTGCTGCTGACCCTCATGGCCGCGATCGGCATCCCGTGGGCCACGGCCATCGCCGAGCGGCACTCCACCGCGCTCGCAAACGACAGGATCGCCGACGCCACCCGCTTCGCCATGGCCACGCTGCACTCGCTCACGGCGGACAACGGCGTCAGGCTGGAACGCGAGCTCGACGACTACGCCGAGCTCTTCGGCTCGCCCGTCTGGGTCGTGGACCGGGAACGGGAGGTGCTGCACGCGCACGGCGGCGGCGCCCTCCCGGCCGGGGCCTCGGGCACGATCGACGCGGCGCTGGCCGGACAGCTGCCCCAGGTCGGCGGCGTGCTCTGGCCGTGGGGCCCGGACGCCGTCTACGTCGCCGCACCCGTGGGGATCGACTCCCAGGTCACCGCCGCCCTCGTGATCGAGGTGCCGACGACCCGGGTGAAGGACGCGGTGCTCGAGGGGTGGCTCCGCGCCGCCGTCGTCCTCGCCGCCGCCATGACCGCCGCCGTCTGGATTCTCTGGCCGCTCAGCCGCTGGGTGCTCAAGCCGATCCGGACGCTCGCGGCCGCCGCCAACCGCGTGGCCGTCGGCGAGCTCGGGGCGCGCGCCCGCGGCGACGCCGGGCCACCGGAGCTCCGTGCCCTCGCCGGGACGTTCAACCGCATGGCGCATTCCGTGCAGGACACGTTCCGCCGCCAGGAGCAGTTCGTCCACGACGCCTCCCACCAGTTGCGCACGCCACTGACCGCGGTGCGGCTCGCCGTCGAGAACCTCGAGCCCGAGCTCACCACGGACGACGGCCGGGAGATCCAGCGGGAGGCTGTCCAGGAGCTGGACCGCATGGGCGCCCTCGTCGAATCGATGCTCGCCGCGACGCAGGCGGGGCCCGTGGCGACCGGGGCCGTGGACACCTCCGCCGGCCTCGGAGGACGCGAGGAGCTGTGGGCGGCGGCCGCGGCGGCGCGCGGCTTCGGGTTCAGCGCCGCCATCGAGCCGGCGTCCGGCGTCGCCGAACCCACCGGCGGCCTGGCCCAGGTCCTCGACGAACTCGTCGAGAACGCGCTGCGGCTCTCGGGCGGGACCCGCGTGGGGGTGACCGGCCGGAGCGGGCGCGGGGACTACGTGATCGAGGTCGCCGACGACGGGCGGGGGCTGAGCCCGGCGGAGGCAGCGCAGGCCACCGGACGGTTCTGGCGCTCCCCCGCCCACCAGAACATCCCCGGAACGGGGCTCGGACTGCAGATCGTGGAGCAGTCCGTGCGGGACGTCGGCGGATCGCTCGAGCTCGAGTCGCCGCCAGCGGGCGGCGGGACCGGCCTGGTGGCCCGGATCCGGCTGCCGCTGAGGGCCCCGGGGGCCTGAGGCACTACGGCTTGGACTCCTGGTAGTAGGCCCGCGCCCCGGGATGCAGCGGCAGCGGAACCGTGGCAATGCCGAACGTCTTCGAGATCTGCAGCGCCTCCGGGCGGATCGTGGACAGCTCCGCCGCGACGTCGTACAGCGCCGCCGTGAGCAGGTGCGCCTCGGCGTCCTCCATGGATCCGTGCACGGCGAGCAGCGTCGGGACCCCGAGCGCACCGACGGGCTCGGGCGTGCCGTAGGTGACGGCGGGGATCGTGACGGCCACGTACTCGAGCGGGAACGCGGCGACGACGTCCGCGGCCTCGTCGGCGAGGTCCACGAGCCGGATCCTCCCGGCGCGCACGGCCTCCTGCAGCGCGGGCGTCGGCATCCCCGTGAGGCTGAAGAGGGCGTCGACCCCGCCGTCCAGGAGGGCGCGGACCGACTCGCTCTGGGTCATGGTGCGCAGCTCGACCGAGGTGCCGGCCCGCTCAAGCAGCCGGCCGAGCGTGTACCGGGTCCCGGATTCGTCCTGCCCGCCGGCCACGACGAGGCCGTCGACGTCGGCGAGCCGATGGACGGACGAGTCCACGCGGACGGCGCAGTGCATCACGGAGTCATAGACGCGCGCGAGCGCCCGCAGCCCGGGTCCCTGCTCCGCACCGGTGTCCGTGTTGACGAAGCCGATCTCCGCCTGGCCCGTGTTCAGCAGCCGGATGTTCTCCTGCGAGGCGTCGGTGAAGACGACCTCCACACTCCCCGCGCCCCACTTCCGGTTGAGCAGTCCGGCGAGCGCCTGCCCCATCTCGCGGTACACCGCCCCCTCCGGTCCGGTCGCGAGACGCAGGGTCCGCCCCGGGCGCTCGGTGCCGTTGGCGCAGCCGGACGCGGCGAGGGGAAGCGCGAGCAGGCCCGCGAGGAGGCTGCGGCGGGTCGGGCGCGGACCGCCGGCCCCGCCGTCGTCGTACCCCACGGCCGCCACCTCCCCTACGTCAAGACAACCTTAAGAATCCAGTGTGCCCGTGGTCACATCACACCACGGCGCCCAGAGTGGATGTGACCCAACCTACATGCAACGCCGCGTGAAAGGCCCCGACCATGTCCTCCCCCACCGTCCAGCAGAAAAAGAAGAAGCCCTGGTACTCGCACCTCTACGTGTGGGTCCTGATCGGCATCGCCGTCGGCATCGTGATCGGCGTCGTCTGGCCGGCCGTCGGCGAGCAGATGCGCTGGCTCGCCACCCTGTTCATCAACCTCGTCAAGGTCGTGATCGCCCCGACGATCTTCGCGACCGTCGTCGTCGGCATCGCCGGCCTGGGCAACCTGGCCAAGGCGGGGGGCCTCGCGCTGCGCACCGTGGTCTACTTCAACATCACCACCGTGATCGCCCTCGGCCTCGGCCTCGTCATGATCAACCTGTTCAAGCCGGGCGCGGGCCTGAACTACGACGTCGCCTCCTTCGACGGCTCCGCGGCGGACGCGACCATCGAGTCCGCCGGCGCCGTCGCCGGCTCCGGGATCTCCGACTTCGTCCTGGGCCTCGTGCCGACCTCCTTCATGTCGGCGTTCGTCGACGGACAGCTCCTGCAGGTCCTCCTGCTCGCCATCCTCACCGCCGTCGCGATCGCCATGCTCGGCGAGCGCGGCAAGCCCGTGGTGCGTGCCCTCGACGTCTTCGCGAAGGTCATGTTCGGCGTGATCAAGATGGTCATGTGGGTCGCCCCGATCGGCGCCATGGGCGGCATCGCGTTCACGATCGGCAAGCACGGCCACGAGATCCTCGGAAACCTCGCGTTCTTCATGGGGTCCTTCTGGCTGACCTGCCTGATCTTCATCTTCCTGTGCCTCGGCCCCATCTGCTACGCGGCGGGCTTCAGCATCTTCAAGTACATCCGCTACATCAAGGACGAGCTGCTGATCGTGCTCGGCACCTCCTCCTCGGAGACCGTGCTGCCGCGCATGATGACCAAGCTGGAGGCCGCGGGCACGCCTAAGCACGTCGTGGGCCTGACCATCCCGACGGGCTACTCCTTCAACCTGGACGGGACCGCGATCTACATGACCATGGGCGCCATGTTCATCGCCCAGGCCTTCGGGATCGACGTCCCGCTGGCCACGCAGATCGGCCTGCTGCTGTTCATGCTGGTCTCCTCCAACGGCGCGGCGGGCGTCTCCGGCGCCGGCCTCGTGACGCTGGCCGCCTCGATCGCGGCCTTCGACCACATCATCCCGATGGTGGGCCTGGCCCTCATCGTCGGCATCGACCGCTTTATGTCCGAGGGCCGCGCGCTGACCAACCTGACCGGCAACGGCATCGGCACGCTCGTGATCGCCCGCTGGACGGGGGCGCTGGACCGGGAGCGCCTGCGCTTTGTCCTGGACAACCCGGACAGCGTCGACGTCGAGGAGCTCATGCGGGACGGCGACGCCCCGGGCCAGGGGCTGGCCCTCTCCGCCGAGGCCGCGGAGCGCAAGGCCGCGATCGCCACGGGGGACTACTCCAGGCACGACGCCGATGCCTCCGCCCCGGACGACGGCCCCACGGGCGGGCGCGAGCCCGGGCGGGAACCCGAGCCGGCCCGGAGGGGCTGAGCGCTCCCGGGCGACGCCGGCCGCCCCGCCTTCCCGGCGGGGCGGCCGGCGTCGTCAGCCCACGCTGCGCAACTCGTCGGCCCGGACGAGCAGGACCCCGAGGACGATCAGGGCGCCGCCGAGGAGCTGGATCGCGGCCGGGAGCTCCTGCAGCAGCAGCCACGCCCAGAGCACGGCGAAGAGCACCTCGGTGAGGGAGACGAAGGAGGCCAGTTTGGTGCCGAGCGCACGGGCCGCCATGATGCCGGAGACGTAGGCGAGCACCGTGGCCATGAGCACGAGCCCGCCGAGCGCCGCCCACCAGGGCAGGGCGAAGCCGGAGAACTCGACCTGTCCGAACACGGCCCGCATCGGCAGCAGCCGCGCGGCGCCGAGCAGGAGCATCAGGACGGCGCCGACGAACAGGCCGCCCGTGGCCAGGACGAGGGGCGGAAGCGTGTCGTTCGCCTTGGCCGTGATGAAGAAGTAGACGGCGAGGCCCACGGCGGCGCCGAGCCCCCAGAGCACGCCGACCGGGTCCACCCGCTGGGCGCCGGTGAGGTCGAGCACCAGGACGAGGCCACCGAGGGAGAGCGCGGCTCCGGCGATCGTCAGTCCGCGGGGCCGCCGGCGCGTGCGGACCCAGAGCGTCAGGACGATCAGGACGGGGGCCAGGTACTCGAGCAGCAGGGCGACGCCGACGCTGAGCCGCTCGACGGCCTGGAAGTAGGCGAACTGGCAGATGCCCACCCCGAAGACGCCGAAGAGCAGGATCGGGCGCCAGTTGGCCAGCACCGAACCCCAGCGGCCGCGGAGCATGAACAGCGTGGGGATCAGCAGGACGAGCGCCGCCCCGGACATCCGGGCGCCGACGGCCGCGCCACTCGTCCAGCCGGCCTCGAGGAGCGGCTTGGCGAAGGAGCCGGAGATCCCGAAGACGGCCGAGCTGAAGAGGGCGATCCAGATGCCGCGCAGGGACGGCCGCGGCGTGGCTTGGAGGGTGACGGGAGCGGTGGATGCCATGTTCTGCCTCGGTTGTCAGGAGCGTGGGAGGTTATACTGCTTACCCTAAGGGTACGGCCGGTTCGCCGGAAACGACAGGAGTCATCATGACGTTTGCCCCTGACACGGAAGTGGCGCTCGCGAGCGTCGTGAACCTCGTCAACACGGAGTCCGGCGGGGCGGACGGACTGCTGACCCTCGCGGACCTCGACGCCTTCCTGGAGCGCGAGCAGTTCACGGGCTCCCGCACGCACACCGCCTCCGAGCTGCGCGACGTCCGCCAGCTGCGCAGCGTCCTCCGCGGGATCTGGACCTCCACGGAGGACGACGCGGTCGAGGCCGTGAACCGGATCCTCCGCAACGCGCGCGCCCTGCCCCAGCTCGTCAGGCACGACCAGTGGGACTACCACCTGCACGCGACCATCCCGGAGGCGCCGCTCGTGGAGCGCATGGCGGTCGAGGCGGCCATGGCGATCGTCGACGTCATCCGCACGGGCGAGCTGGGCCGCCTCCGGGTCTGCGCGGCAGCCGACTGCGCCGACCTGGTGCTGGACCTGTCCCGCAACCGCTCCAAGCGCTACTGCAGCACGGGCAACTGCGCCAACCGGGAACACGTGCGCGCCTACCGCGCCCGGCGCGGCCGCGGCTGAGGGGGTCCTATGCTGGTGGTATCCGGGCCGACGAGGCGCCCGGGCCCGGCGGAAGGAACGCACATGAGCATCCCGAATGGCGAAGAGCACCACGCGTCCGAGGACTACGACGTCGACCTCGAGCGGGCCAACGACGGCGCCTTCAAGGCGGCCGGACGCTGGGTCGTCGGGCTCGCGGACGCCGTGCTGGGCGGCGACGGTTCGGACGTCATGGGCGCGACGGCCGTGGTGCGGCGGATCGACAACGACGAAGAGGTCCTGCGCATCACGGGGAACAACATCGACGAGGCCGAGGGCCTCGTGGCCCTGATCCGCCGCGACCTCGAGGAGATGACGCGCGAGGAGTTCCTGCGCGAGTGGGGCGGACGCCCCTAGCTGCGGTGGCCGCCGCGGCCGGCTAGTGGCCCTTGGGCTTCTGGTCCGGGTTGGCGGAGGAGCGGTTCACGCCGGAGCCGGTGCCCATGTCCTTGGGGTTCTCCTTGCCCGCCATGCTCATCAGGGAGATCACGAGCAGGCAGGCGATGAAGGCGATGCCGAACGCCGTGAGTCCGACGTCGATCCGCAGGGCCTTGTCCGATCCCCCGGTGGCGGCGACGGCACCAGTGACGCCCGCGATCAGCCCCATGACCAGGGAGAAGATCAGCGGCGCCTTGATGCTCTGCTGCCACTGCGGCTTGGACGGGTTGCTGCCCACGGATGTGCCTCCTGACGGGATGGGGATGACCCCTAGTCTACCGGCGCTCAGGCGCGCCGGGCGTCGTGCCGGTAGCCGAAGGCCGCGATGGCCAGGAAGACGCCGATGATCACGGCCCCGCCGCCGGCGAGGCCGAGGATCCCGTGGGCGTCGAGCCCGTTGAACCCGCCGACGTAGAGCGAGACGCCCGTCCCCGCGCCGATCACGCCGGTGATGAGCAGTTCGCGGGCCGGGACCAGCTCCCGCCGGTGGCGGGCCCACGCCGCGACCTCGACGACGCCCGCGACGAGGAGCGCCGTGCCCGCGCCCGCGATCACGCCGGCCGCGGTGGGGACGAAGATCACGTAGGCGGCGGCGAGCGACCACGCGATCGCGGCGCCGCCGAGGAAGCCGCGGACCGGGGACGGAACCACCGGGGCCTGGGCGAAGTCCCACGCCGCCTTCGAGGTCAGGACCAGGTAGCCCGCGATCGTGTAGGCCACGAGGGCGTCGCTGGGCCCGGACCCGCCGAGCTTCTGGTCCAGGCCCGGCCAGAAGACGGAGACGAGCCCGAACACGAGCGCCACGACGGCGCGGAACAGGATCGGCTTCCACAGGGCGGCTGCGGTCTCGGGCGGGGTGGTCGCGGAAGGCACCCCAGCAGTCTACCCACCCGGTGCCGCACGCCCCCGGCGCGGGGCGCGGCTCAGGTTCCGGTGCGCATCCAGGCGTCGTTGCGCACGCGCCACGCGAGCGTCGCGGCGCGGGCCGCCATGTAGCCGACGCCGAAGGCGAGCCAGAGCCAGAGGATGCCCCCGGTGCCCGGCAGCTCGCGGGACGACGCGGCCCAGAGCAGCGGGGCGTAGGCGGCGAGGGCCACGAGCCCGGCGAGGGCCAGGTAGCGGGCGTCGCCGGCCCCGATGAGGACCCCGTCGAGGACGAACACGAGCCCGCAGAGCGGCTGGGCCGCGGCGAGCACCCAGAGTCCCACGGCGGCCGCCTGGCGCACGGAGGGATCGGACGTGAAGAGCGCCCCGGCGAACGGCGCGGCCGCGGCCAGCACCGCACCCGTGGCGGCCCCGAACGCCACGCCCCACCACGTCATGGTGCGCGTCAGCCGGCGGGCCAGCTCCTTGTCCCCGGCGCCGAGCTCCTTGCCGATGAGCGCCTGGGCGGCGATCGCGAGGGCGTCGAGGGCGAACGCGAGGAAGGTGAAGACGGTGAAGACGAGCTGGTGCGCCGCGAGCGTCAGCGCGCCGTGCGAGGTCGCGACCCAGACGGTGGCGAGGATGCCCGCGCGCAGGCTCAGCGTCCGCAGCATGAGCCACGAGCCGACGGCCCCGGTGGAGGCCATGCCGGCGGCGTGCGGGCGCAGCGCCACCCCGGCCGAACGCATCCGCGGCAGCAGGATCCACAGGTACGCCGCGGCCATGCCCCATTGGGCGATCGAGGTGCCGAGCGCGGAGCCGGCGACGGACATCCCCGCCCCGTACACGAGGACCAGGTTGAGCACGATGTTCGCCGCGAAGCCGGCCCCGGCGATCACGAGCGGGGTCCGGGTGTCCTGCAGGCCGCGCAGCACGCCCGTCGCCGCGAGGACCAGGAGCATCGCCGGCAGCCCCGGCATGGACCAGCGCACGTAGTCGATCGCGAAGCCCAGCACGCCGTCCCGGGCGCCCATCGCCGCCAGGAGCGCCGGAGCCGCGAGCCAGCCCGCCGTGGCGAGGACGAGCCCGAGGGCGAACGCGAGCTGGATCCCGTCCCGGCCCACGGCGAGCGCATCCGCCATCCTCCCCGCACCGAAGCGCCGGGCGACGGCGGGCGTCGTCGAGTAGGCCAGGAAGATCATGAGCCCCACGGCGGTGTGCAGCACGGTGGTGCCGAGGCCCGCCCCGGCGAGTTCGGTGAGGCCGAGGTGGCCGACGATCGCGGTGTCCGCCATGAGGAAGAGCGGTTCGGCGACGAGCGCGCCCAGGGCGGGGAGCGCGAGGGCGAGGATGCGGCGCCCGAGGCGCGGCCCCGGCGTCGTACGGGATCGGGGGGACGCGTCGCTCACCCGGCCAGCCTATCCCCGCCGCGCAGGCACGCCGCGGCGATCACGGCGGCCGCCGCCACCAGGGCCAGGACGCACGCCGCGGCCCCGGGCCAGCCGAACGGCGCGAACGCGAGCCCCACCGCCCAGCCGAACGCGCTCGAGCCCGCGTAGTAGGCGAGGTTGTAGAGGCTCGCGGCCTGGGCGCGCCCGCCCACGGCGAGCACCGGGACCCAGCCGCTCGCCACGGCGTGCGCACCGAAGAAGCCGGCCGTGAAGAGGAGCAGGCCCGCGACGACCGCCGGGAGCCAGTCCAGCACGGTCACCGCGAGGCCGGCGGCCATGACGCCCGTCGAACCGAGCAGGACGGGCAGGCGGCCCAGCCGGCCCACGAGCGCCCCCGCCCGGCGCGAGGACCAGGTGCCGGAGAGGTAGGCCAGGAACACGAACGAGGCCAGCGAGGCGGGGATGAGGAACGGCGGCGCTTCGAGCCGGAAGCCCAGGTAGTTGTAGACCGCGACGAATCCGCCCATGAGCAGCAGGCCCTGCGCGTAGAGCGCGAGCAGCCGGGGCCGCGCAAGGTTGGCCGCGAGCTTCGCGGCGAGTCCCGGCGCGCCCGGCGTGCGCCGTGGCACGGGCGTGAACCCGCGTGGGGCGGGAGCGGCGAGGATGAAGGCCGTCGCCGCCGCGGCCGCGAGGAGCGCCACGACGAGGGTCCCGGCCCGCCACGTGAGGAACTCGCTCAACGGGCCGGCGACGAGGCGGCCGGCGAGCCCGCCGAGGGTCGTCCCGGAGATGTAGGTGCCCGCGGCGACGGCCGAGTGCAGCGGCGCGATCTCCTCGCTCAGGTACGCGAGCGCCACCGCGGGGATCCCGCCCAGGGCGAGCCCCTCGACGAAGCGCAGCGCCAGGAGCGCCTCGAACCCCGGGGCTGCCGGGACCAGCAGGCCCAGGACGACGGCGGCGACGACCGCCGTCTTCATGGTCCGCAGGCGCCCGATCCGGTCCGCGACAGCGGACCAGGCGATCACGGAGGACGCGAGGCCCGCCGTGGCCGCGGAGACCGCGAGCGCGGCCTGCGCCTCGGACACGGCGAGGTCGCGGGCCAGCTCCGGCAGGACGCCCTGGACCGAATAGAGCTGGGAGAACGTGGCGACGCCGGCGGCGAAGAGCGCCAGGATCATGCGCCGGTAGCCGGGCGAGCCGTGCGCGTGCCCGCCGAACGCGTCCCCGCCGGCCAACGCTACGGGTTCAGCAGCGGCAGCACCGTGTAGGCCAGGGAGAGGGCCACCGCGTTGTTGAAGAAGTGCAGGATGTAGGCGTAGGCGAGCGACTTGCCGGTCAGGACGTAGGCGACGCTGATCACCGTGCCGAGCGTCAGGTAGGGCACGAGCGAGCTGACGTCGAACGAGCCGGTGCCGATGAAGTGGATCCCCGCGAAGAGCGCGATCGAGACCACCACGCAGAGCCAGACGTTGACGTAGCGGCTGAGCTTGCCGATGAGCAGGTGGCGGAAGACGTACTCCTCCACGAACGGCCCCATGACCACGGCCACGACGAACATCGTGGGGAACGGGACGGAGTAGGTCATGCCCTCGATCGCCAGCTGGTTCTCGCTCTTGACCACCTCCCCCATGCCCATGAGGATCGCAGCCGTGATCATGAGCGAGCCGAACCAGGCGCCCGGAATGCCGAAGCCCTTGGCCCACGGGTGGAACGCGAACGTGCGCAGGGATTCGCGGAACGCGCCGAAGGCCATGATCATCGCGGCCGTGAAGAGGACGGCGTAGACGATCAGGTTGACCGCGAACGTCGCCGTGTCCGGCGTGGAGAACGTGTCCGTGAAGCCCGGGACGAGGACCATGAAGCTGGCCAGGCCCACGACGAACAGCAGGATGTACAGGCCCACCGTGACGCCGTCGCCGACCCCGAAGCGGCCGGGATCGAACACGGGCTGCCGGCGCCGCGGCCCGGGGAACGGGTAGGGGCCGGCCGGTCCTGGCTGGGGGTGGGGACGCATGCCCCAACCCTACCGATTCGCCCCGGGCCGCGCTTCACGCCGGGACCCTCAGAGCACCCGGATCCCGGCCTCGGCGGCGAGCAGCGGCGCGAGGTCCTGGAGCTGCAGGGCGTCGATCGTCGCGCCCCGCAGCCCCGCCGGGGCCGTGATGGACCTCAGGCCCGCACCGCGCAGGTCGGCGTGGGAGAGCCGGGCCCCGTGGAGCAGGAGCGAGTCGATCCGGCAGTCCTCGAAGGCCACCCGGGTCGCCGTCGCGGATCCCAGGTCGAGCTCCTCGATGATGACGTCCCGGAACAGGACGTCCTTGAGCTCGGCCGAGCGCAGGTTGACGTAGCCGAGCTTGCCGCCGTCGAACAGCACGGAGCGCAGCGTGGCCCCGTACAGCTCGGCGGAGCCGATCCGCCCGCGGGCGATCCGCGTGTTCCACCAGGCAGAGTCCGGGGCGGAGAGCGTCGGCGCGAGCAGCTCCTCGAAGCGGCAGTCGCCGAAGGAGGCCCGCTCGAGGCGCGCCCCGGCGAGGGAGACCCCGCGGAAGGAGCAGGCCGTGAAGACGGCGTCCTCGAGGTCCGCTCCCGCGGCGTCGTCCTGCTCGAACAGCAGGCCCTCGCACCGCCCGTCGGCATCCAGCGCGGTCAGGTCGCCGGCCCCGGGGTACGACGCCGGGGCGAAGGACGGCAGGCGGGGCGCCTGGGGCGCGGGCCGGGCGGGCACCGCCTCCCGCCCCACTCAGCCCTCCCGGCCGGACGCGTCCGCCGAGGCGGCGTCGGGGACCGGCTCCGCACCGCCGTCGTCCCCCGGCTCCACCCCGGCCTGCGGCGCCGAGGCGGCGTCCGCGAGCGCGGCGGCGTCGGGGTCCTCGGCCGGGCCCGCGAACTGGGACATGTAGAGCCGGTGGTACGCACCGCGGGACTCGAGCAGCCGCTCGTGGCTGCCCTGCTCGACGATCCGGCCCGCCTCCATCACCAGGATGGTGTCCGCGTCGCGGATCGTGGAGAGCCGGTGGGCGATCACGAAGCTCGTGCGGTCGCTGCGCAGGGCGGCCATGGCGTGCTGGACCAGGACCTCGGTGCGCGTGTCCACGGAGGAGGTCGCCTCGTCGAGGATCAGCAGCGAGGGGTTGGCCAGGAACGCGCGGGCGATCGTGATGAGCTGCTTCTCGCCGGCCGAGACGTTGGTGCCCTCGTCGTCGATCACCGTCTGGTAGCCGTCCGGGAGCGCCCTGACGAAGCGGTCGACGTAGGTGGCGCGGGCCGCCTCGAAGACGTCCTCGTCGCTCGCGTCCAGGCGCCCGTAGCGGATGTTGTCCATGATGGTGCCGTTGAACAGCCAGGCGTCCTGCAGCACCATGCCCACCTTGGAGCGCAGCTCCGCGCGGGACAGCGCGGTGACGTCCACGCCGTCGAGCGTGATGCGCCCGGAATCGAGCTCGTAGAAGCGCATGACCAGGTTCACGAGCGTCGTCTTGCCCGCGCCCGTGGGTCCGACGATCGCCACCGTGTGGCCCGGGTGCGCCTCGAAGGACAGCTCCTCGATGAGCGGCTTGGCCGGATCGTAGGAGAACGAGACGCCGTGGAACTCCACGTGGCCGTCGGTGCGCTCCGGGAGGTGTCCCGTGACCGTCTCCGGCTCCTCCTCGTCGGCGTCGAGCAGCTCGAACGTCCGCTCGGCGCTCGCCACGCCGGACTGGAGCATGTTGGCCATGCCGGCCATCTGCCCGAGCGGCTGCGTGAACTCGCGCGAGTACTGGATGAAGGCCGTCGCGTCGCCGAGGGTCATCTGCCCGCTCGCGACGCGCAGGCCGCCGACCACGGCGATGCCCACGTAGGCCAGGTAGGAGATGAAGTTCATCACCGGGTAGATGGTGCCGGAGACGAACTGGGCGCCGAAGGAGGCCTTGTAGAGCTCCTCGTTGCGCTCGTCGAAGCGCGCCAGCGCCTCCTCCTCGCGCCCGAAGACCTTCATGAGCTCGTGGCCGGAGAAGGACTCCTCGATCTGCCCGTTGAGGGCGCCGGTGGACTTCCACTGGGCCGTGAACTGCTTCTGGGCCCGCACGCCGATGACGCCGGCCGCGACGGCGGACAGCGGCAGCGCGATGAGCGCGATCAGCGCGAGCTGCCAGGAGACGATGAACATCATGATGACGATCCCGACCACCGTCAGGAGCGCCTGGACGAGCTGCGCGAACGCCTGTTGGAGGGCGTTCTGGATGTTGTCGACGTCGTTCGTCACGCGCGAGAGCACATCGCCGCGCTGGCGCGTGTCGAAGTAGTTCAGCGGCAGCCGGTTGAGCTTGTGCTCGACGTCCTTGCGGAGGTTGTAGACCACGCGCATGACGAGCTTGTTGAGGATGAAGCCCTGGGCCCACATGAACACGTTGGCGACGAAGTACATCGCCAGCACGATCGAGATGACGATCCCGAGCTCGCGGAAGTCGATCCCGGCGCCGGGGACCACCGTCATGCCGGAGAGCATGTCGGCGAAGTCGTCCTGGCCGCTGGCCCGCAGGCCCGCGATGAACTGCTCCTGGGTGACGTCGGCGGGCATCATGGGGCCGAGCACGCCCGCGAAGATGATGTCCATGGCGTAGCCGAGGACCTTCGGGGCGATGACGTTGAGCACGACGCCGATGGCCACGAAGACCAGGACGATCCCGATGCCGGCCTTCTCCGTGCCGAGCAGGCCCAGCAGGCGCTTGGCCGAGGGCCAGAAGTGCTTGGGCTTGCGGATCGACGTCTGGCCGCCGAATCCGTCGTCGAGCGACATGTCGGCGAACTCTTCCTCGGTGTTCTCTTCGGTGTTCTCCACCTGGGTCTGCGCCATCTAGGCCACCTCCTCCGCGCTGATCTGGGATTCGACGATCTCGCGGTAGGTCTCCGAGGAGGCCAGGAGCTCGTCGTGGGTACCGCGGTCCACGATCCTGCCGTTGTCGAGGACCAGGATCTGGTCCGCTTCGGTGATCGAGGCGACGCGCTGGGCGACCATGATGACGGTCGCGTCGTGGATGCTGGACTTCAGGGCCTGCCGCAGCCGGGCGTCGGTGGCGACGTCGAGGGCGGAGAACGAGTCGTCGAACAGGTACACGGCCGGCCGGGCGACGAGCGCCCGGGCGATGCAGAGGCGCTGCCGCTGGCCGCCCGAGACGTTGGTGCCGCCCTGGGAGATCCTGGTCTCGAGCCCGTCCGGCTTCTCGCGCACGAAGTCCTCGGCCTGGGCGATCCGCAGGGCCTCCCACAGCTCGGCCTCGTCGGCGTCGCCCTTGCCGTAGCGCAGGTTGGACGCGACGGTTCCGGAGAAGAGGTACGGCCGCTGCGGGACGGTGGAGACGCGCCGGGACAGCTGTTCGCGGGTGAGCCCGGAGACCGGGACGCCGTCGATCAAGACCTCGCCGGACCCGGGATCGTAGAGCCGGGGCACGAGGTTCAGCAGCGTGGACTTGCCGGCGCCGGTCGAGCCGATGATCGCCGTCGTCTGGCCCGGCTTCGCCGTGAAGCTGATGTCCTTGAGCACGGGCTCCTCGGCGCCGGGGTAGCCGAAGCTAACGCCGCGGAACTCGACCTCGCCGCGGACGGGCCCCGTCGCGCGCGGCGCGTGGGGATCGTGGAGGGAGGGTTCGACGGCGGTCACCTCGCCGATGCGCTCGGCGCAGACCATGGCGCGCGGGATCATCATGGCCATGAACGTGCCCATCATGACGGCCATGAGGATCTGCAGGAGGTACTGCAGGAAGGCCGTGAGCGCACCGACCTCGACCTGGCCGGCATCGACCCGCTGGCCGCCGAACCAGAGCACGGCGGCGGTGGCCACGTGCAGGATCATGCCGATGACGGGGAACATGAGCACGAACAGCTGGCCGACCTTGACGCCGACGTCCGTCAGCTTCTCGTTGGCGCCGCGGAAGCGTTCGGTCTCGAAGTCCTCGCGGACGAACGCGCGGACCACGCGGATGCCGGTGATCTGCTCGCGCAGCACGCCGTTGATGCCGTCGATGCGGTCCTGCATGATGCGGAACAGGGGCATGAGGAAGCGGATGAGGATGCCGACGATGACCACGAGGAGCGGCACGGAGACCCAGACGAGCCAGGACAGCCCGGCGTCCTCGCGCAGCGCCATGATGATGCCGCCGATGCACATGATGGGGGCCGCGACCATGAAGTTCAGGCCCATGAGCACGAGCATCTGGACCTGCTGGACGTCGTTCGTGCCACGCGTGATCAGGGTGGGGGCGCCGAACTGGTTGACCTCGCGCGCCGAGAAGCCGGCGACGGAGTGGAAGACGGCGCGGCGGATGTCCCGGCCGATGGCCATGGACGTCTTGGCGCCGAAGTAGACGGCGGCGACGGCGGTGAGCACCTGCGCGAACGCGACGCCGAGCATCACTCCGCCGGTGCGCCAGATGAAGTCGGTGTCGCCCTTGGCCACGCCCTCGTCGATGATGCGGGCGTTGAGGCTGGGCAGGTAGAGCGTGGCGATCGTGGTGGCCAGCTGGAAGACCATCACGGCCACGATCCACATCGTGTAGGGCTTGGAGTACTTCAGGATCAGTCGAAGCAGCATGGTGGAAGTGGTCCTTTGCGCGGTTCCGCCCACGGCGCGCCCCGGGGCGGGGCGGGGTGGCGGGAGGGCACGCGGAGGCCGGCTGCCTCCGGAGCATAAGGAACTCTAGTCCCCAGTTGGGACAACTCAATCCGTCGAGAGGATGATTTCTCCGCCGGCGGATCAGCCGCGGGCGAGGAGCCTCTCGAGCTTCGCGAAGGACTGCTCCCAGCCGCCGCCCGCCATCTCGAGGACCTCTTCGGGGTAGGGGCCTTGGCTGAGGCGCATCCGCGTGCCGCGGCCGGACTCCTCGAGCTCGACCCGCAGCTCCATGACCTGTCCGCCGGACTCCGGCGTCGCGGCGGTACGCCCCACGAGGAGCGACGGCGGCTCGAACGCGCCGAGCTCGGCCTCGATGGGCGAGACGGACAGGGGGTCCTCGTCGGAGGCCATAACGAGCCGCCACACGCCGCCGGGGCGCGGTTCCACCATCACGGACCCCGCGGTCACGCTCCAGCCCTCGGGGCCGAACCAGGCGGCGAGGACGTCGGGATCGGTCCACGCCTCCCACACCTTCTCCCGCGGCGCATCGAAGTCGCGTTCCATCACCAGGGTTCCATCGGCCATGGCGCCAGAGTACCCGTCCGCGGTCCGGGGGTCGACGCCGCCGCGGTCCCGAATCCGGGTCCACCACCCCTTGTCCGCCGCCGCACCCGGTGGTGGACTATGGCCCATGGGCAACGCAGCAGAGACCGTGATCGCCATCGGCACCAAAAAGGGCCTGTGGCTCGCCAGAAGCACCGACCGCGCCAGCTGGATCCTGGACGGCCCGTACTTCCTCAACATCGAGGTGGCCTCCGTGGCCATCGACACCCGCGGCGGCCGGACCCGCGTCCTCGCCGGCATCAACGACTGGCACTGGGGCCCGGCCGTGGTGCATTCGGATGACCTCGGCGCCACGTGGACCGAGCCGGAGCACGGGGCCATCAAGTTTCCGGCGGACACGGGCGCGGAGCTCGCCCGGATCTGGCACCTGCGCCCGGACACCGACGAGCGGCCGGGCGTGGTCTGGGCCGGCTGCGAACCGATCTCCGTGTGGAAGTCCACGGACTCCGGGGAGAGCTTCGAGCTGAACCGCGGGCTGTGGGAGCACCCGCACCGCAAGGAGTGGGGCGAGGGATTCGGAGGCCCCGCGGCCCACACGATCATCCCGGACCGCGAGGACGCCAAGACGCTGCACGTGGCCATGAGCACGGGCGGCGTGTACCGCAGCCGGGACGCGGGCGGCAGCTGGGAGCCGCGCAACAAGGGCATCAGCGCCGGGTTCATGCCGGACGAGGAGCCGGAGTTCGGCCAGTGCGTGCACCGCATCACGGCGGACGCCGCGGACCACAACCGGCTCTACGCGCAGAACCACGGCGGGGTCTACCGGACGGACAACGGCGGGGACGAGTGGGTGAGCATCGCCGACGGGCTGCCGGCCGACTTCGGCTTCACGTTCCTGACGCACCCGCGCCGGGCGGGCACGGCGTGGACCATTCCGCTCCATTCCGACTTCCAGCGCATCCCGGTCGGAGGCCGGCTGGCGCTCTGGCGCACGGACGACGCCGGGCTGACCTGGGCGGAGCAGCGCGAAGGCCTCCCGGACGGCGAGTACAACGTGGTGCTGCGGGACGCGGCGTGGGTCGACGAGCACGACGGCGTCGCGGGGCTCTACTTCGGCACGCGGGCCGGCGAGGTCTTCGCGAGCAGCGACGAGGGGGCGTCCTTCAGCCAGGTCGCCGAACGGCTGCCGGACGTGCTCAGCGTCCGCGCAGCCATCGTGGCGTAGCCGTGCCGAGCGCGATCCTGGACGTGCCCGCGGTGCTCGCGCCGACCCTCGGCGGGCGCCGGACGCTGGATCTGGAGTACGACGCCGGAGCGACCGTGGGTGCCCTGCTGGACCGGGTGGGGGCCGGGCACCCCGTCTTCGCGCGGCGCATCCGGACGGAGACGGGCGCGGTGCGGCGCTTCGTCAATGTGTTCGTGGGGCAGGACAACATCCGCGACCTGGCCGGGCTGGACACGCCGGTGCCGGACGGGGCCCGCATCCTGGTGATCCAGTCGGTCGCCGGCGGCTGATCCGCGGCGCGTCAGCGCCCCGCGCCGGCGCGGGGCGTGAGGTGCTCGAAGACCAGGCTGGTCTGGGTCGAGGCGACGGCCGGGTCGGCGAGCCGGACGTTGATGAAGTCCCGCAGCTCCTCCGGGCCGGCACAGGCCACGTGGACCAGGAAGTCGCGGTCCCCGGCCAACAGGAAGACTCCCAGCGTCTCGGGGAGGTCCCGGAGCGCGGCCGCGAGCTCGAGCATCCGGTGGCGGGCCTGAGGGTTGACGCGGACGGAAATCATGGCGAAGACGTGCAGACCCAGGCGGGCCAGGTCCAGCTCGGCGTGGTAGCCCGTGATCACGCCGGAGTCCTTGAGTGCCCGGACGCGGGCCAGGCAGGTCGACGGCGCGATCCCGGCCTTGCGGGCCAGGACGTTGTTGGGAAGACGCGCGTCGGCGGCGAGCTCGCGCAGGATCACCAGGTCCGCCTCGTCGAGCCGAACCCGATTCCGGCCCTCCTGGTGATTTCGGATCAGATCCGAATTGATCACGGAACTCCCTCTGCTTTCTGGATGAATATTCGCTGAAGAGGACGCGTTCTTCACGTCGATTCTAGACTGGGCGGAGAATCCACCTCAACGAAGGACACCGGGCATGGACACCACCACGGCACCACTCACCCGCGCTGACTGCCTCGCGCTCGACGCCGCGGATCCGTTGGCCGGGTTCCGCGGCCGCTTCGAGCTGCCGGACGGCGTCGTCTACCTCGACGGGAACTCGCTGGGCGCCCTGCCCCGCGGCGCCGCGGAACGCGCGCAGGAGGTCGTGACCGCCGAATGGGGCCGCGGCCTCATCCGCTCGTGGAACACGGCCGGATGGTTCGGGCTGCCCCGCACGCTCGGGGACAAGCTGTCCCGCCTCATCGGAGGAGCCCCGGGCGAGACAGTGGTCACCGACACCACGAGCCTGAACCTCTTCAAGGCCCTCGCCGCCGCGATCCGGATCCAGCAGCAGGACGCGCCGGCCCGCCGCGTGATCGTCACGGAGCGGGACAACTTCCCCACGGACATCTACATCGCGGAGGGCATCGCCGACTTCCTCAACTCCGTCGCCGAGCACACGGGAACCCGCTACGAGGTCCGCCTCGTCGACGACTCGCTCCCGCTCGGGGAAGCGCTCGACGAGGACAGCGCCGTCGTCTCCCTCTCCCACGTGAACTACCGCACCGGCGCCATGTGGGACCTCGCGGGCGTCACGGCCCGGGCCCACGCGGCGGGGGCCCTGATGATCTGGGACCTTGCGCACTCCGCCGGCGCCGTACCCGTGGACCTGAACGGAGCGGGCGCCGACTTCGCCGTCGGCTGTACCTACAAGTACCTCAACGGCGGGCCCGGCGCCCCCGCGTTCATCTGGGTGAGCCCGCGCCACCAGGACCGCTTTTGGCAGCCGCTGTCCGGCTGGTGGTCCCACGCCGCCCCGTTCGCGATGGCCGATTCCTACAGTGCCGCCCCGGACATCCGCCGCTTCCTCTGCGGGACGCAGCCGGTGACCTCCCTGGCCCTGGTGGAGACGGGTCTGGACGTCGCGCTCGAGGCGGACATGGCCCTGGTCCGGGAGAAGTCCCTGGCACTGACGGATCTGTTCATCCGCCTCGTCGAGGAGCGCTGCGCGGAGCACCCGCTGCGGCTCGTGACGCCCCGGGAACAGGCCGCCCGCGGCAGCCACGTGAGCTTCCGCCACCCGGAGGGCTACGCGGTCATGAGCGCGGTCATCGCCCGCGGCGTCATCGGCGACTACCGCGAACCGGAGGTCCTGCGCTTCGGGATCACGCCCCTCTATGTCGGGTACGCGGACGTGTGGGACGCCGTCGAGGTGCTGCGCGACGTCCTGGATTCGAAGGCGTGGGACGCCCCGGAGCACCGCACGCGCCATGCCGTGACCTGAGGATCGGCATATGCTGGCCCCATGAGCAATGCGGAGACCCTTCCGGACGAGGTGCTCTGCGCCGCCGGAGGCACCGGGGAGATCGAGCTGCTCGAGCCCCGTGCGGTGCCGCTCGGCGGGCCGCGGGCCATGGACGTGCGCCGGACGCTGCCGCAACGGCGGCGCAGCCTCATCGGCGCGTGGTGCTTCCTGGACCACTACGGCCCGGACCACGTCGCGGCGTCCGGCGGCATGCGGGTCCCCCGCCACCCGCACACCGGTCTGCAGACCGTCAGCTGGCTCTTCACGGGGGAGATCGAGCACCGCGACTCCGCGGGCTTCCACGCCCTGGTCCGCCCGGGCGAGCTGAACCTGATGACGGCCGGCCGTGGCATCAGCCACTCCGAGTTCTCCACCCCGTCGACGACGCTCCTGCACGGGGCCCAGTTGTGGCTCGCCCTGCCCGAGGCCGCCCGCCACACGGCCCCGACGTTCGAGCACTATGCGCCCCAGGCCGTCGAGGGGCCGGGCTGGAGCCTGCGCGTCTTCATCGGCTCCCTCGCCGGCAGCACCTCGCCCGTCGCCACGCACACCCCGCTCCTCGGCGCCGAGATCCTCCTGGAGGGCGGCGCCGAACTGGAGCTCGAGCTCGATCCGTCCTTTGAGCACGGACTGCTGCTGGACGCGGGCGACCTCTACCTGGACTGCCCGGCCCCCGACGCCCCGGGGCCGGTCGGCACCGGCCAGGAAGCCCAGGGCGCAACCACCGCCCCGGGCGCGGCGACCGCCCGGGGCGGCATCGCGGCGGTCCGGGACCACCTCGCCTACCTGCCCACGGGCCGCGCGCGGCTGGTGCTGCGCGCGGGGGCCGAGCCGGTCCGCGCCCTGCTGATCGGCGGGGAGCCGTTCGACGAACAGATCGTGATGTGGTGGAACTTCGTGGGCCGCAGCCACGAGGAGGTCGCCGCCTACCGCGCCGACTGGCAGCGGGAGATCGGCGCCGAGGGACCCCTCGGCGCGGCGGCCGGCAGCCTCGCGGCCCAGGCGGGGGGAGCGGGCGCCGGGACCTCCGTACCGGCGCCGGACGATCCCCGGACGGACCAACCTGCGACGGACAGGACCGGAGGGGACGTCGCTGGCTCGGGCGGACCCGGGACCGACGAGGCCGGAGGGGACGTCGCCGGGGCCCCACCGCCCGCGGACGGGCTGCGGTTCGGCACTTTCCCGCCGGGCGAGCCGGACCCACTGCCCGCTCCAGCGCTGCCGAACGCGCGGATGCGGCCCCGCGGCGGGCCCGCCGAACAGCGGAACAACCGGACGAACCACCAGGAGGACGCCATGGAACACGCCGAGGCCGCAGCCCAGGACGACGGCCGGGACGAGGGCAAGAACGACGCCGCCGGGGACGCCATCACCGTCCGCCACAACGCCAAGCGGCGCCGCTACGAGCTGCTCGACGGCGAGGCGGTCATCGGCGCGGCCCACTACCTCCCGTTCGGCCAGGACCAGCGGATCTTCTTCCACACCACGGTGGACGAGGCCTATGGCGGGCGCGGGCTCGGCGGCCGACTGGCCGCGGCCGCGCTGGACGGGACCGTGGCCGAGGGGCTCCGCATCGTCCCGGTCTGCCCGTACATCAAGGCCTACCTCGGCAAGCACGCCGGGACCGCGGACAGCGTCGACGCGGTCACGCCGGAACACCTCCAGGCCCTTCCCCGCGCCTGACGGCCCCACGGGCCAGGCTGAACGCCTCCGGCCGGCCCACACGACCACCCGCCCAGACCGCCCTGCCTCCCCGAGTCCCCAAGCCCCCACGTCCACGCGTCCACGCGTTTACGAGCCCACGAACCCACGAGCCCACGCTGACCCGCACCGACACCGCCCCGCTGACCCGCTGACCCGCTGACCCGCCTCACCCAGTTCACGTCATCTGGGCGAGTCGACCCTCTACAGGCCAGACCACCCCGTAGACCCCGTGGCCTCGCCCAGATGACGTGAAGTGGGCAGGGAGGCGGAACGTGGAATGGGAGCGAACGGGGCAGGGAGGACTAACGCGGGAGGGAGGCGTGCCGCTCTTCCGCCTCGCCCAGCGCCGCGTCCAGCGCGTCGACGAGGAACTCCGTGGCCTCGGCGTCGAACGTCAGCGGTGGCTTGACCTTGAGCACGTTCCGCCGCTCCGAGCCCGGCTGCGTGATGACGCCGAGCCCGAGGAGCCGCTCGCAGACCCACGTGGCCTCCTCGGCGGCCGGCGACCCGTCGGCGCGCACGAGCTCCACGCCGAGGTAGAGCCCCGCGCCGTGCACGTGCCCGATCAGCGGGTGCGCCTCGGCCAGGTTCCGCAGCGCGGCGCGCAGCCGCTTGCCCGTGCGGCGGGCGTTGCGGATGAGGTCCTCTTCGCGCAGGGCGTCGAGGACGGCCAGGCCCACGCGGCACGCGGCCGGCGAGCCGCCGGTGGAGGAGAAGAACCAGCCCTCCGCGGCGAGCGAGTCGGCGATCGCCCGCGTCGTGAGCACGCCGCCGAGCGGGAAGCCGTTGCCCATGGGCTTGGCCAGAGCGACGATGTCCGGGACCACTCCCTCGCGCTCGAACGCCCACTGCCGCCCCGTCCGGCCGAAGCCGAGCTGCACTTCGTCGGCGATGCACAGCCCCCCGTGCGCCCGGACGGCGTCGTAGACGGCCGCGAGGTAGCCCTTCGGCAGCAGCACCCCGCCCGCGTTGCCGAGCACGGCCTCGCTGATGAACGCCCCCACGGGCGCGCCCGCCGCCTCGCGCTCGGCGAGCCGGGAGGCGAGGTCCGCGGCGTGCCGGGCCCCGGCGTCGTCCGCCGTTTCCCCTCCCGGGACCCGCCCGTGCAGGGGATGCGGCGCATCGGCGAGCACCACCCAGTCCGGGCGCGTGCCGGCGGCGTGCGGGTTGTCGAACGCGCTCGTCGTCACGGCGTCGGCGCCGGGCGTCCACCCGTGGTAGGCCTCGCGCAGGGCCGCGACGCCGGTGCGCCCCGTGGCCGTGCGGGCCAGCTTGAGCGCCAGCTCCACCGCCTCGGAACCGCTATTGACGAGCAGCACGGTGTCCAGGCCGGACCCCTCCGGGGCGAGCTCGACGAGCCGCTCCGAGTAGTCGGCGAGCGCCTTGTAGAGGAAGCGCGAGTTGGTGTTGAGCAGGCGCAGCTGGGACGCCGCGGCCCCGGCGACGCCGGGGTGGCCGTGGCCGAGGACCGAGACGTTGTTGACCAGGTCGAGGTAGGACCGGCCCGAGGAGTCCACGAGGTGGTGCCGCCAGCCGCGCTCGAACCGCGGGGGCTCGGCGAAGAACCGCTCCTGCGCGGAACTCGCGTGGGCGTCCCGGCGCCGCTGCTCGGCCGCGGCGGACGGCTCGGCGGCCGTGGGGGCCAGCCCGAGCAGCACGGCGGGGTCGCGGGTCAGCCGCCGCCAGGCCGGGGCCAGCGCGCCCGTGGTGAGGAAGGGGACCTCGGCGCGGTCCTCGGGCGCCTCCGGCGCGGTCCACTGGATCCCGACGGCGCCGCCGAGCCCCGGGTACGACGTCGGCGCCGTGGCCAGGAGCGCGCCCCGCGGCACCCGCCCGTCGGGGTCGGCCCAGCGGGCGGGGACGACGCCGGTGAGCAGCAGGCGCCGCCCGTCGGCACCGCGCAGCTCCACGGAGTGCGTGTCCCAGGCCAGGGCGCGCCCGTCCCACGGCGCCGTGAGCGGGAACGGCTCGTTCGTGTAGAGCTGAAGGCCGAGCGGGATGGTCGACGCCGGACGGCGCGAGAGCGCGGGCGTGCGGGTCAGGCGCGGGGCGCCGTAGGGCAGGACGACGACGGGGTGCCGGGTCAGCGCCTCGGAGGCCAGGCGGTCCTCGGCGTCGGGATCGGTCCACGCGCCCGCGTCGAGCAGCGGCGACTCCACGCCGACGTCCAGCACGTGCGCGCCGCCGAGACGTGCCAGCGGGCCGGGGGCACCGTCGTCGTCCTCCTCCCGCTGCGCGAAGCCGAGCCGTTCGAGCACCGCGGCGGTCCCGGCCTCGACGGGCAGCGAGACGGCCTCGAGGAACCCGGCCCACTCGTGCTCCATGCGCTCGGCGGCGTAGTCGTTGCCGGGCTCGAGGGCGGTCTGCTCCCAGCCCGCGGCGACGAGCACGGCGGTCCGCAGCACGACGAGCGGCCACAGCGCCCGCGCCTCGGCCTCGGACAGGGGCAGGCGCGCGTGGTAGGCCTCCGCCGCGGCGAGGACCGCGAGGGGATCGCCCGCCCGGTGGCGCAGGAGCGACGCGCACAGCACCGCGGGCTCGGCGACGCGCCAGCCGCGGTGCAGGTCGCCGAAGTCGAGCACGGCCAGGCCTCGGCCTGGGGCGTCCACGACGTTGTCGTCGGTGAGGTCCCCGTGGATGGGTTGGAGCGGCAGGTCCAGGGACAGCGGGGCGATGAGCCCGTGTGCGCGGGCCGCAGCGGTGGCCACGGCCGTGGCCCGGCGGGCGTCGCCGATCGAGCCGAGGCCGGCCTGCACCTGCTCGAGGCCGCGGCGCAGGTCCCAGCCCAGCTCCCGGTCCAGCCCCGGGTGGTCGAAGCCGGCCAGGGCGCCGTCCAGGCCGGCCGCCGCCTCGCCGAGCCGGCGCAGCACGGCGTCGTCGAGGTGCCCGGCCGCGTAGAGCGTGCCGCCCTCGACGTACTCGAAGAGGCGCACGTGCTGGGTGGGGCCGTCCTGCAGCTCCACGCGCTGGAGCATGACGCCGTCGAGTCCGGGCCGGGCCGCGGCCGCGAGCCCCGGGCGGGCCGCGTTGACGTGGGCGATGCCCTCGAGCTGGGCCTCGAGTTCCCGGGCGGAGAAGGCCGTGTTATCCAGCTTGAGCACGCCGCGGGACCCGTCCGCGCCGTCGACGAGGAAGTTTCGGTCCTGGTTGCCGCCGAGCTCCCGCGCCGTCCCGTCCAGGCCGAACAGCGCGTGGGCCAGCGCCTCGGCGTCGCGGGGATCGGCCTCGGGGCGGCGCAGGCCGCGGCCCGGCGTGGATGCGGTTCCGGTCTCTTCGACGGCGAGACGGCGTGGGGCGGGCACGGTTCCTCCAGGGGGCGGTGCGGTGGCGTGCTCCCATTATGTCCTGCCGCCCGGCGGCCCGGGACCACCCGCTGGCGCACCCCTTGGACGTCCCCGGGCCGCGGCGTAGAGTGGCGCTCACCATCACCCCGCCCCGCACCGAGGAGCAGGACATGACAGAGCACAGCAGACACTGGGGGGAACCGCGGCTCGAGCCCGTGGTCCTGCACGTCGCGGAGGCGCGCACCGCCGTCGTCCGGGGCGCGGGCATCGACGCCGGCGGGCTGCGCGGCTTCTTCGACACGGCGTTCGGGGCGCTCGGGGCGGTCCTCGCCCGGGAACAGCTCAGCCCCGTCGGCCCCGCCTTCTCGCTCTATCCGAGGATGCCCGCCGCCACGGTGGACCTCGAGGTCGGCTTCGCGATCGACCACCCGCTCGTCGGCCGGCACACGACGGAGTCGGGGCTCGTCGTCGAGCAGTCCAGGCTTCCCGCGGGCGCCGTCGCGACCGTCTCCCACGTGGGCTCCTACGACGGGCTCGGCGAGGCGTGGCAGGTCCTCGTGGACTGGGCGGCGCGGACCGGGCACGCCGCGGGGCTGCCGTTCTGGGAGGTCTACGTGACGGAGCCCGGCCCGGAAGCCGACCCGGACACGATGCGGACCGACCTCTACCTCCCGGTCAGCGGCTGACCCCACCTCGGAGAGCGACAGGACGGTGGCGACCGACGGGCCGTCAGCCGCCGGGCGCCACGCCGGGCCCCGCCGTCGCCGCGGCGCGGGTGCGCGGGGCCGCCAGCGCCACGCCGAGCACGATGGCGGTGGCGAGCAGGAAGACCGCGGCGAACGGCGCGGCCGGTACCGCGGCGAACACGATGCCCGTCAGCGCGAGGGCGAGCGCCGCGCCCATCGAGTCGGCGATCGACAGCGCGGAACTGTTGGCGCCCTGCTGCCCGGGCGGCGAGGCGGCGAGCGTCATGACGCTCAGCCGCGGGTACATGAGCCCCATGCCGGCGCCCGCCACGGTCCACGCGGCGATCGCGACGGCGGCCGGCCAGTCGAGCAGCGTCGTCGCGAGCACGCCTGTGATGCCCGTCAGGACGAGCAGCGCCCCGCCGGCGACGGCGCGCGTGTGGTCCAGTCGCCCGCCCAGCCGGCCCTGGACCGCGGACGCCCCCGCCCAGCTCAACGCGGCCCCCGTCAGCGCGAGCCCCGCGAGCGAGGCGGGGAACGCGTAGCGCTCCATCAGGAGGTAGGGAAGGTACACCTCGGCGCCGAGGAACCCGGCGGAGACGGCGCCCCGGACCAGGATGACGGTGGGCAGGCCCCGGCGCGCGGTCAGCGTCCCGGGCGGCACCAGGCGGCGCAGCGCGGCGAGGGCCGCGGCCGCTGCGGCCACCGACCACAGGGCCGCGGGCCACGGGAGCGCACCGACGCGGTCCAGGGCGAGGACGGCCACCGCGGCGAGCACCGACCAGAGCAGTCGGGTCCGTGGGCGGGTCGCGCCCGCCCTGGCCCCGCCGGGCGCGGCCTCTCCGGGCCGGGGATCGGGGAGAGGTCGGGACTCCGGGGCAGGCCGCGGCGGCAGGGCGGCGAGGGAGGGCCTCACGAGCAGCAGGGCGGCCGCGACGAGCACGACGACGCCGAGGAAGACCCAGCGCCAGCCGACGGTCTCCGCCGTCGTCCCCGCCACGAACGGGCCGATCATCGAGGGCACGACCCAGGCGGCCGCGAAGGCGGCGAAGATCTGCGGATGGAGGGCGCCCGGGTAGATCCGGGCGACCACGACGTACAGGGCCACCGTGATGCCCCCGCCGCCGAGCCCCTGCAGGAGGCGCCCCGCGACGAGGACCTCCATGCCGGGGGCGAGTCCGCACACGAGCAGCCCGGCGCTGAACAGGAGCGACGCGGCGTAGAGCGGTCCAGTGGGTCCGGTGCGGTCGGCCCACGCACCCGCGGCGACCATGCCCACGACCCCTGCGGCCAGGGGTCCGGCGAAGGCCAGGGCGTAGAGCTGCGCCCCGCCGAGCTCCGCGCTGACGACGGGCATGATCGTGGTGACGGCGAGCGACTCGAACGCGGCCAGGAAGACCAGGACGAACGAACCGACCGTCGTGGCGGCGAGGCCCGGGGCCAGGATGCCGCTCCGGGGCGGGCCGGAATGCGGCGTGTCCATGCGCCGACTCTAGCGCCGCCCGGACGCGGGTGCCGAACTAGAAGCCGCCGCCCTCGCTCGCCATGTTGTTGAAGCGCTGGTAGTGCCCCTGGAACGCGACGACGATGGTCTTGGTGGGGCCGTTGCGGTTCTTGGCCACGATGATGTCCGCCTCGCCGGCCCGCGGGGACTCCTTGTCGTAGACGTCCTCGCGGTGCAGCAGGATCACCATGTCGGCGTCCTGCTCGATCGAGCCCGACTCGCGCAGGTCGGAGACCATGGGGCGCTTGTCCGTGCGCTGCTCCGAACCACGGTTGAGCTGGGACAGGGCGACGACCGGCACGTCGAGCTCCTTGGCGAGGAGCTTGAGCGCACGCGAGAACTCGGAGACCTCCTGCTGGCGGGACTCGACGCGCTTGCCGGAGCTCATGAGCTGGAGGTAGTCGAGCACCACGAGCTTGAGGTCGTGGCGCTGCTTGAGCCGGCGGCACTTGGCGCGGATCTCCATGAGCGACATGTTCGGCGAGTCGTCGATGAAGAGCGGCGCCTCGTTGAGCCGGCCCATCGTGGTGGCGATCTTGCCCCACTGCTCGTCCTTGATGGTGCCCTTGCGCAGGTCCTGCAGCCCGATGCTCGCCTCCGCCGAGAGCAGGCGCATCGCGATCTCGTTGCGGCCCATCTCGAGGGAGAAGACGACGGTCGTGAGGTTGTTCTTGATGGCCGCCGAACGGGCGATGTCGAGCGAGAACACCGACTTTCCGACGGCGGGGCGCGCGGCGACGACGATCATCTGGCCGCCGTGCAGGCCCTGCGTGAGCTCGTCGAGCTCGTAGAGCCCCGTGGGGACGCCCGTCATGCCCTCCCCGCGGCTGCCGGCGGACTCGATCTCGTCCACCGTGCTCTCCATGACGTCCCGCAGCGGCACGTAGTCCTCGGCCGTGCGGCGCTCGGCGACGGCGTAGATCTCCGCTTGCGCCTGGTTGACGATCTCGTCGACCTCGCCGTCGTGGGAATAGCCCATCTGGACGATCTTGGTGCCGGCGTCGACGAGGCGCCGCAGGACGGCGCGCTCGCGGACGATCTCCGCGTAGAAGCCCGCGTTGGCCGCCGTGGGCACGGACTGGATGAGGGTGTGCAGGTAGGCGGGGCCGCCGATGCGGGAGATCTCGCCGCGCTTGGTGAGCAGGTCCGAGACGGTGACCGCGTCGGCGGGCTCGCCGCGGCCGTAGAGGTCGATGATGGCCTCGAAGATCGACTCGTGGGCCGGGCGGTAGAAGTCGATCCCGCGGAGCACCTCCACGCAGTCGGCGATGGCGTCCTTGGAGAGCATCATCCCGCCGAGCACGCTCTGTTCGGCGACGAGGTCCTGCGGCGGGGTGCGCGCGAGGTCGGCGTCCCTCGATCCGCCCTGTTCGGTCTGCGCCAGTGACACGCCGTTCCTTTCGCCCGCTGCCCCGGGGCCGCCGGCGGCGGGCCCATGATGCCCTCCCCAGTATCCCAGCCGCCGCCGCGCGCAGGGAGCGGCATGGACGGCTGTGGATAGTGGTGGAGTGCTGTCACCCTAGCCCCTCTCCCGCCCGTTCCCAAGACAGTTATCCACAGCCCATGTGGAGAAGCTGTGGGAAGAGGGGCCCGTTATGTGCACAGCTTGGGGAGGAAGCTGTGGATGAAATGCCAATTTCAGAATCAATCCGGCTCTGACTAGGTAAAACATCCTCTGCTAGCTGTTGGTGGAAGAAAGTTTGTCATCAACATTCAGGTGCCACTTGCAGGTTTCGTTGGGGAAAACCCTCCGCTGGAACGGCGTTCTCCACAGGTGACCGGCCGGTATCCACAGACACGCCCGGGATCTGTGCACGAACGGCCGGGCGTGTGGTTGTTCCGGGCGTCCCGGCGCTGGGATACTGGGGCATGGCCGATCCCGAAGCCCGTGGGCCCCGTCCCGGGCGGGAATCAACGACGCTGGGAGCCCCGACATGGAACTGATGGCCACGATCCTCATCTGGACGGCGCTGATCGTCGGCGCAGCCGCCCTCATCCGCTGGGTGTTCGTCACGCGGCCCCGCAACGAGCTCAACGAGGCCGACGTCTACATCCAGCGGCTCAATGCGGAGGCCGCGCAACACCAGCTCGACGACGCACGCAAGGCCGACGAGCTCCGCCGGGCCACGACCGAGCGCACGCTCGCCGCCCAGCGCGCGGCACGGGAGCGCAGCGGCCGGCCGGAGGTGCCCACCACGCGCGGACCCGGCATCAGCGCCTCGCGGACCTCGGCCGAGGCGGCTCCGAGCGACCCGACGGCTTTCGGGCGGCGCACGGCGGTCGATCCGACGGCGGCCCCGAGCGCCTCCAACGCCGACTACCAGGCGGTCCTCGAACTCGTGCGGCGGGGCCAGCACATCGCCGCGATCAAGAAGGTCCGCCAGGACACGGGGATCTCGCTGACCGAAGCCAAGCAGTTCATCGACTCGCTCGCGGGGAAGTAGCGCCGGACCGGGAACCGCTTCCCCGACGGGTTCCTCGACGAACCTCGTCCTAGACGAACGTCTCGGAGTGGAGGCGGCGGAACGCCGAGCCGTGGAAGACGAGCGGCGCGTTCGCCCCGTCGTGCGTGGCGTGGCCGTGGACGCGCAGCAGGACGACGGTGTGGTCCCCGGCCGGGATCTCCTGCTCGATGCTGCAGTCAAGCCACAGCGAGGCGTCGTGGAGGAAGAGGGCGCCCTCGTCCGTGGAGTCGAGCCGGAGCCCGGCGAAGCGGTCCCCCGACTTCGAGGCGATCTGCTTGCAGACGCCGTCGTGCCCCTCGCCGAGGATCGAGACGCCGATGCGGGCCGAGTCGCGCAGCTTCGGCCACGTGCGGGAGCTGTTCTGGGCGGAGAACAGGACGAGCGGGGGCTCGAGCGAGACGCCGACGGTGAAGGACGAGGCGACGATCCCCTGCGGCTGGTCGTCGACGATCGCGCACAGCGCGGCGATCCCGGACGGGTGCTGGGCAAAGGCGTTGCGCAGGGTATTGGGGCTGAGGTCCTGGGACAGGGACATGGCTTCCTCCGGTGTGCGGCACACCGGGGCGCGCACCCTCAGGGTGCACCGTCGATGCGCGGTACTTGCCGCACCGGGGCATCCGGCCGGCCGAATCATCACCTGGAGCACCCCACTACCGTGAGAGGGTTGCCGGCCGACGAGCCAGGGCTTGGATGTCGACACTCTTGATTCACCACCAACGCTAGGCACACCCGGACGGGCGGGTCAAAGGTCGGCGCAACATTTCGCAAGGAGGGCCCGAACGCGGAAGGACCCCCGTCCACCAGGGACGGAGGTCCTTCACGGGCTCCGGAGAGGCTCCGGGACCGGGATGCTACTTCTTCTTCGCCGGGACGACCTGCAGGTCGATCGTGGCGGAGACGTCCTCGTGCAGGCGCACGGTGGCCTGGTAGTTGCCGAGCGACTTGATGTGCTCCGGCAGCTCGACCTTGCGCTTGTCGATGGATCCGAGGCCGGCCGACTCGACGGCCTTCGCGACGTCCTCGGCCTTGACGGTGCCGAACAGGCGTCCGGACTCGCCGGCCTTGACGGTCAGCTTGACCGGCTTGCCGGTCAGCGACGCGGCGAGCTGCTGCGCATCCTCGAGGGAGGCAACGGCGCGCGCGGCGCGGGCGGCCTTGATCGACTCGACCTGCTTCTCGCCGCCCTTGGTCCAGGTGATGGCGAAGCCGCGGGGGAGAAGGTAGTTACGGGCGTAACCGTTCTTCACCTCGACGATGTCGCCAGCGGTGCCAAGACCCGTCACTTCGTGGGTCAGAATGAGCTTTGCCATGGTGTGTTTCCCCTTCCCTAGCCGCGGCCAGCGCCGGAGTAAGGCAGCAGGGCAACCTCGCGCGCGTTCTTGATGGCCTGGGCGATCTTGCGCTGCTCCTGGACGGAGACGCCGGTCACGCGACGGGCACGGATCTTTCCGCGGTCGGAGATGAACTTGCGCAGCAAGGCGACGTCCTTGTAGTCGATGACGGTGATGTCAGCGGCCTTCAAGGGATTGGACTTTGGTTTGGGCTTACGGAGTTCAGCCTTAGCCATCGTGGAGCTCCTTTATCAGGTGGAGCCCGCAGAACTGTTCTGCGGGATGGTGGATATATCTAGGTGTTTAGAAGGGCGGTTCGTCGTTGCCCGGGTTGCTGCCCCAGCCGCCGCTGCCGGCGGTCGAGGGAGAGGACCAGGGGTCCTCGGCCGGGGCGTTGTTCCAGCCGCCGGAAGACGCGCCGGAGCCCGCGCCGGCGTTGCCGCCGCCGAAGCCTCCCGCGTTGCCGCCGCCGAATCCGCCGGAGTTTCCTCCGTCGAACCCGCCGCCGCCACCGCCGCCACCGCGCTGGACGCGCTTGACGGTCGCGGAGGCGTACCGCAGCGAGGGGCCGATCTCGTCGACCTCAAGCTCGATCACGGTGCGCTTTTCGCCTTCCTTGGTTTCGTAGGAACGCGACTTCAGCCGGCCCTGGGCGATGACGCGCATGCCCTTGGTCAGCGTCTCGGCGACATTCTCGGCAGCCTCGCGCCACACCGACGCGCGGAGGAACAGCGTTTCGCCGTCCTTCCACTCGTTGCTCTGGCGGTCGAAGGTCCGGGGGGTCGAGGCAATGGTGAAGTTCGCCACTGCGGACCCCGACGGGGTGAAACGAAGTTCCGGGTCGCCGGTGAGATTACCGATGACCGTGATGACGGTCTCGCCTGCCATGGTGCCTCCTCTGGTCGGTTTCTACTGCGGTTCCGCGCAGACTACTCTGCGGAGACCTTCTGGTCTTCCGGGCGGATGATCTTGGTGCGCAGGATCGTCTCGGTGAGAGACAGCTGGCGGTCAAGCTCGGCGGAAGTGGCCGGGGTGGCGGTGAAGTTGACCACGGCGTAGATCGCCTCGGTCTTCTTCTTGATCTCGTAGGCCAGACGACGGCGGCCCCAGATGTCGACGTTGTCGATGGTCCCGCCATCGTTGCGGACGACGTCCAGGAACTTGCCGAGGGTCGGCTCCACGGTACGCTCGTCGACCTCGGGGTCGATCAGTACCATCAGCTCGTAAGCACGCATGTGAACCCACCTCCTTTGGGCTAAACGGTCACGGTCTTTCCGTAACAGGAGGTTCTTTGCGTTGGCTGTCCCGCCGGCCCGCGAACCGGGCACGGCACAAACAGCCTGAACCATCCTACCGGATGCCTCCCGATCCACCCTAAACGCCCGGGCGCCGCCGCGGGACGCCTGTGAGGGGCCTTCCGCAGGGCGCCCTACGCGGCTCCCCCGCCCGCCATCCAGTCCGGCAGCAGCAGTCCCATGCAGACGGCGTCGATCCGCTGCCCGTCGTAGACGAGGGCCGCCCGGCGGAGGCCCTCGACCTCGAACCCGGCCTTCTCGTAGACGCGCTGCGCCCGCGGGTTGAAGGCGTAGACCTCGAGGCCGATCCGGAACAGCTCCGTCTCGGTGAAGGCGTAGCCGAGCAGCGTGCGCAGCGCCGCGGTGCCCAGGCCGCGGTCCCGCCCGCCCGGCCCGATGAGCATGCGCAGGTTGCAGGACTGGTTGGCCGGCTCCCACTCGTTGAGCACGATCTCCCCCACGCAGCCCCCGCCCTCCGCGTCGACGACGGCGAGGTCGAGCCGGTCGGGCTGCGCGGCGCGGCCGCGGTAGCAGGCGGCCGTCGCCTCGTCGATCCGGGGCGAGGCCGCCGCGGCCGCCGCGGAATCGTGCACGGATCCGGTCAGCCGCAGCACCTCGGGGTCGGCGAGCACGGGGCCCATGGCCTCGATGTCCTCGTCCGTGAACGGACGCAGCAGCACGGGCCCGCCGTCGAGCACGGGCTTGTGCGCGAACGCCGTCCCTGCCCGTCCACCATCCGCCGTCCCTTCCCGTCCGCCGCGCCGCTACGCCGCGAAGAAGGCCCGGCAGACCCGGGACAGGCGCAGCGGGTCCTCGACGCCGCACAGCTCGCGCGCGGAGTGCATGGACAACAACGGAATGCCGACGTCGACGGTGCGGATCCCGAGGCGCGTCGCCGTGAGCGGCCCGATCGTGGAGCCGCACGGGATGACGTTGTTGGAGACGAACTCCTGGTAGGGGACCCCGGCGTCGTCGCAGAGCCGGGCCCAGAGGGCGGCCCCGACGGCGTCGGTCGCGTAGCGCTGGTTCGCGTTGATCTTCAGGAGCGGGCCGCCGTTGAGGACCGGGTGGTTCGCCGGATCGTGCCGCTCGGCGTAGTTCGGGTGCACGGCGTGGCCCGCATCGGCCGAGACGCACACGGAGTCCGCGTACGCCCGGTACCGCTGCGCGTCGTCGGCCCCGAGTCCCGCGGAGATCCGCTCGAGCACTTCCTGCAGGAACGGGCCGGCCGCACCGGAACGCGTCGCGGAGCCGACCTCCTCGTGGTCGAACGCGGCGAGGAGCGCGATCCGTTCACCGGGCGCCCCGTCGGCCGCGTGGGCGGCGAGCGCCGCCAGCGAGGCGTGGACGGAGGAGAGGTTGTCGAGCCGGCCGCTCGCGAAGAACGCGTCCGACTGCCCGAAGACGCGGGGCTCCTGGGTGTCGGCCGCGACGACGTCGTAGCCCCCGACGTCGGCGGGATCCACGCCCGCGGCCCCGGCCAGCAGGCCAAGCAGGTCGGCGCCGGCCGCATCGCCGAGGCCCCACACGGGGTTCATGTGGCGCTGCTTGTCGAGGGCGAGGGACTCGTTGACGTTGCGGTCCAGGTGGATGGCGAGCTGCGGGAAGCGCAGGAGGGGGCCCGTGCGGGCCAGGACGGTGCCGCCGTCGCGCAGGGCGAGCCGTCCGGCGAGCTCGAGCTCGCGGTCGAGCCACGAGTTCATCAGCGGCCCGCCGTAGACCTCGACGCCGGCCTGGAGCCAGCCGTGCGCCCCCGTCGTCGGCCGGGGCTTGAGCTTGAACGACGGCGAGTCGGTGTGGGATCCCACGAGGTGGAACCCGGTCGTGGGGCCGGCCGATTCCGGGACCGTCCAGGCGATGACTGCGCCGTCGCGGAGCACGTAGTAGGCGCCCGGGCCGGCGGGCCAGTCCGCGGCCTCGTCGAGGCCCGTGAATCCGGCGGCGTCGAGGCGGCAGGCGGCCTCGGCGGCCGCGTGGTGGCTGGAGGGCGAGGCCGCGACGAACGCGCCGAGGTCGGCGGCGTGATCGAGGGCGTCCTGGGAGGCGGTGCTGGTGCTGGCCATGCTCTGCTTCGGTCCGATCTGTGGTCTGGGTCTCTGCTCGGCTGTCTCGATGCTACCGGGATCTAGACGCCCTGCCGGTAGCGGGCGAACACCACGAGGCCCAGCCCCAGCAGGATGCTGCCCCAGCCGGCGATGCCCCAGCCCAGGACGGAGGCCATGAACGCGCCGCCGGCGAGGAAGACGACGGCGAGCATGAACCAGGGGCTGCGGAGGAACTCGATGTTCACGCGGACCGCCTAGTAGTCCAGTCCCTGGCTGGGGACCACGAGCCCGGTCTCGTACGCGTAGACGACGGCCTGGACGCGGTCGCGCAGGTGGAGCTTGGTGAGGATCCGGCGCACGTGGGTCTTCACGGTGGCCTCGGAGAGGAAGAAGCGGTGGGCGATCTCCGCGTTGGAGAGCCCCTCGGAGATCGCGCCGAGCACCTCGAGCTCGCGCGGCGTGAGGTCCTCGAGGAGCGGGTCGCGCTCCGGCGCGTGGGGCGTCGTCGCGTGGGCCGCCCCCGTGGTGCCGCGCCCGGCCGTCCCCGCGCTGCGGACGTAGGTCTCGAGCAGGCGCTGGGTGACGCGGGGCGCGACGACGGCATCGCCGCTGGCCACGAGCCGCACGGCGTGGACGAGCTCCTCCGGCGCGACGTCCTTGAGCAGGAAGGCGCTGGCCCCGGCCTGCAGTCCCGCGAAGGCGTACTCGTCGAGGTCGAAGGTGGTGAGGATGATGATGCGGGCGTCGGGGTGCGCGGCGGCGATCCGGCGCGTGGCCTCGATCCCGTCCATGCGCGGCATCCGCACGTCCATGAGGACGACGTCGGGGCGCAGCTCCTCGGCACGCTCCACGCCCTCCTGGCCGTCGGAGGCCTCGCCGACGATGTGCAGGTCCTCCTCGCCCTCGAGGATCAGCCGGAAGCCCATGCGCAGGAGCGGCTGGTCGTCGACGAGGAGGATGCCGATGGGGGCGTCGGGGCCGCGCTCGGGCTCCGCCGCGCGGTCAGCGGGCGTCTGCTGGTTCGTCACTGTCTTCTCCCTGGGGGCCGGTGGTTGGTTCGGGACCGCGGGGGGCGGTGAGGATGGCATGGACCACCCAGCCCCCCTGCGGTCCGGGCCCGGCGTAGACGGACCCGTCGTAGATGGCGGTGCGTTCGGCGATGCCCTTGAGCCCCTGGCCGCTGCCGACCGGTTCGCGAGGCGTCCCGGCGAGCTGCCCGTTGTCGGCGACCTTAATCCGCACGGTGTCCCCGTCGCGCGAGAGCTCGACCGTGACGCGGGTGACGCCGCGGCCGTAGCGCAGGACGTTGGTCAGCGACTCCTGGACGATCCGGTACACGGTGAGCTGGAAGGCGGCGTCGGTGGGGAGGGCGGGTCCCTCGTGGCTGAAGCGCAGCGGGACCCCGGCGACGCGGAAGCCGTCGAGCATCTCCTTGAGGGAGGACGACGCCGGCTGCGGGGCGAGCGGGGCGTTGGAACCGTCGCGCAGCACGCCGATGACGCGGCGCATGTCGGCGAGCGCGCCGCGTCCGGTGGAGGAGAGCTCGCGCAGCACCTCCGCGGCCCGGTCGGGGTCGCGCTTGAGGACGACGGCGGCGCCGTCGGAGAGCGCGATCATCACCGAGAGGGAGTGGGCGACGACGTCGTGCATCTCCCGCGCGATCCGGTTCCGTTCCCCGGCCTGGGCCAGGGTCCGCACGCGCAGCCCCCAGTTGGTCAGTTCGGCGTCGTGGAGGCGGTTGCTGCGCACGGCGGCCCCGATGCCGACGGCGGCCGAGTTGAAGACGAGGACGAACGCGGCGATGAGCCAGACGACGTCGGACGGGCGGGGGTCTCCGGGGCCCAGGAACGCCGTGATGTCCTCGGCGGCGTCGAGCGCCGGAACGACCCAGAGCATGAGCAGCAGGATCTCGACGGCGCTGACGAGCACGGCCATGATGAACATGCGCTTCGAGGCATACTTCGTCGCTGCGGTGTAGAGGGCGATCCACAAGCCGATGCTGCCGGCCCCGAAGAGGGGGTCCGCGATCATGATGGCGGCCTCGAGGACCATCACGGCGGCCAGGACGGCGAAGGTCCAGCGCCGCCGGACGGCGAGCGCGACGGCGATGCCCGCGACGGCCGCCGCAGGGACCCAGGTCCCGCGGTCCAGGGCCCCTGCGGCGGAGAACGCGGAGACGAGGAGGTAGCCGGCGACCACGAGGAGGTCGACCACGCCCGGCCGCTGCCGGATGAAGCGGAGCACGGGGCCGCGGCGCCGGTCGGCGAGCTCGGCGAAGGTGGGATCGGGCGTTCCCGGTCCCTCCCAGGGCGCGGCGGCGGTCATGTCTAGAGCTTAGCTTTCCTCGCGGGGCATGGAACGGGCGGACCGTCCCCGGCGGGACCCGCTCCCAGGGGTCCCGCCGGGGACGGTGGCGCCCACCGGTCCGGCCGTTCGTTCCGGACCGGTGGGCGCGGTCTGTGGGGCCGGACCCGGGGGTCCGGCGGGGCTGGCGTCAGACGTCGCGGCGGCGCAGCACGAGGGCCGAGACCACGAGGGGGACGATGGCCCAGGCCGCGAGCACGAGGGCCGAGACCCACTGCTCGGGGGCGTCCGGGAACGATTCGGAGGCGATGAGGTTCCCGTAGGCCGCGTCCGGCAGGTACTGCCGGATCGTGACGATGAGGTCGGCCGAGAACGCCATCAGGATCATCGGCAGGACGAACACGAGTCCGGCCAGCGTCACGATCGCTCCGGCCGAGTTGCGCAGCAGGGTCCCGAGCGCGAGGCCGATCAGTGCGATGGCGACGACGAACGCGGCGCCGATCCAGAGCTGGCGCTGGAACGCCTCGCCCGCCGGGTCGAACTCGATCCCGTAGCGGTCCGCGAGGGGCTGGACGGCGACGTAGGCCGCGAGCATCGCCACGACGGTCGTCGCGAACGCCGTCACGGCGGCGATGAGCGCCTTGGCCCCGAGGACGTTGAGCCGGCGCGGCGCGGCCGTGAAGGTCGCGCGGGCGGTGCCGGTGGCGAACTCCGAGCTCATCATCATCACGGCGAGCGAGCCGATGATGAGCTGGGCGAACGAGATGCCGCCGGACAGCAGCGTGGCGCCGAGCGTGGCGAAGTCCGGATCGGATTCCACGGCCCCCGCCATCTGCGGGTCGGCCGCGGCCTGCTCCAGGACCCAGCCGAAGCTCCAGGTGGAGATCAGGGCGATGCCGACGATGACGGCGACGGTGCAGGCCAGCAGGACGTACGTGGAGGAAAGGGTCGTGAACTTGATCCACTCGGAGCGCAGGATGCGCGCGAAGGTGAGGTCCTTGCCGTTCGGCGCGTGGCGGGGCCCGGCCCCGGGGGCTGCGTGGGTGAGGGTGCTCATCGCTGGGCCTGTCCTTCCAGTTCGGCGGCGTGGGGTGCGGTCTGGACGGGCCCGGGGCCCGCCATGCCGCCGGAGTGGTACTCCACCTCGTCCTTGGTCAGTTCCATGTACGCCTCCTCGAGGGAGGCCTCGAGCGGCGTGAGCTCGTAGACCAGGACGCGGTGGTCGAAGGCGCGTTCGGCGATCGCCCGGGCGGGGACGCCGACGACCTCGAGCTCATCCGGCCCCGTGGGCGTGAGCGTCACGCCGTCGGCCGCCAGGATCCGCATGAGGTCCTGCGGGTCGGGCGTCTTGACCCGGGTCCGGGCCCGGCCGGAGGCCGAGATGATCTCGGTGATGGGCGCGTCCGCGAGGATGCGTCCGCGGCCGATGACGATCAGGTGGTCGGCGGTCTGCGCCATCTCGCTCATGAGGTGGGAGGAGAGGAACACGGTGCGACCCTCCGCGGCGAGGCCGCGGGCGAGGTTGCGCACCCACAGCACGCCCTCGGGGTCGAGCCCGTTGACGGGCTCGTCGAGGATGAGGGTCTGCGGGTCGCCGAGCAGGGCCGCGGCGATGCCGAGCCGCTGCCCCATGCCGAGCGAGAAGCCGCCGACGCGCTTGCGGGCGACGCCGTCGAGGCCCGTGAGCGCGATGACGTCGTCGACGCGGCCGTGGGGGATCCCGTGCGTCGCCGCGAGCATCCTGAGGTGGTTGCGGGCGCTGCGCGACTTGTGGACGGCCTTGGCCTCGAGGAGGGCCCCGGCCTGGCGCAGCGGATCCTTGTGGCGGGTGAAGTCCCCGCCGTTGACGGTGACGTGTCCGGAGGTGGGGCGGTCGAGGCCCACGATCATCCGCATGGTCGTGGACTTGCCGGCGCCGTTGGGGCCGAGGAAGCCCGTGACCTTGCCGGGTTGGACGGTGAACGAGATGCCGTCCACAGCGCGCTTGCGGCCGTAGTTCTTGGCCAGAGAGTCTGCCTGGATCATGGCTTCCACGCTACGCACCGCCCCGGCCCGCGTCGCCGCCCGGGCGGATGATCTTGGGCCGGCACCGCCTCACCCTTCCGGAGGACGCGGCCGGGCCCGCGTGGCCTCAGCGGATGAGGCGCCGCTGCCGGGCCGCGTCGATGGCCGCGGTGCGGTTCTCGACGCCGAGCTTGGCGTAGATGTGGACGAGGTGGGTCTTCACCGTGGCCTCGGAGATGAACATCTCGCGGGCGATCTCCCGGTTCGCGAGCCCGCGGGCGAGCAGTTGGAGGGTCTCCGACTCCCGCGGGCTCAGGTCCCCGGGGTCGTTGCGGGCGGGCCCGAGCCGGGCGGCCAGCCCGGGGGCGAGGACCCGCCGGCCCGCCGCGGCCGCGCGGACGGCGGCCGCGAGCTCGGCCAGCGGAGCGTCCTTGAGGAGGTAGCCGGCCGCCCCGGCGTCGAGGGCGGAGCGGATGTCGGCGTCGGCGTCGTACGTCGTGAGGATGAGGACGGGGGGACCGGAGGCGGCGCGGATCCGGCGCGTGGCCTCGACGCCGTCCAGCCCCGCCATCTGCAGGTCCATGAGGACGACGTCGACGGGTGTGCCCAGCGTCGCCAGGCGCGCGAGCTCGGCGAGGGCGGCCGCCCCGTCCGCCGCCTCCGCGGCGACCTCGAGCCCCGCCTGCTCGGAGAGCACCGCCTTGAGGCCCGCGCGGACCACCGGGTGGTCGTCGACGAGCAGGAGCCTCAGGTCCATGGCGCACCCCCGGTTCCGCCGTCAACGCCGTCAGCGGGGGCGGGCAGGCGGATTCCGACGCCGGTGCCGTCCCCGGGCGCCGCGTCGACCTCGAGGCTGCCCCCGAGCCCGGCGACGCGCTCCCGCAGGGAGGCCAGGCCGAACCCCGTCCCGTCGGCGCGGGGCGCGGAAGGCAGCGCGGCGGGATCGAAGCCGGCCCCGTCGTCGTACACGTCCAGGACGACCTCGCCCGGGAGGTAGCCGAGGGTCACGACCGCGCGGCGGGCGCCCGCATGGGCGACGACGTTGGCGAGGCAGGACTGGGCGGCGCGCACGAGCGTCCGGGCCGTCTCCTGCGGGAGGAGGCGCGCTTCGCCGTCCTGGCGGAAGTGGCAGTCCAGGCCCCCGCCCGGCTCCGCCGTCCGTTCCGCCGCGGCGCAGAGCGCCCCCAGCCGGGCCGCGAGCCCCGCCGCGTCCAGGGCCCCGCCGTCCGGGGCGGAGGGCGCGGCGCCGCGGACGAACTCCCGGGCCTCCGCGAGGTTCTGCGAGGCGACCTCCCCGACCGTTTCGAGCCGTTGGGCTGCCAGCGGCGCGTCGCCCGCGGCGAGCGCGTGGTCCGCGGCGCGGGCGAGCAGCACGATGCTCGAGAAGCCCTGCGCGAGCGTGTCGTGGATGTCGCGGGCCAGCCGGGTGCGCTCGGCGAGGACCCCGGCCCGGTGCTGCTCCCGGGCGAGGGCCGCGCGGGCCCGGCGCAGCTCCTCGAGCGCGCGGTGCTGCGCCACTGACTCCTCGTAGAGCGCCCGGTAGGCCATGGCCATGACGACGGCGAACACGGCCCCGACGACGGGGCCGACGAGCATCGGCAGGCTCGGGGATCCCGCGTGGAACCACTGCCCGGCGACGACGGCCGCCGTCGTCAGGCACACCGCGGAGACCGCGGCCGGGCGGGAGAGCAGGTGCAGCTGCAGGAAGAAGAGCGGGAACGCGAGCCAGCTGAAGTCCGGGTGCATCGCCATGAGCACGAGCCAGAGGAGGACGACGGCGGCGAGCCAGGTCCGCGCATGGCGTCCCGGGTCGCCCGCGCGGCCCGTGGCGAAGCGGTGCTCCCAGACCGTCCCGGCGAGGTAGACGCCGCCGAGGGCGGCGGCCACGACGGCCGCCCACGCGGCCCTCGCGGTCCCCTCCGTCGCGGCGACGCGGATCAGGCCCACGGCGAGCAGGGACGCGAAGCCGACGTGCAGGCCGAGGCGCAGCACGCGCAGCACGGCCGCGCCGGCGGTGGGGGCCCCGGCGCTCATGCGGTGATCCCGAACTCGTGGCGCAGCGCGCTGCGGGCGGCGAGGTGGCCGCACATCCCGTGGACGGCGGGCCCCGGCGGGGTCGAGGAGGAGCACAGGTAGACGCCGGGAACGGGGGTGCGCCACGGCTCTGGTCCGGGCACGGGGCGGGCGAGCATTCCGGCGAGGTCCACGGCGCCGCCCGCGATGTCCCCGCCGACGAGGTTGGCGTTCGCGGCCTGCAGCGCGGGGGCGGTGTCGCTCCGGGTGGCCAGCACCCGGTCGCGGAAGCCCGGGGCCGCGGCCTCGACGACGTCGGCCACCGCCTCCGCCGGATCCCCGGGGTGGCCGTGCGGCACGTGGGTGTAGCTCCAGACGACGTGGCGGCCCTCCGGGGCGCGCGAGGGGTCCACGACCCCGGGCTGCGAGAGCAGGACGAACGGTTCCCGGGGCGGCACGTGGCGGGCCCGGCGCTCGGCGGCGGCGACGGCGGACGCGCTGCCGCCGAGGTGGACGGTCCCGGCGCGGCCGAGCTCCGGATCGGCCCACGGGACGGGGCCGTCGAGGAGGAAGTGGACGACGGCGGAGCCCGGCCCCCGGCGCGTGCGCAGCAGCCGCTCCCGGTAGCGGTCGGGCAGGGCGGGGACGGCGCGGGCCAGGTCGCCGGGTGAGGTTGCGAAGAGGACGACGGGCTCGGGGATCTCGCGCCGGTCGGCGATCCGGCGGCCGGTCTCGATGTGGCCCCCGTGCGCGGCGAGGAGCCCGGCAAGGGCGTCGGTGACGGCCTGCGAGCCACCGATCGGCACGGGCCAGCCCCCCGCGTGCGCCGTCGCCGCGAGGATCAAGGCGGCGCCTTGCGCGGCCGGGCCGCGCGAGCCTCCCGCGGTGTGGGCGCGGACGCCGGCGAGGAGGGCGGCCGCGCGGGCCGGCAGGGGATCGCGCAGGGCCAGGATCCCCGCGCGGGCCGCGAAGAGCGCCGCGGCCGGCAGGGTCGACGGGCGCGGAAGGCGCAGCAGCGGGTGCAGGAGGAGCTCCGCGAGCTCCGGAACGCGGTCGACGAGCGGGCCGACGAGCCGCCGGTACGCCGGGCCCTCTGCGCCGAGCCCGTCGACGGTGCGCTCGAGGCTCCGCCAGGCGATCGCCGCCCGGCCCGGCAGCACGTGGGCGTAGGACGCCTCCGGGACGGCGAAGCGGACGCGGTCCAGGACGCCCGACGCACGGAAGAAGGGGGAGGCGAGGGCCATCGGGTGGACGGCCGAGCCGGCGTCGTACACCGCCCCCGTCCCAGCCCAGGCGAGCGTGCGCGCGGCCCCGCCCACGGTCGCGTTGGCCTCGTAGACGCGCACGGAGAGCCCCGCGCGGGCCAGGGTCAGCGCCGCGGCGAGGCCGTTGGGGCCGGAGCCCACGACCGCGGCGTCGGCGCGGCCGCCCGGTTCAGGCGCCACCGCGCGGCTCCCGGCCGGCCCGTTGCCGGAGCGCCCCGAGGGCGCCGCCAAGGGTGAAGCGGTCCGGCGCGCCCGCGAAGGGGCCCGCCTGGGGATCGTCCTGGCCCACGCGCCGCACGGGGTCCTCCTCCGGGTGGAGCATACTGCGAGCGACCCGGTACATGATGTATGCCGTGGCAAGCATATGACCGGCGACGGCGAGGACGTAGAAGGCCGTGGGGAAGGTGTGCTGCTCCTGAATGTCGGCCGCGTTGGCGTAGAGGTACATCCAGATCGCCCAGAAGTGCAGCGCCTCCGCGAGCTGCCACGCGAGGAAGTCCCGCCAGCGCGGCCACGCGAGCGCGGCGAGCGGGATCAGCCACACCACGAATTGGGGCGAGTAGACCTTGTTGACGAGGACGAACGCGGCGACGATCAGGAACAGCAGCTGCGCCAGCCGCGGGCGGCGGGGCGCGGCGAGGCCGAGCGCGGCGATGCCGGCGCAGCTGAGCAGGAAGAGCCAGAACGCCGCGGAGTTGATGAACTCCGCACTAAGCTGCGGAGCCCCCGGCACGGCGGCCCCCGCGACGTTCCAGGCGTGCCACAGCGAGGACAGTCCCGCCTCGCGGTCGCGGGTGAACTCCCAGAAGTGGGACCACGCCGCCGGGTTGGAGAGCATGAACGGCAGGTTCACGGCGAGCCAGGAGGCCGCCGCGCCGCCCGCGGTGGCCAGGAGCGGGCGGAGCCGGCCCGTGCGCAACGCGAGGACCACGACCGCGCCGAGGAACAGGACGGGGTAGAGCTTCATCGCCATGCCGAGGCCCACGAGCACGCCCGCGAGGAACGGCTCGTTCCGTGCGAACGCCAGCACGGCGAAGGCCAGCAGGGCCACGGCCCACAGGTCCCAGTTGATCGTCGAGGCCAGGATCATGCCGGGCGCGACGGCCACCAGGGCGGCGTCCCACGGGCGGCGGCCCGCGGCGCGGGCGGTCGCCACGACCGTGGCGATCCACAGGGCCGCGACGAAGAAGACGTTGAGGTCGAAGAACGCGAGCGAGCGGTCGTAGTCCCCGGGCACGACCATCAGGGCCGTCAGGCTCGCGACGACGGACATCAGGACGGGGTACTCGAACTGTGCCCCGGCCGCGAAGGGCGCGAACGCGTTCTCGGCGAAGCCGCGGGCGTGGAAGAGCGCCGGCCAATCGGAGTAGCACGCCCAGATGTAGCTGTTGGTGCCGCCCCAGCCCTGCGTGCGGCACATGTTCTTCGCGCCGACGGCCGCGAGGGCGGCGACGGTGGTCATCAGGATGAGCACGCGCTCGATGGTCCAGAACCCCGGGCTCACGCGACCGGGATCGGTGTGGCGGCCCAGCGGGCCCCCGAGCACCTCGACGAGCCGGCGCAGCAGCGGGTCGTTGCGGCTCGGAACCGTGATCCGCACGGGGCCGCGGCGCGGCTCCGGAGGGGTGTGGCTCGTGGTCGGGTGCATACGGACCAGCCTATCGGCGCCGCACCCGGTGCGGCCGACCAAACTTCACCCGTCCGTGGCCGCTGCGTCATCCGGCACTCCTAGAGTGTGTCGGGTGAGCAGGGACGCCGGAAGGCCAGAAGTCGCGCGGCCGCGCAGCGGACTGGCCCGGGCCTGGGTCCAGTCGCCGGAACAGCTCGTGTGCGTCGTCGCCGCCCACGAGGCCGGACTGCTGGGCCACCGGACGGAAATCCTCCACCCCTTCTCGGGCGCATGGGCCGACGCCCTGCTCCCCTGCCCGCCCCGGGGTCTGCACGTCAGGGGCGGGGCTGCTCATGCGCACCTCGCCGACGGGGATGCCCCCGACCGCTGGGTCGCGGCCCCCGGGACCTGGCACGCCATCCGCCCTGTGCTCGACTCCGGATCCGCCGAGGGCGTCGTCATCGACGACGGAACCTCGCTCCAGCAGCTCGTGCCGGCCCTGTCGCGGGGCACCGGCATCCCCGACGGAATGACCGGGCTCCTCCGGGCCGGCCGGCTCGTGCTGACCTCGGGACTGTCCGTGGAACCCGTCGTCCTCCGCGAGTTCGCGGGGCGCGGCGGCCGATGGGAGGAACAACGCTTCGAGTGCTGGCCGGGCCGGCCGGACCCTCGTCCGTGGATCCAGCGGCTCGTGGTCGTCGGAGACCTTCTCCAGCGGCGCCCGATAGGCGACACCATGGCGCTTCTGACCGTCCTGGCCTCGGATTCCGGCGTCGTCTACCTCGCCGCCACGGAGGACTCCTCGACGATGCTCGCGGCGGTCGACGCCATCCCCGGAGTGCACGTCGAAAGGGACACGGCACCGGTCGTCGCCTTGCTGGACAGGCTGCGACGAGGACACCAGCTGCTCGCCGAGCGGTCCTCGGCGCTCGCGCCCTTCCTTGGATTCCTTGGCCTCCGGGGCGTCCACCTGATGGATCCGCGGGAATACCGCCAAGGCCTTCTGACTTAGACTCTTAGCGGCCCCGGCCCGTTCGGCGCGCCGCTTTTCCACGAGTTTCTGCTGAGGAGTCCCCCGTGTCGTCACACCCCATCCGGGTAGCAATCATCGGCGTCGGCAATTGCGCCGCGTCGCTCGTCCAGGGCGTCGAGTACTACAAGGACGCGGATCCGGAGGCCACGGTCCCCGGCCTGATGCACGTGCGGTTCGGGGCGTACCACGTGGGCGACGTCGAGTTCGTCGCGGCGTTCGACGTCGACGCGAAGAAGGTCGGACTCGACCTCGCCGACGCGATCCTCGCGAGCGAGAACAACACCATCAAGATCGCCGACGTCCCGGCCACGGGCGTCACGGTCCAGCGCGGCCACACCCTCGACGGCCTGGGCAAGTACTACCGCCAGACCATCGAGGAGTCCGCCGAGGCGCCCGTGGACATGGTCGCCGCGCTCAAGGAGGCCCGGGTCGATGTCCTGGTCTGCTACCTGCCCGTGGGCTCGGAGGAGGCGGCGAAGTTCTACGCGCAGGCCGCGATCGACGCCGGCGTCGCGTTCGTCAACGCCCTGCCCGTCTTCATCGCGGGGACCCGCGAGTGGGCGGACAAGTTCACGGCCGCGGGAGTGCCGATCGTCGGTGACGACATCAAGTCCCAGATCGGCGCGACCATCACGCACCGCGTCATGGCCCGCCTCTTCGAGGACCGCGGCGTCGTCCTGGACCGCACCTACCAGCTCAATGTCGGCGGCAACATGGACTTCAAGAACATGCTCGAGCGCGACCGCCTCGAGTCGAAGAAGGTCTCCAAGACGCAGGCCGTCACGTCCAACACCTCGGCCGTGCTCGGCGACGACGACGTCCACATCGGCCCGTCGGACTACGTCTCCTGGCTCGACGACCGCAAGTGGGCGTTCGTGCGCCTCGAGGGACGCAACTTCGGCGACGCGCCCGTTTCGCTCGAGTACAAGCTCGAGGTCTGGGACTCCCCGAACTCCGCGGGCGTGATCATCGACGCGGTCCGCGCGGCCAAGATCGCCCTGGACCGGGGCGTCGGCGGCCCCCTGCTTTCGGCGTCGTCCTACTTCATGAAGTCCCCGCCGGAGCAGTACAACGACGACGCCGCGCGCGAGAAGGTCGAGGCCTTCATCCGCGGCGACGTGGAGCGCTGACCCGCAACTTCACGGCGGCGTAGGGCCCCGGCACGCGCCGGGGCCCTACTGTTCGGCGCCGAATCGGCGCCCGGCCTGGCTGGCCTGGGCGACGGCGAGCATCCGGACCAGGAGGCCGTTCTGCAGGTGCATCGCGGTGGCGGCCTCGATGACCATCTGTTCGAGGCCGCGTTCTCCGGCGGTCCGCAGGGAGGTCGCGAGGTCCGCCTCGGCGATCTGCTGGACCGCGCGGGCGTAGACGTCGAGCCGGCCGGGCACGGGCTCGGCCCCCAGGGAGCGCATGAGCGCGAGCTGGGCCCGCAAGGCGGCGTGCGCGGCGCCGCCGGGCCCACCCCATCCGTGCCGCGCCTCGAGCGCGTCGGCTGCGGGGTCCGACGCCGGCGCGTCCACCGCGTCCTGGTCCAGTCCCAGCACGGCCGCCTGGACATAGCCGAGCAGCTCGAGGGGATCCCCGACGTCGATGCGTTCGACGACGCCGCGGAGGGCGCCGATCGACAGTCCGGCCACCGAGCGGAGGGCCCGGATCATCTCGACGCGGTCCACGTGGCGCTGACCGTAGTCGGCGAGGGTCGCGTGGACCGCCTCGCCCGGCGGCAGGAGCCCCTCGCGCAGGTAGAACTTCAGGCTCGCGGTGCTGGCGCCCGTGTGCGCCGCGAGTTCGCTGAGCTTCATCATGCTCCCTTCGACGTGGATTCCGTTGTCCTCATTCCGCTGCCCTCCGGGCCACAGGCTCCCGTGGAGAGTGCGCGCGCCCGCGAAGATCCTGCTTCCCCCAGCTGGATAGTGTAACTATCCTATAAGCATGGACGGCCAGAATCCGCTCTTGACCCAACCGGTGGTCTACCTCCACGCCGTGGCTGCTGCCTACGTCCTGGTGCTCGGCCCGTTCCAGCTGCTGCGCCGACGACGCGACAGGCTTCACCGGGCCGTCGGGCGATCGTGGGTCGCCGCGATGGCGGTGGTCTGCGTCAGCAGCTTCTGGATCGGCCATGGATTCTCCTGGCTCCACGTCCTGGCCCTCTGGACCCTGTTCTCGGTGGGCCTCGGCGTGTTCTCGATCCTGCGCGGCAATGTGCCGGCGCACCGCTACAACATGCTGGGCTCGTATCTGGGAACGGTCGCGGCGTTCGGCTTCGCCACGGCGGTTCCCGGACGTTCGATCCCCGAGCTGGCCGCCCAGTACCCGGCCACGCTCGGCATCGGCGTCGCGGTCGTCCTGGCCACCGCGGCCGCCCTGGTGGCCACGTTCCGCGCCGCCCCGGCGCTGACCCCGCCGCCCGCCGGCCGCCAGCCGGACCGGGCTAGAACAGCCCCGTGATGTTTCCCTCGGCGTCGACGTCCATGCGATGGGCGGCCGGCTGCTTCGGCAGCCCGGGCATGGTCATGACGCTGCCCGTCAGTGCGACGATGAAGCCCGCCCCCGTCTTGGGGATCAGGTCCCTCACGTGCAGCGTGAAGCCCTCGGGCGCGCCGAGGAGGGAGGCGTCGTCGGAGAACGAGTACTGCGTCTTGGCCATGCACACCGGCAGGGTGTCCCAGCCGTTGGCGCGGATCTCCCCGAGCCGGCGGCGGGCAGCGGCCGAGAACTCGACGGTCCCGCCGCGGTAGAGCTCGCGCACGATGAGCCCGATCTTCTCCTCGACCCCCAGCTCGAGCGGATAGAGCGGGCGCGCCGACTCCTGCGAGGCGAGCGCGTCGGCGACGTGCGCGGCCAGCTCGCGACCACCGTCGCCGCCGCGCGCCCACACGTCGGCGACGGCCGCGCGGACGCCGTGCTCCGCGCACCAGCCCGTCACGGCGTCGAGCTCCGCGGCCGTGTCGGCGCCGAAGCGGTTGACGGCCACGATCGGCTCCACCCCGAAGCGCCGGATGTTCTCCACGTGCCGGGCCAGGTTCGGCAGTCCCGCCCGCACGGCCTCGACGTCCTCGCCCGCGAGGCGGTCCTTGGGGACGCCGCCGTGCATCTTCAGCGCCCGGACGGTGGCCACGAGGACGACGGCGGACGGCTGGCACCCGGCGTACCTCGCCTTGATGTCCATGAACTTCTCGGCCCCGAGGTCCGAGCCGAAGCCCGCCTCGGTGACGACGACGTCGGCGAGGCGGCGGGCCGTGTTCGTGGCGATCGCCGAGTTGCAGCCGTGCGCGATGTTGGCGAACGGTCCGCCGTGGATGAGCGCCGGGGTGCCGGCGATGGTCTGGACGAGATTGGGCTTCACGGCGTCCTTGAGCAGCATGGCCATGGCGCCCTCTGCCCCGAGCTCCGCGACGGAGACCGGGCGGCGGTCGAAGGTGTAGCCGATGGTCATCCGGCCGAGCCGCTCCTTGAGGTCCTCCAGGCCGGTCGCGAGGCAGAAGACCGCCATGACCTCGGAGGCCACGGTGATGTCGAAGCCGTCCTCGCGTGGCATCCCCTCCGTGGGGCCGCCCAGGCCGATCACGATGTTGCGCAGCGCGCGGTCGTTCATGTCCAGGACCCTCTTGAAGGTGATCCGCCGCGGATCGATCCCGAGCTCGTTGCCCTGGTGCAGGTGGTTGTCCACGAGCGCCATGAGGAGGTTGTTGGCGCTCGTGATCGCGTGGAAGTCACCCGTGAAGTGGGTGTTGATGTCCTCCATCGGGAGCACTTGCGAGTATCCGCCGCCCGTGGCGCCGCCCTTGATCCCGAAGATCGGCCCCAGCGACGGCTCGCGCAGGGCGATCATGGTCCGGTGCCCCGTGAGGGCGAGGGCGTCTCCGAGCCCGACCGTGACCGTGGACTTGCCCTCGCCGGCGGGAGTCGGGGACATGGCGCTGACCAGGACCACCCGCCCCGGTTCCCCCGTCGCGGCGGGCAGGCGTCCCACGTCGATCTTCGCCTTGGCCCGCCCATAGGGCTCGAGCGCCTCGGCCGGGATGCCCGCCGCGGCGGCGATGTCCGCAATGGGACGCAGCGTGGCCCGCTGCGCGATCGCGAGGTCGTTCATGTCGGTTCCGGACGTCGTTGTCATGGATTCCGTTCCTGTCCTGGGGCCCCGGGGTCTCCGCGGCGCTGCAACCAAGCTACCAATCAGGACCCCCGGACGCGGCAAAGCCCGCCGGTCAAGCCGGCGGGCTTTGCGGTCGGTGCTGGCAGTCGTCTCATGTCTCCTCCTGGGTGGGCCGCTGAACTGGCCGGCGGTGCCGGCGGCGTGCCCGCCTAACGAAGGCGGTAGAGCATTTCCACGGGTAGCTGTGACTCGTGGCGGGTACGGGGCTGCGGGTTGAACCGGGTGGTCGTCCGGTCCCGCTTGTGCCGTCGCTGCTGCATCTGCATCACCTCCGATCCTGGGATCGAAGGGACATCGCCGGCAGGGCCGGCGTGCGCTTCGCCGGCCGGGCGCTGAGCACCTCGGGGCCGGAGAAGATGAACTCGGCGGAACGCGCCGGGGTCAGGGTGGGGGTGGTGGATTGGGCGGACATCGCTGCTCTTCCTGCTGAGAACCTCTGGGATGGGGAGGCCTCGGGAGCAGCGTCCGTCGGGACGGCTGGTGCGCGGTTCTAGCGGGGCGCTGTTCCAGAGGCGGGTGCGATGGCACGGGCACGACGGCCGATGCCGGTCGGAGCGGTAAACACTCCGCCGAAGTCCAAGTTGTTCATCACGATTCCCACCTCCTTCAGGTGAACAGGCCGGCAAGCCGGCGGTCCGATCTGGTCCTGTGACCGTGCAAGTCTCATTGAGACTTCTCAATCACAGGTTCAAAGGTACATCACGATCCTCATGCACCGCCAGCCCCCGGAGGGAATTCCCGGATAAATCCATCGACTCCCGGCGTGTCCCGCACGACACGCCGAACGAACGGTTCCCGTGCCGCCGGGAAACGGGAGGCTTCGCCCCGCCACCGCGCTTCAGGCATGGCGGGTCAGGGTGCCGTGGCGACGTGATCCTTGAGGCTGACGCCGAAGATCGTCCTTCCGGGCGGTTCGCGTCGGCGACGGGCTTCCTACGCTGGAGGCATGAGCGAACAGCAGCAGTCCCCCTTGGCCGCAGGGTCCAGCGACGCCGGTCTCCCGGCTGGCGCAACGGCGGTCCGGCGCCTCGCCGAACTCGACGCGCTCCGGGCCTTCGCCTTGCTGGGGATCTTCCTGGTCAACGTGCAGTTCTTCGCCGATCCGGCCCGCTTCGAGGGGCTCCCCACGCCGCAGGACCCGGCCGGGACGGCCGTCCTCGCGTTCGTCGCCGCGCTGTTCACCGGGAAGTTCTACATCCTCTTCTCGTTCCTCTTCGGCTACAGCTTCGTCCTGCTCTGGAACGCGTGCCACCAACGGGGGCAGGACATCGTTCCCGTCGCCCTGCGCCGCTTCGGTTCCCTGTTGGCCCTCGGCCTGGCCCACGGCCTGCTGCTCTTCACGGGCGACATCCTCGTGGGCTACGCGATCGGCGGCGCCGTCCTGCTCGCCTCCCGCGCGATCCGCGTCCGCACGGCCACGCGCCTCGGGATCTGGATCGTGGCGGCCATCGGCGTCCTGATGGGCCTCCTGGCCGGCCTCATGGCCCTGATCGAGCCGTGGCTGGCCTCCGATCCCGCGTTCACCGCCGCGCTCGAGGCGGCGGCACGTCCGGCGGAGGAAGGGCACCTGGCCTCCAACCTCGCCCTCTACCCGACCACCCTGGGCGGCATCCTGGTCGGCCAGGTCCCCTTGGTGCTCGGGCTCTTCTTCCTCGGCCTCGCCTCCGGCAAGGCCCGGCTCCTGGAACGCGGCATCACCCCGCGCACGCTGCGCCGGACCGCGCTGACCGGCCTGGCCGTGGGCCTGCCCGGCGCAGCGGTCAGCGCCTGGGGCGCCGAGCTTTCCCAGTCCTACACCGGCTTCGTGGCCGCGTTCGCCGCGTCGACCCTGACGGGTCCGTTCCTCACCGCCGCCTACGTCTGTCTGCTGCTGCTCGCCTTCCGGACCGCGCCGGGCGGCCGGCTGCGCGCTGCCCTCGCGCCCGCCGGGCGCATGGCCCTGAGCAACTACCTCGCCCAGTCCGTGGTGATGTGCCTCGTGTTCACGGACTACGGGCTGGATCTGGCGGGCGCCCTGCACCCCGGCTCCGTCGTCGCGCTGTGCCTCGGGGTCTACGCCCTGCAGCTCGCCGTGAGCGCCCTGTGGATGGCGCGCTTTGGCTACGGGCCCGTGGAAGGGCTCTTGCGGGCAGCCACCTACTGGCGCCGCCCCACGTGGGCGCCGCGGTCCGCGGACACCGCCGCGTAGCCGCGCCTACAGCCCCCAGGCCTCGATCGCCGGGGAGCGCTTGTCCCAGCCGAGACGGCACAGGCCGGCGGTCCCGAGGATGAAGTGCCGGCCGTAGCCGGCGTCGAGCCCGAGCCAGCGGGCCGTGACGACGCGGGAGAAGTGGCCGTGGGAGACCAGGAGCGCGTTGCCTCCTCCGGCGAGCTCGGTGCGGACGCGGTCGATCACGCTGTCCGCCCGGGCCCCGACCTGCTCGAGGGTCTCGCCCCCGGGCACGCCGTCGTCCCAGATCAGGTAGGAGGGGTTCTCCGCCCGCACGTCCGCCGAGTTCACGCCCTCGTATCCGCCGTAGTCCCATTCGTGGGCCCACGGAACCTGCTCGGCGTCCGGGAATCCGGCCAGCTCGGCCGTGCGCCGGGCCCGCTGCAGCGGGCTCGTCATGACCAGGTCGAAGGCGGTACCGGCCTCGCGCACCGCGGCCAGTCGGCCGCCCGCGCCGCGCGCCTGCTCCTCGCCCTCGGCCGTCAGGGGAAGGTCGGTCAGGCCCGTGTACTGGCCGCTGCGGGACCATTCGGTCTCGCCGTGGCGCAGCAGCCAGAGGCGGGGCAGCTCATTCATGGGTGGGTTCCTTTGCTTCGGGTTGTCCGGACCACCAGGCACGCAGCACGGCCTCGGCGGCCGGCCGGTCCATGGGGCCGTTCTCGAGGCGCATCTCGAGCATGTGGCGATAGGCGCGGCCCACGACGGGCCCGGGCTCCAGGCCCAGAAGCTCCATGATGGCGCCGCCGTCGAGGTCGGGGCGGACGGCGTCGAGCTCCTCCTGCTCGGCAAGCTCGGCGATGCGCTTCTCGAGGTCGTCGTAGGCGAACGCGAGTCGTTCGGCCTTGCGGCGGTTGCGCGTGGTGACGTCGGAGCGGGTCAGCCGGTGCAACCGTTCAAGGTACGGGCCGGCGTCCGTGACGTAGCGGCGCACCGCGGAGTCCGTCCATCCGGCGTCCCCGTAGCCGTAGAAGCGCATGTGCAGCTCCACGAGCCGGGCGACGGCCTTGATGGTGTCGTTGTCGAAGCGCAGCGCACGCATCCGCTTCTTGACCAGCTTGGAACCGACGGCGTCGTGGTGGCGGAAGGAGACCGCCCCGGACGGTTCGAAGCGCCGCGTCGCCGGCTTGCCGACGTCGTGCATGAGTGCCGCGAAACGCAGGACGAAGTCCGGACCGGGCACGGGCCCGTCCGGACCGGACTCGAGGGAGGCGGCCTGCTCGAGCACCTGCAGGGAGTGCTGGTAGACGTCCTTGTGCCGGTGGTGCTCGTCGAGCTCAAGGCGCAGCGCGGAGACCTCGGGCAGGACGTGGTCCGCCAGACCCGTCTCCACGAGCAGGTCCACACCCGCCCGCGGCGCGGCCCCGTTGACGAGCTTGACGAGCTCGTCGCGGACGCGCTCGGCGGAGATGATCCCGATCCGATCCGCCATCCCCGTCATCGCGGCACGCACCCCGTCGGAGACGCGGACGCCCAGCTGGGACGCGAACCGCGCCGCGCGCATCATGCGCAGGGGGTCGTCGGAGAAGGAGGACTCGGCGGCCCCGGGGGTCCGGATCACGCCCGCCGCGAGGTCCGTGTAGCCGCCGAACGGGTCCACGAGCTCGAGCGAGGGCAGGCGCAGGGCCATCGCGTTCATGCTGAAGTCCCGGCGGAAGAGGTCGTCCTCGAGCGAGGTCCCGAAGGCCACCCGTGGTTTGCGCGAGGCGGGGTCGTAGGCCTCCGCCCGGTACGTCGTGACCTCAATGGTGTGCTCGCCCTTGCGCAGCGCGATCGTCCCGAAGGCGCGCCCGACCTCCCACGTCGCGTCCGCCCAGCCCGCCACCGCCTCGAGGGTGCCGTCCGGCGTCGCGTCCGTCGTGAAGTCGAGGTCCGGGGACACGCGCCCCAGGAACAGGTCGCGGACGGGGCCGCCGACGAGGGAGAGCTCGTGGCCGGACGCCGCGAAACGGCGCGCCAGCTCGAACACCACATCGGGAAGGAGCCCTTCGAGCGCGGAGGGCGGAGGAAGCTGCTGCATAGTCCTTTAACCTTGCCAGACTTTCACGCGATTGCCCCGCCCGCGCCGCCGGACGCGCGGGCCCCCCACGGGTCCGGCACCCGGGGCGGCAAACATCGCTAGAGTGGACTGCATGGCCCATCCCGTCCCCAGCGCCCCGAAGCGCACGCCGTTGACTGTGTCAATGGCGCATGCGCAGGCGCAGCCGGGCCACCACAGCCTCCCGACGGTCGAGGAGGTCTCCTCCGGCGGCGTCGTCGTGGACCTGGGCCGGCCGGAGCTGCCCGTGGCGATCATCGCCCGGTACAACCGCGGGGGACGGCTCGAGTGGTGCCTGCCGAAGGGCCATCCCGAGGGACGCGAGTCCAACGAGGAGGCCGCGGTGCGGGAGGTCGAGGAGGAGACCGGGATCGCGGGACGCGTCCTGGCCCCACTCGGCAGCATCGACTACTGGTTCACGGTCACGAGCTACCGCGTGCACAAGACCGTCCACCACTTCCTGCTCGAGGCCACGGGCGGCGAGCTGACCATCGACAACGACCCGGACCACGAGGCCGTCGACGTCGCCTGGGTGCCCATCGCCGAGCTGGGGAAGCGCCTGTCCTTCCCCAACGAGCGCCGCATCGCCGAGCTCGCCAGGGACGTCCTTCCGCGCCATGGCGACTAGGCCGGACACCCCGGCCTCCGGCGGCCGCTCCAGGGCCTACGCGCTCATGGCCAGCGGGACCACGGTCTCGCGCGTGCTCGGCTTCGTCCGCACCGCCCTGCTCGCCGTCGCCATCGGCTCCGCGACGCCCGTCGCGGACATCTTCGAAAAAGCCAACGTCATCCCGACGATCATCTTCATGCTGCTCGCGGGCGGCATCTTCAACGTCGTGCTCGTCCCCCAGCTCATCAAGGCCTCCAAGGCCGCGGACCGCGGCGCCGAGTACACCTCGAAGCTGATCACGCTCACCGTGGTGGTGATGGCCGCCGCGACGGTGCTGCTGACGCTCCTGGCCGGGCCGATCATCAAGGTACTGACCCTGAACTGGCAACCGGACATGCTGGCCCTGGGCACGGCGTTCGCCTACTGGTGCCTGCCCCAGGTCTTCTTCTACGGCGTCTACGCCGTCGTGGGCCAGGTCCTGAACGCCCACGGCCGCTTCGGCGCGTACATGTGGGCGCCGGTTGTGAACAACGTCGTGCAGATCGCCGTGATCGGCACCTTCATCGGCCTCTTCGGCGCGTATTCGGGCCAGCCGGGGCAGCTCGCGGCCTGGACCGGCACCCAGACGGTGCTCCTGGCCGGCGGTTCGACCCTGGGCATCGCCCTGCAGGCCCTCGTCCTCTTCCTGCCGCTGCGCCGCACGGGGCTGCACATCCGTCCCTCGTTCGGCTGGCGCGGCATGGGCCTGCGCCACGTCGGCAGGATCGCCGCGTGGACCCTTGCGTCGATGACGGTCGGCAACATCGCCTCGCTGCTCTACTCGCGCCTCGTCTCCGAGGCCACGGCGGCGCGCGAGCAACTGCCGCCCGGCAGCGGCCCCGTCGCGGGCGAATACGCGCTCAACACCTCCCAGCTCATCACGGTCCTGCCGCACTCGATCTTCGCCCTGTCGCTCGCCACGGTCCTCTTCAACGAGCTCACCCGGGCATTCCACGACGGCGAGCGGAAGCGGATCCCGGAGCTGCTCTCCCACGGACTGCGGACGACGGCGGTGCCGATGGTCTTCGCGACCGTCGCCATCGTGGTCCTCGCCGGGCCGCTCGGCCGGCTCTTCGGCGGCACGGCGCCGAACAGCGCGGAGCAGGGCGCCCTGATCGGGCAGCTGCTCCTGCTGACGGCGCTCGGGCTGCCCTTCAAGAGCGCGCACTTCTTCCTGATCCGCGTCTTCTACGCGGAGGAGGACACGAAGACCCCGATGCTCATCCAGTCGGTCGTCGCCGTCGCCGGGCTCGCCGCGGCGTTCACGGCCTCGGCCTTGCTGCCGGCCACGCGGATCACGGTCTTCATGGCCTTGCTGTTCGGCGTCACGAACATCCTCTCCGCGGTGATCGCCCACGTCCTGGTGGTGCGCCGCTACGGGCGCTACGGCGTCGGAGGGGTGATCGACACCTACGTGCGCGTGGGCTGGATGGCCGTGGTCTCCGGTGCTGCCGGCGCCGCGGTGCTGTGGCTCCTGGGCGGATACTCGCGCGGCTTCGCATGGTCCTCGATCCAGGGCGCCCTGGTCAGCTGCGCGGTGGTCGGCGCCGTGATGGCGGCCGTATACCTCGTGCTGCTGCGCAACGCGCGGGTGCCGGAGCTCGAGGACTTCCTGGGCCCCGTGGCCCGTCGGATCCCCGCCCCGGGCCGCCGACGACGTCGTTGAGCGCGGACCGTTCCCGGGTGGAGCGGACGCACGCGGGTAGCATGGAAACAGCAGTGAACGGGTGAACCCTACCCACACACCGATCCCCGGGAGTACATAGTGTCGCAGCCCATCGACGTCGGAGCCGTGCTCGGCGGCCGCTACAAGGTCACGGACCACATCCTGACGTCCGCCGACGGCGACGTGGTCCTCGACGGCGTCGACCAGGTCCTGAACCGGCGGGTGAGCATCCTCGTCGCCTCGGCCGGTAACGCGAGCCAGATCGCCACGAGCGCGCGCGAGATCGCCACGGGGGAACGCTACGGCGCCATGCACGTCCTGGACCTGGGGATCTCCGACGGGACCACGTACCTCATCACCAATACGGCGGACGCCGCGGACCTGCTGGACCTCGTGATCGAGCGCGACGCCCCCTACGTCGAGCCCTTCTACACCGACACGCTGGGCTCGGAGATCTTCGGCGTGGCCCGCTCCCACGAGCCGCAGGTCTACGAGGACGACGACGAGTACTACCGCGAGCTCGCCGAGCAGGAGGAGAACCGTCCCGGCGTGATGGACAAGCTTCCCGAGCTGAACCTGGGCGAGAAGCTGTCCGGCTGGAAGGCCCGCCTCGGACGGGGCCGGGACGGGGACCAGGACGACGCCGATGCCGCCTCCGCGGACCGGCGCGCCCGGGGTGCGGGTGCGGGTGCAGTGGGCGCGGCCGGCGCCGCAGCTGCGGCCGGTGCCGCCGCGGCATCCTCGCGGAAGCCCGAACCGAAGGCGGCGGACGCGCCCGAGCCCGGCTCCGGCGTCGTACCCCCGCGCCCGAGCACCCCGCCGCGGACCTCCGACAAGGTCTCCCTCTACACCGGGGACGACGCCCAGGAACCCCCGGAGGAGACCGGGCCCATCGGGCAGCCGGCCGGCGATTCGACGAGCGCGCTCGGGACCGTCCCCGCCGCGCCGCGCCAGCCCACCCCGGACGAGCGACGCGCGTCGGTGTTCCCCGCCGCGGCCCGTGACTACGAATACGAGAACACCGAGGACGACTACTACGAGGAAGAGGACGAGCAGGAGGGCGGCAACCGGATCGGGCGCCTCGTGGTCGGAGGCATCCTCGGCGTCGTGCTGATCCTCGCCGTCGTCTTCGCCTTCAACAACCTGCTGCCCCGCAACGGGGGCCCCGTCGCCGGCGACACGACGAGCCAGTCCTCGCCGGATGGCGCGACGAGCTCCGAGCCCGGCAGCAGCAGCGCCGAGCCGCCGCAGGTGGAGCCCGTGACGCCCGTCATCGCGGGTCTGACCCGCGTGGTCCCGGGCAACCAGGAGCTCAACGCGGACACGGATTCGACGCTCGTGCGGGCGATCGACGGTAACCCGGCCACGATCTACGCGTCCTACTCCTACACCCAGCCCCGCTTCGGCGGATTCGCCTCCAACATGGTGCTCGTCGTCGAGCTCGAGGAGGAATCCGACGTCTCGCAGGTCGAGCTCTCCGGCCTCAACGGCAGCGGCGGGGCGTTCGAGATCCGAGTCGGCAACAGCGACGACCTCGGATCCGCCACTGAGGTCACCTCCGGCTCCTTCACGGGACCGACCGTCACCGTTCCCGTGAGCGGCGAGGGCGACGGACCGGCCCGGGCGCAATACGTGTTCATCAACGTGACCGAGCTCCCGCGGCTCGCATCCGCGGCCAACAGCTCGCGGCCGTATGGCCTGCAGGTGGCCGAAATCAAGGTGTCCTGACGTAGCAGAGGCAGGGAATACCGCCGGGCACCGTACCGTTGTGCTGGGCAGACTCGATCACATCCTCCGGCGCCGCCGGACCAACAGGGAGGTTCACCGCGCGTGGCCACTGAAGCAAACGACGCCGTCCGCGATGTCATCATCGTCGGTTCCGGCCCCGCCGGGTACACCGCCGCCGTCTACACGGCGCGCGCCAACCTGAACCCGCTCGTCGTCGCCGGTTCCGTGACCGCCGGCGGCGAGCTCATGAACACGACCGACGTCGAGAACTTCCCGGGCTTCCGCGAGGGGATCATGGGTCCGGACCTCATGGACAACATGCAGGCCCAGGCCGAGCGATTCGGCGCGGAGATCCTCTTCGAGGACGTCGTCTCCGTGGAGCTCGAAGGCCCCGTGAAGCAGGTCGTCCTCGGTAACGGCGACGTCCACCGGGCCCGCGCCGTCATCCTCTCCACCGGATCCGCCTACCGCGAGCTCGGCGTCCCGCGGGAGAAGGAGCTCTCCGGCCACGGCGTGTCCTGGTGTGCGACGTGCGACGGCTTCTTCTTCCGCGACCAGGAGATCGCCGTCGTCGGCGGCGGGGACTCCGCGATGGAAGAGGCGCTCTTCCTGACGAAGTTCGCCTCCAAGGTCACGGTCATCCACCGCCGGGACTCGCTGCGTGCCTCCAAGATCATGGCCGACCGCGCCCTGGAGCACCCGAAGATCGAGTTCATCTGGAACACCGCCGTCGAGGCCTTCGAGGGCGAGGCCAAGGTCAGCGGCGTGAAGCTGCGCAACCTCGTCGACAGCAGTCAGACCACGCTCGCCGTCACCGGCGTCTTCGTCGCGATCGGCAACGACCCGCGCACCGAGCTGATCAAGGACGTCCTGGAGCTGACGCCCGAGGGCACCATCTCCGTCCAGGGTCGCACGTCCAAGACCAACCTGGAGGGCGTCTTCGCCGCGGGCGACGTCATCGACCCCACGTACCGCCAGGCCGTCACGGCCGCGGGATCCGGCTGCGTCGCCGCCCTCGACGTCGAGCACTACCTCGCCAACCATGCCGCGGCACCCGCCGCGAGCGCCTCCGTCAGCTAGCGTCCACCACCACCGAAAGGGGCCCACCTTGAGCCACGCAAAAGACGTCACCGACGCCACCTTCCAGTCCGATGTCCTCGAGGCCTCCAAGCCGGTCATCGTGGACTTCTGGGCCGAGTGGTGTGGACCGTGCCGCAAGCTCAGCCCGATCCTGGACCAGATCGCCGCTGAGCACGCGGAGAAGGTCGAGGTCGTCAAGGTCAACGTCGACGACAACCCGGGCATCGCCGCCAAGTACGGCATCACGAGCATCCCCGCGGTCTTCGTGTTCCAAGGCGGCGAGCACGTCGCCACGTCCATCGGCGCGAAGCCGAAGCAGGTCATCGAGCAGGAGTTCGCCGAGTACCTCTAGCCGCCGCTCCCCGAAGAGGCCTTCTGGATCCCCCCACCAAGTAGTTTCGGTGGGGGGATTCCCCTTGATGGGCGAGTGTCTGGGCGAGGCCCGCCCCTGAAGGCCATCAGGTGAATTTGCCTCCTGAAGCAACTTATAACAGTTGTGTTCGTCGCCGCAACGCGCCCAGGGGACGTTTGGTGGGCACACCGCCCGAAAGCAACACTCCATTCCACGCCCACGGTCGTCGCGGCGGTCTGTCCAGCCATCATGATCGATGGCGCGCATCGCGTCACCCGCGGCCTTCCTCCGCAGTGGGCGCCCCCCGCCGAGTAGTACTTGATGGAGGCCTTCGATTCGACAGGTACGGTGGGCAGAACTTGAGCCAGCGCTGCCCTGGATGCTGCCTTAGACACTGCATTGAAGTCCCTGCCGTTTCACGTGAAACACGGCCGGCCTCACTGTCACATGCTGCCAGACGCAAGAGGAGCAGGCCATCGGCCTGCCGCACACTCATCCTCGTGGCGGAATTGCGGTCCCTCCGGAAGGCAAGGGAGACCCTTAAGGACAACCTCGTGGCCGACGTGAGCCCTTGCAGGGACAAGCTACGCAGAACTGGACCGGCTCCTCACACCGAGAAGACGAGCTCATCGGAGCACCAGCAACAGCCGAACACGTACTCCATGCCGCCCTACCTTCCCTCCAGTAGGCAATGAGCGTCCATCATGATCGGCGTTTCACGTAGAACGAGCATGCTGTCCGCACACCCCAGGTCCACATGAGGCTTAAGCGGTTGATTCCCTTTCGATTCACTGCGTCGAGTCAGGTCTCAATGATGCCCGGCGAACACCAAAGACGAAACCTCCCAGCAGCGAGGTGACACCGCGACCTACAGCGGTCGCGCGACAATCGAGGCTCTGCGCATCCGCGCGTCCCAGTGCCCATCCAGAATCGTGCCTACGTTCAACTCCACGTCCTCGTTTCAGTGAATGTCGGCGCAGGCGTTCAGGATCAGACCAGTCGGACCCGAGCGAGGACGGACGCTGGTCTATCGACGAGTCCGGCTTGACGTCTTTGTCCGAGTCGGAGCCAGGATTCAGGCATCAGACTGCAGGCACCAAGCACTCTAACAACATTCACCTGGACATCGCGGTGGTAGACGGCAACGCCACGTCCTGGCGACTTTGGTCGCGTCGGGCAAGCATTGTACGACCGCACACACCACCTGCGGGCGTTGCACGTGAAACACAGGCCCGCATATATCATCGTCCAAAAAGTACAGGCACCGTTCAAGCACTACTGCCAGGAGGGGACCCACGGTCCCCACAATATCGATACGACCGATGCGAGCCTCGCGTGATGAGGAGTCCTCGTTGCTCCACGGATGCGCCAAATTCGAGTGCCATCGGCGGTTTGGCTCGACTTGTTCACAGCTCTCTGCAGTTTTCCACAGCGATTCTGTGCATAAGTGGCTCGTTTCACGTGAAACCCAGGCGCTAAGTACGCGGCCGGGGCTCTCCGATGCGGAGTGCCACCCCGATACTGAACTATTTCGCCCGCGGTAAACGGCATCGCCTCTCGAGTGCCTCCTGGAGACTAGTACCCGTAGCAACGAAGTTCGCGTTGCCAGACTGGATTCCCGTTCAGCAATTCTTATGAGCGCGTTGGTGCCTCAGGTCGGGGGTTTGTTGTTTGGTGTTTGGGCGAACACCCGGTCTGAACACGAGGCGAGAAACTGCGCGCGGAGAGCCTGTTTCACGTGAAACCGTTGCTACCAAGAACTCCGTACTTTGGGCACGCGTCAATGTGGTGTAGTTGCGGGGTCCAGGCACCCTCGTGGTGGATCAAACGCGTGGGAGATCAAGAGCCGCGAACGCGAGCGGCACGGAATCCACCTACAACTCCGACTCTGGCGCAGCCGCTAGCGGGTTTCACGTGAAACGCGGTGCTCAACAGGATTCTGAACTCCACAAGGCTTACGGCTCGGTTTAGGATGCCGGCTACGTTCAACCGGAGCCGCCTATCCCGCCCAGGTTAGTGTCTGCCTCACCATTCATTGCTGTGCACGCAGGGTAGGCCCAGCCTCGACCACCGATCACCGATCACACCGGACACTAGCGGCGTGAAGCGCACTCCACACGAAACATTCTCTGAGAGACAAGGGTCCATCCGACCGTTGGTACCCATTCGTCAGTCAAGCAGAGTCAGATACAGACACAGACACGTGTGGCCCCGTTTCACGTGAAACAGGGCCACCGTTGGTCCAACAGCTGAAGATTCGATCTTCAGCAGACCTCTTGGTCCATTTAGCTCTGGCCCTCAGGTGCAATGACCGACATGATGCGATTCAGGTCGTCAACGCTGGCAAACTCAATGCTCACGCGGCCCTTCTTCGCCCCCAGAGTGATCTTCACGTTGGTATCCAAACGATCAGAGAGAGACGTGGCCAAGTAGTCGAGACGCTCATGGCGTGCCGACGAGCGGGGCTTGGTTTCACGTGATGGGCGACGAAGGGAGTCGGACAAGGCGACGATCTCTTCAGTGGCACGAACGGAGAGGCCTTCATTGACGATGCGCTGCGCCAGACGCTCCATATCGGCGGGATCCTGCAATGCCAGCAGCGCACGAGCATGGCCGGCGCTCAGAACGCCGGCTGCCACACGACGCTGAACGAGGGCAGGAAGCTTCATCAACCTCATCGTGTTGGAGATCTGTGGCCTAGAACGACCAATACGTTCGCTGAGCTCATCCTGCGTGCAACCAAACTCCTGGAGAAGCTGCTGATAGGCCGCGGCTTCTTCCAAGGGATTCAGTTGCGAGCGGTGAAGGTTCTCGAGGAGCGCATCACGCAGCAGGTCGATATCAGAGGTTTCCCGGACGATCGCGGGAATCGCCGTCAGGCCCGCCTGTTGTGTCGCCCGCCAACGTCGCTCGCCCATGACGAGCTCGTACTTCTCCGCTCCCTGTTCCGAGCTCGGCCGCACGACGATGGGCTGAAGCAGTCCTACTTCCTTGATGGAGTGGACCAACTCGGCCATGTCCTCTTCGTCGAAGACCTGACGCGGCTGCTTGCGGTTGGGGTGGATGTCTCCCACCGGAACCTCGACGTAGCTGGCACCGGGGACGGCCACGAGCGTTTCACGTGAAACGGCCGGATCCTTGTCCACGGAATCGCCGGCTTCCCTGACAGCCGCCGCGACTCCGGTGGAGGCGGCTACCGGAGCCTCGGCCTCCTCTTCCAGATCTCCATTCGACGCAACGGGCTCAGGAGCCGCGGACACGTCGGAAGCACCCAGATCGAGACCAGTCTTGGCCTCGCCGCCGTCAAAGCCCACGGGAGCGAGGCTCGTCGGGGCCCCGGCATCATCGTCTCCCTCCGGGGAAGTCGCCGCACGTCCGGCGGCCCGACCGGTTCCGAGCACATCGGGAATGGCAGGCCTGCGTGAACCGCCCTTGGACGACGGACGCGAAGTGGAGCTCTGATTCGATGCCTGGACAGCTTCGTCGTCGGCTGAACGCCCGGGAGTGAAGAACATATCAACCGGACGCGGTTTCTTGACCGTAGAAGTGCGCTGGGCGGTTGTCGGAGTGCTCTCCGCCGACGACGCGGTTTCGGTTTCCTTGGTCGAGGTAGCCCCAGTCCCAACGGCACCACCTGACATTGCTCCACTGGCGGAACCATGGTCAGATCCCGAAGCCTTCGAGCCGCCATTCTTCGTGGCCGGAGACTTCGCCTTCGCAGCAGAACCCGCCTTCACTGCGGTCGACGACTTTGCTCCGGAGGCAGGCCTAGCAGCACGGGAGGTCTTCGAGGCCCCCTTGCCAGCGGGGGCCGAACCATTCTCCTCGGTCTGGGCGGCAGGCGAAGCGGCAGCCGATGCGCCACGTGAAGTACCCCGAACCGGAACTGCCTCGTCCGCACGTTCGTCGCTCGCTGCCGGGGCGCTGGAGATCAGGGCACCCAGTCCACGTCCTAGGCCACGTCGCTTTTCCGCCATCTGTGTTCCTCCCGGCACCAGTGTCGCCCGTCCGCAGGGCATGAATACTCAGGGACGAGTCTACTGTGCCGTCCTGGGGAACAGGCCTTCGACGGGCCGGAATCAACCGCCGGAGGGTGGATGAAGCACGAGCCACGGACGCTTTCGACGGCGGTGCGGACTACTGTCCGCGTTCGGCGATCTCCGTCGCGGCCTCCCGATAGGACAGTGCGCCGGTCGAGTTGGCGTCGTACGTCATGACCGTCTGCTGGTAGCTCGGCGCCTCGGAAATCCGCACGCTGCGCGGGATGACTGCTCCCAGGACCTGGTGTGGGAAGTGCTCGCGCACCTCGGCGGCCACCTGCGCAGCGAGGTTGGTCCGGCCGTCGTACATCGTGAGCAGGATCGTGGACACCACCAGGTCGGCGTTGAGGTGCTTCTGGATCATCTCGATGTTCTTCAGGAGCTGGCTCAGTCCCTCGAGCGCGTAGTACTCGCACTGGATGGGAATGAGTACCTCGCGGGCCGCCACGAACGCGTTGACCGTGAGCAGGCCGAGGCTGGGCGGGCAGTCGATGAAGACGTAGTCAAGGCGCGGCTCGCCGGCTTCGGCGCGATGCTTCGCGTACTCGTCGAGGGCGCGCCGCAGCCGCTGCTCGCGGGCCACGAGCGACACGAGCTCGATCTCGGCCCCTGCCAAGTGGATCGTGGCAGGGGCAACCATCAAGTGGTCGATGTCGGGGCACGGGGCCACGACCTCCGCGAGCGGCACGTCATTGATCAGGACGTCGTAGATGGAATCGATATCGGCATGGTGCTCGATCCCCAGCGCCGTCGACGCGTTGCCCTGCGGGTCGATGTCCACCACGAGGACGTTCAGGCCGGCGGAGGCGAGCGCGGCGGCAATGTTGACCGTGGTGGTGGTCTTGCCGACACCGCCCTTCTGGTTGCTGACCGTGAGGAACCGCGTCGACTCCGGTCGGGGCAGTTCGCGCGCGTTGAGCCGTTCCCTGCGCTTGTTCTCGCTGGCCAACTGGCTCGCCAGCGGAGTGCTCTCGTCCATAGTGTCCATAACGTTCCGAACCGGTGCCTCTGATGGGGAGTGAACTGCTTCTTCCAGTGACGTCTCCGGGGATGCGGGCCGCGCATCCTGGCCGGGGGACTCGGTGGCCGCCTCTACCTCGCCGAGCGGCGACACCGCGGCCGCCTCCGCGAGGCCGTCCCGACCCACGCGGGGTGTTTCACGTGAAACCTCCGAAGCGGTGGAACCAACGGCTTCTGGTTGTTTCTCCGCCGCAGTCCGGAAGGCACCACCGAACAAGGCCGCAAAGGGCGGAATCTTCTGTCCGGTCTTGCTCACGTACTGGGCGTCCTTTCAACCGTCGGGGCGACGTACCACCACTACAGACTAGCGGTTCAGGCCGATCCGACGCGGATGCGGACCACGGTCGTGGATTCCTCGAGGACGTCCCCGCCGACGGTCAGCACCTCGGTTCCGCGGCCTCCAAGGCGCTTGATCACCTTGGCCGCCTTCTCGACTTCCTCGGCCGCGCTGCGTCCCTTGATGGCCAGGACCTGACCGGAGCCGTGCAGCAGGGGAATGGTCAGCCCGGCCAGGTTCGAGAGCGCGGACACGGCCCTCGCCGTCGCCACGTCGGCGTCCACCTCGTCCACCACTTGCTCGGCCCGTCCCCGCAGGATGCGGACGTTGTCCAGCCCCAGGTCCTCGACGACCTCGCCGAGCCAGATGCAGCGTCGTTCCAGCGGCTCGATCAGCGTGATGGCCAGATCGGGCCGCGCGATGGCAAAGGTCAGCCCGGGCAGGCCGGCACCGCTGCCGACGTCGGCCACGGCGGCGTCTCGCGGAATCAGCGACGAGACGACAGCGCAGTTGAGCACGTGGCGCCCCCACAAGCGGGGAACCTCGCGGGGGCCGAGCAGGCCCCGCTCCATGCCGGACGTGGCCAGGTGCCCGACGTAGCGCTCGGCGAGGGCCAGCCGGTCACCGAACACGGCCTGCGCCGCGTCCAGCTCCTGCTCCGTTGCCTGATGGGATTCGACCACGGGGGACCTCCGCTTCCGTTCGTGCCGTCGGGACCCTGCCGGGTCCGGTGTGGGGGCCGCCGGTGGGGACCGGCGGCCGGGGGACGTCCTAGGCCCCGGAGAGTGAGACGACGATGTGCCGGCCCGAGCCCTCGCCGTCGGACTCGCTGTCCAGACCCAGGGCCGCGACGGCGTCGTGCACGAGCTTGCGCTCGTACGCGCTCATCGGCGCGAGGGGGACGTCCTCACCCGTCTCACGGGCCTTCGCCACGGCGTCCTCGGCGATCTTCTGCAGCTCGGAGGCCCGCCCCTCGCGGTACCCGTCGATGTCCAGGACCAGGCGCGAGCGGTTGCCCGTCGCGGTGAGCACGGCCAAGCGGGCCAGCTCCTGCAGGGCCTCCAGGGCCTCGCCGTCGCGGCCGATCAGCTCCTTGAGGCGCGAATCCCCGCCCTCCTCGTTGACGATCGAGATGTACGTGCGGCCGGACCGGACCTCGATGTCGATGTCGCCGTCGATGTCGGCGATGTCGAGCAGCTCCTCGAGGTAGTCCGCGGCGACGTCGCCCTCCTCCTCGAGGCGGCTTGCGGGGGCTTCCTGCTCGGCGTCCTCGGTGGCCTCGGGCTGGACGGCCGTCTCTTCAACGTTGCTCATGGGCTACTTCTTCTTCCTGTTCTTACGCTGCGGCTGCTGGCGCTGGCCCTTGGGCTGTTCGACCTGCGGCGGCTCCTCGGCCTCGGCCTTCTTCTGGCCGATGGGCGGCAGGCCCTTGGCGGCACGCCGCTCGTTCAGCTCTCGCTCCGCCTGGGAGCCGGGGGTCGGGTTGTTGCGGATGACGTAGAACTGCTGGCCCAGGGTCCACAGGTTGGAGGCCGTCCAGTAGATCAGGACGCCGATCGGGAAGTTGATGCCGCCGATGCCGAAGACGAGGGGAAGGATGTACAGCATCATCTTCTGCTGCTGCATGAACGGGCCCTCGAGGGCCTCCTTGGTCATGTTCTTGGACATGATCTGCTTCTGGGTGATGAACTGCGAGGCCGTCATGGCCAGGATCATCACGATCGCCACGATGATCACCGACACGGACGGCGAACCCGAATTGATGGTGCCCAGGAAGGTCTCGGAGAGCTTGGCCCCGAAGATCGAGGACTCGTCGAAGCTGCGGACGTGGTGCGGCTGCAGGGCGCCGATGCCGGTGCCGTCGGCGCTTGCCCGCGAGGCGTTGTTCAGCACGGTGAAGAGCGCGAAGAAGAACGGCATCTGCACCAGGATGGGCAGGCAGGAGGAGAGCGGGTTCGTCTTGTGCTTCTTGAACAGGGCGCGCTGCTCGGCGATCATGGCCTGCTGCGAGAGCTGGTCCTTCTTGCCCTTGTACTTGGCCTGCAGCTTCCGCAGGTCCGGCTGCAGCGCCTGCATGGCGCGCTGGGCCTTGATCTGCTTGACGAAGACGGGGATCAGTGCGGTGCGGATCAGGAGCACCAGCAGGATGATGGACAGCGTCCACGTCCAGCCGGAGTCCCCGTCCATGCCGATGAAGGTCAGGCCCTCATGCCACATGAGCAGGATCCACGAGACCACCTGGCGGAAGGGCCACAGCAGCGTGTCAAAGAATTCCATGAACGGTCATGCTCCTTGTGCCGCGTCAGCGGCCTCATCGTCGGCGGGAATCGGCGGATGATTCAACACCATGATCTTCGGGGTCCCGCCTTCGGGCCAAATCCTCCGGCCGGGCGGGACATGGTCGATTCCGCCGTGGCTCCACGGGTTGCAGCGCAGGACCCGGTAGGCGGCGAGGCCGGCCCCCTTCACCGCGCCGTGGACCGTCACGGCCTCGAGCGCGTAGGCGGAACAGCTGGGGAAGTAGCGGCAGACGTCGCCGTAGAGCGGCGAGACGATGCGACGGTAGGCCTTGAGCAGCAGGATCAACAGGCTCCGGGGCACGTCGATGATCCAGCGGACGACGCCGGTGCCCGCCTGGTCCTCATGTCCCGCCATCGCTGCCCTTCCCCGGGGGATTCCCGGTGTGGTACCGCTCTGTCTGGTCCCGCCCGTCCTGCGCCCTCGACGCCTTGGCGGCCGCCGTGGCGAGGGCCGCCACCGTCTCGTCCCTCAGGGCGTCCCATCCGGCGCCAGCGGCCGGAGCCAGGGCCCGGACGACGACGTCGTATCCCGTCGCGTAGCCGTCGGCACCGGGCGCACCCGCCGCGGGGCCGCGCCCGAGCAACCCGGCAGCGACGGCACGCAGCCTTCGTTTAACGAGGTTGCGGGCGACGGCGTTCCCGACGGCCTTGGAGACGATGAAGCCGAACCGTGACGGCGTGCCGTCCGGGAGGCGCCGGGCATATAGCACGACGTTCCGGCGCCCTGAGCGGGCACCGGAACGTACGGTGGTGCTGAAATCCACGGAGGTCCGCAGGCGGTGCTGTCGAGGCAGCACGGCTAGTGGCCGATCGGGCGGTTGGGCCGAATCATGGCGCGTACGGCAGACCGGAGTGGACCGCCGGGTTCCTAGGCGGAGAGTTCGGTGCGGCCCTTGGAACGGCGGGCCGCCAGGATGGCGCGGCCGGCGCGGGTGCGCATACGAAGACGGAAGCCGTGCTTCTTGGCACGACGGCGGTTATTCGGCTGAAAAGTCCGCTTGCTCACAGTAGTAACTCCAAGACGATCATGTGATGCGCCTTAACCCGTTGCTACAAGGGGGAAGAACAGGCTGACGCTCGTATTCAACGTGGTGCGCCCGCCGCTCTCCAGGACCGCTTCCTCCACCCTGACAGGCGGTGGGAAGGGCGTACGGGAGCGCGGAAAACGCACACACAGGACTAAACAACGGTACGGGAGGCCGGGGCTCCGCGTCAAACCGGGCAGGCGGCATCGGCGTCCACATGCTGTGGGGACGGAATCCACAGCTGTGGACGAATCAGGTGTGAGGGGATCGGCCCGTCGCGCACCATCTTGCCCGCCTCATCCCCGGAACCACGGGATTCCCGCCGTGTCGCATCCCGGGCGCGCCGCCGTGCCGGCGGGGGCGATGTTATCCACCGACTGTGAATAACGCTGTGGATGACGGCTAGAATCGGAACTCCAGCGGCCCCGGCACCACGGGGGCCCGGACGCGGTCCGGATCGGACCGATCAACGACACCCGAACGACCAGCCAAGGGGCCGCATCCGTGAGTACCGACGAGTCGAACAGCGTGGGCAGCGCCTGGCGCCAGGTGGTCCGCAACCTCGAGCAGGACGACCGCGTCACGCCGCGCCAGCGCGGATTCGTCGTGCTGGCCCATCCCCTCGGGCTCATCGGAACGACCCTGCTGCTCGCCGTGCCCAACGAGTTGACCCGCGAGGTCATGCAGACCCAGCTCAAGGCGCCCCTCGATGACGCGCTGCGCCAGGTCTTCCAGGACGACATCCTGTGCGCGTTCAGCATCGACGCCGATCTGGTTCCCGAGCCGGCACCCGAGCCCGAACCCGAGGAGCAGCCGATCCGCAAGGACCGGGTCCCCGGCACGCGACCGCAGCCGACGCCGCCGTCGAACTCCCAGGAGTTCGGTCGCTTGAACCCGAAGTACATCTTCGACACCTTCGTCATCGGCGCGTCGAACCGCTTCGCCCATGCCGCTGCGGTCGCCGTCGCCGAGGCGCCCGCCAAGGCCTACAACCCGCTCTTCATCTACGGGGACTCCGGCCTGGGCAAGACGCACCTGCTGCACGCGATCGGCCACTACGCGCGCCACCTCTACAACGGGATCCGCGTCCGCTACGTGAACTCCGAGGAGTTCACGAACGACTTCATCAACTCGATCCGCGACGACGAGGGCGCGAGCTTCAAGCAGACCTACCGCAACGTCGACATCCTGCTCATCGACGACATCCAGTTCCTCGCGAACAAGGACGCGACGCAAGAGGAGTTCTTCCACACCTTCAACGCCCTGCACAACCACAACAAGCAGGTCGTCATCACATCCGACCTGCCGCCGAAGCAGCTCGCCGGCTTCGAGGACCGGATGCGGTCGCGCTTCGAATGGGGCCTGCTGACGGACATCCAGCCGCCGGAACTGGAGACGCGGATCGCGATCCTGCGCAAGAAGGCGACGGCGGAGGGCCTGTCCGCGCCGGACGACGTCATGGAATACATCGCGTCGAAGATCTCCACCAACATCCGCGAGCTCGAGGGCGCGCTGATCCGCGTCACGGCGTTCGCCTCGCTCAACAGCCAGGGAGTCGACATGGCCTTGGCGGAGCAGGTGCTGAAGGACCTCATCACGGACGAGGGCGCCCAGGAGATCACGCCGCAGGCGATCATCGCCCAGACCGCGGACTACTTCAACCTCAGCATCGAGGAGCTCAACAGCAAGTCCCGGACCCGGACGCTCGTCACCGCGCGGCAGATCGCGATGTACCTGCTGCGCGAGCTGACGGACATGTCCCTGCCGAAGATCGGGCAGATCCTCGGCGGCCGGGACCACACCACCGTGATCCACGCGGACCGCAAGATCCGCGAGCTCATGGCCGAACGCCGGGCGATCTTCAACCAGGTCACGGAGCTCACGAACCGGATCAAGCAGCAGCAGCGCGACGGCTGACCACCCCGCGGGAACGGTGCGTGGAGCCCCATCGTGCCGAAAGCCACAGCTGTGGATAATTCTGTGGATTCTTAAGTGGACGAGACGGGTCGGCCTGCGCATAACCCCACCCCCTCCTGTGGATCCCTTAAACGACGCTGATTTCTATCCACCGGGATCCTGTAGTTCACCGGAGCCGACCCAACACCTTGTCAACAGGGCAGATCCGGGGCGCCGCACGGCGCAGGCGGGTTATCCACAGCATCCACAGCAGTTATTAACACTACGAATCCCCCTTTTTCGAAGAATCCAGATAACAAGTCCCCTCCCTGCCGAACGACCCCGTTCCCCGGATGAACGCCATCCACCGATGCGGAGGATCCGGTGCGGTGCCCTGGCGCCTAGGGGCTAAGCTTGCACCGAATACTTGTCGCTCCATGGCTGTGAAAGGCGGAACACTAGGTGAAGTTCAGCGTCGAAAGGGACGTCCTTGCGGAAGCCGTTTCCTGGACCGCCCGTTCACTGTCCCAGCGTCCGCCGTCACCGGTCCTCTCGGGGATCCTGATCACCGCCGGCAACGGGATCGTCGCCCTCGCCGGCTTCGACTACGAGATCTCGGCCAGGATCGAGATTCCCGCGGACACCACGGAAGAGGGCTCCGTCCTCGTCTCGGGCAAGCTCCTCGCGGAGATCTCGCGCAGCCTGCCCCAGGCGCGGGTGACCATCGAGACCGAGGGATCCAAGGTCACCGTCAGCTGCGGACGCAGCCGCTTCCACCTCGCCACCATGCCGGTCGGCGACTACCCCGAGCTCCCGGTGCTGCCGGAACTGGCCGGGGTCGTGGACGGCGAGGCCTTCGCCCAGGCCGTGAGCCAGGTGATCGTCGCCGCGTCGAAGGACGACACCCTGCCGATCCTCACCGGCGTCAAGATGGAGATCGAGGACGACCTCATCACGTTCCTCGCCACCGACCGCTATCGCCTGGCGATGCGCGAGGTCTCCTGGAAGCCCACCGTTCCGGGACTCTCCACCTCCGCGCTCGTCAAGGCCCGCACGCTCAACGAGGTCGCGAAGACCCTGGGCGGATCCGGCGAGCTCAGGATCGCCCTGGGCGAGGACAGCGACCTGATCGGCTTCGAGAGCGGCAACCGCCGCACCACCTCGCTGCTCGTGGACGGGGACTACCCGAAGATCCGCTCGCTCTTCCCCGAGAGCACTCCGATCCACGCGACCGTGAACACGAGCGAGCTCGTGGAGGCCGTCCGGCGCGTCGCGGTCGTCGCGGAACGCAATACCCCGGTCCGCCTCGCCTTCACGGACGGGCAGCTCGCGCTCGACGCCGGCACGGGAGAGGACGCGCAGGCCGAGGAAGCCCTGGAGACGCACCTCGACGGCGAGGAGATCACCGTCGCGTTCAACCCGGCCTACCTGAGCGAGGGCCTGAACGCCTTCGACAGCGAGTTCGTGCGGTTCTCCTTCACCTCGGCCCCCAAGCCGGCCATGATGACGGCGCAGAAGACGATCGACGGCGAGGACGAGGTGGACTACCGCTACCTCGTCATGCCGGTCCGGCTGCCCACCGGCGCCTAGCTGGAGAGCCGCCGCCGGCGATCCCCGTACGGCGGCCCCATCCCAGGACCCCACCCAGGAGGACAACGTGCACATCGGACTCATCGGTCTCGGCAAGATGGGCTTCAACATGCGCGAACGCCTGCGCCGGGGAGGTGTCGACGTCACGGGCTACGACCGCAACCCGGAGGTCTCTGACGTCGCCGACCTCGACGCGCTCATCGCCGCGCTGCCGTCGCCGCGGATCGTCTGGATCATGGTGCCGGCCGGCGCCGTCACGGATTCGGTCGTGGACGACCTCGCCTCGCGATTGTCGACCGGGGATCTCGTGATCGACGGCGGCAACACCCGTTTCAGCGACGACCAGCGCCATGCGGAACAGCTGGCCGGCCGCGGCATCCGGTTCGTCGACTGCGGCGTCTCGGGCGGGGTGTGGGGCCTCGAGAACGGCTACGGGCTCATGGTCGGCGGCGCGGAGGCGGACGTCGAGGAACTCCTGCCCGTCTTCGACGCGCTGCGTCCCCAGGGCGAGCGGGCGGACAGCTTCGTCCACGTCGGGGCAGCCGGCGCGGGACACTACGCCAAGATGGTCCACAACGGCATCGAGTACGGCCTCATGCAGTCCTACGCCGAGGGCTATGAGTTGCTCGCGGCCAAGGACATCATCCGCGACGTCCCCGGGACGTTCGCCGCATGGCAGAAGGGCACCGTGATCCGCTCCTGGCTCCTGGACCTCATGGTCGAGGCGCTGCGCCAGGACCCGGAGCTGTCCCGGATCGCCGGATACGTCGAGGACTCGGGCGAAGGCCGCTGGACCGTGGAGGAAGCGATCGCCAACGGGGTCCCGGCGCCGGCGATCACCGCATCCGTGTTCGCGCGCTTCGCCTCCCGGCAGGACGACTCCCCGGCGATGAAGGCCGTCGCCGCCCTGCGCCAGCAGTTCGGCGGCCACGCCGTCAAGCGCCCGGGCGAGTGAACGGGGGTGTTCCGCCGTGTACGTCTCCCATGTCTCGCTGACCGATTTCCGCAGCTACGCGCAGGCCGACCTCGAGCTCTCGCCGGGCACCACGGTGTTGCTCGGGCCCAACGGGGTCGGCAAGACCAACGTCGCCGAGGCCATCGGCTACCTCGCGACCCTTTCCTCCCACCGCGTCTCCACCGATGCGGCGCTGATCCGCTTCGGCGCTGAGCGGGCGATCGTGCGCGCCCGCGCGGTCCGCGGGACGCAGGCCACCGCCGTCGAGCTGGAGATCACGGCGGGCAAGGCCAACCGGGCCCGCATCAACCGGGCCAATCCCGTCCGGGCCAAGGACGCCGCGGGGATCATCCGGACGGTGTTGTTCGCCCCCGAGGACCTGGCCCTCGTCAAGGGCGATCCCGGGAGCCGCCGGCGCTTCCTCGACGAGTTGCTCGTGCTGTTGCAGCCGCACCAGGCCGCGACGCGGGGCGACTACGAGCGGGTGCTCAAGCAGCGCAACGCCCTGCTCAAGTCCGCCCGGGCCGCGGGGCGCTTCACCTCGGCGCACGAGGCGACGCTCGAGGTGTGGGACCAGCACCTCGCCGAGGCCGGTGCACGCCTCCTGCGCGGCCGCCTGGACACGCTTGAACGCCTGGCACCGCACCTCGACGGCGCCTATGCGGGGATCACGGACGGGTCCAAGGACGTCGGCGCCCTCTACCGCTCGAGCATCACGGGCGAGGTGGACGACGACGGGGCCCCGGCCGGGGACGACGGCGGCGCCGGGGCGGAACTCGCCCGGGCGACGACGGCCGGGTTGGCCGAGCGCTTCCTCGCCGAGCTCGTGGCGCAGCGCCAGCGCGAGCTGGACCGGGGGCTGACGCTGGTCGGTCCGCACCGCGACGAGCTGCACCTGACGCTGGGAGGGGCTCCGGCGAAGGGCTACGCGTCCCACGGCGAGACGTGGTCCCTCGCGCTCGCGCTGCGCCTGGCGTCCTACCGCGCGCTGCTCGAGGACGATCCCCGGGAAGGGGCCGGACCGGTCCTCATCCTCGACGACGTCTTCGCCGAGCTCGACACGGGCCGCCGGGCCCGGCTCGCCGCGCTCGTCGCCGACGCCGAGCAGGTCATCGTCACGGCCGCCGTCGCCTCCGACGTGCCCGCTTCCCTCGGCGGGCGGGTCTTCGCCGTTGCACCGGGAAGCATCGGGATCCCGGCCGAAGCGGCCGGTGTCCCGCTCGGCGGGGTCGGCACGGCCGCGACCGGTCCCGCGGATCCGGGCGACGCCGATCGATCGGACCACGGCGCGGTCACGGACGGCGACGCGGCCCTCGACGACGCCGTGGTTCCGGGCGACGGGGAACCGGGGTCCTCATGAGCGCGGCGCGCGACGGCTGGGACCGGCACCGGGACGACCCGGACCGCGACGCACCGGAGCCGCTGCTGCCGCCGGCCAGGCCGGGCCCCGCCGCGGGCCGTGGCCAGGCCTTCGAGCCGGACGAGGTGGCGGAGCTGGACGCCGCCCGGGCCATGGTGAACAGGATGCGCGAGGCGGCAGCCCGCCGCGGCGAGGTGCGGATGGACGCGGCCCGCGCCCAGCGTGCGGGGGAACGCCGCGCCGCCGACCGGGCCGCCCGGAGGGCCGGACCGCGGGGCATTGAGTACGACGACGGGCGCGATCCCCAGGGGATCGGCACCGTGTTCGAGCGCATGCTCCGCGACCGCGGATGGTCCTCCCCCGTCGCCGTCGGCTCCGTCCTGACGGAATGGGACGCGCTCGTGGGAGGCCAGGTCGCCGCGCACTGCCGGCCCGAGAGCTTCGAGGGGACCACCGTCGTCGTGCGCTGCGACTCGACCGCGTGGGCGACCCAGCTCCGCCTGCTCAGCAACAGTCTCCTGAAGACGTTCGACGAGAAGCTGGGCCCCGGCGTCGTCACCGTGATCCAGGTGCTGGGACCCTCGGCGCCCAGCTGGCAGAAGGGGCGCCGGCGCATTGCCGGGCGCGGACCGCGCGACACCTACGGATGAGCCGGACGGGTCGCCGGGGCGGACCGCGGTTCCATGTGACAGGACTTCGACAGGGACGCGCCCTAGCGGCCCGTGGGGCTAGCGGGTGTGGAGACCCTCGTGGAGGGGGTGTCCAACGCGTCCTGAGCGGCATTTTTGGCTAATGGGTGGTGTTCGGGGCCGAATCGACGCGCTCCGGCGGGGCTTAAGCGGTAGAATCGTAGACGTGGCGTCTCGCCGTGAGGGTGAGACGCCGGTTCATGTGGTCTCCGCCGAGCGGCGGCGGCCCGCCGTCCCTGGACAAGGAGTCTGCAGCGCCTGTGGATACTGAGAACACCACCCCGAACGATCCGTCCGACGACGCGGCAGACACCGGGGCAGGATCCTCCGACACCGCCGCGGAGGCGCCGGAGGCCACCGGCGACGACGAGCGGATGGCCAACGGCAACCGCAAGGTGACCAACGAGTACGGCGCGAGCGCCATCACCGTGCTCGAGGGGCTCGAGGCGGTCCGCAAGCGTCCCGGCATGTACATCGGCTCCACCGGCGCGCGCGGCTTGCACCACCTGGTCTACGAGGTCGTCGACAACTCCGTCGACGAGGCCCTCGCCGGCTATTGCGACCACATCAAGGTCACCCTCCGCGAGGACGGCGGCGTCCGCGTCGTGGACAATGGCCGCGGCATTCCCGTGGACATCCACCCCACCGAGGGCAAGCCCACGGTCGAGGTCGTCATGACCATCCTGCACGCCGGCGGCAAGTTCGGCGGCGGCGGCTACGCGGTCTCCGGCGGCCTCCACGGCGTCGGCATCTCCGTCGTGAACGCGCTCTCCGTGCGCGTCGACACCGAGGTCCGCCGGCAGGGCCACGTGTGGAGCATGGGCTTCGCCAACGGCGGCGTGCCGCAGGGCGAGCTCGTCCAGGGCCCGGCGACCGCTGAGACGGGCACGACGCAGACGTTCTACCCGGACCCGGAGATCTTCGACACGATCGACTTCGACTTCGAGACGCTGCGCGCCCGCTTCCAGCAGATGGCCTTCCTCAACAAGGGCCTGCGCATCACGCTCACGGACGAGCGGGTCCTCGAGGAAGCCGGCGAGGAGATCGCCGAGGAGTCGGAGGAGGGCGCCGAGGAGGCGGCCGAGCCGAAGCACCGCGTCGTGGACTACCTCTACAAGGACGGCCTGCTGGACTACGTCAAGCACCTCAACGCGTCCAAGAAGGTGGAGCTCGTCCACGAGGACGTCATCGCCTTCGAGTCCGAGGACGAGGACAAGAAGATCTCCGTCGAGATCGCGATGCAGTGGACCACGGCCTACTCCGAGTCCGTGCACACCTACGCGAACACCATCAACACGCACGAAGGCGGCACCCACGAGGAGGGCTTCCGCGCGGCGATGACCTCGCTCATCAACCGCTATGCCAAGGACAAGGGCATCCTCAAGGAGAAGGACGAGAACCTCACGGGCGACGACATCCGCGAGGGCCTCACGGCCGTCATCTCCGTCAAGCTCGGCGAGCCCCAGTTCGAGGGCCAGACGAAGACCAAGCTCGGCAACTCGGTCGCCAAGGGCTTCGTGCAGGGAGTCGTCAACGAGGAGCTCGGCGACTGGCTCGAGCGCAACCCGAACACGGCGAAGGACATCATCCGCAAGGCGCTCTTCGCGGCCCAGGCCCGGCTCGCGGCCCGCAAGGCCCGCGACAACGCCCGCCGCAAGTCGCCGCTCGAGTCCTTCGGCATGCCCGGCAAGCTCGCGGACTGCTCCTCGAAGAACCCGGTCGAGTGCGAGGTCTACATGGTGGAGGGCGACTCCGCGGGCGGTTCCGCCAAGCGCGGCCGCGACCCCCGCACGCAGGCGATCCTCCCCCTGCGCGGCAAGATCCTCAACGTCGAGCGCGCCCGCCTCGACAAGGCGCTCGGCAACGCCGAGGTGCAGTCGATGATCACCGCGTTCGGCACGGGCATCGGCGAGGAATTCGACATGGCCAAGCTGCGGTACCACAAGATCGTCCTCATGGCCGATGCCGACGTGGACGGCCAGCACATCACGACCCTGCTGCTGACCCTCCTGTTCCGCTACATGCGCCCCCTCATCGAGAACGGCTACGTCTACCTCGCCCAGCCGCCGCTGTACCGGATCAAGTGGTCCAACGCGGCGCATGACTACGTGTACACGGACAAGGAGCGCGACGCCGCCCTGACCGCCGGCGCCGCGGCCAACAAGCGCCTGCCCAAGGACAACGGCATCCAGCGCTACAAGGGCCTCGGCGAGATGGACTACACCGAGCTGTGGGACACCACGATGGACCCCGACCGCCGCACGCTGCGCCAGGTCACCATGGAGGACGCCGCGGCCGCGGACCAGATCTTCTCCGTGCTCATGGGCGAGGACGTCGAATCGCGCCGCAACTTCATCCAGCAGAACGCCAAGGACGTGCGCTTCCTGGACATCTAGCCCGGACCGCCCGCCGAAGCCACGCAGACTTTGTGAACTGAGAGAAAGAACCCGATGAGCGACGAGACGCCCGAGACCCCGCAGGACCCGGAGCAGCAGCCCCTCGAAGGCCGTGTGACCGACCGCGTCGAGCAGGTCGACCTGCAGACCGAGATGCAGCGGTCCTACCTCGACTACGCGATGGCCGTGATCGTGGGACGCGCCCTCCCGGACGTGCGCGACGGCCTCAAGCCCGTGCACCGCCGTGTGATCTACGCGATGTACGACGGCGGCTACCGCCCCGACCGCTCCTACAACAAGTGCGCCCGCGTGGTCGGCGAGGTCATGGGCCAGTACCACCCGCACGGCGACAGCGCGATCTACGACGCCCTGGTCCGCCTCATCCAGGACTGGACCATGCGCTACCCGCTGGCGCTCGGCCAGGGCAACTTCGGTTCCCCCGGAAACGACGGCGCGGCCGCTCCCCGCTACACCGAGACCAAGATGGCCCAGCTGGCCATGGAAATGGTCCGGGACATCGACGAGGAGACGGTCGACTTCCAGGACAACTACGACGGCAAGAACCAGGAGCCGACGATCCTGCCGGCGCGGTTCCCGAACCTGCTGGTCAACGGCTCGTCCGGCATCGCCGTCGGCATGGCCACGAACATCCCGCCGCACAACCTACGCGAGGTCGCCGACGGCGTGCAGTGGTACTTGGAGAACCCCGAGGCCAGCCGCGAGGAGCTGCTCGAGGAGCTGCTCAAGCGCGTGAAGGGACCCGACTTCCCGACCGGCGCGCTGATCCTGGGCCACAAGGGCATCGAGGACGCCTACCGGACCGGCCGCGGTTCCATCACGATGCGCGCCGTGGTCAACGTCGAGGAGCTCCAGGGCCGCACGTGCCTCGTGGTCACCGAGCTTCCCTACCAGGCCAACCCGGACAACCTCTCCATCAAGATCGCCGACCTCGTCAAGGACGGCAGGATCCAGGGCATCGCCGACCTGCGCGACGAGTCCTCGGGCCGCACGGGCCAGCGCCTCGTGATCGTGCTCAAGCGCGACGCCGTCGCCAAGGTCGTGCTGAACAACCTCTACAAGCACACCGAGCTGCAGTCCAACTTCTCCGCCAACATGCTCGCGCTCGTCGACGGCGTGCCGCGCACGCTGTCCCTCGACGCCTTCATCCGGCACTGGGTGGCGCACCAGGTCGAGGTCATCGTGCGCCGGACGCGGTTCCGCCTGCGCAAGGCCGAGGAGCAGGCCCACATCCTGCGCGGCCTGCTCAAGGCGCTCGACGCCCTCGACGAGGTCATCGCCCTCATCCGCCGTTCCTCCACGGTCGAGGACGCGCGCGAGGGGCTCAAGGAGCTCCTGGACATCGACGACGTGCAGGCCCAGGCCATCCTGGACATGCAGCTGCGCCGCCTGGCCGCCCTCGAGCGGCAGAAGATCCAGGACCAGCACGCCAAGCTCGAGCTCGAGATCGCCGAATACAAGACGATCCTCGCCGATCCGGTCAAGCAGCGCGGCATCATCTCCGACGAGCTCGGGGAGATCGTCGACAAGCACGGAGACGACCGCCGCACCCGGATCCTCATGGGCTACGACGGCGACATGTCCATGGAGGACCTGATCCCCGAAGAGGAGATGGTCGTCACCATCACCCGCGGCGGCTACGTCAAGCGCACGCGCAGCGACAACTACCGTTCGCAGAACCGGGGCGGCAAGGGCATCCGCGGCGCGCAGCTGCGCGGCGACGACGTCGTGGAGCACTTCTTCGTCACGACGACCCACAACTGGCTGCTCTTCTTCACCAACCTCGGCCGCGTGTACCGGACCAAGTGCTACGAGCTCGCCGAGGGAAGCCGCGATTCCAAGGGCCAGCACGTGGCCAACGTCATGGCCTTCCAGCCCGGGGAGACGATTGCCCAGGTCCTGGATTTGCGCAGCTACGACCAGGCCCCGTACCTGGTGCTCGCCACCAAGAACGGCCTCGTCAAGAAGACCCGGCTCGCGGACTACGACACCAACCGCTCGGCCGGTGTCATCGCGATCAACCTGCGCGAGGGCGACGAGCTCGTCTCGGCGCAGCTCGTTTCCGAGACGGACGACCTCATGCTGGTCTCCCGCAACGGCCAGTCGGTCCGCTTCACCGCGACCGACGAGGCGCTGCGCCCGATGGGCCGCGCGACGAGCGGCGTGACGGGCATGAAGTTCCGCGGAGACGACGAACTGCTCAGCGCCGACGTCGTGACCGAGGGCTCCTACTCCTTCATCGTCACCGACGGCGGCTATGCGAAGCGCAGCTCCGTGGAGGAGTACCGCGTGCAGGGACGCGGCGGCCTCGGCATCAAGGTCGGCAAGTTCGCCGAGGACCGGGGGCACCTCGTCGGCGCGCTGATCGTGCAGGAGGAGGACGAGGTCCTCGTCGTCATGGAGGGCGGAAAGGTGGTCCGCTCCGCCGTGACCCAGGTGCCGGCGAAGGGCCGCGACACCATGGGCGTGATCTTCGCGAAGCCGGACAAGAAGGACCGGATCATCGCCGTGGCGAGGAACACCGAACGCGGCCTGGCGGCCGAGCCCGAGGACGATGCAGTACCGTTGGATGCAGATCAAGCCCGGGACGCCGTCGGCAGCGGTCCGTCGCAGGAAGCCCCGGCAGGTACCGCGGGATCCCCAGCGGAGGCCGCGGACGACGCCGGCCACGGCACCGAAGGCACCGAGAATGACGGAGGTAATGCGTGAGCACCCCCAACACCCCGCGCCCGGGAGCGCAGCGCCCGGCCTCCCAGCCGGGTGGCCGTCCGGCCGCACCGCGGCAGGCCCCGTCCGGCCAGCGCCCGGCGGCGCAGGGACAGCGTCCCGCCGGAACCCAGCAGCGCCCCGGACAGCCGCGTCCGGCGGGGCAGCGCCCGGCCCAGCGCCCCCAGCAGCTCGTGCGCCCGGCGCCCAAGGCCAAGGTCCGCAAGGCCCGCCTGCTCGTCAGCAAGATCGATCCCTGGTCCGTGCTGAAGATGTCCTTCCTGCTCTCCGTGGCCCTCGGCATCGTGACCGTCGTCGCCGCCGTCGTGCTCTGGACCGTCCTGGACCTCACGGGCATCTTCGACCGGGTCAACGACCTGCTGCGCGAGGTCGCCGGGACCGAGAGCAGCTTCAACCTCCAGGAGCTCGCCTCGCTCGGACAGGTGGCCTCCTTCGCGACGATCATCGCGGTCGTGAACGTCGTCCTGCTCACGGCGCTGTCGATGCTCTCGGCCGTGCTCTACAACATCTCCTCGACGCTCGTCGGCGGCATCGGCATCACGCTGACCGACGACTGAACCGCGGAACGCCTCGGCCGCTCCCCGCACGGGGGGCGGCCGATTTGTTTTCCCGCGGAATCGTCGGGTAAAGTCATATCTCGTCCTGATGGGACGGTGAGGGCGTATAGCTCAGGCGGTTAGAGCGCTTCGCTGATAACGAAGAGGTCCCAGGTTCAAGTCCTGGTACGCCCACGGAATCCCCACTGACGGTCCGGGAGGATCCCCATGAAACGACTGCTGTTCCTCGCGGCCGCGCTCGTGGGCATCGCTACCTACAATAAGTGGAAGGATGCCGAGGTGGAGAAGTCCACCTGGAGCCGGTCGACCGATTCGGTGGACTAGCCCCGTACGGGGGCATGGCGCAATTGGTAGCGCACCTGCTTTGCAAGCAGGGGGTTAGGGGTTCGAGTCCCCTTGCCTCCACCGACGACGAAGGGCCCCGGGCAGCAGCCCGGGGCCCTTCGCGCATCCCGATCGAATCCGCGAGGACAACTGCCCATTTCTCCCGAGCGTGGCATGGCGGGTCGATGCGACTCGCCGGGTTCCGGAGCACGGGAGCACCGGGAAGCGGGAAGAAGCGTCACGGATCGTGTCCGACGACGCAGCCGCCCGGCGGCGGTGGCACAGTGGTGGGGTGATCTTCCTCCTGGCGGCCATCGGCGTCCTCGGCGTCGGGGCGTCCGGCCCGCTCATCGCCGCGACACCCAGCGTGCCCCCGATGGCCATGGCCTTCTGGCGCAACGCGATCGGCGGCGTCGTCATGGCCGCACCCGTCCTGGTCCGCCGTCCCGCCTCCCTGCTCAGGGCGGGGCGGCGTGAATGGGGCTGGAGCGCGGCGGCCGCCCTCGCGCTGGCCCTGCACTTCGTCTGCTTCACGACGTCGATCCGCATGACGTCCGTCGCCGCCGCCACCGCACTCGTCTGCCTCCAGTCCGCCTGGATCGCCCTGTTCCAGGTGCTGCGCGGCGTGCGCTTCCCGCCGCTCGTGGGCATCGGCATCGGGGTGGCCTTCATCGGCGTCGTCGTCATCACCGGATTCGACCTCGGCGGCTCGGCCGAGGCCCTGCGGGGAGACCTCCTCGCCCTCGTCGGCGGGGCGCTCGCTGGCGCCTACACGCTCGCGGGGTCCAAGGCCCGCGAGACGATGTCGACCGGCGCGTACACCGGACTCTGCTACGTCCTCACGGCCCTGATCCTCCTGGCCCTGTGCCTCGTCTTCGACGAACCGCTGTGGGGCTTCCCGCCCGAGGGCTGGCTCGGGATCATCGCGCTCACCGTCTGCGCCCAGCTCCTCGGCCACAGCGTCTTCAACCACCTGCTCAACGCCCTCGGTCCGCTCACCGTGTCCACGATCATCCTGCTCGAGATCCCCGCCGCGGCGCTCCTGGCCGCCGGCTTCCTGGGCGAGCGGCTGCCCGCGGGAACCTACGGCGGGCTCGTGCTCATCCTCGCGGGCCTCGTGGCCGTCGTGCGGGGACAGCGGCGCCGTGGCCCCGGCGTCGTCCTCGCCGAACCCGGGCTCGGCGCCGACTGACGTCACGCTGCCGCTCGGCTCAGATGCCGCCGCGGCGCACCGGCTGCGAACTGCGCGCCGTGTGGAGGTAGCGCAGCATCTTCGCCGGGTAGTAGATCGACATGAAGATCAGCATCGGGATCTTCAGGACCTGCTTGTTGATCTGGTGGGCCTTGTACGTGCGGTCGAACCGCGTGACGTAGTACCGGTAGTCCTTCGGCGAGTCCTCGAGACGGCGTGCCGACATCCCCGAGACCATGGCCGGGACGTAGCGGATCAGCAGGTCGTGGTCCGCCAGGTGCAGCGAGATGTCGATGTCCTCGTGGAACTCGTCCGCCTCGTCGCGGCAGACCTCGCCCGCGATCTCGGCCCAAGCGGAGGCCCGCAGCGCCATGTTGGAACCGAAGAGGAAGTGGTACTGCTTGTAGGCGACCTTGAGGACCAGCTGGCGCATCTTGTCGTCCGCCTTCAGGCCCCAGCGGCGCATGGGCATGTCGTAGTAGACGACCGGTCCCGTGGCCGCCATGACCTCCGGGTCCATAAAGGCGGAGGAGACCTGTTCCACCCAATCCGGTTCGAGGACGGAATCCGCGTCGATGCGGCCCAGGACCTCGCCGCTCGCCTGGGCGAGGCCGAAGTTGCGGGTCGGGATCAGCCCCTGCTCACGGTCCTGGGAGACGAGCCGGATCGGGGCCTCCGGGTACTCCGCCTGCATCTGCGTCACGATGGCCGCCGTGGCGTCCGTGGACATGTTGTCCACCACGATCACCTCGTGCGCGGGTACGGTCTGGTAGATCGCGGCGACCAGGCACTGCCTGATCACGCTCTCCTCGTTGTAGGCGGGGATGACGATCGAGACGGCGGGCCTGTAGGGCCCGGATCCGCCGAAGGGTTGGTCCTCAATCACAGCGCCAATCTACCAGCGCCCGGACGCACGGAAGGGGAGGCCCGCGCCAACAGGCCTCCCCTTCCCGGACCACCGCTTGGCGGCCTCCGGGGTGCTACGTGGCGGTGTCCTCCGAAGAGGCCCGGCGCCCGCCGCGGGGACCGGGCTTCGGGGCGGCATCCTCGGCCTCCCCGGCAGCGTCGGCCGCGAGCTCGGCGTCGACGTCGCCGGCGTCCTCCGGAGCGGCGGCCTCCTCAAGGTGGGCGCGCACCTCCTCGACCGTGGACTCCGTCTCCGGGGCCTCGGGCGCCGAGGCAGCGGCGGCATCCGCCGCGGGGACATCGGCCGTGGCGGAGGTCGGGGCCGCCGAGGAGGACGGGACCGGGGCGGGCTCGACCGGGGCCGGCGCCTTCCACGGATCCTCGACCGGCTTCGAGGCGCGCCACGCGGCGACGCCCGCCGCAGCAGCGGCCGCGATGATCCCGAAGATCAGCAGTCCGCGCTTGCGTCCCTTGCGGGCCTGCTCCTTCTTGAGCTGCTTCGAGGCCTGCTTGGCGGCCTCGGCGGCGGCCGTCTGGGCGCGCTTGAGGGCCTTCTTGTCACCGGTCACGCTCGCGACGGCCTGGTGGACCGGCAGCGGGAAGCGCGCGGAGTCGAGCTTGTGGGCGGTGAAGTCCGCGGCCTCGCCGAGCTTCGCGCTGGCGGCCGGGATGTAGTCCTTCACCACGACGTCGCGGGCATGCTGCAGGGCCGGCGTCGCCTTGTCGAGCGTCTCCTGGAGCTTGGGCGATGCCTGGTCGACAACCTGCGAGATCTTCGGAGCGACCTTGTCCAGGCCTTCCTGGATCTTCGGGGTCACGCGGGCGACGCCGTCGGCGATCTCCGTGGCGGCCCGGTGCAGGCCCTCCTGGATCTTCGGCGAAGCGGTCTCGATCCCCTTCTCCAGACGGGGAACGGCCCACTGGACGGCTGCCTCCACGCGGGGTGCGGCCCAGTCGCGGGCCTCGCCGACTCCGTTGCCGACCGTCTCTCCCAGGTCGCGGGCAATGCGTTCTGTCTTCTTCACACGTTCCTCCCGATTTGTTGGAGCATCGTGGCCTAGCCTACGCCGTGGCCCCCGGGCGTGCTATTCCGTCCGGGGCATATGCGGCCCGGGCTCCCCGGTTGTTCACTGTCCGCGTAGCGGATCAGCAAGGCGGGCGGGGGCGTCGTGGAAGAATGGGGCGCATGACTGCAATCCCCACGCACAAGGCCACCATTCACACGAACCGGGGCGACATCCTGGTCAATCTCTTCGGCAACCACGCCCCGAAGACGGTCAAGAACTTCATCGGCCTCTCCACCGGCGAGCAGCAATGGGTGCACCCGGAGACGGGCGAGGAGAAGACCGGGACCCCGCTCTACAACGGGACGATCTTCCACCGCATCATCAGCGACTTCATGATCCAGGGCGGGGACCCGCTGGGCCAGGGCGTCGGCGGCCCGGGCTACCGCTTCGACGACGAGATCAACCCGGACCTCGACTTCACCCAGCCGTACAAGCTGGCCATGGCCAACGCCGGCATCCAGATGGGCCGCGGGACCAACGGCTCGCAGTTCTTCATCACGACCGTTCCGACGACGTGGCTGCAGGGCAAGCACACGATCTTCGGCGACGTGACCGACGAGGCCTCGCGCAAGCTGGTCGCCGAGCTGAATTCCGTCCCGACCGACGGCCGCGACAAGCCGCTCGAGGACGTCGTCGTCACCTCGATCGACATCGACGAGGCCTAGTCACGGCGCGGCCAGGGCCGCGCAACACGGCGGGTTCTGCCGCAGGGACCATGGAACCTGCGGCAGGACCCCTTCCGTTTAACCACCGACGATTCCACTGCAGGAGATCCCATGGCCTACGGCCTTCCCGAGCAGCAGCCAGCGGGCCAGGTCCCCGTCTGCCCCCGACACCCGGACCGCCCCTCCTACGTCCGCTGCCAGCGCTGCGGGCGCCCCGCCTGCCCCGAATGCCAGCGTCCTGCGGCCGTCGGCGTGCAGTGCGCAGACTGCGTCGACGAGGCGCGGAAGCGGATGCCGACCCAGCGCACCGCCCTCGGCGGCCGCGCCCGGGACGGCAGGCCCGTGGTGACCTACACGCTCATGGTCCTGTGCGCGGTGGTGTTCCTGGGACAGTTCCTGCTGCCCACGCTCTCCGACCGCCTGCTCTACGCGGGGGTCTACACCGGCAGCGAGCCGTGGAGGATGCTGACCGCCACGTTCCTGCACTCGACGAGCTTCCTGATGCACATCGCGTTCAACATGTACGCGCTCTTCGTGATCGGCCAGGCGCTCGAGCCGATGCTGGGCCGGATCCGCTTCCTCGCGCTGTACCTCCTGTCCGGCTTCGGCGGTTCCGTCGCCGTGCTGATGCTCGAAGACCCGAGGATCGGCGTCGTGGGCGCCTCCGGTGCGGTCTTCGGCCTCTTCGGCGCGCTGCTGGTGGTGATGCGGGCGCGTGGGGGGAACTTCACGCCGATCCTCGTGATCATCGGCATCAACCTGGTGATCGGCTTCATTCCGGGGCTCAACGTCTCGTGGCAGGCCCACGTCGGCGGACTGGCGACCGGGGCGGCGCTCGCCGCGATCATGGCGTACGCGCCGCGGGGGAAGCACCGTGCCACTGTTCAATGGGCCGGCATCGCTGCCGTCGCGGTCCTGCTGACGGTCCTGACGTGGGTGGGATGGCAGACCGTCCCCGCGCGCGTCTTCGGCGCCTGACCACGGAGCACGAACCATCCACAGGGTTTATCCACACTGTTAATAACTCACACCCGTGTAATTCACTTAGGCGTCCTTCTTCCCGTCCCCCGGGATGACGCCGCAGCAGCCCCGGCGGCCGGTTCAACGGCCCCGGGGCGCTTGAATATTCACATACTTCTGCACACCTGTGGATAACCCTTCTGCACATCCTGTGCGCGACGAATCCCCCGAGGATTAAGGGATGTGGGCCCGGCGATGCATCGACGGGCCCCCGGATTTCCACCGTTTCCCCAGCGGACAGGCGGAAATCTGTGAACAACCCCGGTGGTAGGGGTGATTTCCACAGCCTTCATCCACAGTGTTTATAACTCACACCCGTGTAACTCACCGACCCAACGGCTCCGCATCGGCCTTACGGCGGCGAATAGAACATACTTACCAACAGCTGTGTCCCCAGTTGTGGATAACCCTCTGCACACGCTGTGCGTTAAACGCGCTCTATTGATTGAATTCTCCCAATCACTGTACGCTGGACGCGCCCCACCGATCGGGCGCAGCACAATGCCGGCCGCGGGCCGGAGGAAGCAGGGAACGTGCCATGGCCCTTGAGTGGAGCACCATCACCGAGCAGGACACCGCCGAGTGGGCGCGGCTGACCAACGAACTGGCCGTGGCCGACCAGACGGAGGAGTTCTACGAACCCGAGGACCTGGCCGAGGAGCTCGAGGAGCCCGGCGTCGATCCCGCACGCGACACGTGGGCGGTCCGCGAGGACGGACGGCTCGTCGCCTTCGGGCAAGTGCGGATCAGCGACGCCCTCCGCGACGGCTTCGCCAAGGCGCACCTCGGCGGCGGCGTGCACCCGGAGCACCGGCGGCGCGGGATCGGCCGCGCGCTCATGGAGCGCCTGGAGGACCGGGCCCGCGAGCTCGGCGGCGAACGCCACGCCGGCCACCCGCTCCTGCTGGACGTCTGGGCGGGGCGCCCGGAGTCCGGCGCCGCCCGGATGGCGTCCGTCCGCGGCTACGAGCCGGCACGCTACTTCCAGGACATGAAGGTCGAGCTGGGCGGCTGGGAGGTTCCCGCGGGTGCGGCGCCCTGCCCCGGCGTCGTGTTCGATCCAGCCCACGCGGAAGGGATCCGGCGCGCGCACAACGAGGCGTTCGCCGACCACTGGGGCTCCTCCGCCCGCTCGCCGGAGAAGTGGGCGGCCCAGCTCAAGGCCCGCAGCTTCCGCCCGGCCTATAGCCGAACGGTCCTCAGCGACGACCCGGGACTCGATCCCGAGGAGGCGGTCGACGCCTACGTCCTCTCCGGCCAGTGGGTCCCGAAGGAGCTCTACGTGTCCCTCGTGGGCACGCGCCGGCGCGCCAGGGGGCGGGGACATGCAGCGGCGCTGCTGACCGACGTCGTCCGCCAGGCCAAGGAGGACGGCTACGCCTCCGTGGAGCTCGGCGTCGACTCGGACAGCCCGACCGGGGCCGTCGGCCTGTACGAGCGGGTGGGCTTCCGGCGCGTTCGGACCAACGTCGTCTACTCCCGCCGCGCCTGAGCGGCGTCCGCGTCCGGCCTTGCCGCCGGGACGGGGGCGGAGCAGACTGTGTGGCACAGCACAGCACAGCACAGCACGGTCCGGCACGGCACGGAGTGGAGGAGACGTGATCGAACCGACGGGGACGCTCGTCGAACGGGACCCGGGAGTCGACTTGGTCGTCTCCCGGTACTTCTCCGCGCCGCCCGAGGACGTCTGGGACAGCATCACCGACAGCCGGCGGACCGCCCTCTGGTTCGGTCACTGGCAGGGAGAGGGCCGGACCGGGGGCGAGATCGTGGTGACGCTGACGGCGGAAGACGGGGCCCCGACGTCGCACTTGCGCGTGGCGGCCTGCGATCCGCCCCGCCGGCTCGAGCTCGTCATGCGGGACGAGCACGGCAGCTGGGACCTCGAACTGCTCGTGGAACCCGTGGACTCCGGCGCCTCCCTGTCGCTGGTCCACCATCTGGCCGACCGGGCCGGCCTCGCGGAGATCGGGCCCGGGTGGGAGTTCTACCTCGACCGCCTCGCGGCGAGCCGGGTCGACGGACCGCTCCCGGACTTCGCCGACTACTACCCCGCGCTCACGGAATACTACGGGGCCCTCTAGTCCCCGGCCCCGGGGGCCGGGCCTCAGAGGCCGAGCAGCAGCGTGGCCGCGATGACGAGCATCGTCGCGGCCACGACGCCGTCGAGGATCCGCCAGGACGCCGGCTTCGAGAAGAAGCCGCGCAGGGCCCGCGCGCCCAGGCCCAGGGCCGTGAACCACACGACGCTCGCCGATACGGCACCCGCGGCGAACCACCAGCGCCCCGGATCCCCGTGCGACGAGGCGATGGACCCGAGCAGCACCACGGTGTCGAGGTACACGTGGGGATTCAGCCAGGTCAGGGCGAAGGCGGTGGCCACGGCCCCGCCGAGCGTCGTCCCGCCCCCGCCCTCGGCCACCGTGAGAGCCGCGGGCGCCACGGCCCGGCGCAGGGCGAGAACGGCGTAGCCCACGAGGAACGCCGCACCGCCGATGCGGGCCATGGGCAGGATCCACGAGGTGCCGTCCACGAGGGCTCCGACGCCGGCGACGCCGGCCAGGATCAGGACGGCGTCGGAGGCCATGCAAAGCAGGATGACCGGCACGACGTGTTCGCGGCGGATGCCCTGGCGGAGCACGAACGCGTTCTGGGCGCCGATCGCGGCGATGAGCGAGAGTCCCAGGCCGAGGCCGGCGAGGGAGGAAGGAAGGAAGGGCATTCCTTGACGGTAGGCTCCGGCGCATCGACAGTCCAGCTCAAGAAATTCATGATGCGTTAGAGTTCCTTATGATCGATTTCCCCGCCGACCAGCTCCGTGCCTTCGCGGCCGTCGTCGACACCGGGACGTTCGAGGCCGCGGCGCGCCGGCTGCACGTCACCCCCTCGGCCGTCAGCCAGCGGATCAAGGCCCTCGAGCGCACGGCCGGAACCGTCGTCGTCCGCCGGACGAATCCCGCTCAGGCCACGCCCGCCGGAAGGGTCCTGGTCCGGCTCGCCCGCCAGCTCGACCTGCTGGCCTCGGAGGCCGCCGCCGAGCTGTCCGCGGCCGCGGGTGGCACCGATGCGCCCACCGCGCGGGCGCCGATCGCGCTCGTCGTCAATGCGGACTCGCTCGCCACGTGGTTCGGTGCCGCCCTGCCGGTCCTGGCCGCCGACCCGAACCTCGAACTCGAGATCCTGCGCGAGGACGAGGCCTTCTCGGCCGAGCACCTGCGCTCGGGTCGCGTCATGGGCGCCGTCACCACGAGCGGGCGCCCCGTCCAGGGCTGCGCGGCGGACCTGCTCGGCAGCATGCGCTACCTGGCCGTGGCCGCCCCGGCGTTCGCGGACCGGTGGTTCGGGCCGGACGGGCCCGGGCTCGCCGGGGCGCCCGCCGTCCACTTCGACCGCAACGATGCCCACCAGCGGGACCTGATCCGCGGGCACGCGGGGGCCGCCGCCCGTCCCCCGGGACACCACGTGCCGGATTCCGTCCAGTTCGTCGAGGCGATCCGCGCCGGGCTCGGCTGGGGCATGGTGCCCGAGCAGCAGATCCCCGGCGACGGCTCGTTGCGGCTCCTCGATCCCTCGTGGGTGCACGAGGTCCCGCTGTATTGGCAGCGCTGGAAGCTGGACTCGCCGGCCCTGGCCCGGGTGACCGCCGCCGTGAAGGGGGCCGCTGCCGCCGGGCTGCCGCGGTAGGGACGGCGGCCCGGGCCACCGGACGACGCCGGTGCCGGGCTCCGCCAGGAAGCGTTCCCCCGCGCGGCGGGAACAAGGGGACGACGCCGGGGCCGCCTCGTTGACGGCGGAGCGGCACCCCGGCAGGGTGGAGCCATGAGGATCCTCGTCACCGGTGGAACCGGCACGCTCGGCCCGCACGTCGTCGAACTCCTGCGCTCCCGGGGCGACGAGGTCCGCGTCCTGACGCGCCGGAGCGGGATCGACGGCGGCGTGACCGGGGACCTCGCCACGGGAGCGGGACTCGATCCGGCTTGCGAGGGTGTCGACGGGATCATCCACCTGGCCAGCGGCGGCATGGATGCGTCGCGGTGGGAGGAAGTGGATGTCGACGGAACCCGGCGGCTCGCCGCGGCGGCCGCCCGCGCCGGCGTGCGACACGTGCTGATGATCTCGATCCTGGGCGTGGACCGCATCCCGCTTCCGTACTACCGGGCCAAGCTCGCCGGGGAGCACGCACTGGCCAGGGCCGGCGCCCCCCATACCGTGCTCAGGCTCCCGCAGTTCCACGAGCTCGTCGACACCCTGCTCGGCCACCTGGCCAAGACGCCGCTCGTTCCCGTGCCGCGCGGGGTCTCCGTCCAGCCGCTCGCCGCGCGCGATGCTGCCCGCGTGGTCCTCGAGACCCTCGACTCCGGGGCCCGCGGCACGGTCATCGCGGCCGGCGGACCGCAGGAACTGCGGCTCAAGGACGCGGCCGAGCAGTGGCTCGCCGCCCGGCACGAGGCGGGCGGGCGCGGCGGGGCGGTCGTGCAGGTGCCCTTTCCCGGCTCCGTGGTCCGGGCCCTGCGGGACGGCCACAACCTGCGGCTGGACTCCAAGCAGCCCGGCCAGTCGTTCGGCGCCTGGGCCCGGGAGCGCTTCCTCGGGCTCCCGGAGACCGGGGCCCGCTGACCGTTCCCTCCGCCACGCCGCCGTGCCAGACTGGCCCCATGCCTGAGCCGACGCCGAAGCCCCGGGACGCCCTCGACTGGAACGGCGTGCTCGCCGAGCAGCTGGAGTGGCACTGGAACCACCACTTGCGCCGCCGCTTCGAGGGCCTGACCGACGAGGAGTACCTCTGGGAGCCCGTCCGCGGTTGCTGGAGCGTGCGCCCGCGGGGAACGCACGGGCCGGAGGCCGACGGCGCCGTGCAGCTCGGCGCGGGGCCGTTCGTCCTGGACTACGCGGACCCCGAGCCGGTTCCCGCGCCCGTGACGACGATCGCCTGGCGGATCGCCCACCTCGTGGTCGGGGTCTTCGGCCAGCGCAACGCCTCCCACTTCGGCGGTCCCGCCATGGATTACGCGGGGCACCGCTACGCCGGCACGGCGGCGGAAGCGCTCGATCAACTCGAGGAGGCGCATGCGCGGTGGAGGGACGGGGTCGCAGCTCTCGGCGCCGAGGGGCTGCTGCGGCGGTGCGGCCCCGCCGAGGGCCCCTACGCCGAGGCGTCGCTCGCCGAGCTCGTGGTGCACATCAATCGCGAGGCCATCCACCACGGCGCCGAGATCTGCCTCCTGCGGGATCTCTACGCCCATACCGGACACCACGGGGCCAGGTGACGGCGGATCCGGGCCGAAGAGATGCCGAATGCCGCATGCGGAATATAACGGTGCCCTCCAGCGGTGGTCACCCCTTGGGGACCGGCGGCCCGATCATCAGCAGCACGGCGGTGATGCCCGCGACGGCGGCGAGGCCGATCACGAGCGCCGCGGCCGGGTAGCGCAGGCACAGGGCCTGGATCCCCTCGACGGGACCGCGCGGCGCGTCGCCGCCCGGTGCCAGGCGCCACCCGCCGTCGAGTAGCCCCCGCCGCACCACCGCGCGCTCGAACGGCACGGTGCAGAAGGGGACCACGGCCGAGGCCAGCCCCAGCAGCCCGAGACCAAAGCCCCAGCGCTGGTTGACCCAGACGAAGACCGTCACGATGCAGTACGCGATGAACACCACGCCGTGGACCAGGCCGAACACGGGCACAAACGCGTCGGAGGTGCCGGAGTACTTCAGCACCATGCCCGTGATGAGCAGCGCCCACGTGACCATCTCGGCGAGGGCGAGCGCCCCGTAGAGGCGCTTCGGGGAGGGGAGGCGGGTCGCGGGAGGGGCCGCGGCGGTGTTCTGGTGCATGTCGTCCTTTCGTCCGGGTTCCAGCATGTCACGACCGCGTGGCCGCCCGCTCCGGACGGTGCTATCCTCTGGCACGGAACCACCTGTTCCACCGGACGAGGGAGCCGTACCCGGAGCGCGACAAGACGGCCGTCGAAGGGAACGGTGTGTCATGGCCTGGTTGATCCTGGTGGCCTCGGGGCTGCTCGAGGCGGTCTGGGCGGTATCGCTCGGGAAGTCTGAGGGCTTCACCAAGCCCGCGCCCACGATCCTGTTCGGGGTGGCGCTCGTGCTCAGCATGGGAGGACTCGCCTACGCGATGCGGGAGATCTCCACGGGAACGGCCTACGCGGTGTGGGTCGGCATCGGCGCCTCGCTCACGGTCGCCTACGGGATGGCGTTCGGCGCGGAGTCGGTGAGCTGGCTCAAGATCCTGCTCATCACGGTCCTGATCGGCTGCGTCGTGGGGCTCAAGTTCGTCGAGTAGCCCCGGCGTCCCGCTGCCCGGGATCTTCCTCCCCCCGCGGCGTCAGCGCCAGCGCGTCGTCATGAAGAAGCCGGCCATCGCGATGCCGAAGCCGATCACGATGTTCCAGCCTCCGGCCACGACGATCGGCAGCAGGCCCTGGGAGATGTAGTAGGTCACGATCCACAGCAGGCCCAGGATCATGAGGCCGAACATCACCGGCTTGTACCAGGCGGGCAGCGGCGCGTGGCCGGCCTCCAGGTTGGCCCGGTCCTTGCTGCGGCGGACCTTGCGGCGCGTCCTTGACTCTGGCACTGCGTCTCCTGACCCCGGCGGGCGGACCTGTCCGCGGTTCCGGCCCCCGGGCGCTATCGTGGCTAGTGGACCCCGTGGGCATCCGCCCGGCGGGGGTTCCGATGGTGCCTTAATACTAGCGGGTGCCGGCAGGAGATCGTGGGCGGCGGGACGGTTCCCGCCGCGGGGTGCAAGGAGTCCCAGTGGACAGTACGACGCCGGTGCGCGCCGCGCGGTCCCGCCGCGCCCCGGGCGCGGGGCGGCGGACGCCCCGCGTCACGTTCACGGGAGTCCTCGGCGAGCTGCTCATCACGGCCGGGCTCGTGTTGCTGCTGTTCGTGGCCTGGGAGCTGTGGTGGACGAACCTCGAGGCCGACCGCCGGCAGGACACCGTGGCCGAGCAGCTCCTGCGCGGCTTCGACGACGTCCGCGTCCCCGGCCTCCCGGCCGGCGAACGGCTCGATCCGGCGGCCGAGGCGGCCAGGGACCGGGCCGAGTTCGGCGACCCGCCCATCGCCGTCCTGCCGCACGCGGGGGCGACGTTCGGCGTGATGTACGTCCCGCGCTTCGGCGCGGACTACGCGCGGCCGGTGACGGACGGCGTCGGACCCGAGGTGCTGGACCACTTGGGGATCGGCCGCTACCCGCAGACCCAGATGCCGGGCGAGCTCGGCAACTTCGGCGTCGCCGCGCACCGGCAGACCCACGGGCAGGTCTTCTGGGACATCGACAAGCTCACCGACGGTGACCGGCTCTACGTGCAGACGGCCGAGGGCTTCTACCAGTACGCCTACCGGAGCACGGAGATCGTCCACCCCAGCCAGGGCGAGGTGCTCCTGCCCGTGCCGCACCAACCGGGCGTCGAACCGACGACCTCGCTGCTGACGCTCACGAGTTGCGATCCGCCCTTCACGACGAGGATGCGGATCATCGCCTACGCGGAGCTCGAGTCCTTCCGTCCCGCGGCCACGGGACCGCAGCAGGCCATCGCCGATGTCGTCGAGAGCACCCGGGGGGACTAGCCGTGTACGCGTGGATGTTCAGCAAGCTGCCGGGCCCGCTGTGGGTGCGGATACTTATTTCCCTCCTGGTGATCGCCGCCGCCATACTGGTGCTGATGGAGTACGTCTTCCCGTGGGCCAGCCAGTTCAGCCCGTGGACCGAATCAACGATTGGCTTGGTGCTGCAGTCATGACCGCCCGGATCCTCGTGATCGACAACTACGACAGCTTCGTCTACACGCTGGTCGGCTACCTGCAGGAGCTCGGCGCGGAGACCACCGTGGTCCGCAACGACGACGTCAGCCTCGAGGAGGCGATCGAGCTCGCGTCCGTGCGCGACGGCGTGCTGGTCTCGCCCGGTCCGGGCAATCCGGCCGAGGCCGGCGTCTGCATCGACGTCATTCGCTGGTGCGGGAACGCCGGCAAGCCGATGCTCGGCGTCTGCCTCGGCCACCAGGCGCTCGCAGAGGCCTATGGCGGCACCGTGACGCACGCCGAGGAGCTCATGCACGGCAAGACCTCGCTCATCCACCACGGCGGCCACCCCGTCTTCCACGACGTGGCCAATCCGTTCACGGCCACCCGCTACCACTCGCTCGCCGCCGTGCGGGACACCGTCCCCGACGAACTGGAGATCATCGCGGAGACGGAAGGCGGGGTCGTCATGGGGCTCGCCCACCGCGACGCCCCGCTGTGGGGCGTGCAGTTCCACCCCGAGTCCGTGTTGACCGAGGGCGGCTACCAGATGCTCGGGAACTGGCTCGAGTCGCTCGGGGTCTCCGGCGCGGCCCAGCGCGCGGCCACGCTCAGCCCGCTCATCCAGGACTAGCACCGCCCGGGGGTGGTCAGCCCTCGTCCTCGTCCCCGTTGTCCTCGCCGTCCGCCGGTGGCTCCGTGCTCGGCGGCGGGCTGGATTCGTCGGCGGGCGGGCTCGACTCCCCGGGCGGATCGCTCGGGGCGGCCGGGGCCTTGGCCACGTCGATCGTGATGACGCCGTTCTGGTCCACGAGCTCGCCCGGCCGCGGGCTCTGATTGGTCACGAAGCCCGGATCGACGACGGAGTTCTCGACCTCGTTGACGACGAGCTGGAGGCCCGTGAGCGCCTCGTCCTCGAGCATCTGCCGGGCCTTCTCCTCCGTCATCCCGTCCGCCGAGAGGTTGGGGACGGTGACCTTGCCGCTCGAGAGGATCAGCTGCACGGTCGAGCCGACCTTGACCTGCTCGCCGATCGCCGGGTTGGTGCCGAGCACGTCCCGGGCCGGGACGCTCGGATGCTCCTTCTGGACCGTCTGGGGATCGACGACGAGCTTGAGCTGCTCGAGCGCGCTGCGCGCCGCGCTCTCCGAGAGCCCCTCGAGGCTCTCCGGGATCAGGACGTTCTCCGGCCCCTGCGAGAGCACCAGGACGACCTCGGACTGCACGCGCACGGATTCGCCCGCGCCCGGCGTGGTCCGGATGGCCTCGCCGTCCGGGACGTCGTCGCTGAACTCGCGCTCGATTCCTCCCAGCCGGAGGTTCGCCGCAAGGATCTCGTTCTGCGCCTGCGTCTCGGACATCCCGGAGACCTCCGGGACGGGAACGGTCGCGTTGCGGGCCTGCTCGGCCTGCGACCAGGACCAGAGGAACCAGGCTCCGGCGGCGACCACGAGGACCGCCAGCACGGTGAAGACGGTGATCCAGGCGCGCCGCCGCGAGCGTTCGTAGCGTTCCCGCTCGAGCTCGGCGGCGCGGGAGGCGGCGTCGTGCCCGTCGTCGTCGGAGAAGAGGAGCCCGCCCGCCGTGTCGGGGGATCCGGCGTCGTCCGCGGCCTCCGACGCCTCGGAGGAGTGCGCCGCGGCGACCGCTGCGAAGGAGCTCGTCGACGCGTCCTCGCCCGGGCCGACGAGGCCCGTCAGCGCCGCGGTGGGATCCGGAGGGAGGGCGTTGAGCGCCTGTGTGGAGACGGCGGCGACGGAGAGCGCCTGGGTCGCGTCGCCGAGGTCGTCCGGGAGCCCACGCCCGGCGAGGGCGGCCTCGAGGGCGTGGGCGAACGCGTCGGCGTCCTGGTAGCGCTCGTCGCGGTCCTTGCGCAGCGCCGTCGCGAGGACCTCGTCGAGCTGTCGGAAGACCTCGGGGTTGAGCCCGCTCGCGGTCGGGGCCTCCTCGCTGACGTGCTGGTAGGCCACGGAGACCGGGCTGTCGCCCGTAAAGGGCGGCCGGCCCGTGAGCAGCTCGAAGAGCAGGCAGCCGGCCGAGTAGAGGTCGCTGCGGGCATCCACCGTCTCCCCGCGCGCCTGCTCGGGGGACAGGTACTGGGCGGTGCCCACGACGGCCTGGGTCTGGGTCATGGTGGCGGCCGAGTCGGCGAGGGCGCGGGCGATCCCGAAGTCCATGACCTTGACCTCGTCGTCCCCCGTCACCATGACGTTCGCCGGCTTGATGTCCCGGTGGACGATCCCCTTGCGGTGGCTGTAGGCCAGGGCGGCGAGCACGCCGCGGGCGTAGCGGACGGAGGACTCGAGAGTGAGCTCGCCGGTCTTGATCAGCTCGCGCAGCGTCCGGCCCTCGACGAACTCCATGACGATGTACGGGACGCGCACCTCGTGCTGCTCGTCGGCCCCGAGCTCCTCCTCGCCCGTGTCGTACACCGCGACGACGGCGGGGTGGTTGAGCCCGGCGACGGCCTGCGCCTCGCGGCGGAAGCGCGCCTGGAACATCGGGTCCCGGGCCAGGTCGCGGCGCAGCAGCTTGATGGCGACGTCGCGGCCGAGCCGGATGTCCCGGCCCCGGTGCACGTCGGCCATGCCGCCGCGGCCGATGAGCTCGCCGACGTCGTAGCGTCCGTTGATGATGCGCGTCTGGGTCACGTTCCTCCTCCGCCGCTGCCTAGCCGTTGTCCGACGGCGGCGAGCTGGCTTCCCCGCTCGGATCCGGCGAGGGGCTGGTCGGCGGGGCGCTCGTCGTGGACGGGCCCGTCGAGAGCACGTAGACGACCTCGGATCCCGGGGTGGCCGGCGTGCCGCCCGAGGGGTTCGTGGAGACGACCGTGCCGACCGGCTGGTCGTTGGCCACCGAGCCGCCCGAGACCGGCGTCAGGCCGGCGGCCGAGATCGCGGCGCGGGCCGCCTCCTCGCTCTGGCCGACGAGCCCGCTCGGCACGTCGACGTCCTGCTCTTCCGGCGGGACGGCGTAGACCAGGTTGACCGTGGCGCCCTCGGCGAGGCTCCCCGTGGGGTCGATGTCGATGACGGTGTTCTCCGGCTGCGCCTCGGTCTCCCGCGGCCGGTCGGTCACGTTGAATCCGAGGCCCTCGAGGCGGGCGCGGGCGTCCTCGAGCTGCAGGCCCAGGTATTCGTTGCGGTTCACGGTCACGGTCGCCGGGGCAGGGGTGGTCGGCGACGGCGAGTCCGAGGTCGGGCTGGCCGACGTGCTCGTCGCCGAGGTGGTCGCGGCGGAGCTCGTCGGGCTCGCGCTCGTCGGGCTCGCGCTCGTCGGCGGCGGGCTCGTTTCCTCCCCGGCACCCGTGAGCAGCGGGACGAGCCACGTGCCGAGGACGGCGAAGAGCACCAGGACGATCAGGGCGATGAGCGGCCACGTCCACGGGCTCCGCTTCGGCGCCGCGGGTGCCGGTTCCGCGTCCACCGCGGCCTCGTCGTCGTCCGGGTTCCAGGTGCGGCTCGCGCCGAGGACCGAGTCGAAGTCGTCGGCCGCTCGCTGCTGCCCCGTGGCCGCGCCCGCCGCCGCACCGGCGGCCGCGGCCGTGGCGGCGGATCCGACGGCGGGCAGGGCGCTCGTGCTCGGCGCGGCCGGCTCGTTCACGGTCGTCGGGTGGGCCTGCGTCGCGGTGTCCCCGGCGGGGATCGCGGCGGTCGCGGAGGTGTCCGCGGCGAAGAGCAGCATGCCGGGAACCGCCGCCTGGGCGGCCTTGACGTTGCCGGCACGGAGGGCGTCAGCGGCCTCGGCGAGCCGGGTCGCGTCGGCGGGACGGTCCGCCGGGGACTTCGCGAGCATCGACATCAGCAGCGCCCGCACGGGGGCCGGGAGGGAATCGGGCAGTGGCGGCGGGGCGTCGTTGACCTGGGCGAGGGCGATCGCGATCTGCGACTCGCCCGAGAACGGCCGTCGGCCGGCGAGGCACTCGTAGCCGATGACGCCGAGCGAGTAGATGTCGCTCGCCCCCGTGGCCTGCTGTCCCGTGGCCTGCTCCGGCGCCAGGTACTGCGCCGTGCCCATGACCTGGCCGGTCGCGGTCAGCGGCACCTGGTTGGCGATCCGGGCGATGCCGAAGTCGGTGATCTTCACGCGGCCGTCGGGCATGATCAGCAGGTTGCCCGGCTTGACGTCGCGGTGCACGAGGCCCTGCGCGTGCGCGGCGGCGAGCGCCCGGGCGGTCTGGCCGATGATGGACAGCGTCCGGTCCGGGCTCAGGACCTTCTCGCGCTCGATGATCGAGGACAGCGGCTGGCCCGGGACGAGCTCCATCACGAGGTAGGCGGAGCCGGACTCCTCGCCGTAGTCGAAGACGTTCGCGATCCCGTTGTGGTTCAGCAGCGCCGTGTGGCGGGCCTCGGCCCGGAAGCGCTGGAGGAAGCCGGGGTCCCCGGTGTATTCCTCCTTGAGGATCTTGATGGCCACGGTCCGTCCCAGGATCTGGTCCTGGGCCTTCCAGACCTCACCCATGCCGCCGATGGCAATGCGGTCGGTCAGCTTGAACCGTCCGCCCAGGGTGATACCCGATGTTGGCCTCACTTGTTGAACACCGCCTCTAGGATCTTCTTCAGGTTGGGACTGGTCAGCGTGTGGCCGGTCGCGTAATCGATCTTCTCTACAACAATTGTGACGGCGACCTGGGGGTCGTCCGCGGGCGCGAAGCCGGTGATCCACGAATTGACGCGGTCCGTGCCGTCGCCGAGCTCCGCCGTTCCCGTCTTCGCGGCGATGTCGAGCCCGGGGATGGCGGCCGAGGCGGCCGTGCCGCCGTCGAGCGGGCCGCGCATGAGCTCGGTGACCTGTTCGGCGACCTCCGGGGTCGTGGCCGTGCTGAACTCCTCCGGCTGCGTCTCCTCCAGGACCCGCAGGTCCGGCGCGACGACCTTGCGGACCAGGTTCGGCTTCATGATCACGCCGTCGTTGGCGATGCCCATGGCGACCATGTTCATCTGCAGCGGGCTCGCCTTGACGTCGAACTGCCCGATCGAGGACTGCGCAAGCTGCGCCGCGGTCAGCTCCGAGGGGAACACCGAGGGGGCCACGCGCGTCGGGAAGTCGATCTGCTGGCCGAAGCCGAAGCGCTCGGTGACGTCCCGCAGCGCGTCCTCGCCGACCGTCCGGGAGATCTCCACGAACGGCGTGTTGCAGCTCTGGGCCATGATGAAGTCGAGCTGCGCTTGCGGCCGCTGGGTGCAGATGCCCTCGCCGAAGTTGCTGATCTCCGCGGTGGTCCCCGGGAGCTGGACGCTCGCCGGGTTCTCGAAGACCGTGTCGAGGTCGAACTCCCCGGACTCGAGCGCGGCGACGACGTCGAGGATCTTGAAGGTCGATCCGGGGGAGATCAGGTGGCCCGTGGCGGGGTTGATGTAGGGGCTCAGGCCGGGCGTCTCGAGCAGCTCGGCCATGTTGGCGGAGGCCTGGGACGTGCTGTGCACGGCGAGCTTGTTGGTGTCGTATCCCGGCTTGGAGACCATGGCCAGGATGTCGCCGGTGCGCGGATCGGAGACGATCGCGGTGGACTGGACGCCGTCGGGGAGGATGTCGTAGACCTGCTGCTGCAGCTCGCCGTCGATCGTCAGCTCCACCGAGGCGCCCTCGTTGCTGGCCCCGGAGACGAGGTTCACGAGGCGCGTGAAGAACTGGCTGTCGCTCTGGCCCGTGAGCTCGGGGTTCTTGGCCGACTCGAGGTGCGTGGAGCCGTAGGCGAGCGAGTAGAAGCCCGTGAGGTGGGAGTACTGCAGCGGCGTGTTGTAGCGCCGCTGGTGCTCGAACTGGCCGTCGGAGCGCACCGACTCGGCCACGGGCTCGCCGTCCACGAGGATCGCGCCGCGGGCCAGGTCGAAGTCGCGGTAGAGCTGGCGGTTGTTCAGCGGGTTCGCGTTGAGCTCGGCGGCGGCGAAGAACTGGATGTAGCTCAAGGCGCCCATGACGGCCAGGAAGAGCACCATCACGCCGATCCAGACGTTGCGGATGGCCTGGTTCATGCCGTGCCTCCTTCGGCGTCGCGGGTCCCGGGCGCGGCCCGCTTCGGGGTCCGGCCGGCCGGGCGGCCCCGCCGCCCGCCGCCCTCGCCGGAGGGCGCCGTCGTGGCCACCTCGAGGTCGGTCAGCGGTCCGACGGCGGCCGGGCGGCGCGCGTTGTTGGACACGAGCAGGAGCAGGGCCACGATGATCCAGTTGGACAGGAGGGAGGAGCCGCCCGCGGCGACGAACGGCGTGGTCAGGCCCGTGAGCGGGATGAGCCGCGTGATGCCACCCATGACCACGAAGCACTGCAGGCCGATCGTGAAGGACAAGCCGGCCGCGAGGAGCTTCCCGAACGCGTCGCGCGTGCCCAGGGCGGCGCGGATGCCGCGGCTGACGAGCAGGACGTAGAGCAGGATGATCGCCGTGATGCCGATGAGCCCGAGCTCCTCGCCGAGGGCGGCGACGATCATGTCCGAGTTGGCATAGGGCACCAGGTCGGGGCGCCCCCCGCCGATCCCGCTGCCGAACAGGCCGCCGTTGGCCAGCCCGAAGAGCCCCTGGACGATCTGCCCGCTGCCGCCCTGCCGGTTGATCACCTCGGGATCGAAGGCGTTGACCCAGGCGTCGATGCGGCGCGTGACGTGGCCCATGAAGCGGGCGGCCAGGACGCCGCCGACGGCGACCATGCCGAGCCCGATCACGATCCAGCTGATCCGCGCGGTGGCGACGTAGATCATGACCATGAAGAGCCCGAAGAACAGGATCGAGGAGCCCAGGTCGCGCTGGAAGACGAGCACGCCGATGCTGATGAGCCACGCCACGACCATGGGCCCCAGGTCCCGGGCGCGCGGCAGCTGCAGCGGCCCGAACTTGCGCCCCGCGAGCAGGATCAGGTCGCGGTTGTTGGAGAGGTATCCGGCGAAGAAGATCGAGAGCGTGATCTTGGCCAGCTCGCCCGGCTGGAAGGACAGCGGTCCCATGCGCACCCAGATCCGGGCGCCGTTGATCTCGGCCCCGAGCCCGGGGACGAGCGGCAGCAGCAGGAGCACGCCGCTGGCCAGGAGGAAGATGTAGGTCGCCCGCCGCAGCACGCGGTGGTCGCGCAGGGCCCACAGCGTGATGATCGCGGCCGCCATGGCCACCCCGGTCCACAGCAGCTGCCGCGTGGCCGCCGAGTCGCCCGTCGTGAGATCGAGCCGGTGGATCATGGCGATCCCGATCCCGTTCAGCGCCACGACGCACGGCAGGATGATGGGGTCGGCGTACTTCGCCCAGATCCGCAGGACGATGTGCACGGCGAGGGCGAGTCCGGCGAGGACGGCGCCCTGCTGGACGAAGTCGGGATCCGGGCCCGCCGGGTTCGTGGCGCTGGCCAGGTAGTTGGCCCCGACGGCCACGCCGAGCGCGAGCACCAGGAGCCACAGCTCCGTGTTGCGCCGGGAGACCGGGGCGGTCTGCACGTCGGTCATGGGGACACCTCGCTGCAGTAGGACGGCGGGACGGTGGGCGAGATGCCGCTTCCCGGCTCGGCGGGAACCACCACGGGACAGTTCTGCCGGGCGGTGGTGAGCAGCTCGGTGACGATGTCCTGGGCGTGTTCGAGGTCCCGCGCGGGCAGCGAGGACTTGATCCGCTGCTGGGTGTAGGCGGGGAGGGCCTCGAGCGGGATGTCGGTGGTCTGGTCCAGCCGCGAGAGCCTGATCGGCCCCAGGTCCTGCGAGACGCCGTTGAAGATCGCGACGCGGCCGGCGTTGTTGCCGACGTAGTACTGGGTCTGCGTCCACGCGTAGCCGAACCACAGCACGGTGGCCAGGATCAGGCCCATGAGCCCGAGGAAGGCGGGGATCAGCCAGGGGCGGGACGGGGCCTTCGCCTGGAAGGTGGACTCGGCCTCCGGGCCGGACTGCCCGGCGGGCACGGCGGCCTTGTGGGTCAGGATGGCCGCGGCGCGCTTCTCCGCGGAGCGGGTCGTCACCATGGGGATGTGCCCGGTCTGCGTCGCGAGCAGGGCCGAGCCGACGAGGACGTGGGGCCGGTGGGAGAGCTCGTGGCGGATCACGGCGGCGCTCGCCTCGACGTCGCCCTCCCGGGCTATCTGGAGGATCCCCGTGTCCGGGGCCGCCTCGGTCGCGGTGGCCTGCCCCGCGCCGCCGGTGGAGGAGAACGACGCCGGTGCGGCACCGTCGTCGTCCTCGTCCGCGACCTCGATGACCACGACGGTGACGTTATCGGGGGCGCCGTTGGCGAGGGTGACGGCGACGAGGTCGTCGGCCGTCTCCTGGAGGGATGCGGTCCCGCGCACGATCTGCTCGGTGATGGCGTCCGGGACGACGGCGTTGAGGCCGTCGGAGCACAAGAGCCAGCGCTCGCCCGGGGTGACGGGGTACTGCGCGATGTCCAGCTCGGGACTCGCGTCCGAGTCGCCGAGGACCCGCATGAGCACGTTCTTGTGCGGGTGGTGCTCGGCCTCCTCGGGGCGCAGGCGGCCCTCGTCGACGAGGCGCTGGACGAACGTGTGGTCGCGGCTGATCTGCTCGAACTCGCCGTTCTTGAGCCGGTAGGCGCGGGAATCGCCGATGTGCGCGTACTGGAAGACGCCGCCCGTGAGCAGCAGCGCCGTGACGGTCGTGCCCATGCCGGAGAGCTTCGGGTTGGCGCTCACGAGCTCGTTGAGGATCGAGTTCGCCGTCTGGATCTCATCCGGCAGCACCGTCTCGATGTCCTGCGTGGTCTCCTGGTCCAGGTGCACCAGATCCAGCACCGTGGACGCCGAGGCGACGTCCCCGCCGACATGGCCGCCCATGCCGTCGGCGACGACGGCAAGGTAGCGCCCGGCGTAGGCGGAGTCCTGGTTGTTGGACCGGATCCTGCCCACGTCGGTCGCGGCGGCGAACCGGAGGGTGAGGGCCATGCTACGGCCTCAGCTCCATGACCGTCTTCCCGATCCGGATCTTCTGGCCGAGCTCCACGGGCTGGGCGCGGGTGAGCTGGGAATCGCCGAGGAACGTGCCGTTGGTGGAGCCCAGGTCCTCGATGAACCAGCGGCTGCCCTGCGGGAAGAGGCGGGCGTGGCGGCCCGAGGCGTAGTCGTCCTCGAGCACGAGGGTGGCCTCCTGGGCGCGGCCGAGCAGGATGGGGCTCGCCGCGAGCTCGAGGCTCGTCCCCGTGAGCGGTCCCTCCAGGACCTCGAGGCTGCGGGCCTGCTGGCGCGGCGGCTGCTCGGGCTCGGCGCGGGGTGCGACCCCGGCGGCGGGCGCCGCGGAGGCCGTCCCCGTCCCGGTGCGGGCGCGTTTGCCGATGATGAGATCGCGCCGTAGCGCGGCCACGATGCTCAGGATCAGGATCCACAACAGGATCAGGAAGCCCAGGCGCAGGGCCGTCAGGACGAGTTCGGTCACGGGCGGCCTCCGGAACGTTGGGGGAGCAGCCGGAAGGTGATGCGGGTGCGGCCCATCGCGATGACCGAGCCGTCGAAGAGCTCCTCGCGGCCGTCCACCTTCTGGCCGTTGACGTAGCTGCCGTTGGTCGAGCCGAGGTCCACGGCCCACGCGCGGCCGCGCTCGCTGCGGATCTCCAGGTGGCGGCGCGAGACGCCCGGGTCCTCCACGGGGATGTCCGCGTCGGAGGAGCGCCCCAGGACCACGGAATCGGAGTTCAGGGCGTAGCGCTGACCGCCCAGGTCCAGCACGGGCTGCAGGCGGGCTGGCTGCCGTTCCGGAGCGGCGGGCGGGGCGGGACGCGAGGGGGCGGAGTCCTTGGCGATCGAGGTCTCCACGGCGACGTCGCCCGGGCGGGCGTCGGCGTCCTTGGAGAAGGACACGCGCACGGCGCCCTGCAGGGTGTAGCGCTGGCTCTTGGCGTGCTCGATCGCGACGTCGCACAGCTCCTCGGCGAGGGCGGGGCCCCACTGCCGCGCCTTGGCGTAGTCGGAGGCGCCGAGCTTGACCTCGAAGACGTTGGGGGCGAGCGTGCGCCCCTGCGAGAGGGAGAGCGTGTTGCGGTCCATCTGGTTGCGCAGCCGGCTCGCGATCTCCACGGGCTGCACGCCGGAGGATCCGGAACCGCGGAAGACGCTGGTGACCAGCTTCTCCAGGCCGCGCTCGACGTTGTCCACCAAGCCCATGGCGCTGCTCCTCTCGGGTCCGATCTTCCGTTCCGTGTGGCCTCCCGTGGCGCGGCCGGGCCGCGGGGCGGGCTGGCCCGTGCTTGTTCGATACTACTGGTCTTGCCCCGGGTTGGGTTCGAGCCGGGTGCAATCGCCTCCAATTCGAAACGTCCCGCCGGCGTCCCGGGTTCCCCGCGTGGCCCGGATCACGGGCCGGAGCCGATTAGGAGGATCGCGCCCCTGGTGCTTATGATTGATCTCGCTGTTCTACGGGAAGCCGGAGAATCACGCACTGCGCGAGTGGCGGAATTGGCAGACGCGCTGGCTTCAGGTGCCAGTGCCCGCAAGGGCGTGGGGGTTCAAGTCCCCCCTCGCGCACGAACAGAAAATGGCCTCTGACCTGGGGTTTAGATCCCCGGGTTGGGGGTCATTTTCGTGCCATGTGCTGAGATATGTGCTAAGCCCCACCGAGATGGGCCGCGAAGCGGTCTGCTGCGGCTTTCTGCATCGTCGGGGTGACATGGCTGTAGATGTTCATCGTGGTTGTGATGGTGGAGTGCCCCAGGCGCTCCTGTACTACCTTGGGATGCTCGCCAAGCTCCAGCAGGAGTGTGGCGTGCGTGTGGCGCAGCCCCTTGATCGTCACGCGGGGCAGCGTCGGGTGTGCCTTGGCGAGCCAGTTCATGCGGCGATCCCAGCGGCTCGTCATGGCGTCGGGTGAGCGCAGCTTGCCCTCGTCGTCACCGAACACATACGCATCGGCTTTCGCCAAATCGAACGACACTTCGGCGCGGGCGACCTTGTAGGAGGCGAGCACTTTGAGGGTCGCGGCGTCCACGTCGATCACGCGGGCGGTGCCCGTTTTCGTGGTCTTGGTGGTCGTCCAGTCCTCGGTGTTCACCGCTCGCCGGATGCTGATGCGCCCGGTCTTGGTGTTGATGTCGTTCCATCTGAGCGCGAGAGCTTCGGAGCGTCGCATCCCGGTGTAGGCGATCAGTCGCCACAGTGGGAACAGTTCGTCTTGCAGTTCCTTCTCGTTCCAAGTGAGGAACGTCTGTAGCTGCTCGCCCGTCCAGGTCACGATTTCCGGTTTCTGCGCTCGAACCTGTGACGACTTCGGGGCGTTCACGGTGCGCTTCTTCTTTGCCGGGTTGACTTGGATCAGCCCATCGTCGATTGCGGCGTCGAGGATCGCGCCGAGGACGACGTGCACCTTGTGGATGCTGTTGGCCGAGAGTGGTTTGCCTTTGCCGTACGCGTCCTTGCGCCCGCTCTTTTCCAACTCCCGGTAGTGGGAGCCGATGCGGGTGGCGGTGAGCTTGTCGATCCTGATGCGACCCAGGTCGGGGGTGATGTGGTTACGGATGATCTTCCGATACCCCTTGATCGTGGAATCGGCCAGCCGCAAGCTCGACATCCAATGCTCGGCGTACACACCGACCGTGGGGGTCTTGCCCTGGAACTTCTCGTTCCTCGCTTTCTTTCGTAGCGCCTCGGTGAGCGCGGCCTGTGCTTCTTCGAGGTCGGTGAACCCGCCACGGGTGAGCCGCTTCTCGCCCAGCTCGGGCTTCTCCGGGTCGATCAGCACATAGATTTGGAACTTCCACCGTCGCCCCTTGCGGGTCTGGTAGTCGCCCAGCGATCCCTGATGCCGCGACCGGGAACGTCGCTGCTGCTTCTGCTTCACCCCCTCAACGCTGCTCGGTGCCGCCTCGTCCGGCGGCGGGTGACTGGCTGGTGCCATAGACCTTGCTCCTTTCTCTCGTGGTGGTTCGTTACTCGAACGCGAGTGAGGCGTTCGGGTCGAGTTGCAACAGCCTGCCGGTGGCGTGTTCCTCGCGGGCGGTCTGCACGTCGTAGCGTTCCTGGTACACCTCGCGCGGAGTGATACCAACCTGGCCGCGGTCGTACTTGGCGAGTATTTCCTCGGCCCAGTGCGCCGAGTTGATCGCTTGGAAGCGTTGCTCTTTCCAGTAGCGCACCAAGTCCTCGGTGGTGAGCTTCACGGCGCCTGCGACCCATGCCTGTATCTCTTCGGGTAGGAACGACTCGGGCACCCCGGTCAGCGTGACCGCCTCAGCAAGCGGGGTAAGAAGAGCTGCGGGTGTGGTGCGGAGGATGTAGGCGAGGGCGGTGAGGTCGTCCACGTCCACGCGCCGGTCGCCGTTCTCGATCTTGCTGATCCCCGACGGGGCGAGCTTTCGGCCCGCCTCGGTCATCAGCCGGGCGGCGGTGCGCACGTCCATGCCGATGGCCTGGCGTGCGGTGCGGAGGTTCTGGGCGACGTGCTCGTGCGTGATCCCGGCGGGGTTTCCCCGCACTCGTTCTGTTTCCATACTAGGAACGTACATGCCCGCTCTTGACTCGTCAAGCACCATACTGTACTTTATTGGGAACTCAGGACTCTTGATTAGGGACGGCAGGCAGGGCGATGAGAGACATATCGGTGACATTGGACGACTTACGGGCCTCCCGTAACGCGGTCATTACACGGGCGGAGGCTGCGGCGGCGCTCGGGGTCGATCCCCGCACGATCACGGCGAGCATCGAGAACGGGTCGATCCCGTCCGTGAAGCTCGGCAGGCGGGTCGTGATTCCACGAGAGAAGTTCCTGCGCATCTTCGACGGCGACGACGCACACTCCACGGTTCCCGGCACCCCCGCGCGGTGAACAGGGCTGGTGGTGCCGATTCGGCACTCCCGTGCTGGTCGTCCGGCGCTTTGTCGGACGTGCCGCGTAGACTGAACTCACGAAGCCGACCACAAGGAGGCACCCCATTATGGCGACGAAGACTCGCGTATCCGAGGCGCACGTTCAGTGCGTGCTCACTGAGGTGCAGGCCGGGCAGCAGACCGCCGGTGAGCAGATGACCCCCGAGGGGCTGGAGCTTCTGGCCCGCCAGGTGCGCGGCGAGATCACCGTGGACGAGGCTGTCGAAGTGATCGCCGCCCGTACCCGCGCACGCCTGGCCGCTCGCACCGCCTGAACCGCTCGGCGTCGCGATGCCTGATCGGTACACCTATCCGGGCAGCGATGTTCTGGTCAACACGTTCGGCATCACCGACTACGACGACTGGAAAGATGCTGAGGCCGACTTCATCGGTGCCCGCATGGGTGCGCTACGCGAGCACCCCGTCGCTGGTGGCTACGATCTGCCGCACTTGCAAGCGATCCACGCCTACCTGACGCAAGATATGTACTCCTGGGGTGGCGAGATTCGCGCCACCGACACCCATCCCGGCGGCACCGGCATTGCGCATTGCCGCCCGCAGTTCATCGTTCCCGAGACGGAGCGCGTGTTTGGTGCGCTCGCCCAGCGCGACTACCTGCGCGACCTGGACGTGGATGCGTTCTCGGATGGGCTGGCGTGGGTGTGGGGTGAGACGACGGCGATCCATCCGTTCCGTGACGTGAACACGCGCAGTCAGCATGTCTTCTTCAACCAGCTCGCCCGCGATGCCGGGTGGGTGATCGACTGGTCGCAGATCCCCGGCGACGTGTTCGCCCATGCCCGCACCCTCGCCATCGTGGAAGATCACTCCGGGCTTGACGCGCTGATCCGCCCGAACCTCGTCACCGTCGAAGACGCCGCACGCTCCGACCGGCTCACGGCGAGCCTGGACGGGCACGCACAGGGCTTCACCACTCGCCGGTCGGTGCGCGACCCGGAGACGTTGGATCGCGCGCTCGACGCCGCCCGGCAGCGCCGCTGGAACCTCCAGCCGCCTGAGGCGTTCGGTGGCGCGTCGCCCTGTGATCCGCGCAGCGGCCCCTCGCTCGGCCTATAAGCCCAGGCTCGGGCCGTCACGCCGTGGCTCTGTGCTCGGGTGGTTCTGCTCGACCGTGCCGCGCAGTCGCCGCGCGCGGTCAGCGGCAAGCTGCCGGACCTGCTCTGCCGCTGCACGCTTCACTTCGACCAGTGCGGCGGCTTGCTCGGGCGGCAGGGCGCGCAATTCCTCGGCATCGCGCCGCGCCACCGCCGCCTGTGCGTGCACGTTGCGGGCTTCGCGGTCGGGGCGGATGAACCGTGCTCGTATCGGGTCACGACGCACCCGTTCGACCCCCAACTCTCGCGCGAGCAGCGTGAGGCGTTCGCGGTTGTGCTGGTCTTTGAGCGCCGCCCGCCCAGACTGCGCATCCGCGAGGCGGCGGTCAGCGTCGATCACTCGCGGGTCGTTCTCGGCACGCCGCTCGGCAGCGGTGGTGGCCCACTCGGTGAGGCCGTCACCGTGGCGCGGTAGTACACCCCAGGCGTCGCGCACCTGCTCGCGTGCCGTGTGGGTGCGCTCGGTCGCGGCCTGGTACTCCTGTCGCGCTCGGCGTCGTCCGAACCTGCCCGACGTGGCGAGCCGTTCCGATGTGGTGCTCTCGGCGGTGACGGCTGTGAGGTAGGTTTCGCCGTCCTCGACGGCCTGCGGCACCAACTCCGCGACGACCTCGGCGCGGGCTTGGGCTGTGTGAGTCTCGGCGGCGCGGATCATCTCGGCGCTTTGCTCGTCCTCCGCCTGGTGGTTGGCCTGCTGCTGGTCGAGCCGCTCCGCGATCTGCTCCCACTTCTCGGCCGTTCGCTCGGCGCGCTCAGCGTCACGCAGGAGTCGGACAACCTCGTCGTTGACGAGCTTCACCGGGCCGTCAGCGACGAGGCCGCGCACTGCTTCGGCCGCGCGTTCGGTCGCGTCGGCGAGTCCTCGGTCTGCGCGGTCGCGTTCGATCGCCTCGATGAACTGCGCTCGGGCGTCGGCCATGCTTTCCGCGACGACGTGCAGGGTGTTCTCGTTTCGGCCGCGGGTCATGCCAACATAGACGGTCGCGCCGCCCATCTGCTCGGTGAGGACGGTGTGTGAGGCGGGCACGGTAACGCCCTGCACCCCATAGGCGGTCGCGGCATAGGAGAGGTGGGTGTGCTCGCGCACATACTCGGCGGGCAGGCGGATTGAGTGTTCGCGTTTGCGGTCGCTGTGCGCGTCACGCACCCAGAGCGACCCATCCTGCTCGACTCGTTGGACGATCCACGGTTGCCGGTTCGCCACGCCCAGGTCGGCGCGGTTCTGCCGGGTCTGGATCAGATCACCGCGCCCGATGCTGAGGCTGTCGCTGCCGGTGGTCGTGGTGGTGTCGTCGACGATGCCCGCGCGGGTGCGTTCGTCTCGGATGCGATCATTCAGCCGGGCCGCCTCGTCATTCGATGCGACGGTGACGGCGTCGCCGTCGTGTCTGCTGGTGGCGAGGTCTTCGCGCAGTTCGTCGGCATCGGTGTGGAGCCGGATCAGCCCGAGCTTGCGCAGCCGGTCGAACACCTCGCCGGGGTTGCGACGGTCGCGCATCTGCACGGTGGCCTCGGCGTAGGCGGGGTTGGTGAAGCGGTGTACCTCATCCATGTCGAACGTGCGGCCCCTGAGTTGTGCGGCCATGTCGAGCACGCCGCCCCTGCCGACTGCGGGCAGTTGCGCGCGGTCGCCGACGAGCGCGAGGGTTGCGCCCGTCTCGGCTGTGACGGTGAACAGGGCGAGTGTGGTGTCTTGGTCGAGCATCCCGGCCTCGTCCACGACGATCCGCTCGCCACGGCGCAACTGCGCGTCTCGGGGTGGGCCGGTGTAGGTTCCGCCAGTCATCGGATCGGTGTCGCCTGGGGCGAGGCGTGTCCATACGCCGTCCTGGTTCCAGCGCCATCCGTACGCGTAGACGAGGGCGGCGACGCTTTCGGCGGGCACGCCAAGTTCTTGGTGCGCGACCTCGGCGGCACGCTTGGTCGGCGCAACCACCCGCACCCTGCCGCCGCGCTGCTCAGCGGCGCGGATCGCGGTGGCGAGCATCGTGGTCTTGCCCGCGCCTGCGGCGCCCTCCACGATCACCAACGGATCAGTCGAGGCGACCGCTGCGGCCGCGACGAGCTGGCCAGGGTCAAGCTGCTGCCCGAGTGCGGCCGCGTGCTCGCGCACGTCGCCGTGTTTCGGCTCGCGGTCGGGTGTTCGGGCGGTGATGAGGTCGCGCAGTTCCGTCTCTACCTGCACCACCCGCAAACTCGTGAGGTGCGCGACATGCTCCGGGGTAGCGGTGTCAGGCGGCAGGATCGAGAAGCAATCCTCGAGCGCGAGCGTCGTTGCAACGGTCACCAGTTCGCGCAACTCCTGCGGGGTGGCACGCACGCCCGCCTCGGTGATGATGCGGGTGGCGTGTTCCTGCACGGTGTGGCGAGTCCATGCCGACTCTGCTGCGGCGCAACGATCCAGCGCACGCGATGCGATCCGCTGCACCGAGACTTCATCCGGTGATACCGGCACACGCGCCGGCATGCGGGCCAGGTGTTCGGGGTCGTAGCCGACCTCGCGGAGCTCGGTCAGCCAGGCTTCCTCTTCCCGCAAGGTCGTGGGCTTCTTCGCGGGGCGCTCATACGCCCACGCCTGCGCTGTCAGCCGAGATGAGACGACCGGCCCCATCGTCTCGCCCGGATGCGCCGTCTCCCACTCGGCTTCGAGCCGTTCCAGGTTCTTCCGCACCTGCTCGCCGCGCTTCGACATGAGCGCGTTGAACGGTTCGAGTTCGGTGACTTCGCCAGTCACCGGGTCGAGGAGGAGGCCGTGACGGTCGAGCACTTCTGCGAGTTCGGGGCTGGCGGCGATCACGGCAGTACCGAGGGCGCGGATCGCGCCTTGCTGCCGGAACGTCGCCGCCGTGTCGAGCGCCCGCCACTTGCCCGCCGCCCAGACACGGGCGCCGATCTGCATGTGGATATGCCGGTGAGGATCACCGGCCCGGCTCGTCCGGTGCGTGATGCCGACCACCTGCATGTGCTCAATAGGTACGACCTCCTGCTTGCCGCGCGGGCCGACACGAGTCACGGAGTACTGGGCGAGCCACCGCTGAATCTCCGCCAGGGCGTCCTGCTGTGCTGCGTCCAGCGCCTTGGATACCTCGGGATGCAAGGCGGCAGCGACGGACAGGCTCTTGGGGGTGTTGATGACCATTTCCGCGAACCGGGGCGACCCCTGCCGATCCAACCCTGCGAGGCGAGGCCTTCCCATCTGCTCGCCGGTATCGGGATTGATCCAGTCCACCCATCCCGCATACTCGTCAGCGGTCAGCACCCGACTACTCACGGCCTCGCCCGAAGCGTCGAGCACCGCGTACTGAACCCCGGTGCTGTCAGACAGGTAGTAGTCGTCAGCACGCGAGCGATCGGCCTCGACATAGCGCAGCGCATCAGCCCCGGTGCCCCGGAGCAAGATCACGCCGCCCTGCATCGCTCTCACCACCAATGTTTCTAAACTAGAAACTCTATCTATCTACCACGGTAGCATACGTTCATTCAGAAGTCAGCAGAGCGATCTTAGAATCGCACTGTGCGACACGGAAGGTTCGCGTAAGTCGGTGACGGCTTCTGGGCCGCGAGTGAACACTGCGTGAATGCAGCGCGGCGAGTAGCGCCAGTCCCGGATGGTGCCCCATTCTGAGTAAGAAATGTTATCCGCAGAAGGTGGCCGTCGAACCGACTTTGGCGCGCCATTGCTGGTCCTTCTGGTGTTCTTGAGGTTAGGGTGCACGTCGTTCGGTGGCCCGGTCGCTCATCTTGGATATTTTCGAGCAGAGTTCGTCGAGCGACGCAGATGGCTGGGTGATCGCGCGTATGCGGATCTTGTCGCATTGTGCCAGTTTCTTCCCGGCCCGGCATCAAGCCAGGTCGGCATGGCGATCGGTTTGCAGAGAGCTGGAATACTCGGTCTTGTCGCGGCATGGCTCGGGTTCACACTGCCATCTGCGGTATTGCTGTTCGGGTTCGCGCTCGGCGTATCGACCCTTGGCGACGTATCGCAGGCTGGATGGGTGCTGGGCCTGAAGGCTGCGGCGGTCGCGGTCGTGGGTCATGCTGTGCTCGGGATGGCAAAGTCACTCACGCCTGATGCGCGACGAGCGACGATTGCTGTCGGGGTGCTCACTGTCGTGCTGCTCGTACCCGGCCCGCTGACGATGTTCGGCGCGATGGCCTTGGCCGGGATCGCGGGGTTCTTCGTCTGTCGATCCCCGAGCACGACCGAGAACGATGAACCGCGTTTCCGGGTGCGCCTGCGGCCCGCAGTCGGATGGTTGAGCCCGGCTGTGTTCGTCATGCTGCTCGCAGGGTTGCCGATTTTTGCTGTGTTCACCGGCAACGCCACGGTAGGCCTGATTGACACCTTCTATCGTGCGGGGTCGTTCGTGTTCGGCGGCGGGCATGTCGTGCTCCCGCTTTTGCAGGCTGAGACAGTGCAGACTGGACTGGTGGAGCCGGGTGCGTTCCTCGCGGGGTATGGTGCCGCGCAGGCGGTGCCAGGGCCGCTGTTCACCTTCGCCGCGTTTCTCGGAGCGGTCACCACGGGCGGCCCGAGTGGGCTGCTCGGCGCATCCATTGCGCTGCTCGCGATCTTTCTGCCGTCTGCGCTGCTCGTGATGGGGGTGCTGCCCTTCTGGGAGCGGTTGCGTCGTGCGCCGAGAGTGCAGCGTGTGCTGACGGGCGTGAACTCCGGAGTCGTCGGGCTGCTCGCCGCCGCGCTGTACGACCCCGTATTCACCGCGGGTGTCACGAACGCCGCATCACTCGTCGTCGCGGCACTCGCGTTTGTCGCACTCACGTCCTGGAAAACAGCGGCATGGGCGGTAGTGCTCGGGGCCGCAGGAGCCGGGGCATTGCTGCTCTGAACGCGCTACGCGGATACTCAGGCGAGGCTGGCCAACAATGCGAGAAGCGTGCCCGCCTGGGAGGATTGAAGCATGAGCCGTTTTTCATCTCTGGTCAGGGCATATCCACTCGTGATCGCAACACTGTTGGTGGCTATGATCGGGTTGGTTCTTTTAGCGACTCCGGCCATTGAGTCGGCCAGCTGGATTGTGGGTGCGTATGCGCTCGTGATTGCCGGGTGGGAGGCGGTCGGGATGATCCGGCAGCTCATCCGAGGGCACGCCGGGCTCGACATTCTTGCGGTGACGGCAATCACCGCTGCAGTGCTCGTTGGGGAGCCGTGGGCGGCGCTCGTGGTGGTGCTGATGCTCACCGGCGGGGCGGCCCTCGAAGATTACGCTGAGAACCGTTCGAAGCGGGAACTGACCGCGCTGCTGCGTAAGGCACCCCAGCAGGCCACGCGCATCCTCGCCCCAAGCGCACCCGGCGCGGACATGCACGGGCATACTGCCGAGGTCACGACCGAGGACATACCGGTCGAAGAAGTCGAGGTGGGTGATCTGTTGTTGGTGCGGCCGGGTGCACTCGTGCCTGTGGACTCGATCCTCGTCTCCGAGCACGCCGTGTTCGATGAGTCGTCATTGACCGGTGAAAGTCTGCCCGTTGAGCGTGACGCGGGAGAGAAAGTGTCGAGCGGTGCGGTGAATGGACAAGCCGCAGTCACCATGCGGGCTGCGGCTCCGGCCGCCGAGAGCGAGTATCAGCAGATTGTTCGGCTCGTCGAACAAGCCGCGGGGAGCAAAGCCAAAGTCGTGCGGCTCGCAGATCGGTACGCGGTGCCGTTCACAGTGCTCGCGCTCGTGATCGCCGGGATCGCGTGGGCGGTCAGTGGAGAGGCTGTCCGGTTTGCCGAGGTGCTGGTGGTGGCGACCCCATGCCCGCTGCTGATCGCCGCGCCGGTCGCGTTTCTCGGTGGCATGAGCCGTGCCGCGAGGTTCGGGCTGATCGTCAAGGGCGGCGGCACCCTCGAACAGCTTTCACGAGCCCGCTCGGCGGCATTCGATAAGACCGGCACCATCACTACCGGCAAGCCAGTGCTCGAACGCCTTCTGCCCGCCGACCGCGCCAGCGAAGACGAGCTGCTGCGTTTCGCAGCCTCAGCGGAGGTGTACTCCTCTCACGTGCTTGCGGACTCCGTCGTGCAGGCCGCGAAACAGCACGGCTTGTCGCTCGTCGAAGCCGAACATGCCGAGGAGATCGCGACAAACGGAGTCGCGGCTGTGTTCCGCACTCCTGACGCACCTGAGGCAGTGACGGTTCGTGTCGGCAAGCCCTCCTGGGTGCGCCACTCCGCGCCGGACCTCGTGCTGGCAGACCTTGCTCCTGGGGAACTCGCAATCTACGTCTCAGTCGATGGCCGTTTCGCCGGAGCCATCGTCATGCGCGACCAAGTGCGCGAAGAAGCAGCCCAGGCTCTCCGTCAGCTGAGCGCACTCGGTATCGAGCGTACGCTCATGGTCACCGGAGACGTTGCAGCCACCGCCGAACCCATCGCGCGGCGCCTTGGAATCAGCGAGGTGCACGCGGAGTGCCGCCCCGGCGACAAAGTTCGCATTGTCAGTAGCGTGCAGCCCCGCCCGCTCATCATGGTCGGTGACGGCCTCAACGATGCCCCGGTGCTCGCTGCTGCGGATATTGGCTTCGCAATGGGGGCGCGCGGTGCAACCGCAGCATCGGAGTCTGCGGACATCGTGAACCGCTACGACACGCTCTCGGCCCTGCCGCGCGCGGTGAGCATCGGCAAGGACACCGTGCGGATCGCACTGCAAAGCATCTGGCTCGGCATCATCATCAGCGTCGGCCTCATGCTCATCGCCGCCTTCGGGTTCCTCCCAGCACTCCTCGGCGCGTGGCTGCAAGAAGTCGTTGACCTGGTGGCCATCCTCGGCGCACTCCGTGCAGTCGGCCCACGATCTGAGCGAATCACACGATCATCACCAGTCGCATCGACGGAACAACTTCACTTCAGCACGACCCAAGACAGGAAATGAACAATATGGCATCCAACTCAAGCACCACGCCGCATCCCGGCGAAGCCCACCTGCAGAACGTGGGCCAACGTTTGAACTGGCTACGTGCAGGGGTGCTCGGCGCAAACGACGGCATCGTCTCTACCGCGGGTGTCGTCGTCGGTGTCGCTGCCGCTACACCAAACAACGTACTGGCAATCGCGACGGCCGGTATCGCCGCCGTAGTTGCCGGGGCGTTCTCAATGGCTGGCGGAGAGTATGTTTCGGTGAGCACCCAACGCGACACAGAGAAAGCGCTCATCGCAAAAGAACGGTGGGAGCTCGAAACCATGCCCGAGGAGGAGCTTGAAGAACTCACCGAGCTCTATCGACAGCGGGGCCTCTCAGATGACCTCGCACATCAGGTCGCGGTGCAGCTTACCGAGACGGACGCTCTCGCCGCTCACGCAGAGGTCGAACTCGGAATCGACCATGAAGAGTTCACAAGCCCGTGGGCAGCCGCCGTGTCATCGTTCATTGCGTTCGCCGTTGGAGCGCTGATCCCACTCATCATGATCTTGCTCCCCGTCGGCGGACACCGAGTTTGGATCGCAGCCATCGCAGTTGTGATCGGCCTCTTCCTCACCGGTTGGATCAGCGCTGCGCTCGGTGGCGCGCCGCGCGGTCGCGCAATTCTCCGGAACGTGGTCATGGGCTCAGCGACCATGATCGCCACATACGCCATTGGGGCACTCTTTGGCGTGGCCATCGGATAGGCCGCTTCTCGTGATCCGGCCCGATTTCATGTGCTAACTCATGTGCTACCGACGCTGCTAGGTTGTGAATCGCGGTGCAGTTATCCACAGGTGGGCCTCGCAGAAAGCGCGGAATCATGCGGCAGAACGCCGATTCACGATTTCGTGTGCGAGGGGGAACGGATCAGTTCAAGTCCCCCCTCGCGCACACGAGTCGCGAAGGCCCCGGATCGGATGATCCGGGGCCTTCGCCGTTCCCCCGCATCGGCTGGCGGCGCAACGATGCGGAAACCATCACTTACCAATCCGCCCCTGGGCTGGGATGATGGCGATACCGGCCTTCCTGTGAGACCGTCCACCCGGAGACGCATCCGGGCGCACTGCTTCAATGCGAGGTACGTGGCCATGGACATCCTGGGCTCTCTCTGGAGCATCATCGTCTTGTTCTTCTGGGCTTTTGTCTTCATTTCTGCGCTGTTCGCGGTCATCGCCGTGGTCAGCGACCTCTTCCGGGACAAGGAACTGGGCGGCTGGTGGAAGGCGCTCTGGCTCGTCTGCCTCGTGTTCCTGCCGCTCTTGACGGCGCTCGTCTACCTCGTCGTCCGCGGCCGCACCATGGCCGTGCGCACGAGTCTGCGCCAGCAGGAGGCCCAGGAGGCCACCGAGCACTACATCCGTTCCTTCACCGCGCCGAGCCCGGCCGAGGAGATCTCCCGGGCCAAGGCGCTGCTCGATTCCGGAACCGTCTCGGCGGACGAGTTCGAGCAGCTCAAGAAGCGCGCCCTCGCGGGCGCCCCCGCCTAGGGGAGGGAAGAGGCCATGATCCGCCTGCTCCTGTCCATCGCCGTCAACCTGATCGGCTCCGCCCTCGCGCTCCTCGTGGCCTCCTGGGTCATCGAGGGCGTCACGCTCCAGCTCGGCGGCTTCCTCGTAGCCGTCGGCATCTTCACGGCCGCGCAGGCCATCCTCGCGCCGTTTGTGTTCAACATGGCCCGTAAGTACGCCTCCGCCGTCCTCGGCGGGATCGGCCTGGTGTCCACGCTCCTGGCGCTGTGGGTGGCCACCCTGTTCCCGGGCGGGCTCGAGATCACCGGGGGCCTCGCGTGGGTCGCCGCCACCGTGCTCGTCTGGCTCGTCACCGCCCTCGGCGCGTGGATCCTCGCGGCCCTCGTGATCGACCGCTGGTGGCAGCGCCGCCAGGGGACGCCCCGGCAGCAGCGCCACCGCCCGGCCTGAGTTGGCGCGCAGGGGACCCGATCCCCGCGCACGCGCCTCGTCGGCGCGGAAACGGCGGACGACGCCGGCGCCCACCCCGGGGGGTGGGCGCCGGCGTCGTCCTGTTCGGCCTTCAGCGCTCCAGGACCACGTCCTCCGTGTTCGGGAAGAGGTACTTGTAGCTCAGGCCCGCGATCGCCGCGCCGATCAGCGGTGCCACGATGAACAACCACACCTGGCCGAGCGCCTCGGGACCGGCGAACCAGGCGACGCCGAGGGAGCGGGCCGGATTCACGGACGTGTTGGTCACCGGGATCGAGACGAGGTGGATCAGGGTCAGCGCCAGGCCGATCGCGATCGGCGCGAAGCCCGCGGGCGCCCGTGAGTCGGTCGCCCCGAGGATCACGAAGAGGAACACGGCCGTCAGCACCACCTCGATCAAGAGCGCCGCGGCCAGCGAATAGCCGTCCGGTGACCGCTCCCCGAAGCCGTTGGACGCGAACCCCGACGCGACCGGGTCGAAGCCCTCCTTGCCCGTCGCGATGAGCAGCAGGAGGGCGCCGGCGACGGTCGCTCCCACGAGCTGCGCCACCCAGTAGGGGAGCACCGAGCCGCGGTCGATCCGCCCCGCGAGGAGCGCCCCGAGCGTCACCGCCGGGTTGAAGTGGCCGCCCGAGATGTGTCCGACGGCGTAGGCCATGACCAGCACGGTCAGGCCGAACGCGAGGGCCACCCCGAGGAAGCCGATGCCCATGTTGATGTCCTGGTCCGTGACCACGCTGGCCGCGAAGACCGCGGCTCCGCAGCCGCCGAAGACCAGGACGAACGTGCCCAGGAACTCCGCCCCGAGCCTCGATGCGAGTGGTGATGGATTCATTGCCGGTCCTTCCCCTGCAGGCCGATGGTGATCCCCAAGGTAGCCCCCGATGGCCGTCCTTGTCACCGGCCTGTCCCGTGCGGGCGTTGACGGCCCCGCATAGACTGGCCGGGTACCGGGAACCGCAACCTCGGAAGGAGCCTGCGTGGCCGAGAAGACCCCGCACCAGAACACCGCCTTCGACTCGGCGGGCACGCCCGCCCACGGCTACCTCGCACTGCCGGAGTCGGGCTCGGGCCCCGGCGTGATCGTCATCCAGGAATGGTGGGGCCTCACGGACCACATCCGGGACGTCGCGGACCGGCTCGCGGCCGAGGGCTTCGTCGCGCTCGCGCCGGACCTCTACGGCGGCTGGATCACGCACGACGGCGACGAGGCCGTCGAGATGATGTCCCGCCTGCCTGCCGAGGACGGCGCCCGCCTGCTCGCCGGCGCCGTGGACCACCTGCTCTCCCTCGACGCCGTGACGTCGGAGACCGTCGGGGCGATCGGCTTCTGCATGGGCGGTGGATTCGTCCTGGCGCTCGCCGCGCAGCAGGGGCCCAGGGTCTCGGCGGCCGTCCCCTACTACGGCGTGGGCCAGGCCGTCCCGGACTCCTACGCGCGGCTCACCGCCGCGGTCCAGGGCCACTACGCCGAGCAGGACGGCTTCTACCCCGTGGAGCAGGCCCGCGCCCAGGAGGAGCAGATCCGCCGCGAGTCCGGGGCCGACGTCGAGTTCTTCTACTACGACGCCCCGCACGCCTTCCACAACGACGCCAACCCGCAGGGCAACTACCGCCCCGAGGCGTCCCGCCAGGCCTGGGAACGCTCCCTCGCGTTCCTGCACCAGCACGTCAAGTAACACCAACCCAGGAGGAACACATGTCAGGAACGGTCATCGTCGGGGTCGACGGCAGCGAGACGTCCTTCAAGGCCGCCTCGCGGGCGGCCACCGTCGCCGCGGGCCTCGGCGCGACGCTGCGCGTCGTCACCGCCCACGCAAAGGACAACACCGAGGTGGTGCAGATCGGCAGCGATACCTGGATCCTCGACGACGCGGAGCAGGCGCAGAAGCTCGCCGAGAAGACCGCCGTGAAGCTGCGCGAGCAGGTCCCCGGCGCCCAGGTCGAGGCCGTCGCCGTCAAGGGCAAGCCGGCCGAGGCGCTCGTCGAGGAGGCCACGCGCAGCAGCGCCCAGCTGATCGTCGTCGGCAACGTCGGCATGAAGGGGCTGGGCCGCGTGCTCGGCTCGGTCGCGAGCGCCACCGCGCTCAACGCCCCCTGCGACGTGTACATCGTCAAGACGGCCAGCTAGCGGGCCGCGGTCCTTCGGGGGCGGGCACCAGGGCCGGGTACGACGCCGGGGCCCCCTTCCGGACGGAAGGGGGCCCCGGCGTCGTGCTGTCTTCGGGTCCGCCCGTCAGGCGTCGGCGGGCCCTGAACCCTGCTTCGCCGCGGCGGCCTCGCGGACGCGCTTCTCCTCGGCGCGGACGGCGGCCATGTTGGCGCGCTCGGCCTGGAGCCACTCCGGACGGTCGGCGAGCAGCGCCTCGATCTCGGCGGTCGTCAGGGCCTCGGTGATGCCAGCGCGGGCCAGACCGGAGATGGAGACGTTGAGCTTCTGCGCCACGACGGGGCGCGGGTGCGGACCGTTCTGGCGCAGGTCCACGAGCCACTGCGGCGGCTCGTTGAGGAGCTCGTTCAGCGCCTCGCGCGTGACCCCGTTCTCCTGGAACTCCGCGGGTGCGGCGGAGAGGTAGATGCCGAGCTTCTTCGCGGCGGTGGCAGGCTTCATGGTCTGCGGGGTCTTGGGACTCATGACCTCAAGGGTACCGGCCGCGGCGGTAGGGTGGGTGCGTGCCAGGACTGAGAATCGCGTTCGTCCCCGGGGTCACGCCGGGCAAGTGGCTGGACCGCTGGCGGGACCGCTATCCCGACGCGCCCGTCGAGGCCCGACTGCTCGAGTCCGGCGACCCGCTCGAGGTGCTCGAGGGGGGCGGGGCCGAGCTCGTGTTCCTCCGCTTCCCCGACGGGCAGTCCCCCGCGGGGGCGGCGCTCCACGTCATCCCGCTCTACGAGGAGCTTCCGGTCGTGTGCGCACCGAAGGAGCACGACGTCGAACTGTACGACGACGAGGTCCCCGCCTCCGAGCTCGCCGGCTTCACCGTCCTGGACCTCGACGACTACCCGCCCGAGATCGGCGGGGTGCGGATGGCGCTCGAGGTCGTCGGTTCCGGCGCCGGGGTCGTGGTGCTGCCCCTGTCCGTGGCCCGCCAGTACCAGCGCAAGGACGTGGTCCACCGCGTGCTCGCCGGGGCGCCGACGACGCGGATCGGCCTGGCGTGGCGCCGGCCGCAGGGCGACGATCCCGAGGATCCGCTCATCGAGGAGTTCGTGGGGATCGTGCGCGGGCGCGGCGCCAATTCGTCCCGGCAGCCGTCCGTGCAGGAGCGCCAGCAGGCCGAGGCCGCGAAGGCGCAGAAGCGGCGGCAGTCCTCGGCCGCCCCGTCGACCCGGGGCGGCCAGCGTGCCGGCGGATCAAAGGGTGCGGGGCCGTCCAAGGGCTCCGGGAAGCCGAAGGGCTCCGGCAAGGGCGGCCCGCGCAAGCCCGGGGGCCGCGGCAAGCGCTGAGCGCCGGCCGCGGCCCGGGCGTCAGCCGATCGAGGCCAGGGCGAAGATACCGGCCGCGATTCCGAAGCCCATGACGCCGATGAGCGTCTCGAGCACGGTCCACGTCTTCAGGGTCGTCTTGACGTCCATCTCGAAGAAGCGGCCGACGAGCCAGAAGCCCGAGTCGTTGACGTGCGAGGCGATCACCGAGCCCGCGGCGACGGCCACGACCATCGTGGCGAGCTGGAAGTCGTTCATCCCGGCGGCCGCGACGGCGGTCGTGAGCAGCCCCGCGGTCGTCGTCAGGGCCACGGTCGCCGAGCCCTGGGCGATGCGCAGGACGCCGGAGATCAGGAAGCCGGCCAGCAGGAGCGGGACGCCGAGGTCGCCCAGGACGTCGGCGAGTGCGTCGCCGATGCCGGAGGTGCGCAGGACGCCGCCGAACATGCCGCCGGCGCCCGTGATGAGGATGACGGAGCAGACGGGGCCGAGCGCCTGCTCCATGACCTGCTCGATCGCGGTGGAGTTCATGCCGCGGCGCAGCCCGAGTGCGAGGGCGGCAACGAGGAGGGAGATCAGGAGCGCGACGGGGGTGTCGCCGAGCGTGCGCAGGACCTGGTACCAGAGCGTGTCGGCGGAGCCCTCGGGCAGGACGCCCGCGGAGTTGAGCGTGTTCAGGCCCGTGTTGAGGAAGATCAGGAGCAGCGGGAGCAGCAGCACGGAGACCACGGTCGCGAAGCGCGGCGGGTTGGCCTCGTGCTCGGCGTCCGCCTGGCCGAGGATCGACGGGATCGGCAGCACCCACTTGCGTCCGGCCCAGAGGCCGAACAGGTAGCTCGTGACGTACCAGGTGGGGAGGGCGACGATCAGGCCGACGATCATCACGTGGCCGACGTTCGCGCCGAAGAACTCGCTCGCGGCGACGGGCCCGGGGTGCGGCGGGACGAAGATGTGCATGACGGAGAACGCGCCGGCGGCGGGCAGGCCGTAGCTGAGCACGGAGCCGCCGAGCCGGTGTCCGACGGCGAAGACGACGGGCAGCATGACGACGAGGCCGGCGTCGAAGAAGATCGGGAAGCCGAACAGCAGCGACGCGACGCCCAGGGCGAACGGCGCCCGCTTCTCCCCGAACTTGTCGATGAGGTAGTCGGCGAGGACCTTGGCGCCGCCGGAGGTCTCGACGATCCGGCCGAGCATCGCGCCGAGGCCCACGAGGAGGGCGACGCTGGCCAGCGTGGAGCCGAAGCCCCCCGTGAGCACGGAGACGATCCTCCCGGCGGGGATGCCGGTCGCGAACGCGGTGAGGAGGCTGACGACGATGAGCGCGATGAACGCGTGCATCCGCAGCTTCATGATGAGGAACAGCAGGACGGCGATGGCCGCGGCGGCGATGCCGAGCAGGGGTCCTGCGCCCAGGGTCTGGGTCCAACCTTCGAGGGTCATGGGGTCTCCGTGGTCGTGGGTGAGGGGGTGGGGTGGAGGTCGAGGGACGCGAGGGCTCGCCGCAGCAGGTCTTCCTCGCTGGAGTCGTTGACGAGGACGACGCCGGACTCGTCGCCTTCCAGCGCCTCGAGCGTCTCGAGCTGGCTGGGGAGGAGCCCGGGGGGCATGAAGTGCCCGGCGCGGTGTTCCATGCGGTCCGTGATGAGCGCCGGATCGCCGGTGACGTGGAGGAAGAGCACGCGGCCCGGGGCTTCGCGGAGGAGGTCGCGGTAGCTGCGCTTGAGGGCGGAGCACGTGACGATGCTTCCGGCGTGCCCGGTCCCCTGCCCGGCCATCCAGTCGCGGATCGAGCGCAGCCAGGGCCAGCGGTCGTCGTCGGTGAGCGGGGTCCCGGCGGCCATCTTGGCGATGTTGTCCCGGGAGTGGAAGTCGTCGGCCTCGGCGGCCGGCCAGCCGAGGCGGCGGGCCAGGTGGGAGGCGAGGGTGGTCTTGCCGGACCCGGAGACGCCCATCACCACGAGGTGGGTCGCGGGCGGGGGTGGCGGTTCTGCCATGGGGGCTCCTGGGAGGACATCGTTGGCCTGGGTCCACGGGCGTGGGCCGGATTCGGATAAAAGATAGCACCTTTGAATCCGCAAAGGTAGTACCTGTTCTGGCCGAGTGGCGCCGTGCTGGCTAGGATCGGAGCATGAACCTGCCCGCCGGTGCCGACGTCCTCCAGGAGCGCCTCATCGAGGAGCTCGGCCGCGAGATCGTCGACGGCGTCCTGGCCCCGGGATCCCGGCTCACGCTCGGCGGGCTGCAAGAGCGCTTCGGCGTCTCCCGCACCGTCGTCCGCGACTGCATGCGCGTGCTCGAGTCCCTGCGGCTCGTCTACCCCAAGCGGCGCCTCGGGCTCGTCGTCCACGATCCGCGCCACTGGAACCGCTACGACCCGCGCGTCATCGCGTGGCGCCTCGCCGGTCCCGGGCGCCAGGAGCAGTTCACGGAGCTCACCCAGCTGCGCATCGCCGTCGAGCCCCTCGCCGCCGCGGGTGCCGCCCGCCTGGCCGCCGACGAGGCCCGGACGCGCCTGACCGACCTCGCCGGCGAGCTGCGCCGGCTGGGCGAGGCCGGCGACCTCGAGGGCTTCCTCGCAGTCGACACCGCCTTCCACCGGCTCCTGCTCGAGGAGAGCGGGAACTCGATGTTCGCGGCGCTGCACGAGGTCGTGGCGGAGGTCCTGGCCGGCCGCACGCACCAGGGCCTGATGCCCTTTAATCCCCGCGAGATCGCGCTCAAGCGGCACGAGGAGGTCGCGGCCGCCGTCGCCGCGGGGGACTGTGCCGCGGCCGAGCGCCACATGCAGGAGCTCGTCGACGAGGTCCGCGCGGCCCTCGACGCCGGGCTCCACGGCCCCCACGCCGAGACCTCCGGGGCGTAGCCCGGGCCGGCCTACGATCCCTCGAGCCGGTCCTCGAGCAGCCCGGCGAGCGAGGCGTGCGTCGAGCATTCGCCCGCGAGCTGGTAGCGGATCCCGGCCGGGCCCGCCGTGAGGGCCGCGCGGCGTCCATCGTCCCGCAGCCCCGTGGTGCTCGCCTGGCCGTCCGGGCCGATCCCCGCCCCGTCGAGCAGCGTGTAGCCCCGCTCCACGAGGAAGGCCTCCGCCACCGCCAGCGCCTCCTCGGCGGAATCCTGGGCGGGCCCGAAGAGCGCGAGGCGGAACTGGAAGACGTCCTCCTGCGGGCCGGCGCAGCGCTGCGGGACCAGTCCGTCGCGGTAGTCCCGGGCCGCATAGGGGGTCCCCTCGCGGCCCGTCCAGGTCCCGGGGAAGGCCTCCATGAGGGCCTCGGCCTCCTCGAGCGCCGAGCCCATGAGCTCCTCGGCGCTCGCGTTGCCGGGCGCGGCGGGGCCGCCCGCGGACCCGGATCCGGTGGTGGGGTTCATGGCGGTGGAGCCTCCTGGGGATGGTTCGGCGGCGGGGGAGCAGGCGGCGGCACCGAGCGCGAGCCCGGCCGCGATCAGGGTGGCGGCGAGCCGGACGACGGCGGTGCGGGACAACATGGAGCCCACGCTACGGTAACCGGCCCGCCGGGCGGACCCGGGCGACACGGCGCCCCGCGGGAGGGGACGGGCCCCCACGGCCGTCCGTCCGGCGTCGTCCTCCCGGGCGGGGTTAGAGGGGATTGAGGCCATCGAGGAACTTCCTTCCACGATCCATGGCGGCTTCGACGTCGAACCCCTCGGTGCGGGTGAGGTGCTCGACGACGCGCCGCGTCCCCGTCACCGCGTCCTTCCCGGCCTCGACCAGGCCGTCGTGCACCCGCTCCGCGCCGCCCTGGAGCGCGTCCGTGCCGCCGTTGCCGAGGTCCTGGAGGGCCTCGAGCCCGCCGTGGCCCGCCCCCTGCAATCCGTCGACGGCCAGGTTCACGAGCCCCTGGCCCGCGTCCACACCCCTGTTCACGACGTGCTGGCCGGCGTCGATCCCGGCGTCGAGCACCGACTGACCCGCGTCCACGCCCCCGTTGACCAGCGTCGAGACCGGGCCGGGAAGGTGCCGCGTGGCCCCGGACTGCAGGCGGTCGATGAGCGAGCCCGCCCCGTCCTGGCCGCGGTCGACGGCGGAGTCGACCCGCCGCTGCGTCCCGTCGACGGCGGCGTTCGCCCCGTCCTGCTGCCGGTCGACGTACCCGGAGACGGCGTCCTGGAACGCGTCGTAGCGCGCGTTGCCGCGCAGCTGCGCGTCGTCGATGCCCTGCTGGACGTTCTGGTACGCCTCCTCGATGGAACGGACCCGGGCCGTGACGTCCTCGATCATCGTGTCCCGCCGGGACTGCCCGATGAGCTCGATCGACTCCCCGCGGCCGTCGAGGATCGCCATGATCGAGTTGTAGGACTGGCTGCCGGGCTCGATGTAGCCCCAGCCGTCGTCGTTCGCGGACCCGGCGACCTGGTCGTGGCCCGTGCCGGCGTGGCCCGGGATGTTCCCCTCGCCGTCGGAGGAGAAGACCCGCGCCCCGAACGCGTCGTCGGTGGGGCTGATCCGGGGTACGTCGCCGAAGAAGGAGCCGACCTGGCCGATCGGCGCCCAGGGGTCCTTGTAGGCCAGGGTCGCCCAGACGTTGCCGTCCCTCACGTTGAAGTCGGACGCGTGGTCCGCGGCGCCCGGATCGATCCCCGCCGAGCCGTACATCACGAAGTGGTCCACGGCGTGCTCGGTGCGGGTCAGGGCGTAGGCCGCCGTCGTGGTGCCGTAGGAGTGGGCGACGACGTTGACCTGCGGGACCTCCCGGTCCCCGTGGGCGGAGCGCGTCTCGTGGAAGCCGTCGAGCGCGTGCGCCAGGGCGGTCCCGCCGACGTCGGCCTGCGCCACGTTGAGCACCTCCGGGCTGCCCGCGGTGTCCAGGTGCTGCGGCAGGTCGGGCGAGTCGTAGCCGAGCCACAGCACGGCCGCGCTCCCGGGGCCGAGGCCGTCGTAGACGTCCTGGAGGTTGTCCATCTCGCCCGTCGTGTTGTGGGTGCCGCTGCCCATGCCGGAGACCGAGAACGTCACGTTCCCGGCGTGGTCGACGTCGCCGATCGAGACGGCCGCGAGCGGGCGCCCGTCGGGGCTGAAGGAGAGCAGCCCGCGCGGTCCGCTGTCCGGACCGGCCGGCAGGAGAGCCTCGCGGATGTTCCGGTAGGCGGCCCGCTGCTCCGCCGTGTAGGAGGGGTCGTCGAGGACCAGGGCGAGGGTGGTGCGGTTGGCGGCGTCCCGCGTCGCATAGGGGACGCCCTGCGTGTTGCCCACGAGCGCCGGGAGGGTCGCGAGGAGCGCTGCCCGGGCCTCCTCGCCGAGCCCGTTCCACCAGGCGGCGCCCTCGCGCCCGCCCGGGAACGTGTCCAGGTCCGCGGCCGTGACCGGCAGGGGCGGCGCGGTGGCGCGCGTCTCGGGATGGGCCGCGCCGAGGGCCTCGATCTGCTCCGGCGTGAGCGTGGCCAGGTGCGCGTAGTAGGCGGAGACGTCCGCGCCCGTCGCCCCGGGGCGGGTGGCGGCCTCGAAGAGCTCGCGCGCGGTCGAGACGGCGGCCGAGTTCGTCCCGTAGTCGAAGTGGGCGGTGGTGTCCGTGGCGGTCCGGGCGATCCCGTCCAGCGCCGTGTCGTAGTCGTCCTGGGCGGCCTCCCAGTCCTCGGCGATGCCGTCCGCGATGCCCTGCAGCTCGGCCCGGGCCAGGGCGACGATCAGCTGGTGGTGGAGGGGGTCGGCGGCGTCCGTGGCCCGGTCGACCTCCGCCTCCTTCGCGGGCAGGGTCGTGTCCCGCAGGGTGGTGCGGCGTGTCTTCAGCGAGGTGATCGCCGTGGCGAGGGCGCGCGCCGCGGTCCGGACCGTCTCCGCCGAGCCGAGGAGGTCCTCGGCGTCGGTCAGCGGCCGGGCGAAGGCCGCGAAGAGCGCGGGTTCCCCGGGCCCGTCGTAGACCCCGGGCAGCCCCGCCCACGTGGTGTGCGCGGCCTCGACGTGGTCGTAGACGTCCTGCGCGGCATCCTTGAGCGTGCCCGCGGCGGTGCGGACGGCCTCGGCGTCGGGGAGCTCGTCGGTGGCGGAGAGGTCGACGCCGAGCGGGTAGTAGACCATGGCGTCAGGACGCCTTGGCGCGGGCGTCGTCGGCCATCCGCTCGTCCCCGTCGACGACGGCGTCGAGCACGCCCCGCCCGGCGGCGGCCGCGTTCTCGCAGCGCACGACGACGGCGAGGCCGTCCGGTCCCAGCACGTCCTCGCCGAGGCGCTCGGTGCGGGCCGCGCCGCGGCTGCCGCCCAGAGCGCCCTTCAGTGCCGCGACGGCGTCCTCGAGCGCGACCACGTCCTGCGGCAGGTCCAGGACCGTGGTGTCGAGGGTGTTGAGCAGCGTGCGCATGCCGCCCACGTCGAGCTCGTACTTCACCGTGGCCTCCCGGGGTCCCGACGCGGCCGGTGCCGCGTCCGGACACGACGCTAGCGCGCCCCGGCGGGCGTGGCGATGGGGAGAACTCCCCGTGGCGCGCCGGTAGCGTGGAGCCCATGCGCATTCCGGACTCCCAACCGTTCGTCCCCGTCATCCTCGGCGGGGACATCGGCACCTATTCCCTGGCCCGCGAGTTCCACGAGGCCTACGGCGTCGTCAGCGCCGCCGTTCCCGCGCAGTCCAACGGCGTCCTGGAACACTCGGTCGCCGTGGACGTCCGCCCGGCGGGCACCATGGTGGACGAGTCCGCTGTCGTCGCGCACCTCCTGGCGCTCGGGGCGGAGCTCACGGGGAACGGCGCGAACCCGCGCCCGCTCCTGCTGTGCGGATCGCTGGACCTGCAGGTCATGCTCATCACGCGCCACCGCGCGCGTCTCGAGCCGCTCTACACGATCCCCTACGTGCCGCTCGAACTCATGGAGCGCGCTGCGCTGAAGCAGAACTTCTACGCCCTGTGCGCCGAGCTGGGCGTGCCCCATCCCGTCACGATCGAGTACGACGCCGGGGCCCACCCCCGGCCCCTGCCCGCCGAGCTGCCGTTCCCCCTCATCGGGAAGCCGTCGGACTCCTCCGCATGGGTGCGGGCGAGGTTCGCGGGCAAGCAGAAGGTGCACTCGATCGCGGACCGCGCGGAACTCGAGGACCTGCTGGAGCGGATCGCGTCCTCCGGCTACGAGGGCACGTTCATCCTCCAGGAGTCGATTCCGGGCGGCGACGAGAACATGCGCCTGTGCACGTACTTCTGCGACGCCCCCGGCTCGGTGCGCCTCGCCGCCTACGGCGAGGTGGTCGTGGAGGAGCACGCCCCGATCGTGCTGGGCAACTCGGCGGCGATCGTCGTGGCCCGCGACGACGAGGTCATCGCCCAGGGCCGGCGGATCCTCGAGCACCTCGGCTGGACGGGGTTCGGGATGTTCGACGCCAAGCTGGATCCCCGGGACGGCGTGGTGAAGTTCTTCGAGCTGAATCCGCGCCTGGGCCGCAACCACTACTACGTCACGGCCGCGGGCCACAACGCGGCCCGCTACTACGTGCGCTCGGCCCTGGGCCCGGACTTCGAGCCGTCGGGGCTGCCCGAGGGGATGGCCGTGGCCGACGCCGAGGTGCTCTACACCGTCCTGCCCGCCCCGTTGCTCAAGCGGCACCTGCGCGGGCCGGTCGGCGGGAAGGCCGCCCGCCTGCTCCGCGCCCGCCGGGCCGTGAACCCCCTGCGCTACCGTGCCGAGCGGCACCCGCGGCGGCTGCTCTACCTCGCCATCAGCGCCGCGAACCAGTTCCGCAAGTACGCCAAGTACCCGCCGCGCACGCAGTAGCCGGGCCCGCGGCTCCCGGGCACGCGGCAGCCGCCGCACGGCGCCCGCTGGAGCCCCGGCGGCGGGATCTGGCATGCTGGCCACAGCACGGCGGCCCCGCGGCCGCACCGCCACCACGCAAAGGAGCGCCCATGGACTGGGGAAGCTACGCCACGCTGAGCCTCGAGCAGGACGGCGACGCCCTGATCGTCACGGTCAACCGCCCCGAGGCGCTGAACGCCTTGGCCAACCAGGTCGTCGACGACCTCCTGGCGCTCACCGGGCGGCTGGAGGGGATCGGCCGCGACGCCGACTGGCCGGTGCGCGGGATCGTCCTCACGGGCGCCGGGACCAAGGCCTTCGTGGCCGGGGCGGACATCCGCGAGATGGACGGCATGGACCCCGCCACGGCCGAGGCCTACGGCCGGCGCATGCACCAGGTGACGCTGCGGCTCGAGGAGCTGCCCGTGCCCGTGATCGCCGCGGTCAACGGCTTCGCCCTCGGCGGCGGCTGCGAGCTGGCCCTGGCGTGCGACTTCATCTACGCCTCCGCGGACGCCTCCTTCGGCCAGCCCGAGGTCGCCCTGGGCCTGGTCCCCGGATTCGGCGGCTCGGTGCGACTGCAGCAGCGCGTCGGCGCGGGTCAGGCGCGCGAGCTGATCTTCACGGGCCGGCGCATCGACGCGCGGCACGCCCACGGAATCGGCCTCGTCAACCGGGTGTTCGACGACGCCGCGGCCCTGATGGACGGCGCGCGCGCCACGATCGCCGAGCTCGCCCGGGTCTCGCCGACGGCCGTCGCCAACGCCAAGCGCACCATGCACCGCGTCCAGGGCCTGGGGGTCGCCGAGGGGCTCGAGGTGGAGGCGGCGGGCTTCCGCGAGGCGTTCACGACCGAGGACTCGGCCGTGGGCCGCGCCGCGTTCGTGGCGAAGGAACGCGCCGCGTTCCCCGGCCGCTGAGAACGTGCCCGCCGAGCAGGTGCCCGCCGATCCCGTGCCCGCCCGCCCCGTGACCCCGTCCCCGCACGGACCCGCCGTGCACCGCTACGGGGACGCGCCGAGCCAGTACGCCGAACTGACCCTGCCGTCGGGCACCCACCGCGGCACCGCCGTCGTCATCCACGGGGGATACTGGCGTACCGCGTACGACGCCGGGCTCGGCCGCCCGCTCGCCGCCGACCTCGCGGCGCGGGGCTGGGCCGCCTGGAACCTCGAGTACCGGCGCACCGGTGGGCCCGGGGACGACCGCGGAGGATGGCCGGAGACGTTCGAGGACGTCGCGGCGGGACTGGATCTGATCCCCGGGGCGTTCGCCGGGCTCGGGCTCGATCCGGGACCCGTGGTGCTGATCGGCCACTCGGCCGGCGGGCACCTCGCGGTGTGGGCGGCCGGGCGGCACGTCCTGCCCGCCGGGTCGCCCGGCGCGGAACCGCTCCTGCGTCCCGCCGGCGTCGTGAGCCAGTCGGGGGTGCTGTGCCTGCACGACGCCGCGGCCCGGCAGCTGAGCGACGGCGCCGCCCGGATCCTGCTCGGCGCGGACCCGGACGAGGCGCCCGCCCGATGGCGCGGCGCCGACCCGCTCGCGATGCTGCCGATCGGCGTCCCCGTCGCCGTGATGCACGCAGACGCCGACCTCGACGTCCCGTCCGCGCAGGGGATCCGCTACGCCGAGGCGGCCCGCGCCGCGGGGGACCCGGTGCGCTTCCACTGGACCCCGGGAGACCACTACGCCCTGATCAACCCGGAATCCACGGCCTGGGCGGCCTGCGTGGCGGCGGCGGAGGCGTTCGCCCCGGTATATTGAATTCACCGCGTCGACTCCGAGAGGGTTCATTGTGCTGACAGTCATGGGCGAGGCCCTGGTGGACGTCCTGTCCGGAGGGCTCGCCGCACCCAAGAGCTACGTCGGGGGAAGCCCGATGAACGTCGCCGTGGGCCTGGCCCGGCTCGGGCATCCCGTGACGTTCGTGGGCCGCTACGGCGACGACGACTTCGGGCGGAAGATCCACCAGCACCTCGCGGAGAACTCGGTGCGGGAGGTCCTGTCCCCGGACGGGTTCCCGACGAGCACCGCCCGCGGCGTCCTGGACCCCGTCGGCGCCGCGACGTACGACTTCGACCTCGTCTGGGACCTCTCCGGCTTCGAGGCGGTGGCGCACCGCGCCCTCGACGACGCCCAGGTCCTGCACACCGGATCGATCGCCACCGTCGTGGAACCCGGGGCGGGCACCGTCCTCGCCGCCGTCCGCCGGGCGCGCCCGCACGCGACCATCACCTTCGACCCCAACGTGCGCCCGAGCTTCGTCGAGGACCATTCCGACGCCGTCGCGCAGGTCGAGCGCTTCGTGGCCCTGAGCGACGTGGTCCGGGCGAGCGACAGCGACCTGGAATGGCTCTACCCGAACCGCAGCGTCGAGGACACGGCCGCGGCCTGGCTCGCGATGGGCCCGGCGATGGTCGTGGCCACCTACGGCTCGCGCGGCCCGTGGGGGCTCGTGGCCGGGGGTCCGGCGCGCGCCCAGGCGCCCGTCGTCGACGTCGTGGACACCGTCGGCGCCGGCGACTCCTTCATGGCCGCGCTCGTCTCGGCGCTCGCCGACCGCGAGCTCGTCGGCGCCGCCCGGCGGGAGGCCCTGCGCCAACTGACGCCCGGCCAGCTCGGGGAGATCCTGGACTACGCCGCGCGCGCCGCCGCGATCACGGTGTCCCGGGCCGGCGCCAACCCGCCGTACCGCCACGAGATCCCCTAGCCCGGCGCCCACGCCATGCGCCTGATCGCGAGCGACATCGACGGGACCATCCTGCATCCTGACGGCAGCATCTCGCCGAGGACGGTCGCGGCCTTCCGCGGCGCCCGCGAGGCCGGGATCCACGTGGTGTTCGTGACGGGCCGCCCGTTCCGCTGGCTCGGCCCCGTCCAGCGCGCCTTCGGCCACCTCGGCACGGTGATCTGCTCCAACGGCGCGCTCGTGTACGACCTGGAGGAGGAGCGCATCCTCGAGGCCTCTCCGCTGCCGACGGCCGCCGTCGAAGAGGTCCGGGAGCGGATCCTGGGGCTGGAGCCCGGCGCCCGCTTCGCCGCGGAGACCACGCTGGGACTCTACGTGGAACCGGGGTTCGTGGAACCCGCCGAGCTCCGCCGGCTCGACGGGGTCCAGCCGGACTGGTTCCCCCTCGAGCGGCTCGAGGCCGAGGGCGTCGTGAAGCTGTTGGCGAAGTCCTCCGCGCCGACGGCGGACGTGTTCTTCGAGGCCGTGCACCCGGCCGTGGCGGACCTCGTGGCCCTGACGCATTCCGCCCCGGGGGTCGCCTTGCTGGAGATGGCCCGCCCGGACGTGAACAAGGCCGTGGCCCTGGAGCGCTTCGCCGCCGGGCACGGCTTCGGGGCCGGGGACGTCGTGGCCTTCGGGGACATGCCGAACGACGTCGAGATGCTCGCCTGGGCCGGCCGCGGCTATGCCATGGACTCCGGGCACCCGCTGGCCAAGGCGGCCGCCGCCGGACTGGCCCGGAGCCTGGAGGACGACGGCGTGGCCCGCGTTATCGAGGACCTCCTCGCCGAAACGCCCCGCTAACCCGCCGCAGCCGTTGAGCCGTCGCTCAGGATCCGTCGCGCGGTTCCGGCGGCCGGGCGTCGAACCAACCGGCGTAGGGCCGCGGCAAGGGGCGCAGGAGCGGTTGGGGCAGGGGGCCGCGTTGGGAAAACGGCACGCCCGATCTCATCGGATTCCAGTATGCCGAATCGGGTATATGCGCGTTACGGAATTCAAGGAGGGCGGTGGTTTCGGAGCCCGACACGAGCGCCCGCGCGGCGCCGGAATGCTTCAGGAAGGCCGCGAACTCGGGGATCTCCACGTCGTCGGCACAGCAGATGACGCCGCCCTCGAGGCCCTCGCCCTGCAGGGCCGCAGCCGCCGGAGGTCCGTCCCACGCGCTGAAGCCGGACGCGAGCTGGGCGGGGCCGGGGCGGTGCTTTCGGACGTGCCCGCCGAGGTTCCCGAAGCGGTCCCACCAGCTCAGCGCAACGAAGCGCGCCCCGGCGTCGTGCTCCGGGCTCGAGGCGACCAGGGCGATCCCGGAGGTGCGCGCGATCTCGGCGAAGCGGGCCCTGAGCGCCCCGCCGGACGCGGTGGGATCCGGTGCGCAGAACAGCTCGGGGGTCACGAGCACGGCCGCGCCGTCGTACGCCGCGGCCTCCGCCCAGGCACGCACGAGGTCCAGGTTCTCCCGGGCGCTCGGACCGGGGGATCCGTGCGCGAGCCGGACGAGGGCCACGGGCCGCCTCCTGCCGTAGAGTGTCACGCGTGAACGCACCGGTCCCGCGCGGGGTTCCGTACCTGCATCGTAGCCTCCCCGGTTCTGCCCGGGGACCGCTCGCCTTCGCCCATCGCGGCTTCGCGCCGGACGGGGCGGAGAACACGATGGCCGCGTTCCGCGCCGCCGTCGAGCTGGGATTCCGTTACCTCGAGCTGGACGTGCGGACCAGCCGGGACGGCGTCCTCATGGTCTTCCACGACGAGACGCTCGAGCGCACCACGGACGGGTCGGGCCGGCTCGGCGACCACACGGCGGCGGAGCTCGGGGCTTTCCGGGTCGCCGGCACGGAGCCGATCCCCACCTTCGAGGAGCTCCTGGCCGCCTGGCCGGACGTGCACCTGAACGTGGACCTCAAGGACGCGGCCGGGGCGGAGCCGATGGCGCGCCTGATCGAGCAGTACGGGGCGCGGGACCGCGTGCTCGTGGCCTCCTTCTCCGACGCCCGCCGCCGCGCCGTCCAGCGGCGCGTGCCCGGACCCCTGGCCGCGAGCCCGGGAGCTCCGCTCGTCGCGGCCTTCACGCTGCTGTCCGCGCTGGGGCTGCAGCGGCTCCTGCGGCCGTGGCTGCGCGGCGTCGTGGCGCTGCAGGTGCCGGAGCGGTCCGGCCGCTTGCCCCTCGTGACGCCGCGCTTCCTGGCCCACGCGCATTCCGAGGGCCTGCACGTGCACGTGTGGGTCGTGGACGAGCCAGGCGACATGCGCCGGCTGATCGACCTCGGGGTCGACGGGATCATGACGGACCGGGCCGACCTCTTGGCGGGCGTCCTGGCCGAACGGGGAGCCTGGCCGCAGCGCTGACCCCGCCGGCGGGGTGGCGGCTATCCCAGGACCGGCTGGATGAGCTCTGCCAGGGGACGCAGGGTCAGGTGCGCGTAGCGCCGCAGCTCGTCCTCGTCCGCTCCGGAAAGGATCCGCATCCACGTCCCGTGCGCCTGCATCTTCCCGATCCTCAGGGCCGGTTCCACGTAGGGGCGCAGCTGCTCGACCGTGCCGTACTCCCGCCACTGCTCCAGGTAGGCCGTGACCACGCGCCGGATCCGCGGGTCCGACGGCGTCGTGCCGAGCTCCTCGCACATCGCGGCGATGGGCCGGCCGAGGCTGGAGAACGGGTGGGCCCAGTACGCGTCGCCGAGGTCCATGAAGCGCAGCGGCTCGTCCGGGGTGGAGGGCAGGAAGGTGTTGTTCCGGTGCAGGTCGTTGTGCTCCAGCGTCAAGGGCACGGGCCCGGCGGCGAGGTAATCGCACATCCCGTGGATGACGTCGAGCTGGCGGTGCAGGTCCTCCGCGTCGCGCGCGGGCAGGTGCAGGGGGTGCTCGGGAGGCATCGAGGCATGCAGGACCAGTTGCTCGTCGATGTAGGCGGGCAGCCAGGCCGGGTCCATGTGCAGAAGCCCCGCGTCGAACAGCGTGTCGCCGAAGGGGACGAGCTCGAGCTGGAGCCTCGCGAAGTCGCACACGAGGCGGACCCACAGCTGGTAGTCCGTGCTCGGCAGGGACGTCAGCGTGTCGCCGTAGTCGGGGGAGATCATCCAGCCGCGGGCCGGTTCGATCGCGAGCGGCATGACGAGCTGCTCGGGCGCCAGGTTGGCTGCCGTCGCCGTGACCGAGGCCTCGCCCTGCTGGCCCGGGTTGTTCGCCTTGAAGTACAGCCGCCCGTGGTCGGTGGGGACCACGATCTGCGTGGACCAGAGCCGGATCCGCTTCTGCTCCAGGGGGCCGGTCTGGGCCAGCGAGTAGGTGTCCAGGACCATGGAGATCCATTCCCGGACCCCGGCCTGCCACTGCTCGGAGGCCCACTCCCGGTTCCACTCTGCCACCGGGCCATCCTACCGGTGCGCGGGTGGGGCCGCCGCCGGGCTCAGCCGAGCTTGCTGGGCTCGGTGCCCGTGTCCTCCGGGGCGTCGGTGGGCTCCGTGCCGCGGACGCGGGCGATCGCGGTCATGGCGTGGAAGACGAGCAGCGTGGCGGCGGTGCCGAGCGCGATCCCGCCGAACTTCATGCCGCCGACCTCGAGGGACTCGCTGCCCATGGCGATCGCGATGATCAGTCCGGTGCCGGCGGTCATGAGGTTGATGGGGTTGGAGAAGTTGACCTGGTTCTGCACCCACAGGCGGGCGCCGATGATGCCGATCATGCCGTACAGGACGATCCCCGCGCCGCCGCTGACGCCCTGCGGGATGGTGTTGATGACGGCGCCGAACTGCGGCAGGAAGGACACCAGGATGGCCACGGTCCCGGCGACCCAGTAGGCGGCGGTGGAGTAGACGCGGGAGGAGGCCATGACCCCGATGTTCTCCGCATAGGTCGTGGTGCCGGAGCCGCCGCCGACGCCGGCCAGGACGGTCGCGGCGCCGTCGGCCATCAGGGCGCGGCCGTTGACGCCGTCCAGGTTGCGCCGGGTCATCAGGCCCACGGTCTTGACGTGGCCGATGTTCTCGGCGACCAGGACGAACACCACGGGCAGGAACAGGACCATCACGTCCAGGTGGAACGCGGGCAGGGCGAACGGCGGCAGGCCCAGCCAGGACGCGTCGCCGACCTTCGAGAAGTCCACCTGGCCCTGGGCGAGGGCCACGAGGTAGCCGACGACGATGCCGAGCAGGATGGACAGGCGCCCCAGCAGGCCGCGGAAGAGCACGGCGGAGACGACGATCGCCGCGACGGTCGTGAACGTGGTGAGCGTGAACTCCTTCATCGCGGGGAAGGTCGTGGAGGCCAGGTTCAGGCCGATGAGCGCCACGATCGTGCCCATGACGACGGGGGGCATGAAGGCGTGGATCCACCCCGTGCCGGCCCTTTGGACCACGAGGCCCACGAGGAACAGCGCCGCGCCGGCCACCACGATCCCGCCGAGCGCCCCGGCCATGCCGTGCGCGCTCATGGAGGCCGTGACGGGGGCGATGAACGCGAAGGAGGAGCCGAGGTAGCTCGGCACGCGCCCGGCGGTGACCACCAGGAAGAGCAGGGTGCCGATGCCGGAGAACAGCAGGGTCGTGGTGACCGGGAACCCGGTGATGGTCGGCACGAGCACGGTGGCGCCGAACATCGCCATGACGTGCTGCACGCCGATTCCGGCGGTCTGGAACCAGCCGAGCCGCTCGTCGGGCGCCACGACCGTGCCGGGGCGGATGGTGCGCCCGTCGCCGTGGAGCGTCCAGCCGAGGCCGAGCGGGTGCCGCGGCGGCGCGTCGGTGCGGGGGGTGGGGGCGGGCTGGCCGGGCGTCGTGCTGCTCATGGGGCTCTTCCGGTTCGGTGCGGGCAGGGCGCGGCGCCGTGCGGCCGCGCCCCCACGGCATCCTACTCGGCGCCGGCCCGCACCGCCCGTGACGTGTCGGCGAAGGCGGCCCCGGCCCCGCCGGGGTCCCCGTCCGCCGTCGTCTGGGCGAAGAAGAGCAGCTCGTGCCGCGAGGATTCGTCGAACGCGTACCGCATCGCGGCGAGCTCGTCCGGGCGGGCCCGGGCAGCAGTGAGCTCGACGATCGCGATCGCGTCCCGCGTGGCCGCGTCGAACTCCGGGGAGGAATAGGTCGCGAGCCAGTCTCCGTAGGGGTGGTCCGGGTGCGCGGCCCCCGCGAGGCGCGAGCCCACGTCCTGGTAGAGCCAGTAGCAGGGCAGGATCGCGGCGACGAGCTCGGGGTAGCCGCGCCCGGAGGCGGTGAGGTGGTTCAGGTAGGCGGCCGTCGTCGCGGTGGGCGCGGGCAGCTCCGCGCCGCCGAGCCGCGTGCGGTGCAGGACCAGCTCCTCCTCGAGGCACGCGTGCGCTCCCGCGGCCCAGAAGCGCTGCTCCCGGGGGTTCGGGGCGAGTTCGGAGGCCCGGGAGAGGACCTGCGCGTAGGTGCGCAGGTACAGGGCGTCCTGGGCCAGGTAGTGCTCGAAGTCGGTGCGGTCCAGCGTCCCGTCCTTGAGCCCGCGGATGAACGCGAGCCGGTCGATGCCCGCGCGCAGGCCGGCGATCCCGTCCCACCACGTGGACAGGAGCGCGTCCGTGGACGGGGGCCGCTGCCCGGCCCAGAGGGCGCCGAGGTGGTCCACGGGCCCGTGCCCGCCGCCGACGTCGAGCCGGTCCGCCCCGCGCAGGGCCCCCTCGAGCCACGGCTTGGCCAGCCGCAGGGCGTCGGTCCAGGACCCGGTGCGGGCGAAGAGCGTGGCGAGGGCGGAGGAGAGCGAGCACCCGGTGCCGTGCGTGTTGGCGGTGTCGACGCGCACGCCGTCGAGCTCCAGCAGGACCCCGTCGGCGCCCACGAGCGCGTCGCGGCAGCGCCCGTCCGCGGCGAGGTGACCGCCCTTGGCGAGCACCAGGACGCCGTGCCGCGCGGCGAGCCGTTGCGCCTGGTCCAGGACCTCGTCCCACGTGGGGGCGGGGGCGCTGCCCGTGAGGACGGCGAGCTCGGGCACGTTGGGGGTGACGACGTCGGCGAGCGGCAGCAGGGCGTGCAGCGCCGCCTCCGCGTCGGCGTCGAGCAGCCGGTCGCCGCTCGTGGCGACCATCACCGGATCCAGGACGACGCCGGTGCCCCGCCGCCCGCCCGGACCCGCGGCTTCGGTGCCGTCCCTGGCGACGGGGGCTCCGGCGTCGTCCCCGGGGGCGCCCCCGCGCAGGGCGCGCAGCCAGGCGGCGACGGTGTCGATGAGCTCCGCGGAGGCGAGCATGCCGATCTTCACGGCGTCGATCCGGACGTCGGAGGAGACCGAGGCGAGCTGCTCGGCGAGGAACGCGGCGGGCGGGACGTGGACGCCGGTGACGCCGCGCGTGTTCTGCGCGGTGAGCGCGGTGACGGCGGCCATGCCGTAGCCGCCGCACGCGGCGATCGACTTCAGGTCGGCCTGGATGCCGGCGCCGCCGGACGGGTCGGAGCCGGCGACGGAGAGGATGTTGGGGACGCTCATGCGCTTGCCTCCCCGGGGTGGGTGACGGCCGCCCACTCGGCGGCCAGGGAACGGGCCGCGGCCTCCGGATCCCCGGCGGCGCACACCGCCCGGACGATCGCCATCCCGGCGGCCCCGGCGGCGTGGACGGCCGCGGCGTCGCCGTGGGCCAGCCCGCCGATCGCGACGCACGGCAGCGGGGCCCGGGCCGTGAGCGCGGCCAGGCCCTCGAAGCCGAGCGGTTCCGGGTGGTCCTTCTTGGTGGGCGTGGGGCGGACGGCCCCCGTGCCCAGGTAGCTCACGGTCCCCTCCGGCAGGGCGGCGACGGCCTCGAACTGGGCGGTCCGCGACGCGCTGAGGCCCAGGATCGCGGCGGGCCCGATCAGGCGGCGCACGGCGTCGGCGGGCAGGTCCGATTGGCCGATGTGCATGCCGTCGACGACGGCTCCGGCGTCCCGCGCGGCGAGGAAGACGTCCACCCGGTCGTTGACGATCAGGGCCGCTCGCCCGGCGGTGTGCCGGGCCGTGGCGAGGACCAGGGCCAAGAAGTCCCGGGCGGGGACGTCCTTGCAGCGCAGCTGGACCATGTCCACGCCGCCGGCGACGGCCGCGGCGACGACCTCCGGCAGCGGGCGCCCGGCCGTGCTGGCCGAGTCGGCGACGAGGTAGGTGCCCAGGCGGAAGGAGCCGTGGTGGAACACGGCGTTCTGCGCGGCGCTCATCGCACGGCTCCCGCGGAGGCGAGCCGCTCCGGCGTCGTTCCCGCCAGCGCGTCGAGGAAGGCGGGGGCGAACGTCCCCGGGCCGCCCGCCGTCGCCGCGGCGTCCTCCGCCGCGGCCGAGTACCAGGCGTGCGCTGCCGCGGTGGCCTGGAGCGGGTCGCCGTGGGAGGCGACGCAGGCGGCGACGAGCGCGCCGAGGGCGCAGCCGCCCCCGGTGACGCGGGTGAGCAGCTCGCTGCCGCCGTGGACGTGCAGCGTCCCGCCCGGTCCCGTGACCAGGTCGACGGGGCCGGAGACGGCGACGACGGCGCCCGTGCGTTCGCTGAGCGCGCGGGCGGCGGGCAGGGCGGCTTCGACGGCGTCCGTGGAGTCGACGCCGCGACCGCCGGCCCCGCTGCCGGCCAGGGCCATGATCTCCGAGGCGTTGCCGCGGATCACCGCGGGGTTCAGCTCCAGGAGCAAGTGGGCGAAGTCGGTGCGCAGGGCGAGGGGGCCGACGGCGACGGGGTCCAGGACCCACGGCGTGCCGTACTCGTGGGCGGCGCGGGCGGCCTCCATCATGGCCTCGCGCTGCTCCCGGTGCGGGGTGCCGAGGTTCACCAGGACGGCGGAGGCGATCCGCGCGAAGTCGCCGGCCTCGCCGGGCACGTCGACCATGGCGGGCGCGGCGCCGGCGGCGAGCAGGACGTTGGCGGTGAAGTTGGTGACCACGGCGTTGGTCAGGCACTGCACCAGGGGGGTGGCGGAGCGCAGGCGCTCCAGGACGGTGCCGGGCGCGCCGGCGTCTTGCTGAAGATGCGTGGGCGCACGGTGGTCCATGAGCGACATCCCTCCGCTAGTACGAACTAGATCAGGTGTGTACGGGTGTGTTCTCAGTCCGCGCGGCGGACACCCCGAGTCACTGCTGGCGAGCCTACCCGGCGGGCAGCGGGGGAGCCAGCCCGGGCCCGAGCAGGTGGCGGTCCTGGTGCAGCAGGTTCGGGAACAGGTCCGGCAAGTGCTGCCGGGCGTGCCGGAGCCATTCGGACTCGATCATCTAGGGCTGCCAGAGGCCCAGACTCGTCCAGTCATCGGGCACTCCGATGGATCGAGGGGTCACGTATCCGACTCGAGGGAACGAGCCAATGAGTTCGACGACGCGGCCGGCCCAGGCGCTGTTCGGATCGATCGTACGGAGCAGGTAGGCCATCACGGCCAGGACGTTGTACAGGCCAAAGACCTGCTTGGAGGACTCCTCATCCCTGAGGTGGTCCAGGAGGGGAACTTGCCCTTTGCCGGGCCGCTTCGGAGCGGTGACCAGCTTGCGGTTGAAGATCCGCGCGTGGTGGGCCGCTACGTTTCTCACGTAGTTCAGGCTCGCGATCCGGGTGGTCCATTGCTCGTGCCGGCTCGGCAGCGATGCTCCGGTTTCCGGGTCCATCTGGGGGTCCGTGAAGGCCGCGACGAACGTGCCGGGCTCGAGATGGGCGAAGGCGGAGCGGCGGCCCAGCACGTACCCGATCTGCATGCGGAGCGAGACCTCAATCCTCTCGATCCCCTCCAGGATCAGCATCCGCAGCCGCCGTTCGAAGTCGATGAGCGCCGCGGCGTCCCCGATGGATGTGCCGGGCCGGTAGTGGTTCAGGACCCTCACCCGTGCACGGCCGTCATCGTCCACATACGTCTCCGAAGCGCGGAACGGATAGAGGTAGCCGGTCAGCCGGTAGTATCCGACCTGGCGCGGCAGTTGCGCACCGCTGCTGCCCTCAGGGATCCCGACACCGCGAGAGGCAAGTTTTGCGACCTGGTCCTCGACCGAAAGCCACTGCTTGGTGTACTCAGCCAATGGTCCTCCGGTTAAAGAAAATCAGCCCGAGCCGTGAGGCGAGCGGGCTGATCATGATGAGGAAACCATACCACGCACTCCCCCTGGAACGATCGGAGTGAATGGCGGGCATCTGGCCGAGAGCGAACTCGATCGTCGGCGGAATCCAGCCGCTCTTGCCGCCCCGGCGCCGGGATGCTGGGATGGGGGCATGAAGGCATCGTGGGGGGACCGCCGGCGCATGATCGCCGGGGCGGCGTTGTTGGGGCTGGCGTTGGCCGGCTGTTCGGGGGACGGTGGCGGAGGCGCCGCGGCCGCGCCCAGTGGCACGGTGCTGCTGGAGGACTCCGGGATGAAGCTCCTGGCCCTGGCCGAGGAGCCGGACGCGCACATGGACGCGCTCCTGCAGGGCAACCTCGCGGTCGACGAGGGCGGGTGTGCCGTCGTCGCCCCCCGCGACGGCTCGGGCCCCGTGCTGGTGGTGTTCCCGCACGGGACCACCCTGGAGGCCGGCGTGGTGCAGGTCCCCGGGAAGAAGCAGCTCGGCCTCGGCGACCTCATCTCCCTCGGCGGCGGCATCATGCCCCTGGACGGCGAACGGCCCCGCGACTGCACGGGCGGCGACGTCTTCTGGGGCAGCCAGCCGTAGCCCGGCATGCCGCCCGTCATGCGGCCGGCGGCCGTACCGCGGGGTAACCCGAGGCGCTAAGGTCGGGGCATGGGACTTTTCTCTCGCGGCAAGCCGCGCCCTCCGGCCGACGTCGCGCCGGACCAGGAGCAGGACGACGCCGGACGGGGCGCCGAGGCGGGCGCCCCGCACGTCCCCGGCGTCGCCGAGACCGTCGCCCGGCTGCGCGACTCCAGCCACTCCCGCCTGATGCACACGCGCCGCCACCGCGCCGCGCAGCTGCGCAGCCTCGAGCGGATGCTCGAGGCGCACGAGGAGGACATCCTCGCCGCGCTCGCCGAGGACCTCGGCAAGCCCGCGATCGAGGCGAAGCTGACCGAGCTGGACCTGCTGCGCAGCGAGATCGACCACGCCCAGCTCTACCTCACCGAGTGGATGGCGGCCCGCCACGTCCGCGCCCCGCTGTCCATGCAGCCCGCCACCGCCAAGGTGGAGCCCCAGCCCAAGGGCCTCGTGCTGATCCTGGGACCGTGGAACTACCCGCTGCAGCTGCTGCTCTGCCCAATGGTCGCCGCGCTCGCCGCCGGCAACTGCGTGGTCCTCAAGCCCTCCGAGCAGGCCCCCGCAACGTCCGCGCTGATGGCCCGCCTCATCCCGTTGTTCCTGGACCCGCGGGCCGTCGCCGTCGTCGAGGGCGGTGCCGAGGCCAGCCAGGCCCTGCTCGCCGAGCCGTGGGACCACATCTTCTACACCGGCGGGGAACGCGTCGGGAAGATCGTCGCCCGGGCCGCCGCCGAGCACCTCACCCCCGTGACGCTCGAGCTCGGCGGCAAGAGCCCCGCCGTCGTCGTCGACGGCAACGTGCCCGCGATCGCGCGACGGATCGCCTTCGGCAAGTTCATGAACGCCGGCCAGACCTGCATCGCGCCGGACTACGTCCTCGCCGTCGGCCCCGCCGCGGACGCCCTCGAGAAGCAGCTGGCGAAGGCCGTGACGTCCTTCTACGGGCGCAACCCGGCCAAGAGCTCCGACTACGGGCGGATCGTCAACGACGCCGCGTTCCGCCGCCTCAACCGCTTCCTCGACGACGCCCACGCCGACCCCGGAACCACCGTGACCGGCGGCACCGTGGACCCGATCGAACGCTACATCGAGCCCACCCTCCTGACCGGGGTCCCCGCGGACGCGCCCGTGATGCAGGAGGAGATCTTCGGCCCGATCCTGCCGATCCTCCGCGTGGACTCCTTCGACGCGGCGGTGCGGTTCGTCAATTCCCGCCCCACGCCGCTGGCGGCCTACCTGTTCAGCGAGAAGCCGCGCCTGCAGACGGCCTTCGAGGACCAGGTGCGGGCGGGGGCGATCGGGCTCAACGTCTGCAACCTGCACGCCGGCGTCCTGGGGTTGCCGTTCGGCGGCGCGGGCGCCTCGGGGATGGGCAACTACCGCGGCCGCTACGGCTTCGAAACGTTCAGCCAGCAGCGCCCCGTGCTCTCCAAGACGGCCATGGTGGACACGCTCAAGGCCGTCTACCCGCCGCATGGCTGGGCCAAGTCAAAGCTCCTCCGGGACCTCCTGTAGCGTCGGGGCCGGCATTTCCCACCGGGCGGAGCCACCGTCCATGTGGCAAGGGTCACCCCCGGTCCGGGAACAGTGCGGAGGGCCGCGCGGTTGAATCCCTTGAAAAATCAACCAGTCTGCGGACTGGTCCACCGACTCCCCAGGAGACCACCATGGCAACCACCGTCCTCACCCTCGTCGGGTCCCTCCGCAACGGCTCCACCAACGTCAAGCTCGCCGAGGCCACGGCCGAGCACGCCCCCGAGGGCGTCGACGTCAACGTGTACTCCGGCCTGGAGAAGCTCCCCTTCTACAACGAGGACGTCGACGTCGAGGGCGCGCTTCCGGAAGGCGTCGCCGAGCTGCGCGCCGCCGCGGCCGGGGCCGACGCCCTGCTCCTGGTCTCCCCGGAATACAACGGCACCATGCCGGCCGTGCTGAAGAACGCCATCGACTGGCTGTCCCGCCCCTTCGGCGCCGGCGCCGTGAAGGACAAGCCGGCGGCCGTGATCGGCACCGCGTTCGGCCAGTTCGGCGGCGTGTGGGCCCAGGACGAGGCCCGCAAGGCCGTCGGCATCGCCGGCGCCAAGGTGCTCGAGGACGTCAAGCTCTCCATCCCGAACTCCGTGGTCCGCTTCGCCGAGCTGCACCCGAAGGACGATTCCGAGGTCGCCGGTCAGGTCGCCCAGGTCCTCGAGGGCCTGCGCGCCGCCGCCGAGAGCAACTAGGGCCGCCCCGGGCGCCCCGCCCGGTTCCAGACCCAGTACGACGCCGGAGCCCGGCTTCCGCAGGCAGCGGAAGCCCGGCTCCGGCGTCGTACGGTCAGGCCCTGCCGGTCCGGCGCCGCTCAGCCGATGACGGAGTCGACGAGCGCCTTGGCCTCCGCCTGGACCAGCGCCAGGTGCTCGGCGCCCTTGAAGGACTCGGCGTAGATCTTGTAGACGTCCTCCGTCCCGGACGGGCGGGCTGCGAACCAGGCGCTCTCGGTCGTGACCTTCAGGCCCCCGATCGCCGCGCCGTTGCCCGGCGCCTCGGTGAGCTTGGCCGTGATCGATTCGCCCGCGAGCTCGGTCGCCGGCACGTCCGCGGCGGACAGCCTGCCCAGGGCCGCCTTCTGCGCCCGGTTCGCCGCGGCGTCGATCCGCGCGTACGCGGGCGAGCCGAACTGCGTGGTCAGCTCTTCGTAGCGGGCGCTCGGGGACCGGCCGGTGACGACCTGGATCTCGCTGGCCAGCAGCGCCAGCAGGATCCCGTCCTTGTCCGTGGTCCACGGGGTGCCGTCGAAGCGCACGAAGCTGGCCCCCGCGGACTCCTCGCCGCCGAAGACGCCGCTGCCGTCCAGCAGCCCTGGCACGAACCACTTGAAGCCCACCGGGACCTCCACGAGCTCGCGTCCGAGCGACGCGGCGACGCGGTCGATCATCGAGGAGGAGACCAGGGTCTTGCCCACCCCGGCGCCGGACGGCCACAGCGGCCGGTTCCGGTAGAGGTAGTCGATCGCCACCGCCAGGAAGTGGTTCGGGTTCATCAGCCCCGCGTCGGGGGTGACGATCCCGTGCCGGTCCGCGTCGGCGTCGTTCCCCGTCGCGATGTCGTACGCCGCCCCGCCGTCCCGTACCGCGGAGATCAGGCCGGCCATGGCGGCGGGGGAGGAGCAGTCCATGCGGATCTTCCCGTCCCAGTCCAGCGTCATGAACGCCCAGCGCGGATCGACCTCCGGGTTCACCACCGTCAGATCCAGGCCATGGCGTTCGCCGATCGCCCCCCAGTAGTCCACCGAGGCCCCGCCCATGGGGTCCGCGCCGATGCGCACGCCCGCCGAGCGGATCGCGTCCAGGTTCACCACCGACGGCAGGTCGTCGACGTACGCGGCGAGGTAGTCGTAGCTGCCGATCGTGCCGGACAGGCGGGCCTGGACCAGCGGGATGCGCCGCACGCCCTGCAGCCCCGCCTCGAGCAGCTCGTTGGCGCGCCCGGCGATCCACCCGGTCGCGTCGGAGTCCGCGGGCCCGCCGTGCGGCGGGTTGTACTTGAAGCCGCCGTCGCTCGGCGGGTTGTGGCTCGGGGTCACGACGATCCCGTCCGCCCGGCCGGCGTTGCCCGTCCCGGACAGGGCGCGGTTGTGGACGAGGATCGCGTGGGACAGCGCGGGGGTCGGCGTCCAGCCGGTGCGCGCGTCGACGAGGACCCGCACGCCGTTCGCGGCCAGGACCTCCAGGGCGGTGTCCTGGGCCGGATCGGAGAGGGCATGGGTGTCCTTGCCGAGGAAGAGCGGGCCCGTGATGCCCTGCCCCGCCCGGTACTCGACGATCGCCTGCGTGATCGCGGCGATGTGGTCCTCGTTGAAGGAGCCGTTCACCGACTTGCCGCGGTGCCCGGACGTCCCGAACGCCACGCGTTGGTCCGGATCGGAAGGGTCGGGTTTCACGTCGAAGTACGCGCCCCTCACGGCGTCGACGTCGATCAGGTCCTGGGGAAGGGCTCGCGTGCCCGCGCGGTTCTCGGCCATGGCTACAGCTTGGCAGAAAGCCGTAGCCAAAAGTGGACGGTGCCTGAACATTTCTCCGGCCTAGAATGGGGAGGAGAAGCCACCGACCCCGAAGGACCCGCCACCGATGGCCAACGACCAGGACCGGCCGTTCAACGACCCCCAGCACCCCTCGTGGTCGACCCCCGTGGGCGGGCAGCAGCAGCCCGGGCAGGACGGCCGGGCGGTGCCGCCGGCGCCGGGGTGGGCGTCCGGCGGACAGTACCCGGGGCCGGGCGGGCAGGCACCGCGCAACCCCTACGCCGACCAGGCCCCGCCCTCTGCGGCACCGCAACCGGCCTTCGGCTACGCGCCCGCCGAGCCGAAGACCCTCAGCATCATCTCGCTCGTCTGCGGGATCGTCGGGCTGATCTCCTTCGGGACGCTCTTCGCTCCGCAGATCGCGGCGATCGTCACGGGCCACATCGCGCTGCGCAGGGAGCCCTCCGGGCGCGGCATGGCGATCGCCGGCCTGGTCATGGGCTACCTCGTGCTCGGCCTCGGGCTCCTCTTCGGCTTCTTGGCGGCCGCCCTCTTCGCCAGCTACGTGCCGTAGCCCGCAGGGCCGCCCCCGGCCGCGCATCCGGGGGCGCGGCCCCCGACGGTATGGGCCCGCTGAAACGACGGCGGACGGCGCCCCTCTGCGCGGAAGGGCGCCGTCCGCCGTCGTACCGCCGGTCCGGGACCGGCCGGGCTACTTGACCCCGGACATGAGCCGCTTGATCGCCGGCGTGGCGAACGCGAGGGCGACGCCCAGGGCGATCGAGGTGCCGCCGAGGGCCACGAAGTACGGGACCTCGTTGCCCTCCGTGTAGAAGCCGGCCAGGATGCCCGCGAGCGTCGTGCCGAGGGAGACGGAGAGGTAGAAGAGCGCGATCATCTGCGTCGTGAACGCGACCGGGGCCAGCTTGGTCGCCACGGACAGGCCGATCGGGCTCAGCAGCAGCTCCGCCCACGTGCACAGCAGCAGGATGCCCACGAGCGCGAGCAGCGGCGTCATGGACAGCGACTCGAGCGGGATGAACGCGAGGTAGGCGATCCCGATGACCACGAGGGCGGCCCCGAACTTCAGCGGGGTCGACGGCTGGCGCTCGCCCATCCTCGTCCACAGCGCGGCGAAGACGGCCGCGAAGACGATGATGAACACGGGGTTGATGGACTGGACCCAGCTCGGCGGCATCTCCCAGCCGAACAGGCTGCGGTCGAGGCGCTGCTCCGCGTACACGGCGATGAACGTGAACTGCTGCTGGAACAGCGCCCAGAACGCGGCCGAGGCGATGTAGAGCGGGATGAACGCGCCCACGCGGCGCCGTTCCGTCCCCGTGACCTTCTTCGAGGACAGGATCACCACGAAGTACGCGACCGACGCGGCGATGACCGTCATGGCGATCGTGTTGGCGAGGTTGTCCGGGTTCACGACGCCCGTGGCGAGCAGCGCCACGACGACGGCCAGCGCGGCGAGGAACACGAGGCCGTAGCGCAGGCCCTGTTCGCGCGGCAGCGGGTTCGCGACGTGGTGGGTGGACTCCGGAAGCTTCTTGCGCCCGGCCGCGTAGACGGCCAGGCCCACGGCCATGCCGATCGCGGCGAGCCCGAAGCCGAAGTGGAAGCCGTGTTCGACCATGAGCAGGCCCGTCAGCAGCGGTCCGATCAGCGCGCCGATGTTCACGCCCATGTAGAAGATGGAGAAGCCGGCGTCGCGGCGCGTGTCCTGCGGCGAGTACAGCGAGCCGACGAGCGAGGTGGCGGTCGCCTTGACGCCGCCGGAGCCGACGGCCACGAGCAGGAGGCCGACCGCGAGGCCGAGCCCGCCCGGCAGCACCGCCAGGGCGATGTGCCCCGCCATGACGATCAGCGCGGTGTAGAAGAGCACGCGCTCCGAGCCGAGCAGGCGGTCCGCCACCCAGGCGCCGAAGATGGTGCTCAGGTACACCCCGCCGCCGTACGCGCCGACGAGGCTCAGGGCCAGGCCCTGGTCCATGCCGAGCCCGCCGTCGGTGACGGAGTAGTACATGTAGTACGCGAGGATGCCCTGCATCCCGTAGAAGGAGAAGCGTTCCCACAGTTCGACGCTGAAGAGGTTGAACAGCATCCGCGGGTGCCCGAAGAACGTGGCTTCGGACCCCGCGCGGGGAGAGGTTGAAGTGGTCATTTACCCGATTTTCCGCCGCGGACCGGCGCAATGCCCACTTCTGTGCGGCGGATCACACGCCCTCGAGCTGGGCGAGCAGGCCCAGCAGGAACGCCTCAGAGCCGGCCCGGCCGATGAGCTGCACGCCCATCGAGAGCCCGCCGGCGGTGGTGTGCGTGGGCAGGACGGCGGCCGGGAGCCCGGAGACGTTGACCATGGACGTGAACGGCGTGAAGAGGCACTGCAGCCGGTAGTCGTCGTCCGCGCCGTGGGCCGTGAAGTAGCCGATCGGCGGCGGCAGGTGCGCCAGGGCCGGCGTCAACACGGCGTCGTACCGGCCCCACTGGGCGCGGCAGTCCTCGGCGATCTTGCGCAGGATCCGCGCCGCCGATTCCTTCTGCGGCGCGGGCGTGCGCGCCGCGCGGTCCCGGAAGTCCCGCGCGAGCCGGGTCAGGTAGGGCTCCCCGGCCGTGGGGATGGGCGCCTCCGCGAGCCCCGCGGTCCAGATGGTCTGGAAGGCCGGAGCGTAGCGGTTGTCGTAGCGCAGGTCCGCGTCCTCGACGTGGTGCCCCGCGCGTTCCAGGAGCACGACGCCGCGGCGCAGCGCCTCCCCGGCGTCCGCGTCCAGAGCGGTCGGGTAGTAGGGGTCGAACGGGGAGCGCGTGCTCAACCCGATGCGCAGGGGGCGCCCGCCGCCCGGATCCGCGCGCAGCGCGGCGGCGAGATGGCGTCCGACGCCGGGCGCGGCCCCGGCGTCGTCCCCTCCTGGATCCCCGACGAGGGCGTCCAGGAGCAGGGCCACGTCGGCGGCGTTGCGGGCGATCGGACCGGACACGGCGAGCCGCGGCGCGCCCCACTGGTCCTCGGTGCCGTTGACCAGGTCCGCGGGGACCGTCCCGAAGCCCGGCTTGAGGCCCACGAGCCCGCACGCCGCCGCCGGGATGCGGATGGACCCGCCGCCGTCGTTCCCCGGGGAGAAGGGCAGCATGCCCGCCGCGACGGCCGCCGCCGTCCCGCCGGAGGACCCTCCCGGGGTCAGCTCCGGGTCCAGCGGGTTCCGGGCCGGCGGCGCGATCCGGTTCTCCGAGTACGCGTTGAGGCCGAACTCCGGGATCTGCGTCTTGCCCAGGCTCACGGCGCCCGCCGCCCGCAGCCGCGCCGGCACCGCGTGGTCGGCCTCCGCCGTCTGCGCGGGGACGGCCGCCGAGCCGAACGTCGTGGGGACCCCCGCGACCTCCCAGAGGTCCTTGTAGGCCACGGGCATCCCGTGCAGCGGGGGCAGCGGTTCCGGGTTCGCGCGGCCGCCCGGGGCGTTCCGGGCCGCGGCCCACGCCTGGTCGGCGCGCCCCGCCTCCTCGAGCGCGGCGTCGGCGGTGACCGTGACGAAGCTGCGCAGGCGAGGGTTCAGCTCCTCGATCCGGCGCAGGTAATGCTCGGCCGCCTCGCGCGCGGAGACGGTCCCGTCCGCGAGCGCGTCGCGCAGCCGCAGCGCGGTGGTCGATGCGAGGTCCATGGTTCAGCCCCCGGCCCTTCTGTCCGGATCGGACGCGTCGTAGCGGTCCCGCTGGAAGACCAGGACCACGGCCCGCAGGGCCAGGATGAAGCCCATGAAGAGCAGGAGGTAGCCGAAGAACGCGTGGGTGCGGATGTTCTCGGTTAGGAACGGCCCGGTCTCGGTGGCGATCAGGACGATCGCCCCGAGCGTCGCGGCCCCCGCGAGGATCGCCACGACGACCTGCTGGACCAGGCGGTTCAGGAAGCCGCGGTCCGCCGCATGTGCGAGAACGCGGACGTTGACGGAGAGCCGGCCCTCCTCGAGGTCCTCGGTGATCTTCGAGACGCGGCGCGGCAGGGTGGACAGCGCGGGCAGCAGGTGCAGGGCGCGCGTCTCGAGGGCCTCCTTCCATCCGCCGGGGCCGATCGCGGCGCCGGCGATCCGGCGTCCCTCCTCGCGGGCGGCCTGGACGACGTCGAGCGCCGGGTCGATGAGCGCGAGCGTGCCCTCGAGCGCGGCGAGGGCGCGGAACGCGGCGGCGATCTGCTGCGGGACCGTGAAGCCGTGCTGGATCACGAGGGCGAAGAGGGAGGTGAAGAGCTCGGAGCCGCCGCGGCCCGCGAAGCCGTTGCGGTAGCGGACCATGAGCTGGCCCAGCGAGCGCTCGAAGCCGCGGGCGTCGAAGTCCGCGGGGCGGTCCAGGAGGTCCAGGAGCGCGTCGGTGGCGAGCTGGTTGTCGTTCTTGTCGATCGCGAGCAGGAGCAGGCCGAGCGCCTGCTGGCTCAAGGGGTCCAGCCGGCCCACCGAGCCGAAGTCCAGCAGGGCCAGCGTGCCGGAGTCGAGCAGGAGGATGTTGCCCGGGTGCAGGTCGGCGTGGAAGACGCCGTCGGAGGCGATCTGGTGCAGGGTGGCGCGCAGCAGCTCGGAGCCGAGACCCGCCCGCGCGTCCGGCCCCAGGGCCCCGAGCGCTTCCGCGGCGTTCCCGACGGGCGTTCCGCGCAGTTCGTCCATGACCAGCAGCCGGCGGCTGCACCACTGCTCGTGCAGGTCCGGGACGGTGATCTCGTAGCCGGAGAGCGAACGCTGCACGGCCCGCATGTTCTCGGCCTCGACAAGGTAGTCGAGCTCCTCGTGGAGGGAGTCCACGAAGCCCTCCGCCAGGCGGGCGACGCCCAGCTGGCGCGCCCACGGCGCCGAGCGCTCGAGCCAGCCCGCGAGCTGGAGGATGATCCCGGCGTCGCGCGTGACCTGGGCGACCGCCGAGCGCCGCTGGACCTTCACGACGACGCGTTCACCGCCGTGCAGCACGGCGCGGTGGACCTGCGCCACCGAGGCGGAGGCGAGCGGTTCCTCCTCGAGCGCGGCGAAGGCCTCGCCGGCCGGACGGCCCAGGCTGGATTCGATCGCGGCGAGCGTCGACGGCCACGGTTCCGGCTGGGCGTTGGTCTGCAGCCGGGACAGCTCGCGGATGAACGGGGCCGGGAGCAGGTCGTGGCGCGTGGAGAGCATCTGGCCGAGCTTCACGAACGTCACGCCCGCCTCCTCGAGGGCGGCGCGGAGCTCGCGGGCCGTGGCGTGCTCGGCGGCCGGGCGGTGGCGGCGGTCCAGTCCGCGGACCTGGGCCAGGAGGCCGTGGCGGACGGCGATGCGCATGACTTGCAGGTAGCGGCCGGTGCGCTGGCGGCGGGTCTTCCAGCCCGTGAACAGGGCCAGCGGGCTGGGGACGGTGCCCGTGGGCACGGCGATCTCCAGGACCATGAGGACGGCGACGCCGAGCGCGAAGATCCACAGCAGGGCGAGGAGGCCGAACATCACCGCGACCACGGGGGAGACGTTGAGGCCCGTCGCGTCGCCGATGTCCGCCGCGACCCAGAGGTACTGCACCGCCCAGCTGAGCACCGTGGACATGGCCAGGCCCACGAGGATCGAGCGGGGCCAGCCGACCGGGACGCCCAGGACGCGGCGGGCGATCGCGGCGACGATCCAGGCCTGCAGCAGCAGGAACCCGGCGGCCAGGACCGCGCCCAGGACGACGCCGACGCCGCTCAGCGCCTGGAGGCCGGCAGAGGGGTCCATCGCGGTCCTTCATCTTGGGAGGGGGTGCGATTCCCACTATAGGCTGGGGTGGTTCGGGCGCCATCAACCAGAAGGATCATCATGAGCGAGTTCGAAACCGTCCAGGTCACGGAGGTTCCCGCGGGGGCCAAGGTCCTCGACGTGCGCGAGGACTACGAGTGGAACGAGGGCCACGTCGCCGGCGCCGTCCACATTCCCATGAACGAGATCCCGGAGCGGCTCGAGGAACTCGACCCGGACGAGGACACCTACGTCATCTGCCGCACCGGCGGGCGCAGCGCGCAGGTCGCGGCCTACCTGACCGGACAGGGCTATGCGGCGTTCAACGTCGCCGGGGGCAGCGGCGAGTGGTTCGAGCAGGGACTGCCGATGGCCAGCGAGAACGGCCTGGAACCGAACGTCCGATGAGTCCATCCAGCGGTTCCGACGACGCGGCGGCCGTCTACACCTACCTCGGACCGGCCGGGACGTTCACCGAGGCCGCGCTGCTGCGGATCCCCGGGGCGGCCGACGCCGAGCGCGTCCCCTCGACGTCCGTGAACTCGGCATTGGAAAAGGTCCGCTCCGGCGGGGTCACGGCGGCGATGGTGCCCATCGAGAACTCCGTCGAGGGCGGGGTCTCCGCGACGCTGGACGCGATCGCGACGGGCGGTGCCCTGCAGATCGTCGCCGAGGTCCTCGTCCCCATCACGTTCGTGCTCGTCGTCCGCGACGGCATCACCGAGCTCGGGCAGATCCGCACCGTCGCCACGCACGGCCACGCCTGGGCGCAATGCCGCGGCTGGGCGGAGGAGAACATCCCGCGGGCCGAGTTCGTTCCCGCGTCCTCCACGGCCGCCGGGGCGCTGTCCCTCCTCGAACCGGACGCCGCCTACGACGCCTCGATCTGCTCGCCGCTGGTCGCCGAGGAGAACCCCTTGGCCGTGCTGCGGTCCGGGATCGAGGACAACGCCGGGGCCGTGACGCGGTTCGTCCTCGTCGGCCGCCCGGGCTCCCTGCCGCCCGCGACGGGGAGCGACAAGACCACCGTGGTGATCCCGCTGCCGGAGGACCACCCGGGCGCGCTCATGGAGATCCTGGAGCAGTTCGCCGCCCGCGGCGTGAACCTCAGCCGGATCGAATCGCGCCCCACGGGGCAGAAGATGGGCGACTACTTCTTCTCCGTCGACGCCCACGGCCACGTCGACGAGGCCCGCATGGCGGACGCGCTCGCCGGCCTGCACCGGATCAGCCCCGCCATCCGCTTCCTCGGCTCCTACCCGTCCGCCGAGCAGAGCGAAGTGTCCCGGCCGTCCGTGGCCCGGCACAACACCGACGAGGCCTTCGCCCAGGCCCACGCCTGGGTCCGCGGGCTGCGCGGGGGAAGCTAGGCGGGCTGCGGAACGCGGATGCGCAGGGCCTTCGGGCGGACCTGCGCCTGCAGGGCCACGACCTCGCCGGTCGTGTCGCCGTCCAACTGCGAGCCGATGGGCTCCGGGAGGACGATCCGGACCGCGCGGGCCTGGTAGTAGTCGACGATGGGGATCCGCCGCCGGCTGCGCAGGGCGGTCTTCGCCGCGATCCACAGCCAGCCCGCCACCGAGCGGGGGCTCATCACCACGACGTCCAGCAGGCCGTCGTCGACCCGCGCATCCGGGACGAGCTCCACCCCGCCCTGCAGCTTGCCGCAATTGGCGATCATCACCGAACGCACCTTCCGGGACTGCAGCGGGCCGCCGTCCAGCGAGATCTGGACCGTGCTGCGCTGGCCCGGCAGGTGGCGCATCGCCGCCTCAGCGTAGGCCATGTGGCCCACCTTGGCCTTGAGCTCCGCGTTGGTGTCGTTCATGATGTCCGCGTCGAATCCGATGCCCGCGATCACGAGGAAGACGTGCTCCTCGAGGGAACCGTCCGCGCCCTCGAGCGTGATCGCCACCGCGTCGATGTCCCGCGGCGCGCCGCCCAGGGCGGTCGCCACCGCGGCCGGCAGGTCCTCCACGTCGAAGTCCAGGTTACGGGCCAGGAGGTTCCCCGTCCCCAGCGGGAGCAGGCCCATCACGGCGTCCTTCCCGGCCAGGACCTCCGCCACCTCGCGGACCGTGCCGTCCCCGCCCGCGGCGACCACGAGCGTGCACCCCGCCGCGAGCGCGTCCACCGCCATCGCGTGGCCCGGGTCCTCCACCGTGGTCTCGAAGACGAGCGGCTCCTCCAGACCCGAGTCCGCGCAGACGGAACGGAGCAGCGCGAGGGCCCGTTCGGCGTCGTTCTTCGAAGGATTCAGGACCACGCCCACCTTGTGCTGCTCCGTCAGGGAGCGGGCGACGACGGGCGCGTCCTCGATGTGGGCGATCCGGGACTTCAGCTTGCGCACGGACCAGAGGCTGACCAGCGCGATCACGAGCGCGGCGGCGACGAGGACGAGGGCGAGGATCTCAAGGGGCATGGTGGAACCAGACTAGCCGCCATTCGGTAACCTGTACTGGTGATCGACGTCAAAGAACTCGTGGAACAGCCCGACCTCTTCCGCGCCTCGCAGCGCTTCCGCGGAGGCGACGAGTCCCTCGTGGACCGGATCGTCGCCGCCGACGCCTCCCGCCGCGAGTCGATCACGGCCTTCGAGACCCTCCGCGCCGAGCAGAACGCCTTCGGCAAGAGGGTCGCCCAGGCCAAGGGCGAGGAGAAGCAGGCGCTCCTGGCCGAGGTGAAGGAGCTCGCGCGCCGGGTCAAGGAGGCCGAGGCGTCCTCGCAGGCCGCCCAGGAGGAGCTGACCGCGTTGCAACGTGCGTTCCCGAACCTCGTCCAGGACGGGGCGCCCGCCGGCGGCGAGGAGGACTTCACCGTCGTCAAGACCGTGGGAACCCCCCGCGACTTCGCCGCCGAGGGGTTCGAGGCGCGGGACCACCTCGAGCTCGGCGAACTGCTCGGCGCGATCGACATGGAGCGCGGCGCCAAGGTCTCCGGATCCCGCTTCTACTTCCTCAAGGGCGTCGGCGCGCGGCTCGAGATCGCCCTCATGAACATGGCCCTGGACCAGGCCGTCGCCAACGGATTCATCCCCGTCATCACGCCCACCCTGGTCCGGCCCGAGACCATGCAGGGCACCGGATTCGACGTCGAGCACGACGACGAGATCTACCGCCTCGAGCGCGACGACCTCTACCTCGTGGGGACCTCCGAGGTCGCGCTCGCCGGCTACCACGCCAACGAGATCATCGACCTGGCCGAGGGGCCCACCCGCTACGCCGGCTGGTCCTCCTGCTACCGCCGCGAGGCCGGATCCGCCGGCAAGGACACCCGCGGGATCATCCGCGTCCACCAGTTCAACAAGCTGGAGATGTTCGTCTACTGCTCCGTCGAGGACGCCGCCGCCGAACACGCCCGGCTCCTGGCCTGGGAGGAGGAGATGCTCGCCAAGGTGGAGCTGCCCTACCGCGTCATCGACACCGCCGCCGGCGACCTCGGCATGAGCGCCGCCCGGAAGTTCGACTGCGAGGCCTGGGTCCCCACCCAGGACGCCTACCGCGAGCTGACCTCCACCTCCAACTGCACCACCTTCCAGGCCCGGCGGCTCAACATCCGCGAGCGCACCGTCGACGCGGAGGGCAAGCCCGGGCGCACCCGCCCCGTCGCGACGCTCAACGGCACCCTCGCCACCACGCGCTGGATCGTGGCCATCCTCGAGCACCACCAGAACCCGGACGGCTCCGTGAACGTGCCGGCCGCGCTGCGCCCCTACCTGGGCGGGCTCGAGGTCCTGCCCGTCCTCTGAGGTGGACGACCGGCGTCGTCCGCGTAAACACCCACACTGTGGCTGAAGCTGTGGGTATTCACGGGGTATTCACCCTCCGGGTGACGCCGGTTATGCCGTCGCGTCGGGGCACAATGGTTCACTAGGGGGTATGACATTGACGACTGACTCCGGCATCGAAGACCGGACCGAAGACCAGAACCCCGGCGGATCCGCACGCAAGATGGTGTGCCTCGACGTCGACGGAACGCTCGTGGACCACGAGGGCCACATGTCCGACGCCGTGAAGCGCGCCGCGCGCGCCGTCGTCCGGGCCGGCCACGAGGTGGTGGTCTCCACGGGCCGCTCCCTCGGCGCCACCCTGCCCATCGTGGAGCTGCTCGGCATCGACCGCGGCTACGCCGTGTGCTGCAACGGCGGCGTGACCGTGAAGATCGATCCCGGGCTGCCCGGCGGCTACGAGGTCGTGGACCGCAAGACCTTCGACCCCGCCCCCGCCCTCAAGGCGCTGCGGGAAAGCCTGCCGACGGCCAAGTACGCCCTCGAGGACGACCAGGGCAACTTCCTCTCCACCGAGCGCTTCCAGGACGCCAGCTTCGGCGTCGAGGCGACGGGCGTGACGTTCGAGGAGCTGCTGGGGGCCACGGCCGTGCGCCTCGTCGTGTTCTCGACGGACTCCACGGCCGAGGAGTTCGGCGAGGCGGTCGGCGCGATCGGCCTGCACGGGGTCACCTATTCCGTGGGCTGGACCGCGTGGCTGGACATCGCCGCCGAGGGCATCAACAAGGCCAGCGGCGTCGAGGTGCTCCGGGCCTCGATGGGCATCGAACCGGCCCACACCGTGGCCGTGGGCGACGGCCGCAACGACATCGAGATGCTCGAATGGGCCGGCCGGGGCGTCGCCATGGGTCAGGCGCCGGACGAGGTCAAGAACGCGGCCGACGAGGTCACGGCCGACGTGGACGACGACGGCCTCGTCCGGGTCCTCCGCAGCCTCGTCTAGCCCGACGCCGTCCGCCCTTGACCTTGACGTAGCGTCAACTTGTAGCGTTTCCTCATCGACAATCGACAGGGGCGCACCGCATGGAGTGGTCCATCCACCAAGTCGCCGGGATCGCCGGGACGACAAGCCGAACGCTGCGCCACTACGGCGACGAGGGGCTGCTCGAGCCGAGCCGTCTCGGGGCGAACGGCTACCGCTACTACGGGCGGGACGAGCTCGTGCGCCTGCAGCGCATCCTGCTGCTGCGCGGCCTCGGGCTCGGGCTGCCCGCGATCCGGGAGGTCCTGGACCGGCCGGACGCGGTGGAGGATGCGCTCGAGGAGCACGCGGCCCGGCTCCGCTCGGAGCGGGACCGGCTGGCCCGGATGATCGCGTCGGTGGAGAAGACCATCACGGCGGTGCGCCACGGAGGAGACATCATGGCAGAGGACATGTTCGACGGATTCGACCACACCGCCCACCGGGCGGAGGTCGAGGAGCGCTGGGGCCGGGAGGCGTACGCGCGCGGCGACGCGTGGTGGCGCGGGCTCGACGCCGGCGAACGCGCGCAGTGGAAGGCCCGCGTATCCCGGCTCTCGGCCGACTGGGCCGCGGCCGCGGCGGCGGGGATCGCGCCGGATTCCCCGGAGGCGCAGGAGCTGGCGCGCCGGCATGTCGACTGGCTGAGGGGTGTTCCCGGGACGCCGGCGGGCACGGCCGACGGCGATCTCAAGGGCTACCTGGCCGGCCTCGGCCAGATGTACGTGGCGGACGAGCGCTTCGCGGCGAACTACGGCGGGCTCGACGGCGCACGCTTCGTCCGCGACGCGCTGGCGCACTACGCCGCGTCGAACCTCTGAGCTGCGCGGGCCCTCCCCGCCCACGGTCCCCGTTCCCGCGCACCTTTAGGGACTCCTGCGCGTCTTTGGCCCGGCTACAACCCGCTGACCTGCAGCGGGTGGATTGGTTGAACCTAAAAGTGCGCGGGGTCAGGTGCCGAAGAGGCCGATCACGAGGCACATCACCAGCACCGTGACGAGCTCGTGGACGCAATTGAGGACGGTGAGGCCCACGGGCCGGCCCTCGAACGCGTCGTGCGTGATGAAGCGCGCCGCGGTGAACCCGGCCCACAGGATCACGCCCGTGACGAACACGTTCGCCAGGAAGTTCCCGCCGTAGAACTCGTGGGCGATCGCCGCGGAGCCGGCCAGCACCCATGCGGAGACGAAGCTGACGACGAGCGTCACGAGGATCGGGCCCACGGCGTCCATGGCGTTCCCGCTCGGCGTGACCTTGGCGACGCGCATCCAGTAGTTCCCGAACACCTTCGGGGTGTACCAGACGGAGCCGACCACCATGGTGGATAGGGTCGCGACGATGACGGCCCAGAGGTTGATCTCGGGAACCATGGGACTCTCCTTCTGTGGCCCGGGCCCGGAACGCCGGAAAACCGGCGCTGACTAGAGTGTACGGCCGCCAAGTCCCGCCGCCTAGGGCCGCCTTCCGGGGTGCCGGCCACGCGCCGCCGGGGAGGGTGCGACGCCGCGGCCCGGCTCCGGCGTCGTACCCCCGCCTCAGGCGCGGGGAGCGTAGGGGTAGGCGCCCGCGGGCAGCGCCTCCGGTCCCGCGACGAGGCCGAGGAGGCGCGCCGCGGCCGGGCGGCAGTCCCACTCCTCGTTCCAGTGCGAGCGCACGACGGCCTTGGACACGGCCTGCGTGGTGATGCCGAGCTCGTCGGCGATGGCGCGCTGCTGGCCGCGGACGCCGGGGACCATGAGGTCCAGGACGGCCCATTCCGCCTCCGTGCGTGTGGCGACGATCTGGCCGATCAGGCGCAGCACGGCCTGCGCCTGCGCCGCGGCCCCCGCGTCCGGGCCGGCGACGGCCAGCGGGATGCGCTCCCCGGTGCGGCGCGCCCGGTCCACGGCGCGGCGCGCGTAGACGAGCCCGAAGCCCTCCGCGTGCGCGATGTCCTCGGGGAGCGGGACGTGGAGGGAGCCGACGCCGATGCCGACGTGCCAGCGCCGGGCGCGCAGGGCGGTCATGGCGGCGTCGACCGCGGTCTTCGGCTCCGCGACGACGCCGATCGCCTCGTCGCCCACGGAGCGCTGGAACGCGATGAGCGTGGGCAGCCCGGCGAGCGAGGCGGTGAGCTCGTCGACGCGGTCCCCGGCCTCGCGGGAATCGCGCTGGTTGATGGTCAGGACGTACATGGCACCAGTGTGCCGCAGGATCAACCCGATTCGGTTGATTCCGCGAGCGGCGCGCTGGGTGTTGCGGCGCCCGGCAGCTCCACGACGCTCCAGCGCAGGAAGAACTGCGTCGACGGGCCGATCAGCAGGGCGTAGGCCACGGTGCCGAGCCCCACGATGCCGCCGAGCATCCAGCCCGCGGCGAGGACGGCGACCTCGATGCCCGTGCGGACCAGTCGCAGGCTCAGGCCCGTGCGCAGATGCAGGCCGGTCATAAGCCCGTCGCGCGGCCCGGGGCCGAGCTGGCTGCCGATGTAGAGGGCGCCACCGAGGCCGTTGACCGCGAGCGCGGCGGCGACCACGGCGAGCTGCGCCGCCAGGCCGTTGATGGGCGGGATGACGAGCAGCGCCACGTCGGTGGAGACGCCGATCCAGACGACGTTGGCGATGGTCCCGAGTCCCGGCCACTGGCGCAGCGGGATCCACAGCAGGAGCACCGCGAAGCCGACGACGATGATGACCGTGCCCAGGCTCAGCGGAACATGGCGGGCGATGCCGAGGTGCAGCACGTCCCACGGGGCGACGCCGAGCCCCGCCCGGACGAACGCGGCCATCGCCGCGCCGAAGAGGGTCAGGCCCACGAAGAGGCGGAGCAGGCGGGAGGGCATGCGGCCGGCACGGAGCTGCTGGAGCGGTGTCAGCGGCAGGAGCCGGGGAGTGGTGGCGGAACTCATGGAACCATCATGGGAGTAATTGGCCCTTGATTGAAGAGCCAATTACGGAACAATGGCTCTATGACGCCCGCAACACGCCGCCTGCCCGCCGCCCGCCTGAGCACGATGCTCGGCGCGCCGGACGAGGACCGGCCGGCCTACGCCTGGCTCGCCGACGGCGTGCGCAACCTCGTCGCGAACGGGCGCGTCCTGCACGGCACGGCCCTGCCGAGCGAACGCGACCTCGTGGCGGCGATCGGCCTGAGCCGGACCACGGTCTCCCGCGCCTACGCCGAGCTGCGCGACCGCGGCTACGCGAGCGCGCGCGTCGGCTCCGGGACCGTCGTCCAGGTCCCGGGCGGGCCCGCGGCCGGGGGCGGTGAGCCCCTGACCCTCGGGGGCTTCGGCCCCGTGGAGGGCTCCGACGCCGTCGACCTCACGTGCGCCGCCCCGTCGGCGCCGCTCGGCCTGGCGGAGGCCTACGAGGCGGCGCTCGAGCAGTTGCCCGCGTACATCTCCGGCATGGGCTACTACCCGTTGGGCCTGCCCGTGCTGCGCGAGGCCATCGCCGAGCACTACTCGGCGCGCGGGCTGCCGACCGTCCCCGCCCAGGTCGTGGTCACGGCGGGCGCGCTCGCGGGGATCGCGGCCGTCGCCCGCGCCGTGCTGGGCCGGGGCTCGACCGCGCTCGCCGAGAGCCCGTCGTATCCGAACAGCGTGCTGTCGCTGCGCCACCACGGGGTGCGCGTCGCGCCCGTGCCGATCGGCCCGGACGGGACGGACCTCGAGGCGGTCGAGCACGGTCTGCGCACCGTACGGCCGGGGGCCATGCTGTGCCTGCCGGATTTCCACAACCCCACCGGGACCCTGCTGGACGACGCCGGACGGGAGCGTTGGGCGGGCGCCCTGCGGTCCGCGGGCACGGTCGGGATCATCGACGAGACCTCCGCGGCGCTCTGGCTCGACGAAGAGCCGGACGTGTTGCCGATGGGCGCGTTCGCGGCGGACGCGTTCACCGTGGGCAGCTGCAGCAAGTCGCATTGGGGCGGATTGCGGCTGGGCTGGATCCGGGCGCCGCGCTCGCAGGCGGCCGGGCTGGCCCGCGTGCGGATGTCGCTCGACCTCGGCGTCCCGCTGCTCGAGCAGCTCGTGCTGGCCCGGCTCCTGCGGACCTCGCCCGGACTGGTCCCCGAGACGCGCGGGCGCCTGCGCGCCAACCGGGACTGGCTGCACGCCGGGCTCTCGGCGGCCACCGGTTGGGCGGCCCGCGTCCCGGCCGGAGGGCTGGGCCTGTGGTGGAACCTTCCGGCACCGCGGTCCACGGCGCTGGCGGCCGAGACGGCCCGCCACGGCGTGCTCCTGGCGCCGGGCTCCACGTTCGCCGTGGAGGACCACGGGCTCGAGCACTGGATCCGCGTGCCCTACGCCCTGCCGCGCGAGGAGCTGGAGCGGGCCGTCCCGGTCATCGCACGGGCCTGGGACCGAGTGGCCCGTTGACGGACGCCCGTCCGTGGAGTGACGGCTCCTCGACGCGCCTAGTCGACGTCGCGGCCCTGCGGCTCGTCGTCGGCGGACTCCTCGCCGAGCTTCTCGAAGCGCTCGATGGAGCGGGCCAGCTCGGCCTCGGCGGCCTCGCGGCCCTCCCAGCCCTCTGCCTTGACCCACTTGCCCGGCTCGAGGTCCTTGTAGCGGGTGAAGAAGTGCTCGATCTCCTTGATCAGCCACTCGTCGACGTCCCCGAGCTCGCGGATGTGGTCGAAGCGCTTGTCGGTCGGAACGCAGAGCAGCTTGGCGTCGCCGCCGCCGTCGTCGGTCATGTTGAACACGCCGATCGGGCGCGACTCGACGAGCACTCCGGGGACCAGGTCCACGCCCGGGATCCACACCATCGCGTCGAGCGGGTCGCCGTCCTCGCCGAGCGTGTCCTCGAAGTAGCCGTAGTGCGTGGGGTACTGCATCGGGGTGAACAGCACGCGGTCGAGGCGCAGGCGGTGGGTCTCGTGGTCGATCTCGTACTTGACGCGGGATCCGGAGGGGATCTCGATGGTGACGTCGTGGCTCATGGAGCGCTCTCCTCGGAAGGTCGTCGGGCACGGACGCGCCGGCGGGCCGCGCCGGTCCGGCGGCGCACGTGCTCCGTCTAGTCTTTAAGTGGCTGGGGCAAGCGTATATTGCCGCGCCGGACGACGACGACTTCGGAGGTACGGATGAACCGCGGCATGCGGGCGCTCACCTCCGCCCTGCTGGTCCTCGTCGTCGGCGGGCTCGTCGGCCTCCTCGCGTTGAACCTGCTGCCGCAACTGGCCCCCGGCCTCGTTGCCGGCCTCGGCGCGCCGGCGGAGGTGTCCGAGGAGCCGGCCGCCCCGTCCCCGGTCCTGCCGACCGCCTCGCCCACGGCCGTGCCGCTGCTCGACGACGACGCCCCCGCCCCCGACCCGCAGGTCCTCGCGCGGGCCCTGGCCCCGCTCCTCGAGGACGCCGAGGACATGGCCTTCGCGGCCTCGGTCGCGGATGCGGCGACGGGCGAGGTCCTCTACTCCCACGACGCCGACCGGCTCGGCGTGCCCGCGTCGAGCCTCAAGGTGCTCACGGCGGCGGCTGCCCTGGACGTCCTCGGCCCGGCCCGGACCCTGACGACGCGCACGGTCGCCGGCGCGGGGGACACGGTCGTGCTCGTCGGCGGCGGGGACGTGCTGCTGGGCGCCGGGGAATCCACCACGGACGACGCCGGTGCGGGCACCGTGGGGCTGCGCCGGGCCGGTCTGGCGACGCTCGCGGAGCGGACGGCGGAGGCGCTGCTCGACGCGGACGCGGCGTCCGGCGGGCCCGCGGCCGATCCCGCCAGCTACACGGTCGTCCTCGACGACACCTTGTTCAGCGGCCTGGAGCTGAGCCCCACGTGGGACGTCTCCCTGCTCACGAGCTTCAACATCAGCCGCGTGGCCCCGATCGCCCTCTACGGGGCGCGGCGCGACGGCGCGGAAGGCAGCCCGCGCGTCGAGGACCCCGCGATGACGGCGGCCGAGGCGTTCCGCGACGCGCTCGCGGCGGCCCTGGCCCGGCTCCACGCCGAGCGCGCCGAGGCCTCCGCCGAGGCGACGGCCCGTGCGTCCGCGGCGCCGACGCCGTCGGGCACGGCCGCGGTGCCAACGGACGGCGCGGCCCCGGCGTCGTCCTCCCCGTCCTCGGAGTCCGCCTCCCCGCGTGCCGCGGACGCGGCAACCGGGCCCGGGCCGGCTCCCGCGGTCGCCGCCGAGGTGGTCCGCGGGGCGGCCGCGCCGGACGCGCGGGAGCTGGGCGCGGTCGAGTCTGCCCCGCTGCTCGAGCAGCTTCGCTTCCTGAGCGAGGAATCGGACAACTACGCGGCGGAGGCGATGGGCCGGCTCGTGGCGATCGGCTCGGGCGATCCGGCGAGCTTCGGCGGCGCCGCGGAGGCGCTCAAGGACGCGGCGGCCCGGCTCGGGGCGGACACGTCCGGGATGTCGCTCGCCGACTCCTCCGGGCTCTCCGCCGCGAACCGCGTCTCGCCCCGGCAGCTCGTCGAGGTCCTGGCCGGCGCGGCCGGATCGCCGAAGCCCGCCCTGCGCGAGCTGGGCTACCTGCTGCCGGTCGCCGGCGCGAGCGGCACGCTCGAGGAGCGGATGACCGGCGACGCCACACGCGGTCTCGTGAGGGCCAAGACGGGCACGCTCGCCGGCGTGGCGACGCTGACCGGGACCGTGCTGACCCAGGACGGCCGCCTGCTGGCGTTCTCCTTCTTCGGCCATTCCATCCCGGGGGACCTGGGGCCCGCGCGGGCGGCCATGGACCGGGCCGCCGCCATCCTGGCCGGATGCGGGTGCCGCTGAGCCGCGAGCGAAACCACGCGACGCGCCCGCCCATCCGTGATGGGATGGCTCCCATGGAGACCCAGGACACGCCCGCCCCGCCCGCGCCGCTGATCAACTGGGACCTCGCCGCGGCCACGGCGGCACGGCTCACGACGGCCGGACCCAAGTTGAAGACCCGTGAGATCGAGCAGCTTGTCGAGGAACTGCGCGCCCACGCGGACGCCTCCGTCGAGCACGTCCACCGCATCACGGGGCTCGACGCGGCCCGCGGGCTGCGCGACTCCTCCGTGCTCGTGGTGGACCGCTCCTCGTGGGCCAAGGCGAACATCCAGAGCTTCCAGGCGCTCCTGGACCCCGCGCTGCGCCGCCTCGCGGAGACCAAGGGGGACAAGCTCTCCGGCAGCGGCGCGGCGATCGGCGGAGGCGTCACCGGCGCCGAGATGGGCGCCATCCTCTCCTTCCTCGCCTCCAAGGTCCTCGGCCAGTACGATCCCTTCGCCGGGCTCCTGCGCCCCGGGCTGCCCGCGGGCGGCCGCCTGCTCCTCGTTGCCCCGAACATCGTGGAAATCGAGCGGGAGCTCAACGTCGAGCCCGACGATTTCCGGCTCTGGGTCTGCCTGCACGAGCAGACGCACCGCGTGCAGTTCGCGGCCGCCCCGTGGCTGCGGGACCACTTGCGCGAGAACATCGGCGCCCTGACCTCCGGCCTGCTGGACAAGGCCGACGGGCTCGGGGAGCGGCTCAAGGCCGCCGCCCGGGAGGCGCTCGATGCCCGCGCGGGGCGGGCCCCGGCGTCGTCCCCGGAGGACGCTGCGGGGGAGGGGAAGGGCTCCGGCCCGGCGCTCCTGACGGCGCTGCAGGATCCCGAGGACCAGGCGGTGATGAGCCACCTGACCGCCGTGATGAGCCTGCTCGAGGGGCACGCGAACGTCGTGATGGACGCCGTCGACGCGTCGATCGTGCCGAGCGTGAAGACCATCCGCCGGCGTTTCAACCAGCGCGGCGCCAATCGTGGTCCCGTCGAGACGTGGCTGCGGCGCGTCCTCGGGCTCGAGGCGAAGATGCGCCAGTACGCGGACGGGCAGAAGTTCGTCGCGGCCGTCGTCAAGGAGGTCGGGATGGAGGGCTTCAACGCCGTCTGGGAGCGCGCGGAGAACCTGCCGAGCGAGCGGGAGCTGCACCATCCCGAGGAGTGGGTCGCGCGCGTCGCCCGCTGAGCGCCGCCCGTGGTCTCATGGAGTGCATGCAGCCCCGCACCGCCGCCCCGGAGCGCCCCCATGGGCGGTAACCTCCCCGCGCCCGTCGCCGCGGTCCGGAACGCCCTCCGCGCGGCGCTCTCCGGGGACGACGCCGGTTCCTCCTTCCGTCCCCCCCTGACCGGGGTACCGGGGAACGACGCCGGGGCCCCCTCCCGCCCGGACGGTCCGGACGTCCTGGTGGCGTGCAGCGGCGGGGCCGACTCGCTCGCCCTCGCGGCGGCGGCCGGCTTCCTGGCGCGGACGGAGGGGCTGCGGGCCGGGGCGGTCGTCGTCGACCACGGCCTCCAGGCCGGCAGCGCCGAGGCCGCGGACCGGGCCGCCGGCCAGCTGGGCGGGCTCGGGCTGGACCCGGTCCTGCTCCTGCGCGCCGACGTCGCGGAGCCGGGCACCGAGGAGCAGGCCCGCAGCGCGCGCTACGCCGCCTTCGAGGACGCGCTCCGGTCGAGCGGCGCCCGCCTGGTCCTCCTCGGCCACACGCTCGACGACCAGGCCGAACAGGTCCTCCTGGGGCTGGCCCGCGGCTCCGGGACGCGCTCCGTGGCCGGGATGCCCACCCGCCGCGGCCCCTACCTCCGTCCGCTCCTGGCGATCCGTCGCCAGCAGACGGAGGCCGTATGCCGGCACGAGGGCCTGGACTACTGGGAGGACCCGTCCAACCGGGAGCGGACCGCCCTGCGCAACCGGGTGCGCCTCGACGTGCTCCCGTTCCTCGAGGACGCGCTCGGCCCCGGCCTCGCCGAGGCCCTCGCGCGCACCGCCGCGCTCGCCGGGAGGGACGCCGACCACCTCGACGCCGAGGCCGACGCCGCCCTGGCCCGGGTCCTCGTGCAGCCCGCCGAGCCCCCCGGTGTTGGCGCGCCTGGTTCCGGCGCATCCCGTCCTGCCGCCTCCGCACCGGACGCCGCCGGCCTCCCGGGGTCCGCGACCGAGGCGCCCGGGCCGGGCTCCGCCGTCGTCCTGGACCTCGACGCGCTCCGCCTCCTCGGCCCCGCCCTGCGCTCCCGCGTGCTCCGCCTCGCGGCCGTCCGCGCCGGAGGGGAGACCCCCACGCTCGAACGCACGGCCGCGCTCGAGCGGCTCGCGGCCGGCACCGGATCCGCCGGGCCCGTGCAGCTCGCGGGCCACGTGCGGGCCCGCCGGCTCCGCCGCGCCGCCCCGGGCGGGCCGCCGCGGCGCCTCCTGCAGCTGCGGCGCGAACCGTAGCCGCGGCGCAGCGGAATGCTCCGCCATCCGCGCGCCGTTCCCCGCCGGTCGCCGCGCAGCCCGAGGCGCCCCCGCCGGACCCGCACACCCCGGAATCCCGCGGAAGTTGTCCACCGGGCCCCGTGCTGTGGCACCCTTGGAAGCGACGCGCATCCCTTACCGCCCCGGCGCAGGCACCCCCGACCACAGGAGCACCTTCGTGGATTCGAACGACGTCCAGGCCGACCTGGCCCACGTGCTGTACACCAAAGAGCAGATCCAGGAGAAGATCAACGAGCTCGCCGCGCAGATCGACCGCGACTACGAGGGCCGCGACATCCTCGTCGTGGGCGTGCTCAAGGGCGCCGTCATGGTCATGGCCGACCTGGTCCGCGCCCTCCACAGCCACGTCACGATGGACTGGATGGCCGTCTCCTCCTACGGCTCCGGCACCCAGTCCTCCGGCGTCGTGCGGATCCTCAAGGACCTCGACACCGACCTCATGGGCAAGCACGTGCTCATCGTCGAGGACATCATCGACTCCGGCCTGACGCTGTCCTGGCTCAAGGCCAACCTGATCTCCCGCGGCCCCGCCTCGGTCGAGATCTGCACGCTCCTGCGCAAGCCCGAGGCCGCCAAGGTGGAGATCGACGTCAAGTACGTCGGCATGGACATCCCCAACGAGTTCGTCGTGGGCTACGGCCTCGACTTCGCAGAGAAGTACCGCAACCTGGACTTCATCGGCACGCTCGCGCCGCACGTCTACGCCTGATCCACTCACCGGAGCCGCGCCCCGGGCCCGCCTGCGGGGGACCGGGGCGGGACGACGCCGGGGCGTTGCGCCCCGCTACGCCCTGAGGGAACTTTTGCCGCGCGCCATGCGTGAAGAGGTGCGGTGGTGCGATGCTGTAAGGCGACGCATCGCCGCCGCTCAGTTCGACCAGGAGGGACGGGGGACGGGACCCCCAACAGCATGAACGCCAAGAAGATCTTCAACAGCTGGGCCATCTGGGTCCTGATCGGCGTCGTCGCGCTGATCGTGTTCCTCCCCTCGCTGACCTCGAACAACACGGGCCGGCTGGACACGAGCGTCGGCCTGCAGCTGCTGCAGGAGGACAAGGCCACCGAGGCGAAGATCTTCGACGGCGACCAGCGCGTGGACCTCTCCCTCAAGGAGCCGTTCACCCTCGACGGCGTGGACAAGGGCACCAAGGTCTCCTTCTTCTACTCGGAGGCCCGCGCCGAGGACGTCATCGCGGCCATGGACGCCGCGGACCTGCAGGGCTTCACCGACCAGCCCGTGCAGAGCAACTGGTTCCTGAGCATGCTCGGCATCATCATCCCGTTCATGCTGATCGCCCTGCTGTTCTGGTTCCTGCTCTCCCGCGCCCAGGGTGGCGGCTCCAAGGTCATGCAGTTCGGCAAGTCCAAGGCGAAGCTCATCACCAAGGACATGCCCCAGGTCACCTTCGTCGACGTCGCGGGCGCCGAGGAGGCCGTGGAGGAGCTGCACGAGATCAAGGAGTTCCTCCAGGATCCCGCGAAGTTCCAGGCCGTCGGGGCCAAGATCCCCAAGGGCGTCCTGTTGTACGGCCCCCCGGGAACCGGCAAGACCCTGCTCGCCAAGGCCGTCGCGGGCGAGGCCGGTGTGCCCTTCTACTCCATCTCCGGCTCCGACTTCGTGGAGATGTTCGTCGGCGTCGGCGCCTCTCGCGTGCGTGACCTGTTCGAGCAGGCCAAGAACAACTCCCCGGCCATCATCTTCGTCGACGAGATCGACGCGGTCGGCCGCCACCGCGGCGCCGGCGTCGGCGGCGGCAACGACGAGCGCGAGCAGACCCTGAACCAGCTGCTCGTGGAGATGGACGGCTTCGACGCCAACACCAACGTCATCCTCATCGCCGCCACCAACCGCCCGGACGTCCTCGACCCGGCCCTGCTGCGTCCCGGCCGCTTCGACCGGCAGATCCCCGTCGAGGCCCCCGATCTGGCCGGCCGCGAGCAGATCCTGCGCGTGCACGCCAAGGGCAAGCCGATGACCGAGAACGTGGACCTGCACGCCGTCGCGAAGAAGACCCCCGGCTACACCGGCGCGGACCTGGCCAACGTGCTCAACGAGGCCGCGCTGCTCACGGCGCGCTCCAACGCCCAGCTCGTCGACGACCGCGCCCTCGACGAGGCGATCGACCGCGTCATGGCCGGACCGCAGAAGCGCTCGCGGCTCATGAAGGAGCACGAACGCAAGATCACCGCCTACCACGAGGGCGGGCACGCGCTCGTCGCCGCGGCGCTGCGCCACTCCGCCCCCGTCACTAAGGTCACGATCCTGCCCCGCGGCCGCGCGCTCGGCTACACCATGGTGGTCCCGGACGACGACAAGTACTCCGTGACCCGCAACGAGCTCCTGGACCAGCTCGCCTACGCGATGGGCGGCCGCGTGGCCGAGGAGATCATCTTCCACGACCCCTCGACGGGCGCGTCCAACGACATCGAGAAGGCCACCGCCACGGCCCGCAAGATGGTCACCCAGTACGGCATGAGCGAGCGCATCGGCGCCGTGAAGCTCGGCTCCGGCGGAGGCGAGCCCTTCCTGGGCCGCGACGCGGGCCACGACCGTGACTACTCGGAGTCCATCGCCGGGATCGTCGACCAGGAGGTGCGCGCCCTGATCGACGCCGCCCACGACGAGGCGTACGCGATCCTCACCGAGAACCGCCACGTCCTGGACCGCCTGGCCCTCGAGCTGCTCGAGCACGAGACCCTGAACCAGAAGGAGATCGCCGAGGTCTTCGCGGACATCGTCAAGCGCCCCGTGCGCGACGTCTGGCTCTCCAAGGACTCCCGGCCCGTGCACGAGCGCGGCCCCGTCCAGTCCCCGCGCGAGCGCCGGCAGGCCGAGGAGGCCGGACGGTCCCGCGACGCCGGTGAGGGGGAAGACGGCACCGGGCACTCCGACGTCGTCATCGATCCCTCCGGTGCCCCCGCGCTCCCGGGTGGAACGCCCGGTCCGGGAGGGAACGACGCCGGAGCAGGCGGCGGATTCCCGGGCGGCACCGGCGGCGCGCAGCCCGGTTCCGGGCCCTCCGCGGGGCCCGGGGGAACGGCTCCCGGCGGCGGTCCCGGCACGGGCGCAGGCTAGGATCGAGACTGTGACGGACATCGACGAGCTCAGCAGCAACGGCGCCCTGGCGGCGCCCGCCGTGGACCAGGACCGCATCGCGCGGGCCGTCCGCGACATCCTCGAGGCCATCGGGGAGGACCCGGACCGCGAGGGCCTGCGGGACACCCCGAAGCGGGTCGCCAAGGCCTACGCCGAGTTCTTCTCGGGGCTCCACCAGGACCCGGCCGAGCTGCTGGGGACGACGTTCGACATCGACCACGGCGAGCTCGTCCTGGTCAAGGACATCCCCTTCTACTCCACATGCGAGCACCACCTGGTTCCGTTCCACGGTTCCGCGCACATCGGCTACATCCCCGGTGCGAGCGGCCACGTCACGGGCCTGAGCAAGCTGGCCCGGCTCGTCGAGCTCTACGCCCGCCGCCCGCAGGTGCAGGAGCGCCTCACCACCCAGATCGTGGAAGCACTCATGACACACCTCGACCCCCGCGGGGCCATCGTCGTCGTCGAGTGCGAGCACATGTGCATGTCCATGCGGGGCGTCCGCAAGCCCGGAGCCAAGACGGTCACCAGCGCCGTCCGCGGCCAGCTGCGCGAACCGGCCACCCGCGCCGAGGCCATGAGCCTCATTCTCGGAAAGTAGGTCACCATGTCCCTCGGAGCCATCCCCGGAACCGGACCCGCCACCTCCCCCCTTCCCGTCATCCGCCCCGTCAAGGCGCCGCGCACCTTCGCGGACCTGCCGACGGACCGCACCCTGGTCATGGGCATCCTCAACGTCACCCAGGACTCCTTCAGCGACGGCGGCAAGTACGTCAAGGCCGACGACGCCATCAACCACGGCCTGCGCATGTTCTACGCCGGCGCGGACATCATCGACGTCGGCGGGGAGTCCACCCGGCCCGGCGCGGACTTCGTGGACCCGGCCGAGGAGCAGGGACGCATCCTGCCCGTCATCAAGGCCCTCGTGAAGGCCGGCGCGCTCGTGTCCGTGGACACGATGCACACCTCCACCGCGCGCGCGGCGCTCGACGCCGGCGCGCAGATCGTCAACGACGTCTCGGGGCTGACGCACGAGCCGGACATGCCGGCGCTCATCGCCGAGCGCAAGGTCCCCTACGTGCTCATGCACCGCCGGGGGGACGCGCAGTCCATGTCCACCGAGGCGGACTACCAGGACGTCGTCGCCGAGGTCGTCGCGGAGCTGCGCGAACTGCGCGACCGCTTCGTCGCCGCGGGCGTCGACCCGAAGCACATCATCGTGGACCCGGGACTGGGCTTCGCCAAGGACCACGCCCACAACTGGGCCCTGCTCGCCGGCCTCGACGAGCTGCGCGGGCTCGGCCACCCCGTGCTCGTCGGGACCTCCCGCAAGCGCTTCCTCGGCGCGCTGCTCTCCGAGGCCGGCAAGCCCGCCGCCCCGGCCGAGCGGGACACCGCGACGGCGGCGACGAGCGCGCTCGCCGCCGCCTCCGGGGCCTGGGGCGTGCGCGTGCACGACGTCGAGGGGACCCTCGACGCCGTCAAGGTCGCCACCGCCTGGGGCTCCGCGGGAGGCAACGGGGCTGTCCCGGCCGTCGCGGCGACCGGAGCCAGGGCCTAGCCGTGGCGGGGACCGCGGAGGCGGCGCGCGGGACGCGGAGCGCTCCCGGGACCAGGGCGCGGGACCTGATCAGCCTCAGCGGCATCACCGCGGTCGGCTACCACGGCGTGTTCGAGCACGAGAAGCGCAACGGGCAGCCGTTCGTCGTGGACGTCGTCCTGCATACCGACATCCGGGCGGCGGCGGCCTCCGACGACCTCGCGGACACCACCAACTACGGGGAGCTCGCCGAGGCGGTCAAGGCCGAGGTCACGTCCGGTCCGTACGACCTCATCGAGACGCTCACGGAGCGCATCGCCGCGGTCGTCCTGGAGCGCTTTTCCGTCGAAGCCGTCGACGTCACCGTCCACAAGCCCAAGGCCCCCATCGAGGTGCCGTTCGGCGACGTATCCATCACGATCCACCGGGAGCGCGCATGAACGACGCAACCACGCCGGCCGGCACGCCGGACGGTCCGGCCGCGCCGGACGCCCCGAGGTCGCCCGTGACCGCGGTGCTCGCGCTCGGCTCGAACCTGGGCGAGCGCTCGGACACGCTCTCCAACGCCGTCGCCGACCTCGTCGCGCACCCCCAGATGCGGCTCTGCCAGGTCTCCGAGGTCGTGCAGACCCGGCCGGTCGGCGGGCCGGACGGTCAGCCGGACTACCTGAACATGGTGCTCGAGGTGGAGACGACCCTGGCGCCCGTGGCGCTGCTGCGCCACTGCCAGTCCGTCGAGGACGCCCACCACCGGGTCCGCGGGGTCCGGTGGGGGCCGCGCACGCTCGACGTCGACATCATCACCTACGGCGAGGTCGAGCTGGACCTTCCCGAGCTCACCATCCCGCACCCGCGGGCGGCCGAGCGCGCCTTCGTGCTGCAGCCGTGGGCGTGGATGGATCCGGACGCCCAGCTGGGCGGCACGCCGGTCGGCGAACTGGCGTCGCGGGCACCGGACCTCGACGGGCTCGAACCCTACGCCGGGGGCTGATCCGGCATGCAGGCCATCCGCCCCTTGTGGCTCCTGGCGATCGTCCTCGGTTCCGTCATCGCGGGCTGGGCCGGCCACCTGCTGACTTCCTCCAACGGGCTCGCGGCCCCGGTGCTGCATTGGACGTCGCTCATCACGATGGGCGCCGGATCCCTCATCACCCTGGGCTTCGGGCTGCGCGTCCGCCGGCACCAGCAGGCCCTGCGCGAGCGGCGCGAGCACGGGACGGGCGCCCCGAAGGCCCGCTCCGTGAAGCCGCTCAATCCCCTCGTCGCGGCGCGCACGCTCGTGCTCGCGCAGGCCACGGCCTATGCGGGGGCGATGATCCTCGGCTGGCACGCCGGCATCCTGATCGACCTCATGGGGGCGGTCCGCGCGGGCAGCCCGGCGGTGGTCTCATCCTTCGTGATGATGGCCGGAGCGGCCGTGATGATTATCGTGGGATGGTTGGTGGAGCAGTTCTGCAGGCTGCCACCGGACGGACCCGCGCCGGGCGCGGAACGCGACAGCAGGGAGGACAACGAGGGGTATGCCACAGGAACCAGTTGACCCGGAGGGCCTGGACTGGCGCCGCGTGTCCCCGCAGTACGCCACGGTGCGGCTCGTCGGCACCGCGATCACCGCGCTCGTCTTCACCGCCGTGCTCAGCGTCCCGCTCGTGCTGCGCCTCACCGGCGTCTGGCCCGGCTACCCCGCTTGGCTCGCGTGGGGAGTGCCCGCCGTCGTGGCCGTCCTGTTCCTCGTCTACCTCGCCGTCATCCCGCGCCAGGTGCGCGCCCTGGGCTACGCCGAGCGGGACGACGACCTGCTCGTGCGCTCCGGGATCCTCTTCCAGCAGGTCCTCGTGGTCCCCTACGGCCGCATGCAGTACGTCGACGTCGCCGTCGGCCCGATCGACCGCGCCCTGGGGCTGTGCACCGTGCAGCTGCACACCGCCGCGGGCAGCGTGACGGCCTCGATCCCGGGGCTCCCCGCCGCCGAGGGGGCCCGCTTGCGCGAGCAGCTCTCGGCCCGCGGCGAGGCGAGGCTGGCCGGGCTGTGAGCGAGCCGACCCCCGATTCGTCCGAGCCGGGCCGCGGCCCGGGGCCGGTCCCGCCCGAGCACGCGGCCCCGGCCGGCCAGCCGGCGCCTCCCGAGGTCCCGTGGACGCGCGTCCACCCGGTGTCCCCGCTCGTGCGCGGCTGGATCGCCCTCGTCGCGATCGCGTTCTTCTGGGGCCAGAACTGGGTCGACGACCTCGTCACGGCGGGGGAGGGTCCCGGCGGCTTCACGGTCGACGCCGACCTGCTCATCGTGCTCGGGATCGGCCTGGGCATCCTGCTCCTGATCGTCCTGGGCTTCTTCCTGTCCTGGTACTTCACCAAGTACCAGATCACCGAGCGCCACGTGAACGTGAACTCCGGCGTCGTGTTCCGCCAGCAGCGCCAGGCCCGGATCGACCGCGTCCAGGCGATCGACATCGCCCAGCCCCTCCTGGCCCGCATCGTCGGGCTGGCGGAGCTGAAGTTCGAGGTCGCCGACGGCGGCTCGACCGCGATGAACCTCGCCTTCGTCAAGCTCGACGAGGCCAAGCGGCTGCGCAACCTCATCCTCGCCCGGGCGGCGGGACTCAAGGCCCAGAACGACGCCGGGGCCGCGCCGTCCGCGCCGACGGCACCGGGGGGAGCGGCAACCGCAGGGGCGACGGGCGGCCCGGGGATCGCGGGTCCGGGAGCGCCGGGCGCCGGTGTCGACGGCCCCGGGACCGGGAACGCCCTCGGAGGGGTCCCGGATTCCGGAGCCGTCGATGGCCGGTCCGACGCCGGGGACGGCCCGTTCCACCCGGCCGTCGGGGCGGCAGGGACCTTCCCCGACGGGGCCATCGCGCCACCGGCCGGCGTCGCCGCCGGTGGCGCGGGAACCGCACCCGGGCACCCGGGCGGGGCCCCGGCGTCGTACGACGTCCCGCGCCAGACCGGCGCCGCCGTGCAGGAGACCGCGCCCGAGGCCGACGAGCGCGTCGTGGCGTCCGTCCCGCCGCTGCGCTTGCTCGGATCCGTCGTCGTGAACCCGTGGCTGTGGTTCGTCGTGGTCCTGATCGGCGGCGGCCTTCTGCTCTCGTCGCTGACCGACGGCGGGTTCTCCGTGGTGTTCCTGATCCCCGGACTCATCGGCCTGGTCCCATACCTGTGGGCCCAGTTCAACACGGGCTACAACTTCCGCGCCGCCATCGGGGCGGACGGGCTCCGGTTGAGCTACGGTCTGCTGGACACGCGCCACCAGACCGTCCCCCCGGGGCGCGTGCAGGCCGTCCAGGTCACGCAGGGCATCATCTGGAAGCGCTTCGGCTGGCACAAGATCGTCGTCAACGTCGCCGGCTACGGATCCGACGGCGAGAGCCGCTCCACCGTGCTGCCCGTCGGGACGCGGGAGGACGTCTTCAACGTGCTCTCCGTGATCCTGCCCGACGCCGGGACGGACCGGCCCGTCGAGCTCGTCGAGGCCGGGATCGCCGGCAGCGGCGACGCCGAGGGGTTCACCAACACCCCGCGGCGCGCGCGCCCGATCGCGCCCATCGCCTGGAGGCGCCAGGGGTTCACGGCCACCGGTACCGCCGTCGTGATCCGCACCGGCCGACTCGTGCGGCGCCTCGTCCTGGTCCCGCACGAGAGGACGCAGGGCATCACGCTGTCCCAGGGGCCGCTCGCGCGGCGCTTCGGCGTCGCGGACGTCGAGCTCGCGACGACGGACGGCCCCGTCTCCCCGCGGATCATCCAGGCCCCCGTCGATGCCGCCCGCGCCTTCTTCACCGAGCAGTCCGCCCGCGCCGCCGCCGCCCGGCACCTGCGCGACCGCGACCACTGGCTCGAGGAGCCCGCCGCGGCGGGCGTGCCGGCGGCATCCAGCGAACCGGGGCGCCCGGTCGCTCCGGCTGGGCCCGCCGTGGCGGAGCCGCTGGATGACGCCCATGCGCCGACCCGGCCCGCCGGGCCAGGGCGGCCGGCGGACCGCGCCGGCGCCGAGCAGGAGGACGAGCGTGGGTAGGCCGGGACGCCTGGGGATCGGCGTCATCGGTGCCGGCAAGGTCGGAGCGGTCCTCGGCGCGGCCCTGCGCGCCGCCGAGCACGCGGTGGTGGGCGTGCACGCCGTGTCGGAGGCCTCGCGCGAACGCGCCGAGATGCTCCTGCCGGATGTGCCCGTCCTGCCCATCCCGGAGATCGTCCGCCGCTCCGAGCTGGTCCTCCTGGCCGTGCCGGACGACGAGCTGGCACCCCTTGTCCGGGGTCTCGCCGAGGCCGGTCACTGGCAGGTCGGCCAGCTCGTGGTCCACACGGCAGGACGCTTCGGGACCGCCGTCCTGGAACCTGCGCGCGAGGCGGGCGCGATCCCGCTCGCCATCCACCCGGCCATGAGCTTCACCGGCATGAGCCTCGACCTGGTCCGGCTCCAGGACTGCCTGTTCGGGGTCACGGCGGCCGCGCCCGTCCTGCCGATCGCACAGGCGCTCGTCGTGGAGATGGGCGCCGAATCCACCGTGATCGCGGAGGAGGACCGGACGCTCTACCACGCGGCGCTCGCCCACGCCTCCAACCACCTGGTCACGATCACGGGCCAGTCCGCGGAGCTCTTGCGCTCGATCGGCATCGAGCGCCCCGACCGGGTGCTGGGGCCGCTCATGAGGGCCTCGCTCGAGAACGCCCTCGCGTCCGGTGAGGGCGCGTTGACGGGCCCGGTCGCCCGCGGCGACTCCGGCACGGTGGACGTCCACCGGGCGGCGCTCGTGCGCCACGGCGTCCCGGCCGACGTCCGCGCCGCCTACCTTTCGCTCGCCCGCGCCACGGCCCAGCGGGCGCTGGCCCGGGGGCTGCTCACGGAGGCCCAGGCCGCGGCGGTCCTCGACGCGCTCGGCCCCGCGGATCCCGCGTCGTAGACTGCTGCGGTGAACCAGACCCCCACCGCGCCGCGCATCGTGACGACCGTGGCAGAGCTCAAGGCCGCCACGCGTTCGCTCCTCGAAGCCGTCCACGAGGGCGCCCCGGCGTCGAACGCCGCTTCCCCCGGCACCGCACCAGGGGAGCAGCCCGGGGAAGCCGGTGCCCCGGAGTCGTCCTCCGCCCGTGTGGTCCCGGCCGCCGGAACGCGGCCCCGGACGCTGGGCCTCGTGCCCACGATGGGCGCGCTGCACGACGGCCACGCGGCGCTCGTCGCGCAGGCGCGCGCGCAGAACGACGTCGTCGTGGTCTCCGTGTTCGTCAACCGGCTCCAGTTCAACGACCCCGCCGACTTCGAGCGCTACCCGCGCACCCTCGACGAGGACGTCGCGCTGCTCGCGCGGGCCGGGGCCGACGTCGTGTTCGCGCCCGCCGAGGAGGAGGTCTACCCCGACGGCCCGCCCCTCGTGGCCGTCTCGAGCGGTCCCCTCGGCGGGAAGTTCGAGGGCGCCTCGCGGCCCGGGCACTTCGACGGCATGCTCGCGGTCGTCGCGAAGCTCCTGCACTACGGGGCCCCGCACCCGGAGACCGCCGTGCCGGTCCGCTACCGCGCCTACTTCGGGCAGAAGGACGCGCAGCAGCTGGCGATCATCCGCCGGCTCGTCGCGGATCTGGCGTACGACGTCGACATCGCCGCCGTGCCGATCGTCCGCTCCGGGGCGGGGCTGGCCCTCTCGAGCCGCAACCGCTTCCTGGGGGAGGCGGAGGCCGAGGCCGCGCTGGTCCTCTCGCGCGCACTGTTCCTGCTGAAGCAGCGCGCCGACGCGCACGAGCCGCTGGGCCTGGACGACGCCGAGGCCCTCATCCGCAGCCAGCCGCTCGTCGATCTGGACTACCTCGAGGTCGTCGATCCCTCCACGCTGGAGCCGCTCGCGTTCAACTGCCGGGAGACCCCGTTCACGGGCGAGGCGCTCGCGCTCGTCGCGGCCCAGGTCGGTCCCGTCCGCCTCATCGACAACATGCCGCTCGGCGGGGCGTAGCCCCGAACGGTCCGTGGCGGCCGTGTGCCCGGCCGCCGCGTTGCCGGCCCTGTTCGCGGACGGCGCGACGCGGGTGTATTCCGGCCCGGGCCCGCCGTTGGCCCGCGGGCTTCGGGTCGGCGACGGCTCCCGTAGGGTTCCCTAGGGTTCCGTGGCGGCCCCTACCCGGGCCGGCGATGGGTCCGAGGGGACGCGAGCGCCTCGACGGTCCGGGCCAGCATGCGGCGGCCGTGCTCCTCGAACCCCTCGTCTCCCATGTCGTGGGACCAGACCACGGTGCCGAGCGACTGGCCCAGGTGGTCCAGCCAGCGCCCGGGCGTGAAGGGACCATCCGGGCGGCCGTAGCCCTCGAACAGCGCTGGCGCCAGGTCGGGATCGGCCAGGAACTCCTGGTGCTCGAGCCGGACGAGGTCGGTGTACCAGGGGCGGAGCTCGGCCCGGCCGAAGTCGATCAGGCCCAGCGTCCCGGTGGCGTCCACGATCCAGTTCCGCGGCTGGAAGTCCCCGTGGGTCGGCACGAGCTCCACGGGCGCGGGAACGAACCCGTCCAGCCACTTCCGGGCCGCGGCCAGATGCGGCGCGGGCGCCAGCGGCCGTCCGGCCGAGGGGCCCTCCGCGCGGTCGAGCCAGGACCGGCACTTGCGCAGCATCGTCGTCTCGTAGCGGCCCTTGTCCCGCGGTGATGACGTCGGACCGCAATGCAGCAGTGCGAGCATCCGCCCGGCCTGCCGGTAGGCGTCCGGATCGCCCGCTGCCGGCGTCCCCGTCGCGATCCGTCCCGGGAGGTACCGCGTGACGAGGAGCCCGGCATCGGCGTCGTACCTCAGGAGATCCGGCACGAGCGCGGGGCCGGCGTCGTACCTCAGGAGATCCGGCACGAGCGCCGGGCCTGGCTCCACCAGGGGCCCGGCCGCGCCCCTAGGTTCGGCCCGCCATCCGCGGCCCGGCCCGGCCTCGGATGGGGGCCGGCGTCCTGGCCCGTGGCCCTGCCCGCGGCCGGCCGCCGTTGTCCGTCCGTTGCCCGGAGCCGCACCGCGCAGGGGAGCCAGCCACTCCCGGTGCGCCCGCGCTTCACGCGCCAGATGGTGGGAGGTCTCCGAGGCCTTGAGGATGAGCGTCCCGTCAGGTGCCTCGAAGCGCAGCACGGTGATGCCGAACGGCCAGCTGTGGTCCACCGTGCCCCGGGCTTCGGGGAACCACTCCCGCAGAAGCGCCCGTTGGGCGGCGCTCAGCGCCGGATGCTCCCACGGTGCGCCTCCGCCGGGGCCGTCGGGCTCAGCCACGGGGGCCCCCGGATGTCCTCGCTACCGGCCCGCAGCCGGAACCAGGGGCCTTCCGCGCCGCGGCGTCCGACGCGCGGAGGTCACCAGGCATGGGCCGCACGCGCGAGGTGTCCCCTGAAGCCCGCGAGTTCCGCGACGAGCTCCGCCGCCGATCCCGGGCCGCCGAGACCCGCGCCCTCGCCGGCATAGACGGGAGCCTGGGACGCGTCCCCTGCGGCACGCGCCGACTGGATGCCGTCGCGGATGCCGGGGTCCGCCGCGACGGCCGCCTCGAGCGCCGCCTCGTGTCCCGCCCAGCGTCCGCTGAAGTCGTTGCGCAGGGCGCGGCCGCCGTACTCGCGTGGCCACGGGATGCCTTGGGCGATGTCGAAGGCGCGGGTGTAGACGGTTCCGTCGAGACGCGCGGAGGAGATCGCCTCCTTGACCTGCGGCTTGCCCAACGCCTCCGAGCAGGCCGCGAAGCGCGTGCCGACCCACGCCGCCGCGGCGCCCGCGGCCAGGACGGCGGCCACGCCACGGGCCGTCGCGATCCCTCCCGCGGCGACCACGGGCTTGTCGGTGGCATCGAACGCCCACTGCAGGAGGGGAAGGGTCGCCGCCTCGTTGCGTCCGTGGCCTCCGCCCTCGCCGCCGCGGCACACGACGACGTCGATGTCGTCCTCCAGCGCCCGGCGCAGCTCGGCCGCGTTCCCGACCTGCATGGCCGTCGCGACGCCGGCCGCGCGGGCCAGTTCCGCCGCCGGGCCCGGATCCCCGAAGCTGACGCAGATCAGGGCCGGCGAGTGATCGAGAAGTACACGCACGGGATCCAGTGACGATTCGAGGACCCAGGCCATGAGGCCCGCGCCCCACGGGAGGTCCGGGGCCGCGGCGAGGACGGCCTGTTCATGGATCCACTGTGGCGTGGCCTCTCCTCCGATTCCGACCATGCCGAGTCCGCCCGCGCGGCTGACGGCCGCCGCGAGGGCACCGCCGGCCGCCCCTGCCATCGGGGCATTGATGATCGGCTCGGCCAGGACCGGCAGCCCGGTCCGGGACGGAGTACGTGGGGAAGACGGTTCGGTAGCCATGGGGCCAGTCTAGGAAGGTCCCCTGACGCTGTGATGCAGACCTCAGGACGCGGTTTGCGGGGCAGCGGGCCAGGCGGGTGGCCGAAGGGGGCCGGATCCCAGTGTTCACGCGGAGTTTCGACGGGGGACGCCCCGATTTGGCATTGCCTCCGGGGGAGTGTAAAGTTTTCTGAGTCGCCGGGACGAGGACAGCGGAAACGCTGAAGATCGCGAGGCGGCCAAACCCTTCAAATTCAGTCCGAAAAGGACCGCGGTGCTCTGCGCCACGGAATCGATCGGATGAACCGCGAAGAGTACCGAAGATCAGCCGGAAACGGTGGATTTGCGGGACGACACGCAGTAGGGTAGCTTGGACAAGTTGCTCCAGAGCGCAGCAGCCGGCCGGTTGGGTTGGTTGTGGAGGCTGGATGTGCCTGTTGTTTGAGAACTCAATAGTGTGCCATGTTTGTTGACACCGATTTTTGTATTGGTGAATGGCTTTTCTGGTGCCACCCCCGTGGTGCTGGGAGGGTTTTTTGCCGGGATTTTTTGACTTGGTGCAGCTGGGTCCGCATTTTCCTGTGGGTTTGGTTGTGTCTGTATTTTTTTTACGGAGAGTTTGATCCTGGCTCAGGATGAACGCTGGCGGCGTGCTTAACACATGCAAGTCGAACGATGATGCCCAGCTTGCTGGGTGGATTAGTGGCGAACGGGTGAGTAACACGTGAGCAACCTGCCCCCGACTCTGGGATAAGCCTGGGAAACTGGGTCTAATACCGGATATGACCGGCCACCGCATGGTGTGTTGGTGGAAAGATTCATTGGTTGGGGATGGGCTCGCGGCCTATCAGCTTGTTGGTGGGGTAATGGCCTACCAAGGCGACGACGGGTAGCCGGCCTGAGAGGGTGACCGGCCACACTGGGACTGAGACACGGCCCAGACTCCTACGGGAGGCAGCAGTGGGGAATATTGCACAATGGGCGCAAGCCTGATGCAGCGACGCCGCGTGAGGGATGACGGCCTTCGGGTTGTAAACCTCTTTCAGTAGGGAAGAAGCGCAAGTGACGGTACCTGCAGAAGAAGCGCCGGCTAACTACGTGCCAGCAGCCGCGGTAATACGTAGGGCGCGAGCGTTATCCGGAATTATTGGGCGTAAAGAGCTCGTAGGCGGTTTGTCGCGTCTGCCGTGAAAGTCCGGGGCTCAACCCCGGATCTGCGGTGGGTACGGGCAGGCTAGAGTGCTGTAGGGGAGACTGGAATTCCTGGTGTAGCGGTGAAATGCGCAGATATCAGGAGGAACACCGATGGCGAAGGCAGGTCTCTGGGCAGTAACTGACGCTGAGGAGCGAAAGCATGGGGAGCGAACAGGATTAGATACCCTGGTAGTCCATGCCGTAAACGTTGGGCACTAGATGTGGGGGACATTCCACGTTTTCCGCGTCGTAGCTAACGCATTAAGTGCCCCGCCTGGGGAGTACGGCCGCAAGGCTAAAACTCAAAGGAATTGACGGGGGCCCGCACAAGCGGCGGAGCATGCGGATTAATTCGATGCAACGCGAAGAACCTTACCAAGGCTTGACATGGGCCGGACCGGGCTGGAAACAGTCCTTCCCCTTTGGGGCCGGTTCACAGGTGGTGCATGGTTGTCGTCAGCTCGTGTCGTGAGATGTTGGGTTAAGTCCCGCAACGAGCGCAACCCTCGTTCCATGTTGCCAGCGGGTTATGCCGGGGACTCATGGGAGACTGCCGGGGTCAACTCGGAGGAAGGTGGGGACGACGTCAAATCATCATGCCCCTTATGTCTTGGGCTTCACGCATGCTACAATGGCCGGTACAAAGGGTTGCGATACTGTGAGGTGGAGCTAATCCCAAAAAGCCGGTCTCAGTTCGGATTGGGGTCTGCAACTCGACCCCATGAAGTCGGAGTCGCTAGTAATCGCAGATCAGCAACGCTGCGGTGAATACGTTCCCGGGCCTTGTACACACCGCCCGTCAAGTCACGAAAGTTGGTAACACCCGAAGCCGGTGGCCCAACCCCTTGTGGGAGGGAGCCGTCGAAGGTGGGACCGGCGATTGGGACTAAGTCGTAACAAGGTAGCCGTACCGGAAGGTGCGGCTGGATCACCTCCTTTCTAAGGAGCAGCTAGCACTTGTCCGCCGGGGATGCATGTCCTTTGGTGGTGGTGTTCAGTGTTTGCCCGTTGCCGCCACGGATGTTGGTGGGCGGGCGCTCATGGGTGGAATGTCGATGAATCGTGGCCTGGGATCTTGCTGGTCCCCTGTTCGTGAGTACGCCTGGTCCGTGCGCCCCCTTTTTGTGGGGTGTGTGGGTGGGGTGGGAAAGCGGTGGGGGGTTGGTGGTCCCGGGTCCATGGCACACTGTTGGGCCCTGAAGCAACAGGCGCCCTGCCTGAGCCGGTGTTCGTGCCGGGGGGTGGGTGGTTGTTGTTTTCCCGCGCATGGCCTAAGCCGGCCCCGTATCGTCCTTGTTTCCCAGTGTTTGCTGGTGTTGCGGGGGTGGGGGGTTGGTGGTGGGTGTGATGGGGGTTGTTGTTTGGGAACTGCATAGTGGACGCGAGCATCTTGTATGCCATCGCCTTCGGGGTTTTGTCCCTGTGGGTGGTGGAGTGCAATAGCAATTTCTTTGATGATGGAAGACCCTGTCCGCCCCGGTGTGGGTGGGCGTGGTTTTCTCGATTGTTCGTAAGTAAGTGCTCTTGCTTGGCCTGTTTGTGGTCAAGTTTTCAAGGGCGCACGGTGGATGCCTTGGCATTGGGAGCCGAAGAAGGACGTGGGAATCTGCGATAAGCCTGGTGGAGTCGATAACCGGACGTTGAGGCCAGGATTTCCGAATGGGGAAACCCCGCACAGCGCGCGAGTGTCTGTGTGACCGGCAGCTGAACACATAGGCTGTCCGGGGGGAACGCGGGGAAGTGAAACATCTCAGTACCCGCAGGAAGAGAAAACAACAGTGATTCCGTGAGTAGTGGCGAGCGAAAGCGGATGGGGCTAAACCGGTCCATGTGTGATAGCCGGCGGGCGTTGCATGGCCGGGGTCGTGGGACCATCCATACCAGTTCTGCCGGGCTGGTGGGGCGAGGTGCGGGCGTATAGGCGAACCGGTTTGAAGGCCGGACCAGAGGGGGTGTGAGTCCCGTAGCCGTAATGCGTTCCGCCGTCCTGTGGTGGCATCCCAAGTAGTACGGGGCCCGAGAAATCCCGTGCGAATCCGCCAGGACCACCTGGTAAGCCTGAATACTACCCAATGACCGATAGCGGACAAGTACCGTGAGGGAAAGGTGAAAAGTACCCCGGGAGGGGAGTGAAACAGTACCTGAAACCGTGTGCCTACAATCCGTCGGAGCCTCCTTGTTGGGGTGACGGCGTGCCTTTTGAAGAATGAGCCTGCGAGTTAGTGCTGTGTCGCGAGGTTAACCCGTGTGGGGGAGCCGTAGCGAAAGCGAGTCTGAATAGGGCGATTCAGTGGCACGGTCTAGACCCGAAGCGGAGTGATCTACCCATGGCCAGGTTGAAGCGCGTGTAAGAGCGCGTGGAGGACCGAACCCACTTCAGTTGAAAATGGAGGGGATGAGCTGTGGGTAGGGGTGAAAGGCCAATCAAACTCCGTGATAGCTGGTTCTCCCCGAAATGCATTTAGGTGCAGCGTTGCGTGTTTCTTGCCGGAGGTAGAGCTACTGGATGGCCGATGGGCCCGACCAGGTTACTGACGTCAGCCAAACTCCGAATGCCGGTAAGTCAGAGCGCAGCAGTGAGACCGTGGGGGATAAGCTTCATGGTCGAGAGGGAAACAGCCCAGAACGCCGACTAAGGCCCCCAAGCGTGTGCTAAGTGGGAAAGGATGTGGAGTTGCCCAGACAACCAGGAGGTTGGCTTAGAAGCAGCCACCCTTGAAAGAGTGCGTAATAGCTCACTGGTCAAGTGATTCCGCGCCGACAATGTAGCGGGGCTCAAGCACACCGCCGAAGTCGCGTCATCCGGATACCAGGCAGGCCTTCGTGGTCCAGCCGTCCGGGTGGGTAGGGGAGCGTCGTGCCGGCAGTGAAGCCGCGGTGGAAACCAGTGGTGGAGCCGGCACGAGTGAGAATGCAGGCATGAGTAGCGAAAGACGGGTGGGAAACCCGTCCGCCGAATGATCAAGGGTTCCAGGGTCAAGCTAATCTGCCCTGGGTAAGTCGGGACCTAAGGCGAGGCCGACAGGCGTAGTCGATGGACAACGGGTTGATATTCCCGTACCGGTGAAGAACCGTCCCTACCGGACCGGCGATGCTAACCGCCCCAACCATCCACCGGGATCCCTTCGGGGCTCCCACCGGGTGGGCGGCGCGGGAACCGAGCCGGCGAGGTCAGCGTATTAACAGGTGTGACGCAGGAAGGTAGCCGGGCCAGGCAATGGAATCGACCTGGTCCAAGGGCGTAGGCCGGGGAATAGGCAAATCCGTTCCCCGTTACATGGCTCAGACCCGATAGGCGCCCACGTTGGTGGGTGATCCGGTGATCCTATGCTGCCAAGAAAAGCATCGGCGCGAGGTTCCAACCGCCCGTACCCCAAACCGACACAGGTGATCAGGTAGAGAATACCAAGGCGATCGAGAGAATCATGGTTAAGGAACTCGGCAAAATGCCCCCGTAACTTCGGGAGAAGGGGGGCCCCAACCCTGAGCACGCCACGCGTGTGTGAGGGGATCGGGGCCGCAGAGACCAGGGGGAAGCGACTGTTTACTAAAAACACAGGTCCGTGCGAAGTCGCAAGACGATGTATACGGACTGACTCCTGCCCGGTGCTGGAAGGTTAAGAGGACCGGTCAGCCGCAAGGCGAAGCCGGGAATTCAAGCCCCAGTAAACGGCGGTGGTAACTATAACCATCCTAAGGTAGCGAAATTCCTTGTCGGGTAAGTTCCGACCTGCACGAATGGAGTAACGACTTCCCCGCTGTCTCAACCATGAACTCGGCGAAATTGCACTACGAGTAAAGATGCTCGTTACGCGCAGCAGGACGGAAAGACCCCGAGACCTTTACTATAGTTTGGTATTGGTGTTCGGTGCGGCTTGTGTAGGATAGGTGGGAGACTGTGAAGCGGACACGCCAGTGGCCGTGGAGTCGTCGTTGAAATACCACTCTGGCCGTACCGGATTCCTAACTTCGGCCCATGATCTGGGTCAGGGACAGTGCCTGATGGGTAGTTTAACTGGGGCGGTTGCCTCCCAAAAAGTAACGGAGGCGCCCAAAGGTTCCCTCAGCCTGGTTGGCAATCAGGTGTCGAGTGTAAGTGCACAAGGGAGCTTGACTGTGAGAGCGACAGCTCGAGCAGGGACGAAAGTCGGGACTAGTGATCCGGCGGCACCTCGTGGAAGGGCCGTCGCTCAACGGATAAAAGGTACCTCGGGGATAACAGGCTGATCTTGCCCAAGAGTCCATATCGACGGCATGGTTTGGCACCTCGATGTCGGCTCGTCGCATCCTGGGGCTGGAGTAGGTCCCAAGGGTTGGGCTGTTCGCCCATTAAAGCGGTACGCGAGCTGGGTTTAGAACGTCGTGAGACAGTTCGGTCCCTATCCGCTGCGCGCGCAGGAAATTTGAGAAGGGCTGTCCTTAGTACGAGAGGACCGGGACGGACGAACCTCTGGTGTGTCAGTTGTACTGCCAAGTGCACCGCTGATTGGCTACGTTCGGATGGGATAACCGCTGAAAGCATCTAAGCGGGAAGCCCGCTTCAAGATGAGATTTCCATACCACTTGTTGGTGAGAGGCCCCCAGCCAGACCACTGGGTTGATAGGCGGGACGTGGAAGCGAGGACCAAAGACTCGTGAAGCCGACCCGTACTAATAGGCCGACAACTTACACCACAAACACCACACCACGTGTGTGGCAAGCATGCTGCGTCCACTATGCGGTACCGAAACAACAACCAGTTTCGATGTACCACAACCACATAAACACTGTCACGGAAACAACCACGTGACCCACAAGATTTCCCACCCCCACCACGGGGGTCGCGGAGCAAGGGTTACGGCGGTCATAGCGTGGGGGAAACGCCCGGTCCCATACCGAACCCGGAAGCTAAGACCCACAGCGCCGATGGTACTGCACTCGGGAGGGTGTGGGAGAGTAGGACACCGCCGGACACACATTCAGGCCAGGGCCCCAACCACACGGTTGGGGCCCTGACCCATTTAACCCACGATTTACCGCTTTCCCCTCACATCCGCCACGTCATCCTTGTAGCGTGGGCAGCGCGGCACCCTGGTGCCGCCGAAGCGAGGAGGATCCCATGGACCAGTCCGAGGTCGAGGCGCTCGAGTCCTGGTGGCGGGCCGCCAACTACCTGTCCGTCGGCCAGATCTACCTGCGCTCCAACCCGTTGCTGCGGCGGCGCCTCGAACCCGGCGACGTCAAGAAGCGACTTCTCGGCCACTGGGGAACGACGCCCGGACTGAACTTCGTCTACGCGCACCTGAACCGCGCGATCGTGGCCCGCGGGCAGCAGATGCTCTTCGTGACCGGGCCGGGGCACGGCGGGCCGGCGAACGTCGCCAACGCCTACCTCGAGGGCACCTACACCGAGGTCTACCCGGAGATCACCCGGGACGAGGACGGGCTGGCCCGCCTCTTCCAGCAGTTCTCCTTTCCGGGCGGGGTCCCGAGTCACGCCGCCCCCGAGATGCCCGGCTCCATCAGCGAGGGCGGTGAACTCGGATACTCCCTCTCCCACGCCTACGGCGCGGCCTTCGACAATCCGGACCTCGTCGTCGCGTGCGTCGTCGGGGACGGCGAGGCCGAGACGGGGCCCCTGTCGGGGGCGTGGCAGTCCACGGCGTTCGTCGACCCCGTCCACGACGGCGCCGTCCTGCCGATCCTGCACCTCAACGGCTACAAGATCGCCAATCCCACGGTGCTGGCCCGCATGCCCGAGGCCCGGCTGCGCAAGTACTTGGAGGGCCACGGCTACGCGCCCCGCATCGTCGACGTCGGGGACGGTTACGACCACGAGGAGGCACACCGGTCCTTCGCCGCCGCACTCGACGAGTGCCTCGATGCGATCGCCGGCATCCAGCAGGCGGCCCGTGGCCGGGGCGTGGCTGGTGGGCCGGCGGACGAAGTGGGGAGGCCGGCGGGTGCGGACGGTGGGCGGGGGAACCGGGACGCGGGGCCGGCGGACGGAGGCGCCGGGCTAACTGCGGGCACCGGGTTGACCGCGGGCGCCGGCGCGGAGGGCGTTCCGGCCTGGCCGATGATCGTGTTGCGCTCGCCCAAGGGCTGGACGGGCCCGCGCGTCGTGGACGGCCTCCCGGTCGAGGGGACCTGGCGCGCACACCAAGTGCCCCTGGCCGGGATCCACGACGACCCCGCCCACCTGGCCCAGCTCGAGGACTGGCTGCTGTCCTACCGCCCCGGCGAACTGTTCGACGACGACGGCGCGCTCCGCCCCGCCGTCGTCCGCCTGGCCCCCGAAGGCGCGCACAGGATGAGTGCAACCGACCACGCCAACGGCGGCAGGCTGCTGGAGGAGCTCGAACTGCCCGACGCCGCCGCCCACACCGTCGAGGTGGCGGAGCCCGGGACCACGCGACTCAGTGCCATGGTCAACCTCGGCGGCTGGATGCGGGAGGTCGTGCGGCTCAACCCCCGGACCTTCCGCCTCTTCGGCCCGGACGAGACCGCCTCCAACCGGCTCGCCGCGGTCTACGAGACCACCGACAAGGTCTGGCAGCAGCGCATCCTCGAGACCGACGAACACCTCGCGCGTTCCGGCCGCGTGATGGAGGTGCTCAGCGAACACCTCTGCCAGGGCTGGCTCGAGGGCTACCTGCTCAGCGGGCGGCACGGGGTGCTGAACAGCTACGAGGCGTTCGTGCACATCGTCGACTCGATGTTCAACCAGCACGCCAAGTGGCTCAAGGTGCACCGCGGGCTCGACTGGCGGGCCCCCGTGGCGAGCCTGAACTACCTCCTGTCCTCGCACGTCTGGCAGCAGGACCACAACGGCTTCTCCCACCAGGACCCCGGCTTCATCGACCACGTCGTGAACAAGAAGGCCGACGTCGTGCGGGTCTACCTGCCCGTCGACGCGAACACGCTCGTGCACACCATGGACCACGTCATGCGCACGCGGGACTACGTCAACGTCGTCGTCGCGGGGAAGGCGCCGGCCCTGCAGTGGCTCGGCCCCGAGGAGGCCAGGGTCCATTGCGCTGCCGGGATCGGGACGTGGGACTTCGCGGGCTCGGGCCACGGGGGTGAGCCCGACGTCGTGCTGGGGTGCGCCGGCGACGTCCCGACCGCGGAGGCCGTCGCCGCGGCGAAGCTGCTTCGGACCGATCTGCCCGGCCTGGCGGTCCGCGTCGTCAACGTCGTGGACCTCATGCGCCTCCAGGACCACCGGGGTCACCCCCACGGGCTCGAACCGGAGGCCTTCGACGCCTACTTCACCGTGGACAAGCCGGTGGTCTTCGCCTACCACGGCTATCCGTGGCTCATCCACCGGCTCGTCTACCGCCAGCGCAACCACGCCAACTTCCACGTCCGCGGCTACATCGAGGAGGGCACCACCACGACGCCGTTCGACATGGCGATGCTCAACGGGATCGACCGCTTCCACCTGGCCCTCGACGTGCTCGAACGCGTTCCAGGGCTCGCGGCGGAACACCCGGAGCTGCGGGAGAAGTACGAGGGGATGCGCGCGGACGCACGGGCCCACACGCGCGAGCACGGAGAGGACCCGGAGGAGATCACGGGCTGGACGCTCTGATGCGGCGCGGCCCCGGGGTCAGGCCTGGGTGTGCGGCGCCTGCGAAAGCGGGGACGACGCCGGGGCCCGGGCGCGGAGCGCGGCCACGGAACGGGTGAGCGAGGTCGGGGCGCCGGCGCGCGCCCCCGCCCGCGAGGCCGCCTTCCCCCCGGGGGCGACGGGTTTCGCGGTCAGGTGAACCGCTGTGCCCGGCGGGCGCTGGCGGCGGCCACGGCAGTACAGTGATGACCAACACAGCCGGGCGCCGCCCGGGCGGACGGGCTCGATCCCGCCGCCCCGCAGAGGCCCCGGACCGCTCCGCGCACCCACGCGGCAACCACAGGCCGCGGCGCTGCGACGCCGCAGAGAAGACGGGACGCCATGACCGCTGAACCGACCACCCGCGTGGACCACCGGGACCACGCCGTCCGCCCCCAGGACGACCTCTACCGCCACGTCAACGGCTCGTGGCTGGCCACCGCAGAGATCCCGGGGGACCAGGGCAGCTACGGCTCCTTTATGCAGCTCCGCGACGAGTCGGAGGCCGCGGTCCGCGAGATCATCGAGGACGCCCAGGCCGATCCGGCCGGCCCCGACGGTGCCGTGGACCCGCGCAAGGAACGCATCGGTGCGCTCTACGCGAGCTTCATGGACGAGGACGCGATCGAGGCCCGCGGCATGGACCCCATCCGCGAGGACCTCGCCGCGGTGTACGCGGTCGGCGGGATCGACGAGCTCGTGCGCCTCACGGGCGCCCTGCAGCGCCGCGGCGTCTCCGGCTTCTACAGCGCGGGCGCCAACTCCGACGCGGGCCAGCCGGACAGGAACCTGCTGACCCTGCTGCAGTCGGGGCTCGGCCTGCCGGACGAGTCGTACTACCGGGAGGAGCAGTTCGCGGAGCTCCTCGGCGAGTACCGGACCCATCTGGGCCGCCTGCTGGGCCTCGCCGAGGTGCCGGACGCCGAGGAGGCGGCGGCCGCCGTCGTCCGCCTCGAGACCGCGCTCGCCGCGCACCACTGGGACCGCGTGAAGTGCCGCGACGCCCAGGCCCGCTACAACCTGCTCACGGACCGGCAGCTGTTCGCCCTGCATCCGTCCCTGGAACTCTGGTTCGAGGGGGCGGGGATCGAGCCGCGCTACTTCGCCGAGGTGGACGTCTGGCAGCCGAGCTACCTCGAGGGGCTCGAGCAGGTCCTCGCGGAGCAGCCGCTGGAGACGTGGCGCCACTGGCTCGCCGTGCAGCTCGTGCGCAGCAACGCCCCGTACCTGTCCAGGGCGTTCGTGCTGGAGAACTTCTCCTTCTATTCCGCCAAGCTCGCCGGGACGAAGGAGCTCAAGGAGCGCTGGAAGCGCGGCGTCGCGTTCACGGAGGGCGCCGTCGGCGAGGACATCGGCCAGCTCTACGTCGAGCGGCACTTCCCGGCCGAGGCGAAGGAGCGGATGGAGGCGCTCGTCGCCAACCTGACGGAGGCCTACCGGCAGTCGATCTCGGATCTGCCCTGGATGGGGGCCGAGACGCGCGGCAAGGCGCTCGAGAAGCTGGGCATGTTCCGGCCGAAGATCGGCTACCCGGTGAAGTGGATCGACTACTCGGCGATCCAGGCGGACCCGGCCGACCTCATCGCGAACGTCGCCTCCGCCAACGCCTTCGAGTTTGCCCGCGAGCTGCAGAAGATCGACGACGGCGTGGACAAGGAGCTGTGGTTCATGTACCCGCAGACCGTCAACGCCTACTACCATCCGCTGCTGAACGAGATCGGCTTCCCGGCCGCGATCCTGCGCCCGCCGTTCTTCGACGTGCACCGCGACGCCGCGTCGAACTACGGTGCGATCGGCGCGGTGATCGGGCACGAGATCGGGCACGGCTTCGACGACCAGGGTTCGCAGTTCGACGGCACGGGCGAGCTGCGCAACTGGTGGACGGACGAGGACCGCGGCGCGTTCGAGGCGCTCACGGGGCGGCTCGTCGAGCAGTACGAGGCCCTCGTCCCACCGGAGGCGCCGGAGCACCACGTCAACGGCAAGCTGACCCTGGGCGAGAACATCGGCGACCTGGGCGGGCTCGGGATCGCGTACAAGGCCTACCGCCTGGACCTGGCCGCGCGCGGGCTGGGGGAGGACGAGGTCGTCGACGGCCTGAGTGGCGATCAGCGCTTCTTCTACTCGTGGGCCGAGTGCTGGCGCACGCTCACGCGACCGGAGACCATGGTCACGCGCATCACCACGGACCCGCATTCGCCGGGCGAGTTCCGCTGCAACCAGGTGCCGCGGAACATGGACGCGTTCCACGAGGCGTTCGGCACGCGCCCGGGCGACGGCATGTGGCTCGAGCCCGGGGAGCGCGTCGTCATCTGGTAGCCCAGGGTCCTCTTGGGGCAAGGGCAAGGACGACGCCGGGGCCGCACCCGGGTGCCCGGGCGCGGGTCGCGCCGCCTCCGGCTAGGACTCCTCGAAGTAGCCGGCGATGTCGTCGATGAGCTCGCCGACCGCGGCGGGGACGGAGGCATGGATGCCCTTCGGGGACTCCTCGTAGCCGGAGCCGCCGACGGTGCGGTGCAGCTTCTGGGCGGTCGCCCGGAAGTAGGCGGGGCTCTTCGCGCCGGCCATAAAGCGGGTTCCGGAGGGCAGCCGGGCGAAGCGAGCGGCGTGCTCGGCCTCCTCGAGCGCGGCGGTGAGCTCGCCGACGCCCGTGGGCAGCAGCTCGCGCGCCATGCGCCCCAGGGGGGTGCGGGCCGTGCCCGCCAGGAGCGCGGCGAGGATGGGTTCGGGCACACGCGAGAGCGTCGGCGACGTCGCCATGCCGCGCTGCATCCGGGCCAGGGCGCGTCCGGGCCTCCCCGCCTTCACGGCCTCGCGGAAGCCCTCGATCCAGCCCGAGTCAACGCTTCCGTCGATGTTGATCGCTGGGTCGTAGACGGCGAGCCGGTCCGGCACGAGCGCGGGTTCGGCGAAGCGCGCGTCGGCGGAGTCGTGGCCCTGGAAGGCCTGCACGGCGTTGAGCACCACGGCCCCGCCGAGGGAATGGCCGAAGAGGTTCCGGGCGCCGGTGGTGCGCAGCATGAGCGCGACGTCGGCGATCTCGGTGTCCATCGAGTAGTCGGCCGGCTGCCCCGTGGAGCTGCCCCGTCCCCGCCGGTCGTAGACGTCGACGGCCCATTCGGGGCCGAGCCGCTTGCTCAGGGCGAGGGCGAACGGGCGGTAGATCAGGGCCGTGATGAAGGCGCCGCCGACCACGAGGATGCGGCGCTCGCCGGGAGCGCTGGGGTTGCCGTAGCTGTACAGGGCCAGGCGGCCGCCGTCGTGCGTGGGGACGATCCGTTCTTTCATGGTCTCCCTATCTTCCTTCATGGAAGCGCGCGATCCGGCGCAGGAGTAGCCCGGAGGCGCGGATCGGCCCGTCGTGCAGGTGACCGCGCACGGTTTCCGCGGTCGCGCCGGGCGCGCAGGCGGCGATGAGCCGGGCGGACCGGGCGAAGTAGGCGGGGCTGTACTGGCCGGTCAACAGCAGCGCGCCGGGCGGCAGCCGACGCAGGGACTCGTGGGGGACGGGCGCGTCGAGGACGGCGCGCATCTCGCGGACCGCAGTGGGTAGCAGGGAGCGCATCTCGCCGCCGAGCCGCGTCTTGGCCGAGAGCAGGCTCATCACGCGCAGGGAGCCGAGCGGCAGGCGCGAGACGGGGCCGGCCGTGCCGAGCCCCTTGACGAGCAGGGCCCAGGCCTCGTCGAGGCGACCGGCGTCGGTGGCCTCTTCCAGCTCCGGGCGCCAGAGCCGGGCGAGCGATCCGTCGAGGTCCAGGGCCGCGTCAAAGGTCGCCAAGCGGTCGATTAGCTCCGGGGTCCGCAGCCCCGCGGCGAGCGCCACGGCCCCGCCGTAGCTGTGCCCGAACACGGTACGGGCGCCCGTCGCGCGCAGGACGCGGGCCAGGTCCGCGGCCTCGGTCGCGAGCCCGTAGCCCGGACCCTGCGGGGCGGAGCCGCCACGGCCGCGCCGGTGGTAGCTGTGCACGGGAGCGCCGATCCGTGCGGCGAGACGCCGGCAGAAGAGCGCGTAGACGGCGTCCGTTACGAGGGTGCCGTGGACCAGGACGACGCCGGGGCCCGGCTCCCCGGCCGAGCCCGCTTCCCGTAAGGCGTGGGGCCCCTGTGCGCTACCCGGCTCCCAGGCCCAGTCGGGCTCCCGTGCCGCGGGGAGCCCCCGTGCGGCAGCCGTCCCCCGCGGGAGGTGGGTGTGCACCTCGAGGAGGGCTCCGGCGTCGTACTCCGGGTCCGGGAGGCGCCCCGGAGCTGTGGGCACCGGCTCTTCCCGGGTTCCCGGACCGCCCCCTGGACCGGCGGGCGCCGGCTCCGCGCCGGCCGCTGCGGGAACCCACCAGGTGGTGCGGAGGATGCGCGAGCGGGCCATGCGGGCAGGCTACCCGATGCCCCGTCCCCGCCCGGGACCCCGCGGGACGGCGAGCACGTAGAATTGGTGACCGTGACTGCCGAAAACACCGCCCCCGCCCAGGCCGCGCCCGCCACCGACACCAACGACCAGCGCCAGGTGCGCCTGGACAAGCGCGCCGCCCTGCTGGAGTCGGGCCGCGAGGCCTACCCCGTCGGGGTCGAGCGCACCCACGCCCTGCTCGAGATCCGCGACGCCTACGGCCACCTCGAGGCCGGACAGGAGACCGAGGACGTCGTCGGCGTCGCCGGGCGCGTCGTCTTCGCCCGCAACACTGGCAAGCTCTGCTTCGCGACCCTCCAGGAGTCGGGTCCCCGCGGCGAGGCCGTCCGCCTGCAGGCCATGCTGTCGCTGGCCAACGTCGGCGAGGACGCGCTCGCCGACTGGAAGCACCTCGTGGACCTCGGCGACCACGTGTTCGTCAAGGGCAGCGTCATCTGCTCCCGCCGCGGCGAGCTGTCCATCATGGTCACCGAGTGGCAGATGGCGTCCAAGGCCGTGCGCCCCATGCCCGTGCTGCATGCCGAGCTGAACGAGGAGACGCGCGTGCGCCAGCGCTACGCCGACCTCATGGTCCGTGACGAGGCCCGCGAGATGATCTACACGCGCGACGCCGTGACCCGCGCCGTCCGCGACACCCTCTACGGCCACGGCTACGTCGAGGTCGAGACCCCGATGCTGCAGCTCGTGCACGGCGGCGCCACGGCCCGCCCGTTCCACACCCACCTGAACGCGTTCGACCAGCCGATGACGCTGCGCATCGCCACGGAGCTCTACCTCAAGCGCACCGTGGTCGGCGGCATCCCGCGCGTCTTCGAGGTCGGGCGGCTCTTCCGGAACGAGGGCGTCGACTCCACGCACTCCCCGGAGTTCACGACCCTCGAGTGCTACGAGGTCTACGCGGACCAGTTCGTCATGGCCGAGCGGATCAAGGAGATCATCCTCGCCGCGGCCGACGCCGTGGGTGCCGGCCGCCGGATCGAGACCGCGAAGGGGACGATCGACCTCGACGGCGAGTGGCGTTGGCTCGGCGTCTACCCGGGGCTGTCCGAGGCCGTCGGCCGCGAGATCACCCCCGAGACGGGTGCGGCGGAGCTGCGCGCCGTCGCCGAGGAGCACGGCGTGAAGGTCGACCCGAAGTGGGACGCCCAGAAGCTCGTCGTGGAGCTGTTCGGCGAGATCGTGGAGCCGACCCTGCTGAACCCGACGTTCGTCTACGACTACCCGCCGGCCGCGCAGCCCCTGGCCCGGCCGCACCGTTCCAAGCCCGGACTCATCGAGGCGTGGGACCTGATCATCGGCGGCATGGAGCGCGGCACCGCGTTCTCCGAGCTCATCGACCCCGTCATCCAGCGGGAGCGGCTCGTGGAGCAGTCCCGGCTCGCTGCCGGCGGCGACGACGAGGCGATGCAGCTCGACGAGGACTTCCTCCGCGCGCTCGAGTACGGCGCACCGCCGATGGGCGGGATCGGCCTGGGGATCGACCGCCTCGTGATGCTCTTCACCGACGTGGGCATCCGCGAGACCATCCTGTTCCCGCTGCTCAAGCCGGAGGCCTAGCCGTGGAGTACGTCCAGGTCCTGCTGCCCACGATCGTCGTCGCCCTCATCTTCTGGTTCGTCGTGCGATCGCTCTTCCGCGTCGACCGCAACGAACGCCTCGCCGAGGCGGAGGCGGACGCGCGCGCGGGCGGCGGCACCGGCGTCGTACCGGGTTCCTCGACCGGCGCCGCGGCGAGCGACGAGGATGCCGAAGACGCGCGTCCCTCCGACGCCGCGGGGCCCCGGGACGCGGACGACGCCGGTTCCGCCCGGCCGTAGGCCAGGCGCCCGGGACGCGGACGACGCCGGATCCGAAGCGCCGTGGGCCGGGCACCCGGGCACGGGGCCGGGATCCGCGAGGCGACCGTCCCGCCCCCCGCGGGCTACCCGGCGGTAGCGGCGCGGCGCGGCGGCGCTGGATGCCGCCCCCGGCCGTGCATAGACTTGCGGCGTGGCACGCAAAGTGGAAATCACCCTGGTCGACGACCTCGACGGAACCCCCGCCGTCGAGACCGTGCAGTTCGGCCTCGACGGGAGCCACTACGAGATCGACCTGGGCCCCGAGAACGCGGCGCGTCTGCGCGGCTTCCTGGCCGGCTTCATCGAGGCCGGGCGCCGCTCCAACGCCTACTCGGCCGCCGAGGCACCGGCCATCCGGGCGTGGGCCGCGGAGCACGGCTACCCGGTGAGCGAACGCGGACGCCTGAACTCGGAGGTCATCGGGGCCTACCGCGACGCCCACTCCTGAGCTCCTTTATCCCTACGGCGAACACGCACCCCAAGGCCGGGATTCGTGCGTAGCATCGTCAGTACGCGTTAGCTAGGAGTGTGCCGCCATGTTTGAGAGATTTACCGACCGTGCCCGTCGCGTTGTCGTGCTCGCCCAGGAAGAGGCGCGCATGCTCAACCACAACTACATCGGTACCGAGCACATCCTGCTGGGGCTGATCCACGAGGGCGAGGGGGTCGCCGCCAAGGCGCTCGAATCCCTGAACATCTCCCTCGGGGCCGTGCGCGAGCAGGTCCAGGAGATCATCGGCCAGGGACAGCAGGCGCCGTCGGGGCACATCCCGTTCACCCCGCGGGCCAAGAAGGTCCTGGAGCTCTCGCTCCGCGAGGCCCTGCAGCTCGGCCACAACTACATCGGCACCGAGCACATCCTGCTCGGCCTGATCCGCGAGGGCGAGGGCGTCGCCGCCCAGGTGCTCGTCAAGCTGGGGGCGGACCTGAACCGCGTGCGCCAGCAGGTCATCCAGCTGCTCTCGGGCTACCAGGGCGGCAAGGAGACGGCCGGCGCCGGCGTCGGACAGGGACAGCAGGAGGGCGCCCCGGCTGGCTCCGTCGTCCTGGACCAGTTCGGCCGCAACCTCACCGCCGCGGCCCGCGAGGGCAAGCTCGATCCGGTCATCGGCCGCGAGTTCGAGATGGAGCGGGTCATGCAGGTCCTCTCCCGCCGCACCAAGAACAACCCCGTCCTGATCGGCGAACCCGGCGTCGGCAAGACGGCCGTCGTCGAGGGCCTCGCCCAGTCGATCGTGCGTGGAGACGTGCCGGAGACCATCAAGGACAAGCAGCTCTACACGCTCGACCTCGGCTCCCTCGTGGCCGGCTCCCGCTACCGCGGCGACTTCGAGGAACGGCTGAAGAAGGTCCTCAAGGAGATCCGCACGCGCGGGGACATCATCCTCTTCATCGACGAGATCCACACGCTCGTCGGAGCCGGCGCGGCCGAGGGCGCGATCGACGCGGCCTCCATCCTCAAGCCGATGCTGGCCCGCGGCGAGCTCCAGACCATCGGCGCGACGACGCTGGACGAGTACCGCAAGCACATCGAGAAGGACGCCGCGCTCGAGCGCCGCTTCCAGCCGATCCAGGTCAAGGAGCCCTCCGTCGAGCACGCCACGGAGATCCTCCGCGGCCTGCGCGACCGCTACGAGGCCCACCACCGCGTCTCCATCACGGACGGCGCGCTGGCGGCCGCCGCGCAGCTGGCGCACCGGTACGTCTCCGACCGCTTCCTTCCGGACAAGGCGATCGACCTGATCGACGAGGCCGGCGCGCGCCTGCGCATCCGCCGCATGACCGCGCCTCCCGCCCTGAAGCAGATGGACGAGGAGATCTCGGTGGTGCGCCGCGAGAAGGAGGCCGCCATCGATTCGCAGGACTTCGAGGGCGCCGCGTCCCTGCGGGACAAGGAGCAGAAGCTCCAGGAGGCCCGCGCCGAGAAGGAGCGCGCCTGGAAGAACGGCGACATGGACGAGATCGCCGAGGTCGACGAGGAGCTCATCGCGGAGGTGCTCGCGAACTCCACGGGCATCCCGGTGATCAAGCTGACCGAGGAGGAGTCCAGCCGGCTGCTCAACATGGAGGACGAGCTCCACAAGCGCGTCATCGGCCAGGACCAGGCGATCAAGTCGATCTCGCAGGCCATCCGCCGGACCCGCGCCGGGCTCAAGGATCCCAACCGCCCGGGCGGATCGTTCATCTTCGCCGGCCCCACGGGCGTCGGCAAGACCGAGCTGGCCAAGGCCCTCGCCGAGTTCCTCTTCGGCGAGGAGGACGCGCTCATCACGCTCGACATGTCCGAGTACTCGGAGAAGCACACCGTCTCCCGGCTGTTCGGCGCCCCTCCCGGGTACGTCGGCTACGAGGAGGGGGGCCAGCTCACCGAGAAGGTCCGCCGCCGTCCGTTCTCCGTGGTCCTGTTCGACGAGGTGGAGAAGGCCCACGCCGACCTCTTCAACTCGCTCCTGCAGATCCTCGAGGACGGCCGACTCACGGACTCGCAGGGCCGCGTCGTGGACTTCAAGAACACGGTGATCATCATGACCACCAACCTGGGTACCCGCGACATCTCGAAGGGCGTCATGACCGGCTTCCAGTCGGCCACGGACACCAAGACGGGCTATGACCGGATGCAGGCCAAGGTCCAGGAGGAGCTGCGCCAGCACTTCCGGCCCGAGTTCCTGAACCGCGTCGACGACGTCGTGGTCTTCCCGCAGCTGACCCAGGAGGAGATCGTCAAGATCGTCGACCTGTTCGTCGCGCGGCTGGAGAAGCGCATGGTGGACAAGGGGATGCACGTCAAGCTCTCGCCGGCGGCGAAGGTCCTGCTGGCCGAGCGCGGCTACGATCCGGCGATGGGCGCCCGTCCGCTGCGCCGGACGATCCAGCGCGAGATCGAGGACCAGCTCTCGGAGAAGATCCTCTTCGGCGAGGTCGTCACGGGGCAGACCGTGGTGGTGGACGTGGAAGGCGAGGGCGATGCCCGCAAGTTCACGTTCATCGGCCAGGACACTCCGGGCGAGCTCGAGGGTGAGCCGATCCCGGCCGCCATCGAGGCCCCCGCCGCGGACGGCTCGCGAGCCGTCGGCTAGTCCGCAGGGGCGCCGCGCCTCGTCCGGCGCTCCCCGCAGCGGGCGCTGCACTCCGTGAAGCCCGCCCGGCCGTCACATGGCCGGGCGGGCTTCGTCGTGCCCGGTGGGCGCGTGCCTATGATGGGGCGCATGGCTTCCTACACGATCCGCCGGGCCCGTACGCCCGACGTGCCCGGCATCCGCACGCTCGTCAAGCCGCTGGCGGACTCGCGCGTGCTGCTGGAGAAGGAGGCCGTGGCCTACTACGAGGGCCTGCAGGAGTTCATCGTCGCGGAGGCGGAGGACGGCACGGTGATCGGCTGCGGCGCCCTGCACGTGATGTGGGAGGACATCGCCGAAGTGCGCACCCTGGCGACCTCGGACGAGTGGCGCGGCCACGGGGTCGGCCGGGCGCTTCTGGCCCAGCTCATGGAGAACGCCCGGCAGATCGGCGTGTCCCGCGTCTTCTGCCTGACGTTCGAGGTCGGGTTCTTCGAACGCAACGGCTTCACCGTCATGGCCGACCAGTCCGCCGTTGATCCGGCCGTCTACTCCGAGCTCCTGCGCTCCACCGACGAGGGCGTGGCGGAGTTCCTCGACCTGGCCCGGGTCAAGCCGAACACCCTGGGCAACACCCGCATGATCGCCCGCTTGGACGCCGCGGTCTGACGGCGCTGGGCCACCGGTCCGCCGCCTTGGGGGTCGCGGGACTGTGGGGGCCTCGGGCCCGTGGCCTTGGGCCCGCCGCCTTGGGGGACTCTGAACCGTGGGGATCGTCGGGTTGTGGTTTAGGTGGGGGTGGCTTGGGGGTGGAAGTAGGTGTTGCGTTGTGGTCTTCGGGCGGGGTCGATGTGGGGTGGTGGGATCCAGTAGGGGGCGTTGTTGATCATGGTGATCTGCCAGCCGCCGTCGTGGACGAGGTGGTGGTGGAAGGGGCAGCAGAGGGCGCCGTTGTCGATGTCGGTGGTGCCGCCGCGTGACCACCAGGTGATGTGGTGGGCTTCGGTGCCGCTGGCGGGGGTGGTGCAGCCGGGGGCGGTGCAGCCGCGGTCGCGGGCGTAGAGGATCTTGCGTTGTTCCTCGGTGAAGAGCCGTTCGGAGCGTCCGGCGTCCAGGACCTGTCCGGCGGATCCGAGCACGACGGGGATCAGCTCGGCTTCGCAGGCGAGGCGGCGGATCTGGGCGGGGCTGACGAGTCCGGCGTGCACGGCTTCGGAGCGTTGGGTGCCCATCGTGGCGAGCTCGCCCAGCAGGGTCTGGTAGTCGATGGTGACCATGACCTGGGGCCGGTTCCCGCCGTTGCGGGGCAGCTTGTTCGTGGACAGGGCGATCCCGACCGCGTTGACGAGTCCCTCGAGTTGGTGCTGGGCCCGCGTCCTGCCATCCGCGGGCGCCTCGGCCGGCTCCCCCTCCACGTCGGCCGCCGCGGTGGGGGCGGGATCGCTGGCGGCGTCTGCGGTGTCACTGGTCTCGGTGCTGTGGGCCTTGGTGTCTCCGGCCCCGTCGGCGTCGTGGGGCGCGGTGCGGGGGCCGGTGCGGGGGTTGGCGGCCGGGGCGCAGACGCTGAAGAGCTGTTCGGCCTGGGCGTCGTCGGTGACGAGTTTGAACACGTGCAGGTTCTGGGACCGGCCCTGGTAGAACAGGCCCTGGAGCGCGCGCTTGGTTTCCTCGCTGGGTTCGCGGCCGTCGGGGTCCAGGAACAGGGTCCAGGTGTCGGCGACCTGGTGCATCGTCGCGGGCCCGTCCTGCAGCACGGTCTGAACGAGGCTGTCTTCCATCGCGGCCAGTTCCGCGGTCCCGCCTCCGGGGCGGGTCCTGGCCGTGGGCGCCGCCTTCTCGACGCGGCGGGTCAGTTGCAGGGCGGCCGGGACCGAGAGCCGGCCCGCGTGCACGGCGGCCGCGGCGGCCTCGTAGCGGGCCGGGAGCGGTTCGCCGGTCAGGGAGGTGCGCGGAAGCAGTTTCCGGGCCGCTTCGAGCCGGGCCCGGGCCTCGGAGCGTGGGATGTGCAGTTCCTTGGCCAGGTAGTCGGAGGTGTCCCGGTACTCGGCCCGCCCGCCGGGTCCCGGGGCGGCACCGAGGAGGGTGATCTGCTCGTCCTCGGCCGCGCGGGCGGCGATGACCTGGGCGCGTTGGACCTCCACGGAGAGCTCCTCGAGCCCGCGCAGCAGGCCCGCGAGCGCGTGCCGGCCCGGACGCCGCCCCGCCAGCGTGTCCGACCAGCCGCGCAAGGCCTCCCGCAACCCGGCCAACGCCACGGCCCCGCTGCCGGCCCCATCGCCGGCTCCATCCCCGGACCCGTCCGGCAAGGGCGCGGGACCCGTTCCGGGGACGGCCCATCCGTCGTCAGGGACAATGGCCCCGCTGTCAGCGGGCATGCCGTCGCCGGTTCCCGGGCTGCCGCCTGGAGCGGGCCCGGCGGCCGCAGCGGCCGCGGCAACACCGCCCTCCGGGAAGGGCGCGGGATCCGCTCCGGGGACGGCCCACGCGCCCTCCCGGAACGGATCCGCCGGCAGCTCGTTGATGGTCATGAATCCATCATCATCGAAACTTTCTTCGAATGAGCAAGAGTTTCCGGCAACCGTGGACAACACCCCCGGCATCGAAGCTGTGGAGGAGAAACCGGGTAGCGAAGGAACGCCGGATTTCTCCATCCGCTTAATGGGTGAACAGTCCACAGCAACGGTGGACTCTTCGTCCCCGGCATGCCTAAGGTAGGCAGCGGTGGGTCCACGCGGACCCGCCATCCAGTGTCAACCCCAGCAACCAGTGACGGAAGAAGGTAGTGCCATGGGACTCGGAGACAACCTCGGCGGCCTCGGCGACAAGCTGAACGACCTGAAGAACCAGCACGGCGACAAGATCAACGAAACCATCGACAACCTCCAGGCGCAGCACGGCGACAAGCTCGGCGAGCACGCCGACAAGGTGAACAAGTTCGTCGACGACGCCCAGGCCCAGCACCTCGGCGGCAAGGACGCCAAGCCGCAGGAGGGCCAGCAGTAGCTGCCCACTCCGTCAACGCCTGACGTCCCCGCGGCCGCCGGCCGGGGGACGTCACGCGTCCGGGCGACAGGAGCTTGGGCAGCGTGCATCCGGGCCTGCCGAAGCGTGGCTCGCGGTCAGTGCGTCGCTTCCCGGAGGCCCTGCCCGTCCAGGACCAATGCGAGTTGGGTGCCCGCGATCCGGCACTGACCCGCGCCGTGGCTGACCTCGCCGGCCTCCAACGCGGCCCGGGCTTCGTCGAGCCCCTCGGCGGAGAACGCCACCTCGACGGCCCCGGGGAGTAGCTCGGGCGCCGGCCAGAAGCCATGGAGCGTCCCGTTGGGGACGGAGGAAGCGGAACAGGCATCGTCGGGGCCGTCGCCGTCGCACCCGAGATCCACGGTGTCGGAACCCGCGAAGAGCTCGAGCACCACTTCGTGGCACGCCCCGTCCTGGCACCAGGTCAATGACCCCTGGGCCGGCGGATCCGCGGGCACGATGTCGGCCGCGATCGTCAAGGAGACGCCCGTCGCGAGTCCGATCGCCGGGCAGCCGCGCTCCGGCAGCATGCCGCAACCGGCTAGGAGCGCCACGGCGCCGATCGCCAAGGCCGCCGCCGACGTCGGTAAGGGCGGCACGGTCTTCGTCGCGCGCGCCCGGCTTTCCGTCACTTCCCGCCGTGGTGCGTCCCGGTGTGCCGTCATGGCGCCAGCCTACGAGCCCCGGCGCGGTCGCCGGAAGCACGGGAAGGCAACGACCTGCCGCCCGGCCGTCGTCAGTGGGGCCAGCGACCTGCCGCCCGGCCGTCGTCAGTGGGGCCAGCGACCTGCCGCCCGGCCGTCGTCAGTGGGGCAGCGCGATGCCCTCTGACCCCTCGTGCGCGAGTCCGTCGGCGAGCAGCCCCTCGAGACAGCGCTCCCTCTGTTCCCCGCCCGCGGGCAGCTCGGCAAGCCTCTTCCACGCCGCGGAGTACGCCGCAGGGTACGACGCCGGTGCCTCCCCGGTCTCGCCGGCGGTGGCCGGGCCCTGGGTCGTGCCGACGCCAGTCGGGACCTCCGCCTCGACGCCTCCCGCGGGCGCTTCCCCGGCGGAGAGGTGGGCGCCGAGGAGCGCCGCGCGCGGCACGGGGGCGTCGGCCTCGCGCAGAACGGCCATGAAGGCCCCGCGCACCTGGCGGTCGGTCCCGGCCCACGGCTGGCCCTTGGGCACGTAGTGGGGTTCCGGACGTCCGGCGTCGACCCACGCGCAGTCCTGAGCCACGGGGCAGTCCCCGCAGCGCGGCGCTCGGGCCGTGCAGACCAGCGCGCCCAGCTCCATGACCGCGGCGTTCCAGCGGCAGGCGAGGGCACCGGCGTCGTGCTCCTTCTCCGGCATCAGCGCCTCGGCGAGCCGGGCCTCGGCCGCCGTATAGGAGGGTTCGGGCAGGGCACGGCCGGATACGAGCCGGGCGTGGACCCGGCGGATGTTGGTGTCCACGACGGTCTCCGGGATCCCGAACGCGAAACACGCGACGGCCGCGGCCGTGTACGCGCCGACGCCCGGCAGTGCGAGGAGCGCGCCCGGATCCGAGGGCACCTCCCCGGCGTGGTCCTCGGCGATCCGCTGCGCCGCGGCGTGCAGGCGCAGCGCCCGGCGCGGATACCCGAGCCGCCCCCACGCGCGCAGCGCCTCCCCGGCGGGTTCGACGGCGAGCGCGGACGGCGTCGGCCAGCGCTCCATCCATTCCTCCCACACCGGCAGGACGCGCACCACGGGGGTTTGCTGGAGCATGAACTCGCTGACCATCACGCCCCACGGGGTCCGCTCCGCCCGCCGCCACGGCAAGTCGCGCGCGTGGACGTCGAACCAGTCGGTGATGCCGCGGTGCAGCGCGGTCGTGTCGGTCGTCGCGGGCACGGCTCTCCTCTCCAGAACCCTCAAGGGCTCTCCGGGTGCGCTTCGGGCCGCGTCCAGGCGGGAACGCCGGGCCCTCATCGGCCCCAGCCCGACGCCGGACGCCGGCCGGGTGCGGGGCCGCACCTGACGGGTCGGGTGCTTCCCGGCACCAATACTCTAGTGCCCGGCGTGGGAACGGGGGCGCCCGCACGCGGGCTCATAGCCTAGAAGCATGGCACAACAGCACCCTCGGCCCCCGCGCCGTCCGAGCCCCGCCGTGTACCGGAGGCGCCGGCTCGCCGCGGGAATCGTGCTGCTCGTGGTGCTGGGACTGCTGGTCTGGGCCGGCTTCGCTCTCGCCTCCCTCTTCTCCGGTTCCGACGACGGTCAGGGCGCCCCGCAGGGGTCCGGCACCTCGGCCCCGGGCAACGACCCGGACGGAACCGGGGGCGGCGCGTCGGAGAGCGGCGCCCCGGAAGGCTCGGCCCCGGCGTCGGACGCGGGGGAGCCGAGCGGGGCCCCGGAATCCCCGAGCTGCGTCGCGGGCGACGTCGTTGTCAGCGCCGAGACGGACCAGAGCGCCTACGGGGCCAACGAGAACCCCGTGCTGATCATGACCGTCGGCAACCAGGGCCAGGCGCCCTGCACGGTCAACGTCGGCACCGGGCAACAGGAGTTCCAGGTCCTCAGCGGTGACGACCGGATCTTCAACAGCAGCGACTGCCGGACCGAGCCCACCACCGTGGAGCTCGAGATCAAGCCCGGAGGCCAGGAGACCGCCCGCTTCACGTGGGAGCGCGTCCGCAGCGCCCCCGGCTGCGAGGCGGTCGCGACCAAGCCCCGCCCCGGCACCTATGTCTTCACGGCCAAGCTCGGCGAGCTGACGAGCAACAAGGCGCCCTTCCAGTTGCGCTAGAGCGCGTCCGGCGGGGACGCGCGGAGGCAATCGTCGCGGCTGCCCGTCCCGCCAGCCACGCCAGCCCCCGTCGCGGTCGCCGCGTCCAAGGCGGTCCGCCGCGCGCGGCCGGGCCCCGGCGTCGGAATCCTAGGAGAAGCGGTCCAGGAGGCTCGATTCGGCGATCCGCGAGAGCCCTTCACGGATGGTCCGGGCCCGCTGCTCGCCGATCCCGTCGACGTTCATGAGGTCCTCGATGTTGGCGGCCATGAGCCGCTGCAGCCCGTCGAAGCTCGCCACGAGCCGGTCGGCGACGGCGCGCGGCACGGCTTTGATCCCCGCGACGAGCCGGAAGCCCTTCGGGTGCACGATCGCCTCGAGCGAATCGGTGCCCGGCGTGACGCCGAGGACGGTGGCGATCCGGGACAGGTCGATCATCTCGGTCGAGGAGAACCCCTGCAGCCGCGCGAGCGCGGCGTCGATCTCCTGCTGCGAGTCCAGCTCCGCGTAGTCCCTGAGCAGCAGGTCGCTGCCGGGGCCCAGCCCCGCGCTGAGTTCGTCGAGCTGCAGGGCCAGGAGCCGGCCGTCGACGCCGAGCTCCAGGACGTACTGGGCGATCTCCTCGGAGATCCGGCGCACCATCTCCTGCCGCTGCAGGACCACGGCGACGTCGCGGACCGTGACCGTCGCCTCGATCTCCAGCGCCGAGAGCGTGGCGGTGACCTGGTCCAGGCGGTTGCGGTAGCGCTCGAGCGTCGCGAGGGCCTGGTTGGCGCGGGCGAGGACGGGCTCGGAGCCCTCCAGGACGTGGCGGATCCCCTGCACGTACACGGCGATGATCTGCATGGACTGGGAGACGGAGATGACGGGCAGCCCGGTCTGGATGGCCACGCGCTCGGCCGTGCGGTGGCGCGTGCCCGACTCCTGCGTGGGGATCGTGTGGTCCGGGACCAGCTGCACGGCCGCCTTGAGGATGTTGGAGGCGTCCTTGTCGCAGACGATCGCACCGTCCATCTTGGCGAGCTCGCGCAGCCGCGTCGGGGTGAACGGGATGTCGATGTCGAAGCCGCCCGAGCAGATGGAGTCCACGACCCGGTCGGAGCCGAGGACGATCAGCGCGCCGGTGCGCCCCCTCAGGATGCGCTCGAGTCCGTCGCGCAGATGGGTGCCGGGCGCGACTCGGGCGAGGGTCGTCCGCAGCGCGTCTTCGGGGCTCTTGGCCATGGTGGTTGTCCTTCCGGGGCGGCTACCACCATCGTAGGGGGAAGGGTACGACGCCGGACGCCGCGCGCGCCTATCCTTCCTGCTCCCCGCCGGGGAAGGCGATCTCGAGGGCCTCGTTGAGCGTGCCGACCTCCTTGACGCGGAAGCCCTCGGGGACGGTGCCGGGGCCGTTGGGGGAGGCGGGGACGATCGCGTACCCGAAGCCGAGCCGCTCGGCCTCGGTGATCCGGCGAGAGATGTCCGGGACGGGGCGGACCTCGCCGGCGAGGCCGACCTCGCCGAACACCACCATCCGCGAGGAGAGCGGGCGGTCCATCCGCGCCCCGGCGACGGCCAGCGCGGCCGCGAGATCGACGGCCGGCTCGGCGAGGCGCACGCCGCCGACCGTGGCGACGTAGGAGTCCTGGCTGGACAGGTCCAGGCCGGCCCGGCTCTGCAGAACGGCCAGGACCATCGCCGTGCGGGAGGAGTCCAGTCCGCTCGTGGCCCGGCGCGGCTGGGCGGTGGAGGACTTGGCGATGAGGGCCTGGACCTCGGCGACGAGTGGGCGCCGGCCCTCCACGGTGACCGTGATGCACGTGCCGGAGACCGGTTCACGGGTCCGGGTCACGAACAGCCCGCTGGGATCGGCGAGCCCCTCGATGCCGGTCTCGGTGAGGTCGAAGCAGCCCACCTCGTCCGTCGGACCGTAGCGGTTCTTGACGGCCCGCAGCAGGCGCAGGCGGGAGTGGCGCTCGCCGTCGAACTGGCAGACCACGTCCACGAGGTGCTCGAGGAGGCGCGGTCCCGCGATCGAGCCCTCCTTCGTGACGTGGCCGACGAGCAGCGTGGCCATGTGCCGCTTCTTCGCGGCGTTGATCAGGGAGGCTGCGACCTCGCGGACCTGGGTGACGCCGCCGGCCGCGCCCTCGACCTCGGACGAGGAGAGCGTCTGCACGGAGTCCACGATGAGCAGGTCCGGGGCGAGCCGCTCCACTTGTCCGAGCGCGATCCCGAGGTCCGTCTCGGCGGTCAGGTGCAGCGTGTCCGCGAGTGCCCCGATGCGATCGGCCCGCATGCGCACCTGGGCCGCTGACTCCTCGCCCGTGACGTAGAGGACGCGGCGCCCGCCGCGGGCCGTCCGAGCCGCGACGTCCAGCAGCAGCGTGGACTTGCCGACGCCCGGTTCGCCCGCCAGCAGGATCACCGCCCCGGGGACGAGGCCGCCGCCGAGGACGCGGTCCAGCTCGCCCACGCCCGTGGGGCGGTAGCCGGCCGCCGTCGCGTCGACGTCGCCGATCGCGGGGGCGGGATGGGCGATCACCGTCGCCGGCGTCGTCCGGGCGACCGTCTGGCCCGTCTCCTCGACCGTTCCCCACGCCTGGCACTCGCCGCAGCGGCCGACCCACTTCACGGTGGTCCAGCCGCACTCGGTGCAGCGGTAGCCGGAAGCGGGCTTGGTGCGCGTGGAGGACTTCGTGGCCATGGGTCACAAGGCTAGCCGCTGGCCCCGACGATTGGGGGCGCGGGCGCGGCTGGCGGCCCCGGCGGTCAGGACCGGAGGCGCGGCAGGTAGCCCGCGGCCTCCTCGTTGTCGAGGCCCGCCGCCTCGAGCAGGTCCACGAGCATCGGGCGCAGCAGGAGCACGATCCCCTCGCCTTGGAGGCCCGAGACGCCGAAGGCCTCCGGACTCAGGCGCGCAGCCGAGGAGGCGAGCTCCTTGCGGGCCCCGTGCTCGGCCCGGTCGCGAGCCGGCTGGCTCGGTTCGACGACGGAGCGGCCCAGGGTGTCGACGCCGTCGGCGACCTCGTCGAGGAACTGGGAGAGCGCGTCGATGGCCTCGTCGCTTAGCGCCGCGTGCGTGATCACGGAGGTGAGCCGGCGCGTGAAGACGCGGGAGTTGCGGACGGCCAGGTCGGTCTTGTCCGCGAGCCGGGCGAGCCGCTCCACCTCCCCGCGCTGGCTGCGGTAGGCGGGGGAGAGCGTCGCGATCTCGCGCGCCCCGCGCATCGAGGAGGGCAGGGCGTCCATGAGCTGCTGGGTGCCCCGGGCCCGGATCAGCGCGTGCCAGGCCCGTGTCGAGTCGGAGGCGCGCAGGGCCGCCGAGGAGTCGCGCAGGACGCCGGCGAGCTCCTCGAGCAGGGCGCGCAGCTCCCGGGCGGGCTCGCGGCGCGGGTTCCGCGGCGTCAGCGCGGCGATCACGAGCGCGAACACGCCGCCGATGATCGCGTCGGCGCTGCGGGCGAACACGCCGTCGGCCGGGGCGGGCAGCAGGACCACGAGGAGGGACTGCAGGCCCATCTGCGTCGTGAAGATCGTGCCGCTGTCCAGGAACCGCGCGATGACGAGGGAGACGAGGAGGACGGCCGCGGCCTGCAGTGGGCCCGTGCCCAGGACGTGGAGGAGCAGGTCCCCCACGAGGATCCCGAGGGTGCAGCCAAGGGCGACCTCGATGGTGCGGCGCGTATGGGTGTCGCGGCCGAATCCGAGGGCGATCATCGCCGACGTCGCGGCAAACAACGGCCCCGCATGCCCGAGGACCTCCTCGGCGAACCAGTACGCGCCGACGGCGCACACCGTGATCTGCACGATCTTGAGCGAGGAGGACTTGACGCGCAGCGCGCCGACGACGGTCCTGCGGCGCAGGAAGCGCCACGCGCTGCGCAGGGGCCGGGGGCGGGTCATGAAACCAGTCTGGCACGCGGGCCGCGCCGTGACGGGAATCACCGCCGCCCCCCACTACCGCCGAATGCCGCGGCAAACCAGCCCCTCCGCGCGGAAAAGGTTCAAAATGCCAGTTCCGTTCACCCCCCGTTCACTTTCGGCGGAAGGTTCCGTTACCTCGCGCCCCTACCTTCAAGTACGGAGCGCGACGGCGAACACCGCACCGCGCCGGCCCGGAGCACGTGGTTGCCCGGCATCCACCACTGACGGGGACCCGTTCCCCCCGAGCACTCGACGAAGGAAAACTCGTGAAGGTTACCCGCTTCGGCCAAGCAGCCGTTGTCCTGTCCGTCGCCGCCCTGGCCCTGACCGCCTGCGGCTCCGACAACGCCACCGGCGCTCCCGCCACGACCCCCGCCGCCGGCGGCTCCGAGGCGCCCGTCTCCGCGGTCACCGGCACCCTCACCGGCGTCGGCGCCTCCGCGCAGAACGCCGCCATGGACGCCTGGAAGGTCGGCTTCTCCGCCGCCCACAGCGGCGCCAGCGTGCAGTACTCCCCGGACGGCTCCGGTGCCGGCCGCAAGGCCTTCCTGGCCGGCGCCGCGCAGTTCGCCGGCTCCGACGCCTCCCTGAAGGACGACGAGTACGAGGAGGCCAAGCAGGTCTGCGGCCCCGACGGCGCCTTCAACATCCCGGCCTACATCTCCCCGATCGCCGTCGCCTACAACCTCGAGGGCGTCGACGAGCTGAAGCTCGATGCCGAGACGATCGCCAAGATCTTCAAGCAGGAGATCACCACCTGGAACGATCCCGCGATCGCCGCGCACAACGAGGGCGTCGAGCTGCCGGACACCGCCATCACGGTCGTCCACCGGAACGACGAGTCCGGCACCACCGAGAACTTCACCGAGTACCTCGAGCAGGCCGCAGGCGATGCGTGGGGCTTCGAGGCCTCCGGCGAGTGGCCGTCCGACATCCAGGCCGAGAACGCCAAGGGCACCTCCGGCGTCGTCTCGACCGCCTCCTCGACCGCCGGCGCGATCACCTACGCCGACGCCTCTGCCGTCGGCAACCTGGGCACCGTCAGCGTCAAGGTCGGCGAGGACTACACCAAGCTCTCCTCCGAGGCCGCCGCCAAGGCCGTCGAGGCCGCCACCCCGGTCGAGGGCCGCGCCGACATCGACATGTCCCTGGTCCTGGACCGCAACACCTCCGAGTCGGGCGCCTACCCGATCGTCCTCGTGAGCTACCACATCTACTGCACGAGCTACAAGGACCAGGCGACGGTCGACCTCGTCAAGGCCTTCGGCGAGTACATCGTCTCCGAGCAGGGCCAGCAGGACGCCGCGGAGTCGGCCGGAAGCGCCGCGCTCTCGGAGACCCTGCGCGAGAAGGCGATCGCCGCCATCGAGACCATCACGGTCGCTTCCTAGCCAAGCACCCCACGTCAATGCTTGAGTAGGTAGACGACGCAGCGCCGCCGCCTCCGCCCCGTGGCCACCACCACGGGGCGGAGGCGCGGCACCCCCTCAACGCAGCGGCGCCCTCCGATCCCCCGGGGCGGCCGCCGCCCAACACGACCGAAGGGTCACCATGTCCACCAGCGCGCTCACCCGCGGTGAGAAGTCGGGCCAGGCCGGAGACAAGGTCTTCTCCACGGCCTCCATGTCCGCCGGCATCCTCATCCTCGTCACCCTCTTCGCCGTCGCCGCCTTCCTCTTTGCGCAAGCCGTCCCCGTCTTCCAGGCGGACGCCGAGGACGTGTCCGGCGGCAACGGATTCGCCAGCTACATCTTCCCGATCGTCATCGGCACGATCATCGCCGCCGCGATCGCCCTGGTCATCGCGACCCCCGTGGGCATCGGCGTCGCCCTCTTCATCTCCCACTACGCCCCCCGGCGCCTCGCCGCGGGGCTCGGCTACGTGATCGACCTGCTGGCCGCGATCCCCTCCGTCATCTACGGCGCCTGGGGCTACATGGTCCTCGCTCCCGCTCTCGTGCCGGGCTACGTCTGGCTCGCCGAGAACCTCGGCTGGATCCCGATCTTCGAAGGACCGGCCAGCCAGACCGGCAAGACCATGCTCACGGCGGGCATCGTCCTCGCCGTCATGGTCCTGCCCATCATCACCTCGCTCTCCCGCGAGATCTTCCTGCAGACGCCCAAGCTGCACGAGGAGGCCGCCCTGGCCCTCGGCGCCACGCGCTGGGAGATGATCACCATGGCCGTCATCCCGTTCGCGCGGCCCGGCATCATCTCCGCCGTGATGCTCGGCCTCGGCCGCGCCCTGGGCGAGACCATGGCCGTCGCGCTCGTGCTCTCCACCGGCGGGCTCATCCCGTCGCTGATCAAGACGGGCAACCAGACCATCGCCGCCGAGATCGCCCTGAACTTCCCGGAGGCGTTCGGCCTCCGCCTGGCCGAGCTGATCGCCGCCGGCCTGGTCCTCTTCGTCATCACCCTCGCCGTGAACATGATCGCCCGTTGGATCATCAGCCGGCACAAGGAATTCTCGGGAGCCAACTGATGAGCAACGCCACCCTGACCTCGCAGCGCAACTCCCTCGCCAAGGGCCGCCTCCCGCGGTGGGCCGTTCCCGCCGTCCTGGGCGGTGCCCTCGTGCTCGGCGCGGCCCTGTCCACGCTCGGCGGCTTCAGCATCGCCACCTTTCTGATCTACACCGCGGTCCTGTTCGTCGCCGCGGCCACGATCACCACGACCGTCGTCGAGGGGCGGCGCCAGGGCACGAACGCCTTCGCCAAGTACCTCGTCTACGGGGCATTCATCCTCGCGGTGATCCCGCTCGTGTCCGTGATCGTCACGGTCCTCGCCCGCGGCGTGCCCGGCCTGACGCCCGAGTTCCTCTTCACGTCCATGAACGGCATGACCGGCGCGGTGGACAACGCCTCGGTCGAGAACGGCACCCCGGTGCTCGGCGGCGCCTACCACGCCGTCGTCGGCACCCTGCTCATCACCCTGTGGGCCACGCTGATCTCCGTGCCCGTCGGCATGCTGACCGCGATCTACCTCGTCGAGTACGGGCAGGGCAAGTCGCTCTCCCGCGGCATCACGTTCTTCGTGGACGTCATGACGGGCATCCCCTCGATCGTCGCGGGCCTCTTCGCGGCCGCGCTCTTCGCGGTCATCCTCGGCCCGACGGCCCGCATGGGCATCGTCGCCGCCGTCGCCCTCTCGGTCCTCATGATCCCCACCGTGGTCCGTTCCACGGAGGAGATGCTCAAGATCGTCCCGAACGAGCTGCGCGAGGCGTCCTATGCCCTCGGGGTGCGCAAGTGGCGCACCATCACCAAGGTGGTCATTCCGACGGCGATCTCCGGCATCGCGTCGGGCGTCACCCTCGCGATCGCCCGGGTCATCGGCGAGACGGCCCCGATCCTGGTCACGGCCGGCCTCGCGAGCAGCATCAACTGGAACGTTTTCGCGAACTGGATGGCCACGCTGCCGACGTTCATCTACTACCAGATCCTCACCCCGACCTCCCCGACGAACATCGATCCGAGCGCCCAGCGCGCCTGGGCCGCGGCCCTGCTGCTGATCCTGATCGTCATGCTCCTGAACCTCGTGGCCCGGCTCGTGGCCCGCGTCTTCGCCCCCAAGACCGGCCGCTAGGCCCCCGCACACCCGAAGGAACACTTCACATGTCCAAGCGCATCGACGTCAAAGACCTCAACGTCTACTACGGCAAGTTCCTCGCCGTGGAGGGCGTCAACATCAACATCGACGCACGCTCCGTGACGGCCTTCATCGGCCCGTCCGGCTGCGGCAAGTCGACCTTCCTCCGCACCCTGAACCGCATGCACGAGGTCATCCCGGGCGCCACGGTCGAAGGGGACGTCCTGCTCGACGGCGACAACCTCTACGGTTCCGGCGTGGACCCGGTGACCGTGCGCAGCCAGATCGGCATGGTCTTCCAGCGCCCCAACCCGTTCCCGACGATGTCCATCCGCGACAACGTGCTGGCCGGGGTCAAGCTCAATGCCCGGCGCATCAGCAAGGCCGACGCCGACGAGCTCGTGGAGCGCTCGCTGCAGGGCGCCAACCTGTGGAACGAGGTCAAGGACCGCCTCGACAAGCCCGGCTCCGGCCTCTCGGGCGGCCAGCAGCAGCGCCTGTGCATCGCCCGCACGATCGCGGTCAAGCCCGACGTGATCCTCATGGACGAGCCCTGCTCCGCCCTGGACCCGATCTCCACGCTCGCGATCGAGGACCTCATCAACGAGCTCAAGAGCGAGTACACCGTGGTGATCGTGACCCACAACATGCAGCAGGCCGCCCGCGTCTCCGACAAGACGGCGTTCTTCAACATCGCCGGCACCGGCAAGCCCGGCAAGCTCATCGAGTACGACGACACGACCACGATCTTCAACAACCCCTCGGTCAAGGCGACCGAGGACTACGTCTCCGGCCGCTTCGGATAGGCCGTCCACGCGTCCCCCGGCCGACGAACGGCGGCCGGGGGAGGCCCTGAAGGGGGATCTTCAGGGGATCTTGAGGGGGATCGACGGCGGGTGCCGGCTGTGGCCGGCACCCGCCGTTTCCGTTTCCGTTCCCGTGCCCACGCCCACGCCGGGACGGGCGCCGGGGGGTGGGGCCCCGGCGTCGTCCTCGGTTCCGGCGCCCCGGCACGCGTCAGGTGAGCAGCGGGTGCAGGGCCAGGAAGAGGACCGCGGCGGCCGTCCCGCACGCGACGGGGGCGGCGAGCCAGTAGCCGGCCACGCCGAGCACCTTGCCCCAGCGCACCGTCTCGAAGCGCTGGTTCGCCCCGGCGCCCACGATCGCGCTCGTCACGGCCTGCGTCGTGGACAGCGGCAGGTGCAGCACCAGGGCGCCGACGAACAGCATCGCCGCCGAGACGGTCTGCGCGGAGGCCCCCCGCAGCGGATCGAAGTTCACGAGCCGGTGGCCCAGCGTGTAGGTGATCCGCCAGCCGCCGGCCAGTGCGCCGAGCGCGAGGAAGGAGGCGGCCGTGAGCTGGGCCGCGAACGGCACCGGCGTTCCCGGCTCGAGGACGTGCGCCGTCACGAGGGCGAGGGTGATCATGGCCCCGGTGCGCTGCCCGTCCTGCAGGCCGTGGCCCAGCGAGACGGCGAACGCGCTGACCGACTGCGCGCCGCGGCCCACCCGCGTGACGTCGGCGGAGGACCAATGGCGCATGAGCCACGTCGCGGGGAGCACGAGCAGGTAGGACGCCGCGAACGCGACGAGGGGCGTCACGAGCAGCGGCAGGAGCACGGCGAACAGGAGCATCGAGCGCGCCCCGTGCGTTCCGTCGCCGCCGAGCAGCGCGGACGCGGCGCTCGCGCCGGCCAGGCCGGAGATGACGGCGTGGGTCGACGACGTCGGGATGCCGCGCCACCAGCAGAACAGCCCCCAGCCGCCCGCCGAGACGAGCGCGGCCAGGAGGATGCCCAGTCCCAGCGAGCGTTCCGGGACGTTGAGTTCGACGGCGGAAACCAGGTAGGTGCCGAACGTGGAGCTGAGGAGGGTGCCCAGGAAGGCGAAGGCGGCGGCGCAGACGACGGCGATGGTCGGGGTGAGCGCGCGGGTGCGGACGGCGGCCGCGACGGAGTTCGAGATGTCGCGGAAGCCGTTGAGGAAGGCGAAGGCACACGTGGCCGCGAGGACCAGTGCCAGCAGGATGGAGTCCATGCCGCCCGTCAGGACTCCTTGACCAGGACCTGGCCGAGGTGGTCCGCGAAGGAGCGCATGAACCCGGCGCCCGTGAGCAGCTGGTCGGCCACGGCGCGGTGGCGGATGATCGTGGCGGTCTTCTGGATGTCGCCGAGCTCGCCGAGCCAGGCGCGGTGCGTGCCGTTGATGCGGTGCGTCAGGCGGACCATCTGCAGCCAGGTCTCCTCGACGTCGTCGAGGCGGTTCAGGTCCGCGATGGCGGTCAAGGCGAGCTGGGCCTGGCGGCCGATGAGCTCGAGCTGCTGCGAGGCGCGCTGGGAGATCCACGTCAGCCGGGACTGCTGGACCAGGTCGCCGGCGCCGCTGAGCGCCCCGACGGCGTCGTGCAGGCGGCGGGAAAAGGCGTAGAGGTCCTCACGGGGCAGGGGGTTGACGTAGCTCGTGCGGAGGTGCGTGAGAATGCTGTAGTGCAGGTCGGTGGCACGGGTCTCGCAGGACGTGAGCTCGTCGAGGAGCTCGGCCGAGTCGGTGCCGAGCGCGCCGAGGAGCTGGGCCAGGACGTCGACCGCGCGCTGCACTTCGGAGCAGAGGTTGGCCAGGAGGTCCAGGCCCCGGGTTTCCTGGGGGAACAGGCTGAATTTCACGTGGGGACCGCCGGGGGATCGCAAGGGGAGGATGAAGCAGGCCCCAGTCTACGCATCGGGGGTGAACAGCTCCGCCGCGCGCTGCGCCGGCGGCGACACGGAGCCGCTCCGGGGGAGGTCTTGATGGTGCCGAACCGGGAACGCCTCTCGGCGGAAGGCCGCTCGAAGCGGCTGCAAGTTGGAGCCCGGGGTTACCGCGGCCCGGCACCGCCTACAGTGTTCTCCCCGCGGCCGGGGCCTGTCAACACGGCCGCCCCGGGCCGGCTCAGGAGAGCTCGCCGCGGCGCCACGACTCCGCGGCGGCCTCGAGGTCCTCGGCGGTCTTGACGAGCTGGTGGGAGTTCCGGGTCAGCCGGCTGGCGTGCCGGGAGTCGGCGGCCTCGGCGGCGTCGGCGTGGTGCGTCTGCCCCAGCGCGACGACGCGGCAGAAGGCGGCGGTGCGTTCGAGGGCGACGTCGAAGTCGCCGTCGAACGCGCCCGAGAGGATGGAGTCCGCCATGCTGCGCAACTCGTCGGCGCCCGGGGGCTCGGCGACGCCGGAGACGACGTGCGCGACCTCGGCGGCGTGGCGGCCCGCCGAGAAGAACGAGGCCATGCGCTCCGGCTGCTGGATCGTCGCGGCGCGCAGCGCGTAGAGCCGCCACAGCACGCCCGGCAGGGAGCGGGCAGGGCTCTCCGCCCAGAGCTCCGCGATGGCCTCGAGACCCTCCTTGTCGGCGAGCTTCACGAGGCGGCGGGTGATCTCGGGGTCGTCGGTGGCGCGGCCGCGGCTCACGAGGGCCTGGGCGGCCAGGTGCGCGGCCTCGGAAACGCGGGCCGGATCGGCCCCGCCGATGAACGGCTCGAAGTCCGCCGGCGCGAACGGCTTGGGCTTGTGGTGGCGCGGCGCAGCGTCGCCCGGTCCTGCTGGGTCTGCCTTCATGCCCCCGAGGATACTCCCCGTCGGCTGCCCGCACAGGGGCTCCGGGTGCCGTGCGGTAGCATGGATCCGGGCCGGATTCCCGGTCCAAGGGGCCTTTAGCTCAGCTGGTAGAGCACCGGACTTTTAATCCGTGGGTCGCGGGTTCGATCCCCGCAGGGCCCACCCGTCAAGGCCCGGAAACGCACGGATTCCGGGCCTTTTCCGCTGCCCTGGCACCGGGTGGACCGACCCCGGTTTGACCTCAGTTTTCACCCGGAGCGCTTCCGGCTCCGCGGGAATCCGCCGCACGGGCGCGGTGCCGGCGGACGGCCGCGCGGTTGGCGCAGCGCACGGAGCAGTACCGTTGGCGGCCGTTGCGGGTGACGTCGACGACGACGGCCGTGCAGGGATCGCCCGGGTCGCCGCCCGCCGCGCAACGGCCCAGGCGATGCATCCCGCGGGTCGTGAGATGCAGCGCGGTGCCGACGCTGATGACGGCGGACAACACGCGCGGCAGCGACGTCGCGTCGTCTTCGCGATAGTGCAGGTGCCATCCTTCCTCGTCGTGGTCGGTCAGCCGGGGGTAGGCGGCCGCCGCGGCCATGTGGCCGTTCAGGATGCGCGCCCGCTCGTGCGGGTCGGCGGCGTCCACGACCGCCAGCCACTCGTCGATGACTCCCCGGACCCGGCAGCGTGGCAGGGCCTGGGGCAGCTCACCCCGGACCAGGCCGCGAAACAGCTCGATGCCGGGTTCGACACCGTCTCGCTGGTGACCAATGACTCCGGCACCGCCGCCTTCGCCCGTCTCCCGATCGGCCTGTACCTCGTCACGGAGACGGACACGGGGGCCAACAACATCGCCTTCCACGGCGAGCCGTTCCTCGTCACGATCCCGATGGCGGATGCGAACGCCTGGAACTACGACGTCCACGTGTACCCCAAGAACACCGCGACGGGCCTGACCAAGGCCGTGGACGACTCGGGCGCCCACGTCATCGGCGACACCGTCACCTTCACGCTCACCGCCCAGGTCCCCTCGCTGCCGGCCGCGCAGACCCTGACCGACTTCGGCATCACCGATGCGCTCGACAAGCGGCTGCGCTACGCCTCTGCGACCGTCGCCGTCGAAGGGCTGACCCTGGCCGACGGCGACTACACCGCCGGCGCCGACGGCCAGGAGTTCTCCGTGGTGTTCAGTGACTCCGGCCGGGCGAAGCTCCGCACCGTCCAGGGCAACGCCATCACCGTGACCCTGCAGACGACCGTCGCCTCGCTCGGTGACGGCAAGATCACCAACCAGGCCGCGATCTACGTCAACGACCCCAAAAAGTCCTTCGGCTCCAACACGGTCACCACCTCGTGGGGGGCCCTGACGGTCCTCAAGCACGCCAAGGACGAGCCGTCCAAGACCCTCGCCGGCGCCGAGTTCGAGCTCTACGCCCTCGACGCCCAGGGGGACAAGATCATCGCCGGCCCGCTGAAGGACGTGAGCGACAACGACACGATCTTCACCACGGGCGCCGACGGAACTTTCACCGTCAACGGCCTCAAGGCCGGCCAGTACGAGCTCGTCGAGACCAAGGCCCCGCTGGGCTATCAGCTGGTCTCCACGCCCGTGAAGGTCACGGTCACCGAGGGCGACGTCGAGCACGCGGTCCACGTCGAGCACGCGGTCCACGTCGAGCACGCGGTCCACGTCACCATCGCCAACACCCAGGTGCCCGCCTTGATGCTGCCGCTGACTGGCAGCACCGGTGCCGGCCTGTTCGTGGGCGCCGGCGTGGCGCTGATCGTGGGCGGCATCGCCCTGTCCGCCGCGCGCCGCAACCGCGCCCGCACGGCCTAGGACGGGGAGGGGGCGTGGGCACCATGACCGCACGGTCCACGCCCCCTCGCACCCCCGCACCGGCGGGCGGCCCGCTTCCCGCCTCCCGCCCGGATGGGGCCCCGGCCCCGCGTGCCCGCGGCCGCCGACGCGCCCACCGGGCGTCCCGCCGTCGTGCCCCGGCCCACGTCATCGCCACGGCGGTCCTCGTGCTCGTCGGGACGTGCATCATGCTCTACCCGCCGGCGGCGAGCTGGTTCTCCGCGCTCGGGCAGGGGCACGAGGCGGATCGCTACGTCGCGGCCGTGGACGGCATGTTCCCGGCCGACCGCGAGGCGGGCCTCGGCGCGGCGCAGTCCTACAACGCCTCCCTCGCCGACGGCAGCCGCGTCGTGGACCCCATCGCCGCCATCCAGGAGGAGACGGTCCGGGACGGCGATCCCTACTGGGGCCTGCTCGACCCGGCCGGCGACGGGGTCATGGCGCGCCTGCGCATCCCTTCGCTCGACCTGAGCCTGCCCGTCTACCACGGGACGGGGGCCGACGTCCTCATGGACGGCGTCGGGCATCTGCAGGGAACGGCGCTTCCGGTCGGCGGGGCGGGGACGCACGCCGTCCTGACGGGCCATCGCGGGCTGCCCCAGGCGACGATCTTCACCCACCTGGACCGCCTCGAGGCGGGCGACGCGATCGAGCTCGACGTCTATGGCCGCACGCTGCTCTACCGGGTCGCGAGCTCGACCGTTGTGCTCCCGACCCAAACCGATCCGCTGCGCGCGCAGCCGGGACGGGATCTGCTGACCCTGGTCACCTGCACGCCCCTGGGCGTGAATTCCCACCGGATCCTGGTCCAGGCCGAGCGCGTCCTGCCGCTCCCCGCGGAGGCCGGGGCCCCGGTGGAGCCGGCGGGTTTCCCGTGGTGGGCCGTGGTCCTGGGCGTCGTCGTCCTCGCCGATGCCGCCTACGTCGCGAGGGCCAGGCCCGGGGCGTCGGCCACGAGGGCGGCCGCCGCCTGAACGACCGCCTTTCTCAGCGCCTGGGCGGCGAGGGTGGGTACGACGTCGGAGCGCTGGGCCATGCTGATGGTGCGGCCCAGGCGCGGGCCGGCGAGGCGGGCGGAACGGAGCCCGGGCCGGTCGATCAGGACCATGGCGGGCACGATCGCGACGCCGAGGCCGCGCTCGACGAAGCGCAGCACGGCGTCCATCTCCGCGCCCTCGACGACCGCCGTCGGGGCGAGGCCCGCGTCCCGGAAGGCGGTGTCCGTCGTCGCACGCAGTTCGTAGCCCTCGTGGAAGACGACCTGGGGGAGCGAGGCGACCTCGGCCAGCCCGATCTCCGCCGCCCCGGCGGCGAGCGGCGGCCGGGCGGCCGAGGAGACCACGACGAGGTCCTCGCGCAGCAGCGGGGCGCGGTCCAGGCTCGCGTCCGCCCCCGGGCGCCCGGCGGGCCCGGTCACGAGGGCCAGGTCCAGCTGGCCGGCGGAGAGCTCCTCGATCAGGCCGCGGGATCCACGCTCCGTGACGTGCAGCTGGATGCCCGGATGGGCGGCGTGGAAGCCGACGAGCGCTTCGGCCACGAGCGTGCCGCACAGCGTCGGCGTCGCCCCGATCCGGACCCGTCCGCGGCGCAGGCCCGCGAGCTCCTCCATGCCACGGCGCACGGAGTCGGCGTCCGCGAGCATGCGCCGGGCGAGCGGCAGCAGGAGCTCGCCGGCCGGCGTCAGCGAGATGTTGCCGCGGGAGCGGTGGAACAGGACGGAGCCGAGCTCGTGCTCCAGCGTCGAGATCTGCCGGCTGAGCGACGGCTGGGCGAGGTGCAACCGGGCCGCGGCCCGCGTGAAGTGCCCCTCCCGGGAGACCTCCACGAAGCCGCGCAACTGCTCGAGATTCATGATTCATAGCCTAAACGCATTGAAACCACTCGGATAATTCATTGGAGTTATCGTCGAGGTCTTCCTAGCGTGGACCACATGAACGCACGGAACAACAGGGAACGCAGGATCTCCACCACGGTCCTGGTCATCGGCACGGGCGGCTCCGGCCTGCGCGCGGCCATCGAGGTCGCCGAGCAGGGCGTCGACGTCGTAGCGGTGGGGAAGCGTCCACGCCACGACGCCCACACCGCCCTCGCGGCGGGCGGCATCAATGCGGCCCTCGGCACCATGGATGCCGAGGACAGCTGGCAGCAGCACGCGGCCGACACGATCAAGGAGGGCTACTTCCTCTCCAGCCCGCACACGGTGGAGATCGTGGCGCGGGGCGCGGAGCAGGGCATCCGCGACCTCGAGCGCTACGGCATGGGCTTCGCCCGGGAGGACGACGGCCGCATCTCCCAGCGCTTCTTCGGCGCCCACACCTACCGCCGCACGGCCTTCGCCGGCGACTACACGGGCCTCGAGATCCAGCGCACGCTCGTCGCCCGGAGCGAGCAGCTCGAGATCCCCCTCCTGGACACCGTCTACATCACCCGCCTGCTCGTGAAGGACAACACGGTCTTCGGCGCCTACGGATTCGACCTGCGGGACGGGACGCGCTACCTGATCCACGCCGACGCCGTCATCCTGGCCGCGGGCGGCCACAACCGCATCTGGCGCCGCACGTCCTCCCGCCGCGACGAGAACACGGGCGACTCCTTCCGCCTCGCCGTCGAGGCCGGCGCCCGGCTGCGCGACCCGGAGCTCGTCCAGTTCCACCCCTCGGGCCTGATCGATCCGGAGAACGCGGCCGGCACGCTCGTCTCCGAGGCCGCGCGCGGCGAGGGCGGGATCCTCCGGAACGGCCTCGGCGAGCGGTTCATGGAACGCTACGATCCGGAGCGCAAGGAGCTCTCGACGCGGGACCGGGTCGCCCTCGCCGCGTACACGGAAATCAAGGAGGGGCGCGGCACCGAGCGCGGCGGCGTCTGGCTCGACGTCTCCCACCTGCCCCGCGAGACCATCATGCAGCGGCTGCCGCGCGTCTACCAGACGCTCCTGGAGCTGCAGATGCGGGACATCACCGCGGAACCGATCGAGATCGCCCCCACGGCCCACTACTCCATGGGCGGCGTCTGGGTCCGGCCGGAGGACCACCGGACGGACGTCGGGGGGCTGTACGCGATCGGCGAGGCGTCATCGGGCCTGCACGGAGCCAACCGGCTCGGCGGCAACTCGCTCATCGAGCTGCTGGTCTTCGGCCGGATCGTGGGGCGCGCCGCCGTCGAACACTCCACGGGGCTGACCGCGCAACGGCGCTCCGCGGCGGCCGTCCTCGAGGCCCGGGCGGAGATCGACGAGCTGCTCGCCGCCGACGGCACCGAGAACGTGCGCGCCCTGCAGCGGGCGATCCGCGACACCATGACCGAGCACGCCGGCGTCGTCCGCGACGAGGCGGGGCTCCGGGCCGGGCTCGCCGAGCTCGACGCGATCGAGGCGCGCCTGGCCGACGTCGGAATCCACCCCGACATCGCCGGCTTCCAGGACCTGGCCCACGCGTTCGACCTGAAGTCCTCCGCGCTCGCCGCGCGGGCCACCCTCGAGGCCGCGCTCGAGCGGCGCGAGACGCGCGGCTGCCACAACCGCAGCGACCACCCGGAGCTGGATCCGTCGCTGCAGGTGAACCTCGTCTGGTCCCCCGCGCGGGGGATCGAGCGGGAGGAGATCCCGCCGGTTCCCGAGGAGATCGCGGCGCTGATCCGCGAGGTCTCGACGGCCGGCAAGCTCGTCGAGTAGCCGCCGCTGCGGTGCACCGGTACCCCACCCCGGGCCCCGAGCGGCCCGGGGCGGGCCGCCGGCTTGTTGCCGCCGGGTATCAATCGGGCAACGATGCCGGGCCGGTGCGCGCGCGGGCCGGAGGGCCCGCCGATCCGCGTCCTGTCTAGTGCCGACGCGGGTACGACGCCGGACGCGGGCTGCGCGGGACGCCTCCCGCGGGTGCCGATCACCCCCTCACACCCCTGTCGCCCCACAGCCCGACCCCCTAGTCTGATATCCATGCGTTCATTGATCCGGGCGGCTTCCGCCGTGCTCGCGGCCGTCGTGCTGACGGCCGCCGCGGTCGTGCCCGCATCCGCGCAGAGGGGGATGGACGAGACCTTGGACGCCATGGACCCGCGGGCCTTCCACCGGACCTCGACCCACGAGCACGCCGCGCAGGCGGGCGACGGCCTCCGCGTAGCCACCTTCAACGCCTCGCTGCACCGCGCCGCTCCGGGCGACCTCATCGGCGACCTGCTCAGCCCGAACAACGCGCAGGCCCAGGCCGTCGCCGAGATCATCCAACGCACGGCACCGGACGTCGTCCTGCTCAACGAGTTCGACTACGACGACGGTCACGAGGCCGCCGGGCTCTTCCGCGCCAACTACCTGGCCACGGGCCAGAACGGTCAGCAGGGCATCGACTACCCCTACGTCTACACCGCGCCGTCCAACACCGGAGTCGGCATCGGAGCCGACCTCGACAAGGACGGCGCCGTCGGCGGCCCCGCCGACAACTTCGGCTACGGCGACTTCGAGGGCCAGTACGGCATGGTCCTCTACTCCAAACACCCCATCGTCGAGGACCAGGTCCGCACCTTCCAGCGCTTCCTCTGGAAGGACATGCCGGAGAACCTCCTGCCGACGGACTACTACGGGCCGCTCGTGTCCAAGGTCTTCCGCCTCAGCAGCAAGTCGCACTGGGACGTCCCGGTCAGGGTGGGAGGGCGCACCGTCCACCTCCTGGCCTCGCATCCCACGCCCCCCGTGTTCGACGGGGAGGAACGCCGCAACGCCCGCCGCAACCACGACGAGATCCGCTTCTGGTCCGACTACGTCTCCGGTGGCGACGCCGCGGGCTACGTCTACGACGACGCCGGGACGCGCGGCGGACTCGAACCGGACGCCGACTTCGTGGTGCTTGGCGACCTGAACGCGGACCCGTCCCGCGGTGACTCGTACGACGGGGCCGTCAGCCAGCTGCTCGGCCATCCCGCGCTCGTCGACCCGCGGCCGTCCTCGCCCGGCGCCGTCACGGGCAGCCGCTCGGGCCTGCAGTCCTTCATCCACCCCTCCACCGGGGTCGAGGCGGTCGATCCCGCCGCCGCGGCCGAGCTGCGGACGGCCGACTTCGGATCCGCCGGGCCGCTGCGGGTCGACTACGTCCTGCCCTCGGCCACGCTCGGCTTCACGGGATCCGGCGTCTTCTGGCCTGCCGCGGAGCAGGACGGCGCCCGGCTCGTGGGCGGCCACCCGCCCCGCAGCAGCGACCACCGGCTCGTCTGGGTCGACATCGCCCTCTGAGCAGCGGCCGCCGCCCCGCCTCAGGCGATCGGGACCTGAGTCCCGTCGTTCCGGCGCGACCACGAGAGCGCGTGGACGGCCAGGGCGGAACTCGCCGCGACGACGGCGCCCATCACGAGCCCCGTCATGAGCTGCGGGAAGTACTGCGCCCGCGCCATGCGTTCCGGAGTCGGGCCCTCGCCTTCGAGGGACTGGACCAGGCTGCCCTGGCCGCCCGCCCCGTAGAGGATCCGGTAGAGGTCGCCAATGTCGCGGTAGGCGAGCAGCGCCGCGAGCGCGAGCAATCCGGCCAGGACCCACAGGGCCACGAGGAACGGATTGGCGCGGCGTCGTCGCACGGAGGCGAGGGCCCCGGCGTCGTCCTGCTCCGCGACGCCGTCCGCCGCGGCCGACGCAGAGCGCCCGGCCGCGCCCGGCCCGTCCAGTCCGTTCCGCCTATCCAGCCGCTGCCGCCCGTCCGGTCCGGCGGCCGCCGGGCCGGGGGCCGCGGCGGGGGCTCCTGCGGTCCCGGCGGGGGCCGACGCGGGGTCGGCGGAGGACGGGCCCGACGGCGCGGACGCACCGGAGCGCGAGGGGAGAGCGGACCAGCCCGGCCGGTGCGCCGGGGAGCCGTCGCCGGTGGAAGGCCGCTGGTAGATCGGGTCGTAGCCGTTCGCATCGGTTCTCGCCATGGACCCAGCGTAGATGCCCCGATGGCCGATGCCGGGATACGATCATCCGCGGCCCGCGGCCCGCGGCCCGCGGCCCGCGGCCCGCTGCCCCACTCGCCTGCCCCAGGAGATCACCATGAAGAAGTCCCACCGTTTCGCCGCCGCCGGTGCGGCGCTCGCACTCGCCGGAACCGCCGCCCTCGCAGGGCCGGCGATCGCCGGCCCTGCCCCCACGGTCCCCGGCCTGTGCTGGGTGCTCAGCGGTGGCGGCTGGCTGGGAGCACCTTGCCCGTCCACGACCGGCGACGCCAAGCCCGCGCCCGCTCCCGCACCGGAATCCGCGCCCGCGGGCCCGGCCCCCGAGGCCAAGGCCGGCCAGTCCGTGACCGGATACCGGATCGGCGGGGCGACGCGCTGGGAGACGGCCGCGCTCATCAGCCGCGCGAACTACGAGCCCGGCGTGGACAACGTGTACCTCGCGAACCCGAACGGGATCGACGCCCTGGCGGCGTCCACGACGCTGGACGGGCCGCTCCTGCTGGTCCCGCCGACGGGCGCCCTGCCCGCCCCGGTGGTGGCCGAGCTCAAGCGCCTCGACCCGGCCGCGGTCACCGTGCTCGGCGGGCCCGGCGCCGTCTCGGACGCCGTGTTCGCCGCGGCCGTCGAGGCGGCGCGGCAGTAGGAGCCCCCGGCGGTACGGGCGGGCTCCCGGAGATGGGCGCCCGCCCGCGCCGGTCTTCTCCCTAGGATGGGGCCATGCTGCACGCGGTCTTCTCCCGCCCGCCGGCCGAGCGCCCGGGCACGCACCTGCTCATCATGCTCCACGGCTACGGCTCCACCGAGCAGCGCATGGTGGAGCTCTTCGACGTGCTTCCGGAGAACACCACGGGCGCCGCGCTGAGGGGGCCGTTCGCCGTCGGCGGCGACCACGGGTGGTTCCTCCTGGACTACTTCCTCGCCCACGACTTCGCCGCCGTCGTCGCGGCCGTCCAACAGGTCTACGACTGGCAGGACGCGCACTCCGCGCAGCACGAGTCGGTCTCCGTGCTCGGCTACTCGCAGGGCATGGCCATGGCCACGACCATGATGCGGCTGCGCCCCGGGCGCTACGCGGCGGGCGTCGGGCTGAACGGATTCGTCCTGCACAGCGAGCTCCTGGCCCTGACCGACGACGTCCCCGCCGACCCCGCGCTGCGCGTGCCGTTCTTCTGGGGCCGGGACCCCGAGGACCCGGTCATCAACCAGGACGCCGCCGAACACACGGCCGCCTGGCTCGAGGACTCCACGCGGCTCACCTCCCGCCGCTATCCGGGCATGGGCCACGGCATCTCGGCCGAGGAGCGGCGCGACGCCGCCGCGTTCCTGCGCCACTACCTCCCCTGAGCCGCTACCTCCCCTGAGCCGCGCGCCTCCGCCCCCGTGCCGGACGACCACCCGCCCCCGTGCCGGGCCCCTTGCCCGGCGCCGCGTCGCGTCATCCGCCCGCACGGCGGTTGGCCGGGTGGCGCTCCTCACCCCGGGACTCAACCGGACGGTTGATCCGCCCCGGGCCCCGCCGCAGAAGAATCGATGGTGGGACGAACGCCCTCCCCGGCGCATCGGCGTCGTTCCCCGTGACCACGGCCGGGACCCCAGGGAAAGGACCGACGTGCTCCGTCTCCTCAAGACCTCCTTCGCCTTCGCGTTCGCCGGAGTCGCCTCCGGGCTGTACTACCGCGAGCTGACCAAGCTCAACGACTTCACCGACCGCGCCGGCTCCCAGCTGGGGCTCGTGCACACGCACTTCCTCGTCCTCGGCTTCCTGGTGCTGCTGATCGTCCTGGCGCTCGAGAAGGTGTTCGCGCTCTCCGCCGCCGCGCCGCGGCTGGGGGCCTGGTTCTACTGGACGTGGACCACCGGGACCGCGCTCACGGGCGGCATGATGCTGCTCAAGGGCTCCCTCGTGGTCCTCGGCGCCGACGCCTCCTCCAAGGCGTTCGCCGGGATCGCGGGCCTCGGCCACATGCTGCTGACCGCGGGGCTCGTGCTGCTCTTCCTGCAGCTGCGCCGTGCGCTCGCCGCCACCCGGCGCTCGGCTGGCACAGAGGGCGCCGCCGCCGAGGAGGCGCGACCCCAGGGAACGCCGGCCGCCTGAGGTGCCGCGCCGGCCGACGCCGGGCCGGTCCACGCCGCGCTGGATCACGCCACGCCGGTCCACGCCGCGCCGGCCGCGGCTCGGTCGGCCAAAGCCCTGCGCGAAAATCCTCCCGGCGAGGCTCCATGGGCCCTAGAGTGGGCACCACGATGAAAGAACAGCTACCAGACGTGGTCCTCGGTCCCGACGGCAAGCCCGTGGCGGGGCTGCAGGGCGCCATCATCAAGGCGATCGGCGTGCAGCGCCCCCTCGTGATCGGCTACCTGCGGCGCTTGCGGCGCAAGCATCCGGACGCGACCGCGGCCGAGCTCGCGCGGCTGATCGAACGCGACTACCTGCTGGCCGTCACGGGCGGCGGCGCCGCGGTCGGCGCGACGGCGGCCGTTCCCGGCGTCGGCACGGCGGCCTCGCTCGGCCTGTCCGTGGCCGCGACGGTCGGCTTCCTCGAGGCGAGCGCGCTCTACGCCCAGTCGCTCGCGGAGCTGCACGGCATCACCACCGAGGACCCGGCCAAGGCGCGCGCCATGGTCATGGCGATCCTCATGGGCGACGAGGGCAGCTCCATGATCTCCTCGCTGACCCACCAGGTCGCAGGCCGCGGCGCCGGTCCCGTGCAGGGCTGGGGCGCCGTGTTCGGGGCGAGCAGCCAGAAAGGGCTGTGGGGCGGCATCTCGGGGAACATCCAGCGCCGCTTTCTGCGCAAGATGCTCGCCACGCAGGGCGCGTCCGTCCTGGGCCGCGCGATTCCGTTCGGCGTCGGGGCGGCCATCGGCGGGGTCGGCAACCGCTTCCTCGGCAAGAAGGTCGTCGAGGCGGCGTCGCTGGCCTTCGGCCCGCTGCCGACCGTCATTCCCGGCGAGCTCGAGCTGGAGACCCAGGGCGCCGGAGTACGACGCCGGGAGCTCGCCTCCGGCGCCGACGGCACCCCGGGCGGGGCCCCGTCGTCGTCCGTGTCCGTGCGCACCGCGGCCGACGAGGAGCGCGTGCGCCGCCTCGCCGAAGAGGACGTCGAGCGCCGGATCGAGGCGGAACGCCTCCGCCGCGGAGGTTCCCAGGGCTAACTGCCGCCCCGGCCTGTCCCCGCGCCACCCCTCCCGCGCGCCCGAACTTCCCGCGCGACCACCCCTCCCGGCGGTGTCGGGGTAGATGCTCGCAAGCGCGAGGTGTTCCAACACCTTCCCCGACGCCGCGGGAGCAGGCGGAGGGGGTGGCAGGGTGGCGGGAGGAAGAAGGGCGGGAAAGTCGCGGGAGGGGGCGGAAGCGACGCGGGTCAGCGCAGGATCAGGTCGGCGACGGTGAAGATCGCCAAGCCGGCAAGCGAGCCCACGACGGTTCCGTTGATGCGGATGAACTGCAGGTCGCGGCCGACGTGGAGCTCGATCTTCCGGCTCGTCTCCTCCCCGTCCCAGCGCGCCACGGTGTCGCGGATGAGCGCCGAGATCTCCCCGCGGTAGGTGGAGACGAGGTATCCGGCCGCGCCGGCCAGCCAGGCGTCGATCTTCCCGGCGAGCACCTCGTCCCGCGTCAGGCGCCCTCCGAAGTCCGCGACCGCGCGGACGAACGAGCGGCGCAGCTCCGACTCGGGATGCTCGACCGCCTCGAGGACGGCCGCCTTGACGCTGGACCAGCTGGCCGCCGCGAGCTGTTGCAGCTGGGGATCGCCGAGCAGGGAGTGCTTGAGCGCCTCGACCTTGGCGATCGTGGACGGGTCCGCCTGCATGTCGGCGGCGAAGGCGGCCAGCCAGGAGTCGATGCTGCCGCGCAGCCGGTGGCCGGGATCCGTGCGGACGGCCGCGATGAACTTCAGCAGCTCGCGGTGCAGCTTCTCGCCCACGAGCTGGTCCAGCACGCCCGGCAGCCAGGACGGAGAGCGCTCCGAGACCAGCGACACGACGGTCGCCCGGTTCCGCTCCACCCAGTCCCCGGCGCGGTCCGCGAGCAGGTCCACGAGCTGGCGGTGGTGGCCGTCGCGCACCACGGTCTCGAGCATCCGCCCGAGCGTCGAGGACCACTCCGGAGCCAGCATGTGCCGCCGCGCGAGGGATTCGAGGAGCCGCAGGACGTCCTCGTCGTCGAGGACCTCCAGCACGCCCCGGATCGCGACCGAGCCCTCCCGGGCCACGCGCTCGGCCCCCTCCGGCCGGGCGAGCCACGCGCCGGCCCCCGCGGCGAAGCGCACCTCGGCGAGCTTGCTCCGCACCACGGCGTCGTCGAGGAAGTTCTCCTGCACGAACCCGCCCAGGCTCTCGCCGATCTGGTCCTTCTTCCGCGGGATGATCGCGGTGTGCGGGATCCTCAGCCCCATCGGGTGGCGGAAGAGAGCCGTCACCGCGAACCAGTCGGCCAGCGCGCCGACCATGCCGCCCTCCGCCGCGGCCCGCACGTACTCGAGCCACGGGTAGCGCTCCTGCAGGGCGAAGGCGATCGCGAACACCACGGCCATCGCGAGCAGCAGCCCGGTCGCGAGCCGCTTCATCGAACGCAGCGCCCGGGCGCGTCCGGCCTCCGTCGTCGTCGGTTCCATGGGGCTCCCCTTCCCGTCCTCGTCGGCCTCGCCGTCCGCGCTCCCCGCGTCAAGGCTTCAACAGTAGTTCACGTCACCCGGCCACACGCGGGCCGTCCGGGCCCGTCGGGTGGCGTATTTTGGGTGGATGCACTCCGTCTACGCGCACCGCGGATCCAGCGGTGCCTTCGCCGAGAACACCCGTGCCGCGTTCCTGCAGGCGATCGCCGACGGAGCGGACGGGATCGAATGCGACGTCCACCTCAGCGAGGACCTGCAGCTCGTCTGCTTCCACGACGCCTCCGTGGACCGGACCTCCGACGGCACCGGGGCGCTCGCCGGCCGGACGCTCAAGGAACTGCGCCGCCTCGACGTCTCCTCATGGAAGGGCGTGCGGATCCCGGACGAGTTCGGGGCGCGCAGCGAGCAGCTCGTGACGCTGCGGGAGCTGATCGGCCTCATGGTGGACTCCGGCCGCGAGCTGGGGCTGGCGGTGGAGCTGAAGCATCCGAGCCCGTTCGGCCGCAAGCTTGAGGAGCGCGTCCTCGCCGAGCTCATGGGCCTGGGCTGGGACCCGGACACGTCGCGGATCGGCGGGATCACGGTGAGCCTCATGAGCTTCGACGCCGGATCCATCCGCTACCTCCTGGATTCCGTCCCGGGCGAGCACTTGTGCCAGCTCGTGACCGGCGTGGACGAGGACGCCGTGGAGAGCCTCGGCCAGCTCGGCCGCGCCGCCGCGACGCAAGTGCTCAACCGGGTCCTCGCCGACGGACTCGAGGTGATCGGCTCCGGCGCGGTCGGCATCGCGGGCCCCGGCGTCGCGTTCGTCCGCGAGAACCCGGAGCTCGTCCGCGGGTGGATCGACGCGGGCCGGACCGTGCGGGTGTGGACCGCCAACGCGCCCGAGGACGTCGACTTCCTCGCGGACCTCGGCGTGCAGGAACTCACGAGCGACTACCCGGTGCGCGTCAAGGAGCGCCTCGCCGCGGGCTCCGGGGGCCCCGCGGAATGAGGCTCACGCGGTCCCCGGCGTTCCGGATCGGCGCCTCGATCGCCGTGGCCACGGGGCTCTACGGTGTCTCCTTCGGCGCGCTCGCGGTGGCCGCCGGGCTGTCGTTCTGGCAGACGGTAGCGCTCAGTGCGCTCATGTTCACGGGCGGGTCGCAGTTCGCGTTCATCGGCGTGCTCGCCGGTGGCGGTGCCGGCCCGGCGGCGTTCGGCGCGGCCACCCTGCTCGGCATCCGCAACGTCGTCTACGGCATGCAGATGAACGCCCTGATCCGCCCCGCGCCCCGGCTGCGCCCGCTGGCCGCCCACCTGACGATCGACGAATCCGCCGCGACGGCGTCGGGACAGGAGGATCCGCTCGAGCGGCGCCGGGGCTTCTGGACGGCCGGGATCGGCGTGTTCCTGTTCTGGAACCTCTTCACGGTGCTCGGCGCGCTGCTCGGCGACGCGCTCGGGGATCCCAAGGCGTGGGGCCTGGACGGCGCGGCGGTGGCCGCCTTCCTGGGCCTGCTCTGGCCGCGGCTGCGCGGCAGGGACCCGGTCGCGATCGCCGTCGTCTGCGCCCTCGTGACCGTGCTCGCGGTCCCGTTCGCCCCTCCCGGCCTCCCGATCCTGCTCGCCGCGCTCGTCGCCGGGGCGTGGGGCTGGTTCGGGCGCGGGCCGCAGGACGAGGGCATGGAACCGGACGTCGACCCGTACCCGGGGCGGCACGCGGGGGCGCCGGGTACGACGCCGGAGCCGGGCGGCGGCGCGGAGGGCACCGGCGCGTCCGGTGCCGGCGGAAGGGGGAGCGCGTGAGCGTCTGGTTCTGGATCCTGGCCGCCTGCGCGGCCGCGTACGCGATCAAGGTCGCGGGCTATCTCGTGCCCGCGCGGGTGCTGGACCACCCACGGATGCTCCGGGTCGCCGGGACGCTGACGATCGGCCTGCTGGCCTCCCTGACGGCCGTCAACGCGTTCGCCTCCGGGCAGCAGCTGGCCTTCGACGCCCGCGTCGGCGCGCTCGTGGCCGCGGGGATCGCGCTGGCCTGCCGGGCGCCGTTCCTCGTGGTCGTGATCGCCGGAGCCGCCGCGGCCGCACTGCTGCGCCTCGCCGGCATCGGCTAGATCCCGCGGCCGGGGAGGCCTCCGTCACCGAATCGTGATCATTTTGGGACTGTGACGGATATGGGCCAAGTCACACTTCTTTCACATTTGGCGTTAGGCTCGCTCACATGCATCCGTGCCCCATCCCCGGGGCGCGCCGGTTGCGACACCGGACTTGCACGGACTCGACCCACAGGAGAGAAGCCATGACACCCAATGGCCTGCCGAAGCGGCCATCCCGCCGCTTCGCCGCCATCACCACGTCGCTCGCGATCGGAGCGCTCGTGCTCAGCGGCTGCGCCGAAAGCCAGCGCGGCGACGACGGCGGCACCGCGGGCGGGGGCGACGCCGAGGTCAACTCGACGTTCATCTTCGCCGCATCCTCCGACCCGGCCTCGCTCGACCCGGCCTTCGCCTCCGACGGCGAATCGTTCCGCGTCAGCCGCCAGATCTTCGAGGGCCTCGTCGGCACCGAACCCGGCACCGCCGACCCTGCCCCGCTGCTCGCCGAATCCTGGGAAGCCTCCGAGGACGGCCTGAGCTACGACTTCACCCTCAAGGAGGGCGTGAAGTTCCACGACGGCACCGACTTCAACGCCGAGGCCGTGTGCGCGAACTTCGACCGCTGGTACAACTTCAAGGGCATCCAGCAGGCCGAGAGCGTCGGCTACTACTACAACTCGCTCTTCAAGGGCTACGCCGACTCCCCGGAGAACGCGGTCTACGAGTCCTGCGAGGCCACCTCCGGCAACCAGGCCACGATCAAGCTCGCCAAGCCGTTCGCCGGCTTCATCGCCTCCCTTTCCCTTCCGGCCTTCGCGATGCAGTCGCCGGCGGCCATGGAGGAGTTCGAGGCGGACAAGATCGAAGGCACCGCCGAGGCCCCCGTGCTCTCGGAGTACGCCACGGCGCACCCGACCGGCACCGGCCCGTTCAAGTTCGACTCGTGGGACAACGGCCAGCAGATCGAGCTGAGCTACAACGAGGACTACTGGGGCGAGAAGGGCCAGATCGACCGGCTGATCTTCCGCGTCCTGGATGATCCCGTGGCGCGCCGCCAGGCCCTCGAGGCCGGCACGATCGACGGCTACGACCTCGTCGCCCCGGCCGATACCCAGGCCCTCGAGGACGCGGGCTACAAGATCATGGCCCGCGAGCCGTTCACCATCCTCTACCTCGGCATCAACCAGGCCGTCGAGGAGCTCGCCGACCTCAAGGTCCGTCAGGCGATCTCCTACGCGATCGACAAGGACGCCCTCATCCGCCAGACCCTGCCCGAGGGCACGGAGAAGGCCATCCAGTTCATCCCGCCGGTCGTCAACGGCTGGACCGAGGACGTCGAGGCCTACGACTTCGACCCGGAGAAGGCCAAGGAGCTGCTCGCCGAGGCCGGCTACCCGGACGGCTTCACGGTCGACTTCAACTACCCGACCGGCGTCTCCCGCCCGTACATGCCGACCCCGGAGCAGATCTTCACCAACATCAGCGCCCAGCTGGCGGACGTGGGGATCACGGCCAACCCGCAGCCGGACAAGTGGAGCCCGGACTACCTGGACCGCATCCAGGGCGGAGCCAACCACGGCATCCACCTGCTGGGCTGGACCGGCGACTACAACGACACGGACAACTTCGTCGGCGTCTTCTTCGGCGGCACGAAGCCGGAGTTCGCGTTCGACAACCAGGAGCTGTTCGACAAGCTCACCGAGGCCCGCGGCATCGCCGTCCTCGAGGAGCAGACGCCGCTGTACGAGGAGATCAACCGCGACGTGTCCGAGCTGGTCCCGGCCGTTCCGCTGGCCCACCCGGCCCCGTCGCTCGCGTTCAACGAGCGCGTGGACTCGTTCCCGACGAGCCCGGTCAACGACGAGGTCTTCAACGACATCAAGCTGAACAAGTAACCCCGGCGGGGGTACGACGGCGGGCGCGCGCCCGCCGTCGTACCCTTGTCCACGTTCCGACGAGAGGACGCGATGCTCCAAGTCATCGGCAAACGGCTCGCGCTGCTGGTCCCCACGCTGCTGGGGCTCTCGGTCCTGCTGTTCCTGTGGGTGCGCAACCTGCCCGGCGGCCCCGCGACCGCGCTGCTGGGCGACAAGGCCACGCCGGAGGCGGTGGCCAGGATCAACGAGGCCTACGGCTTCAACAAGCCCGTGATCGAGCAGTACATGACGTACATGGGCAAGCTGCTCACGGGCGACTTCGGCGTCAGCCTCCGCACGGGGCGGCCCGTCCTGGAGGAGTTCGCCACGCGCTTCCCCGCGACGATCGAGCTCACCGCCGTGGCGCTCGTGTTCGCGATCGGCCTCGGCATCCCGCTGGGCTACTGGGCGGCACGGAACGTCGGGAAGTGGCAGGACCACTTCTCCGTGCTCCTGTCGCTGTTCGGGATCGTGATCCCCGTGTTCTTCCTGGCGTTCATCCTCAAGTGGGTGTTCGCCATCCAGCTGCCGTGGTTCCCCACCGACGGCCGGCAGAACCCCCGCATCGACGCCACGCACGTCACCGACTTCTACGTGCTCGACGGCATCCTGACCCAGGAGTGGGACGCCGCGTGGGACGCGTTCATGCACCTCGTGCTGCCCGGCATCGCCCTGGGCACCATCCCGCTCGCGATCATCGTGCGCATCACCCGGGCCTCGGTCCTGGAGGTCATGAACGCCGACTACGTGCGCACCGCGCGGGCCAAGGGCCTCACGGCGCCTCTGATCCGCAACCGGTTCATCCTGCGCAACGCCATGCTGCCCGTGACCACGACGATCGGCCTGCAGTTGGGACTGTTGATCTCGGGGGCGGTGCTCACCGAGACGGTGTTCGCCTTCAACGGGATCGGGCGGTTCCTCCGGGACGCGATCTTCAACCTCGACTACCCCGTGCTGCAGGGATTCATCATCTTCATCGCGTTGATCTACTCGCTGATCAACCTGTTGGTTGACGTCTCCTACGGCTTCATCGACCCGAGGGTGCGTGTGCAATGAGCATGTCTCTTCCCCCCGCCAGCGGATCCGGGCTGCCGGATCCGAACCTCCCTGACCACGGGGCGGCGCACGCCACGGCCGGCCCGCCCGCGGGCGGGCCCACCGAGCCCGCGGCGCGCGGCACGAGCGTGTGGCGCGACGCGTTCCTGCGGCTGCGGCGCAACCCGGCGGCGATCGCCGGCGCCGTGATCGTGTTCCTCTTCCTGCTCGTCGCGGTGCTGGCCCCCGTGCTGGCCCCGTTCGGCGGCGAGGAGCTCCCGGGCCGCACCGAGGTCACGCCGACGCACATCCCCGGGCCCGGCGAGCTGCCGGACCACGTGCTCGGCCTCGACCGCTTCGGCGGCGACGTGTTGTCCAAGCTGATCTGGGGCGCGCAGGCGTCCCTGACCATCGGGATCGTCTCCACGGCCATGGGGCTCGTGGGCGGGATGATCCTGGGCCTGATCGCCGGCGGCTTCGGCGGCTGGGTGGACAACGTGATCATGCGCTTCGTCGACATCCTGCTCTCCGTGCCGAACCTGCTGCTCGCGGTGTCCATCGCCGCGGTCCTCGGGCAGGGCGCGTACGCGATCATGATCGCCATCGGCGTCTCCGCGGTCCCGGTGTTCGCGCGCCTGCTGCGCTCCTCGATGATGCAGCAGAAGGGCGCCGACTACATCCTGGCCGCGCAGACGCTGGGCCTGAGCCGGCGCACCATCACCATGAGCCACCTGCTGCCGAACTCGGTCGGCCCCGTGATCGTGCAGGCCACCCTGACGCTCGCGACGGCGGTCATCGACGCGGCCGCCCTGTCCTTCCTGGGCCTCGGCGGCGGCGTCCCGCAGGTCGCGGAGTGGGGCCGCATGCTCACCTACGCGCAGGCCGAGCTCGGCATCGCGCCGCAGCTCGCGTTCCTGCCGGGCCTGTGCATCGCCATCACCGCCCTGGGCTTCACGCTCCTGGGCGAGTCGCTGCGCGAGGCGCTGGACCCGAAGTCCCGCCAGCGCTGAGCCGCGGGGCAACGCACGGAGGCGGGGCCGGTCCAACCGGCCCCGCCTCCACGCGTTCCGGCCCGCTGGTTCCGCCCCGAACGCTCTGGGGCCCACCGCCGTGCCGCCGCCGTGCCGCCGCCGTGCCGCCGCCGTGCCGCGGCCCTATGCCGGGCGCGGGCCCTGCGCCGGGCCGGTCTCCCTCACGGCCGCCCACAGCTCCATGTCGCGGCGCCGTCCCCGCCCGATCTCCTGGTGGCTGCGCAGGAGGCCCTCCCGGACGTATCCCGCGTGTTCGGCCGTCCGGAGGGACGGCGTGTTCCAGGGCTCGATGTAGAGGGCCACGCGGTACAGCCCCGGCACGGTCCACGCCAACGCCGTGAGCGCGGCCAGGGCCTGTTCCTCCGTGGCCCGCGCGGGGAGCGATCCGACGGTCGGCACAGAGGGGTCCGTCGACAGCTCCCGGGCCAAGGGCACGTCGCCGTCCAGGACGCGGCGCAGGGCCACCCGCCCGTGGGCGGGCGCCTGCTCCGGCCACGGCGGTAAGCCCGGGGCCGGGGGCCGGATGCCGGACACGGCGCGCCCCTACGCTGCGTCCGGGTCGATCTCCAGCTCGTTGCCCGGGATCGAGGCCAGGAGCCTGCGGGTGTAGGGATGGCGCGGGTTCGTGAAGATCTCCTCGGAGCTCGCCGCCTCGACGAGCTCGCCGTCCTTCATGACGCACACGTAGTCGGAGATCAGGCGCACCACCGCGAGGTCGTGGCTGATGAACAAGTAGCTCAGACCGAGCTCGGACTGCAGATCGCCGAGCAGCTTGAGGATCTGCGCCTGCACGAGCACGTCGAGGGCGGAGACCGGTTCGTCGCAGACGATCAGCTCCGGTTGCAGGGCGAGGGCCCGGGCGATCGCCACGCGCTGGCGCTGCCCGCCGGAGAGCTCGGCCGGATAGCGGCGCAGCATCGACTGCGGCAGGGCGACCTGGTCCATGAGCTCGCGCACCCGGACGCCGCGCTCCTTCGCGGTGCCGCGCTTGTACGTGGTCAGGGGCTCCTCGATGATCCGGCCGATCGTGAACATCGGGTTCAGCGAGGAGTACGGGTCCTGGAAGACGGGCTGCACGCGCTGGCGGAAGTCGCGCAACTGCTCCTTGCCGAGCGTGGCCACGTCCATCCCGTCGAAGAGCATGGTGCCGGAGGTCGGCTCGATGAGCTTCAGGAGCATCCGCGCCGTCGTCGTCTTGCCCGAACCGGACTCGCCGACGATCGCCACGGTGGAACCGCGCGGGATGTCCAGGGTGACGTTCTTGGCGGCGTGGAAGTCCTCCTTCGAGCCGCGCCGCTTGTAGACCTTGGTCAGGTCGCGGATCTCGACGATGTTGGGGGTGGCCTCCGCCTCCACCGCGGCCTCCGCGGCCGCCTCCGCCCGCTCGGCGGCGTCGCCCGTGTATGCGCCCGGCCGCAGCCGCACGGCGGCCACGGACGGCGCGGCACGCACGAGCGACTGGGTGTAGGGGTGCTGCGGGTCCTCGAGCAGCTGGCGCGCGGGGCCGGATTCGACGACCTTGCCCCGGTGCATCACCACGAGGTCCTCGGCCCGCTCGGCGGCGAGGCCCAGGTCGTGGGTGATGAGCAGGACGGCGGTGCCGAGCTCGTCGGTCATCCGCCCGATCTGGTCGAGGATGGTCTGCTGCACGGTCACGTCGAGCGCGGACGTCGGCTCGTCGGCGATGAGCAGGCGCGGCCGGCAGGCCAGCCCGATCGCGATGAGCGCGCGCTGGCGCAGGCCGCCGGAGAACTCGTGCGGGTACTGCTTGGCGCGGGCCGCGGCGTCCGGGATGCCGGCGGCCTCGAGGGTGGCGACGACCTTGGAGTCCACGTCCCGCCGCGTGGCCATGCCGTGCACCAGCAGGGTCTCGGCCACCTGCTGGCCGATCTTGGTGACGGGGTTCAGGTTGGACATCGGGTCCTGGGGGACCAGGCCGATCTGCCGGCCGCGGATGTGGACCATCTTCGACTCGGGCAGCCCGACGAGCTCCTGGCCGTCGAAGACGATGCTGCCGGAGACGCGGGCGTTGCCGGGCAGGAGTCCGATCGCCGCCATGGCCGAGGTGCTCTTCCCGGAGCCGGACTCGCCGACGATCGCGAGCGTGCGCCCGGCCTCGAGCCGCAGACTGGCGCCCTCCACGGCGCGCACCGGGCCGTGCATGGTCTGGAAGTCGACCGCGAGGTCGCTGATCCGCAGCAGCGGGGTCCCGGGCGCGGCCGCGGTGGCGGACGCGTCGGGCGTGATGTCGAGGGGTTCGGGGGTGGAATCCGTCATGCAGTACATCCTGCCTTAAAACGCGGCCCGGGTGAGTCACATCACAAGGAGGGTGCCGCCGTCGTCAGGGCGCGGAGGGCCCGGGCCGCCAGCTCGTCGGGGGAGGCGTGGCGCGAGTCGAGGACCACGCGCCCGTCCTTCCACAACGCCAGCTGCCTCCGGCGCCGGTTGAGCGACTCCCACGTGGGCGCCCCGATGAGCGGATCCTCCTCGCGGCGGCGCTGCTGGAGCCGCATCCGGTGCACGGTGGGGTCCGAGCACACGACCTCGAACCACTCGAGCGCCGCCCCCGTCCGGTCCGCGAGCCGGATCCACTGCCCCCGCGCCTCCGCGACGTCGTTGACGGCGTCCACGATCACCGTGATGCCGGCCCGCAACTGGGCCTCGGCCAGGGCCTCGACGACCGTGTAGGCGGCCAGGCCGGTGGGCTGGCGGTGCTGCTCGATCCCCGCGCGCACGAGAGCGGCCTCGGCCGGGTCGACGCCGAGCACGGGCCATCCGGTGGCCCGGGCCAGGGCCCCGGCGGCGGCCGACTTGCCGGCCCCGGGCAGCCCGCAGAAGACCACGAGCCGCAGCGGTCCTCCCTCCACGTTCCTAGCCTCCGCAGAGGGCGGCCGTCGCCGCGGCGATCTGCGCTTCCTCGTCGGTGGGCACCACGAGCACCGGGATCGCCGACTCCGGCGTGGAGATGACGCGGGGCGCGCCGGAACGCCGGACGTTGGCGTAGCGGTCCAGTTCCACCCCGAGCGCCCCGAGGCCCTCGACCACGCGCTCGCGGAACGGCCACGAGTTCTCCCCGATGCCCGCGGTGAACACGAGCGCGTGCGCCCCGCCCACGGCCACGTGGTAGCCGCCGATGTACTTCTGCAGCCGGTAGGCCGCGACCGCGAGCGCCAGCTCGGCGCCGTCGTCGCCCTCGGCCGCCGCCTCGACGACGGAGCGCATGTCGTTGTTCCCGGACAGTCCCTTGAGCCCGGAGTCCTGGTTCAGGATCCGGTCCAGGTCCTCGGCCGTGTACTCGCCGCGCACGATCAGCTGCGTGACGATCGAGGGGTCCAGATCGCCCGAGCGCGTGCCCATGACGAGCCCCTCGAGCGGGGTGTAGCCCATGGAGGTGTCCACGCTCGCCCCGCCGCGGACCGCGGTCACGGAGGCCCCGTTGCCGAGGTGGGCGACGACGGCGTTGAACCGGCTCCGCTCGATGCCCAGCAGTTCCGCGGCGAGGCCCGTGACGTAGTCGTGGCTTGTCCCGTGGAAGCCGTAGCGGCGGACCCCGTGCTCCGTATAGAGGGCGTCGGGGATCGCGTAGCGCCACGCGTGCTCGGGCATCGTGCGGTGGAACGCCGTGTCGAACACGGCCACCTGCGGGATCCGGGGCCACTTGGCCGTGACCGCCCGGATGCCGAGGGCATTGGCGGGGTTGTGCAGCGGGGCGAGCGGGGCAAGCCGCTCGATCGCGCGGACGATCTCGTTGTCGATCAGCACGGGCGCCCCGAAGCGCTCCCCGCCGTGCACCACGCGGTGCCCCACGGCGTCGATGGACCGCCCGCCGAGCGCGCCCTCGAGCTCGGCGAGGACCTGCTCGATCGCCTCGCCGTGGTCTGCGGGATGGCCGCCGGAGGCATCCCCGATGCGTTCCACGAGCCCGTTGGCCAGGCGGGAACCGGCGGCGGTGTCCCGCACCTGGTACTTCAGGGACGAGGAACCGGAGTTGATGACGAGGACGAGCATGGTTCAGGCCTCCTGCGCCTGGATGGCGGTGATCGCGACGGTGTTGACGATGTCCTGGACGGTGCAGCCGCGGGAGAGGTCGTTGACGGCCTTGTTCAGACCCTGGAGGACGGGTCCGACGGCGACCGCGCCCGCGGACTGCTGCACCGCCTTGTAGGTGTTGTTGCCCGTATTCAGGTCCGGGAAGATGAACACGGTCGCCTGCCCGGCCACGTCGGAGCCGGGCAGCTTGGAGGCCGCGATCGAGGCGTCGACGGCGGCGTCGTACTGGATGGGGCCCTCGACCGCGAGCCCGGGCGCGGCCTCGCGCACGAGCTCGGTGGCGGTGCGGACGTCCTCGACCGAACCGCCGGACCCCGAGGTGCCCGTGGAGTAGGAGAGCATGGCGACGCGCGGGTCGACGCCGAACTGGCGGGCCGTCTGCGCGGAGGCGAGGGCGATGTCGGCGAGCTGGCGCGCGTCGGGCTCCGGATTCACGGCGCAGTCCCCGTAGACCAGGACGCGGTCCTTCATGAGCATGAGGAACACGGAGGAGACGATCGAGACGCCCGGACGGGTCTTGATGAACTCGAGCGAGGGGCGGATGGTGTTCGCGGTGGTGTTCGCCGCCCCGGAGACCATGCCGTCCACGAGGCCGAGGTGCACCATCATGGTGCCGAAGTAGGACGGGTCCACGATGCGTTCGCGGGCCTGGCCCACGGTGACGCCCTTGTGGGAGCGCAGCCGGGCGTACTCCTCGGCGAAGCGGTCAAGTTCCGGGCTGCGGGACGGGTCCACGATCTCGATCCCCGTCAGGTCGATGCCGTTCGACGAGGCCGTCTCGCGGACGTCCGCCGGCCGGCCGAGGAGCACGAGCTCGCAGATGTCGCGGCGCGTGATGATCTCCGCGGCCCGCAGGATGCGCACGTCGGTGCCCTCGGGCAGGACGATCCGCTGCTTCTCGGCGCGAGCCCTCTCGATGAGCTGGTGCAGGAAGCGCAGCGGCGTGGTCGTGGCCGGCGCCGGGAGGCTCACGCGCTCGAGCAGCTCGTCCTCGTCGACGGCCCGGTACCAGCTGCCCAGGGCGGCGGCGGTCTTGCGCGGCAGGCCCGCGGCGAGGCTCCCGCCGACCTCCCACACCTTGTGCGCCGCCGTGAACGTGTCGTCCGGGATCGCGAAGACGGGGAACGGCGCCTCGGCCAGCAGGGGCAGCACGGAATCCTCGACGGGGCGGGGGCCGGTGAGCAGCAGGCCCGCCGTGGCGGGGAAGCCCGGCGTGCGGGACGTGGCGACGGCGGCGACCATGACGTCGGAGCGGTCGGCGGGAGTGATGACGAACGCCCCGTCCCGGTAGCGCTCCAGGAGGTAGCCGACGTTCATCGCGGCTACCATGACATGCTGCACGTCCCGGTCCAGGTCCGCCCGGCCCGCGATGTGGCGGGCCTTCAAGGACGCGGCGACCTCGCCGACCGTGGGACGGACGATCTCCTCGATCTCCGGCACCACGTAGACGGCGCGCTTCTTCTGGCCCGGCCGGACCTCGGCGCGCAGCTGCTCGACGTGCTCCGGTGCGGCCCGGTTCACGATCATCGACAGGAGGGACACCTGCTCTTCCGCGAACGCCTTCCGGGCGACGTCGACGTCGTCGACCGCCTCCTCGACGCTCTTGCCCGCGGCACTGACGACGCCGACCACGTGGCAGCCGAGGTTGTTCGCCAGGCGCGCGTTGAGGTCGAACTCGACGGCGGCGTCGTGCCCCGTCAGGTCCGTGCCCTCGACGATCACGACGTCGACGTTGCGCGCGATCTGCTCGTAGGCCTCCACGGACCGGGTGTAGATCTCGTCGATGTTCCCCGCGACGATCAGCTCGCGCGAGGCCGCGCGCGTCATGCCGGCGCGGGCGTTCTCCGGGGCGATGCCGAAGACCTTGCGGATCAGCTCGGCCGTGGGGTCCGAGTCGACGTCGGCGGCCTCCGTCACCGGGCGGAAGAAGCCGATCCGGTCGGCGTGCCGGTGGAGGATGTCCGCGATCCCCAGCGTGACCAGGGCCTTGCCGCTGGAGGGGGTCGAGGCGCTGACGTAGAGGCCGCGGGTCATGGGGCTCCTTGCGGTGGCGGGACGGTGCAGAACCATCGTGCCATGCGCCGGCCTCCGGCGGGCAGGGAACGTGACCCGTCTCTACCGGCAGCGCGGGCACGCGGGTGCGGCCCCGGCGTCGTCCTCCCGGGCCCGGCCCCTTGAGGGTCAGCGGGAGACGGGCAGTTCGATCCGCCGCCGCCCCTCGGCGCCGACCAGGAAACGGTAGGCCGCGAGCATGAGGGCGAGCCACACGCCGCCGACGACGAGCGCGGTCCGCCCCGCCTCCGTGAAGGCCAGGATCACGGTCACGAGCGCCATGAACGCGAGCGCCACATAGTTCATCACGGGCCAGCCGGGCAGCTCGAACCCGGCGGTCGGCTCGCCCGCGGCCTTCATCTCGCGCCGCATCCGGTGGTGGCTGAGCAGGATCGAGGCCCACGTGAACACGGTCGCGAAGGTCGCGATCGAGGCGACCACGAGGAACAGCTGGTCCGGGATCCACAGGTAGACGCCGAGCCCGGCCACGAGGCAGACGCCGATGATGGCCACGGGCCACACGGGAACGCCGAAGCGGCTCACCCAGGTGAAGTTGCGCGGGGCATGTCCCTGCTCGGCCAGGCCGTACATCGTGCGGGTCGCGGCGTAGAAGATCGAGTTCATCGCGGACAGCGCGGCCGTCAGCACCACGGCGTTGATCAGGTGCTCCGCGAACGGGATGCCGAGGCCCGCGAAGACCTGCACGAACGGGCTGCCCTCCGAGCCGATCCGGTCCCACGGGAAGAGGCACAGCATGACGCCGAGGGAGAGCACGTAGAAGAGCAGGATGCGGATCGGGACCGTGTTGACGGCCTTCGGGATGGCGGTCTTCGGGTCCCCGGCCTCGCCGGCCGTCATGCCGAGGGTCTCGATGCCGCCGAAGGAGAACACCACGATCCCCAGGCTCATGACGATCCCCCAGACGCCGAACGGGGCGAAGCCGCCGTGCTCGACGAGGTGGTGGACGCCGGGCTCGTAGCCGCCGGTCGTGATGCCGAAGAGGATCAAGTACAGGCCGCCGGCGATCATCGCGATGATCGTGGAGACCTTGACCAGGGTGAACCAGAACTCCAGCTCGCCGAAGACGCTCACGCGCATCAGGTTCAGGCCGCCGATCAGCAGCATCGCGGCGACCATCCACACCCAGCCGGGCGTGTCCGGGAACCACATGCCCATGTACATCGCCACGGCGGTCATGTCCGCGATGGCCACGATGATCATCTCGAACGCGAACGTCCACCCGGTCAGGAAGCCCATGCGCGGTCCCAGATACCGCCCGGCATACTGGGCGAAGGACCCGGCGACGGGGTGCCGCACGGCCATCTCGCCGAGGGCCCGCATCACCACGAACACGGCGCAGCCGGCGATGATGTAGGCGAGAAGCACGGCGGGGCCGGCCGCCTGGATCGTCGCGGAGGAACCGTAGAAGAGGCCGGTGCCGATCGCGGAACCAAGCGCGATGAAGCGGATGTGCCGCAGGGAGAGCCGCCGCTTGAGCTCGGTGTCGTGCTGCGCGGTGGTCGTGGTGCTGGTCATCGTCGTCCTGTGGTGCGGCCGGGGCCGCGAGTCGCTGGTCCTGCGCCTGGTCCGGGGGCCGGCTGGGCCGCTCCGGTGTCGCGCCGCGTCCGCCCGGGGTGCGGCGGAGCAGCGTCAAGTCTCCCACATCGGGCGCGGTGGGCGCTCGCCGTGCCGTGGCCGCCGACCCGCCCAGTTCACGTCAACTCGGCGAGACCATGGATGGCAGGCCAGTTCATGGGGTAGACCCCGTGGCCTCGCCGAGACGACGTGAAGTGGGCAGGGGTGATGGCTTGTGGGCCGGCGAGGCCCGGTGGCAGGGTGGAGGCATGATCGTCGCCTTCTCCGTCGCCCCCAGCTCCTCCTCCCCGGACGGATCGGTGCACGACGCCGTGGCCGCCGCCGTGCGGATCGTCCGCGATTCCGGGCTGCCCCACCGGACGTCCTCGATGTTCACCGAGATCGAGGGGGAGTGGGACGAGGTCATGGACGTGGTCAAACGCGCCACGGAGGCCGTGGGCGCCTTCGGCAGCCGCGTCTCCCTGGTGCTCAAGGCGGACATCAGGCCCGGCCGCACCGGGGAACTCGACGGCAAGATCGAACGCCTCGAGCAGGCCATCAAGGAGCAGGAGCAGTGACATGACCACCACGCCGCAGGACGTCGACCGCTACCTGACCGCCACCGTCGTCGGCGAGGACCCCGCGCTCGCCGAGGGCAAGGCCCGCGCCGTCGAGGCCGGCCTGCCGCAGATCGAGGTCACCGCGGGGCAGGGCAAGCTCCTGCACCTGATCGCCCGCATCCACGGCGCCCGGCGGATCCTGGAGATCGGGACCCTCGGCGGCTACAGCACCACGTGGCTGGCCCGCGCGCTGCCTGAGGACGGCGCGCTGATCACGTGCGAGTTCGAGCCCCGCCACGCGGAGGTCGCCCGGGCGAACCTCGACGCCGCGGGTGTCGGGGACCGCGTGGAGATCCGCCTCGGCGCGGCGCGCGAGACCCTCGCGGCGCTCGCCGCCGAGGGCGCCGAGCCGTTCGACCTGGTCTTCATCGACGCGGACAAGGTCAACAACCCCCACTACATCGAGGGCGCGCTGGCCCTGTCCCGGCCCGGCACCGTGCTGGTCCTGGACAACGTCGTGCGCGGGGGCTCCGTCGTCGTTCCCGGGGACCCGGACACGGAGGACGGCCGCGCCACCAACGGCACGCGCACCGCGCTGGAGCTGCTCGGCGACGATCCGCGCGTCGACGCGACCGCCGTGCAGACCACCGGCTCCAAGGGCTGGGACGGCTTCGCCCTGGCGATCGTCCGCTGAGGCGCCGGCGGGCGCCCGGGGGGCCGAGTAGCCCCGCTGCCCCGGACCGGGCCGCGCGGGCGAGGCCCCGGCGTCGTACGCTGGAGCGCATGAGCACCGAGCCGTACACCGTCCGCCGCGCCACCGCCGAGGACATCCCCGCGACACTCGCCATGAAGCTCGCCGCGTGGCGGGAGGCGTACGCCTCGCAGCGCCCGGAGTCCTTCTTCGCCGCGGAGGAGGCGCGCCGCGAGGCGCAGATCGACTGGTGGACGCGCGGCCTCGCCGCCGGTGCCGAGCTGTGGATCGCGGAGGACGCGGACGGACGCATCGTCGGCTGCTCGGGCGGCGCCCCGGCCCAGGACGACGACGCCGACGCGGGCGTCGAGGTGGAGCTGCAGATGCTCTACGTCCTGGCCGAGGCGTACGGGAGCGGCCTCGGCGAGCGGCTGCTGCGCGCGGCCATCGGTGGGCTCCCGGCGCTGCTCTGGGTACTCGAGGACAACCCGCGGGCCCAGGCGTTCTACCGCAAGCACAGCTTCGAGGCCGACGGCCGGGCCGAGCCGCTCGACGGCCTGTGGAAGGGTCTGAACGAGGTGCGCATGGTGCGCCGGAACCCGCGTGGCTAAGGGCCGGCGCGGTCGGTCGGCCGCGCCCGCGCCCCCGGCCGGAGGGCCCGTGGCGGGCGAGCACCCGATCGACACCGGCACCGCCACCCTGGAACGCGATCCCTACAGCTCCACCGGCTGGCTCCTGAAGGTCAACGGCGTGCCGTCCTCCCACGTGGACCTCGCGGACCCGGGGCGGCTGGACTTCGAATACATGCGCTGGATGGCCGCGCTCATCACCGAGCGCTTCGTCCCCGGGCGGCCGGGGGAGTGGCCTGCACGCCCGCCCCGGGAGGAAGCCGAGCGCGGGGACCCGGGCGCGGATGGCGCCGCGGGGGCCCGGCCGGCCGGGTACGACGCCGGGGTCCGGTTCCTGCGCGCCGCCCACCTGGGCGGGGGAGCCTGCTCGATGGCGCGCTGGATCGCGGCCGAGTACGGCGACGCGCGGCAGCTCGTCGTCGAGCTCGACGGCAGGCTCGCCGAGCTGGTCCGCGGCTGGTTCGACCTCCCGCGCTCCCCGCAGCTGCGCATCCGCGCCGGCGAAGCCGGGGCGGAGCTGGCCCGCATGGCCGATGCCAGCCGGGATCTGGTGATCCGCGACGTCTTCGCGGGGGATCGGACACCCGTGGAGCTGACGGGCGGGGAGTTCACGGCGCAGGCCGCGCGCGTGCTCGATGCCGGGGGACTGTACGTGGTCAATTGCGGCGACGGGCCGGCGCTGGAGAACGCCCGCCGGGAGGCCGGCATGATCGGGTCCGTGTTCCGCCACACGGCGGTGGTCGCCGACGCGGCGATGCTCAAGGGCCGCCGGCGCGGCAACGTGGTCATCGCGGGGTCCGAGGCGCCGATCCCGGGCGGACCGACCCTGCGGCGCGAGCTGCTCGGCGGCGGCGTGCCCGCGCAGTTCTGGGACGACGCGCGGGTCCGCGCGTTCGCGGGCGGCCGCTGACCACCCCTGTTGTTCCGTGGTTCCCGGAGAGGCCATGGCCCGCACGCGGCCGGGGCGATCCGCCGGCTGCGGCGGGAGGTCCGCCGCGCCCGCGGCAGCCCGTGGGCGGACGGCGTCGCGGAAATCCGCTCCGGGCAAGGCGAAGGCCCCAGCCTGGGGGATGGCTGGGGCCTTCTCATCACTCGCACCTCCATGAGGTATCTACGACTCTAGGACGCCCATCTGTGCGCACCCTGTGAGCCGCGTGCGCATTGCCTGCGGACGGGGCGGAATTGCTACCGTGGCCGGGTGAACGAAGGACAGAACGCACCGGATTCCGCGCCCAGCCCCGTCGACGCCCCGGGTCCCCGCACGCAGGAGCTCGCCCACCACCGCGACACCTACCTCTTCGAGGCGGACGCGGACGTCGTGGCCACCGGCACCGACGCGGCCGGCCCCTGGGCGGCCCTGAGCCCCAACATCTTCCACCCCCGCGGAGGCGGGCAGCCCGACGACGCGGCGAGCGTGGACGGGGCGCCCGTGGAGCTCTTCAAGCACGACGCCGGATGGGTCGCCTTCCGCCCCCGGCCCGCCGCGGGAACGGACTCGCCCGCCGAGGGCGAGGTACCGCCGCCCGGCACCCGGGTGCGCGCCGCCGTCGACCCGGAGACCAGGCTGCTGCACGCCGCGCTGCACACGGCCGGGCACCTGATCGGCTTCGTCGGTGAGTCGGTCAACGGCTGGAGCTACACGGGACACAGCCACTTTCCCGGGCAGGCGCGGCTCGACTTCGCCCCGGACGGGCTGCAGGAGCGCTTCGCGACGGAGGAGCTGCGCGCGGGCGAACTCGCCGCCTTCCAGGCGCGACTGGACGCCCTGATCGCCGGGGCCGGCGCCGTGACGGCCACGACCGCCGCCGACGGGCGCCGCACCGTCGAGATCGCGGGCGTCGGTTCCGAGCCCTGCGGCGGCACGCACGTGGACCACGTGGACCGGCTCGCCGCCGTGACCGTCACCGAGATGCGCATCAAGCGCGGCACGCTCAAGGTCAAGTACACGGCCTCGCACCGTCCGCTCTGATCCACGGCCGGCCCCGGCGCGACCCCGTCCGCGGGCCGCTCGGCGGGCGGTTCCGGCGCCTCGGTCCCCCAGTGCCGGGCCACTCGTCCGGGAGTCAGTCGAACGGGCTCGGGGCCTCGCCGAGCAGGAAGTCCTCCGCCTCGGCGACGGCCGTCTGGACGGCGCGTGCCACGAGCCCGACGGCGGGCTGCCGCAGCGTCTCCGGGCGCGCGACCATCCAGTAGGTGAGCCGCTCGGCCACCTCGCCGGGCAGGATCCGCACGAGGTCCGGGTGGCGCGAGGCCATAAAGCACGGCAGCAGGCCGATCCCGCCGCCGGCGCGGGTCGCTTCCACGTGGACGAACACGTTGGTCGAGGTGATCGCGTCCTGCATGCCCGGCAGGATCCGGCGGGGCGTGTCGAGGTCGTCGACCTGCAGCATGGAGTCGATGAAGTACACGAGTGGATGCCCGAGCACCTCGTCCATGGTCCGCGGCATCCCGTGCGCGTCGATCCAGGCCCGCGAGGCGTAGAGGCCGAGCCGGTAGTCGCCGAGCCGCTCGGCCCGCGCGCGGTGGACCTGGGGCCGTCCCACCACGATCTCCAGGTCGAGCCCCGAGCGGATCTGCGAGGCCCGTCGCGTGGCCGCGACGATCTCCACCCGGATGCCGGGGTGACGGCGACGCAGCCGCGCCACCGCGGGGGAGATCACGTAGGCGCTCATCCCGTCCGTGGCACTGAGGCGGACGACGCCGGACGGTCCGGTCCCGCCGTCGTCCGCGCCTTCCAGCCCGCCCAGTGCCGCGGCGATCTGCTCCGCGGCGGCCGCGGCGCGGGCGCCGAGGCCGGTCAGCTCCCAGCCGCCGGCCGTGCGCACGAGCAGGTGCTCGCCGAGCCGCTTCTCGAGCGCGGTGATCCGGCGGGAGACCGTGGTGTGGTTGAGACCGAGCTCGGCCGCGGCCGTGGCGTAGCGGCCGGACTGGGCCACGGCGCGCAGGATGAGGAGGTCGTCGGCGCTGAGGTTCGGTTCCATGGAGTATGCAATTCCGCAGGTTGAAGGTGCCTCTTTGGTCATTGATGTGCAGGAATGCATCACACCATACTCGTCCAGTGGTGTGACGCGCACCACGCACACGTCCCCACAGGAGATGAGATGAGTTCAACGGTGAACAACCACGGCTCCGGCCACCCCGCGCCGGAACCCGGCGCGGCCGGCGGTACCGGGCGCGACGGCTCGAACGGCGGGCTGAAGAAGATCGTCAGCGCCTCGATGGCCGGAACGGTCGTCGAGTGGTACGACTTCTTCCTCTTCGCCTCCGCGGCCGCACTGGTCTTCGGCACCCAGTTCTTCCCGCAGACCGGCAACGCCCTCGACGGCGTGATCGCCGCGTTCCTGACCTACGCGGTGGGCTTCGTCGCCCGGCCGCTCGGCGGAATCGTGTTCGGCCACCTCGGCGACAAGCTCGGCCGCAAGCACACCCTGCAGCTGACGATCATCCTCATCGGCGTCGCCACCGTGCTCATGGGCTGCCTGCCGACCATCCACCAGATCGGCTACCTCGCCCCCGTCCTGCTCGTCGTCCTGCGCTTCGTCCAGGGCCTCGCACTCGGCGGCGAATGGGGCGGCGCCGTGCTCCTCGTCGCCGAGCACTCGCCCAACGAGTCCCGCGGCTTCTGGTCCTCCTGGCCGCAGGCCGCCGTCCCGGTCGGCAACCTCCTGGCGACGCTCGTGCTGTTCGTGATGTCCGCCGTGCTCAGCCAGGAGGCATTCCTCGCGTGGGGCTGGCGCGTGGCGTTCTGGCTCTCGGCCGTCGTCGTCGTGGTCGGCTACTTCATCCGCACGCGCATCAGCGAGGCGCCGATCTTCGAGGAGGCCAAGCGCGAGGTCGAGCAGACGCAGGCCGTCTCCTACGGGCTCGGCGAGGTCGTCCGCAAGTACCCGCGCGGCATCCTCACCGCCATGGGCCTGCGCGTCGCCGAGAACATCCTCTACTACATCGTGGTCAGCTTCTCGATCGTCTACTTGGGCCACATCAAGTTGGACACGCAGCGCATCCTCGGGCTCCTCGCGATCGCCCACGTCGCCCACTTCGTGTTCGTGCCCCTCGCCGGACGGCTCTCGGACATCGTCGGTCGCCGGCCGCTCTACCTCGCGGGTGCCGCGCTCGGCGCCACGTGGGGCTTCTTCGCCTTCCCGATGTTCTCGACGGGCCACGACGTCGCGATCGTGGCCGCGATCATGATCGGCCTCGCCTTCCACGCCCTGATGTACGCGGGGCAGCCGGCGCTCATGGCCGAGATGTTCCCGACCCGGATGCGCTACTCCGGCGTCTCCCTCGACGAGGCGGACCGGGCCGAACGCGAGCGGGCCTCGGCGTGACGGGCCCGGCGGGAACCGTCGAGGAAGCGGCCCCCGGCGCTCGGCCGGTGGCGCCGGGCACGCGGGGCGCGGCTTCCGACGCCGGGGCGGCGGCGGCACCGGCGTCGTCCTGGCCGCTCGCCGGGCGCCGGGCGCTGGTGACGGGGGCGGCGTCGGGGATCGGGCAGGCGGTCGCGGCCGGGCTGCGCGCCCAGGGCGCCGCCGTGACCCTCGCCGACCGGGACGCCGACGGGCTCGAGGCCGCCGCCTCCCGCCTGCGCGGCGCCCCAGGCCCCGGCGACGCCGAGGTGCGGACGTGGACGGTGGACCTCCTGGACACCGACCACGTCGCGCACGCGGCCGTGGACGCCGACATCCTGGTCAACAACGCGGGGATCCAGAAGGTCGCCCCGCTGCACGAGTTCGACCCGGCCGATTTCCGCCGCATCCTCGCGCTCATGCTCGAGGCCCCGTTCCTGCTGGTGCGGGCGGCGCTGCCGGGGATGTACGAGCGCGGCTACGGGCGCGTCATCAACATCTCCTCCGTGCACGGCCTGCGGGCCTCCCCGTACAAGGCGGCGTACGTCTCCGCGAAGCACGGCCTCGAGGGCCTGAGCAAGGTCACGGCCCTCGAGGGCGGGCCGCACGGCGTGACGAGCAACTGCATCAATCCCGGCTACGTGCGCACCCCGCTCGTCGAACGGCAGATCGCCGACCAGGCGGCCGCGCACGGGATCGGAGAGGACGAGGTGCTCGAGAAGGTCATGCTCACCGAGTCCGCCGTCAAGCGGCTCGTCGAGCCGGAGGAGGTCGCCTCGCTCGCCGCGTGGCTGGCCTCCGACCACGCCGCCATGGTGACCGGCGCGAGCTACACCATGGACGGCGGCTGGTCCGCGCGCTAGCCGGCCAGCGCCTGCTCGATCACGCCGATGCCGAAGAACAGCACGAACGCGGCGGCCACCGCCCACATGAGCGGGTGGACCTCCTTGGCGCGGCCCTGGACGGCCCGGATGAACACGTAGGCCACGAACCCGGCGCCGATGCCGTTGGCGATCGAGTACGTGAACGGCATCAGGGTGAACGTCAGGAACGCCGGGAGCGCAAGGCCCCAGTCGGACCAGTCGATCTTCGTGACCTGCGTGATCATCATGAAGCCCACGACGACGAGCGCGGGGGCGACGGCCTCGAAGGGCACGAGGTAGATGAGCGGGGTCAGGAACATCGCGGCGATGAACAGCACGCCCGTGACGATCGCCGAGAAGCCCGTGCGGGCGCCCTCGCCGATGCCCGCGCCGGACTCGACGTAGATCTGGTTGGAGGACACGGACGCGCCGCCGCCGGCGATCGCGCCGAGGGAATCGACGAGCAGGACGCGGTCCACGTTGGGGATGTTCCCGTCCTGGTCGACCGTGCCGGCCTCGTTCGCGAGGCCCACCATGGTGCCCATCGCGTCGAAGAAGATGGACAGCAGGATCACGAACGCGAGCAGGAGCGCGGCGGTCACGCCGAGGTGCTGGAAGGGTCCGACGACGTTGGCCTGGCCGATGAGGCTCAGGTCCGGCGCCTGCCAGCTCGGCAGGGAGGGCACGACGAGCGACCAGCCGAGCGGGTTGGCCGTGGTGCCGTCCCAGCTGGGGCCGATCTTGAAGGCCCACTCGAGGAGGTTGGCGAGGACGGAGGCCACGACGATCCCGATGAGGATGGCGCCGCGGACCTTGCGGATCACGAGGGCGATCGTCAGGAGCAGGCCGACGACGAACACGAGGGTCGGCCAGCCGATCAGCTCTCCGTCGAAGCCCAGCCCGACCGGGACCGTGGTGCCGGCGGCGTCCGGGATGCGCCGCACGAACCCGGCATTGACCAGGCCGATGAGGGCGATGAACATGCCGATGCCCACCACGATCGCCGTCTTCAGGCTCGGCGGTACGGCGTTGAAGACGGCCGTCCGGAAGCCCGTGAGCACGAGGATCATCATCGTGATGCCGGAGACCACGACCAGGCCCATCACGTCCGGCCACGTCAGCCCGGGGTTCGTGGCGACGGTGATCGCGACGAACGCGTTGACGCCGAGCCCCGTGGCCATGGCGAACGGGTGCTTGGCCCACGCGCCCATGAGGATCGTCATGATCCCGGCGACGAGCGCTGTGACGGCGGCGACGCGCTCGATCCCGAGCGTGTTCCCGGCCGAGTCCGCGCCGGAGAGGATGAGCGGGTTCAGCACCACGATGTAGCTCATGGCGAAGAACGTGGCGAAGCCGCCGCGGATCTCGCGGGAGTAGGTGGAGCCGCGCTCGGTGATCTTGAAGTAGCGGTCCAGGACGCCGGCGGCGGGGCGGGTGATGGTTTCCTGTGGGGACATGGGCAGAATCTTATCGGCCGGAGCCGGAGGCAATGGACCGGCGCGTGGGTAGGGTGAACAATAGTGGCAAGGACCACGCAGATCCGACGCAAAGGAGCGGTCACCATGAGTGAAGAAGGCGTTCACCAGGACATCCCCCCGGCCGACGGGATCGTCGTCGGCGTCGACGGGTCCGAGCCGGGCAACTGCGCCCTGAAATGGGCCGCGGCCGAGGCCGGGAGGCGCGGGGTCCCCCTGAACATCGTCACGGCCTACACCATCCCCGTCTTCGCGGCGTCCAGCATGGACGCCGGCTACGCGGCGCTCGACGACCAGGTGATCCGCGACGGCGCCCGCGAGGTCGTCGACCAGGCGCGCTCGCTCGTCGCCGATCCCGACGTCGAGGTCCGCACGCGCGTCGAGTCCGGGGACCCGGCCGGCGTGCTGCTGGACCTGAGCACCGAGGCGGACCTCGTCGTCGTCGGCACGCGCGGACGCGGCGGCTTCGTCGGGCGCCTCCTGGGCTCCGTCAGCTCGGCGCTGCCGGCCCACGCGAAGTGCCCGACCGTCGTCGTCCCGCTGTGCGTCAAGGACCGGGACGAGGGCTCGCCCGCGGTCCGCGACCTCGTCGTGGTCGGGGTCGACGGCTCCGAGCGGGCCCGCCTCGCCGTGCTCGTCGCCGCGGAGCAGGCCACGGCCCGGGGCATCGGCCTGCGCGTCGTGTGCGCGCTCCCGCCGATCAGCGGCTCGCTGGCGTGGATGCCGGCGACCGTTGACCAGGAGGCGCTGCAGCACGACGTCCGCCGCCAGCTCGCCGCCGGGGCCCGATGGCTCGCGAGCCACTTCCCCGAGCTGCACATCGAGACGGACGTCCTCGAGGGCCCGCCGATCGAGGTCCTGGTCCGCGAATCGGAGACCGCGCGGCTTATGGTCACCGGTTCCCGCGGCCGCGGCGGATTCGCCGGCATGCTCCTCGGATCCACGAGCCAGGGCGTGCTGCACCATGCGCGCGGTCCCGTCATGGTCGTCCCGGACCGCGAGGACCCGCGGCTCGCCGACCGCGCCACGTTCGACGAGCCGGACGCCGCCTGAGTCCTCAGGACCAACGCGTGGGCGGATCGGGCGATCGGCCGCCGCTCGCGGCCGCCTGATCCGCCCACGCGTTGACCCGGCGGGCGGCACCCGGAGCGCCCCGCGGGGGAAGCGGTACGACGACGGGGCCCCACCCGGGTGGGGCCCCGTCGTCGTACCGTCAGGGCCGGGATCGCGGCAGCGGCCCTAGTAGCGCGCCCCGTAGGCGTAGAGGTTGTTGACCCAGCTCAGCGGGGTGACCGAGATGCCCGCGGAGGGGTTCCGGGCGTGGACCACCTGGCCGTTGCCCAGGTAGATCGCCACGTGGTAGAACGACGCCCCGCCGTTGCTCGAGGAGAACACCAGGTCGCCGCGCTTGAGCTGATTCAGCGGGACCTTGGTCGGAGCGCTGAAGTACTGCTGGGTCGAGGTCCGCGGCAGGGACAGGCCGCCCTTGGCGTAGGCGGTGCGGGTGAAGGCCGAGCAGTCGAAGAGCGTCGGGCCGTTGCCGCCGTAGAGGTATCCGTAGGAGTCGTCGGCCGCGATCTTCTGCGCCCACGAGATCGCCGGCTCGACGACGGAGGACGGCATGCCGGGGCCGGGGTTCGGTGCCGGCGGGGGCGTGGGAGTCGGCGTCGGGGTGGGCTTCGGCGCGGGGGCCGGGGTGCTCGGGGCCGGCGTCGGCGTCGGGGTCGGCGTGGGCGTCGGTCGCGGTGCCTGCGTCGTGGGGGCCGGAGTCGGCGTCGGCGTGGGGCGCGGTGCCTGCGTCGAGGGGGCGGGCGCGGGGGCCTGCGTCGTCGGCGCGGGGGTGGGGCGCGGGGCCGGGGCCTGGGTGGTCGGCGCGGAGGTGGGCTGCGCGGCCGGGGTGCTCGGCGCGGCCGGTGCCGGGACGGGCTCCGGGCGCTCGGGGGCGACGGGGCGGAGGTCGTTCGCGACGGGGACGGCGTCCGGCACCGCGGCCGGCGCCTGGGGCAGGCCGGAGTCGGTGGACGACGACGGGGCCTGGGCGGGCGCCCCGGGGTTCGCGGCCAGCGCGGCGGCGAGGGCCTCCTCGCGGGCCTGCTGCTCCCGGGCCTCGATGCGGCTGCGCTCCTCGGCGACGCTCGAGTCCCTCAGGAAGGCGAGGTGTTCGAGGAGCTCGGCGCGCACGGACTGCTGCGCGGACAGGCGCTCCTCGTAGGCGGTGCGGCTGCGCTCGGCCGCGGCGAGCGCCTCGCGCGTCGAGCCCGCGGCCTCGGCGGCGGCGGCCTCCGCGGCCGCGGCGTAGTTCTGCCACTCGGCCCACAGCGAGGCGGCCTGCTGGGCCGTGGTGAGGGTGCGGGAGCGGTTGGCGGCCAGTGCGTTCATCGTGGCGGCCTTGTAGAGGACGTCGTTGCCTTCGCCCTGGGACAGCAGGGACGTGACGCCGGGGTTGATGCCGCCGTTGCGGTAGAGGTCGCCCGCGAGCTGGCTGAGCTGGACCTTGACCGCTTCGTAGTATTCGGTGGCCTTCGCGGCCTGGGCCCGGGCGTCGGCGGCGGTCGCGTTGCGGGCCGCGAGGGCTTCCTCGGCGGCGGTCGCGGCGTCGAGCCCCTCGAGGGCGGAGGTCTCGGCGGCCAGGAGCTCCGAGGCGTCGTCGGCGATGAGGGCCTCGATCTGCGAGACCATCTGCTGGAGCCGGGCCGGGTCCTCCTTGGCGGCCTCGACCTCGGCGCGGCTCGGCAGGCCGGATGGGGGGGAAGCGGGGAGGAACGTTCCCGGGCCGGCCTCGGCGGCGGGGGCCGCGGGGGTCGCGTGGGCGGGGATCGCGGAGAAGACGGTTCCGCCGATCAGCGCCGCGGCGCAGAGCGCGGCCCCCAGGGTCTGCCGCTGGGCCATGTGAATCCTCACTGCAAGGAGCGAATGGGCCGTGGCCGCGCGCCGGGCCGGCGCGGAAGGTCACGGAAAGGTGTAGCTCCCGTTGAGAATAGGTGACCAATTGCAACAATGGCAACACGAGTCACAACGTCATCATAAATCACATGAGTGTCATTCCGTACGGAAACGGCGCGCGTGTCGCACGGGCCCCAGGGGACGACGCCGGGGCCCAGACGCCCGCGGGAGGGCTCCGCGGGTGCGGGAGGGCGCGGGCGCGACTAGTCGTGGCTCGCGGGCTCGTGGCGCGCGTGGCCCTCGGGCTCGAGCTGGAAGGTGCTGTGCTCGGTGTCGAAGTGGTCTCCGAGGCATTCCAGGAGGGTGTCGAGCACCTCGTGGGCGCGCTGCGGGGTGAAGGCGTCGGCGGTGAGCGTGACGTGGGCGGAGCAGACCGGCTGCCCGGAGGTGATGGTCCAGGCGTGCAGGTCGTGGACGTCGACGACGCCGTCGATCTCCAGGATGTGGCGGCGCACCTCGTCGAGGTCGACGCCGCGGGGGGTGGCCTCGAGCAGCACGTCGACGACCTCGCGGAGCAGCGACCAGGCCCGCGGCAGGATCATGAGGGCGATCACCATGGAGGCGATCGGGTCGGCGATGGTCTGCCCCGTGAAGAGGATGACGAGCCCGGCGGCGACGACGGCGGCCGAGCCGAGCAGGTCGCCAAGGACCTCGAGGTAGGCGCCGCGGAGGTTGAGGCTGTCCTTGCGCCCGGAGTGCAGGATCAGCAGGCATGCGAGGTTCGCTACGCCGCCGACCACGGCGGCGAGCAGCATCGCCGGCGTCTCGATGTCGGGGGCGTCGCCGAAGCGGCGGACGGCCTCGATGAAGATCACGATCGCGATCACCGACAGGGCCACGGCGTTGGCCAGCGCGGCCAGGACCTCGGCGCGCTGCCAGCCGAAGGTCCGCTTGGACGTCGCGGGACGGGTGGCGATCCACGCGGCGAAGAGCGCGATGCTCACGCCGGCCGCATCGGAGAGCATGTGCCCGGCGTCGGCGAGGAGCGACAGCGAGCCGGAGACGGCGGCGCCGATGAGCTGGACGACGACGCCCGTCAGGGTGATGGCGACGACGAGCGCGAGCCGCTTGCGGTGCCGCCCCGTGGCGGTGCCGTTGGCGCCGAGTCCGTGCGAATGCCCCGCGTGGTCGTGCCCCATCAGCCCCAGCCCAGCTCGTGCAGCGTGGCGTCGTCGATGCCGAAATGGTGGGCGATCTCGTGCACCACGGTGATGCCGACCTCCTCGACGACGTCCTCGTGGGTCTCGCAGATCTCGAGGATGGAGTCCTTGAAGACGATGATCCTGTCCGGCATCGCGCCGGCCGCCCAGTTGTGGTCGCGCTCCGTGAGGGGAATGCCGTCGTAGAGGCCCAGCAGGACGGTGTCGGGGTCCTCGTGGGGGAGCGGCTCGTAGCGGTCCTCGATGAAGATGGCGACGTTGTCCATCATGTCCCGCAGGCGCGCGGGGATCTCGTCGAGGGCCTCGACCACGGCCGCCTCGAAGGCGTCCTCGCTCATCTCGAAGGGCATGGAACGACTCTACCCACGGGGGAGGCCGCCGCGCCCAGATGTGTCCAGGGCCACGGCCGTCGGCCGCCGCGCGTTGTGCCGGGGCATCCCGGCGGGCCGTTTGGCCCGGGCGCGAGCGTACCCTATAGTTGTTCAGGTCCACTGCGCGGGAGCGATCCCGCGTTGCGTTCTGGCCCCCATCGTCTAGTGGCCTAGGACACCGCCCTTTCACGGCGGCGACACGGGTTCGAATCCCGTTGGGGGTACGGCAAGGCCGATTTCACAAGCGGGGATTTCCTCTGCTAGAGTTTAGGTCTTGTGAGCGGGAGTAGATCCCGCAAACACCTGGCCCTGTAGCGCAGTTGGTTAGCGCGCCGCCCTGTCACGGCGGAGGTCGCGGGTTCAAGTCCCGTCAGGGTCGCTCTGATTTTCCGGTTGCCGGGAGGTCACGGTGATCATCGCCAGATGATGCCAGGCTCTGTAGCTCAGTTGGTAGAGCGTTCGACTGAAAATCGAAAGGTCACCGGATCGACGCCGGTCGGAGCCACTGAAACCCCGCGTAGCTTCTACATCGCGGGGTTTCTTCATGTCTAACAGTCGGGCGGTCCGCATAAACTCCGCACTTTCAAATCAGGCCCTCGAGCTGTTGCTGCATGACGGCGCCGGCTCTGGCATCACCCTTGAGCGTGTTCATGTAGACATCCTGGGTCATCGACGGTTTCGCATGGCCGAGGAAAGCTGCGACCTCTGCGGCTGACATCCCCGCGCGATCGAGCATCGTCGCCGCTGTCTTGCGGAACGTGTGAGTCGACAGATCTGGGTACCCGATCGAGTCGCGGATGTCCCTGAGCTCCCTTTGTGTATTTGAGGGATCTCGCAGACGCATCAGGACGGTAGGGAATAACAATGTCGTGTACTCACGGAGACGTTCGTGCCGGATTCTCAGAAGGTCCATCGTTGGCTCGGGCAGGGGAGTAACTCGCCATGCGGCCTCGGTCTTAGGGACCGGTTGCCGGACGATCCCTCTGCCCTTGATCCGAACATTCGTGGCTACGACCTCGGCGGTGCCGGCGCCGAAGTCGATGGAGGAGGCGTCGAGGGCGCACGCTTCTCCCACTCGCCAACCCGATGCGAGCATGAAGTCGAACAACTCGACGGTGTCCTGTTCGATCAGACTGGGTGCCGCACGTAGCTTGCCCATGAGACCGGGGAGGGTCAAGTCCCTTGGAGTGGTGTAGTGCTGCGTGACCCTCTCGGGGTTCAGGCGGTCAGTGCGGGGAGGTCCTCCTTGTCGATGTCGGTGCCGCCGGTGGCGACGATGGTGAGGCGGGACTTGGCGAGGATGTCGAGTCCGAGGTAGCGGCGTCCTTCGGCCCATTCGTCGGTCTGCTCGGCCAGGACAGCTCCGACGAGACGGATGATCGCGTCGCGGTTGGGGAAGATCCCGACGCTGTCGGTGCGACGGCGGATCTCGCGGTTGAGGCGCTCGTTGGGGTTGTTCGACCAGATCTGCTGCCACAGTCCTTCGGGGAAGCTGGTGAACGCGAGGATGTCCTCACGTGCGGCGGCGAGGTGCTCGGCGACGTCGGGCAGCTTGTCGTCGACGTAGTCGATGAGCCGGTCGAACTGCGCCGCGACCGCTGGTGCGTCGGGCTGGTCGTAGACGCTGTGGAGCATCGCCTTGACCGCCGGCCACATGCTCTTGGGGGTCACGGACATGAGGTTCGCGGCGTAGTGGGTGCGGCACCGCTGCCAGGCGGCTCCGGGCAGGTTCGCTGCGACCGCGTCCTTCAACCCGGGGTGGGCATCGGAGGTGACGAGCCGGACGCCGGCCAGGCCGCGGGCGACGAGGTCGGCGAAGAACTCGTTCCAGGCCGGTCCGGTCTCACTGGTGGCGATCCGCAGGCCGAGGACCTCGCGGCGACCGTCAGCGTTGACGCCGGTCGCGACCAACGCGACCGTCGAGACGACTCGGCCGCCTTCGCGGACCCTCATCGTCAACGCGTCCGCGGCGACGAACGTGAACGGGCCAGCCTCGTCGAGGGGCCGGTGGCGGAACTCCGCGACGAGCTGGTCCAGATCGGCGGCCATGCGCGAGACCTGCGACTTCGACAGGCTGTTGATGCCCAACGTCTTGACGAGCTTGTCCATCCGGCGCGTGCTGACGCCGGCGAGGTAGCAGTCAGCGACGACGGTGATCAGAGCGGTCTCGGCCCTCTTGCGGCGTTCGAGCAGCCACTCGGGAAAGTAGGACCCCTGTCGTAGCTTCGGGATGGCGACGTCGATCGTGCCGACCCTGGTGTCCAACGGGCGGTGCCGGTAGCCGTTGCGCTGCGCCGTCCGGTCCGGGCCGGGCCGGCCGTACTCGGCGCCGACCACGGCGTCGGCGTCGGCCGAGAGCAGGGCGTTAATCATCGTCTGCAGCAGCGAACGCATCAGATCGGGGCTGGCCTCGGCGAGGGCTTCGCCAAGCAGCCCAGCAGGGTCGACAATGTGTGGAGCGGTCATCGTGTGTCCTTCTTCGAGTCGGTTGTGAGAGATCACTCGAAGGATCACGCGGTGGCCGCGTCCACGTCCACACCAGGGACGAACTCGACGACCGCGCTACACCACTATGCGGGACTCAACTCCGGGGAGCTCTTCAAGCGCGATTGCGGAGGCCCCCTTCTTGCCCTTGGGTTGGGTGATGCGTTCAAGGTCGCGGATCGGGTTCCGCGCGATTGCGCCGCTGCGCACCGCGAGGGCCATCATTCCGCTGAGGGTCGAGCGGCAATTCTTGGCCGCACCATGCCCGGCCTCGCGGTGCACAGTAGTCAGGAACTTCTGCAACTTATCGGGCTTCGCTTCGGCGACGGCGAGATCGCCGATTCGCGGCGTGATGTGCGCGGTCACGGCGTATCCATACGTCTCAATAGTTCCCTCGGATCGGCCAAGATCCCGCCGATCCTCCAAAAACCTCTGCCCGAGGACCTTCAAGGTCGTTGTGGCCTTAAGCTCGCCGCCTCTACTGTCCTCGATCCTGAGAAGAGACTGTTTCAGCATGGATACGGCTTTTGCGCGGGTCGGAGCGACCTTCTGGATTTGACGGGCCTTGCCGTCTGAGGATCGATAGCGTGCTCGGGCCCGCCACTTGCCAGGGTGGATTTCAACCGTGTTGATGGCGCCGTAGGTGCCAATCTCCAGCCTTGGACGAGCCATCAAAGGCGGTCCAAGGCTGATCGCATTTCGGCGACCAGCACACGGGTAACGCGGCCGCGGGCCTGCGGCGTGCTGTCATTGCCAGCCCGTCTTGCAGACTCATCTTCCAGTGAACGTGTCCACAGGGTCTGCGCCAACTGCTGCAGTCGGGCGGTACCTACACCCAACTTCTTGGCTGCCCGCTTCTCGGCCTGGCTGCCCTCAGGACTTCCGAAGGGGAGTGGTTGTCCCGCCTCAGGTGGCATCTGGGATTGTTCGAGAAGATGGTCGAATGCTCGGTTTCGCTCGGCGGGTGTCAGCGCCTTGGACCCCTGCTCCTTGGTCCTTCGAATGACTTCTTCTTCGAGGGCCTCGTCGAATCCCTCAAGGGCATCGATATTCGACTGGTCTCGACTAATGGCAGGCGAAACGACCTCCTGACCATTCAAAGCAGCGTCGACCCATGCGCGGCTGGCAAGGGAGCGCTCATCGGGCCCAAGGGCAAGGACTTCAGCAGAGCCAAGTAAGTCCGAGAGTGTCTGCGGCCTTCCGAGCAGGTCGCCACAAGCCCATGCCAGGAACAGCAAAGTAGGGAGGGTCAGCGAGGCTTGCCCCCGCTCGATGTTGCTTACGCTGCTCGCACTCCACGTCGCCCCATGCGCACGGGCCGCACCGGCCACCTGATCCAACGTAAGTCCGTGCTCCTTACGCATGCGGGCCACGTACGCGCCGACGGCTTCGGAGATCGTCTGAGGATTCGTCATGTCTTCAGGATACAAAACTTGTAGATGGCTGTGCAAGCTGATAGTTTCAGGTTACAGAATCCAGAACCTGTAAGTCGCGAGAGGATGACATGACTATCCAGTTCGATTCGATTCCGAAGGTGTTTGAGCCGACCCCGAAGTCACTGCTGACTGCGCAAGACCTGTCTGCCCAGATTGGCTGGTCGGTGTCGACGATCTATCGAAAGCGCTCACTCGGGGAACCAATGCCCAGGGCGCTGAAGATCGGCGGACACGTTCGATGGCGCCAGGCGGACATTGATGCCTGGGTCGAAGAGCAGCTTGAGGAGCAGTGAACAGACAAGGGCCAGCCGGGGGTGCTCAGAAGAACGAACTGGGCACCCTGCGTTCGGCTGGGAGCTCGACAATCACGCGTTCAAGGCAACGAAGAGAAGCCGAGGCGTGGTTGGCCTGAGCCCTGCGCTGGAAGCCATCGGCGGCATTGTCCAGTACATCCGACCGACCATCTCTGGTCCGTCTGCCAGCTCCGATTCTGAGTCGGATCCGATGAGAAGTTCTCCTCATGACGACCCAAAGGAGCGTCTTCTGCGACCGCCGCGATGTCGGATCTCTGGCCTGAATGGGTGAGGTCGAAACCGCATTCCAAGCAACAACTCGAAGTAACGAAAGGAACCCGCCATGAGCGAGTACAACCAGAACGACGACAGGCAATTCGAGACCGCAACGGTCGGCATCGCAGGAGCCGCGCCGACTATGCCGAGGCGACCTGCCACAGTGACGAAGCGTCGGAAGTCGAAGACTGAAAAGGAGCTCTACGTAGAAGCAGAGGAGCGCGCCGCCTCACTTCGGGAAAGGCTCCTTGCTAGGCGCTCGAAGAACCGTGACGAACTGGTCGAAGACCTCTACCGAAGGTTCCGAATTGGTGCGATCGACGGCGACCTCGATGAAGCTGACCGAATCGCTCAGTTACGGGCGCAGCTCAGTGCTTCGTGGGTCGACGGACACTCGGAGTCGAACTAGTGCGAGCATTCGGACGGGCGCAACTGCATCGTTGCGAGCCAATTTCGGCGACACAAGTCGGTTCTCGGGGGTGGATCGAAGGAGGGGGCAGCGCACCCTCCTCGCAAGCAAAGGACCGAACTCGGAGCGTCAGCGAGGGGTTCGGTGCGGCCCGACCAAACGTTCGAGCGAAGCGAGAAAAGTTTACGGTCGGGTTGCTTGCCAGTCGGTTGGTACCTGAGGTCCACGGGGATGCGTCAATGACACACATCCTCAGGGGGCAACCGGCTTGGAGGGGCCAGTGAGCGAGGAACGAGCGAACAACAAGCGCCCGACCAGCGGGGTAACCGTAGCGCCAGCGGAGGGTGCCCCGCTTCCGCATGTGAGTCGTCGCGCAAGCGACGGCGAGAGGGGCGGTGCGCCTGGCGCATCGCCCCGGGGCCCGGGAGAGGCCGTTGCGGTGCGGATGCACCGTGACGACCTCGACGCGCTCACCGCGGTGCAGCGGCACCTCGGTGTCAGTAGGTCGGAAGCCCTGCGACAAGCGGTGCAGATCGTCGCGCAGGCGATGAGCGATGCATCGTCGATCGAAGCCGCACAGCGATCTTTGGCGAAACATCTTGAGGCCCGACGGCCCGACGGCCCGTCATCGTCGAGGTCGACGGTGGCGCGGTCGCCGAGCTCAAGGAGGGGCTTCAGAAGGTTGCCGAGCGATATACCCGACAGGCGTTCCAGCTTCAGAAGATCGGCAACAACGTCAACCAGATCGCCAAAGTTGCGAATGCCAGGGGCGAGGTGGACGCCGACGCGGTCCGCTCTGTCGAGCGTGCGATCGACCGCCTGTCCGGGGCGATGGAACAAGACGCAAAGCGAGATTCGGCGGTGTCCATGAAGCTGGGGGAAGTCCTCTGATGCCGGTCGAGTATGCGGGCACTACAGCTGTCGCGGTGCGACTGCTCCGCTACACCGTGAAACCCAAACCCGGTCAAAGCGCCAAGGAGCGGGTGCTACACATCGCGGGCCAGAACTGTCGTCCAACAACAGCCGAGCGTGAGTTCGCGGCAACACGACGACGACACGGGACGCAGGGAGCGAAACGGAAGTCGCCTGCCAAGTACTCCCTTCCCGAGCCCGGTGAAGTTGCCACCTACGTGCGGCGAACACGTCCTAACGGGCGACGGTACTGGGCTGAGGCAAAGACTGGGGAAGAGGCAACGCACGTCCGCCACGAAGGTGAAGTCGTCCGTCAGGCCGAAGCCCGCCACCTGATCACCTCATTCGGCATCGACGAGGTGAATCCCGAAGACCCAGACCAGGTCGCGAGGGCGTTCGAGTACGTCGTCGCCAGGCACGCTGCCCTGTATCCGGGGGAGCAGGCCACGTTCGTCGGACAGGCCGAGGGGAAGGGTGGAAAGTTTCATGTGCACACGACTCGGAACGCCACGCTCTTCGGATCGATGAGCGTCGACGGAACGCTGTACAAGGCAGGTAGGAAGCTCGCCGGCGACCTCACCGACATTGACAAGATGCGCGAGCGTGCCGATCGGTTCCTCGCCGACCACGGGATGGAGTACGGCCTTGAGCCGCAGCGACTTCCTTCCACGTCCGCACGCAAGAAGGACAAGCGCAGCAACCGTGACCGTCGAATGGCAAGGAATGGTGCCGTCTCAAACCACGACAGGATCCGAATTGCCTTCGAGTCAGCGATGGACGATCCGCGCTCGGTGGACCTGGATAGCTGGAAGGCCGTCATGTCCGAGCACGATGTCACGGTCACCGAGCCCGGATGGAGGCGAGGAAAACCTCCGAAGGTGCCCCGGCTGAGCTATCAGTTGGCAGGCGTCGCAACGCCGGTTCGAGCAAGTACGCTCGGCGACCGGTACGACCATTCAAGCGCGCTTGAACAACTGAGTGCGAACGCGCAGGGGCAACCTCGGGAACCTAGTCCTGAGCCAGTTCTTACGAAGGGTCCACGCCCCCTGACCAAGGTGACCGACGAGGAGTTGGCCGCCGCTCAGGTGCTCGTCGCGCGTTTGGCACGCGAGGAGCATGCGTTGCGCGCCGAAGAGACAGAGCTCCTCCAATGGATCGTTGCCCGAGCCGAAGACGAGGACGTGGCGATCGGTGACATCCTGAACCGGCTTCCCGGCGACCATGACAGGCGGATGCAGGTTATGCATCGGTGGAGCCGACTTGGCGTCTCGAAGGGCGCACCACATGAGACAGAGACTGCCACTGTGGAAGAAGCGGACCAGGATGGGCTGACCGAGCACGCGGCAGCGTCTACATTGAACGGCCAGGCTTCCGACCGGCGGAGGGAGTGTCAGACGAACGGTGTATCTGGTCCTGGCCTGACCGAAAGGAAAGGCGATGACCGATGTCATCGAGATGATTGATCCTGTGACGGGAGAGATCATCGATCAGCAGCAGATCGCGGAGCAGCTGCTCGCGGAAGCGAAGGAGAAGGGCGTCAGCCTGGTCGGCCCGGACGGGCTGCTCGCCGGGCTAACGAAGCGGGTGCTGGAGACTGCGCTCGAGGTCGAGATGACCGAGCACCTCGGTTATGACAAGCACCAGCCCAGCACCGGCGAGAATGCCCGTAACGGGACGCGGGCGAAGACCGTGATGACCGAGGTCGGTGCAGTGCAGATCGACGTTCCCCGGGATCGTGAGGGGTCGTTCCAGCCGAGGATCGTGCGCAAGCGGCAGCGTCGGCTGGACGGGATCGACGAGATCGTGCTGTCATTGACCGCGCGCGGGCTCACGACCGGTGAGGTCGCGGCGCACTTCGACGATGTCTACGGAGCCAGCGTCTCGAAGGACACGATCTCGAAGATCACCGACAAGGTGATCGAGGAGATGACCGAGTGGCAGAACCGTCCGTTGGACCGCGTCTACCCGGTGGTGTTCATCGACGCGATCGTCGTGAAGGTGCGGGACGGGCAGGTGCGCAACAAACCGTTCTACGTCGCCGTCGGCGTCACCACGGGCGGGGAACGCGACATCCTCGGGATCTGGGCCGGCGACGGTGGTGAGGGCGCGAAGTTCTGGCTCGGCGTGCTCACCGAGATCAAGAACCGCGGCGTCGAGGGCGTCTGCATCGTCGTCTGCGACGGGCTGAAAGGCCTCCCGGACGCGATCAACACGACGTGGGAGCTGACGACGGTGCAGACATGCATCATCCACCTGATCCGCAACACGTTCAAATACGCGTCGCGGAAGTACTGGGACCAGATCGCCCGCGACCTCAAGCCGGTCTATACCGCCGTCAACGAAGCTGTCGCGAGGGCCAGGTTCGAGGAGTTCGCCGAGAAGTGGTGCACCATGTATCCCGCGATCCGGCAGCTCTGGGAGAACGCATGGGCGGAATTCATCCCGTTTCTGGACTACGACGTCGAGATCCGCCGCATCATCTGCTCCACGAACGCGATCGAGTCGCTCAACGCCCGCTACCGGCGCGCCGTCCGTGCCCGCGGGCACTTCCCCAACGACGCTGCCGCGCTGAAATGCCTGTATCTCGTGACCCGGTCGCTTGACCCGACGGGGCAAGGTCGGGCACGGTGGGTCACGAGGTGGAAGCCCGCGCTCAACGCCTTCGCTATCACCTTCGAAGGCCGAATCAACTGACAATGCGCCAGGCCAGATCCACCGTTAATCTGACAGACCCAGGGGCAGTACCAGGGCTAGGAGAGTTCCGCGCCGTGTCGGTTTCGGGCAGGCCTCTGACGAGGTATAGCGCCTCCGAGCGAAGGCGTCAGCGGCGGACCACTACCAACAACGACCGATTTGGTCGCTATTTGCTGCAGTCGAATACTGACGGCTCGGATTTCGGCCTACCGCGCTCATTTGTACTGACGTTTTTGGGAGGCCCGCCCGCTCTTACGAATGTCTCGGAGATCGAACAATGAAGCACGATCTGACGGCATATCGTCGTCAACTCCGGAGTTAACCGAGTGGGCATATCCGGCTTGGCACTGCTTGGGCGGAACCGGATCACTATTTAACTATGCTCTGGACCCCTCGCGTGTGGTCAGGACTTGACGAGACGGGCAATGGCGGCAGAGGCCTCGGCGATCTTCTCGTCGCTTTCGACCCCGCCGTTCCGCGCGGCATTGACGACGCAGTGTTTAAGGTGGTCGTTGAGCAGGCCGAGGGCGACGTTCTCCACAGCAGAGGTCAATGCGCTGATCTGGGTGAGGATGTCGATGCAGTAGACCTCCTCGTCGACCATGCGGTGGATGCCGCGGGCCTGTCCTTCGATGCGCTTGAGACGGGCCAGGTACCGGTCCTTGTCGGAGATGTATCCGTGGTGCCCGGCATGGTGCGCGGCTTCGGTCGCTTCGGCGGGGGTGGTCATGGTGGTCTCCACTCGGTCAGGCGTCATACGTTTCAGGTGGTTAGGGTGTGGGCCGGCTGGGGTTCCGGCGCTGGACTGGCGGTCGGCACGGTGGTGCCGGCCTTGCTGGTGAAACCACGTAGCCGGAGGCTGTTGCCGACTACGAAGACGGACGAGAAGGCCATGGCCGCCCCGGCGAGCATCGGGTTCAGCAGGCCCAGGGCGGCCAGCGGAATCGCAGCGGTGTTGTAGGCGAAGGCCCAGAACAGGTTGGTCTTGATCGTACCCAGGGTCTTGCGGGACAACCGGATCGCGTCCGCGGCAGCGCGCAGGTCCCCACGGACCAGGGTGATGTCCGCCGCTTCGATGGCCGCATCGGTACCGGTGCCCATGGCCAGGCCCAGATCCGCTTGGGCCAGGGCCGCGGCGTCGTTGACGCCGTCACCGACCATGGCCACGACCTGCCCGCGCTCCTGCAGCTCGGTGATGATGCGGACCTTGTCCTGGGGCATCACCTCGGCCAGGACCTCCTCGATGCCCACCTGGGCGGCGACTTGTTGGGCCACGGCCTGGTTGTCACCGGTCAGCAGGACCGGTTTCAGACCCAGGCTGCGGAAGAGGGTGATGGCCTCGGCACTGGTGTCCTTGAGGGCATCTGCCACCACCAGCACACCGCGGACCTGCCCGTCCCAGGCCACAACGACGGCGGTCTGGCCAGCGGACTCGGCTCGGGCCTTCGTGTCGGCCAGGTCCGCCGGCATGGTCAGCGACCAGTCGGCCAGCATGGTCTCGCGACCGACGATGACCAGGTGTCCGTCGACCACGCCCTGCACGCCGCGGCCTTCGTGGTTGGCAAAGGCCTCCGGGACCGGCAGTGCACCGACGCGTTCGGTGGAGCCGCGGGCGATGGCCTGGGCGATCGGGTGCTCGGAGGCGTCCTCCACGGCGCCGGCCAGACGCAGCAACTCGTTCTCGTCGGTCCCGACGGCAGGGTGGACACCTTGCAGGGTCATCGTGCCGGTGGTGACGGTGCCGGTCTTGTCCAGCACGATCGTGTCCACCTTGCGGGTGGACTCCAGCACCTCCGGGCCCTTGATGAGGATGCCCATCTGGGCGCCGCGGCCGGTGCCCACCAGCAAGGCGGTGGGGGTGGCCAGGCCCAAGGCGCAGGGGCAGGCGATGATCAGCACGGCGACGGCGGCGGTGAACGCGGCGGCGGCCGGGAACCCGGCGCCGAGCCAAGCAGCCAGGGTGGCCACCGCGATAGCGATCACGATCGGCACGAACACCCCGGAGATTCGGTCGGCCAACCGCTGGATCTCGGCCTTGCCGGTCTGGGCGTCCTCCACCAGCCTGGCCATCTGGGCCAGCTGTGTGTCGGAGCCGATGCGGGTGGCGCGCACCACTAGGCGGCCGCCGGTATTGACGGTTGCCCCGGTGACCGGGTCGGACTCGGCGACCTCGATGGGCACGGACTCGCCGGTGAGCATCGAAGCGTCCACCGCGCTGCGGCCGGTGACCACGACTCCGTCGGTGGCGAACTTCTCCCCGGGACGCACCACGAACTCGTCGCCCACGGCCAACTGGTCGGTGGGGATGCGGACCTCGGCGCCGTCGCGTAGCACGGCCACGTCCTTCGCGCCCAGGTCCAGCAGCGCGCGCAACGCGGCCCCGGCCTGGCGCTTGGAGCGCTTCTCGAAGTAGCGGCCGGCCAGAATGAACAGCAGCACCCCGGCGGCGACCTCGAGGTAGATGTTCCCGGCCCCGTCGGTGGGGGCCACGGACAGCTCGAAGGGGTGGGTCATCCCCGGGGTCCCTGCGGTGCCGAGGAACAGGGCGTACAGAGACCACAGGAACGCCGCGATGGTGCCCATTGAGATCAGCGTGTCCATGGTGGCGGTGCCCTGACGGAGGTTCATCCAGGCGGCCTTGTGGAACGGCCAGCCGGCCCAGACGATCACTGGTCCGGCCAGGGCGAGTGACAGCCACTGCCAATAGTAGAACTGCAGGGCCGGGATCATCGCCATGGCGATGACCGGGATGCCCAGCACCGCGGCGCCGATCAGCCGGTGCCGCAGGGACACCAGCTCGGCGTCGGGACGGTCATCTTCCCCGTCTTTGTCCTGCCGGCCGGTGTCGGGCAGTGTGGCGGCGTAGCCGGCCTTCTGAACCTCGGCGACCAGGGACTGGGGGTCGTAGCCAGCCGGGGCGCTGATCCGGGCCTTCTCGGTGGCGTAGTTCACCGTGGCGGTGACGCCCTCGAGCTTGTTGAGCTTGCGCTCGATCCGGTTCGCGCAGGAGGCACAGGTCATCCCGCCGATCGCCAGTTCGACGTCGGTACTGCCCGCCTGAGGCGCGGCCAGGGGTGCAGACATGGGGTTCATCCTTCTTCCGGTATCGCCGGGGGTTCCGGCCACACTCATTGATCATCGGCCGGGGTCAGTGGTCGTCGTCCGTGTCGGCTGGCTCAGGCGATTCGGCGGGGGCGGGGTGCTGGTCCATTCGTAGCTCCTCGGCCTGCTGCTTCCAGGCTGAGACCGTTTCGTACGGCACTAGGGCTCCGCCGGCCGCGAAGGAGCCGGCGAAGACCACCGCCAGCCCCGCGGCGTAGGCCCCCAGCCGTCCGGCAGCATTCACGCCGACCGCACCGCCTGGTAGCCGGCCTCCTGCACCGCAGAGATGACCGCGGTTTCATCGACGGGTTCGGCGCCGGTGACCACGAGCGTCCCGTCCTGGTGGCTCACCTCGACCGACTCGACGCCGGGAACCTCCTCCACCTCTTCGCGCACCGACATCTCGCAATGCCCGCAGGTCATTCCGGTCACCTGAAATTCAGTGGTATTCATGATCTCTCCCAATTGGACTTCATACCCCAGGGGGGTACATGTACAGTCCTATTCATACCGGCAGGGGGTATCCCTGTCAAGGGCGATCGGGAAAGAAAATGGACCAAGCCGGAATCGCCATCCGGCTCGCGATCGGCAGCGTGGGTGCCGTTGGCACCCACGCACAAAAGCGTCGAGTGTGGATTGCCAGCACGCACACCATTGACCTCAGGAAGAAGGTGAAACGACTTGGGCTTGACGGCCGCGTTCGTCTATGGAGTGATCAGGCTTCAGTCGGATCCGGTTCATGCCGATTACGCAGCGCAGTGCTGGGTACGGGAGATCGTGAGCACGCTTATCGGCAGTGGACGGTGCTTGTTACCCGTTCCGTTCGGATGTCGTTTTCCGCGGCGGCAGGCGCAATAGTATCTCCAACGGGCCGGTCTGGAACCGTCGGGTCCAGAGCCAGGAGAAGGCGACCGCCGCGGTGCACAGGACCGCCGTGACCAGGATCCCTTCGGCCAGGGAGTCCGGGCCGGGGCGGACGACGACGGCCAGGGCCATTAGGTGTCCCACGTAGACGGTCAGGGACAGCCGGCCGGTGGCCGCCAACACGGAAAGGTGCCGGGACACGAACCTTTCCCCCATCAGGCACAGGCCCAGCACGAACAGCGCGGCACCGGAACTGGAGACCAGCCACAACGGCATCTGGGAATGGGCGGTTGCCGAGACGAGCCGGTCCAGCCCCACGGTCCGGCCCGGCGCGCCCAGGACCAGGATGAGGAGCTGCGAGAGCAGGTACGCGCCCACGGCTGCCACCGCACCCCACAACACCAGCCGTCGGTGCAGGGCCGGGTTCCGCAAGTCGAGCCGTCCGAGCAGCATCCCTATCAGGAAGGGAGCCGCCCACACCACCAGCGGGTAAGACCCCGTGAAGAGGATGCCGCCCAGGATCTCAGCGGGTGGGTCCAGCAGGGTCGGCTCCGTGACCTGGAACGCGTCAGATTCCCTCCGCACTGCCAGCCAGACCAGCGGGCCGAGGACCAGGGATGCGCCGGACAGGGCGGCCAGCAACCAGCCGGGTGCCTTCAGCAATGGCAGACAGGCGATGAAAAGGAGCCCATACAAGGGCAGGATCACACTCGCCTCGTGGCCGGCCAACTGCAGGGCCAAGCCGCCGACCAGCAGCAGCGCCGCCCGCCACAGGAGGGTACGCCACGGCATGGACGCATTGCCGGGGGCGCGCACGGACCGGGTCATGATGGATGTCCCCACCCCGGCCAAGAGCATGAACAGCAGGGAGGCCCGCCCCAGGGGGAGGTCGTACAGCGTGCCCAGGATGCCGTCGACGCCCCGGGGGCCCACGTTGACGGCGATCATCCCGATGATTGCCATCGACCGGGCGACGTCCAGACCGACCAGTCGTCCACCTTGCCCTCTGCCGTCGGACCGTCCGTCGCCGGCGCGTCCCACGCTGGCTCCGTGGTCGTCACGCCCCGGTTGACCGGTGCCGCCGTCGGACGGACGCGGGATCCGCCGTTCACCGTCGGGCTGGTCGAAGGAAAAGGGAACAGTGCCCATGGCTGTCATTCTGCTCCCGTCCGGGAGTCGGCGATGGCCACGTCCGCTTCCCGGCGGTTGTCCCTCGCACCGGTGATCTGACCGGTCTCGTAGTCGATCTCCAAGGCCTGCACGGAACCAAAGATCGCCTGATCACGTTCGGTGCGCTGCAGTTCCCAGTCCCGTGCCGCGATCAGTTCGGCCAGCTCAGGGGAGGGCTCCTCCTCCACGGCCAGCACGCCGTCCTGCAGGTGGAATCGGGGTGCATCCACGGCCTCCTGCAGTGTGGCGCCCTGCAGGCCCCACGCCACCAGCACGCCGGTGAGGATGTTCGGGATCTGGTGTCCTCCCGGGCTGCCCAGCCCGAGCACCGGCCTGCCCTCGTCGTCGAGCACCATGCTCGGGGCCGACCAGCTCACGGACTTGCGCCCCGGCTCCGGCTGGTTGGCCTCCGACTCCTCCGTGGCGAACCGGGAGAGCTGGTTGTTGAGGAAGAACCCGCCCACGTACTCCGACTCGTTGCCGCCCCAGAAACTCGTGAGCGTGTTGGTCATCGACACCATGAAACCGTCCTGGTCCACCACAGTCAGGTGCGTCGTGTTCCCTGCCGTCACGGGCTGACCCCCGGCCTGCACCAGTCCGTCCCCGGCGCCGGGCACGACGCCCTCGCGGGCGTCCGGCCCCGTGGAGGCACCGGCGTCGGATCCACCCGCCAGCAGATTCACCTGCTCGGCGATCCGGGCGTTGGCTTCGGGATCCGTGAGCCGATCAACGGGGACGTCCACGAAGTCCGGGTCGCCGATCAGGTGCTTCACCGAACCCTCGGCAGCGATCCATGCCTCGGAGAGCCGGTCTACGTATCCGGGACTACCGGGCTCGTGGCCGTCGATGCCCAAGGCCTCGGCGAGCTGCAACTGCTGGACCAAGGCCGCACCGGGCAGCGGAGGGGCGGCCGAGAGGACCTCGTAATCCCCGAAGGCACCGCCGACCGGCACGACCTGCTCCGACTCATAGGCGGCCAGGGAATCGGCGTCCAGGCCGTCCACCGAGGTCAGCTCCTCGGCCAGGCTGCCGGTATAGAAGGCCTCCGGTCCCTCCTGGGCCAAAGTGGTCATAGTCTGGGCCAGATCCCGCTGGACCAGCCGGTCGCCGGCGGCTAGCGGATCGCCGGCGGCTAGCGGATCGCCGGAAGCGTCGTGGTAATGGTTGAGCTCCTCAATGGAAGCGGGGCCGAAGTCGGAGCGCAACCGCTGGGCCAGGAACTCCGAGACGGGGAAGCCATCGCCCGCCAGGCCGATGGCTGGCTCCAGTATTTCCTGCCAGTCCAGGTCGCCGTGCTCGGCGTGGAGCTCGGCGAGTCCCGCCACGAAGCCGGGGACACCCGTGCCGGAGTCCGGGATCCTGCCGTCTTGGGCCACCACTTCGCGATAGTCGTAGCTGACCGGTTCGCGGCCGGGGCCGGCCAGAATCGCCGAGCCCCCGCCGCCGATCCCGGAGGCATAGGGCTCCACCACGGCCACGGCGAAGGCCGTGGCCACAGCTGCGTCGGCGGCATTGCCACCCTGGGCCAGGATGTCCATCCCAGCCTCGACGGCCTCCGGATGGGCCGCGGCCACGGCGTGCTGCTGGAGTTGCTGTCCCGGCTCGGATTCCGTCGTCGGGCTGGTGGCACCCGACGACGGGGCGGCGGGCGTGCGAGAGGCGGAAGTGCCGGGGCCGGTGCCGTCTGCTTCCCCGGCAGTGCTCGGCACAGGGGAAGGCGCGCTGCATGATGTCATCAGCAGTGCTGCGGCCAGGGCAGATGCCGCCCGGAAGACGAGGCTTTTCATGAGGTCCTTCACGACGGCGGGAACTGGGAATATAACGTTTGAGACACAGATAAGTCTTGCCCACGTACGATCCCAGACGAGTTCGCCGCACCGGCGGAGGTGCCACCGACGTGAGAGAACCGGGGACAGGACCGCCCGGCTCCCTCAGCGGTCTGTGGCCGACGCGGGAACACGCGTTGCACAAGCTGATTCCTCTCGCTCAGTGCCCTTGTGCACCGTGGCCGGGACGACCTTCGCCAAGGGCCCCGCCGAACCGCTGCGTCTAATCCGAGCCCACCATCCGGGGCCCGCTGGAAGAGGCGCGGTCAGGCACCGAGCGGCCCTGCAGGCCTTTGCCTTGCGGAACACGCTGATTGCGTACCGTTCAGTAGCGGGCGGCGGTACCCATCATGTTCCACGGGCTGTAGTCGACATCCGTCACGGCCACCCCCATCTGAGGATTGCGGGCGTGGGCGATTTTGCCGTCACCGATGTACATGGCCACGTGATAGATCCCGGAGGCCGAGCCGTTGTTGGACCAGAAGACCAGGTCACCAACCTGGAGGTTGTCCAGGGAGACGTATTGGCTGGCGGCGGCGTACTGGGCCTTGGAGTTCCGGGGCAGCTCGATGCCGGCCTGCGCGAAGGCGTTCTGGGTGAAGCCGGAGCAGTCGTAGCCGGTCGGGCCATTGCCGCCCCAGACATAGCCGACGCTCGGATCGGCAGCCTTGGCCGTGGCCCACTGCACGGCCGCTCCCCAACCGTTGCTGCTGGAGGAAGCGGTGGAGTAGGAGGCCCGCTGGATGTCCTGGGCCGGCTCACCGCTGGTCGTTGATGAGTGCGTGTGAGCCCCGGAGGAGCGGGATGTCTCGGTTGCGGTTCCGGAGTCCCAGGTCCAGGCATTGGCGGTGGAGCCGCTGGGAGCGGAGTAGGCGCCTTCGTTGGCAGCGGCCGGGCCCATGCCGGCCACCGTGGCTCCCACCACGGTGGTAAGGCCTACCGCACCCATGGTGAGGGAACGGCGGCGGTGGGAACGGCGGGTCTGGGCTTCAGCCTCGATGCGGGCACGACGGGTGGGGTAGGACATGGGTTACCTCGGTAGACATTGGCGTACATGTTCTGAACTTCTCCCACGGCCACGAGATCCGGCATTTAGCCGGCCATCCCTTTTGGCGAAATGGTCTGTGACCAGAACGTTATGCAACGATACAGATTCGTTATCTGGTCGCAACTTGCCGGCATGCTGAGGTTCCGAGCCGATACAGGGTTGAGCCGGGACCGGAAAGGCCGTCATTTCGGGCCTAGCCGCCCGCTCGAACGGCCCGGTCGGAGCCCGTGGCCGGCAGGGATCTTCACGGAATCTTCAAGGTTGGGCCCTTCATCCGGGCCGAGTGGGGGTCTACGGTCGGTTGCATGGCGGGCCGGTTCTGGCCGGTTCGTCTTCCGAACCGCACCGATGAAGGAGTAAGCCATGACCCATCACGTGAGCTCGATGCTGGAGACCTACCCGAAGGACTTGGGGAACATCGACCAGGAGAAGCTGGCCGAGTGCATCGAGGCCTGTTTCGAGTGTGCCCAGACCTGTACGGCCTGCGCGGACGCGTGCCTGGCCGAGGACATGGTCGCTGACCTGACCCAGTGCATCCGATTCAATCTGGACTGTGCCGACATCTGCGCGGCCACCGGCCGTGTGCTGTCCCGCCAGACCGGCAACAACGCCGAGATCACTCGTGCCCTGCTCGAGGCCTGCCGGACCGCCTGCCAGGTTTGCGCGGACGAATGCGAGAAGCACGCGCAGATGCACGAGCACTGCAAGGTGTGCGCCGAGGCCTGCCGGCGCTGCGAGCAGGCGTGCGCCGAACTGCTCGCCTCGCTGGGCTGAGCACAGCCCGGCCGATGCCGGAATACCAGTCAGGGCAATCAGGCGTGGAACATGTGCTGCTGGCCCTGACTGGCGCGACGGTACAAAAGCATCCCCGCAGAAGGAGAACCCGACGTGCCCAAGACAGAACACAGCAGTGACCAGGGTGGTGATCGCGACGGGGGTCACCACGCGCCCCGCCGCTCTCTGAAAATGTATCTGCGGTTCGCCGCGATGATCCTGACCGGCATGGTGGTCATGTATTGGACGATGTTCGCCGGTTCCTGGGAGTGGGGACACATCCGCTGGAGCGAGAGCCGGCTGTTCATGGCCTTGACCATGGGGGGGCGATGGGCCTGGTCATGCTCGCCTGGATGCTGAACATGTACCGGAACCCAAAGGCTAACGTGGCCGTGGTGCTCGTGAGCGCGGTGCTTCTGGGCGGTGGCATCGTCCTGGACCGCAGCCAGGCGACCGTGGACGACAGCGACTTCATGCGCGCCATGATCCCGCACCACTCGCTGGCCATCACGAGGTCCGAGCGAGCCGGTATCGAGGACGTCAGGGTCTGCGAGCTGGCCGTGGAGATCAGCGAGGCCCAGCGGCGGGAAATTTTCGAAATGGACTGGCTGATCGAGGATATCGAGCGTAACGGGGTCGCCACGACCCCCGAACAGGCGCAAGCACGGTCCGTGCCTGACTACGAGGAGCCGGCCGAACGCCAGTGCCCCACCGGCTGACGGTTCCCCTCAGGGCGCACCTCCGCCCTGTCGAGGATCACGGGTCGGATGGACGCCAACCGATGCTCCAGGACCCACACGGCCCCATCTGCCTGGGCGGGTGGGGCCGTGTGGGTCCTTTCAGTGCAACAGCGGCACGGGCAGAGCCGATCAAGAGGGGGCGGTGGATCCCGTCAGAGGTTTCCGAGTATCTGCTCCATCTCGGCGATCTCGGCCTCCTGGGCGGTGATGACTTGTTCGGCGAGGGCCACGGCCTGGGGGTTCTGGCCGCTGTCGACCTGGTCCTGGGCCATTTCGACGGCGCCCTCGTGGTGGGCTGTCATCTGTTCCAGGTACAGCCGGGCCGCTTCGGCGCCCTGGGCTTCTTCCAGGGCTGCCAGGTCCTCCTCGGACATCATCCCGCTCATCCCGCCGTGGTCCATGCCCTCCATGTCCCCCATGGGCTCTGCGTCCCAGGCGGCGAGCATGGCGTTCATTCGCTCGATCTCCGGACCCTGGGCATCAATGACCTGCTGGGCGAAGTCAGCGACCTCGGCCGGGATGTCGTCCTTGGCCAGCAGCATCTCACTCATCTGAACGGCCTGCTCGTGGTGGGGGAGCATCATCTGGGCGAACATCACGTCCGCGTCGTTGTGTTCGGCCGAGATCTCCTCGGCCGAGCCGGTGGCCGTGGCGGACGGGGCAGCGGTATCCGTGGCCGCGGAGGTGGCAGCAGCCGAGCTGGTGGCCGGGGTGGACTCGGAACCGGCGCCGTTGTCTTCGGCGCCGGTGCCGCACGCAGTCAGCGTCAGGGCGGAGGCCAGGGTCAGGGCGGCCAGGGTGGTGGTGTTGCGTTTCATCAGGGTTCCTTCCGATGGGAGTTTCGATAGGGGGTCCGGGCCCGCGGTCAGCTGGTGGCGGTCGCGGGCTGGGGTGTGGTGTGCCGTTGCGGGCCGCTGGCCGGGGCCAGTCGGGCAGGATCCAGGTCGATCCGACGTAGCAGTTGGGCGTTGAGGGCGACCACGATGGTGGAGGCGGACATCAGGATCGCGCCCACCGCGGGGGAGAGCACGAAGCCGATGGGGGCGAGCACGCCGGCGGCCAGGGGTACGGAGACCAGGTTGTAGCCGGTGGCCCAAACCAGGTTCTGGATCATCTTGGCGTAGCTGGCCCTCGAGAGCTCGATCATCGACAACACGGCGCGTGGATCATTGCCGGCCAGCACGACGCCGGCCGATTCCATGGCCACGTCGGTGCCGGCACCGATCGCGATGCCAACCTCAGCGCGGGCCAGGGCGGGGGCGTCGTTGACGCCATCGCCGACCATAGCCACGCGCAGCCCGCGGGACTGCAACTCGGTGACCTTGGAGTCCTTGTCCTTCGGCAGCACCTCTGCGAAGACCTCGTCGATGCCCAAGTCCCGGCCCACGGCCTCGGCGACCTGCCGGGCGTCGCCGGTGATCATGGCGACCTTGACCCCACGTTCGTGCAGAGCGGCCACGGCGGCCCGGGACTCGGGACGGACCTTGTCCTCTACGGCCACCGCTCCGATGACGACACCGTCACGGACCACGTGCAGCACTCCGGCACCCCGGTCGGTCCAGGCTCGGGTGTCAGCGGCGAGGGACTCGGGGGTGTCCAGGGCGAGTTCGCGGAGCATATTCGGCCCGCCCACGAGGACCTCCGATCCGCCCACGGTCGCTTTCACCCCGCGGCCGGTGGCGGACTGGAACCCGGTGCCGCGCAGGCCCAGTCCGGCGGCTTCGGCGTGGTCGTTGGCAGCGGTGATGATGGCGCGGGCCACGGGGTGCTCGCTGTCGGCCTCGGCAGCGGCCGCGTAAGCCAGCAGCTGCGCCTCGGAGGTTCCCGGGGCCGGTGCGGTTCCGGTGAGAACGTGCGCGCCTTCGGTCAGGGTGCCGGTCTTGTCGAACAAGACCACATCGATCGTGCGCATCCGTTCCAGAGCCAACCGGTCCTTGATCAGCACCCCAGCCTTGGCGGCGCGTTCGGTGGAAATCGCGATCACCAGCGGGATCGCCAGGCCCAGGGCGTGCGGGCAGGCGATCACCAGCACGGTGACGGTGCGAGTGACGCCGTCGTCCGGCCGGCCGATGGCCACCCAGACGACGGCGGTGATGATGGCCGCGGCCAGGGCGAACCAGAACAGCAGCGCGGCGGCCCGATCGGCCAGGGCCTGGGCTCGCGAAGAGGATTCTTGGGCGTCGGCGACCATCCGTTGGATGCCCGCCAGGGCGGTGTCAGTCCCGGTCGCCTCGATGCGTACCCGCACGGTGTTGTCGGTGGCCACGGTCCCGGCCACCACCGTTTCGCCCACGGTGCGGGCCACGGACCGGGATTCGCCAGTGATCATGGACTCGTCGAACTCGGCCGTGCCCTCGGTCAGGGTCCCGTCGGCGGGCACGCGAGCCCCGGAGCGGACCAGGACTGTGTCCCCGACCGCCAGCTCACCGATCGCAACGGTGACGGTAGTGCCGTCCTCGGTGACCTTCTCAGCCTCGTCCGGTAACAGGGCGGCCAGAGCGTCCAGGGCGGAGGAGGCCGCGCCAAGGGCGCGCATCTCCATCCAGTGGCCCAGCAGCATGATGACCACCAGCAGGGCCAGCTCCCACCAGAAGTCCAGCATGAATCCGCCGAGACCCAGGGACGTGATCCAGGAGGCCACGAAGGCCACCGTGATGGCCATCGCGATCAGCAGCATCATCCCGGGCTGGCGGGTGCGCAGCTCCGTGATCCCGCCCTTGAGGAAGGGCATACCGCCGTAGAAGTAGATCACGGTACCCAGCACCGGGGCGATCCACGATGAGCCCGGAAACTCCGGAACCCGGTAACCGAGCAGGTCGGCGACCATGTGGCTGAAGACCACCACCGGGATCGACAGGACCAGTGAGAGCCAGAACCGGTTCTTGAACATCGCCACCGAGTGTCCGGCATGCTCCCCGTGGTCGTGAACCGCATGGTCTTCATCCACCGCGGAGTGGGCGTGTCCCTGGGGCATAGCTTGCCCGTGCGTGTCTTCATCCGCGTGCTGGTCATGCCCGGCATGGTGGTCGCCGTGGTGGTGCGAGTTGCTCATGATATTTCCTTCCCATTGGCCCCCTACGGGCCAAGGCGGTGGGCCAAGTGATCAGGACGTCAGGACGCGGTAGCCGGCCTCTTCGATGGCCGCCCGCACGGTGTTTGAGGAGGCGGCGCCGGTAACGGTGACGGGGGAAATGCCGCTGGCCACCAAGTCAACCCTGACGTCGTCCACCCCGTGCAGGGCGCTCACCGCTCCGGCGATGGTTCCGACGCAGTGCCCACAGGTCATCCCCTCCACCCGATACGTGGCGGAGGTCCCGGAAGCGGCAGGGAAAGACGTCTCCGCGGCGTCGGAGCCCGGAGTAGGGGCGGCGTCCGGGATGCAGCACGAGCAGCCGCCGGAGGCCATCGGCAGGGGGCTGGACATCGGTTCGGTCATGATGGGCTCCTTCGTCGGATGTGGGCGGTGGGACTGCGCCCTCCTCCCGGTATATACCCCTGTAGGGTATCAATCAAGATGTGGTGGAGTGGTTTCCGTCGCCTTGGGCAGGCAGGTGGACGGTGAACGTCGCCCCGGCGTCCGAACCTGCGGAGCTGGCGGTCAGTGACCCTCCATGGGCTTGGACCAGGGCCCGGGAGATGGCCAGGCCGACCCCGGACCCGCCGTGGTCCCGGTCCCGGGCGGTGTCCCCGCGGTAGAACCGCTCGAAGATGTGCGGCAGGTGTTCAGGGAGGATGCCCTCGCCGGTGTCGCTGACGCTGAGCGTGATCCCTCCTGCACTCTGCCGAGCGTCCAGGGTTACCTGGCCACCTGCGGGGGTGTGGCGCAAGGCGTTGGTGAGCAGGTTGCCCAACACCTGACCCATGCGTTGGCGGTCGACCTCCACGGTCGCGATGTCCTGGCTCGGATTCAGGATCAAGGCCACGCCCTTGGCGGCATAGGTGTCCCGATGGGCTTCGGCGGCGGCCTGCAGTAACTCGCCCGCCGATTCGATGGTGCGATCGAGCTCGATCCGTCCTTCCTCCGCCCGGGAGACGTCGTGGATGTCTTCCACCAGCCGGGTGAGGCGGGCCAGCTGTTCGTCCATGAGCTCGCCGGTGGCTTCGCCCCAGCGTGAGACTCCATCCTGCAGGGCTTCGAGGTAGACGGTGAGCACGGAGATGGGAGTGCGCATCTCGTGGGCCAAGTCCGAGAGCATCCGACGGCGGGTGTCCTCGGTGCGTTCGAGCCGCTCGGCCATGGTGTTGAACGAGGCGGCCAGGTCCTCCACCTCGGTCCCTGCCCCCATGGCCGGGACCCGGGTGTCGTACTTGCCGCGCGCCATAGCCGTCGCCGCTTGGGTCAGGGCATGGATGGGGTTCTGGATCCGGCGGGCGACATACCAGGTCAACACCAGGCAGCAGACTAGGGCGGTGGCCAAGGCCACGCCCAGGGTCCAGAAGTTGGTGTCTCGGTAGGCCTGCTCCACGTGCAGCATCTGGGTCGCATCATGCCCGGCCCCGGCCTGTTCCAAATGCTCGTGGAACAGCGGGGGGCCGGCCAGGGAGGCCACCGCCACCGCGGCCAGGATGCTGACCGCCACCACCAGCAACTGGGCCAGGAAGAACCGGGCCGCCAGGCCGCGGTAACGTCGCTGGCCGGTCACTGTTCTGCCATCCGGTAGCCAACCCCGCGGACCGTGTCGACATAGCGCCCGGGGTTTTCGTCGAGTTTGCGGCGCAGGTTGCCGATGTGTACATCCACGAGTCGTTCATCCCCCACCCACCCCGGATCCCAGACGATATCGATCAGCTGACGCCGGGAGAACACTTGATAGGGACGTCCCGACAGGGCCGCCAGCAGGTCGAACTCCGTGCGCGTCAGCCCTACCGGCTTCCCGTCCACGTGGGCTTCGTGGGCGACCAGGTCAATCACCAGCGGCCCGAAGGCCCGTGCCGGTTCTGGGACGGTTGCCGTCGTGCGGGGCCGCCGCATGACCGCCCCCACCCGGGCGACCAGTTCCCGGACACTGAAGGGTTTGGTGATGTAGTCATCGGCGCCCACTGCCAGCCCTTGCAGCCGGTCCGGTTCATTGCCCCGGGCGGTGAGCATCAGCACGTAGCACTCGGAAAAGGCCCGCACGCGCCGGCACACCTCGATCCCGTCCAGTCCGGGCAGGCCCAGGTCCAGGACTATCACGTCGGGATCATGCGTGCGGGCGGCCTGTACCGCATCGGGTCCGGTGTGGGTGGTGGTGACCTCGTAGCCGGCCCGCTCCAGGTAGGTGGCGACCATGCGTGCCAGGGGCTTTTCGTCATCGACGACCAATACCCGCCCGGTGGACGAGCCCGTGCCAAAGTTCATGTGTTCAGTTTCCCCCGGCTCACGGCCCGGAGAGCGACCCAAGACACCAGACCGGGGAATCTTCATCAAACCTTCAAGGCAAACCGTCCGGAGCCCCTGAGCCTCCGGCGGACAATGGTAGGTGGCCCCGCAATCGGATCGGGGCGGAAAGGCACCATGACTACCCGCAGAACCCTGCTCGCCGGCGGACTCGGCCTGATCGGTGTCGGCACCCTGACCGCCTGCACCGTGCCGAACACCTCAAGCCCCCAAGACGCCAACACGCAGACCCCGGGCACGGCGATCACCCACATCCATGCCATCGTGCGCGACCCCGACGACGGCGTCGTGCTCCTGGCCACCCACGAGGGCCTGTTCCGCCTCCAGGACCGCGAGCTGGTCCAGGTGGGCCCGGTGGTGGATCTCATGGGTTTCGCCGTGACGCCCGAGGGCCGCTATCTGGCCTCCGGCCACCCGGCGCCCGGTACCGACCTGCCCGAACCGTTGGGCTTGGCCGAGTCCACGGATCACGGTCTGAGCTGGGAGGTGCTCTCCCGGGGCGGCCAATCCGACTTCCACGCCCTGGCCGCCGGCCCGGCCGGCGTCCTCGGCTTCGATGGTCAACTGCGTGCCAGCGCCGACGGAATCAACTGGCAGACCCTCACGATCCCTACCCCACCCGCGTCCCTGGCCATCTCCCCGAAAACCGGGACCGTGCTGACCACCACCGAAGCCGGGATGCTGCGGTCAGTAGACAACGGTGCCACCTGGATCACCCTGGACACCCCGCAGCTGATGCACCTGGTCGCCTGGGCCGACGACACCACCGTCGTCGGTGCGGGTACCGACGGCCGGTTGCTGACCAGCTCCGACGGCGGCGACACCTGGACCTCCAGTGACCCGCTGGCCGACACGGCCTCCGCCCTGGGAGCCAGCATCACTGACGACGGGCAGGTCGAAGCACTCCTGGTCATCGGCACGGCCGTCCTACGCACCACCGACGGCGGGAACACCACCGAACCGCTGCTGTGACCCATGCCGCGCCAAGCCGCGGGTCCTAAACCGGACCATGACCAGCAAGGACGAACAGGAAAGGCCAGTGCCGATGGCGGAACGCCGACATCTTCACCGCCTTGACCTATCCCGTCGGACCGCCCTCCGGCCGGTTCTGGGCATCCTCGTGCTGCTCCTCGGCCTGCTCGGGATGCATGCTGGCGTGAGCACCGGCGCGGTGATGGCCGGCATCGACACCTCCGCCTCAACGGTGTCCCAGCCTCCCGGGCCGACGACCGCCAGCCCTGCCGGTTGGGCACCCGCAGACGCGCTCACGGCCCAGCCTCCTGAATATGATGATGCAGGCGGCAGCGGGTTGCCGTATTGTGCGCTGGAGGCCGGGGGCGACACCTGCGCCTCCTCCCTAACCACGTCTTCCCTCGTCCTGGATCTAGAGCCCCGGGAGCTCACGTCATTTCCCGGGCAGGGGCTTACCGCGCCCCCGCTGCCCTGGGTTGTCCACTTCAGGCTTCCCTGGACTCCTTCACTGGTTCAACTGGCCATCAACCGCACCTAGGATGCCCGGTCGTGTCCACCGGCAAGCACAGCCGCCCCCTTGCATGAGGACGGCACGCAGCAGCCTGTGGGCCACCACCCCATCAGCAACTGATGAGCCATACCCGTCCCCCCGTCGTACCAGCCTGCGGCAGGTGATCGGGAGAAGGAAAGAAGAACCGATGACATCCCCACTGACCACCCGCCGCGCCTTCCTGGGAGCCTCCGTCGGCGCCCTCGCCGTGGCCGGGTTGGCCGCCTGCTCCGACCCCGCGACCAGCCCCCGACCGTCAGGGCGCATCCTGCCTACCGACCCGCTGATCGCCGAATACGAGAAACGACGCGCCACCTCAGGGGCCACCGTCGCCAACCGGCTCTCCGCCGCACCCTTCGAGACCTCCCTCGATGGCCAGCGTCTGTCCACCTGGGGATACGACAACAGCCTCAACGGGCCGCTGCTGCGCGCCAAGACCGGAGACCGGCTCAACGTCACCGTCGCCAACGATCTCCCGGAGGAAACGAGCGTGCACTGGCACGGGCTGGCCCTGCGCAATGACGCCGACGGAGTCCAGGGAGTGACCCAGGAACCCATCGCCGCAGGAGGAACCTACACGTACGGATTCCGACTCTCCCATCCGGGCACGTACTGGTACCACTCTCACTTCGACACCCAGCGCGAACGCGCCCTGTATGGGGCGCTGATCGTCGAGGATCCCGACGAAACCCTCGACTACGACCAGGAATGGGTCGTGATCCTGGACGACTGGCTCGACGGGATCACCGGAACGCCCGAGGAAGTCGTCGAGGAGCTCTCCGCCGGAATGGACATGTCCGGTGACATGGAGGGGATGGAGGGGATGGAGGGGATGGATCACGGGTCCATGAGCGAGGACAGCTCCTCCGGCATGCCCATGAAGCACATGCTCATGGGGGCTGAGAGCGACTATCTGGGCGGGGATGCCGGCGACGTGAAGATCCCCGTGCACCTGTTCAACGGCCGCCCCCCAGCCGAACCCGACACCCTCGACGGCAAGCCCGGCGACCGTATCCGCCTGCGACTGATCAATGCCGCCGGAGACACCGCCTACCGGGTTGGGATCCCCGGCCAGGAACTGACCATCACCCACACCGATGGGTTCCCGGTCCAGCCGCGTCAGGCCGATGCCGTCGTCTTGGGCATGGGAGAACGCCTGGATGTGCTGGTCACCCTCGGCGACCAGGCCGTGCCCGTACTGGCCCTGCCCGAGGGCAAGACCGGCCACGCCTACGGCATCATCCACGCCGGATCAAACACCGCCCTCTCCGGACGGCTCCCGCAGACCCTGGGCGGAACCGTGCTCGATGGCAGCCGGCTGAAGGCCCACGAATCCGTCCTGCTCGCGCCCAAGGACCCGACCAGGAGCCATGAGCTGCGGCTGACCGGATCGATGGCCGACTACGACTGGGGTATCAACGGGCGCCGCTTCGACCCGGCCAATCCCTTTGACGGTGCCTTCGAACTCCGGCTGGGCGAGCGTGTGCGGGTCACGATGACCAACGACACCGACATGTGGCACCCCATGCACCTGCACGGCCACACCTTCCAGCTGGCCGACAACGGAGCACGCAAGGACACGGTCATCGTCAAACCCCGGCAAACCATCGTCTTCGACTTCGAGGCGGACAACCCGGGACAGTGGCTGACCCACTGCCACAACGCCTACCACGCCGAGGCCGGGATGATGGGCGTCTTCTCCTACATCCACTGAGCCACCCTGTTCCTCACCCCTCCAACCACCGGGCGGTCGCCCGGGGCCCGTTCAGGAAAGACCATGCCACTATCGCCCACCCACCCCCACCACACCGACGACCGGTCCATCCAGGACCTCCGGCCGCGATGTACGGCCATAACCCCAAGGAAGAAGTAGATGGGCGAGTACTTCGCTCAGACCGTCCAGTCCGGGGCGCTGCTGATGGCCATCCCGCTGGCAGCCATCGCCGGGCTCGTCTCCTTCCTCTCGCCCTGCATCCTTCCGCTCGTCCCCGGATACCTCGGCTACGTCTCCGGTCTGTCCGACCCGACCCGGCCGGACAACCGCCGACGGGTCATGACAGGGGTGGGCCTGTTCATCCTCGGCTTCGCCGCCGTGTTCACCCTCTACGGCGCCGCCTTCGGTCTAATCGGCGGATGGCTGCTGCGCTGGCAGGACCTGCTGATCCGTATCCTGGGCGTCATCGTCATCCTCATGGGCCTGGCGTTGATGGGCATGCTGTCCTTTATGCAAAGGACCAAGACCCCTACCTTCAAACCCAAAACCGGGTTGGCCGGAGCACCGCTGCTGGGTGTGGGCTTCGGCCTCGGGTGGACGCCCTGCATGGGTCCCACCCTCAGTGCCGTCCTGGCCCTGAGCACCACCACCGGCGACCCCTGGCGCGGGGCATTACTGGGATTCTCCTACTGCCTGGGACTGGGCATACCCTTCGTCCTCGTCGCCAGAGGCCTGGGCTGGGTGAGCACCACCTTGGGCTTCGTGCGCCGCCACATGCGCGCGTTCAACATCGCCGGCGGCACCCTGCTCGTACTGGTCGGCGTCCTAATGGCCACCGGCATCTGGACGGCCTGGATCTATCAACTGCAGAACCTCGCCGGCACCTTTACCACCCCCATCTGAACCCCGAACGCCCCCGCACGGCCAGCCTTTCAGGACCATCACTGTCCTTATACAGCCTGGAGATCTGAAAGGTCGGCCTACTCCCGATGAAGAAGTACCGGAGGTACATCTTGTCCGCCTTGCAACATCCCCGTGAACCCGATCGCCGCGTCCCCGGCCTTCTGCGCCGCACCGGACGCCGCCAGGTCCTGGCGGGACTGGCCGGGCTCGCCGCATTGCCGTTGCTGGCCGCCTGTTCGAGCGACGACCCGTTGGCTGCCCAAGCCGGCAACGCCGACGGCAAGAACTACATCGCCGGTGACGGGTCGGTTCTGGAGATCGCCGAGGAGGACCGCGGCGAACCGGTGCAGTTCAGCTCCGCCCTGTTCTCCGGCGAACCGATCAGCGCGAACGACCTGACCGGCGACCCGGCGGTACTCAATTTCTGGTACGCCGCCTGTGCCCCGTGCCGGGTAGAGGCTCCGGACCTGCAGGCCCTACACGAGCAGTTTGAACCCGAAGGCGTCCGATTCCTCGGTATCAACGTCCGGGACACGGTCGCCACCGCGCAGGCCTTCGAGCGCAACTTCGGCATCACCTATCCCTCGGTCGAGGACCTCAATGGCCAGGTGCTCTTGGCCATGACCGACTACGTACCACCGCAGGCCGTGCCCACCACAATCGTGCTGGACCGCCAGGGACGGGTCTCGGCCCGGATCCTGGGGATCGCCGAGCGATCCACACTGCGCACCTTGATCACCACGGTGCTGGACGAGCAGGCCTGAGCCCACCATGGCCCTCCCGACCTTTCCATACGCCGCCCCCCAGGCCACTGAGGCCCCCGGCCGACCGACCCCGCTCGTTCCGGACGGCAAGGGGCGCAGATGAACCGCACCCTCGAACCGGATCCCCGCCGGCGCCCGGAGGCGGAACTGCCCGCCCTGGGCCTCTGGGGCACCCTGCGGTTCATGTGGACCCAACTGACGTCCATGCGCACCGCGCTGATGCTGCTGCTGCTGCTCGCCGTGGCCGCCGTGCCCGGGTCCCTGTTCCCGCAGCGCCCGGCCGGGCCGGGAATCGTCCAGGATTACGTCGACGACAATCCGGTGCTGGGTGAGTGGCTGGACCGGTTCCAGATGTTCGACGTGTACTCCTCCGTCTGGTTCTCGGCGATCTACCTGCTGCTGTTCGTCTCACTGATCGGCTGCGTCTTCCCGCGCGCCGTCAAGCACGCCCAGGACCTGCGCTCCGCCCCGCCGCGGACCCCTCGCCGGCTGAGCCGCCTGCCCGAGTACGGCAAAGTCGTGCTGGAATCCGCCGGGCCTTCCCCTCGGGAGGCGGTGGCTCAAGCGACGAAGCTGCTCACGAAGCGCGGCTACCGCACGGATATCCGCGAGGAGCCCGACGGCGGCGCCTCCGTGGGTGCCGAACGCGGCTACGTGCGAGAGGTCGGCAACATCGTGTTCCACCTGTCCCTCATCGGGGTACTGGCCTTCATGGCCGTCGGCGGCCTGCTGAGTTACTCGGGACAGAAGATCATCGTGGAGGGGGAGGGCTTCGCGAACACCCTGATCGCTTACGACGCCTTCACCCCGGGCAGTGCATTCTCCGAGGAGATGCTCACTCCGTTCTCGATGACCCTGAAGCGTTTCGAGTACGTCTATGACCGGCAGTCCCCGACCCACTACGGCCAGCCGCTAGATTACACGGCCGTACTGGACGTGCAGGACGGTCCTGATGACACTGCCCGAGAGGTCGAGCTGAAAGTCAACCATCCACTGGATATCCAGGGCACCCGGGTCTACCTGGTCGGCAACGGGTACGCCCCTGTGGTCACCGTCCGGGACGGCAACGGGGACATCGCCTTGCAGGGCCCGGTGGTGGCACAGGTCCAGGACAATGTCTTCACCTCCTTGATGACTATCAAGGCCCCAGATGCCGAACCAGATCAGCTCGGCTTCGTCGGCTTCTTCCTGCCCGCCGCCTACACCGGCGAGGACGGGGTGGCGGTCTCGCTCGATCCTGCCCCGCTGAACCCGGAGTTGAACCTGAACTCCTACTACGGCGACCTGGGCCTGGACGAGGGCGACCCGCAGAATGTGTATGTGCTGGACACCGAGAACCTCACCGAACTGAACTCCCGGAACCTCGAGGCCGGCGGCATCACGCTCAAGCCCGGGGAGTCCTACGAGCTGCCCGAGGGCAAGGGCTCCATCAGCTTCGACGGCCTGCGCCGCTACGTGGGGCTGGACATCCTCTACGACCCGGGCAAGTGGGGCGTGGGCTTCTTCGCCGTGCTGGCCCTCGTGGCCCTCGGCGTGAGCCTGTTCGTGCGCCGCCGCCGCGCGTGGGTGCGTGGCACCACGGGCCCCGATGGGTCCACCGTGGTGGAGTACGGCCTGCTGGCCCGTGGCGAGGACTTCGGCCTGCGCGAGGAGAACCTCACCCTGCGCCGGCAGTTTGAGAAGTTGTGGCCGGTGCAGGCACCAGAAGACACCGAGAGCACCGAGGGACCCATCGTCGTCGCCGGTGCCGCACAGAACCGAGTGGAGTAACCCATGCAACCCATCAACTATCAATTGGCCGCCTACAGCGACCTGTTCATGCTGATCGCCGCCATCGTCTACGCCGCGGCCTTCATCGCCTTCGCCCTGGACATGGCCAGCTCCTCCAAGACCATCCGGGCCCTGGAGGCCGAACTGGCCGAACAACAGGAGCGCACCGATGTGGCCCGCTCCTCTGAGGCCCGCCACAAGCAACTAGTCGGGGCCGTGGGCGGGCCGGCAAGCACCCCGACGCCGGGCCACGGCCCGGGCACGACGACATCACCGGCCGCCGGGAACGCGGGGGGCGGCCTGGTGGACGAGGACATGGACTACACCGGGGCCACGCGCCGCCCGGCCGCCAACGTCGCGGTGGCACTGATGGTCATCGCCGCCGCCCTGCACGCCTTCGCGGTCATCGCCCGGGCCCTGGCCGCGCGCCAGGTGCCGTGGGGCAACATGTACGAGTTCTGCACCACCGGCGCACTGCTGGTCTCCGTGGTGTACCTGCTGTTCCTGATCCGCAAGGACATCCGCTTCCTGGGGACGTTCGCCTCCGGGCTCGTGGTCATCATGATGGCCGCGGCCACCATGGGCTTCCCCACCCCGATCGCATACCTGCAGCCGCCGCTGCAGTCCCCGTGGATCGTCATCCATGTCTCCATCGCCGTGCTGGCCTCGGCGCTGTTCACCCTGACCTTCGCAACGAGCATCCTGCAGCTCATCCAGCACCGCCGCGAGGCCAAGGCACCCACTGGCGCCACCGGCGGGTTGGCCTTCATGCGCCTGGTCCCTTCGGCGCTGAGCCTGGAGAACTGGTCCTACCGCCTCAATGCGGTGGGCTTCATGATGTGGACGTTCACCGTGATCGCCGGTGCCATCTGGGCCGAGGCCTCCTGGGGCCGGTACTGGGGTTGGGACACCAAGGAGGTCTGGAGCTTCGTCATCTGGGTCGTCTACGCCGGCTACCTCCACGCCCGCGCCACCCGCGGCTGGACCGGGGAACGCGCCGCTTGGCTGTCGATCATCGGCTACGCCTGCGTGGTGTTCAACTTCACCATCGTCAACATCTACTTCCCCGGACTGCACTCCTACGCTGGCCTTCCCTCATAGAAACGCGGAGAGGGACCGATAACTCAGGACGTCAGAAGCCGACCTCTCACCTACAGCGGATGAGGCCTCGTCGACCTGTGCCCAACCAGGGTCCGGCACCGGCGGACCGATCCGACCTTGAAGCCCAGCAGCCAGGACGTAGGTCCTAGCCCCATAGGCGCAGCGGGGACACCCGGGTGCGGCTAAGCCTCGATCCGGGAGTGTCAGACGAACGGTGTATCTGGTCCTGGCCTGACCGAAAGGAAAGGCGATGACCGATGTCATCGAGATGATTGATCCTGTGACGGGAGAGATCATCGATCAGCAGCAGATCGCGGAGCAGCTGCTCGCGGAAGCGAAGGAGAAGGGCGTCAGCCTGGTCGGCCCGGACGGGCTGCTCGCCGGGCTAACGAAGCGGGTGCTGGAGACTGCGCTCGAGGTCGAGATGACCGAGCACCTCGGTTATGACAAGCACCAGCCCAGCACCGGCGAGAATGCCCGTAACGGGACGCGGGCGAAGACCGTGATGACCGAGGTCGGTGCAGTGCAGATCGACGTTCCCCGGGATCGTGAGGGGTCGTTCCAGCCGAGGATCGTGCGCAAGCGGCAGCGTCGGCTGGACGGGATCGACGAGATCGTGCTGTCATTGACCGCGCGCGGGCTCACGACCGGTGAGGTCGCGGCGCACTTCGACGATGTCTACGGAGCCAGCGTCTCGAAGGACACGATCTCGAAGATCACCGACAAGGTGATCGAGGAGATGACCGAGTGGCAGAACCGTCCGTTGGACCGCGTCTACCCGGTGGTGTTCATCGACGCGATCGTCGTGAAGGTGCGGGACGGGCAGGTGCGCAACAAACCGTTCTACGTCGCCGTCGGCGTCACCACGGGCGGGGAACGCGACATCCTCGGGATCTGGGCCGGCGACGGTGGTGAGGGCGCGAAGTTCTGGCTCGGCGTGCTCACCGAGATCAAGAACCGCGGCGTCGAGGACGTCTGCATCGTCGTCTGCGACGGGCTGAAAGGCCTCCCGGACGCGATCAACACGACGTGGGAGCTGACGACGGTGCAGACATGCATCATCCACCTGATCCGCAACACGTTCAAATACGCGTCGCGGAAGTACTGGGACCAGATCGCCCGCGACCTCAAGCCGGTCTATACCGCCGTCAACGAAGCTGTCGCGAGGGCCAGGTTCGAGGAGTTCGCCGAGAAGTGGTGCACCATGTATCCCGCGATCCGGCAGCTCTGGGAGAACGCATGGGCGGAATTCATCCCGTTTCTGGACTACGACGTCGAGATCCGCCGCATCATCTGCTCCACGAACGCGATCGAGTCGCTCAACGCCCGCTACCGGCGCGCCGTCCGTGCCCGCGGGCACTTCCCCAACGACGCTGCCGCGCTGAAATGCCTGTATCTCGTGACCCGGTCGCTTGACCCGACGGGGCAAGGTCGGGCACGGTGGGTCACGAGGTGGAAGCCCGCGCTCAACGCCTTCGCTATCACCTTCGAAGGCCGAATCAACTGACAATGCGCCAGGCCAGATCCACCGTTAATCTGACAGACCCCCATGGTGTGCAGTAGTTCCTTTCGAGGTAACACAAATGGCACCCACAGCGTGGGTGTTGTCAAAAGTTCAGATCGTGTCCCGCCAAGAACTGGATCTGGACTTAATGCTTCCGAGAAGGCCCGCCTAGTGCGGGCCTTCCTCTTTTAAGAGGCGATACGGCCGATAGGCAGTTCCTCCTGACCGCTAACGAATGTCATGTCGATAGCGGCGAGCTTCTCAGCAACGGCATGTGCGATGAACTCACTAGCCGACTGCCCTTGGTGATCTGCAACAGCGAACAACTTTTCTGCGTCTGCAACGGGGAGCCGGGTAGTCAGAACATGACGGTCCCCTTTAGAAGGGCGTCCTCCGCGTGCGCGTTTCTGAATTGCCATGCCCCTCACGTTAGTTTCTGAAACGCTGGGGACCGGACATAAAGTACGGCGTGTCGGCTTCATCTCTTTTAGAAGCCTTTTGCGACGGCGGCGGCTGCGGCGAGCCAGGCTCGTTGGGTGGCTGGCTGGAGTGCGTCGTAGCGGATGGGTCCGTTGACCAGGGCGGGGTCGTAGGGGATGCGGACAACGGCGCGTACATGGGGGGCGAAGCCGTCAGCGATCCGTCGGGCCTCGTCCTTGGCGCGCTTGAGCGCATCACCGCTCATGCTGCGCTTGGCGTCGGTGGACTCGGACACGATCACGACGGCGTTGCGGGCCAGTTCGGCGTCGTGGCCGCCGCGGGATTCCAGCGTTTGGAGGGTCAGACGCGCGGCTTCGGCGCGGTCTTCGATGGCTGTCACGGGGACCACGAGCTGGTTGGTGTGATGGATCATTCGCCGCCAGTTGGCGGCGCGGGCCGTGTTTCCGGAGTCCATGACGATCAAACGGTAGTAGCGGGTGAGTACCTGGTGGGCGATGTCCACCTCCTCTGCGGTCACTTCGTGGTCGCCCTCCTCGTTTTCGTCCGAGCGCAGGACGTCAAACTTGTCTGAGGTCTGGTGGTGGACGAACTGGGCGATCTCGGCTGCTTGGGCGCTGGGGGAGAGCAGGGCATGGGATGAGTCGATGAGGTCCAGGACGCTGTTGTTGTGGCCGCCCTTTTCGGTGCGCCAGCCGAGGGTGCCCTGGGATTCGTTGTTGTCCCAGGCGACGGTCGCCGCGCCGCTGTAGCGGGCCAGAATCGCGCTGAGCATGACGACGGTAGGGGTCTTGTTCGCTCCGCCCTTGCGGTTGACGACAGCTACAGTGCGGGGGCCCGGCCAGTGCTGGCTCACTGTGCGGATGCCCTCGCGTTCGGCCAGCTCTTCAGGCGAGGGGTCCATGCGGAAGCCCAGGCGGCTGAGAACGCCACGCCAGCCGCGCGTGGCCGGCTGGAGCACGGGCGCGCTGATGAGGAATGAGGTGTCTTTGAGGCTGCGCTGAGTGGCAGGCTCAGCTGCAGCTGCTGTGGCGGCCCGTGCGGGTCCCTGGGCGGCCGCGTGTTTAACAGCTGCATCGAAGGTCACTGGCGCATCGTCGGCAGGGCGTGTCGGCACTTCTTCGGCCGGAGAGGCATCGGGCACCGAACCTGGCGTGGGAGCAGGCGCGGCCGTAGTCGTGGCCTTGGCTGTTTCGGGCGAAGGGGCTGCCGTAACGGGCAAGGTGTCCTGCTCCCGCTTGGGGGTGGGCTTGATCGGAGCGGCCTCGCTGACAACACCTTCGGGGGAGACGATGATGAGGCCCTGCCCGTCCGGATCGGTGGTGCTGACGCGGACGGGTCGGCCGAGCTGAGCAGCGGTTTCAGAGATGAGGCGTAGCGCCTCGCCAAGGACAGCGGCTTCGTCGGCGGCCTCGATAGCGTGGGAGGTTCCGTTGATGGTGACTTCGCCGGTTCCGTTGGTCCGCAGAACGGCGTTGATCTTGGGGAAGTCGAGTGCTTGAGTTTCCATCATCTGTCCTTACTTTGTGCCGTTCGGGGGCGTGAAACGGTTGACCTGCCAGGGCTTGTCGGCTGCGCTGCGGAGCAGTTGCACGTCGTAGTCGCCGGCATCGGTGGGAAAGACGACATGGCAGCCGAAACCGTTGTTCTCATCGATCTTGAGCTTGCCCGTTCCAGTGATCCTGGTGACCGGGATGTTGGCCGGGTCAACGTATTGGTAATCGGCGGTTGCTTGGGCGGTGAGGAGCTGGCCGAGCTCCTGGATCCATTCCTTGTCGGTGACAGTGGGACGGGCATACAGCGTCATGGCCTCGGTCGCGGTTTCCAACGCAGCTGTTTTGCTTCCCTCGTCCCAGGCAATGCCTAGCGTGGCCGGCGCTGTGCCGCCGGGAGCTTGGGGCTTACCGCCCGCGCTGAGCGTGGCTGAGCTGGCGGCGGAAGCACTGGGCGATAGTTCCGCGGACGTAGAGCTGGATACCGGCGCGCATGCCGTGCACACGAGCAGGGCCGCGAGGGCTGTCAGGGCGCGTTTCATGGTTCCTCCGGGTAGTCGCTGCCGGGCAGGTAGAGAAAGGCGCTGGGAGTGCTGTTCTCTACTGTGCGGGTGTAGTAGGTGTGGTCGTTCGGGGCGGGGTTGCCGTTGTAGCCCTCTTCCAGGAAGCTGCCGTCACCGTTAACGGCTTTGACGACGGCGACGTGGCCGTAAGTGCCATCGGCGCCCCCGGTGCCGGGGGAGTACCAGACGACAGAGCCGACACGTGGCGTTCCACCGGTCGGCCAGCCCTTGGCATCCCAGCCGTCTTTCCAGGTAAGGGCAGAACCGAGCACGGCACCGTCAGGCCGGAAGGTGCCGTTCAGCACCTTGTAGGGGGCGGTGGTGCTGCCCAGTTGCTGGTTGACACGCCAGAGGGCGAAGTCGACGCATTCGCGGTTGAACATGCCCAGCGGGGATGGCTCATAGATCTTGGCCGTGCGCCACGGCAGATCATCGTCTCTACCGGATTGGCCAGGGATCCCACAGGAGCTTTCCCCGCCGGCATCGGTGATCTGAACGTCGCCCAGAGCGGCGACGACCTCGACGGCGGCCGCCCAGTAGGACTGGTAGTGGAACGGGTCGGCGTTGCGCTGGACCCTGTGCGCGGCCGTGGTGGGCTCGAGCTGTTCCCACCCGCTGACCTTCTGCAGGGCGGTAAAGAAGCTCGTCGCTGAAGTCGTTGGGTTCATGCGGTCCGCGTAGGACCCCCACGCGCCGTTGTCGCGCTGCTGGAACAGTCCCCGGGAGTCAGGGCCCGGCCCGTCGCCGTAGTCCAGGACACGCAACCCGGATTCGCCCATGGCCGTCATGACACCGATCGTCTGCCCCCGGGCCGACAGACCAAGGGCTTTGCCTGCATTGATGACCAGAGCCGCGTTCTTCAGTTGCTCGCCCTCGTAACCGGCAACAGCGACTTTGGGCAGCTGGCTTGCGTCAACGCTGACGCTGGACCCGGTTGGTGAGCAGACATCGGCCGCGGCCTGGGAGCCCCCGCCGAACAGGATGATGGACAGCACCAAGCCGACGGGTGCAAGGACGGCGCCGGCGACGAGCGCGGGCGCGCTCGTTCGTGATTGCATGTGTCCCCCTCACATCTGCTCGTCCACTGCTGCGCCCTAGGGCTGGTCCTCGTCGTTCACTTCTGGTGTCTGGCCCTTCCTGAGCGTGTTCCGGTTCTCCCAGACCCAGTCCTTGACTTGATCTCTGGCGATTAACCATGTCTTCTCGACTTGGTAAGCAGGAATCACTCCGGTTTGGAGCCAGCGGTAGACGGTGTTCCGGGACAACCCGAAGATCTCTTCGAGGTCCTGAGGCGTAAGACGCTCCGGGTACTTGGCGAAGAGTGCTTCCAGGTACTTGGGGTCCACGCTCAGTCCGTCCCACCGCATAGAGCCATCGTAGACCACAAATTGGTACTGTGATGTACTGGAAGTGACTGAAAGGTACTAAAGCTGTTGCTGAGGGTCACTTTTGGCCTTTCGTGTCGGATGGTACCGATACGATCTTTGCGGACATTAGTAGGGGATGTGAAATGCCGGTCTCAAAGAATCGCTGGGTGACACTCGGCGCAGAAACTATCGACGAACCCGTTTCAGCTATCCCGGAAGAGCCGCCTTTCGTCCCTACGGGGGCGACGAGGCCGCAGCTGAGTGTTCCGCAACCGGACCATGCGGACCGGCTTCCCCGAAGGAACGTTGCGGGGAGGGAACCGAGCTTTTGGTGGCTTGGCGTCCACGGCGGCGCTGGCGAAACGTCGCTTGCACGCCTGGACAAGAGAACCAAAGCCGCGGAACATCAGTGGCCTTTGACGGCAGCCGGATCCGTGATCGTCCTGGTTGCGCGGTCCAATATCCCGGGCCTTCGTGCAGCACGGCTGGCTGCAACTGAATGGGCTTCCGGTTCTCTTTCCGGGATCCACCTCGCCGGCCTGGTGGTCATGGCTGACGCTCCCGGACGGCTCCCCAAAGAGATCCGCGACTTCGCCCGCGTCGTCGGTGGGGGAGTGCCCCACATGTGGCATTTCCCCTGGGTGGACGGCTGGCGTTATGGCCATGACGTCGCCACCGAGGAACTTCCCAAAGAAGCCCGCACCACTCTTGAACAGGTCCAGATTGCAGTAACTGCCACTGCCGGACTCACGGCTAAGTAGAAAGTAGAAACTGATGTTGTTTTCCAAGGCCATGGAATGGTCAAGCTTTGCCATCACTGAGATACCGAACCCGGGCACAGGTGAAGCGCCTCCCGGCTCTGAAGGTTTGCTGACAATCCTCAAATGGGTCGCATGGATCGTCTTCGGCCTTGCCGTGGCGGGCATCCTGATCACAGCCGGAACGATGATGATCAACAACCGACGCGGAGAGGGCGGCGAGCATGCCGGCCGTCTGGCATGGGTCCTCGGCGGGTGCATCCTGGCAGCCTCCGCTGGCGGCGTCGTAGGCGCCCTGGTCTAAGGAGCCGAGCCATGACTGAACCGACAGTGAACGAAGACCAGAATCCGCTGACCAAACCTAAGTTCATCATCTCGGCCGTTGTCGTGGCGATCATTGTCGCGCTCGGGGCAATCCTGGCCCTGGTTCCCAGAGGTGGCGGAACGGCGTCCCCTGAACCGAGCTCCACCAGCACGAGCACCAGCAGCCAACCTACGGCGACGTCGGGGGCCAGCGTGTGCGGCCTGCCATCCGGTGATCAGGCGAAACCGGCCACTACACCCGCTGACACCAAATGGGAATTGGTCGGCAAGATCGCCGCACCAACGTCGCCCACCCAGTTCGGCCCCGGCAAGACCGAAGACAACGGCCTCCGTTCCTGTTTCGCACACTCACCGACCGGTGCATTGTATGCAGCGGCAAACATGACTGCGTTGTCCGCAGCTGGAAAAGCGGACCTCGTTTATCAGCAGTTGGCCGTACCAAGCCCGGAGCGAGATGCGGTGCTGAAGTCATCCCCAACAGCCGCCCCAAACTCCGTGACCGCCCAATTGGCCGGCTTCACATTCCGTTCTTACGAGGCTGATCGAGCTGTCATTGATCTCGCCTTCAAGGGTGCAAACGGAACTTTCGTCTCTATTCCGGTTCCGCTCCAGTGGTACGAGGGCGACTGGAAGTTCGTTGTGCCGGCTACAGGGGACACTGGGGCGCGACAGCTCAATGACCTCAGTGGTTACGTTGAGTGGGCGGGTGTCTAATGGCTGACTGCTCCGGCTTGAACGCAATAAATCCCTTTTGCCAGGCAGGGGCGGCCATCGAAGATGTCGCCAATGATGCCGTCAAGAACATGGCGAAAGCTATTGCCGATGCCGTAGGCCAAACAGTCCAAACGCTCGGGACATTTTGGGTGAACGTGGGAACTCCCGCTCTCACCGCAGCCCCGGGAGGGTCTACCGCGAGTGACCCGGTGTTGTTCCTGCAGAACAGTCTCTACTTCTGGACCGCTTCCCTGGCCGTGATGTCTGTCCTCGTGGGTGCAGCCAAGATGACGATTGAGCGCAGGGGTGCACCCTTGCGGGATCTGGTGCGTTCGCTGGCGACCCTAATCGTCGTCTCCGGCGCCGGTGTGGCGGCAGTGGGACTGCTGACGGTCGCGGCGGATCAGTTCTCTGCCTGGATCATCACTAATTCCACGAACGGGACCTCGTTCAACGAGAACATCACGGCCCTGTTGGCGCTTTCGGCCACCAGCCCGATCGGTTCGATCATGATCATTCTCCTGGGGCTCATCGCGATTCTGGCCTCCGTAATGCAGATCGTGCTCATGATCATCCGCGGTGGCCTGCTCGTCATCCTGACAGGGATCTTCCCTACGGCTGCAGCTTTCAGTAACACCGAGGCCGGCAAGGGTTGGTTCCAGAAGTGCACAGCTTGGCTGATCGCTTTCATTCTCTACAAGCCCGCGGCCGCCATTATCTACGCGACGGCCTTCCAACTCAGCGGCAGCAAGATCTTCGGAAACGTTGGTGACGGCAAGGACTTCGGCTCCGCGCTCCTGGCAACGGTCACCGGACTGGCTCTGATGATCATTGCCTTGTTCGCCATGCCAGCCCTCATGCGGTTCGTCACCCCGATGGTTGGTGCTGTAGCTGGTGGCGGTGGCGCTCTGGCTGCAGGGACGGTCGGCGCACTGGCTTCCGGCGCAATCAGCATGGGCAGCGCCGGACGCGGCGGCGGATCATCCACCAGCTCGACGACAACCAGCAGCACCTCGAGCCAAAGCCCTGGATCGCAGGGCCCTTCGGGCACTGGCAGCCAGGGAACGGCAGGAACGTCCGGCACCGCGGGAACGAACGGCACCCGGGGTTCGGGAGCCACGGGTGCGCAACCAGGAACGGGCCCGGCAGCATCCTCCGGTGGAGGCAGTGGGGCTGCGGCCAGCGGAGCGCCCGCCAGCGGTGCAGCTGCGGCCACAGGTGCAGGCGGTGTCGCCGTACTGGCCGCACAGAAGGTCGCAGAAGCAGGCCACGCCGCTTCCGGTGCCATCAAAGACATGAGCGAAGAATCCACGGGGGGTGCCTGAAATGGCAGCGATCGAGAACACATACAGGGAACCGACCTACGGCAACTGGCGGCGTCCCCGCAAAGCGGGCATCGGCACCCTTGGTGGGCTGGCAACAGCCGGTTTGTTTGTGGGCCTCATCATCACGGTGATCTGTCTCTTTGTCGGCGGCTGGTTCGCCGGGCTCATTGCTCTGTTCATTCTTGGGGTGGCGCTGGCCGTCGTCTCGGTGACCGACAAGCACAACAAGTCCGTAGGGGAGCGGGGCTTCGCCCGGATGGCGTTCCGCTCCGCGCGGCGCAAGAAGGCCAACATCTACCGCTCCGGTCCGCTGGGGCTGACGCCTTGGGGCGAATTCCAGCTGCCTGGGATCTCCGCCGGTTCCAAGCTTTACGAGTTCACCGACTCCTATGGCCGCCCCTTCGCGCTGATTCACCTTCCCTCCACCGCGCATTACACCGTTGTCTTCGGCACCCAGCCCGACGGGGCGTCCCTGGTCGATCCCGAGCAGATTGATGCCTGGGTGGCTAACTGGGGCGGCTGGCTGGCCTCGTTGTCGAATGAACCTGCCGTCGTGGCTGCATCCGTCACGGTCGAAACCGCACCCGATTCCGGGGCACGGCTGCGCAGGGAAGTTGAATCGAACATCCATGACGACGCCCCTGCCATTGCCAAGGCCATGCTCCGCGAAGCCTTAAACACCTACCCGCAGGGATCGGCCACGATCCGCGCCTGGGTCGCGCTGACGTTCAGCGCCGCTGCCCGGGCCGGCGGCAAGCGACGCACCGCAGAAGAGATCGCAAGGGATCTCGCCTCACGGCTTCCCAGCCTGACCGAACGTCTGGAATCCACCGGCGCCGGGGCCTGCGCCCCGTTGAACGCCCAGGAACTGTGTGAGGTCGTTCGGGTCGCTTACGACCCTGCAGCGGCCCGGCTCATCGACGAAGCCCACTACCAGGGCACACCCGTTGACCTGGACTGGGGCGATGTCGGACCGTCCGCCCACCAATCCAACTGGGACGGCTACCGCCACGATTCCGGGCACTCGGTGTCGTGGACGATGACGGGCGCCCCGCGCGGACACATCCTGGCATCAGCGCTGGGCCGCCTCGTCGCGCCGCACGGGGAGATCGACCGCAAGCGCGTCACCTTGCTGTACCGGCCGATCGAAGCCGGCCGTGCGGCCGCCATCGTGGAGTCCGACCAGACGAGCGCCCTGACCCGGGCCTCCTCGACCAACCGGCCCACTGCACGCGCTCTGGTCGATGCACGCGCGGCGCAGGCCACCGCGGCCGAGGAAGCCAAGGGTGCCGGGCTGGTCAACTTCGGCATGGTGGTCACGGCCACGGTGCTGTCCGCCCGGGACCTTGAGGACGCCGTGGCCGTGGTGGAGGGCAACCTCGGCCCGTCGGCACGTCTGCTGTTGCGGCGCGCGTACGGCTCACAGGATTCTGCCTTTGCCGCGTCCCTGCCACTGGGGCTGGTCCTGCCCAAGCACTTGAAGGTTCCCGAAGAGATCCGCGAGGCCATGTGATGTTCGGCAGCAAGACCAAGCACCAGCGCACACCGGCCCCAGCATCGAAGCTCGCCCCCGCGGTCGCCCGCCGCCCGGGCCTGCGGGGCTGGCGCGGCCGCGGACAGGGCGAAGCCGTCTACGTCACCGCCGCCGACGAATGGCGCGGAACCTCCGTCCAGGTCTGCGGTCTCTGGCCATTCGTCGGCGGGTCCGGCACCCCGATCCTGGGAGTTCCAATCGGCGTTCACACCGACACCGGAGCGCCCTTCAGCGCCGATCCCATCAGCTGGTTCATGCACGGCATGATCAACAACCCCTCCATGTTCGTCCTCGGCCTGCCGCATTACGGCAAGTCCACCCTGGTCCGGCACATCGTCCTGGGCCTGGCAGGCCGGAGCATCAACCCTTTGATCCTCGGTGACCTGAAACCGGACTACGTTGACCTGATCGAAGCCCTCGGCGGGCAGGTCATCAGTCTGGGTCCTGGACGCGGCCACCTGAACGTCCTGGACCCCGGTGAAGCCACAGGAGCCGCCGTCAGGCTGCTCGCCTCAGCCGAGGAACACCGGGCCAAGGCGAACCGGACCCTGAACGAACCAGAGGGCGACCAGGCCGCGGCCGCGCAGCTGCTGGCTGCAGCTGTGAAGGCGGAGAAGCTGGCTGAACAGCTGATGGCCGACTCGCACAACCGGCGCCTGAACATGATCACCGCGCTAATCACCATCGTGCGGAACGCCAAGCCCAGCGCCCACGAGGAATCCCTGATTGACCGGGCACTGCACATCCTGGACGAACGCCTTGACCGCGTTCCCCTGATCGGGGACCTGATCGAGGTCATCAAAGACGCCCCCGACGAGCTGCGCGCGATCGCCCTGGACCGTGGTGACATGAGCCGCTACCTCGACGCGACCGACCAGCTGCGCCAGTCGCTGTACTCCCTCGACGGCTCGGGCCGGTTCTCGGACATGTTCTCCCAGCCCACGGATCAGCCGATGGACCTGACCAAACCCGTGGTCTTCGACCTGTCAGGGATCTCCGACACCCAGCGGGACATTCAAGCGGCCTGCCTGCTGGCCTGCTGGTCAACAGGGTTCGCCACCGTCCAGGTGGCCCACACCCTCGCCGACGCCGGCCTGGAACCGCGCCGTAACTACTTCGTCGTCATGGACGAACTGTGGCGGGCCCTGCGCTCCGGCGAGGGCATGGTCGACCGGGTTGACTCGCTGACCCGCCTGAACCGGACCGAAGGCGTCGGGCAGGCAATGATCACGCACACCATGAGCGACCTCGAAGCCCTGCCGACTGAGTCCGAACGGATGAAAGCGCGCGGTTTCGTCGAACGCTCCGGCATGGTCGTCTGCGGCGCGCTCCCCGGGGCCGAAATGGAAAAACTCAACAAAGCCGTCACCCTCTCCCGGGCCGAACAATCCCGCCTCATCTCATGGGCCGACCCGGGATCGTGGACCGACGTCGGCGGATCCCGCAAACGAGTACGCCCGGGCCTGGGCAAGTTCCTCTTCAAAGTCGGTGGCCGCCCCGGTATCCCGGTCGCGCTCAAGCTAACCAGCGTCGAAAAATCGCTCCACGATACAAATAAGCGCTGGACGAAAATTCAGAGCGCGGAAGGGGAGAACTGATGGGTGCCCCAAGCAGCGGCAAACGCTCACAGCTCGACACGGAGACAATCCTGCTCTGGGTCTTCATCACCGTCGTGGTGCTCGGTGTCGGCTCGGTGGCCGGAGCCGTGCACCTAGGCTCGCTCCTGTCCAAGGATGGCCAGAAGCTGCCGGCGAACCCGTTTGAATTGGTCTTCGGCCTGCTCTCGCAGAAGGTCACGTGGCCGGCGGCCGCCACCTGGGTGCTGATCGGCTTCAGCGTCCTCATCATCGTCGTGGCCGTTCTGGTGCTCCGTGGGGTGCTGCGCCGGCGATCCAAGCGAACCCGTGTGGACGCCGCGGCCCAGCACATGGCCAAAGGCCGGGACCTGCGCGCTTTGAGCCTGCGCGGGGCCACGGCCACGGCCGAACGTCTCGGAGTGAAGGGCTCACCTGGCGTCCCGGTCGGGAAAACCGTCCTGGGCGGGCAGATGGTCTACGGATCCTGGGAAGACATGCACATCGATATCTGGGGGCCCCGCACGGGCAAGACAACCTCCCGGGCCATCCCCGCGATCCTTGCCGCCCCCGGCGCCGCTTTGGTGACCTCGAACAAGCGGGACATCGTGGACGGAACCCGCGATGTCCGGGCGGCCGACGGGCCGGTCTGGGTCTTCGACCCGCAGTCCGTCGCACTCGAGGAACCCTCCTGGTGGTGGAACCCCCTGTCCTATGTCACGGATGAAGTGAAAGCGGCCCGCCTCGCGGACCACTTCGCGGCCGGTTCCCGCGGCCCTGATGCCAAGACGGACGCCTACTTCGATCCGGCCGGCCAGGACCTCCTCGCCGGGCTCCTGCTCGCCGCAGCCCTTGACAGCCGGCCGATCACGCAGGTCCACACCTGGCTGACCCGGCCCGCCGACGACGAAGCAGTGGACATCCTCAAGGCCCACGGCTTCACCCAGACCGCGAACGCTGTCGGCGGCGTGATCAACGCCCCCGAGAAGCAACGCGGCGGCGTATACGGCACGGCCCTGCAAATGGCCTCCTGCCTCACCAACCGCCAAGTGGCCCGCTGGGTGACACCCCAAGGCCACGACGATCGGCGGCCCCAGTTCGACCCCGCAGCATTCGTCCGCTCCAAGGGGACCCTGTACAGCCTGTCCAAAGAAGGCAAAGGCACTGCCGGCCCGCTGGTGACGGCGCTGACTGTAGCCACGGTCGAGGCCGCCGAAGAACTTGCCGTCCACTCGCCCGGCGGCCGGCTAGCCACCCCCATGATCGGTGTTTTGGATGAAGCAGCCAACGTCTGCCGGTGGCGCGAACTTCCGAACCTCTACAGCCACTACGGCTCCCGGGGCATCGTCCTGATGACCATCCTCCAGTCCTGGTCCCAGGGCGTGGAGGTTTGGGGTCGCGACGGGATGCGCAAGCTCTGGAGCGCCTCCAACATCAAGGTCTACGGCGGCGGCGTCGCCGAGGCCGAGTTCCTCAACGAGCTCGCACAGCTCGTGGGCGAATATCGGTACTCCAACATGACCAGAAGCCGCTCCAAACAGGGCACTTCATACAGCCACGACGACGACCGCAAGGAACGCACGCTGGACGTATCTGACCTGGCCGCATTCCCTCGCGGCCGCGCCATCATGTTCGCCTCCGGCGCCCCAGCGGCACTGCTGGAAACAGTGCCTTGGATGAGCGGTCCCCACGCTGAAGCGGTCCGGGCCTCCATCGCCGCACACGACCCGGCTAACCGGCCGGCGACCGCGGCCGGGAACCGCTGGGTCACCGCAGGTGCCTCTAATGAGTGAGGGCCTGGGGGAGTGGGACGACGAGCCGGAGTGAGTATTCGAAGGCTTGGAGGCCATCCGATATTGCCGTTCGGGGCCAGTGATATTGCCGGTGGGGGCCAGCAGTGGCGTCGGTGGGGGCCACTGGTCCCCACCGACGGTCCTGCTACTGATTCTGCATGGCGTGTTCGCGCATGTTGTGCGTGCCGGTATCGACCCAGATGGTGTTGTGCACGATTCGGTCCATGATCGCGTCGGCGTGCACCCCGGAGCCAAGCCGTTGATGCCAGTCCTTCTTGGCGTACTGGGTGCAGAACACTGTCGAGGAACTGTCGTACCGGCGCTCAAGCAGCTCCAGGAGCATGCTTCGCATCCCTTCGTCCGGGTGGTCAAGCAGCCACTCGTCGATCACCAGCAGGGTGAACGCGGCGTACTTCTTTAGGAACTTCGTAGCTCCCAGCGGCTTGTCCCTGGCCAGGGCCCAGGCTTCCTCGAGATCGGGCATCCGGATGTAGTGGGCCCGGATCCGGTGTTGGCAGGCCTGCTTCGCCAGCGCGCACCCGAGGTAGGACTTCCCCGAGCCGGTGAAGCCCTGGAACACCACGTTCTGCTGCCGCTCGATGAACGAACACGTGCCGAGCTGCGCGATGACGTTGCGGTCCAGGCCGCGTTCGTCCACCCTGTCGAGCCGGCGCAGGTCGGCTGCCGGGTAGCGCAGTCCGGCCCGCCGGACCAGGCCCTCGACCTTGGCGTGGTTGAAGGTGGAGTGGGCCTCGTCGACGACCAGACGCAGCCGGTCCTCGAAACTCATCCCGAGGATCAGGTTCTCGTCCTGCGCCTCCAGCGCCGCCAGCAAAGGGGCGGCTCCCATCTCGCGGAGCTTGCGCTTGGTCTCGGTATCGATCCCGCTCACTTGGCGCCTCCCGCGTAGTAGTCGGCGCCGCGAACGTACCCGCCGAGCTCCGCTGGCTCATCCCGTGGGGGCCTCAGCCTCGGGGCCTGGTCCTGGCCGGTGGCCAGGAGCGGTTGCAGATGCGCATAGCGCGGGGATCTGATCCTGCCACCCAGGGCGATCCGGCAGGCGGCCTCCACCCGCTCCGCGGAATACCGCCGTGCCAGACGCAGCACGGCCAGGGCGGCGTCCAGGCCCTGCTCTTCCACGGGAACGGATTCGAAGATCCGGTTCACCACCACCACGGCGGATGGGCCGATCCGTCCCGCCCATTCCCGGGCCCTCGGCGCGTCCCAGGGCTGATACCGCCCGCCGGCGGGCAGGTCGGCGTCATTGGTGCGGTACTCGTTGGCCGAGCCTGCCGGCAGCAGCAAGTGGCTGCTCAGCCGCTCGACGCCCCGGTAGACCTCGAGCATCCGGTCGGTGATGCGCAGGTCGATCGTGGTGCCGATATGGGCGAAGGGCACCGAGTAGTGGTTCTTCTCCCAGGCGACGTGTCCGTTGCGGGCCACCCTGCGCCCATAGACCCACCGGCTGATCTCGTAGGCCACCTGCGGCAGCGGCGTCAGCAGGGGCCGCTCCTCGGCGGTGAACACGCTGGTCCTGGACCCGGGCCGCTTCTGGAACGGCTCCGCGTTATAGGTCGCCACCCGCTCGGTAACCGCGGCCTTCAGCTGCGGCAACGAGTCGAACCGCTGCTCCCGCAGGTCAGCGATGACGCGCATGGCCACGTGCCAGACCGTGTTTTCCACGCTGGCCTTGTCCTTAGGAGACCTCACCCTCCCCGGCAGCACGGCAGCCGAGTAGTGCGCGGCCATCTCCCGGTAGGCATCATTCAGGACGACCTCGCCCTCACGGGGATGACTGATCACCCCGGTCTTCAGGTTGTCCGGCACGATCCTGGGCACCGAGCCGCCGAACGCCTCGAACATCGACACGTGCGCCCGCAACCAGGTGTCCTGCTTCATATCCAAGGTCGGCTCGACGAAGGCGTAGCGGCTGAACGGCAGGCACCCCACGAACAAGAACACCGTCCGGGTCGCGCCAGTGACCGGACCGTGCAGCTGCATCGTCGGCCCGGACCAGTCCACCTCGACCGTCTGCCCGGCCTTATGCCCGACCCTCGAGGCGGCCCCGGTGACCAGCACGTGGCGCTGGTAGGTCCGGCAGAACCGGTCGTATCCCATCGCCGGCTCGCTGCCGGCCGCGCAGCCATCAGCGTATTCGCCGTGCAGCAGCTTCAACGTCACCCCGACCCGCGCCAGCTCCCGATGAACCCGCTCCCAGTCCGGCTGGGCGAACACGCTCTGATGCTCACCACGACCCGGGAACAACAACTCGTAAACCTCGCCGTGGGCAAGGTCCTTAATCTCGTCCCAGCCGATACCGGCAGCGTCGGCGGCCTCCAGCACCGCCGTGACCGATTTCCGGGACATGCCCTGCGACGCCGCGATCACCCGGCCGGACAAGCCCTCGGCCCGCAACTGCAACACCAGCTTGGCCCTGATCTTCCGTACCATTGATGGTTCTCCTTCCGCCGTGCGCCCTATACGTACGGCGGAAGGAGCCTAAGCGCGCGGTGGCCCCCAAGCACGCCACTGCCGGTCCCCACGCTCAATATCGGGCGATGAGCGCACCGGCCCCCGAACGCACGACCGGTGGACCCCAACGAAGCGAATATTCAGCCGGAGGACACCGCAGTCCCCACCGAGCCAGCCGAGGAGGACTCAGACGCCCCTGAGCTGTTCTACCCGAACGTCGCCGAATTCGTCAGCAAGAAGCTGGCCACCAGCTACCGCCGGCAGCTCAATGTCCAGGGCGGTGTCACTTGGTGCCCGCAGTGGTGGAAACACGCCGAAGCGATCAGCCGCCTCGAAGCGCTCTGGCGCGCCTGGGAGTTCCTGCGCTTGGACGGCACCACAGGAATGAGCGTGTGGTGGCGCGACCATGCAGACCACCACATGTCTGTTCTGCTCTCAACAGACGGGCCGTTCAAGGGCTGCAACCCGGACGACGGCCACCGATCCAAACTCGCTCCACTACCCTGCGAGGAACCACCTCCAGGGCTGTTCTAAAGCGTTGTTCTCAGCCAAGCTCACGGTGACCACGCGCGCTGTCGATAGTTGTGGGCAATCCGGGTTATCCACGGCTGAAAACCGGGAGCCATCGGGAAAGCTCCCTTAGCAGCAGTAGCGGTGGATAACCCATCAGGATTGTCCCCGGCTGTGGGCAGCGGGTTTGCTACTACCCAAACACCTGTTGGATGTGCGGGCCCAGGCACCATGAGGCTGCCTCAACCGCATAGAAGGGATTCAGCGGCCGGGTAAGGCCTGTAGCGTGAGTGCATGCAAATCAAGCTGGATAGAACAACGTGGACGCGAGGAGCCGCACTCCCAGACGGTGTAGGTGGATTCGGCGAAGTTTACCTCGCATCCAACTCTGAAACAGAACATGCCGTGGCCAAGTTCGTGAAGAAGGACCCGGGAGCGACTCGTGAAATGTTCATCGGGGAGTCATTGGGAGCGACCGCCTACCCTCACATTGTTCCCATCCTCGACTCTGGTGAGCACGAGGACTTCTGGGTACTCGTAATGCCCCGAGCTGAAATGTCACTCGCCCAGCGGCTGGCGCTGCCTGAACCAGTAGAACTGGCGGAGTGCGTACAGATCTTGACAGACGTAGCACAGGCTTTGGCCAGCATTGAGAACAAAATTGTGCACAGGGACCTAAAGCCAGGGAACGTACTGCTGTTGGACGGCACGTGGTGCCTAGCTGACTTTGGTATAGCCCGTTATAAGGATGCAAAGACTGCAACTGACACCCGCAAGGGCAATTTGAGCCTGCCGTATGCCGCGCCTGAACAATGGCTGATGCAGCATTCCGACTCGGCCGCCGATGTTTACGCCTTCGGAATCATGGCGTACGAGATGGTTGCGGGTCATCGACCGTTTTCCGGTCCGACGCAAGGGGACTACCGACATCAGCATCTGACAGTCACGCCCGCCCCGATAAAAGCTGGAACTACTCGCCTGCGTAACATAATCATGGAGTGCCTAAATAAGGCACCTGAAGCTCGGCCCAGACCGGCAAATATCTTGTCACGGCTGGAAAAGGCCACGCTTGAACCCGCTCTCCGTGGCACTCGTAAACTGGCAATATTCGACAGCGAAGTACTCAGCCGACAAGCCCAAGCTCACGCGGAGCGCCGGGCTATGGACGAGGTAGCAGCCAAGAGAAGCCGGCTCTTCGACTCATCAGTGGCAATGTTCGAATCAATTTCCCAGCCATTGTTTGAGGAGATTGCAGATAACGCCATCTCTGCGAAGTTTTTGACGCCCGCACCCCCGAACATGACCTTCGTAGCCGAACTAGAAGGGGCCCGGCTTGGACTCAGCCGCCCCATATCGGAACCGGACTGGGACGGCCCATTTGATGTCATCAGCAGCGCAGTAATTAGCGTTACACGTGAACGTCACAGCCATCGCGGCTGGATAGCCCGCAGCCACTCTCTGTGGTTTTGCGACGCACATAGGGCAGGCGAGTACGGATGGTACGAAATGTCCTTTATGAGCACACGGCCAGCAGATGTGCATAGTGATCTGCAGCCCTTCTCCCGCAAGCCAGGAGAGGCGGTTCAGTACTTTGAAGGCGTATACGGGGTAGGCCAGCTTGCATGGCCAGTGAGTGAAATCGACAGGGACGACACCAGTGAGTTCATGGACAGATGGATCGGTTGGTTCGTAGCTGCAGCCGAGAAAACTCTGGACGCACCCACCACAATGCCCGAGCGTGTAAGCCAACGGAGCTGGCGAACGAAATAGCCCTGCACGCCTAGTACGGCCTTTCAACCACCTCGCGCTCGGTGCAAGCACAGAAACCCGCAATACCCGGACTTAAGGTGGCCTTGCGAGCTGTCCATGGTTGGGGTCAATCGGGGATATCCACGGCTGGGATTGGGAGCCCTGCCGGTAGCTGCCGCAGCAGGGCTGGCTGTCAGATTGAAATCCAAGACTGCTCCCTGGGCATGTGCAGGAACTTGTTTTCGCATCCAATTCTGACGGTCTTTTAGCGCTGCCTGACGTCAGGTTGGGGTGTGCTTGAAATCCACTGCTGCCCAGGTGAACCATGCTAAGCGAGGGGCAAATTCGATCTCCAAGCTGCAAGTCAGTAAGAGCGCGCTTGAATAGGCAGAATGAGCGGAATTAAGGATTCACGGGTTGGTAGCGTCCGCATGTGCAGTTGGCGCTGCCTTACTCCGGCTGCCTCAGGAGTTGCACCGCCTTGCAGTCGTGAAAGTGGTATGCCTTCCTGCCGTCGAAGCTGTCCCTTAGCCACACGATGAGTCCGTCGGTTGTCTTAGCCTCCACCCTTCCGGTAACAAATTCTCCAGTCTCTGCCTCTTCAAACGACATGACATCACCAGGGCCGAGACCGGTCCAGGTCAGGAGTGGGTGCTTCTCCACAGCTTCCTATTGTTCTTCGTCATTACGTGCCGGCAGTTCTCTTGCTGTTTTGGTATCGAAGCTTTTCTCGGGATGCAGAGAATCTGGCGTGGCCGTTCCGTGGGATCATTGCCGATCGTCGTTACTCCTGCTCACAGCAAGTCAGCCTCTTGGATTACGCCGAAGGGGACATGCGGGCTGAGGGCGACGATATATGTTGTAAATTCGATCCTGGTCACGAGAACCCCGCAGTCGGTTGCTTCTGTGCAAAGGGCGGAAATCGCAAGGTCCAATTCCCTGTCCCTCGAAGCGTGGTCTTCGACCCTGACAGTTATTACTGAGGCCTCATTGGGCATTGGGTGCTCCTTTCAGCTCCATAAACATGGCCTGGACAAGTGCTCCGGAGGCGAATTTTCGTCGTGACCTTCTGTATGGTCAGGAGGAGGGTGCGGGTCGCGAGGTGGATGAACAATGCGCCGAATGCTTGTCCTCGCTTGGTGGGGCCAGTCGGGGCGATGTGTACGAGTCGGATTGTCCTCGAGCCCCCGACGCTCCATATTGGGCTATCTAAAAGCCAGTTGCTGCAGCACCTAACAGACAGCAGGTCCTCGGCTTTAGACGCTTATTGTGAAGCTCAAGTCCCATAAACGTGGTTTCGACCGGCCCCTTGATTTATCTAGGTCCCACCGCAAACCCAGCAATGCGGGCGAATTCGACTGGGTCAAGGCTCGCACCTCCCACGAGCACCCCGTCGACGTCGGGCTGATTGAGGATGAAGGATGCGTTGGAAGCCTTGACCGAGCCGCCGTATAGAAAGCGAACTTGCTGTCCTTGCTCGGGGCCGAAAAGGCGCCCAAATTCGGTCCGGAGAGCTTTGCACATCTCCTGTGCGTCTTCGGGTCCGGCCACGGCTCCGGTGCCTATGGCCCAAATTGGTTCATAGGCTATGACCAATTGTCCGGCTTCGTGAGAGGTAAGGCCTTTGACGCCCGCTCGGAGTTGGTTGAGTGTGTGTTCGAAATGCTTGCCTGCTTGGCGAACCTCCAGGGTTTCCCCAACGCATAGTACTGGCACAACTTCGTGTCGCAGGGCGGCTATGACCTTGGCATTTAGGACGTCGTCTGTTTCGCCATGAACGCTTCGGCGTTCGCTGTGCCCAACCAGGACGTAGCGACAGCCGAGGGCGGCGAGGAACTGGCCGCTGATGTCGCCGGTATAGGCGCCGGAGTCGTAGGGAGAAAGGTCCTGCCCACCGTATGCGAGCGGGACAGTACTGTCGCCAACAGCTAGTTCTGTTGCAGGCAGGGCCGTGAAGGGGGGAAATACTGCTACTTCGACAGGCATGCGGTCATGCCGGGAGTCGTCAAATACTGCCAGCAACTGTTGCAGCACCTCCGCCGCCTTTTGATGATCGAGATTCATCTTCCAGTTGCCGGCGATGAGGGGAATACGTTCCGACAGGGTAGGCACAGTTGCTCCAGATGAGTGAAGGGCGGGGACTTTTAGGGAAGCCAGGGCGAGGCGACCTGAAGTGGCAGCCTCGCCCTCTGGTGTTACTTTTCGTACTGGTGGTAAACCTTGCCGACGATTTTCCACTCGCCATCCTGCTTGAGGAGTGTGTGAAAGTCGGTGTAATCAGCGCCTACCGCGTCGTTTTCCATGTCAACGCGTGCGACCGCGATCGTGGGTGCAATGCCGAGGATATCGACGCGTGCAATGACGTTTGGCGCCTCGCCGCTGGTCTTTACGAAGGAGTAGAGATTCGAAATGGGGCCGCCGACCAATGAACCGTCTGTGAAGCCGTACATAGTTGCGTCGTCGCGGAAGGCCTCACTGACCTTCTCCGGGTTGCCCTGGCGGACCCCCTCGACATAGGCATTGACTGTTTCTACGACGGCCAGGTAGTCGGAGGTGGGGACGTTCTTGATGTTCTTGCTCATGGTCTTCTTTCGCTCGGAGTTATCTGTTTGACGGAAGGGCCTGAGATCCTCTGGGTGTATGGGCCAGACGTCTCATTCGTCCGACAGAAATGGTTGACGGGCCCTTCGATGCTGATACCAGGTAAAGGTCATGCAGACGCACGCTCAGGGCATACTTCGAATCGCGTCAGGGCAAGACCTATCTTCGGTTCGCCGAAGCGGGATCAGATCTTCGTCGGTAAGAATCTAGCACCGCTATATATACTTGTATAGGGTTGTCTAGATACTAATGATCGATGTTGGGGAGCGCAATGCCGTACTCGTCATTTGGCAAATCCGACCTGTCCTGGTGTCCTCTGCGCAGGAGGTCACGGTGGCCAGACCAAGGCGGTAGGAAGGTATCGGAAAGGCGAATGGAGCTGCGTGGCCTCAGCAGGCAGTCGGCCCAAGTGCGGCCGGCAGACGCCGCTAGGGGGACCGACCTCCAAGCCCGAACCGCGCGCACCGCATCTTGCCCTCTTTCAACCTGTCCAGTCCGCCTATAATTGCCTTCAACATATAGACCCCGTCACGGACGCGAGAACAACACGATGCCACGAATAGACAAGATCAACCGGGATCGGGTCCCGTTCGCCGTGGCCGCCCAACTGCGGGAACTACTTCTTAACGGCGACTATGCCCCCGGAGACAAGCTCCCCCCGGAGCGGAGCATGGTAGATCAGTTCGGGGTCGGCCGTAGTTCGATCAGGGAAGCCCTCCGCATGCTGGAGGCCGAGAATCTGGTCCGCACCGTTCATGGCGTGGGTGTCCTGGTGGTCGACAGCCAAAGTGAGCCCGTTAACGAAGAGGCTGACCAGAGCGGTTTGAGGTCTCTGCTGCTGGAAGGATCGACTGTCTTGGAGCTCTTGGAGGCCCGCCGTGGTTTGGAGGAGACGTCGGCTGGACTAGCTGCCACCCGCCTGACTCCGCAGGATGAGAAAGTCCTGCGTGAAATGGCGGCTCAATTCGAGCAGGTGGAGTCCGCGGAAGATTATGTCGCACTCGACGTGGAGTTCCATCTCGCGATCGCGCGTGCCGCTAAGAATCGGATCCTCCTCCGGCTCACCGAGGATATCCGGCAGGGGCTAGTTGGGTTTTCGTCGCGCGGCATTCAGATGAGGGGCCGTCGTGAACGAGCGACTGCCGAACACAAGGCCATTATGGAGGCGATCGTAGCGCGCCGCCCGGGCGCCGCGAAGGCTGCCATGCTCAAACATCTCGAGGAGTCTGAACGTGACCTGCTGGCGGTAATTGACCGGCATGACGGGGTAGGCAACCCAACACAGGAGAGTGCATAGGACCCGTGCCGGCGGGGTTTCGTTCCTCATTTGGGGGCGCAACTTGTGGGGCAAGCACGCGCGGCAGAAGTTCCTATCCATGTTCTTCGCGGAGCATCGATGCGAGTCCGCGAATGAGCACTTGGGCCGAAAAGGCAGTAGCGCTCTCGGGGCTGTACTGGGAATGGTCAATTGAGGCAGTGTACGCGGGTAAATTTTTCCGAATGTTTTCTGTCATGGCCGGTTCAGGGAACCCATGAGCCAGTCCCATGGCCTGGAAGTCAATCAATGCAGCGATCAAGCGTAGCTGCTCAGGAATGAACCCTGCTTCCAAAAGGGCGGCGAATACGGGCTCGTAGAGCGCAATGGTCCGTTCCTCGGAAATGGTGCTACCGAAGATCAGCGGCAGCATCCGCTTGTGTCGGGTATAGCCTGCCGTGAGTTGGCGGAGAAGCCGTTCCACTCCCTCACGCCATTGGGTCACCGGCGGCTGAGGCTCCATTCGCTCCAGCATCCTAAGCCGGGCGAGGTCGATGACCTCGGCACGGCCGTCTACGTGACTGTAGAGCGACGAGGGTGCGACGCCGAGGGTCTTTGCCAGCTGCACCATTTGCAGGTCGCCCGTCTGCTCCACAAGTGCGAGGGCCGCGTCGGCGATGCGCATTGGAGTCAGTATCGGAACCCTCGGGCGTACCATTTTTCTCCATTGATCGTGCCGGATCCGCACCCTTCGGTCTGCGGATCCGGCCCCCTGCTGGTCAGCGCAGTTCGAAGCCGCGTTCCTGGACGGTGGTTCGAAGGTTCTCGCGCCCGTCCATGTAGTCCATGCTCGAACCGTACACGACGGAGTCGATCCATGTTTTGGGCTTCATACCCTGAGTAGTGCGGAACTCCCGGAACGCATCCTCATAGCCGTGGACCCACTCGGCCGTTTCCCCGCTGTCGTAGTGGTTGTGGTGCAGCACGACAGACTGCGCCGGACGGGGCCGGATTCCGCTGCGGCGTTCGGGGTCCGGCTTTCCCACGGCCATGCCGAATACGACATAGCTGTAGGCCGGGATCCCGATTAGCGCGGCAACCTCCTTGGCATGGTTCCGCAGCGACCCCAGGTACGTGACGCCGAGGCCGATCGATTCCGCGGCCACGGCTGCGTTCTGCGCTGCCAGGGCGGTGTCCACCGAGGCCATGAGGAACGAATCGAGGTGCCCGTAGACGGCAAGCCCGTTGCCGTGCTGCTCATTGATTCGTGCGTTCCTTGACAGGTCGGCGACCCAAAGAAGCACTGCCGGCGCTTCGCTGATGAATGGAGAGACAGCATTCATGGATTTACTGCCGGCCAGGTGCATCAGCTCCTCTCGGCGGTCCGGGTCAGTAATCACAACGACACTCCACTGGTGCAGATTCGAAGACGCCGAGGCCGATTGGGCGGCAGCAATCATCGTCTCGACCGCGCCCTCGGGTAGTGGTTCGGGCAGAAAAGTCCGCACTGAGCGGTGGTCCAGCAGGTGTTCGACCTGCGCGTTCCAGATGAGGTTCTTGGGCTTGGGCTGGGTTCCGTAGCGGGCCTGCAGCAGTTCGTCTTGATGTTTCGTGTTCATGACCTTCCCTTTCCGAATCGGATTCGGTTTGTTCAACAGGTCTGGACGAGTCTCTATTCCTAGCGCAACGACGGATCCCGCCAGTCGGGCGCCGCAGCGATCCAAGGCCTTGGAACCCCGACGAAGGCGGCGATAAAATTGGCCTTCTAAGGGCCCTTTCGGCGCCAGATAGCCACAGAACCTTCGGGCGGCAGCCCGAACATCCGCCTGGGAACGGGCGGCCAATTAATTTACTTCCCAAGTGGTCTGATAACTGATATCGTCTCTGTCCATGACGAACATCACATCCCTCCCGACGAAAGTTGCGGTCAACGACCAGTCAGCTTTGCTGTCGAACAACGTTTCCAACATGGCTTCCACGAAGATCGTCAAAGCCGACGCGATCCTCGTCTCCTTGCCGTTTGCGTCGCCGGGCCTCGTGCCCTGGAACATGGACGGTGACAAGGTTCCGGAAAAGCGCTTCGACGTACTGCTCGTGCGGCTGGAGACCAATACCGGTCTCGTCGGCTGGGGTGAGGCATTCTCCCGGAACCGTGACAGGGCACTGCGGGACATGATCCAGACGAAGGTCCTCAGCCTGGTGGTGGGCCGCAATCCATACGAAATTGGCAAGATCAAGAACGACATCGAACGTCAGCTTCACAACTTCGGTCGTTCGGGCCCGTTGCAATACGGCGTCGGCGCAGTCGATCTCGCACTTTGGGATCTCATGGGAAAGTCCAGCGGCCTGCCTGTTGCTGAACTCCTGGGCGGACGGTACGCCAACGAGCTGGATGTCTACGCCAGCCTTCCCCGGGTGGGTGACGTTGATGCAATGCGTGACGTCATTGAGGAGGTCGTTACCCGCGGCTATAAGCACATCAAGTTGCACGACATTGACCCCAAGGTGATCCGAGCCGCATTTGCTGCAGCGCCCAAGGATGCCACGATGATGCTTGACCTGAACTGCCCATGGTCGGTTACCGTCGCTGAGGAAATGGCTCGCGACATGTCCGACCTCGGCGCGTACTGGTGGGAAGAGCCTGTGTGGCCGCCGGAGAACTACCGTGGCCTGGCCCGTTTGCGCAAAGAAGGGTATCGGACCGCCGCCGGCGAAAATGCGGGGACCTACTACGACTTCGTGGCGATGGTTGATGCCGGCGCTATCGACGTCGCCCAACCCGACGTCTCCAAGGTCGGCGGACTTACCGACACCCGAGCTATCGCGCAGCTCTGCGATGCGAACGGTCTGCAGATCGTCCCCCATGCCGCCATCTTCGGGCCGGGTTTACTCGCAACCGTACATTTCAACGCTTCGCGCTACGACACCCCCTTTGTCGAACGGCTCTACTTCGACTTCGAAGCGGAACTCTTTGGCGATGCCCTCGTTCCCGTCAACGGACGAGTCGCTGTACCCACAAACCCCGGCCTGGGGCACGATCCCAATGAAGAAGTTATTGCCGAGTACCGCCTTGACTAAGCAATCCACATTTCCCGCGAAGGAGCGGTTAGCGTGACAAATCCAAATCCAGCAGTACAGCACAATCTGACTGAGACAGTCGAAGAGCTTGTCCCCACCCTGAAGCAACCAAAGAATGTCGAGCAGTACGGCCTCGAACCCGTTCCTGATGAGGAACGGAAGGTCGGATGGTTCTCCCTCTTCCAAATCATCATCAATGTTTTGCTGAATCCCGGCCTTATCCTGATCTCAGGCTTGGCAGTGGCCGCAGGACTCCCCTTCTGGGCCTCCGTTATCGCCATGACGCTGGGGGTCGTCATGGCCTTCATCCCGTACACAATTCTGGCTACGATCGGCGTGGACTACGGGCTCCCCGGCACTGTCGCCACCCGCGCCTTCCTAGGCATCAGAGGATCGCAAGTCATCATCGGCGGCATGCGCACCATCAGCTCCGCTTTCTGGTTTGCCTTCACAACACTGGCCGGCGCTGCCGGCATCGTGGCCATCATTAAGTCACTGTTCAACGCCGACGTTTCGCTTATTGTTGTGAGCCTCCTGTTCGCGGTTGCCCAGGCAGTGGTGGCACTGTTCGGCTATCACTCACTGAAGTGGCTCTCCCGGGTCGCATTCCCCGTCAAGCTCTTCGTTATCGCGTACCTGCTGTGGTGGCTTGCAACCTCAGGTGCACCCGGCTTTGCTCCGGCTGAGGTCTTCTCCTTCGCGGGCACTGAAGGATGGAACTGGTCGATCATCGCCGTATGGGCCAGCGGTATGGCAGTTGGATGGTTCGCCCAAGTCACGGACGCCGCAGACTACTGCCGCTACACCAACTCCCGGGTCCAGATGTGGACGGCAACTCTGCTGGCGGCAGTGGTTGGCGGTTTCGGCGCAGCTTTCTTCGGTGCTTACGCCGCAGCAGGCGCACTGGGCAAGACTGCCAACGCCTTTGAGGTCATCCCCAGCCTCAACCCCGGTGTAGTTACGCTCTTGCTCCTTCTGCTGTTGCTCGTCCTCGACAACTGGACCGTCAACGTCATGAACCTCTACACGGGCGGACTGGCGCTTGCCAACCTGATTTCCAAGCTTGGGCGCTTCTGGTCAACGATCGTAGTTGCAATTTTTGGGACGGTGCTTGCCGCTTTCCCCTTTATCGTGGAGCAGTTCACGGATGCCATCAACATTCTGGGTTACGGATTTGCGCCTCTGGTGGGCGTGTTCGTGGCTGACTACTTCATGAAGCGCGGCCATATAGATGTTCTCGGACTTTTCGACCGGAAGGGCCCCTACTGGTACTTCCACGGATTCAACCTGTCCGCCGTGGCATGGGTCATCATCGGTGCAATCGGATACAACTTCGTGCCTGTCTGGCTGATGCAGGGGCCAGCGGTCGCAGTGGCGGTGGGAATCGGGCACGCACTCACCACATCGTTGCTGAAGCGCTTGGGTCCTGATAAGCCGTTGACATCAGCATCTACAGTCAAGGGCAACATTGACGAAGATGGCCGGGACGCGAGTTTGGTGTCTTGAGCTAATAGGGAAGCTGACTGGTGTGCCGTTTCTCGAGAAACCGCACACCAGTCAGCGCAAAAGAAAAGCAAGTCTGGGGCTACATTCCGTCCGGGATCCTACGGCGGACGTCGAAAACAAGGAAAGTAAAATGAACACTATTGCTATCAAATCGGCCACAGTTATTGATGGCCTTGGGGGTGCCCCGCTGCAAGGCGGCACCGTCGTGATGGAGAACGGCGTCTTCACCGCTGTAGGCCCGGACGGGTCGGTCCGGATTCCCGATGGCGCGACCGTCGTTGACGGCACAGGAAAGTACGTCCTGCCTGGTTATGTCTCGGGCAATGTTCATCTTCTTGACGGCATCACCCTGCTCAGCGGCCCGGGCGGCATCGAATACCTGGCGCGCTGGGAAGGGCGCTTGGCGGACGTCATCATCGAGGCCGCCCAGATCGGGCTGAAGAACGGTATGACCACCGTCTTCGACACCTACAACGCACCCAGCCCTGTGCTCGCCGCCCGGGACCGCATCAACGCCGGCAAGGCGACCGCAGCGCGGATCTTTGCAGCAGGAACCATTATCGGCATGGGCGGACCGTTCAGCGCAGACCACCACGGCCGCAGCCGTCCCTACATCAGCAAGACCTTCGCCGACCGCCTCGACAGCCTCTTCGAGGTGGGCGTCGGACATCAACTGACAGTCCTTCCGACGAACGAAGTCCGTGCCCGTGTCCGCGACTACATCACCCGTGGTGTGGACATGGTTAAGGTATCGGTCAGCGAGCAGCTCGGTGGCATCGATATGGGCGGCCGCACGTACCTTTGCTTCAACGACAAAACCCTCAGGGCCATCGCAGAGGAAGTAAAGTCGGCAGGTATACCGTTGCTGACGCACACCTTCTCCACGCACGCGCTGGAGGCTGCCCTTGACGTCGAAGCAGACGTTCTGATCCACCCCACCATCACACGCCAGCAGCCGATCTCCACCGAATTGGTCGACAAGCTGCTCGCGGTGGGATCGGCCAGCGCACTGCAATCGGTCACCCATGCGCACCAGAGCAGGTGGGAATCAGAAGGAAGCCGGTGGGCCACCTACGCCGGCGGCCAGCACGCTCTGAACGAAAAGCTGCTGATCGACGCAGGGGCACCCATCATCCTCTCAACCGACGCCGGCTGCACCCCTCGCGACGTCCGCGAAGACCTCAACGTGGTGGATGACCCCGAATATCCGTGGACGATCGGCAGGGACCACCTCGCGTGGACACGCGCTGTGACGGAGAAGGGTATGGCGCCGATGGACGTCATCGTGGCATGCACCAGTGGCGTAGCCAAGGCCTACGGCCAGGACAAGATCGGTTCCATCCAGCCGGGCAAGTTCGCTGACCTGGTGGTTCTGGACGCCGACCCGTTGACGGACATTAACAACCTGGGTTCGATATCGGACGTGTACAAGGAAGGCACCAAGATCGACCGCGACGGCCTGCCGACCGAAGCCCTCGTGACGCAGCCAGTCCCCGTCGACTAAGACACCGCGTAGCGCTTCAGGGCAGGTGGCGGATTGGCCTGAAAGCGCACCGGTGTGCTGCGCGACGGTAACACGGACCACACCCTCCAAAGGCAGGGTAAGAATCATGGTCCTAAAGCAGTGGGGGATGGCGAACGCTCGCGACGCCATCCCCCTCTCGCATCCGCTTAAGACCAAGACCGGCCTCGCTCCCTAAGACTGGCCCTGCCAACGTAAGCTCCAGCAAGCGGGGAACGACGCCGGGCAGGAGGCTAAGCGGTGAAATCCCGGATCCGGCGCTACTAACGCTGGAAGAAGCCTCCATGGTCGGCTACGGGGCCGGAAATTGGTCCGGTATCAGGTAACACCCCAGCAACGCCTCGAGGACGAATGAAGGCATCAATGAGTGAAGTCGAAGGTGACGTTGTCGCCCAGAATGCAGGCGGAACCGGAGATTTAGAGTCCACTCTGATCCCCAAGCGCGCTTGGCGGGCCCTGGCGGCGCTGGCTGTGGCGATGCTGCTCAGCATGGCCACATGGTTCTCAGCAAGCGCGGTCGTTCCTCAGCTGGCAAGCCAGTTTCAATTGTCCGATTCGACCTCAGCCTGGCTGACCATAGGTGTACAGGTGGGGTTTGTCATCGGCGCCCTGGTACTTGCGACGACCAGTGCCGCAGATCGGTTCGGCCCACGGCATCTCATGTTCGCTGGCGCCACCCTGGCCGGCATCATGAACCTGGGAATGCTGGCAGCAAACGACGCGTGGCAGATCATCGCCCTTCGCATCCTAACCGGTGCCTGCCTGGCGGCGGTGTACCCCTCGGCGATGAAGTGCATCTCCACGTGGTTCAAGACCTCCCGGGCGACCGCCGTTGGCGTCATGATTGGTGCGCTGACCGTCGGATCAGCGTCCCCTCACCTCGTGGCGGCCGCGGGAAGCCTGGACTGGCGATTCGTAGGGGACTGCTGCACGAGTAGGTGACATCTGATCTGGCTTGCCCGCGGGGTGGGTCTGGAAGGATGTTGCTGTGCCCAAGCCCTACCCGTCCGAGTTCCGTGACGACGTTGTGCGCGTCGCGAGGAACCGTGAGCCCGGAGTGACGATCGAGCAAATCGCGAAAGACTTCGGGGTCCACCCGATGACGTTGCAGAAGTGGCTGCGTCGCGCCGACATCGACGCAGGTGCGAAGCCCGGCCAGTCCCGGACCGAGGCGGCGGAGATCCGCGAGCTGAAGAAGCGGAACCGGTTGCTCGAGCAGGAGAACGAGGTCCTCCGGCGGGCGGCGGCGTATCTGTCGCAGGCGAATCTGCCGGGAAAAGGTTCTACCCGCTCGTGACAGAGCTCGCCGAAGCAGGGATCCCTGTGACGGTGACGTGCCGGGTGCTCAAGCTCTCCCGCCAGCCCTACTACCGATGGCTGGCCGGCCCCATCACCGATAGCGAGGTCGTGGAGGCGTATCGCGCGAACGCGCTGTTCGACGCGCACAAGGATGACCCCGAGTTCGGGCACCGGCTCCTCGCCGACGAGGCCCGTGACGCGGGTGAGGCGATGTCTGACCGGACCGCGTGGCGGATCGCCTCCGCAAACGGCTGGTGGTCCGCGTTCGGGAAGAAGCGGGGACGTAACGGCAAGAAGCCGGGCCCGCCGGTCCACGACGACCTGTGCGCGGTCGTCGACGAGGACGGCCGGACCCGGCACGTGTTCGCCGCCGAAGCCCCGAACCAGCTCTGGCTCGTGGACATCACGGAGCACCGGACCGCGGAAGGCAAGCTCTACTGTTGCGCCATCAAGGACGCGTGCTCAGGCCGGATCGTGGGGTACTCGATCGACTCGAGGATGAAGTCCCGCCTGGCCGTTCAGGCGCTCGAGAATGCTGTCGCGATGCGCGGCGACGTCGCCGGCTGCATCGTGCACAGCGACAGGGGCAGTCAATTTCGGAGCAGGAAGTTCCTGCGCGCTCTTGCCCTTCACCGCATGGTCGGGAGCATGGGCAGAGTCGGATCGAGCGGGGACAACGCCGCCATGGAAAGCTTCTTCGCGCTGCTCCAGAAGAACGTCCTCGACCGCCGCTCCTGGACCACTCGCGAGCAGCTGCGCATCGCGATCGTCACCTGGATCGAGCGGAGCTATCACCGGCGACGCCGTCAGGCACGCCTGGGTCGTTTGACGCCCATCGAGTTCGAGACCATCATGAACACGACCGTCGCACTGGCGGCGTGACTAGAACCTGTCACCTAACCGTGCAGCAGTCCCTAGTGGTTGGCACCAGCCTGCTAAGCGCTGCGGGCGGGCTCACTGCGCTGTTGGCGGCGAAAGACGGCCCTTTCACCTTTCCGCGCAGTAAATTCTCCTTGCGAGAGGCACTCCGGGCATTCACCGCACGTCCCGTACTCATGAGCTCGCTGGGGTATTTCGGCCACATGTGGGAGCTGTACGCCATGTGGTCATGGTTCTCCGTGTACCTCAGTTCAGTGCTTGCCCGCTCCGACTCGCCCCTTACAGAGCAGTTCGCAAGCCTGGCGACTTTCGTCGTCGTCAGCATAGGGGCGGTTGGCTGTCTGGTCGGCGGCCGCTTGGCAGAACGCGTCGGAAGCGCAAAGTCAGCCATCGTTTCCATGATCTTCTCTGGCGCCTGCGCCGCGGTAATCGGCTGGATACCGGCCGGCGCCCTCTGGCTCGTCCTGCTCATCGCCCTCCTCTGGGGGTTCTGGGTCATCGCTGACTCCGCCCAGTTCTCAGTGCTCATCACTCAAGTAGCCGACCAGCGATATGTGGGCAGTATGTTAACCCTGCAGATGGCCCTCGGTTACACCGTGACCGTTCCCATCGTCTGGCTCGTCCCCACACTGCAGGCTAACGCCGGCTGGGGATGGGCATTCGTCTGCCTCGCCCTCGGCCCGGCCATAGGGGTGTTGGCAATCCGCAGCGTGCTGAGGCAACTGAAACATCATGGCGAAGGCCAATAGAACCAACAGCAGGCTCAGCCCCGGCGCAAGGTGCTGTTGCCTCCCTCCACCGCGTTGGAGGACTTTACCAGCGCCCATCCGCCCGCACGACGATGCCAGGGATTACGGACCTGAGATGTACATGTCGCAGCAGCAACTTCAAAGTCAGGACCACATCAAATGACCACGAACATCGGCCGTCTTGAGCAGATCATCCGCACAATCGCTGACACCTGCGTCGAACAGGAGGGCTACTTCTCCGATCTCGACTCCGTTGTCGGCGACGGAGACTTCGGCTATTCGCTGGCACGAGGCTTTGAAAAACTGATCGAGCAGTGGGACACCCTGCCAAAAGAAAGCGCCAGCGCCTTCCTTCAGTCGGTAGCCCTCTGCCTCAGCTCACGCATTGGGGGGACTTCCGGGCCGATCTGGGGCACTGCGTTCCTTCGTGCCGGAACTGCCGTCAAAGGCGTTGACGAGCTGAAAATCCAAGACGTCGTGGCCATGCTCAGGGCAGCGATCGCCGGAATCAAGGCCCGTGGTGGCGCGGAGGTGGGCGACAAGACCCTCCTCGACGCTCTCGTTCCCATGACCGACAACGTCGAGGACCTAAGCACCTCGGGCTCACAGACGCGGGAGATTGCGGTCTCTGCCGCAAAAACCGCACGTGACGCTGCAGACGCGGCCAGTGTGCTGGTGGCCCGACGCGGACGCGCCAGCTACAGCGGCGAGCGGAGCGTGGGTGTCCCCGATCCCGGAGCCGTTGCCATCGCGGTCCTGGCCGAACGCATCGCAGAGTCCTGGAGTTGATCTCCCCACACCCAGCCGATGTGAGCGGCCCAGCCGATGCCCTCAAGGTCCGATGAGGCAGACTCCTCGGCTGTTCTCTACCTTGTGAAGCAGAGAACTTGATGCCGCGAGTCGGCCTGCTAAACAAGAGCCCCTGTACAGGGGTGCGTGCACCCGGGCACAGCGCCCCGTCATGTCTGATGGGCCGAGCCTGACAGCTCCGCAGCAGTTGTTCTCCACTGAGCTTAGCCAAGCGTCTGGGAAGCGAGGGTGGGGCACGCGGGATCAGGATTGCGCCCAGCCCACCCCCAAGCACCGATGCAATCACAGCGCTGCATCTCCGCGGGGCGCCAACGTGCCTGTACGGGTCCTCTTGCGGTCGGTCCGCCGCGGGCACTCAGCGTCCGCGCGATCTCTGCTCCCACATCGCCGCCAGGCCGGACTGCCTCCAACCTCAGTCAGCCTGTTTCAGGGTAGACCCTTGATTTCCCAGCCCGCGAACCCTACTATCTATACAACCCTATACAAGTACAGATCGGAGAACCATGCTTATTGGTATCGGTTGTGACCCAAACGCGAGCGATCTTAAGGCGGTGCTCGCCCGCTATGCAGTTGAGCTCGGCCACGAGGTACGCGATTTTGGATCTGAAGACCCCCTCTACCCGCTGACAGCCATCAATGTCGCCGAAAGTGTCGCCCGGGGTGAGGTCGACAGGGGAGTAGTGCTGTGCGGCACCGGCATCGGAGTCTCCATCGCTGCAAACAAAGTCAAGGGAGCCTACTGCGCGCTGCTTATGGACTCGTACCAGGCCGAGCGTGCCCAATTGAGCAACAGTGCCAACATGATCGCCATGGGCGCCCAGGTCATCGGTCCCGAAACCGCGAAGCGGCTGTTGCGTGACTATCTTGCAGTGGCATACGAACCGTCAGAGCGCAGCACGCCAAAGCTCGCCGAACTTTATCGCTACGAGGGCGGGAATGAGGCGCGCCCATGAACGACGACATCGCAGCCCTCGAACTCGAAGCAACCAGGGCCAGACTCCTGGTCCTCCGCATGCTCCGCGCGGGCGGTTCTGGACACCTTGGCGGAGCCCTTTCCTGCATTGACATCCTCACTGCACTCTACTTCCGTACGATGAACGTCGACCCGGCCAAGCCGACGGATCCTCGCCGGGACCGCTTCCTTCTCTCTGCCGGGCACAAAGCCATGGCTCAGTACGCTGTCCTTGCCCGGCGCGGATTCTTTCCAGAAGACCTGGTGGACACGTATGCCGGGCATGGAAGTCGACTCGCCGGCCACCCTGACATGCATAAACTTCCCGGAGTGGAGGCCAACACAGGGGCCCTTGGGCACGGCCTCCCCATCGCTTGCGGCATGGCTCTCGGATTGCGGCTCTCCGGCGGCGCCGGCCGGGTATTTACAGTTCTTGGAGATGGCGAGCTCCCCGAGGGTTCCAACTGGGAAGGGGCCGCCATCGCTGCACACCACAAGCTGAACAATTTGGTTGCATTCATCGACGTCAACGACTTGCAAATCAGCGGCCATACGGCGGACGTAATGAACATGGAGCCAATCACGGACAAGTTCAGCGCCTTCGGATGGGCCGTGCGCACGATCGACGGCAATGACATGCGCGAAGTCATCTCCGTCCTCGACCAGACACCACTTAGCACGAGCAGACCGACGGCCATCGTGGCCCGGACCACTAAGGCGCAGGGCATCAGCTTTCTGGAAGGAACTGCAGCATCGCACTACTGGAAACCAAATCCGGAAGAACTAGACGCTGCCGAGGCAGAGCTGCAGAACCGACTGGCCACAATCTCAGAAACGGTGGGAACACGATGAGCACACCCCTGATCGATCCGCGCAAGACCTTCGGGGAAGCCGTAACCAGCAGGGCACAGAACGATGACAGGATTGTGGTCCTCTCCGCCGACAGCGGCGTGTCCTCGGGTTTCGGTACCTTCAAGAGCCGGCACCCGGAACGATATTTTGAATTCGGAATCCAGGAACACGGTGTCACGGGGGTCGCCTCAGGGCTGGCTACTACCGGGCGGATTCCGGTGTTTGCCGCCATCGCCGCCTTCGTCACAAACCGCAACTACGAGGCCTTTCGTAATGACATCGCCTACATGGGCCAAAACGTCAAGATTGTCGGACGTAACGGAGGGATGACCTACTCGGACCTCGGACCAACCCACTACTCGCTCGAAGACTACGCCATCATCCGGATGCTGCCCGGCGTTGTGATCATCTCTCCCCAGGACCCCGGCGAGATCCGGGCTGCCGTGGATGCGATGCTCACCCATGAGGGTCCCGTCTATATGCGCGTGGGCGGTCCCGCCATCCCCGACCTTTTTGAGGAAGAGCCCTTCGTCATCGGTAAAGGGCGTTCCATCCGCACGGGGGAGAAGGCGACCGTTGTCACGACCGGGGCCGTAACCGCCGAAGCGATCCACGCCGTCGACCTCCTCGCTGCCGACGGCATCGGAGTGGACCTGATCGGTATGCCGACCGTGGAGCCGGTCGACGCTGAGCTGATCACTACCTCGGCCGCACGCACCGGCCATGTGATCACGGTCGAGGAGCACTACATCCGAGGAGGCCTCTCCGCAGCGGTCTCAGAGACGATCCGCCACCTCGGAGTCCGCCATGATGCAATCGGACTCCCTCACCAGCATGTGATCACAGGGACGTACTCAGGGCTGCTGCAGCACTACGGACTTGACGCTGCCGGACTCCACGCGAAGCTGACAGACTTGCTTGCGGCCTGAGCTCAGCACGGCCAGACGCGTACCGGGTCGTCATAGCGAATTACCGCCTCTGTCCGCCACTTCGGATACGGCAGCCGGGACGACAGGATCGCGCGGATGGACCTGCCCTCTGACTAGCGAGCATGCCCCCCCGGAATCGGATGCAGCCGCCGCATCACTCATGTCGCCGACGGGCACAAGCATTACGAAGATCGAACAATCCAGCACCTGTCCCAGCCAGTCCGCAATCTCAAAAGGAGTGTGCGCATGATCTACGAAGTCGCAACACTGACCATCAAGCCCGGCTCCGAAGCCGCTTTCGAAGACGTCCTCTCGCAGGCCGTCCCGCTTTTTCAGCAAGCCCCGGGCGCACTCAGCCTCCGCGTGGACCGGACCGTGGAGAACATGTCCGAATACACCCTGATCGTTGGCTGGGCAACCCTGGAAGATCATACGGAACGGTTTCGCAGCTCTACAGCATTCACCAGGTGGCGGGAACTCGCAGGACCTCACTTCGCGCAGCCACCCCAGGTCAAACACACCCAGCAGGCCTACCTTGGCTTCTGACCCCGCTGTGATCATGGGAGGTCCGGCCTTCATCTGGCGGATCTTTCATGGTGCGTTGTGCAGATGATTACCACTCAGCAGGAGCAGGAGCCTGGTTCAATCGAGCTGGTAGTCGAACTTCAGCTGCATGGTGTCACCACGGAAGACGATCGAAGAGTACTCAAAGGCCGTGCCCGCCGGGTCCGAAATGACGTCAGTGAGCAGCAGCGCCGGGTCTCCCCGGCGCAAGCCAAGTTGCCGGGCTTCATTGCCATCCACAGCCACGGCCTCGAGGTTTTCCCTGACACTTTTCATCGGGAGGCTGTAGTTCTCCTCGAGGACCACGCAGAGCTGCTCGTTGACGACGTCGTGCGTGTCCAACCCGGGCGCCAAACGGGCCGGAATGAACGAGCGGTGCAAGCTCAAGGGTTTGCCGTCAACGGTGCGCAAGCGAACGATCGCGAAAACCTGGTCCTCTGGACCGAGCCCCAGCCTTTCCCGCACTCTGGCGGGCGGAGCAGCCAGGTCAAGCGAGACAAGCTGTGTCGAGGTGTGGTAGCCGAGGGCCTCGAGTTGCTCCCGGATGCCCTTATAGGCCGGCGACACTGCGCTGATCTTCCGCGGGGCTACGTACGTGCCTTTGCCCGCGACACGGATCAGCAGCCCATCGGCAGTGAGCTTGTTGAGCACGCCCCGGACCGTCATCCTGCTCAGTCCGTAAATCCTGTTCAACTCGTTCTCGGAGGGGATCCGCTGGTCGGGCGCCCACTCGCCACTCGTGATCTTGGCCAGCAGGATCTCTTCAAGTTGCAGGTACAGCGGGACAGAAGAGTCACGCTCAAGCACATCAGTCATATTGGCACCTCCTAGCCGATTATAGCCCGCCGCGGTGTTGTATAGCGCGGTACATACTTGTATAGTCTACGTTAGTTTCAGGTTTTATGGTGCGCGTCACAGTAATCCGACGCGGGCAACTTGGAAGGAACCACTGAAAGGTAAGGACGAGGATGCTCGTTTCGACAGCAACACTGACCAGAACCGCACGCGATCACGGATACGCCGTGCCGGCGGTCAACGTCTTCGATGAAGTCAGCATGCGGGCCGTAGTCGAGGCCGCCCAGGCCTGCTCTGCCCCGCTTATTGTGCAGGTGTCGGTCAAAACGGTGCGCACCGCCGGCACACGGCTTCTCAGCGCGACATTCGAAGCCGTGACGAAAGATGTCACCGTGCCCGTGGCACTGCATCTGGACCACTGTCCGGACCGGACCGTCATTGACGAGGTCGTGGCCGCGGGCTGGTCCTCGGTTCTTTTCGACGCTTCCGACCGCGACTTTGAGTCCGCCGTCAGGGAAACTACCGAGGTTGTCGCCCAGGCCCACGCTGCCGGCGTGGACGTGGAGTCCGAGATTGAAAACATCTTGGGCGTTGAGGACGGCGTCGGTTCCGACACCGCACTGCACTCTTACACCGTCGAGCAACTCGCGGCGGCCGCTAAGAGTACCGGCGCTGACATGCTTGCACCCCAGGTGGGCACCAGTCACGGGGCGTTTAAGACCCCCCCGAAGCTTCTGCCAAGTCGCGTGCGCGAGCTCGCCGCCCTCGTCGACAGGCCGATCGTCCTCCACGGCGGCACCGGCCTCTCCGCAGCAGACTTCAAGCTGTTCATCGACGCGGGCGTGTCAAAGATCAACATCTCCACAGCCGTCAAGCATTCCTACATGCAGGCAGCCGCTAAGCACCTTGACGGCGCCCGTCTCAACGACCGGTGGGATCCACCGAGCCTGTTCCGGGATGTCTCGGCGGCCGTCCGGAACGAAATTGTGGAACACATCGAGCAGTTCGGTGCGGCTGGCCGCGCACAGCACGCCAACGAGGCAGTAGGTTCCCGATGAGCGATGCCCTGATTTTCGACTGCGACGGCGTCCTCTCCGACACCGAGCGTGATGGCCACTTGCCGGCATTCAACGCGACTTTCGAGCACTTCGGACTGCCGGTGCACTGGTCTCAGGAAGACTACGCCCAAATGCTGGCCATCGGCGGCGGCAAGGAGCGGCTCGGCAAACTGCTCACACCCGAATTCATCGCGAAGGCAGGCCTTCCCGAGGACCGGGAGGCCCAGCACGACCTGATCGCACAGTGGCACCGCGAAAAGACTGCCCGCTACACGGCGATGGTACGCGCCGGAGAGCTGCCCCCACGCCCTGGAATCGCCCGGATCTCGGCCGAGGCCGCTGACGCGGGCTGGCAACTCGCAGTGGCATCAACCTCAGCCGAGGAATCGGTCCGGGCAGTCCTCGAACATGTCGTTGGAACCGATCTGGCCAGGCAGTTCTCAGTCTTTGCAGGCGACATGGTCGAACACAAAAAGCCCGCGCCCGACATCTATCACCTTGCCATTAGGGAACTCGGCATCCAGCCCACTCAGGCAGTAGTGGTCGAGGACAGCGCTAACGGCCTTAGGGCCGCCCTCGCTGCCGGCCTGACCACCGTTGTCACCCGCAGCAGCTACACCATCAATGAAGATTTCACGGGGGCGGCGCTGGTTGTCGACTCGCTCGGCCAGCTGCCGGACCATCCCGTGGCCGTGGTCTCCGACCCGCACGCCGTCGGCGTCGACGGCGAAGTGTCGTTGAAGAATCTTCTTGACCTCCTAAATGCAACGTCCATCCCAACCTTCTCTTGATTTCCTAAGGAGCCTTGAAATGCAAAACGACACCGCCTCCGTTACAGAAGGCACAATTCGTCTCGAAGACGTCGTGAAGACGATCGCGCAGACCTGTGTTGAAAACGAGACGTACTTCTGCGATCTCGACGCGGTCGCCGGCGACGGCGACTTCGGCTATTCCCTTGCCCGCGGCTTCGAGATCGTGCTCGAATCCTGGGAGGGCTACGACCGATCCGACCTCGGCTCTTTCCTGGGCGGCGTGGCCCTAACGATGAGCAGCAGGATCGGAGGAAGCTCAGGCCCGATTTGGGGAACCGCATTCCTTCGCGCGTCCTCCGTCGCCCGCGGCAAGCAGCAGCTCGAAGGTGCCGACGTCGTTGCCATGCTCCGGGCCGCGACCGAGGGCATCATGGCCCGCGGCGGCGCCAGCCTGGGAGACAAGACCCTGCTTGACGCGCTCGTACCCCTCACTGATGCTATCGAGGCCGGAGTCAGGGCAGGATCTGACCCCAAAGCCATCGCCAAGAGTGCTGCAGTCGTCGCCCGTGATGCTGCTGAGCGCACGAGCACGCTGACAGCCCGCCGCGGCCGCGCGTCCTACACGGGTGAGCGCAGCGTCGGCTCACCTGACCCCGGAGCGATCGCAATGGCGGTACTGGCTGAGCGGATTGCGGGTACCCGGTGACGAATTCAAGCGCAGGATCAACGACAACGATTCAGAGAAAGACGGCAATGAAAAAGTTCATTAACGACCCCAAAGCGTTCGTCCCCGAGATGCTCAAGGGCATCGCTCTGGCCAACCCGGAGACCTTGACGTACGTCCCGGAGTACAACCTCATCATGCGCTCCGACGCTCCACGGCAGGACAAAGTCTCTATCATTCAGGGATCCGGCTCGGGACATGAACCGGCGCACGTCATGGCGGTCGGCAAGGGCATGCTCGACGGCGCCTGCCCCGGCGATATCTTCGCTGCGCCGCCAGCGGATTACGTCGTAGAGGCCACCCGCCGCCTCGCCAGCGACAAAGGCGTGCTCCTCCTGGTGAACAACTACACCGGAGACAAGATGGCCTTCGAGATGGCCGCCGAATTCGCCGCGGCTGAGGGCATCAATGTGCGCACCCTCTTTATCAACGACGACGTCGCGGTCGAAGACTCGCTTTACACCATTGGTCGCCGAGGAGTGGCCGGCAACTTCTTCGTCATGAAAGCAGTCGGGGCTGCCGCCGAAGCCGGCGCCGACCTGGACGAGGTCGTACGTATCGGCGAGAAGGTGAACGCCGCAACCCGTACGATGGGCGTTGCACTGAGCGCGTGCACGCCTCCCGCGAAGGGTGCCCCGCTGTTCGAGATGGCCGACGACGAAATGGAAATCGGCGTTGGAATCCATGGCGAGCCAGGCCGCCGCCGCGTCAAAATCGCCACGGCCGACGAGATTGTGGACGAGCTGCTCAACGCAATTGTCCCCGACCTGCCATTCGCAGACGGTGACGAAGTGGCCCTCATGGTCAACGGACTGGGCGGCACGCCCATCAGCGAGCTCTACATTCTGAACGGCAGCGCACACACGCGTCTTGCCGAAAAAGGCATCACGGTAAGCCGGAGCTATGTAGGCGAATACTGCACCGCGCTGGACATGATTGGAATGTCCCTGACTCTCGTGAAGCTCGACGACGAGATCAAGGAACTGCTGGCAGCCCCGGCTGAGATCGCTGCCCGCATCTTCTGACCAATCGGCACCCTCCGATATTCCGAAGAGTTACATCACCACCAGCGTCATGGCAGTACTCTGAACTGGCCGGCAGGGACTCCTGGCGGCCAGTTCGGACTCCCTAGTTGAAGTTCTACAAGCCGCCGTTCCCCTGACGAATAACCAGCTCCGAGGCGAGACCACCGGGCGGAAGCAGCAAGCATTCCGGTGAGCTCCAAAAGAAAGGCATTTCACTTGTCTCCTAAGGCTATGTCCTCCGTCCGCGTAGCGGTTGTAAGCGCCCAATGGCATGCAGACATCGTTGATCGTGCCGTGGAAAGCTTTCAGGCACGGTTGAAAGAATCCGGCATTACCAACGTGGATGTCCACCAAGTGCCTGGCGCCTTCGAAATCCCGCTACTCGTCCGACGCCTCGCAGTATCCGGTCATTACGACGGAATCGCCACCTCTGCCCTCGTGGTTGACGGGGGCATTTATCGCCACGAATTTGTCGCACAAAGCGTCGTGGACGCCCTTATGAGAGTGCAATTGGAAACTGACGTACCAGTTTTCTCCGGAGTCCTAACTCCTCACCATTTCCACGAGCATGAAGAACATCGCAACCAGTTTTCCCGGCATTTTGTAGCCAAGGGGAAGGAACTGGCCGACGCTCTCACCTCAACTCTTACAACCTTGGCGTCCCTCCAGGAGGCCTAAAGGACACACAGACCCACAGAACGTGGTGATACCTGCACATGTGTCTTTCCGGGGCCTTCAAGAACAAAAAGCCCTAGTCCGGCGGTCCGCCAAGCTCCATTGTGTAACAAGTAGCTGTGCCCTCGAGAACAACTGTTCCGTCATCACGAACCACCCACGTACGTAACGTCGTAACAGGCTTGTCTGCACGTACTTCAGTTACCTCGACGTGCCCGGTAATAACGTCACCAGGACGAACAGGAGCCATGAAGTTCCAGTTCACGCTCAGGAAGACGGATCCGGGTCCCGGCAGCTCCTCAGCCACGACGGCGTTCAGGATGGCACTAGTTACACCACCTTGGACAATAATCTCGCCAAACCGTGAGGTCTGGGCAGCCCGGAGATCGTAGTGTGGGACTGTGGAAATAACGGTGTATCCGGCTCGACACGCCGGGCGGTAAGCCTGGCGGGGAGGAGCCCGATATGGCCGCAACACTTGAGGCTGTGCCGAGTACGAAAACCGCTGAAAAGAAGACAGAAGTATCCGAGGGCGACGCTGCGCGCGAGCTGGTCAGAATGGCGAAGGAACAGGGCCTGTCCCTGACCGGGCCGGACGGTCTGCTCAAGCAGCTGACCAAGACCGTGATCGAGACCGCGCTCGATGAGGAAATGACCGAGCATCTCGGATATGAAAAGCACGATACGGCAGGGAAGCAGACCGCGAATTCCCGCAACGGCGTGCGCCCAAAAACGGTGCTGACGGAGACCACGGGCCCGGTGGAGGTGGACGTGCCGCGGGACCGGGAAGGGACCTTCTCACCGGTCATCGTCAAGAAGCGTCAGCGCCGCCTGACCGGTGTCGATGAGATGGTCCTGTCGCTCTATGCCAAGGGCCTGACCACCGGGGAAATCAGCGCGCACTTCGCCGAGATCTACGGTGCGTCCGTGTCAAAGGAGACCGTCTCGCGGATCACCGACAGGGTGCTCGACGAGATGGCCGCGTGGCAAAACCGGCCGCTGGATGAGGTCTACGCGGCGATCTTCATCGACGCCATCGTCGTCAAGGTCCGCGACGGGCAGGTCGCCAACCGGCCCGTCTACGCCGCGATCGGCGTGACGCTGGAGGGTGAGAAGGACATCCTCGGCCTGTGGGCCGGCACCGGCGGTGAGGGCGCGAAGTTCTGGATGAGCGTGCTCACCGACATCAAGAACCGCGGCGTGAAAGACACCTTCTTCCTGGTCTGCGACGGCCTCAAAGGCCTGCCCGAAGTCGTCACCAACGTCTGGCCGCTGACAACCGTGCAGACCTGCATCATCCACCTGATCCGCAATACCTTCCGCCTGGCCTCGAAGAAGGACTGGGACGCGCTCAAACGGGACGTGAAGCCCATCTACACCGCCGTGAACGCTGCGGCCGCCAGGGCGGCGTTCGAGGAGCTCACCGAGCGCTGGGGCAAGAAATACGGGGCCATCGTGCGGCTGTGGGAGAACGCGTGGGAGGAGTTCATCCCGTTCCTGGACTATGACGTGGAAATCCGGCGCGTGATCTGCTCGACCAATGCGATCGAATCCCTCAACGCCAGGTACCGGCGCGCCGTGAAGGCCCGGGGTCATTTCCCCACCGAGCAGGCTGCGCTAAAGTGCCTGTATCTGGTCACCCGATCCCTCGATCCGACCGGTGCCGGCAAGACCCGATGGGCCGTGCGTTGGAAGCCCGCTTTGAACGCCTTCGCCATCACTTTCAGCGACCGATTCCCGGCCGCTGAAAGCTACTAAAAGAAACCGCCGGATACACCGTTAATGAGATAGTCCCCGTAGTGTAGGGGGTTGCGGTCACCGCTGATCTGGGTGAACAACGAGATGTCCTCGTGGGTGACTTTGCGCGACAGATGAGCGGTTTGCCCAACGATGGGTCTGGGACGATTGGGATGAGCTTCCATGGTCAACCTTTCGTGAACGGCCCCGGAAGGCGGGCTGTAAATTATGCGGGATAAGGGCCCGCAACGGACGGTGCTGCTACTGCCCCACCCGAAGCTCCGGGGCATGCTGCCTAGGGCCGGAATGGGTTTCCGACGGGTATCTCGAGGAGACTCGAAATCACCCGGCTGGGAATCACGTCCTCGAACGCGTGGATAGGAACCCCTGTCTCGACCAAGACCCCGAACATACCGGCTCGTTGAGCTGCCGCGACGTCTGTAAGAATTTGGTCGCCGACAGCAACTGTGCGGTCGGGGCGGCTCCCGAGCATTTCCAGAGCAATCCGGGGCATGTGTGACTCGGGCTTCCCAATCACTTCGGGCGTGGTGAGGTGTCGCGTGGCGGCTTCGACTGCCGCGACCAAGGTGCCCGCGCCCGGATCCAGTTCTCCGCCTTCAGGGATCAGCCTGTCTGGATTCGTAGCGATGAAGTGAGCACCAGCAAGAATCGCTCGTACGGCCGTGCGAAGTTTCACGTAGGTCAGTTCACGGTCGAGCCCGATAACAACGATGTCCGGCTTGTGGCTTGAGAGGACGAATCCCGTTTCCTCAATTTCACGCGAAAGTGCGGGCGCTCCCACTACGTAGACGATTAGGCCCTGCTCGTAGTTTTCCACGAGGTAGCGTGCCGTGGCATAGGCAGTGTTGACGATCTGCTCGGGGTCGGCGGCGAAGCCCATCCTGGTCAGCTTCGCGGCGAAGTCGGCACGCGATTTTGTGGAGTTGTTTGTCATGAACACCGTAGGGACCGCACTGGTGCGGAACTGATGCAGCGCCTGGATCGCGCTCTCAATGGGGACATCACCGCGGTAAATTGTTCCGTCCAGATCGAGGACCAACCCCTCAATCGGATCCGGCCAGGGCTGGTTTTCAAAGTTGATCACGGCTCCATCACCATCCCGCCATTGTATTGATAGGGGAGCCAGTAGCATCCAGCAGCCGCCCGAGCGCCGGGGACGGAACTCGTTTCGCCATACTGTTAGCGGCCATGAAAAACTGCCCATAGGCGGCCACGAAAGTGCCCGCTGGCGGCCAGCAGAACTGCCCGCCGGTGGCCATGAGATCTGCCCACTTCCTTACTTGTTCCTGCCGCGTCTTTAAGCGGTGGGGGCCTCTCCCTGCGGTTTGATGACGGTGTCTAAGCGCACCAAAAGCGAACCAGGAAGAGGCCCTGTATGAAGTCTGACGGAGAAATCATGGAAATTCTTGCTGCCTACGATCTGACCGGATCGTTGCGCGCCACCGCGGAGCTCACGGGCTGCTCGCACCACACCGTTGCTAAACACGTCACCGCCCGTGACGCGGGCCGGCCGATCGGGGAACCCGCGGCCCGCGGCCGGGTCACCGACGCGTTCCTGCCCAAGATCGAGGAATGGATCGAAGCCTCCAAGGGCCGGATCCGGGCCGACAAGGCCCACGAAAAGCTCCTCGCTCTGGGCTACACCGGTTCGGAACGGTCTACCCGCCGGGCGATCGCGCAGGTCAAAGCCGCGTGGCGGCTGGGCCACACCCGCGTCCACCGGCCGTGGATCACAGAACCGGGGATGTGGTTGCAGTACGACTTCGGCGACGGGCCCCGGATCGGCGGGGTGAAGACCATCCTTTTCGTGGCCTGGCTGGCGTTCTCACGCTTCCGCATCGTGATCCCGCTCAGGGACAGGACCGCGCCGAGCGTGTTCGCGGCCCTGGACCGGTGCTTCCGGATCCTCGGAGGGGCGCCGACCTATGTCCTCACGGACAACGAGAAGACCGTCACCACCGCCCACGTCGCCGGGGTCCCGGTGCGCAACCAGCAGACCCTGGACTTCGCCCGGCACTACGGGGTGACCGTGCTGACCTGCCAACCGGCGGACCCGGCCACCAAAGGCGGAGTCGAAGCGTCCGTGAAACTCGCCAAGGCCGACCTCGTGCCCAAAGACACCAACCTCCGCGATGACTACCGCACCTTCGCCGAGCTCGAGGCCGCCTGCACGGCGTTCATGGACGAGGTCAATCACCGTGAGCACCGGACGACGCGGCGGAAACCCGCGGCCATGCTCGCCGAGGAAGCCCCGCGGCTGCACCGGATCCCGGACACCGCCCACACGGTCGCGTTCGGCCTGGCCCGCGGCGTTCCGGAGAACACCCCAATGGTCACCTTCGAAAACGCCCAGTACTCCGTCCCGGCCCACCTGCTCGGAGCCCGGGTGTTCGTCCGCACCCACGGCACCGGGCCCGGCGAGCAGGTCATCATCGTCCACCACGGCACGACCGGGCCCGTCGAAGTCGCCCGCCACGAACGGGCACGGCCCGGCAGCCCCGCCATCAACGACGAACACTTCCCCGGAACCCGGGCGAAGCTCCCCGGCGACTACGAGGTGAGGGCCCGCAGCGCGGACGAGGCCGCGTTCCTGGCCATCGGCGAAGGCGCCAGAACCTGGCTCGTCGAGGCCGCCGCGGCCGGGACCGCAAGGATGAACGTGAAAATGGCCGAAGCCGTTACGCTGGCCAAAATCGCCGGCACTGATCAGGTCGACCGGGCCCTGGGCGACGCCGCCCTGCACGGCCGGTTCGCGCACCCGGACCTCGCCTCGATCTTGAACGCCAACATCCGCCGCACTACCACCCACGCCGCCAACGAAGCCACCTCCCTCACCCAAGGAACAGGGGCGTGGGCCGCGATCGGCAACCCCGCAACCATCACCACGCCGGAGGAGGCCCGATGAGCCCCGTCACCACGACCAATACCGTGGCTCCGCCGCTACCGGCGGACCTGGAGGCCCTGATGCGGTCCCTGAAAATGCCCCACGCCCGGGCGCTGGCCCCGGACCTGATCGCGACCGCCCGCGCCCAGCGGTGGGAACCGGCCGAGGTCATCAAGGCCCTCTTCACGGAGGAAGCCGCCGGCCGGGCCCGGTCCATGCTCGCTTCCCGCCGCAAAGCAGCCGGGTTCCCGACCGGGAAGACCTTCGAGGCGTGGGACCCTGCAGCGTCCTCCATCCCGGGCCCGACCCAGCAGGCACTGCGGACCCTGGAATGGATCACCCGCAGGGAAAACTTGGTCGTCTGCGGGCCCTCGGGGACGGGGAAGACGTTCTTCCTCGAAGCCCTCGGCCAGCAGGCCGTCGAAGCCGGAATGCGGGTCGCTTGGTTCAGGCTCGAGGACCTCGGCGTCCTCATCCGCGCCCACCGAACCGATGACAGCGTCACCCGGGCCGTTGCCCGGATCCTGCGCGCCGAGCTCGTGGTCATCGATGATATTGGTCTGTTGCCCGTGGCCACGGACGCCGCCGAAGGCCTCTACCGGGTCGTGGACGCAGCCTACGAAAAACGCTCCGTCGCGATCAGCTCCAACCTCCACCCCGCCGGGTTCGATGAGCTCATGCCCAAAACCCTCGCCACCGCCACCGTTGACCGACTGCTGCACCACGCCCACGTCTGCCAGACCAGCGGCGATTCCGTCCGTCTTACCCAGGCCCTCGCCGGAAAAGGAGTGACCCGCTTGAACTGACCAACCCAACGATGGCCGACCCCGCCGAAACGAATCAGTGGGCAGATCTGTTGGCCATAACCGGGCAGTTTTACTGGCCACCAGCGGGCACATCAACTGGCCGCCCATGGGCAGAACGTAATGGCCATTGACACCATACCCCGTTGCCCGGAAGCATCGACCTAGTCGATAAACCACACGCTTCAGCCTGACGCCGCAAATGCCCGCGCGGGGGCAAGGACCGCTTGCGCAGCGTCCTCAGCCTTGCATTGGCGCAGCAGCGGCACCGGCGGCACGTCCCCCGTCGTCTAGCGGGACATTCGTACTCCCAAAATCAACAAGTGTTCCACGCTCGATAGCCGTGATTCCGTCAAGCTCGGGGAGAGAGTTCAGAGATGGTGGTAGCGAGGACACTCTGGACGGAATGTAGGCAGTAACTTGGCACCGTCTAAGGGCATCGAATGAGGATGCGGGCACACCGGCGGTCCGGCGGCGAGTGTTTCGCCACCGGACCACCGGTCACAAGGACATGTGTGCTGAAGACATGTTCTCCGGTTTCTGTTTACGGTTTCCTATGTTTCGCCTCCTTCTCCTCAGCCTGCTGGTTTGCAGCCGCTTCAGCTCAATGCACAGGCGTTTCGGATGCGTTCTAGGTGGCTAGGAGACCTTGCGCTTGCGGAGCATCAGCAGGCCGGCCACCAGCATCAGCAGGGCGAGCGGGACCAGTGAGGCGTCAACACCGGTGTTCGCGAGTGCAGCGGCGCCGTTCTGCGTAGGGGTGTTACGGGGAGTGGAGACCGCCGGAATCGCGCCGCCTACAGCAGTGGATCCGGCGGCAGCTACCGGGAAGCTTCCGGTGCTGATTGTGCCACTGCCGTTGTCCGTGCCCGCGGTGCCGTTGCCGGTACCGTCTCCGGTGCCGGCGCCATTGTCGGTGTCGTTGCCTGGGTTGCTGGTGCCGGGATCGACAGTGCCAACTCCGCCGGTGTTTCCATCGCCGGGAGTCCCGGTGCCAGGGGTTTCGGTGCCGTTGCCGCCACCGATCAGCCCGATACCGAGGTCAATCCCCAGATCCACACCAGCGTCCAGGCTCCCGTTACCGCCGGTGGTGCCGTCGGTGCCGGTGACATTTCCGAGTCCGAGTGCCACGTTGGCGTCCACTGCTGCGTCGAGTCCGCCGGTGGTCCCGTCGGTGCCGGCAACGTCACCCAGGCCGAGCGCTACATCGGTGTCAACTGCTGCGTCGACTGCGTTGGTGCCGTTGGTTCCGAGGTCGCCCAGGCCGAGGGCTGCGTCAACGGCGGCACCCAGTCCGTCGCTGGGTCCGTTCGAACCGGTGACATTCCCCAGGCCCAGCGCGACGTCGGCATCCACGGCAGCGTCCACCGTGTCGGTGCCGCTCGTGCCCAGGTCGCCGAGTCCGAGGTTGACGTCCGCAACTGCCGCAACGTCCGCGGCGGTGCCGTCGGTTCCGGTGATGTTGCCGACGCCGAGGGCTGCGGCTGCGTCAACGCCTACGTCTGCGGTTCCCGAGTCGGTGCTGTTGGTGCCCAGGTCGCCGAGCCCGAGGTTGATGTCCGCAACTGCGGCAACATCGGCGATGGTGCCGTCGGTGCCGGTTCCGGTGATGTTGCCGACGCCGAGGGCTGCGGCTGCGTCAACGGCTACGTCTGCGGTTCCCGCGTCGGTGCCGTTGGTGCCCAGGTCACTGAGCCCCAGGTTGACGTTCGCAACTGCGGCAAGATCGGCGATGGTTCCGTTGGCTCCGGTTCCGGTGACGTTGCCGAGGTTGATGTCGGCCGCTGCTGCGACATCGGCGATGGTGCCGTCAGCCTCGGCTCCGGTCACGTTGCCGAGCCCGAGGTTTACGTCCACTACGGCGGCGACGTTCGTTGAGTCGGACGGCGTTGGGTCACCCAGCAGGCCCAACGACGTCGTATCAGCGGACGCCGCCGCCGAGATGAGGGCGGAAGCGGAAAGATCCGATCCGCTGGTCGTATCCGCGGCGTTTGCCGCGCTGCAGCCGAGGGCTAGAAGCCCGCCGGCAAAGAGGGTGCCAAGCAGCCCCCTGCGAAGGTTGGAACTCATGGTGATTTTCTCCTGAAAAAAGTTGAGATGAGGGCGCTGGTCAGCTGCCCGAATGGCCACGTGCTGCCTGGGTCGGCAGGGTGGGGCTCAACTAGTCAGGAGAGGAACCGGGGTCGAACGACACCGGTGCAGGAGCGTGCTCAGAGGCCCCGCCGGCAAGGACAGTGCCGGCAACTGCATGGTCAAGATCGAAAGCGCTCAGCCACGCAGCCGAGCTGGGAGAGCCGCCCGAGGAGCCGCCGCTGCCTGCGCCGGAACCGGGCGCAGCCGGGGCCTGGGCAGGGTAGGCGGGGTCAGCGGTTCCGGGCTGGTCGCTGCCGAGGGATGGCCGCTCATGGGCCAAAGTCGGGAAGACCGACGTGCCCGCAAGGGCAGCCGGGCCCGCGGCGGCGGGAGTGGCTTCGAGCGTGCCGGATGTTGCGGGCTCCGGCGCACTTGGAATCACTGCTGCAGGGCCTGTCACGGCTTGATCGGCAGCCGCAGCTTCGGCGCTGCCCGTCTCTGCCGGCACCGAGGGAAGGGCGGGTTCTGAGTGTTCCGGGGCTGCCGCCAGGGGCAGTTCCGGGACATCAATAGGCAGGGGAGCGGACCCGGTCACAACATCGGCAACAGGCTGCAGCACCGGTTCGAGCACTGGAAGCGTTTCGGTGACCGGTGGCACGACGGTTTCCACGACGGCCGTGGTTGCACCGTCAGCAATGCGGGCAACCGGAGCTGTCACTTCTGACACTGTGCCGGCAGGGACCACCTGGTTGATCACCGGAACGGACGAGACCAAGTCATCAGCAGTTGCGGAGAGTTGGTTCACCACCGGATGCACCAGGCCGACGGATGGCGGTGCAGCCGGAGCTTTGGTCGGCGCGGGTGCGGCCGGGACCACTTTTTCGGCCACCGATTGCACAGAACTGGTCACGGATCCCACCAGCGACGAAGTGTCCGGCAGCGCATCGGCAGATGCCGCCGGAGAAGAAAATGTCAGCCAGGTGAACGCAGCGGCTCCAGCCAGCAACACCGGCCGCAGGGCACGCCACGGTGAACGAGATTCACCCATGCGTACCACGGTGTCTTCCAGGACAACTATGTAAAGGCCGTTGTAGAGCCGTTCCAGGAGAAATTTCCGGACGTTGACGTTTCTTTTGTCCAAGCACGCACCAGTGCGGAGTCTCTGGCCTCGCTAAGGGCAGAGAAGGCAAATCCCAGCGTTGACGTATCACTGTTGGATTATGCTGTAGCGCGTACGGCAAATACCGAGGGTATCTTCCAAGCCCTTGACCCCGCGGCTGTCCCAAACCTTGCTGACCTTGACCCTAAGGCCAAGGTGGAGGGCAACATGGGAGCAGGTGCAACCTTCGACAGCGTGACGCTGATGTACAACACAGAGGCAGTTTCAGCTGATCCGGAGTCATGGGAGGCACTCTGGGAGGATCCAGCCGCCGCCGGGAAGATTGCGATTATTGGGCCCCCGGACATCACCAGCACCGTTGGGTTGACGGCCATCACGACGAAAATGGAGGGCGGGGATTACACCCAGTCCGTAGATGCGGGAATCGCCAAGTTGAAAGAACTTGCCCCTCGTGTTCAGACTTGGAACCCCCAGCCTGATCCCTACACCATGGTGCAAAGCGGTGACGCCTCCTACGCTGTGGGCTGGAATGCCCGCGCTCAGCTCTTCGCTGACGGCTCCAACGGTGCTATGAAAGCGGTCCTGCCCGAGGAAGGAACCATCCTGCAGATCAACACGCTGAACCTGGTGAAGGACTCACCCAACCCGGCCGCTGCGCAGGCATTCATCAACTACGCCTTGAGCGCGGAGGCCCAGATCGAATTCTCGAAGCTCATGGCGTACGCCCCCACTAACACCAAAGCTGAGCTGCCCGCGGACGTCCTCGCCAAGATTCCGGTTGCCGACCCCGCAATGAATGACCGGATCATCGAACCGAACTGGGACGTGATGGTTTCCCAGCGCGATATCTGGGCCAACCGGCTCAAGACCGAAGTTGTAGGTGGCTAAATGACTGGGGCTCCCGGGTACCTCGAGATTAGTTCGCTAACAAAGCGTTACAAGGAGGGGATTACGCCCGCCGTTGCGGACGTCTCCCTTAGCGTTGCAGAAGGTGAATTCCTGGCCTTACTGGGACCTTCAGGTTGCGGGAAAACCACGACGTTGCGAATGATCGCCGGTCTTATTGATCCAACCTCGGGCACCGTCACGGTAGACGGAAAGGACATCACACATGCCCCGGTCCACAAACGTTCAGTAGGCATGGTGTTCCAGAGTTACGCACTCTTCCCACACCTCGACGTTAAGTCCAACGTTGCCTACGGCCTGCAAATGCGACGCGTTCCCAAGGCCGAAATCACCAAACGCGTTGCCGACGTGCTGAAACTGGTCCGTCTGGACCATCTGGCAGACCGGCGAATCACGGCCCTTTCAGGTGGCCAGCAGCAGCGCGTCGCCCTCGCACGGGCAGTCGTGATCCACCCTCAGCTATTCCTCATGGACGAACCCCTATCGAACCTGGACGCGAAACTGCGTGATGCGATGCGTAACGAGATCCGTGGCATCCAACAAAGGATGGGAATCACCTCCGTATTCGTCACTCACGACCAGGGAGAAGCCCTGACCATGGCAGACAAGATTGCCGGGGAGTGTCAGATTAACGGTGGGTCTGGCCTGGCGCATTGTTAGTTGATCCTGCCTTCGAACGCGATCGCGAACGCGTTCAGTGCAGGCTTCCACCGGGTGGCCCATCGTGCCCGGCCCCGCCCGGTCGGGTCAAGGGAGCGCGTCACGAGGTAAAGGCACTTCAGCGCCGCCGCGTCGTTGGGGAAATGGCCGCGGGCCCGCACGGCGCGCCGGTAGCGGGCGTTGAGGGACTCGATCGCGTTCGTCGAGCAGATGACCCTGCGGATCTCCACGTCCCAGTCCAGGAAAGGAACGAACTCTGCCCAAGCGTTGTGCCAGAGCCTGCTTATCGCCGGGTATTGGGTGCCCCATTTCGCGTCGAACTCGGCGAACCGCTCCTTCGCCGCCGCCTCGGTTGGAGCCGTGTAGACCGGCTTGAGATCCCTGCCCATCTCCTCCCAGTAGTGCCGGGAGGCGAAGCGGAAGGTGTTGCGGATCAGGTGGATGATGCACGTCTGGACCGTGGCGAGTTCCCATACGGCAGTGATCGCGTCCGGAAGGCCCTTGAGCCCGTCGCAGACGGCGATGCACACGTCCTCCACGCCGCGGTTCTTGACCTCGGTCAGAACCCCGAGCCAGAACTTGGCGCCTTCTCCGCCATCCCCGGCCCAGATGCCCAGGATGTCCCGTTCGCCGTTCACCGTGACCCCGATGACGACGTAGAAGGGCTTGTTGCGTACCTGTCCGTCGCGGACCTTCACGTGGATGGCATCCACCATGATCACGGGATAGACCCGGTCAAGGGGCCTGTTCGCCCATTCGGCCATCTCCTCAGCCACCTTCTCGGTGATCCGGCTGATGGTGTCCTTGGAGACCGTTGCGCCGTAGACCTCGTCGAAGTGCGCGGCGATCTCACCGGTCGTCAGGCCCCGCGCGCTCAAGGAAAGGACGACCTCGTCGATCCCGTCCAGGCGCCGCTGGCGCTTCTTGACTATGGTCGGCTCGAAGCTGCCCTCCCGGTCCCGGGGCACGTCGATCGAGACGGGCCCGATCTCGGTCAGCACCGTCTTGGAGCGCGTTCCGTTACGCACGTTCGGCCCCTCCGCAGCCCCGTTCCTCTCGTGCCCGAGGTGATCGGTCATCTCCGCCTCAAGCGCCGTTTCAAGCACCGTCTTCGTCAGGCCGGCCAGCAGCCCGCCCGGGCCCACGAGGCTCACGCCCTGTTCCTTGGCCTGAGCGAGCAACTGCTCAGCGAGCTCCTGCTGATCGATGATTTCCCCTGTCACAGGATCGATCATCTCGGTGGTTTCGGTCATCGCCGTTCCTTTCGGTCAAGCCACGCCGTTCCCACCGTTTTTCTGACACTCCCAGTGGCGCATGTCCTCCTGGGACATGTGACGCCCGAGCGTCTCGTGATTGATGAAGACTCTTCGACCGAGCCGGCCGAGCTAGCTGCCGACGAAAAGGCAGGTGAATGGCAGATACCGGGGGGCCTCCTGGTTGGGTCCCCGGGTAGGAGTCCGGTGACTGTGTGAGTTTCGCATCCGATAATGGGTGCAGGAGGAAATTCACAGATTATGGCACGTAGGCATACCCCGGATCAGGTCGTCGCGAAGGTCCGGCAGGGGCAGAAGATGCTCAATGACGGCAAGCCGATGATCGAGGTCATCAAGGAGCTGCAGGTCACCGAGGCAACCTGGTATCGGTGGCTGCAGCAGTACGGTTCCGAGCAGAACGCAGCCCAAACCAAAGCGGTCAAGGACTTGGAGAAGGAAAACGCCCGGCTGAAGCGGTTGCTGGCCGAGAAGGAACTGGCCATCGACATCCTGAACGAGGTGGCTAAGGGAAAATTCTGAGCCCCGAACCTCGCCGCCGGGCAGTGCGCATGGCGGTGGAGAAATTCGGGGCGTCCGAGAGATTCGCGTGCAAGGTGCTGGGGCAGAACCGTTCCGCGCTGCGCAAGTCACGCCCAGCGGTCAGCTTTGAGGAAGCCCGGCTACGCGCGGCGTTGCGGGCCATCGCCGGGGAGCATCCGGCGTGGGGGTGGCGGAAGGCCCGCTGGCGCCTGCTGGCCCAGCCGGAGTGGGCTGGCGTGGTGCTCAACGCTAAGCGGGTGCGCCGGCTCTGGCGGGCCGAGGGACTGACGTGCAAGCCGAAGGCGCGTAAGCGTCGCCGCACCGGGCCCGGCGCCGGGGAGCAGAAGCGGCTGAAGGCCGAATACCCGATGCACGTGATCAGCTTCGACTTCCAATCCGATGTGACCTCCTGTGGGCGGCATGTCCGGTTCTTCAACGTCATTGACGAGTACACCCGCACCGCCCTGGCGATCGTTCCGCGCAGGTCCTTCACCGCCACCGATGTGGTCGCCGTCCTGGAGGACATCATCGCCGAAACCGGTGTCACGCCAACCTATGTGCGCTCCGATAACGGGCCGGAATTCACCGCCGCAGCGCTGGTCAACTGGTGCGCCACTGCCGGGGTAGATACGGCGTTCATCGACCCGGGATCCCCGTGGCAGAACGGGTTCGCCGAATCATTCAACGCCCAATTCAGAAGGGAACAACTCACTGGGGAAATCATCGACACCATGGCCGAAGCGAAGTACTTGGCCGACGAGTGGAAGGACATCTACAATCATGAACGGCCCCACGGATCCCTCGACGGCATGACGCCGAAACAATACTGGGACACCTGGACGCAGAAAAATCAACTAGCTATCGCATAGCCACTGGACTGCTAACCGGGACCCAATCACTCCCAGTCCCGCCGACGGCCGTTCGTAGGGGGTGGATGGAGTCGACTGCACAGCGAATAGGAGTGCATTCAGTGGTTGTACTTGGGAGACTGCAACGCGATAAGGCTCTCGATTACCGGACTGCATTGGCAAAAGGGGCGCCAACCGTAAGCTCTCACTTAGAGCGCTGGAGTCACTCCCACTGACTCCCAAGTGACTTTGAGAGCACCCCTGAAACTGACACTCCCCAGGCTTGTCAGTCAGTACATTGGCAATAAGGAGCGCTCCGGACCTCCCCAGGTTTTGGCACACGCAGATATGCCCCGGAGCGCTTCTTACTGCCAATGTTCTAATGGGCATTCCAAGTGAGATTAGTTCGCCCTGACTTTGGCGGCTTCCACTGACCGGCACCGGCAGACGGTTACATCGGGGAGCACTCCTGAGGGAAGTCCAAGAGTTGGAGGTTGATGCTGTCATCTTTGTGCAGCATTCTTCTTTCGCCGATACCGTGAAGTACAACCCATACGATGGACCCGTCTGGCATGCAGTCGTCGACAGTGCCACAGCCTATGTCTGTTCCCTCCTGCAAGACTCTAACGACTTGACCGACCGGGAGATGTTTCCAGGAGACGCGCCGTTTCCTGGGCATCAGAGCTTCCGCCGTATGGCAGGGAAAAAGTTCGTTTCCAACTGCGTTCCTAGTCGGTTGTTGGTTATTCCCAAATGCAATGTTGTCTAGTTGGTTCAGGACAACCGCAGTGAGACTTTTGGGGAGAGCGCTGTGCCGTGCCCCGGACGGGCCGGGGCACGGCACGGCATGTTTCGCTGGTCACTCAGGGGTTACGTAGGCCCCTGCGATACCGCCATCGACTAGGAAGGTGGAGGCTGTGATGAATGAGGAGTCGTCGCTGGCGAGGAATGCTACGGCGGCGGCGAGCTCTTCAGGTTCTGCAAAGCGGCCCAGCGGGACGTGGATGAGGCGGCGTGCGGCCTTCTCGGGGTCCTTGGCGAACAGTTCCTTCAGCAGCGGTGTGTTGACCGGTCCTGGGCAAAGGGCGTTGACGCGGATGCCCTGGCGGGCGAATTCGACACCGAGTTCGCGGCTCATGGCCAATACTCCGCCCTTTGATGCGCTGTAGGAGATCTGCGAGGTTGCAGCACCCATGACGGCGACGAAGGAGGCGGTGTTGATGATGGAGCCCTTACCCTGGGCCTGCATGTAGGGAAGAGCGTACTTGCAGCAGTAGAAGACAGAGGTCAGGTTGACTTCCTGGACCTTGCGCCAGGCGTCGATACCTGTGTCGAGGATCGAAGCGTCGTCGGCCGGGGAAATTCCGGCGTTGTTGAAGGTGATGTCAACGCTTCCGTAGGTTTCGTTGGTCACGGCGTAGAGGTTTTTCACTTCTTCTTCGCTGGTGACGTCTACCTTCACGTAGAGACCGCCGACTTCATCGGCTGCCCGCTGCCCTGCGGTTGGGTCCATGTCGGCGATGACTACGTTTGCCCCTTCGGCTGCGAAGCGGCGGGCGGTTGCCAGTCCGATACCGCTTGCGCCGCCAGTGATGACAGCGCTGCGGCCCTTGAGACGGCTGGAGGTTACTTCAATCATTTTTTGACTTTCCTTAATTGGTGGTGACGTTACGGGTTGGTGGAGATGAAGACGTTTTTTGTTTCCGTGAAGGCATCGAGAGCATCGGGCCCGAGTTCACGTCCCAGACCTGACTGCTTGAAGCCTCCGAAGGGTGTGGAGTACCTGACGGATGAATGCGAGTTCACGGAAAGGTTTCCGGATTCGAGGCCACGGGCCATCCTCAGTGCCTGCCCGACGTCCCGGGTCCAAATGGATCCTGAGAGCCCGTAGATGGAGTCGTTGGCCAGGCGGAGCGCGTCCGCTTCGTCCTTGAAAGGGACGACAGCTACAACGGGTCCGAAAATTTCCTCGTGCATCACACGGTCTTCGCGTGAGGGCGTCAAGACAGTGGGTGGGAACCAGAAGCCCTTGCCGTCCGGTGCGGACCCCTGGAAGGCGATGGAGGTGCCGTCAGGGACAAAGCTGGATACTGTGCGGTGCTGGGCAGCCGAAATCAGCGGTCCCATGAAGGATTCCTCGTTGCTGGGGTCCCCGACCTTCAGGGCCTTGACTACGGGTTCCAGGAGTCCGAGGAACTTTTCATAAACACTTGCTTGGACCAGGATTCTGGAGCGGGAGCAGCAGTCCTGCCCTGCATTGTCAAAAGCGCCCCCTGGAGCCGCTGATGCAGCGGCTTCAAGGTCGGAATCGGCGAAAATGATGTTGGCGCTCTTGCCACCCAGTTCCAGGGTGACCGGCTTGAGCTGGTCAGCGCAGCCGGCCATGATCCGCTTTCCGACGCCGGTTGAGCCGGTGAAGACGACTTTACGGACGGCAGGATGGGTAACGAAACGTTCCCCGACAATTGAACCCTTGCCCGGAATAATTTGCAGGACCCCTTCGGGCAGCCCTGCTGCCTGTGCAAGCTGCCCGAGGCGGATGGCGGTCAGTGGCGTCAGTTCGGCCGGTTTCAGGACGACCGTGTTGCCTGCAGCCAGCGCGGGCGCGAAGCCCCAAGCTGCGATGGGCATGGGGAAGTTCCAAGGCACGATGACCCCAACAACTCCCAGGGGTTCGTGGAATGTCACGTTCACCCCGCCAGCTACTGGAATCTGCTGACCAAGGTGCCGTTCGGGTGCTGCGGAGTAGTAGGTCAGGACGTCGCGGACGTTGCCGGCTTCCCAGCGGGCATTGCCGATGGTGTGGCCTGCGTTCAGGACCTCCAGCTGAGCGAGGTTTTCCAGATCTGCATCTACTGCGGCGGCGAACCGGCGCAGCAGGAGTGCCCTGTCTGCAGGGGCGACGTGACGCCACGTTTCAAAGGCTGCAGCCGCTTTTTCGATAGCCCTGTCTGTGTCCTCCAGCGAGGCAAGGGATACAGTCTCAATGACATCTTCGGTGGCTGGGTTTAGTACGTCAAACGTGCTGGTGGACATTGACCGGACTCTCCGTTCGTTCTTTGCGGTAGTTGAGTGCTGCTTCGACGAATCCGTTGAATAGCCGAAGGTCGTCTGGATTTTGTTCGGGGTGGAACTGTACGCCCAGAACCCATCCCCCAGATGTGGTTTCCAGGGCTTCGACGGTGCCGTCAGCTGCTGCTGCGGTGACGTACAGTCCGTCGGCAATACTGTCCATCGCCTGGTGGTGGTAGCAGGGTGCGCTGGCGCGGGGACCGAGCAGATCCGCGGAGATGCTCCCCGGTGCTGTGGTAAATTCAACGTTCCCAAAAACGCCTGGTGCCGGCTGGTACTGGGCTTCGGGATTCACATCGGGGATGTGCTGGATGAGCGAACCGCCCAGCGCCACGTTGAGGATTTGAGCTCCCCTGCAAATGGAAAAGAGCGGAAGTTCTGCAGCCAGTGCTGCACGGGTCAAAGCGATGTCGTGAAGGTCCCGATGAGGCTGGGGTCGGGTAAGTTCGTGCGCTTCTGCCCCATAGTTCTCCGGCCCTACGTCACTTCCCCCGGAGATGATGAGTCCATCAAGCAGCTCGACAACTGTAGGGTCCGTTCCCACGGGCGGGAGAAGGATGGGCGTGCCGCCTGCCGCCACAACGGCTTGAACATATGTTCCCGGGAGTACGGCGGCATCCTGTGTCCAGACACCCCAGGAAGCTTCCTGGTAATAGGTGGTCAGGCCGATGCGGGGACGGTACATGTTAGAGGCGTTCGAAGACACGCTTACGCTCCCAATCTGTGATGGCGCTATCGAAAGCCTTGATCTCGATGTCGGCGGCGTGCGCGTAGTGCTTCACCACTTCGTCACCGAAGGCCTTGCGGGCGATCTCGCTGTTGATCAGCAGTGCGCGGGCGTCACGCAGTGTGGTCGGGATGCGGTCTGCATCCGACTGGTAGGCGCTGCCGGTGGTGATGGGTTCCAGGGGGAGTTTGTTTTCAATACCGTGGATGGCACCGGCAATGAGGGCAGCGGCGGCCAGGTAGGGGTTGACGTCTCCGCCTCCGACCCGGTTTTCAACCCTCAGGCTTGCTCCACGGCCGACGACGCGCAGGGCACAGCTGCGGTTGTCCATGCCCCATGCGATGGCCGTAGGTGCGAAGCTGCCCTCAACGAACCGTTTGTAGGAGTTGATGTTCGGTGCCAGGAAGTAGGACAGTTCCTGCATGACGGCCAGCTGCCCGGCAATATACTGCTCCATGACTGGGCTGAAGCCATGCTGACCATCGCCCGGCAACACAGGGTTGCCGTCCAGATCTGTCAGGCTGAAGTGGATGTGGCACGAGCTGCCTTCACGTTCGTTGAACTTGGCCATGAACGTGATGCTTTTTCCATGCTGGGCTGCAATCTCTTTGGCGCCATTTTTGTAAAAGGCGTGGTTGTCGCAGTTGGTAAGTGCATCTGCGTACCGGAAAGTAATTTCATTCTGACCCAGGTTGCATTCGCCTTTGGACGACTCCACAATGAGGCCGGCCTTTTCCATGCCTGTTCGGATGTTGCGGATCACCGGTTCCAGCCGGGCCGTGGCCAGAAGCGAGTAGTCAACGTTGTAGCGGCTTGAGGCGGTCAGGCCTTCGTACTTCTTGTCCCAGGCTTCCTCGTAGGTGTCATCGAACATGATGAACTCGAGCTCTGTACCGATGTGGGCACGGTAGCCCAGGGCTTCCAGCCTTTCCACCTGCGCACGGAGAATCTGGCGCGGTGACTGGCTCACCGGGCGGCCATCGAGCCACAGAACGTCGCACAAGACCATCGCCGTACCCTCCAGCCACGGCACCAGGCGCAAGGTGTCCATGTCCGGACGCATAACCATGTCACCGTAGCCGTTTTCCCAGGAGGACATGGCATAGCCGTCCATGGTCGTCATCTCCACGTCCACCGTAAGAAGGTAGTTGCACCCTTCAGCGCCGTGACCGAGCACGTCTTCAAGGAAAGACCTGGCCCCACAGCGCTTTCCCTGGAGGCGGCCCTGGGAGTCAGTGATGGCAACAACTACGGTGTCGATTTCGCCTGAGGCTACCTTTTCCCTCAGTTGCTCAACGCTCAGCTGAGCGTTGGAGGGGTTTCCTGCGTTAGGGTGTGTCATTTTATTTCCGTAACTTCGATCTCGGTCTTTAGGGGTGGATTTTGGTGCGGGCTGTCAACCCGCACGGATTGGCTTCAGCTTTTAAGTTCTGCCTCGGCCGCGGCCAGTTGGGCGAATTCCTCTTCGGGTGCTCCTGCGACAATCCGGTGCCTGCTGTAGAACCAGTAGTAGAGGAGGGCGGCACCGAAAACTGCCGCCGTGATGGATGCGGCGAGGACATCGACAACGAAGGTGGCGACGACAGCCACAGCAGCAAGGACCAGCGCGATTGAGGTGGTGACCACACCGCCGGGAGTCCGGTAGCCGCGGGGGAGGTCCGGTTCTTTCCTTCGCAGCACGATGTGGGAGAGATTCAGCAGGACATAGGAAACGGTGGCGCCGAACACGGCGATGTTGATGAGCAGACCACCGTTGCCTGTGGTGGCAGCCAGGATGAAGCCTATGGTACCTGGCACGATGAGCGCCCAGTAGGGTGTGCGTCGTTTGCCGGTTAGCGACAGCCACTTGGGGAGGTATCCGGCGCGGGACAAAGCAAAGAGTTGCCGTGAGTAGGCGTAAATGATGGAAAAGAAGCTGGCGACGAGCCCTGCCAGACCTGCGTAGTTAACGAAGTCGGCAAGAACTGTGTTGCCGCCGTAAGCCAGACGGAGTGCTTCCGGCAGGGGGTTGTCGGATTCGCTCATAGCCGACGCGCCGGCCGCGCCGGGAACAAGAATAAGCATCAGTGAACCAAAAACGACCAGGATGAGCACAGCGACGATGATGCCCCGGGGCATGTCTTTTTTGGGATTGGCGGTTTCTTCAGCTGCCAGGGGCACGCCTTCGACGGCGAGAAAGAACCAGATGGCGTACACGAAAGCTGCGAGGACTCCGCTGATGCCCATGGGAAGGAAAGCGCTCGAGGCCGGCGAACCGTCGGGAACGATGTCAAAAAGATTTGCCGGGTTGAAATGCGGGATCAGACCAATGACGACAGCGGCCAGGGCTACGACCGCGACCGCAGTGATCGCGAAAATCATCTTCAATGCCTCGCCGACACCGCGTAGGTGGATCCCGATAAACACGGCATAGGTGGCGAGGTAGACCGGCCAGGAGTTCGTGAGCCCGAACAGCCCCAGCGCCTCTATATATCCCCCAATGAAAATTGCGATGGCTGCTGGCGCCACGGCGTACTCGATCAGCACCGCCATTCCGGTGGCGAACCCGCCAAGCGGACCCAGAGCCCTCCGCGCGAAACCGTAACCGGCACCAGCGGCCGGCAGTGTGGATGAAAGTTCCGCCAACCCGAACACCATGCAGGTGTACATGATGCCAATGAGCACAAACGCGATGAGGAGTCCGCCCCAGCCGCCTTGGGCCAAACCCAGGTTCCAACCAGCGAAATCTCCAGAAATAACGTACGCAACACCCAGCCCTGCCAGCAGCACCCATCCTGCGGCCCCGCGCTTCAATTGGCGGTGCTCAAGATAGCCGGTGTCGTCTTTGACAGGCTTGTTCGAATGCGAAGGTGTCATACTGTTTGCCTTCTTCCAAAAGAGGTAATGGTCTATTTACAGTCCATAAGTCTTCAAACAGTGTGGGTCAGGTCACGCTGGGCGTCAAGCCGCGGGGCCAACTTCTCGTAATTTTTAGTTAAAGCCGCTTCATGTCCTCCGCTTGACTGCCCATTTGGGGTGCATCCATAGGTATTTTTCTATACCGGAATATGATTGACCTATGGAAGACGCCCCGTTCGAGACACCAGCCCGGTTCCTTCGCCCTGTCAGAAATGGGAACGCTTTCGAAGAAACAATCGAGAGACTGCTTCAAAACATCAAGCTGGGACTGTTCAGCGCCGGAGCCAAGTTGCCGGCGGAGCGTGAGCTTGCTGAGTTGCTGGGCGTATCACGGGCCACCTTGCGTGATGCGTTGGCGGAGTTGCAAAAGGCGGGTTACGTGGAGGTTCAGCGCGGCCGCTACGGCGGCACCTACGTTGCCAAGCGCCGATTCGTAGATCCTGTGCGGCCCGCGGACTTAGATCCGGATGAGGTCGAGGATGCACTCACATTTCGAAGCGTTTTGGAGCCGGCGGCTGCATCGTTGGCCGCCAGGGCGCGGCTTTCTCCAGCTCAACGCAGACATTTACTGGACACTTTGGCCGAGGTAGCAGCAGCACCCTCGGACCTGTACCGGCCCAAGGACGCCAGATTCCACGTCGCGATTGCAGAAGTAACGGGTTCACCAAGCCTGGCTGCAGCAGTGGCAGATGTCCGGGCCCGAGTCAGCGATCTATTGGATCGCATTCCCTTTTTGGAGCCCAACCTGGAGCACTCCAACCAGCAGCATCAAGCGATCGTTGACGCTATCCTGCGCGGAGACCACGAGACGGCTTTCAAAGCCACTCAGGACCACTTGGAAGGAACCGCTTCGCTGCTGAACGGATTCCTCGGCTCCCCTGGCGCGCCAGCCCCAGCGCCGTCCGATTCCCTCGCAAACCCGGCAATCGTCCAGGTATTCAACTGACCTCTGGCACATCGGGTCTCTTTTCTGGAGCGCTTGAGACAGCCCTTGGCCTAGTCAGCGGTATCCAAGAATTTCTTGAAAAGAGTTCAGCCGGTTGCAAAGTGATCCCATGCACGCTAACGTTGTGGCCCGTATCACCTACATGTGAAACTGCTTATGATCTGCGGCGGGAGAGTCCTGCCGGTACGTTCCAGTCAGGCGCCGTAGGAGCAACTCCTCCCCAGGAATCTCTCAGGCCCACGTACCGCCGCGGTTAGGCAACTCTGAAAAGCAGCCAAATCTCTGGCTCACCGACGGTGCAAGCGGCGCCTGCTAAAAGCAGGTCCTGCGGAAACTCTCAGGTCCAATACAGAGCGGGGAGGAACCCGACTCAAAGTGGCTTTCCAGCCACCTGATCTTTGGAGTTCCTCATGACCATTCAGTCATCCGTTCCTGCATTCGTTGACCGGCACATCGGCACACGCAACTCCTCCGACGTTGACACCATGCTCAAATACGTCGGTTACGACAGCGTTGATGGGCTGGTTGATTCCGCCGTCCCACAGTCGATCCGCCGGGAGACCCCCCTTCAGCTCAAGGAGGCGTTGAGCGAATCGGAGGTACTCGCGGAGCTCCGCCGACTGGCGAACAAAAACAAGACTGCAGTGCAGATGATCGGTCAGGGCTACTACAGCGCCTTCACGCCGCCAGTGATCCGCCGCAACATCCTCGAAGGCCCTGCCTGGTACACCGCCTACACCCCGTACCAGCCCGAAATTTCCCAGGGCCGCCTCGAAGCGCTGCTGAACTTCCAGACCATGATCCAGGATCTGGTGGGCCTGCCCATCGCCAACGCATCACTTTTGGACGAAGCCACCGCTGTCGCTGAAGCTGTGCTTCTGATGCGCCGGGCCAACAAGACCAAGGACGCCCTTGAGGGCAAGACGGTGCTGGATGCAGACTGCCTGCCACAGACCATTGCTATCGTAAAGGGCCGCGCCGAGGCCCTCGGCTTCGAAGTTGAGGTCGCGGACCTCTCCAAGGGATTGCCCGACGGTGCAATCAACGGTGTAGTACTCCAGCAGCCTGGCGTTTCCGGCCGGGTTTTTGACCACAGCTCAGTGATAGCCGCCGCAAAGGAACGCGGCGCCCTGGTGACCGTCGCCGCCGATCTGCTCGCCCTTACCCTCATCACTCCTCCCGGCGAGCAGGGTGCGGACATCGCCGTCGGCTCCGCTCAGCGTTTCGGCGTGCCCTTGTTCTTCGGCGGCCCGCATGCTGCTTATATGGCAGTCCAAAAAGGCCTGGAGCGTTCCATGCCCGGCCGCCTGGTCGGCGTCTCCAAGGACAACGCCGGCGTTCCCGCCTACCGATTGGCGCTTCAGACGCGGGAGCAGCACATCCGCAGAGAAAAGGCTACGTCCAACATCTGCACGGCCCAGGCGTTGCTGGCTGTCGTGGCTTCGATGTACGCCGTGTACCACGGCCCCGACGGCCTGAAGGCGATCGCCGAAAACGTCCACACCAACGCCCGCGCCCTCGCCGCTACCCTGAAGCGAGCCGGCCGTGAACTGGTGTCCGAGACCTTCTTCGATACCCTGACCGTCCGCGTACCGGCCAACGCCGCCAAGGTGATCACCGCCGCCGAAGCGCGCGGCATCAACCTGCGCTTCATCGATGCCGACACCGTTGGCGTATCGGTTGATGAAACCACAACCCCGGAGATCCTCTCCGCGGTGGCCGTCGCCTTTGGCGCCGGCCCCGTCGTGAACGCTGCCGGTTTCGAACTCCCTGATTCGGTGCGGCGCACCACCAGCTACCTGCAGCACCCGGTGTTCAACACCCACCGCTCAGAGACCCAGCTGCTGCGTTACATCCGCAAGCTCAGCGACCGGGACCTTGCACTGGACCGCACCATGATCCCGCTGGGTTCCTGCACCATGAAGCTGAACGCCACGGCCGAGATGGAAGCCATCTCCTGGCCCGAATTCGCCTCCATCCACCCCTTCGCACCGGACTCCCAGACCGAAGGCTGGCGCGAACTCATCGCCGGCCTGGAAGCGGACCTCGCCGAAATCACCGGCTACGACCAGGTCTCCATCCAGCCCAACGCCGGATCCCAGGGCGAACTCGCCGGCTTGCTGGCCATCCGCGGCTACCACCACTCCCGCGGCGAGGCGCAGCGCAACGTCTGCCTCATTCCCGCTTCGGCACACGGCACCAACGCAGCGTCCGCAGTCCTGGCCGGCATGAAGGTGGTGGTGGTAGCCACCGCCGCCGACGGCACCATCGACCACGCCGACCTGTACGCCAAGATCGAGGCCAACAAAGACTCCCTGTCCTGCATCATGATCACCTACCCGTCCACGCACGGCGTGTACGACGCCGACGTCCGGGAGGTTTGCGACGCCATCCACGCCGCCGGCGGCCAGGTCTACATCGACGGCGCGAACCTCAACGCCCTCGTTGGCCTGGCACAGCCGGGCAAGTTCGGCGGCGACGTCTCCCACCTGAACCTGCACAAGACCTTCTGCATCCCCCACGGCGGCGGCGGACCCGGCGTTGGACCGGTCGCTGCCAAAGCGCACCTGGCACCGTTCATGCCCAGCGACGCCAACAAGTCAGCCCACGAAGCCGGCCACGGCGTCGCCATCTCCGCTTCCCGCTTCGGCTCCGCCGGAGTCCTGCCGATCTCCTGGGCGTACGTAAAGCTCATGGGCGGCCAGGGCCTGACCGAGGCCACCAAGTCCGCACTCCTGGCTGCTAACTACGTTGCCGCCCGGCTCGACGAGCATTTCCCGGTCCTGTACACCGGCGAAACCGGACTGGTGGCGCACGAGTGCATCCTTGACCTCCGCGAGCTGACGGCGCGTACGGGTGTCACGGCAGAAGATGTGGCAAAGCGTCTAATCGACTTCGGCTTCCACGCCCCCACGCTGTCCTTCCCGGTGGCCGGCACACTCATGGTAGAACCCACCGAGTCAGAGGACCTCGCCGAGATCGACCGCTTCATCGAAGCCATGATCCTCATCCGCGCCGAAATCGACCAGGTTGCCAACAGCGACTTCCCTGTGGAAAAGTCCCCACTGCGCAACGCCCCGCACACGGCCGCTGCCGTCGTTTCCACTGACTGGGACCGTGCCTACCCCCGAGAGCAGGCCGCCTTCCCCGTGCACTCCCTTCAGCAGGACAAGTACTTCCCGCCCGTCGGACGCATCGAAGGTGCTGCCGGAGACCGAAACCTCGTCTGCTCCTGCCCACCGCTTGAAGCATTCGAACAGTAAGGAAATTTACAATGACTGAGAAGTACACCGCGCTGTACGAGCAGCACAAAATTGCCGGCGCCTCCTTCACCGACTTCGGCGGCTGGCAGATGCCCCTGAAATACAGCTCTGAGTTGGCGGAGCACCACGCGGTGCGTAACGCCGCCGGCCTGTTCGACCTCTCCCACATGGGAGAAGTCTGGGTCACCGGACCGGACGCCGCGGCCTTCCTCGATTACGCCCTGGCCGGCAAGCTGTCCGCAGTAGCCGTAGGCAGGGCCAAGTACTCACTGATCTGCCAGAAGGACGGCGGCATCATTGATGACCTGATTTCCTACCGCCGCGCAGAGCAGACTTACCTCGTGGTCCCGAACGCAGGAAACGCCGGGGTTGTCGTTTCAGAATTGGCTCAGCGCGCAGCTGACTTCAACGTCACGGTCGAGGACGTGTCCACGGTCACGTCACTGATAGCCGTGCAGGGGCCCAACGCCGAAGCGATCCTGCTGTCCCTGGTCCCTGCCCGGCAGCACCCGCTGGTGACTGAGCTGAAGTACTACGCAGCTGTCGAGGTGGAAATTAACGGGCACGACCTGCTGCTGGCCCGGACCGGGTACACCGGCGAGGACGGCTTCGAAATTTACGTTCCCAATGAGGACGCCCCCGCCTTGTGGGAGGCGTTGCTGGAGAATGGCGCCGGACAGGGGCTCATCCCGGCCGGCCTGGCCTGCCGCGACTCACTGCGCCTGGAAGCTGGGATGCCGCTGTACGGCAACGAGCTCTCCCGCGACGGCAACCCATACGCCGCAGGCCTGGGGCCGGTAGTCTCCCTCGCGAAGGAATCGGACTTCGTTGGCAAAGCAGTGCTGGGAGAACTCAAGGCCCTGGGCGCAGGGTCCACCGCCGGCCGCAAGCTTGTGGGCCTCAAGGGTCTGGGACGCAGGGCTGGCCGCAGCCACTACCCGGTCCTCAAGGACGGCACCGTCGTCGGTGAGGTAACTTCCGGGCAGCCAAGTCCCACCTTGGGCTACCCGATCGCCATGGCCTACGTCGATGTCGAACACTCAGAACCTGGCACCAGGTTGGATATCGACCTTCGCGGCAAGGCAGAGCCCTTCGAAGTCGTGGCACTGCCGTTTTATAAGCGCGACAAGTAGCCCGGCTCCCCGCCGACACATCTCATAACGTAGAAAAGGAAAATATCGATGAGCAAAGTTGTTGCTGAACTGAAGTACTCCGCTGAGCACGAATGGGTTGCTGCTGACGGATCCGGCCCGGTCGGGATCGGCATCTCTGCCGTCGCGGCTGATGCCTTGGGCGACATTGTGTATGTGGACCTGCCCGAGGTCGGCTCGACGGTAACGGCAGGGGAGACCTGCGGCGAGGTCGAATCCACCAAGTCCGTCTCGGACCTTTACGCCCCGGTCACCGGTGAGGTCACCGAGGTCAACGACGGCGTGGTCTCCGATCCTGCCCTGATCAACAGCGACCCCTATGGCGCCGGCTGGCTCTTTAAGGTAGCGGTCACCGAAGAGGGCCCGCTGATGTCCGCTGAGGAATATGCAACCGCCAACGGTGGCGAGCTGTGAGCGGGGCGGGCATGACGACAACATCAGCGTTGGAGCAGGTGGTTGCGCCGTCCCTGGACACGAACCTGTCCGTTCTGGATCCTGAAGTCGCTGCGAAGATCGATGACGAACTCGCCCGCCAGCGCGAGGGTCTTGAAATGATCGCGTCCGAGAACCACACAGCCGTTGCAGTCATGCAGGCCCAGGGATCTGTGCTTACCAACAAGTACGCCGAGGGTTACCCGGGCAAGCGCTACTACGGCGGCTGCGAGCACGTGGACGTTATCGAACAGTTGGCGATTGACCGTCTGAAGGCCCTGTTCGGTGCGGAGTTCGCCAACGTCCAGCCGCATTCCGGCGCGCAGGCCAACGCGTCCGTGATGCATGCGCTGATCAAGCCCGGCGACACCATCATGGGCTTGAACCTGGCCCACGGCGGCCACCTCACCCATGGGATGAAGATCAACTTCTCCGGCAAGCTCTACAACGTGGTGCCGTACGGCGTGCGCGAGGACACGCACACCGTGGACATGACCGAGGTGGAACGGCTGGCACAGGAAACCAAGCCTGCGCTGATAGTGGCCGGCTGGTCCGCCTACGCACGCCAGCTGGACTTCGCCGAGTTCCGCCGGATCGCCGATTCGGTAGGCGCTTTCCTCATGGTGGACATGGCGCACTTCGCCGGGCTCGTGGCCGCCGGGCTGCACCCGTCGCCGGTGCCGCACGCGCACGTCACCACGTCCACCACGCACAAGACCCTCGCCGGTCCGCGCGGCGGCATCATCCTGACCAACGACGCCGACATCGCCAAGAAGATCAATTCGGCTGTGTTTCCCGGCCAGCAGGGCGGCCCGCTGGAGCACGTCATTGCAGGCAAGGCCGTGGCGTTCAAGATCGCGGCCTCCGCCGAGTTCAAGGAGCGCCAGGAGCGCGTCCTCGCGGGCGCCCGGATCCTGGCCGAACGGCTGGTCCAGCCCGACGTCACCGTCAAGGGCATCAGCGTGATCTCGGGCGGCACCGACGTGCACCTGGTCCTCGTTGACCTGCGCAACTGCGAGCTCGACGGGCAGCAGGCCGAGGACCGGCTCGCGGCTATTGACATTACGGTCAACCGCAACGCCGTCCCGTTCGACCCCCGCCCGCCGATGGTCACCTCCGGCCTGCGCATCGGCACGCCCGCCCTGGCCACCCGGGGCTTCAGCGAAGAAGCGTTCACGGAGGTCGCGGACATCATCGCCGAAGCATTGACCGCCGACGCCAATGCGGACCTTTCGAAGCTCCGTCACCGTGTGCAGGCGCTTGCCGCTGCGCACCCGCTCTACCCGGCCCTGACTGCGGTTGGCACTGACGCCAGGTAGCCGGGGGGAGGCTGCACCCAGCCTCCAACCAGGGGCCGGTGTCGTTTGCGATAGGCGACACCGGCCCCGCTCTTTTGCTGGACCAATGTTGTTCCCAGAAGGAAGTCCTGTCATGGCTGTTGGTGTTTTTGATCTTTTTTCCATTGGAATAGGGCCCTCGAGCTCTCACACAGTGGGGCCCATGCGCGCTGCCGCAGTATTCGTGGAGGAGCTCAAGGCCTCCGGGCTGCTGGCCGGGGTGGCGTCATTGCGGGTTGACTTGTACGGGTCGCTCGCAGCGACAGGTCACGGACACGGCACCATGACGGCCATCCTGCTGGGCCTAGAGGGATTCCACCCGGAGTTGATCCTGCCCGAGGAAGTGGAGTCACGGCTGGCCGCGATTGCCGAAAGCGGGATGCTGCAGCTGGCCGGCGCCGTGCCGCTGCGCTATGGGGTGAAGGACATCGTGCTGCGGCCGCTGACCATCCTCCCACGGCACACCAACGGCATGACCTTTACGGTTTTCGACCCGGACGGAGAGGCCCTGCACAAAGCCACGTTCTTTTCCGTGGGCGGCGGATTCATCGTCCGTGAGGGGGAGGAGGACGCCGCCCAGGAGGAACTCGAGGAATCCAAAAAGTCGCTGCCGCTGCCGTTCCGGACCGCGGCAGAACTGCTGGAGCATTGCCGCACCACCGGGCTGAGCATCAGCGAGGTGATGCGGGTTAACGAGGAAGACTCCCGCACTCCGGAGGAAATCCGGGAAGGTCTGCTGCACATCTACTCGGTTATGGAGGACTGCGTGCAGGTGTCCCTTGGACGCGTAGGTTTGCTGCCGGGGGGCCTGAAGGTCCGCCGTCGTGCCCCGGATTGGCACGACCGGCTCCTGAAAGAGGACAAGGACCGGGCCCCGAAGTACTGGCAGGAATGGGTGAACCTGATCGCCCTGGCGGTTAACGAAGAGAACGCCTCTGGCGGCCGCGTGGTCACCGCCCCGACGAACGGGGCTGCCGGGATTATCCCGGCGGTGCTGTACTACGCCCTGCACTATGCGCCGGGCATGGAGAACGCCACCCAGGAGGACCGCGACGACGTCGTAATCAAGTTCATGCTCGCAGCGGGTGCTGTCGGTGTCTTATATAAGGAGCAGGCATCCATTTCCGGTGCGGAAGTTGGCTGCCAGGGCGAGGTGGGGTCGGCGTCGTCGATGGCCGCGGCAGGTTTGGCCGAGGTGATGGGCGGAACCGCCGCCCAAGTGGAAAACGCTGCCGAGATTGCGATGGAACATAACCTCGGGCTGACGTGTGACCCGATCGGTGGCCTGGTGCAGGTCCCCTGCATCGAGAGAAACGCGATCGCCGCGGCCAAGGCAATCAACGCCGCGAAGATGGCTCTTTGGGGCGACGGTACCCACCGCGTCTCACTCGACGAAGTGATCATCACTATGCGTGAGACCGGCAAGGACATGTCCAGCAAATACAAGGAAACGGCCATGGGCGGTCTCGCCGTCAACGTGGTCGAATGCTGAGGTAAACCACCATGGAACCAGAAGACTTTCGGGGAGTCTCCGAAGACGACCGAAACAGGAAGACCAAGAGCTTCAGGGCAGATGTCGAGGCCTGGGTAATCGGCTTCATAAGCCTTGTAGCGCTTCTCGCGCTCCTTCACGCATCCGTAGAGTACGCCGGCTGGTGACATCCAGTCCGCCCACTGCTCACTAGGGCAACACTTACTTATCAAGAGGAAAATCATGACATTGGCACCTGAAGGCCGGAAGCTTTTGCGCGTTGAACAACGCAACTCAGCTGTCCCTGTGGAGCGTAAGCCGGAATGGATCAAAGCTAAGGTCCAGATGGGCCCTGAGTTCGTCAGCCTGAAGAACCTGGTGAAGAAGGAAGGCTTGCACACGGTGTGCGAGGAGGCTGGCTGCCCCAACATCTTCGAGTGCTGGGAAGACAAGGAAGCCACCTTCCTCATCGGCGGTTCCGAATGCACCCGCCGTTGCGACTTCTGCCAGATCGATACCGGCAAGCCGTCCCCAGTCGATAGGTTCGAGCCCACTAAGGTTGCCCGCTCGGTCCAGTCCATGCAGCTGCGCTATGCCACTGTCACGGGTGTGGCACGCGACGACCTTGCCGACGAGGGCGTGTGGCTGTACGCCGAAACGGTCCGCAAGATCCACGAGCTGAATCCCGGGACCGGGGTGGAACTCCTGATCCCTGACTTCTCGGGCAAGCCCGAACATATCGCTGCGATCTGCGACTCAAAGCCTGAGGTGTTTGCGCATAACGTCGAGACGGTTCCCAGGATCTTTAAGCGGATCCGTCCTGCGTTCCGGTACGAGCGCTCCTTGGACGTGATCACTCAGGGCCGTGACCTGGGCATGGTCACCAAGTCCAACCTGATCCTGGGCATGGGTGAAACCCGTGAGGAGATTTCGGAGGCCCTGCGCGATCTGCATGAGGCGGGCTGTGACCTCATCACCATCACGCAGTACCTGCGTCCGTCCGAACGCCACTTGCCCGTGGATCGGTGGGTCAAGCCACAGGAATTTGTAGACCTCCAGAACGAGGCTACCGCGATCGGCTTCCTCGGCGTAATGTCCGGACCTCTGGTCCGTTCCTCCTACCGGGCCGGCCGACTCTGGGCCACCGCCATGCGGAAGAAGGGCTGGGACATCCCAGCCGAACTCGCCCACATTGAATCCTCAGGCACCACCCGCCAGGAAGCCAGCTCACTACTCGCCGCTTCCGCTTCATGACCTGATAGGAGGTCCGCCATGTTCCAACACCGCACAGAGATTGTCCCGAGCGGAAATATTCTGGACAACGTCAAGGGGTCCCTGCCGTCGGGCTCTGCCGTCGCCGTAACCTGCCTGCCCCACCATGGCATTGAGCGCACGATGCGCACCGCTCTCCATCTCGCAGACGAGGGCTACCAGGCAATTCCGCATCTGGCGGCACGAAGCGTGGAAAGTCGCGCCCAAGTCAGCAAAATCCTTCGATACTGTGAAACTGCCGGAATCGAAGACATCTTTGTTGTTGGCGGAGACGCCCAACATCCCGCCGGACCTTACGATTCAGCTTTGCCTCTCCTAAGAGACATCAGGGAGATGGCGGGCAGGACGATAAAGCTGGGTGTGGCCGGATACCCGGAGGGTCACCCATCTGTACGCCCACCACACCTCCTCGAAGCTCTCGTGGCCAAGCAGGAAATAGCTTCCTACGTCGTAACCCAAATGTGCTTCTCCGCCCCGAAAATACTCGACTTCATAACCATCATCAGACGCGAAGGTTTCGAACTGCCCGTGTGGGCGGGTGTAGCAGGAGCCGTCCCGCGAACGAAACTTGTCTCTCTGGCCTCCAAAATCGGCGTAGGAACATCCCTCAAGTTCCTCAGCCGCCAGGGACCACTTGCCCGCCGTCTCCTGATCGGTGACAGTTACTCGCCAGCCACCCTGATTTCCGACCTGACGCGACTTCCTGATGCTGTCACGGGCATCCACCTCTATAGCTTCAACAACCTGACCCCGGTTTCCACGCCCCCCGCAATGCTCCGAAGCACACCCAACTAGCAAGGAACCTCAAGTGAACAACGAATCAATGCCGCCCCGAAACGTTCCCCTCACCGGTAGCGACGAGGTCAAAAGAGGCATGGCCGAGATGCTCAAGGGCGGCGTCATCATGGACGTCGTCAATGCAGAACAGGCCCGCATCGCCGAAGATGCCGGCGCCGTTGCTGTCATGGCGCTCGAACGCGTTCCGGCCGATATCCGTGCCCAGGGCGGCGTGTCCCGGATGTCCGACCCGGACATGATTGAACAGATCATCGACGCAGTGTCCATCCCCGTGATGGCCAAGGCCAGGATCGGCCACTTTGTCGAAGCCCAGGTCCTGCAGTCCCTGGGCGTTGACTACATCGATGAGTCCGAGGTCCTCACCCCGGCCGACTACGTCAACCACATCGACAAGTCGAAGTACACCGTGCCCTTCGTCTGCGGCGCCACCAACCTCGGTGAGGCGCTGCGCCGCATCAACGAGGGCGCGGCGATGATCCGCTCCAAGGGCGAGGCCGGCACCGGCGACGTCTCCAACGCCACAGGGCACATGCGCCAGATCCGTTCCGAAATCGCCAAGCTCGCAGCCCTACCCGAGGACGAGCTGTACGTGGCGGCCAAGGAATTGCAGGCCCCGTACGACCTGGTCAAGGAAGTCGCCGCTGCCGGCAAGCTCCCGGTGGTGCTGTTCACCGCCGGCGGCATCGCCACCCCGGCCGATGCTGCCATGATGATGCAGCTCGGCGCCGACGGCGTGTTCGTCGGCTCCGGCATCTTCAAATCCGGCAGCCCCGCGCAGCGCGCCGCCGCCGTCGTAAAGGCCACCACCTTCTACGACGACCCCGACGTCATCGCCAAGGCCTCCCGCGGCCTGGGCGAAGCCATGGTCGGCATCAACGTGGACGAAATCCCCCAGCCGCACCGCCTCGCCCAGCGCGGCTGGTAAAACACATCGCCACGAGCGTCAGGGATAACCATGACAACAAGCCCGCAAAAAGCAACCACCACCAGCGTCGAGGAACAGCCTGAGGTTCAAGATGAGACGTGTTCCGGTGAAACGGTCAGCCAGGACTGCCACTACTGCAACGGCCCGGAAACTGATTAAGAAACCGAGTCCGCAACAAGTTCCTGATCATGGGCCTTTAGAACGAAGCGTCGACCGTGCCTAATTTCCGACGCCAAAGCAATAACCAGCAACCAAAATAGATCAATCACATCTCGATGAGGAGTGGAACACCATGCAGCAACTCGCGCATCGGCTCGAACGTCTGGGCACCGAAACTGCCTTTACCGTCGCGCAGGCCGCAGCCGCCTGGAAGGCAAAGGGAAACCCCGTGTACCCCTTCCATCTCGGCGACATCAACATCCCGACGGCCCCGCATATCGTTGAAGCCATGAACCGGGCCATTACCGACGGCTACACGGGTTATTGCCCCGGACCGGGCATCCCGCAGTTGCGCGAGGCCCTCGCCGAAGATATCGGGTCCCGCCGGGGTATCGAGTTTTCCCCGGACAACGTCGTGGTGATGACGGGTGGAAAGCCCGTTATCACCAAGTTCCTGCAGGCGGTCATGAACCCCGGACAGGAAGTGCTCTACCCGAACCCCGGCTTCCCGATCTACGAATCACAGATTGAATACCTAGGCGGCACGGCGGTGCCTTACCGCTACCTGCCCACGACCCAGGGCTTCGCGATCGATCTCGAGCAGGTGCGTGCCTCGATTACACCGAATACTGTCGCAATCATCTACAACGACCTGCAGAACCCCATCTCAGCAGAGTCGACGGCGGCGGAGCGCGAGGCCATCGCACAACTCGCGATCCAGCACGACCTCTGGGTACTCTCCGATGAGGCGTACTTCGAAACCCGCTACGAGGGTGTCTCCGACTCCATCGTGTCGCTTCCCGGCATGGCCGAGCGCACCGTGATTCTCTACACCTTCAGCAAGAAGTTCGCCATGACCGGATCCCGCCTGGGCTGCGCCGTAGCCCCGGTCGAGATCGCCAAAATCCTCAGCACGCTGAACACCAACGATGAGTCGTGCACCACCCACTACGTGCAGTGGGCAGGCGTTGAAGCGCTCCGTGGCCCGCAGGATTCTGTGCAGGAAATGCTCAGCATCCTGCAGACGCGCCGGGACGCCACCTGCGAACTCGTCAATTCCATCCCCGGCATGAACGTCGCCGTGCCGCAATCGACGTTCTACCTGTTCCCCGACGTCACCGAGGCAATGGAACGCATGGGCTACACCGCAGTGGGCGACTTCGCCACTGACGCCCTGTACAAGACCGGGGTCTCTTTCTGCACGCGCGAGCACTTCGGCCGGCGACTGCCCGGCGAGGACCGGCAGTACATCCGGCTGGCCTACTCGGGCATAGAGGTGCCCGACATCCGCGAGGGTCTCGGCCGCCTGCGCGAGTGGATCGTAACAGCATGAGCCGGGTCGTCGTCACGGGACGTGTACCCGAAGCCGCTCTCGAGAAGCTGCGCACCGAGCACGAAGTCGATGACTGGGCGGGCCCGGAGTCGATTGGCCGCGAGGAACTCCTGCGCCGGGTAGCCGGGGCCGATGCCGTGGTGAGCCTGCTTACCGAACGCATCGACGCCGAACTACTCGACGCCGCCGGACCGCAGCTCAAGGTCGTCGCGAACGTTGCCGTCGGCTATGACAACATCGACGTGCCCGCCTGCACCCAGCGGAGCGTCGTAGCCACCAACACCCCGGGCGTGCTTACGGAGGCAACGGCCGACATCGCGTTCGGCCTCATCCTGTCGGTAACCCGCCGGCTCGGCGAGGGGGAACGGCTTATTCGTTCCGGCCAGGACTGGAAGTGGGGGATGTTCTTCCTGCTCGGCAGCAGTTTGCAAGGCAAGACCCTCGGCGTCGTCGGTATGGGCGGCATCGGCCAGGCGACGGCACGCCGCGCCAAGGCCTTCGGCATGGAGATCGTTTACCAGTCGCGCAGTGAGATTGACCCAGGGGTCGCAGCCGAGCTGGGCGCCCGGCGGGTCGAGCTCGATGAATTGCTGACCATCTCCGACATCGTGTCCTTGCACTGCCCCTACGGGCCGGCCACCCGCCACCTGATCGGTACTGGGCAACTCGCCGCGATGAAGGAGTCGGCATACCTCATCAATACGGCTCGGGGGCCGATCGTCGATGAAGCAGCGCTGGCTTCTGCGCTGCGGGAGGGGCAGATTGCAGGTGCCGGGCTCGACGTTTTTGAGAACGAGCCCATCGTGCACCCCGGATTGCTTGATCTCGAGAACGTTGTGCTCGTGCCGCACCTTGGTTCCGCGACCGTCGAGACCCGTACCGCCATGGCAATGCTTGCCGCTGACAACACCCTCGCCGTGCTCAGTGGCGGAGTTCCGCCCGCACCGATCAATTAAAGGCAACCCGCACTCTCACGAGTAGCGCCGCAACCAACCGGCTGAGTACGAGCCTTGCCCCGAATGGATGGGGCTCGTACTCAGCCGTGACCGGCAGAATGCACGCCGCACCCACCCTGCTGGAGCAGCCTCATCGGGGCCGCCGAGCGAGGAAAAACCGCCTGGCACCGGACGGAATCAGTCAACTCGCACACAGCCACTACCGTTCGACTGCGGCCATGAACGATCACCCACAAGCCCCAGGACCTCGCATGCGTGTACTAATTGCTTCAGATAAGTTTAAACATTCGCTGTCTTCCAAAGACGTCGCCAAGCATCTCACGACTGGCCTTAGGGCCAAGCAGCCAGAACTGACGGTCGACTTCGTTGCAATCGCCGATGGGGGAGAAGGCACAGTGTCAGCAGCAGTATCTGCTGGCTTTAATGCCCAGGTGTTGACCGTCAGCGGCCCGACAGGGGACCCCGTGGACGCCACGATGGCCATCCGCGGCCACGAAGCGGTCATTGAAGTCGCGGAAGCGTCCGGACTGGCATGCCTGCCAAACGGAAAGCCGGATGCGCTCCGGGCGACGAGTTTGGGAACAGGCCAGCTCATTTATGAGGCCCTAAATCGCGGATGCACCCGCATATACATTGGTGCAGGCGGAAGCGCCTGCACCGATGGGGGAGCCGGACTCCTCACCGGACTGGGAGCGAGATTCCTGGATTCCCGCGGCCGGCCCTTGTCGCTGGGAGGAGGGCCCCTGACAAATCTCGAGGCTGTCGACCTGAGTGGTTTGCATCCACAACTGAGGAAGGTGCAGTTCATCCTCGCCAGTGACGTGGACAACCCCCTGCTCGGGATCAAGGGGGCTGCAGCCGTTTTCGGACCCCAAAAAGGCGCCACGCCAAGCGATGTGACGCTGCTCGACAACTCGCTCGCCCGGCTCGTCGACGTCCTCGAGCAAGAGATTGGACCGAGGGCCAAGGAAGCTGCGACTCAGGCTGGTGCCGGCGCTGCCGGTGGCATCGGATATGCCGCCATCGCGGTCCTCACCGCCGAAGTCGAACCTGGTGTTTCGGTAGTAGGTCGACTGATCGAGCTGGATAAAAAAATTCAGGGCTCTGTCCTTGTTATCACAGGAGAAGGCAGCCTGGACGACCAGAGCCTGGGCGGAAAAGCGCCACTGGGCGTCAGCCGGGCAGCCGCAAAGGCAGGTGTCCCCGTGGTCGCCGTTTGCGGGCGAACCACCCTCTCCAACAGGACATTGAAAGCAGCAGGCTTCGAGCAAACGTTTGCGCTTACAGACATTGAACCGGATCTCCGCCGCTGCATGAGTAATGCTGGGCCGCTCCTGAAAATCGTCGGCACGATCATCGCAGCAGAACTACTGTCAAAGTCCGGTTAGGGAAACCAATTCTTTGGGTTGGTGCAGTAAAGATGAGACCCCCCGCACAGGTATACCTGACGCTTGAAGCAGTGCCTCCACGTAAGAGTGTCGATGTCTTTCATTGGCTGAGTATGCTCGCCGGCTTCTTATGAACCAGCACACCCCCACAGGCTTCCAGAAGCTTGTCTGACCGCCCGGCACTGGCCGGTCAGAAGACACTACAGGCTCTGGAGGAAGAGCCCGCTTGGCCGCGGGCTTGGAGCGGATCCGGGAAAAGAACGGCAACCCGGATCCGCTCCGACTTCGTCGAAAGGAGCCCCTGACACGGAACTCGTCCATGGCCGGGAGCCCTCGCAGCTACTTCTACTCCCGTTGTTTGAACGCCGCCACACCGATTGCGGTCTGCTCGCCCAGCGATGTGAGGCATTCCGAAGCGGAGGCCGCCAACCTCGAATGTTTCAGGTGCCTCGGTTGCACCTGGACGGACGGGTCGGACTCCTTGTATCCAAAAGCGTCGTAAAGGTGCAACTTGCCGTAGATCGCAACAACATCGCCGTCGGTTCCAATCACAACAAGGGTGTTGGAGGTTTGTTCTTCTCCCTCGAGTTTTTCGTTCAGACCCGCAACAACGACGATGGAGAGCTCACGTGCCAAACCGGACAAGTTGCTGATGAAGGGCCCTGACAGTGGTTCTGCGGTATCAAGGAAGCTCCCATCCATCGAGGGTGCCGTGAACAGGGCGTACTCGGGCAGAAGGGTCTGCTGAAGGTTTAGTTGACTCCATGGTTTAGGCCGCCAGGGCGACGGCCTTTTGGTGGATGGTTTCGTATTCGACCGGGGTTAGCTTACCGAGCCGACGCTGTCGTCGGCGGCGGTGATAGGTCCGTTCGATCCAATGGATGATGGCCAGGCGCAGCTGATCGCGGGTGGTCCAGCGGCGGCGGTCGAGGACGTTCTTCTGCAACGTAGCGAAGAAGCTTTCCATCGCCGCGTTGTCCCCGGCGGCTCCGACCCGGCCCATCGAGCCGACCAGCCCGTTCTGCTTCAGGGCGTGCTGGAACTTCCGAGGGTGTTTCATAGAGTGTGTAAGGGTCCGGTCTCTAACTGGGGTGTGACCTGTGGTTTCACCCCTTTGAAAGGACGGGCCTCATGGCAGATACCAACACCATTCCGAACCCTCTTGAAGGCGTTCTCAGCGCCGATCAGATCGACGCCCTCGTCACCGCCGCGGAGGATCTCGGGCAGGGGCGCCACGGCGTCGAGGAGCTGCTGGCGCGAATGACCCGCGCGGTCCTGGAACGGAGCCTGGAGACCGAGATGAGCGACCACCTCGGCTACGAGTCCGGGGACCCCGCCGGGGCCGGGACGGGAAACTCGCGCAACGGCAAGACCACCAAGAACGTGCAGACCCTGCAGGGGCCGGTGCAGATCACCGTGCCACGGGATCGGAACGGCTCCTTCGCGCCGGTCATTGTGCCCAAGCGGTCCCGCCGGCTGGGCAAGGTCGAGGACATGATCCTCTCGCTCTACGCCCGTGGGATGAGCACCCGCGACATCGGGGCCCACCTCGAGGAGATCTACGGGGCCAAGGTCTCCGCCGCGACGATCTCCCGGGTCACCGACGTCATCGCCGACGAGGTCGCCCAATGGCAGAACCGGCCGCTGGAAGCGGTGTATCCGATCGTCTACATCGACGCGATCTGGCTGAAGATCCGTGACGGCGGGGTCGTGGCGAACAGGGCCTGCCACATCGCCGTGGGCGTGGACGTCGAGGGCCGCAAGCAGGTCCTGGGCCTGTGGCTGGGCGCTTCGGAGGGGGCGAAGTTCTGGGCCAACGTGCTCACCGAGATCCGCAATCGCGGCGCCACGGACATCCTGGTCCTGTGTTGCGACGGGCTGAGCGGCCTGCCGGCGGCGGTGAACAGCATCTACCCGCAGACCGTGGTCCAGACGTGCGTGGTGCACCTGCTGCGCTCGGCGATGCGCTACGCCTCCTACGGGGACCGCAAGGCGATGGCCAAGGACATGCGTCCGATCTACACGGCTCCGACCGTGCAGGCCGCGGAGCTGGCCATGGAGGCCTTCGCCGAGGCCTGGCAGGCCAAGGCCCCCGGGGCGGTGCTGGCGTGGAGGAACGCGTGGGAGGACTTCACCCCGTTCCTGGCGTTCACACCCGAGATACGCAAGGTCATCTACACCACGAACCAGATCGAATCGATCAACTACCAGCTCCGGAAGATCACCAAGACCAGGGGCTCGTTCCCCTCCGACGACGCGGCGCTCAAGCTGGTCTACCTGGGGATCCGGAACATCGAGACCACCCGCGGAGGCGAGCTCGGAACCGGCACCCAGGGATGGCACCAGGCCCTGAACGCCTTCGCCGTCCAATTCCCCAACCGACTCCCGATCTGACCACCCGGCAGAGCGGATCACCGACCGGTCCCTTACACGGAAAACTTGACACCCCCGAACTTCCGGGACCGAAATTGGCTACCGCGGTCGCTATGGACAACACAACCGGCGACGTTGGAGGCCCCACGCCGGGCCACGGCGTCCTTGAGGGCGGCCACCGCCAGACCAGACTTCATCCGGCGGTCGATGGCGTAACCGACGATCCGTCCTGAGCAGGCGTCCTTGATCGCGCACAGGTAGAGCTTGCCCTCACCGGTGCGGTGCTCGGTGATATCCGTCAGCCACGTGGTGTTGATGCTCTCGGCGGTGAAGTCCCGCTGCAACAGGTCGTCACAGACCGGCGGGCCGGGCTTCGCCCCGCCCCGCTTGGCGCGGCGCACGGTGGCGGAGAAGATCTGCTGCTGAGAACACAGCCGCCACACCCGCCGCTCGGAGACCCTGTGGCCAGCCGCCTGCAGTTCATCGGCGATGAACCGGTGCCCGAATTCCGGGTCATCGGCGTGGACGTCGTAGGCGGCGTCAATCAGATGGGCTTCCTCCCAGTCCCGGTCGCTGACAGGCCGGGCGTTCCACTTATAGAACGCCTGCTTAGAGAAGCCCAACACCCTGCAGGTCACCGTCACCGGAATCTCGGCGGCGGCAAGGTCACGGACCAGCGGGTACATCATTTTGGGCGGGCCTGCCCGGGCTTCAGATTCGCCTGCGACAAGTAAGCGGTGGCCTGGCGCAGGATCTCGTTCTCCTGCTCCAGCTCACGGATCCGTCTGAGCATCCTGGCCTGCTCGGCTTTCCCCTCGGTGCTCTCGGCGGGTTCGAATCCGTGCTGGTCGAGGCGGTTCTCGTTTACCCAGGACTGCAGCGCGGACCTGGACATCCCGAGGTCCTTACAGACCTGTACCTGGGTCATTCCTTGCTCGAGCAGCTCCAGGGCGCTGGCCTTGAACTCCTCCGAGTAGATCTTCGGCATGATGAATATCCTCTCTGCTCCGCAGAGCAGTCAGGAAGTCAACCGAACCTTCAGCAGACCCGACTCACTGGCCACGGTGAGTGAGAGCTGCGGCAAGAAGCCATTTCGCTGTGCAGCGACACTCCTGGCAGCCCTGGCTTTGAGTGCACGCTTACGGGTCAGTTCCGGAGCCAGAGCGGCCCGAAGCTCCACCAGTGCAGAGGCTGGGTTCCGGCGGCGCAGGATGTCGTAGGCCTGGGAGAGTGGAGTGACGAGGGTTTGATGGCCGCCGGCCTTGTGCACCGATCCAGGGACACGGATACATCCGTCCGTGATGTTCTGGTGCGGACTCGGGTCCAGGCTCGTCGCTGTAAGCGCCAGCGCTTCCACCAGCTCCCTGGCTTCGGCTGCGTCCATACGATCCCGCAGCGGGATGTAAACGTGCCGGCCACCACTGGGGGAGAAGTCCTCAACAAAAAGCACCCCGCATGCCGACAACAACCGGCCCACCCGGGCAGCGTCCGCATCAACCACACCCTTGAGGGCCTTGGACGTGTCAAAATCCAAGCACAGCGTGGCAACACGGCCATCCGGCCCATGCACCATCACCGCCGCAGGACGCTCCGGAAGCGACCGTGTGATTTTCGGCGTGGCCCGCGGCCGCGGGTACTGAAATCGCGAACCAACCCACCGACCCAATCGGTGGGAGTGTCAGAAAAACGGTGGGAACGGCGTGGCTTGACCGAAAGGAACGGCGATGACCGAAACCACCGAGATGATCGATCCTGTGACAGGGGAAATCATCGATCAGCAGGAGCTCGCTGAGCAGTTGCTCGCTCAGGCCAAGGAACAGGGCGTGAGCCTCGTGGGCCCGGGCGGGCTGCTGGCCGGCCTGACGAAGACGGTGCTTGAAACGGCGCTTGAGGCGGAGATGACCGATCACCTCGGGCACGAGAGGAACGGGGCTGCGGAGGGGCCGAACGTGCGTAACGGAACGCGCTCCAAGACGGTGCTGACCGAGATCGGGCCCGTCTCGATCGACGTGCCCCGGGACCGGGAGGGCAGCTTCGAGCCGACCATAGTCAAGAAGCGCCAGCGGCGCCTGGACGGGATCGACGAGGTCGTCCTTTCCTTGAGCGCGCGGGGCCTGACGACCGGTGAGATCGCCGCGCACTTCGACGAGGTCTACGGCGCAACGGTCTCCAAGGACACCATCAGCCGGATCACCGAGAAGGTGGCTGAGGAGATGGCCGAATGGGCGAACAGGCCCCTTGACCGGGTCTATCCCGTGATCATGGTGGATGCCATCCACGTGAAGGTCCGCGACGGACAGGTACGCAACAAGCCCTTCTACGTCGTCATCGGGGTCACGGTGAACGGCGAACGGGACATCCTGGGCATCTGGGCCGGGGATGGCGGAGAAGGCGCCAAGTTCTGGCTCGGGGTTCTGACCGAGGTCAAGAACCGCGGCGTGGAGGACGTGTGCATCGCCGTCTGCGACGGGCTCAAGGGCCTTCCGGACGCGATCACTGCCGTATGGGAACTCGCCACGGTCCAGACGTGCATCATCCACCTGATCCGCAACACCTTCCGCTTCGCCTCCCGGCACTACTGGGAGGAGATGGGCAGGGATCTCAAGCCGGTCTACACGGCTCCAACCGAGGCGGCGGCGAAGGAGCGGTTCGCCGAGTTCGACGCGAAATGGGGCACCCAATACCCGGCGATAAGCAGGCTCTGGCACAACGCTTGGGCAGAGTTCGTTCCTTTCCTGGACTGGGACGTGGAGATCCGCAGGGTCATCTGCTCGACGAACGCGATCGAGTCCCTCAACGCCCGCTACCGGCGCGCCGTGCGGGCCCGCGGCCATTTCCCCAACGACGCGGCGGCGCTGAAGTGCCTTTACCTCGTGACGCGCTCCCTTGACCCGACCGGGCGGGGCCGGGCACGATGGGCCACCCGGTGGAAGCCTGCACTGAACGCGTTCGCGATCGCGTTCGAAGGCAGGATCAACTAACAATGCGCCAGGCCAGACCCACCGTTAATCTGACACTCCCCAATCGGTACGAAGGTGCGCCAGCAATCATCGGAGCAAGGCTCCATGCCTCTTCTGGCTTCACATACGGCGCGACACCCATAAGGGCATGCGTTGACGCCGATACCGGTTCCGGTACCATGGTGGGCAGTGTCTTCCCTGCGGGTTCATGTCGGGACCGGCGGGTTTGGGACTCTGATGGGATCGCATTGGACGGAAGGTGTGTGGACTGCTTTGAACTCCGCATCTATTCCGCAGATTCAACGACAGGTCGCAGTAGGGTTCAGTAATGGATAGTGAGTCTGACAAGGCAGTATCGAAGATGGCGGCACTCCGCAGAAACCCCTAAAAGAGCGGAACTCTTACTCGAAAGGTCACCGGATCGACGCCGGTCGGAGCCACCAACGAAGAACCCCTCGGAAACGAGGGGTTCTTTGCTTTTCCTGCGCAGCCCTCGGCGCAGGGGGCCGGGAGCGGTAGATTCGGCTCATCGGTCGATGAGGATCCGGAGGGCGCCATGGTCAAGCTGACGTTTCTGGGAGCGGCGGGGACCGTGACCGGCTCCAAGCACCTCGTCGAGTCCGGCGGCAAGCGCCTCCTCGTCGACTGCGGCATGTTCCAGGGGCTGAAGAACCTGCGCGAGCGGAACTGGCAGCCGCTGCCGGTCGATGCGGCGGACATCGACGCCGTGGTCCTCACGCATGCCCACCTGGACCACACCGGATACCTTCCCCGGCTCGTCCGCGACGGATTCCGCGGCCCCGTCTACTGCACGCCGGGAACGGCCGACCTCGCGGCGCTGATCCTCCGGGACGCCGCCTACCTCCAGGAACAGGACGCGGCCCTGGCCAACCGCCACGGATTCAGCAAGCACCGTCCCGCGGCGCCCCTCTACACGCGACGCGATGCGGAGGCCGCCATCGCGCTGTTCCAGCACGTCCCGTTCCACGAGCCCACCGAGCTGCCGCTCGGCGCCCGCCTCCTCTACCGCCGGGCCGGGCACATCCTCGGCGCCGCGACCGTCCAGCTCGAGTGGGGCGGCCGGATGATCGTCTTCTCCGGCGACCTCGGCCGCTATGCCGACCCCCTGATGTTCGATCCGGAGCCCGTCCCGGAGGCGGACGCCGTCGTCGTCGAATCGACCTACGGCGACCGCCTGCACGGCGACGAGGACCCCGTGGAGGCGCTCGCCGGGATCGCGCACGAGACCACGGGCCGTGGCGGGACCCTCGTGATCCCCTCCTTCGCCGTCGGCCGCGCCCAACTGCTCCTGCACGCCCTCTGGCAGGCGCGGAAGCGTGGGCTCCTTCCGCATCGGATCCCGGTCTACCTCGACAGCCCCATGTCGATCGGCGCCACGTCGCTCTATGCCGAGCACCCCGAGGACCACCGCCTCACGCCGGAGCAGACCCGCGAGGCCTTCGGCGTCGCCACGTACGTCGCCGACCCGCATCGTTCCCGGAGCCTCTCCGCGGACCAGGCGCCAAAGATCGTGATCGCCGCGAGCGGCATGGCCACGGGCGGCCGCGTCCTGCACCACCTGGCCGCGTTCGCCCCGCAGGAGCGAAACACCGTCCTCTTCTCCGGCTTCCAGGCCGCCGGCACGCGCGGGCGGAAGATGCTGCGCGGCGACCCCGACATCAAGATCCACGGGGCCTGGGTTCCGGTCCGCGCCGAGGTGCGCGAACTGACGATGCTCTCCGCCCACGGCGACGCCGCGGAGCTGCTGCGCTGGCTCGGCGGATTCCGCCGGCCGCCGTCGCGCGCCTTCATCGTCCACGGCGAACCCGACGCCTCCGAGGCCATGCGCCAGCACGTCCGCCGGCGCCTGGGCTGGGAAGCCCACGCGCCGCTGCAGAACCAGTCGTTCACCCTCTGATGGGCTGTAGTGTGGTGGCGGAAGCCACGCTCCGAAAGGCAGTCGACCATGGACCAGCAGCACCCGGTGCCGGCGCACGTTCCGCCGGCCCCGACCGCCCCTCCCACGGGCGCCACGGGAACGACGGCGTTCACGGACGCCGCCGTCGCCAAGGTGGCCGCGGCCGCCGCGCGGTCCGTCGCGGGCGTCCACTCCCTGGGGGTCGGAGGGTCGCGCGCGCTCGGCGCCCTGCGCGGCGCCGTCGGTGCCGGCCCGGAGCCCGCCCACGGTGTCACGGCCGAGGTCGGGACGCAGGAGGTCGCGGTCGACCTGGTCCTGACCGCGGAGTTCGGGCGCCCCCTGCACCTCGTGGCCGACGACGTCCGCGCCGCCGTGTTCGACGCCGTCGGGCGCCTGACCGGCCTGCGCGTCATCGAGGTCAACATCGAAATCGGAGACGTCCACCTCCCCGCGCCCGCTGCCGCACCGCACCTAGCGCCCGACGGCCAGGGGGCCGCCGTGCCCCCGGCGCAACAGCCGTCCGCGGCACCCGGCGAAGGCGCCGCGCGATGAGCCCCATCCTGACCGGCCTCGCCGTCGCCGCCGTCCTCGGCTGGGCCGCCCTGTCCTTCGGCTTCGGCGGCTTCCTGCTCATGGCCCTCTTCCTCGCCGTCGGCGCCGCAGCCGGCCGCTTCGCCGAGGGGCGCCTGGACCTGCGCGGGATCCGAGACCTGCTCACCGGGCGGCGGTCCTCCTCGTGAGCGCCGACGTCCTCGCCGGCCACACCCGCATCTCGACGCAGGCCCTCGCCGCCACCGCCCGCGGCGTCGCGGCCGACGTCTTCGGCGTCCCGGCGCCGAGCGTACGCGTGGCCCTCAACGACGAGTACGGGGAGCTCGCCCTCGCGTTGAACCTGCCGCTGCCGATCGGCCGTGCCGGCGGAACGCCGCGCCGGCCGCTCTGGGACCGCGCCCGCGACGAGCGCACCGAGGTCCGGGACCGCTTCATCCAGCTCACGGGATCCCGCGTGGCGCGCGTCGACGTCCGCGTCACCGGGATCATCCTCGACACGTCCAGGAGGGCCTCATGACGCCCGAGGACCGGGCCCGGATCGAGGCCCGCGAACTCACGAGCGCCCGTTCCGGCGCCGCCATCACGGCCGCGGTCGTCGTGGCGCTGCTGTGCCTGTACCTCATGTTCGAGGCGGCGATGAAGTCCATCGGCCAGCCCGCCTGGGTCAAGTCTCCGGACGAGTGGTGGGCCTGGCTGAGCGGCCTGCCGGGCACGGCGGATCCCTTCCTGCTCGCCGCCGGCAGCCTCGCCGTCCTCGCCCTGGGCCTGTTCCTCCTCTTGAGCGGGCTGCTGCCCGGACGCAGGGCGCGCCACGCCATGCCCGATCCGAGGGCGGTCGTGATCGTGGACAACGAGGTCATCGCCGCGACGCTCGCCCGGCGGGCGCGCCTCGAGGCGGGCGTCGCGCCCGAGCAGGTGCTCGTCGTCGTCTCCCGCCAGCTCGTGGAGGTCCAGGTCCGCCCCACCTCCGGCATCCCCGTCGCCGCCGGGGCCGTCCAGGCCGCCGTGGAGGACGAGTTGCGGACCAACCGGATCGACCCGCTCCCCGAGGTCAAGGTGCGCATCGCGGAGAGCGGGGTGGTGGGACAGTGAACCAGACGCCCCGCGCCGTGAACCGCACCGTCCTGGTGCTCGCCGGCCTCCTCTTCACGCTCGCCGGCGCGGCCGGCCTCGCCCTGGCCGCCTTCCCGGGCTTCGCCGGCGCCTGGCAGCGCGGCGCCGCGGAGTTCGGCCGCGCCTCGGCCGCCGTCCTCGACGCCACGACGCTGCCCGGCCAGCGCGACTCCTGGTTGTGGATCGTCGCGGCCGTCGCGATGATCGGGCTCGTGCTCCTGATGGTGTGGTGGGTCGCCGTGCAGGGCAAGGGTCGCACCGGCGTCTTCGCCCGGGACTATTACGACGACGGAACGCGCGGCATCGTCGAGCTCGCCTCCGCGGTGCCCGAGCAGGCGGTCAAGGCCGCCCTCGGCGGGCGCACCGACATCGTCTCCACCTCCGTGACGGCGTGGGAGGCCGGGCACGACGCCGGCCTGCGGATCAAGGTCCAGCCCCGGCTGGGTGCCGCCCCCTACCGGATCGCGGACGACGTATCGGCGATCGTCTCCACCCTCGACGCGGCCCTCGGCCGCAGCGGCCCCGTCGTCATCCACCTCGCGGCCGGCGCCCGCACCCGCATGTCCCGCGCCGAACGCGTGCGCTGAGCCGCACGGCGACGCCGGCGCGCGCTGGATCCGGGTGCCGCGGCACGCCGTTCCCAGCGCCGAACGGCACGGCGCCCCGCTTCCGGGAGCGGAAGCGGGGCGCCGTGCGTCGCGGCTAGTCGCCGGCCGGGAGCAGCCAGACCGCCGAGTCGGCGGCGAGCTGGCCCTCGTAGACGGCCTCGTCGTGGCTCGCGAGTGCGACCTCGAGGCCCTCCGGCAGCACCACGGGGGCGTCGCCGAGATTCGCCAGCACCGTCACGTCCCCGTTGCGGAAGGCGAGCGCTCCGTGCTCCGGCAGATGCCCGGCCGCCCACTCGAGCCGCCCCCGGCCGAGGCCCCGTGCGGCGCGCTCGGCGAGCAGCGCCCGGTACAGCTCGAACGTGGACCCCTCGACGCCCACCTGCCGGTCCGCCGCGTAGCGGGCGAACGACTCCGGCTGGGGCAGCCACGGTTCCCCGGGCACCCGGGGTGCGGCCCCGGCGTCGTCCTGCGCGGGCAGGGAGAAGCCGTAGCCAGGCGCACCGGCCTCCCACGGAACGGGGACACGGCAGCCGTCGCGCCCGCGCTCCGCCCCCTGGGTGCGGAAGAAGCTCGGGTCCTGGCGCAGCTCGTGCGGCAGCGTCGTGTGCTCGGGCAGGGACAGCTCGTCGCCCTGGTAGACGTACGCCGAGCCCGGCAGGCCCAGCATGATCATCGCGGCGGCGCGCCCGCGCTTGAAGCCCAGGAGCTCGTCCGGCTGCTCGTCCTCCGCCGCGATGCCCTTCGGGAACGTCGTCGGATCGGCCAGGCCGTAGCGCGAGGTGTGGCGGACCGTGTCGTGGTTGGAGAGCACCCACGTCGGCGGGGCGTCGACGACCGCGGCCTCGGTGAGGGTCTCCTCGACGTTCTCCGCGATCCGCGCCGCGTCCCAGCCGGCCAGGAGGAAGCCGAAGTTGAAGGCCTGCTGCATCTCGCCGCGGCGGACGTAGCGGAAGATCCGGCTCATCGGCTCGACCCACGCCTCCGCGACCATCATCCGGTCGCCGTCGTAGGCGGAGAGGACCTGGTGCCAGGACTCGTAGATCTCATGCACGCCCTCCTGGTCGAAGTACGGCGGGGTGGCGTTGCCCGACGGCGCCATGTTGCCGTTCGCGGTCTCCGGCAGGTCCTCCGAGGCGAGCGTGACGGCGACGTCCGCCGAGTCGGGCGCGGCGGCAGCGGTAGCGGTCGCGTCCGGGGTCCCGACGGCGCCGGCCACCGGCTCGTTGCCCGCGACCATCGCGACCTTCGCGGACCAGTCCGGCAGGCCCTCGGCCTTGACCATCCCGTGGGCCACGTCGACCCGGAAGCCGTCGACGCCGCGGTCGAGCCAGAAGCGCAGCACGTCCTCCATCTCCTCGCGGACCTCCGGGTTCTCCCAGTCGAGGTCCGGCTGCTTGGTGTCGAACAAGTGCAGGTACCACTGCCCCGGCGTCCCGTCCGGATCCGTGGTCCGCGTCCAGGCCGGGCCGCCGAAGATCGACTGCCAGTTGTTGGGCGCCTCCGCGCCGTCCGGCCCCTTGCCGTCGCGGAAGATGTAGCGCGCCCGCTCGGGCGAGCCCGGCGCCGCGGCGAGGGCCGCCCGGAACCAGACGTGCTCGTCCGAGGTGTGGTTCGGCACGAGGTCCACGATGATGCGCAGGCCCAGGGCGTGGGCGCGCTCCAGCATCTCGTCGAAGTCGGCGAGCGTGCCGAAGAGCGGATCGACGTCGCGGTAGTCGGCGACGTCGTATCCCGCATCCGCCTGCGGGGACGTGTAGAACGGCGAGAGCCAGACGGCGTCCACGCCGAGGCCCGCGAGGTATTCGAGCTTGGCCGTGACGCCGCGCAGGTCGCCCATGCCGTCGCCGTCCGCATCGGCGAACGAGCGCGGATAGACCTGGTAGATCACGGCATCGGCCCACCACGGGGCCTGCGGGGTGGAAAGGGCCGTTGCCGGCGATGAAGCGGTGCGTGGCTGGTCCACGGGCGTCCTCCGGGGTCGCGTCGTCGGGGGGGGTGACCCGGCCAGTCTAGTGGTCGGTGGAAGCGTTTTCACCTCTGTTGCGGGAGGCTTGTCCCCGACGCCTTGGCCCCGGCTACAGCGACTGGACCGGCCGGTCGAACACGAGGGCCTGGATGCGGTCCTCGATCTGGTCCAAGACCACCGACGCGCCCACCGCGAACAAGAGCACCGTGTCGTCGTCGGGTTGCGCGATCCGGTACTGTCCCCGCGTGCCGGCGTGCACGTAGGTGAGGGCCTCGAGGGTCCCGCCCTCACCGGAGGCCTCGAAGCTCCAGATGAGCCACGGCTGATCCCAGGCCTCCCGGAACGCGGCATTGGCGTCTTCCGGGAGCGGGCCCGGCGCATCGTGCATCACCTTGGCGTCGAGCACTTGCGTCGACAGGCCGCCGGGCGAGAGCTCCAGGCTCCAGGCTGGTCCGATGCCGAGCCACTGCAGGATGTGGGTGCTGACGTCCAGCAACGGCAGGATCCTGACATTGACGTGGCCGGGCCCGGGGACGCGTCCCTCGGGATCGAAGGCCCCGCCGTTCCACGCCGCCCCGGCGAACGACAACGCCACGCCGTTTCCGGACCACAGCTGCAGCATTTCCTGCCGGCCGTGGTGGACGGCCGAGACCCGGAAGGTGTGGGGGGACGACGTCATGAGCCCGGCGGTGACCGAGCCCAGCTCGGTCAGGGACGTGCCGTCGACCATTCCCGCGTCCTCGAGGGCATCCAGTTCCGCGGCATGCCCGCCACGTTGCAGCCGGCCCAGGACCAGTCCGTCCGCCAGTTGCAGCAGCAGCTGGACCGCCTCCGGGGCCAGCCAGGCGCCGTCGTACTGGAACCTCTGGCGGCCCCGCAGGAACGCCAGCTCCGGTAGTTCCCGGCCCTGGTCCGCGAGGACGGCCTGATCGATCGGGTGGTTGCTCATGCGCCGACCTCCAGCGGCTTGGCGGTGCGGGCGATCTTCTCCAGGAGCTCGGAGAACACGGGCCATTGGGCGACCGTGGTCGTCGCGCTCACCTGCAGGGCCAGCCCGCCCTGGATGCTCAGGAACTCGCAGCCGCGCAGGCGCAGCCCCGATTCCGGCGCGTCGTGCGTGTAGTGCACGACCCGGCCGGGGACGTCCCAGAGCCTCACATCGACGATGTAGGGCAGGGTCAGCGCGGAGGCGAGTCCATCGAGGGCCTTGAGCAGGAACCCATCGAGCGTGCCCTCGAAGGGGTTCACGGTCACGGCGACATTCGGCGCGAACGTCTCGTCCGGACCGGGCAGGTAGGCCAGGAGCTCGATCTCGTCGCGAACGGATTCGCTCGTCCACTGCGAGGGGACGCTGAACGAGGCGCGGCCCGTCCGGCCGGTCACCAGCGTGTCGGGGATCATCGGCTTTCGGGGCCCTTCTGCTCGTCGGATGACCGGGGGGATTCCCCTGGGGAGGAATTCCGGGGTGACGCGAACGCGTTCTCGTGTCCGGCGGCGTAGCGGCGGCTCGCGGCGATGTTGCGCTCGAGGCGGCGTTTGCCCCGCCCCTCGGGCATCGCCTCGACGGCGGCGACCTCCGCATCGGTGAAGGGGATCGCCCGGGCCTCGTGCCGGCGACGCGCCTCCCACGCGCGGTTCCAGCGCGGGGTGGCCCACAGCGGCCAGTAGAAGAAGGACACCACCGTCAGCAGCCAGGGAACCCAGAAGAACGGGAGCGTCCACCACAACTGGCGCATGTGTTCGTCGCGGGCGGCTTCGAAATAGATCGTCGGGAGCATCAGCGTCAAGGCAACCGCCATGCACAGCAGCATGTAGGGCCACTTGTGCCGGGTCTGGAACCACGTCATCGGCAGGTTCACGACCCCTGGCGCCAGGACCCAGGAGCGCCAGGTTCCGCCGAGGGCCTTGAGGGCGGGCAGGGCGAGTCCGGCAATGAGCGCCAGGATCAGCAGGGTTCCGAGGATCAGCTCGGGCGTGTGGACGAACTCGTCCAGCACCTCGAGCGGATCGGTGATCTTCTCCATGCGTGCGGCTTCCTCCCGTGTCGCTAGCCGAATGGGTTCAGCTTACCGAGGACCTTCTTGGCCCCGTCCTTGGCCCGGTCGCCCAGGTTGCCGAGCGCTTCCTTCGCACCGTCCTTGCGCCAGTCGTTGATGAAGTTGCCGACTTCCTTACCCAGGAATCCGCCGACCTTCTCGCCCACGATGCCGCCCACGAAACCGCCGACGGCCGCGCCCACGCCCGGGATGGGGATCAGCGCCTGGCCCACCGCGGCCCCGGCGGCCCGGCCCGCAATGCCGCCCGCCACCTTGCCGGCCGTCTCGGCCGTCCCCGTGATCGCCGCACTGGTCACGGCCTCCTTGCGGTGCTCCTCTGGGCTGAAGCCCGGGTTCTCGCGCAGGCTGTCGTTGTAGGCGGTCGAGTATGAATCCTTGTACGTGGAGACGGTGTCCAGCACGGCCAGGGCCCCGCCGCCTCCCTTGACCCACTTGTTCTTCTGCAGGCTCTCGAGTCCCTTGGTCAGCTTCGCGTCCCAGGCGCGCATCTTCTTCGTGGCCTTGTCCGCCCAACCAGGCATGGTGGTCCCGCCCGCGCCGAAGTACAGGGCGACCTTCTGCCCATCCGCCGAGATGATGCCCTTGAAGCTGTCGAAGTTCGGGTCCGCATTGTTGTAGAGGCCCTTGAGCTTGAGTCGCTCCATCACGCCGTCGAGGCCGAAGCTCGTGTAGCTCTTGGTGTGGGGGAACGTCGCCTTCCAGCGCTTCTGCGCTTCCTCGGGCAGCCACCACGGGGCCTTTCCGTTGAGGAACTGCGAGATGTTCTTCGGCGCCGGATTCGTGTACGACCACCGGAAGCCGACCTTGCCGTCCACGGAACGGAAGCCGCCGATGTTCTGCATGACCCCGCGGGCGTTCGACCAGTGGCTCTTCACGCCTGTGATGAATTGGTTGACGTTGCTCCCCGCCCATTCCGGGTCGGCGGAGGGGTCGGCATTCTCGATCGCCTCGACACAGGCGTCGACGTAGCCCTTGTAGTCGTCCGCCGCGGAATCGACCTCCTGTTGCAGGGTGGAGGTCTTGTACGCGGTGCGGTAGCTCGTTCCGTCCTCGCGGTCCTCCGGATCGGTCGGCTGGGCCTCGAGTGCGTTGTAGTCGGCAACGCGCTGCTTGATGTCCTCCCACTTCGGCTTGAACTCGCTCAGCCGCGAGGCAAACGTGCCGAACGCCGTTTCGAGGTCGCTGACCGAGGCCTGAACGAGGTCCGCGTAGGGGATCACGTTCTCGGCGACCGCGTTGTGGATCTTGGAGCCCTCGGGCACGGTGAGGTGGTCCGGGAGCGAGGATCACTTGGTCTGCGTGGCCTCGACGGCCTCCCTGACCGTCGTGCCGTGCTTGCCGAGCCTCGTCGCGGCGTCGGACAGGCTCGTGCCGTCGCCGACCTTGCTGGGCCAGTGGGAGGGGAAGCTCACCTGTCCCGTCATAGCCGGTAGCTCCCGTCGCTGTTGCGGTCCGGATTGGAGGGGTCCTGGGTCTGCGTGGCCACGGGCGAGGTATCCGTCGACTCGCCCGGCGTGTAGCCCGGGGTGTCGTCGATGCCCTGTGCCGTCTTCTCGACGCTGCGGACGAGTTCCCGGTCCCAGGCGTCCCCCATGTCGATGTCGCTTTCGACCACGGCGTCGATGACGGCATCGGTGCCGTCGAACGCCTGGCGGCCGGCCTTGACCATGGTCACCGAGAGGGGGCGTAGAGCGCGGTCGTAGCAGTCGTTGAGCGCTTCGAAGATCTTCTCCTCCACCGCCGCGTCGGCACACTCGCCGCCCGCGGCCCGGATCTTGCCTTCGATCCCGTCGAGGTCGTCGAACGCATCGCGGCTGTCCTTGACGACCTTGCGCGCCGACTCGACGTTGATGCTCCACTGGGTCACGGTCGACCTCCTCTCTGATGATCCAGAGCCTAGGCTAAACCGCCCTGACCTCTCCATGGGGAGAACTCCCCATGTCAGGGGGAGGTTAGTTGGCGCGGCCGAGCTGGCGGACCTTGAGCCAGCGCGTGGTGAGCCGGCGATAGGCCGCCGCCGCGCCGAGCATGTCGCCCTCGGAGAGCGACTCGATGCCCATCCGCAGGTCGTGCGGGGAGTCGTCGGGCCAGACGAACTCGGCGAGGCCGCCGTAGTCCAGTTCCACGATCGAATCGTGGTGGAAGAGCTTCATCCACTCCACGAGCGCCGTGAGCTCGTCCAGCAGGTCCAGTTCGGGGGCGTGCACGGCGAGCGACGCCGCCGCATACCGCGCGCGCTCGAGGACCTGCACCATCGGCGCGGACAGCCGGACGCCGAGGACGCGGTCGCCGTCCTCGTCCACCTCCCGGTGGTCGTCCTCGCGCAGCAGGACGAACCACGCGAACGGCACGGCCCACGTGGCCCCACGCGTCTGCAGCGACCCGAGCTCGCCCGCGAGGTCGGTCTCGCCGAGCCGGGCGGCATTGACCGCGCGCGCCGCGTCCGGGACGAGCATCTCCAGCAGCTGTGGCCGCATGGTCCCGTCGAGCTGCTCCGAGGCCAGCGTCGCGCGGACCTGCAGCTGCTCGGGGCAGTAGAAGGCCGCCGTCACTCCCTCGGGGAGCGGATAGTGCAGCACGCGGTAGCCCTCCGTGCCGCGCGGAAAGGGATCGGAGACCGGGCGCAGCAGGCGCTGCACGGCCTCGGCCGCGACGCGCTCCTCGAACCCGGGCCGGGCGAGCGCCCCCTGGGCGGAGATGCGGGCCTGGGCCCCGTCGTCGTACGCCCTCAGGGGCTGGAAGACACGGAGGTACGACGTCGGAGGCAGGCTCCGGCGCGCCGACGCGCCCCCCGGGGCCACGGCTAGTCCAGCTCCACGACGACGGGAGCGTGGTCCGAGGCGCCCTTGCCCTTGCGCTCCTCGCGGTCGATCCACGCGTGTCCGACGCGGCCGGCCAGGGCCGGGGAGGCGAGGACGAAGTCGATCCGCATGCCCTCCTTCTTGGGGAAGCGCAGCTGCGTGTAGTCCCAGTAGGTGTAGACGCCGGGGCCCGGGGCGTGCGGTCGGACGACGTCGGTGAAGCCGGCGTCGAGGAAGGCCTGGAAGGCGGCGCGCTCCGGGGCGGAGACGTGCGTGAGCCCTTCGTTGACGAAGTAGTCGATGTCCCACACGTCGTCGTCCTGGGGGGCGATGTTCCAGTCGCCCATGAGCGCCACCTGGGCCCGCGGATCGTCCGCGATCCACTGGGCGGCCTGCGTCTTGAGCGTCTCGAGCCAGGAGAGCTTGTACGGCATGTGCTCGTCGTCGAGCGCGCGGCCGTTGGGGACGTAGAGGCTCCAGATGCGGGCCCCGCCGCACGTCGCCGCGATGGCCCGGGCCTCCTGTACGGGGTCCTTGCCGCCCTTGCCGAACGCGGGCTGGTCCGAGAAGGTGCGCTCGACGTCCTCGAGGCCCACGCGGGAGGCGATCGCCACCCCGTTCCACTGGCTCAGGCCGAAGTGCGCCACCTCGTAGTCGTTGTTCTCGAAGAGCTCCCAGGGGAAGTTCTCGTCCTTGCACTTGGTCTCCTGGATGGCCAGCACGTCCACGTCGGTGCGGCGCAGCCAGTCCTCGACGCGGTCGGCGCGGGCGCGGAGGGAGTTCACGTTCCAAGTGGCGATCTTCACCCGTCCAACCTATCAATTGGCGCGCGTCCCGCCAGTGGCCGCCGTGGGGCCGGGGCGGGAATCCTTGACGTCCGGGTTCCTTAGTGCTTTAGTTAGTTACATGAGTAATGAACCAAGCAACATGGAGGTGTGGTGATGGACGAGTCCAAGCCGATCTTCATCCAGCTTGCGGAGCGCATCGAGGGCGGCATCATCGACGGGACCTACCCGGAGGAGTCCCAGGTCCCGTCGACCAACGAGTTCGCCGCCTTCCTGCGCATCAACCCGGCCACGGCAGGCAAGGGCCTGAACCGCCTAGTCGAGAAGGACATCCTCTACAAGAGAAGGGGGATCGGAATGTTCGTCCGATCCGGAGCACGCGAGAAGCTGGTGCGGCAGCGGCGCCAGGCCTTCAGCGACCAGTACATCGAGCCGCTGCTCGACGAGGCCGCACGGCTCGGGATCGCACCGACCCAGCTCGCCGACATGATCACGAGCGCCGCAGCGCGCCAGCCCCAGGAGGCCACGCCATGACCACAGCACGTCCCGCCCCGGCCATCGAGGTCGCCGGCCTGAACAAGCACTACGGCCGCACGCAGGTCCTCGACGGCGTCGGATTCAGCGTCGCCGAGAACATCATCACCGGCCTGCTCGGCCGCAACGGCGCCGGCAAGACCACCATCATGTCCATCCTCTCCGGACAGGAGCCCAAGTCCTCGGGGACGCTGCGCGTCTTCGGCGCGGAGCCCTTCGAGAACGCCTCCGTCCTCGCACGGATGTGCTTCGTGAGGGAGAACCAGAAGTACCCCGAGGACTTCAAGACGGACCACGTGCTGCGCACCGGGCCGTGGTTCTTCGAGAACTGGAGCGCCGAGCTCGCCGGAGAACTGGTCGAGGCCTTCCGGCTCCCCGTGAAGACCAAGATCAAGAAGCTCTCCCGCGGCCAGCTCTCGGCCGTCGCGATCATCGTCGGCATGGCCTCCCGGGCCCCGCTGACCATCTTCGACGAGCCGTACCTCGGCCTCGACGCCACGGCCCGCGCGATCTTCTACGACCGCCTGCTCAAGGACTACATGGAGCACCCCCGCACCGTGCTGATGTCCACCCACCTGATCGACGAGGCCGCGAACCTCCTCGAACACGTCGTGGTCATCGACCGTGGCCGCAAGGTCCTGGACATGGGCGTCGAGGAGGCCAAGTCCGCGGCGTTCACGCTCTCCGGGCCGGCCGCCGCCGTCGAGGCGGCCACCGCCGGGCGCACCGTGATGCGCACGCAGTCCCTCGGCGGCCTGCGCTCGGCCACCGTCCAGGGCCGTGCGGACGCGCAGGCCCGCTCGCTCGCCGCGGAGCACGGCCTCGAGCTCGGCGGCGTCTCGCTCCAGGACCTCGTCTCGGCCTACGGGCTGCTCGAGGACCCGGCCGCCGCCGCGGCCGTCCCGGGTGCCGTGCCTTCCGGCCGCGGCCCCGGTTCCGACAACGGCCGGGCCCCGCGCCGCGCCGCAAGCACCGAGAACATGGAGGCCCTGCGATGAGCACCGCCACGCTCGCCAGCACCGCCACGGCCGGACGGGCCCACCCGCTGGCCAAGATCGTCAAGCTCCACTTCGTCGACCGCAGCCGCATGATCGACGTCCCGCTCATGATCTTCGCGGGCACCGTCGGCATCTCGATCATCATCATGCTGATCCTGCAGGCGTTCGTCCCGGCGACGCCCGAACAGCTCTCCGAGGGATTCCGCAACAGCCAGGCGGCCCTCTGGTGCTTCGCCGGCTACTTCGTCAACGTCGGGGTCATGGCCTACGCCCGGACCATGCCGTACGCGATGGGCATGGGGGCGACGCGCCGGCAGTACTGGTGGGGGACCACGGTGACCCTCGTGCTGGAATCGCTCTTCCTGGCCCTGGCCATGGTGGCGTTCCTGGCGCTCGAGCGGGCCACGGGCCACTGGTTCACCGGGACGCGGATGTTCGACACGTACGTCGTCGGCAACGGCAACTACTGGTACCTGTTCCTCATGGGCTTCGGGATCTCCTTCTCGATGCTCTTCATCGGCGCCGTGTTCGCCTCGCTGTACCTGCGCTGGAACCAGAAGGGCGTGTTGACGGCCGTCTTCGGCATCGTCGTCGCGATCCTCCTCGCCGTGCTGCTGGTCCTGTGGACGGGCTTCGACCTGATCGCCTGGTTCGGTCCGTTCAGCTTCCCGAAGATCGCCGCCGTCCTCGTCGCGATCGGGCTGCTCGGGGCCGCCGGCAGCTGGCTCGTCCTGCGGCGGGCGCCGGTCGGCCGATGAGCCGGACGACCCTAGAAAATAGTAGGAAGTCCGAGTAAATTGTGGGGCGGGTGGCCGAGGCCACCCGCCCCACAGTCGAAGGAGCCTGCAGCCATGGTCCGTACCCTCACCCACTACATCGGCGGCCAGCACGTCGACGGCGCCTCGGGGAGGTTCGCCGACGTCTACGACCCGGCCACGGGCCAGGTCCAGGCGCGACTGCCGCTGGCCTCGGCCGCGGAATCCGCGGAGGCCGTTGCCGCCGCCGACAAGGCCGCCGCGGACTGGGCGGCCACCAATCCGCAGCGCCGGGCGCGGATCCTGCTGCGCTTCGTGGACCTGGTCAACGAGAACGTCGAGGAGCTCGCCCGCCTGCTCTCGAGCGAACACGGCAAGACGGTCGCCGACGCCAAGGGCGACATCCAGCGCGGGGTCGAGGTCGTGGAGTTCTGCGCCGCGGCGCCGCACCTGCTCAAGGGCGAGTTCTCCGATTCCGCGGGCCCCGGCATCGACGTGCACTCGCTGCGCCAGCCGCTCGGCGTCGTCGCCGGGATCACGCCCTTCAACTTCCCCGCCATGATCCCGCTGTGGAAGGCCGGCCCCGCGATCGCCGCCGGCAACGCCTTTGTGCTCAAGCCCTCGGAGCGGGACCCGTCCGTGCCGCTGCGCCTCGCTGAGCTCTTCACGGAGGCCGGGCTCCCCGACGGGGTGTTCAACGTCCTCAACGGCGACAAGGAGGCCGTCGACGCGCTCATCGCCGACGAGCGCGTGCGGGCCGTGGGATTCGTCGGGTCCACGCCGATCGCCCAGTCCATCTACGCCGCAGCGGCCGCCGCGGGCAAGCGCGCGCAGTGCTTCGGCGGCGCCAAGAACCACATGGTGATCCTCCCGGACGCGGACCTGGATCAGGCCGCGGACGCCCTGATCGGGGCGGCGTTCGGCTCGGCGGGGGAGCGCTGCATGGCCGTCTCCGTCGCGGTTCCGGTGGGCCGGGCGACGGCGGACGCGCTCGTGGAGCGGCTGCGCGAGCGGATCGCCGGGCTCACGGTCGGTCCGGGCACCGACCCGGAGGCCGACTTCGGTCCCGTCGTCGCGGCGTCGGCCCGGGACCGGATCGAGGACTTCATCGAGGAGGGCGTCGAGGAGGGCGCCGAGCTCCTCGTCGACGGCCGCGGGCTGTCCGTTCCCGGTCACGAGGACGGCTTCTGGATCGGCCCGACGCTCTTCGACCACGTCGGGCCCCAGATGAGCATCTACCGGGAGGAGATCTTCGGCCCCGTGCTCTCCGTGGTCCGCGCCGCCGACTACGAGGAGGCACTGCGCCTGCCCAGCGAGCACCGCTACGGCAACGGCGTGGCCGTGTTCACGCGCGACGGCGACGCCGCCCGGGACTTCGCCGCGCGCGTCGACGTCGGCATGGTCGGCGTCAACGTGCCCATCCCCGTCCCGATCGCCTACTACACGTTCGGCGGCTGGAAGGCCTCCGGCTTCGGGGACCTGAACCAGCACGGCCCGGACGCGTTCCGCTTCTACACCAAGACCAAGACGGTCACCACCCGCTGGCCGTCCGGGATCCGCTCCGGGGCCAGCTTCACGATGCCGGAGGGCAGCTGACGTGGTGGACGACGCGGCGAACGCCGCCGGCAACGGGCCGGTGGACCCCGCGGCCCGCATGCCGCAAGCCCCCGGAGCGGTCGGCCCGCGCCGGATCGGCTTCCTGGGACTGGGCCACATGGGGCTGCCGATGGCCGCGAACCTCGTCGCCGCGGGCTACGAGGTGGTGGGCTACGACGTCGTTCCCGCCGCCCTCGACGCCGCGCGCGGGCGGGGGATCCCCGTGGCCGGTAGCGCGGCGGAGGCCGTCGCCGGCGCCGCGGTGGTCCTGACGATGTTCCCGAGCGGGGGGCACCTGCTCGACGCCTACCGGGGTGCCTCGGGAGAGGACGCGGACGACGCCGGGGCCGCGCCTTCGCCGGGCACGGCGCCCGGGCCAGGTGCGGCACCCGGGTCCGGCCCCGGCGTCGGACTCCTGGCCGCGGCAGCACCGGGGACGATGTTCCTGGACTGTTCCACGATCGACGTCGCGCAGGCGCGCGAGGCTGCCGAGCTCGCCGTCGCCGCGGGGCACCGCTCCGTCGACGCGCCCGTGTCCGGCGGGGTCGTCGGCGCGGAGGCCGGGACGCTGACGTTCATGATCGGCGCGCTCGAGGAGGATCTGGAGCTCGTCCGCCCACTCCTGGAGGTCATGGGCGGCCGGCTCGTGCACTGCGGCGGGCACGGGGCCGGGCAGGCCGCGAAGATCTGCAACAACATGATCCTCGGCGTGAGCATGATCGCGGCCTCGGAGGCCTTTGTGCTCGGGGAGAAGCTGGGACTGAGCCACCAGGCGCTCTTCGACGTGGTCTCCACCGCTTCCGGCCAGTGCTGGGCCGTGACGACGAACTGTCCCGTGCCCGGGCCCGTGCCGGCGAGTCCGGCGAACCGCGACTACCAGCCAGGGTTCGCAGGGGCGCTCATGGCCAAGGACCTGGGACTCGCCGTCGCGGCGCTCGAGGCCACGGGCGTCGCCGCGGAGCTCGGGCCGATGGCCGCGGCGATCTACGAGCGCTTCCGCGACGAGGGCGGCGCCGGGCGCGACTTCTCCGGGATCATCACGGACATCCGCGACCGCAGCTGACGCGCCCCGCGCCACACACCCCGCACCTTTCGCGCTCCCGCACGAGCCCGACCCCTCGGCGGCGTCGGGGAACTTGTTGGAAAAAGTCAGTCTTTCGGACCTCTTCCCCGACGCCGTGGGGCGAGGATGACGGGCGGGAGCGGCCGGCGGGCTGGTCAGTCCGAGCAGGTCGAGGGGTCGCTCGGAGCGAAGACGAGTTCCGAGACGTAGAACCCGCCGTCGGCGTGGGGAACCACCTCGACCGTTCCCACGGGCTGCCCGTTCCGCTGCGCCTCGAGCGTCGCGGTGTCCGTCTCGCCGAGCCGTTCCTCGGCCGCGGGGAGGGCCTCCAAGGCGCCTTGGAACAGGTCGACGTAGCGGGTCAGCGGGACCTCGGTCGTGACGGCTTCCCTCGTCCGGATCGCCTCCTCGTACCAGGAGAGGTCGTGCTGGATCGCCTCGGCGCGGCTCGGCCGGGCAGCATCGTCGCTGCGTTCGAGGAAGACCGTGATCCCGCAGTCCCCCCACGCCGACGAAGCGCCGGCCGCGCGGCACGGGCCTTCGGTGGATTCCGCCCCGGGCTGCATCCCGCAGGATCCGAGGGCCAAGAGCGTCGCGACTCCGGCTCCCAGCAGCCCGACATTCCGATGGCCCATGCGACGCCCGCCCTTCACGAGACTCCGCCTGACAGGGTCGATCCGTCTGGCGGCTTGGGGATCATGCTAGCCCCGGACCCCGGACCCCGGACCCCGGACCCCGGACCCCGGACCCCGGACCCCGGACCCCGGACCCCGGATCCCGGAACCTAGACCCTGGTCGTGTCGGGGAAGGTGTTGGAATGAGGCGCCTTTTCGGACCTTCTCCCCGACATCGTCGGAAGGGGCCTTCGGGTGATGGGGTGGTGAGCGCCGGTCAGCGCCACCAGGTGTCGAAGATCGTCACCGGGACGGTGCGCTTGTGCCGGGTCCGCAGGTACTTCTGCTCGATCACGGCCGCGGCCTCGTCGGAGACCTCCCGGCCCTCGAGGTAGTCGTCGATGTCGTCGTAGCCGATCCCTAGTTCGTCCTCGTCGGTCCGGCCGGGCTGCCCGTCGAGCAGGTCGGCGGTGGGGACCTTCCGCCACACGGCCTCTGGAGCCCCGAGGTGCTGCAGCAGCTGGCGGTTCTGGCGCTTGTCCAGCCCGAACAGCGGCAGCACGTCGGCCCCGCCGTCGCCGAACTTCGTGAAGAATCCGGTCACGGACTCGGCCCCGTGGTCCGTGCCGATGACGAGCAGGTTGCGCTCGCCGGCCAGCGCGTACTGGGCCGTCATGCGCAGGCGGGCCTTGACGTTACCCTTGTTGAAGTCGGAGATCGGGCGCCCCGTCGTCGCGGCGAACTCGGACTCGAGCCCGTCGACGCCGGCCTGGATGTTGAAGGTCCACTCGGTCTTGGCCCCGATGAACTCCATGGCTGCCTGCGCGTCGGCCTCGTCGTGCTGCTCCCCGTAGGGCAGGCGCACGGCCACGAAGTCCACCTCGATGCCCTCGGCGGCGAGCTCCTCGACGGCGAGCTGCGCGAGCCGCCCGGCCAGCGTCGAGTCGATCCCCCCGGAGATCCCGAGCACGAACCCGGCGGTCCCGGTGGCGGCGAGGTAGTCCTTGAGGAACGCCACGCGCCGGGCCACCTCCCCGGCGGGGTCGATCTCCGGCTTGACGCCCATGTCCTCGATGATGGCGGCCTGCAGTTCACGCATGGCGCCAGCTTACCGGGGCCATGTTTCGGCCCGGTTGCGTGGCGCGGGGTGCGGCGCCCGTTCCCGCAGCCCGGGACATGCCCGCCCGGTTCATTCCCTGTTCAGCGCGAGTCTGCTTGGATGGGGTGAAGTGGAGCCGAACCGACCCCCGCGACGAAAGAAGCAGGTCATGGACACCATCCGGCCCGAGCATCCCCGCCCGGAGCACTTCCTGCTGCACCTGAGCGACACGCACCTCGTCGGGGGCGGCGTCCCGTTGGCGGGCACCCTGGATTCGGAGGCGAGGCTTCGCCGCATCCTCGACGAGCTCGAGGCCTCGGGCGCCCGCCCGGAGGCGCTCGTCTTCACGGGGGACCTCGCGGACAAGGGCGAGCCGACGGCGTATGCGCGGCTACGCGCCGTCGTCGAACCCGCGGCCGAACGCCTTGGCGCCCGGGTGATCTGGGCGATGGGCAACCACGACGACCGGGCGAACCTGCGCGAGTGCCTCCTCGACGAGGGCCGCGATTCCGCGCCGCTGGACCGCGTGTACTGGCTCGGGGGCCTGCGCGTCATCACCCTGGACACCACGGTGCCCGGCGCGCATCACGGCGCCCTGAGCACGGTCCAGCTGGAGTGGCTCGCGGACGCCCTCGCGACGCCGGCGCCGGAGGGCACGCTCCTGGCCTTGCACCATCCGCCGGTGCCGAGCGTGCAGCCGCTCGCGATCCTCGTGGAGCTGCGCGGGCAGGCGGCGCTCGCCGAGGTGCTGCGGGGGAGCGACGTGCGGGCGATCCTCGGCGGGCACCTGCACTATTCGACGCATTCGACGTTCGCGGGGATCCCCGTCTCGGTCGCCTCGGCCACGTGCTACACCCAGGACCTCGCGGGCCCCCTGGACGCGTCGACCGGGATCCGGGGCACGCGCGGGCGCGACGCGGCGCAGGCCTACAACCTGGTCCACGTCTACCGGGACGCGGTCGTCCATTCGGTCGTGCCGGCAGCCGGCGGCGCGCTGGTGGGGCAGGAGCATTCCCCGCGGGACGTCGCCCGGATCCTCGCCGAGCACGGGATCCAGTACGACGCCGGGGCCCAGCTCACGTCGTAGTCCCGCCGCCCGCGGGGCTGCCGGGGACGACGGACGTCGGCTGCGTGTTCACGGGGGCGAGTGCCAGGACCACGAGGGCGGCCGCGATGATGCCGAGCCCGGTCCAGCCGGCCGCTCCGAGGCGTTCGCCGACGACGATCACGGCGAGGACCGCGGCCACGGCGGGCTCGCCGAGGGTGACGGTCGTGGCCGTGCTCGCCGCGACGCGCTGGAGCCCGTAGCCGAACAGCAGGTAGCCCAGGAACATGGGCACGAGCGCCATGTAAGCGGCCACGGCGAACGACTGCGGCTCGGCCAGCAGGGGAGCGCCCGTGGCGAGCAGGACGGGCATGAGCAGCAGCCCGCCGCTGCCGAACACCGAGCCCATGGCGGCCGCCCGGCCGATGCCGGCGTCGAGCAGGCGGCGCACGCACCACGAGTAGCAGGCGTACGTCGCACCGGCGACGAGCCCGAGCGCGATGCCGGCCAGGGCGGGCAGCGCGTCCGCGGGGTCGCCGGCCATCTTCGACGCGCACAGCAGCGCGCTGCCGGCGACGCCGAGCCCCGCGGCGAGCACCCACCAGCGGCTCACCGGCGCCCGTTGGACGAGCCACTCGAGCACGCCCGAGGCAAGCGGCGCCGAGGCGAGCGAGACCACCGTGCCGAGGGCCACTCCGGCCAGGTGCATGGAGCTGTAGAAGGCCAGGGGGTAGACGGCCACGGCCACGGCGCCGACCGCGACGAGGCGCCGGTTCTCCCGAAGCCGTCCGCGGGCGGCGCGGAGCGCGGGCAGGGCGATGAGCGCCTGCAGGAGCCCGCCGATGCCGAGGGCCGCCGCGCCGATCGCGAGCGGTCCGGCGTCCGGGGCGAACGTCGCGGCCGTTCCCGTGGTGCCCCACAGGACCGAGGTGGCCGAGATCGCGGCGAGGGCGGCCAGACGCTCGCGGTTCACGCCGCGTCCACGAGAGCGCCGGCGATCTCCCGTGCGCGGATCAGGCGTTCCGCGGTGCCCTCCAGCCCCGAGCGGGCGACAGCCCCCTCGAGGAGGAAGGCCAACTGCTCCGCCAGGGCCGCCCCGCGAGCGGCGCCGAGCGGCCCGGTGAGGGCGTCGGTCAGGACTTCCTCGACCTCTTCCTTGTGGCGACGGACGGCGGCCCGGCCGGGTGAGCCGGCCGGGAGCTCGGCGGCCGCGTTGAGCAGTCCGCACCCCCGGAATCCCTGGGCGTAGGCGGACTCGGCGTGGTCGATGTAGGCGTCGAAGACCGCCAGCACGCGCCCCCGCGCCGTCGTCGCGTCCCGCAGCCGTGCCTCGTAGAGCCCCAGCCACTCCCGGTGCCGCTCGGTGAGGTAGGCGAGCACGAGTTCGTCCTTCGATGAGAAGTTGTTGTAGAGGCTCTTGCGGGCCACCCCCGCGCGGGCGGTGATCGAGTCGATGCCGCTCGCCGCGACGCCGTTCGCGTAGAAGAGCTCCGCGGCCGCGGCCAACAACCTGTCGCGGGCCGGGCGTTCCCGGGGTGATGACGTCGACATGGCACCTCCTGAATGAGTAGATAGACCAGTCTACCTACTCTAGGTGCCTCCTGGGGCCTCGCGTCGTTCCCACGGGGCCGGGATGGGGAAGTAGCGCTCGAGGAAGCCGACGACGCGCTCCTGCCGCTCCCTGGCCCCGACCTCCGGGAAGCTGCCGTCGTTGAGGCAGAAGAAGTCCTGGTTGCGCTTGCGCAGGAGCTTGCCGAGGGAGTCCAGCCCCGAGTACATCGTGGTGTCGACGTACTTCACCTTGGCGCCGACCTTTGTCACGGCCCGCCCCGTGAGCAGCGCGTAGTAGTGGTAGAGCGAGTTCGTGACGGAGATGTTGTCCTTGGCCCGGAAGCGGCTCGCGGCCGTCGCGGCGAACTCCGCCGCGAACACCTCCTCCATCTCCAGCAGCACGCTGCGCCGCAGCGGCGCGGCCGTGTGCTCGAGGTGGCGCGTGGTGATCCGGCCGAAGCGGTCGTGCAGGAGCCGCCGGTTCACGCGCGCCGCGTTCTCGAAGCCCGAGCGGTCCAGGTGGTTGTCCCCGAGCCCGATCCGCGTCCCGGCCTCCACGAACTTGGTGATCCCGCCGGGGGAGAAGAACATGTCGGGGCCGAGCGGGCGGCCGAAGAACATGTCGTCGTTGGAATACAGGAAGTGCTCGGAGAGGCCCGCGACGTGCTGCAGCTGCGCCTCGACGGCCTGCGAGTTGAACGTCGGCAGCACGGACGGGTCCTTGAAGTGGTCCGCGGCCCGCACCACCGTGATCCCCGGGTGCTCCGGATCCAGCCACGCGGGCGGCTCCGAGTCCGTGCAGATGAAGATGTGCCGGATCCACGGGGCGAACATGTGCACGCTGCGCAGCGCGTACTTGAGCTCGTCGATCTGGCGGTAGCGCGCCTCGGCGTCGTCGCCCTCGCCCACCACGGCGTGCTCCATGAAGGAGGCGCGGTAGCGCTGGAATCCGGGGTTGTTGCCGTCGACCCACGAGAAGACGATGTCGATCGGGAAGTCGATGTCCGTGGCGTGGTCCGCGAACATGTTCTCGATGGTCGGCCACTCGAGCCCGAAGCGCTTGACGGTGCCGCGCACGACCTCGCCGGCCGGGACCGTGGCCCGGGTCAGCGAGTTCTCGATCGGCAGCTGCAGGTTCCCGTCGTCGTCCCACTTCCACAGCTCGATCTGCACGCCCGTGCCCTGCCCGTAGTGCAGGTGGCCCTCGGTGTCGATCCGCGGGCGGTAGAGGCGGAACATCCGGGCCTTGGTGCTCGTGGCCAGCTGGCCGTCCGCGACGAGGAGGGCCTTGTCCTTGCGCGCGTCGACGGTGAGCGAGTAGAAGGGCTCGTCCTGGAAGGCCTCGACGAGCGCCGAGCGGAGCTTCTTCCGCAGCTCCCAGCCCACCGCGATCACGGGGCGGGCGTCGTTGCCGCGGACCAGGAGGTAGGCGATGCCCGCGTCCTCGAGCACCGAGCGGACGGCGAGGAGGTCGGCCACCATCGCCTCGTGCGGCGTCATGTCCCGGTGGACGACGGCGAAGCGTCCCTTCGCGCGCACGACGTCCTCCCGTCCGGCGAACCGGGCGCTCGCCGCGGCGGAGGTGACCTCGCGGACCGGCGCCGGCCCCCCGTCCGGTTCGGGGGCGGCATGGTAGACCTCGCCCGGGGTGACGGCCTCCCCGGCGATGCCTGCGGACACCTAGGCGTCCCGTCCGGCGTCGGACGCGGATCCCGGGGCGGTGCCGGACGGATCGTCCCAGCCGAGGTTCAGGGCCATGCGGCGCAGCGAGGCGACCGTCGTGGCGTAGTCCTCCTCGCTGATGCCCGCGCTGGACTCCTCCCGCATGGCATCGACGATCGCGGTGAGGCGGTCCAGGCTCGTGGCCCCGCGCTCGGTGAGGGTGAACGTGCTGCCCTGCTCGGCGACCCAGCCGGACTCGACGAGCTCGGCGAGGTGCTCCGACGGGCTCGACGGCTCGCCGTCGGGCGCCGGTTCCCCGAAGAACGGGGCGAGCGCGGCCGTGAGCTCGCCGCCCGAGGCCGGGCCGCGGGAGAGCACGTTGAGCAGCTGCCATTGGCGCCGCGTCACGCCGTGCTCCTCGAGGGAGACGGTGAACTGCTCCGAGATGAGCGAATCCACCAGCTTGAGCCAGTATCCGAGGGGTCGCTGAGCGTTCATGCCCCCAGACTATCCCCGGCCCGCCCGGCTGTCTCGGGACACTAGAATCGTGACCATGACTTCCGCGCCCGACGCCCGCTCCCGCCTGCTCGAACTCATCACCGAACTCGCCGTGGTCCGCGGCAAGGTGGTCCTCTCCTCCGGCAAGGAGGCCGACTACTACATCGACCTGCGCCGCGTGACACTGCACCACGAGGCGTCCCCGCTCGTCGGCGAGGTCATGCTGGGCCTGCTGGACGACGCCGGGATCTCCTTCGAGTCCGCCGGCGGGCTGACGATGGGCGCCGACCCCGTCGGGACCGCGCTCATGCACTCGGCCGGCGCCGCCGGGCGGACGGTCGACGCGTTCGTGGTGCGCAAGGCGCAGAAGTCCTACGGCATGGGCCGCCAGGTCGAGGGCCCCTCCGTCGAGGGGCGCGACGTCGTCGTCCTCGAGGACACCTCCACGACGGGCGGCTCCGCGCTCACGGCCGTCGAGGGCGTGCGCAAGGCCGGCGGCAACGTCGTCGCCGTCGCCGTGATCGTGGACCGGGACACGGGCGCCAAGGAGCGCATCGAGTCCGAGGCCGGCGTCCCATACCTCTACGCGTTCGGCCTGGACGAGCTGGGGCTCTAGAACTCCTCGAGCAGTTCCGCCACGGAGGGGAAGGTGGCGTCCGGGCGGAACGGGAACGTCTCGACGTCGCCGGGCTGCGTGATGCCCGTGTGCACCAGGACCGTGAAGAGCCCGGCCTCCATGCCCGCGACGATGTCGGTGTCCATGCGGTCCCCGATCATCGCCGTCGTCTCCGAATGCGCCTCGATCCGGTTCAACGCCGAGCGGAACATCATCGGGTTCGGCTTGCCCACGATGTAGGGCTGGCGGTTCGTCGCCGCCGTGATGAGCGCGGCGACGGCCCCTGTCGCCGGGAGCGGCCCCTCGGCCGAGGGCCCCGTGGCGTCGGGATTGGTCGCGATGAAACGCGCCCCGCCCTCGATGAGCCGGATCGCCCGCGTGATGGCCTCGAAGGAGTAGGTGCGCGTCTCGCCGAGGACCACGTAGTCCGGATCCTGGTCGGTGAGGATGAAGCCGGCCTCGTGCAGCGCCGTCGTCAGCCCCGCTTCGCCGATCACGAAGGCGCGCCCGCCCGGCAGCTGCCGCTTCAGGAACTCGGCCGTGGCCAGGGCCGAGGTCCAGATGTTCTCCTCCGGCAGGTGCAGCCCGGACGAGGCGAGCCGGGCCTGCAGGTCCCGCGGGGTGAAGATCGAGTTGTTCGTCAGCACCAGGAACCGCTTGGACGTGTCCACCCAGCGTTGGATCAGCTCCGCGGCGCCGGGGATCGGCCGGTTCTCGTGGACCAGCACCCCGTCCATGTCCGTCAGCCAGCATTCGATGTCCCGGGGTGTGCGCTGTCCGCTCATGGCGTCCTTTCGGTGGAGGATCCGATGCTGCCAGTCTTCCACCCCGGCGCCGTGACCGCGACGCCGGGGTCGGCGCCGCGGTCGCCCCGGACGCGGAGGCCGGTGCTACGGCATCAGGCCCAGCACGCCCGGAAGCCACAGCGAGAGCTGCGGGACGAACGCCACCACGAACAGCATCGCGATCAGTGCGATGAAGAACGGGACGAGCGCTCGGATGACGGGCTCGACGCGCAGGTTCGCGATCCGTGCGCCCACGAACAGGACGTTGCCGACGGGCGGGGTGATGGTGCCCAGGCAGAGGTTGAACGTGACCATGATGCCGAAGTGGATCGGGTCGACGCCGAACTCGGTGACGATCGGCAGGAAGATCGGGACGAAGATCAGGATCGCCGGCGTCGGATCCATGAACGTGCCGATGAGCAGCAGCGTGATCATGATGAGGATCAGGATCACCGACGGGTTGTCCGTCAGCCCCAGCAGCGCCGAGGAGATCGCGGCCGGGATGCCGGAGAACGCCATGACCCAGGCCATGATCGTCGAGACGCCGACGAGCAGCATGACGACGGCGGTCGTGCGGGTCGTGTTGAGGATGATCCCCGGCAGGTCGCGGACCCTGATGGCCCGGTAGGCGAAGGCCAGGACCAGGCAGTAGACGACGGCGATGGCCGCCGACTCGGTCGGCGTGAAGATCCCGGCCAAGATGCCGCCGATGACGACGACGATCATGAGGATCGAGGGCACGGCCCGCCACAGGGTCGTCAGGGCCACGCGCAGTGGCACTGACTCGTTCACGCCGGTGCCGGGGCGCTTGCGGACGTAGAGGTAGACCACCGCCATGCAGGCCACGGCCCAGAGGATCCCGGGGATGTAGCCGGCGACGAAGAGCGTCGCGATCGACGTGCTCGAGACGAGCGAGTAGACGATGAGCGTGTTGCTCGGCGGGAGCAGCATGCCGGAGGGCGCGGAGGCCACGTTGACGGCGGCGGAGAAGTCGCGGTCGTAGCCCTCCTTGGCCTGGCGCGGGCCGATCACGCCGCCGACGGCCGCGGCGGAGGCCACAGCGGCGCCGGAGACGGAACCGAAGAGGGCGTTGGCGACGACGTTCGTCTGCGCGAGCGAGCCCGGCATGCGCCCCACGAGCACCTTGGCGGCATCGATGAGGCGGGCGGCGATCCCGCCGTTGTTCATGAGCACGCCGGCGAGAATGAAGAACGGGATGGCCAGGAGGGCGAACGAGTTCACGCCCGTGAAGAGCCTCTGGGCCGCGACGAACGAGGCCTTCTCGAGGCCGATGACGGCCGCGACGGCGACGAACGCGGAGAAGCCGACGGCGACGGCGATCGGCACGCGGGCCAGGAGGAGGACGGCGATGCCGACGATCAGGACGATGCCTGCGACGAGTGCGGGATCCATGCTCACACCGCCTCCCGGATCTCTTCGCCGTCGTCCGGCAGGCCGCGCCCGCGGAGCGCCTCGACGAGGTGCAAGAGCGAGTACAGCATCGTGATGGCGCCGGAGACCGGCAGGGCCAGGTACATCATCCCGACGCTCACGGGCAGGCCCGAGACCTTCTGCGTCCACGTCAGGTCCACGCCGCGCAGCCCGCCCCAGAAGAGCACGAGCGCCGCGAAGGCGAACACGATCCCGTTCACGGCGGCCTCGAGCCACCGCTTGTCGTTGACGCCGAGGATCCGGGTCATGAAGTCCACCGCGATGTGCTCCTTCTCGGAGAACACCCAGGCGGCGCCGAAGAGGGCGAGCCAGACGAACAGGTACTGGGCGACGGAGGTGGTCCATGTCGCGGGGGCGTTGAGGACCTGGCGGCTGAAGACCTGCCAGACGACGACGGCCACGAGGGAGGTGAACAGGACGATGCACAGCCACTTCAGGGCGGTGTCGAGGACGTTCTTGACGGTGCTCACCGGGCGGCCTCCTGGATGGCGTCGAACAGTTCGCGGTCCGCGGTCCCGCGCAGGGCGGATTCGACGACGGGGGCCAGGGCCTCGGCGAATGCCTCCTCGTCGACCTCGTTGAAGACGGTTCCGCGGGACTCGGCGCGCGCGATCGCCGCCTCGGTCTCCTGCTTCCACAGCTCGGTGTGCTCGGTGACGGTCTCGTCCCAGGCGCGGTCGAAGACCTCTCGATCCCGGGCCGCCATGCCGTGGTAGGTGTCGGCGTTGACGAGCATGTAGTCCAGGCCCACGAGGTGCCGGGTCAGGGCCACGTGCTGGGCGGCCTCGTTGTGGTTCTGCGTGACGTAGGAGATCTCGTTGTTCTCGGCCCCGTCGAGGACCCCGGACTGCAGCGCCGTGTAGACCTCGCCGTAGGACATCGGCGTGGCGGAGGCGCCCATCGCGTTGACCATCGAGATGTGGACGTCGGACTCCTGGACGCGGACCTTCTGGCCGCGCAGATCGGCGGGCGTGGTCACGGGGCCGCGGACCGTGTAGAGGTTGCGGTCGCCCTGGGTGAGGCCGCCGAGCACGGTCAGGTTCTTCTCCGGCTCGAGCGAGCCGAACAGCTCGCCGACGATGTCCCGGTCCCGCAGGACGGACATCTGGTGGTCGATGCCCTCGAACACGGTCGGCAGGTTCAGCACGCCGAACTCGGGGTTCAGGTTCTCGAGCTGCGTACCGGACGCCACGGCCATGTCGACGGAGCCGTCGCTCACGAGCTGGACGACTTCCTGCTGCGCGCCGAGCGTCTCGTTCGGGTAGACCTTGATGTCCCAGCGGCCGCCCGTGGCCTCGGCGAGGCGCTCGCCGAACGACGTCAGCGCCACGTAGGACGGGTGGGACTCGGACTGGTTGAGGGAGAGGATCAGCGTCTTGCCGTCCTCCGGGGTGCCGGAGACGCCGGCCGAGCACGCGGTCAGTGCGAGCGCGGCCGCCGTGAGCGCGGCGGAGGCGCGCAGAAGGGTGGATCTCATGGTGTGTGGTGCTGCTTTCCGGCCGGTGGTCCTCGACCCCGCGCGCCCCGTGCCGGGGCGACCGGCCCCGTTGGCGGTACTGAAGCATGATGCCCATGCCGCGCCGCCGGAAGCGAGCGGTTGCCATCAGTTGCCATCGGCAACGGCGGCGTCTCGGGGGTGTCGTCCGGGCTGCCGATGCACCAAGATGGAGTCCATGCCCCCACCTGGTGAGACCCCGAAGCCGGCGACGATCTACGACGTCGCGCGCCTGGCCGGCGTCTCGGCGTCGACGGTCTCGCGGGCGTTCGCCCGCCCGGGCCGGGTCAGCTTCGCCACCGCCGAGCGGATCCGCCAGGTCGCCGCCGAGCTGGGCTACCGCTCGGTCGACATGCGCCGCCCCATGGCCGAGGGGCGGCAGCGCCATGGCACGATCGCCCTGGTCATCGCCGACATCTCCAATCCCGTGTTCATCGACATGATCCGCGGCGCGGAGGAGGAGGCGGCGAAGAACAACTACACCATGCTCCTGGCGCACACGCGCGAGTCCGGGATCGTCGAGCGCGAGGCGATCGAGCGGGTCATGGACATCGTCGACGGGATCCTGCTGAGCAGCTCGCGCATGTCCGACGCCGCGATCCGGGCCATGGCCAAGCAGAAGCCCACGCTCGTGATGAACCGCGGTGTCAGCGGCGTCGGCGGGGTGGTCACCGACAACGCCCGCGGGATGCGACGCGCGCTCGAGCACCTCGGCGAGCTGGGCCACCACGAACTGACCTACCTCGCCGGCCCGGAGGCCTCGTGGGCCCACGGGATGCGCTGGCGGGCCCTCAAGGAGGGTGCCCTGGAGCTGGGCCTGAAGGTGTCCATGGTCCAGTGCCCCGCCCCGACGCGCGAAGGCGGGGAGTCGGTGGCCGGGCAGGTCCTCGCCACGGGGACGACGGCGGTGCTCGGCTACAACGACCAGCTCGCCATCGGCTTCATGCGCCGCGCGCAGGCGAGCGGCTACGACGTCCCGGGGGACATCAGCGTCGTGGGCTTCGACAACTCACCGGTCGCCGAGCTGATCACGCCCGGGCTGACGAGCGTGGCCGCGCCCCTGCACGCGCTCGGCGCGGCCGCCGTGCGGAACCTCCTGGTGCTCTCCCACGGGACGGTGCAGGTTCCGGAGCGCCCCGTGGTGCTGCCGACGCGGCTCGTGGTGCGCCGCTCGACGGGTCCGGCCCGCGCCTGACGGACGGCCCGGAGAGGTGTGATGCAACTCATGGCAACTAGTTGCCGTCGCCCCTCCGCGCTCCGGACGATGGATGCATGCCATCCTCGATCGCGAACCATCCCGACCGCCTCCTGCCCGCGGATCCCGGCGTCCGGGAGATCGCCCGCCGACTCCACGCCGCCGTGGAGGAGCTGCCCATCATCTCCCCCCACGGCCACGTCGAGGCCTCCGTCATCGCCGACGACGCCGCGTTCCCCGACCCCACGGCGATGCTCATCAGCCCGGACCACTACGTCACCCGCGTGATGCACGCCGCCGGCGTGCCGCTCGAGGCGCTCCGCGTGGGCGGCACCGACGGCGCGACGCCGCGCGAGGCCTGGCGGACGTTCTGCCGCCACTGGCCGCTCTACGACGGCACGGCGTCCGGGTACTGGCTGCGCCAGGAGTTCGTCGAGGTCTTCGGCATCGACGACGAGGACATCCGCGAGGAGACGGCCGACGCCGTCTACGACGCGCTCGAGGCGAAGATCGCCGAGCCCGGGTTCCGCCCCCGCGCCCTCATGGAGCAGTTCAAGATCGAGGTCCTGGCCACGACCGACGACCCGCTCGCCGACCTCGCCGCCCACGACGCGCTCGCCGCCGACGACTCCTTCGCCCCCCGCGTCCTGCCGACCTTCCGCCCCGACGCCTACACGAAGTTCTGGGTCGACGGCTTCGCCTCTAACGCCGACCGGCTCATCCAGGCCGCGGGCGGCGGCGCCACCGGCTACGACGGCTACCTCGCCGCGATGGCGGCCCGCCGCCGCTACTTCGCCGAGCACGGGGGGGTCTCCTCCGACCACGGCACGCACAACGCGGACACCCTCAAGCTGGACCGCGCGGAAGCCGCCGCGCTCTTCGAGAAGGGCCTCGCCGGGACGGCCACCTTCGCCGAGGGCCTCGCGTTCGAGGCGCACATGATGTACCAGCAGGCCGCGATGGCCGTCGACGACGGCCTCGTGATGACCATGCATGCGGGCGTGCACCGCAACACGCACCCGGGCACGCTCGGCCGCTTCGGCCCCGACACGGGCCACGACATCCCCTTCGGCGTGGACTTCTCCACCGGCCTGCGCCCGCTCCTGGCCGACTTCGGCACGGCCGAGGGCTTCCACTTCATCCCGTTCACGATCGACGAGACCGTGTTCTCCCGCGAGATCGCCCCGCTCGCCGGCTTCTACCCGGCGGTGTTCATCGGCGCCCCGTGGTGGTTCCTGGACGCCCCGGACGCGATGCTGCGCTTCCGCGCCGCCGTGACGGAGACCGCCGGCTTCGCACGCTCCTCCGGCTTCATCGACGACACCCGCGCCTTCTGCTCCATCCCCGCCCGGCACGACGCCTCCCGCCGCGTCGAGGCCGCGTTCCTGGCCCGGCTCGTCGCCGAGCACCGGATCACGGAGGAACGCGCCGCCGAAGTCGTCGTCGACCTCGTTGACGGCGCCCCGCGACGGGCGTTCAAGCTGTGAGCGCCGTGGAGGCGGCCGTCCGGCCGCTCAATGCCGAGACGTACGACGCCGGGACGCGCCCCGCCGCGCGGATCGTGCACCTGGGCCTCGGGGCCTTCCACCGGGCGCACCAGGCCTGGTACACCGAGGAGGCCGGCGACGGCTGGGGCATCGCGGCCTTCACGGGCCGCAGCGCCGACGCCGCCCGGCAGCTCTCCGCCCAGGATGGGCTCTACACGCTCGTGGAGCGCACCGCCGAGGGCGACCGCTGCCGCGTCATCGGCTCGATCGTCGAGGCGCACGACGGCGCGGACCTCCAGGCCCTCGCCACGCTCCTGGCCCACCCGGACACGGCGATCGTCACCCTCACGGTCACCGAGGCCGGCTACCGCCTGGCCGCCGGCGGGGAGCCCGCGCTCGACGCCGCGGACGAGCTCGTCGCCGCCGACGCCGCGGCGCTCGCCGCGCACTACGAGGGCGGCAGCTTCACGCTCGGAGCCCACGGTCTCGACGGCCGCGTGGTGCGCACCGTCGCGGGCCGCCTCGTGGTGGGCCTCGCCGCCCGCCGCGCCGCCGACGGCTGGCCGCTCGCCGTCGTCTCGTGCGACAACCTGCCCGGCAACGGGGCCGCCGCGAAGGCCTCCCTGCTGGGGATGGCCCGGCTCGTGGACCCGCTGCTCGCCGGCTGGATCGAGGAGAACGTGTCCTTCGTGGACACCTCGATCGACCGCATCACCCCCCGCACGACGGACGCCGACCGGGCGGCCGTCGCGGAGGCCACGGGGTACGACGACGTGTCCCCCGTGGTCACGGAGCCCTTCAGCTCCTGGGTGCTGGCGGGGGACTTCCCGGCCGGACGCCCTGCCTGGGAGAAGGCCGGCGCCGTGTTCGTCGAGGACCTCGAGGCGTTCGAGCGCCGCAAGCTGTGGCTGCTCAACGGCGCCCACTCGCTCATGGCCTACGCGGGACGGCTGCGCGGCCACGCGACCGTCGCCGACGCACTCGCCGATCCGGCCGTGTCCGCCTGGGTCGAGGAGTTCTGGGACGCCGCCGCCGCGCACCTGACGGCCCCCGAGCTCGACGTCCCCGCCTACCGGGCCGCCCTGCGGGAGCGCTTCGAGAACCCGCGGATCGCCCACCACTTGTCCCAGATCGGTATGGACGGCACGCTCAAGCTCGCCGCCCGCGCCGTCCCCGTCTACCGGGCCGAGCGGGAGGCCGGCCGCGCCGGAACCGCCGCGCTGCGCCCAATCGCCGCCTGGATGGACCAGGTCTGCGCCCAGCTCGCCGCCGGCGAGGACGTCCACGATCGGGCCGCGGGCCGCATCGCCGAGGCCGCCGCCCAGGGCGGGCAGGGCGCGGAAGGCGGGGCCCCGGCGTCGTCCTCCGATCCCGCGCAGACCACCGCCCTCCTCGCCCTCGTCGACTCCGGGCTCGCCTCCGAGCCCGCCACCGCCTCCGCCGTGCACGCGCTGCGCGGCACCCTCACCCGCTGAACCACGTCGGCGCGCCGCCGCGCCGCCCCGAGAGGAAGAACCCCATGAAGATCATCAAGGCCGAGGTCTACGTCACGAGCCCCTCGCGCAACTTCGTCACCCTGCGCGTCGAAACCGACGAGGGCGTCGTCGGCATCGGCGACGCGACCCTGAACGGCCGCGAGCTCGCCGTCGCCGCGTACCTCAAGGAGCACGTCGCCCAGCTGCTCATCGGCAAGGACCCGCACCGCATCGAGGACACCTGGCAGTTCCTCTACCGCTCCTCCTACTGGCGCCGCGGCCCCGTCACCATGGCCGCGATCGCCGCCGTCGACATGGCCCTGTGGGACATCAAGGGCAAGGTCGCGAACCTGCCCGTCTACCAGCTGCTCGGCGGCGCCTCCCGCACCGGACTGCGCGCCTACGGCCACGCCTCCGGCACGGACATCCCGCAGCTGTTCGACTCCATCCGCGAGCACCTGGAGCTGGGCTATAAGTCCATCCGCGTGCAGACGGCCATCCCGGGTGTGAAGGCCGTCTACGGCGTCGCTGCCCAGGCCCAGTCCTCCGGCGAACGCTACGACTACGAGCCGGCCGGGCGCGGCGCGTTCCCCGCCGAGGAGGACTGGGACACACGCGCCTACCTGCGCCACCTGCCCACCGTCTTCGAGGCGGTCCGCAACGAGTTCGGCCCCGAGATCCCGCTCCTGCACGACGGCCACCACCGGATGACCCCCATCCAGGCCGCCAAGCTCGGCAAGGCCCTGGAACCGTACGACCTGTTCTGGCTCGAGGACTGCACCCCGGCCGAGAACCAGGAGGGCCTGCGGCTCGTCCGCCAGCACACCACCACCCCGCTCGCCATCGGCGAGGTCTTCAACACCGTGTACGACTACCAGACGCTCATCAAGGAGCAGCTGATCGACTACGTGCGCGCCGCCTCCACCCACTTCGGCGGGATCTCCCCGCTCAAGAAGGTCATGGACTTCGCCGCGCAGTACCAGATCAAGTCCGGCTTCCACGGGCCCACGGACATCTCGCCGATCGGCTTCGCCGCCCAGCTGCACGTCGGCCTGGCGATCCACAACTACGGCATCCAGGAGTACATGCAGCACTCGCCGGCCACGAACGAGGTCTTCCACCAGACCATGACGTTCACCGACGGCTACCTGCACCCGGGCGACGCGCCGGGCATCGGCGTGGAGTTCAATGTCGAGGCGGCCCAGAAGTACCCGTACCAGCAGGCCTACCTGCCGTACAACCGCCTGGCCGACGGAACGGTCCACGACTGGTGAGCGGGCACGAGGCCGGTCCCGGCCGCCGCGTGGTGGTCATGGGCGTCTCCGGCTGCGGCAAGAGCACGGCCGGCGCCCTGCTGGCCGGGCACCTGGGCGGGGCGTTCAACGACGGAGACGCGCTGCACCCGCCGGCGAACATCGCCAAGATGAGCGCCGGGACGCCGCTGGACGACGCCGACCGGGAACCCTGGCTGCGCCAGATCGGCCAGGTCCTCGGTGAGGCGGCCGCGGCGGGGGAGACCCTCGTCATCGGCTGTTCCGCGCTCAAGCGCTCCTACCGGGACCTGATCCGCGATGCCGCTCCGGATACGGTGTTCGTGCACCTGCACGGCGACCGCGCGCTGCTGGAACAGCGGCTCCAGTCCCGGCCGGGGCATTTCATGCCACCGAGCCTGCTCGACTCGCAGCTCGAGACGCTCGAGCCGCTCGGCGCGGACGAGGCCGGGGCGGTCTTCGACATCTCCGAGTCCGCCGCCGAACTGGCCCGGGCGGCGCACCGCTGGCTCGCCGGGATCCCGGCCGGCACCTAGTCCTCCCGGCCCGCTCGGCACACGCCGCCCGGGCCGGGGCACCACCCGATGCGGGCCGGAGAGCGGCCCCGCCGCTCTTGGCAACGACGCACGAAAGGCTGCACCCGATGAACGCACCCACGAGCCAGGCCCCGTCCTGGACCCTGTCCGGCTTCGGCGACGAGGTGGACCCCGATCCCGCGCTGCAGGCGGCCGTGCTGCTGGCCCTCGGCGCCACCCACATCGAGGTCCGCTCCGCCTGGGGCGTCAACGTCGCCGAGTTCGACGACGCCACGACCGCCCGGCTCAAGGAGGTCCTCGACGCCCAGGGCCTCAAGGTCTCCGCCATCGCCTCGCCGATCGGCAAGGTCCCGGCCGCCGCGCCGTCCGCCGACGAGCTCGAGCGGCTGCGCCGCGTCATCCGGACCGCGCAGGCCCTCGGGACCCGCTACATCCGGATCTTCTCCTTCTACCCCGCCGAGGGGCAGGGGCCCGAGGACATCCGCGACGCCGTCCTGGAGCGGCTGCGGCTCTTCGCCGCGGAGGCCGAGGCCGCCGGCGTGGTCCTGGTCCACGAGAACGAGAAGGGCATCTACGGCGACACCCCGGAGCGGGTCCTGGACCTCATGGAGTCCGTGGACTCCCCGGCGCTCCGGGTCGCGTGGGACAACGCGAACTTCGTGCAGGTCGGGGTGCGCCCCTACACCGACGGCTACGCGATGCTGCGCCCCTACCTCGAGTACTTCCAGGTCAAGGACGCCATCGCCGAGACCGGGGCCGTCGTCCCCTCGGGCGAGGGCGACGGCGAGCTGCGGGAGACCATCGCGGCCCTCGCCGCCGACGGCTTCTCCGGCTTCGCCTCGCTCGAGCCGCACCTGGCCCAGGCCCACGAGTTCGGTGGCTTCTCCGGCCCGGTCGCCTACGGCCAGGCCGCCCGCGCGTTCCGCCGCATCGCCGAGGGCGAGGGGGTCTCCCTTGTCTAGCGGGCCGCTGTCCGGCGCGGGCCGTTCCGACGCCCCGGGGGACGGCGCCCCGCGGCGCCTGCGCGCGGCCGTGATCGGATGCGGGGACGTGGCGAGCGTGCACTTCGAGGCGCTCGCCGCGATGGACGACGTCGAGCTCGTCGCCGTCGTCGGGCCCACCGCGGCCCGGCGCGAGGAGGCGGCGCGGCGCTGGGGCATCCCGTCCGACGGCGTGTTCGAGGACCACCGGACGATGCTCGAGACGGCGCGCCCCGACGTCGTACACATCGCCACCCCGCACGCGGCGCACGTCGACGCCGCCCTCGACGCGATCGCGGCCGGGGTCGACGTCCTGATCGAGAAGCCGCTCGCCCACACGCTCGCCGACGGCGAGCGGATCGCGGAGGCGGCCCGCGGCGCCGCCGGACGCGTCGGCGTCTGCTTCCAGAACCGCTACAACGCCACCTCGCGCGAGCTGCGCCGCGTCCTGGACGCCGGCGAGCTCGGCCGCGTGCTCGGCGCCAGCGGGTCCGTGCGCTGGTTCCGCGACGCGGCCTACTTCGCCGCCGCCCCGTGGCGCGGCACGTGGGCCGGATCCGGGGGAGGGGTGCTCATGAACCAGTCCATCCACACCCTGGACCTGCTCCTGTGGCTGCTCGGAGACGCCGTCGAGGTCGCGGGCGGCGTCGGCCGGCGGGCGCTCGACGGGCACATCGAGGTGGAGGACACCGCCGACATCGCGCTCCTCCACGACGGGGGCGTGCGCAGCACGTTCTTCGCCACCAACACCGCGGCCCTGAACTTCCCCGTGCAGCTCGAGGTGCAGGGCGAGGCCGGGAGGATGGTGCTCGACGGCGCGCTCACCGTGGCCCCCGCCGAGGGGCCCGGGCGGACCGTGCGGGAGACGGCGCCGCTCGGCGCCGGGCGCAGCTACTGGGGCGCCTCCCACGCGGCGCTCATCCGGGACTTCTACGACGGGCACGGCAGCGGCGAGCCGTTCTGGATCGGGCCGGAGGAGGCGCTGAAGTCCCTGCGCGTCATCAAGCAGGTCTACGCCCAGGCGCTCGCAGAGGGGGAGTGGGTCTAGCCCCCGCCCACCCGCCCCTTCCCGCAACACTCTCCACTCCTGCGTCGTTCCCAGCTCTGAGAACGACGCAGGACTGGAGAGTGTTGTTGTTTCTGGGGAGGGATGGGGTGCTTGTCACGCGTCGGGCGTCATGGCGAGGGCAACTTCTGGCAACCGATTGCCGCGGTGTTGTGACGCACGTAACTTCGAAGGTGAGCCTGTAGATGCGCCCCAGCTCACATGGGAGTGACGGAACGCCACAGGAGACCACCAGCTCAAGGAGACAACGATGACGTTACGTCGACGCACCGCCCTCTCGGCCGCACTAGCCGCGGGCGTTCTGGCGCTCGCAGGCTGTGGCGGAGGCGGCACCCCCGCTCCCGGCGCCACGGGCGGCGGACAGGCCAGCACCACCCTGACCCTCGGCACGGTCGTGGACGCGACCGCCTGGGATCCGGCCCAGGCCCACGTGGGCCACTACATCCAGATGTACCAGGCGGCCTACGACACGCTCATCAAGCGCGCCCCCGACGGGGAGCTCGAGCCGATGCTCGCCACCGATTGGGAGTGGAACGAGGACAACACCGTCTTCACCCTGAACCTGCGCAGCGACGTCACCTTCAGCGACGGCGCGGCCTTCAACGCCGAGGCCGTCAAGGCGAACCTGGAGCACTTCAAGGAGGCCAACGGCCCGCAGGCCTCGACGATGAACAACGTCGAATCCGTCGAGGTCGTCGACGAGGACACGGTCGCCTACCACCTCTCCGCACCCGACCCGGCGCTCCCGTTCTACCTGGCCAACGCCGCCGGCTTCATGGGCAGCCCCGAGGCGCTGGGTACCGACGAGATCGTGTCCGAGCCCGTCGGCACCGGCCCCTACGTGATCGACAAGGCCTCCACCGTCACCGGCTCCCAGTACACCTTCACGAAGCGCGAGGACTACTGGGCCCCCGAGCTGCAGAAGTTCGACACGGTCGTCTTCAAGTTCATGCAGGACACCACCGCCCGCCTCAACGCCCTGGTCTCGGGCCAGGTGGACGCCGCACTGCTCGATCCGAAGTCCGAGGCGCAGGCCACGGGCGCCGGCATCGAACTGACGACGCTGCCGGTCGACTGGCAGGGACTGTTCCTGTTCGACCGCGCCGGCGAGCAGGTCGAGGCCCTGGGTGACGTGAAGGTCCGCCAGGCCATCAACCACGCGATCGACCGTGAATCGATGCTCCAGGCCATCCTGCAGGGCCGCGGCACCGTGACGAGCCAGATCCTCGGCGAGACCACCGCGGGCTACGACGAGGCGCTGGACTCCTACTACGACTACGACCCGGAGAAGGCCAAGTCCCTCCTGGCCGAGGCCGGCTACGCCGACGGATTCAGCCTGACGCTCCCCGTCTCGCCCGGCTTCGACCCGGTCATCTTCTCCTCGATCGCCCAGCAGCTCGGCGAGGTCGGGATCACGGTCCAGCAGGACAGCGTCCAGGGCAACGACTACCGCAACAACGTCCTGGCCGGCCAGTACCCCGCCGCCTTCTACGGCATCTTCCAGGGAGAGCCCTGGATCGCCGTCGGCCACCACATCGGCCCGAACGCCGCCTTCAACCCGACCGGCTACACCGATGAGACCTCCAAGGCGCTCATCGACCGCATGCAGCAGGGTGGCGAGGACGCGGACGCCGCCGCCAAGGAGCTCGGCCGCTACATCACCGAAGAGGCCTGGTTCGCCCCGTTCTTCCGGGTCGACCAGATGTACTTCAACCGTCCGGGCATCACGGTGGAGCAGCAGATCCAGCAGGCCGTGCCGTCCCTCTACAACTACGCGCCCGCCAGCTAGCGCGCGCTCCCGCGGCGGCCTCCCCCTCCGGAGGCCGCCGCGGGACCCTACCGCGAGGTAAACCACCATGCTGACCTTCATCCTCAGGCGACTGGCCGCGGGCCTCGTCCTCCTGTTCACGATCACCACCATCACCTACGTGATGCTGTACTTCTCGAGCCAGAACATCGCCCGCAACATCCTGGGCGAGTTCGCCACCGCCGAGCAGGTCACGGCCAAGGAGGCCGAGCTCGGCCTCGACCAGCCGCTGGTCGTCCGCTACGGAGAATGGCTCGGCAACGCGGTGACCGGCGACTTCGGCCGCTCCTGGTTCACGAGCGAGCCCGTGCTGCAGGCCCTGACCAACCGGCTCCCCGTGACCCTGACCATCGTCGTCACAGCCCTCGTCGTCGCGGCCGTCCTGGCCGCCATCCTCGGCATCGCCGCCGCCGTGAGGCGCGGCTGGGTGGACCGCGTGGTCCAGGTCTTCTCCCTCGCGGCGGACGCCCTGCCGAGCTTCGTCATCGCGATCGTCCTCGTCACGACCCTCGCCATCCAGGCGCAGCTGTTCCCCGCGACCGGGTTCGTCCCGTTCGCGCAGAACCCGGGCCTCTGGCTGGCCTCGATCACCCTTCCCGTCACGGCCCTGTTGTTCCAGCTCACGGCCTCCGCGGCCCAGCAGTTCCGCAGCGCCATCATCGAGGTCCGCCGCCGCGACTACATCCGCACGCTGCGCAGCCGCGGCCTCGGCGAACGCGAAGTGCTCGTCAAGCACGTCCTCCGGAGCGCGGCACCACCCGCCCTGACCATCCTGTCCCTGCAGTTCGTGGGGCTGCTGGGCGGATCCGTGATCATCGAGCAGATCTTCGCCCTGCCCGGCGTCGGGCCGCTCGCGATCCTCTCCACCACCCAGGGCGACATCCCCGTGGTCATGGGCATCGTGGTCTACACGGTCATCATGGTCATCCTCGTCAACCTGGCCGTCGACCTCCTCAACGGCTGGCTCAACCCCAAGGTGCGTGTCTCATGACGCAGGTCCCCTCCATCCAGGCCGGCACCACGGCCGCCGCCGTCAAGCGGGCGGGAACGCTCAAGCGTCTCCTCACCAACCCGATGGCGATCGTGGCGCTGTTCCTCCTCGTCGTCGTCGGCGGGGCCTGCGCGCTGGCTCCGCTGCTCGCGACCCATGATCCCAACACCGGCAACCTCGCCGTCGTCCTCCAGGGACCGGGCGGCGAGCACCTGCTCGGCACGGACAGCGCCGGCCGCGACGTCTTCAGCCGCCTGCTCTTCGCGGGCCAGACGACGCTCGCCGCGGGCCTGCTCGCCGCGGCCGTCGCCATCGCGATCGGCACCCCCGCCGGCATCGCCGCGGGCTACTACGGCGGCCGCCTCGACTCCGCGGCCTCCTGGATCGCCAACATGCTGATGTCCCTGCCGGGCATCATCATCCTCCTCGCCGTCCGCGCGGCGACCGGCCCGAGCGTCTGGCTGTCCATGGTCGTGTTCGGCGTGCTGCTGGCACCGTCCTTCTTCCGCCTGACCCGCACCGCCGTGCAATCGGTGCGCAACGAGCTCTACGTCGACGCCGCCCGGGTCTCCGGCCTGAGCGACTGGCGCATCATGTCCCGCCACGTCTTCTCAGTGGTCCGGGCGCCGATCATCATCCAGACCGCCATGGTCGCCGGCATCGCGATCGCCATCCAGTCCGTCCTCGAGTTCCTCGGCCTCGGCGACCCGCTCGTGCCGACCTGGGGTGTCATGATGTCCGACGCCTTCCGCAACGTCTACCTGCAGCCGCTCCTGCTCGTCTGGCCCGGTCTCGCGATCGCCGCGATCACCGTGGGCCTGGCCCTGCTGGGCAACGCGCTCCGCGACGCACTCGAGGACGGCCAGAAGTCGCCGAAGGCCCCGAAGCGGCCGAAGGCGCCGCGCGCCGCGGCCTCGCCGCACCCACGGCAGGACGCCGCCGCCGTGGCGGCCGCCGCCGATCCGGGCGGGAAGGGCAGTGTGTTGTCCGTCAAGGGCCTGCGCGTCGGCTACCCGCAGGAGGGCGGCACGCTCAAGACCGTCGTCGAGGACGTCTCGCTGCACGTCGACAAGGGCGAGGTCCTCGGGATCGTCGGCGAGTCGGGGTCCGGCAAGTCGCAGACGGCCTTCTCGATCCTCGGCCTGCTGCCGGAGACGGCGCGGGTCACGGACGGGACCATCCTCTTCGAGGGCGAGCCCCTCCTGATCGCGGGCGACGACGCGCGCAACCGGGCGCGGATCGCCAAGCTGCGCGGCCGCGGGATCGGCTACATCCCCCAGGAGCCCATGAGCAACCTGGACCCGGCGTTCACCGTCGGCTACCAGCTCGTGCGGCCCATGGTGAAGGTCCTCGGCCTGTCCAAGGCGGAGGCGAGGAAGCGCGCCCTCGGCCTGCTCGCCACGGTCGGGATCGTCAATCCGCAGCGCACGTTCGACGCCTACCCGCACGAGATCTCCGGCGGCATGGCCCAGCGCGTGCTGATCGCCGGGGCCGTGTCCTGCGAGCCGCGGCTGCTCATCGCCGACGAGCCGACGACGGCGCTCGACGTCACAGTGCAGGCCGAGGTCCTGGACCTGCTGCGCGAGCTGCGCGAGCGCCTTGGTATGGGCCTGCTCATGGTCACGCACAACTTCGGCGTGGTCTCCGACCTCTGCGACCGCGTCGTGGTCATGCGCCAGGGCACCCTCGTCGAGGAGGGCGACGTCCGCTCGCTGCTGCGCAATCCCCAGCACGAGTACACGCAGCAGCTGCTGGCCTCCACCTTGGAGGGCAAGGAGCCGATGACCATGCTCACGGGCTCCTCGAGCCCCGTCCCGGCCTCGGAGCCGGAGGACGACGCCGGACCCGGCCCGGGTGCCGACGCCGACGGTCCGTTCGGGGGAACCCCGGGCGACGCCGACCGCGAGTTGAAGGGAACCCCGTGATGCAGACCCCCACCACCGATCCGGCCGTCGAGCCGCTCCTGGACGTGCGCGACCTCGTGGTCACGTACCCGATGAAGGGCTGGCGCGCCAAGGGATTCACCGTCCTCCACGGCGTCTCCGCCCAGCTTGGCCAGGGCCGCACCCTGGGCCTCGTCGGCGAGTCGGGTTCCGGCAAGTCGACCCTCGGCCGCGCGATCCTGGGCCTGGCTCCCGTCAGCGGGGGGTCGATCACCTTCGACGGCCGGGACATCTCCCACGCCACGCGCGCGGACCGGCGCAAGCTGAGCCGCGACCTGCAGGTCGTCTTCCAGGACCCGTACACCTCGCTGAACCCGGCGATGACGGTCGGCGACATCCTCGCGGAGCCGCTCTCCGTCCAGGGGCGCACGGCCAGCGCCGCGAAGGTCCGCATCGCCGAACTCCTGGACCACGTGGGCCTTCCCGGGGACTCCGTGGACCGGTTGCCGCGCGAGTTCTCCGGCGGACAGCGGCAGCGCGTCGCGATCGCCCGGGCGCTCGCCCTGGACCCGAAGCTCATCGTCTGCGACGAGCCCGTGTCCGCCCTGGACCTCTCCACGCAGGCCCGCGTCCTGGACCTGCTGCTGCGGATCCAGCAGGAGACCGGCGTGTCCTACCTCTTCGTCTCCCACGACCTCGACGTGGTGCGCCACATCAGCCACGAGGTCTCCGTCATGACGGGCGGGGAGATCGTGGAGCACGGGCCGGCGCGCCAGGTCACGGAGGACCCGCAGCACCCGTACACGCGCAAGCTGCTCATGGCCTCGCCCGTCACGGATCCCGACCAGCAGGCCGGGCGCCGCGAGGAGCGCCGCCGGCTCGCGCTCGAGGGGGCGGCCTGACCCGCCGGCACGGCCCCCGCACCCAGACCAGACCTCTACCGGCCGCCCACGACGGGCGCCAGGCCACCGACCGGAAGGACCACACCATGGCACGCATCGGCGTCCAGGCAATGATGCTCAAGAACAGCTTCACCGAGATCGGGGCGTATGAGACGCTCGCGAAGGTGGCCGAGATCGGCTACCGCGCCGTCGAGGTCTCCCAGATCCCGATGGACGCGAAGAACACGGCCGAGCTCGAACGGGCGCGCGACGTCCTCGGGGTCGAGGTCGCGGCGCTCTCCGTCAACGTGACGGCGACGGGCGGCGCTCCCGTGGACGCGCTCGACACCGACTTCGCGAAGATCGTCGACGACGCCCACCGGCTCGGGACCCGACACTTGCGGATCGGCATGCTGCCGCTGCCGGCGATGGCGTCGCTCGAGAAGACCCTGGAGTTCGCCCGCACCGCGGAGGGCTACGCCCAGCGCCTGCAGGCGGAGGGCCTGGGGCTGTACTACCACAACCACCACGTCGAGTTCGCGAAGGTCGAGGGGCGGCACCTCCTGGACCACATCCGGGAGGTCTCGCCCACGATGGGCCTGGAGATCGACGTCCACTGGGTCCAGCGCGGCGGGCTCGATCCCGTCCGCACGCTGCGCCGCTACGCCGGCCAGGCGCCCATGGTCCACCTCAAGGACTACCGGATCGGCGCCCTGCCCGAGAGCGCGTTCGGCCACCTCCAGAGCGGCGACTTCCCGGCCTTTATGCAGGACTTCCGCAACGTGGTCCAGTTCGCCGAGGTCGGCGAGGGCAACCTGGACTTCGCCGAGATCATCCCCGAGGCCGTCCTCGCGGGCGCCGAGTACCTCCTGGTCGAGCAGGACGAGCTCTACGGGCGCACCGTGTGGGAGGCGCTGCAGACCTCCTACGACAACCTGAACACCCTGGGCTTCGGAGACCTCTTCGCCGCCCCCGCCCAGACCGTCGGCAAGTAGCCGGCCCTCCCCGCCCAGAGAAGGAGCATCATGAGCAACAACACCACCAGCGGCACGGTCCGCCTCGGCATCATCGGCCTCGGCCAGCAGGGAGGCATGTACGCCAAGTTCATCACCGAGGGCAGCGTCCCCAACATGGTCATCGGCGCGATCTGCGACACGGATCCGGCGAAGAAGGAGCTCGCCGCCGAGCTGTACCCGGACGTCCCGTTCCACGACGACTACCTCGCGCTGCTGGACAGCGGCGACGTCGACGCCGTCGTCACGTGCGTCCCGCACTTCCTGCACCCCGAGATCGGCATCGAGGCCCTGCGCCGCGACGTGCACGCGCTCGTCGAGAAGCCGGCCGGCGTGTACTCGGCGCAGGTCCAGGAGCTCAACGACTTCGCGGCGTCGAAGCCGGAGCTGTCCTTCGGGATCATGTTCAACCAGCGCAACAACCCGCTGTACAAGAAGCTCAAGGAGATCGTCGACGGCGGCGAGATCGGGGCGATCCGGCGCAGCAACTGGATCATCACCAACTGGTGGCGCCCGCAGGGCTACTACGATTCGAGCGCGTGGCGCGCGACGTGGGGCGGCGAGGGCGGCGGCGTCCTGGTCAACCAGGCGCCGCACCAGCTGGACTTGTGGCAGTGGATCTGCGGCGTGCCGAAGTCCGTGTACTCCAAGGTCTCCTACGGATTCCGGCGCGACATCGCGGTGGAGGACGAGGTCACGGCGGTCGTCGACTACGGCGACGGCGTCACGGGCACGTTCGTCACCGCGACGCACGACATCGTGGGCACGGACCGCTTCGAGATCCTCGGCGATGCGGGCAAGATCGTCGTGGAGAACAGCAAGACGGCCACCGTCACCCGGCTCAAGAAGCCCGAGCGCGAGCTCAGCGACGGCATGGACATGGAGGACGTGGCCAGGCTCTTCCGCGGCCAGGTGGACCCGAGGGAGTTCTACGAGACCGAGGTCATCGAGTTCGAGTCCGTCTGGGGCGGGCAGCACGCGGGCGTGCTGGAGAACTTCGCCGCGAACATCCTGGACGGCACCCCGCTGCTGGCCCCGGGCTCGGACGGCATCAACGGCGTGCGCCTCGCCAACGCGATCCACCTCTCGAGCTGGCTGGGCCGCGAGGTCGAGCTCGACTCGGATCCGCAGGAGTTCCTCGCGGAACTGAACAAGCGCATCGCCGCAGAGGGCGCGTTCCCCGTCCGGGAGACCCCGGTCCGCGCCTAGCGTGGACGGAGGGTACGACGCCGGTGCCGCGCCCCCCGCGGGCGGGGCACCGGCGTCGTACCCTCCCAGGCCAGATCAGGAAGGAGGCGCCATGACGGAACAGCAGCGCAAGGCGCGGCGCAAGGGGTCGGCGGCGACGATCTACGACATCGCCGAGGCCGCCGGCGTGAACGCCTCCACGGTCTCGCGCGCCCTGGCCAAGCCGGGCCGGGTCAAGGCCGAGACCGCCGAACGCGTCCGCGAGGCCGCCCGGCGGCTGGACTACCGGCCCAACCCGATGGCCCGCGCCCTGCCCACGGGCCGGATGAACGCCGTCGGGCTGATCGTCTCCGACCTCGCCAACCCCGTCTTCTTTGACATCGTCGGGGGCGCCCAGGGAGCCGCGGCGCTCGCGGGGTCCACGCTCCTGCTCGCCTCTTCGCAGGAGGACCCGGAACAGGAGCTCGTGGCGGCGCAGCGGCTGGCGGCGAGCGCCGACGGGCTGGTCCTGGCCACGAGCCGCATGGACGACGACGACATCCACCGGCTCGCGGAGTCCACGCCCGTCGTCGTCGTCAACCGCGACGTCCCGGGGATCGCCTCGATCGTGGCGGACCCGCGGCCCGGCCTCGCCGCCTCGCTCGGGCACCTGCACGGGCTCGGCCACCGCCGCGTGGCCTATGTCGAGGGCCCGGGGCGTTCGTGGATCAACCACCGGCGCCGTGCCGTGCTCGAGGAGGCGGCCGCGGGGCTCGGGATCGCGCTCGTCGCGACGTGCTCGCGGGAGCCCACGCTCGCGGCCGGCCGCGCCGCCCTGCCCGACGTCCTCGCGACGGGGGCCACCGCCGTCGTCGCGTACAACGACCTGCTGGCGCTCGGCCTGCTGCAGCGCTGCCAGGAGGAGCGGGTGGCCGTTCCGGGCCGGCTCTCGATCGTCGGCGTGGACGACATCTTCGGTTCCGAGCTCAGCAGCCCGCGCCTGACCACGGTCCGCTCGCCCCTGCGCGCCGCGGGGGACGCCGCCGCCCGCTGGCTCCTGGACCGCATCGGGGGGGACGACGCCGGGGCCCCCCTCGCGCCGCCCGCGCACCTCGCCACGGAGCTCGTCGTGCGCGGCAGCACGGGGGCCGCGCCGCCGCCGTGAGGACGGAGCCGCCCGCGGCCTCCCCGGACCACGCGGCACCGCGCCAGCGTCGTCCGCCCGAGCTGTCACCACCACCATCGCAACCGACCCCGACCCCTCGGAGGATCCCATGCTCAAGCCCCAGGACGGCCCCACCCGCGACGTCCGCCTCCTCGACGGCCTCTACCGCTTCCGCGTGGACCACGAGGGAACCGGCTTCGACGAGCGCTGGTTCGACGCCGCGCTCGCCACCGACCTCGAGATGGCGGTCCCGGGAAGCTACAACGACGTCTTCCCGGACCCGGCCATCCGCAACCACGTCGGCTGGGTCTGGTACCAGCGCGAGGTCTCCGTCCCCGCGGGTTGGGACGGTTCGCGCGTGCTGATCCGGCTCGACGCCGCCACGCACGAGGGGCGCGTGTTCGTCGACGGGACCGAGGTCGCCGCGCACGCCGGCGGCTACACCCCCTTCGGAGCGGACATCACCGACCACGTGCGGCCGGGGGAGCGCTTCCGGCTGACCATCGCCGTGAACAACGAGCTCACCCAGGCCAGCATCCCGCCCGGCCGCGTGGAGACGGGCGCGGACGGCCGCCGCATCCAGCGCTACCTGCACGACTTCTACAACTACTCGGGCCTGCACCGCAGTGTGCGGCTCGTCTCCGTCCCCGCCACGCACGTGGCGGACCTGACGGTCGTCACGGGGCTCGACGGGGCCCGGGGCGAGATCGGCTACACGGTCCGGCTCGACGGCGCCGCGGGCGGCGAACAGGTGGGCGTGCGCGTCCTGGACGCCGACGGGACGCAGGTCGGCGCGGCCGAGGGCGCCGCGGGCACTGTGGTGGTGGACGACGTCGTCCCGTGGCGCCCCGGGGCCGGCTACCTCTACCGGCTGCTCGCCGAGGTCCGGAGGGACGGCGTGCTCGTGGACAGCTACGAGTTGCCCGTCGGCGTGCGCACGGTCGAGGTCCGGGGGACGGAGTTCCTCATCAACGGGGAGCCGTTCCACTTCACCGGGTTCGGGATGCACGAGGACCACGGGACGATCGGCAAGGGCCACAACGACGCGCTCATGGTGGCGGACTTCCGGCTCCTGGACTGGACGGGCGCCAACTCGTTCCGGACCGCCCACTACCCGTACTCGGAGGAGGTCATGGACTACGCCGACCGGCACGGGATCGTGGTCATCGACGAGACGGCGGCGGTGGGGCTGAACATGATGTTCGGCGGCGTCTTCGAGGGTGCCGCCCGGCCCACCTACGTCCCGGGCGAGGTCGACGCCGCGACGGCGGCCTCCCATCGGAACGCCATCCGCGAGCTCATCGCCCGGGACAAGAACCGCCCCTCGGTGGTCCTGTGGTCCATCGCGAACGAGCCCAACGCACAGGAGGAGGGCGCGCGCGGGTACTTCGAGCCGCTCGCCGCCCTGGCCCGCGAACTGGACCCCACCCGGCCGATCGGCTACGTCAACGTGATGTTCGACGGCCCTGACAAGACCCGGATCGAGGACCTGTTCGACGTCTGCATGCTCAACCGCTACTACGGCTGGTACACGCACACGGGCGACCTCCCCGGTGCCGAGGCCGCGCTCGAGGCCGAGCTGCGCACGTGGGCCGAGACGTTCGGGAAGCCGATCCTGCTCACCGAGTACGGGGCGGACACCATGCCGGGGCAGCACTCGCTCCACGCCGCGCCGTGGAGCGAGGAGTACCAGGCCGAGTTCCTGGACATGTACCACCGCGTTTTCGACCGGATCGACGCCGTCGTGGGGGAGCACGTGTGGAACTTCGCCGACTTCCAGACCTCGGTGGGCATCATGCGCGTCGATGGCAACAAGAAGGGCGTCTTCACGCGGGACCGCCGCCCGAAGGCCGCGGCCCACGCGTTGCGGCGCCGCTGGCGGCGCGCGTAGGCCCCGTCCGCCCCGCCCACCGCGTGGCTCAGCGGCGGAGCTCGTGCTGGAGGCGGGCCAGCGCGGGGCGGTCGAGGCCCGCGGAGAGCAGGTAGTCCTCCACGGTTCCGTGCCGGTCCAGGAAGCGCTCGAGGAACACCTCCATCGCCTCGGCCGGCGCCGTGAGGATCACGGGAGGCGCGTCGGCCGCGAACGCGGGCAGCTCCTCGCCGGGGTGCGTGCGCACGTAGAGCCCGTGCAGGGCGGAGAGGATCTGCGGCAGGGCGGCGGAGGTTCGGGCGTAGTCGCCGACGATGTCCTCCGGCTCATGGCCGGCGGCGAGGTGGACCACGGCGGAGACGACGCCGGTGCGGTCCTTCCCGGCCGCGCAGTGCAGGAGCGTGGTCCGTCCCGCCGCGATCGGCGCGAGCGAGCGGGCCACCATGTCCGGGCGCTCCTCGGCCCACCACAGGTAGAGCTCGCCGAGGTCGCGGGCCGTGTCGATGCTGCGGCGGCTGCTGGGCCGGCCCTCCGTGGGATCGAGCGGCGCGGAGAGCAGCTCGGGCAGCGGTTCGCCCTGGGCGCGGGCGTCGAGCAGCCACGGGACGAGCGCGCTCTCGGCGGGTGAGCGCAGGTCCACCACGGTCTCGATCCGGTGCTCGGCCAGGAAGCCGGCCACGCGGTGCGCGTCCCAGCCGAACGGGGCGCTCGAGCGGTAGACGAGCCCCTCGACGACCGGCCGCAGGTTCAGGACGCCCGGCGCGTCGGCGCCGTCCGCCGCACTCGCGGTCGCCCGTGCCACACCCTCCGGATCCCCGGCCGCTGCCCGCGCGCCGTCCGTCACAGCCACTTGTTCGCCTTGAACACCACGAACAGCCCCACGCTCAGCAACGCCATGAGGCCGAGCGCCCCGCCGTAGCCCCACGCCAGGTCGAGTTCCGGCATGTGGTGGAAGTTCATCCCGTAGATGCTGCCCACGAGCGACGGCGCGAAGAGGATGGCGGCCCAGGAGGAGATCTTCTTCATCTGCTCGTTCTGCGCGACCCCGGCCTCCGCGGCCTGCTGGGAGATGAGCGTCGAGCTGAGGGTGAGCGCGTTGGTCAGCAGCTCGCGGAAGGACTTGATGCGCTCCGTGAGCCGGATCGCGTGGTCGTGCACGTCGTTGAGCAGCCGGTCCAGCTCCACCCAGGCCGCGCGGTCGGCGCCCCGGGGCCTGGAGGGGGCCCCGGCGTCGTCCGCGATCCGGACCGCGTCGCGGCGCAGCTCGGAGAGGATCCGCTCGAGGGGCTCCGTCGCCCGCTGCAGCGCGATCACCTCGCGGGAGAGCTCGTAGATGCGCCGGGAGACGTGCGGGTCCCCGGAGAACAGCTGGTCCTCGATCTCGTCGATGTCGTTGGACAGGCCGGCGATGACGGGCTCGTACTCATCCACGACCTGGTCCACCACCGCGTACAGCACCGCCGGCGGGCCCATGGCGAGCAGCTCGGGCTCGGCCTCCATGCGCTGGCGCACGCGGGCCAGGTCCGGCGATTCCGCGTGGCGGACCGTGACCACGAAGTCGCCGCCCGTGTAGACGTGCAGCTCGCCGAACTCGACCTTCTCGACGTCGTCGCGGTAGCGGGCCGGCCGCAGCACCAGGAGCGTGTGGTCGCCGTAGTGGTCCAGCTTGGCGCGCTGGTGGCCGGTGAGCGTGTCCTCCACGGCGAGCTCGTGCAGCCCGAGATCGGCCGCGACCCGGTGCAGCTCCTCCGCGTCCGGACGGTAGAGGCCCAGCCAGGCCATGCCGCCGCGCACGCGCAACTGCTCCAGGGTGTTCTCGACGTCCGCGGGTCCGCCGGCCCGTTTGCCGTCGACGTAGATGGCGTTGTCCACCGTGGCCATGGGCCGCCTCCTTCTTCCGCCGGATCGTGAAGCCAGTCTGCCACTTCCGGAGCGTCCCCGCGGCGCGCCAGCCACTACCCTTGAACGGTGCACACCACCCCTGACCCCGGCGCCCCGCAGGATTCGACGCGGGAGCCCGGCCCCGGCGTCGTCCCCTCCCCGGAGGCCGTCCGGGAGGACCCGGCCATTGAACCGGACGACGCCGGAGCCCGCCTTCCACGGGACCCCTCCGACGGCGCGGCGCGGCCCGAGGTCGGCGTGGGGCCGTGGGAGGGCGAGTGGCCCGAGGGGGAGCACTGGGACCCCGAACTGCTGCGCGAGGGAGACCGGCGCAACGTCGCCGACCGCTACCGGTACTGGCGGCACGACGCGATCGTCGCGGAGCTGGACACGCGGCGGCACGACTTCCACATCGCGATCGAGAACTGGCAGCACGACCTGAACATCGGCACCGTGGTCCGCACGGCCAACGCGTTCCTGGCCCGCGAGGTCCACATCATCGGCCGCCGCCGCTGGAACCGGCGCGGGGCCATGGTCACCGACAAGTACCAGCACGTCCGCCACCACGCCACGGTCGGGGAGTTCGTGGAGTGGGCGCGCGGCGAGGGGCTCGCGGTGATCGGGGTCGACATCTTCCCCGACTCCGTGCCGCTCGAGACCTACGAGCTGCCGCGCCGCTGCGTCCTGGTGTTCGGGCAGGAGGGGCCGGGCCTGAGCGAGGAGGTCCACGAGGCCGCGGAGGCGACGTTGTCGATCGAGCAGTTCGGTTCCACGCGCTCGATCAACGCGGCCTCGGCGGCGGGGATCGCGATGCACGCCTGGATCCGCTGCCACGTGTTCGGCCAGCACCCGGCCTGAGCGCGCGAGACCCCGCGCGTACCCCGCGCGTACCCCACGCGGTGTCGGGGTAGGTGTCGGAAAGCCTGAGGTTTTCCAACACCTACCCCGACACCACGGGAGGGGTGTGCGCGCGGGCGGGCTAGTTGGCCGTGAGCTCCGCGTGCCGCTCGTGCGCCTCGGCGACCTTGGCCCGGATCTGCTCGATGTCCTTGACCTTGTCCCGGTGCTTCTTCTCCATGGTGTGGATGTGCCGTTCCTCCTCCACCAGCATCCGGTAGAGGCGTTCGCGCTCGTCCGCGTCGGTGGTGTAGCCGAGGTCGAGGTAGGCCTCGGCGTGGCGGCGGGCGTTGCTCACGGCGGTCTGCGCCTTGCCGGCCTTGGAGACGAGCGAGGCGACGACGGTGACCACGAGGATGCCGATGATGACGGTCAGGGACAGGGCCGTGGTGATCTCGACGACGTCGACGTGCTCGCCGCCGTTGATGAACCAGACGTTGTTCTCGTGCAGCGCGTGCAGGAACAGCTTGACGCCGATGAAGCCGAGGACCGCGGCCAGGCCGTAGGAGAGGTAGATGAGGCGGTCGAGCAGGCCGTCGAGGAGGAAGTACAGCTGGCGCAGGCCCATGAGGGAGAACGCGGTCGCGGTGAAGACGATGTAGACGTTCTGCGTCAGGCCGTAGATCGCGGGGATCGAGTCGAGGGCGAAGAGGATGTCGGTTCCGCCGATGGCCACCATGACCAGGAGCATCGGCGTCAGGGCGCGCTTGCCGTTCTGGATGGTGAAGAGCTTGTCGCCGTCGTAGTGGTCGGTGGTGTGCAGGAAGCGCTTGGCGAGGCGGATGATGAAGTTGTTCGCCTGGTCGTCCTCGTGGCCCCCGGGCTTGAGCAGGTTGCCGGCGGTCACGAGCAGGATGATGCCGAAGATGTAGAAGACCCAGCTCCAGGTGTTGATGAGCGCGGCTCCGGCGAAGATGAACAGGGTGCGCATGATGAGCGCGAACACGATGCCGAACAGCAGGACCTTCTGCTGGTCCTCGCGCGGGACCTTGAAGCTCGCGATGATCACGAGGAACACGAAGAGGTTGTCGACGGAGAGGGCCTTCTCCGTGATGTATCCGGCGAAGTATTCTCCGCCCATCGCGGCCCCGCCGAACACCAGCACCGCGATGCCGAAGAGGATCGCGAGCCCGACGTAGATGGAGGACCAGACGGCCGCTTCCTTGAGGGTGGGGATGTGGGCCTTGCGGATGTGGAAGAAGTAGTCGAAGGCCAGCAGGGCGGCGATCACGATGATCGTGATGGTCCAGATGAAGGGTGGGACGGTCACGGGGATCCTTTCGGGGACGATCGTTCCCGCGAGTCTTTCCGCCGGTAGACGTCCGGCCGCTGCATCCGGCGGGGCGATGGTGCCCTGCGTGTTGACGGGTGCAGCGCTGGGGATACTCCCTCACGTTCCCCCCCAGCATAGCGGCAGCGGTGCGGTGACGCGCAAGCCGGGGTACGACGCCGGACGCAGGGCCGGGTGCCGGACGCCGGCCCGGGTGCCGGGCCGGGTCGGCGATGGTTTGCCCGGCGAAACATCCTTTACGGATCCCGTCACGCCGCATAGTGTGTGATGCGGCTCACATGTTACCCAACGGTAGGTTTCGGTCGTGGGCCGGCGGCAACGAGGCCGCACCGTCGAACAGAGGAGCACAGATGACCCGTCCCGGAAACCACCACCTGCCCTCCCATGCAGCACCTACCCGGGCAGTCCCTCCCCGCGCTGTCCCTTCCGGCACTGTCGCTTCCGACGCCGACCTCGTCGGCTCCACTGCACGGCAGTCGGCCGACGGCTCCGTCCGTGGGGCGGGTGCCCTGCGCCGCCTGGCCGCGGGTTGCGGCGCCTCCGCGCTCGCGGCAGTCCTCGCCCTCGGGGCCGCCGCGCCGGTTCACGCGGCACCCGCTCCGCACGCGTCGATGCCCACGATGGCACACGCTGCCCTGCCCGTGTCGACGCCCGCGACGCCCGCGGCGGCCGCCTCGACTGCCGCGGAAGACGCCGCGGAAGACGCCGTGACGGACGCCGGTGCCGCGACGGACGCCGACCTGCAGCGCGAGGAGGCCCTCGGGGAGCTCGCCGAGTCCGTCGACGCCCACTTCTACCTCCCGCCGTCCACGCTGCCGGCCCAGAACGGGGCTGTGATCCGCTCCGAGCCCGCGCAGTTCTACCTGGACCCGGTCAAGCTCATCAAGCCGAAGGCCTCCGCGACGCGCATCATGTACTCCTCCACCGACGCCCACGGCGGCCGGATGGCCGTCACCGGCACGGTCCTGGTGCCCACGAAGGCGTGGACGGGCAAGGGGCAGCGTCCACTGATCGGCTACGCCGTGGGGACGCAGGGCGCGGCGGACCGCTGCGCGCCGTCGCGGCAGATGGCGATCGGCCAGGAATACGAGGGGCCGATGGTCGCCGCGCTCCTGGAGGCCGGCTACGCGCTGGCCCTCACGGACTACCAGGGCCTCGGCACGCCGGGCGCGCACAGCTACATGGTGCGGGCGGCCCAGGGCCACGCCGTCCTGGACTCGGTCCGCGCGGCGCAGCGGCTCGGCCTCGCGGGCGTGGGCGCCGCGAACCCCGTGGGCCTCGTCGGGTACTCGCAGGGCGGCGGGGCCTCGGCCGCCGCGGCGGAACTCGCGCCGTCCTACGCCCCGGAGCTTGACCTCAAGGGCGCCTTCGCCGGTGCGGTTCCCGGCGACCTGCAGCAAGTGGCCGCGAAGATCGACTCGACCCTCTACACGGGCTTCCTGCTCTTCGCGATGAACGCCCTGGACTCGCAGTACCCGGTGGACCTCGATGCCGCGCTGAACGCGAAGGGCCGGGAGCGCGTGGCGGAGGCGGCGGAGAACTGCGTCGTCGACGGACTGCTCCAGCACGGCTTCGTCAAGACGTCCACGCTCACCGCGGACGGCAGCACCTTCACGCAGCTGGCGAACAGGGAACCCTACGCCTCGGTGCTGCGCGAGCAGCGGATCGGCGACGGGCGCGCGCCCAGGGTCCCCGTGATGCTCTCCCACAGCCTGCTCGACGACGTGATCCCGTACCAGGCCGGCCGCGGCGTGGCGGAGCGCTGGTGCGCGCAGGACAGCAACGTCTCCTGGATCACCAACGCCGCGCCGACGCACCTCGGCGGGTACGTGGCCGCGGTGCCCAGTGCGATCGCGTTCCTCAAGGCGCGTTTCAACGGCAACACGCAGCTCTCCAGCTGCTGGCGCCTCTAGCGGATCCCGGACGACGGCGGTGCCGCACCGGCGCCGCCGTCGTCCGGGATCCGCCCCGCAGCCCCGACGGCCTCGCCCTCGGTTGGCTTGCAGATCGTGCAGGTTCTTGGGCCCTGGGGCTGAACGATCTGCAAGGCAGACTCGAGGGCGTTCTCCTGATGCGGGCCCTGCCCGCACGGGTGTGACGCGGGACGCACCACGTGCGCGCCGACTCGCTAGGATGAGGGATAGCCAATGAGGTCTACTCCCACCCCACCTATCCAGGAGTCAGCATGCCCCTCGCAACCCCGGACAAGTACAACGCCATGATCGACGCCGCGAAGGCCGGCGGCTACGCCTTCCCCGCGGTCAACGTGACCTCCTCGCAGACCCTCAACGCGGCCATCCGCGGCTTCGCCGAGGCCGGCTCGGACGGCATCATCCAGGTCTCCACCGGCGGCGCCGCCTACTGGTCCGGCGCGTCCGTGAAGAACATGGTCACCGGCTCCCTCGCGTTCGCGGCGTTCGCCCGCGAGGTCGCCAAGTCCTACGACGTCAACATCGCCCTGCACACCGACCACTGCCCGGCGGACAAGCTGGACGAGTTCGTGCTGCCCCTCCTGACCGCCTCCGAGGCCGAGGTCGCCGCGGGCCGCGATCCGTTCTTCAACTCCCACATGTGGGACGGCTCCGCCGAGACCCTCGAGGAAAACCTGCGCATCGCGGCCGAGCTGCTGCCGCGCACCGCGGCCGCGCGCCAGATCCTCGAGGTGGAGATCGGCACGGTCGGCGGCGAGGAGGACGGCGTCGAGAACGCCATCAACGACAAGCTCTACACGACGGTCGAGGACGCCCTGGCCACGATCGAGGCCCTCGGAGCCGGCGAGAACGGCCGCTACATCACGGCCCTGACCTTCGGCAACGTGCACGGCGTCTACAAGCCGGGCAACGTCAAGCTGCGCCCGGAGATCCTCAAGGACATCCAGGAGCAGGTCGGAGCGAAGATCGGCAAGGCCAACCCGTTCGACCTGGTGTTCCACGGCGGCTCCGGCTCCTCGGAGCAGGAGATCGCGGACGCCGTCTCCTACGGCGTCATCAAGATGAACATCGACACCGACACCCAGTACGCCTTCACCCGCCCGGTGGCCGGCCACATGCTCGCCAACTACGACGGCGTGCTGAAGGTCGACGGCGAGGTCGGCAACAAGAAGACCTACGATCCGCGCGTGTGGGGCGCCAAGGCCGAGGAGTCCATGGCCGCCCGCATCGTCGAGGCCGCCCAGCAGCTCGGCTCTGCCGGCAAGTCCATCAAGTAGGCGCCGTGAGCGACGAACTCGGACGCAACCTGCTCGGCATCCCGGAGACGCTGCTCCCCGCGGACGAGGCCGTGGACGCGCGCTTCGCGGCGGGCGACGAGGCCGTGGACGTCGCGGCCGCGCACCCGACGTCCTCGCTGGCGTGGGCCGTCCTCGCGGACGAGGCCTTCGGCGAGGGGCGCACGGTCGAGTCGTACGCCTATGCCCGCGTGGGCTATCACCGCGGACTGGACGCCCTGCGCAAGGCCGGCTGGCGCGGCCAGGGCCCCGTGCCGTGGCGGCACGAGCCCAACCGCGGCTTCCTGCGCGCGCTCTACGCGCTGGGCCGCGCGGCGGCGGCGATCGGCGAGGCGGAGGAGGTCGAGAGGATCGGCCGCTTCCTGGACGATTCGGATCCGCAGGCGCGGGCCGCGATCGAGGCCGGCTCGTAGGGATGGTGGCGCGGGGCCGCGATGGGGAGAAGTCCCCATCGCGGCCCTTGCGGCGTCTGGGCTAGGCTGTTCTGGTCGACCACTAGATGGATTTATGCCACAGGAGGAACCCGCATGCCGCTGGACGGATGGGACATCCAGGTCGCCGCCGCGCGTGGCGTCGTGACCTTGGCCAAGGCGGACGTCGACCGGCTCGAGGCCCAGGAGACCGCGCTGACGACGTCGTTCGAGGAGGCGGCCACCGCGTGCGACCACCTGGACATCGGCGACGCCCTCGACTCGGTGCTCTCCGGCTTCGCCGGTCCGCTGCTGCAGTCGGCACGCAACGCGGGCTACTCGATCTGCGGCAACACGGGCCTGGCCATCGACGCCTACGTCGCCGGAGACGACGACATGGCCGCTGATGCCGAGACCGCCATCCATTCGGTGCCTGCCGTCGAGGGCGGCGACCGGACGGAGGCCTACTGATGGCGGTGCACACCTCGGGCCTCCCGGAGACGCTGCCCTCGACCGCCGGGATCGACACGGCCGCCCGCGCCGTGCGCAAGGTCGGCACGGACGCGTCGGGGATCTACGACGACGTCAAGACGGAGTGGGACAAGCTGGGGCAGTACTTCTCCTCGCCCCACACGGACAAGGTCACGTCCGCGGTGCCGACGGTGATGCGCCCCTACGTCGACGCATCGGAGACGCTCACCGACGAGGTCGCCAAGGCCCTGGAGGCGTTTTCCGACGACATCTCCGGCCTCAAGACCCGATACGACAACGTCAAGGAGCAGGCGGCGGGCCACAACGCGATCGCCTACGACGACCGACCCGACGACTACTGGGACACCAACCGCTCCATCCAGCGCGAGATCGATGCGGTCGCAGGGCTCTACGACGCGGCCGTGGAGAAGTGCGCCAACGCCATCCGGGGACTGAATCCCGCCCTGGGGGACTACTCCGGCGTGGGGGACCTGACGGGTGCGGTCACGGACGGTGCCGACATCCTGGAGGGTGTCGGTCTGACCGCGGCGCACTTCAAGTACAAGAACGGCAAGCTGTGGTTCGAGTTCAATACCTCGGCCAATCCGTTCGCGCAGACCACCCCGGTGCGGCACCGCATCTCGGCGGGGACGTTGAACCGCCTCGGCGTGCCCAGCTCCTACATCGAGCGGCTCCAGGCGAGCCAGGGAGCCGACCCGCAACGGGTCTCGTCGAACTCCACCACGCGGATGCTGCGGGGCATCGATGCCCAGTCGCCGCTGGGGCTGCTCCTGGCCCGCTATCCGCACTTGAAGAACACCCGGTTCAACATCAGGGGCCAGGACGTGAGCCTGCGCGTCCAGTTGACGCGTGGAAACGGGACACCGCCGGGCTCAGCCGGCCAGGCCAACGGCAGGGTGCGCCTGCCGGGGTGGATCGACTCGGCCAACCGCTTCGCCAACGGCCCCGCCGGCAAGTTCCTCACCGCCGCGGACTACGGCGCCACGGCCCTCGGCGCGTATTCCGAGGGCTACAACGAGAGCCTCCTGCGCAATCCCGACCTCAGCCAGGCCGAGCATGCCCGGGTCGCGGCGACGGACGCCGCCGTGGTCACCGGGAGCAAGGCCGTCGGCGAGGTCGTCGGCACCGCGGTGGGCCGGGGCGTCGGCGCCGCGGTCGGCCAGGCCCTCATCCCGATTCCCGGCGTGGGGGCGGCGGTCGGCGGATTCCTCGGGGGACTCGCGGGCGGGTGGATCGGCGGTGAGATCGGCGAGGCCGTCGGCGGGGCCATCAACGACCTGCGCCACGGCGACGTAGGCTCGTTGGGCGAGGCCGCCGTGGACGCGGGCAAGAAGGTCCTGTCCTCGCTCAATCCGTTCGACTAGTCCCGGAGGACGCTCCCTCGATGAACGACTACCTCGTGATGTTCCTTCTGCTGGGCCTGCCTGGGCTGACCGCCCTGGCGATCGGAGTCTGGGCCTGGTCCGGCAGGTGGCGGACGTGGGCGCCCCGGCCCGTGGCCGCGTTCTTCTTCACGCGGCGCAACTACCTGCCGCTGCAGGCAGGAGCCGCCGGGATCCTCATCCTCGGGGCGGCGGTCCCGCTGACCGCCACGCTCGAGCGCTGGGACAATGCGGACCTGCTGTGGACGGCCTATGCCTTCACGGCAGCCCCGCTCGCCATCGCCTCCCGGTGGTGGTGGCCCGCGGCGGTCACGCCGCGGTGGCACAAGGAGTGGGTCCGGCGTGGCGGCACGGCCGACACGCGGTTGTGGGGTCCCCAGGAGACGGTGCCGCAGGGCGCGGCGAGGCAGGGATGGAAATGAGTGGAGCTAAGCAGGTCGTGCCGGCGCAGGGGGCGCGGGGGATCCTGGCCTTCGACGTGCCGGAGCCGTGGAGGGCGGAAGCCGTCCGCCCGGAGGTGGAGCTCTTTGCGGCGATGCCGCCCGTGGAGAACGAGTTCACCCCGAACGTCGTCGTCACCGTCAACCCGTTCGACGGTTCCCTGGCCGATTTCAGCCGGAGGGCGATGACGGGGATCGAGGCGCAGCTCCGCGAAGGCCGGATCGTGCACACGGGCCGCTGGGCCTACACGTTCGCGGATCCGGACGAGGAAGGCGGCCTTCCCCTGGACGCGCTCGGCGTTCCGGTCACGGCGCACGAGGGGCGTGTCATCGAATACACGCATCGGGCACCGAATGGACGGACGGTCTCCGGCGCCGACTACCTGGTGCTGCTGAAGGGCTGGGCCGTCCAGATCAGCACCACGTCATCGATCCAGGCCCGTTTCATCTTCGACGAGCCGTTCGAGGCGATGGCCCGTTCGGTGCGCGTCCTGCGGTCCCCGCAGGCGGACGACGCAGTCGCGAGCCAGGCCGGACCGACTGCCGCCGCGGGCCGGGTCGACGAGCAGGCGAGCGCGGATCAAGGCACGGAACTGGAGGAGCTTTTCGGACACCTCGCGGCGGGCGCCGACCTCGGGACCGGGGTGTGGATGAGCGGCGCGGCGATCGCCCGGACGGGCGAGTTGAAGGACGGCGTCGTGGGCCGGCTGGGGGGAGCCGACCCGGTGCTGGACGAGCTCCGGGACCTCGGTGTGCTGGACGGCGGCCGGCTTGGCGGCATGGGTTCCTTCATGGCCCAGGCCCTGACCGAGGCACCCGTCCGACTGCGCCTCACGGGCCGCTTCCTGGACGGGGAGACGAGCCTGCAGGCGTTCGTCCACGGCGGGAACGTCCTCCTCGCCGCGGAGCAGGGCTACGGACCGCGCGTCCTGAACCAGCCGTGGCACCCCGACGACCCGGCCCGCTTCAACGTGCAGGTCCTTCCCATCACGGAGCTGACGTCGGCCATGGCGCGGTGGGCCGGCGTGGGTCCCGCCTGGAACCTGCACGTGGCCCCTTTCGTCATCGAGGCGGCCCTCGTGGACCAGCGGCTCGGCGGCGAGGCGGCGGTGCCGCACGGGGCGGGGGCACTGCTCCGCGAGGCGTGGGGCCAGCCGTGGTTCACGTGGGTCCTGGAGGCCGAGGGGCCCTCCGGAGGAATCGACCCCGTGACCTATGTCAACGCGGGACCCCGGGGGCACTTCAGGATCGGCACGGTCGAGGATCCCTCCGGTGGGGCGGACCGTGTGGGTCTCTGGGCCACGGAGAGCTCTTTCATCTTCCGGCAGTTCGAGGACGCCCTGCAGGCTGTGGTCCATGGGCGTCCCGTCGTCCTCGGCTGACGCTTCCGGCCGGGTGGTCGGCATAGAATCGATAGCCGCCCCCGTCGAAAGGACCCCTTCCTTGGCCAAGCTCTACTTCCGCTACGGCGCCATGAACTCCGGCAAGTCGACGGGCCTGCTGCAGGCCGCGTTCAACTACGAGGAGCGCGGGCAGCGCGTACTGTTGGCGAAGCCGGCCACGGACACCAAGGGCGACGCGGAGATCGTCTCCCGGCTGGGCATGACCCGCCAGGTCGACTTCCTCATTCCGCCGGGCGCCTCGGTCCGGGAGCTCTTTGCCGCCCGGGCCGCGGGCGACGACCCGGAGGCGCTGCTCGAGCACGTCGACGCCGCGCCGGTGGCCTGCCTCCTGGTGGACGAGGCCCAGTTCCTGGAGCCGGAGCAGGTGGACGAGCTGTTCCGGATCGCCGTACTCGACGGCGTCCCGGTGCTCGCGTACGGCATCCGCGGGGACTTCCTCACGCGCGCGTTCCCCGGGTCGCGGCGCCTGCTCGAGATCGCGCACACCCTCGAAGAGCTCAAGACCATCTGCCGCTGCGGCCGCAAGGCGGTGTTCAACACGCGGCGTGTCGGGGAGGAGATCGTGTTCGACGGCGAGCAGGTCGCGATCGACGGGCAGGACGTCTGGTACGAGTCGTTGTGCGGTTCCTGCTACCTCGAGGCCTCGGGCGGCCGGCTCGGCGCCTGACCTTCACACGGGGGCCGCGTGTGGGGATGATTCAGTCATGGGAACCACGACGGCGTACAGACAGGACGTGCTGGTCCGCGTCCCGCCCGCGAGGGCCTGGGACCTGCTGACCGACTGGGCCGCGGCCCCCGCGTGGCTGCCGGGCGTCACCGAGATGCACGCCGAGGGCCCGCTGGGTCCGGGAACGCGGATCGACCTGCACACGGAGGGCCACGAGCGGACGTTCACGGTCGCCGATGTCGAACCCGGGAGCCTGCTCGTGGTCACCGGCGGGGAGGGGGACGTCCGGACGCAGTACCGCTACGGGATCGCGCGCGAGGGCGCGGACACGCGCCTCACGCTGGAGATCGACGTCGAGGTCAGCGACTCCCTCGCGGCCCTGGCCGGGGACATCCGCGCGGCGGTGGCGGGGTCCGACGGCCGGCAGCTGGCGGCGTTCAAGCGCTTCGCCGAACGGGCGCCGTAGGCCCGGCCCTACCGGCGGCCGGCGACCCCCGCGCCGCCTGGCCGCCGTGCCACGCCGTCTGCCGCATGCGGGCCCGTTCGCGAAGGGGCCGAACCGGGGCCGCGGCTACCGCGAGGGCGCGAGCATCCCGTCGAGCGCCGCGTCGAGCCCCCAGCGGAAGGCGTCCTCGCCGAGCTCCGGCCCGCCGATCGCGTCGACGGCGTCGAGCGTGGCCCGGTCCTGGTGGGCGGCGACGGAGCCGAGGATGTGGTTCAGCAGCAGGTGCTGGGCCCAGCCCGAGTGCCGGGGCGGGACGCCGGCGGCCTCGAGGAGCTCGCGCAGCCGCGTGAGCGGCTCCAGGGCGGCGGGCTGGAGGGTCTGCGCGAGTTGGACGACCTCGGCGCTGTCCGGGACGGGCACCAGGGCGGCGCGGATCCGGAGGGTGAGGAGGACGACGGCGGCGCGCTCCGGCGTCGTACCCCCTTCCTCCCGCGGTGCGGGACGTCCGGCGGCCGGCCCCGCGCCGGAGGCGGGAATGCCGCCGAGGAGGCGGGCGGCGACGTCGACGAGGAGTTCCTGCTTGTTCTTCACGTGCCAGTAGAGGGCGCCGACCTGGACGTCGAGTTCGCGGGCGAGCCGTCGCATCGAGAGGTCGGCGAGGCCGAAGTCGCGGAGGATGGCGACGGCCGTGTCCACCACCTGTTCCCGTGTCAGCGCCATGCGCTCCAGTCTATGGGGCGGGGCGGCGGGCGTGGGCGGCCGAGCCGGTGCCGTCCCGGCCCTACAGCCCGCCGGCGACCTTGAGGACGCTCCCGGTGGCGTAGCGCGCGTCGTCGGAGAGCAGCCAGGCCACGGCGCCCGCGATCTCCTCCGGCAGGCCCGCGCGGCCCATCGGGATGGCCGGGGCGGCCTTCGCGGGGCGCTCCGGGTCCTGGTGGAAGTCCGTCCAGACGGTGCCGGGGGCCACGGCGTTGACCCGGACCCCGTCGGCGGCGACCTCCTTGGCCAGGCCGACCGTGAAGGCCTCGACCCCGGCCTTCGCGGCGGCGTAGTGCACGTAGGTCCCGGGCCCGCCGAGGGCGGCGGCGACGGAGGAGATGTTCACGATCGAGCCGCCTGTGGAGCGCAGGGCCGGGAGGGCGCGCCGGGTGCAGGCGATGACGCCGAACAGGTTGACGTCGAGGTCGCGGCGGATGGCCTCGATTCCGTTGTCTTCCAGGCGTCCGACGGCGGTCGCGGCGCCCGCGTTGTTCACGAGCCCGGTGAGCGGGCCGAGCGTGGCGATGCGCGCGAAGAGGGCGTCGATGGACGCCGGGTCGGCGGTGTCGGCCTGGAGGGCGGTGGCCCGGCGGCCGTCGCGGTGCGCCTGGCGGGCCACCGACTCGGCGGCGTCTCGGTCCTTGAGGTAGGTGATGACCAGGTCGTGGCCCTCGGACGCGAGCCGCAGGCTGATGGCCGCCCCGATGCCGCGGCCGCCGCCGGTGACGAGGGTGAGTGGCATGGCGCTGGCTCCTTTCGCTGGGCCCGACTCTACCTCCCGTGCGGGGCCGTCTCGCCGGGGCCGTGGCCGCCCGGGATCGGCCGCCGCTGACGGTGGTGTAGCGTGGGCCGTTAGGAATTGAACACTGTTCAGGAGGGGTGGGCATGACGGAGACACGAGAACTTCGGCACGCGGGAGATGCGGCGGGACGAGCGGGTGGAAGCGCGGACGGAAGCGCGGGTGGACGTGCAAAGTCGGGCGGAGCGCCGGAGCCGGAGTCGGCCACGGCGGATGCGCCGGCGCTGGCCCGGCGGATCCTCGACGGGCACCGTCTCACGGAGGAGGAGGCGCTCGCCGTCCTCGCCACGCCGGACTCCGCCACGTTCGCGCTGGTCGCGGCCGCCGGCACGCTGCGCCGCCGGCACTTCGGCAACACGGTGAAGGTCAACTACCTGGTCAACCTGAAGTCCGGGCTGTGTCCGGAGGACTGCACGTACTGCTCGCAGCGGCTCGGCTCGGCGGCGCAGATCCTGAAGTACACGTGGCTGAAGCCGGAGGAGGCGGCGGAGCAGGCGGAGCTCGGGATCCGCGGCGGGGCGTCGCGGGTCTGCCTCGTCGCAAGCGGGAAGGGCCCCACGGACCGGGACGTCGAGCGGGTCGCGGGCATGGTGGGCCGGCTCAAGGACGAGCATCCGGGGGTGGAGGTCTGCGCGTGCCTCGGCATCCTCAAGCCGGGCCAGGCCGGCGTCCTGCGGGAGGCCGGCGTCGACGCGTACAACCACAACCTGAACACGGCCGAGTCCAAGTACCAGGACATCTGCACCACGCACGAGTACGCGGACCGGGTGGCCACCGTGGAGCGGGCCAAGGACGCCGGGCTTTCGCCGTGCTCGGGCCTGATCGTGGGGATGGGGGAGGACGATGCGCAGCTCGTGGAGGCGGTCTTCGCGCTGCGGGAGCTGGAGAGCGATTCCATCCCGGTGAACTTCCTGATGCCGTTCGAGGGCACGCCGCTTGAGGGGACATGGGAGCTGACGCCGTTGCGGTGCCTGCGCATCCTGGCGCTCGTGCGGCTGGCCTGCCCGGACCAGGAGCTGCGGATCGCGGGCGGCCGGGAGATGCACTTGCGTTCCCTGCAGTCCGCGGCGCTGGAGGTCGCCAACTCGATCTTCCTGGGCGACTACCTGACCAGCGAGGGGCAGGACGCGGAGGCGGATCTGGCGATGATCGCGGATGCGGGCTTCGAGGTGCTGGGGTACGACGCCGGGGCCGCGCCCTCCAGCCCGGCCCTGCGCCGGCGCGGGGCCGGGACGGACCGGGCGCCGAACGCATAGGTGGCGCGCATCGGCTCGCTGCGAGGGCAAGTCCGCGAGTGTGGAGTCGACGTGTATCAAATCTTTCCTGGGAAGTCGGACGGCCTCTCGAGATGGCGATTCGCTGCGGCGTATGTCGCTGCGACCCTTTGGGCAGTATCCGTCGCTGTTGTGCTGGTCTTGGAGTTCCTGGTCGACGAATCTCCACTCATTCGAACCGTGCTCTCGTTCGCGTATCCGGGCGCCTTGGTCTTCTTCGTCTTGCTTGTGGTCTTCAGGTTCTTCCCGGAAATCAAGATCGAAATCGACAAGCGTGGAAGTGACGCGAGCGAATGAGGAAGGGCCGACGCGTCTTCCGCCGAACTGCGACCCGGATGAGGAAAGCTCCTTGCCTCCGGGACTCGGGCCCGAAAACGGAGAACCACCATGAACGAGCTTGAATGGAATCGAAGCCTCCCGGACATGCTGGAGCGAGCTGCGCAGATTGCCGCATCGGTGCCGGACAAGGTCACGGCCCGTGCTCACCTCTACCGCACTGTTGTTGTCATTGACGTCGAAGGGCCCAGACTGGGCGCGTTCGCGCTCGTGCTGGCAGAAGAAGCGCCCGAGATCGTCTATGACGACCAGTACGTCAGGTTCCAGACGGTGCCGGAGGGAGTGGATGAGCTACTCGTTTTCGCCCAGGAATCCATCGAGAAGATCGTGGAGTTCCTCCTCAGCGAGAGATCTCCTGTCGAACGCACGAGCCGCATCCTCCGAAGAACCTACGGTTCCATCCCGATTGACGATGGGACCAGCTGGAGGCTGAAGCAACCATCGCAGAAGAATGAGGCCGCCCGCCGCGTTTCCCGAAGGTGGCGCCATGACTTTCTGGCGGCGAATGGCGGGCGCCAGAATCTACTCGCCATCGGATGGCACGCGGACCGGAGCCGGGCGCCCGCCTCCAGACTGTGGACAAAAGTCGCGCCGGTGGGCGGGCCTCCGGTAAACTCGGTGCGTAAGAGCCCCTGCCAACTCTTACGCGTCCGCGAACCGGGTGCCGGGAGGTCAGGGGCGTTCTTGTGTCCGGCACCGCCGGAACCCGGCCCCGGCCGGCCGCTGACCCATGCAAGGGGGAGGATCCCATGCCAGCAATCGTGATCGTCGGAGCCCAGTGGGGCGACGAGGGCAAAGGTAAGGCCACCGACCTGCTCGGCGGCCGCGTCGACTACGTCGTGAAGCCCAACGGCGGCAACAACGCCGGCCACACCGTCGTCGTCGGCGGCGAGAAGTACGAGCTCAAGCTCCTTCCCGCCGGCATCCTCTCGCCCAACGCCATCCCGATCATCGGCAACGGCTGCGTCGTGAACCTGGAGGCGCTCTTCCAGGAGATCGACGGCCTCGAGGCCCGCGGCGCCGACACCTCCAGGCTCCGCGTCTCCGCGAACGCCCACCTCGTGGCCCCGTACCACCAGACCATGGACAAGGTCACCGAGCGCTTCCTCGGCAAGCGAGCCATCGGCACCACCGGCCGCGGCATCGGCCCCGCCTACATGGACAAGATCGGCCGCCTGGGCCTCCGCGTCCAGGACGTCTTCGACGAGTCCATCCTGCGCCAGAAGGTGGAGGGCGCGCTCCGGCAGAAGAACGAGCTGCTCGTGAAGGTCTACAACCGGCGCTCGGTGGAGACCGAGGAGATCGTCCAGTACTTCCTCTCCTTCGCCGAACGGCTCCGCCCGCTCGTCATCGACGCCACGCTCGAGCTGAACAAGGCCCTCGACGAGGGCAAGGTCGTGCTCATGGAGGGCGGCCAGGCCACGTTCCTCGACGTCGACCACGGAACCTACCCGTTCGTGACGTCCTCCAACCCGACCGCCGGCGGCGCGTCCGTCGGCTCGGGCATCGGCCCCACCCGCATCACCCGTTCCGTGGGCATCATCAAGGCCTACACCACGCGCGTCGGCGCCGGCCCGTTCCCCACCGAGCTGTTCGACGAGATGGGCGACTACCTGCAGAAGAAGGGCGGTGAGTTCGGCGTGAACACCGGCCGCCCGCGCCGCTGCGGGTGGTACGACGCCGTGCTGGCGCGCCACGCGTCCCGCATCAACGGCTTCACGGACTACTTCGTGACCAAGCTCGACGTCCTCACCGGCATCGAGCGGATCCCCGTCTGCGTGGCCTACGACGTCGACGGCGTCCGCCACGACGAGATGCCCATGACGCAGACCGAGTTCCACCACGCCAAGCCGATTTTCGAGTACTTCGACGGCTGGACCGAGGACATCACGGGCGCCAGGACGCTCGAGGACCTGCCGGCGAACGCCCGGGACTACGTGCTGGCGCTCGAGTCGATGAGCGGCACGCGCTTCTCCGCGATCGGCGTCGGCCCGGACCGCGACCAGACGATCGTCCGCTACGACCTGATCGGCGAGTAGCACCGGCCCGCTCAGCCCCGCTTCGTGGCCGCCCTCTCGAGGGCGGCCACGAACAGGTCCGGGCGCACCACCACCGCGGTCCCGTCCGGCAGCCCGGCCCGCGGCGCGGCCGGGAACTCCCGCAGCGGGAGGCCGTGCCGCTCGGCGAGCCTCCGTCCGGGGACGACGCCGGACCCCCCGTACGCGTGCACCTGCCACTCGAGCGCGTCGAGGGACGCGTGGTTGTCCGGCTCCGCCCCGTCCAGCGGCACCCACGGCAAGCGGCGGCCGAGGACCCTCCCGCGGCGCCCGGCGCGGGCCGGCCCCCGCAGCGACTCCGCGCGGCGCCGCTCCGCCTCCGTCATCCAGTAGTGGATCCGCAGCTGGGACACGTAGCCGAACAGCCGCCCGCCGGCGGGGGAGCGCGGCACCACGCGGGCGACCACGGGCATCAGGACCGGCGCGATCCGGGTCCTGAAGAACACCGCCGCGGGGTGCGGCGACGTGACGACGCCGAAGACGCGGTCCGTCGTCGACACGAGCCGCAGCGCCACGGGCCTCCGCTCCGCCTGGTACCGGTCGAGGGAGGCCTCCGGCATCCTTCCCGCGAGTACGTCGGCGAGCTTGCAGGCCAGGTTGTGCGCGTCCTGCAGCCCCGTGTTCATGCCCTGCGCCCCGACGGGCGAGTGGATGTGCGCCGCGTCCCCGGCCAGGAACACCCGCCCGTCCCGGAAGACGTCCGCCACGCGGTGGTGCACCCGGTACGTCGAGAACCACTCGGAGCTCCCGTAGTGGATCCCGAACCCCCGTGCCAGCGAGGAGCGCGCCCGGCCCTCGGCCACCCGGGGCGGGGCCCCGGCGTCGTCCTCCGCCACCGCGGGCAGCAGCCCGAGCAGCCGCACCCGGCGCCCTCCGGCCCCGTCCGGGCCCATCGGGAAGGCGAGCATGAACTCGTCCCGCGTCACGCGCACGGAGATCCCGTCCCGCAGCCCGGTGACGGCGTTCGCGTCGATCACGTAGAAGAGGTGGCGGTTGGTCCCGCCCGGGAAGCCGATCCCCAGCTGCCGCCGCACGGGGGAGGCCGCGCCGTCGCACGCGATGACGTACCGGGCCCCCACCCGCACCGGGCCGTCCGGTCCCGCCAGGTGGACGCGCGCCCCGCCGTCGTCCTGCTCGAGCCGCTCGAAGCCGTGCCGCCACAGCACGGGCCTCCCGCGCCGCTCCAGGCGCGCCGCGAGGATCTCCTCGTTGGCGCTCTGCTCCAGGATGTGGATGCCCGGGAACGCCGTCGCGGCGGCGCCCATCCGCCCCAGCGGCACGGCGCCCAGGGAGCGCGGTCCGACGCCGGGAAGCAGTTGGGCGGCGAGGGTGCGGCGCGCGAGCACCTCCTCGGCGAGGCCCAGCTGCCGGTACAGCTCCACGCTCCGGGCCTGCAGGCCCAGGGCCCGGGACTCGCGCGTCGGACCGGCCTTGGAATCCACGACGACGGCGTCCACCCCGAGCTTCTCCAGCACGTTGGCGGCCATCAGGCCCGTGGGCCCGGCCCCGACGACGCAGACATCGACGTCCAGCACGGTGAGGTCCATGGCCTCAGGCTAGACCCGCCGCCCGGGAGCGGCCAGAGCCCGGGGTGACCGGACCGTGACCTGCCCGGACCCCGCGCCCGGCGGTGGATGGGTACTCTGGGAACCACTCACCACGAGCGGAAGGCCACGGTTATGTTGATCAGTGTTGGACAGTTCTCGCCGGCAGGGACCCTGGAGGAGAACCTCGACGTGGTGCGCCGCCTCACGGCGCGGGCCAAGGGCGCCGGAGCGCAGCTCGTGCTCTTCCCCGAGGAGACCATGTTCACCGTGCGCAAGGTCGAGGACGACCTCGCCGCCGCGGTGGATCGGGACTGGTCCCGGTTCGTCCAGCAGCTCTCCCTCATCGCCGCCGAGAACTCCATCGCGATCGTCGCCGGCGGCTACGAGTCCAGCGGCGAGGAACGCCCCTACAACACGCTCGTGGTCATCCAGGCGGACGGCGCGATCGCCGAAACGTACCGCAAGGTGCACCTCTACGACGCGTTCTCCTACCAGGAGTCCAAGCGCATCAAGGCCGGGGACCCGTCCGGGCTGCAGCTGTTCGAGATCGGCGGCCTCAAGTTCGGCGTCATGACCTGCTACGACATCCGCTTCCCCGAGCTGGCCCGCCGCCTCGCCGTCGAGGGCGCGGACGTGCTGCTCGTGGCCGCCGCCTGGTTCAAGGGCGACCACAAGGTGGAGCACTGGGAGACCATCCTCAAGGCGCGCGCCGTCGAGAACACCGTGTGGATCGCGGCCGCCGGAACGAGCTCGAAGAACACCATCGGCCACTCCGCGATCCTGGATCCCCTGGGCATCCCCGTGGACTTCCTCGACGACGAGACCGAGGGGCTCGTGACCGTCGACGTCACCCGCCGCCGGATCGATGAGGTCCGCGAGTTCCTGCCCGTCCTGGCCAACCGGAAGCTCGGGGTCTAGGGGCCCGTCCGGGCCCGCGGGGGTGCCGGCGCGCCGCCTCGGAAAATAATCCGGGACCCGCGTAACCTCCGGGGATCCCGGGACGATGACAGTCATGGAGAAGCCGGGTCGAGGGTTCCCCCCCAACGAGCCTCGACCCGGCTTCCACATGTCTCGGGCCCCGTGGTGCGGATCACGGAGCGGCCGCCCTAGAATGGGGGCGTCCCGTTCCCCACGTCCCAGGGAGATCCTTGGCCGCCGTACTGACGGATGAGGTGCTCGAGAAGGCCCGGCAGGGTTCTGCCGAGGCCTTGTCCGTGCTGTACGAGGGACTGGCGGGCCAGGTGGCGGGGTATCTGAGGGCCAGGGGCGTCGAGGACGCCGAGGGCACCACCCAGGACGTGTTCCTCACCGTGCTCACGCAGCTGGACACCGTCGTCGGCGGGATCGGCGGGCTGAGGAAGTTCACGTTCTCCGTCGCGCACGCGAGGATGGTCGACGCGACCCGCGCCCGGGCCAGGAGGCCGTACGAGGACGAATACCAGGCGGAGAGCGATCCCCGCGCGGCGGCGCCCGCCTCCGAAGAACTCCTGGACCGGCTCGACTCCGGCCCGCTCGGCGACGTCGTGGACGCGCTGCCGGACGCGCAGCGCGACTGCGTCCTGCTCCGCATCGTGGCGGGGCTCAGCATCGAGGAGACCGCCGAGGTCCTCGGCCGCACGCCGGGGGCCGTGAAGCAACTGCAGCGGCGGGGGCTGCTGGCCATGAAGAAGACGTTGGAGGAGGTGGGGCACCGTGGTTGAGCCCGGAGGACCGGATCCGCAGGGCGACGCCGTCGAGGCGCTCCTGCGCGAGTCCGGCGTTCCCACCGACCCCCGCCTCGCCGCGGCCCTCGAGGACCTGGCCGTCCGTGGTCGTTCCGCGGCGCCGGAGCCGCGTGGCGCCCTGGCCCGGCTCCTCGCCCAGGGACCGGCAGCCGGCACCCCCGGCGGAGGCGGCCTGATCGACGGCGGCTCCGTACCGGACGCCGGCGGCGACGGCGTCCTGCCCTTCCGCCGCAAGGGAGGGCCGACGGCCGCTGGCGCCCTCGCGGCCCTGGTCCTCGTCGCCGGGGGCGTGGGCGTCGCCGCCGCGACCACGGCCGATCGTCCCGCTCCCGTCGCCGCCGTCGTGGTCCCCGACGGCGGGCAGCCGGCCGTCCAGCGGGCCGGCATCGATTCCGCCGCGCCCGTGCCTCCCGCCGAGCTGCCGGCGGTTCCGGGCGGAAGCGGCAGCTCCGGCCCATTGGCCGGGTCCACGGGGGCGCTCGAGCGCACCGCGGTCGTCGACGGGGCCGGAGACGACGACGGAAACGGAGCGGAACCGCGGGGAGCTGGACCGAAGGCCGCCCGGTCCGCGGCATTCCCGGCCGAGCGGGAACCCGGGCCGGAGCGCCCGGGGGCCGGGACGTCGAAGGCCGCTGCGGACCGCACGTCCACCGCGTCCCGCGGCGCCGCGGAGGCCAGACCCGTCCGCGCGGCGGCCTCGTCGCAGGCGGCGCCGGTGCGGTCGAGTGCGTCGCCGAAGGCCCCGGCCCAGCAGAAGGCCCAGCCCAAGACGCTCCAGCAGCAGCGTGCCGCCCAGAAGAGCGCGGAGAAGCAACGAGCCCTGCAGCTGAAGGCCGCGCAGCAGCGGGCCGCCCAGGAGAAGGCCGCACAGAAGCGCCTGGCCCAGCAGCGGGCGGCTGAGGCGGCGCAGAAGCAGCAGGCCCAGCGCAAACAGCCGGCTGGCGGGAAGAAGCAGGGGATCGTCAACCCCGTGAAGAAGGCCGGGGGCGTGCAGGGCTTCACCGTGCTGCCGTCGATCGGTCAGCACGGCCAGCCCGGGGCGCCCGGACTGAAGAAGCCGGGGCTGCCGGGCCACGGCAAGGACCAGAGCGAGAAGCGCGGCTCGGGACGCTGAGCCCGGCGCCGCATTCGTCCTTCAGGGTCCGGACCTTGGGCCCGAAACAACCCTGGCCGCTTCCGGGCAGGCCGCCGCCCGGGCTGCCCCGCCCAACGATGCGGTTCGGGGCCCCAACCCACGCACGCTGGGCGCCCACTTCACGTCGTCTCGACGAGACTGTCAGTTAGCGGCGACTTCATGGGGTAGACCCCGTGGTTTGGGCGCGTATGTACTGTCTCGCCGACTTGACGTGAATTGGGCGGGGTGGGGGCGGCCGGGAGCGTCGACGGCCCACTTCACGTCGTCTCGACGAGACTGTCAGTTAGCGGCGACTTCATGGGGTAGACCCCGTGGTTTGGGCGCGTATGTACTGTCTCGCCGACTTGACGTGAATTGGGCGGGGTGGGGGCGGCCGGGAGCGTCGACGGCCCACTTCACGTCGTCTCGACGAGACTGTCAGTTAGCGGCGACTTCATGGGGTAGACCCCGTGGTCTGGGCGCGCACGTACTGTCTCGCCGACTTGACGTGAATTGGGCGGGGTGGGGCGGCCGGGAGCGTGGGCCGGGGCTGTTGACCGTGCGTTGTGGGTGGCCGGGCTGGGCGAGTCAGCGCCGAACCGTGGGCGCCGACGCGTGGGGCCCGGGCGGTGGGCCCGGGCCCCACGGCGTGCTCAGGCGAGGACCTGCCGCTTCGAGCTGATGACGCCGGTGTTGAAGCCGGCGAGGTGCAGCCCGCCGTGGAAGCGCGCGTGCTCGATCTTCACGCAGCGGTCCATGACGACGTTCAGGCCGGCGGCCTCGGCGTCCGCCGCGACCTGTTCGTGCCAGGACCCCAGCTGCAGCCACAGGGTCTTCGCGCCCGCGGCCTTCGCCTCCTCCAGGACGCCCGGCAGGTCGTCGTGCTTGCGGAAGACCTCCACCAGGTCGGGCGCCTCGGGCAGGTCGGCCAGGGACTTGTAGACCGGCTGCCCGAGGATCTCGTCCACCACCGGGTTCACGAAGTAGACCGTGTAGCTGGTGGAGGAGAGCAGGTACGTCGCCACGAAGTAGGAGGCACGGGAGGGCTTGTTGGACGCACCCACGATCGCGATCGAGCGCGTGTTGCGCAGGATCTCCAGGCGTTCCGGCGCGCTCGGCCCCGACCAGGTGCGTTCCGCGGTCGATGCGCTCACCGGTCCGCCTCCTTCCCCGCGTCGGCTGCGGATCCGGGCGCGGCTCCCGCGCCGGAAGCGACCCCCGCCGGGACGGCACCCGGGCGGGCCGAGGGGATGACGCAGGCCTCGGCGTCGTACTCCGGGGCCGCGAAGGCCGAGGCGTCGAAGCCCTCCGGCTCCCCGCCGGCCTCCGGCTCCCGCTGCGAGGCGTCGAGCGCCTGGTCCAGGTCCCAGAGGATGTCCTCGACGTCCTCGAGCCCCACGGACAGGCGGATCAGGTCGCCCGGGACGCCCGCGGCCACGAGCTGCTCGGCCGTGAGCTGCTGGTGCGTGGTCGACGCCGGGTGCAGCACCAGGGTGCGCGCGTCGCCGATGTTGGCCAGGTGGCTCGCGAGCTGCAGCGCCTCGATGAAGCGCGCCCCGGCCTCGCGGCCCCCGGCCACGCCGAAGCTGAACACTGAGCCGACGCCGAGCGGCAGCAGCTCCTGCGCGCGGGCGTGCTGCGGGTGGGACTCGAGTCCGGCGAAGTTCACATAGGACACGCGCGGATCGGCCTCGAGCCACTCGGCCACGCGGCGCGCGTTCGCCAGGTGCGCGTCCATGCGCTGCGGCAGCGTCTCCACACCCTGCAGGAGCTGGAACGCGGACTGGGCCGGCAGCGACGGGCCGATGTCCCGCAGCTGCTCCGAACGCAGCTTGGTCAGGAAGCCGTACTCGCCGAAGTTGCCCCACCAGGACACGTTGCCGTAGCTCGGCACCGGTTCCGTCATGGTCGGGAACTTCCCGTTGCCCCAGTCGAAGCGGCCGGACTCGACGACGACGCCGCCGAGCGTGGTGCCGTGCCCGCCGAGGAACTTGGTGGCGGAGTGGATGACGATGTCCGCCCCGTGCTCGATGGGGCGCAGGATGTACGGCGGGGTGAGGGTCGAGTCGACGATGAGCGGGATGCCCGCTGCGCGCGCGACCTTCGCGAGGCCCGCCAGGTCCGCGATGTCGCCCGAGGGGTTCGCGACGACCTCGGTGTAGAGGGCCTTGGTGTTCTCCCGGATCGCGGCCGCGAAGTCCGCGGCGTCGTTGCTGTCCACGAACGTGGTGTCCACCCCGAAGCGGCGCAGCGTGACGTCGAGCTGGGTGATGGTGCCGCCGTAGAGCTTCGAGGAGGCCACGATGTGGTCCCCGGCCTGCGTCAGCGCGGCGAAGGTGATGAACTCCGCGGCCATCCCGGAGGACGTCGCCACGGCGCCGATGCCGCCCTCGAGGGACGCGATGCGCTCCTCGAACGCCGCCACGGTGGGGTTGCCGATGCGGGAGTAGATGTTGCCGTACTTCTGCAGGGCGAACAGGTTCGCGGCGTCGTCGGTGTCCTTGAACACGAACGACGTCGACTGGTAGATGGGCACCGCGCGGGCGCCGTGCTCGGCGTCGGGCGTGCCGCCGGCGTGCAGGGCGCGGGTGCGGAATCCGAACTGGTGGTCCGACATCTAGGCGGTGGCTCCTTCGAGGTGGGTTTCCGGCAGCAGCTCCGTGTTGAGCTCGGTGCCGTGGGCTCGGGCGAGGTCCGCCTCTAGCTCGCGGACGATCGGGAGGACCTCGCGGCCGAACGCGCCGAGCTCCTCCTGGAAGTGCAGGTAGCCGGTCAGGAGCAGGTTCACGCCGATCTTCTTGAACGCGATGATCCGCTCGGCGATCTGCTCCGGGGTGCCGATGAGCTGGGTGCGGAAGCCGTCGTTGTACTGGACCAGGTCCTCGAACGTGGAGTCCTCCCACATGCCCTTGCCGTCCTTCGTGGACTGCCCGGCCTCCTTCACGGCGGCGGCGAAGCCCTCGACGGCGGGGCGGTGGGCCTTGTCGATGATCTCGCGCAGCGTGTCCCTGGCTTCCGCCTCGGTGTCGCGGGAGATGACGAAGCCGTTGATGCCGAAGCGCGGCTTGGCGGCCGCGGTGCGCCCCCCGGACTCCGCGGCCTTGAGCACGCCGGCGATGTTGTCCTGGAAGCCCTCGAGCGAGCGGCCGTTGGAGAAGTACCAGTCGGCGGCGTGGCCCGCGGCGGCCTGCGCGGCGGTCGAGTTGCCGCCGAAGAAAATCTCCGGGTGGGCCCGGCCCGGCAGATCCAGCGGCGCCGGGTTCAGGGTGAAGTCCTTGATGTTGTAGTACTGCCCGGAGTGGCTGAAGCCCTGCTGGGTCCACAGGCCACGCAGCACGTTGATGAACTCCTCGGTCCGCACGTAGCGCTCGTCGTGGTCCAGCCACTCGAGGCCGAAGTTCACGAACTCGTCCTTGAGCCAGCCGGAGACGACGTTCACGGCCGAGCGGCCGCCGGAGAGGTGGTCCGCGGTGATGATGAACTTGGCCAGCACGCCCGGGTGCCACATGCCCGGGTGGACGGCCGAGATCACCTTGAGCCGCTCGGTGGCGCCGAGCAGGGCCAGCGAGAAGCTCGTGGCCTCGTGCTGCTTGTCCGCGCCGTAGCTCGCGGCGTAGCGGGTCTGGGTCAGTGCGTACTCGAAGCCGGAGTCCTCCGCGATGCGGGCCAGCTTCTTGTTGTATTCGAACTCCCAGTTGGTGCGCTGCTCGATGGTCGAGACCACGAGCCCACCCGAGACGTTGGGCACCCAGTAGGCGAACTTGAGCGGTGTTTCCAGGTCGGCGACCCGGCTGACGGCGGTGTTCTCGGTCATGTGGGGGACTCCTTCGATCCTTGGTCGGATGGCGTGCGGCGTAGGCGGTTCCCGGGCAACGGCGCACCCTCCGGCGGCGGGCCGTGCGGGGGAAGAAGGCTGGCGCGTTCTCCATCGCTTCTGGCAGGAGCACCGTTCCGGCGGATTCCGGAGGGTTGCTGCGGCGTCATCGATCCAGATCTCTCGGCCGCTCGGGATGGTTGACCTTCAGTGTGTCAGCGAGCCGCCGATCCATCAAAGAATGTTGAGCCGGATTGCGTCGTGCCGGGCGCGGGCCGAAGATCCTGCGACGGCGCGGCGGCCGGGTGCGTCACGGGACGACGGCGGGGCGCGGGCCGGGAGGTCCGCTGGCTACGCTGGGGGCATGGCACAACGCATCGTCCTGGTCCGGCACGGGCAGACCCCGTGGAACTTCGAGGGGCGCCTGCAGGGCCAGGTGGACATCCCGCTCAACGCGGCCGGCCGCGCGCAGGCGCGCCAGGCGGGGCGGCAGCTGGCGGAGGAGTACGACGCCGGATCCTGGGACGCGGTCGTCGCCTCGCCTCTGGGGCGGGCGGCGGAGACCGCCGCGATCATCGCCGCCGAGCTGGGCCTCGAGCCCGGCGAGCCCGAACCGGGCCTCGTGGAGCGCGGCTACGGCGAGGGCGAGGGTGTCGTCGTCACCGGGATGCCGCGCCCCGAGCTGGACGCGCTGCTCTCCACCGCGGAGCCGGAGGCCGAGGTGGTCGAGCGGGGCGTGCGCGCCTTGACCGGCTTGGCCGCCGCCCACCCGGGGCGCGGCCTCGTGGTGGTGGCGCACGGGACGCTCATCCGCCTCGTCGTCGGGCACTTGCAGGGCGCTCCGCAGGCCCGGCTCGAGAACGGCCAGGTCGTGGAGCTCGACCCGGCGTTGCTGCCGGAGCTTGACGCGGTCTGAGGACGCGCGGGGGATCGAGGGTCCCGTCGGGCTACGCCCCGGCGAGGAGCGCCTCGCCGACACCGGCCCTGCGGTAGAACACCTCGCGGCCGGAACGCAGGGGGACGGCCAGCCCGCCCTCGGACATGACCTTGAGGTGGCCGTTGACGGTGCCCGGGGCGAGGTCCAGGGCGCATGCGAGCTGCTTCGTCGTCATCGGGACATCCAGCTGGGCCAGGATCTGCGCCCGTGTGGATCCCAGCAGCCTCGCCAGGGGATCGCCCGGGGCCGCGCCGCTGGACTCCCAGAGCCGGCCCACTCCGCGGGGCGCGTAGGTCAACGTCGGCACGAACGGCGCCGTGTTGAGCACCAGGGTCTCCGGCCAGACGAACGCGTTGGGCACCAGGATCAGGCCGGCCCCGGGTTCAGGCGGATCGATCCCGTCGCAGCCCCGGATGACCTCGAGCCCGCTGGGCGTGCGGACGACGGACGGATGCAGCGTCTTGAACACGTCGCCGATGCCGCCGCGGGCCATCTGGGCCAGCCTCCAGTCGATGTCCTCGAGCAGCAGCGAGCGGAGCCGGGGCCACCAGCGCCGGACAGCCAGCTCCCAATACCACTGGAGTGCTCCGACGGCACGATCGACTGCGGTGTCGACGTCCTCGGCGAGTTCCTCGAGGACGCCACGGGCCCCGGTGTCTTCCTGCCGCCGGAGCAGGGCCGTCAGGTCCCGTTCCCACACGGAGGCCGGGACGGCGGCGACGGCCGTGAGCCCGTCGTGGAAGGTGTCCTGGCGTTCCGGCGTCGGGGTGAGCGAATCGGCCATGAAGCCTGAACGGGGAACGAGTGCGGCGAGGACGCGCAGGTGCCCTTGTGAGGCCGGGTCGTCCGCCGCCGCGAGCGCGCGCCGCGTGCACTCGATCCAGGGGCGGTGGATGGCGGTTCCCTGCTGGAGGGCGCGCAAGCTGGTCACCGTCTCCCACAGGGGAGAGGCCTCGAACCGGATCCGCGTCAGGTCCTCGCTCGTGAGCTTGATGTGCATGGATTCAGCGTATTCCCGGCCGGAACGTCTGACGAGGATTCGGCCAGGACCGAATCGTGGAGCGGGCCGGGCGTCCGGCGGACGCTGGGTCCATGACCACCTTCAGCAGCTCCCGTCGTTCCCCTGTCCCCGTCCATCACGGTGCGGCCGTCGGTCCGGCGACGCCCAGCGGCGGATCCTCCGCGGTCCCGCGTCCCGAGGGCGGGGCGCGCCGCCCGGCACACGCCGTGGACCGCTTCGGCGCGGTCGCCCGCCTCGTTGCGGCCGTGGTCCGGTTCTACCGGGTCAACGCCGTCCGGGCTGCCGCCATAGAATCCGAGCACCTGCGCCTGCGCGAGGACGGCCTCCGCCGGTTCACCGAGGCCTCCGGCGGGCGGCTCTGAGTCCGCGATCGGCGGATCAGCGCTGCTTGAGGGCCTTCCGGCGCTTGCGCCGCTGGGCGCGGAGCGCGATCAGGCGGGCCGCGCCGGCCATCGCCACGACGATGCCGCCGGCGACGGACGCCGCGACCACCGTCAGGCCCATGCTGACCGTGCCCTCCCAGGCGAAGAAACGCAGCGGCGCCGTCGTCTGGTTCTGCGCGACGAAGATGATGAGCAGCACCAGCAGGGCGAGCGCGATGATCGTCGTGGCCCAGATCATGCCCGTGCGCGTCGTCGTCTTGGCGTCGAAGTCGCCGTCGTAGTCGTCCTCGCCGGAGCCGTGCGGATCACGCTCGGCGGGCGGAATGACCTGCGTCGTCTCGGCGTCGTCCACGGGGCGGGTGGCTTCGAGGGCCCCGCTGCCGTCGGCGCCCGGAGTGCCGAGCGTGTCGAAGGGCGCGCCGTCGACCGCGTCGGGGTGCTTGTCCGGGTGGAGCGCGTCGTCGGATCCGGGGTGGGGATTGCTCACGGTGAACCTCGCTTCTGAAGTGTCGTCCGTTCCGAACCTACACCAGCGGGCACCCGCTCCTGCCGCTACCGCCCGGAGCGGCAGATCGCGTCGATCTCCGGAATGCACGGCTCGTTCTGCAGGCTCGTCGTGTCGCCGAGGTCCGTGCCCTCGAACAGCTGCGTGAGCAGCCGGCGCATGATCTTCCCCGAACGGGTCTTCGGCACGTCGGGCACGAACACGATGTCCCGCGGCTTGGCGATCGGCCCGATCTGCTCCGCCACGTGCGCCCGCAGTTCGCGGACGACGGCGGCGCGCGCCTCCTCGCGCCCGTCTCCCGCACCGCCCGGGGCGGGCCGCTCCCCGGAGCCGGGCTCCGGCGTCGTACCCCCTCCCGGGATGAGCGACTTGTCCCGCGGGACCACGAACGCCGTGGCCGCGTGCCCCGTCGTCGGATCCGCCGTCGGGCAGACGCCCGCCTCGACGACGGCCGGGTGGGAGACCAGCGCCGACTCGATCTCGATCGTCGAAAGCAGGTGCCCCGAGACGTTCAGCGCGTCGTCGGTGCGGCCCAGGATCCAGGTGTCGCCATCGTCGTCGAACCGCGCGCCGTCCCCGGCCAGGAACCAGCCCTGCTCCGCGTATTGTTCCCAGTAGGAGGTGTAGTAGCGCTCGGGATTGCCCCACACGGTCCGGGCCATGGCCGGCCCGGTGCGCGTGAGCACGATGTTCCCCTGCCGGCCGGGCGCGGTGCGGGTGCCGGATTCGTCCACGATGTCCGTCGCGACGCCGGGCAGCGCGCGCGTGGCGGAACCCGGCTTGAACGCGGCGTCCGTGGGCCGGGGGGAGAGCACCGTGGCGCCGGACTCGGACTGCCACCACGTGTCCACCATGGGGATCCCCGCCTCCGGGTCCCCCGCCACGAGGGAATCGCGCCCCACCTGGGCGCGCAGCCAGCGCCACGCCTCCGGGTTGACCGCCTCGCCCACCGTCCCGGCCAGACGGATCGTGGACAGGTCGTGGTGGGCCGGGATGCCGTCCGGGAACCAGCCCATGAGCGAGCGCACCAGGGTCGGCGCTGTGTAGTAGCTCGTCACCCCGTAGCGCTCGATGATCTCGAAGTGCCGGCCCGGGTGCGGCGCGTTCGGCACGCCCTCGTAGATCACCTGCGTGACCCCGTTGGACAGCGGACCGTAGAGCTCGTAGGTGTGCGCCGTGACCCAGGCCAGGTCCGCCGTGCACCAGTGGACGTCCTCCGCCCGGCGCTCCGGGTCCGGATGGGAGAACAGGAACTCGTGGCTCCACGACGCCTGGACGAGGTAGCCGCCCGTGGTGTGCACCAGGCCCTTCGGCTTCCCCGTGGTGCCGGAGGTGTACATGATGAACAGCGGGGTCTCGGCGTCGAAGGCCTCCGCGGCGTGGGTGCGGGGCTGGGCGTCGACGACGTCGTGCCACCACAGGTCCCGGCCTTCGGTCCAGTCGATCTCCAGGCCCGTGCGGTTCACGACCAGGACGTGCTCGATGTTGTTCTCGCCCGCGACGGCGGCGTCCGCGTTGGCCTTGACCGGCACGGCGGCGCCTCGGCGGTACTGCCCGTCCGTGGTGACGAGGAGCTTGGCGCCCGTGTCCTCGACGCGGAAGCGCAGCGCCTCGGCCGAGAAACCGCCGAAGACGAGCGAGTGGACGGCCCCGATCCGGGCGCACGCGAGCGTGATCACGACGGTCTCGACGAGCACGGGCAGGTAGATCACCACGCGGTCGCCCTTCGCGATGCCGAGCGACGTCAGGGCGTTCGCGGCCTGGGCGACGAGTTCCGCCAGCTCGCGGTACGTCACGGTGCGGCGGTCGCCGGGTTCGCCCTCGAAGTGCAGGGCGGCCTTGTCCCCGCGGCCGGCCGCGACGTGCCGGTCGGCGCAGTTCACGGCCGCGTTGAGCTTGCCGCCGTCGAACCAGCGCAGCTCCGGGCCGCGGCGCTTCGCGGCGTCCGTGCCCGTGGAGGAGTGGACCGTGTGCCAGGGCTCGGCCCACTCGAGCCGGTGGGCGGCCTGTTCCCAGAAGGCGAGGCGTTGGGCCTCGGTCCACGCGTGTTCGGCCGCCTCCGCGTCCGTCCGGGCGGGCGGGATGGCGGGCAGGGCCGGGGCAGGGGCGGCGGCTGTGGCGGTGGTCGCGGACGAGGTCATGATCATCTCCATCGGTTCTGGCGGTGGCGTAGGCGCGGGTTCGGGTGCCGCGGTGGGAAAGGTTCTCGGTTCTCGCGGGCCGGCCCCGGCGTGTCGCGCCGACACGCCGGGATTTAGCCGGCCCGGGCCGCTGGACGTGGGAAGTTTCCGAGGGCGTCAGGCCCAGCGGGCGACGGCCTTGCGCTCCGCGATGCCCAGCAGCGCGTCGGTGGCCTTGCCGATCACGGCGAGCAGGATGATGGCCAGCAGGAGCCGGTCGGTGCGCCCGTTGTTCTGCGAGTCCGTGAGCAGGAAGCCCAGCCCCATGGAGGAGGCGATGAGCTCCGCCGCCACGAGGAACAGCCAGGCCTGCGCCAGGGCCAGCCGCAGGCCGGAGAAGATCGCGGGCACCACGGCCGGCAGCTGCACGGTGGTCAGCAGGCGAAGCCCCTTGAGGCCGAACGCGCGGGCGGCCTCGACGAGGTTCTTGTCCACGTGCCGCAGGGCCAGGTAGATCGTGGTGAAGATCGGGAAGAACGCGCCGATCGCGATGAGCGTGACCTTCGAGTCCTCGCCGATCTTCAGCCACAGGATCAACAGAGGCACCCAGGCCAGGGACGGCACGGCGCGGAACGCCCCGATCGTGGGTCCCAGGAGCGCGTCGGCCCGCCGCGAGAGCCCGACGAGCGAGCCGACGGCCAGGCCCAGCGCGGCGCCGATGCCGAAGCCCAGCAGGACGCGCTGCACGGAGATGCCGATGTGCGTCCACAGCTCGCCGCGCTCGGCCAGGTCCACGCCGGCCGAGAGCACGGACAACGGGGCCGGCAGGCGGTTCTCGCTCACCCAGCCGAGCGTGCTCGACGCCTGCCACAGCGCGAGCAGGAGCAGCGGGACGACGGCGCCGAGCAGCACGCGCCGCCCGCGCCGCTTCCCGCCGGCCGTGCCACGCCGCGGGCCGGAACTCCCGGTGCCGGCGGATCCCCCGGCCGTGCCGCGGGCGATCGCCTCCTCGGCGACGGTGCTCGTGTTGGGGCCGAACGCCATCACGCCTCCTTGATGGTGGAGGCGTCGGCCTTCCCGGCGAAGGACGCCTCGACGATGCTCGCGATGGCCTCGTCGACGTCGGCCTGGGTCTTGACGTCGCCCGTGTCCACGAGGGTCGGGGCGATCGCCGTGAGGACGGTGACCTGGGCCTCGCCGGGTACGGGGTCGACGTCGAGGTTGGAGCGCTCGAGGATGACCTTGTCCGCGACGGCCTGGTCCAGCCCGGCGACGCCGGCGAGGATGGAGGCCGTCTCCTCCGGGTTCTCGGCGGCCCATCCGCGGGCCTTCTCGTAGGCGTCGATGACGGCCTGCGCGAGCTCGGGGGAGGCCTCCAGGAACTCCTCGGTGGCGTTGAGGAATCCGTAGGTGTTGAAGTCGAGGTTGCGGTAGAGCAGCGTCGCGCCGGCCTCCTCGGCCCCCGCCATGATCGGGTCGAGCCCGGCCCACGCGTCCACGGAGCCGTTCTCGAGGGCGGCGCGTCCGTCGGCGTGCTGCAGGTTCTGCACCGTGACGTCGTTGATGGACAGCCCGGCCTCCTCGAGCGCCTGGACGAGGAAGAAGTAGGGGTCGGTGCCCTTGGTGGCGGCGATCTGCTTGCCCTTGAGCTCCTCCACGGAGGTGATGGTCGATCCGGAGGGGACGACGAGCGCGGCCCATTCCGGCTGCGAGTAGAGGCTGACGACCTTGATCGGCGAACCGTTGGCGCGGGCCAGGAGGGCGGCGGAGCCTGCGGTCGAGCCGACGTCGATCGCGCCGGCGCGCAGCGCCTCGTTGGCCTTGTTCGAGCCGGCGGACTGGATCCAGTTCACGGTGACGCCGCGGTCGGCGAGCGTGGCTTCCAGCCAGCCCTTCTCCTTGATGACCAGGCTCAGCGGGTTGTAGGTGGCGAAGTCGATGTTCAGGGTGGTGGCGCCGGATCCCGCGGCGTCGCCGGCGGCCGTGGCGGCCCCGGCCTGCCCGGATCCCTCGCCGGCGCAGGCGGCGAGCAGGACGGCGGCGGCGCCGGCGGTGCCGAGGCCCAGGAGGCGGCGGCGGGACAGGTGGGCGGAAGCGGTGCGGGTCATGGAACGGTCCTTTGCTGTGGTGGTGATGGCGGGCGGCGTCCAGGGAACGACGCCGGGGCCCGGCTTCCCGGGGCCGCCCGGCTCGGGCGCGGCGCGGGGCCGGAAGTCGTGCGGGTGTGGTTCAGCGGCGGTGCGGGTCGACGCCGAGCGTCTCCAGGAGGGAGGAGCGCAGCGCGGCGAGCTCGGCCGAGGCGCGGTCCCGCGGGCGCTCGCCGGGGACCTCGAGGACCTGGGCGATTCCCGCTCCCTGGCCGCTCCCGGTGGGGCCGAGCACCAGGATCCGGTCGGCCAGCTGGAGGGCCTCGTCGACGTCGTGGGTGACGAGCAGGACGGTGGCCGGGTGGGCGCGGTGGATGTCCAGGAGCAGGTCCTGCATCTTGAGCCGGGTCAGGGCGTCGAGGGCGCCGAACGGCTCGTCGAGGAGCAGGACGCCGGGGCGGCGGGCGAGCGCGCGGGCCAGCGAGGTGCGCTGCGCCATGCCCCCGGAGATCTCGCGCGGACGGTGGCCGGCGTAGGGTCCGAGCTCGACGAGCTCGAGCAGTTCGTCGACGCGCTGGGCGGCCTCCGCCTTCGACGTGCCGCGCGGCAGCCCGAGCTCGACGTTGGCGCGGACCGACTGCCACGGCAGGAGCCGGGGTTCCTGGAAGGCGACGGCGGTGCGCTCGTCGAGGCCGTTGACCGGCTCCGTGCCGATCGCCACGCGCCCGGAGGTGGGAGCGTCGAGCCCGGCGACGGCGCGCAGCAGGGTCGACTTGCCGCAGCCGGAGGGGCCGAGGATCGCCAGGACCTCGCCCGCGGCGACCTCGAAGTCGATGCCGGCCAGGACGGTGCGCGCGGAGTCGCCGGAGCCGAACGAGCGGGTGAGGGCCTCGAAGGCGACGGGCAGCGCGGCCCCGGCGGCGGTCCGAGGCGTCCCGGGGCGTCCGGTCGGGCCCGGGGACTCCGGCGCCACAAGGCGTGCGGGCCCGGCGGTCGTGGGGGCGGGTGCAGCGGTCATGATCATCTCCATCGGTCCTGGCGGTAGCACCGGTCCCGGTCGGGGTGGTTGCTGCGGCGTCGTCGAGCCAGATCTCTCGGCCGCTCTGGATGGTTGCCCTTCCAGTGAACGTCACATGACGGCGGCGCGGCAAAGAATGGCGTCTTCGTTGCGAATTGTTTCGCGGGGTCCGTCCGAGGAGGTCGGTCGGTGAAGAATCCGCGTTGTTTGGCGGTTTCCCCGCCCTGATGTTCGATCCGTTCGCCGTGCTCGGCGCCCCGGGCGGGCCGGTCCGGAGGCCGTCGCGTTCGCGTCCGGGCCGCGATCGTGTCCAGAATGGACGCAACAAACCATCCAGAGCGGCCGAGAGATCTGGCTCCGTGACGCCGCAGCAACCCCTTCCCGGGAACGGGAGGAAGGTGCTACCGCCAGGACCGATGGAGATCGCCATGACTTCTTTGCCCGGGACCACCGACGCCTTCGACACCGTCCACGTCGCCGAGGGCCTGCCCGTCGACGAATCCGCGCCGCAACCGCGCCACCTGCTCAAGCTCACGCCGGGCGTCCCCGTGGGGGAGGCCTACGAGGAGCTCGCGGCGCAGTTCCGCCCCGTGTTCGCGGAGATCGCCGCGGGAGCCGCCCAGCGGGACGCCCAGCGCATCCTGCCGTTCGAGCAGGTGGGCTGGCTCAACCGGGCCCGCTTCGGCGCCTTGCGCGTCCCGCGGGAGCACGGCGGCCACGGGGCCTCGCTGACGGACACGTTCCGCCTGCTGATCGAGCTCGCGGAGGCCGACTCCCAGGTCGCGCACCTGCTGCGCGCGCACATCGGCTTCACCGAGCTCGTCCTGAAGCATCCCGACGAGGCCGTGCGGGAGCGCTGGTTCGCGCGCTTCACGGCCGGCCAGCTCGTCGGCAACGCCTACACCGAGCGCGGCGGCAACCCCCTCGGCGGGCACAACACCGTCTTCGCCGAGGCCGGCGAGGGGCGGCTGCGGATCAGCGGGAAGAAGTACTACTGCACCGGAACGATCTTCGCCGACTGGGTCGCCGTCGCCGCCTCGCATCCGTCCGCGGAGGGGCGGCACGTCGGGATCGTCTCGACCCAGCACTCGGGCGTGAAGATCTTCGACGACTGGGACGGCTTCGGCCAGCAGCTCACGGGCACCGGCTCGACCCACTTCGAGGACGTCCCCGTCGACACCCTGCTCGGCCCCGAGGACCTGGCCGCCCACCCCGAGTCCGCCGTGTTCCAGCTGGTCCTGCTCGCCGTCCAGGCCGGCATCTGCCGCGCCGCGCTCGCCGACGCCCGCTCGGCCGTGCAGGCCCGCACGCGCGCGTTCAGCACGGGGACGGGCGTGCCGCCGCGGCGGGAGCCGCAGGTCCTGCAGGTGATCGGGGAGATCTCGGCGAACGCTTTCGCCGTGGACTCCGTCGTCGTCGCCGCCGTCCAGGAGGTCGAGGCCGTCCTCGCCGATCCGGGGCTGCGCCCCGAGGAGCGCTTCGCGGTCTGCGAGCTCGTCGCGGATCGGGCCCAGACCGTGGTCCAGCCGATCGTCCTGTCCTCGGCGTCCAAGCTCTTCGACGGGCTCGGCGCGTCCTCGACGGCCGCCGGCTGCAACCTGGACCGGCACTGGCGCAACGCCCGGACCATCGCCACCCACAATCCCGCCATCTACAAGGCCCGCATCGTCGGGGACTACGAGGTCAACGGCACCGCGCCGGCGTGGTTCGAGTCCGTCGGCGACGTCCCGGTCCGCTACGCGTAGGACGCCGCATGCCACCGTCAGCGCCGCCCGCGGCCCTCCGCGCCGCCCCGTCGGCGCCCCCGTCCGCAGAACCCGTCCCGTCCGGCACCGCCGGGACGGACCCGTCCAGGAGGACCCCATGAGCATTCCGCAACGCCGACACGTCCGCTTCAACGCCTTCGACATGAACTGCGTGGGCCACCAGTCCCCGGGCCTGTGGCGCCACCCGCAGGACCGCTCGGCCGAGTACAACACCCTGCGCTACTGGGCAGACCTCGCCAAGACCCTGGAGAAGGGCCTCTTCGACGGTGTGTTCATCGCGGACGTCCTGGGCACCTACGACGTCTACGGGGCCTCGGACGAGGCGGCGCTGCGGCAGGGCACGCAGGTCCCCGTCAACGACCCGTTCCTGCTGGTCTCCGCGATGGCCCTCGTCACCGAGCACCTCGGCTTCGGCGTCACCGCGGGCACCGCCTACGAGCACCCGTACCCGTTCTCCCGCCGGCTCGCGACACTGGACCACCTCACGGGCGGCCGCGTGGGATGGAACGTCGTCACCGGCTACCTGCCCTCGGCCGCGCGCAACATGGGCCAGGAGGACCAGCTCGAGCACGATGCCCGCTACGACCACGCGGACGAGTACCTCGAGGTCGTCTACAAGCTGCTCGAGGGCTCGTGGGAGGACGACGCCGTGGTCCGCGACCGCGCGGCGGGCGTCTTCACGGATCCCTCCAAGGTCCATCCGATCCGGCACGAGGGCCGCTTCTTCAAGGTCCCGGGCATCGCGATCACCGAGCCGAGCCCGCAGCGCGTCCCCGTCGTCTACCAGGCCGGGGCCTCCCCGCGGGGCATCGGGTTCGCGGCCGGAAACGCCGAGGCCGTCTTCGTGGGGGCGCCCACCAAGGAGCTGCTGCGCGCCTCCGTGGCCCGCATCCGCGACGCCGTCGAGGCCGCGGGCAGGGACCGCCACGACGTGCGGATCTACACGATGCTCACCGTCATCACCGCCGCCACGGACGCCGAGGCCCGGGCCAAGCACGACGAGTACCAGTCCTACGCCTCCGACGAGGGGGCCCTCGTCCTGCTCTCCGGCTGGCTCGGGATCGATTTGTCCCGCTACGAGCTGGATTCCCCGATCGGGGACGTGGAGTCGAACGCGATCCAGTCCGCCGTCGCGAACTTCCAGCAGGCGCGCAAGGACGACGGCAGCGCGTGGACGGTCCGCGACCTCGCGGCGTTCGCCGGGATCGGCGGCATGGGTCCGCGGATCGTCGGCTCCGGGGCCTCGGTGGCCGAGGAGCTGATCTCCTGGGTCGACGAGACCGACGTCGACGGCTTCAACCTCGCCTACGCGATCACGCCCGGCAGCTTCGAGGACGTCGTCGAGTTCGTGGTGCCCGAGCTGCAGGCCCGCGGCGCCTACCCCACCGAATACGCCCCCGGCACGTTGCGCAACAAGCTCTTCGGTGCCGGCGACCGCCTCAAGGACACCCACCGGGGAGCCAGGTACCGCCTCGCGCCCGCCGCGGCGTCCCCCGATCAGTCAAGGAGCACCCGATGATCAGCCTCCACGACGTCTCCACGGTCTTCACGACCGGCGACGCCGACTTCACCGCCGTCGACCGCGTCTCCCTCGAGATCCCCCGAGGATCCATCCAGGGGATCATCGGCTTCTCCGGCGCCGGCAAGTCCACGCTGCTGCGCAACATCAACCTGCTCGAACGGCCCACCTCCGGTCGGGTCGTCGTCGACGGGACGGAACTGACCGCGCTGGGGGACGAGGAGCTGCGCCGCGCACGGCACCAGATCGGCATGATCTTCCAGCACTTCAACCTGCTGAACAACCGCACCGCCCTGCAGAACGTGGAGCTGGGCCTGAAGTTCGCCGGAGTGGGCAAGAAGGAGCGCACGCGCCGCGCCCAGGAGGCCCTCGCGATCGTGGACATCGCCGACAAGGCGGGCTCCTACCCGGCCCGGCTCTCCGGCGGCCAGAAGCAGCGCGTCGCGATCGCCCGCGCCCTGGCCACCGAGCCGAAGGTGCTGCTCTGCGACGAGCCGACCTCCGCCGTCGACCCCCGCACCACCGCCTCCGTGCTGCAGTACCTCTCCGACATCAACGCGCAGCTCGGCATCACCACCGTGATCGTCACCCACGAGATGAACGTCATCAAGGCCATCGCGGACAACGTCGCGGTGATGGAGGACGGGCGGCTCGTGGAGCGCTTCGACCTGGCCGAGCTGGAGCGGCCCGGCTTCGAGCCGGCCACCGCGATCGGCCGCTACCTGATCTCCGACGACATCCAGCTGGACCGCGCCCCGCGCGGGAATCCTGCGCAGCGCGCCGCCGGACCGAACGCCACCGAGGAGCTCTCCCATGCCTAGCCCCGTCCTCGCCGCCGCGACGGCCAACACCACCGGGATCGACCTCTCCCGCATCGTCGAGCTCCTGCCCGAGATCGGCGTCGCGATGGGCCAGACGTTCGCCATGCTGCTCGTCTCGATCCCCCTCGCCGTTCTCTTCGGCACCCCGCTGGGGATCTGGCTCTACTCGATGTCCCCCCACGGGCTCAAGCCCCGGCCGCGCCTGCACCGGATCGTCGACGGGCTCGTGAACACCATGCGCTCCTTCCCGTTCCTCATCCTGCTCATCGCGATCATCCCGGTCACCCGCTTCATCGTCGGCACCACGATCGGCACGGCGGCGGTGATCGTCCCCCTGACGATCAACGCGATCCCGTACTTCGCCCGTTTCGTGGAGCAGAACCTCACCCACCTGGGCACGGGCGTCGTCGAGGCCGCGCGGGCGATGGGCGCCACGCGCGGGCAGATCGTCCGCGACGTCCTGCTCGTGGAGGCCAAGCCCGCGCTCATCGGCTCCGTCACCATCATGACGGTCAGCTTCATCAGCTACTCGGCGATGGCCGGGCTCGTCGGCGGAGGAGGGATCGGCGACTTCGCGATCCGCTACGGCTACTACCGCTACGAGACAGGCGTGATGTTCCTGGCGATCATCCTCATGATCGCCCTCGTCCAGCTCGTGCAGATCGCCGGGACCCGACTGGGCCGCCGGCTCGACAAGCGCCTCTAGCCCCGCACCGGCACGCCACCCGGCACGGCGCCCGGCACGCCCGCGCCGAGCCCCCCCACACCCCGCCCCCACCCAGGAGAGACATGACCGCACCGTCCCGCCGCCCCCGGCTGCTGCTCAGCGCCTTCCTCATGAACACGCCCAGCCACATCCTCGGTGGACAGTGGCGCCACCCCGAGGCGCAGCAGCACCGCTACAACGAGCTGTCGCTGTGGAAGGACCTGGCCCGGGAGCTCGAGGCCGCGCGGTTCGACGCGCTCTTCTTCGCCGACGTCGTCGGACTCTACGGCGACCATGAAGGCGGCTGGGCCTCCCACGTCCGCCGCGGGCTGCAGGTCCCCTCCAACGATCCGCTGGTCCTCGCGTCCGCGCTCGCCGGTGCGACGGAGCACATCGGCTTGGCGGTGACGAGCTCGGTCATCCAGTCCGATCCGTTCCAGCTCGCCCGCCAGCTGAGCACCCTGGACCATCTCAGCGGTGGGCGCGTGGCCTGGAACATCGTCACGAGCGTGCTGGAGAACGCGCACCGGAACTTCGGGGCCGACGGCCTGACGGCCCATGAGGACCGCTACGACTGGGCGGAGGAATACGTCGACGCCGCCTACAAGCTCTGGGAGGGCTCCTGGTCCGACGACGCGTTCCGCGCGGACAAGGCCGCCGGGGTCTTCGCCGACCCGTCCGGCGTCAGCAAGGTCTACCACCGCGGGGCGCGCTACGCCGTGGACGGCCCGCACCTGGCCTCGCCGAGCCCGCAGCGCACGCCGTTCCTGTTCCAGGCCGGCAGCTCGCCCCGCGGGTCCCGCTTCGCCGCGGCGAACGCGGAGGCCACCTTCCTCTTCGCGCCCAACCCGGAGCACGTCGAGAAGAAGACGACGGCGGTGCGCCGCCTTGCGGTCGAGTCCGGCCGGGCGCCGGAGGACGTGAAGGTCTTCGCGGGCCTGTCTTTCGTGGTCGGCAGCACCGAAGCCGAGGTGGAGCGGGTCCGTGCCGAGTACAACGAGCACCTGGATCTCGACGCAATCGTCGCGCACATCGGCGGCGGACTGGGGATCGACCTCGGCGGGATCCCCCTGGACACCCCGCTCGGGGACGTCGAGACGGAGGGCGGACGCGGCGTCCTGGAGGCCGCGCGCGCCTCGGTGCCGGGCGGCAACCCGACCATCGCCGACCTGGCCCGCTACCGCGCCGAGTCGATGCAGATCGCCGGCACCCCCGAGAGGATCGTCGACGAGCTCGAGCGCTGGCAGGACGCCGGCGTGGACGGGATCAACATCATCAACCAGATCCTTCCGGGCTCCTACACGCGCTTCATCGAGGGCGTCCTGCCGGAGCTGCGCCGCCGCGGACTGGCCCAGGCGGAGTATGCGCCCGGCACGCTCCGCGAGAAGGTCTTCGGCCGCGGCGCCCGGCTCGAGGAGAACCATCCGGCCGCCCGCTACCGCGGAGCCTTCACCGCCCATTCGGCCGCCGCCGAGCAGGCCGAACCCGCCACCGCCTGAAAGGACGTGTCATGACGACCCACGCCACCACCGGGGCCTCTGCCACGGGATCCTCCGCCGCGAACTCCCCGCAGGGTGTCGGCGCCCCGACCGCCGTCCCGGCGCGGAACCCCGCGCCGGCCGGCTACGCCGCGCTCCACGTGGAGTTCGCCCCGCTCTTTTCCCGGATCGCCGAGGGCGCCAGGCAGCGGGACCTGGACCGCGAGCTGCCCTTCGAGCCCGTCCGCCTGCTGGACGCCGCGGGCTTCGGCGCGCTCCTCGTGCCGGAAGGTCACGGAGGCCGGGGCGCGTCGATCGAGACGTTCGCGCGCCTGCTGATCGACCTCGCGGCGGCCGATTCCAACGTCGCCCACCTCTACCGTTCCCACTTCGGCTTCATCGAGTCCCTGCGCTGGCAGGAGCCCGGGGTCCGCCGCCGCTGGTATGCCCGCGCCGTCGCCGGCGAGACGGTCGGCAACGCGTCGACCGAGCGCGGGGGCAACGCGCTCGGCACGCTCAACACCACGTTGAGCCGCGCGGACGGCGCGTGGCGGCTGGACGGCACCAAGTACTACTCGACCGGGACGATCTTCTCCGACTACACGCGCGTCTCCGCCCAGGTCGCCGGGAGCGCGGGCCGCCGCTTCGCCGTCGTCCCGGTCGCCGCAGAGGGCGTCCGGATCGAGGACGACTGGGACGGCTTCGGGCAGCGCCTGACCGGGACCGGGACGGCCGTCTTCAGCTCGGTCGCGGTGGATCCGGCCGACGTCCTGGACCGCGTGGTCGGGACCGCCGAGGCCGTGCACGAGGCCGCGTTCTTCCAGCTCGTGCTCCTCGCCGTCCTGGCCGGGATCGCCCGCGCGGCCCGCGACGACGCCGCGGCGGTCGTTGCCTCGCGCGCCCGCACGTTCAACACGGGCTCGGGGCTGCCGTTCCGCGAGGATCCGCTGATCCAGGAGGTCGTCGGCGGGATCGCCGCCAAGGCGTTCACGGCCGAGGCCACGGTCCTCGCCGCGGCGCGCGCGCTCGACGAGGCGGTCGCCTCCGTCGACGCCTCCGTCGCCCGCGCTGCGTCCGGCGATGGAGCCGGGTCCGACGCCGGGGCCCCGCCGGCCGCCCCCGGTGCGCCCTGGCTGCCCGCGGCGACGCGCGAGGGGCACCTCGCCGAGCTCGCCGTCGAACAGGCCCAGGTATCGGTCCCCGAGCTCGCGCTCGCCGCGGCCCAGCAGCTCTTCGCAGCCACCGGGGCCTCCGCGACGAGCACGTCCAAGGGCCTGGACCGCCACTGGCGCAACGCTCAGACCGTCGCGACCCACAACCCCGCGGCCTTCCGGGCCCGCACGGTCGGCGACTACTTCGTCAACGGCACCCTGCCGCAGGGCCTGAACGCCATCGGCGACGCCACGTCGGGATCCGCCACGGCACCCGGCCGGAGCTAGGCCGGAAGCCGGGCCCCGGCGTCGTACCCCCTTTCAACAGCACCCCGAACCACCCGCAACGCACCACAGGAGAACCACCATGAACCGCCGCACCTTCCTCAACGGGGCCCTGGGCCTCGGCACGATCGCCGGCCTCGGCGCCCTCACGGGCTGCGGCCTGACCGGCGCCGGCGCCGCCGACGAGAAGACCATCAAGCTCATCGTCACCGAGTCCGCGCCCTACCAGGAGCCCACGAAGATCGCCCAGAAGATCCTCGAGGAGCAGGGGTGGACGGTCCAGGCCACGTACGTCACGGACATCGTGCAGCCGAACATCGCCGTGGCCAACGGCGAGTTCGACGCCAACTACTTCCAGCACGGCGCCTACCTGCAGCAGTTCAACAAGGACAACAACCTGGACCTCGAGCCGGCGTTCTACGAGTACGGCTCGCCGGGCGGCATCTACTCGGCCCGCCACGGTTCGCTCGAGGAGCTGCCGGAGGGCGCCAAGATCGCGCTGCCCGTCGATCCCGCCAACAACGGGCGCGCCCTGGCGCTGCTGGACAAGGCCGGGCTGCTCAAGGTCACCGCGGACAAGAGCGTCATCCACCTCTCGCAGAAGGACATCCTGGAGAACCCGCGGAAGTTCAGCTTCGTCGAGGTGGACCAGCAGTCGCTGTCCAAGACGCTGCCGGACGTGGACGCCGGGTTCCTCTTCGTGCGGCTCGGCGCCGAGCTCGGGCTGACGCCGGACGATGCGCTCGCGTTCGAGGAGGACGCCGACGCGCTGCCGTACATCTGCCTCGTGGCGGCCAAGCCGGGCTTCGTGGAGACGGAGAAGGGCAAGGCGCTCAAGGACGCGTACCAGTCGGAGGAGGTCCGTGCCTGGTTCGAGGAGTACCTGGGCGGCGTCCTGCCGACCCCGTGGGACCGGGACCCGGTGGCCGATCTGGCCGAGTGGGCCTGACCCTTCTCCGGACGACGCCGGACGCCCCCGCGGGGGGCCGCGGGGCGCCGCCTCTTCCCACGGGAGGGGCGGCGCCCCGCCGTCGTACTGCCCGGAAATTCTTCTGCTCATATGAGCCACGTCACGCGCTCAAATGATATGCTCGGGCAAAGCCACGACGCGCGAAGGGCGGAACCCCCATGATCCAGCTGAATGCCGAGACCCTGACGGCCCTGCCACAGGACGTCGCCGTCCCCGCCTACGGGCTCGCCGAACGCCGCGTCGGAATCGTCCACTTCGGGGTCGGCGGGTTCCACCGCGCGCACCAGGCGCTCTACGTCGACCGGCTCATGAACGCCGGGCGGGCGCTCGACTGGGCGATCTGCGGCGTGGGCCTCATGCCGCACGACGCGGCCATGCGGGACGCCCTCGCCGCCCAGGACAACCTCTTCACGCTGATCGAGAAGGCGCCGGACGGCACGCACGCGGCCCGCGTCGTCGGCGCGATCGCCCGCTACCTCTACGCCCCCGACAACCCGGAGGCCGTCCTGGCCCAGCTCGCCGACCCCGCCGTGCGGATCGTCTCCCTCACCGTCACCGAGGGCGGCTACAACTACAACCCGGCCACGGGGGAGTTCAACGCCCACGCCCCGGCGGTCGCCGCGGACCTCGCCGAGGGCGCCGTGCCGTCCACGACGTTCGGCTACATCACCGAGGCGCTGCGCCGGCGCCGCGAGGCCGGGACCGCGCCGTTCACGGTCATGAGCTGCGACAACATCCAGGGCAACGGGCACTTGGCGCAGAAGGTCTTCACGGCGTTCGCCCGGCTCAAGGACGCCGCGCTGGGGGAGTGGATCGCCCGCGAGGTCGCGTTCCCCAACTCGATGGTGGACCGGATCACGCCCGTCACCACCGACGCGGACCGGGAGGCGCTCGCCGAGGAGCACGGGATCGGTGACCGCTGGCCCGTGGTCTCGGAGGACTACCTGCAATGGGTGCTCGAGGACCGCTTCCCGGCCGGCCGGCCGGAGTGGGACGCGGCCGGCGTGCAGCTCGTCGACGACGTCGAGCCTTACGAGCTCATGAAGCTGCGCCTGCTCAACGCGAGCCACCAGGCCATGGCCTACTCGGGCTACCTCGCCGGGCACCGCTACGCCCACGAGGTCATCGAGGACCCGCTCCTGAGGGAGTTCCTGGCCGCCTACATGTCGCGCGAGGGCGCGCCGACGCTGCGCCCCGTGCCGGGGATCGACCTGGCCGCCTACCAGGCCAAGCTCCTGGAGCGCTTCGGGAACCGGCAGGTGCGGGACACGCTCGCGCGGTTGTGCGCCGAGTCCTCGGACCGGATCCCGACCTGGCTCGTGCCGGTGATCCGGCAGAACCTGTCCGACGGCGGGTCCGTGGCCCTCAGCGCCGCCGTGGTGGCCACCTGGGCGCGCTACGCCGAGGGCGTGGACGAGGCCGGAGAGCCGATCCAGGTCGTGGACCGGCTGCGGGACCGCGTCATGGCCGCGGCCGCGGAGCAGGACCGGGATCCCCTCGCGTTCGTGCGGGACCCGGAGTTGTTCGGCGACCTCGCGGACCACGAGGGCTTCACGCGGCACTACCTCGCCGCGCTGGCCGTGCTCAGGGAGTCCGGCGTGCGCGAGCTGATCGAGCGGCTGCGCGCCAGCGGATGGGCCGGTATCGCGGGCTGACGCGCCGCGGGGTCACCGGAGGCCCGCCGAGCCCGCGCACGCTTCACGTGTGCGTGCTCCGGGTGCAGCCAATCCAGCGCACCTTTCGCCGCTCCTGCGCGGCTTTCGATCCGCCCAAAGCTTCTGACCAGGGCCTTCGCGTTTGATTGAAGGTAAAAGTGCGCGGGGTCCTGGGGGGTCGGTGTGGCTCAGGAGCCGTAGAGCCTCCGGCGTTCCTGCGCGTAATTCCGCCTGACGGCCGCGCCCCAGGACTCCGAGGCGGTTCCTGCCTCCCGTGCGGACGGCTCGTAGCTGGCCGCCATCCGCCGCTCCCACGCCGGGAGCTCCCCGGACGCCGCCCAGGCCGCCTGCCGGGCGGCGCCCAGGGCCACGTATTCGCCGGCCACCGGGACATCGACCGGCGCACCGAAGAGCTCCGGCGCGGCCGCGCCGAGCGAGCGCGACTTCGATCCGCCGCCGATCAGCAGATACCGCTCCGCCGGCCCGGACACCGCCGACAGCGCGTCGGCCGCGTCGGCGAGCGAATTCAGGACCGCCAGGACGGAGGCCCGGGCCATGTTCTCGCGGCTGAAGGAGGAACGGCTGACGCCCACGAGCGACCCCGTGGCGTCCGGGAGGTTGGGCGTGCGTTCCCCGTCGAAATACGGCAGCATCAGCAGGCCGCCGGCGTCGGACGCCCCGGACGAGGCCAGCGCGTCGAACTCCGGCAGCCCCACGCCCAGCAGCCCGGCCGTCGAGGCCATGACGCGGGCCGCGTTGATGACCGCGATCAGGGGCAGATAGCCGCCCTCGGCGTCGGCGAAGCCCGCGACCGCGCCGCTCGCATCCGGCGTCGGAATCTGCGTCACGGGGCGGAACACGGTGCCCGAGGTGCCGATCGAGACCGCGACCTCGCCCGGGCGCATCCCCAGGCCGAGCGCGGCCGCCGCGTTGTCGCCCGCCCCGGCCGAGACCGGGGCGGGACCGGCACCCCACTCCGGCAGCAGGCGCCCGCCCACTCCGTCCGGTGCCAGGACCTCGGGAAGTTCCGGGACGCGCCCGAAGTACTCGCGCAGCACGTCCTCGAGGTAGCCCGTGCGCGGGCTGTAGTAGGCGGTGCCGCTCGCATCGGAGCGGTCCGTGAAGTACTCGCCGGTCAGGGCGTGGTTCAGGTAGTCGTGCGGCAGCACGACGCGCACCGTACGGGCGGCGTCCTCCGGGCGGTGCTCCGCGAGCCAGGCGAGCTTGGTCAGGGTGTAGGAGGCCACCGGCACGCTGCCGACCGCCTCGGCCCAGAACCGGCCCCCGCGCTCGGCGACCATGCGGCGCGCGGCCTCGGCGCTCAGGGTGTCGTTCCACAGCAGCGCGTCGTGGACCGGCTCGTCGTGGGCGTCGAGGGCCACCATGCCGTGCTGCTGGGCGGCGAGCCCGACGCCGACGATCCGCTCCGTGCTGCCCGGTGCCGCCTCCGCCCAGGCCTTCCGCAGGGCCGTGACCCAGACCCGCGGATCGATCCTGCTCCCGTCCGGGTGGGCCGTGCTCGCCGAGCGCAGGACCTCGCCCGTCGCCGGATCGACGACCAGGACCTTGCACGACTGCGTCGAGGAGTCGATGCCGACGACGGCGTCCCTCATCGCTTCGACTCCCCTGCCGCGGCGGACGGGCCGCCGGTGTCGACGGCCGCCCCCTGCCCGGGGCCGCCCGGGGCCTCCGGGCCCTCGATGCCGAGGCGGGCCGCGAGCGCGCCGGCCAGCTCCGCGTCGACGACGAGGTGGCGGACGATGCCGGCCTTGACCGCGGCCAGCACGCCGGGCAGGCCCGTCGCGCCCGTGGCCACGGCGATCACGGCCGGCGTCTTGCGCAGCTGGGCGATGCTCACCGCCATGACGCGGGAGTCGACTCCGCCGTCGACCGGCTCCCCGTCCTCCGTGAGCAGGCGGCCCGAGCACTCGGCCACGGCGCCGGCCTCCGCCGCCGTCCGCCGCTCGTCCTCGGTCAGCCGCGCCCAGACCGTCGAGTGGCCCGCGGCCCACGTGCCGAGGGCGACGACGGCGAGGTCCAGGTGGTCCGCCCGGCGCAGCGCCTCGGAGACCTCCGGCTGGCGCCGCAGGCTCTCGGCCGTCTGGGCCGATTCGACGACCAGTGGGGCGGGAAGCGGCCACGTGCGGCCACCCGCGACCGCGCCGAGGCGGTGCAGCAGCTGCCCGGACCCGCCGTCGTTGCCGACCGTGAGGTCGCCGGCCAGCTGGACCATGTCGCATCCCGGCAGGCCCGGCAGGTGGGACGCCATGAGGTTCAGCGTCCGGGACCAGGAGACGCCGATGGTGTTGCCACTGCGGGCCAGGTCGGCGAGGAGCCCGGCCGCCGCGCGGGCCACCATGTCCCGGGCCTCCTCGCCGGCTCCGGGAACGCGGGCGACCTCGATCGAGGCCACGCCGAGGGCGGCCGCGAGGGCGTCGAGGTCCCCTGGGTGGGGGACGGGCCGCTTGATGGTGATCGTGACGACGCCCTCCCTGCGGGCCTCGTCGAGGTAGCGGGCCACCTGGAAGCGGGAGATGCCGTGGGCCTTGGCGATCTCGACCTTGGATTCGTTCTCCAGGTAGTAGGACGTCGCGATGTCCGCGAGGAGCTGGTGGTGGTCCGGCGGCGTGCCGCCGGCGTCGGAGGGCCGGGTTGAGGACATGGTGGGGACCCCGTTTCGGAATGGATCACACTCGTTTGAGTCTGAAGTCTTGCTCATTTGATCCTATATGACTACAGTCACATATCAAATGAGCGTCGAGTTCGAATCATATGAGCAGCAACCTCGGCGATCCACCACCACAAGGAGCGTTCCAATGGAGCCACGTGATCTGCGGGTCAATCGCCGCCAACTACTCGGCCTGGGACTGGGGGCGGCCGCGACCGCGACGCTCGCGGCCTGCGGCGCCAACGCCGGCAGCGGTTCGCAGAGCCTCGTCGTCGCGATCGTCTCCAACCCCCAGATGCAGGACGCGATCTCGCTGATGGACGACTTCCGGGCCAAGCACCCCGGCATCAACGTCCGCTTCGTCTCCCTCCCGGAGAACGAGGCCCGCGCGAAGATCACGGCCTCCGTCGCCACGGGTGGCGGCGAGTTCGACGTCGTCATGATCTCCAACTACGAGACCCCGATGTGGGCGGACAACGGCTGGATCACCAACCTCACCCCGTTCATGGACGCCACGGACGGCTACGACGCCCAGGACTTCATCCCCACGATCCGCGAGTCCCTCACGCGCAACGGCGGCCAGTACTCCGTGCCCTTCTACGGCGAGTCCTCGTTCGTCGTCTACCGCCAGGACCTCTTCGAGGAGGCCGGCCTGGCCATGCCGGAGCAGCCGACGTGGGACGACATCCGCGGCTTCGCCCGGGCCCTGCACGCCCCCGAGCGGGACTTCGCCGGGATCTGCCTGCGCGGGCTCGCCGGCTGGGGCGAGGTCATGGCGCCGCTGAACACCGTGGTCAACACCTACGGCGGCCGCTGGTTCGACGAGGAATGGAACCCGCAGCTCGAGAGCCCCGAGGTCCGCGCCGCCGTCGGGGACTACGTCGACCTCGTCCGCGGCTACGGCCAGCCCGGCGCCGCGACCTCCGGCTACGGCGACTGCCTGACCCGCTTCGCCCAGGGCAACGCGGCCATGTGGTACGACGCGACCGCGATGGTCTCCTCCATCGAGGACCCGTCCTCCTCCACGGTCGTCGGCAAGACCAACTACGCGCTGGCCCCCGTCAAGGAGACCGACTCGGCGGGCTGGCTCTACACCTGGGCCCTGGCGATCCCCGAGACGAGCCGCAACAAGCAGGCCGCCTGGGACTTCATCTCCTGGATGACCAACAAGGACTACATGCACCTCGTCGGCAACTCGGTGGGCTGGGAGCGCCTGCCCCCGGGCAGCCGCACCTCCACCTACGAGATCCCCGAGTACGCGGACATCGCCCAGGCCTACGCCGTCCCCACGCTGACGGCCATGGGCAACGCCACGCAGGAGAACTCGATGGTCCACCCCGTGCCCTACACGGGCTTGCAGTTCGTCGGAATCCCCGAGTTCCAGGACCTGGGCACGCGCGTCGCCCAGCAGATCTCCGCCGCGATCGCCGGACGCCAGAGCGTCGACGACGCCCTGCGCCAGGCGCAGAACTTCGCCACCACCGTGGCCCGCACCTACAGGACGGAAGGCTGATCATGAGCACTCCCACCCCCACGCCGAACGACGCCGGGGCCCCCTCCCGCGCGCCGCTCGCCACGGCGCCGCGTCCGGAATCCCCGGGCCGCGGAAGCGGACCGAGGGCGAAGGACCCGGCCGAGCTGAAGCGGCAGGAGCGCCGCGACGGCTGGTCCCGCCGCCTGCCGCTGCTGCCCGCCCTGGTCTTCACGATCGTCGTCACCCAGCTGCCGTTCGTCCTGACCATCTGGTACTCGATGCGGTCCTGGAACCTGCTCCGCCCCGACGGCGACATCTTCGTGGGTCTGCAGAACTTCGTGGACATCTTCTCCGACTCCACCTTCCGCGGCGCCGCCCTGAACTCGATCCTCATCACGCTCGGATGCGTCGGCGCCTCGCTCGTGATCGGCACGCTCTTCGCCGTCCTCCTGGACCGGGACTTCAAGGGCCGCGGGATCGTCCGCACCCTGCTCATCACGCCCTTCCTGATCATGCCGGTGGCGTCCTCGATGCTGTGGGGCGTGTCCATGCTCAACCCCAGCTACGGCCTGCTGAACTGGGTGATCGGCCTCTTCGGGGCCGGCCCGATCGACTTCACCTCGCAGCACCCGCTGTTCTCCGTGATCATGGCCCTCGTCTGGCAGTGGACGCCGTTCATGATGCTGCTCGTCCTCGCCGGCCTCCAGGCCCAGCCGAAGGACGTGCTCGAGGCGGCCTCGATCGACGGCGCCGGCTGGGGCAAGACGTTCCTGTTCGTCACGCTCCCGCAGCTGCGCCGCTACATCGAGCTGGCCGTGCTGCTCGGCTCCATCTACGTCGTCAACACCTTCGACCAGATCTACCTGATGACCGCCGGCGGTCCCGGCACCGCGAGCGCGAACCTCCCCTTCTACATCTACCAGCGCGCCTTCCTGGGCTTCGACATCGGCCAGGCCGCCGCCATGGGCGTCGTCGTGGTCATCGCGACCATCGTCATTGCGACGTTCGCGCTCCGCTTGATCTTCCGCAGCTTCGAGGAGAAGGACTGACCCATGGCCACCACGATCGAAACTCCTGCCGCCCGCCCGGGCCCGGCCCCGGCGTCGTCCTCCTCCCGCCCCCGCAAGCGCAACGCGGGCCCCGCGCTCAGCGCCTTCACGTGGGTCCTCGCGCTCGTGTTCTTCGCGCCCGTCGCGTGGATGGTCATGACGTCCTTCAAGGAGGAGAACGCCGCGGCGTCCAACCCGCCGACCTTCTTCTTCACGCCCACCCTGGACCAGTACAAGGCCGTCCTCTCCACCGACGCCGCCCCGTACTTCCTGAACTCGCTCATCGCCACGGGCGTCTCCACGCTGCTCGTGATCCTGCTGGCCATCCCGGCGTCCTACGCCCTGAGCATCCGGCCCGTGAAGAAGACCTCCGACGTGCTGTTCTTCTTCATCTCCACCAAGATGCTCCCCGTGGTCGCCGTGATCATGCCGATCTACGTGATCTCCGGGCAGCTGCGCGTCCTGGACAACGTGTGGACCCTCGTGGTGCTCTACACGGCCATGAACCTGCCGATCGCCGTATGGATGATGCGCTCGTTCTTCCTCGAGGTCCCCGGAGAGGTGCTCGAGGCGGCGTCGATGGACGGCGCCGGGCTGCTGAAGACCCTGCGCTCCGTGCTGATCCCCATGGTCACGCCCGGCATCGCCGCGACCGCGCTGATCTGCGTGATCTTCTCCTGGAACGAGTTCTTCTTCGCCCTGAACCTCACGGCGGCGCAGGCGGGGACCGTGCCCGTGTTCCTCATGGGCACCATGACGAGCGAGGGGTTGTTCCTGGCCAAGCTCTCCGCGGCCTCGGTGCTCGCGTCGCTGCCCGTGGTGCTCGCCGGCTGGCTGGCCCAGAAGCAGCTCGTGCGCGGCCTCTCGATGGGCGCGGTCAAGTAGTCCACCGGCCCGGGGCCGGGGAGTAGCGTGGTGGCATGAGCGATTCCACGCCGCACGTGAACGATCCGGAGCTGATCCATCGGCTCCTGACCACCCCGGCCCGCTGGGCGATCGTGGGGCTGTCCCCCCGGAGGGGCGTCGCCGTGCGCGTGTCCCGCATGATCCGCGACCAGCTCGGGATGCGGATCATCCCCGTCTCGCTCAAGGGCGACGCCGTGCACGGCGAGCCCGGCTACCGCCGGCTCGCCGACATCCCGGACCCGGTCGACGTCGTGGACTGCTTCGTGAACTCGCAGAAGGTCGGGGCCGTGGTCGACGACGCGATCGCGATCGGCGCGAAGGCCGTCTGGCTGCAGCTCGGCGTCGTCGACGAGGCGGCCGCGGCGCGGGCCAAGGCGGCCGGGCTCGACGTCGTCATGGACACGTGCCCGGCGATCGAGGCGCGCCGGCTCCGCCGCCGCGGCTAGACGGGTCAGTCCATCGTGTCGTAGCGCGAGCGGAACACCAGGTACACCCCGTAGGCGATCAGGCCGACGCCGATCGCCGCGAGTGCCGGGACCCCGAAGGACTGGTCGCGCACGGCCTTGAGCGCGCCGTCGATCCCGGTCGCGTCCTCGGGGTTGTGCTGCACGGTGGCCACGATGAACAAGAGCCCGAGTGCGCCCAGCACCAGGCCCTTGGCCGCGTAGCCCACGGCCCCCGTCGCCTCGATCGCCAGGTGGCGCTTCCGGCCGCCCGGGACGCGGAGGTCCTCCATGAACTTGCGGGTCACGCCCTTGTAGACGAAGTACACGCACATCCCCATCAACACCGCCCCGAGCGCGATCAACGCCACGCGCCCGAGGGGGTGGCCCATGAGTTCGGCGCTCACGCTGCTCGCCGCCTCGCCGGAGTCGTCGCGCCCGCCGAGGGCGTAGCGCCCGAACGCCGTGCCGACGACGAGGAAGACGGCACCCGTCGCGGCGTACTTGACGCGCTCCACCGCCCGGCCGCGGTCGAAGACGGCCTCGCCCACGTTCCACAGGCCCAGGAGCAGCGAACCCGCGGCGCCGGCCCACAGGAGCGCGGAGCCGAACGGCTGCTGGGCGAGCGCCTGCAGGGCGCCCGACTGGTCGGCGTCCGCCGAACCGCCGCCGGCCAGCACCAGCGCGAGGACGCCGATGACGCCGTGGAGGATCCCGTTCGCGACGTAGCCCAGGCGGGCCGCGCGCTCGAGCCAGGGGTGTCCCGCGGCCCGCCTGGCGGCGTCGGCGGCATTCGAAGGCGTGTCCATGACGCAAGCATAGGATGGCGCTCATGGACTACAAGACCCTGCGCGATGCCTGCCTGGCATTGCCCGGGGCGTTCGAGGACTTCCCCTTCGGCCCGGACACGGCCGTGATCAAGGTGCGCGGCCGCGCGGACGGGCCCGTGAAGATGTTCGCGCTGCTCTGGCCGCGCGAGGACGGCGCCGTCGTCAACCTCAAGTGCGAGCCGGCGCTCGCCGTGCAGCTGCGCGGTGCCCACCCCGAGATCACTCCCGGCTACCATATGAGCAAGAAGCACTGGAACACGGTGGACTGCACCGGAGTCGGTTCGCCCGGGGCCACGCTGACCGGACGCGACGTCCTCGACCTCGTCGAGGACTCCTACGACCTCGTGGTGGAGAAGCTGCCCGCCCCTTGCCGCGCCGCCCTCGGATTCCGCCGCGACGCCGGGCTCTGAGCCGGTTCGGACCCTGACCTTGTCCGGACTCTGACCGACGCCGGACCCTGACCGACCCCGGGCTGCTGGGCCTACCCTTGGATCATGCGCCAGGAACAGCTCGACGAACTCTGGGACTTCAACGATCCCCGCGCCAGCGAGGCCCGCTTCCGCGCCGCCGCCCACCACGCGTCCGGCGCGGAGCGGCAGGTCCTGCTCACCCAGGCCGCCCGGGCGCTCGGCCTGCAGGAGCGCTTCACGGAGGCGCTCGAGCTGCTGCAGGGCGTCGAGGACCACCTTGACTCCCGCGACGCTGCGCTGGGGCGTCAGGGCCGGGCGGAACTCTGGGCCCGCGTCCTCCTGGAACGCGGCAGGGTGCTGAACTCCTCCGGGGACCCGGGCGCCGCCGTCGTCCTCTTCGGGCAGGCGGCCGGCTACGCGAGCGCCACCGCGCCCTTCCTCGCCGCCGACGCGCTCCACATGCTCGCGATCGCCGACCCCGGCCGGGCCGGGCAGTGGACCGAGCGCGGGATCGCCGTCGCCGAGGCCGCCGACCCGCGCACCCGGCGCTGGACGGCCGCGTTCCTGAACAACTGGGCGTGGACGCTGTACGACGCCGGTGACAAGGCCGGCGCGCTCCGCCAGTTCCGGCGGGCCCTCCGCGAGGCACGCGAGCACGGCACCCCCGAGCAGGTCGACTACGCGCAGAAGGCCTACGAGCAGGTCCGGGTCGAGGCCGCCGCGGCCGCGGGATCGGCGGACTCCGGGGGCCGGACCGCGCCGCCCGGGCCGCCCGCGCCGGACGAGTAGGACGGCCCGCCGGGCCCCGCGCCGCCCCCGCCGGTTAGGGTGGGGGGCATGATCTTCATCGTCGTGAAATTCCCCGTCAAGCCCGAGCACTCCGAGTCGTTCCTCGACGCCGTCGGCCCGTTCACGCGGTCCACGCGCGCCGAGGAGGGAAACCTCTGGTTCGAGTGGTCCCGCTCCGTCGAGGACCCGAATGAGTTCGTGCTGGTGGAGGCCTTCAAGGACGGCGCCGGCGAGGCGCACGTGAGCAGCGAGCACTTCGCCGCCGGCCTGGAGGCCATGCGCCCGCTGCTCGCCGCGACGCCGCGGATCGTCAGCCGGCAGGTCGACGGCGAGGGCTGGGACGCGATGGGCGAGCTCGAGGTCGGCTGACCGACCGCTGCAGAACTTCCCACGTCCCGGACCGCCCCCACGGCGTGTCGCCCCGACACGCCGTGGTTCCGGCAGCTCGGGCCGCTGGAACTGGGAGGCTTCGAGGCCCGGGGCCTCGCCACCCCGCCCCGCCCGGCGCGCGAGCGGCCCCTAGCGTTCCTTCCAGACCGCTGTGAACGAGCCGTAGCCGCCGTCGACCCGGCACGTCCCGTCGATCCCGTACCCCGGAGGCAGCCCGTCGTGCCGGGCGCCGAGCTCCTTGAGATCGCACACGTACTTGCCCTTGACCCGCACGCGTGAGCCGGAGCGGGAATCGAAGTCCTCCGCGATCCGGGCCGTGTGGTAGACGTCGAGGACGGTCGCGCAGTCCACGTTGACGGCCTCGTAGATGAAGGACGACCCGGCGCACTCGACGGCCTGCGCGCGCTCCGGGTGGTAGTCGAGGGAGAGCATCATCGCCGTGATGTCGGCGTATTCCTGGCTTAAGGCGTACTCGCGAGCGGCGGCGAGCGCCGCCTCCTGCCGGTTCGCGCGCGCGTCGGCGCCGAGGTCCAGCACGCCCTGGAAGACGAGCGGCCCGGCGAGCTTGGGGTAGCCCTGGATCCCGCCGCCGAGCGGCACCCTTGCCCCGGGGGCGGCGGCCGCGGTCGCGGGGAGACCGGACGTGAGCCCGTAGACCGCGTCGCTGTCGCCGTTCGGGTGGGTCGTGAGGTCGAAGAGGACCTGCGCCTTGGCGGCGTCGACGAGCAGTGGAACTCCCGTGGCCGGCACGGCGTCGACGGCCGTGAAGGAGGAACCCGGGAGCGCCTGGGACGTGAGGCCGCCGGGGTTCTGCTGCAGCACGGCCAGCTCGCGGCCGCCGGAATCGAGCACGCGGTAGGACGGGATGCCGGTCGTGGAGCTGCCCTGCTGCGCGGGGGCGCTCTGCACGCGCCAGTCCGTCCGGATCCGGAAGGACACGTCTCCGGCGTCGGTGGTCACGGTCTTCCACTCGCCCTCCGGCGAGGGGGCGGGCTTCTCCGTGGGGGCGGACGACGCCGGTGCCTGCTCGCTCTCGAACGCCTTGGGGAAGACGTCGCGCGCCATGTCGCATCCGGTCAGGGCCAGGGTCCCCGCCAGGGCGGCGGCCAACATCAGGGCTGCGGTGCGGCGTCGGTGGAGCATGCCACCAGCGTAGACGCGGAGCGGCCGCACGGGCCGTAACGATTCGGGACACGCGCCCCGGGCCCGTGCCGGCCCACGGCCCTCCGGACCCGCGCCCGCGCCCAGCCGCCCAACCCTCGCGCCCAGCCGTCCAGCCGCCCCCCCGGGCCGCACGCCCGGCGGTACGCTGGGCGCATGGACCCGCTGTCCCCGTTGCGCACCCGGCTCCGCCTGACCTTCTCCGGGCAGGCGGATGGCGTCCCGGCGTGGGAGGAGGCGCTCGCCGACGGCGACGACGCCGGCTTCTTCGCCCCGGATTCGGCGACGTGGGCCGTCCACGGCGGCATGACCCCGATCGCGGCCGGGATCCGTGCGCTCCTGGTCCAGGCCCTGCACCCGGGGGCGCTCGCCGGCGTCGCCGAGCATTCCGACTACCGCGCGGATCCGCTGGCCCGCCTCGCCGGGACCATCCGCTGGATCTTCACGCTCACCTACGGCGATACGGGCGCCGCCCGCGCGGCGTGCGCGTACGTCCGCCGCCGGCACGGTCCGGTCACGGGCAGCTACGTCGACGGCACCGGGACGGAGAGGCCGTATGCCGCGAACGATCCGGGGCTGGCCGAGTGGGTGCACCTGGCGTTCACGGACGCGTTCCTGCGCAGCTACGAGCACTTCCGCGGCCCGGTGCCGGCCGATCGCGGCGGCGCGGACGCGTACGTGCGCGAGTGGGCGGTCGCGGGGGAACTCATGGGGGTCGAGGACCCGCCGCGCAGCGAGGAGCAGCTGCGCGCGAGGCTGGCGGGGTACGACGCCGCAGGCCGGCTCGCGGGCGGGCCCCGCGTCCGGGAGGTGGTCGCCTTCCTCAAGGAGCCGCCGCTGGACCCCCTTCTGCTCCCGGGGTACCGGCTGCTGTTCGCCGCCGTCGTGGACACGCTGGACGAGCGGCAGCTGGAGCTGCTCGGGCTCGAGCGGCCGTCCGTGCGCCTGCCGCGCGGGCGCCGCGTGGGACTGCCGGCGCGATGGGGCGGCCGGCTCGCCCTGGCGGTGACCGGCGTCGTCCTGCAGAAGCAGGGGCCCAGCGAGCTCGCGGCGCTGCGCCGCCTGGCCCGGCTCGGGCGTCCCGCCGACTTGAACTATCCGGACCACGGCCACACGCGCACGGGCGAGGCCCCGCCGGGCTACCACGTCGTGCGCCGGCACGTCCGCGTCGGGCACGGGGAGGAGGCGTTCCGGCGGCTCGCCGAGGGGATCCTGGGCTGGGGGCTGCAGCGCGGCGCGGGCTTGGTGGTCGACGCCGAGCGGGAACGGGCGGCGCCGGGCGTGCGCGTCGTCTCCGGTTTCGGCGCGGGTCCGTTCCGCCTGCCCGCCCCGTGCCGCGTGCTCTGGGTCGAGGAGCCTCCCGCGGGTGCCGGTGGGCCGGCGTCAGGGAGGACGACGCCGGAGCCCGGCCCCGTGGCCGGAGCTGGCGGTTCCGTGGGCGCCGGCTTCGGCTATGGGACGCTGCGCGGGCATCCCGAGGCCGGCGAGGAGTCGTTCCGCGCCGTCCTGGACCCCGACGGCTCCGTCTACGTCGAGGTCTTCGCCTACAGCCGACCCGCCACTGTGGCGACGCGGCTCGGCGCGCCGGCGGCAGCCGCCGTCCAGCGCCTCGTCACGGACCGCTACGTGGCCGCCGCCTTCAGGCTCGCCGCGGGAGGATAGGCGCGCGGCCGTTGCCAGCCCGCGCTGGACGACGCCCCGCGGGTGGGCGATGCTGGCTGGTAACGGTCCGCACGACCCATCGGCAGCGGAGGTGGCGGGAATGGACGGGGTGGTCCACGTCGAGGGCCTGGTCAAGGCCTTCGGCTCCACGCGTGCCCTCGACGGGCTGGACCTTGCGGTCAGACCGGGCGAGATCCACGGGTTCCTGGGGCCCAACGGCTCCGGCAAGTCGACGACGATCAGGATCCTGCTGGGGCTGCTGCGCGCCGATGCCGGGACGGTGCGGCTCTTCGGGGCCGATCCGTGGCGGGACGCGGTCGCCCTGCACCGGCGGCTGGCCTACGTCCCGGGCGAGGTGACGTTGTGGCCGCGGCTGACCGGCGGCGAGGTGATCGACCTCCTGGGCCGGCTGCGCGGGGGCCTGGACCCGGTGCTGCGGGACCGCCTGCTCGCGGACTTCCAGCTCGATCCCGGCCGCCGGACCCGCAGCTACTCGAAGGGCAACCGGCAGAAGGTCGCGCTCGTCGCCGCCCTGGCGTCCGGGGCGGAGCTGCTCGTGTTGGACGAGCCCACCTCCGGGCTCGATCCGCTCATGGAGATCGTCTTCCAGGACGCCGTCCGCGAGGCGGCCGCACGCGGCGCGACCGTCCTGCTCTCGAGCCACATCCTCGGCGAGGTCGAGGCGCTGTGCACGCGTCTCACGATCATCCGCGAGGGGCGCACGGTGCAGTCGGGGTCCCTCGCCGAGCTGCGCCGGCTGACCCGCAGCGCGGTGGCCGTGCAGACGGAGGCCCCGGCGGCGGCGATCGCCGCGCTGCCCGGGGTCCACGGCGTGCACGAGGACGCCGGCCGGCTCCGCTTCACGGTCGACGACGGCGCCATGGAGTCCGTGGTCCGCGCCCTCGCCCGGCACGGGCTCGGCTCCCTGACGAGCACGCCGCCGAGCCTCGAGGAGCTCTTCGTCCACCACTACCGGGACGGGACGGACGACGCCGGGGCCCGGGCGCAGGCGGCTGGCGCCGGGAAGGACGATGCCGGGGTCGGGACGGAGGCGGTCGACGCGGCGACGGACGACGCCGGGAGGGCGCCGTGAGCACGGTCGCGGCGACCTCCGGCCGCCACCGCTCGGCCGGTCCTGCCGGGGACGGGCCGCTGGCCGGCGCAGGCCTCCTGCTGCGGGCGATGGCGCGCCGGGAGAGGTTCCGCGTCCCCGCATGGGCCCTGCTGCTGGCGGGCCTGACCGCCTACATCGCCGTCGCCGTCCCCGCGGTCTACTCCGAGCCGGGGGCCCTCGAGGCGCGCGGCTGGATCATGCGGGAACCCGCCGCGGCCCTCCTGGCCGGGCCGGGATTCGGGCTCGAGCACTACACCGTGCCGGTGATGCTCGCCAACGAGATGCTCGGCCTGACGATCGTCGCCGTCGCGGTCATGTCCCTGCAGCTCGTCGTCCGCCACACGCGTGCGGAGGAGGAGGCGGGGCGGACCGAGCTGCTCCGCGCCGCCCCCGTCGGCCGGGCCGCGCCGGCGGCGTCCGGCGTCGTCCTCCTCACCGGGGCCAACGCCCTCATCGGCGCGACCATGGCCGCCGCCCTCGCCGGCCTGGGATTCGGCCTGGCCGACTCGATCGCCTACGGGGCCGCGCTGGCCGCCGGCGGGATGGTGTTCGGGGCCGTGGCCGCGGTGACCGCCCAGCTGACGGAGAGCGCCAGGACCGCGGCGGGGACGGCCGGGGCGGTCCTGCTCGCCGCCTACGTCCTGCGTGGGCTCGGCGACGCGCAGCAGGCCGGCGGCGGCCCCTTGTCCTGGGCGTCTCCGATCGGATGGCTGCAGCAGAGCCGGGTCTACGTCGAACTGCGCTGGTGGCCGCTGCTGCTGACCCTCGGCCTCGCCGTGGTGCTGCTCGCCGCCGCGCACGCGCTCTCCGTCCGCCGGGACCTCGGTGCCGGCCTGCTCCCGGCCCGCCGCGGCCGGACCCGGGCCACGGCGTTCGGCAGGACGCTGCCCGGACTGGCCCTGCGCGGCGAGCGGTGGCGCATCCTGTGGTGGCTCGTCGCCGTCTCCGTCCTCGCCGTGCTGTGCGGGGCCCTCGCGGAGGCCGTCGTCGAGGAGTTCCGGGTCCAGCCGGACCTGCTGCGCCTGCTCGGCGAGGAGGGCGGGCAGGACCTGGTGCGGCAGACCATGGCGTTGTTCCTGAAGTTCTTCGCGATGGCCGTGGCCGTCTACGCGGGGACCGCCGCGCACGCGCTCCGCGCGGACGAGGACGCCGGGAGGACCGAGCTGCTCCTCGCCGGTGCGGTGCGCCGGCCCTCCGTCCAGGCGGCGCCGTTCGTGCTTTCCGTGCTGGCCTCGGGCGTGCTGCTACTGGCCGCCAGCGCCGGGCTCGGGGCCGGGGCGGCATCGGTCCTCGGCCCCGGGGCCGCCACGGAGATGGCCGCCGCCGCGTTGGCGTATTGGCCGCTCGCGGCCTGCTGGACCGCGGCCGCGCTGCTCCTGCACGCCCTGTCCCGTTCCGGCCTCTGGCTGTGGGTTCCCCTCGGGACCGCGATGCTCGCTGGACTCTACGGTCCGCTCATGGACCTGCCGCCCGCGGTCCTCGACGCCGAGCCGTTCGGGGCGATGGACGTGGACGGATTCGGCACGGCGGGCACCGCGGTCCTCGGGGCCGGCGTCGTGGCCGTGGTCCTGGCCGCCGCGGCCCTCGCGGCGTTCCGGCGCCGGGACGTGCCGGCGGAGCTCGGCGGCACGAGCTGAGGGTGTCTCAGGGCGGGCGCCGGCGCGACGCCGCTGAACTCCGAAGGTGTTCCGAATCCGCAGGTGGATTCGGAACACCGTCGTGGGAGCTCCACCGCTTGCGGAGGCCTCAGACGACGTTGGCCGCCTTGGGCGCCCCGATCCCCGGGTCCACCTGGTACGGTCCCGAGGCCGACGGGCGCACGTCGAACCCGAAGATCGCCGTCGGGATGTACACCGTGGAACACGAGTTCGGGATGTCCACCACCCCGGACAGGCGGCCCTCGATCGGCGCCGCGCCGAGGATCAGGTACGCCTGCTCCGGCGAGTACCCGAACTTCACGAGGTAGTCGATCGCGTGCAGGCACGCCCGCTGGTAGGACAAGTGCGAGTCCAAGTAGCGTTGCTCGCCGTCGAGCGTCACCGAGGTGCCCGAGAACGCGAGCCACTCGCTGAAGCGCGGATCCACCCGGCCCGGCATGAAGATGGCGTTCTCGCTCACGCCGTAGGTCTCCATGCCGCCCTTGATGACGTCCACGCGCAGGTCCATGAACCCGCCCATCTCGATGGCTCCGCAGAACGTGATCTCGCCGTCGCCCTGGGAGAAGTGGAGGTCGCCCATGGACAGGTTGGCGCCGTCCACGAACACCGGGTAGAACACCCGGGTGCCCTTGGACAGGTTCTTGATGTCCTGGTTGCCGCCGTTCTCACGCGGTGGCGCCGTCCTGGCCGCCTCCGCGCCGACGCGCGCCCACTCCTCGCGCGGCAGGCCGCCGAGGACCGCATGCTCGCCCTCGGGAGGCAGCGCGAGCGGCGGGACCCGGTTCGGGTCGGTGGCGATGAGGTCGCCCTCGCGCTTGTTCCACTTGGCCAGCAGCTCCGCCGACGGGGCCGTGCCCATCAGGCCGGGGTGGATCAGGCCCTCGAAGGCGACCTCCGGGATGTGCCGCGACGTCGCGACCTGGCCCGTGAAGTCCCAGATCGCCTTGTACGCGTCGGGGAACTGGTCGGTGAGGAATCCGCCGCCGTTGTTCTTCGAGAAGATGCCGGTGTAGCCCCAGCCCTGGCCCGCGAGCGGTCCGGAGTCCTCCTGCGGGATGGCCCCGACGTCGAGGATGTCGACGACGAGCAGGTCGCCCGGCTTGACGCCCTCCACGGCGAACGGGCCCGAGAGCTTGTGCACCGTCAGGAGCGGGGCGTTGAGGATGTCGTCGGCCGAATCGTCGTTGACGATCGCGCCGTCGAACCATTCTCGGCAGTCCACCCGGAAGGTGTCGCCCGGCTTGAGCGTCGCCACGGGCGGGATCTCCGGGTGCCACCGGTTGTGTCCGAGTTTCTCCTGGTCCTCGAACTTCTTGCTGGAATCGAGAGGGAAAATGACGTCTGGCATCGTTCTTCTCCTTGCAGCGATGTCGTGATGGGGATGAAGGGCTTGTCGGAGGGATACGGATCCGCCGCCGGTCTCTCGGCGGCGGGAGAAGGCCCCGTCAGGAACGGGGCAGTTTCTGGTGCAGGGGGTTCGAGGTGTAGCGGGGCGCCCGGCGCCCGGCGCCCGGAAGGGACGTGACGACGTCGGGCTCGTGGGCGCTGCGCTCGGCCCGGTCGATCAACCCGAAGGCCGCCGAACCGCCAATCGAGAGGCGGGGGACTCCCATGCGACGACGCGCGGGTCCCCCGCAGCAGGGGCAGTCGACGACGTCGGGGGCGGAGGCCATGCTGAACGACGCCTCGGTGCTGGTCCCCTCGGGGCAGCGGAACTCGTAGAGCGGCATGGCCGCGGACTCCTTTCCTCGGATCGCCGACGGGCATGGCCGGGGCTGCGTGGCCCGGCCCCCGCGCTTCGGCGTGGCGTGTGCGTGGGTCAGGGGTAAGTGGTCAGGAGGCGCCTCCCTGGGCGGCGGCCGCGGTGCTGTCGCCGGAAGCCGGGCTGCCCGCCCCGCGCCGGCCCGCGGCGAGGGCACCGACGAGGGCGACCGCGCCGACGACGGCGAGGACCGTGGCCCACATGGCGGTGCTCTGGAACTGGCCCGTGAGCAGCAGCAGCGCGGGAATCGTGGCGGTGATGTGGGCGACGACGACGGTGAACCAGCCGGTGGCGGTGGTCAGCGCATCCATCTTCAGGCCCAAGAGCAGGAAGAACAGGAGCCAGAGGACGGCCCACAGGAGCCAGATCACGCCGAAGACCGGATCTCCGACGAGCGTGAACTGGACGTAGCCCATGACGGCGGCGACGACGGCCACGAACAGCGAGAACCAGCCGAGGCCGGCCCCGTCGAGGTCGAACGTGATGTCGAGGGCGACATAGAGGTAGGTGAATCCGAAGAGGTACAGGCCGGACGCGCCGAGGATCACCGCTGGATCGCCGCCGGACTGGCTGATGATGATCGTCGGGAACACCACCTGCATGACCCCGACGAAGAAGTTGATGGGTGCCGCCGCCTTGGCGGGGACCTTTCCCAGAAGCATGAGGCCGTTCAGGAAAAGGACGGCCCCGACATACAACAGACCAACACTGCCCATTGAGTTCTCTCCTTTGAGAACCCGCGCCGAAGCCGTTGCCGGTGGAGTAAGACTTGCAACTCACCGCCCACGGCCTGTGGCGCGGGATCGGCTGGTCCTTCCACGCTATCCCCGGTGAACGGCATTCACAATGCTTGACGGGGGCCGTTGTGGAATGCCGCAGCGGTGTCCCGCGCACCTCCCGGATACGGCGGCGGGCGCGCCACCCGGAAGGGGTAGCGCGCCCGCCGGCTCTGTTGCAAAAATCGTGAAGCTTGAGCATGCTTGGCGGAGATTGGACGGACGGAACGATGACGGATTTCAAGTGGCGCCATTTCCAGGGTGATGTGATCCTGTGGGCGGTGCGCTGGTATTGTCGCTATCCGATCAGCTATCGCGACCTTGAGGAAATGCTGGCGGAACGCGGCATTTCGGTCGACCATACGACGATCTATCGCTGGGTCCAGTGCTACGCCCCGGAGATGGAGAAGCGGCTGCGCTGGTTCTGGCGGCGTGGCTTTGATCCGAGCTGGCGCCTGGATGAAACCTACGTCAAGGTGCGGGGCAAGTGGACCTACCTGTACCGGGCAGTCGACAAGCGGGGCGACACGATCGATTTCTACCTGTCGCCGACCCGCAGCGCCAAGGCAGCGAAGCGGTTCCTGGGCAAGGCCCTGCGAGGCCTGAAGCACTGGGAAAAGCCTGCCACGCTCAATACCGACAAAGCGCCGAGCTATGGTGCAGCGATCACCGAATTGAAGCGCGAAGGAAAGCTGGACCGGGAGACGGCCCACCGGCAGGTGAAGTATCTCAATAACGTGATCGAGGCCGATCACGGAAAGCTCAAGATACTGATCAAGCCGGTGCGCGGTTTCAAATCGATCCCCACGGCCTATGCCACGATCAAGGGATTCGAAGTCATGCGAGCCCTGCGCAAAGGACAGGCTCGCCCCTGGTGCCTGCAGCCCGGCATCAGGGGCGAGGTGCGCCTTGTGGAGAGAGCTTTTGGCATTGGGCCCTCGGCGCTGACGGAGGCCATGGGCATGCTCAACCACCATTTCGCAGCAGCCGCCTGATCGGCGCAGAGCGACAGCCTACCTCTGACTGCCGCCAATCTTTGCAACAGAGCCGATCATCTGACATTCGGTCATCTCCACCCGGCCGAGCGGCACGGGGAATCCGAGCTCCGGTGCGTCGAACTCGAGTTCGACTTCTCCGACCCGGATCTCGCCCGCGAACGGGTGGGTGTTGCCGAATCCGCGCTGAGTGGAGTATCCGAGAGCGAGAAGGAACCCTTCATCGCCGCGCGCCAGCCCCTGCAGGCGCTCGGCGCGGCTCATCGGGTAGACCGTCGGCTCGCGAGTGAGGTCGGCGGGCTCGGGGTCGTTCCAGTCGGCCGGGTGGTCCGGTTCCAGCAGGGCGTCGGCGCCCAGCAGGTCGGAGACCCTGGGCATCGGCGTGTGCTGCTCATCTCCCAGCGCGGGTCCCGCGGTTCCCGGCTCAGCGAAGAGCCGATGCGTGTAGTCGAAGGTGGCACCGAGCTGCTGTCCACCGGGGATGTCCTTGAACGTTGCTGACACCCGTCGTTGAGGGGTGAGTGCCGCCGTGTCGACGGGCTCCGAGTAGCCGAACCGAGGAAGGGTGGTGCGATAGGAGCGGACCAGAGTGACGGCCTCGACGACGTCGCCCTGGCACTGGATGATCGCGCGGGCGGCGAGGGACGGGTCGTACAGCGACCCCTCCGTCATCACCCGCGATACCAGCACGGGCAGCTGGCCGGCGACAGCGTCCTTGGTGATGCGAGGAATGTCGTGACTGCCACGGCCCTCTTTGGCGAGGAGAGCGTGAGCGTTGGCGATGGCCTTCTCCCCGCCCTTGACTGCGACGTACATCAGGCCTCCGATCCAGGGATGGATGCGGCGATAAGCCGCGTGGTGCGGGGAAGAGCGACAACCGAGTTGTCATCGACGACCAGCAGGTCGACACCGCGGGGGAAGAGCGACGCGTTCTTCGCCCAGACGTCTGCGAATCCCGTGGGCACCCATGGAGCATCGATCTCGACGATGCCGTCAATACCCGGGCCCACGCCCGTGAACCGATCACCCTCCCCGCGGGCGCGAGCGTCGAGGATGATGGTCGCCGAGCGATGGGGCGCTTCGTCGCTTCCGTGAGCGAGCGCCTCCAGGTCCGGGAAGGAGTCCGGGGTGGCGAAGACGAAGTCAGCGGCACCGATGGAGGTGGCGAGACGTGCACCCGTGTGGAACGACAAGTAGTGCACTGCGGAAGCGTCGTGAGCGAGCGCCTCATGGAGGGCGACCGGAGACTGCTCGTCCAGGATCGTCATCGCGACGGCCGCCAGGCCCGGGCCCAGAGAGGCAGGCGCCTCGGCCGGGCCTTGGATGGAGTATCGCTGGCCCGGGTGAGCCAGCGCGTCGAGGATCGCCCGGAAAACGCTCTGCGCCTCGCGGGTCGGGTCAGCGAAGCCCGGGGCAGGGGCGGCCGTGCCGCTCTCCGATGAGGTGATCATGCGTGCTCCCTTGCGACGGTGAAGAAGTCGACCTTGGTGCTGCGCGCGTCGGCCGCCCGCGCGTCGTCTTCGCGCCGCTGCGCCTGAGCCAGCGGGGTGATGACGTCGGCAAGGACTCGCTCTCGCTGCCCTGCGTCCTGGAGGAGTCCGTCGAAGGCGGCAGCGAACCACGCGTGGTCGACGTCGGTTCCCAGCGCGTAGGACGTGCCGACTCGCTCGTGCTCGAGCGGCGCTCCGTGCACGCGGAGAGTCGCGCGGACGACAGTGGCTTCGCCGAGGTTGAATCGGTCCCCGCCGGCGCCGGCACGGCCGCGCACCATGACGAGCCCCGCCTCCGGCCCGCGGACCGTGTCCACCTTCGGTGTGATCGGCTGGGCCGCCCAGGCATCGGAGAGCTGAGAGGTGCTAGCGAGTGCGAGTACTCGCATCCACCTCTGTCGCTCCGCGACGTGATCAGTTGGACTCGTCACTACTGCCTCCTTGGTTGTCCAGGTTTCTGGATGATTCGAGCCTAGAAGCGACACCGCAATGTTGTCTAGTTTTCTAGATGACCAGTAGATGTCCGAAACATGAATGTCAGTGGTACGGATCGGAAGCGAGCGATGCGGACGGTAATGTACGGAGACGATGACCATCTCTCACCGCTCTTCGACCGGATACGCGACGTGGCGCCTGATCGCCGATCAGCTGCGCAGCGAGATCCTCGACGGCACCCTGTCACCGGACGCTCGACTGCCAACTGAGGCCGAGATGGCCGCACGTTTCGGCGTGAACCGCAATACCGTGCGCCAGGCGCTGTCGACCCTCGCCGGCGAAGAGCTGATCGTGACGAGACAAGGCGTCGGCACGTTCGTCGTGCCTCACACCGTCCTCGTCCACCGGATCCGCCTGCGCACCAGGCTCAGTGAGAGCATCGGCGACCACGATGTCTCCACGCGGAGACTCCTTGCCGCAGAGCTGGTGCGCGAGGTTCCGGACGACGCTCGCGAGCGACTTCGGCTCGGCGCGGGAGGGGCCCTGCGCGTCGACGCGGCGACCGATCTCCGAGGAAGCACCATCGCCCGCTCAACAGCGTGGATGGCGCCCGGCCTGGTCCCAGGATTCGAGACACAGCTCGCCTCCACCGGTTCGGTGACCCGCGCCCTGAGGGCCGTCGGCGTCGACGACTACGTCCGCTCCTGGAGCCGCGTCAGCGCTCGAGTCGCGACAGGCGCGGAAAACACGGATCTCGGCCTCCCTCCCGGGTCGACGGTCCTCGTCGTCCGTTCGCTCGACACGCTTCCGGATGGGACGCCGCTGCAGTACAGCCTCGCGCGCTTCCGCGCTGACCGTGTGGAACTCGACGTGCAGGCCGACCTGCATGCGGAGGATTGACGCAACTTCCACTGTTCACTTCGATGTGGAACTTCGTTCACGGATGATGGTTAGCGTGGAAGCATGACCGACACCATGAATCTCCGCGTGCTCACCCTGAACATCTGGATGGACCCGCGTGATCGCGCCGAACGCGACGCACTCCTGCTCCAGGGCCTCGAGGAGCACGACGCCGACATCGTCTTCCTGCAGGAGGTCCTGCGCACCCCGGAGCGTGACGCCTACCAGATCGTTAAGGACAGCTCCCCCCTGCACTGGCACCACGCCTCGGACTACCGCGAGATCGGTTGGCTCCCCTGGGGCACCGCCGTCGGCACACGGTGGGAGCCGAAGAGCGTCGACATCCACACGCTCCCGGCAGCGAACGGACCGCACGTCTGGGAGATGGTGCTCCCGCTCCCCATCGGCGTCGACATGCTCTTCCTCGGCGCACGTCCGAGCTGGAAGTTCACCGATGAGGCAGCCCGCGTCGAGCAGGCGCTATTCGTGACAGAGCTCGAAGAGCGCCGCCGCCAGGTCGCGCCGACCATCCTCGCCGGCGACTTCGACGCGGCGCCCGACCAGGACTGCATCCGCTTCTACACAGGGAAGTCCGCGGTCAACGGCCGCAGTGCCGCGTTCCGCGACACCTTCGCCATCGCGGGCGACGGCACTCCCGGCTACACCTGGACCACGGACAGCCCGTGGGTCGCACGCAGCGTCGTCGACGGCCAGGGCATCGTCCCGAACTACTTGGTGCAGGAACCGCACCACCGCCGTATCGACTACGTCTTCGCCGGGTCGACCGAGAATCACGGACTCGTGGAGAGTGTGATCACGAACAGCAAGGTGGTGTTCGCGGAGTACCCCACCGCGAGCGACCACTACGGCGTCCTCAGCGACATCAGCCTCAAAGCACTGTCAGAGCCGACCGCCGTCTTACCCTGAGGCCCCACGCATCCCGCATGACAGAAGCGGCGCAACCTTCGGGTTGCGCCGCTTCTGTCATGCGGGGAATCCGTTGGCCCGCACCGCGATTACACCCCGTGGATCTGCTTCGCCTTGGCCGACAACTCCGAACCACGTCGCGTCCGACCGGGGTCTTCCGCCGCGAGCGCCGAGCACAGAGCATCCAGCACCGCGAGATGGATGAACCGGCTCATCGTCGCTTCGAGCTGGAACCGCGTCTCTCCGGAGCCTGCCACGAGAGAGATCATCGCCTCGCCCACTAGCGGGTGTCAATGGCCAATAGGAACTGCCCGTGGGCGGCCAGCAGAAATGCCCGCTGGTGGCCACGGAAACTGCCCACTCATGGCCAACAGATCTGCCCACCAGGGTGTTGGTGGCGTTGGCCATGTCGAGGGCGTCGTCGTTTAGTTCATCGCGGTGACTCCTTTCCCGGCGAGGGCCTGGGTCAGCCGGATGGAGTCGCCCGATGTCTGGCAGACGTGCGCGTGGTGCAACAGCCGGTCGACGGTCGCCGTCGCGAGGGTCTTGGGCATGAGTTCGTCGAACCCAGCGGGGTGCAGGTTCGAGGACACCGCGATGGAACGTTTCTCGTAGGCGGCATCGACGAGTCGATAGAGGCCCTCGGCGGCGTCCGCACCGACTTCGAGTAGCCCGATGTCATCGACGACGATCAGATCCGCGCGGAGGATCCGGGCCACGACCCGGCTGACGGAGTCATCGGAGCGGTGCGCGCGGACCAACGCGCCGAGATCCTCGAGCCGGAACCACGCGACCCGCATCCCGGCCTCGACAACCTGTTGCCCGAGGGCCTCGAGGAAGAACGTCTTCCCCGTGCCCGATGGCCCGCAGACGACGACGTTCTCCTTCCGGCCGATCCATTCCAGGGTCCGCAGTGCCTGTTGCGTCGGGACCGGGATCGAGGACGCGGACTCGTCCCAGGTGTCGAAGGTCTTCCCGGTCGGGAACCCGGCGGCCTTGCGCCTCGTGGCGAGCATGGACCGGGCCCGGCCGGTGACCTCCTCGACGAAGAGGGCCTTGATGACCTCGGCCGGTTCCCACCGCTGGGACTTCGCGGTCGCGATCAGCTCCGGCGCCAACGCGCGAGCGTAGGGCATCTTTAACTGCCGCATCAACGCTTCGAGGTCAGCGGGGAGGACGGGCGCGGCAGCCTGGGTGACGCTCACGCGCTCTCCTCCAGATCATCCGTGACGGCAAGGTCGACCCCGGGCGTGACGGGCTGCCCGATCGCCGCCCAGCCGGCGGTGCCCTGCGCCAGCGACGCTTTCTCATCGGCTCGGTGCGCCTTGCCCTTGGAGACGGCCGCGTTGAGGATCGACGCGAGGTCACCGGTCGCGAACCGCCCGTAGGTGGCCGCCTCACCCAACGCAGCGTCGACCTGGGCTGTGCCGCTGATCTTCGCCACCGCGACCGCTTCGGCCATCTTCACGTTCATCCGCGCCGTGCCCACCGCGGCCGCTTCCAGCAGCCAGGCGTGAGCGCCGGCGCCGATGCCGAGGAACTCGGCCTCCGCGGCGCTCCTGGCCTTGATCGTGTAATCGCCCGGGACCTTCTCCCGATGGTCGGGGAAGTGCGCGTCATCGATCGCGGGACTGCCCGGCCGGGCCCGGTTATGCCGCGCGACTTCGACGGGGCCGTCGGAGCCGACGTGCACGACGATGACCTGCTCGTCGGTGCCGACACCGTGGGAGCGGACGAACACGCGGCCGCCGAGCAGGTGAGCGGGGACGGAGTACTGGCCATTCTCGAACGTGACCATCGGGGTGTTGTCCGGGACGCTGCGCGAGAGCCCGAACGCGACCGTGTGCGCGGTGTCGGGGACCCGGTGCAGCCGGAGCTGTTCTTCCTCGAGCATCGCCGCGGGCTTCCGCCGGGTGGCGCGGTGTTCCCGGTTGTTGACGTGGTCCATGAACGCGTCGCACGCCGCTTCCACCTCGGCGAACGAGGCGTACTCGGGTAACAGGTTCGTGTCCTTGGGGACGATGTCGGCCTTGGCGAGCTTCACCGAGGACTCCACCCCGCCCTTGGACGCCGGATCCGCCGGCTGACAGGTCAACACTGTCACCCCGTAGTGGCGGGCGAAGTCCACCGTCTGCTGGTTCCGCACCGGGACCCCGGCGATGTGCGACACGGTGACCGTTTTCTCGTTGTCGGTCAGCACATAGGTCGGGGCGCCGCCAGCGGTCCTAAACGTGCGATCCAACGCCGCGAACACGCTCGGCGCGGTCCGGTCCCGCAGCGGAATGACGATCCGGAACCGACACCACGCCAACCACGCCACGAACAACACCGTCTTCTTCCCGTCGATCACCGGGCCGTCGCCAAAGTCGTACTGTAACCACATCCCCGGCTCCGTTATCCAGGGGCGGTGCACCCGGACGTGGCCGAGCCGGTAAGCGGCGCGGACCTGCGCGACCGCCCGGCGGGTCGAGCGTTCAGAGCCCTCATAGCCCAGCGCGACGAGCCTGTCGTGAGCCTTATCAGCCCGGATCTTGCCCAGAGACTTCTCGACCCATTCCTCGATCTTAGGCAGGAACGGGTCCGTGACCCGGCCCCGGAACGCCGGCTCGGCGATCGGTCTCCCGGCATCGCGAGCGGCAACATGCCGCGCAACGGTGTGGTGCGAGCAACCGGTCAGCTCCGCGGTCGCGCGCAACGATCCAGTCAGATCGTATGCCTCAAGTATTTCCATGACTTCTCCGTCTAACTTCATTACAGGACCTCTTCCTGGGTGACTTTGGTGCGTCTAGACACCGCAATCAAACCCCGGGAAGAGGCTCCCGCCGCATAACCGGGCGGGGTTCCGAAAAGGAAGTGGGCAGATCGGCTCTGTTGCAAAAATCGTGAAGCTTGAGCATGCTTGGCGGAGATTGGACGGACGGAACGATGACGGATTTCAAGTGGCGCCATTTCCAGGGTGATGTGATCCTGTGGGCGGTGCGCTGGTATTGTCGCTATCCGATCAGCTATCGCGACCTTGAGGAAATGCTGGCGGAACGCGGCATTTCGGTCGACCATACGACGATCTATCGCTGGGTCCAGTGCTACGCCCCGGAGATGGAGAAGCGGCTGCGCTGGTTCTGGCGGCGTGGCTTTGATCCGAGCTGGCGCCTGGATGAAACCTACGTCAAGGTGCGGGGCAAGTGGACCTACCTGTACCGGGCAGTCGACAAGCGGGGCGACACGATCGATTTCTACCTGTCGCCGACCCGCAGCGCCAAGGCAGCGAAGCGGTTCCTGGGCAAGGCCCTGCGAGGCCTGAAGCACTGGGAAAAGCCTGCCACGCTCAATACCGACAAAGCGCCGAGCTATGGTGCAGCGATCACCGAATTGAAGCGCGAAGGAAAGCTGGACCGGGAGACGGCCCACCGGCAGGTGAAGTATCTCAATAACGTGATCGAGGCCGATCACGGAAAGCTCAAGATACTGATCAAGCCGGTGCGCGGTTTCAAATCGATCCCCACGGCCTATGCCACGATCAAGGGATTCGAAGTCATGCGAGCCCTGCGCAAAGGACAGGCTCGCCCCTGGTGCCTGCAGCCCGGCATCAGGGGCGAGGTGCGCCTTGTGGAGAGAGCTTTTGGCATTGGGCCCTCGGCGCTGACGGAGGCCATGGGCATGCTCAACCACCATTTCGCAGCAGCCGCCTGATCGGCGCAGAGCGACAGCCTACCTCTGACTGCCGCCAATCTTTGCAACAGAGCCCTCATGAGGTCCTTTGGTCGGTAGAGGACTTCTGGCGTGTAGAAGACCGTTCGAAATCGGTTCGCGAGGGCGTAGTGCTTCGCGTCGTGCTCCCCACGCGGACCCCACTCGTTGATGTACGCCTCGAGCGCGTCCCAATTCGCGTACCGACGAGCGGAGTTGGTCTTTCCCACGCCTGCAGCGCCGTGGCAGATCCCGATGGTCTTCTCTTTCCGCACGGCGTTGGCGAACTCGGTGAAACGTCGGTGTTCTTTGGTGACGATAAATGCTTGGTTCATCACTCGTCCTCTTCGTAGGTGCGCAGCTTCGGCCGCCGCTTTGTGGGTTCGGGGATGCGAGGTTCCTCACGGGTGGCAACGGTCGGGATGCGGTCGTTGATGGCTCGCCGCAGCTGCTTGCGACGGGCGCGGCGAGCCGTTTCGATGTCGCGAAGACTGAGGCGCAGGTTGGGGTGGGCTTCATCGATAGCGGTACAGATGAACGTGTCCCGGTCATAGACCCGGATCTCGGAGATGTCGCGGGGGTCGTACCGGATCGTGATGGTGTGGCCGACGAACGGGGCAAGAGTGGGGGCGAGGTAGCGCTGGCCTTGGAAGTGGATACCGTCGCGTTGCACGACTCGGTTCTTCGGAACAGTGAGGAGAAGTCCGTCGAGCTCTTGGAAGCTGTCGGGCATCCGTGGCAGCCATCCGTCTGCAACCCAAGCGTCCCGCGGCGAGATCCCCAGCTCACTATGGGGCCGGTCGTTGTAGGTGCCAATAAACTGGCCGATAGCACGATCGAGACCGGCAAGGTCGAGGACAGGCGTAGGTGCCCGACTGCCGGGTCCAAGGTAGCCAGGTAGTGCGCTCAGGAGTTCCGTGTTGATCGTGCCGAAGAACCTCTCGATCTTGCCGCGCCCCTGAGGCCTGCCGACGGTTGAGTGGATGATCCTGACATGCAGGGCGATCGCGGTTCGTTCGAGGTGGTGGCTGATGAAGTCGGAGCCGTGGTCGACGTGCAGGATGTCGGGGATGCCGCACATCGCCCACGCGGGGTCGGTCTTCCGCCAGATCGCCTGCCGGAGGGCGAGGGCTGTGTTGATAGCTGAGGGTGCACCGCTGAACACCATGAACCCGCAGATCGCACGGGAGTAGTCGTCCATCACGGTCGTCAGCCACGGCCGGTCAGGTTTACCGTCAGCGCCGACGATGAGGATGTCGAGTTCAGTGTGGTCGGACTGCCAAGTTTGGTTCGGGTGTTCAGCACGGCGCCGGAAGACGAGCTCGTGCTTGTCTCGGTACGAGGCCGGCCCCTCCAGCGCCAAAGTGACAAGAGCCGGATCGAGGGCCTGGACGATCTGCCGCACGGTCGCATAGCTCGGAGCCCGCAGCTCACGCGCCTGCGCATCAGTGACGGCGAGACGATGCAGCGTGGCGACACTCGGGCGCGGCCGAGTGAGTGCCAGCTGTTCGATGAACGCGACCGTCTCTGCTGAGGTTCGGCGGACACCTTTGTCCATACGCGCATGAGGGTCGAGGGATGCGACGCCGCCTGCTCGATAGAGCTGGTTCCAACGCTGCAGAGTCCGAGCGGAGATCCCTGTTTCCCGAGCGAGGACGGCGAGCGGGATCTGGTCTTCGACATGCAGCCGAAGAACACGCCACCGCTCGGCCGCATCCACGAGTCACCTACACGGTGGTGCTCTCGCGGGCCGCAGAGGCTTGCTGATGCCGGTACAAAGTGGCTCGGCTCCACCCGACGAGCTTTGCCGCATCCTCCGCGGTGCGGCCCTTCGCCCGGGCCTCGGAGACGAGCTTGAGTTTGTCCGCTACAACCACAGGATCGGACAAAGGCCGACCAAACTTGGTGCCCCCATTTCGAGCGGCTGTGATTCCTGCGTTCACACGCTCGGTGATCAGCTCGCGTTCATACTCGGCCAAGGTGGCAAGCATGTTCAGCATCAGCCGGCCCGACGTCGTCGACGGGTCAATCCCATCCGAGATGCTCTTCACCTGTATGTCACGCCCTCGGAGCAGCTTCACCGTGTTCAGCACATCGATCAAGGATCTTCCGAGGCGATCGACTCGCCACACGACGACGGTGTCGCCGGGCTGGGCGTGCTCGAGGAGCTTCTTCATCCCGGGGCGTGAGATCGCGGTCCGACTGCCCGAGGTGACGTCGGCAAAAATGTCCCGCTCCTGCACGCCCGATTTGACCAGAGCCTCAACCTGCAACTTTGCGTCTTGGCTTCTGGTGCTGACCCGCGTATATCCAAGATGTCTCACGGCTCCATTCTGCCTTGGAAATAGCTAGAAACGTCGACGCAAAGACACTTCGCGGTGAGACATGTTTCCAAGACAAATGTGACCCGGAATTCCACCGTTAGTTCCTGAGGCTCGAGGGAGGCTTCGCGTGTCTCGAAAAGCTTTTGATTGTCAACGCATGTCGATGTCCGTCATGCCTTGGATCCCGGACATTCGGGGGTGTGGTGCAGGAAAGCTGGGGAGGCGAGAAGCACCCGGAAAGCGGCGGTTGACGCGTCGCACTGGATGAAATTTCCATCACAGTTTTGGCGTGGAGTGTTCATCCACGGTTTGGTCGGACGCCACCGATGCGACATCTGGTCCTCCTAATTTGGGCGACGTGACCAGAACCGATCTTTCATCCTCACGCCTTTGGCGCGGCGACGGACAACCTCTGCTCGAGCAGATCCGCCTTGCAAGTGCATCGTTCTCCGAATCGGAGAAGCGAGTTGCGCGCTCGATCCACGCCGATCCGCGTGTCGTCATGACGAGCTCCGTGACGGAGTTCGCCCAGATATCTGGAACGTCGGTCGGGTCAGTTGTGCGGTTCTGCCAGAGGTTCGGTCTGCATGGCTTCCAAGAGTTCAAGCTCCTACTCTCGCGCGAAACCCCGCCCGATAGCCCGGGCCCGACCGATGCAGAGGATCCACTCATGAGCACTGTGCGGGGGACTCTGCGTGAAAGCGCGGACGCACTGGAAGCAACCGCCACTCACATCGACCTCAGCGACGTGACGACCATCGTCGACGCCCTAGCATCGGCCCGACGCATTCGGTTCGTAGCAGTGGGCACGTCCGCTCCGCTTGCCTCAGACGCAGCCTATCGACTTACGGCCCTCGGACTCGACGCGACGTTCACCCCCGACTTCATCGCCCAACACGTCGCCGTCCAGGGCCTTGATGAGCGCGACGTCTGCTTTGTCATCAGCCACACGGGATCGACGAAAACGACGCTCGAGGCGGCGCGCACCGCTGCCAATTCAGGAGCGAAAGTCATCGGCATCACGAGCTTCCTCACATCCCCGCTCACAGAGATCGCACACGCGCTGATCGTCGCGGGGAGCTCGGAGACGCGGCATCGAGTGGAGGCGATGACCAGCAGAATCGTGCATCTCTCACTTCTCGATGCCATCTACAGCGTGCTCACGATCCGAGTCAGCGGCGCGACGGAACGGCGTGACGAGGCCGAGAAACTCGTCAACTCCCACCGGATCTGATCCGGCTCGAGCCCCATAGACAGAGAGCGAAGATCGTGAACGGACAGGTCACCGACACCGACGGCAACCCGCTGGCGGACATCCGGGTAAGCGACGGGAACACCGTCGTGCATACTGCGGCCGACGGGAGGTTCCAGCTGGAGACGGACGCGCGTTTCGTGTTTGTGGTGCGTCCGGTGGGTTGGCGATGCAACCAATGGTACTTCGACGGTCGCGAATCCGAGGTGACCTTCACCCTGCAGGCGTCCCCAGTAACGCTTCCGCTTCGCTTCGCTCATCTCACGGACACGCACATCGGTGATGGCGGCAACTATCCGCAGCCCGCGGAACTTGGCACGGGTGAACGTTTGTCTACATTGCTGACCAAGATCGTCGAAGACCAACCGGACCTGCATTCCGCGATCATCACCGGTGACCTGACCGACCACGGCCTCCGCGAGCAATACCGCGAGTTCCGCGAAGCAATTTTCGACACACCAATCCCCGTGCATGTAATTCCCGGCAACCACGATCACATGACGGAACAGACGAGCGATGTCGTCAGCCGCAACGGCTACGCAATCCACTCCGGAGAACCGCGCCACTACGAAGCATTTCTCGGCCCGCGGTGGTATTCGTACGATCTTCCCGCACTGCACGTCGTCGCCATCGACTGGTTCACGCACGAGCTCGGCCGGGATCACGAACAGCAGAATGCCTGGCTGAGGGCCGACCTCGAAGCACTCGACGAGGACATTCCCTGGATCCTACTGTCGCATGATCAGCCAGGCTCCTCGATTCTCTCTGGGCTCCCGAGGCCCCCCATCGCTACATTCTCGGGGCATCGCCATACGTCGCGGGTCGTACGTACTGCGGACACGCTGCACGTCAACACTCCACCTGCGCTCTTCGGTGGCGTCGATCTTTCTCCGGCGACCTACCGCCTTATCACGTGGGACGGCGTAACGATCGGCGTCGAGACGCTCCCTACCGATCCGGATCCTGCCCAGACCCCCGCGGTACTCCTCCCAGCCGCGGCCGAAGCGGCGCGCTGGCGCCGGAGCGTCGGGACGCCCGGCCAGCGTGCCCCTTTCGCGATCGCCAAGGGCGTCATCGTTCTTCCCCTCGCCGATGACGACCACGCTTCGGGGGGTCTCTTCGCGGTCGACGCCGCGACGGGCGGGCTGCTCTGGCACGCCGACCTTGATGCTCCCGTGCGTTCGGCCCCCGTGGTGCACGGCGCGAGCGGCACGGTCCTGTGCACATCGGTATCCGGAACGACAGCGGCGTTCGAAATCTCCACGGGGCGACAGCTATGGCGGAAGCACACCCCCGACCCACTCAGGCTCTTCGGGTTCACTCCGCCAGCAATTCACGAGAATCTCGTCCTCGTGGGCGATCACTCCACCTTGCGCGCGCTCGACATCGACGACGGACACACGATCTGGGAGCGACGGGACATAGCGCCGTACCAGATCTTCGCCCTCCTCGCCGCGCCCGTCTTCTGGGAGCGACGGGCAGCCGACGACGCGTCGGCTCTCATCGTCTGGAGCGGATTCCCTGAGCCGCGAGTCCCTGTCCTCCTGGATCCGGAGACGGGCGAAACGTTCGGGGACCGACTTGCGGAGAGCAACACAGATCTCCTCGAATCGTTGCGCGGTTCGTCCCCCCTCCCGATCCGCACGCCGCTCATCGAACCTGCTACGGGTGATCTGATTGCGACCGGGATCACTGGAGTGTTCCGACGTCCCACGAACAACGACGCGGTGAGCTGGTTCCAAGCGAGCTCGATTCCGTGGAACCCGACGCCGCCGTACTGGACGCTGGAAGGAGTTCTGTTCTCCGACGCGGGAGGCAGCGTCTATCTCAGAGACGCGGCGAGCGGCGAGACACGCTGGCACGCAGAGGTCGCGGCTCGAAGTAATGCCTGCCTACTCACGTACAGGCGCACTCCTCATCCGCTCTTCGCGGCGCCGACGATCTTGGACAAGCAGGTCATCCTCCCAGCCCTCGACGGTGACATCATCACCCTCGATCTCGGTGATGGCGCCCTGCGCTCACGGTTCGCCACCGGCATCCCAATCCTCGTCTCCGTGCAGCGCTTCGAGGATACGACCGTCGTGCTCCACGCCGACGGCACACTCTGCGCCTACCCGAGCGCAATCGTGCAGGGGGAGGAGTCGTGAAGCACCGGAGTATCGGTTGGGTGCTCGTAGCACCCGCGCTCGCACTCATCGGATTGTTCGTGCTCTTGCCGGGCGTGCTTGCGCTCGTCGGCAGCCTCTTCCGCATCGATCTCGGCGACCGCACCGTATGGACCTGGGCCGGTATCGCGAACTACACGGCGATCCTCACCGACCCTGCGGTACAGCAGGCACTGTGGAACACGGTCGTCTACTCAGTCCTCACCATTGTTCCCAGCCTCGTGCTCGGACTCGGCACCGCCATGCTTGCGCACTCGTTTACTCGAGGTCGACCCGCGCTCCAAGTTCTGCTCTTTCTCCCCTTCGCCACCAATATGGTCGCGATGGCCGTCGTCTTCCGCTGGATCTTCGCGTCGAGAGGAGGCTTCGTCAACGAGGTCTTCGCCGTCGTCGGCATCGGACCCGTCAACTTCCTCGGCGATACCTCGACGGCGCTGTTCACTGTGGCTCTGGTGGGCATCTGGCGCCTGACATCCTTCGTGATGATCTTCTATCTCGCCGGCCTAACAAGTATTCCAACGGCGTTGCACGAGGCCGCCGCCGCCGACGGACTGGGCTCGTGGGCGAAGTTCCGACGGGTCACCCTTCCCCTGCTGCGCCCCATGACCGTGTTCGCGACGGTTATGGCCGTCCTGCAGTCGGTCCAGGTGTTCGACACCATCAACGTCATGACGGAAGGTGGCCCGCTCGGTTCCACCGAGACGGTGCTCACGATGACCTGGCGGCTTGGGTTCGTCTACTTCGACCTCGGCCAGGCGGCGGCGCTCGCATCAATGCTCCTTGTCGTCCTGGTTCTCATCGGAGTGATTCGGCGACGGGCATTTACTGGAGATAAGGAAACCGTATGACCACCAAAATCTCGCTCCGCCGCTCCCTGTCCCATTCTCTTCGGTGGCTGCTGGCTCTCGTTGCCATCACGATCTCGGTTTTCCCAGTGCTGTGGATGCTTCGCTTGTCGCTGTCTCCGGCTGACGAAGCAGTACTCGACGGTATCCAGCTCCTGCCGAGTTCTTTGGACTGGGGCAACTACGCACGAGCGTGGGAGAGTGCGGATCTCGGCCACGCAATGCTCAACGGAGCGCTGGTCACGGGCAGCATCCTGATCATCCAGATCATCACCGTGATCCCCGCGGGCTATGCGTTCGCAAAGCTCCGATTCCGAGGTCGCGACGCAGCCTTCGCTGTCATCCTCGCGTGTCTTCTGGTGCCGACGCAGGCTACAGCGCTGCCGTTGTACCTGGGCATCGGCTCCATCGGACTTGCGAATACCTTTGCGGCCTTGGTGCTCCCGTTCATGACCAGCGCGATCGGGATCTTTATGCTCCGTCAGCACATGATCACGATTCCCGACTCGCTCCTTGAGGCCGCGAAGGCGGACGGCCTCGGCACCCTCCGCACGCTCGTGCACGTCGTCGTCCCGTCGTCGATGCCGACGATCGCCGCGTTCGCAGTTTTGTCCGTCTTCACGCACTGGAACGACTATTTGTGGCCGCTACTAGTCGCCCGCGACCCTTCGCTGTACACACCGCCGCTGGCTCTTTCGATCTTCCAGCAGGCGGAGACCGGCACCGCGTACGGCGAGCTCGCTGCCGCAGCCATGCTCGTCACCCTCCCCATCGTGGTGCTGTTCATCGTCGCTCAACGCAAGTTCGTCACGGGCATCGCCGGTGGCGAACTGCCCGGGTGATGACAGTCAACCCGACTCCACAGTTTCACCTCCTCAATCCCACTTCCTATCTACGAAGGCGAAATCATGTCCCACTCACGCATCACACGAATGAGCGCATTGGGCGCCGGCCTCATCAGCTCCGTGCTCCTGCTCTCCGGGTGTTCCGCTCCCGCGGAAGAAGCTGCGCCTGCGACGCAGGCTGACATCGGGGAATGCTCACCGGACGGCGTCACCATCACCGCTCAGTACGCCAACCAGGGCCAAGCCGCGGCTGAGCTCGGCAAGAAGTCGATGGAGGAGACGTACCCCGGCCTCACAGTTGACCTCAAGGCCGCTCCCGAGGGAACGAGCTATGACGAGCTCACTCAGCAAATCGTCGCAGATATCGCTGCGGGATCCCGCCCGGACGTCATCATGCTAGGGCTCGATCAACTCCGATTCTGGGTCGAGAAATACAGCCCTCGCGAAATCGACCGGTCCTCGCTAAGAGACACCTACATCGACGACTACCTGGATGTCGGCACGCTCAACGGGAAAACTTACGTCGCACCCTTCCAGATCTCTGTTCCTGTGCTTTATACGAACACGACGCTCACGGAATCTGCGGGCGTCTCCGAGCTCCCGACCACGCATTCTGAGGTGCTCGACGGCGCTCGGCAGGTCCAAGAGAAGACAGATGTGACGACGCCGATCCAGATTCCTCGCGACAACATTGCCTGGTGGTTCGTGCAGGCTTTCGTCGGCAGCGGCGGGGCCGAGTACGCAAACGAGGATGGCACCGCTGGCTTTGACAACGAGGAGGGTTACGAGGCGCTGAAGATCTACGAAACCATCGGTGCAGAGAAGCTTCAAGACCCTGTGAGCTGGCAGGACTCGATCTCAGTCTTCTCCCGTGGAGAAGCTGCCTACTTCTTCGGCACACCCGCCGTGGGGGCCACCGTGGACGCCGCCGTCGGCGACTCCTTCGAGTGGACCATTTCCGACATGCCGATCCCCGATGGCGGAAGTGCTGTGCTCCCCGCTGGGGGTAACGGGTGGATGACCCTGTCCGACGATGAGTGCCGCTCGGCATACGCCGGAGAGCTCATCGGCGCGATGTTGGACCCCACGGTCATCGTGGAGAGCTCGAAAGCAAACAGCTATATCCCTGTGGATGTCGCCGCGAAGACCGAGCTGCTGGAGCTGGCGGAAGCACAGGGACCGCTCGGATACGCATGGCGCTATGAGGGAGTTCCTGTTGCCGGAGGCGGTTGGCCCGGAGAGAGCCTCGCGCGCACGAATCAATACTTGCAGGACATGGTGCAGGGGATGATCGACCAGGCTCAGCCTTCCAAAGAGATCGTTCCCGAAACCGTCAGCCGCATCGACGCACTGTCGAACTAGCCAGGGAAGAAGCTCCGTCATGTCTGCTGAAGTATCCCTCCGGCATCTGTCTAAGCGTTTCGGCGACGTCACCGCCATCGGCGATATCCATCTGGACGTCGCCGCGGGCGAATCGCTTGTCGTCCTCGGCCCTTCCGGCTCGGGGAAGTCGACCCTCTTGAGGATCGTTGCGGGGCTCGATTCGCTGGACACCGGAGAAGTCGTCATCGGGGGCACACCGCAGCAAGACTTGCCTCCCCACAGAAGAGACGTCGCGATCGTCTTCCAACACTTCGCGCTTTATCCCCATCTCAGTGCGCTTGAGAACATCACGCTCGGCCTGCGACACGGCCTGCGCCTCACCCGCGAAGAGGCACGGGCGCGGGCAATCGACCTGGCGCGGCGCATGGGTATTGGAGAGCTGCTGTCCCGGAAGCCGCGACAGATGTCCGGCGGACAGCGTCAGCGTGTTGCACTCGCGCGGGCGCTCGCGCGCAACGCGCGCGTCGTTCTGCTCGACGAGCCGCTCTCGGGACTTGACGCCCAGCTCCACGTCGCGCTGCGCCAGGAAATCGCCGATCTGATGCGCGCGACCGGTGCGACGTCCATCCACGTCACCCATGATCAGAGCGACGCGATGGCGCTGGCCGATCGCATTGCTGTCATCCGCGCGGGTCGAATCGAGCAGATAGGTACTCCGGAAGAGATCTACCACGATCCCGCGACGTCATTCGTCGCTGGTTTCATCGGGTCGCCACCCATGAACCTCTTCGACGGAGAGCGCAGGGACGGGGGGTATCGCACCGTCTTCGGTGTGATCGCCTCACCGCCCGCCTCCCGCAGCGTCCTGGTCGGAGTGCGGCCGGAGCGTCTTCGCCTCCGAGAGGCCGCAGATTACCGAGCGACCGGCCTCGTCCATACAGTGATCTTCGAGGGGGAGACGCAGGTCCTTGAAATCACGGTGGATGGCGTCCCCGCCGCGGTTCGCACGGATCGCGGCGTCTCGGTTCATCGCGGCGAGTCCGTATCGATTGGCTTCAACGCATCGGACATTCTGCTGTTCGACGCCGAGACGGGTGCCCGATTGCCACGCGACGGTGCTCATGCCGAGTAGGGGCGGCGCCGTCCTGTGGGATCTCGATGGCACGCTCATCGACAGCGAGGCGAGCTGGGCGCACGCGTGCGCCCAGCTCTCGCGCGAGCTTGGAGCGCATCCCTGGGATCCTGAACCGGCAGAGATCTCGGGCATCTCCATTCCTGGTCTTGCGGATCTCCTCCGTGAGCGTGGAGCTCGTAGTGAACGCCGTGTGGTCGTGAAACTGCTGGCGGAACGAATGGAGGATCTCAATCGTCGCGACGGAGTCTTGTGGCGCCCGGGGGCGCTCGACCTGCTGGAGACCCTGCAGCGTGCGGGCGTTTGCCAAGGACTCGTCACGATGTCCCCCTCGCGCACCGCAGCCACCGTCCTCGAACAGCTACCTCACCCATACTTCGCCGACGTAACGACGGCAGATATGGTCACCCGTCCAAAACCCGACCCAGAGGCCTACCGGACAGCTCTCCGCAACTTACGCGTCTCTGGCTCGCAATCCGTGGCAATAGAAGACTCCACCGTTGGGGTGCAGAGCGCGCGAGGCGCGGGTCTCCGCGTGATCGCCGTACGGGGCTCCCAACCCGTCGAGGCACAGGATGGCATCCAGGTATGGGAGTCGTTCCGTCATCGCGGGATCGATGACGTGATCGCGGCGGGCTTGCGACTCTGAGGCGTCTCTGGATCGAAAGCAGTGCCAGTACCCCTGCGCGTTGCACTGGAAACAAGCTCGCGAAACCCATGAATCTAGAGATATCTCACCGGCCGCACTGACTCGACTAGTCCCCGGGGAGCGTCCTCTCGTCTTGCCCGCCCGCCAGCTGACGGTAGCTTCACGTACCCCGGTTCGTCTGGAGCGGGGTGGCGGAGGCGCTCGAACAGGGCATACCGTCCATCCACCAGACGCGATCTACGTCGCTATCGTCGGACCACTTGCGCATCCTCAGCGCGACGAAAGCTACATAGCTGATGTACAGCGGAAGGCAGATGAAGCTAACCAGGATGATCCATCCGTCCGGTATGCCCCAGCACTAAACGCTCCACTTCACCAGAAATATGAAGACTGGGAGTGGTGCCAAGAGTGCCGCAACGGCCAGCGCGGACCCCTTTGACACCAACCGCGCTTGCCTAGACGCCTCAGGTGTCGTCTCCATGCGGCGGCGGTAACACACCCCATGCGCGTAGGGGCAGTGGAACCGACCATCTAACCGGTTCGCGAAACCCATGGGTTATGCGACAGGGAGGTTACGAGACACATGCGCCCGGTCGGGGACTCACCGAGGACGGCGAGCAGATTCGAGGCGCGGCCGGTTCAGTACAGCATCCCCATCACCGCTCGTACCTCGTCGAGAGTGCTCTGTGCGATCGATTGGGCACGGGCGTTGCCCTCGCGGAGCGCCGTTGCAGCGTCGGCGTACGTGAGGGCAGCGCGGCGTGCTCGGTGTTCCCGCAAGAACTCGTTCACCGCCTCGATCGTGAACTCCTTCAACGCGCCCGCACCAGCACTTCCGATCTCGGCGGCGATGTCCTCCGGAGTTCGGCTGAGCACGATCGCCGCTGTTGAGAGAAGGCCAGCAACCTCGGGCCGGTTCTCGGGATCGTAGGCAATGGTGCGTTCAGAATCGGTGCGGGCACGTTTGATTACTGTTGCTGTTTCGTCCGCCGTCATACCTAGTGCGATCGCATTGCCGTAGCTTTTGGACATCTTGCGGCCGTCGAGTCCCGGCAGCTCGGGCACATCGGTGATGAGCGCGACTGGCTCTGGGAAGACCTCGCCATATCGTTCGTTGAATCGGCGCGCGATCGTTCGCGTGACCTCGACATGCGGAAGGTTGTCTTTCCCTACTGGCACGAGGTTGCCCTTGCAGAAAAGGATGTCCGCAGCCTGGTGGACCGGGTAGGTGAGAAGTAGCCCACTCAGCGCGCGGCCTGAGTGTTGACGCCGACCGAAAATAGGGCCAAGAACGCCAACTGAAAATGAGGCCACCTGACCATCATGGAAGGTGATCACATTGGACGTTTGGGCGCAGATTCGCCACCGGTACGCGACGGAGAAGATCTCTAAGAGAGAGCTGGCCACGCAGCTCGGGGTTTCGCGGGGAACGGTTGACCGGGCGCTGGAATCAGACCGGCCGCCTAAGTACGAGCGGGCGTCGGCAGGTTCGAGCTTCGACTCCTACGCCGGCCGGGTCCGGACCCTGCTGGCCAGGACTCCGACGATGCCGGCCACCGTGCTGGCCGAACGCGTGGGATGGACGGGATCGGCGTCCCTGTTCCGCGACAAGGTCCGCCAGATCCGGCCCGAGTATCTGCCGGCGGACCCGGTGGACCGGCTGGTCCACGAACCGGGCAAGGCGGTCCAATGCGACCTCTGGTTCCCGCACGAGCCGCTACCGCTCGGGCACGGCCAACAGGGCAAGCCGCCGGTGCTGGTCATGACCAGCACCTTCTCCGGCTTCATCCAGGCCCGGATGATCCCCACCCGCACCACGCCGGACCTGTTGGGCGGGATGTGGTCGCTGATCCAGGACGCGGCCGCGGTCCCCGAGCGGCTGGTCTGGGACAACGAGAGCGGCATCGGCCAGGGCCGGCTGACGGATCCGGCCGCGTCTTTCGCCGGGGTGCTGGGCTGCACGATCCGCCAACTGCCGCCGAACGACCCGGAGTCCAAGGGCATGGTGGAGCGGATGAACCGGTTCTTCCGCCAAGGCTTCATGCCCGGCCGGACCTTCGCCTGCCCGGGCGACTTCAACGAGCAGCTGGCCGACTGGTTGCCGCGGGCCAATGCCCGCTACTCGCGCTCCCGCCACGGACGGCCCGCCGAGCTCGTGTTGCGCGACCGCGAGGCGATGCGCCCGCTGGCACCGCTGGCGCCCGAGACTGGGTTGCGCAAGAGCATCCGGCTGCCGCGGGACTACTACGTGCGGGTGTTCTCCAACGACTACTCCGTCGACCCGTCGGCGATCGGGCGGATCGTGGACGTGGCCGCGGACCTCGAGCAGGTGACCGTCACTGCCGGCGGGACGTTGCTGGCCAAGCACGAACGACGTTGGGCGCGCCACCAGATCCTTACCGATCCGGCCCACGTCGACAGGGCCGCCGCCCTGCGCCGCGCCCACCGCACCATCAGGACCGGCCGCCACGCCGAGGTCCAGGAACGCGATCTGGGCATCTACGACCGGCTCTTCGGCCTCGCCGTCCCGGACGATGCGCGTGAACTGGCGGAGGCCGGCCGGTGAGCGAGCCGGCGAAGAGCATCGAGTACTACGCCCGGGCATTACGCGCCCCGCGCATCACCGACGGCTACCGTGCCCTGGGCGACCGCGCCCGGGAAGCGGGCTGGTCCCACGAGGAGTACCTAGCCGCCGTGCTCAGCCGCGAGGTCGCCGAGCGCGAAGCCTCCGGGGCGGCCCTGCGGATCCGTGCCGCCCGCTTCCCCGGCGCCAAGACCATCGAGGAGTTCAACTTCGACCACCAGCCGGCCGCCGACCGCAACCTGGTGGCCCACCTCGGCACCGGGGTCTTCCTCGAGGAAGCCAAGAACGTGGTCCTGCTCGGTCCTCCCGGCACCGGCAAAACGCATTTGGCCGTGGGCATCGGGATCAAGGCCGCCCGCGCCGGGCACCGGGTCCTGTTCGACACCGCCACCGGCTGGGTCGCTCGCCTCGCCGAGGCGCACGAACGCGGACGCCTGCCCCAGGAACTGACAAAGCTGCGCCGCTACAAGCTGCTGATCGTCGACGAGGTCGGATACATCCCGTTCGACCAGGACTCGGCGAACCTGTTCTTCCAACTGGTCTCGTCCAGGTATGAGCACGCCTCGCTGGTCCTCACCTCGAACCTGGCGTTCAGCCGTTGGGGCGAGGTCTTCGGCGACGCTACGGTCGCCTCAGCCATGATCGACCGCATCGTCCACCACGCGGAGGTTCTCAACCTCACCGGCAGCAGCTACCGGCTCCGCAACAGAACCACCACAAGACCTCAGGCACAATAGAACCGCAACCCGGTGGCCCTATTTTCAGTTGGCAGAAATGGCCCTATTTTCGGTCGGCGTTAACACTGAGGCTGAAAGCTCAGCCTTGACCGTCGGGTTGCGATGCAACTCGGCCTCCGTGACCAGGCTCAGAAACGGGAGCAGAAGCTGATTGAGCGCCGGTACCGCTGAGTGAGTGAAGATCGTTGTCGATTGTGAATCCAGGCCCGCTGCTAAATAATCAAGGACCGCTCCGTAGACATTCTCACGAACGTTGCCCGCAGACTCTCGATCGGTGATGACCTGATAGTCAGCCAGGATGACGAAAGTCTCAACTCCGGCGATCTGCAGCCGCACTCGTTCTCTGATTGTCCCGAAGTAGTGACCGAGATGAAGCTGTCCAGTGGGTCGTTCGCCCGTAAGGACCCGATAATGCTCGGGGTGCGCCGAGATTGAGGCGCGCAACTCCGGCATGCGTTCGGCGGTGGCGGTGAATGAGTCCATGTCTGCTCCGATACTCAGGGAGCTACACGGACGTTAGTACCGCGAATTTCGCGGGCTGCCGTGCAGCCCGCGCGTGTGCGTTACGGCTGCTTGTGCAGCCACCACCAGGACGAAACGGCGAAACGCATGGAAAGAGCATAGCGTGACCCGCTTGTCGCCGCTAAGAACGCGGTTACCCCATGGCGAAGATGCCGCGCGCCCGATGTGCGCCACGGCCGATGTCTCATAACCCTAGGGATACGAGACGTCTCATCTGCCTGAGTGTTGAGGACTTCGGACACTGACATGGTTCGCGAGTTTCCCAGGCTCGGCGATTCTCACAACTATGTCTCACAAGTGATTGACAAGATACGAGTACACACCCATAGTTGCGAGACACCTGGAGAACCCTGAAATGGCAAAGCTGATCGGCTACGCACGAGTGTCCACCCGCCAGCAGTCGGCGGATCGCCAAGAAGTGGACCTTCTGGCTGCGGGCGTCCGCCGAGATGATCTGTACACCGATCACGGAGTCTCCGGTGCCCGCGCATCTCGCCCCCAATTCGATCGCGCGATCGAAGCAATCGAAACCGGCGACACCCTCTGGTTGGGTCCCCGGGTAGGAGTCCGGTGACTGTGTGAGTTTCGCATCCGATAATGGGTGCAGGAGGAAATTCACAGATTATGGCACGTAGGCATACCCCGGATCAGGTCGTCGCGAAGGTCCGGCAGGGGCAGAAGATGCTCAATGACGGCAAGCCGATGATCGAGGTCATCAAGGAGCTGCAGGTCACCGAGGCAACCTGGTATCGGTGGCTGCAGCAGTACGGTTCCGAGCAGAACGCAGCCCAAACCAAAGCGGTCAAGGACTTGGAGAAGGAAAACGCCCGGCTGAAGCGGTTGCTGGCCGAGAAGGAACTGGCCATCGACATCCTGAACGAGGTGGCTAAGGGAAAATTCTGAGCCCCGAACCTCGCCGCCGGGCAGTGCGCATGGCGGTGGAGAAATTCGGGGCGTCCGAGAGATTCGCGTGCAAGGTGCTGGGGCAGAACCGTTCCGCGCTGCGCAAGTCACGCCCAGCGGTCAGCTTTGAGGAAGCCCGGCTACGCGCGGCGTTGCGGGCCATCGCCGGGGAGCATCCGGCGTGGGGGTGGCGGAAGGCCCGCTGGCGCCTGCTGGCCCAGCCGGAGTGGGCTGGCGTGGTGCTCAACGCTAAGCGGGTGCGCCGGCTCTGGCGGGCCGAGGGACTGACGTGCAAGCCGAAGGCGCGTAAGCGTCGCCGCACCGGGCCCGGCGCCGGGGAGCAGAAGCGGCTGAAGGCCGAATACCCGATGCACGTGATCAGCTTCGACTTCCAATCCGATGTGACCTCCTGTGGGCGGCATGTCCGGTTCTTCAACGTCATTGACGAGTACACCCGCACCGCCCTGGCGATCGTTCCGCGCAGGTCCTTCACCGCCACCGATGTGGTCGCCGTCCTGGAGGACATCATCGCCGAAACCGGTGTCACGCCAACCTATGTGCGCTCCGATAACGGGCCGGAATTCACCGCCGCAGCGCTGGTCAACTGGTGCGCCACTGCCGGGGTAGATACGGCGTTCATCGACCCGGGATCCCCGTGGCAGAACGGGTTCGCCGAATCATTCAACGCCCAATTCAGAAGGGAACAACTCACTGGGGAAATCATCGACACCATGGCCGAAGCGAAGTACTTGGCCGACGAGTGGAAGGACATCTACAATCATGAACGGCCCCACGGATCCCTCGACGGCATGACGCCGAAACAATACTGGGACACCTGGACGCAGAAAAATCAACTAGCTATCGCATAGCCACTGGACTGCTAACCGGGACCCAATCACCTCGTCATCACCACACTGGATCGGTTGGGCCGATCGACACAGAACATGCTCGCCTTCGCAGACGAGCTCCACGCTCGAGGCGCAGGATTGCGCGTGCTGAACCTGGGAGGCGGCGACGTCGACACGTCCACGCCGATGGGGTCGATGCTGTTAACCGTCATGGCAGCACTCGCGCAGATGGAACACCAAATCAAGCGCGAGCGCATCGTTGACTCGATCAGCAAACGACGCATCGCCGGCAAGGATCTCGGCGGACGCCGACAGCGAGTCACGGACAGCCAGATCCGCAACGCCCTCCACCTCGTACAAAGCGGCCAGCCAACAGCACAGGTCGCCCGCGACCTCGGAATGTCCCGCGCAACCTTCTACCGCCGGTCAAGAGCACTCACCGATTAGCACTCGACCGCAAAGTGTCGGTTTGTGCACACCAGTACAGATCGGGCGTTGTCCACAGTCCCCAGCACAATGCCCGGATTACTAGGGCCAGCTGTGCCGACGACTTCGGACAATGACACATCTGGTCGTCGACGTCGACGAGGCTGCCGAAAACGATCGTTATCGCCTGCCTGTACAAGTACGTGGCGATGTCTCCACGTTCAATCGTTCAGCACGTCAAGACCCTCGGCCTCTAGCTCGAACCGGAGTTGGACTCGACCCGACCAATAGGGAGAAAGCTCCTTGAGACGAGTCTGCGCGTGACGGGAGTCAGACGCCGTGGGCGGCGAGGAACTGGCTGACGTTCGCATGACGGAAGGCACCCAAGTTCTCCCGGATCTTGTCGTGATCCCAGTCCCACCACGCCAGCGCGATGAGGCGTTCCGCGATGTCGTCAGGCTGTCGACGGCGAATTACGGTCGCGGGTACGCCTGCAACGATGGCGTAGGGAGGCACGTCCTTGGTCACGACAGCACCTGCCGCGACGACTGCCCCGTCGCCGACGATGACCCCAGGCTTGATCTGAGCTCCGTGGCCGATCCACGTGTCGTTGCCGATCACGGTCCGACGCGCGGCGCGGGCCGAGAAAACTTCGTCATCATCATCAGCGTCGCCCCAATACTTACTGCTCCGGTAGAGGAAATGGTGCAAAGACGCACGGTCGAGCGGGTGGTCGACCGCACCCACCCTCACGAAGCTCGCGATGTTCGAGAAGCGACCGACAGTCGTGTTCGCGAGATCGGCGTAGCGGTCGCAGTAGCTGTAGTCACCCAGTTCGCTCGCTGATACGCGCGACCCCTCTCCGACCTCGGTGTACCTGCCGATCACGCTGTCGGTGATGACGGCTCCGCCGTGCACGATCCCTTGTGGCGGCAGGGGGTTTCCGTGGCCGGCGGCAAGGTCCCCACCCAGGTGCTCCGCCGCCGGCCCTTCCACGAGACACTCAATCGTGAGGGCAAGGAGATCTCCGCCCTCCGTGATGGTGCCGTGGTTCTCGATGACGGCGTCTTCCGCCCAGTGCGGGGCAGGGTCGGCGCGTCGAAGGCGTTGCTCGATGTCATCTCCCGCTTCTCTCCCGCGCTCGCGAAGCCGAGAGGCTCTCACCTCATCGCTCACGGTTATCCGGATGACTACGAGCGATCTGTATCTTTTCTTCAAGGCCCCGAGGACGGAGCGCGATACGTTCACCACCACTGAGCGTCCGGCGCTCAGGTGCTCGTCGATCTCCGTGGTGAGCCCGTAGCGCAGTCCGTGCGCTGCCCACTCGACCGCGAACTGCCCTCGCGCCGAGAGCACATCGAAGTCCGTGTCAGACAGCGGAAGGTGGTCCTCACCAGCGCCCGGTGGGCGGGTGATGCAACGGCGGGGATAGACGAGGTCTGCGCGTGCGCGCGCACGAGCTCGGGCGATCAGCGAGTCTTTGCCTGAACCGCTCGCACCGATGATGGCGACGAACGTGCCAGCGATCATGTCGGCCCCGGTCATGCGACGCGTACACCTTCGCGATAGACACTGCGCACGACCGGCACGGACGCTCCACCGTCGAAGCGGTGGTCTCGAACGCGGATGACGTCGGCGCGGGTGCCGGCCTCGATGCGCCCTCGGTCGTCGAGGCCGATGGCTGCTGCAGCGTTTCCACTGAAGAGCATCGCGCCCTGGGAGAGCGTGATCGAGCCGGCCGCTACGAGCTTGAACACTGCCTGCAGCGGACTGAACGGAACGTAGTGTTAACGCCGACCGAAAATAGGGCCATTTCTGCCAACTGAAAATAGGGCCACCGGGTTGCGGTTCTATTGTGCCTGAGGTCTTGTGGTGGTTCTGTTGCGGAGCCGGTAGCTGCTGCCGGTGAGGTTGAGAACCTCCGCGTGGTGGACGATGCGGTCGATCATGGCTGAGGCGACCGTAGCGTCGCCGAAGACCTCGCCCCAACGGCTGAACGCCAGGTTCGAGGTGAGGACCAGCGAGGCGTGCTCATACCTGGACGAGACCAGTTGGAAGAACAGGTTCGCCGAGTCCTGGTCGAACGGGATGTATCCGACCTCGTCGACGATCAGCAGCTTGTAGCGGCGCAGCTTTGTCAGTTCCTGGGGCAGGCGTCCGCGTTCGTGCGCCTCGGCGAGGCGAGCGACCCAGCCGGTGGCGGTGTCGAACAGGACCCGGTGCCCGGCGCGGGCGGCCTTGATCCCGATGCCCACGGCCAAATGCGTTTTGCCGGTGCCGGGAGGACCGAGCAGGACCACGTTCTTGGCTTCCTCGAGGAAGACCCCGGTGCCGAGGTGGGCCACCAGGTTGCGGTCGGCGGCCGGCTGGTGGTCGAAGTTGAACTCCTCGATGGTCTTGGCGCCGGGGAAGCGGGCGGCACGGATCCGCAGGGCCGCCCCGGAGGCTTCGCGCTCGGCGACCTCGCGGCTGAGCACGGCGGCTAGGTACTCCTCGTGGGACCAGCCCGCTTCCCGGGCGCGGTCGCCCAGGGCACGGTAGCCGTCGGTGATGCGCGGGGCGCGTAATGCCCGGGCGTAGTACTCGATGCTCTTCGCCGGCTCGCTCACCGGCCGGCCTCCGCCAGTTCACGCGCATCGTCCGGGACGGCGAGGCCGAAGAGCCGGTCGTAGATGCCCAGATCGCGTTCCTGGACCTCGGCGTGGCGGCCGGTCCTGATGGTGCGGTGGGCGCGGCGCAGGGCGGCGGCCCTGTCGACGTGGGCCGGATCGGTAAGGATCTGGTGGCGCGCCCAACGTCGTTCGTGCTTGGCCAGCAACGTCCCGCCGGCAGTGACGGTCACCTGCTCGAGGTCCGCGGCCACGTCCACGATCCGCCCGATCGCCGACGGGTCGACGGAGTAGTCGTTGGAGAACACCCGCACGTAGTAGTCCCGCGGCAGCCGGATGCTCTTGCGCAACCCAGTCTCGGGCGCCAGCGGTGCCAGCGGGCGCATCGCCTCGCGGTCGCGCAACACGAGCTCGGCGGGCCGTCCGTGGCGGGAGCGCGAGTAGCGGGCATTGGCCCGCGGCAACCAGTCGGCCAGCTGCTCGTTGAAGTCGCCCGGGCAGGCGAAGGTCCGGCCGGGCATGAAGCCTTGGCGGAAGAACCGGTTCATCCGCTCCACCATGCCCTTGGACTCCGGGTCGTTCGGCGGCAGTTGGCGGATCGTGCAGCCCAGCACCCCGGCGAAAGACGCGGCCGGATCCGTCAGCCGGCCCTGGCCGATGCCGCTCTCGTTGTCCCAGACCAGCCGCTCGGGGACCGCGGCCGCGTCCTGGATCAGCGACCACATCCCGCCCAACAGGTCCGGCGTGGTGCGGGTGGGGATCATCCGGGCCTGGATGAAGCCGGAGAAGGTGCTGGTCATGACCAGCACCGGCGGCTTGCCCTGTTGGCCGTGCCCGAGCGGTAGCGGCTCGTGCGGGAACCAGAGGTCGCATTGGACCGCCTTGCCCGGTTCGTGGACCAGCCGGTCCACCGGGTCCGCCGGCAGATACTCGGGCCGGATCTGGCGGACCTTGTCGCGGAACAGGGACGCCGATCCCGTCCATCCCACGCGTTCGGCCAGCACGGTGGCCGGCATCGTCGGAGTCCTGGCCAGCAGGGTCCGGACCCGGCCGGCGTAGGAGTCGAAGCTCGAACCTGCCGACGCCCGCTCGTACTTAGGCGGCCGGTCTGATTCCAGCGCCCGGTCAACCGTTCCCCGCGAAACCCCGAGCTGCGTGGCCAGCTCTCTCTTAGAGATCTTCTCCGTCGCGTACCGGTGGCGAATCTGCGCCCAAACGTCCAATGTGATCACCTTCCATGATGGTCAGGTGGCCTCATTTTCAGTTGGCGTTCTTGGCCCTATTTTCGGTCGGCGTCAACACGTAGTCGGACGAGAGGATGTGCAGCAGCCCGCGTTTCAGCAGTTCCGCTGCCGCGACATTGCCGGACTGGCTCCCGCCGCGAACGATGTTGGGGGCGCCCATGACCGTGAGCATGCCGTGTTCCAGGGACGCTTCGGCTGCCGCGACGGTCGTCGGGAACTCCGCGATCTTCACACCGAACGCCGCCGACTCTTCCACCTGCTCGCGTGTCGAGTCGTCGTGGGCGGCGAGTGTGATTCCGCGCACCGCAGCGATCCCAGCAGCGTTTTTGCGATTCCGGTAGGAGTGCAGCGCGGCCTGCTCGATCATGCCGGCGATGTAGGCGTCAATCTCCCCCTCGCCGACGATCCCCTTGCCGAGGTAATACTTGCGGAACTCTGCCACGTCCTCGAACTGCCGCTGCCCCGGGGTGTGATCCATCAGCGAGATGACCCGAACGTCCTTGTGCGATGCGAACTCCTCGACGCGATCCGAGCAGTCTTCCGCTGAGACCTCGCAGCGCAGGTGGATCGCATGGTCGGCCCGGAGCAGTCCTGCGCTGCTGGCCGTGGTGATTGCGTTCGCGAGCTCTCGGGCGGTGCGGGCGAGAGATTCACGGTTGGAGGGCTCGGAACCGAGTCGGATCGCATCCAGGACGGTGGTGGTGCCGGCTGCGGTCATCTGGGCGTCGTGGGCGAGCAGGGCGGGGAGTGCTTCCCAGTGGACCCCCGGACGGGGCCGGAGGTGATGTTCGACGTGGTCGGTGTGCAGTTCGACACCACCAGGCATGAGGATGTCGCCTTCGAGGTCGATACCTCGCTCGGATGGGCCTGCGCTGATGTCGGCGATGCGTCCGTCGCGGACGAGGAGCGATCCGTGAAGAACCTCTCGCTCAAGCACGATGCGCGCGTTGGTGAAGACGAGATCGGTGGTCATCGGAGGCCTTCCAGGGGGTGGATGGAGTGAAGAAGGAATGGTGCGCCCGGTTTGGGTTCATGCACTACAGCGAGGGCGTCGAGTTGGACATCAGCGCCGAGCCAGTCCGCGAACCAGGTCTCGAGCACCGCCCGCGGCAGGTCATGAGCATCAAGGGCAATGCCGTCGGTGAGGGTGAAGTGAAACCGGAATTCGTCGAGAACATAGGGGTAGCCGAAGTCGACAAGCAGCGAGCGCTGACGCAGCGTCAGGGTCTCGGGTCGCCGCCGCGCGATCTCCTCAGGCGTCGTCGAGGCGCGCACGTGGTCGACCTCACGAACGACACGCGAAGCGAGTGCGTTGAGTGCGGGCGAGGGCGTTCCGGGTACGAGGGCCAGGAACCGCCCGATCCGGTCGACGGTCAGCGCCGGGATAGTCACCGGTCGGGCGGTAACCGCCAGCTCGGCAACTGCGTCGTTGAGAGCCTCGACAGCCCTTCCTGGCGCGAGTCGGAACGGGGCTTTCAGCGTCGCGTGGAACCCGTAGCGCCGCGGCTCCGTAGTGATCGAGTCGGCCGCCTCCCGGGCCAAGTGAGGCGAATGGAATTCCGAGATCGGAGAATCGTCGATGCTGCGGCCAAGCCATCCTTCGGCGTGTGATCTCAGCGCGATATCTCGTGGCGCGGCGTCACCGAGCCCGGGTATCGCGTACACCGCGTAGCGTTCGGTCATGCTGCTGCCGCTGCGGGGATGAAGTTCTCGACGGGGACGACGTGGTCTGCGACCGCGTCGCGGACTTCGGCGTCGTGGAAGATTCCGAGGATGGCGGTTCCCACCCCGAGCTTCTCGGCGATGAGCTCGACGACCACACGACGGTTGCGTGCGTCGAGCGAGGCTGTCGGCTCGTCCAGCAGCAGCATCGGCAGGTCGGCGATGAAGCCGCGGGCGATGTTCACGCGCTGCTGCTCTCCGCCGGAGAATGTGGCCGGCGGCAAGGTCCACAGACGGGTCGGGATGCCGAGGCGCCCAAGCAGGTCGCCTGCACGCTCGAGCGCCTCCTCGGCGCCGGTTCCGCGTTCGATGAGAGGCTCGGCAACCACCTCGAGCGCGGGAACTCGGGGAACACATCGGAGGAACTGGCTGACGTATCCCATCGCGTCACGCCGTGCGGCGAGGACCTCGCGAGGATCGGCCGTCGCGATGTCGAGGTCGGTCGACGCCGCACGGAGCCGAATGGCCCCGGCGTTCACGGCGTAGTTGCCGTAGACCATCTTCAGGATGGAGCTCTTCCCCGCTCCGGAGGCGCCGCCGAGAACAACGCAGTCGCCCGCGTGGACGTCGAAGCTCAGCCCGCGCAGGACCGCGAGCTCCTGGCCTCCTTGCAGGTGCATGGTGAAGGTCTTATCTAGATCGGAGACGGAGAGAACGGGAGGGGCGGTGTTCATGGTCATCCTTGCAGGATCGAGGAAACGAGCAGTTGCGTGTAGGGAGCCTGCGGATCGTCCAGCACCCGGTCGGTGAGTCCCGACTCGATTACGCGCCCGTCCTTCATCACCACGGTGCGGTGTGAGATCAGTCGCGCCACGGCGAGGTCGTGCGTCACGATGATGATGGAGAGTCCGAGTTCACTCACCAGCGAGCGGATGAGGTCGAGCAGGCGGGCCTGCACGGAGACATCCAGTCCGCTGGTGGGCTCGTCCATGAAGACCAGCCTCGGCGAGACGACAAGGTTGCGGGCGATCTGGAGCCGCTGCCTCATGCCACCGGAGAACGCGGCGGGCGGATCGTCGATCCGGTCGCGGGGGATCTCGACCCGTTCCAGCCAGTTCGAGGCCTCGCCACGAATCTGACGGTAGTTCCGCCACCCGTTCGCCATCAACGGCTCGCCGACGTTGCCGCCGGCGCTGACGTGCATCCGCAGTCCGTCGGCGGCGTTCTGGTGCACGAATCCCCACTCGCTGCGCCACAGTCGACGCACCCCGCTCTCGGAGAGCTGGCCGAGGTCGGTTACGTCCCGGTCTGCGCGGCGGTAGCGGATGCTGCCTTCGCTGGCTTCGAGCCGCTGCGACAGCGTGTTGAGGAGCGTCGACTTCCCGCTTCCCGATTCACCGACGATGGCGAGGACCTCACCGGGCCACAGGTCGAAGTCGACGCCGCGGCAGCCGAAGCGGTCGCCGTAGCGATGGCCGAGGTCTCGGACCTCGAGGAGGGGGCCCTGCAGGCTCATGCGGATACCTCGTGCTCGTGAGTGAGTGCGCTGACGCGCTCGCAGTGGTCGCTGTCGGAGCAGGCAAACATTGCCCCGCCGGCGTCGTCGGTGATGATCTGGTCCAGGTAAACACCGGTCGATCCGCAGATCGCGCACGGCTGCTCGAATCGCTGTGGTTCGAACGGGAAGTCTTCGAAGCCGAGGCTCTCCACGTCGGTGAAAGGCGGGATGGCGTAGATCCGCTTCTCCCGGCCGGCCCCATACAGGTGGAGCGCCGCGCTCTGGTGGAGCTTCGGGTTGTCGAAGCTCGGTGTCGGCGACGGCGCCATGAGGTAGCGACCGTTCACCATGACCGGGTAGTCATACGTCTTCGCGATATGGCCGTACTTCGCGATGTCCTCGTAGAGCTTCACGTACATCAGGCCGTACTCGTTCAGCGCGTGCATTCGGCGAGTCTCCGTCTCACGCGCTTCGAGGAAGCGGAGCGGCTCAGGAATGGGTACCTGGTAGATCATGATCTGCCCTTCGACGAGGGGCGTCTCCGGGATCCGATGGCGGGTCTGGATGACGGTCGCCTCGTCGGTTCGTGTAGTAGTAGCTACGCCCGTCACCGTGTTGAAGAAGGCGCGGATGGAGACGGCGTTCGTGGTGTCGTCCGCCCCCTGGTCAATGACCTTCAACACATCGTCAGAGCCGATGATCGCCGCGGTTAGTTGGACGCCGCCAGTGCCCCACCCGCGTGGGAGAGGAACTTCACGGGACGCGAACGGGACCTGGAATCCGGGGATCGCCACAGCTTTCAGTAGCACCCGTCGGATCATCCGTTTCGTCTGCTCGTCCAGGTAGCCGACGTTGTACTCGATGTCGTCCGCGCTCATGCGGGGGTCTCCTGACCGGTCTCGGTGTCGGCGCCGTGTTCACGACGCAGTTGCGTGATGAGGTGCAGCTCCGCTTGGAAGTCGACGTAGTGCGGCAGCTTGAGGTGCTCGACGAAACCCGCGGCCTGCACGTTGTCGGCGTGACTCAGCACGAACTCTTCGTCCTGAGCGGGGGCGACGACCCGTTCCGTGAACTCGTCCGCGCGCAGTGAGCGGTCGACGAGGGACATGGCCATGGCCTTGCGCTCTCCGCGCCCGAACACGAGTCCGTATCCGCGGGTGAACTGCGCGGGGGTGTCGGCGTTGCCGGTGAACTGGTTGATCATCTGGCTCTGTTGCAAAAATCGTGAAGCTTGAGCATGCTTGGCGGAGATTGGACGGACGGAACGATGACGGATTTCAAGTGGCGCCATTTCCAGGGTGATGTGATCCTGTGGGCGGTGCGCTGGTATTGTCGCTATCCGATCAGCTATCGCGACCTTGAGGAAATGCTGGCGGAACGCGGCATTTCGGTCGACCATACGACGATCTATCGCTGGGTCCAGTGCTACGCCCCGGAGATGGAGAAGCGGCTGCGCTGGTTCTGGCGGCGTGGCTTTGATCCGAGCTGGCGCCTGGATGAAACCTACGTCAAGGTGCGGGGCAAGTGGACCTACCTGTACCGGGCAGTCGACAAGCGGGGCGACACGATCGATTTCTACCTGTCGCCGACCCGCAGCGCCAAGGCAGCGAAGCGGTTCCTGGGCAAGGCCCTGCGAGGCCTGAAGCACTGGGAAAAGCCTGCCACGCTCAATACCGACAAAGCGCCGAGCTATGGTGCAGCGATCACCGAATTGAAGCGCGAAGGAAAGCTGGACCGGGAGACGGCCCACCGGCAGGTGAAGTATCTCAATAACGTGATCGAGGCCGATCACGGAAAGCTCAAGATACTGATCAAGCCGGTGCGCGGTTTCAAATCGATCCCCACGGCCTATGCCACGATCAAGGGATTCGAAGTCATGCGAGCCCTGCGCAAAGGACAGGCTCGCCCCTGGTGCCTGCAGCCCGGCATCAGGGGCGAGGTGCGCCTTGTGGAGAGAGCTTTTGGCATTGGGCCCTCGGCGCTGACGGAGGCCATGGGCATGCTCAACCACCATTTCGCAGCAGCCGCCTGATCGGCGCAGAGCGACAGCCTACCTCTGACTGCCGCCAATCTTTGCAACAGAGCCCGCCCGCCGCGGCCGGGTCCCGGACGCCCGTCGGGTCAGAAGTACTTCGGCAGCGTGCCCTCGTGCGCCTCGCGCAGCTCGGCGACCGGCACGGTGAACAGCCCCTGCACCTCGAGCGCGTCCGCCTGCGCGTCGACGACGCCGAGGCGCACCACGGGGTAGCCGCGGGCGCCGACCATGTCGTTGAAGCGGACTTCCTCCGAGCGCGGGACCGCGACGACGGCGCGGGCCTGCGTCTCGGAGAACAGCGCCGTGAACGCGTCGATCCCGTCGCGCTCGCACAAGTCGTCCAGCGCCACCCGGGCGCCGGTGCCGTAGCGCAGCACCATCTCGGACAGGGCCGCCGCGAGGCCGCCTTCGGAGAGGTCGTGCGCCGCGTCGATCATGCCGTCGCGCGAGGCGTTGACGAGCAGCTCGCCGAGCAGCTTCTCCGCGGCCAGGTCCACGCGCGGCGGAACGCCGCCGAGGTGCCCGCGCAGGTTCGCGAACTCGGAACCGTCCAACTCGTCGCGCGTGGCGCCCAGCAGGTACACGGCCTGGCCGTCGGCGTCGGCGCGCCAGCCCGAGGGCGTGCGGCGGGCGACGTCGTCGAAGCGGCCCAGCACCGCGACCACGGGGGTCGGGTGGATCGGGGTGGTTCCCGTCTGGTTGTAAAGGGAGACGTTGCCGCCGGTGACCGGGACGCCGAGCTCCATGCACGCGTCGGAGAGGCCGCGGATGGCCTCCGCGAGCTGCCACATGACGTCCGGGTCCTCGGGCGAGCCGAAGTTCAGGCAGTCGGAGACCGCCATCGGCACGGCGCCCGTGGTCGCGACGTTGCGGTACGCCTCGGCCAGCGCGAGCTGCGCGCCCTGATAGGGATCGAGGTAGGTGTAGCGGCCGTTGGCGTCCGTGGCCAGGGCCACGCCCAGGCCCGTCTCCTCGTCGACGCGGACCACGCCGGCGTCGTCCGGGGCGGACAGCGCGGTGTTGCCGCCGACGTAGCGGTCGTACTGGTTGGTGATCCAGTCCTTGCTGCACATGTTCGGCGAGGCGATCAGCTCGAGCAGGGCCGCGCGCAGCTCGTCGCCCGAGGCAGGGAGGGAGGCCCCGGCGTCGGAATCCCGGAAGGAGTCCGCCTGCAGCGGGTCCTGCCACTCCGGGCGGGCGTACGGGCGGTCGTAGACCGGGCCCTCGTGCGCCACCGTGCGGGGATCGACGTCGACGATGACCTCGCCGTTCCAGGTGATGACCAGGCGGCCGGTGTCGGTGACCTCGCCGAGCCACGAGTACTCCACGGCCCACTTCTCCATGACGGCCTCGAACGCCTCCACGTTCTCCGGCGACACGACGGCCATCATGCGTTCCTGGGACTCGGACATCAGGATCTCGCCCGGGGTCAGCGTGGGATCGCGCAGCAGCACGCTGGTCAGCTCCACCTCCATGCCGCCGTCGCCGTTGGAGGCCAGCTCCGAGGTGGCGCAGGAGATGCCCGCGGCGCCGAGGTCCTGGATGCCCTCCACGAGCGAGCCCTTGAAGAGCTCCAGGCAGCACTCGATGAGCACCTTCTCCGCGAACGGGTCCCCGACCTGGACGGCGGGGCGCTTGGACGGCTTGGTGTCGTCGAAGGACTCCGAGGCCAGCACGGAGGCCCCGCCGATGCCGTCGCCGCCCGTGCGGGCGCCGAACAACACCACCTTGTTGCCCTGGCCGGAGGCGTTGGCCAGGCGGATGTCCTCGTGGCGCATGACGCCCACGGCCAGCGCGTTGACGAGCGGGTTGCCCTGGTAGACGGAGTCGAAGACCATCTCGCCGCCGATGTTCGGCAGGCCCAGCGAGTTGCCGTAGCCGCCGATCCCGGCGACGGCGCCGTGCATGACGCGCGCGGTGTCCGGGTGGTCGATCGCGCCGAAGCGCAGCGGGTCCATGACGGCCACGGGGCGGGCGCCCATCGAGATGATGTCGCGCACGATCCCGCCGATGCCGGTCGCCGCGCCCTGGTAGGGCTCCACGAACGACGGCGAGTTGTGGGACTCGATCTTGAAGGTCACGGCCCAGCCGTCGCCCAGGTCGGTGACGCCGGCGTTCTCGCCGATGCCCACGAGCATGTGCTTCTTCATCTCCTCGGTCACCTTGTCGCCGAACTGGCGCAGGTGGTTCTTGGAGGACTTGTAGGAGCAGTGCTCGGACCACATGACGGAGTACATGGCCAGTTCGGCGGCGGTCGGCCGGCGGCCGAGGACCTTGACGATCTCGTCGAACTCGTTGCGCTTCAGGCCCAGCTCGGCCCAGGGCAGCTCGGTGTCCGGGGTCCCGGCGGCGTGCTCGACCGTGTCGATGTTGAACTGGCGCTGATCGGCCTGCGTGCCGGTGGTCTCTGCGGCGCTCACTTGGTTCCTCCAACAAGGGTGCTCAGGACGGAGGTGAAGAAGCCCAGCCCGTCGGTTCCGGTGTGGTCGGGCCCGTAGCCCGCCTCCACGGCGTGCTCGGGGTGCGGCATCAGGCCCACGACGTTGCCGGCGGCGTTGGTGATGCCGGCGATGCCGCGGCGGGAGCCGTTGGGGTTCCAGCCGACGTAGCGGAACGCCACGCGGCCCTCGGCCTCGAGGGCGTCGAGCGTCTTCTCGTCGGCGACGTACTGGCCGTCCTGGTTCTTCAGGACGATGCTGATCTCCTGGCCCTCGGCGTACTGGTTGGTCCAGGCGGTCCGGTTGTTCTCGACGCGCAGGACCTGGTCCCGGCAGAGGAACTTCAAATGGTCGTTCTTGATCATCGAGCCCGGCAGCAGATGGGATTCGGTGAGGATCTGGAAGCCGTTGCAGATGCCGAGCACGGGCAGCTTCGCGTCGGAGTTCGCGGCGTCGATGATCCGCCCCATCATGGGGGCGAAGCGGGAGATGGCGCCGGCGCGCAGGTAGTCGCCGTAGGAGAAGCCGCCGGGGATGACCACGGCGTCGACGTCCTGCAGGGACTCGTCGGCGTGCCAGAGGGAGACGGACTCGGCGCCGGCGAGGCGCACGGCCCGGGCCGCGTCGCGGTCGTCGAGGGTGCCGGGGAAGGTGACGACGCCGATGCGCGCGCCGCCGAGCGGGGCGCCCTCGGGCCGCGAGTAGTCGCCGATCAGGGGGAGGTCCGCGGTGCTCATCAGTCGGCGACGACCTCGACCTTGACCACGTCTTCGATGACGGGGTTGGACAGGAGGGTCTCGGCGGCGTTGCGGGCCTGCTCGAGGATCGCCTCGGTGACCTCGCCCTCGACGGTCAGCTCGAAGCGCTTGCCCTGGCGGACGCCGGAGAAGGCGTCGAAGCCGAGGCGGGGGAGGGCGCCCACGATGGCCTTGCCCTGGGGGTCCAGGATTTCGGGCTTGGGCATGACATCAACAACGATCCGGGGCATCCGGGGACTCCTGTGCGCGAGGGTGGGTTAGACGCCCGCGGAGGTGCCGTCTCACGCCGGGTGGCGGCGCTCCGCGTGCTTGCCGCACCAGTCTACCGGGTGCCGGAGCTACTGTTGGGTCCATGGATCTCCGCGACGTGGACCGGTGCCCGTGCCTCGGCGGCGAGGCCTACGGGGAGTGCTGTGGACGGTTCCATGCCGCGCTCCGGGACGGCTCGCGGCGCGAGGGGGCGTGGCCCGCGACGGCCGAGGCGCTCATGCGCTCGCGCTACAGCGCGTTCGCCCTCGGCGACGTCGAGTACCTGCTGGCGAGCTGGCATCCCTCCACGCGACCCGCGGAGCTCGAACTCGATGCGGAGCTTCAGTGGCGTCGCCTGGACATCGTCGGCACGGCGGCCGGCGGGCCGTTCGACGCCGAGGGGCTCGTCGAGTTCGCGGCCCACTACCGCGGGCCCGGTGGGCGCGGAGTGCAGCGCGAGCGCAGCCGCTTCCGGCGCGAGGACGGCCGCTGGCTCTACCTCGACGGTGACGCCGAGGACTGATTGCGCCGGGGGATTCCGACGCCGGAGCACGCGGCCGGGTGCCGGGGATGCCGATCCGCGGTTCAGCGCTCGAGCGTCACCGTGCGCAGGTCGAGCCGGCGCAGCACGCGGTCGGCGGCCTCGGGGTCCATGCCTGGGTGCTTCCGCGCGGCGAGGACCTCCTGCCGGGCGGCGTCGAGGGCCTCCCGCTGGACCTGGTCCATGACCTGCAGGAGCGAGCGGATCTTGAGCATCTTCTCCGGATCGTCCTCGGCATCGCTCTCGAGCAGCGTGTGCAGGGAGGACATCCGCTTGGCCAGCGCGGCCCGGCGCTCGGGCGGTAGCTGCTGCGCCGCCGTCGAACGCTTGACGGCCTCGAGGGCCACGCGCTCCGCGCGGCGGGCCAATTGCCGTTCCTGGCGCTCGAGCTGCGCGTGGTCGTCGGGCAGCTTGAGCCAGCGCATGAGCGCCGGCAAGGTCAGTCCGGGGCCGACGAGCGTCACGAGGAGCACGGCGCAGGCGGCGGCGATGATGAAGTTCCGGTGCGGGAACGGATCGCCCGCCGCCGTCGTCTGCGGCAGCGCGAGCGCGAGCGCGAGGGTCGCGAGGCCGCGCATGCCGCACCAGGTCAGGACCAGGACCTCCTTGAGCGATCCGGGCGTCTTGTTCTTCCGCTCGGTCCCGCCGAGCTTGAAGATCGCCATCATCCAGGCGAAGCGCACCAGCAGCACCGCCGCGCAGACCACGGCGAGGCCGGGGATGAAGCCCAGGATGTCCCGGCCCTCGTCCTCGATCACGTAGCGCATCTCCACGCCGACCAGGCCGAACGCGACGCCCGTGGTGAGCAGCTCCACGACCTCCCAGAAGGACGTGCGCGTCAGGCGCTCCTCGGAGTCCTGCGGGCGGGCGCGGCGGCCGAGCTCGAGGGCGGTGACGACGACGGCGACGACGCCGGAGCAGTGGACCTCCTCGGCCAGGAGGTAGACGGCGTAGGGGGCTACGAGCGTCGCGGCCGAGCGGGCCACGAGGTTGGGTACGAACCGGGTCACGGCGCCGATGAGCCACGCCATGGCGAGGCCGAGCACCACGGCGCCGGCGGCGCCGAGCAGGAAGCCGGGGACGATCTCCCAGCCGACGTCGCCTCCGCTGACCGCCGCCGCGACGGCGGCCTGGAAGATGACGATCGCGATCGCGTCGTTGAACAGGCCCTCGGTCTGCAAGGTCGCCACGAGCTTGCGCGGCATGTTGACCTTGCCGGCCACCGATTCGACGGCGACGGGGTCCGGCGGGGCGACGATCGCCCCGAGCGCGATCGCCGCGGGCAGGCTCAGCGCGGGAACCAGCCACCACGTCAGCCCGGCCACCGCGGCGACCGTCACGGCGACGAGCAGCACGGCGAGCAGGACCAGGCTCCGCCAGCGCAGGCGGAACACGGACCACGAGCTGCGCTGCGCCGCCGCGTAGAGCAGCGGCGGCAGGAAGAGCGGCAGGATCAGCTCCGGCTCGATGTGGATCTCCGGGATGAACGGCAGGAACGCGACCGAGGCGGAGAAGACGAGCATGAGCACCGGATAGGGCAGCCGGATGCGCTCGCCGATGCCGACCACCAGGACGGTGCCGAACAACAGGCCGACGACCAGGATCATGAACTCCATGTGGGAACCCCCTCGGGGTAGATCCTCCCTCGCGGGGCTGTGCGCCGAAGAGGGGGAGTGTCAGAAAAACGGTGGGAACGGCGTGGCTTGACCGAAAGGAACGGCGATGACCGAAACCACCGAGATGATCGATCCTGTGACAGGGGAAATCATCGATCAGCAGGAGCTCGCTGAGCAGTTGCTCGCTCAGGCCAAGGAACAGGGCGTGAGCCTCGTGGGCCCGGGCGGGCTGCTGGCCGGCCTGACGAAGACGGTGCTTGAAACGGCGCTTGAGGCGGAGATGACCGATCACCTCGGGCACGAGAGGAACGGGGCTGCGGAGGGGCCGAACGTGCGTAACGGAACGCGCTCCAAGACGGTGCTGACCGAGATCGGGCCCGTCTCGATCGACGTGCCCCGGGACCGGGAGGGCAGCTTCGAGCCGACCATAGTCAAGAAGCGCCAGCGGCGCCTGGACGGGATCGACGAGGTCGTCCTTTCCTTGAGCGCGCGGGGCCTGACGACCGGTGAGATCGCCGCGCACTTCGACGAGGTCTACGGCGCAACGGTCTCCAAGGACACCATCAGCCGGATCACCGAGAAGGTGGCTGAGGAGATGGCCGAATGGGCGAACAGGCCCCTTGACCGGGTCTATCCCGTGATCATGGTGGATGCCATCCACGTGAAGGTCCGCGACGGACAGGTACGCAACAAGCCCTTCTACGTCGTCATCGGGGTCACGGTGAACGGCGAACGGGACATCCTGGGCATCTGGGCCGGGGATGGCGGAGAAGGCGCCAAGTTCTGGCTCGGGGTTCTGACCGAGGTCAAGAACCGCGGCGTGGAGGACGTGTGCATCGCCGTCTGCGACGGGCTCAAGGGCCTTCCGGACGCGATCACTGCCGTATGGGAACTCGCCACGGTCCAGACGTGCATCATCCACCTGATCCGCAACACCTTCCGCTTCGCCTCCCGGCACTACTGGGAGGAGATGGGCAGGGATCTCAAGCCGGTCTACACGGCTCCAACCGAGGCGGCGGCGAAGGAGCGGTTCGCCGAGTTCGACGCGAAATGGGGCACCCAATACCCGGCGATAAGCAGGCTCTGGCACAACGCTTGGGCAGAGTTCGTTCCTTTCCTGGACTGGGACGTGGAGATCCGCAGGGTCATCTGCTCGACGAACGCGATCGAGTCCCTCAACGCCCGCTACCGGCGCGCCGTGCGGGCCCGCGGCCATTTCCCCAACGACGCGGCGGCGCTGAAGTGCCTTTACCTCGTGACGCGCTCCCTTGACCCGACCGGGCGGGGCCGGGCACGATGGGCCACCCGGTGGAAGCCTGCACTGAACGCGTTCGCGATCGCGTTCGAAGGCAGGATCAACTAACAATGCGCCAGGCCAGACCCACCGTTAATCTGACACTCCCGCATGAACGACACCACCGGACTCTGGGGATGGGCGGGACTATCTCATTAACGGTGTATCCGGCGGTTTCTTTTAGTAGCTTTCAGCGGCCGGGAATCGGTCGCTGAAAGTGATGGCGAAGGCGTTCAAAGCGGGCTTCCAACGCACGGCCCATCGGGTCTTGCCGGCACCGGTCGGATCGAGGGATCGGGTGACCAGATACAGGCACTTTAGCGCAGCCTGCTCGGTGGGGAAATGACCCCGGGCCTTCACGGCGCGCCGGTACCTGGCGTTGAGGGATTCGATCGCATTGGTCGAGCAGATCACGCGCCGGATTTCCACGTCATAGTCCAGGAACGGGATGAACTCCTCCCACGCGTTCTCCCACAGCCGCACGATGGCCCCGTATTTCTTGCCCCAGCGCTCGGTGAGCTCCTCGAACGCCGCCCTGGCGGCCGCAGCGTTCACGGCGGTGTAGATGGGCTTCACGTCCCGTTTGAGCGCGTCCCAGTCCTTCTTCGAGGCCAGGCGGAAGGTATTGCGGATCAGGTGGATGATGCAGGTCTGCACGGTTGTCAGCGGCCAGACGTTGGTGACGACTTCGGGCAGGCCTTTGAGGCCGTCGCAGACCAGGAAGAAGGTGTCTTTCACGCCGCGGTTCTTGATGTCGGTGAGCACGCTCATCCAGAACTTCGCGCCCTCACCGCCGGTGCCGGCCCACAGGCCGAGGATGTCCTTCTCACCCTCCAGCGTCACGCCGATCGCGGCGTAGACGGGCCGGTTGGCGACCTGCCCGTCGCGGACCTTGACGACGATGGCGTCGATGAAGATCGCCGCGTAGACCTCATCCAGCGGCCGGTTTTGCCACGCGGCCATCTCGTCGAGCACCCTGTCGGTGATCCGCGAGACGGTCTCCTTTGACACGGACGCACCGTAGATCTCGGCGAAGTGCGCGCTGATTTCCCCGGTGGTCAGGCCCTTGGCATAGAGCGACAGGACCATCTCATCGACACCGGTCAGGCGGCGCTGACGCTTCTTGACGATGACCGGTGAGAAGGTCCCTTCCCGGTCCCGCGGCACGTCCACCTCCACCGGGCCCGTGGTCTCCGTCAGCACCGTTTTTGGGCGCACGCCGTTGCGGGAATTCGCGGTCTGCTTCCCTGCCGTATCGTGCTTTTCATATCCGAGATGCTCGGTCATTTCCTCATCGAGCGCGGTCTCGATCACGGTCTTGGTCAGCTGCTTGAGCAGACCGTCCGGCCCGGTCAGGGACAGGCCCTGTTCCTTCGCCATTCTGACCAGCTCGCGCGCAGCGTCGCCCTCGGATACTTCTGTCTTCTTTTCAGCGGTTTTCGTACTCGGCACAGCCTCAAGTGTTGCGGCCATATCGGGCTCCTCCCCGCCAGGCTTACCGCCCGGCGTGTCGAGCCGGATACACCGTTATTTCCACAGTCCCGGATGGGCCAAAAAAGCCTGGGCAAAGGCCAAGATCGTGATAAAGGTAACGAAGAAGGTCGCTGCTAGAACTTCTAAGAACGTTAGAGCCTGGGCTAGGAGCTCCGCCGGTAAGGCGCTGGCGGGTAACCTGAGCTTCGCGTCGAACCTGGTTGGCATGATCCCTGGTCCTTGGGGCGTAGTCGGGGCCATCGCGCTAAGCGGTGCATCGTCGATGGTTGGCCATCTCGGGGGCGACAAGAATGCCCGCAAAAAATTCCTCGTCTCAGTGGCGGGCACGCTGACTTTCGCGGGCAAGGCCAAGGCTGTATCTCATGCCGTGAAGGCCATGGGAGGCTGGGCATCGCGAAGCACCAGGGCTGGAACGATTGCGTATACAAGTGCGGCTTCGTTTTCCGTTGGCTATGCGTCCAGTCGGTAGTTCCGAGATGAGACCGCCGCTTATGGGATGCATAGGACGAGAGGGCTTGGTATGGACGCTTCCGCGCTAGTGGTTGTGGCTGCCGCGATTTCGGTTGCCATCGTCGTCGGGAGCTGCGTGTGGGCCAGCCGGCGGACCATAGGCTACGTGCAGTGCCTGCTTGGGTTGTTTTTCGTCTACGCCGGCCCGCTGGCAGCGGCTTGGACCGCTGACTACGATTTCGACGAGACGGCGACTACGGGGGGGACCCTCTTGAGTGTGAGCGCCGCCCTGTTGCTGGGATCCGCCCTTCGCCCGATTCGACCCATCATCTACATGGCGAATCTTGTCGCGTTGAGGTTCGAGATCAAGGAATCTCCCGACTACGAGGAGAACAAGACAGCCAGGAGGGAGACGCGCTGGTACGCCTTGGCGGCGGCAATCTTGTTCGTCGTCTTGAGCTTCACGACCTTGCCCGCGCTTGATGCCGCAATCAGAGCCGGCTGAACGTTTTCGGACGCATACAGTGGCCGGCAACGAAACCTAGCGTAATTCGCAACTCGGCACGTGGTTGTATACGAACGGATCGTCAGCTGCGGTCAGCTTCGCCATCGGCAGGTAGTCGCAGCACGGTGCCCGATCGTCTGTTGCACGGCCCACTAGGAGTCAGTGACATGCTCGTACAGATCTTCTTTCTTGTGGCCGCGGTCATCAGCCTCGGTTTCGTTGCGGTCAGTTGCCTTCGAGCCAGCCGAGAGGGCATTGGCTATGCGGCCTGCCTTTGGGCGTTGCTCGCCGCCTACGGCATACCGTTGCTCACACGGCTGAAGTTCGATGACTCATTCGACAATGTAGTGTTCGTCTCAGCCACGACGCTGTCAGTCAGCGGCGCGTTGACTCTCGGCTCGGTCTTCCGCCCGATTCGCGTCGTCATCTACCTGTTCTACCTCATGGGCGCCCGGTTCACCGGAGGTGCAGGGACGCCGGAACACGAAATCAACCGAGCCGCCCGGAAGGAGAACCTCTGGTACGCCGTGGCGGCTGCCGTTCTCTACACGGTCTTCTACTTTACGACTCTGCTGGGATTCGAGTCGATGGTGACTGGGACCTAATCCCAATGCCGTTCGGGACTGTACGTTCAACGGTGAAGCTCCGATCGACGAGGAGCGCGATGAGGGAGCCGGTTGAGTCGGCCCCGGCGGCTGTCCGGGATGAAGCCGGGGCGGCCGCGGGCGGCGCCCAGTAGCGTGGTCTACCAGCCCCGGTCCACGACCTGTCGAGCGGGCAGGGTCGCCCGTGCGGCGGCGGCCCCTACTGCGCGCCGGCGGAGGCGGCCCGGCCGAGAAGCGCCTCCGCGGATTCCCATTCGCTGATCTTGCAGCCGTCCGTCAGGCTGAAGGTCTTGTCCACGTTCTGCCCGTCGATCTTTCCGTAGGCGCGCGCCGTCTGCGGGCCGAGGATCATCTGCGTGCACATCTGGTCCTGGTTCGGCAGACGCAGGAACACGATCAGGCCGCTCTGCGCGAGGAAGGAGCACGCGTCCTCGGCCGTGGGGTGATCGGTCCCGTCGGCGGGGAGGCCGCCCGAGCAGACCACGCGGTAGCTCGTGCCGACGTCCGTGCCATCCGGCATGATGTCCACCGTCACGTCCGTGTCCGGCGCGTCGGCGGAGGAGCCCGGGGCGGGTGAGGTCGGCGCCGGGGAGGTCTCCCCCGTCCCCGGGGCGGGGGTCGTGGCCGGCGTCGAGCCGGGGGCCGACGTCCCGGGAGCAGAGGTCCCCGGGGTCGCGGATGTCGTGGCGCCGCCTCCCGGGCCGCCGCCGGCGCACGCGGCGAGCAGCAACACGGAGGAGAGCATCAGCGCGGCGGCCCCGGCCCTCACGACCGGCTCCCCGCAACGGGCCGCGCGGCACCGGCGAGGTGCTCGACGGCGTCCAGCAGCCGCCCCCGCAGTTCCTGCGCGCGCTCGGCGAATCCGCGCTGGAGCTCGACGTACCGGGCCTTGCCGGCGGGCGTCTCGATCCGGAGGGGCTCGTAGCCCCACTCGGCGAGGTCGTAGGGCGATGCCTGCATGTCCATGGTTCGAATCTCCCACGCCAGCTCGAAACAGTCCATGACCAGTTCGCTGTGAATCGCCGGGGTGAGCTTGTAGGCCCACTTGTAGAGGTCCATGTTGGCGTGGAGGCAGCCGGGCTGCTCGAGCTCGCGTTGGGTCTCGCGCGTGGGCTGGAGCTCGTTGAGCGGGGCCGCCTGCGGGGCGTAGAAGCGGAACGCGTCGAAGTGCGTGCAGCGGATCCGGTGCTCCTCCACGACGCGGTCCGTCCCTCCGGCGCCGAGCCTCAGGGGCAGGTACTCGTGGCGGATCCCGTTCTCCTCCGAGCGGTAGGCCATGGCCCACTCGTGCAGGCCGAAGCAGGAGAGCTGGGCCGGGCGCGCCGCGGTCCCCGCGAGGATGACGCGGGCGAAGTCCACGGCCTCCCGCCGCGCCTCGAGGAAGGCGGCGGCGTCGAGGACCAGGCCGGAACCCGCCCGGCCCGCCTCCTCCGGCGGGGCCGTGCGGTAGAACTTCCAACCGGCCCGTTCCGTGTCCGCCGCGTCGAGCAGGACGACGCCGGCGCCCGGGTGCCAGCGCTGCAGCTGGCCGGGCTTCTGGGTGTAGTAGGTGAAGAGGAAGTCCTCCACCGGGTGCTTGCGCCCCGCGTGCCGGCGCTCGATGAACGGCGCGGCGAAGCGTTCCACACGCGCGGCGTGGGCGCGTTCCCGGGCACGCCACTGCTCCGCGCCCAGGACGTCGAAGGCGTCGAAGGCGTCGAGGGTGCGCGCGGTGGCGGGATCGGCGGGGGAGGGCACCCCACCATTATCCGGCACGGCCGGGGACGGACGGGTCTAGCGGCCCGTGCCGCCGTAGACCGTCGCCTCGTCCTCGGAGTCGAGGTCGAACGCGGCGTGGACGGCGCGCACCGCGGCGTCGAGCTTGTCCGCGTGCGTGACCACCGAGATGCGGATCTCGGACGTGGAGATCATGTCCACGTTCACGCCCGCGAGGTGCAGGGCGTCGAAGAAGCGGTAGGAGACGCCCGGGTTGGAGCGCATGCCGGCGCCGATGAGCGAGAGCTTGCCGATCTCGTCGTCGTACTCGATCTCCTCGAAGCCGATGTCCGCCTGCGCGGCGCGCAGCGCGGCCAGGGCGTCGCGGCCCTCGACGACGGGCAGGGTGAAGGAGATGTCCGTCTTGCCGGAGCCGTGCGTGGAGACGTTCTGCACGATCATGTCGATGTTCGAGTGCGCGCCGGCGATGACGCCGAAGATCTGCGCGGCCTTGCCGGGGATGTCCGGGACGCCGACCACGGTGACCTTGGCCTCGGAGCGGTCGTGGGCGACGCCGGAGATGATGGGCTGTTCCAAGGGTTCTCCCTCTTGAATCTTGATCTGGTCGTCGGGGCTCGGCAGCACCCAGGTGCCTTCGTGGTTGCTGAACGAGGAGCGCACGTGCAGCGGGACGCCGAAGCGCCGCGCGTACTCCACGCAGCGCAGGTGCAGGATCTTGGCTCCGGACGCCGCCATCTCCAGCATCTCCTCGCTCGAGATCCTGTCGATCTTCTGCGCGCTGGGGACGATCCGCGGATCCGCCGTGTAGACGCCGTCGACGTCGGTGTAGATCTCGCAGACGTCCGCATCCAGGGCGGCGGCGAGCGCCACGGCCGTCGTGTCCGAGCCGCCGCGGCCCATCGTGGTGATGTCGTTGGATTCCTTGCTCATGCCCTGGAAGCCGGCCACGATCGCCACGTAGCCGCGGTCGATCGCGCGGCGCACGCGCTGCGGGGAGACGTCGATGATGCGGGCCTTGCCGTGGATCGAGTCGGTGATCATGCCGGCCTGGCTGCCCGTGAAGGACACGGCCTGGCCGCCGAGGCCGTTGATGGTCATGGCCAGGAGCGCCATCGAGATGCGTTCGCCCGCGGAGAGGAGCATGTCCATCTCGCGCGCCGGCGGGGCCTCGGTGAGCTGGCCGGCGAGGTCCAGGAGCTCGTCGGTCGTGTCGCCCATCGCGGAGACCACCACGACGACGTCGTTTCCGGCGTCGCGGGTCGCGAGGACACGGCGGGCCACGCGTTTGATGCCCTCGGCATCCGAGACGGAGGAACCGCCGAACTTCTGGACAATCAGGCTCATGCCTTCGCACACTCCACGGGGGTGGTCGGGGTCGGGGGCCGTGCCGTCCGGGCACGTGCCGTCACAGTCTAGCGACGGGGCTTCGGCGCGGCCGAACTCCATGACCGCAGGGGGTCACATTGGCGGGGCAAAGATCATCCCTGGGTAGCTGTCCGGAGCCGATCGGCGGCCCGTAGCGTGGTGCGTGGAATCGAGAATCCACGGCAGCGGTTCCAGAAAGGCCGGTCCCCGTGTCCACCACCCAGCACGCATCCGACGGGCGCTTCCCCGGCGGCGGCATCATCGCGAGCGGCCTCGCCCGCAGCTTCGGCCCCGTCCAGGCGGTCGCCTCCATGGACTTCAGCGCGCCCCCCGGACAGGTCACCGCGCTCATCGGTCCCAACGGCTCCGGCAAGACGACGCTGCTGCTCATGCTCGCCTCGCTGCTCCGCCCCGACGCCGGCACGATCTCGATCTGCGGCATCGACCCCGTCGAGCGTCCGCGCGACGTCCGCGCGCTGCTCGGCTGGATGCCGGACACGCTCGGCGTGTGGGAGGCGTTGACCGCGCGGGAGATCCTCACGACCGTCGGCAAGCTCTACGGCAAGGACGCCGCCGCCGCGCGGGAACGGGCGGACGAGCTCCTGGACCTCGTCAAGCTCGGCGGCTACGCCCACCAGCCGGCCCGGGTGCTCTCCCGCGGACAGCAGCAACGCCTGTCCCTGGCCCGCGCGCTCGTGAACGACCCTGCCGTGCTCCTGCTCGACGAGCCCGCCTCCGGGCTGGATCCGGGGGCCCGGATCGACTTGCGCAACCTCCTGCGGCGCTTCGCCGCCGAGGGGCGCACCGTCGTCGTCAGCTCCCACGTCCTCTCCGAGCTCGATGAGATCGCCGACCGCGCCGTGTTCGTCTCCACGGGGCGCACCATCCGCGAGCAGTCCGTGGATGAGGCCGGGGCGCAGTCCCGCCGCTACGGCATCCAGGGGCTCGACGTCCGCGCGCTCATGGAGGCGCTCGGCAAGGCCGGCGTCCGCTACGGGCTGCCGGAATCGCAACGCCGCAACGGGGTGACGGTGCAGCTCGCCTCGGAGGCCGAGGCCGCCGCGCTCCTGCGCACGCTCGTCTCCGCGGGGGTCGCCGTGACCGCCTTCGCACCCGCCTCCGGGGCCCTGGAGGAGACCTACTTGAGCACCATGTCCAGCAACGGGGAGGCGGAGCGATGAGCACCACGATGGAACAGGGCCGCACCGCGCCGGGCACCCCGGACGGCCCGCGTCTGGGCTACCTCTCGGGGATCCTGACCGTCTTCGAGCTGGAGATGAAGCAGCGGATCCGCTCGCGCGCCTGGTACGTCATGCTGGCCGTCTGGTTCGCGGTCATCGCCCTCGTCACGGGGCTCGCCGCCTACACGGCGGGGTTCGACGAGGGCACCGGGCAGGTGATGTTCGAGCTCGTCGTCGGGTTCGTGCTGTTCTTCGGGTTCCTCGTCGTCCCCGCCCTCTCGGCGAACTCGATCACGGGCGACCGTGCCGGCGGGACGCTCGCGATCCTGCAGAACACGCTCCTGACCCCGGGACAGATCGTGCTCGGGAAGTGGCTCGCCGCCTGGGTCGCGGCGCTCGGCTTCCTGGTCGCCGCCGTCCCGATGATCGCCTGGGCCATGTCCTACGGCGACGTGTACCTGCCCGCCGTGCCGGTGTTCCTGCTGCTCGCGGCCGTCGAGCTGGGCATCGCGTGCGCGATCGGCGTCGGGGTCTCCGCCCGCTCCAACCGGCCGCTCTTCGCGATCGTGGCCTCCTACCTCCTCGTCGCCCTGCTGGGCCTGGGCACCGTGATCGCCTACGGGCTCAGCTACCGGCTCGTCGAGTCGACCGCCGTGGTGCACACCCAGGTCTTCCCCAACGACCCGTGGTCCAACGTCGAGTACGACGCCGAGGGCCGGGTCCTGGGGGAGGACGGAGAGCCGCTGAACTCGGCAGAGGAGCAGGCGTTCTTCGAAGAGATCGACCGCAAGTACCAGGACCCGGCCATCGACACTGAGTACTACGTGTGCTCGAGCCAGGGCGGCGTGCAGCCCGTCTTCCATACGGAGCGGATCACGTGGCTGTTGGCCGCGAACCCCTTCGTCGTCGTGGCCGACGCCGTGCCGCAGCGGGAACGCGACCCGGAGAGCTGGGGGGCAGAGGGTCCCATGGCGGCGATCAGCCAGGGCGTGCGGATGTCCCAGGCGGGACCGGCCGCGACGACCCCCTGCCTCGACGGCGTCAAGCGCGAGCCCACGGACCTGTCGGGGCAGCCGCCGATCTGGCCGCTCGGGCTCGGGCTGCAGCTGCTCCTGGCCGGTGGGCTCATGTTCAGTGGACGACGCCGGCTGGCCACCCCCGCGGGCAAGCTCGCCACGGGCACCCGGATCGCCTGAGGCGCGCCGAGCCCCGCCCGGGAGCAACGTCGACGCCCCGGCCTCTCTGCAATGCGGAGGGGCCGTGGCGCGTCCCGGGGTTCCGATCGCCCTCGACGAGTGCAGTTGATAATAAAACTCATACGTTGCCTTATCGCTCATAAAGCAAACTCCCAGTATGCTTGGCATGGGAGGAAGTCATGGATGAAGCGCGTCGGATGGGCGAGCACCTGCGTCAGTGGCGCATCGTGCTCGGCCTCAGCCAGGAACTCGCCGCGGAGCGCGCCGATGTCTCGCTGCCGACGCTGCGGCGGGTAGAAAAGGGGGATCCCGGCGTCAAGCTCGGCAGCTTCCTGGCCGTCGCCCGGGTCCTGAACGTCGCGGAGGGCATCGTCGTGGCCACGGACCCGCTCGAGACCGAGCTGGGCCGGCTGCGCGCTCCGCTCCTGGGCCGCCAGCGCGCCCGCCGGCGGACGCCATGAGCTTCGAGGTCTGGATCGACGAGCGGCATGTCGGTGATTGCAGGGTTGACACGCGGCCCGGCCACCAGTTCGAGTCGCTGACCTTCACCTATCGCGACGATTGGCTCGCGGACCCGCGCGGCTTTGCCATCTCCCCGGACCTCCCGTTGCAGCGGGGTCCCCATACCCCCGCAACGCACCGCTCCGTTTTTCTGGCGTTCGACGATGCCTCCCCGGACGAGTGGGGCCGTCGCCTGATGGAGGCGGACCGACGGCGTCGGGCGAGGTCCGAGGCGCAGCCCTTCAAGGCGGCGACGGAGATCGAGCGGCTCTTGGCTGTGGACGACAGGACGCGGCAGGGCGCCCTGAGGTTCCGTCAGGGCGGCGTGTTCCTCGCCGCCGACGGCCACCACGCCGGTCTTCAGGATCTCGACCGCTTGGTACGGGCGGCCCAGAGCTTTGCCGACACGGGCGAGGTCGACGATGAGGTGCAGAAACTCATCTGCGTTGGATCCTCGCCCGGCGGTGCCCGCCCGAAGGCGTGGATCCTGGACCCTGATGGGCACACGTTGCTTGCCAAGTTCCCGCGCACTGCGGACCATTGGGACGTCTCGGCGTGGGAGCTCGCTGCCATCCTCCTCCAGAAGCGGGCCGGAATTCGCACCCAGCCTTCGCGGGCCGTCGATCTCGGCGGAGGACGCCACGTGTTCCTGACCCGCCGCTTCGATCGGGAGGGTGGCAGGCGAATTCCCTACCTGAGCTTCCGCACGGCCTTCGCGCTCGGGCCGCATGAGCTCCCGGACTACGCGACCTTGGCGTCGAGGGTCGCCTCCCTGTCCTCCCGTCCCAACGAGGACGCCGCGGAACTCTTCTCACGAGCCGCCTTCGGAGTGATGGTCAACAACATCGACGACCACATGCGAAACCACGGGCTTCTCCATGACGGAACGGGCTGGAGGCTGGCGCCGTCCTTCGACGTCAACCCATCCAGGTTCGGGACTTCCGGCACGCCGCTGACCCCTGAGGATGACCCTGCGGACCGCGATGTCCGGCTGCTCGTCGAGCACGCCGATGCCTTCCGGCTCACCACTGGGCAGGCCGTGGAGCGGCTCGAAGCAGTTGCCCGGGCGGTCTCGGGGTGGAGGCAAGCGGCCGTCGACGCGGGAGTTGCCCCGGACGCGCTCGATTCGATGTCCGGCGCTTTTGGCGGGGTCTCCCTTGAGCGGATCACGCGGCTGGCTTCGTCCCGCACGGGAGGTGGCCACGCGGCCGCGGGCGGAGAGGTCTGGGTCCGGCCGCATGTGCGGGGCGGGAGGGAAGTCGACGGGCACTTCCGCAAGCGGCGTCCCCGCTAGACGCCCGTGTTGTCAGCCGACCATGCTGCGGCGGCCCTCGAAGGCCCGGCCGAGCGTGACCTCGTCGGCGTACTCGAGGTCGCCGCCGACGGGCAGGCCCGAGGCGAGTCGGGAGACCTTGATGCCGAGGGACTGCATGAGCCGGGCCAGGTAGGTCGCCGTCGCCTCGCCCTCGAGGTTGGGGTCGGTGGCGATGATGACCTCTTGGATCGTGTCGTCGTGAAGCCGGGTCAGCAGCTCGCGGATATGCAGCTGGTCCGGGCCGATGCCGCCGATCGGATTGATGGAGCCTCCGAGCACGTGGTAGCGGCCGCGGAAGCTGCGCGTGCGTTCCACGGCCATGACGTCCTTGGATTCCTCGACGACGCACAGGACGGTCCGGTCGCGTCGTTCGTCGCGGCAGATGTTGCACGTCTCCTGCTCCGAGACGTTGAAGCAGATCGAGCAGAACTTGACCTTGTCCTTGACGGCACGGATCGCCTCGGCGAGCCGGTCGGTGTCCTCGCGGTCGGCGTCGAGGATGTGGAACGCGATGCGCTGGGCCGACTTCGGCCCGATGCCGGGCAGGCGTCCGAACTCGTCGATCAGTTCCTGGACTGCGCCTTCGTACACAAGACCTCACACTGCTTGGGGGTGTCCACGATGACGGGCACCGTCAGGTGATGGGGCTGCCGTCGGGCCGCCTTTCCTCGATCAGGCGTCCGTTGAGGATGCGCTCGATCGCCGGGCGGCCGACCACGCCGGATTCCTCGATGGTGATGTCATCGTCGCTGGGGATGTCCTCAACGTACGTCGAGTCTACGGCGTTCGGGCGGCCAAAGCGCCCCCCCGGGCCCTGCGGCCCGGCGGGCGCCGGCTGCTGGGTGCGGGCCGGGGCTCCGGCGCCGCCCTGGGACTGGCTGAGCAGCTGCTGGTAGCGGCTCATCCGCTTCTGCCCGCCCGGTGCCGGCGCGTCCGACGCCGGTGCCTCCGTGGCCGCGCCGCTTCCGGTGGACCCGGGGGACTGGAACGACGGCGGCAGGGCGGAACCGGCCCAGGCCGGCGGCGGGATGGGCGTCTGGTCCCGCGGCGGCGCGGGAGCGGTCTCCACGGCGGGACCGGGGGCCGGGGGCTCCTCGTCGAGGGGCGTCGGGACGTCGTCCGGGGTCCAGTCGTAGCCGCCGTCGTCCTCGGGCTCGACCGGCCACCCGCCCTCGGGCTCGTCCGTCAGCGGCTGGACCCGGCGTTCCGGGGCGGCCACAGGTGCTGGCGCGGGCACGGGCGCGCTTCGTGCCTCCTGTCGCACGGGCGCGCTGGGTCCCTGCTGGCGGACGGGCGCGCTGGGTGCCTCCGGGCGGACGGGAGCAGTCGGTGTGGCGGCCGCCGGCGTGGGCCGGCGGTCAGCTTTTGGGCCCGAACCACCCGCCGGAGCGGAACCTCCCGGTGTCACGACGACCTCGCACTTGACGCCCAGCACCTCGTGGATGCACCACTGCAGGAGCCCGATGTTGTCCTGGCGGCTGGAGAAGTTGGTCAGTGCTCCCTGGTTGGCGAACGCCACGGTCAGGGTCCGCCCGTCGTAGCCGGCCACCGAGGCGTTCGGCTGCACGGCCATCCACACGAACTTCCGCTCGGTCTTGAGCTTGTCCATGATCTCGGGCCAGGCGCGGCGGAACATCTCCACCGAGCCGGCCGCGGATCCCTGGCCGGCCTGGGCTGGATTCGCCGCGGCGGCGTCCGTCGGCGCCGCGGCGGGGAGGTCGGAAGGCGCTGCGTCTCCCGGAGCGTCCACCGGGCGGCGGCCGGCGGGATCGCCGGAGCGGGCGGGTGCCTGGCCGTCTTGCTGCGCGGGACCCTGCGGCGGGCCTGCGTGTCCCGCGACGGGTGTCCGCTGCTGAGCGGAACCGGGTGTGTCGGCGGGATCGCCGGCTCCGGGGGAGGGGCGCCCGGGGGCGCCCTGGGTTCCGGTCTGGTGGGCCGCCGGCGCCGGCGCCGGGGTGGTGGGCTGACCGCTGGCGGCCGGAGCCTTCGGCTCGGGCCCGGGGTCGGGCACGGCGCCCCAGGTGCCGCCCCAATCGGGGGAGGGTTCCGGGCGGGGTGCAGCGGGGGTCGATGCCTCCGGCGCGGCGCCCGCCGGTGCGGCGGCCCCGGGCGTGGGAACATCCCTGCCCTGGGCGGAGCCCGGCGCTTCCGTGGCTTTGGCCGGTGCCTGCCGTGCGGGATGGCCGGCACCGCTACTCGGGGCGGGGGCCGCGGCCGCTTCCCCCGGGACCGCGGGTGCCGTCGGGGCGGTCGACGCCGCTGCGGCCGGGATGGCCACCGGGGCCTCCTCCGCGGGCCGCGATGGCGCGGGGGCGGCCGTGCCGCCCTGGCCGCGCGCCGCCCGCAGCGCCTCGCGGACCTGCGCCGCGCCCTGCTCGCGCGGCGACGCCGACTCCGACACCGCGGAGGGAACGGCACCCTGGCCGGACCCGGCGTCGTCCTCCGGAGTCCCCGGCCCGGCGACCGTGGCCGAGCCGCCGCCGTAGGCGAGCCGCCGCTCGATCCGGTCGATGCGCGCATTGGTGCCGCGCTCGCCGGCGTCCGAGGCGGGCAGGAGCAGGCGGGCGCACAACAGCTCCAGGTGCAGCCGCGGGCTCGTCGCCCCGGTCATGTCGGTGAGGGCCTGGTTGGTGACGTCCGCCGAACGGCTCAGTTCCGCCTGGCCGAGCTGCGTGGCCTGCTGGCGCATCCGGTTGAGCTGGTCCTCCGGCAGCCCGCGGATGATCTGGGCGGCGTTGTCCGGCATGGCCTTGACGATGATGAGGTCCCGGAAGCGCTCCAGGAGGTCTTCCACGAAGCGCCGCGGATCGTGGCCGGTCTGGATGACGCGGTCCACGGCGCCGAACACCGTCGCCGCGTCCTGGGCGGCCATGGCGTCCACGACGTCGTCCAGCAGCGAGGCATGCGTGTAGCCGAGCAGGGAGACCGCGAGCTCGTAGTCGAGCCCCGAGGGCCCGGCCCCGGCGATGAGCTGGTCCAGGACCGAAAGTGAGTCGCGGACCGAGCCGCCGCCCGCCCGGACGACGAGCGAGAGCACGCCCGGGGCCACCGGGACGCCCTCCTGCGTGCACAGCTTCTCGAGGTACGCCATGAGCGCCTCGGGCGGGACCAGCCGGAACGGGTAGTGGTGCGTGCGCGAGCGGATGGTGCCGATGACCTTGTCCGGCTCCGTCGTCGCGAAGATGAACTTGATGTGCTCCGGCGGCTCCTCGACGATCTTCAGCAGCGCGTTGAAGCCCGCCGACGTGACCATGTGCGCCTCGTCGATGATGAAGATCTTGTAGCGGTCGCGCACCGGGGCAAACGTGGCGCGCTCGCGCAGGTCGCGGGCATCGTCGACGCCGCCGTGGGAGGCCGCGTCGATCTCGATGACGTCGAGCGAGCCGGGGCCGCCCGTGGCCAGTTCGACGCAGCTCTCGCAGGCGCCGCACGGTGTGGGCGTGGGGCCCTGGGCGCAGTTCAGGCAGCGGGCCAGGATGCGCGCCGACGTCGTCTTGCCGCAGCCGCGCGGGCCGGAGAAGAGGTAGGCGTGGTTGACGCGGTTCTTCTCGAGGGCCGACATGAGGGGTGTGGTGACATGCTCCTGCCCGATCACGTCGGCGAAGGCGTCCGGCCGGTAGCGGCGGTAGAGGGCTGTACTCACACGAAGCACCCTATCGGTTGTCGGCGAGGGGGCGCACCCTCAGCGGCCCGCTGTGAGGGGCGGGTAGAGCCACGGCTCGCGCGGCAGCGAGCCCGGGTCGAAGGCGTCCGCGAGCTCGGCCAGGGGGGCGTCGGGCAGGCCCAGGGAGTCCAGCAGGAGCCCGCGGACCCCGGCCGCTCCGACGCCGTCGCGCGCGAGGTCGGCGAGCGTCACCGAGCCGTCCCGCTTGGCCAGCCGCCGCCCCTCGCGGTTGAGTACGAGCGGCACGTGCGCGTACGCGGGCACCGCGGCTCCGAGCAGCCCGGCCAGGTAGGCCTGCCGCGGCGCGGAGCTGAGCAGGTCGTCGCCCCGGACCACCTGGTCGACGCCCTGCAGCGCGTCGTCCACGACCACCGCGAGGTTGTAGGCCGGGACGCCGTCGTTGCGCAGGACCACGAAGTCGTCGACGGCGGCGGTGTAGTCGCCGTGCAGCGCGTCGGCCACGGTGAAGCGGACGACGTCGGTGCGGAGCCGGAGCGCTGCCGGGCGGTGGGCGCGGCGCTCCTGGCGCTGCGCCTCGGTGAGCCCGCGGCACGTCCCGGGGTAGGCGCCGGGCGCGGCGTGGGGTGCGGACGGCGCCTCGGCGATGTCTCGCCGCGTGCAGAAGCACTCGTAGAGCAGTCCGCGGGAACGCAGGGAATCAAGGGCGTCCGTGTAGCCCTCGAGGCGCTCGGTCTGGCGCTCCGCGGGTCCGTCCCAGTCCAGGCCGAGGGCGGCCAGATCGCGCAGCTGCTCCTCCTCGGCCCCGGCCCGGGCGCGGTCGAGGTCCTCGACGCGGAGCAGGAAGCCGCGGCCGGTGGAGCGGGCGAAGAGCCAGGCCAGCAGCGCGGTGCGGAGATTGCCCAGGTGCAGCTCGCCGGACGGGCTGGGGGCGAAGCGCCCTGCTCCCATGGCGGCCTCCTGGAACGATGGGCGGCAAGGTGGCGGAAACTTAAGGGCCCCTCATGCACCTGCCAGAGCCCGCCTACCCTTGCTACCTTCCGGTCCTGGGGGAGTTCGGCGGGATGACACCACATGAGGGGCCGACAAATAGTCTACCCGACCGGCGCGGGCGGCAGCGCGTCCGGAGCCGATTCGGCGCTGCGGGAATCTTCCGGTAAGCTGAAGCCTGCCCTTTTGGGGCACATCTGGAGGATTCGCCTAGCGGCCTATGGCGCACGCCTGGAACGCGTGTTGGGTTCACGCCCTCGGGGGTTCAAATCCCCCATCCTCCGCGGATGCAAAAGCGGCTCCGACTAGGACTTTCCTAGACGGGGCCGCTTTTGCTTTGGGCCGTGGAGCGCTTCGTGCGGACAGGGCCGGGTCCGGGAACCGGCGGGCGGCCCGCCGTCGAGGGGGCGGAGCGGCACTGAACGGCGCGCTTGCCACATCCGGCGGATTGGTCCCTTTACAAGGATTTGACCGAGGTCCATACTGTGACGTATTGGGGCGTTGGGGAACGGCCTGCAGTGTGGGCTTTGGGGGCCCGGTAGGCGGTTTCTGGATGCTGGGGCATCTAGGTGGAGGCGTGCCGTCGTGGGTGGAACATGGGACGGTGCCCGGATCGCGGATCCGGACATGGGGGAAGAAGTCGAAGACCGGGCCGGAAGCGGCTTGTCACGCCGCCGGTTCGGCCTGGCCATGGGGGCCGCGATCGCCGCGGGCGCGGGCGGCCTCAGTGCAGCGGTGACGCTGCTTGCGTCGGGCCCGCCGGGAACCGTGGGCGTGCCGACGAGCTTTGGTGCGGCCCGCATCACCTCGGCACAGCGCCAGGCCCGGCTCGCGGAATCGACGTCGACGACGCCCGCCGGGCACGCCGGCGCGCACGCGGCCGCCGGATCCACGTCCCCGCAGCCGGTCAACATGACCTACGGGGACCACTTGCTGTTGCGGCTCGAGATCGCCAATGACACGGACGCGGAGATCGCCTTCTCGCCGGGGCTGTTGCGGGTCCTGCCGAACAGCGAGCCGTGGTGGATCGTCAACCGGCGCTCGGACCTCCACAACGGCGCCATCCCGCCCGGAGGACGCGTCAGCGCGAACATCAGCTTCCTCGTGCCGTCCAACGCCACGCGGTTCAGCGCCGAGTTCACCGACGTCGGGCAGGGCGTCCCCGTCCGGCTGGAGCTTCCCGTGCCCTCGGTGAGCTGGCGCCCGGGATACCTGGAGGCCGGCCATGACGACGCATGAGAATCCGCTGAACACGGCCCTCGACCGGGCCTCGGTGCTGAAGCTCGGAGCCGCCGGAGCCGCGGTCGTCTCGTTCGTGGGCCTGAACAGGCCGCCGGCGCCGGCCGCCCGGCGCGTCTCCAGGACGGTACCGGCCGCGCTCGTTCCGCAGCCCGGCGTCCTGGACCTGTACGTCAACGAGGGCTACCAGAAGATGGTGGACGACTCGCTCGTCTACCAGCGCGGCTTCGGCGACCGTCCCACGATCCCGGTGGACCGCAATGCGGCGCTGCGGATCCAGCCGCGGGTCTTCACGCGCGACGGCCAGGTCCTCACGTCGAGGATCTACCCCGTCAACGCCATCCGGCCGAACGGCGGCACGCCGCTGCCGCTGAGCCCCGACCCCGCCAACCCGGGCCAGCACTTCATCCGCCGCAACTACTGGGCGAGCTTCCTTCCGAACCGGACGATCGTCGCCGAGACCGGGTCGACCGTCCGCCTGAGGGTGGTCAACCGGCTCGCCGACGTGCACGAGCTCCTGGTCGGCGGCGCCGGCCCGGGGGCTTCGGACGTGACGACGGGACCGATCGAGCCGGGCGGCGTCGGCGAGCTCGAGTTCCCCGCCCCGCCGCCCGGAACGTACATCTACCACGACCCGACGAACGCTCCCGTCCAGCGGGCGATCGGCTTGTTCGGCACGCTGCTCGTGATGGACCCCGACGATGCCTGGAAGGTGGCGCCGGATCAGGCCAGCTTCGAACGCCAATGGCTCTGGGTCTGCCACGCGATCGACCCCGGCTGGGCGGAATCCGAGGCCGCGGGCGTCACCGTGGATCCGGTGGCGCGGCCGCCCGTGCCGCGTTACTTCCTGCTCAACGACCGCAGCGGTTTCGAGGCGCTCGCGCACTCGCCGAACCGCTCGATCAACCTCGCCGCGCACGAGGAGTCGCTCGTCTCCGGCTACGCGCGGCAAATCGACGTGCGGCAGTTCGGCGAGGACATCGACGCCGGCACGGTGCGGGCCGGGCAGATGGTGCGGCTCGTGAACCCGGGGCTCGTGTTCCACCAGATCCATTTCCACGGAAACCACTTGTGGACGGTGCGGCGGAACAACGTCGAGTGGCCCCGCGAGTACGGGTGGATCGACGACGACGGCCACGTGGTCCTGCAGCAGTGGGAGGACGTCGTCGAGCTCGAACCGATGGACCGCAAGGACTGCATGATCCCGATGAAGCGCCCACCGGACACCACCGACCAGACCTGGTACGGCCGCACGGAGGATTGGGGGTACCCGATGCACTGCCACGCAGAGCCGTCCCAGACCGCCGCCGGCGGCATGTATCCGGGGGGCCTCGTGGCCCACTGGCAGCTCAAGGCATCGTTGTAAGGAGCCAGTGACATGGGGGCATTGACGGATCTGCTGGCCGCGGTCGCGGCATCGAGGCCCGGCCAGAAGAAGCTGCGGAAGCCAGTGGGCAAGTACACGAAGCGCGCCGCCGCGAAGGCGGCCACGACGTCGGGAGCGTCCGCGCGCCGCCGGGCCATCGAAGCGGCGAAGAAGCGGGCGTTGGAGGCGTCGCGCCGCCGGCGGGCCGCCGCGGCCGCGCGTTCGAAGGCCGCCGCCGCACGGAAGAAGGCCGTGGCAGCGGCGAAGAAGAGGGCGGCGGAGCTTGCCCGCAGCCGCTCGGCCGCGGCCGCCCGGCGGAAGGCCCAGGCCGCGGCGAAGAAGAAGGCCGCCGAAGAGGCCCGCAGGAAGGCGCTCGCGGCGGCCAAGAAGCGCGCCGCCGCGAAGAAGCCCAAGCCGGGCACGCCCAAGTCGGTCAAGCCCGCGCCCAAGCCCAAGCCCAAGCCTGTGCCGAAGCCGACACCGAAGCCGACGCCCAAGCCCACGCCGAAGCCGAGCGCGACGGTGAAGCCCAAGCCGACGCCGACGCCGAGCGTCACGGTCAAGCCAACACCGACGCCAACGCCGAGTGCTTCGGCCACGCCGTCGCATACAGCGAGCTCGAGCGCCGCACCGCCGACGACCTCGGCCCCGCCCACGACGTCGGCACCGCCGTCGTCCAGCGCGCCGCCCGCCTCGAGCGCCCCGCCGTCGTCCTCCGCACCGTCCCCGACCTCGGGTCCGCGGGCCAACCTGCCCACGCAGAGCCCCGCGCCGCCGACCCGTCCGCCGCGGGAGGACGACGACGGCGAACCGCGGGACTACGACTCGCAGGCGGACTTCAGCTCGCACCAGATGCAGCAGCGGACGGCGCCCACGGAGTTCTGGGAGCCACCGGACTACTACGTGCAGCTGGGGGTCTCCCGCAAGGACATCCTCTTCCCCGACGGCAAGACGTTCCCCATGTGGGTCTTCGATCCGGCCGGGGTCGACGACGGCGTGCGCGCCTTCCCGGGCCCCTCGCTGAGGCCCCGCGAGGACGAGGTCTTCCAGGCGCGCGTCGAGTCGAGCATCGGCCCGCACACGATCCACTGGCACGGCATGGAGCCGGATCCGCGCAACGACGGCGTCGGGCACACCTCGTTCGAGATCGACGACTACTACACCTACCAGTGGAAGGCCGAGCCGGGCCGCTACGGCGACCCGAACTACGGTGCGGCCGGGACGTACTTCTACCACTGCCACGTCAACACGCCCCTGCACGCGCAGATGGGGCTGCTGGGCCCGCTCGTGATCGACCCGATCGAGCTGCCCGACTTCCCGGTGCCGCCGGGGATGCGCCGGGCGTTCGCCGACGGCCCGCTCTACGATCCGGCGACCGAGGCGCTGGTCATGCCGTACTCCGTCGACCCGCGCTGGCACACGCTCCCCCACGCCGCGGGGCTCTCGGGCGAGGACGTCGGCCTGAACCGCTTCGAGCCCGAGTACTTCTACCTGATCGGTGGCGTGCTCGACGAACGACGCTCACGCGAGGGCCGCGTCTGGGCGACGGAACGGCTGCGGATCAACGTGGTCCGGGACGGCCTGCCGCCGAGCCTGCTGCGCTTCCTGGACGGCAACTACCTGCCGAACAAGGTCCGCTTCTACGGGCCGGACGGCAACCCGGCGCGGATCGCCGAGCTGATCGCCCATGACGGCCGGCCCTTCCGGCACACTTCCGACCCGCTGGGCCCGGCGATCCCGACGTCGATGGGACACGAGTCGGCCCGGCTCATGACGCACGTGATCGCGATGGGCGCCGCGGAGCGTTACGACGTCCTCATGCGCCCGCCGGCGCCCGGGACCTACCGGATGGTCGTGGACTGGCACCACTGGATCACGGGGGCGACGCTGGGGACCGTGACGATGTACCTGGACGCCGAGTAGCCGGGCTCCGCCCGGAAGGGGGAACGACGCCGGGGCCGCGCCCTCCGTACGGAAGGCGCGGCCCCGGCGTCGTTCCCCGGAGTGCTACTTGGCGAGCTCCGGGTAGTGGATCCGCGCCGTCTCGGGGTGCGCGCGCAGCCAGCCCTTGAGCACGTTGGCTCCGTAGGAGGCGAGCATCGGGTTGGCGGGGTCGTCGGAGACGCCGCGCGCGTCGGCGGCGAGATCGGCCGGCAGGGGCACGGGGTCGATGACCGAGTCCAGGCGCGGCGACCAGAAGAACGGCACGGAATAGCGGTCCACGTTCGCCGGCGGGGCCGTGACGCGGTGGATCGTGGCCATGAGGTAGCCGTTCGTGGCGACCTCCAGCATCTCGCCGAGGTTGACCACGAGCGCGCCCTCGATCGGCTCGACCGTGATCCATTCGTCCTGGCCGTAGGGCTTGACCTCGAGGCCGCCGACGGCGTCCTGCAGGAGCAGGGTCACGAAGCCGTAGTCGGCGTGCGCGCCGACGCCCTGGCTGCCGGCCTCCGGCACGCGGCCGCCACCAACGTAGTGCACGAGCTTGCCCATCCAGGCCGGCGCGTCCTCGAACGGCTCGGCGAAGTAGTCCTCGGGCAGGCCCAGGGCCACGGAGATGCCGGCCAGCAGCTCGGCGCCGATCCGCGACATCAGCGCCGCCCACTCCATGGCGGACTCCTGAAGCTCCGGGAAGGAAGCCGGCCACTGGTTGGGGCCCTGGAGGTTCAGGTAGGGGCGGTCCGCGGGGACGGCGTCCAACGCCGCGCGCTCAGGGCCGAAGTCGATCTGCTCGCGGGAGTCCGCACGGCCCTGCGTGATCTCCTTGCCGAGCCGCGTGTAGCCGCGGAACTGCGCCGAGTTGCGGTTGTCCAGCTTCAACCGTTCCTCGAGGGGCAGGCGGAAGAAGCGGGCGAGCGTGTCCAGGAGGGCCTGGGGCTGCCCGTCGGCGGCACCGTATCCGGTGACCTGGAAGAAGCCGACGTTGTGCGCGGCGTCGCGCAGGGCCTCGATGAAGGCGGGATCGAACGCGCCGTCGGCACCGCGGGCGGTGGAGAGGTCCAGGACGGGGACGGAAGTGCGGACTGTGTTCATGCGTCAACGGTAGGCCCTTTATGACGCGCCCGGATAGTGATTATGACGCGCCGTTCCGCAACATGACGGCGTGTTTCCGGGGGTCTTGACGTGGAGTGTGAATCGGGGGCAGGGGCCGCCGTGACGGGCGCCCGGGGCGCCGTGACCCAACGGAGACGAAAGGTTCGCTTGATGTTGCCGGTTCGTTCCCTACGATGAGTGGGTGATCTTCAAAGCCGTCGGCGAGACCCGCCCCTACCCTGAGCATGGATACGTCACGCCCAAGGACTGGGCCGAGGTGGCCCCGTGCCAGGTCCGGCTCGACGAGCTCGTGACGGTCAAGAGCACGCTCGACCTCGCGGCGCTGCTCGCCGAGGACTCGACCTTCTTCGGGGACCTCTTCCCGCACGTCGTGCAGTGGCGGGGCACCAAGTACCTCGAGGACGGACTCCACCGGGCCGTCCGCACGGCGCTGCACCAGCGCTCCATCCTCCACGCGCGGCTCCTGGTCCTGGACGACTAGCGGTGGGCAGGAAGGCGCGGGACCCCCGCGAGTGGCACGGGCACCGCATCGTCACCGAGGACGACCTCGTCACGACCTTCGACGACCACGACCCGGAGCACGTCAACGACCCCCACTACTACTACGTGCGCCTGCGCCGGGCGATCGTGCTCGTGCTCCTGCTGGGCCTCATCGCGGCCGCGGTCGTCACGGCCTACCTCGTCTCCACGCGCCAGCTCGTCATCCCGTGGCTGGAACCCGAGGCACCGCCGTCGTCCGCCCCCGCCGGCCCGGAACCGGCGTGCCCCGTCGACGTCTACGCGTACCTGGATCCGGCCACCGTCCGGGTCAACGTCTACAACGCGACCAAGATCAGCGGCCTGGCCCGCGCCGCCTCCAACCAACTGCGCCAGCGCGGATTCCACATCGGAGAGGTCGGGAACAAGAGCCTCAGCGACCCCGGCGTCGTCGCGGCCGTCGTCGCCGGCCCGCGCGGGCGCGAGCAGGCGCTGACGCTGCAGCGGCACATCGCCGAGACGGAGTTCGTCAAGGACGGCGAGCGCGGCGGGACGACGATCGACCTGGTCCTCGGGCAGGACTACGACGGGCTCGTGCCCGAGGGCGACGTCGTCGCCGAGCCCGGTGCGCTGCACTGCCCGCGCGCGGCGGAGCAGGAGGCCGAGGAGGCCGGGGAGGGCGCCGGGACGACGGACGCGCCCTAGTCGCAGCCCTCGGGTCCGCAGGCCGGGCCGTCGGCGCCGGGCTCCGTAGCGACGAGCGTCAGCGGCGCCGCCTCGGCGTAGGCCTTGGTCAGCGCCTCGCGGAAGACCTCGACGGGCTGCGCGCCGGAGATCCCGTACTTCATGTCGAGGACGAAGAACGGCACGCCGGAGATGCCCAGGCCGCGGGCCGTCGCGAAGTCGGCCTCGACCGCGTCGCGGTAGTCGTCGCCCTCCAGGACGCGGACGACGTCGGGGCCCGGCAGCCCGGCGTCGGCGCCGAGGGCGCGGAGCACCTCGGGATCGCCGATGTCGAGGCCCTTCTCGAAGTGGGCGGAGAGCAGGAGCTCCTTCAGCCGGCCCGCGCTCCCGTGCTCTGCGGCGAGGTGCAGGAGGCGGTGGGCCGTGAGGCTGTTGGCGACCTTGAGGGCGTCGAAGTCGTAGGCCAGGCCCTCGCCGGCGGCTTGCTCCGTGACGTGGGCGAACATCTGCCGCACCTGCTCCACGGGCAGTCCCTTGCGTTCGGCCAGGTAGTCGGCCTCCGTGCCGTCGTAGCGCTCGGGCAGCGACGGATCCAACTGGTAGCTGTGCCACGTGACGTCGACGTGCTCCTTGAAGGGCAGCGAGGAGAGTGCGGATTCGAAGCGGCGCTTGCCGATGTAGCACCAGGGGCAGGCGATGTCGGACCAGATGTCGACGGCGAGGCGTGGGGAAGTCATGCCACCGTCAACCGGTCCGGGCGCGCGGGTATTCCACGCCGGCCGGCGGGGGGAGCCTTCCCGCGTCCGGGCCCCCGGCGCGCGGCGCCACCCGCCGCGGCGGCCCGGCCCCGTCAGGACGCGAAGGCCCGGGGGAGCGGCTTGTGCCGCCCGTGCAGGGCGAAGTAGACGACGCCGGCCAGCACGGCGATGCCGGCGGAGACGGCGTACATCCCCTGGTAGCCCGTGAGCCCCAGGAGGGCGCCGAGCAGCACCGGCCCGGCCGCGGTGCCGACGTCGAGGGCCAGGTAGAAGGTCGAGACCGAGACGCCGATCCGCGGCTCCGGCGCGACGGCGACCGCGATCGCCTGCCCGCACGGCATGACGATCCCGAACCCGAGGCCGCAGAGGATCCCCGAGGCGGTGAGCACCGCCGTCGTCGGGGGGAGGACCAGCAGGAGCATCGACGCGGTCATGATGACGAGGCCCGGGTACATCACGACGTTGTCGCCGCGCCGGTCCTGCAGGCGCCCCGCGAACAGCCGGCCGATGAGCGTGGAGACGGCGTAGGCGGTGAAGAACACCGCGGCCGTCGCCCCGCCGCCGGACGCCTGGACATGGGCGGCCAGGAAGGACAGCACCACCGAGTAGGAGGCCCCGGCGAGCAGGATCATGGCGGCCATGGGGAAGGCGGCGCGCTCGACCATCGAGGAGGGCCGCAGCCAGGCGACCTCGCGCATCCTCGGCCGCTCGGCGGCCGGGCGGCGGGGGATGCGCAGCAGGAGCGAGAGCAGGCACGCGGCGGCGGCGCTCGCGGTGGAGAACCAGAAGATCGACTCGTAGTCTCCGCTGCCCGCGAGCAGCACCGCGAGGAACGGGCCGCCGGCCGTCGCGAGCGTTCCCGAGAGGCTGAAGTAGCCGGTTCCCTCGCCGCGGCGGGCGGGTGGGATGAGCGCCTGGGCGGTCGCGGAGACGGCCGTGTTGGCGAGGCCGAAGGCCATGCCGTGGAGCAGGCGCACGGCCAGCAGCACGGCGAGCGAACCGCTCGGCAGGTAGAGGAAGCCGAAGACCGCGAACGCCGCGAGGCTGGCCACGAGGACGGCCTTCGCGCCCACGGCGACGATCAGCTGGCCGGCGAACAACCGGGCCACGAGGGCGCCGAGGATGTAGGAGCTCGCCGCGAAGCCGGCCGCGGAGTCGCTCGCGGCGAAGCGGTCGACGGCGTAGAGCGCCATCGAGGTCATGAGCAGGTAGAAGACGATCGAGATGAACAGGTTCACGAACGTGGCCATGACGAAATCGGGCGTCCAGAGCCTGCGCTGGGCGTGTTCGGTCACGGTGCTCCTTGGATCCGGGGCCGGTCCGCGGAGCACGCGGTGCGCTCCCGGCCGGCGGCGAGGCCCACGCGCGGGCGGCCGTCCGGCCCCGATCGCATCCTAGCCCCGGCCCGCCGGACGGTGTGAAAGGTGACGGCGCGGGCCGATCAGCGCTCCCGTGCAGATCGCGGCGTTGCAGAGCACGATCACGGCGATGCCCGCCCACTCGTTGACCGCGAGGGCCTGGTGCAGCACGAGCCAACCCGCGACGGCGGCGAACACGGGGCCAGTGCTGGAGAGCACGCCGAACACCGGGGCCGGGATCCGCCGCAGGGCGAGCAGGTCCGCCACGGCGGGGGTCAGCGAGGACAGGACGCCGCACGCGGCGGCCAGGGCCAGCGCCTCGGGCGTGGGCGGCCTGGCGGCGAACCAGGCCGCGGCGACCGGTACCCAGGCGGCCGCCGTGACGAGGCTCGCCACGGCGGTCCCCTGGAGTCCCGGAAGGCGCTCGCCGAGCGTCCGGTTCAGCAGGATGTAGCAGGCCCAGGCGGCCGCTGCGAGCAGGCCCAGGGCGATGCCGGCGACGTCCGTCGCGGGTCCCGGACTGATCAGGACGACGACGCCGGCGCCCGCGAGGACGGAGAGGGCCTTGTCGAGGACGCGCCGCGAGCCGATGACGGCGATCGCGAGGGGGCCGAGGAACTCGAGGGTCACGGCGAGGCCGAGGCCGATGCGCTCGATCGAGGCGTAGAGGCTCAGGTTCATGACGCTGAAGACGAGGGCCAGCCCCAGGATCGGCAGCCACTGCCCGCGGCCCAGTCCGCGCAGCCGGGGGCGGACGAGGAACAGCAGGACGAGCGCGGCCGTGAACTGGCGAAGGGCGACGACGCCGACCGGGCCCATGACGGGAAAGGCCAGGGCGCCGAGGGAGGAGCCCGTGTGGTTGGCCGCCTGCCCGGCCACGACCAGGGCAATGCCGGTCGCGGTCCGCCGACGTCCGCCGGGCGCCACGGGTGCCGTGGCCACAACGGGCGCCGCGGGCCCCGCGAGAGGCCGGCTGCGGGATTCGAGGTTCGTCATGCCTCCACCGTCGGACGCCGGCATCCATAACACCAGTGCGTTTTTGGTGCGAGGTATACGCTGTGGTTATGGAATGGAGCCTGAGGGAACTGCGGTTCTTCGTGGCCGCGGCCGAGGCCGGATCCTTCACGGAGGCCGCCGATCGGCTCTTCGTCTCGCAAGCGGCGGTCTCGCGGACGATCGCGCAGCTGGAGAAGAGCGTCGGCGACCGGTTGCTGCGGCGCCTTCCCCGCGGATGCGAGCCCACGGCGACGGGACTCCAGGTCCTGCCCGAGGCGCGGCGCATGCTGGCCGAGGCCGCGCGCTTCACCGAGTTCCTGGCCTCCCGCCACGGCGTGCTGAGGCTCGGCTACGCGTGGGCCGCCTTGGGCCGGCACACGACGCGTCTGCAGCGGGACTGGGCCGTGCGGCATCCCGCAATGGAACTGCAGCTCGTGCGGCACAACGTGCCGACGTCGGGGCTCGCGGAGGGATGGTGCGACGTGGCGGTCGTCCGGCGGCCCTTGGAGGACGGGCGCTTCGACTCGGTCGTCGTGGGTCTTGAACGGCGCCTGGCGGCCTTCGCGTCCGACGACGCCCAGTGGGCCCGGCGGCGGCAACTGGGCATGGCCGAGATCGCCGAGCGCACGGTCGTCATCGACCCCCGCGTCGGCACGACTGGCAGCGGCCTCTGGACCGGTGGGAAGCAGCCGCCGCGGTTCATCGAGATCGGCGACGTCGACACCTGGCTCGACGCCATCGCGGCCGGCCGCGGCGTGGGAACGACGTCCGAGGCGACGGCGCACCACCACCCGCGCAGCGGCGTGAGGTACGTGCCCGTCAAGGACGGCCCGCGGATCGCCGTTCGGCTCGCGTGGCGCAAGGGCGAGCCCCCGCCGGGGGCTCGCGGACCTGATCGACGCGGCCACGGGCCTGCTCGCCTCCGGGTAGCAGCGCCGCGGACCGGGAGGGTGCCGGAGTCGAGCAGGCCCCCGTGGCGCCGGGTCCGGGGGTGGTCCTACGTGCGCTGCGGCAACTGCTGCAGCGACCAGGTGTTGCCGTCCGGATCGGAGAAGTAGACGAAGCGCCCCCAGTCCTGCTCGTCGACCGGGCTCACCTCGACCCCGCGCCCGGCGAGCTCCTCGCGGGCGGCGTCCGCGTCGTCGACCACCATGAGCAGGCCCTGCTGCGCCCCGGGCGTCATCTCGATGATGCCCTCCCCGATGACGATCGAACAGGCCGAGCCCTGCGGCGTCAGCTGCACGAAGCGCAGCTCGGGGGACACCCGGTGGTCGTGGTCGGCGACGAAGCCGATCTGGTCCACGTAGAAGGACTTGGCCCGGTCGACGTCGGTCACGGGCACGGGGACGAGCTCCAGCTTCATGTCCATGGGGACCACGGTAGGGCGGTGTTCGTCGTGTGCACAGGGGAGGGGCGCAGCGAAACGGCGGGTTCCCCGCTGGGCAGCTCTGCCGTGGGGAACCCGCCGTTGGCTCGCGGGGCGTGGCCGCCCCCCTCGGGGCGGCCACACGGGCCGGATCAGACCCTCGCCGTCTCCTTCGACTCGCACAGGAAGCGGTTGTAGGCCGGGACCGTCAGGAACGCCGGGTAGTCCTCCCGCAGCGCGCACTCCTCGAAGATCTCGCGGGCGTCCTCGAAGCGGTCGCCCTCGAAGCGCTCCATCCGCGCGTACTCCTCCTCGACGATCTCCCCGCACCACTCGCGGGTGATGAGCTCGCCCTCGTCGGTCACGGCGCGCTGGTGGATCCACTGCCAGATCTGCGAGCGGGAGATCTCCGCGGTCGCGGCGTCCTCCATCAGGTTCTGCAGGGCCACCGCGCCGTTGCCGCGCAGCCAGGACTCGATGTAGCGGATGCCGATCTCGATGTTGGCACGGATGCCGCCCTCGGTGATCAGGCCCTGCGTCCCGGCGATGTCCAGGAGCGAGCGGTCGTCCGGCCGGACGTCCTCGCGGAGGCGCTCGCGCTGGTTCGGACGCTCGCCCAGGACGGAGTCGAAGACCTCGCGGGCCACGGGCACCAGGTCGGGGTGCGCCACCCAGGAGCCGTCGAATCCGTCGTTGGCCTCGCGGGTCTTGTCCGCGGTGACCTTCTCGAACGCGACCGTGTTCACGGCCTCGTCGCGGCGGTTCGGGATGAAGGCGCTCATCCCGCCGATCGCCATGGCCCCGCGCCGGTGGCAGGCCCGGACCAGCTGCTCGGTGTAGGAGCGCATGAACGGGGCCGTCATCGTCACCATCGCCCGGTCCGGCAGCACGTAGCGCGGACCGCGGTTCCGGAAGTTCTTGATGACGGAGAAGATGTAGTCCCAGCGGCCGGCGTTCAGGCCCGCGGCGTGCTCGCGCAGCTCGTAGAGGATCTCCTCCATCTCGAACGCCGCGGTGATCGTCTCGATCAGCACGGTGGCCCGGATGGTGCCCTGCGGGATGCCCAGCTCGTCCTGGGCGAACACGAACACCTCGTTCCACAGCCGCGCCTCGAGGTGGTTCTCGAGCTTCGGCAGGTAGAAGTACGGGCCGCGGCCCAGGGCGATCAGCCGGGCGGCGTTGTGGAAGAAGTAGAGCCCGAAGTCCACGAGCGAGCCGGAGACCGGCCGGCCGTCGATGAGCAGGTGCTTCTCCGGCAGGTGCCAGCCGCGCGGGCGGACGACGATCGTCGGCAGCTCGGTCAGCGTCTGCCCCGTGAGCTTGTACTCCTTGCCCTCGGGGGAGGTGAAGTCGATGTCGCGGTCCAGGACGGAGCGGAGGTTCAGCTGGCCCTTGATGACGTTGCGCCAGTTCGGGGTCGAGGAGTCCTCCAGGTCGGCGAGCCAGACCTTGGCGCCGGAGTTGAGCGCGTTGATCGTCATCTTCCGGTCGGTGGGGCCGGTGATCTCCACACGGCGGTCCTCCAGGCCCGGGGCGACGGGGGCGACGCGCCAGGAGTCGTCCTCCCGGATGTGGCGGGTCTCGGCCAGGAAGCGCGGGTCGGAGCCGTTCTCGATCGCGGTCCGCCGGCTGGTGCGCTCCTCGAGCAGCTCCTGCCGCCGTCCCTCGAACCGCGCGTGCAGCTTGCCGATGAACTCGAGGGCGTCGGGCGTCAGGATCTCCTGCTGGCGGCACACGGGCGAGGCGGTCAGGGTGATTCCGTTGATGGTGATGGGCTGGTTCATGGCTGGGTGCTCCTGTTCAAAAGAAAATGGGGGGACGACGGCGGTGCCGCGCCTGCGGGGGCGGGGCCCCGCCGTCGTCCTGGTTCCGTTAGTGGAACTGGCCTTCCTCGGTGGATCCCACCAGGGCCAGGGTGCTGCCGCTCGGGTTCAGGGCAGTGGCGATCTTGTCGAAGTAGCCGGTGCCGACTTCGCGCTGGTGCTTGGTCGCGGTGTAGCCGCGGGACTCGGAGGCGAACTCGCGCTCCTGGAGCTCGACGTACGCGCTCATACCCGTCTCGGCGTAGCCGTGGGCGAGGTCGAACATCGAGTGGTTCAGGGCGTGGAATCCGGCCAGGGTGATGAACTGGAAGGTGAAGCCCATGGCGCCGAGCTCGCGCTGGAACTTGGCGATCGTGGCGTCGTCGAGGTGCTTCTTCCAGTTGAAGCTCGGCGAGCAGTTGTAGGAGAGCATCTGGTCCGGGAACTCGGACTTGACGGCCTCCGCGAACTTCCGGGCCAGCTCCAGGTCCGGCGTCCCGGTCTCCATCCAGATGAGGTCGGAGTACGGGGCGTAGGCCTTGGCGCGGGCGATGCAGGGCTCGATCCCGTTGCGGACCTTGTAGAAGCCCTCCGCCGTGCGCTCGCCGGTGATGAACTCCTGGTCCCGCTCGTCGACGTCGGAGGTGATGAGCATGGCGGCCTCGGCGTCCGTACGGGCGATGACGACCGACGGGGTGCCGGCGACATCGGCCGCGAGGCGGGCCGCGTTGAGCGTGCGGACGTGCTGCTGCGTGGGGATGAGCACCTTGCCGCCCAGGTGGCCGCACTTCTTCTCGCTGGCCAGCTGGTCCTCCCAGTGCACGCCCGAGGCGCCGGCGGCGATCATGGACTTCATGAGCTCGTAGGCGTTGAGCGGGCCGCCGAAGCCGGCCTCCGCGTCGGCGACGATCGGGACCATCCAGTCCTCGACGGTCTGGATCCCCTCGGAGAACTCGATCTGGTCCGCCCGCAGGAGCGCGTTGTTGATGCGGCGGACGACCTGCGGCACCGAGTTCGCCGGGTAGAGCGACTGGTCAGGGTAGGTGTGGCCGGAGAGGTTGGCGTCGGCCGCGACCTGCCAGCCCGAGAGGTAGATGGCGCGGAGTCCGGCCTTGACCTGCTGGACGGCCTGGTTGCCCGTGAGGGCGCCGAGGGCGTTGGTGTAGCCGCCCGCCGTGGCCTCCTCGGTCAGCTGCTTCCACAGCTTCTCGGCGCCTCGGCGGGCCAGCGTGTGCTCCTCCTGGACGCGTCCCTGGAGCTTGACGACGTCGGCGGCGGAGTAGTCGCGGGTGATGCCCTCCCAGCGCGGGTTGGCCTTCCACTCGAGCTCCAGCGCCTCCATGCGGGACTCGGGGCTCGGGTTCGTGTTCTGCTCGGTCATGGCTCTCTCCTTTGAGTTCTCCGGGCCGGCCGCCTCGCGGGGCCGGGAACCGGAAGTGCTGCGTTCTTCGTCGTGACCACCACTATTCGCGAGTCTTCAACCCCGGACTAGGGGAAGTTGCTGGAAAGATATGCACTTCTTCGCGTATTCTCAAGAAATGCAGACTCCCAGTTGGAACCGCCCCGCGAAGCCCGCGGCCGCCGCTGCCGATCCCGCCGCGGATGCGGAGCTCGACCTGATCGCCCTCGGGCGGCGCGTCCGCCACCTGCGCAAGGCCAAGGGGCTGACCCTCGACGCGCTCGGCGGGCTCGTCGGCACGGCCCCGTCGCAGCTGTCCCTCATCGAGAACGGCAAGCGGGAGCCCAAGCTCGGGATGCTCCGCCAGCTCTCCGCGGCGCTCGGGGCCGGCATGGACGAGCTCCTCGGCGCCGAGCCGCCGAGCCGGAGGGCCGCCCTGGAGATCGAGCTCGAGCGCGCGCAGCGGGGTCCCCTGTACGCCTCGCTCGGCCTGCCGCGCGTCCGGGTCTCCTCACGCCTGCCGATGGACGTGCTCGAGTCCCTCGTGGGACTGCAGCACGAGCTCGAGCGCCGGCTCGAGGAGCAGGCGGCGACGCCCGAGGAGGCGCGGCGGGCCAACACCGAGATCCGCGAGGAGATGCGCGCCTGCAACAACTACTACCCGGACCTGGAGCGGCGGGCCCAGGAGCTCCTCGACGCCGTCGGGCACAAGTCGGGGCCCCTGTCCCACCACGTGGCGGCCGACATCGCCGACCACTTGGGCTTCTCGCTGCGCTTCGTCGGCGACCTGCCGCACTCGACGCGCTCGGTCACGGACCTGAAGAACCGCCGGATCTACCTCACGCAGGCCAAGCGCGAGGAGCACGACGCCCGCTCGGTGCTGCTGCAGGCGATCGGGCACTACGTCCTGGACCACCGCACGCCCGCGGACTATTCGGAGTTCCTGCGCCAGCGCGTCTACACGAACTACTTCGCGGCGGCACTGCTCATCCCGGAGCGCTCCTCGGTGGCGTTCCTCAACGAGGCCAAGAAGGAGAAGGAGCTCGCGATCGAGGACCTGCGGGACGCGTTCGCCGTCTCCTACGAGTCGGCGGCGCACCGCTTCACCAACCTGGCCACCGAGCACCTGGGCATCACGACGCACTTCCAGAAGGTCCACGAATCGGGGATCATCCACAAGGCCTACGAGAACGACGGCGTCAACTTCCCCGCCGACCATACGGGGGCGATCGAGGGCCAGCCCGTGTGCCGGTACTGGACGAGCCGGGAGGTCTTCGACGTCGAGGACAAGTTCCGCGCCTACAACCAGTACACGGACACGGCGGTGGGCACCTATTGGTGCACGGCCCGCACGGAGCGCCACTCCTCGGGGACCTATTCGCTGAGCATCGGCGTCCCGTTCCAGCACGTGAAGTGGTTCCGCGGCCGGGATACCACCGAGCGTTCGAAGTCGCGCTGCCCCGACGAGGCGTGCTGCCGCCGCCCGCCCGCAGACCTGGCCCGCCAATGGGCCGGGCAGGCGTGGCCCGCGGCGCGTGCCAACACGCACCTCCTCGCCGCCCTGCCGCCGGGCGCCTTCCCGGGCGTCGACGAGACGGAGGTCTACCGCTTCCTCAGGGCGCACTCGGGGGACTGACCCCGGCGTGGTCCTCCGGCGGCCGCGCCGTGGCCGGCTTCCCCTCCGCCGCATCGCCGCAGCAGTCGTCGTCGCACGGGTCCGCCGGGCGTTCTCCCGTGAGCACGGAGACGGGCGCCGCGCCGCAGGCCTCGCCCTTCCAGGCCTCGATGCCCTCGCGGACGGCGAAGGCGGCAATGACCAGCGCGGCGATCGAATCGGCCCAGGCCCAGCCGAACAGGCTGTTCAGGAGCAGGCCTGCCAGGAGGGCCGCGCTCAGATAGGTGCAGATCAGGGTCTGCTTCGAGTCGGCGATCGCCGAGGCGGAGCCGAGCTCGCGGCCCGTCCGGGTGCGGGCGCGGAGGCCGTCACGGCTTCACGCCCGCGTCGCAGCACCCGGGGACCGGGCAGCCCGGATCGAGGCACGGTGCGCTCTCGTCGACGGCCAGCGTGACGTCCACGAGCGCGCTCAGCGCCACTGCGAGGTGCGGGTCCGCGATCTCGTAGCGCGTCCGCCGCCCCTCGGGCTCGGCCACCACGATCCCGCAATCGCGCAGGCAGGCCAGGTGGTTCGACACGTTCGTGCGCGTCAGTCCCAGTTCGCGCGCGAGGACCGCCGGATATCCGGGGCCGTCGAGCAGGGACATCAGGATGCGGGAACGCGTCGCGTCGGACATGGCGCGGCCAAGCCTGCGCATGACGTCGAGCCGGGATGCAAGGGTCAGCATTCCATGACTATACAGTCACCACTGACCTATTGCCGTGAGTGCGTTCCCGACCGGCCTTCAGGTCTCGTGCCGGTGCGCCCGCCCGGCGGCGCGTGGCTCCGGTTTCCCGCCGCGGCCCGGTGCTACGGTGATCGCGTGACCGTCCGCCGCGCAACACCTGAAGACCTGCCGGTGATCGAGCGTGTGCTCACCGCCGCGTTCGACGACGACGCCTGGACCCGCTGGACGGTTCCGGAGGCGGGGCGCAGGCAACGCGTCAAGGTGCTCCAGCGCGCCTACGCCGAGCACGTCGCCCTGCCGCGCGGGGCCGTCTGGGTCGACGACGCCGGCTCCGCCGTCGCGGCCTTCATCCCGGAGGAGCTGCCGCTCCTGCCCGGGCACGTCCAGTCCCGCATCGCCGCGGCCCACGGGGAGCTCATCGACCGGCTCGACCCCTCCCCGGAATCGAACGGCCTGCGCAATCCGGCCCTGCTGCGCGTCGCGGCGGCCACGCCGTCGTGGACGCTGGCGAGCGTCGGCGTCCTGCCGGACTCCCGTGGCCGCGGCCTGGGCACCGCCGTCTGCCGGGCCGGCCTGGGCTGGCTCGACGAACGCGGCCTCGGCTGCGTGCTCGAGACCTCGCAGGCCCGCACCGTGGGCCTCTACCGCTCCCTCGGGTTCGAGACGCTCCGCGCGACCGCGACCCCGGGCGGACCCGCGGTCTGGGAGATGTTCCGCGCCCCCGGCGGCCACCCGGCCACCGCAGGGCGTGCCGGGCGCGGAGGGACCGAGGCCGCCTGAACCCCGCGCGGCGGGAGGACCGCTAGCGTGCCGTCGCCGCGATGAACTCCGCGGCCCGGACCGCGGCCAGGGCGCCGTCCTCGGCCGGTGTCCGCCCCGAGCGCGCGACCTTGAACGAGTGGTCCCCGCCCTCGATCCAGTGCAGTCGCGCCGTCGCTCCGATCCGTTCCACGACGGGCTCGAGCTCCCCGGGCAGCGCGAACGGATCCCGGCTGCCCTGGAGGAAGAGCATCGGGGCCGTGATCCCGTACAAGTGCGCGTCGCGCGGCTTCTCCGGCTTGCCCGGGGCGTGCAGCGGATACCCCAGGTAGACCAGCCCCTCCGTCTCCATGCCCTCCGCGACCGCCATCGACGCCATCCGGCCGCCGAACGACTTGCCGGCCGAGAACACGGGCAGGCCCGCGGCGAGCCCACGGGCCGACTCCATGGCGGCGCGCCACGCATCGATCGCCACGGGCGGCCGGTCCGGGAAGCTGCGCCCCGCCGCGCGGTACGGGAAGTCGAAGCGCAAGGTGGCCACCCCGGCGTCGTACATCCCCGCCGCGAAGCCGGCCATGAACGGATGCTCCATCCCCGCCCCGGCCCCGTGCGCGAGCACGAGGAGCGCCGTGGCGCCCTCCGGCCGCAGGAAGAGGGCGGGGACGTCACCGGCGCCGGTGGAGATGCTCAGGCGGTTCTCGGTCTCAGGCATGCCCACCAATCTATCGGGACGACGGCGCCCCCTCGGCACCGCGCCGCCCGCGGCCTACGATGGACGTGCCGGACCGCGCCGGAGCGGTACCGGCGGCCGCGGACCACCGCGGCCTGAATCCACGGGCCGGCGGAAGTCGAGGAGAACCATGGGCAAGAAGAAGTGGTCTGAGATCCCACCGAAGGCGCGTTGGCGGATCGCCGTCGTCGCGACGGCCCAGATCGCGCTCCAGGGCTACGTGCTGCGCGACATCGCCCGCCGCCCCCGCTCGGAGGTCCGCGGACCCAAGCCGGCCTGGGTCGCCGCGAGCTTCCTGAACTTCATCGGCCCCGTCGCGTACCTCTTCTTCGGCCGGCGGAACGCGGCATAGCCGACGCACGGCAGGGCCCTGCCGCCCGGAAGGGGCGGCAGGGCCCTGCGCAGTTCCCGGCGCTCTCGCTGCCGGGACGGCCCGTGGGGGGGGGCTACTTGGTGACCTTGACCGTGATCTTCTTGGATTCGGTCTGGCCGGCGGCGTTGGAGAAGACGGCGACGTAGTCGTAGCTTCCCTTGGCACGGCCGGTGAGGGTCGTGGCGGCCTGCTGGGCGGCCGGGGTGTTGGCGGTCAGTTCGCGGGCGTCGACGAGCTGGCCGTTCTCGTAGAGCCGGTACGCGGTGGCGTTGGTGCCCCACCAGAGGTTGGCGGTGACGGTGTAGGCGCCGTCGTTGTCCCAGTTGTCGGGGGAGAGGACGGGTGCGGCCGGGTTGGCGTCCTTGACGGTGACCTTGACGGTGCCGGTGGGGGTGGTGCCGGCGGCGTTGACGAGTTCTCCGGTGTAGGTGTACGTGCCGTTGGCCTTGCCCTGGATGCGGGTGGTGACGGCCTGGGCGTTGGGGGTGTCGGCGCCGAGGCGTTCGACGGCGATGAGCTCGCCGTCCTCGTAGAGGCGGAAGAGGGATCCGTTGGAGCCCCACCGGAGCTTCATCGTGATGGTGTAGTCGCCGTCGAGCAGGCCGGTGCCCCAGCCGTTGTCGTGGGAGAGCACGGCCTTGCCCGGGACGCTCGCCTCCGAATCGTCCGGCGTCCCCGGGTCCAGGGCCCCGCCGTCGTCCGGTTCCACCTCGAGGGCGAGGGCCGGCACCGAAGCCGACGCCGTGGCCTCGAGGGAGCCGTTGGCGGCGGCGACCGCGAGCTCGGCGGCCGGTGCCTCACCCGACTCGAGGTCCCCGGCGGTCAGCGCGCGCGTGAAAGTGTACTCGGCCGTGGCACCCGGGGCGAGCTCGTCGGCGACCTCCGTGCCGTCGACGCCCACGCCCGTCAGGCGCACATTGCCCGTGTTCTCCACCGTGACGGTCGAACGGACCGCGTCTCCAGCGGACGCGTAGCCGTCGCCATCGGCGTCGACGAGCTCGGCGGCCGAGGCCGTCGCGGAGAGCTCCGGCGCGCGGACCAGCAGGTCCACCTCGTCGCCCGTGACCTCATACGTCTCGAGGATGGTGTTGGGGGCGCCGGTCTTGCCGATGGTCCAGGTGGTCTGCGGGACGAAGAAGCCGTCCGCGAGCTCCGCCGCCGTGACCGTGTGGCGCGGCGTCGAGCAGTTGTAGAACGCGCCCACGTTGAAGACGCCGAAGCGGCAGTTGCCCGCCGGCGCCGGCTGGCCCACGGGGGTCGCGACGAACGGTGCGAAGTTGCCCTCGGTCGGGACCACCCACTGCTGCACGTTCCCCGTGTGCGTCACGAGGAAGTTGTACGGCACCTGCTGGCCCGCCTGGTAGGGGTTCGCGGCGAGGTCGCGGGCGGTGTCCGTCCGGCTCCCGGCGATCGTGATGGCGACGACCTCCTGTCCGGCGATGTTCGCGCGCAGCAGCGACTGGGCCTCGCGGCCGTCGGCGGCCGTGAAGACCGTCTGCAGCTGCGTGGTGCCGTTCGCCGTGTTCGGAACGGAGACGGGGACGTCGACGACGGCGGACGCGCCCGGGGCGATCGGGGCGACGTCGACGGTGGCGGCGGTCCACCCGGACGGGGCGTTGATCGTCAGCGTGCCGCCGACGGGCTGCTCCTCCTGGTTGGTGATGGTGACCGGGACGGTCTTCTGGGAGCCGGCGTCGGCGCTGAAGTCCGCGGCCTGCTGCGGTGCGCAGACGACGTTGAGCCAGGCCTCGTCGTAGCGGGCGAACTGCATGTTGTCCGTGTAGTTCGCCTCGTAGAACGTGCCGAACTCGCCGTTGCCGAGGGCCGTCGTGCTCGAATAGGCCGAGAAGCCGTGGCGGATGGTGCGCAGGCCCGGCCAGGTCGCGCCGTCGTCGCACGAGACGCGGGCCGAGACGTTCTCGCGGGCCGACGGCGCGCGGTTCGCCCCCGTGTAGAGCAGCATCGCGGCCTCGCGGGTGCCGGCTTCGGCCTCGGGGTAGAGGTGCGTGATGTGCGCGTTGTTCGTCGGATCCGGTAGCTGGAAGTCCTGCGTCACGGGCCCGTAGCTGTGCCCGCCGTCCGTGGAGATGGCGACCTTGCGGTAGCCGCCGTTGGACGAGTCGCGGGAGTTGAGCATCACGCGGCCGTCGGAGAGCTCCACGACCTTGTTCTCGTCCATGGCCGTGCCGACGAACTCGCCGCGGTGCCACGTGGCCCCGTGGTCGTCGGAGTAGACGGAGTAGGCCTGGTAGGTGCGGGTGCCGTTCGCCAGCTGGACGTCGCCGGCGTACTGCTGGATGAGCCGGCCGGCGTACTGGCCGTGCTTGAGCTGGATGCCCTCGCCCGACGTCGCGAACATGCTGCGCACGTCGCCCGGGCTCGGGGTCTTGGAGGAGCCGGGCTTCGCGACGTCCGTGATGAGCCGGGGCTCGCTCCACGTGAGGCCCCCGTCCGTGGATTCGACGACCGCCGCGCTGATGATCTGGCGGTCGGCGTCGTCGTTGCCGAACTGGCTGTTGTGGAAGCCCTGGTCCTTGGAGTAGACGAAGAAGTTGAAGATGATTCCGGTCTCGCGGTCCACGACGTAGCTCGGATCCGAGTAGCCGTACTTCGCAGTGCCGTCGGTGCCCAGGTTGCCCGCCGCGATGATCGTGAGTGGTCCCCACGTCTTGCCGTAGTCGGTGCTGCGGCGCTGCACGATGCTGTTGGGGTTGGGGGAATCGGCCGCGCTGCCCGGCCGCCCGTCCCATGAGGCCAGGACGACGCCGTCGCCCAGGCTCGTCAGGGCGGGGATCCGGTAGAAGAAGTTGGCCGAGGTGCGGTCGGCCGCCAGGTTCTGCTCGGAGAAGGTTCCCGGCCCCGCGTAGGGGTCGTGGCCGGGGGTCGTCGTCGCGGCGACGGCGGGGGCCGCGGCCAGCGTCGGGACGATGAGTCCGGCGATGGCGGCGGTGCTGAGCGTCGCGACGGCGCGGCGGCGCCAGGGGGAGCGCCGTGCCGCGGGTGCGGCGGATCGGGGGATGAAGGTGTCGGTCATGAAGGGTGAGCGTCCTTTCAGGGGAGTGAACCTTAGGGGGAGGTTCACGACATCCGAGGTGGGATGTCCTATATAGAACTATGTGGCGGCGCTCACAATGTCAAGGGCGGGGTTCCCTCGGCCCACCCTCGGACACACCCCGTCCGGGACGCCCTCCCGCCCCGGACAGGGTGCCTGTCCGCCCGGCGCGGAGGCCACGGAGGATGCACAGTGTGACCACTCAGAGCGCCATCTTCGTCGACGCCGGGTTCCTGCTGGCCATCGGCGGCCAACAGATCGCGGGGACGTCGCTGCGTGCCGCGACGCGCGTCAACTACGAGCGGCTCATCGCGGGCATCGCCGCCTGCGCGCAGGAGCACTCGGGGCTCGACAACCTGCGCATCTACTGGTACGACGCCTCGCGGGACGGGCTCTTCACCGACCACCACAAGCGCATCGGCATGATCGACGGCGTCAAGGTCCGCCTGGGGCGGATCTCCTACAGCGGCGAGCAGAAGGGCGTCGACCTCCGCCTCGCGCTCGACCTCGTCGGGCTCGCGCGCAATGGTTCCGTCTCCGTCGTCTACCTCGTCTCGGGCGACGACGACCTCGCGGAGGCCGTCGAGGAGGCGCAGAACCACGGCGTGAAGGTGGTCCTGATCGGGCTGCGGAAGAAGGAATCGACGATCGGGCTGGCCTCCGTGGCCGAGCACCTGGCCCTCTGCGTCGACGGCGTCACACGCGGCCGGAGGCCCGGGTCCAGCGCGCCCGCTAGCGGTCATCCGGCCGCCGCCCGCTCCGGCGGCCCACAGATCGTCTACAGCTCGGGTCAGCAGCCGCCCACGCACCATCCCGGCCAGCCCGATCCCGTCGACCATTCCCTGCTCGAGGCCGCGGGGGAGGTCGGGGCGGCGGTGGCGCGCAGCTGGTACGCCAATGCCGTCCAGAGCGAGCTCGTGGAGCTCAAGGCCGACCGGCCGCTGCTGCCGCCGGAGATCGACCGCGTGCTGCTCAAGGACTGCGCCCAGCGCCTCGGCGAGTGGAAGACGGACATCCAGGTGGTCCGTCGGACCGTCCGCGAGGCCTTCTGGGAGCAGCTCGACGAACTCGGCTGACCCCACCCCACAACACCGGCCCCGCCACCCCACAGCCCCGCCCCTTCCCGCAACACCCTCCGGGGAATTGTCGTGACGACGCACGCGTCACGATGCGGGAGTGGATCGTGTTGCGGGGGATGGGGTGCGCGGGGTTGGGGTCAGCTGTGCGAGACGCCCCGCCAGAGGTCGATTCCGGCCTCGCCGCGGCAGATCCGGTCGATGTGCCCCAGCTCCTCGGCCGTGAACTCCCGGTTCTCGAGGGCGCCGAGGTTCTCGTCGAGCTGCCGCGTCGACGAGGCTCCCAGGAGCACCGAGGTCACGCCGCCCTCGCGCAGCAGCCACGCGATGGCCAGCTGGGCCAGCGACTGTCCGCGCGACGCGGCGACCTGGGCCAGCGCCCGGGCCTTGCCGAGGTTCTCCTCGGTGAGGTGCCCCTCGAGCGAGGTGCGCCCGCCGGACGGGGTGGCCGAATCGTCGCCCAGGTACTTGTCCGTCAGCAGGCCCTGTGCGAGCGGGGTGAAGGCGATCGATCCGAGGCCGTGCGTCCGCAGCGTTTCCAGGAGTCCGTCCTCGACCCAGCGGTTCAGGAGCGAGTAGGACGGCTGGTGGATCACGAGCGGCGTCCCGAGGGCGCGTGCCGCCTCCACGGCCTGCACGGTGCGCTCCGGCGAGTAGGAGGAGATGCCGACGTAGAGGGCCTTGCCCTGCCGGACCAGGGTGTCCAGGGCGCCGACGGTCTCCTCGATCGGGGTGTCGGGATCCGGGCGGTGCGAGTAGAAGATGTCCACGTAGTCCAGGCTCATGCGCCGCAGCGACTCCTCGGCCGAGGCCAGAATGTACTTCCGCGATCCCAGGGTGCCGTACGGTCCCGGCCACATGTCCCATCCGGCCTTGGAGGAGACGACGAGCTCGTGGCGGTAGGGCTTGAAGTCGGTGCGCATCATGCGCCCGAAGTTCTCCTCGGCCGAGCCGTAGGGCGGGCCGTAGTTGTTGGCCAGGTCGAAGTGGGTGATGCCGCGGTCGAAGGCGTGCCGGAGGATCTCGCGCTGGGTGTCGAAGGGGCGGTTGTCGCCGAAGTTCCACCACAGGCCGAGGCTGATCGGCGGCAGCAGCAGGCCGGAGTCCCCGACCCGGCGGTAGCCGAAATGCGTGTAGCGGTCCTCCGCGGCGACGTAGGGGCGGTGCGTCTCGGGGACGGGGGAGATGCGGACGTCGTTCTCGGACATGGAGTCCCTTCCGGCTCGGGGGGCGGTCCGTCCCAGCCTAGTCCCGGAGCGAAACCCGCAGGGAGCCGTCCGAGTCCACGGCCACCGCGAGATCGGCGAGCGAGGCGACGACGGCGTCCGCCGAGAGGTCCGCCGAAGCGGTGGTGCCGGTGATCGCGAGGGTCGGGGCCCCGGCGCCGTTCCCGGCCTGCAGGCCCGCCGGTGCGTCCTCGAAGACCAGGCACCTGCCGATCGCCCGGCCGAGCCGTTCCGCTCCGAGCAGATAGCCCTCCGGGTGCGGCTTTCCGTGGGCGAGCTGGTCCACCGTCACGAGGTGGTCCGGGGCCGCGAGCCCGACGGCTCCCATCCGCGCCGCGGCGAGCCCGGCCGTGCACGAGGTGACGATGGTCCAGCGGTCCGCGGGGAGCCCGGCCAGGAGCTCCTCGGCCCCCTCCTTGAAGACGATTCCGTCCGTCTCCTGGGACTCGAGCCGCTCGATGAGGGCCAGTGCCTCGCTCCGGCGTTCCGGTTCGACGTGCTCGTCGACGATCCGGTAGGCCGGCACCCCGTGGTATTCGTACACGAAGCCGTCCAGCCCCAGTTCCTCGCCCCAGCGGGACCACGCCGCCTCCGTGGCGGCCGTCGAGTCGATCAGCGTCCCGTCGAGGTCGAAGAGGAACGCGTCGACGTGGAATCCGGTGGAGGGGAAGTGCAGGGCCATGGCGCCATTGTGCCTGCCGCGGCCCCGCACCTCCGATTCCGTGACGCGGCGCCCGTCGCAGCTCCCCCGCGCCCGGGACGCGGCTACGGGCGCTGCCCGCCGCGCATCCCGCCGCCCATGCCGGAGGAGTACTCGCCCGCCACGACGCTGACGGCCTCCTCGGCCCCGTCCAGGCTCGCCGCGGACCCCGCGGGCTCGAGCCCCGCGTCCTGGGTGGCGGTCCCGCCCACGTACACGCTGTACGTCTCGCCGTCCACGAAGTCCGCGGAGGAGAAGACGAGGGAACCGGTCGCCTTGGCGACGGTGAACGTCGCGATCAGCTCGCCGTTGGAGTCCGTGATCTGCAGGACCGTCCCCGCCGGAACCGTCTCGGGGAGCGTCGCCTGGATGCCGGACTGGCTCGACGACGCCGACGGCCCGATCGCCATCCCGGCGCTGCCCGCCGCCACGAGGGTTCCGCCCTCGACGAGGAACTCGCCGTCGACGTCGAGCGCGCCGTTGCCGCTGCCCTCGGGGCCGTTGACCACGACCGTCCCTCCCGTGATGGTCGCCGATCCGTTGGAGTCCAGCCCGTCGCCGTCGGCGTCGATCACCACCGAGCCGCCGCTGATCAGGATCGAGTAGTCGCCCGCCGCGGCGCCCTGCGGGCCGCCGGCCGCGGGTGCCTCCGCGGCGCCCGGCGCGCCCTCGGGCGCGGTCCCGGAACCCGGCCCGCCCCGCTGCGTTCCGGCCGCCCCGCCCGGCTCCGTCTCCGAGGAGGTGCCGCCCGCGGCGTTGAGCCCGTCGTCGTTCGCCGTCACGTCCACCGTGCCGCCCGAGATCTCCAGGTGCGCGGCCTCCAGGCCCTCCTCCGACTCCGTGACCGTCACCGTTCCGCCAGAGACCGTGAGCTTGTTGTAGGCCTTGACGCCGTCGTCGCCGGCCGCGACCGTGAGCGTTCCACCCTGGACTAGGAGCCAGCCGCGGCCCTCGTCCTCCTCGTTGTCCGCCTTGAGGCCGTCGTCGGCCGCGTCGACCGTGTAGTCGCCGGCGAGCAGCACGACGTAGTCCTTGCCGCGGATCCCGTCGTCGACGGCCGTCACGTTCACCGTCCCGCCGGCCAGGACCAGGCCGTCCTTGGTGTTGACGGCGTCGTTGAAGTTGCCCGCGACGTCGAGCGATCCGCCGCCGGCGATCGTCAGATCGGAGGCCGAGTAGACGGCCGCGTCCGGGGCGTCGTCGGAGGTGTCGGCGTAGTCCGCTGCGTCGGAGACGCTGTTGCTGCTGCCGTCCTCGAGGAACAGCACCACCTCGTCCGCCGACTCGACCACGAGCGGCGAGCCGGTGGACGAGGCGAGGGAGACGCCGTCGAACACGACGCGGACCAGGGCGTCGTCCGGCGCGGCGACGCGCAGCTGGCCGTCGGCGAGCGAGCCCGAGACGCGGTAGGTGCCGGCCGCCGTGATCGTGACGGTGTCGCCGTCGACCTCCACCCCCGTCCCGCCCGTGCTCGCGCCGTCCGCGAGCGCGACCTCGACCTCCTCGGCGGTGTCCCAGGACAAGTCGTTCTCGTCGAAGTGGGTCTGGTCGATGGACGTGGCGGTATCGGCGCTCGTCGCGGCGAGCGTGGTCTCCGTGCCCGTGGTGCCCGAGGCCGCGTCGGCGTCCGTGCCGGTGGTGGTGGCGGCCGTGGCCGCGCATCCGGTGAGGGCCAGGCCCGCGGCGAGCGTGGCGGCGGTGGCGGCGAGGGTTGTGCGCTGGATCGTGCGTTTCATGGGTCTCTCCTGGGGGATTTCGGGTGGCCGGAATCGGCCGGACGTGGGGTGGCAGGGGGTGTCCCGCGCCGGAGGGCGGGGCAGGGCAGGTGGTGCGGGTCGGGGGCGCGACGCAGCTCGGCGGCGGTACGCGGGCCCCGGCAGGCGGCGGGGCTACGACGTCGCCCGCAGCAGCGGGGGCGTCTCGCCGGCGCGCAGCGGCAGACCGCGGCGCAGGGTCCGGGTCCACTTGTTGCTCGGCAACCGCGGATCGAGCGCGGCCAAGCCGGTCGCGAACTTGGAGATCTTCGCGGGCCGGACGCCGTGGCGCCAGAGCATCCGGTCCAGTTCCCCGGGCCGGGAGCCGGACTTCGTCTCCACGATCACGCGCCCGTCGAGCGTCCAGGCCGGGCCGCCGGGCAGCCGCCACGTGGCGTCCTCGTCGATCGTGGCCCGGGCTCCGGAGCCCGGCAGGTACAGCGTGGTGCGCGAATACGCGGTCTCGACGACGGGCCGCAGCAGGGCGGTGTCCGGCGCGGATCCGGGTCCGAGGGCCGCGGCCAGGGTCTCGGCGACGTAGGCCGCGCCCTCGGGGGTGAGCCGGGAGCGGTCGGCCGGCGCGTGGGGGATCCGTTCCTTCACGGTCGCGGCCCGCGCCCCCTCCGTCTTGACCTCCAGGAACGCGGTGCCCGTGTCCAGATAGGTGCGCGTGCGGATCTTGAAGCGCCGCCTGCGGCCCGCCGCGGCCAGCCGGTACGCGGTGAGCTCCGGGGTGTCGAAGTACACGGAGTCGTAGCGGAAGCGGCGCAGCCCGCCGATCTCGAGCACCCGCGTGTCCCGCGGCAGGCCCGCGAAGAGGGCGTTGGCGAGCCCCGCGTCCACGACGTACTTGCGGTCGATGCGCGTCTGCAGCGCGGCGGCCTCGTTGAGCTCCTCGAGGCCGATCGGCTCCAGCACCGAACCGCGGTGGGTCAGCGACCTCGGCTCGCGCGGGTTCACCGGGCGCTCCTGCCGGACGCCGCAGGCACCGGGGACCCGTCGGAAGCCGGGGTGGCCTCCTCCCCGGACGGGAGGACGACGCCGGACGCGGGCTCCCCGGGCCGCGCGCCCCGGGCGGGGGTCGCGTCGGAGGAGGGCTCCGGCGTCGTCCCCGGGATCGGCGCGACGGGAAGCGGAGGGCGGGAGGAGGCGCGAGGGGCCTCGAAGCGGACCTCGACGAGGGTCTTGTCGTTGACGAGGTCCAGCTGCTGCACCGTGGCGCTGTGGATGCGGCCGCCAAGCAGGTACCCCAGGGCCTCGCGGAGCTCCTGCTCGTCGCCGATGGCGCGGTCCAGGACCACCGACTGGTGCCGGTAGCGGGTGAACGCCCGCGGGTGGTCGCCGATGAACATCGCGCCGACGATGAGCGCCATGAGCGCCAGGCCGAGCCACTCCGGCGTGACCCCGATCCCGCCGATCAGGCCCAGGGCGAGCGCCGCGAAGTAGTAGGCGACCTCGTGCTGCGCCAGCTCCGTGGAGCGGAGCCGGATGATCGACAGGACGCCGAAGAGGCCCAGGCCCAGGCCGAGGGAGGCCGACGAGCCCGTCAGCGCGAGCGCGACGGCCAGCACGCCGACGTTGACGCCGAGGTAGGCGACGGCGAGGTCGCGCCGGCGGTGGCGGCGCAGGTAGAGCACGTAGGTGAGCACGGTGATGGCCACGAGGTCCGCGGCGAGGAGGATCCAGGAGTTCACGGGGCGGTTCCTTTGCGGTGGGAAGCTGTTCACCACAAGCTTCCGGGCCGTTGCTGAGGGCACCTTGTGAATCGGGCCAGACAGGGATATGTGCCCCAGACGACACCGGACGCCCGGGAAGGTTTCCCAATGCGGACGGTTATTGACCGCATTGAACGGAAGAATGGTGCCATGGAACAGGACGCAGCACACGGAACCCCCGCTACGATCGAACCCTTCCGGGTGGACATCCCCCAGGATCGGCTCGACGACCTCGCCGCGCGCCTGCGCGCCACGCGCTTTGCGCCCCCGCTTCCGGACGACGGGTGTGGCACGGGCGTCCCGGACGCCTACTTGCGCTCGATGGTGTCCGCCTGGGCGGCCTTCGACTGGCGCGCCTACGAGCGCCGACTGGCGGACGTACCGCAGTTCACCACGGAGATCGACGGGCAGCGGATCCACTTCATCCACGTCCGCTCGCGCGTGCCGGGAGCCCTGCCGCTGCTGCTCACCCACGGATGGCCCGGATCGAGCTCATAGGCCGGCTGGGCTACGCCCGGTTCGCCGTCCAAGGCGGGGACATCGGGGCCGGCGTGGCCCCCGAGGTCGCGCGGTTGGCGCCCGAACGGGTCGTCGGCGTGCACGTCAACGGCGCGCTCGGGGCGTTCGCGAGCGAGGCCGGGGAGGAGGAGCTCGCCGCGATGTCCCCGGTGGAGCAGGACAGGATTCGCCGGGTCGGCAAGTTCATGGAGCGCGAGTTCGCCTACATCTCCCTCCAGTCCACGCGGCCGGCGCTCGTCGGGTCGATGCTCGCCGACTCGCCCGTCGCCCAGCTCGCCTGGACCTGGACAAGTTCCAGGCCTGGACGCACCCCGCGGACCGGCCGGCGGACCAGGTCCTGGGCATCGACTTCCTCCTCGCCAACGCCTCGCTGAACTGGTTCACCGCGAGCGCCGGTTCCGCGGCCGCCGTCGGCTACGCGCAGGAGGCTGCCTGGGGCGAGCCGGAGATCGATTCCGGCGTCCCGACGGCGGCGATCCAGTTCGCGCACGACGTGGGCATCCGGGCCCTCGCGGAGGCGTCCAACACGATCGTGCGCTGGACCGACGTCGAGGACCGGGGCGGCCACTTCGCCGCCCTCGAGGAGCCCGGGATCCTGGTGCGGGACATCAGGGAGTTCCTGCGGCCCCTGCGGTAGGCGCTCCGCCCCGGCCCGCGTGCTCCTCCCGCTTCCCGCCGTTCTGACGCGGTCTGGACGACCGCGGGGGAACGGGCGCCGCGGGCTCAGGGAGCGGCGGCCGGGCGGCGCGCCGAGCGGAGGGACCAGGCCGCCGTCCAGGCCAGCGCCAGCTCGAGCCCGGCGAGGCCGAGCATGTCCGCCCCCGGTGCCGAGGCGTCCGCTACGGCCCCGCCGCCGGCCCCGCCGCCGTGTACCGCGTGGGAGCCGCCGAGGCCCGGAACGCCCAGGGCCAGCGCGGCGTGTGCCAGCGCCATGCCGAGCGCCATGGACATCAGCAGGCGCCCGGTGCGGCAGGAAGGCCGCAGCCATTCCAGGACCGCGCAGCCCACGCAGGCCAGGGCCATGGCCGTGAGGGCCGCGGCGAACACCACCCCGTGCCCGTGCGTGAACGCGGCCCGCAGGTGGAAGGCGGCGGCCGCGACGGCGAGGACGGCGGCGGCGCAGGCCGCCCAGCGGGCGCCCGCCGAACCCGCGGCGCCCTCCGGGCGGCCCCGAACCACATGCGGGGGCCCGCCCCGGGCGGGCCGGACGCGCGGGCCCGGCTCCGCCGTCGTCATCGCCGCCACGGTGTCCCTACTGGTGGCAGTGCCCGCCCGGCGCGAGCCCCGGGACGTCGAGCCGCTCGGTCCCGGCCGCGGCGACGGTGCGCCCCTGTCCCGCCCTCCACAGCACGCCGAGCAGCGTCGCGGCGGCGAGAAGCGCCGCGAGCGTCGGGAGGACGTAGGCATCCGGCATGGACCCAGCGTAGGTCCCGCCCGGACGGCCTCGACCCGGATGTAAAGAAGGATGACGTGGAGCGCGCCCGCGTACGATGAGCGCATGGAAGACCGCGTCACGCTCAGGTTCCTGGCGTCTCCCACCGACGTCTCCGAGGACGGGGACACGGTGCAGGCCGGCCGCGTCCTCGAGTGGATCGACAAGGCGGGCTACGCGTGCGCCGTCGGCTACTCCGGCGGCTACTGCGTCACCGCGTACGTGGGCAACGTGCACTTCACCCGGCCCATCCGCAACGGCGACCTGATCGAGGTCGACGCCAGGATCGTGGACACGGGCCGCTCCTCGATGCAGGTCGTCGTCACCGTCGACGCCGCCGACGTCCGCGAGCGCGTCTTCCGGCCGGCCATGGACTGCATCCTGGTGTTCGTGGCGATGGACGCCGAGCGCAAGCCGAAGCCCGTGCCCGCCTGGGCCCCGTCCGACGACGAGGCGGCGCACCTGGCCCGCGGCGCCTCCGCCCGCGTCGCGGCCCGCGCGCAGATCCGCGACGCCATGGCCGCGCAGGAGTACACGGACGCCGGGACGACCCCGCGCGAGCGCTTCCGCTTCCTCGCCGCCCCCACGGACGTGAACTGGGGCGGGAACGCGCACGGCGGGATCGTGATGCGCTGGATCGACGAGGTCGCGAGGGCGTGCGCGATGGGCTGGTGCGGCGCGGACGCCGTCGCCGTCTACACGGGCGGCATCCACTTCCTGAACCCCGTGCACATCGGCGACGTGGTGGAGGCCGAGGCCCGCATGATCCACACGGGCCCGCACTCGATGCACATCGTGGTCCACGTCCGCGCCAAGGACCCGCGCGGCGGCTCGTGGCGGCCGACGACCCGCTGCATGACGGTGTTCGTGACGCGCGACGCCGACGGGCATGCCTCGCCCGTCCGCCCGCTCGAGCTGGTCAACGAGGAGGACCGCCGCCTCGACGCGCACGCCCGCGACCTCGTCCGCCGCCGCGCCGAGCTGCCGCCGCTGCAGTTCGCCGCCGAGCGCGTCTACTGACCCCCGCCACAGCGAGAAGGAGAGCCATGACACCGACGAGATACAGCAGCACGCCGCCCCTGCAGGACCGCCTCGGGACGCTCGGCGAGCGGGCCCGCGCGCTCGCCGAGCGGCTCGGACCCCTCTCGGATCCGCTGTCGCCCGCGTTCGGAGCGGTGTCCGCCGCGGCGGTCGGCGCGCTCTCGCTCGTGGACCCCGCCCGGCTCTCCCGGTCCGGCCGCCATTGGTACCGGGCCGCGTCCGCCGCGTTCGGCGGCTTCGCCGTGGCCGCCACCATTGACCGCGATGGGACCGCGCTGGTCCCCGCCCGTGCGTTCGCCGGGGTCGCCGCCGCCGGGGCCGTCTACGCCCTGGCCGACGCCTCCGAGGACTGGGACCGCCGGCTCAGCGGGGCGCTGTCCTCCCGCGGCGTCAGGCACCCGCGCCGCTGGATGGCGGCCGGGGCCGCCGCCCTCATGGTCGTGTCCTACCTCGGCGACCGGGCCTTGGATTCCTCCGCGGGCCAAGGGGAGGAGGACGACGCCGGGGCTCCCCTCGAACGCGATGTCGACCCCGCGCTGAGCTCGCTGGTCGAGGCCCTGCTGCGGGCCGGCGGCGGCGAGGACGCGGAGCTGCTGCTGGACCAGCTGGGCCGGGCGCGGGAGCTCGTGTGGGACGGCGGGGCGTTCTCGACCGTGGCCGAGTTCGAGGTGCCCCAGGACGTGGTGCGTGTCGTGCCGCACTCGCAGGAGTTCCCGGTACGCGGGCGCTGGTTCGCCCCGGGCGGCGAGGAGCTCGAGCTCGTCCTGCGGATCGAGGACGGACGGCTGGCGTACGTCGCCGTGGACCTCGTCGGGGAGTCGGAGCTCCCGATCGACGAGTTGATCGACGCGTGGCCGGCCCCGGCCGACGTCGAACTGCTGCGTGACGCCCCGGACGGCCGGACGCGCCTCTAGGCCTCCGGTCCGTCAGGAATCGAGAAGCGGCCGCCCCTCCGCGGCCGCTAGCGTGGGGCGAGACAACATGCCGCGGGAGCGAGAAGGAGCAACGACCATGGGCGCAGCGACGGAGCAGGAGGGCGGGTTCTCCGCCGAGGAACGCGCGGCGATGAAGGAGCGCGCCGCCGAACTGAAGGCGGAGGCCAAGGGCGGCGGGCGGACGGCGAAGAAGGCCGCCGCGGACGAGAAGGCGTGCCTCGAGAAGATCGCCAAGATGGACTCGCCGGACCGCGAGTTGGCCGAGCGGATCCACTCCGTGGTCCTGGAGGCCGCGCCGGAGCTGGCGCCCAAGGTCTGGTACGGGCAGCCCGCCTACGCGCGCGACGGAAAGGTCCTCTGCTTCTTCCGCAGCGGGATCGGGGACAAGGAACGCTACTCCACGTTCGGCTTCTCCCCGGAGGCTGGGCTCGACGAGGCCGCGGGCTTCTGGCCGACGTCGTTCGCCGTGGCTGGGCTGGACGCCGACGGGGAGAAGGCGCTCGCCGCCCTCGTGAAGAAGGCCGTCGGCTAGAACCCCTGGCGCTCCAGCGCGCGGGCGATCAGCCGGACGCCGTCGAACGCGCCCGCAGGCGGCGCTGAGGCGCACGTCCACAGCAACGGAGCCGGGTTCATAGCGCCCGCACAGCCCCTCGACAGCCCCTCCCTGAACTGCGCCCGCAGGCTGGAAGCGGGCCGGCGGCACGCGCCGGCATCACCAGCGAAGCCGCGACGCGGCGAATGGAGGACGATCCTCATGGCAGGGACGCGAAAGAAGAACATGGTGCTCGGGGCCTCGGCCGTGGCACTGACCCTCGGGGCCGGGCTCGGCGTGGCCGGCATGGCCACGGCGGCCACCGATGCGGCGGACGCCGGCACGGGCGCCAGCTCGAGCGCGGCACCGTCGGGCGCAACGGGTACGACGCCGGACGCCGGCTCCCGGGGCACCGCGCCGGAGGGCGCGGAGCGGGGCGGCAAGGGCCGGGGCGGGCACGGTGGCCTGGGGGACGTCGCGGCGCAGCTCGCCCAGAAGCTCGGGGTCGAGGAATCCGCGGTCCAGGAGGCCGTGGACGCCTACCGAGAGGCCCAGCGCGGCGAGAGCGCAGGTGAAGGGGCGGACCGGAGCGGGCGGGACACGGCCCTTGCCGCGGCCCTCGCCGAGGCGCTGGACCTGGACGAGTCCACGGTCCAGGCGGCGATCGAGGAGGTCCGCAGCGAGGCGAAGGCCGAGCGGGCCGAGCGCTTCCAGTCGCGGCTCGACGCGGCCGTCGAGGACGGAACGCTCACCCAGGCGGAGGCCGACGCCGTCGCCAAGGCCGCGGAGAAGGGGGTCATCCGGGGCGGCTGATCCAGCGGCGCCACCCGCCGCATCCGCCAACCCGCAGCGTGATCCACTCCTCGGTCGTTCAGACTGGGTCGAAAGGACCGAGGAGTGGAAGGCGATGTGATGCTCGGGGCGTTCAGGCCGCTTCCGGCCTGGATTCCGCCGCGTAGTGCAGGCGCTCCGGAACGGCCGAGCGGAGCCGCTCGACGACTTCGGAGCCCTTCCGGAACCACGCGGACAGCACGGCGATCTGAAAGCCGTCCGCCAGGAACAAGGTGACGCCGTCGACCCCCTCGTCGACGCGCTCGTGCTCCAGCCCGACGACCTCGGAGTACAGCGCGGAGATCGTCTGCCCGAACATCGTCATCTGCAGCCCGTCCGTGCCGATCACCAGTTTCAGGTCGGCCGGAGCCCCCGCGAACCGGGCGATCAGGCCGCGCTTGTAGACGGCGCCCTCGATGGCCGGTGGGTCGACGCGGTCGCGCGGAGGGTAGAGCAGTTCCGCGGACACGGGGGAATCGGTTTCCGGAGAGGCCTCCGCGGTGAAGCCCACCAGCAACTGCCCTTCCAGATCGGCCAGGGCCCCGATCCCGGACCCCGGGACGTAGGCCTGGAATGCGGCGAGGTGCTCGGCCATCGACTGGTGGCGGATCCCGACGAGCTCGTCGAGAGCCGTCTCGTAGACCTCGGCCTGGTCGGCGCCGGGCTCGGCGCCGTCGGATTCAAGGGCCGTGATCACGCGGCGCACCTCATCCTGCGTCGCCCCGTGGTCGCGCAGCGAACGGAGCTCGTCGATGATCCGCCGGGCCGAGCCGGCCGCGTTGCGGGGCGCGACGTTGACCCGGACGACGGCGATGCCCCGCCGATCGTCGACCAAGACGGTGCCGGCATCGACGTCGTAGACCAGCCCTTCCTGGCGCCGCAGCCCCTCGCGGACGCGGCGTTGCAGGACCTGGAAGACGAGCGGCAGCAGGAGCGAGGCGTCGTCGGCCGGGCCGGGGGTCGGGAAGGAGAGCGTCACGCCCTCGCCCTCGTCGCCGTACTCGTGTGGCCCCGCCTGCGGGAGGGCGGGGACGTCGGCGGGGCGCCGGCGCGGGCCGTCGGGCAGCGGCAGACGCAGCCCCGCGGGTGGTTCGCCGGACAGGACCAGGACCGCGTTTCCGCGTGTGAAGTACTCGGCGGCGTGCCGCGCCACGTCCTCTGGACCGATCCGATCCAGGTACTTTGCTTGGACAGGGGCCAAGCCGAGCCCCTTCAGGCCGAAGCGATGGGAAAGCGCGACCCCGACCTCGAAGGGCACCGCGCCGACGGCCCCCTCGGCCTCGAGGACCGCGCGCTCCCGCGCGAGCATCTCCGCGTCCACGCGGCCTTCGGCGAGCGCCGACAGCGAGCGGCAGACGGCCTCGAGGGATTCCACGACCTCGTCGGGCCGACCGTCGACCGTGAACTCGGTGAAGTTCAGCGAGACCGAGCCGTTGGTCTCGTGGTCCGGGACCGGGATGGCGGAGAACGCCAGGTGCTCCACGAGGTGGGTCAGCCCGGAAGTGGCGAAGTCCTCGTCGCGCACGCCGATCCGGAAGACGAGCGAGGCGGAGAGCCGCCCGGGCTGCTCGGTCCAATGAACGGGAACGCCGTCGATCTCGCGTGTGTGGGCGACCATGGGCCGGTCCTTCCTGCAGATGGTGGGGCCGTGCGTGCGGCCTGCGCCGATCCTATCCACGCACACTGTCGATCAGTCGCCACCCACGGCCACGACCTCGACGGCGTGTTCCCGGAAGGCCTCGAGGACCTCGGCGGGCGCGTCGGCCGTGGTGACGAGGTGGGTCAGGTCCTCGAACGAGCCGAAGCGGAACGTGGAGGTCCGGGCGAGCTTGTCCGGCGTCGTCACCAGGATCCGCCGGTTCGCGGAGGCGAGGCACGCGCGCTTGAGGGAGGCGTCGTCGAACGTCGTGGACGTCAGGCCGTGCTCGGGGGAGGCGGAGCACGCGCCGAGGACCACGGCGTCGACCCGCATCTCGCGGACCGCCTGCAGGGCCGCATCGCCCACGAACGCCAGGCTATCGGTCGCGACGGGGCCGCCGGGGACGACGACGGACGGCCCGGGCCGCGCCGCGAGCGCGCCGGCGGCGTGCAGGGACAGGGCGAGGGCGGTGAGCGGTCGGCCGGCGAGGGCCTGCGCCACCGCGAAGCACGTGGTCCCGTTGTCGATGATCACCGAGTCGTCGTCCTCGATGAGCCCGGCCGCGGCCGCGGCGATGAGCGCCTTGCGTTCCTGGTCCGCCTCGAAGCGGACGGAGAACGGCATGGGGGCCCCGCGCTTGCGGGCGCGGGCGGCGCCGCCGCGCGTGCGCAGGAGCAGGCCGCGTGCCTCGAGCTCGGCGAGGTCGCGCCGGATGGTGACGGCCGAGGCTCCCGTCAGGCGGGCCAGGTCGTCCACGGCGACGGCCGCCGCCTGGCCGGAGACGGAGCGGATGATCGTTTGGTGCCGAAGTGATCGTTGCACGTGATCATTCAACCCCATACGGTGATCGGCATGCCACGCTCCGTCCCGCCGTCGACCCGCGCCCGCCTCGGGGTCTCGCTCATGTTCTTCACCAACGGCGTGCTGTTCAGCGCGCTGCTGCCGCGGCTGCCGGAGATCAAGGACGCGTTCGGGCTCAGCAACGCGCAGTTCGGGTTGTCCGTGATCGCCTTCCCGGTCGGCGCGATCCTCGCCGCCGCGTGGGCGGCCCCGCTGATCCGGCGCTTCGGGGCCCCGCTCGTGGTCCAGGCCGGCTCCGTGCTCCTGGCCGCCGCCGTGGCCTGCGCCGGAGCGGGGCCGACGGTCTGGGTCTTCGTCGCCGCGCTCGTGCTCGGCGGGACGATCGACGCGATCGTCGACGCCGCCCAGAACGTCCACGGGGTCGCCGTGGAACGGTGGCACGGCCGCTCCATCCTGAACTCCCTGCACGCCGCCTGGAGCATCGGCGCCGCCACGGGCGGCCTCATCGGCGCGGTCTGCGCCGCGCAGGGGGTCCCGATCGGCACGCAGATGATCGTCAACGGGGCCGTCTGGGCCCTCGCCGCCGTCTACAGCGGCGTGCTCTCGCGGATCCCCGCCTCCGTGCCCGGCCGGACCCCCGACGCAGCAGCCGCGGGCGCGGCGGGCGGCGCGGAGAAGGCGGGCTCCGGCGTCGTACCCCCTCCGGGGCCCGGCGCCGCGCGGGCGGGGACCGGACGCTACGCCGCCGCCCGGCTGCTGGCCCCGCTCGTCGTGCTGGCGATCTGCGGGATCCTCGTCGAGGACGTCGGCAACAACTGGGCCGTGCTGTTCCTGCATACGGAGACCACCGCCGCGCCCGCGCTCGCCGGCCTGGGGCTCACCGTGCTGATCTCCGCGCAGTTCGTCGGCCGGATCCTCGGCGACCCGATGACGGACCGCTGGGGGCGCGGGAACGTGGCCCGGTTCGGCGGCCTGCTGATCGCCGCGGGCGGCCTCGTCGTGGTGTTCGGCCCGGGGCCGCTGGGGGCGATGGCGGGCTTCGCGCTCGCCGGATTCGGCTGCGCCACCCTGGTCCCGGCCGCGTTCGCCGCCGCGGACGCCGTGCCGGGGCTGCCCGCCGGAACGGGGATCGCGATGCTGGGCTGGCTCATGCGCCTGGGCTTCCTCGTGACCTCGCCCGCGATCGGGCTGATCTCCGACGCCACGAGCCTGCGCACTGCGTTCCTGGTCCTCGTGGCTGGCGGTCTCGGCGCGGCCGCGATCGCTCACGCCAAGCTGCGGCGCCCGGCGGTTCCCGCCCGGTGACGGGCCCGGCGTCCCGGTGCTTGACTGGGAGGGACCGCGCCACGAGCCCCGGAGGACCCCGCCATGACCGAGACCGCACCACCTCCGTTCCGCCTGGGCTTCCTGGCGTTCGTCGAGCACTCGGGGATCGAGGGAGGACGCTCGCGCGGGCTCGAGGAGGGGCTCGAGCTGTTCGAGCTCGCCGAGGAGCTGGGCTACGACGTCGGCTACGTCCGCCACCGCCACCTCGAGCACTACCTCTCCGCTCCCGTTCCCTTCCTGGCGGCCGCGGGCCAGCGCACGCGGCGGCTCCGCCTCGGGACGTCGGTGACGCCGATCCGCTTCGAGGACCCGGTCCGGCTGGCCGAGGAGGCCGCGACGCTGGACCTGCTCACGGGCGGCCGGCTCGAGCTCGGCCTGAGCTCCGGATACTCCGACAACGAGGGCACGTTCTCGCAGGCCTACGCCCCGATCGAGGGCGGGCTGCGGGAGGCCGTCGACGCACGGGTCGAGCGCTTCATCGCCGCCGTCGAGGGGCGCACGCTCGCGGTCGCCGACGAGAAGATCCCGTTCGCGGAGGCCGGCACGGAACTGCCCGTCCAGCCCGTCAGCCCCGGGCTGCGGCGGCGCATCGCCTACGGCGCCGGCTCGCTCGCCAGCGCGCGCCGGACCGGGCGGCAGGGCCTCGGGCTGCAGCTGTCGACGCTGAACACCGAGGCGACGGGGCTCTCCTTCGAGGAGGCGCAGCTCGCGAGCATCGAGGCCTACCGCGCCGAGCACGCCCGGGTGGCCGGTTGGGCGTCCCACGCCTCGGTCAGCCGGCAGATCGTCCCGTACGCGAACGCCGCCGAGCAGGCGGAGGTCCAGTGGCTGCTCGACCGGGATGCCGCGCGGCAGGGCGGGAATCCGGATCTGCCGTTCCAGTTCGGCCGCGTGGCCTCGGGGACGGGGGAGCGGATCGCGGAGGCCCTCGCCGGGGACGTCGGGCTGCGGGCCGCCGACGAGCTCGTGATCGCGCTGCCGTTCGACCATCCGTCCGACGTCGTCCGCCGGATCCTCACGGTCGCGGCGCAGGAGGTCGCCCCGGCGCTCGGCTGGGCACCGGGATTGACCGCGGGGTCCGGGGCCCCGGCCTAGCCGCGGTCCCGCCGGCGCGGGACGAGCAGCGCGAACTGGGTCAGCACGACGACGCCGATCACCGCCCAGGTCCACGGGGACAGGCCGGAACCGGCGCTCAGGTCGCGCGAGACGAGGAAGACGACGACGACGGCCGCGATCACCGCGAAGACGTAGCGCGGGCTCCGTCGGGAGGGTTCGGTCATGGCCCCAGCATGCCAGACCCGGACCGCCCGGGGTCAGTGGGCGCGTATTCCGAGAACCCGCTCAAGGTACGGGTTCAGGAGCGTCCCGGCCGGGTCCACGGCGTCCCGAACCCGCGTGAAGTCGTCGAAGCGCGGGTAGAGCCCCCGCAGGTAGCCGGCGTCCCGGGTGTGGATCTTGCCCCAGTGCGGCCGCCCGCCGTGCGCCGTGAAGACGTGCTCGACGTGCTCGAGGAACTCCGCGTGCGGCTCGCGCGCGTAGCGGTGCACGGCGAAGTAGACCGACTCCCGCCCGGACGCCGTGCCGAGCCACGTGTCGTCGGCCGCCGCGGTCCGCACCTCCACGGGGAAGCTGATCGGCTCGCGGTAGCCCTCCACGGCCCGGCGCAGCTCCGCGAACGCCTCGCCGAACGCCTCGAGCGGCAGCGCGTACTCCATCTCGCGGAAGCGCACACGTCGCGGGGAGACGAAGACGCGGTGGGACGCGTCGACGTAGCCGCGTTCCGCCGCGGCCCGGGTCGCGAGGCGGTTCAGCGGACCGACGAGCGACGGCACGGCCCGCCCCACCCCGCACATCAGTCCGAGCGCCGCGTTGCCGAGCAGCTCGTCGTCGACGAATCCGCGGATCCTTCCCACGGGCCGCAACGGCGCGTCGCCCGGCAACCGGGTGTTGGCCTTGGACAGGACCGTGCGGGTCTGCGGGAACCAGTAGAACTCGAGGTGGTCCGTGGTCCGCGAGCGCTCGGGGAACGATTCCTCCATCTGCGCGAGCGGCTCGGGCGCCTCGACGGCGGCGAGCCGGAAGACGGGCACGCAGCGCAGGGTCGCCTCGAGCACCACGCCCACGGCGCCGAGCCCCACGCGCGCCGCCCGGAACAGCTCCGGCTCGGTCCGCTCCGAGCAGTCCACGATCCGCCCGTCGGGCAGCGCGATCCGCAGCGCCGCCACGATCCCGGAGTACCCGGTGAAGCCGAGTCCGGTCCCGTGCGTCCCGGTCGCGAGCGCCCCGGCGATCGACTGCCGGTCGATGTCGCCCATGGTGGGCAGGGCGAGACCGTGCGGCGCGAGCAGCCCGGCGACCTGGTGCAGGCGCGTTCCCGCCCGGAACACCGCCTCGCCGCGCCCCGCGTCGACGGCCACGAGGCCCTGCAGCGCGTCGAGCCCCAGCAGGAGCCCGTCGGTCGCGGCGATCGGGGAAAAGGAGTGCGCCCCGCCGACGGCCTTGACCCGCGTGCCGTCCTCGGAGGCGCGCCGCAGCAGGGCGGCCACCTCGGCGTCCGTGGAGGGCACGACGACGCCGGACGGCCGGGACCGCTCGCTGCCCGACCAGTTGCTCCAGGCCCAGACGCCGCCACCGGTGTCGGCGCGGCCCAGGCGGCCGGGTGCGGGGCGGGCGCCGGCGGGCAGCGGCCCGCCCCGCGCGGCAGGGCCCCACGCCTTGGGACCCCACGTCCCGGGGCCGCGTGCCCCGGGACCGCGCGCGGGGAAGCCGCTCGTGGCGGCGTCCGGTACGGAGCAGCCCGGCGCCCCGGTGGTCCGGGGCACGGGGGCGGGGGATCCGGCGTCGTGCTCGGTGGACATCAGAGGAAGGCCCTTCCCTCGCCGCGGTAGGTGGGCCACGTGTCCGTGATCCGCCCGCCTGAGAACACGTGCACCTCGCCGAGCCGCTCGCACGGTTCGCCCGCCTTGGCGTGGCGGAAGTAGACGGGGTCGCCGAGCCGGATTCCGGCCGCGGCGGCGCCCGTGAGCGGGGTCTGCACCTCGCCGGCACCCTCCGTGGCGGAGTAGCGCAGCCCCGGCGGCCAGACGGGGACGGGGAGCCGGTCCGGACCCGCGGGGCCCGAGGCCGTCCAGCCGCCGCCCAGCACGGTCACGGTGCGCGGGCCGGGGCGGCGGACGGCGTCGAAGAGCACGTGCAGCGCCGGGGCCGGGCGGAACCCGCGGTAGTGCTGGAACAGCTCGGGCCCGTAGAAGCCGGAGCCGGCGGCGAGCTCCGTGACGGCGTCCTCCGCGGCCGTGGACTCGAGGGAGCCCGTGCCGCCGCCGTTGACGAATTCGAGGCCGGCGCCCTGCCCGGTGGCCGGGCCGGATCCCTGCCCGAGGGCGGCCCGGACCGCTGCGACGACCTCGGCGCGCCACGTCGCCAGGTCGCGGATCGACAGCGTGCGCAGGGCGCGGACCGCGGCACCCCGCGGGGTGCTGGCGGCGTCCGCCACGCCCGCGACCTGGCCCTCGTAGGCCATGAGCCCGACGACGTCGACGCCGGCGTCCGCGGCCGCGCGCGCGAGCCGGACGGCCTGCTCCGCGGTGCGCACGGGGGAGCGCAGGGGGCCGATCCGGGGGCCGCGCGGCCAGGTGCGGACGGGGGCGTAGGAGGCGTCGAGGTCCAGGCACACCCGGAAGCGACGGCCGGACGGGGAACCGGCGTCGCGGGCCGCGGCGGCCAGGAGCCCGAGGTGCTCCGGGGAGTCCACCATGAGCGTGACGTGCCGGTGCGCTTCCCCGCGCAGGAGCGCGGCGAGGGCCGCGCGGTCCGTGGACGGATAGGCGACGACGACGTCGTCGGCCCCGTGCCCGGCGAGCCACAGCGCCTCCGGCAGCGTGAACGCGAGCACGCCACGGTAGCCGGGATGGGCGAGCGCCTCGTCGAGCGCACGGCGGACGCGCAGGGACTTGCTCGCGACGCGGATCGGCGTTCCGGCGGCGCGGGCGGCCATCGCCGCGGCGTTGGCGCGGAAGAGGTCCAGGTCCAGGAGCGCGGCGGGGCGGGTCCGGAGGCCCGCGTCGTCGAGCGCGGCGGTGTAGGCGTCGAAGTCGGGGCGGACCGGCTCGGGGCGGAGCGGCTCGGGCCGTGTCCCTTCCGGGCGGTGTCGCGGGGCCACGGCGTCTCCTTCCCGGTCGTCCATCACGGAATGCTACCCGTTGGTACGCGGCGGTGCGCCGGAAGCCGGGCGCGTGGCACACTGAACCGGTGCGGACCGCGGTCTCGGGCGACGGCAGGCCAGGGTCCGACGGCGACGCGGGGGCCGGGTGGTCGCCGCGGGGCCGGTCGGCGGAGGAGGCAGGGAGCGGCAGTGGACGCAGAACGGGATGGTCGGCCCGGGGTCGAGGTCGTCGGCGAGGTCTTCTACTGGCGCGGCCCCGCGCCGTTCCACTATGTCCGCGTGCCGGACGCCGAGGCGGCGCTGATCCGGGAGCTCGCGCCCGTGGTCAGCTACGGCTGGGGCGTGATCCCCGTGAGCGGGACGCTCGGATCCACTCCCTTCACGACCTCCCTGTTCCCCAAGGACGGCGGCTACCTCGTGCCACTCAAGGACGCCGTCCGGCGGGCCGAGGGCGTCCAGCTGGACGACGTCGTCGCGATCCGCCTGCGCATCGGCCGCTGATCCCCGGCCCGCCAGCCCTCGAACGGGTCCCGGCCCGCCTCGAGCTGCGCCTCGATCTGCTCCAGGCCCCACTCGACGGCGACGACCGCTTCCCGGGCGACCGGTGGGAGCACCAGGACACCGCCCGAGCGCACCAGGAGCCCGTCCTGCAGCATGTCGAGGAGGAACGGCCGGCGCCGTTCGAGCGCCAGGGCGGCCACCACGTTCGTCTCGGTGAACTCGTCCAGTGGTCCGTCCAGCACGCCGACCGGAAGGTCTCCGAGCGCCGCACCGTGGAAGAAGGCGAGCATCATGGCGTCCGGCGCCGCGGAACCGGGCGACACCGCCGACGCCGTGCTGGCGAGGTACGCCGAGGCCAACCCCAGATACACGTCCGCCTCCTCGTCCAGGGCGGCGTGGCCCGCGAGCAGGGCCTCGGCGCGCGGCGTCGGCCACACGCGCGTGGAACCGATCTCGATGCGCTCCGCGATCTCAAGCGCGCTCCAGTAGCGGAGGAATCGGCCATCGTCGGAACGATGAGCGGCTCCTCCGCCGTGCCGCTGATCGACTCGCCGGGGGCGTCGGGGAACGGCCGCTTCGCGTTGCGGACGCCCCGGACGAAGAGCCCCGCGCCGCGGCCGCCGGTTCGATGTCCTTGAGCCGTAGCAGCCCGGACTGGGTCACGTCCCGTGCGGGGCCGATCCACCGCAGGAGCCCGAGGAGGGAGCCGATCAGCGGCACGTCCTTCCATGCGGACAGGGCCTCCTCCGCCGTCAGCTCCGGAACGTCGATCTCGTCGTCATCCGGCGTGACGAGGTCGTGGAAGGCCTCCCAGGTGTCTCGGCCACGGGTCCAGCGCCCGGTCTCGTCGAAGAAGTGCAGGTAGGCGTCGAGTGAGGTTGCCATGTCGTCGACGAGGTCGGGGTCCTCCCCGGCCAGCAGGATCTGCCGGACGAGTCCGGGATCGAGCTCGTCGGGCGCCTGGAAGGGCGCCGCGTCCGCGTGCATCCGCGCCACGTCGGCGACGAGGTGCCAGGCCGCCACGGCCGCCTCCCGCGTCCCGCCCTGCTTGAGGACCCATGTCACGTAGTCCGGCAGGAGCGCCTCGATGCGGGCGACTCCGATGGCCGTCCCGCCAGGGGGCCGCCCGCCAACGAGCCGCAGGTGTCCCTTGTGAGGGCGTTTCTTCCGAGATGCCACGACCGTCCCTTCGTCGCACCCCATCGTTCCCGGTTCCGGCACCCGGGGGGCAAGCCGGCGGCGCGGCCGGATCCGCCCTCCACAGGGCCTGCCCGTCCACAGTGGTACCGGGAGGCCCTCCCCAAGCGGCCTCTGCATCCCTAGGCTGAAGCAGGGGAACCCGGTTCAGGCCCGCTGTCCCGCGATCCGCCCGAGGAGGAACCATGAAACGCATCCGCCGCGCGGTGGCCGGCGCCGCCGTCGTCCTGCTCCTCGCGGCGTGCACGGGAGCGCCCGCCCCCGAAGGCACGGCCCCGGCGTCGTCCTCCCCGGCGGCGCAGACGTCCCCCGCGCCGGCCACGGAGACCGGCTCCGCCGAGGCGCCCGGCGAACCCGAGGCCGTGGTCGCGACCGGGCTCGAGGCCCCGTGGTCCGTGGCGTTCCTGGACGCGACGCCGCTCGTCAGCGAGCGCGACAGCGGGCGGATCCTCGAGCTCGACGACGCGGGCAACGCGCGCGAGGTCGGCGTCGTGGACGGCGTCGCGCACGGCGGCGAGGGCGGGCTCCTGGGGCTCGCGGTCGACGGCGGGGGCCGGCTCTACGCCTACTCGACCGCGGCGGGCGGCAACCGGATCCAGCGCTTCGCGCTCGAGGGGGCGCCCGGCTCGCTCGCGCTCGGGGAGCCCGAGACGCTCCTTGAGGGCATCCCGGCCGCGGGCAACCACAACGGCGGGCGGATCGCCTTCGGCCCCGACGGGATGCTGTACGCGACGACGGGCGACGCCGCCGACCGCCCGCTCTCGCAGGACCGGGACTCGCTCGCCGGGAAGATCCTGCGCCTCACGCCCGACGGCGCCGTCCCCGCCGACAACCCGTTCCCCGGCTCGCCCGTCTACAGCTACGGGCACCGCAACCCGCAGGGGATCGCCTGGGCGGAGGACGGGACGATGTTCGCGACCGAGTTCGGGCAGAACACGTGGGACGAGCTGAACGTCATCACACCCGGCGCGAACTACGGCTGGCCCGAGGTCGAGGGGATCGCGGGGCGCGAGGGCTTCACGGACCCGGTGCAGCAGTGGGCGCCGTCGGACGCGAGCCCCAGCGGCATGGCCCACGCGGACGGCGTGCTGTACCTCGCGAACCTGCGCGGGGCCGTGCTGCGGACCGTTCCGGTGGAGGATCCGGGATCCGCGGGGCTGCATTTCGACGGCGAACTCGGGCGCCTGCGGGACGCCGTCGCCGCCCCCGACGGGCGCGTGTGGATCGTCACGAACAACACCGACGGCCGGGGCCGCCCCGGCCCCGACGACGACCGGATCCTCTCCCTCGACCCGGCGGCGTTCCGATGATCCGGACCGTCCGCCACGTCCGCTGGGACCAGCCGACCCCCGGTCGCAATGCTCTCCGCCCACGGGTCGTTTCGAGCCGCCGATAACGACCCGTGGGCGGAGGGGATTGCGGGGTGGGCTCTCCGGGCGAGAGCCCGGGCGGAAGGCCCGGGGCATCGTCGCCGCGCCCTGTCCGCCGGCACGGCCGCGGTATACCGTGGTGCTGGAGAGTGCCATGGAGGATCAGGCAGGGCTGTTGGAATCGGCGCGGACGGCATACGCCCGCGGGGATTGGCGCGCCGCTTGCGACGGGCTGGAACGTGCCCGCGCGGCCGCCCGGGCCGGGGAGCTCGACACCGCCGACCTCGACCTCCTGGGCCGCTGCTGCTGGTGGACCGGCCGCACGCGCGAGGCGCTCGAGATCTCCGAGCACGTTTTCGAGCGGCTGCAGCACGACGCCGGCCCGGTCGACGCCGCGATGAAGGCCGCGACCTTGGGCCTGCTGTGGTTCATCCGCGGCGACCTCGTGATCGCCTCCGGTTGGGCCAGCCGGGCACGCCGGCTCCTGAGGGGGGCGCCGGAGGGGATCGAGCACGGCTACCTGCGCTACCTCGAGGCGTCGATCTCGCTGGACTTCTCCTCCCTCGGCGGCGCCCGCGAGGCCTCCGAGGCGCTCCACGATCTCGGCCGGCGCCTGCGCGCCCCGCAGCTGACATGCCTCGCCCTCGTCCTGTCTGGCCTCGTCGACGCCCGCACCGGGGATCCGGCGGGCGGCTTCGCGCAGCTCGACGAGGCGATGCTTCCGGTCCTCGCCGGACAGTTGCCGCCCGAGTGGGCGGGCGACGTGTACTGCACCGTCATCCATACGTGCCACGAGCTGGCGGACCTGTCCCGCATGCGCGCCTGGACGCTGGCGACCGAGCGGTGGTGCGAGCAGTTCCGGGGCGAGGCCGTGTATTCCGGGATCTGTCGCATCCACCGCCTCCAGCTGTTGTGCGCGGAGGGGGACTGGGCGGCGGCGGAGGCCGGGGTCGAACGCGCCGGGGCCGAGCTGGCCGGCGTGAACGGCTGGGTCGCGGGGGAGGCCTACTACCAGCTTGGCGAGATCCGCCGGCTGCGCGGGGACTTCGCCGGGGCCTCCGAGGCGTACGCGCGCACCGCCCAGTTCGGCATGGACCACCAGCCGGGCGCCGCGCTGCTTGAGCTCGCCCGGGGCCGCCCCGCGCAGGCCTGGGCCTCCGTGAGCGCCGCGCTGGCCGGCCGGGACGCCCTGAGCGCCGCCCGGCTGCTGGGCCCGGGGGTCCGGATCGCGCTCGCGGCGGGACGGGAGGACGACGCCGGACGCTTGTGTTCCGAGCTCGAGTCCACCGCCGCCGGGTTCGGGACCGAGGGGTTCCGGGCGTGGGCCCTTCAGGCCAGGGCGGCGGTCCTGGTCGCGGCCGGCCGCTTCGGGGACGCCCTGCCGGTGCTCCGCGCGGCCGGCGTCGCGTACCGGAACCTGCGCGCCCGCTACGAGTCAGCGGCCGTGCACGAGATGTGCGCCCGGGCCCACGCGGGTCTCGGCGATGTGGCGGCAGCGGCCGCGGACCGGGCGACGGCCGTCGAGATGTACCGGCAGCTCGGGGCCGTGCCGGACGTCGAACGGCTCGACCCTGGCGACGTCCCGGGCGGACTGACGGCCCGCGAGTCCGAGGTGCTGGGGCTCGTCGCCTCCGGGGCGAGCAACCGGGAGGCCGCGGCGGCCCTCTACATCAGCGAGAAGACCGTCGGCCGGCACCTGTCCAACATCTTCGCCAAGCTCGGCGTCGCCTCGCGCACCGCCGCCGCGGCCTGGGCGCACGAGCGCGGCATCGCGGCGCGTGGCCGGCCCGGCCCCGCAGAACGTCCCGACCCGGCGCGGGGACGGGCTTGAGGCGGGGCCCCGGCGTCGTCCTGCGAACGTCCCGACCTGCCGCAGGGACTGGCTCCAGGCGGGCCCCGGCGTCGTCCTGCACCGAACGCCCCATGCCGCGGGAGCGGCAGATGGGGCATCCTCCCGATCCGCCGCGGCCGTCCGATCCCTAGCGTTGAGGGCACCGGGACGGCGCGGGAATCGAAGGGAGGACGGCGGCGGCCCGGTGCACTCCATCGAGGGGCGCCGCGTGCCGGCCGGAGCGATCCGGGACCGCGGGCGGACACCCCACCACCGGCCCGGTTCCCGGCCCGATCACGCGCCACGGGCGCGCCGGGCCGGCGGGCCCACACGGCAAGGACCACGACCATGACCACCGAAACGACCACAAGCGCGGCCACCGACGCGCCCACTCCGGACGCCGCCGGAACCCCGGCCGGACCGGGCGGAGACGGCGCGCCCGACGCGGCCGCCGCGGAATCCGCGGCGCTCTCGGCCCGCTACCTCGACATCCTCAACTCCTCGGCGATCACCCTCTTGACGAGCATCGGCCACCGGGCGGGCCTCTTCGAGGTGCTGTCCGGCCTGCCGCCCGCCGACAGCGGGCAGATCGCGGACGCCGCGGGCCTCGACGAGCGCTACGTGAGGGAATGGCTCGGCGGGATGGCCACCGCCGGCGTCGTGCACTACGAGCCTGAATCGACGCGCTACCACCTCCCCGCCTCCCACGCGGCCGTCCTGACCCGGGCCGCCGGACCGGACAACCTCGCCCAGCTCATGCAGTACATCCCCCTGATCGGCTCCGTGGAGGAACGGGTCCTGCACTGCCTGCGCCACGGCGGCGGCCTGGAGTACGCCGAGTACCCGGGTTTCCACCGGATCATGGCGGAGGAATCGGCCACGGTGAACGACGCCGTCCTCGTCGACGGGATCCTGCCGCTGGTTCCCGGCCTGCCGGAGCGGCTCGCCGCCGGAATCGACGTGCTCGACGTCGGCTGCGGCTCAGGGCACGCCGTGAACCTCATGGCCCGCGCCTTCCCGGCGAGCCGGTTCACGGGGTACGACTTCTCGGCCCAGGGAATCGCCGCCGCGCGGGCGGAGGCCGAGGCGTGGGACGTGTCGAACGCGCGGTTCGAGGTGGTCGATGTCGCCAGCCTGGACGACGTGGCGGAGTTCGACCTGGTCACGGCCTTCGACGCGGTCCACGACCAGGCGCACCCGGGCCGTGTGCTCGCCAACATCCGTTCGGCGCTGCGCGGCGACGGCGTGTTCCTCATGGTGGACATCGACGCGTCCAGCAACCTCGAGGACAACGCGGCCGTTCCGTGGGGGAGCTACCTGTACGCGATCTCCATGTTCCACTGCATGAGCGTCTCCCTGGGGCTCGGCGGCGACGGCCTGGGCACCGCGTGGGGCCGGCAGCTGGCCGGGCGGATGCTGGGAGAGGCCGGGTTCGGGTCCGTGGAGATCGTCGACGTCGAGGCCGATCCCTTCAACGTGTACTTCGTGGCCCGGCCGTAGGCGGCGCTCCGCCCCCGATCGCCGTGCTCCGCCCGCAACACAACACTCTCCACTCCAGCGTCGTTCTCAGCCCTGAGGACGACGTGGGAGTGGAGAGTGATGCGGGGGACGGGGCGGTCAGCCGCCGATGCCGGTGACCGCCACCATCACCGGGAGCAGGACGATGATGAGCGCGGCGCCGAGGACGTCGAAGAAGACGCCCGTGCGGACCATGCGGATGATCGGCACGGTCCCGGAGCCGTAGACGATCGCGTTCTGCGGCGTGGACACCGGCAGCATGAAGCCGAAGGAAGCCCCGAACGTCGCGGCGAGGGCGGGCACGAACGGATCCACGTCCATGGCCAGGCACAGCGGGATGACGATCGGGACGACGACGGCCGCGGCCGCGGTATTGCTCGTGGTCTCGGAGATGACGATCGCGAGGACGGCGGCGAACGCGGTGATCGCGAAGACGCTCGTCACGCCGAGACCCTCGGACGCGGCGGCACCGATGGTCTCCGCCAGGCCCGTCGCGGCGAGCAGCGCGCCGAAGATGATGCCGGTGCCGAACAGGAGGATGGTTCCCCAGTCGATCTTGGCGGCATCGGACCATGTCAGCGTGGCCTTGCGGGCCTTCCAGTCGGTGGGCAGGATGAACAGCAGCGCGGCGCCGAGGACCGCGACGATCCCCTCGTCGAGCCGTTCGTCGAGGAACAGGTACGCCTCCGACTCGGTGCCGGCGACGAGGCTGACGATCGCGGGCAGGAGCCACAGGGTGACGGTGAAGCCGAACGCGGCGAGCGTATTGACCTCGGCGCGGGACATCTTGCCGCGGGCGGCCTTCTGTTCGGCGATGAACTCCTCGACGCCCTCGATCCGGCGCAGTTCCGGCTTGTTGAGCAGGAACATGATGACGGCCAGGACGGCGAACATCGCGGCGCACAGCGGCAGCGCGGTGGCGGTCCACTGGGCGAAGGAGATCCGCACGCCGGTGGCCTCCTCGATGAGCCCGCGGCCGATCAGGTTCGGCGGGGCGCCGACCGGGGTGAGCAGCCCGCCGACGCTCGCGCCGTAGGCGAGCATGAGCATCAGGGCGGCGCCGACGCGCAGCCGCTTGGGGTCGAAGTCGGACGCCACGACGCCCCGGTCCTGCATCAACTGGGCGATCACAGCGAGGATGCCGAGCGCCGTGGGCATGAGCATCGCCACGGTCGCCGTGTTCGAGACGAACGCGGAGAGCAGGCATGTGATGACGCCGAACGCGATGATGATCCGGTACGTGGACTTGGCGACGCCGGGCAGCGACAGCACGGCGAACGCGAGCCGCTGGGCGAGCCCGTGCTTGAGCATGGCCTGGGCGAGGATGAACGCGCCGATGAACGTGAAGATCGTGGTGGACCCGAACGGCGCCAGGACGGACTTGGCGTCCGCGACGCCGAGGAGCACGATCGCGGCGACTCCGATGAGGCCGCCGATGGGGATGGGGACGGGTTCGCAGATCCAGAGCACGATCACGCCCAGGAGCACGGCGGCGAGCAGCTGCTGCGTTGGTTCCATGCCGGTCGGCAGGAGGGCGAAGCCGATCGCGACGGCGGGGGCGAGGAAGAAGCCCAGGGTCTGGCGGATGCGTTCGAACCTCTCCTCGCGCGGGGAGAGCTTCTGCTCGCTGAGGCTGCGGAACGTCTTGCCGCCGAGGAGCGCCTCGCGGACGTTGGTGCGGGCGCCGGGGGCGCTGCCGGAGGCCGGGGGTACGACGCCGGTGCCGCCGGCGGTGCCCCGGGTTGCGTTGGTGGGGGTGGCTAGGTGCTGGGACATCATCGTCCTTCGTGTCGATCGAGTCCGGTGGGGTGGTCATCCCACGATCGGCCCGTGACGCGGCTCACGTCCAAGACCTTTCCCCTACCTCCGGAATAGGCATACCCTATGGACGCGGCCCCGCCCGGCGCCCGCCCCTATCTTTTTCGGGAGGATCCATGGACGTCCGCCAGCTGCGCTACTTCCTCGCCGTCGTCGACCACCAGGGCTTCAGCCGCGCGGCGGAGAAGCTCTACATCGCCCAGCCCTCGCTCTCCCAGGCGATCAAGTCGCTCGAGCATGAGGTGGGGCTGCCGCTCTTCCACCGCGTCGGACGCCGCGTCGTGCTCAGCGAGGCGGGCCACGAGCTCGTCGGCCCCGCGCGGCTCGTGGTGCGCGACCTCGAGGCCGCGTCCTCGGCGATGGACGCGCTCAAGGGCGTCCGCACGGGCCGGCTCGAGCTGACCGCCATGCCGTCCCCGGGAATCGAGCCGCTCACGGCGATGATCGCCGAGTTCTCCCGCGCGCACCCGGGCATCACCGTGGGAGTCGACGGGGCCTTCACCCCGGAGGAGGTCATCGCGACGGTCCGGGGCGGCAGCGCGGAGATCGGCCTGCTCGGCTCGGACCGGCCCATCCGCGTCCCCGACCTCGACGTCACGCAGCTCGAGCGCCAGCCGCTCGTGCTCATCGAGAGCCCCGGCGCGGGCGCGTTCGAGGCGGACGAGGCGATCCGCCGGGAGGACCTCGCGGGCCGTCGCGTCGTCGTCTCACAGCGCGGATCGCTCATGCGTTGGCTGGTCGACGACATCCTGGCCTCGGGCGTCGACGTGCGGATCGCCGTCGAGGTCGCGCACCGGACCTCCGTCCTGCCGCTCGTGCTGGCCGGGATCGGCCACGCCGTGATGCCGCTCTCGTGGGCTCCGCTCGCCCGCCGGTCCGGTCTGCGGGTGCTGCGGATCGAGCCGCTCTCGGAGCTCCATGTGGCGATCGTCGGGCGGCGCGCCGATCTTACGCCCGCGGCACGCGCCTTCCTCGACGTGGCGCGCAGCTATGCGGCGACGCATCGGGACGACGACGCCGGGGCCGCGCCCTGATCCCGATCCGGCGCCCCGGGAACGGGGGTGCCGGTTCGCTGGCGGGCGCGATGCGAGGGCCGCGCGGAGGCGCGCGTCCGGCGTCGTACTCATAGGTCCTGCCTATCCCGGCCATGGACAAAAGGTCTTGGACGCGATGCACCCGGCCGGCGTTCCATGGAACCCACGGCCCCCGCACCGACGCGGCCGGCCAAGGATCCACGGGAGGAACACCATGACGCAGACCCAGGTCTTCACGATCGCCTCGATCCCCGCCGACGGCGTCGGCCAGGAGGTCGTCGCCGCCGGGCGCCGCGTCCTCGACGCCGTTCAGGCGCAGTCCGCCGGCCGCTTCGCGTTCGACTGGACCGAGTTCGACTGGGGCAGCGACTACTACGCGCGGCACGGCCGGATGATGGCCGAGGACGGGCTCGAGCAGCTCAAGGACTTCGACGCGATCTACTTCGGCGCCGTCGGCTGGGAGAACGTGCCGGACCACGTGAGCCTGTGGGGGCTGCGCCTGAACATCACGCAGAACTTCGATCAGTGGGCCAACATCCGCCCCGTGCGGTTCCTGCCCGGCGTCGAATCCCCGCTGCGCAAGGCGGACCGAGCCGAGCTCGACTGGGTCGTGGTCCGCGAGAACAGCGAGGGCGAGTACGCGGGCCTCGGGGGGCGCAACCTCTCCGGCCGCGGCCCCGGCAACGAGGTCGCCCTGCAGACGGCACTGTTCACCGAGAAGGGCTGCGAGCGGATCATGCGCTTCGCGTTCGACCTGGCCCGCACGCGCGCCGTGAAGAAGGTCTCCTCCGTGACCAAGTCCAACGCCCAGCAGTACGGCATGGTGCTCTGGGACGAGGTCTTCGCCCGCGTGGCCGCGGACTACCCGGACGTCGCGACCGAGTCCGTGCTTGTGGACGCGATGAGCGCCAAGTTCATCCTCAAGCCGGAGGAGCTCTCCGTCGTCGTCGCGTCCAACCTCAACGCGGACATCCTCTCCGACCTCGGCTCCGCGCTGGCCGGCAGCCTGGGCCTGGCCGCGAGCGCCAACCTGAATCCTGAGCGCCGCTTCCCGTCGATGTTCGAGCCCGTCCACGGCTCCGCCCCGGACATCGCGGGGCAGGGCATCTCCAATCCCATCGGGGCGATCGCGAGCGCGGCCCTCATGCTGGACCACTTCGGATTGCACGAGGAGGCGCGGCGGGTCGAGGCCGCGATCGAGGCGGCCACCGCTGCCGGGGCCCTGACCCGCGACATCGGCGGCACGGCGGGCACGGACGAGGTCGTGGACGCGATCGTCGCGGCGCTCGGGGCGGATCTCGCGGCGGCCGTCTGACCCCTCAGTCCCGCATCACCCTCCACTCCCGGGTCGTTGTCAGCTCTGAAAACGACGCTGGGGTGGACAGCGTTGCGCGAGGGGGTGCCGGGGGCGGGGGTCAGTGGCGCGCCGGGGTCGCCGTGTGCTCCGCCGTGGTCGGCTAGTCCGCAGGCGCCGGGAGCGGCGCCGTGGATGCGGGCGGGGGAGTGCGACGCCGGAGCCCCGCCGTGGCGCGCAGCCACGCCTCGAGCGCGGGCTGGCCCAGCAGGATCCCGGCCAGGACCAGCCCCATGCCGGCCAGTTGGCGGCCGCTGAGCGCCTCGCCGGCCACCGCGGTGCCGAGCAGCACGCCCGTGACGGGGTTCAAGAGCCCGATCAGGCCCACGGTTCCCGCGCCGAGCCGGCCGAGCGCGGCGAACCAGCACGCGTACGCGAGCGCGGTCGCGATCACCGACTGGTAGGCCATCGCGGTGACGGCCGGCCCGTCGAAATGGGGAAGCGCGCCCTCGACGAGCGCGGCCGCCGGCAGCAGCATGACCCCGCCGAAGACGAGCTGCCAGGAGGTCTGGGACAACACGTCCACGCCCGCGCCCCACTTCTTGGCCAGCACGTAGCCGAGGGAGGCCATGGCCATCGCCGAGACGGAGGCCAGCACGCCCGGGGCGCGCACCGCCGTCGTACCCGTCAGCACCATGAGGGCGACGCCCGCGATGCCGAGCGCCGCGCCGCCCAGGGCGAGCGCGCGCGGGCGTTCGCTGATCACGGCCCAGGCGATGAGCATCATCGCCACGGGGGACGTGGCCATCAGCGTCGAGGCGATGCTGGCCGGCAGCAGCTGCGCGGCGACGTAGACGAGCGCGAAGAACGCGCCCATGTTCAGGGTGCCCAGGACCGCGGCCTTCCACCACCACGCCCCGCGGGGGAGGCGGCGCCGGATCGCCAGCAGGAGCAGGCCCGCGGGCAGGGCGCGCAGGGCCGCGCCCCACAGCGGGGCGTCCGCGGGGAGGAACATCGGGGTGACCAGGTACGTGCTGCCCCACGTGATCGGCGCGACGGCCGCCACGAGGACCCAGCGCCATTTAGCTTCCATGGAAGACACTTTAGCTTCCTGGGAAGCTAAACGTCGAATGCGTTCGGCTTTTCCCGCGGGCCGCCCCGGAGTCCTCCCGGCGAGGTCGGGGAACGTGCGGGAAAACGTGCCCCTATCGAACCACTACCCCGACGCCGGCGGCCGGACTCGCTTCCCGGGAAGCTAGGCTGGGCGGGTGAGCGAAGTGAACGACAGGGTCGCGCAGATCCAGGCCGAGTGGGCCCGCGAGCGCCCGGAACTGGACACCTCGCCGATGGGCGTGATCGGGAGGTTGCATCGGCTGGCGTCCTTCCTGCGGGAGGAGCTCGTGGCCCTCTATGCCCGCCACGGGCTGGGGGAGGGCGACTTCGACGTCCTGGCCGCGCTGCGCCGGGCGGGTGCGCCGTTCGAGCGGGCGCCGAAGGACCTCGCCGCGCACACCATGGTCACGACGGGCGCCATGACCAAGCGGATCGACCGGCTCGAGGCGGCCGGGCTCGTGGACCGGCGGGCCTCGGAGGTGGATGGCCGCGGACGGGTCGTCGCGCTCACGGCCCGGGGCCTCGAGGTCATCGACGCCGCTTTCGCCGAGCACCTGGACAACGAGCGCCGTCTCCTGGCTGCGCTCTCGGAGGCAGAGGCGGAGCAACTGCAGGCGCTGCTCGCCACGTGGCTGCGGTCGTTCGAGGGCGCCCCGGCCGAACGCTAGCGCAGCAGCTGCTCGAGCAGGAGCGCGACGCCGATGGCCACCATCGCGGCGCCGGAGAACCGGGTGACGGCGCGGGCCGCGGCCGGCCGGGTGCCCAGCACGGCGCGGGAGCCGACGCCGACGGCGAGGTAGACCACCGCGCAGCTCGCGATGTGCACGAGGCCGAGCGCGACGATCTGGCCGGACAGCGGCCAGGCGCCGCCCGGGTCCGTGAACTGGGGGAGCAGGGCCAGGAACAGCAGGAACACCTTGGGGTTCAGGCCGCTGATTCCCGCTCCCTTGAGGCCCTGCCGCAGCCAGCCGCCGGCGGCCGGCTCCTGCCCGGCCGCGGGGACGGCAGGCCGGGCGAACATTCCCACCCCGAGCCAGATCAGGTAGGCGCACCCGGCCACGGTCAGGACCGTCAACGCCCAGGGCGTCGCGGCCAACAGCGCCCCGACGCCGGCGGCGACCACGAGCGTCGCGGCCAGGTGGCCCGCGAGCAGCCCGGCGACCGCCGGGACCACGGAGCGGTTCCGGAGCCCCGCAGAGATGGCGTAGGCCCAGTCGGCCCCCGGAGTGATCACGAAGAGTGCCGAGACGGCCCAGAAGGCGGCGACGGTGGCGAGGGGCATGGAGGGATCTTCCTGGCTGGCGATTCCGGCCCGGGATTCCTCCCCGGTTCCGGCCTGTGCTAGAAGATTAGTGAAATTCTCGCGAAATGTGCTTCCAAATTCTTTCCCAGAACGGCGCTTCAAGGGGAGAATTCTTCCCATGGACCAGCTTGACCGCGCAATCCTTGCGGAGCTACAACGGGACGGCCGCCTGACGGTCACCGAACTCGCCGAGCGGGTGGGGCTGAGCCTGTCCCCGTGCCACCGCCGGCTGCGCGCCCTCGAGGCGTCCGGCGCGGTCACGGGCTACCGGGCCCAGCTCGACGCCGGCGCGCTCGGCTTGGGCTTCGACACGCTCGTCTTCGTCACGATGCGCGATTCGATCCGGGACACCCTCGACGCCTTCGAGGGCGCGGTGGCGGAGATCCCGAACGTGCTCCAGGCCCAGCGGCTCTTCGGCAACCCGGACTACCTCCTGCGCGTGGTCACTGCCGATCTTCCGGCGTACCAGCGCCTCTACGACGACCAGTTGGCCACCCTCCCCGGAGTGCAGAGCCTCAGCTCCACCCTGGTCATGAAGAACGTCGTCGAGAACCGTCCCCTGCCGCTGTAGCCGCCGCCCCCTCCGAGCGGTGTCGGGGAAAAGTCCGGAATACCGCCCGCGGAGGGACATCTTCCCCGACACCGCGAGGGTGGGGCGCGGGTGGCGGTGGGGCTTCGACGTCGTGCCCCCAAGGCCCTCGACGTCGCCACCTATGAAAAACGCTCTCCACTCCCGGGTTGCTTCGACGACGTCGTGGCAACCCGGGAGTGGAGAGTGTTGTGCCCGTGGGGCTTAGACGAGCGCGAAGCCCTCGGTCCAGGAGATCTTCTCGCCGGCCGCGAGGGTGATCTGCAGGAAGCCGATACCCTCGAGCTCGCGGGCTCGGGACAGGGCCCCGGCGTCGACCGCGCGCAGGCCGCCCGCGGCGACGATCCCGGAGAGCAGGGCCTTCGCCTCGGCGTCGTCCCCGGCGATGAGCACGGTGGTGCGGTTCTCGCCGACGGTGCCGGAGGCGAGGGTCGCGGCGAAGTTCGTGTTGAAGGCCTTGAGGACCTTGGCGCTCGGCACGGCGGCGGCGATCTCCGCGGCGGCCGAGGAATCGGCGTCGACCGTCAGCGCGTCGAACGTCTCGAAGTTCAGCGGGTTGGTGATGTCGACGACGACCTTGCCGGCGAGCTGGGAGCCGCGGGCCTCGAGGATCCCGGCGACGGCCGGGTAGGGGACGGCGAGGACGACGACGTCGCCCGTCACCGGCTGTGCGGAGTCGGCGCTGCCGAGGACCTGGACGTCGTTGCCGCCCTTGCTTGCGATGCCGGCGATGGCCTGGCCCATGTTGCCGTTGCCGATGATGGTCACGTTCGCCATGAGAGTCTCCCTTGGATCGTTTAGTTGAAGCTACAAGTAAAACTCTACGCTTCGTTGTTTGAAGTGTCAAGTGATTGGGGTGCCAGGATCTCTCCGGCCGCCACTACCCATCCGGCGGTGCCGGGAATGTCGTCGACGGGCCGGACGCCGGGGTCACCGCTAGAGTTGTTCCAGTCACCTGCCTAACGCACCGGACCGGAAACCCCATGCCCGCACCGCACCGCACTCCACGTCCGCACGTCGGCGCGCCTTGGCCGAGCCGCACGTCCGCCAAGGGCTCCCTGCGCGCGGCGACCCTCGCCCTGCTGCTCGGGGCGGCCCTGGCGCCGACCGCCCCGGCCGCCGCCGAGACAACGACGCCGGAGCCTCCTTCCAGCCCCGCCCCCGTCTACCCGACGGCGGACCCGGAGGCGCCGCCCGCCGAGGAGGACGAACCGCTCGTGTTCCCGGGGCGCACGGCGGAGTCGGAGCACCTCTTCCTCTCGGTCGCCGACGCGCTCGAGCCGCGGGTCGACGCGGCGGCCGTCACCTCGGCCCTCGAAGCCGCGGACCACCACGGCGCGCAGCTCTACCTCGGCGTGGACGGCGAGCCGTCGTCGAGCTCGAGCGCCGCCCAGCTGGTCCGCGGGCTGCTCCTCTTCGGCGAGACCGACGCGCTCGCCGACGACTGGCTCGAGAACGGCAGGCGGCTCGGCTTCGTCGGCGACGACTGGATCGTCATCGGCGTGATCGTCCCCGCCGAGCCGGGTGTGCCCGCGGACGTCTCGATCGACATGGGGCGCAACATGGACGTCGTGGCCGACGGCGGCCTGGAGGCCATCGAGGCGGCCGGCGCGGAGGACTTCGCCGCGGGCCGCTACACCGAGGCCCTCACGCGGCTCGCGGTGGCGGCGGGGACCGGGATCCAGCCCCGCTTCGACGCCCGCCCGATGCTCGCCGGGGCCGGGGTGGTCCTCGGCGCGGGGCTGCTGGGGTACTGGCTTGTCGGAGTACGACGCCGGAGCCGCGCCGATGCGGTCCGCTCGGCCGAGCGCCGGGGTGCTGCTCTCAGGGGCGGGATCCGCACCGGTGCCGGGCGGCTGCGGGAGATCGCGCAGCGTCCGCCGGGACCCGTCCCGGCCATCCCGTCCGCGACCCCGGGCGATGCCGAGGCCCCGCGCGATGCCGCAATCCGGCGCGATGCCGCCACCGCGGGCGACGCCGCGACCGCGCCCGCCCCGGGGACCTTTCACGCCGCGGACGAGGTTCCCGCGAGCGTCCGGCTGGCCCGCGTCCTCGACGGCCTGGCGGAACGGGCCGATACCGAGCTGCGGCGGGCCGTGGAGCTCGACGTCGGGGACGTCGAGTCCCTGACAGCGATCCGCGAGCGGGTCGATGCCCAGGTGGCGGCGCTCGAGGGCGTCCTGGTGCTGGAACGCGGCGGGCCGGCGGCCAGACAGGCGTGGGAGCGGCAGTTCTCGGCCCACGCGGAACGCCTCCGCCTCGCCGCCGACGGGCTCGCCGTGCCCGGGGCCCGCGCGCTTGCGTCCGCTCACGAGCTGCTCGCGGCGACCGTGGGGCACACCACGGCCCTCGACGGCCTCCGGGAGGAAGCGCGGCGGATCGCCTCCCGGCTGAACCGCGCGGGCCCGTACGGGCTCCTGGACCGCGTCGACGCCTTGCGCGCGGAGCTCGACGCCGCCTTCGCCGCGTTCACCGCAGACGCTGCGGGCGCCCGGATCGCGCTTCCGGAGGAGGTCCAGGCTCAAGGCCGCGGGATCGGCTTCGCGGCGGAGGGGCGCCGCCCCGCGGAGCACGACGTCGTCGGCCTCCTCGCCCTCGCGGCCGCCGCCGCGGCCGCTGGAGCGCCTGGACCGGCCTCTGCGGGGTCCTCCGCCGCTCAGGCGACCTCGGAGTCAGGCCCGGCGGAGCGCACGGAGTCCGCGGCACGGAGCCGGAAGGAAGGACGCGCATGAGCGTCGACGACGCGGCGACGCGCGCCCCGGCAGACACCGGAACCCGCCTGATCCACGCCCGCAGCCGCCCGCGCTTCGGCCTGCCGTGGCTCGCGATCGCCCTCGGCGCCGCGACCGCGGCGTTCGCGGGGACCGGGGCCGCCGCGCTCACCGCACAGCCCGCGGCTGAGGTGGTGATCGAGGTCGACGACGGCCTGCCGTACAACATCAGCCAGGCCACGGTCGACGCCGTCCTGCCGGAGACGATCCCGGCGTGGGAGCCGGTCACCGTCAAGGTCACGTCGCGGCTCCTGAGCTACGCGGAACTGTACGGGGAAGCGGACCCCGGCTACGACGTCGTCCTCTCCACGGCGCTCGAGAACGACACCGATTCCGACGCCGACGAGCGCTTTGCCGGCGCCGCGGTCCGCGTGGACCCGCCCGGACCGGACCGCCCGCGGGACGCCGGCTTCGACATCAACCGCGCGTTCCAGGGCAACCTCGGGCTGGGGCACGGGCCGCAGGCCGTGGCCGCCGCCGCGCGCACGGCGTCCGAGGTGCTCCACCCCGGCCCCGTGCGGACCCCGCACTTCTGGGCGGCCGGGACCGCGCTCGGACTGCTCGGCACCGTCGGCGCGCTCGGCCTGTCCCTGCGCCGCCGCGCCCGCTGGGAACGGCGCTACCGCCGGCTGGCGGCCGCCCAGCACCGGCTGGCCCGCGTGGTCCTGGACCTGGAGGCGCTCGAGGTCACCTACCTCTCCACCCCCGAGCAGGCCCGGCCGGCGGGATTCACGCGGGCGTGGGAGGCCCTGCGGGACTCCTCGCTCGCCGCGGCGCGCACGGAGGACGCCGTGGTCGGGGCCGTGTCCTCGCGCCGGACCGCGCTCACGGAGGGCACGGAGAAGCGCCTCGCCGCGTTCGAGGCCGCCGCGGACCGCCTGACGACGCTCGCCGACGCGCTCCTCGGGGCCGGCGCCGTCCACGGAGGGCACTCTGGCGGGGGATCGACATTCGACCGCCTCGCGGCCCCCGTCAACGACGCCGCCCGGGAGCTGCTCGTCCGCCTCGAGGCCGCGCCCGCCGGGACCCTCGACGAGGGGCTCGAGGAGGAGCTGCGCGCCGCGCTCGCGGGCCTGCTCTCCGTCGCGGGGGAGCACGGCGCGGCCGCGGACGCTGCCGTGGAAGCCGCCCGTGGCGCGGACCGGGATTCCGGGGCCGGCCGACGCGGGGGCAGGGCCCGTGCGGGCCGGAATGACGCGGGCCGGAATGACGCGGGCCGGGAGGGCGCGCCTGGGGTCGGCGTGGACGCATGGGTGCGGGCCGAGCGGCGGCTCGGCCGGGCGGCGGGCGCGGTCGGAAAGCGCCTGCGCCGCTACCCCGGCGGCGACCGGCTCTCCCGCCGGCTCCGCGCGACGGAGGACCTGGGTGCGCTCCGGGCCGGGCTCGGTCTCCCGCGGTCCGGGGGTGCGCTGGACGCGCTGGACCGCGCGAACGCCGCCGCCCGCTCGCTGCTGGGCGAGGTCCCGGCGTACGACGCCGATGCCTCCGCCGCCGCCTCGGCCCGCCGGCGGTGGTCGGCCCGGTTCGGGGGCTGGATCGAGCGCAGCGGGCTCAATCCCGCGGGCCCCGGACGCGAGGGGGCCGCGGTCGGAACGGGCCCCGTCGGCACGGCCTCGAGTGGCGTGGGCGGCGCGAAGGGCGCGCGCGGCGGCCGTCCCGGAGCCGGGCGGCACCGGGCCGCCGTGTGGGCGGTCGGGGGCACCGCCGTCGTCCTGTCCTCGCTCATCGCCTCCGGGATCATCGTCTCGTCCGTGACCGAACGACCGGGCTGGGCGCTCACCGGAGGCGTGCCGCTGCGCTCGCTGACCGTGGACGGCGAGGCCGGGGGGATCGACGAGGCCTCGATCCGGCGCTACCTCGAGGACAGCTTCCCGTCCGAGCTCGACGTCGTCGTGGCGCTGCGCGACGCGGAGGAGTACCTGCCGATCGTGCCCGATCCGCACGACCCCGGGCATGACATCCTGGACCCGGCCGGCACCCTGGACATGCTGTGGCGGATCAAGGCCGAGTTCCCGGAACTCGTGGATCCCGCGACGCGGGAGCTGCGCGGGGACCAGGCGGTCCTGCCGGTCATGGTGTTCGACGACGGAACCGTGAACATCCCCACCGTCCTGGCGGGGGCCGTGGCCGTCGGCGACGTGAACCGGCTGCAGCGCACGCAGTGGACGCACGGCAGCTTCCACGCCTCCGGGAGCCCCGAGGTGCGCGTCGCCTCCGAGCTGGAGGACCTGGCCCGCGGCCTGCAGGCCAACGGGTACCGGGACGCCGACGTGGACTTCTGGGCGCTGTACTGGCTCGTCGCCGCCGCGCTGGCACTGGGGCTCGTGGGCGTGGGCCAGGCCGTGCGCTACGGAGGGGCCATGTCCGCGTCGCTGGGCCGCTTCGGCCGCGGCGGCGCGGGGCTGCGCAGGGCCCGGGAGGAGCTGGAGCGGCTGGCCCTGGGGCTGGACGACTCGCGCCTGAACGCGGTCGCCGTGCTCGGCGCCGGGGCCGCGGGGACCGCCGCGGAAGCGGACCAGCGGCTCTTCGAGCGCGCCCTCGTGATGGCGTGGCGGGAGGCGGAGGAGCTCGCCGCGCTGCCGCTCGCGGGCCGGCTCGGGCCGCGCTACGAGCGGCGCGTGGAGCACCTGCAGGGCCTCGCCGCGGTGCTGGGGGAGCGGGACGCGGACGTCGAACGCCGGACCAGGCGCCTCCTGGCCGCCGCCCGCCCCCACCCCAGCGCACTTTAAGCCTCAACCGATCCGGGAACTCCTCGTCAGCGCGATGTAGCCGCGACTTAACCGCGCCGGACGCCCGAAAGGTGCGCGGGAGTGTCGGAAGCGGCGCACGCACAACAGCCCTGGGTGGATCGTGATGCGGGGTGGCGGGGGAGCCGAAAGTAGCTAGTGCCGCTGCCGCGTTGCTGGTGGGATCGAGGGAGCACGCAGAAAGCGTGCGACGGTGGGACGGATGGTCCCACCGGACACCCCGTCTGGAAGGACACTCATCATGCAGTCGAGCATTCGCACCTCCCGAGGCCTCCTCGCCGCCGCATTCGCCGCCGTCGGACTCGTCGTCGGTACCGCGTCGACGTTCATCGTCGCGGGCCTCATCGGCGCCGGAACCGCTGGAAGCTACGCCCTGGCGACGAAGATCGTCGACGCGATCATGGTCGGCGCGAGCGCCGCGGCCATCGCCGCCCTCCTGCTCACCGCCGGCCTCGGAACCGCGGTCATCGCCACCGTCCGCTGGGCGATCGGCTTCTTCGGCCGCAAGAAGGCGATTGCCTGAGCCCCGCAGCACATTGCTGACGGGCCCAGGCAATCACACGATGCCCTGAGAACTCAGGAACCGCTGGTGCTGGTCCTTCGACCTTGCGCGGAGAGGGGCCAGCGCCAACGGCATCAGGCTACAACGAGGCGCCACGGCAGGCAACGGCCTACCGGCGGCCGGGCGGCCGTCCAGAGGCGGCGGACCGGCGGAAAGGACCCCAGGAGATCATGGACGAGCACCACGCGTCGGCAGCGCCATCCGTGCCGCCCTCACCGGCCGGAGCCCCCCTGCCACACCCGCCGCCGGGACCGCCACGGGGGGCACGGCCACAGCCGGCCGATGGGACCGGGACCGCATCCTTCTCGCCCGGCGCACCCGGCCCGGCCCGACGGCGAAGGGGCGCCGCGGAGCGGCTCGTCGTGGCCACCTCCGTCGTGGTCACCGCGGTCCTGTGGGGCGCTCTCATCTGGATCGGCTATTCGAGCGGCCTGCGCTTCCCGGTGGCCGGCGGCGCGGGCCGGGAGCAGGACTGGGGAGAGCTGGGACCGATCCTCGCGACCAACCTCGCCGCGGCCCTCGGGCTCGCCTCGGGCATGCTGACCGCCGGCCTCTCCACGTTCGCGTCGAGCATCATCCTCGGTCTGTTCACCGGGGCCGTGTTCCACGGCGCCGTGGACGCCCTGGGCGCGGCCGGCGCCGCACAGACGCTCGCCCCCTACTTCGTCTTCGAGGGACTCGGCCTTCTGGCAGCTTCCGTGGCGGGCTTCATCCCCGTCCTCGGGCTCCTGAGGCACTGGGGCGCGGGCGGAGCCGTGACCGTGCGCAGCTCCCTGCGGGCCTACGGAGCGGCCGTGCGCTGGACCCTGCCGCCCCTCGCCACATCCCTGGTCCTGATCACGGCCGGGGCCGTCCTTGAAGTCATCGGAGGAATCCCGCAATGAAGGCAGCTACCCCGCCCCCGGCCGATCTGGCCGTCGACGCGGCACCCGCACCGTCCCGGCGCTCCGCTCTCCGCGGCCTGCTCCGCGTCCTGGCTTCCGTGGCCGTCGTGGGCGCCGGGATCGCGCTCATCTACGCGGCCGTGGACTCCCGCTCCGCTCTCATCGCGGCCCAGGCGCCCATCCGGGACGCCGGACTGGATCCGGAGTTCGCCGAGCTGGCCGTACGCTCCGGAGTGGTCGTGACGACGCTCGGCATTGCGTTGAGCTACCTCGTCGCCCGCGGAGTCGAGGCCATCGTCGTGGCCCAGTGGCGCCGCCGTTTCCCGCTGTCCGTCCGCCCGCGCGCCGTGGACCTCACGACCATCCTGGCCTTCGGCTGGGCGGCCTTCCTCGACACGCATCCCGTGCAGTTGGCCGCCGCGGCGCCGGGGTGGGTGTTCCTGGCCGTCCCCGCCCTCGTCCTGGCGCGCCAGGCTATCGCCTCGCGCAGGGCCGGGTGGCCGGGCACGGGCACGACCGTGCTGCTGGCCGGCGCCCTCACCGCGCTGACCTTGCTGGCCTACGGCCGGTGGTTCTGACCATGGCCTCCCAGCACCCCCCAACCACGCAGGCGACCCGCGTCCGCCGTCCCGAGGAGGACCCAGTGAAGAACAGCACGAAGCAGCGCACGAGGCCGGGGAAGTGGACCGGTCCGGCAGCGATCGGCAGCTGGGTGTCCGCGGCGGCCGCGCTGGCGCTGATGGCCTGGATCGGCCTGACCTCGTCCGCGGCGGCGGTGGTCGACGACGCCGCGGCCGCCGGACGGCTCGAACTCCTGTGGCGCGTCCAGGGAGGAGCGGCGGCGTTGCTGCTGTTGATGTGGATCCCGTTCGCCTTCCACCGCAGGATGCTGCCCGTCGTGGCCACGGGGATCTGTGCCGTGGGGGCGATGGCGGCCGTTGCGGGGCTGGCGTTCTTCCGGGAGCTCGACACGGTATGGATCCACGGGGCGGCCGCGGTCGTCCTGGGGCTCGGGGCCCTCGTCCAGCTCGCGGTGCGCTTCCCGGACGTTCCCGGCGGCAGGGCGGGGGTCGGGCGTTGGCCTTCATGACAGAACACGAGGTCCTCCGGGAGGAGCGGCCGGGCCGGGCCGTGCCCGGCGGCACCCGGGAGTACGACGGCGGGGCCGGCCCCATCACGCCCGTCGCCTACGGGTTCATCGCCTCGGTGCGCTACGTCAACTCGCTGCGTCTGCTCCGGTACTGCCTGCGCAATTCGCTGCCGTTCCCGGGCCGACACCGCGGCCTGCTCCTGGCGCTCGCCACGCTCGGCGCCGTCGTCGTGGTCCCGGCGCTGGCGCTGCTTGCCGGCGCCGCCGTGTCACTCGTGGCCGGAGCCATCGGGATCGACCCCGTCGACGCGGCCGGCGTGATCCTCCTGGCAGTCGTCGTCTCGGCGGCGGCCTCGGCGGTCACGGCCCTCACGGGCCGGGCCCGCGAAGAGCTCGTCCGACCCGTCGACGGACCCCACTACGTCGGGCTGGACCTGCATCCCTGGGCGTCCGGGACGGCGCACGTCCTGCTCCCGCGCCTGCTCGGCACGCTCGCGCGATCGGGTGTCGGCGCGCTCGCTTGCGTCGGCGCCGTGGTGGGCGCCCCGGGGGCGTCCCCGGAAGACGCGGCGGCCTGCGCGGTGGCGGCGGCGCTCGTGCCGTGGGCCGCTTCGATGACGGCCACGGGCCTGCAGATCACGCTCGCCGCGCGTACTCGGGGCGCGGCGCCGGGTTGGGCCGCGACCGCCACCGGCACGGTGCTCCTCTTCGGCGCGGTGCTGGCCGCCACCGCGCTGGCCGCCGCGGAGGGGCGGCTGTCGCTGCCTGGCGACGAGGTGCTGTTGGGTTCGCTGCGGGACGCGGGAGCGTTCGGCGCACGGATGGCTCCCGCCGCGGCGTACGCCGCCGGGGCCGTCTGCCTCCTCGGTGCGGGGCTCCTCTCGGCGGTGCTGGCGGCCCTGCGCGGTTCCCGACGCCCCGGCCCCTATGCCGTTCCCGGTGCGCTCCGCGAGCCCCGGCCGACAGCGTGGCACCGGACCGCCGGGAACCGGCCCGGCCGCGAGGGCACAGGACCTGCCGGAGCCGGTCGCGCCTTCCCGCCCACACCGGGTTCCGTCCACCGCCGAAGCAGAGGACTCGCCACGATGCTCGTGCGCCAGGTGCGCGGCGGAGCGTCGCAGGCCTCCGCGCTGTATCGCCGCCTCGAGCGCGTCATGCCGTTGCTGGGAGCCGTGGTGGCCGGATTCGGTGCCGGCATCCTGGCCACCGGTGAGCAGCAACAGGTGGCGTGGCTCGACGTCGCCTCGGCGGGCGCGCTGGCCATGGCCGTGGTGCTCGTCGGCCTGACGGTGACGAGCGCCTCGGGTCCCGTGAGCTGGATCCCGCGGCTGCGATGGCTCGCCGATTCCGGCATCGACACCGGCGCGCTGTGCCGGTCCGTCGTGGTCCAGGCCCTGCGCCTGTGTGCCGTCCCGGTGCTGGTGCCGGTCGCAGGGTTCTGCCTGGTCCGGTCCTCGCCCGCTCCGCTGATCGAAGCGGCGGCACTCGTGACTTTCCTGACCGCCGTCGTCCTGGTGGCCGACCTCGTCGACCCGCAGCGCCAGGAGAACGGCGACGGATCCGCCGAGGGCGGGCTCGGCGGAACGCTCGTCCTGCTGCTCGGCACGCTCGGCGCGACCACGGTCTGGCTGCTGCCCTGGGGCGCGGCCGTGGCCGGCTTGTCCGCGGCGGCCGGGCTGATGCTCTGGTGGACGCCGCGGCTCCTGCGCCGCCGGATCCACCCATGGCGGCTCGGGTCCGATGCGGCCGGGCACCGCTCGTCCGGCGACGCGGCGCGACGTCCCGCACCCACTCCCTCGACCCCAACGGAGGACACGCCATGACCACCCGCACGCGCCGCGGCGCACCGGACTCCGCGCCCCCGTTCCTGGAAGTCGAGGGTCTGACGGTCGGCTACATGCCGGGTGTTCCCGTCCTGCGGGACCTCACCTTCACGGCCGCGCTGCCCCTCGTCCACTTGCGCGGCACCAACGGGAGCGGCAAGTCGACCCTGCTTGAAGTCGTGGCCGGCATCCTCGAGCCGTGGAGCGGCACCGTGCGCGTCCAGGGCTTTCCGCCACCGAGCGACGCCGCCCGCGCGGCCCGCCGCGTCGTCCGCGCCGATCCCGCCCTGATCCCGGCGCTCTCCGTCAGGGCGCAGGCCGAGCTGATGTCCCAGTCGCTCGGCCTTCCTGGGGAGGCGCTCTTCGAGCGGCTGGCCTCCCACCGGCTCGGTTCGTGGCTCGACGCTCCTGCGGGAGAGCTCTCCACCGGCAACCTCCGCAAGGCCTGGTTCGTCCTGGCGACGGCGTCACCGGCGTCGCTGATGATCCTGGACGAACCGTTCAACGGCCTGGACGACTCCGGCGTCGTCCGCGTGGTCGAGGAGATCGACGGCTGGATCGCCGAGGGACGCAGGGTCCTCGTCGTGGCGCACGACCTCCCGGACGGGCTGGTCCCGCACGAGCGGATCGAGCTGCCTGCGTGGCGGCACGCGGCCGGCCGAATGGGAGGCCGCCCGTGATCGCCTGCAGCTCGGTCACCAAGCGCTACGGCCGCCTGACCGCCGTGGAGGGCCTCGACCTCGAGGTCCCGCGCGGCCGCATCGTCGGGATGATCGGCCCCAACGCGGCGGGCAAGACGACGACGCTGGGGATGATGTGCGGCCTGATCGCCCCGACGGCGGGCGGCATCCGGGTGAACGGGCTGCCGCCGACCCGGCTGCCGGATCCGGCGGGCGTCGTGGGCACGGTGCTCGACGCCGGGGCGGCGCCCGGCGGGGTCGCGGTCTCCGAGTTCCTCGAGCAGGTCCGGCTGGTCGCCGGTGCCGGGCGCGAACGGCTGGTCCGGGTCGTCGAGGAGCTGGGCCTGGGCCCCGTCGCCGGCTCCCCTTTCAGGGCCTGCTCGCTGGGTTCGCGCCGGCGCGTCATGCTGGCGGCCGCTCTGCTTGGCCGGCCACAGTACCTGCTCCTGGACGAGCCGCTCAACGGGCTGGACCCCACGATGGTCCGGTGGCTGGCGGGGTACCTGCGGGAGCTGGCCGACCGCGACGGAGTCGGGGTCCTGCTGTCCTCCCACCTGCTCGACGAGCAGTCGCGCGTGTGCGACGCGATCGTCGTCATGGGCTCGGGGCGCGTCCTGGCCCGCGGCACTCTGGGGGACGTCCTGGCGGCCCACCGTGCTCCCGCGGTCCTCGTCGGAACGACGCCGGAGCTCCTGGGCCCGCTGGCAAGCCGCCTCCGGGCGGACGGATGGGACGTGGCCCTGCGCGACGGTGCCTGCGTGGTGGCCGGCGGGTCGCCGGAGGCGCTGGCCCGCGAGGTCCTCGGGGCCGGGTACCCCCTCACGCGCCTCGAGCGGGACGTCCCGTCCCTGCAGGAGGCCTACTTCGCGCTGACGGCCGGCCACGAGGGGCTCAGGTCCGCCGGCGCCCCGTCGGGGGTGGATTCGTGAGTGCCGGTACGACGCCGGTGCCCGGGCCGGGTGCCCGGCTGCTCCTGTCCGTGGCGCGGCAGTACTCCCGGGACCGGTGGTGGCTCGCGACGATGGCCGTGGGGTCGGTGCTCGCCGTCGGCCTGGCCGTCCTCTTCGCCCTCGTCGCGTCGAACGGGCCGGAGCCGGCCGCGCCGGGGACGCCGGGGATCCTGTCGATGGCGCTCACGGGCTGGTCGACCCTCGTGGCCGCGGCCGCCGTCGCGGCGGGTCTCGTGGCCGGCTCCGAATGGACGTCGGGCCGGTACGTCGTTTCCTTCACCCTGACCCCGCGGCGTGCCCGGGTCGTCACCGCGCACGTGGTGGCCGCCGCGGGCTGCACGGCGGTGGCCGCGCTGCCCGTGGGGACCGTGATGGTCGTGGCCGCGCAGTCCGTGGCAGGCGCGTCCTCCGGGGGAGCCGGCGGATCCGCGGCGCTTGGCTGGGCGTCCGCGTCCGCCGTCGTCCTCTTGGGCTGTCTCGGGGCCGCGTGCGGTGCCGCATCCGGCGCGGCCCTGGCGATGGCCGCGCGCTCGCGGGTCGCGGGCGTCCTCGCCGTGGCCCTGCTGTTCTTCGTCCTGCCCCCGCTCGCGGCTGCGGGCGGTTGGCGGCCCGAGCTCCTGCCCGCCGCCCAGTGGTCCCAGCTCGGCGCCGCGGCCTTGATGGACGGGGGATGGCAGCTGGCCGTCGCCGCCGCGGCGGCACTGGCGTGGCCGCTCCTGGCGACGGTCGCGGCCGTGGTCCGGACGGTGCGGCGCGACATCGCCTGACGCCGCCTGCCCGCCGCCCGTCCCGGCCGGGGTCACTCCCCGACGAAGGACAGGGAGGCCGTGACCGTCCACCAGCCGTCGCCGGGTCCCGCTTCGAGCGTTCCCCCGAAGGCCCGCACGCGCTCCCTCATGTTCTTCAGCCCGTAGTGCCATGAGCCGGTCCGGCCCGTGGGGACCGTCACGGGGCCGGCCAGCTCGTTGGCGACGACGAGCGTTGCGGACGTGGCCGCGACGTCGAGCGAGAGCCGGCAGCGGGCGCCGTCGGGTGCGTGTTTGAGGATGTTGGTGGCGGCCTCCTGCAGGAGCCGGTAGAAGGTGCTGCTCTGGGCGGGCGGGATGCGCTCCCCGGGAAGTCCGGTCACGGAGAGCTCTGGGCGGTGGCCGAGGCTCGTGAGCGTGAGCGCGATCTGTTCGAGGCCCACCTCGATGCGGACGACCCCCGTGCCGTCGGCCGGGGCCGCGTCGGCGGGTTCGACGTAGAGCAGCGTCAGGAGCGTGCGCATGTCGGAGAGCGTCTGCTTGGCGACGCGGTTGACGGTGTTGAGGATCTCGCTCGTGGTCTCGGGGGAGGAGGAGAACCTCTGGGCCTCGGTCTGCAGGGAGATCACGGCGAGGTTGTGGGCCAGGATGTCGTGCAGGTCGCGGGCCATGGAGCGTTTGAGGGCCACGGTGCTGCGCTCGGCCTCCAGCCGCTCCCGCTCGCGCTCCGCTTCGAGCTCGAGCTCCGTGACGCGGTGGGTGCGCAGGGCCCAGCCGAGGCCGCCGGCGACGGCGCAGGCCGGCAGGAGGTAGACGAGCAGCGGCGCGTCCTGAGGGTAGAAGAGGATCAGGGAACCGATCCAGATCGCCATCCCCGCCACGCAGCCGAGCAGCGTGTTGCGCTTGAGGTAGAGGAGCGTGAGGAGGAGCAGGAACGGGAGGACGAGGGCGGCCAGGATGTAGTTGCCCGTGACGAGCGAGGTCGCGAGGGCGACGAGGGAGAACGTCACCGTGGTCGCCATGGAATGCCAGACCAGGAGCAGCGCGACGACGAGCTGCAGCGTGGGAAGGTACGTCAGGAGCGCCGGCTGGACCGGCCCGCCGCCGGGCGTACCGGCCAGGTCGGCGCCCAGGAAGACGGCCTCCGTGAGCGCGATGACGACGGCGGCGGCCGTGAGGGCGAGCTTGGACCGGCGGGTGCCGGCGGGCACGTCGGCGTCGATCGTGCGCATCACGCGCTGTCTGTGGGACACGGCGTCCACCCCCTGGCCTCGGCCTCCATCCTGCCGCAGGGGCGTCGTGGCGGCCAAGCCGCGGGACGGGCCGGCGCGCCCCGGCGGCCAACCCGTCGCGGAGGGTCAGCGGCAGCCGATCCCGAACTTGCGGCACAGCCACTTGCCGAGTTCGGTTTCCAGGCCGTCAGGCCCCTGGGAGTCTGCGGAGGGGGCGTGCGCCGCCAGCGCCGTGGCCGGCACGGCGGGCGCGGGGGCGGCCGCGGAGGCCGGGCCCGGGACGGCGGCCGCCAGGGCCAGTGCGGCGGCCAGGGCCAGGCCGGGGCGCACGAGGCGAGGGCTGCGCCGTCGTCCCCTGGCCGGAGAAGGGGCCCGGGAGGCGCCGGTGCCCGGCGCCGCGTGGAAGGAGGAGGATGCGGTGATGGTGTCCATGCTTCGAGGATGCCCGCGCGCCGTCGCCCGGACTACATACTTTCGGCTGCATCTGGGCCGGGAGTCGCGGTTCGGCTATATGGTGGTCATATGGGGGAACTCGGGATCCTGATCGTCGACGACGAGCCGCTGCAGCGGCAGGCGCTGTCGATGATCGTCGGCGGCTCGCCGGGTTTCCGCGTCGTCGGCGAGGCCGCGGACGGCCGGGCGGCCGTGGAGGGATACCTGGACCATGGGCCGGACGTCGTCCTGATGGACCTGATGATGCCGCGCATGAACGGCGTCGAGGCCTCCCAGCGTCTCATGCGGCTCGATCCCCGGGCCAGGATCGTCGTCATGACCTCGCTGGCCTCCGAACAGTTCCTCGTGCCGGCCCTCGCGGCCGGGGCGTGCGGGTACCTGACCAAGGACGTCGGGGCCGAGGAGATCCTCGACGCCCTGCGTGGGGCCGCCGCGGGGGACTTGAGGCTCTCGGCCACCGTGACCCGGAACCTGGTTCAGCTGGCCGTGCGCAACTTCTCCGCGGAGACCACCGCGGACCCGCGCGCCGCCGCGCCGGACGGAGGCGATCCCGCGGTCCGCGTCACGGCGCGTGAGCAGTCCGTGCTGGACCTGCTGGCCCGGGGCCTGTCGAATGCGGAGATCGGGCAGGAGCTGTACCTCTCCGAAGCCACCGTGAAGGCCAATCTCGCGCGGGTCATGATGAAGCTCGGCGCGCAGAACCGCGTCCAGACCCTCATCAAGGCCGTGCGGCTGGGACTCGTGGACCTGGCGGAGGGCGGACCGGCGACGTCCGTCTAAACAGGATGTCGCCCGCCCACCCCCTCCCCAGCGCACTTTAAGTTTCAACGGTTTGTGGAGCTGCTTGTCAGGGGCCTTGAGCCGCGGCTAAACCGCGCAGGAGGCCCGAAAGGTGCGCAGGAGTGCCGGCGGTGCGCGGCTACAGGGTACGGGGCGCCGGAGTACGGGCCTACGATGGCCCCATGGACGAGGACGACGGCGGAGGCGCGGACCGGGCGCGGATCGGTGCCCCCGACCCGGAGGGGGAGATCGACGACGACGGCAGCGGTCCGGGCGTCGACGAACGCCCCGACGGCCTCGAGGGGGCGTGGATGGTGCCCGCGCTGCCCTGCGGCGACATCGACGAGATGCAGGCGTTCTGGACGGCGCTCGGGCTGCGGACCACGTACCGGCAGCTGCGCCCCAACCCCTACCTCGCCCTGAACCGCAAGGGCCTGGACCTGCACTACTTCGGCATGCCCGGGGTCGACCCGGAGCAGAGCTACTCGACGTGCATCGTCGTCGTCCCGGATACGGCTCCCGTCCACGCGCTCTTCACCGACGGACTCCGGGGCCTCTACGGCCGCGTCCCGGTGGCCGGCGTCCCGCGCATCACCCGGCCGCGCAAGCGTGCCAACAACGCCGGCCTGAGCGGCTTCAGCCTGGTCGACCCCGCCGGCAACTGGATCCGGTTCACGCGCCGCCCGGACGCGGAGCACCGCCCACGCGCGGTGGAGGGCAGGACGGAGTGGGTGTCCGACGGCGGCGGGCCGCTCGCGCGGGCGGTGGAGAACGCCGTCGTCATTGCCGACTCCCACGGCGACGTGGGCCAGGCGCTGCGCGTGCTCTCCGGGGCCGTGGGCCGGGGCGCGGAAGAACCGCTCGCGGACCGCGCGGCGGCGTGGGCGTACCTCGCGGAGCTGCGCGTCTGCGCGGGCGACGCCGCCGGCGCGCGGGAGGCGGCGGACGAGGTCCGGCACCTGGCCGGGGCGGCGGACCTTGGGGACCGGGACCGCCGGACGGTCGACGACGCGGTCCGCGCGCTCGACGAGCTCCTCTGACGCCGGCCCGCCCGGCGCGGCCGGTCTAGGCGGCGTCCCAGAAGCGGTCTTCGGCCGCCTGGTCCTCGCTGATCAACCAGATCTCGGCGATCCTGCCGTCGGCGACGCGGAACACGTCGACGCCGCGCTGGTCGAGCGTTCCGCCCCCGGGCCGGGTGGCCGTGAAGCGGAGCGTGGTGGAGACCAGGTCCCCGCTCTCGGTGGCCGACTCCGTCTCGAGGGCGAACGTGCCGCCGCTGAGCTCCATAAAGCGACCCAGGTGTGCGAGGATCGCGGCCGGGCCCACCTTGTCGCCGGACAGCTGGTTGGCACCCGGCTGGTGCCACACCGCGTCCTCGGCCAGCAGGGACGCCAGCGCGTCCATATCCCCTGCCGCCGCGGCGGCTCCGTAGTGTCCGACGACGTCGATGGCCGACATGATGTACCTCCGTGGTTGGTTCGGTAGCGTTGTGCTTCCCAGCGTGCCGAGAGGCGGGCGGTTACTTCAACGTGACCAGAGAGGCCGGATTCCCATGACGAGGCAATGGACCGTGTTCTCCGCGAAGTGCCCGTCGCGCGCCTCGCTGGCCCGCATCGCCAACAAGTGGACGGCCATGATCGTGGTCCTGCTGCACGGAGGCCCGTTGAGGTTCGGCGAGCTGCACCGCTCCGTGGACGGGCGGCTGCTGGAACCCTGACCGGCAGCCCGCATGGTTCAGCCCTGCCGCGGTGGGTCCTGCGGCGATCTGGGCTCGGCGCCGCCCGTCGAGACCCGTGCGGATCCCGGAGCCGCCGCGGACCCGCCGAGCGAGTGCCGCTTTCGGCGACGCGCCCACCAGGTTCCGAGGGGGACCAGGGCGATGGCAAGGCCGATCGCGAGGGCGTAGTAGGAGAGACCCGGCACATCGCCCAGGGCCAAGGCCATCAGCACGACCATCAGGACCGGCGTAACGATCCACTCCCACGGGATCCCCCGGTCACGGTCCACTCGGTACTCCCGGTCCCCGACCTTGCGCATGCCCTCGACCACAACCCGCCGCTCCGCCGTCGTGCACCGGACCCCGGACGGGGGCACCGGCGTCGTCCCCTCATCATGCCAGCCCGCGCGGCCCCGATAGGATCGTGAGCCAACGGCCCGCGTGGCCGCCCCGCGCCCGGACACCTCCGCGCGCCCCGCCGACCAGGAGGCCCCCGTGACCCCGTCCGAGAACCCCGCGTCCCCTGCCGACGGCGCGATCACCGTCCTGCTCGGCTGCAACGCCGGCCGCAGCGTGGACGTGCTGTCCATCGACCCGGCGACGGGGAGCGTCGAGGCGGCGGGCCGGCTCGCGACGGACGCGCCCGTGCAGTGCCTGGCCCTGGGCCGCAACGGCCGGGTGCACGTCGCGCTCGGCTCGACGCCGCCGTCCGTGGCGACGTTCGCACTGGCGGGGGCCGGCTTCGAACCCCTCGGCGGCACAGCGACGGAGGTGAAGCTCGCCCACCTCGCCGAGACCCCGGACGGGCGGGCGCTGATCGGCGCGTCCTACGACCGCCACCGGGTGCTCGCCCTGGGCATCGACGACGACGGCGCAGCCGCACCCGCGCGCGGACCCTCGCCTTCGCCGGGCCGTCACGCCCACGCCGCCCTCGCCTCGCCGGACGGGCGGTTCGTCTACGCGACCGGGCTGGGGGACGACGCCGTCGCCTGGTGGCCGTGGACCGCAGAGGGAACGCTCGGGGAGCCGGCAGACGGCGTGGCGACCGGTGCGGGCAGCGGGCCGCGGCACCTGCGTTTCTCGCCCGACGGGCGCCACCTCTTCGTCCTGACCGAGATGTCCGGCGAGGTCATCGCCTACCGCCGGGACGCGGAGACGGGGGGCCTCGAGGAAGTCGCCCGGACCTCGGCCGTCCCGGCGGACCGCGGGCTGGTCCCGGGCCGCGTGCGCAACGGGACGGGGCCGGATCCGGATCCAAACGCGATCTGGTGTGCCGAGCTGTGCGTCGATCCGGAAGGCCGGTTCCTCTACGCGTCCGAGCGCACGACGAGCACCGTGAACGTGCTGCGGTGGGACGGTTCCGCGGGGGTCCTGGAGTACGTGGCCGCCGTGGAGACGGAGCGTCAGCCGCGCGGGATGGGGCTCGACCCCTCGGGTCGCTTCCTCGTGGCGTGCGGCGAGGCGTCGGATACCGCGGCCGTCTACCGCGTCGCGCGGGACACCGGGCTGCCGGAGCGGATCTGGAGCGGGGCGGTCTCCGCGGGCCCGCGCTGGGTGGAGTTCCCGGGCGCCTGATCCCGGGACGCCCCCACCCGGCCCCTCCGATCGGCAACGCCCTCGATCCCCGGATCTCTCCGGCGCACGCGAAGCGACGCTGGGTAGGGGGGTGTGCGCCGGGGGTCAGGCGGGGTGTGCGCCGGGGGTCAGGCGGGGTGTGCGTTGCGGCCCCGGGGAGTCTCGCCCAGGACGACGGCGACCGCGGCCTGCCGCGCGGCCGCAAGCTCGAGCGCGGCTCCGGCCGCGATGACGAGCAGGACCAGGGCGAGCAGCCGCAGCAGGACGGCGCCGAGGTAGATCCAATATCCGCTCAGCATGGCCTCGTGGTAGAAGAATTCCACGCCCGTCCCGGCCAGCCGGAAGTCGCCGGCGACCGTGGCGAGGGCCCCGCCGGTCGCCGCCGCGATCGAGGCCAGCGTGCCCAGGAGCCCCGCGCCGGCGAGCGTCGCGACGAGCTTGGCCTTGAGGGTCCGGGCGAGGTCGTCGACCCGGTGCAGCCCGGGGTCGAGGGGCCGTGGCGCCTGGGCCAGGCGCCGCAGCAGCAGCGCGGCCAGGCCCACGAGGAAGGCGGCCGCGGCGATCACCGGGAGGGTGTAGTACCAGCCCGGGAAGTCGACCGAGACCTGCGAGGGCGTCAGGGGTGGGACGTAGCCGACCGCCGGATCGTCGGCGGCGGTGTGGCGGTCCACGGTCAGCTGCGTGAAGCGGCCGGAGGGATCGCGGCTGGAGAACAGGCCAGTCACCACGAGCCACGCGCCCAGCACGAGCGCGGTCAGCGCGGGGATCGCGAGCGCCCAGCGCGGCCCGAAGCTCAGCGCGCCGCGGGGGCGGAGTCCCGCCGACGCCACGCTGACGGGCGCGGCATTGGGACCAGGACGGCGCCGGGCCGCGAACCACGCGAGCGTGCCGAGCGCCACGCAGGCCGCCGCCACCGGGGCGAGCGTCTGCGCCAGCTGGGCCAGCGCGCCATCGCCGCGCTCCGCCGTCGTCTGCGAGACCCGCCAGCCGATGACCGACGCGGTGGCGGCGAGGTAGGCGAGGAGTCCCAAGGCGACGGCGGCGACCCCGGCCGGGCCCCAGCCCTGCAGGAGCGAGGCAACCGCGCGGCGTCCGGCGTCGTCATGGTGTGCCGTCTCCGCTCTCAGCTTCCCGCGGGTGCGGGGGATGACGCGCAGCAGCACCCACGTCAGGGCCGCCATGAGGAGTAGGACGGCGGCGAGTCCCAGATATGTGCTGGTCGAGAGGTCCATGATTCGTTCCACCTTGCGCAGGGGCCGGTCCGGGCCCGTTGTCCGCAGCGGCCTCCGCGGGGGGAGGCCCTCCGCCACCCGGCGAGCGGACGCCGGGGAGGGGTGGCGGAGGAGTCGTACGACGCTCAGGGAACGGAGCGTTCCCATCCCACGGCCAGCAGGCCCTGGGCTTGTTCGAGGTTCAGGCCCGCGCGGCGGGCGGCCCGGGCGAAGGCGAGCGCGTCGGCAAGCGCCGGCCCGGCCGAGCCCTGCCCGGGATTGACGCGGGTGCCGGCGGCGCGACCCGTCCGGACGAGCCCCGCGGCTTCGAGTTCCTTATAGGCCTTGGCCACCGTGCCGGCGGCCAGGCGGAGGTCGCCCGCGAGCTGGCGGACGGTCGGCAGGCGGGTATCGGCGGGCAGCCGGCCGCTCTGGATGAGGGCCGTCAGTTGGCTCCGGATCTGCTCCGACGGGCCGGCGGGGTTCGCGGGCTCGACGGTGATGGCGGTGGCGGCGTCCAGGCCGTCCCCGGGTGCCGGTCCGGGCGCCGGGGAGGGGTCGGCGACGTGCTGTCGATGTGCCACGGTCCGCCTCCCTCGCCTAGCCGTCTTGTATCAGTGAGATAATACAAACAGCAGATCGATCAATAGTCAAGGGGTCGGCCGCGAACCCAGCCCCGGACGCAACACGATCCATCCCCGCGCTGTTTTGACGCATGCGAAGCAAGCGGGGAACGGATCGTGTTGCGGGAAGTGGGTGCGAGGGAGAGGGGCGTCGCGCCGTCGTGGCAAGAGCGCGGGGAGGCCGCGGGCCCACGGCCCGACTCTACCCATGCGTTGTGACAGTGGATAGTGGGAGCGGCAGAAGTGGGACCCGACGCCAGCGGGTCACCGCCAGCCGAGCCCCGGGGCCACGTGTGTCAGGATCGATTCGATGACGTGGGCGTTGTAGTCCACGCCCAACTGGTTCGGCACGGTCAGCAGCAACGTGTCGGCCGCTGCGATCGCCTCGTCCTGGGCGAGCTTCTCGACGAGCTCGTCGGGGGAGCCGGCGTAGGAGCGGCCGAAGATCGCGCGCGTCTTCTCATCGATGTTGCCGACCTGGTCGGAGCTGAAGCGGTCGCGGCCGAAGTACTGCCAGTCGCGCTCGTCCGTCAGGGCGAAGACGCTGCGGCTGACGGAGACGCGCGGCTCGCGCGCGTGGCCGGCCTCCTTCCACGCCTTGCGGTACAGCTCGATCTGTTCGGCCTGCTGGACGTGGAAGGGCTTGCCGGACTCGTCGTCCTTGAGCGTGGAGCTCTGCAGGTTCATGCCGAGCTCCGCCGCCCAGACGGCGGTCGCGTTGGAACCCGAGCCCCACCAGATGCGCTCCCGCAGCCCCTCCGAATGCGGCTCGATGCGCAGCAGGCCCGGGGGATTGGCGAACATCGGGCGCGGGTTCGGCTCGGCGAAGCCCTCCCCGCCGAGCACCTCGAGAAGGCGCTCGGCGTGCCGGCGGCCCATGTCGGCGTCGGACTCCCCCTCAGCGGGGGAGAAGCCGAAGTGGCGCCAGCCGTCGATCACCTGCTCGGGAGATCCCCGGCTGATGCCGAGCTGCAGGCGGCCGCCCGAGATCAGGTCGGCGGCGCCGGCGTCCTCGGCCATGTAGAGCGGGTTCTCGTAGCGCATGTCGATCACGCCGGTACCGATCTCGATCCGGCTGGTCCGCGCGCCGATGGCGGCGAGCAGCGGGAACGGGGAGGCGTACTGCCGCGCGAAGTGGTGGACGCGGAAGTAGGCGCCGTCGGCGCCGAGCTGCTCGGCCGCGACCGCGAGGTCGATCGCCTGCAGCAGCGCGTCGGAGGCGCTGCGCGTGCCGGACTGCGGGTGGTCGGTCCAGTGGCCGAAGGACAGGAAGCCGATCTTCTTCACACCCGGCCCAACGCGGTTCCGGGGCCGGCTATTCCTCCCGGTGCGGGGCGGGTTGTGCGCTGTACGACGGCGGGGCGCGCCTTCCGGGGCGGAGCCCGGTGCAAAGTTGCTCACTTCTCGCAGCGTCGGTCCGGCGAGTCGGCGAGACACACCGCGTTCCGGAGCCAGGGCTGGTCGGGAAGTGGGAAGAAGTCGTCGCGGGCAGATGGCGCGGCGCACTCCGGCGGTTCAGTCGTCGAGCGCCCGGGCGACGGCGTCGTGGACGTCGTCCGGCAGCGTCCGCGGCAGCGAGAGCGGGTCGAAGAGCCGCCGGCAGCCGTTGATTTCCAGCGTGAGTGGCGCGCCGACGACCTCCCCGCCGGCGAGCGGCCAGAGGACCGCGAACTCGGTGGCCCGTTCCTCGCAGGCGGGGGCGGCGGTGTTGGCGGGCCTCTCGGCGGCCCGCAGGAGGGCCTCCACCGCTGGACCCTCGAGGTGCCCGCCGCTCGCGAAGGTCCCCGAGACGAGCTCGACGATCTCGAAAGGCGTCTCCGCTCCTCCGTTCGGCGGGCGGGTCGAATCCCTGTCCTCTTCCGCGTCGGCCCGGTAGTGGCAGATCCTCAGGGCGTCGGCCTCGCCGGAGCCGGGCACGACGCCGGGGTCCGCGGCCACGCCACCGCCCGTACCGCCGTCGGACTTCGCGCCCGCGCCGCCGTCGATTCGGACCGGGACCTCCGGAGCCAGCCTGACCAGGCCGTTCGCGGCGGTGATGCTCCACGTGGCCGGACAGCCGGCGTCGAGCGCGGCCCGCGGCTCGATCAACGTGACCGGGATCCGCTTCGTCGAGGCCACCTCCATGCCGGCCAGGACGTCGTGCACTCCGGGCTTGGTCTTGCCGCAGGAATTCACGGGCCACGCAGCTCTCATCGCCCGACCCGAGGCGTCGACGAGCCAGAGGTCGGGGACGATCTCCAGGTCGGCCGTGCAGGCCATGTCCATCCGCGGGCCGTCGTCCGGCTCGTCCAGGGCGATGGCGAGCGCGTCGAGGTCTCCCGCCAGGTGTTCCTCGCCGACCGCCGACCAGAGCCCCTGCTCGTCCTCGTAGCCGTCCATGAGGAAGCTGCAGCGAATCAGCTCGACGGGGACGAAGCCCGCTGGGATGGCGCCGGCGGCAGGTGGTCGCGGTGCGGAGGGATCCGGCGGCGACAGCACTTCGGAGGCCGAGGAGCAGTCGACGCCGTCAACGAGCTCGGCGTCGGCCCGCGGCCCGGCGGGGGTGTCGGGCATCGGCCCGCAGCCCGTCAGGACACCGAGCGCAAGCAGTGCGGCCGTCACCGTCCGAGACGCGGGCCCGCGACGCGTCCTCGCTCGCCCTTGCGACATCGCACCGTCTCCTGACTTCGCCGATGCCGTCAGTGTAGCGAGGATGGAGTACGACGCCGAGGCCCGGCGTGCGAGAAGTCCACGGGACGGCCGCGACCGCGGGCGGGAGTGAAATTGTCACCGTACGGTGTCACCATGGCTGCATGGAAATGACTGCGGAGGCCCTGGGCCGCACAGTGCGCGAGCGGCGGAAGACGCATGGCTACACCCAGCAGGACCTGGCCGAAGCCATCGGCGCCTCCCGCAAGTTCATCGTGGATTTGGAAGCGGGAAAGGATGGCGCGTCCCTCGGACTGGTGCTGAAGGCGATGCGCGTCCTCGGTCTGGAGATCACCGCGAACGAGACGTCCGCCCGTGAGTTCGCAGACGAATACGCCCGAACAGTCCGCGAAGGCGACTACCACTTCGCCATCCGCTTGTTGGGTGAGTACGCCAGCGCGTCGCTGTCTGCGGGGCGGGTGCTGATGCCCCTCGCGCCGATCGTCGACGACGATGGCTATCGGACGGCGTTGGAGGCAGTGACCCGCTGGGTGGCAGCCAAGACCCGGACCCCCGTCCCCCGATGGGCCAAACGGGCCAAGGAGTCTTCCGAACCGGTCTATCTGGCCGAGAAGCTTCATCCGGTCAGCGACCGGATGAAAGACCTCATCCGGCGTGAGACGCCCAGCGAGATCGCTGCCATGAACGTGTGGATCCGCGAGCGGGATCTGGCAACGGTGTGAATTGACTGTCAGTGCCCCGGGATAACCTTGTCCCCATGATCACCGGGGAACTGAAATCGCACGTAGACCGCCTGTGGGACGCCTTCTGGTCCGGCGGCATTTCGAACCCCATCGAGGTGATCGAGCAGATCACCTACCTGCTGTTCCTCAAGCGCCTCGACGACGCGCAGATCGCGGCCGAGCGCCGCGCGGCCCGCACCGGCAAGCCGCTCGAGCGCCCGGTCTTCCCCGAAGGCGCGGACCGCTTCGGCCGCTCGTACCAGGACCTCCGCTGGTCGGTCTTCAAGAACTTCGACAAGTCGGAGATGTTCAAGGTCTTCAGTGAGAGCGTCTTCCCGTTCCTGCGCGACGAGCTCACGCGCAAGGCGGACGGCAGTGACTCGTCCTACAGCCACCACATGCGTGACGCGCGCTTCACCATCACCAAGGACCACTTGCTGCAGAAGGCCGTGGACTTGATCGACGAGATCCCGATGGACGACCGCGACACCAAGGGCGACCTCTACGAGTACATGCTCTCGAAGATCGCCTCGGCCGGGACCAACGGGCAGTTCCGCACGCCCCGGCACATCATCAAGCTGCTCGTGGACATGCGTGCCCCGAAGCCGCTCGAGGCGATCTGCGATCCGGCGGCGGGCACGGCCGGATTCTTGGTTGCGGCGGGGGAGTACCTGCGGGAGAACAACCCGGACCTGCTCTTCGACCCGGCGCAGCGCGCGTTCTTCAATAACGAGCAGTTCCACGGCTTCGACTTCGACTCCACGATGCTCCGGATCGGCGCCATGAACCTGCTGCTGCACGGCGTGGAGAACCCGGTGATCGAGAACCGCGATTCGCTGGCGGACCTGCACTCGGTCGACGTGGACAAGTACGACCTCATCCTGGCGAACCCCCCTTTCGCCGGCAGCCTCGACTACGAGAACACGTCGAAGGAGCTGCTGAAGGTCGTCAAGACCAAGAAGACGGAGCTGCTGTTCCTGGCGTTGTTCCTGCGGCTGCTCAAGCCGGGCGGGCGCGCGGCGGTGATCGTGCCGGATGGCGTGCTGTTCGGCTCGAGCAAGGCGCACAAGGACCTGCGGCGCGAGATCGTGGAGGGCCAGCAGCTGGAGGCGGTCGTGAAGCTTCCGTCGGGGGTGTTCAAGCCGTACGCCGGGGTCTCGACTGCCGTGCTATTCTTCACGCGCACGGACTCGGGCGGCACGGAGGACGTCTGGTTCTACGACGTGGGCTCGGACGGCTTCAGCTTGGACGACAAGCGCACGCCGCTCGAGTCCTCGGACCTGCCGGAGGTGCTGGAGCGCTGGCGCGCGGTCCGCGGCGAGTTCGGGGAGGAACGTACGACGGCGGAGCGCGCCCGTGCGCGCACCGAGCGTTCGTTCGTGGTTCCGAAGGCGGAGATCGCGGAGAACGGGTACGACCTGTCGATCAATAGGTACAAGGAGATCGAGTACGACGAGGTCGAGCACCGTGCCCCGGCAGACATCATCGCGGACCTCGAGAAGCTCGACCGCGAGATCGCCGACGGCCTGGCGGAACTGAAGGGCCTGCTGGCGTGAGAGTCTTCGAGTTGGGCGACTTCGCAGTCAGGACACAGAATCTGAATCCGGCGCAGTATCCGAACGAGGAATTCGACCTTCTAAGTATTCCTGCCTACGACCGCGGTTTCCCTGAAGTCACTCACGGAAGAGAGATCGGTTCGACGAAGCAGCTAGTCATGCCCGGTGACGTCATGATCTCGAAGATTGTGCCGCACATTCGCCGTGTTTGGGTCGTTCCCGAAGACGAGGGCCGCAGGCAAGTTGCCTCGGGCGAATGGATGGTCTTTCGTGGCGGCGATTTCTTGGCATCGTGGATGCGGCAGGCTCTACTCAGTGAGGGCTTCCATCAACAGTTCCTTCGCACAGTGGCAGGTGTCGGTGGATCGCTTCTACGTGCCAGACCGGCGCACGTCCACAAGATCCGCATCCATCTCCCGATACTTGACGAGCAGCGCCGCATCGCCGACATTCTGGACAAGGCCGACGCCCTCCGCGCCAAGCGCCGCGAAGCCATCGCCCACCTCGACGCCCTCGGACAGGCCATCTTCCACGAGATGTTCGGTGATCCTGTGGACAACGAGCATGGTTGGACTCAACTCGCACTGGGTCAGCTTGGCGTTTGGCAAAGCGGGGGCACGCCTCTCCGGAGCAACGGAGCCAACTTCGGGCCAGGCTACAGCTGGTTCACGTCCGGGGAACTTGGCCAGAAGTGGCTTCTTGGATCGCGAGAGTGCATTACAAGGGACGGCTTGCTGACCTCGTCGGCCAAAGTAGTGCCGACCGGGGCCCTGTTGCTAGGGATGTACGACACCGCCGCCCTGAAAGCTGGGATCACGACGGACGAAGCTACGTGCAATCAAGCGATCGCATTTGGTCTGCTCGATGAAGAACAGGTCTTGGTCGAGTTCGCGTACGAAGCGATTCGGCTTGGGCGAACCCGGCACTTGGCCAGGCGGAGAGGCGTACGACAGAAGAACTTCAATCTCTCTATGGTTCGGGACTTGAGGATCCCTGTTCCACCTATGCCGCTCCAGGTCTCCTTTGTAGAGCGACTCCAGGCAATCGAGCGTCAAAGACGCGACTTCCTGACACAACTGATGAGTCTCGACAGCCTGTTCCACTCACTTCAAGACCGGGCTTTCAAAGGAGAACTGTGAGCGGCGACCCGACAACTGGCGACGGCATCCCTCCGTGGCAGGACTTCATGATTCCGGTGCTCACCGTCGTCTCCGACGGCCAGGCATGGAAACGCAGGGACCTGATTGCCGCCGCCAGCACGCAGGCCGGCATGACGCCCGAACAGCACGAGGTTGTGCTGAACTCCGGCCAACCGAAGATCCAGAATCGCATCGGCTGGGCCATCTCCGACCTCACCACCGCGGCGGCGATCGAAAGGCCAGCCCGCGCGACCTTCTCCATCACGCAGCTCGGCCGCGACCTCATGGACAGTCATCCCGGCGGACTCACACGAGCCGACCTCGAGGGCATCGCCGCGTATCGCGACTATCGGCCCGTCCCTCGTCGTCCGACCGTGGCTCCCGCGCCGGAGGTGGCCGAGGAAGAATCCGACGAACTCTCGCCCGAGGAACAGATCGAGTCCGGGATCGGGCGGATCCACGCCGATGTCGGCGAACGCCTGATCGAACGGCTCCGCGGAAGTGACCCCGCGTTCTTCGAGGAGGCCGTGGTCAAGCTGCTCGTTGCCATGGGCTACGGCGGCGCCGAGCAGCGCGGCCGGCGGATCGGCGGTACCGGGGACGGCGGGGTCGACGGGGTGATCGACCAGGACGCGCTCGGCCTGGAGCAGATCTACGTGCAGGCCAAGCGCTATGCAGAAGGAAACAGCGTCGGCCGCGAGGCGATCCAGGCCTTCATCGGCGCGCTCCACGGCTTCGGCGCGAGCCGGGGAGTTTTCATCACCACGAGCACCTTCACGCAGAACGCGCGCAACTATGCGGATGGCATCGCGACGCGGATCGTCCTGATCGACGGTCGGCGGCTGGTCTCGCTCATGATGAAGTACCGGGTCGGCGTCCAGGTGACGCAGAGCTACGACGTGGTGGACATCGACGAGGACTTCTTCGAGTAGGACGTCAGGCGGCCGACGAGGCGAGGCGACGTCCCGTGAAGTAGCGGGAATGCGTCTTTTGAATCGTAGCTAGGGAGTCGCTGTTCAGCGATACGATCTCCCACGCGTCGTCCAGACGGTGCTTCTCCAACTGGAGCCGTTCAAGAAGCGCGCGACGCGGACCGTCTTCGCCGTCGAAGACGGTCACGATTCGGTCGCCCGTGCGGCGATCGTACTGAATGACGAATCCTGACATCGGTCCTACCTCCTCTGTTCGCGGATTTCCGTGAACTGGTCTCTCAATCTGCGGCATAGATCCAGCATGCGTTGCTCTTCAGCCAAAGTTGCTTGATGCAGTTCCTCCAGTTCGAGTCTACGACTCCCGAGCTCTGTCGAAGCCTCGCCGGTCTCGTCGCCCGTCGACCGCTCGATCTCAGCCGTTCGAAGCCTCATGAGATCAACATCATTTCGGCGTGCTTCAATATCTTGAATGGTCTCGGACAGGTCGTGGAGTCGGAGCACCAGAGACTGCGATTGCTCGGACGACGGTAGTTGGCCGTAGCGGATCTCCCTCCCGAGGACGTCCGCCGCGGACTCGTACATGTTCGCCCACATGCCTTGAAGGTGCGTGCGGACTTGAACCTCGATCCGTTCGGGTATCCGCAGCCACACATGTACGGCCCGGTAGCCGCTATGTGGAGCCTGCCGAATGTCCCGGATGCAGGTTGTCGGGTCATGGCCGAACAATCCGGCGATCGCCGTGGCCACGCCATCTTGCTCGTCCAAGGTCATCTCGGCTCCGAATCGCACACCTGCGATGTCCTGATGCTGGACAGCGGAGTCGCGTGGTCTCGTTGGAGTTTCTGGCGCAAGGTGTCGATCGTCTTCGAACGAGACGTGATCTCGAAGGTCCTCCCGCCCAGCAACAGTGTCCAGTCGAAGTCCATCAAGCGGGACTGCGTCCGGGATGCGAGCTCGTTGTAGTGCAGCATGACCTCGTCGTAGCGGGGCAGGTCGGCCGGTGGGGTCCTCTCATCGCGGATGGACTCACCCAGCCGGCGGAGCTGCTTGTTGGACCACGACGGTTCTTCCATGCGAGGAATCCTACGGCGTCACCCGGCTCGGGAATCAGGGGGTGTTGACTAGCATGGGCGTAGACGTCGGGCGCGACACAGGGGGAAGAAGCGCGTGGAAGGAAGCCAGCAGCAGGAAGTCCGGAGCAACTTCGGCTTCCTCGCGTCCCGGTGGCCCGGGATCTTCGGCGAGGCGCGGAACGCTGAACGCCACGCCGCCCGGGACCCGCGCAGCTCGCTGCTCTACGCGCGGCGGACGCTCGAGCAGATCGTCGACTGGCTCTACACGGCGGACCCGTCGCTGAGCGTGCCGCTCAAGGACGAGTTGAACAACCGCCTCACCGACCACCGCTTCAAGGCGCTCGTCCCCGCGCGGGTCCTGGACAAGATGCACGCCGTCCGGAAGCTCGGTAACCAGGCCGTCCACGGAAACCACCCGGTCAGCACCCAGGTCTCCCTCCACGTCCTCGCCGAGGCCTTCCACATCGCCTACTGGCTCGGTGCAAGCTACGCTGCGAGCGCGGCCGAGCGCCCCGCCCCCGGGACCCGCTTCGATCCGCAGCTGCTGGCACCCGGGCCGGGCCCCGGCGTCGTACAACTCACCCGCGCCGAGGCGGAGAAGCTCGCCGAGCGCCTCGATGCGAAGGACGCCGAGCTGAAGCGCGCCGCCGAGGCGGCGGCCGGCTACGAGGCCCGCATCGCCGAGCTGCAGGAGCAGGTCGAGGCCGCCAAGGCCGCCAACGAGGCGATCCCCGACGAGCACGACTACACCGAGGCCGGGACCCGCGTCTACATCGACGCCTACCTCGCCGAGGCCGGATGGGACGTCGACGCGCCCCGCGTCCGCGAGTTCCCCGTCACCGGGATGCCCGCGGCCGACGGCTCGCGGACCGGCGCGGGCCGCGTCGACTACGTCCTCTGGGGAGCCAACGGCAAGCCGCTCGCCGTCCTCGAGGCCAAGCGCACGAGCCGCGACGCGCACGCCGGCAAGCAGCAGGCCAAGCTCTACGCCGACGCCCTCGAGAGCGCCTACGGCCAGCGGCCCGTCATCTACTACTCCAACGGCTACCGGCACTGGCTCTGGGAGGACACGGGCTACCCGGAGCGCGAGGTCCTCGGCTTCCACACCCGCGACGAGCTGCAGCTCATGGTGGACCGCCGCACCCAGCGCCGCCCGCTCTCCGGCGCCGTCATCCCCGAGGGCATCGCGGACCGGCCCTACCAGCACCGCGCGATCCGCGCCGTCGCCGAGGCCTTCGACGCCGACCGCCGCCGCGCACTGCTCGTCATGGCGACCGGCACCGGCAAGACGCGCACCGTCGTCGCACTGACCCAGCTCCTGTCCGAGAACCGCTGGGCCAAGCGCGTCCTGTTCCTCGCCGACCGCAACGCCCTGGTCACGCAGGCCGCCCGCGCCTTCAAGACGCTCATCCCGGGCTCCTCGCCCGCCCGGCTCGGGACCGACGACGCCGCCGGCAGCCGCATCCACCTGGCCACCTACCCGACCATCATGAACATCATCGCCGGCTCCAGCGAGGGCCGGCTGACCGGGCCCGAGCGCCGCGGGATCGGCTACTACGACCTCGTGATCGTCGACGAGGCCCACCGCTCCGTCTACCAGAAGTACCGGCACGTCTTCGCCTACTTCGACGCCCTCGTCATCGGGCTCACCGCGACCCCGCTCGACGAGGTCGACCGCAACACCTACGCCCTGTTCGGGATCCAGGACAACAACCCCACGAGCGCCTACGAGCTCGGCGAGGCCATCGCCGACGGCTTCCTCGTTCCGCCGCGCGTCATCGACGTGCCCGTCGGATTCGTGCGCGAGGGCGTGCGCTACGAGGACCTCTCCCCGGAGGAGCAGGCCGAGTGGGACGAGAAGGAGTGGGACGAGGACGGGCTCGTCCCCGAGGAGGTCGCCGCGCCCGAGCTGAACCGGTGGCTCTTCAACGCCGACACCGTGGACCACGTGCTGCGCGTGCTCATGGAGCGGGGGCGCCGCGTGGCCGGCGGGGACCGGCTGGGCAAGACGATCGTCTTCGCGCGCAACCAGGACCACGCCGAGTTCATCCGCGAGCGCTTCGACGCGAACTATCCTGCCGGGGCGGGGCACGTGGCCCGTGTCATCACGCACAGCGTGAACTACGCACAGGACCTCATCGACGACTTCTCCGACCCGGCGAAGGCGCCGGACATCGCGATCAGCGTGGACATGCTGGACACCGGGATCGACGTCCCCGACGTCGTGAACCTGGTGTTCTTCAAGCCCGTGCGGTCCAAGGCCAAGTTCTGGCAGATGGTGGGGCGCGGGACGCGCCTGCGGCCGGAGCTCTACGGCCCGGGGGAGGACAAGGACGGCTTCCTGGTCTTCGACGTCTGCGGCAACGCGGAGTACTTCAATGCCGGGCTGGACGCGCCGGACACGGTGCTCACGCCGTCGCTCGCGGCGCGGACGTTCGCCACGCGGGTGCGGCTGCTGCTCGCGGCGACGCAACGGGAGTACGACGCCGGCTTCCGCGCCGATCTGGTCGGCACCCTGGGTGCCGTGGTGCGTTCTCTGCCGCGGAACAACTTCCTCGTCCGGCCCCGGCTAGCCGAGGTCGAGCGGTTCGCGGAGGACTTGGCCTGGGAGGACCTGAGCGAGGCGTCCGCGGCGCAGGCCGAGCAGGTGCTCGCGGAGCTCGCCGGCGTGGCCGTCGTGGGGTCGGCGGACACGGACGAGGATGCCAAGCGCTTCGACCTGCTCGCGCTGCGGACCGAGCTCGCGGCATTGACGGGGGACGCGGCGGCGCTGGCCGTCCTCGGGACACGGCTCGTGCGCATCGCCGAGGCGCTGCGGGAGAAGGCGAACATACCGCACGTCGCGGCGCAGCTGGCCGTCATCGAGGCCGTGGCCGAGATGGCCGTGACCGACCCGGAGTGGGCCGGCGTGGATCCCCAGTGGCTGGAGACGGTGCGCAGGAGGCTGCGCGGGCTGGTCCGCCATCTCGACAAGAGGCGGCGCAAGCCCGTCTACGCCGACTTCGAGGACACGGTGGGCGAGCTGACGGAGGTCGAGCTGGAAGGCGTACGGCACTCCGCGTTCGACATCTCCTTCTACCGCGAACGCGTCGAGGTCTACGTCCGGGAGCATCTGGACCACATGGCCGTGCAGCGCCTGCGGCGCGGACTGCCGCTGACCGAGATGGACCTGCGGGCGCTCGAGGAGATGCTCGCCGAGGGCGGCGTCGGCTCCGCGGAAGACCTGGAACGTGCCGCGGCCGGCGACGTGGCGGGGTTCATCCGCTCGCTCGTCGGGCTCGACCAGCAGGCCGTGCAGGACGCCTTCGCGGACTTCATCGCCGAGACCACGCTGAACAGCCGGCAGCTCGAGCTGTTGAACATGGTCATCAAGCAGCTCACCCGTGGCGGGCCGATGGACGCCGGGGCGCTGTACGAGCCGCCCTACACGGACATCGCGGCCGGCGGACCCGAGGCGTTGTTCCCCGAGGAGGATGTGGACCGGATCGTGTCGATCATCAATCGACTCGGCGGGCCGGGGCTGCCGGAAGGGGAATGGTTGGTGCAAGGTGGTGCGTCATAGGCTCCATGCTGTGGCTCCACGGGCTCCTGCATCGAGTGAGACTATCGAGCCGACCAGAGACGTCTAATCCGAGTCAGTAGAGAAGCCGGCCGTTCCGAAATTGACGAGCCGTTCCCGTTTCCTAGGCGATGGTCGATGAACTCCGAGAGGTTGTCCAACGTGGCCTCCCAATGGCGGGCTGTGCGCCCGTCGGTGTAAGCGCTCAAGTCCGTCAACGTGACAGCGAGCTTTGACCCAGATGGCACTTTGACGAAACGGACGTGGATCGTCACGGCCAGCGAGGCCCCGGGCTGCCCGGGGCCCCAACGGAAGCTAAGATTCCGCATCTCTTCCACTGCGTCGAACGCACACTTCAGTTGATAGGCGTCCCCACTTCCGCCTTCGATGAGCGTGTAGGCCAGCTTGCCGCCCGGGCGGAGATCTAGGTGCATGCCGCCAAGTGGTGTCGCTGCCCCGCGAGGGTGGAGCCATTCTGAAAGCGAATCGGTTGAGGCCCAAGCTGCCCAGAGGTCTTCCAGTGGGCACGGAAAGTGCCATGTGCCTTCGTAGACGTCTCCGCTTTCCGCCCCGTTCGTCGAACTTCGCGTCGACACCAGTGACAGCCTGTCTTGGGCAAAGTTGCTTCGGAGCATCCGCGGCGATGAACTCCCGGTCTTCGACGTCGCCACGGATTGGTGCTCAGAGAACTTGGATCGAGCCCAGACCCTACCGTCCGTGCACGGGTGTTTGGGCCATGGAGGGCCAAGGTCGTCAAAGTAGACCTTGCTGCCGAACTCATTGGCATAGAAATACACGTTCGCGCCACAGACAGGGCAGCGGGCATTGTATGTGCGCGACAGCGTCTCCCAGCCGGCAGGACGGTCTGCACTCTTCCGTGATCCATCGATGCGGGCGGCAGGCCGACTTGTGGGAACAGGAGAAACGCGTGACGAAGAACGGTTGACCGTGTGTCCGCTGACCCAGTGCCGGTAGCCGTCCTTGCCGCGCCGATAGTGGCCACGGCGATGGAACTGAGTCATCGAACTGACCACCCGGCACCGTCCGGAACTCTGCTACGCATTGTCGCCGAGACCCAGCTGGTGCCAGAGGAAAGATTCGCCGACCACCGGAATCCCATAGTCGCGAGCCTTGCGTGCCTTCCCTGAGAGGGAGTCGGGGTCTGCGGCGACGACGAGTCCGACCTTCTTGGTGACGGCCCGGCGTGGGACGAAGCCGGCGGCACGGAGGATGTCCTCGATCTCGCTGCGGGGCCGACTCATGTCGCCGGTCAAGACGATTAGAGTCCCGGGAGGCAATCGTGAGGCGTCGGGGTTCGTGGTGTTGCCCGTCGAGGGCTCCGGTGTTCGGGGAATCTGCGCGGCACGGAGTGTCTCTTCGTCGATTCCGAGAAGGGCAGCGACTTCCGCAATGTCAATCAACTCTTGTTCGGTGAGCGTTCCATCGGCCCAGGCTGCTTCGACCACCTGCTCGAAATATTGTCGATGCAGTGACGCCGCCCCGTCTCGACCGATCCCCAGTTCGTGAGCCGTTTCGACGAGCATGGCTTCCTCGTGCGCCGATAGATGGCGGTCCAGGAGGGCCATGTCGAGCACGGCGAGGTAGTTCTCATGCTCGGCTGGACCAGTGAACTCCGGTAGGCGGACGACGATCCGATTCAAGAAGTGCTCCGGCTCGGCGGGCGCGCCGGACCCTCGAACTACGGGCACATATCTTTCGACCGGCGGATCGCTGCGCCAGTGGCTGTCCGTGGCCCTCGCCAGCATGACGTCCCAGATGGGATCGGAATCGTCGAGGTCGATGTAGCGAGAGAGCAGTACCGCCGCTGCTTCGGCATCGTCACCCGCGCAGTGGGCATTCGTGAGTTCGATGCTGAATGCGTCGCAACAGTCCTGGAGCGACCGTCCACCGCCCGGGAGATAGCGATGCACCATGCGCATGGTGCAGAGGCCGTTCGGAAGGTAGTGGCCCGGAAGCTGTCGTCCTGCCCGCTGGAACTCCGCGTCGAGGAAACGGCCGTCGAAGGAGAGGTTGTGGGCGACGACGACCGTTCCCGACAGTCGCCACTCGATCTCATCCGCTAGATCACGAAATGTCGGCGCGGCGAGGACATCTCGGGCTCGGATCCCGTGGATGGATTGCTTTCCCAGATCCCGCTCGGGGTTGATCAATGACTCCCAGCGGTCGACGATCCGACCGCTGCGGTCCATGGTCACTATGGCGATCTCAGCGACCCGGTCGTGCTTTCCCGGGAAAAGCCCAGTCGTTTCCGTGTCGATGACGGCGAACAATCCAGAGTTCATGGTCCCCCTCCATGAAGATGTGACGTGAAGCTACAAGCAATCTAGCGGGAGCCCCGATCGTGGCGCAATGGAATTGGCGGTCCCGCATTGGAAGCACTCCTGAACTCAACGCATGCTCGTAGGCCGAGCCCCGCCGTCGTACGCTTGTCCCGGTAGCAGTACGAGCAGGAGGTAGGGATGCCCACGGAGACCGTCGACGCGCTGCTGGCCGAGCTGGCGGCGCTCGAGGACCCGAAGATGCGCGCCGTGAACGAGAAACACGGCGACGACCACGGCGTGAACCTGTCCAAGCTGCGCGCGATCGCCAAGCGGCTCAAGACCCAGCAGGACCTCGCCGTCGAGCTGTGGGCCACCGGCAACACGCCCGCCCGTCTCCTGGCGCTGCTGATCTGCCGGCCCAAGGCGTTCGGGCGCGACGAGCTCGATGCCATGCTCCGCGACTCCCGTGTCCCCAAGGTCCACGACTGGCTCGTGAACTACGTCGTCAAGAAGAGCGCCCACGCCGAGGACCTCCGCACCGAGTGGAAGGCCGATCCGGACCCCGTCGTCGCGAGCGCCGGCTGGGCGCTGACCAGCGAACGCATCGCGAAGAAGCCCGACGGGCTCGACCTCCCCGGCCTCCTCGACACGATCGAAGCCGAGATGAAGGAGGCCCCGGACCGCCTGCAGTGGGCCATGAACCAGTCCCTCGCCTACATCGGCATCGAGAACCCGGACCTGCGCCCCCGCGCCCTCGACATCGGCGAACGCCTCGAGGTCCTCAAGGACTACCCGACCCCGCCGAACTGCACGTCCCCGTTCGCCCCGATCTGGATCAACGAGATGGTGAGGCGCAGGCAATCATGATGCGACGCCGCATCCCCGTCCTGGCTCCGGTTCCCTCCACCTGAGGAGGGTCCTGGCCGTATAAGAGAAAACTTATACGGCCTTACAGTTCGATATACGCCGGTGCCAGCGGAGGGCGGACCGGGGCGTCCGGCGTCGTACGCTGAACGGAAACCAGCCCCGGGAAGGAACGCCGTGACCGAACGCCGCAGGATCGTCGAATGGGAGGACCCGCGCCCGGGCCCCGCCGCCATGCCCACGATGAGCGGGCTCGAGTACCTGCGCGCAATGCTGGCCGGCGAGCTGCCCGGCCCGCCGATCGCGAGCCTCATGGACTTCACCCTCGCCGAGGTCGACGCCGGGACGGTCGCCTTCACATGCGAGCCCAACGAATCCCACTACAACCCGCTCGGGATCGTCCACGGCGGGCTCGTCTGCACGCTGCTCGACTCGGCCCTGGGCTGCGCCGTCCAGACCACGCTGCCGCGGGGGCAGGGCTACACCTCGCTCGAGATCAAGGTGAACTACCTGCGCGCCGTCACCGCCGGCAGCGGCCTGCTGACGTGCACCGGGACCGTGGTCAAGCCCGGCAGTCGCGTGGCGTTCGCCGAGGGGAAGGTCGTCGACGCCTCGGGCAAGGTCGTGGCCACCGCGAGCGGCTCGCTGCTTGTGTTCCCGATCGGCCCGGGCGCCGGCGCCTGAACGGCCGGCGCCGGACCGGCCGGCCCAGCGGTTGTGGCCCCCGCAGGCGGGCGCCGCACCGCCCGCGGCGGCAGCCTAGCCGGCGGCGACGGGGTGCGGATACTCCGCGGAGCGGTCCTGGAACTCGAGGATCGCCGGGTTCACGACGGCTCCCTCGCGGATCTCGATCGCGCGGGAGATGGTCTCGTTCGCGTCCCACCCGGCCGGGCCCTCGAGGACGCTCCGCAGGAACGGCATGAGCGCCTCGCTGACCTCCCACGTGGCCGAGTTCCACAGGTAGGACGGCGTGTGGTCCACGGCGTAGTAGTGGATGTGGTCCCCGACGTCGAACATCGGTTCCTTGAACGTCGTCATCTTCGCCCAGCTGAAGCCCATGCCCTCGTCGCAGGACACGTCCACGACCAGGCTGCCCGGCCGGAACGCGGGCAGGTCCTCCTCGGTGAGGTACGTCAGCGGCGAGTTGGGGTCCTGAAGCGTGCAGTTCACGACGATGTCGTGCTCCGCGAGGTACGGGGCCAGGGGCAGCCGGCCGCGCTCGGTGATGACCTGGCTCAGGTACGGCGCATTGGCGTCGTGATCGAACTGCGTGATGCGCACCGAGTGGATCGGCGATCCGACGGCGGCGACGCCGCGGCTCGTGAGGACCTCGACGTCGTGCACGCCGTGGGCGTTCAGCGCGGTCACCGCGCCGCGCGCGGTGGCGCCGAAGCCGATGACGACGGCGGTGAGCCGGCGCCCGTAGACGCCCGTGGTGCCGACGAGCTCGAGCGCGTGCAGCACCGAGCAGTAGCCGGCCATCTCGTTGTTCTTGTGGAAGACGTGCAGGCCGAACCCGCCGTCCGACGCCCAGTGGTTCATGGCCTCGAACGCGATCAAGGTCAGCCGCTTGTCGATGGCCAGCTGCGTGATGGCGCGGTCCTGGACGCAGTGGGGCCAGCCCCAGAGGACCTGCCCGTCGCGCAGTTCGGCGAGGTCCTCCGGCTGGGGCTTGGGCAGCAGCACGACGTCGGCGGCGGCGATGACGTCCTCGCGCGGGGCGATCCGGCCGACCAGCGGGGCAAGCTGGGCATCCGAGAGGCCGAAGCGCTCCCCGTAGCCCTGCTCCAGGATCATCCGGTCCCGGAGTTCCGCATCGATCCGCTCCAGGTGCAACGGATGGATGGGCAGCCGGCGCTCGTCGGCCTTGCGGCTCGTGGCCAGGACGCCGATGCTCAGCAGGGCCACGCGGATCAGCGCTTCTTGGTGATGGAGACGATCTCCGAGGCCGCGGCCCCGGCGGCCTTCGCCTTCTTGTCGAGCCGCTTTTCCTTGATCGTCTTGCCGGCGACCTTCTTGGCGGAGGACTTGTTCGGGGATTTGTTGGCCATGGATGTGCTCCTCGCGGAAGCTAGTTCAACCGCTTCCTGACAGGAGCAGGAGTTGCTCCCTGCCCCTCACAGTACGGCACCGCTGGCCGCGCCCCGTCCGGCGAGGCTCCGGTAGGATCGCCGGATGCGTGGGATCCCGCCGAAGACCGGACTGCTGCACCACGTCGAGCTGTGGGTGCCGGACATCGACCGTGCCGCGGCGCAATGGGGCTGGCTGCTCGGGGAGCTCGGCTACGAGCCGTTCCAGGACTGGCCGGCCGGGCGCAGCTGGCGGCTTGGCGGGACCTACCTCGTCGTCGAACAGTCCCCGGACCTGCTCGGCGCGGAGCACGAGCGCCGCCGTCCGGGACTGAACCACCTCGCCTTCCACGCCGGTGATCCGGGCAGCGTCGACGAACTCGCGGCCGAGGCGCCCCGGCACGGCTGGCGCCTCCTGTTCCCCGAGCTGCACCCGCACGCCGGCGGGCCCGAAACCTACGCGGCCTACCTCGAGAACGCCGACGGCTTCGAGGTGGAGCTGGTCGCCGCCCTCTGAGCCGGGCCCCGCCCCCGCGTGGTCTGCTCCGCCGCGCCCGTCCGGGTTCCGGGGCCCGCGCTAGGGCGTGTCTCCTTATTGGCGTAGCCAGATGACGACGGCATAAAGGACGACGCCGGCGCGGTGGGTCAGTGCGAGTTTGTCGTAGCGGGTGGCGATGCCGCGCCATTGTTTGAAGAGACTGAAGGATCTCTCGACGGTATTGAGGCCTTTGTAGGTCTCAGCGTCGAAGTTCACCGGCCGCCCTCCGCGTGAACCGCGGCGTTTGCGGTGTCCGATCTGGTCGGAGGGTTCCGGAATCACAGCCTTGATGCCACGGCCGCGCAACAGGGAGCGGTTCGCCCTGGACGAGTAGGCCTTATCGCCCATCACCGCATCGGGCCGGGTTCTGGCCCGGCCGCCGCCGAGGCGGGGAACCCGGACCGCTTCCATGACGACGGGGAACATGGGAGAGTCGCCGCCCTGTCCGGGGCCGAGAATCATTACCGGGGGCCGGCCTTTCCCATCGCACGCGTGATGGATCTTGGTGCTGAGGCCGCCTCGGGACCGGCCAATCGCATGGTCAGGCGGTTCGGCAAACAGTTTCTTGTAATTCGGGAGTTCCCCCTGTGGTGCGGGGAAGGTTCGTCCCGTGCTGGTGGGCTCGGTTGATGGTCGAGTCCACCGACACGGTCCAATCGATCAGCCCCGCGGCATCGGCTTCGGCCAGAAGCTTTCCATGGATCCGGTCCCACGTCCCGTCAGACGCGTATCGGCGGTGCCGCTTCCACACCGTCTGCTACGGACCGAACCCTGCGGGAAGATCCCGCCAGGCAACGCCGCAGCGGTAGCGGTAAACAATGCCTTCAACGACTTGGCGGTGACCCCGGAACGGGCGACCCCGCCGCCCATCCGAACTCGGCAGCAAGGGCTCGACCCGAGACCACTGATCGTCACTCAAAACAGATGTTCTCGACACCTTTCAAGCATTCCAGCCAGCACGCCCCCGATTTAGGAGACACGCCCTAGGGCATGGCGACGGTCGCGCTGCGGAGCGTGCCGCCCGGGACGAAGTAGTCGATGTCCTCGCCGGCCACTTGCTCGTAGGCGTTGAGGTGGCCCGTCTCCGGATCGAAGATGAACGAATGCCGGTAGGTGTTCCGGTCGTCGGTCACGGTCCCCGGGGCGTAGCTGCCCGTGGCGGAGAACATCAGGCCCGGGCGGCCCATGCGGTCCGCGACCTGGCCGTCGAACTCGACGTGCGGCATGTCCATGAGCAGCTCGAGCACCGCGGCGCTCTGGTCCTGGCTGGGGTTCCAGCCCGCCATGGCGAACCCGAGGACCTCGAACAGGGCCACCTCCCGCGACCCGGTGAACATCGCGGAATCCGGGGTCGAGTAGTCGTGGACCAACTCGTGGATGGCCTCGGCCGTATCGGGAACGGTGGACTCCATGGACTGACCCTGCTGCCCCTCGCGCGTGAACTCGTACACGACCTCGGTTCCCGGCGGGATCCGTTCGCCCGTCGTGCGGTCGAAGTCTGGAATGCGTTCGCCGGTCCTCGCCGAGAAGATGCCCCAGTAGGTCACCCGGCCTTGGAACCGGCCATCGGGCAGCGGCGTGATGACGGTTTCCGTTTCGCTGACCGGGCTGAAGACCGAGCTGGGATCCCCGCTGCCGGGGCCGCTCGGCACGTAGGACTCGTTGAGGAACCGGATGTGGAACGTGCCCGGATCGTATCCCGCCGGGTCGTCGCTCCCTTGGGCCTTGAGGAGGAGATCCTTCAGCGCCGCGTCCCTCGACTGCCCGGTCTCGCTCGCCACCAGGGCGGGAACGCGGCCGGCCACTGCCGCGGAGGGGGCCAGGGAATGGCCCGCGAGAACGATGACGGCAACGGCCAGGACGGCCGCTGCCGAGGCGAACATCGCCGTCCGGACCGTCCACCGGCGTCGACGTCCGGCCGCCGGACCCGCGGGGAGCGGAATGGGAGCATCGACCGGGCGCGCGCAGTCGCTGGCGCGGCCGGGGGTGTCGAGGATCGCCGCCAAGACGGTGCCGGCGTCGATATCGGGGACATAGCCCGCGGCCGGGTCGGCCCGGCGCAGCGTGGCTTCGAGGTCAGTGCTCATGCTGGTTCTCCTTCAGGATCCGGGCGAGTTGGCGACGGGCCCGGCTGGCTTGCGCCCAGACCGCTTGTTCCGTGCTGCCGACGACGGCGGCCGCTTGCGCCGCGGTGAGGCCGTCCCAATAGAGCAGGCGGATGATCTCCCGGGCGGGTTCCCCCAGGGCGTCGACGGCATCGCGGACGTGATCGAGCGCTTCGGCGTCATGCCCCGCGTCGGCGATGACGAAGGCCCTGCGGGCGCGGTCCTCGGCTTCGGTGCGCCGGCGCCCGCTCCGCAGGGCGTGCAGCAACAGATTCCTACACGCCCGGTAGAGGAACGGCACCGCGGAGTCGACGAGAACCGGGCACTTCTCCCACACCACCTGGAGCGCGTCGGCCGCGACCTCCTTCGCGTCGGCCTCCGACAAGCCACGGCGCAGTCCATACCGGATGGCCGGGACGTGATGGGCGGCAAAGAAACGCTCGAAATCGCGGCAGCGTGTGCTTTCGGGTGGTCTGCCGACGGGTGGGTCGTCAATCTCTGTGGTCATCGCATCCTCGGTCCGGTGGTCCATCAACCCTTACATTCCCGCCGGGATCCGAAACCTGACACGTTAGCTCCGACCATTCCCCAGACCGAGGGAGTGGAGAGTGATGCGGAATAGAGGGGGTGCCGGGCGCGGCGTCAGGTGCAGTCCCCGGTCACCAGCTCGATCGCCTCGGGCGTCGTGTCCCGGTAGCCGCGGCCGTCCGCCTCCTGGCTGATCGCCAGTCCGGAGGCCGTGCCGCGCCCGGCGCCGTCGGCCAGGCGCAACTGCACCAGCAGGTTCACGTCTCCCGAGGTGACCGTGGTGCCGACGGCCTCGCGGCGGGCCTCCCACTGGTCCGCGTGGGGTCCGTCGACGGGCAGCAGCTCCGAGCCGATCACCGTCCCGTCTTTCGCCGGCTCGATGAGCCAGGAACCGGTCACCTCCAGCCCGTCGGCATCGAGGAGCTCGACGCCGGTCAGCGTTCCCTCGTCGCCGTCCCCGGTGCGCAGGACCGTGCCGAACAGCGCCTCCTCGTGCCCGCGGAGCTCGATGCACGTCGCGCCGGGCGCGGAGAGGGCCGTGACGGGGCCGCCGATTCCCGCGCCGCAGCCGGCCAGGACGACGGCGGTGCCGCGCCGCCGTCGTACCCTTGCCTCCGCGTGACGGCGCCCACAGGTACTGACAGGGCCTCCCGCGGCGCCGGCAGCGCCCTTAGCGTGGATCGCGGCACGATTCCGCGAGCCACCGAGGAGGAGCCAGCATGGAGATCATCGAACCCGCCCCGACGGCCAAGAACCCGCCGGAGCGATTCACGGGCGACGTCTGGGTGGATCCGATCGCCTCGCCGCGCCAGGAGGGCCAGTCGATGACCGCGGCCACGGTGCGGTTCGCGCCCGGCGCGCGCACGGCCTGGCATTCCCACGCCCGGGGCCAGACCCTCCACGTGACCGAGGGTGTCGCCTACATGCAGTCCCGCGGCGGCGAGGTCCTGCGGGTCCTGCCCGGCCAGACCGTCTACACCCCGCCGGGGGAGGAGCATTGGCACGGCGCCGCGCCGGACCGCTTCATGGTGCACCTCGCCCTGCTGGACCAGGGCGAGGACCCCGCCACGACGACCACGTGGCTCGAGCAGGTCTCCGACGCCGAGTACGCCGCCGGGCCCGCCGACGCCTAGCCGCCGACCCACCACACCGAGGAGAAACACACCTTGAAGGCCACTTTTATGTACGGAGCCGGCGACGTCCGCGTCGAGGACGTCCCGGATCCCGTGATCCAGCAGCCCACCGACGCGATCGTGCGCACCGTGCGCGCCTGCATCTGCGGCTCCGACCTGCACCCCTACCACTCCCTCCCCGCGGGCGAAGGGGCCAAGTCGATGGGCCACGAGCTCATCGGCGTCGTCGAGGAGCTCGGCTCCGAGGTGACCGGGCTGAACAAGGGCGACCTCGTGATCGCGCCCTTCGCCTTCGCCGACAACACGTGCGTGTTCTGCCGCGAGGGCGTGCACACCTCCTGCCTGCACGGGGGCTTCTACGGCACGGACGAGACCGCCGGGCTGCAGGCCGAGTACGCCCGGATCCCGCAGGCCTCCGGCAGCCTGGTCCCCGTGCCCGGCGTCGGCGAGGACTCCGGGCTGCTCGCCTCGCTGCTGACGCTGTCCGACGTCTACCTGACCGGATACCACGCGGCCTTCCAGGGGCGCGTGGAGCCCGGCAAGTCCGTCACGGTGATCGGCGACGGGGCCGTGGGGTTGTCCGCGGTCCTCGCGGCGCGGCAGATGGGCGCCGAGCAGATCATCCTCATGGGCCGGCACCGCTCCCGCACGGACCTGGGACGCGAGTTCGGGGCGTCCGACGTCGTAGCGGAACGCGGCGAGGAGGGCATCGCCCGGGTCCTCGAGCTGACCCGCGGCGAGGGGAGCCACGTGGTCCTCGAGGCCGTGGGGCACCTGCCCGCGTACGAGCAGGCCTACGGCGTGGTCCGCCCCGGCGGCGTGATCTCCCGCGTCGGCGTGCCGCAGTACGAGTCGGCGCCGATCGGCTTCGGATCCCTCTTCGGCAAGAACGCCGCGCTCACCGGCGGGCCCGCGCCCGTCCGCGCGTACATCAAGGCCGCGATCCCGCAGGTGCTCTCCGGCGAGATCGACCCGGGGCGCGTATTCGATTCGACCGTCGGGTTCGACGGCGTGGCCGATGGCTACGCGGCGATGGACGCCCGCGAGGCGCTCAAGGTGATGATCGCGCCCTAGGGCTGACGCGTAGCCGGCGTCAGGTTTGAAGGTTGGCTCGTGCGCCGTGGTCTTCAGGTCAGTAAAGATTCGAGACAGGACCCGGAGCCGCGGCGATTCGGGCTATCTGTCCATTGCGCCTTCAGAGTCTGAAGGAAGCAGGCCGGAGACCCTATTGTTTCCGGCCTATGCCAGTGGGTACCTATGGCTCCTGCCTGCAGCTAAGCTGTACGCGCTGACTGGGCGCGGGATAAGCAGATTTCTGCGTGTTGACGCCGACCGAAAATAGGGCCAAGAACGCCAACTGAAAATGAGGCCACCTGACCATCATGGAAGGTGATCACATTGGACGTTTGGGCGCAGATTCGCCACCGGTACGCGACGGAGAAGATCTCTAAGAGAGAGCTGGCCACGCAGCTCGGGGTTTCGCGGGGAACGGTTGACCGGGCGCTGGAATCAGACCGGCCGCCTAAGTACGAGCGGGCGTCGGCAGGTTCGAGCTTCGACTCCTACGCCGGCCGGGTCCGGACCCTGCTGGCCAGGACTCCGACGATGCCGGCCACCGTGCTGGCCGAACGCGTGGGATGGACGGGATCGGCGTCCCTGTTCCGCGACAAGGTCCGCCAGATCCGGCCCGAGTATCTGCCGGCGGACCCGGTGGACCGGCTGGTCCACGAACCGGGCAAGGCGGTCCAATGCGACCTCTGGTTCCCGCACGAGCCGCTACCGCTCGGGCACGGCCAACAGGGCAAGCCGCCGGTGCTGGTCATGACCAGCACCTTCTCCGGCTTCATCCAGGCCCGGATGATCCCCACCCGCACCACGCCGGACCTGTTGGGCGGGATGTGGTCGCTGATCCAGGACGCGGCCGCGGTCCCCGAGCGGCTGGTCTGGGACAACGAGAGCGGCATCGGCCAGGGCCGGCTGACGGATCCGGCCGCGTCTTTCGCCGGGGTGCTGGGCTGCACGATCCGCCAACTGCCGCCGAACGACCCGGAGTCCAAGGGCATGGTGGAGCGGATGAACCGGTTCTTCCGCCAAGGCTTCATGCCCGGCCGGACCTTCGCCTCCCCGGGCGACTTCAACGAGCAGCTGGCCGACTGGTTGCCGCGGGCCAATGCCCGCTACTCGCGCTCCCGCCACGGACGGCCCGCCGAGCTCGTGTTGCGCGACCGCGAGGCGATGCGCCCGCTGGCACCGCTGGCGCCCGAGACTGGGTTGCGCAAGAGCATCCGGCTGCCGCGGGACTACTACGTGCGGGTGTTCTCCAACGACTACTCCGTCGACCCGTCGGCGATCGGGCGGATCGTGGACGTGGCCGCGGACCTCGAGCAGGTGACCGTCACTGCCGGCGGGACGTTGCTGGCCAAGCACGAACGACGTTGGGCGCGCCACCAGATCCTTACCGATCCGGCCCACGTCGACAGGGCCGCCGCCCTGCGCCGCGCCCACCGCACCATCAGGACCGGCCGCCACGCCGAGGTCCAGGAACGCGATCTGGGCATCTACGACCGGCTCTTCGGCCTCGCCGTCCCGGACGATGCGCGTGAACTGGCGGAGGCCGGCCGGTGAGCGAGCCGGCGAAGAGCATCGAGTACTACGCCCGGGCATTACGCGCCCCGCGCATCACCGACGGCTACCGTGCCCTGGGCGACCGCGCCCGGGAAGCGGGCTGGTCCCACGAGGAGTACCTAGCCGCCGTGCTCAGCCGCGAGGTCGCCGAGCGCGAAGCCTCCGGGGCGGCCCTGCGGATCCGTGCCGCCCGCTTCCCCGGCGCCAAGACCATCGAGGAGTTCAACTTCGACCACCAGCCGGCCGCCGACCGCAACCTGGTGGCCCACCTCGGCACCGGGGTCTTCCTCGAGGAAGCCAAGAACGTGGTCCTGCTCGGTCCTCCCGGCACCGGCAAAACGCATTTGGCCGTGGGCATCGGGATCAAGGCCGCCCGCGCCGGGCACCGGGTCCTGTTCGACACCGCCACCGGCTGGGTCGCTCGCCTCGCCGAGGCGCACGAACGCGGACGCCTGCCCCAGGAACTGACAAAGCTGCGCCGCTACAAGCTGCTGATCGTCGACGAGGTCGGATACATCCCGTTCGACCAGGACTCGGCGAACCTGTTCTTCCAACTGGTCTCGTCCAGGTATGAGCACGCCTCGCTGGTCCTCACCTCGAACCTGGCGTTCAGCCGTTGGGGCGAGGTCTTCGGCGACGCTACGGTTGCCTCAGCCATGATCGACCGCATCGTCCACCACGCGGAGGTTCTCAACCTCACCGGCAGCAGCTACCGACTCCGCAACAGAACCACCACAAGACCTCAGGCACAATAGAACCGCAACCCGGTGGCCCTATTTTCAGTTGGCAGAAATGGCCCTATTTTCGGTCGGCGTTAACACTGCGTTTCGCTACAGCCGTGACCAAGTCAAAGGTTCGCATGGTGCGCTCGTCAATAGCGAATCTCGATGCTCATGGCCGCGAGGCCCATGAACTGGCGGAACTTTCGGAAGGGGACGCGAATCTGATTTATCGTGCGCTATTTGCTGCGTCGACAAAGTTGTGTAGCAACGTTGCTCTTGACAATGTTTTCCAGACATTCGTTTGGGAGACGCTGGAGTAGAAGATGAGCTCAGGCTGATCAACCCACTTTGTTAGCTTACTCAAAATGGTGGCAGAGCTATGGTCCACTCTTACTGCGCTTGCACCATAGTCACTCAGAAACTTCAACGCAAATTGGTTGATGACCGCAAGATCTCTCGTCCTCGATAGTCGATGTGCATGGGGGCCCCGGTAGTGCCCTGCCGGGCGCAGGATTATGGCTCCTTTGCGGTTGAGCAACATGAGGTCATCTTTCGATTTCGTATTCAGGTCCTCGTTTGAGGCCAAGACCCGCTGGATGAGATCTTGCTGAAGGCTGCTTGGTTCGCTAGTGCCGATTAGCAACGCGACGACGTCTCGTCCATGGTCTTCAACAAGTCTTGTGAAGACATCTGAATGATTCGGAATCTGGATCTCGCCTATAAAGAAGCCCTTATAGTTTCGGCGCACTGGTTGAGCACCCAGGCCGGCTAGGCGTGCAAAGAGGAGATCAAACAACGTTCTGATCTCAGGGATGTCCTTGGATGCTCTTAGGCGTTGTAACGCTGCAAGATCTCTCTCCAGTTCCCCGGAACCGACCAAGTGTGCCTTAGCACTTATCCTTGCGACTGCTATGTCGGTCGGGAACAACGAGATAGTGATGTCGCAGACTTCAAGATCAATGCCCTGAATCGAGATTCTGGGATACGGAAGACGTCGACAAGTGTGACCGTCGAAGAGGCGCCGAGTGGCCCACTCATGAGTCCCCGCAGTGAGCAAGTATCGGACGGGTGCAACGGCAAATTCATCCCTGATGTCGAACTGCCCGAACAATCGTTGGTGCACTGAAGAGTTGAATAGTTTTCCGCATTGGGGTTCGGTATCTAGCCCGAGAGTTGCTAGCCAGTCCATTTTCACTTCGATGCTCATCGTGACACGCCTCGGATTCGAACCGAGCAAGGGGTCCAAGGACCCCATCCTCCCAAGCGGGCGTGTCGAAATCTAGTAAGACGAGTGTCCCACTGGGCCAAGTCTAGTGACAACACATTCCAAGAGTGGCGCACTGCGCCTCGGGGAGTGAGCGGTGGCCGCACGAAGGGGGGAAGCGGAAAACTGCTCCCGAGGAGTTCGACCGGCCTGAAGTAGCCTTCTTGCATGGACGCGGCCCTATTTATATCGATCATTGGTGCTCTCGGAACGGGGGCCGCGGCCATCATGGCCTGGACCGCCAGGGCAGACTCGCTAAAAGCTGAGGGGCGCGCCGAAAGTGCCAGTAAGGCGGCGAATGCAGCCGCGGAAAGGGCGGCAGGCGCAGCCGAAAGGCTCGCCATGATTCAGTCGGCGATATTCGATGGTCCTCCTTGGTCGATGACTTGGTTAGATGGGGATACCTATCTCCTTCGAAATGACAGTCCGGTTGAAGCACTCGAAGTCTCATTCACCACTGACCCTGACAGTCTTCTCTCAACCGTAAGCGAAGTCATGCCTTGCCGAGTTGGTCCGCGAAGCGCGATCAAGTTCATGTACGCGGCAGCTATGTCGGATGGTTTCAAACGTGACGCGATTGTGGTGTGGAAACGACCGGGCAGCGACGAAGGATTTGAGTGGCGCCACCCTTTGCCGACACGCCCATAGGGTCCTCTCCGCCAAGTAGCAAGTCCTCCCGGTGACGTCGGGCGCTCCTCAATTGCTGGGACTGCCGGATTCAAGGTGAATGTCATCGGGTCTGGGAGAAAAGAAGGGGCGATGATCGATGCCGTCGAAATCGGTGCATCTGCAGCCGGAGAAGCCGGGACGCTGCAGGGGCTCGCGGGGCAGCCGCTGACGCAGGGGTCTGTCAGATTAACGGTGGATCTGGCCTGGCGCATTGTCAGTTGATTCGGCCTTCGAAGGTGATAGCGAAGGCGTTGAGCGCGGGCTTCCACCTCGTGACCCACCGTGCCCGACCTCGCCCCGTCGGGTCAAGCGACCGGGTCACGAGATACAGGCATTTCAGCGCGGCAGCGTCGTTGGGGAAGTGCCCGCGGGCACGGACGGCACACCGGTAGCGGGCGTTGAGCGACTCGATCGCGTTCGTGGAGCAGATGATGCGGCGGATCTCGACGTCGTAGTCCAGAAACGGGATGAATTCCGCCCATGCGTTCTCCCAGAGCTGCCGGATCGCGGGATACATGGTGCACCACTTCTCGGCGAACTCCTCGAACCTGGCCCTCGCGACAGCTTCGTTGACGGCGGTATAGACCGGCTTGAGGTCGCGGGCGATCTGGTCCCAGTACTTCCGCGACGCGTATTTGAACGTGTTGCGGATCAGGTGGATGATGCATGTCTGCACCGTCGTCAGCTCCCACGTCGTGTTGATCGCGTCCGGGAGGCCTTTCAGCCCGTCGCAGACGACGATGCAGACGTCCTCGACGCTGCGGTTCTTGATCTCGGTGAGCACGCCGAGCCAGAACTTCGCGCCCTCACCACCGTCGCCGGCCCAGATCCCGAGGATGTCGCGTTCCCCGCCCGTGGTGACGCCGACGGCGACGTAGAACGGTTTGTTGCGCACCTGCCCGTCCCGCACCTTCACGACGATCGCGTCGATGAACACCACCGGGTAGACGCGGTCCAACGGACGGTTCTGCCACTCGGTCATCTCCTCGATCACCTTGTCGGTGATCTTCGAGATCGTGTCCTTCGAGACGCTGGCTCCGTAGACATCGTCGAAGTGCGCCGCGACCTCACCGGTCGTGAGCCCGCGCGCGGTCAATGACAGCACGATCTCGTCGATCCCGTCCAGCCGACGCTGCCGCTTGCGCACGATCCTCGGCTGGAACGACCCCTCACGATCCCGGGGAACGTCGATCTGCACTGCACCGACCTCGGTCATCACGGTCTTCGCCCGCGTCCCGTTACGGGCATTCTCGCCGGTGCTGGGCTGGTGCTTGTCATAACCGAGGTGCTCGGTCATCTCGACCTCGAGCGCAGTCTCCAGCACCCGCTTCGTTAGCCCGGCGAGCAGCCCGTCCGGGCCGACCAGGCTGACGCCCTTCTCCTTCGCTTCCGCGAGCAGCTGCTCCGCGATCTGCTGCTGATCGATGATCTCTCCCGTCACAGGATCAATCATCTCGATGACATCGGTCATCGCCTTTCCTTTCGGTCAGGCCAGGACCAGATACACCGTTCGTCTGACACTCCCAGGGACGGGCCTTTCTCGTAAGCCGGTGTGTGGTCAGAGACCACCAGCTTCGAGGAAGGCCCGCCCCCGTTTGGGGACTGACACGGGCGGGGAATTTCAGTGAGCGTGGAGTGGGGAATTTCGATGAGCGCGATCAACCGAAAGGCCCGACTTAACACCAGAGCGTCTCAACAGTGCTGATTGTGCGAAGTAGATCACCGGTCACGGCATCGCCGGCCACGATCATGCACGCTACGCGATCCTCTCGGTGAGCTCGTCCCTCGCCAACGAGGTGATGCTATGTGCGACCTCCTTCCCGTCATCGGGGAGATGTGCAGAGGCTTCAGCACCGAAACGGGCGACGGCGACGCCCCGATAGCTGGTGAAGCTCCGCGCAAAGCGACGTGCGCAGCAACCAGGCTTATCCCTGGGGCTGGATTGTGACTCTGGCACGAACCTGAGCCCGCACCTGGCTGTACACGTCGACATTGAGTGCCGGCGCGACCCAGAGGGAGAGCGCGACAGCGAAATCAACCCGCTCGCCGAGTAGCCCGCCGGCCTGCTCGTAGCACTTGACCCGCACCTTCATGTTCGATCCCTGCCCGGATGCGAACGTGCTCTGCAACTCCCACGACTGGCGTTGCAGGGTTGTCGCTCCGCGCGTTGTGGCGTCTGAGCTGAGTCCTGTCGGTGTTCCGAGCTTCGGAATCGCTCCCTCCGGCTTGACGAAGGACAGTGCCGCCTTCCGGTACTGCCGATGCCGCCAGTTGACGGGCGTGAGCCATGCGAGGGTCGCTTCGATGCGTTTGGCTTCGCGTACGTTGAGACCGTCGGGTAGCGGGAAGAGCAGTTCTTGTTCCTCGTTTGCGCCGATCGACCCGATGAAGAGCACAACGGCCTCGTTCGTGGCGCAGCCGTCTGCGTAATCGCGTGTCGCGGCGCCGTTCCCGAAGGTGTTCTCGCCAGGGACCGGGTCATGTTCCGAATGGTCGGGGGCTGCTGCTCCGTGCGCCAGCAGTGCTTTGATCGCGGATGCTCGTTGTCGTGTGCTGATGGACACCCCGGTGGTGATGTCGGAGACCACGTCGTGGAGACGCGCTGCTCTTCTGGCGACGAGTGCCGCAGCCGGGCTCGTGCCCGCGATGTGTGTCTCTCGGAACTGACTCGGGGTTGCGACGCGGATGCCTGGTCCAAGTGCCGAGAGACCAGCGAACGAGATCGTGTCCTGGGCGGTGATGCCGTCTCGAAAGAACACGCGGCCGCCGTTGGCTGCGAGGTCAGGTTTGACGCTTCGACGGTATCCGCTGCCGGTTGGGGATATGGGGCTGATGGCGGGAAGCCCATCGGTGGGATCGACGGCGTATCCCAGCGGATCGACTCTCGACGCGTCGCCGTGAATCGCGCCGACGCTGATCGCGTTCACCGATTCGGCGGGGGCAAGGAGTCGGCGCTTGTTCTGCTGACGGGCAATCGCGTCGAGGATCGCGCGTCGTCGGTCATCGCCTTGAAGGCCGGCGATCTCAGTGGAGGATGCCGGGCTGAGTACGAGATTCTGGTGATTGCCTGCTGAGACGATGATGAGCACGCCGTACTGGTAGCTGAGCCAGTCGATGATGCGTGCCCACGACGACAGAATGGTTTCGAATGGTGCGGCCGGGTCACCCACCGAGATGTTGACGATCGCGATCGTCTCGCCCGCTGCTGGCCGCGAGTCTGTCCCATCGAACAGTTCCCGGAACGCCCGCCACATCAGATCCGGCACGAGCTCCTCGGCAGGAAGCTCCTCGATCCTGTTCTCGGTATCGTCGGCAGGGGTCAGGATCGGGCGCACGAGTACCGGTCGCACCGCGGGGGCCTCGCCGAGGCCGCGGTCTCCCCAGACCGCCACCGACGACATCCACGTGCCGTGTCGCAGTTCATCGACGGTCGCCTTTTCGAGCAGGTCGTCGGGATCGTAAACTTCCACGCGGCCACGCAGCAGCGGGTGGTTCGCCGCAGGCGCTCCATCAAGTAGGCAGAGAACCGGATCACCCGTGGGCAGGTCGCCATCGATCTGTCCCTGTGCTTCGGTGGGCGGGCCGACGACAGGCAAGGCTTGCCCCGAAACGCGCAGATACATGACGTTCGCGGAACGGACGACACGAACCGCATCGTGGTTCCCAGACGCCAAATCGCGCAATACCTGATTCGGCACGGCGCACTTGAGCCCGTGATAGCCGATCTGGTCAATGATCGCGGATGCAGTGACTTGACCGCCGGCCTGTTCGACCAGGGCGGTCACCTCCTGCTGACTCTGTCGCCGCTTCTGATCACTCCGGCGATACCACAGCTCGATCTCGATACTCTGTGGGCGGTCATCAATGTGCCCGGCGAAGTACTCGTCCCAGTCGATGGCCCGCAGTCGATCTTGCGGCCCCCACGGTCGGAGGTCTTTCAAGTGGGCGAAGAGTTCCCGAAGCTTCGAATAGCCGTAAGGAAGACCATCCGTAGCTCTCCACATACGCCAGAGCGAAAGCAGATTGTCGAACGCCGTCTGGTTAGCGCACACCGCATGCAGGCATGAACCGATGTATGGGTTTCGTGGTTCATCGCTGACGAGTTCGAACTCATCGGTGGGCGTGATCGCGCTTTCAGCCTCGATGAGGATTTCGATGCCAAGGCTGGCGGCCACAGCAGATAAATCGATCTGCTCATCGAGCGCTTCGAACACGAGCACGAGTTGAGGGTCGGCAGCATGGATCGAATCCGAAATCTGGACCTGATCGCCGATCGCAGCTATCGCCTCATCAAAACGTGCGTCGATCCGCCGCGAGCGCTCCTCCGGATCGGTGAACCGCGCTCGCCCACCGCCGCCACGCCGCCCTGGAATCGTGCGCGGTGAGGTAACCCGTCCCAGAATGACTGGTCGCTCGGTTGAGGCCTGATTCTCCGGAGGCATTACTCCTCGCTAACGTGGGCGCGACTGGACCACTGCTTGAGCAGTTGCTGCACGACCGTCGTCGAGTCGGGCTCCGGCCCGGAGAGGATGGATCGCCGCTGCACGTCTAGGGCAAACTCTTCGAGTTCAGCGAAGCTGACCCGGCCGAGACGGTCGGCAATCGTCCGCGGAGAGAGCCCCAGGCTCACCCCGCTCCGCGCCGACCATGCTTGCAGCCACTCGACCTTTCCGGCCCGTGTGGGGTTCGGCAGGTCGAGTCGAAGTTGCATGCGCCGCCAGACTGCGCGATCCAGAAGCTCGGCATGATTGGTGGCGGCGATGACGATGACGTGACTCGGAAGCCGGTCTACTTGCAGCAGCAATGAACTCACGACCCGCTTGATCTCGCCGGTCTCGTGAGTGTCGCCACGTTCTTTGGCGACAACATCGAACTCATCGAAGAAGAGCACGCACGGCCTGACCCTCACCGCGTCGAACAACGTCTCCATACGGGACGCGGTCTCACCGAGGAAACTGCCGATGAGGCCTTCGTAGCGAACGCTCAACAATGGGACAGCCAACTCGGTCGCGACCGCCTCAGCCAGTGAGGTCTTACCGCCGCCGGGTGGCCCGACGAACAGGAGGCGATGACGTGGCTCGACACCGTGACTGCGCAGAAGATCACGGCGGTGATGCTCTTCGATGAGCTGACTGACTGCTTGGCGAGCCTCGACGGGAAGAACCAACTCCGACAGTCGCCGCTCGGGTTCCTGCTCGTAGAACAGCCCGCGAGCAGCGTCATTCGGCGCGAGTGAGGTGACGTTGGCGGCCGGGGTGGACCGCCGTGTGCGCAGTGCGTCAGTCAGCTGCGAGGCAAGCACATTGTGCTTCTTGTTCTCTTCCTCGGCGATGAGAGCCTCGGCCGCACGTCGGAAGGCGAGGTCGTCGCCTCCGGCACCGGACTGAACGAGAGCCAAGAGCAGGTCTCCACGTGCCATGCCTCACTCTCCTCCGCGTTCGTTCAGTCGACATTCTTGATCTATCGTACCGAGCACCCATGGGTGACCGTCCGTGTGCCGCGCCGTCGGACGGGTCGGTCGTCATCATCAAAACCGTGTGCCCTGCCGGAGTGTCACTACGCCGAGGCGTTGGGTCACGTCCGGTAACGATAACGGAGGCATCCGACGCTCGAAGCCAACGTCCGTGATGACGTCGCCCAAACCGTCAAACGCTGATGACGCGGAGCCCGCGAGGGCGGATCGTCCCGCCGCACGCGACTAACGCGGCACGTACCGCCTCGTGGCTGATAGAGATCCGTTCAGGGATCTGCGCCAAGGTCATCCCGTCCCTGTACAGACAGGCCGTTTTCTGGCGTGTCTGTTTGGACAGGGCCGGTGTGCGGGTATCCAGTCTTGCCCTGCGCGCCATCTCCCACGTCGTCCCGCGATGTACCCCGAACCTCACCGTCAGCTCCTTCACAGGCACTCCAGCGGCGTAGGCAGTGAGCAAGTCACGGCGATTCGAGGCACTCAGACGGGTTTTGGACTGACGCGTTTCCTCTACGACCGGACCACGCTGATCCGCCCGCTGAACCCGCCCGAGACACCGCCCACGCGGTCGCGAGCCCCGGAGAACACGGGAAATCAGCGTTCCGAGTGACTTGCTCCGGTGCCAGCGGCCATTAAGAATTGCCCACGGGCGGCCAATGGGTTGCCCGGTGATGGCCACCGCGATTGCCCGTGAGCGGCCACCAATACTGCGGTGGGCCGGCCGTCTGTGGGCAGGCTACCCTCGAGCCAGAGGCCACGCTTTCCCATTCGGACCGAGAAGCCGGCGTCTGGTTATCCAAGCCCTGACCCATTGCCGGTATGCGGCCTGAGCGTCCTGCCGAAATGAGTACACGACCGTGAAAACGGGGACAACGAGGCTGATATGGGCCATTGGAGTGCTCGCACTTCCCAGTTCGAGCCTTCGGTTGCGAACGTTGGACGGCGGTAGCTGGACCGAGTGGTCTTGACGGTTTTCGGCCCTCACGCGAGCGCGTTTTGGCTGGCCGCCGGGGGGCACTTTTCCTGGCCGTGACCGCGCACATCTCGTGGCCGACCTGGGGCACCGGGCCGGCCGCCTGTGAGCAATTTCCAATGGCCGCTGACACCCGAATCCCGCATCGAGAGGCCAGCTGTTCCTCGAGGCCCTGCAAATGGCATCCGCGTGTTGTTCACCACGTGCAACGCGCTTGCATGGCACGCGGCGATTGCTTTGCTGCAGATCGCTGGTGCTGCGGAATGCGGGAACAACGCGGATGCTCGCGCTGCCCAAGGCGTGGCCAGCCTCAGACTTCTCAGACGCTGCCGGGCGCCCATTGCCGTTGGCGCGGCAATGAACCCCATGGCCGCTTGCGCTTGGAAGCGCTCACGGAATCCGCGTGATGTTCACCGGCGGAGGCGGCGGTGCTCCCAGCCGGAAATGCGGATTGGGCACGAGGTGCGGGTTGCGCTGAACCACGGCGTTGGCCGCGGACAAGATGATGGTCTGCATGTTCGTCAACCGCTGCACCTGCGTCGTCGGATTCTGGAACGGCAGGTTCGTGGGCGGCCGCCAGTGGAGCGGCCGGTGGATGGGCGCCGCCGGCGGGGACGGCGGGTTGAAGAGCGATGACCGGCCCGTGGGCAACCCGGGAATCGAGCGGTTCGGGAGCGGACCCGGCAACGGGATCCGCGGCGTGGCCGGCGGCGGTTGGTACACGCGGGACGACTGGCGGAACGGCTGCGGGACGGCCGGCGGAGGATTCCGGTGCTGGGGACGCGGCGCCGGGTACGTGACGCTGAAGAGCCCCTCCTTCGGGGGCTTGCCGGCCACGCCGATCCCGAACGGACCCAGGGTGGTGATGTTCTTCGGCTCGGGGTAGCCCGGGAACTCGTAGCGGAGCCCCGACGGCGGCTTCGGCTGCCACTGCCCGGCGCCGCTCATGGCTCCTCCCCGGGTCCCTCGGCACCGCCGGCGCCCGGCGCGCCGCCGCCCTCGGCGTTCTGCTCCTCGACCTCGGCCCGCAGGACGTCGTCGACCAGCGCGATGTTCAGGTCCACCGCGTCCGCGGCCCCCTCAAGCTGCTCCACGCCGATCCCGCGCGCGTCGAGGAACGCGCGCACCGGCGCGTCCACGAGCGAGATGGGCAGATCGGCCGCGTTCTGCAGCCAGTGCGCGAACGCCTGCCGCAGCGGTTCCTCCAGCCCCCGCGGATCGGCGACCATGCCCAGCAACTCTTGCCGCATCTGCTCCGCGTGGGCGCGCAGCATGCGCTGGACCAGCCCGCCGTGGCGCTCCTGGACGGCCCCGGCCACCTGGGCGAGGACCGCCGCCGCGGCACCGGCGGCGCCGGGATCGAAGCCGTGCCGGCGCAGGACGTGGCGTACGACGACGGAGCGTTCGTCCGCGTCGTCGCCCGCCCGGGCGAGGTCCTCCGGGGAGAGCACGCCGGCGCCGTCGAGCGCGGCGACGGCCGCGCGGGAGGTGGGCGCGTCGCCGGAGATGGCCTGAACATGGGAGCGCGGGGCCGCGTCCGGCGTCGTCCCCCCCACCGCGACCGGAGCCGACCGCGCACTACCGCCGCTCAGGCGACGCCCTCATGCCACGTGCGCCGCGTCTCGAGGAACCAGAAGGTCGTGAACACGCCGATCTCGATCCACTCCACCACGAACACGGCCTGCTTCAGGCCCAACGCCGTCAGGATGAGCACCGCCGGGATGCCGAGGACCATGATCGTCAGCAGCACGGCATAGCTGCGCCGCCGGCCGCCGCTCGTGTCCACGGCGCTCAGCGGGCCGGGCCCCAAGTGGCTCGCGATGGCCACCCCCATGCTGGCGATGAGCAGCAGGGTCGCCGCCAAGTGCACGCCGGCGAACTCGTTGCCCTCCACCGTCCGCCAGAGAAGCAGCACCACGAATCCCGCCAGGAACACGAAGCTGGCGATCGTCAGGATCCGCGTCCACGGATCCCTCAGGAGACGTGCCGGCGCCCAGCCCGTGGTCCGGAAATCGAGCCAGGCGAAGACCGCGGCGACCACGAGTACAGCCACGACGGCGACCTGGATGGAGCGGATCAGTTCCAAGCGCTCGTCCGGCTCGAGCCCGCCGAGCGTCTCGCCGAGCCGCGTGGGGACGAAGGCCACGAACATGGCGTAGAAGCCGGCGAAGTTCAGGGCGTAGTCCTCCAGCGGCGAAGACCCCTTGTAGACCACGAGCAGGACGCCCGTGGCCACGAGCATCGCCACGAACAGGTCCCGGGCGGGGCCCAGGTAGTAGGAGCTGATGGACTCCTCGATGGTCCCCGTCCACCAGGCGTAGACGGCGATCGCGACGAGCAGCAGGAGCGGGACCACGAGGAGCATGAGGCGCAGGTACCGCAGGGTGTCCCGGGCCTGATGCGTCTCTGAAGAGGTTGCCATGCTCGATTGTCCGCCCGAAACCCCGGGCTGACCAGAGACGCAGCCGAGGCGGGCGGGACCGCGGAGCCGGGCTCCGCCGTCGTCCTCGCCCAGAGGGGCCCTGCCGGTACCCGGGACGGCAGGGACTCCCGCGGGGACCGCGGCCGGCGTTGACTGGAGGCAGCCGCCGGCCCGGTCCGGCGAACCGACGGAAGGAACCACCATGCACACCAGGACGCTTGGACAAGGACTGCGGGTCTCCGCGATCGGCCTCGGGGCCATGGGCATGTCGATGTCCTACGGCCCCAACCCCGGGGACCGGCAGGACATGATCGGCGTGCTCCGCCACGCCGTGGAGCAGGGCGTGACGTTCATCGACACCGCCGAGGTCTACGGGCCCTACGTCAACGAGGAGCTCGTGGGCGAGGCGATCGCCCCGCTCCGCGAGCAGGTCGTGGTCGCCACCAAGTTCGGTTGGGACATCGTCGACGGGCAGATGCGCGGCACCGACTCCCGGCCCGAGCAGATCCGCCGCGTCGCCGAGGGCTCCCTGCAGCGGCTCGGCGTCGAGGCGATCGACCTCTTCTACCAGCACCGCGTGGACCCGGACGTGCCCATCGAGGACGTCGCCGGGGCCGTGGGCGAGCTCGTGGCCGAGGGCAAGGTCAAGCACTTCGGGCTCTCCGAGGCCGGGCCCGCGACCATCCGCCGCGCCCACGCCGTCTTCCCCGTGACCGCGGTCCAAAGCGAGTACTCGCTCTGGACGCGGGACCCGGAGCGCGGCGTGCTGCAGGCGTGCGGGGAGCTCGGGATCGGTTTCGTGCCCTTCAGCCCGCTCGGCAAGGGCTTCTTCACCGGGACCGTCGCCGCCGACGCCGTGTTCGGGGCCGGCGAGATCCGCGGACGCGTGCCCCGCTTCGAGGCGGAGAACCTCGCCGCCAACCAGGCGCTCATCGACCACGTCCGCGCGCTCGCCGACGGGCTCGGCGCGCAGCCCGCGCAAGTGGCCCTCGCGTGGTTGCTCGCCCAGCGCCCCTTCATCGTCCCCATCCCGGGCACGCGCCGGCGCTCCCGGATCGACGAGAACGCCGGCGCCGCGTCGCTGCGCCTCTCCGCGGACGACGTCGCCTCGCTCGACGCGCTCGTCGACACCGTCGGCGTCGCGGGGGAGCGCTACGACGCCTCCGGGATGAGGATGGTGGGCCTGTAGGGAACCGCGGGACGGAGGACGACGGCGGGGCCCGGGCCGCGCGGTCACCCCCGGCACGTGCCGGGAAGGGGCGCCGTGCGCGAGGCGCGTCAGCGGCGGACGGCGGCCCCGGCGTCGTCCTCGTAGTCCGTGGCACCGGCGAGGTCCCGCCCCGCGACGTAGCCGAAGGCGAGCGCCGGGCCCAGGTTGATGCCGCCGGCGGGGTAGTGCCCGCCCATGACGGAGGCCTGGTCGTTGCCCGCGGCGTAGAGGCCGCGGATCGGCCGGCCCTGCGCGTCGAGCACGCGGGCCCGGGCGTCGACGTCGATCCCGGCGAAGGTGCCGAAGCTGCCGGGGACCACCTTCACCGCGTAGAACGGGCCCTTCTCGATCGGGGCGAGCGAGGGGTTCGGGCCGTTCCCCGGGTCCCCGCCGTAGCGGTTGAACTCCGTCTCCCCGCGCCCGAAGTCCGGGTCCTCGCCCCGCCGGGCGTTGGCGTTGAACCGCTCCACGGTGCCGCGCAGCCCGGCCGGATCGATGCCGCACGCCGCGGCCAGCTCCTCGAGCGTCCGGCCGGTCTTGAGGTAGCCCGAGCGCACGTACGGCCACAGCGGCACGGGGCGCGGCTTGGCCATCCCCAGCGGATACTTGCGGACGAACCGGGCGTCGGCGATCTGCCACGACTCCGCCGGCTCGCCGTCCGGGGTGGCCTTCAGCAGCGCGTCCACGTAGTCGTGGTAGCCGTTGGCCTCGTTCACGAAGCGCTTCCCGTCCCGGCGCACGCCGAGGGAGCCGGGCTTCGCACGGTCCATGATGTGCGGGAAGGTCCCTTGGCGGCCGTTGGCATGCGGCACCAGGGAGACCGGGCACCACGCGGCCGGCGAGGCCACGTCCGTCTTGAAGCGGCCCCCTGCCGCCAGAGCCAGGTCCAGGCCGTCGCCGCTGGCCTCCCGCGGGGCGAGCGTCCAGTGTTCCCGCCCGGTGGGCGTGTGGGGGAACAGCTCGCGGCGGCGTTCGGCGTCCTGGGGGAACCCGCCCGTGGCCAGCACCACGCCGCGCGCCGCGTTGATCCGGGACCGCCCGGAGGGCCCCTCGACCTCGGCCCCGACGACGCGGCCGTCCGCGTCCGTGAGGAGCCGGAGCGCCGGGGTGGAGACGCGGATCTCCACCCCGAGATCGTCGGCGGACTTCATGAGGCGCCCGGTCAGCGCGGTCCCGTTGACGAGCTGCATGTTGCGCCGGTGCACGGCCAGGTCGAACAGGTGCGGCAGGAAGCGCTTGGCCGCGTGGATCAGGCCCGGGATGCTGCCGCGGGAGGCGGAGAGGAACTTCGTCAGGTCCGGCCCCGCCATGATCCCCATGCCCAGGAACGAGGTCTCGTAGAGCTGGTGGCGCATCCTGGCGCGCAGCTCCGGGCGGATGGAGCGGGCGTTGAACGGGGCGGGGCCCACGGAGCGGTGGCCGGTGCCGGCGCCCGGGGTGTTGCCGTAGATGTCCCGGATCTTCGCGCCCGGCGTGAACTGCAGCGAGGTCTTGCCGTGGAAGAAGCCGACCATGTGCGGGACGGCCTCGAGGAACGCGTCGACGCGCTCGGCGTCGTACTCCTTGCCCAGCCGGTGGCGCAGGTAGGTGCGGAACTCCTCGCGGTCCTCGTCGACGCCGTCGGCCTTCGCCAGCGGGTTGCCGGGGGTCCACGCCCAGCCGCCGGACCAGGAGGTGGCGCCGCCGCAGACCTCGGCCTTCTCCACCACGAGCACCTTCAGCCCGTGGTAGGCGGCGGTGACGGCGGCGGACAGCCCTCCGGCCCCGGAACCGACCACCAGGACGTCGACGTCCTGGCCCTCGGGACGGGTGACGGGACCGGTGTCGGAACCGACGTCGGGGCCGGCGTCGGAGGTCGAGCCGGAACCGGCGTCGGGGGTCGGCGAGGCGGGGACATCGCTCATCGGGTGGGCTCCGTGGTGTGGTGGTCGGGTGTGGAGGCGCGCAGCGCGTCCGCTGCCTCGAGGACCCGTTCGGCCGCGTCCCGGAGCGTCCGGACCCACGCGGCCTCGCCGACGCGCGCCACGGTCGCATCCGACGGCGTCTCGACGCTCACCGGCACGCCCGCGGGCAGCGCCGCGACGATCTCCTCGATCCGGAAGCCGCCCAGCCCCGGGACCCCGCGCTCGGAGCGGGATTCCGTCACGAGCCCGTCGCGGTCGGCGGGGCGCACGGCGGGACCGTCGCAGATCTGGAGCAGGGGGACCAGATCCGCATGCTCGCGCAGTTCGTCGAGCGTGCCGCCGAAGCGCCGGAAATGCAGCGTGTCCACGACGATCCGGCATCCGGCCGCGCGGGCCAGCTCCGCGGCGTCGGGGATCGAGTGCACCGCCTGGTAGGAGATCGGCTCGAGCATGGGCGTGATCCCGTGGTCGCGTCCGTCCGCGGCCATCCGGGCCAGGTTCTCGGCGAGGCGGGAGCGGTCCGGATCGCTCGCGGCGACCGTGAGCCCGGTGGCACCGAGGGCCGCGCCGGCCTCCATCATCCGCAGCCACGCCTCCCGCTGCTCGCTGCCGTCCAGGAGCAGGAACTCGATGTCGCGGACCGTGACCCCGGTGTCCCGCATCCGGGCCAGCGTCTCGGCGAACAGCGGGGATCCGGGCTGCATCTCGTAGGCCCGCTCGGCGGCGGTGACGGGACGGACGCGGGCGCCGATGAAGTCGAATCCGGCGTCGGCCGCGAGCCGGACGAGGTCCGGCGGCGCGGTGCCGCCGAGCGAGAGCTGGGCGAGCCCCAGCGCGGGCCGGGAGCCGCCGGCGGGGAACGGGATCACGGAGTTCCCCCGGAGTGGACGACGGCGGTCGGCGGCGCGGGGGCCGCCGTGCCGGGCGTCGGGGCCGGGTCTTCGCCGCCCTCGGCGACGTTCGCGGCCGCGACGGTGGCGACATGAGCGGTGACCTGGGTCGGGGCGACCGGCCCGTCCGACGGGAACGGGGCGAAGCGGACCGGCGCCCCGGTACGCGCGGACTCGTAGACGGCCAGCAGGATGCGCAGGGCGTTGACGGCGTCGCGACCGGTGACGGCGGGGTCGTCGCCGCGCGAGACGGCGTCCACGAACTCGCGGATCTGGGCGGCATGGTACGGAGCCAGCCCGGCATGGATCGCGGACAGCCCGGCGTTCGGCTCGGCTCCGGCCGGATGCGCGGGGGAGGAACCGACCACGCCGTCGGCGGCGTGGAGGGTGACGCGCCCCGCGCTGCCTTCCGGGAACTCGGTGAGCTCGACCGTCGCCCCAGTCGAACCGGTGATCCGGACCTGCGCCCCGAGCGCCGGCGAGGCGGCGGTCGAGGCCGAGAGCGTGGCCAGGGCGCCGGAGGTGAACGTGATGACGGCGCTGGCCGAGTCCTCCACCTCGATGTCCGCCCCGTGCTTGAAGGTGTTGACGGCGCCGTGGACCTCGGCGACGTCGCCCAGGTACCACTGGAGGAGGTCGATGTAGTGCACGGCCTGCGTCATGAGGACCCCTCCACCGTCCGTGGCCCAGGTGCCGCGCCACGCGTCCGTCGAGTAGTACTCCGGGTCCCGGTGCAGCAGCACGGACGCGTGCCCGAGCACGGGTGTGCCCAGGGTGCCGTCGTCGATCGCGGCGCGCACGCGCTGGGACGCTGGCCAGAACCGGCGCTGGAACAGGACGCCGAGCCGGACGCCGGCGGCGTCGCAGGCCCGGACCATGCGCTCGGCGGAGGCCAGGTCGACGGCGATCGGCTTCTCGCACAACACGTGCGTTCCCGCGGCCGCCGCCGCGAGGACGGCTTCCTCGTGGGCCGGGTGCGGCGTGCAGACGGAGACGAGGTCGAGCCCGAGGCCGAGCAGCTCGTCGAGGGAGCGGACGGCCGCGGGTACGCCCCACTCCGCGGCGGTGGACTCGGCCCGGCCGAGGTCGATGTCGCAGACCCCGACGACCTCCACGGAGTCGAGTTCGGCGAAGGCCTGGAGGTGGTTGCGGCTGATCTTGCCGCAGCCGGCGATGCCGACGCGGAGCGCGCGGCCGGGGTGCTGCTGGTTCACGGGTTGCCTCTCGGGAGCCGGGTGGTGTGGCTTCCACGGTAGGAGCCCCCGGCTCGGGCTTGGACAGGCGTTCCATTGAACGGAAGAGGTGATCTCCGCGAGGTTCAGGGGGCGGGGCGGAGCCAGGGCCTCGGCCCCTCGCCCCGGCGCGAGGATCCCATGGACCGGGACAGCGAGCGCGCGCCGGCGATCAGGACGGGCAGGACCAGCTGCGGGTTGTCCTCGGCCAGGGGGACGACGACGGTGATCGCCCCGATCACCTCGTTCCCGGGACCGAACACCGGAGCCGCGTATCCCGCGTTCTCCTCGACCAGGACCCCGGGGAGCCGGACGACGCCGCGTTCCCGGATCTGTGCCAGATGCGCCCGGATCCGCGCGGGATCGGTCTCCGTCGCCGGCGTCGTCCGCTCCAGCTCCCCGGCCAGGAACCGCTCCTGGACCTCCCAGGGGGCGTGGGCCAGCATGGCGAGCCCGGCGGAGGTCGTGTGCATGCCGAGCCGGCCGGCGACCTCGGCCACGTCCACGGCGCTGCCGTGCCGGTCCAGCCGCTCGAGGTAGAGGACCGTGAAGTCCTCGAAGCGCGGCACGGAGAGCCAGACGTGTTGCCGCACGGCGGCGTGGACGCCCTCGAGGACGGGGCGGCCCGTGCGGCGGAACCGCTCGGCGGAGGTCGAGCGGGCGGCGAGCTCCCACAGCCGGATGCCGATCCCGAAGCGTCCCTCCGGGTCCCTCTCCAGGTATCCGGCCGCCTGCAGTTCGCCGGCCAGCCGGTGCGTCGTGCTGACGGGCAGTCCGGCCACGCGGGAGAGCTCGCCGAGGGTCAGCAGGGGGGAGCCGTCCTCGAAGGCCCCGAGGATCCTGGTGATGCGGTCGAGGACGGATTCCCCGGACGACGAATTCGCCATGCTTCCGGTCCTCCCCTCGGCTGTCGCGCGGTCCGCCGTCGTCCTCCTGGGTCCTCCTACGCCTGGGCGGTGGCCCGCTCGCCGCGGACGCCCGCGAAGAACGCGCCGAGCTCGCCGGTCGCGGTCAGCGGCAGGACGGTGGCCACGTACTGGTCCGGGCGGACCACCACCACGACGCCGGCGCGGTCCAGCTGCCGCTCGTCGAAGATGTCCGCGGCGGGGTCCACGCCGTAGACCTTGTTCAGGTCCGTCAGCCGGAACGGGCCGACCTCCGGCTTGAAGGCCCGCGGGACCGCGTTGATGTCGATCTCGGTGTGCGGGTGCTGGTAGATCACGCGCGCGTCGAACCAGGCGTCGTCGTCCCCGCCGGCGGGCTGCGCCGCGAGCGGCGACTCCGGGGAAGAGGCCAGCCACTCGCCGAGGGCGTCCGTGGGGGAGCCCGTGCCCGGCAGTGCGGGATCGGCGAAGACGTAGATGCGCCAGCGCCCGTCCGCCTTGGCCTGGTGGCCCAGGTGCAGCGGGTTGGTGTCGCTCACCCGCACGGCGCGGGCGGACTTGAAGCGCTTGCCCACCGGGAAGCCCGCGGCCAGCTCCTGCTGCTCCGCGCCGCCGACGATCATCGACGGCGTGTACTCCGTCATGAACCCGGCCGGGAACTCCGCCGTCCGGACGTAGAAGTCCTCCAGCTCCGAGGGGCTGGAGAACTCCTCCGGCTTCTTGGCCATCATCGTGGACCACGTCTTGTCGAAGTCGATCAGGTTCTTCGCGACCACTTGGCGCTCGGCCGAATAGGTGGACAGCAGCGAGGCGGGGCTGCGCCCCTCCAGCACGTGGCCGAGCTTCCAGGCGATGTTGAAGCCGTCCTGCATGGACACGTTCATGCCCTGGCCGGCCTTCGCCGAGTGGGTGTGGCACGCGTCGCCCGTGATGAACACGCGCGGCGTGCGGTCGCCGAGCTCCTCCGGCAGGACGTCGTCGAAGCGGTCCGTGAGGCGGTGGCCCACCTCGTAGACGCTGTGCCACGCGACGTTGCGGACGTCGAGGGTGTAGGGGGACAGGATGGCGTTGGCCTGCGCGATGATCTGCTCGATCGTGGTCTTGCGGACGTTGCCGGCGTCGTCCGCCGGGACCTCGCCGAGGTCCACGTACATGCGGAACAGGTGCCCGCCCTCGCGCGGGATCAGCAGGATGGAGCCGCCGTCGTGGGACTGGATGGCGCACTTGAGGCGGATGTCCGGGAAATCGGTGGACGCGACGACGTCCATGACGCCCCACGCGTGGTTGGCGGCGTCGCCCGCCAGGGTGCAGCCGATCGAGGAGCGGACCCGGCTGCGGGCGCCGTCCGCGCCGATCACGTACTTCGCGTGCACCGTGCGCTCCGCGCCCTCCTGGGCGCCGGCGGTGTGCTTGAGCGTGACGGCCACGGGGAACTCGCCGTCGCCGACCGTCAGGCCGACGAATTCGTAGCCGTAGTCGGGCGTGATGCGGGCGGGCGAGTTGGCGGCGAACTCCGCGAAGTAGTCCAGGACCCGCGCCTGGTTCACGATCAGGTGCGGGAATTCGCTGATGCCGTGGGGATCGTCCTGGGCGCGGGCGGAGCGGACGATCCGCGACGGGTCCCGCGGGTCCGGCTTCCAGAAGGCCATCTCCGTGATCTGGTACGCCTCCGCGGTGATGCGCTCGGCGAAGCCGAACGCCTGGAACGTCTCGACGCTGCGGGCCTGGATGCCGTCCGCCTGGCCGATCGCGAGCCGGCCCGGGCGGCGCTCGACGAGCCGCGTGGTGACGGAGGGGAACTGGGCGAGCTGGGCCGCGGCCAGCATTCCGGCGGGGCCGGAGCCCACGATCAGGACGTCGATCTGCTCCGGGAGCTCGGCGGGGCGGTCGACGCCGGTGCCGGCCGCCGGCTCGATGCGCGGATCGCCGGAAACGTAACCGTGGTGGTGGAACTGCACGGGCTGTCCTCACTTCATTGTGCTGCCGCTGCGGGCTAGTGGTGTTCGATAATAGAACTTGAGATTCGATAATCGAACAAACTGTTATCGACGACTGTACGGCAGGTATGACGCGCGTTACAAGGGGCGCCCGCGCATAAATGTGGTGCGGCCGACGGCGGGCACTCGCCGCCGCGGAAACGCTTCAGCGAGTTCACGTCGTCTCGGCGAGGCCACGGGGTAGACCCCGCGCAGTCGCCAACAGCCCGCGGTTTCGCCGAGACGACGTGAACTGGGCGGGCCCCGCGGTTGGTTCGTTGCCGCCCTTCCCGGCGCCCGTGCCGCCACGTACCGTTGGACCATGGCCGCCATACTCGTCGCCTTCGATGGCTCGGACAGCGGGAACGCGGCGTTCCGCTGGGCCGTCGACGAGGCCGCGCTCCGCGGCTGGGGGCTCTGCCTCGTCGCCGTCGCCGAACCCGTCCCCGTCACGAATGCGCGCGTCGACGCCCAGTATCAGCGCCGGATGTCCGAACAGGCAGGGGCCCGGCTCGCCGAGGCGGCTGCCCGCGCCGAGGGGCGCGGCGTCCCGACCGAGGTCCACGTCCTCAGCGGCCACGTCGCCGACGCCCTGCGCGACCTCTCGCGGACCTTCCACCTCGCCGCGGTCGGCCGCACGGGCGCCTCCGGGCTCGGCCAGCGGGTCTTCGGCAGCCTCTCCCAGGCCCTGTCCACGCACGCCCACTGCTCGACCGTCGTCGTACCGGCCGACTGGGCCGGGCCCGGACCGGGGGCCGGTGGCCGCGTCGTCGCCGCCGTGCGGGCATCCGGCGACGGCCACGTCGCGGAGGCCGCCGCCGAGGCCGCCTCGGCGCGCGCCCGCCCCCTGCTCCTGCTCACCGCGGAGCGCAGGCCCGCCGCACAGTCCGGAGAGGACGACGGCGGGGCCGCGCCTTCCGGGGCCGCCCCCGCACAGGGCGCGGGGAGCGACGGGCCGTCGTTGGCCCGCGCGTTGCGGGAGCGCTACCCGGGGCTCGAGCTCTCGGTCGAATCGGCCGCCGGCCCGGCGGCCCGGGCCGTGGCGGGCGCGGTCGGGGCGGGCGACCTGCTCGTCGTCGGATCCCGCGGGCACGTGGGGCTCGCCGGGCTCGTGCTCGGCTCCGTCAGCCAGCCGCTGGTGCGGGACGCGCCATGCCCGGTGATGGTGGTCTCCGGGGCGTTGCGGATTTCATGACCCGGCTGGAACAATGGGCTCAGCCCGCCGCCTTTCGCGGCGGGCGGTCGTCTGCCGATTTTCTTGAGAGGAACCATGTCTACCCCTGGTGACAGACCGGGGCACAGTCCGTGCCCCCCGCCGCAGCGCATCCATGTGAACGAGCGCCATGGTGGGGGGTGTAGCAATTGGAACTGATCTCCATCCTGATCGGCCTGCTCCTCATCATGGCGTGCGGCCTCTTCGTGGCCGCTGAGTTCTCCCTCATCACGGTCAACCGGAACACGGTGCGCGAGGCCGCCGAATCCGGGGACAAACGCGCGGCCGGCGTCCTCAAGGGCATGAACACGCTCTCCACGCAGCTCTCGGGCGCCCAGCTGGGCATCACGCTGACCAACCTCGGCATCGGCTTCCTCGCCGAACCGGCGATCGCCGCCCTCGTCGTCGGCCCGCTCGAGGACGCCGGCCTTCCCGCGGCGGCCGCCCGGACGGTGTCCATCACGATCGCCCTGGTCCTCGCGACCCTGCTCACCATGGTCTTCGGGGAACTGGTCCCGAAGAACCTCGCCATCGCCCGCCCGCTCGCCACGGCCCGCGCCGTCGTCGGCTTCCAGCGGGGCTTCAGCACGGCCACCGGCCCCCTGCTACGGTTCTTCAACGGCACGGCCAACAAGCTGGTCCGCGCCCTCGGCGTCGAGCCCCAGGAGGAGCTCGCCTCGGCGCGATCGGCCGAGGAGCTGGCCGTCCTCGTCCAGCATTCGGCCCGCCAGGGCGTGCTCCCCGAGCAGACCGCCGATCTGGTCCAGCGCTCCTTCGCGTTCGGGACCCGGCGGGGCCACGACGCCATGACGCCCAGGACGCGCATCGTGTCCCTCGCCCCCGGCGACTCGGTGCGGGACCTCCTGGCCACCGCCGCGCGGACCGGGCACTCGCGGTTCCCCGTCATCGAGCCCGGATCCCACGAAGTCGCCGGGACGGTGCACGTCCGGCATGGCCTGGCCGTGCCCTTCCCCGATCGGGGCGGCCGGACCGTCGCCGACGTCATGGACGCGCCGATCCTGATGCCCGACACGGTGGAGCTCGACGACCTCATGGACTCGCTGCGGTCCGGCGGGCTGCAGATGGCCGTACTGATCGACGAGACCGGCGACGTCGCAGGGCTGATCACCCTCGAGGACCTCGTGGAGGAACTCGTGGGCGAGGTCGTCGACGAACACGATCCCGACGACGGCACGAGCCGGCGCCTGCCGGACGGTGCCTGGAGCCTGGAGGGCGCCCTGCGCCCGGACGAGGCCTCGGAAGTCATCGGGCACGCCGTTCCCGAGAGCCCCGAGTACGACACGCTGGCGGGGCTGGTGACGATGCTGCTGGGCCGCCTCGCGGAGCCCGGTGACACGGTGGGGCTGACCACGGAGGGGGACCACCGGTATCCGGCGGCCCGCCTGGAGCTCGAGGTCGAAACCATGGAAGGAGCCAGGATCTCGCGGGTCCGGGCCACGGCTTCCAGCCTCGAAGAAGCCAACGACGTCGGAGGGGAGCTCTAGATGGACGTCATGGGAATCGTGCTCACGGTGGTCCTCCTGGCCGCCAACTTCTTCTTCGTCGGAGCCGAGTTCGCGCTCATCGCGGCCCGGCGCAGCCTCATCGAGCCCAAGGCACGCGAGGGCGGTCGGGCCGCCAGGATGACCCTGTGGGCCATCGAGAACGTCTCGCTGATGATGGCCGGCGCCCAGCTGGGCATCACCGTCTGCTCCCTGGCCCTGGGATACGTCACCAAGCCCATGGTCGTGTACGCGCTCAAGGGGCCCTTTGACAGCTGGGGAATCCCCGAGGGGTGGATCGATCCGATCGCCTACGCGATCGCCCTGAGCCTGGTCACCTACCTGCACGTGGTGCTCGGAGAAATGGTGCCCAAGAACATCGCGCTCGCCGGTCCGGAACGCATGGCACTGGTCCTCGGCCCGGCCCTCGTGGTCGTCGTGAAGGTCCTGCAGCCCGTCCTCTGGTCCATGAACGGGATCGGCAACGCCATCCTGCGCCTGTTCAAGGTCGAGCCCAAGAACGAGGTCTCCAGCACGTTCACGCGCGACGAGGTCGCCGGCCTCGTGCAGGAATCCCGGCAGGGCGGCCTCCTGGACCAGCAGGACGAGAGGCTCCTGCTCGGCGCCCTCACCTTCGAGGAACGGTCCGTCGAGGGGATCATCATCCCGCTGGACCGGGTCGTCACGGTACCCGACGACGCGACGCCCGCGCAGATCGAGGAGCTCGCGGCCCGCAGCTTCTCCCGCTTTCCCTTGCGGGGCGCCGACGGTGCGCTGGCTGGCTACGTGCACATCAAGGACCTCCTGGGGCTGGATCCGGACAGCAGGGACGCCCCGGTTCCGCCCGGGGTCGTCCGGCCGCTGCCGCGCGTGGGACGCGAGGACGCCCTGCGGGGTTCGCTGCAGCGGATGCAGGAGGGCGGAGCCCACCTGGCGCTCGTCGTGGATGCGTCCGGGACCCCCTGCGGCGTGGTGACGCTGGAGGACATGCTGGAAGAGCTCGTGGGCCAGATCCGCGACGACAGCCGGAGCATCCACCAGGCGTAGCCATGGCGGCCGGCCGGTTCATCCCGGCCGGCCGTCTCACCGCCGTTCCGACAACCTCGCCCCCGCCACCGAGCCGGCTGTGAAGAGCACCGCGAGCGCGAACACCAGCAGGAGCGGGGCGGTCCAGCCGTGCGTCGCCGCGTTGAGCCAGCCGGCCACGGGCGGGGCGGCCGTCGCGGCGAGATAGCCTCCGGCCTGGATGCGTGCCGAGGCCGCGGCGGCCTCCGCGTCGCTGCGTGCGATCCGCGGGACGATCGAGAAGATCGCCGTGAATCCGCCGCCCTGCGCGACGCCGCCGAGGAGCGACCACACGACGAACGCCTCCGGAGCCACGAGCAGGCCGATCGGCAGCGCCATCCACAGCGCCCCGACCAGCACCACGGGGATCCACGCCCGCGTCCGTGCCGCCACGAGCGGGACGCCGAGCGCGCCGACGATCGCCGCGATCTGGAACAGGGACGCCGAGGCCCCGGACGCGGCGGGAGCGAGGCCGCGCGTGTCGGCGAGGAGCGTGGGCAGCCACGCCGTCGTCGCGTAGTAGGCGCCCGACTGCCCGCAGAATCCGAGGAGCAGGAGCGCGGTGATCCGCTTCATCCGGCGCCCCGCGGCGTCGTCCGCCGCCGGGCCGGCCGCGGCGTGCGGCGCGCCCGGACCGCCGGGCAGCGAGGGGACGGGGTCCGCGGGTGCGGGGCGTGGGGAGGGAGGCATCGGCGTCGTGCCCCGGGCCAGGCGCAGCCGGCGGGCCTTGACGAGCCAGAAGGCCAGGGCGGCCGCCGTGACGACGCCCCAGGACGCGATCGCCCACCGCCAGCCGAACTGCGCGGCGAGCGGCGGCGTGCCCAGGAGGGTGGCCATCGAGCCGACGTTCATGACGGCCGAGTACGCCCCCGTCGCCGCGCCGACGCGGTTCCACGGGACGTCGCGCCGGATCAGCACGGGGACGACGATGTTGCCCAGCGTCATCGCGGCGCCGATCAGGACCGTGCCCGCCATGATGACGGGGGTCGGGCCCAGCGAGCGGATCACGGTCCCCGCGAGCACGCCGGCGAGGCACAGCACGACCGTGGTCTCCGGGCCGAAGCGGCGGATGGTGCGCGTCGCGAGCGGGGTGGCGAGCGCGAAGAGGAGCACCGGCAGGCCCGTCAGCATCCCGACGCCGGCCGCGCCCAATCCCGTGTCCGCCCGGATGTCCGGGACGACGGCCGTGGGCGCGATGATCGGGGCGCGCAGGTTCAACGCCAGAACGATGATGCCGACGAGCACCCACGGCAGCGCCGGGCGGATCGATGAGGCCGGGGGAGCCATGCCGCTCAGCGTCCGGCCGGCTCGGTGGCGGCGGGCGTGTGCATGGCGGGCCTTCCTGCGTGCGGGGTCGCGGGAGGTGCCCGCACGCCCATCCTAGGAGCGCCACCGGCGAACGCGCCCTCCGGGCCCGCGGTATGACGTAGCAATGGAGCGGGCCGTGACACAAGGCACTACCGTGAAGCCCGTGGACCCCCGCAGCGCCCCCGTCTGGAACCCGAAGCTCGCCCTGCTGGTGGCCTGCACCATGTTCATGGAGCACCTCGACGGCACGATCCTGGTCACGGCCGCACCGCAGATCGCGCGGGACTTCGGCGTCTCCAGCGCGCAAGTGGGGCTCGCGATCACGGCCTATCTCGTCACGGTCGCGACGTTCATCCCCGTCGGCGGCTGGCTGACCTCCCGCTACGGGGCGAGGCGGGTGTTCTGCGCGTCGATCGTGCTGTTCACCGTGGCCTCGATCCTGTGCGCCGCGAGCCCGAACCTCGGCGTGCTCGTGGCCGGGCGGATCCTGCAGGGCCTGGGCGGGGCGATGATGGTGCCCGTCGGGCGGCTCGTGATCCTGCGCTCCACCGAGAAGCGCGACCTGCTGCGCGCCATCGCCTACATCACCTGGCCCGCGCTGCTCGCGCCCGTCCTGGCGCCGGTCGTGGGCGGAGTGATCACCACCTACGCCGGCTGGCACTGGATCTTCCTGCTCAACGTGCCCCTCGGGGCCCTCGCGCTGGTCGTGGCCTTGCGGCTCGTCACCGACCGGAGCACCGAGGCCCGCCCGCTCGACCGCGTCGGGCTGCTGTGGTGCACGGTCGCCGTGTTCGGGCTCATGGCCGGGATGGAGCTCGCGACCGCCTCCACCCACGTGGTGGTGGCGCTCGCCGTGCTGGCCGCCGCGTTCACGGCGCTCGTGCTGGCCGTGCGCTGGCTGCTGCGGGTCCGGACCCCGCTGCTCGACGTGCGCGTGTACCGGATCGCGAGCTACCGCGTGGCCAACTCCGGCGGCTTCGTGTACCGGCTGTTGATCAGCGCCGTGCCGTTCCTGCTGCCGCTCATGTTCCAGGACGGATTCGGGTGGACTCCCGTCGAATCCGGGCTGCTGGTCATGGCCGTGTTCATCGGCAACGTCGGGATCAAGCCGGCCACCACCCCGTTGCTGCGGCGTTTCGGCTTTCGGGCCGTCATCCTGACCGCGGTCGCCGGGGGCGGGGCGCTCATCGCCGGGTTCGCGTTCCTGACGCCGGAGGTGCCGGTTGCCGTGATCGCCGCGCTCCTCGTGGCCAGCGGGGCGCTGCGCTCGATCGGCTTCACCGCGTACAACTCGCTGCAGTTCTCCGACGTCGGGCCGGCCCAGATGCCCGCCGCCAACACGCTGTCGTCGACGACGGACCAGCTGGCCTCCGGGCTCGGCGTGGCGCTGGGCTCCCTGGTGCTGCAGGCCGCGGCGGCGCCAGGACCCGACGCGGTCGGCGTCCTGGCCGGCCCGCTCGTCCCGTACCAGGCGGCCTTCCTGGTCATGGCCGCGTTCACGCTGCTGCCGCTCGTCAGCGGCTGGAGACTGGATCCCGACGCGGCGAGCGAGGTCACGGCCCGGCCGGGCCGGTAGGCGCGGAACCGCCCTATGCCGCGGCGTACAGGAACAACGCGCCGAGCCAGGTCCAGCCGACGACGATCGTGGCGCGCTGGACGAGGCCCGTCCGCGGATGGTCCTCCTCCCACGCGTACCCGAAGGCGACGAGTCCGGCCAAGGCGGCGGCCGCCGTCGTACCGGAATAGAGCTTCCACGCGAGCTCCGGCAGGACGAACGCCGCGATGGCCGCCGCGGCGGGGAGGGCCGTGAAGACGACGGTGCCGGCCTGGTCGTGCCGCACGTGGCGGCGGGAGGTGTGCGGCGGATCGCCCTCCGGGGTTCCGGGCGGGTATCCGCGCATCGGGTCCATGGGGAAGGCGCCGGAAGCGATGACGGACAGACCGAAGACGACGACGGCCGCGCCGAGGAGCAGATGGCCCGTGCCCGCCTCGAGGAACGCCCCGAGGACGGTTGCGGGACCCCCGGACGCGGCCGCTTCGCCCGTGACCCAGCCGATGGTCGGCACGGGGCGGGGCGAAGCCAGGCCCAGGGGCAGGACCGCCGCGGCCGCCGTGATGGCGAGCCCGCAGGCGAGGAAGTTGGCGGTCTGGATCCAGCCGCGGGGACCCGTGGCGAGGGCGCTGACCGCATGGCGGGCGGGGGAGTAGCCGGGACGCGTCCAGCCGTCGATGAGGAAGACGGCGATGAACAGCCACGCGCCGGCCGCACCGGCCCAGAGGAGCGCCGTCATGGGAGGGATCCTGCGGGATCGCCGGCGGGTCTCATGCCTCCAGTCTAGGAGCGCAGGCCTGTCCACCGCCGCGGCGCCGGGGCTACAATCCGGACAGGACCCGGTCCGTTCTCCGGGTGCCGTGGCCGCCGTTCCCGCGGCGGGATGCCCACGGCGAGGCGGCGGCAGCCACCGCGTGGCACGTGGCATCGCCGCTCCGCGACGGGCGGGAGCGTGCCGGCTCCCTGACACCGGCGCGCGGCGGGCGTCCCCGGACGCCCGCGACATCGACAACCCAGTCGCCATGCCGCGGGGGTCGTGGCCCGGCCGCTTCCGAGGTGCCCCGTGGCTTCCCCCTCCACCGCACGCGAGTTCTCCCTTCCCCGTCACAGCGAGCGCGCCACCCGCCAGCTCGTCGCCCTCCTCGTCCTGGCTGCCGTGGCCCTGTGGGCCGTGACGGTCTACCTGTCCACGGCCGTCGACGTCTCCGCCGCCGCCCGCACGGTGGCGCTCGCACTGCACGTCCTGGCGCTCGTCGCGTCCTTCGGCTCCGTCCTCATGGTGGACTGGCACGGCATGCTCTGGCTCCTGGGCCGCCGGGAGCTGTTCGAGACGATCCGCCTGGACTCCGCCGCGAGCCCGCTGATCTGGGGCGGTGTCGGGGTCATGATGGTCACGGGCGTCTTCCTCGAGCCCGACCTCGCCTCCGCCCTGACGCTGACGAAGCTCGCGGCCGTCCTCGTACTGACCGTGAACGGCATCATGCTCATCCCGCTCATGCGCCGTCTCGTCAAGATGCCGGCCCGCACCTCCTTCTCCTCGCTGCCGATCGGCCAGCGCATCCACATGGTGGTGTGCGCGGGGATCTCGCAGGCCGCGTGGTGGACGGCGATCGTCGTCGGATTCGTGAACGTCGCCGACTGATCGGCCCGCGGGCCGGGAACTTTCTTGGTGATGGGCCTCACATTCTTGGCGGAAGTGCGCTACTCTTGCGTGGTCAGACCATAGTGGTCGGACCACTTAGCCCACCGCACCCCCTGCGAAGGAACCACCATGGAGACGTTCACTCCCGCCACAGACCCCTTGGCAGGAAGCGTCGCGCTCTCGGCCATCGTCTCGCTCGTGCCGCTGCTGACGTTCTTCGTCCTGCTCGCCGTCGTGAAGACCAGGGCCCACGTCGCCGGGCTCGCGTCGCTCGTCGTCGCACTGGTCATCGCCGTGTTCGTCTTCCGCATGCCGGCGGGCATGGCGCTGATGTCCGGAGGCCTCGGCGCCGTGTTCGGCGCGTTCCCCGTGCTGTGGATCGTGGTCATGGCCGTCTGGCTCTACCAGGTCACGGTCATCAGCGGCCGCTTCGAGGACCTGCGCCGCGTCTTCGACGTCATCGGGCGCGGCGACGTGCGGATCCAGTCGATCCTCATCGCCTTCTGCTTCGGCGGGCTCCTCGAGGCCCTCGCGGGCTTCGGCGCCCCGGTGGCCATCACCGCGACGATGCTCCTGGCCCTCGGCATGCCGCCGCTGCGCGCCGCCGCCACCGTGCTCGTCGCCAACACGGCCCCGGTCGCCTTCGGTGCCGTCGCCATCCCGATCACGACGGCGGCGGGCCTCACCGGGCTCGACGCCGACCACATCGGGGCGCTCGTCGGGCGGCAGGCCCCGCTACTGGCCATCTTCGTCCCGCTCGTCCTGCTCCTGATCCTCGACGGCCGCCGGGGGCTCAAGGACTGCTGGCCGGCCGCCCTCGTCATCGGCCTCGCGTTCGGCATCGCCCAGTTCCTCTGCTCCAACTACTTCTCCTACGAGCTCACCGACGTCGTCGCGGCGCTCGCCGGCATGGGCGCGGCCGTCGCCTTCCTCAAGTTCTGGGAGCCGCGCGGCCGCGAGGCGGCCCGAGAGCGGATCTGCCTCGACGTCCCCGTCGGCGCCCCCGCCGCGAAGGAAGCCGCCGCCTCGGGCACCGGCAAGCGCTCGGCCGCCCGCCCCGCCGCCGGCGACGGCTCCGGTCCCGGGGCCGCGGGCGCCCACGCCGAGGGGCTGACCCCGGTCCGGACCTGGCTCGCGCTCTTCCCGTACTTCCTGGTCATCGCCGTCTTCGGCGTCGCGAAGCTGTGGACGATCGGCTTCGACGTGCCGCGCTGGCTCGCCTCCACGGACATCGCCGTCCAGTGGCCGCTGCTCTACGGCGGGGTCCTCGACGTCGAGGGCCATCCCGTCTCCTCCACGGTCTACAAGTTCACCTGGCTCTCCAATCCGGGCACGCTGCTGCTCATCGCCGGCCTGATCGTCGCGTTCGTCTACTCCCGCTTCGACGCCGACGGCCGCTACGCGCTCAAGGTCCCCGACGCGGTGGCCGAGATCGGCCGGACCGTGTACCGGATGCGCTGGGCGGGCGTGACCATCCTGACCGTGCTCGCCCTGGCCTACGTCATGAACCTCTCCGGGCAGACCGTCAGCATCGGCACGTGGCTCGCCGGCACGGGCGCGTTCTTCGCCTTCCTGTCCCCGATCCTCGGCTGGATCGGCACGGCCGTCACGGGATCGGACACCTCCTCCAACGCCCTCTTCGCCAAGCTGCAGCAGACGGCCGGCCTCAACGCCGGGATCGACCCGAACCTGCTGGTCGCGGCAAACACCTCCGGCGGCGTCGTCGGCAAACTCATCAGCCCGCAGAACCTGGCGATCGCGGCCACGGCCGTGCGGATGGACGGGCAGGAGTCGCTCATCCTGCGCAAGGTCGTCGGCTGGAGCGTGGGCATGCTGCTCTTCCTCTGCGTCGTCGTGTACCTGCAGTCCACGCCGGTGCTCGGGTGGATGCTCCCCTAGCGCGGCGACGGGCGGCGGGGCGTCGGGGACGGCGCCCCGCCGCCGCATGGGAAAATGGCCCCATGGCCACCGACTCCCCGAAAGCCCCCGCCCCCCGCGCCTACGAGGCCGTCCTGAACAGCATCGAGGAGGAGCTGCGTTCGGGGGAGATCAAGCTCGGCGACCAGTTGCCGGGGGAGCGGGCGCTCGCGGAGCGGCACGGTCTCTCGCGGGCCTCGGTCCGGGACGCGATCCGGATCCTGGACGTCCTCGGCGTCGTCCGGACCTCGACCGGCTCCGGCCCCAACGCGGGCGCCGTCGTGATCTCCCGGCCGGCCGCCGGGATCGCCGCGGCGCTGCGCCTGCACGTGGCCACGCGGCAGCTGTCCGTCGCCGAGATCGTGCAGACGCGCATCATGCTCGAGACGGGCGCGGCCGAGGCCGCGGTGATCGATCCGGACGACGACGCGGCCCGGGAGGTCCTCGGCGAGGCGGCGGAGCTGCTGGCGCGGATGGACGATCCGGCGCTGAACCGGCTCGAGTTCCACGCCCTCGACGCCCGCTTCCACGTCCTGCTGTCCTCGCTCGCCGGCAACGCGGTCGTCGAGGCGATGATGGAGTCCCTCCGCCTGGCGATCAGCGACTACGTGGCGGGCTCGGTCCGCAGCGACGAGGCGTGGGAGCCGCTCGCGAGGGTCCTGCGCGGGCACCACCACGCGATCCTGGACGCGGTCGCGGCCGGCGAGGGCGCCAGGGCCTCGCGGTTGCTGGGCGAGCACATCGAGTGGTTCTACGCCGAGACGAGCGCTTCCGGGGCGGAGTAGGGGTACGACGCCGGGGCCGCACCCGCGGGCGGCCGGCGCCGGAGTGCGGGGCGGCTCGGGCGGCGGCGGGATCCGGCACCGGGCGGGCGGCCGGATCTCGGCCGCCCGGGGGAGCCGGTCAGGAGAAGCGGCGCTGGCGGTGCATCGGGAAGAGCCGGCGGGTGCTCGCGATGCGGCGGAGGTCCGCGTCGGCGAGGGCCAGTCCCGCCGCCGGCCCGAGGCCCGCGAGACCGGTGCCCATCGGATCCACGAGGGCGCTGTGGCCGACCGAGTGCGGGACGGCCTGGCAGGCGCCGGCCACGAACATCCCGTTCTCGATCGCGCGGGCCGCGAGGAGCGCCTGCCACTGGGCCAGCTTGCCCCGGCCCGGCACCCACGACGCGGCCACGAGCAGGACCTGGGCACCGGCGTCGGACAGTGCCCGGGCGTGTTCCGGGAAGCGCAGGTCGTAGCAGATCATGAGCCCGCAGCGGACCCCGGCGAGCTCGACGACGACGGCCTCGGGCTCCGGCGCGGCGTCGATGAAGTCGGACTCGGCATAGCCCTGCGCGTCGAAGAGGTGGGCCTTGCGGTACGAGGCGAGCAGCCCGCCGTCGGGGCCGAACGCCACGAGCGTGTTGTAGGCGCCGGCGGGTCCGTCACCGGCCTCGAGGACGCCCGCGACGAGGAACAAGCCGTGGCGCCGGGCCGTCGCGGCCAGGCGCGTGGCCACCGGCCCGTCGAGGGGCTCCGCGACGCGCGCGCAGTCCGCGTCGAGCTCGGCCTTCTCGAACGTCGCGTACTCCGGCAGCAGGAGCAGCTCCGCGCCGTCGGCCGCGGCCGAGCCGGCCGCGTCGTCGATGGCGCGCAGGTTGGCCTCGACGTCGTCCGTCGAGGCCAGCTGTCCCAACGCGATCCGCAGCGCGCGGCGTCCGGTCTCCTTCACGCCCACCACGCTACGCGCCCGGCGAGCGGAGGAGCCAGTCTCCGGCCCCTCCGCGCGGCGGCCGCGCCGGCTCCTACGCGGTGACGGCGGCGCGCAGGAAGCGGGCGAAGAACGCCGACAGCTCGGCGTGCGCGTCCAAGGGCAGCACGTGCGCGACGTACTGGTCCGGCCGGACGACGACGACGGCGCCGCGCTCCCGGTCGATCCCCCGCGCCTCGAAGACGTCCGGGCCGTCCACGCGGCCGGCGGTGAACGCCTTCTCGTAGTCGACGAGCCCGAACGGCGCCTTCCGCGGCAGCAGCAGCCCGGGCAGTTCCCCGGTCTCGAGCTCCCGGCGCCCCTGCTGGAACACGGCGCGGACGTCGAACACCGCGTCCAGGTCCGCGCCCGCCGGCGTGTGCGCGAGCACGGGGGAGGCCTGGTCCTCGGCGAGGAAGCGGCAGAACGCCGCGAGCCGTGAACCGGATGCGGTGGGATGGGCGGCGTCCGCGAACGCGTAGATCCTCCAGCGGCCGTCCGCGAGCGCCTGGTGCCCCAGCTCCACCGGCTTGGCGTCCGCGAGGCGCACCACGGGGGCGGAGTGGAAGCGCTCGCCCACGGGGAAGCCCGCGGCGAGGTGCTCGTGCTCGTCGGCGCCCGTGATGAGGTTCTCCTCCGCGCTCGTGGGCGCCATGCTGCTGCTCCTGTGCGACCTCCTGGCCCAGCACGCCCACCCGGAGATCCAGCTCCCGGTCGGGATCGTCACGGTGACGATCGGCGGCGGCTACCTGATGTGGCTGCTGTTCCGCGAGGCGAAGAAGAGCTGACCCGCCCCTCCTCCGCCCCTTGCTCTGCATCACGATCCACTCCCGCGCCGTTCTCAGCGCTGTCAACGACGCATGAGTGGATCGTGTTGCGTGACGGGGGCGTGGGAAGCGGCGGCCTCGAGCTCGGCGAGGACGCGTGCCGGTTCTTCCGCGAGCGGTTGGGTCGGGGCGTCGCGGACGGCGTCGACGGAACCCTCCGGGTCGGGGTCGAGCGCCGCCTCGGAGCCGAGGGCGTCGACGAGCACGCGGGCGATCAGCGTACGGGAGGCCACGCCGTCGGCCGGCGTCCCGCTGCCCCGGGTGTCGCCCTGGAGCATCACGGGCAGCTGCTCGGCGGGCGTGTGGTAGTCGAACCATCCCGGCCGGACGATCGTGTACGGCTGCCCGCTGGCCCGCACGAGCCGCTCGGCACGCCGCTTCCAATCGTGCGCGTGGGAGACCCGGTTGTAGGCCGTGTCGCGGTGGGTGAAGCCGATGGCCGTCATGAGCACGATCCGGACCGGACGCCCGCCGAGCGCCGCGAGGACGTTGCGCACGCCCCCGTAGTCCACTGCCTCGGCCCCGGCCCGCCCGGTCCCGTCGGAGCCGAGGACCAGTACGACGGCGTCGACCCCCTCGACGGCGGAGGCGAGCGATTCCGGGACGGTCACGTCGCCCGGGACGACCTCGGCGCCCGCCGGCAGGAGCCGCGCGCGGGAGTCCCCGCCCATCCGGGTACCGGCAGGGCCTGTCACGGGTCCCGCCCAGGGCCTACCGTTGACGGCATGGACCACCGCACCGAGATCCGCGACTTCCTCATCAGCCGCCGGGCCAGGATCACCCCGCAGGACGCCGGCCTCCCCGCCTACGGCGGCAACCGGCGCGTTCCGGGCCTCCGCCGCGAGGAGGTCGCGATGCTGGCGGGGGTGAGCATCGACTACTACGTGCGGCTCGAGCGGGGGAACCTCGGCGGCGTGTCGGAGGGGGTGCTCGACGCGCTCGCCGCCGCGCTGCGGCTCGACGAGGCCGAGCGGCTGCACCTGTTCGACCTGGCGCGCGCCGCGGCTCCGTCCACCAGGCCGCGCCGGCCCGTGCAGGCCAAGGTGCGGCCCGGGATCCAGCGCGTCCTCGATGCGCTCACGACCCCCGCCTACGTCCGCAACGGCCGGCTCGACGTCCTGGCCACGAACGCCGCCGGCCGGGCCCTCTACGCCGAGATCCTCGACTCGCCGGTCCAGCCCTCGAACACCGCCCGGTTCCTCTTCCTGGATCCCCGCGGGCAGCGCTTCTTCCGCGACTGGGAGCGGGTCGCCGGGGACGCCGTCGGCATCCTCCGCGCCGAGGCCGGCCGGCGTCCGGGGGACAAGGCGCTGAGCAACCTCATCGGCGAGCTGTCCACGCGCAGCGAGGTGTTCGGCCGGCTGTGGGCCGCCCACGACGTGCGCCTGCACCGCAGCGGCACGAAGCGCTTCCACCACCCGGTCGTCGGGGACCTGGACCTGGAGTACGAGGGCATGGACCTGCCCGGCGACGAGGGGCTGCGGCTGAACGTCTACACGGCGGAGTCGGGCTCGCCGAGCGCCGACGCCCTGGGGTTGTTGGCCAGCTGGGCGGCGACCGAGGCGGTGCCCGGGGACAAGGTCCCGCCGAGCTCCCTCAAGTAGGCGGCGAATCCCTGCGCGGCCCGTCCAACGAGCCGACCGGAGGTCAGCGCGCGAAGGTCTCCGCTGGAGAGGACCTGGCGTCCCGCTGCCCGGAGGGCCGCGACCAGAAGGACGTCCTCGTTGTACTCCACCGGTGCGAATCCGCCGACCAGGCGGTAGGCGGACGCGCGGATCCCGAGGTTGGCGCCATGGACATGGGGGTGTCCGTCCGCCAGATCGTGCTGCGCGTGCCACGCGGCCAGCAGGCGTTGCTCCGTGTCGGCAGGATCCGGTTCCACGGTGCCGAGCACCGCGTCCGCCCCGGCGTCCGCCAGCGCCGCCTGCCGGAGGACCCAGTCCACCGGAACCAAGGTGTCGGCGTCCGTGCAGGCGATCCAGATCCGTTCCGGGACGACGGCGCCGATCCTCCCCAGGGCGCGTTCGACTCCGGCGGCGCGCGCCGGACCGACTCCGCCGAACGCGCCGGCCAGGAAACCGATCCGCCGGTCGCGGCGGGATGCCTGCGCGGCGATGGCCCGGGACGCGTCGGTGCAGCTGTCGAGCGCCAGCACCAGAGTCGATCCGCGGCCGTCGCCGGTCGCGTCGAAGCGGTCCATCGCGGCGGCCAGCCGGCGTAGGCAGGCGGGGAGCAGCTCCGCCTCGTCCTTGACGGGTACGACGACGGCGACGTGCCTGATCCCCGGCGGGCCCGGGGCCGCCGCACCGCCGCCGGGGTCAACTCGCGCCGCGTCCGGCCGTCGGCCGCTCATGCGGAGGATCCCGGCGCTTCGAACACCTCGAGCAGGAACTCCCGCTCCCGGTGCGCCACCACGGGGCCGGATGCGGTCCGGCGGCGGGCGGCCGCGTGGACGGCCTCGCCGTCGAGCGCCCATCCTTCGATGGGGCCGAGCCAGTGGCAGAGCACCAGGTGCCCGCCCGGGAGCAGGGATTCCCACGCGGCGTCCAGCAGCCCGTCCAGTTCGCGCGGCGCCAGGAAGTAGCCGATCTCCGAGACCACCACGAGGTCCACTGAAGCCGCCGGCGCCGTCCACCCCGCGGGGAGTTCGGCCCGGCGCAGCCGGACGTGGGGCCGGTCGGCGAGCCGGTCCGCGGCGAGTCCCAGGGCCACGGCGCTCGCGTCCACGGCCTCGAGTCGGTCGCAACGCGCGGCCAGCTCGGCGGTCAGGACGCCGATCGAGCACCCGGCCTCGACGGCGTTCGCGTAGCGGGCGCGGGGCAGGGCGGCGAGCGTGGCGGTGCGCTTGCGCCTCTCGTACCAGGAGGAAAGGTAGGCCCACGGGTCCGGGTCGCGCCGATAGAGGGCGTCGAAGTCCTCAGCGGCCGTTCCCGCGCCCCGGGGCGGCCCCGCGACGTCGCCCGAGGAACGCGTTCCCGCCCCGGGGCCCGGGGCCGGCGTCCACGCGAACACCTCGACGCCACGATCGAAGTGCCCGCGGAATCCGGCGGGAAGCAGGGCCTCGTCGCCCGGGGCGGGGGAGAGATCGGCCACTTGCGTGCGGTGGACGCCGAGCATCTCGCGCTTCCGGCCGGTCTCGCGCGGGGACAGGCGCAGCGTCCGCCACCGCCGCCAGGACCCCTCCTCGGGCTGCGCCCAGTGCCAGTACCACACGGGGAATTCCACCAGGCCGGCCTCCGCCTCCCGGGCGGCGTCGGCGGCCGCCCGTCCCGCCGCCTCGTGGTCAGGGTGCCCATCCGAGCGGTAGGGCGCGGCCACGACCCCGCCCCGGATGCCGTCGGCCGACCCCGAGCGCAGCGCCCGGACGATCTCCTCGCGTAGGGGCCCCGTGTGCCCGGAGATCCCGCCGTCGGGGAGGTCGAGGAAGCGCCAGGCGATGGCGGATGTGGTCGAGGCGATGCCCATGGACGCGGCGAACTCCGCGAGCCGGAGCCGGGCCAGCCGGTCGGGGGTGTGGGTGGGGGAACCGGGGTGCGAGGCCTCGCCGGCGGTGCAGAGAAGCACCGTGACGCTGGCCCCCGCGGCGGCGGCGCGCAGGATGAATCCCGCCGCGCCGAGCGCCTCGTCGTCCGGGTGCGGCACCACGACGACGGCGGTTCCTCCTGCGCCGGGCAGCGCCGCGGGCGGCAGTTCCGGCAGGGCATCGACGCCCGCGTCCCGCCACCGTTGCCCCGGGGTGCCCGCCTCCCGGTGGCTGAAGGTCACCACGCCCGCTCGCGCTCCAGCACGAGCCGGCCCAGCTCGGCGTCGTCCCGCGAACCGTGGTGCTGGCGGATGTACAGCGTCAGGTCGGCCACGCGGCGGGCGTGCGCGGCGTCGAAGGCCAAGGGGGAAGGCCCCATGGCCTGCCCGCAGATTTCCAGGACGCGCGTGCAGGCGGCCGCGACGTGGCCCCGCACGCGGTGGGCGTCGGTCCAGCCGGCCGCACCGGAATCGACGAGGGGCGCCGCGGTGCCCAGGAGGGCCGCGGCGGCGGCGAGCAGCCGGTCGGCCTCGCCGATCCAGGCCAGGGCCAGTTGGTCCGGGGTGCGACGGTGGGCGGAGTCCAGCAAGGTCCTGAAGAGCCCCACCGCGCCGCCGAACCAGCAGGCGGCCACGCCGATGCCTCCGCCGGCGAACCCCGGCCGGGTCAGGTACCAGCCGGTGGCGCCGACCGGGCTGGCAGGGACCTGGCGGAAGCGGACCGGCCCGCTCGGGATGGACGGGAGGCCGTGCCCGGCCCACCCGGAGTGATCGGGAGCAACGCCGGGGTGCGCAAGGTCCACGGCGAAGGCCCGGCGGCCGCCGTCGACGTGCGCCGTGACGACGGCGCGGTCGATCACGCCCGCGAGGGAGCACCAAGGCTTGGTGCCCTCGAGGATCCAGTCGCCGTCCGGCGTCGTCCACGACCCGGGGACCGCCGCCGCGGTGGTGGCCTGCGAGGCGTTCGATCCCGGAGCGGACGTGGCTGTGAGTCTCCCGGAGGCGGATTCGGCGGCATAGACGCCCCATGCCGCACCGGGTTCGGCCGACAGGCCCGCTTGGCGGAGGATGTCGAGGGCATCCAGGTGGGGTTCCAGCGTGCGGGCTGCGGCCAGGTCCACGGCGGCCACGGAGGCCAGGAGCTCGAAGCGTGCGTGCGAGCCGTGCGTGACGAGCTCTCCCCCGGTGCTCCGCAGGTGCTCGACGACGGGTCCGGGGTGGCCGTTGCAAGCGGCGGCGGCGCGGACGAGCGCGGCTTCCTCCTCGCCGGGCGGCCCGCTTCCGCCGCCTCCGGGAAGGCCGATCCACCGCTCGTCCACGTGCACCTCCTGTTGGTCTACACCATAGGCCACGCCCCGTTCGCCCGCGCTCCCGGTCCAGTGCCCCTGACCGGAGCCTAGCTGCAACCGACCGTGGGAATGCCCAGGAACGTGCCCATCTCGAGCGAGAACGTCCTGGGCGCGGCCTGCAGGCCGTTCGCTGTAGCCGTGATGGTCGCGGTGTACTCCTGGGAGTCGAACAAGGTGGCCCGGTTGATCCGCAGGGTCGCGCTGCTCGTCGTCGACGTGGTGGAAATGGTGACGGACGCCGATCCCTTGCGGACGGCCGTCACGGTGTAGGACACGGCGTCGGTCGCGGTCCACCGGACGGTGATGTCGGCGTAGCGGTCGGTGATCGGGCCCCCATCCTGCCGCGTGCACGTCACCGTCCCCGTGACGGGATTCGGAGCCCACGCGCCCGCCGTCACGCCGGCGGAGACGGCGCTGTTGAAGGACCACAGGGCCTGGGCGCCGGCCGCTCCGAATCCTGCGGTCACGATCACGAGGTAGAGGGCCAGGGCCGCGCGCATCCCGGGCAGCCGCCGCCCCGGTCCGGCAGCAGCGGGGCTCACGGGAGGCCCCCGACGGCCGGTTGAAGCCGGGTCCACGCTCCGCGGCCGAACACCACGGCGCCGTAGCCGATCAGTCCGAAGGCCAGCAGCCGCCCGGCGAGCGTCCGGTCCTGGTGGCCGAGCCAGTTGGCGGCGAAACCGGCGTAGGGGACGGCGTAGAGCAGCGTGCCGCGGACCTGGACCTCGGCGACCGGGGCCGGATCGGGGGCGTCGTTGTTGTCCCCCTGCGTGATGAGCAGGCGTTCACCGTCCTGGGCGCTCGTGACGGAGACGATCCGGTGCGTCACGACCTCCGGCCGGCCGGATTCGAGCTGATACGTGACGACGTCGCCCGTGCCAAGCGATGCGAAGTCCGCCGGGCCGACCACGAGCAGGGTTCCCGGTGCATAGTGCGGCGCCATGGAACCGGTCAGCACGGAGTAGCTCTGGGATCCCGTGGCCAGCGGCACGATGACCAGCACGAGGGCAGCGAGGGCGGCGAGGACCAGCGCCAGGAAGCTCGCGGCCGTCGCGGCGGCACGGAGGGGCGACGGGAGTGCCGGCGTCGGTGCTGTGGTGGGCATGGCTTCCTCGTGTCCGGGCGCCGGCGGCGCGGTGTCGGGGCTCACGGGAGCTGCTCCGCCGTGAGCGGGATGATGACGGAGGCCCCCGCGCCCCCCAAGGACGCGGGAGTCTCCGCCGCCAACGTGGTCGTGACGCAAAGGACGCCGGAGGCGCCCTGCGCCAGATCGATCCCCGGTCCCGGCCGGAAGGCCGAACAGCCGGCATCGGTGCCCGGCCGGACCGTGACCGTGAGCCGGCTTTGGAGCTGGCCCTGCACTTGCGGGGTCCCGGCCGTGACGCGGGCACGGAAGGCCCCGCTGCCGGCGTCCGTCGCATTCACGAGCGTGACCGCCGTCGTCCGGCTACCGCCCTTGACCAGCCCGGTGACGGGCGGCAACGTCACCGGGCTGGTCCCGGCCCCCAGGGCCGACGTCGCGCCGTCGGCGGTCCGGACGAGGACGGTGAAGTCGGCCGTCCGCACGGCCTGCGCTCCCGAGGAAGCTGTCGCGCTCCACAGGGCGAGCGTGCCCTGGACGGTGAGCAGGCCCAGCACCGTCGCCGCGCCGAGCAGGGCGGCGACCCGCAGCGTCGTCTTCATCGAAGGTCCTCGTGGTTCCCCGGAGCCGGCTGGCTACGGTGCGGCCGTCGGGGCGATCTGTTCGAGGGTGAACGTCAGCCGGCCCAGGTCCGCGTTCAGGTTCGTGCCCACGCGGCCGCTCGTGGCGGCCGGGAGCTCGACCGTCACGGACGCGGTGTAGTCGCCGGAGTCCGCAGGCAGCAGCTCGGTCTTGGCGGGCGTGTTGTCCTTGGCCAGCGTGGTGGCGCCGACGATGAGCGGCGAGCCGGACGCCAGATCGGTCGTGGTCAGCTCCGCGCGCATCTTGTCGCCGACGAGCTTGACCGTGAGCGGCTGGGTGAAGGTGAGCCGGTCGCCCGGAACCACCTTGTAGGTGCCCAGCGAGACGGGTTTGCCCGCGGCATCGGTCCAGGTTCCCTGTCCGGCCGTCAGCTCGAGGTCGCCCGCTGCGACCGTCCCGGCTGGGGCCTCGACCGCCTGGTTCCACACGGCGAGCGTTCCGCCGCCGCCGATCAGCAGCGCCACGCCGAGTCCGGTGGCCAGCGCGCCCTTGGTCATCTTGTTCATGGTGTTCTCCCCCTGAGAGTCCCGCCGGACCACTGCGGCCGGCTATATGACCACTGTCTCCGCCACGGCTCAAGGTTCGGTGCGGAGCGGACGCAAGGTTGTCCAAGGGTTCGCGCAAGATCCCCGGGGGTGTCTTGAGCGGATCTTGAACAAGTCGCCTGGTGCGGAGGGCGGCCGGCGGGCCTTTCGGGGGGCAGACACCGCGTGGATTGCGTCGTAAGACTCCGAGGCGGCGGGAGACCTCGCCGGAGGCTTCGGCCACCGGTCCTGGAGGTGTGCATCATGGACGAGCCCCGCGGCGGGTCCGGGGTCTCGGACTAGGGTGTGTCTCCTCATGGTTCCTTGGGCGTCTTGGCATGATTGAGCGTTGAATCCGCGCTATTCCGTTCTTTCCGATGCCCAGTGGGAGTTGATCGCCCCGCTGATGCCTTCGTCCGTGGCAAGGCGGGTCGTCCGTTCAACGACCACCGCTTGACGGTCGAGGGCATCATCTACCGCTACCGGGCCGGGATCCCGTGGCGGGACCTACCCGAGCACTTCGGATCGTGGAAGAGCGTGTGGAAGCGCCACCGCCGCTACGCCGGAGACGGCACCTGGGACGCCGTCCTGGGCGCCTTGCTGACCCGCGCGGATTCCGAAGGCCTGGTCAATTGGGAGGTGTCGGTGGACTCCACGATCAACCGTGCCCACCAGCACGGCACCAACCTCCCGCGCCACACAGGGGGACCTGTCGAATCACAAGAATCTGTTTGAGGAGCCCGCCGACCATGCCATTGGCCGCTCCCGCGGAGGGCTGAGCACCAAGATCCACACCCTGGTCGACGGGAACAAGCGCCCCTTGGTGATCCTGCTCGGCCCCGGCCAGGGCGGGGACTCGCCGATGTTCGAGAACCTGCTGGAGGCCCTGAAAGTCGCCCGTCCCGGCCCGGGACGGGCACGCACCCGCCCGGACCGGGCCATGGCGGACAAGGCCTACTCCTCCCGTGCCATCCGCTACGACAAACTCGCCCTGACCTACCGCGCGGCCGCCGTCCTGCAGGCCACCGTCATCTGGAGTCAGGCGATCACGGCATGAGGAGACACGCCCTAGTCGGCCTGGGCGGCCTTCCGGGCGGCGCCGGTCTCGGTGCGCGCGCCCTGATCGGAGAGGGTTCCCTCGCTGTTCTCCAGGTGGGCGCGGAGGAACCACTGGAAGAGCTCGAGCTCGGCCGTCTGGCCGATCAAGAGGTCCTCGGTCACGGGATCAAGCTCGCCGACGGCTTCGATGGACGCGCGGTGACTGCCCACGACGCCGTTGTAGACCTGGTCCAAGGCGGCCAGGTGCTCCGTGGTGCCGGCCCGGTCGATCGAGTAGTCGTCCCAGTCGCGGGCCGCGACGAGCGCGCCGGGGAGCCCGTTCGGGGACACGCCCAGGGTGGCCATGCGTTCGGCCAGGGCGTCGACCATCGCCCGGACCTTCTCGATCTGCGGGTCCAGCATCTCGTGGACGCCGATGAAGTCCCGGCCCACCACGTTCCAATGGGCGTGCTTGAGGGTCAGCTGCAGGTCGTTGAGCGCGTGCAGCCGCAGCTGCAACGCCTCTCCGACCTGATGCCCGTCCTTCAGGCTCAGGCCCGGGACGGTGAAACCGGCGATTCGTGCGTTCTTCGAGGCCATGACTTCTCCTTCGCTGGGGTGTTGTGCGTGGTCCGTGCCGCCTGGCGACGTCGCTTTTCCGGGCTCAACCGCTCAATTCGTCGCGGATCGCCTCGACGAACGGGTCCAGGTCGCCGGGATTACGGGAGGTGATGAGCGTCCAGCCCTCGGCGGTGCAACGCGAGGCCTCGTCGTCCTCCCAGAGCCCGCCCGCATTGACGATGTCCGCGCGGATGGACGTGTAGGAGGTGAGCGTCTTGCCCCGCACCAGCCCGGTCTCCACCAGGAGCCACGGGCCGTGGCAGATCGAGGCCACGGGCCTTCCGGATGCGGCGAACGCCCGGGCGATGCGCTGGGCGTCCGCATCGATCCGCACGGCGTCGGCATTCAGCGTGCCGCCGGGCAGCAGGAGCAGATCGAATCCGCCCGGGTCCACCTCCTCGAGCACGGCGTCCACCGCGAAGCGCTCTCCGCGGTCCCAATCGCCGACGAGGCTCTCGACCTCGCCCGCCTCGGGCGCCGCGACGACGACGTCCGCGCCGGCCGCCCGAAGGCGCTCCAGCGGGACCTTTAGTTCATCCTGCTCCACGCCGCGGTTCGCGACCACCGCGAGGATATTCCGACCGGCCAGATCCGCCATGTGCGTGCTCCTTGTCCTGGGGATGGGTGCAACAGGGCCCACCTTGCCACCGCTGGCCGCGGCCCGCAACCGTCCGGGCGCGTCCGTGCGGGGAAACGAAGGGAGGACGACGACGGGGCCCGGCCAGCACGGCCGCGCCCCGTTCGCTTTCCTCGGCTCAGGTGTAGAGCGTGATCGGCTGGACCTCGCCTAGCAGGTAGTTCGCGCCGACCTCGATCTTCTTGTAGTCCACCGGATCGTGCAGCGAATGGGTGCGCACGTTGCGCCAGAACAGGTCCAGGCCCACTTGGTTGCTCGTGGAGCTGGATCCGGTGACCTCGTAGATCCGGTTGGCGACGTCCACGGCGGCCTCCGTGGACACGACCTTGAGCTCGGCGATCCGGATCGCGATCCGGGCCCGCTCCTGGGAGGTGAGCTCCTCGCCGCGGGCGATGGCGTCGTCGTACTCCTTGTTGACCGCTTCGGCGAGGGCGGCGACGGCGGCCAGACGCGCCTTGAACTCCCCGATGACGCGCTGGAACACGGGGTCCTGCGCGTACGTGGGGGCGTTGGAAAGGACCCACGCGTTCTTCCGGGCGAGCAGGATCTCCCGGCCGCGCGCGAGGGCGCCCTCGGCCAGGCCCAGGTAGAAGTTGCCGAACGCGAGCTGGATGCCCGGCGTGACCAGCGTGGAGAAGGGCTCGTCGCCGACCTCGCCGAGGACGTCCGCGGGGGCGACCCGGACGTCGTCGTACCGCAGCGAACCGCTTGCGGAGAGCCGCTGGCCCAGGTGGTCCCAATCGCCGAGCGGAACCAGGCCCTCGCGGCCGCGGTCCAGGACGAACGCGAGCGTCGTGCCGGCGCGCTCGCCGTCGGCGACCACCGCGTTGACGATCACGACGTCGCCCACCGAGCCGCCCGTGGAGAAGCGCTTGAGGCCCGTGAGCCGGAAGCCGTCGCCGTCCGTGGTGAGGGACAGATCCGGGTCCACGGGGTTGACCGAGTCCCCCCACACCCACTGGTGCTCGGCCGAACGGCGCAGCCAGGACTCCTGCGTGGCGCCGGTGGAGTAGAAGACGACCGAAGCCAGGTTGATGTAGTGGTAGGCCAGCAGCTGGGCGATCGAGCCGTCGACGCCCGCGAGGATGCGCACCACGGTGAAGGCGGACTCCCAGTGGCCGCCCCCGCCGCCGAGGACGGCCGGGATGACCACGTTGACCAGATCGTGACGGCGCAGCACCTCGATCTCCGCGAACGGATCCTGGTTGGCCCGGTCGCGCTCGAGGGCGTCGACGGCGAGTTCCGCGGCGGCGGCGCGGGCCGCCGCGCTCCAGTGCTCGATCTCCGCGGCATCGGCCCGGCCGGTCCACGGGGAACGGGAGGTGGTCTCGTTGAGGGTCTGGGTCATGGTGGTGGCTCCTTGTGCATGCTCCGCACCCCTACAGGGAGGCGGAGACCTTCCAGATGTCGATGCCGGCGTCGGCGCTCGTGATCGCGTCGATGCGCTCCAGCTCCTCGACGGTGAACGTGCGGTTTTCGAGTGCGCCGAGGTTCTCGTCGAGCTGCCGCGTCGACGAGGCTCCCAGGAGCACCGACGCCGCGCCGCCCTCGCGGAGCAGCCACGCGATGGCGAGCTGCGCGAGCGTCTGGCCGCGAGCGGCCGCGATCTCGTTCAGGGCGCGCAGACGCTGCAGGTTCTCCGGAGTCACGTGGCCGTCGAGCGAGCTGCGTCCGCCGCCCGGCACCGCCTCCGGATCCGTGAGGTACTTGTCCGTCAGCAGGCCCTGGGCCAGCGGGGTGAAGGCGATCGAGCCGAGGCCACGCGTCCGCAGCGTTTCCAGGAGCCCGTCCTCGACCCAGCGGTTCAGGAGCGAGTAGGCGGGCTGGTGGATCACGAGCGGCGTGCCCAGGGACTGGGCGATGTCCACGGCGCGCGAGGTGCGCTCGGCGGAGTAGGAGGAGATGCCCACGTAGAGCGCCTTGCCCTGGCGGACCAGCGTGTCCAGCGCGCCGACGGTCTCCTCGAGGGGCGTGTCCTCGTCCACGCGGTGCGAATAGAAGATGTCCACGTAGTCGAGGCCGAGCCGGGACAGGGACTCCTCGGCCGAGGCCAGGATGTACTTCCGGGATCCCAGGTTCCCGTACGGTCCCGGCCACATGTCCCATCCGGCCTTGGAGGAGACGACGAGCTCGTTGCGGTAGGGCTTGAAGTCGGTGCGCATCATGCGCCCGAAGTTCTCCTCGGCGGAACCGTAGGGCGGGCCGTAGTTGTTGGCGAGGTCGAAGTGCGTGATGCCGCGGTCGAACGCGTGGCGGAGGACCTCCCGCTGGGTGTCGAAGGGGCGGTTGTCGCCGAAGTTCCACCACAGGCCCAGGCTGATCGGGGGCAGCAGCAGCCCCGAGTCGCCCACGCGGCGGTAGCCGAAGTGGGTGTAGCGGTCCTCGGCGGCCACGTACGGGCGGTGCGTCTCGGGGACGGAGGCGAAATGGACGTCGTCGGTGCTCGGCATGGGCATCCTCCCAGTGGGGCGGCTCGGTTTCATCTAACGGGAGCACGGCGCGGGAGGCGCCCGCAGGCGCGGCGTCGCGGAGCGTCATGTGGCGCGATTGTTGCGCCGGCATGACCCGCCGATGGGCGATTGTGACGCCTGTGACGGGCCCTGCGTGACGAAGTGAGACGCAGCAAGTCGGCCCATGCCGCGGCCTGAAACCTGGCTCTGACCGGTGCGGCCACCGGTTCTAGAGTCGCTCCATCAGCCCATCGATGGGCCCACCCCGTTCATTCCCTGGAAGGACCCGCCATGTCCAGCAGCCGCTCTGGCCAGACGCCCCGCCGCTCCGTTCTCGCCGGGGCCGTCTTGGCCTCCGCCGCCCTCGTGCTGTCCGCCTGCGGATCGTCCCAGGCTTCGGAATCCACCCCGGAGTCCTTCGAGGGGCAGGAGCTCAGCGTCCTGCTCATCACCTCCCACGAGGGCGCCTCGAAGTGGCTCGCCGACGAGTTCCAGAAGAAGACCGGCGCCATCATCAAGCCGACGATCGTTCCCTACGACGAGATCGGATCGACCTTGGCCCTGGATCAGCAGTCCGGAGCGAACAAGTTCGACGTCGCGGCCCCTTGGTACGTCTCGATCGGCGACCTTGCCGCCGACGATTCGATCAAGGACCTGACGGACTGGATCGAGGAATCGGACCAGGACACGGCCGACTTCATTCCCGCCATCTACGATCCGTACACGCTCGTCGACGGGAAGCGCTACGGCGTCCCGTTCGACGGCGACACCCACGTCCTCTTCTACAACAAGGAGATCCTGGAGCGGAACGGCTTCGACGCGCCGCCGGCCACGTGGGACGAGTACGTGGAGCAGTCCAAGACGATCACCGAAAACGAATCCTCCGACGGCGTCTACGGTGCCGCGGTCTTCGGCCAGAAGTCCCCGCTGATCCTTGGCGCGTCCTACGCCAACCGCCTCGCCGGCTTCGGCGGCGAGTTCGTGGACGCCGAGGGGAAGCCCACCATCAACACGCCCGAGGCGGTCGCCGCCGCGGAGAACCTCGTCGAGTCGGTCAAGTACGCCTTCCCGACGGCCGCGGAGACCGACTTCGGCGTCGGCAACGGCGCCTGGTTCGATGCCAAGGTCGGCTTCATCGAGAACTGGACGGACCTCGGCGTCGGATCCGAGATCAACGACGACTCGAAGGTCGCCGGCAAGTGGGGCGTCGCCACGCTCCCGGTCGGGGGCGCGCAGACCGAGGCCCGGGCATCGCTCGTCGCGGGCTTCACCTGGGTCGTCGCCGAGAACACCGAGAAGGAGGAACTGGCCAAGGAGTTCATCAAGTGGGCGGCGTCCTCCGAAGTCAACGAGGCGCTGCTGACGGCCGAGCCCGCGACGGGGATCGACCCCAACCGCCAGTCCTCGCTCGAGAGCGCCAGCTACGGCTCGTCCTACCCGGCGCTGCAGGAGGCCAACCGCGCCACGTTGGCCGGAACCCTGGCCTGGCCGACCGGCCGCAATGCCAACCAGGCCGCGCAGATCCTGACCGACGAGCTCGCCAAGCTCCTCGCCGGGCAGGGGGGAAGTGCCCAGGAGACGATGGACCGGATCCAGTCCGAGTGGGAGCGCATCCTTGGCTAGCTCCCTCGCCGAACGGCGGGCGGGGAGGCTCTTCGTCTCGCCGACGGTCCTGACGCTGTTGGTGCTCGGGGCCTTCCCACTGCTGTTCATCCTGGCGGCGGCGTTCACCGACTCGTCGCTCGGCAAGCCCTTCAAGGAGTTCACCGGCGCCGACAACCTGGCCACGGTCCTGGGCAACGCCGACGTCGTCGCCAGCCTGTCCCGGACGGTCGGCTACGCGGTCGGCACCACGGCGGCGAGCGTGGTCCTCGGGGTCGTGGTCGCCACGGCGGTCCACCAGGCCGTCCGCAGCGGCGCCGTGGTCCGCACCCTGCTCCTGCTGCCGCTCATCGTCCCGCCCGTCGTCGTCGGCACGCTGTTCAAGCTCATCTTCAACCCGGCGGGCGGCCTCCTGGCGACCGTGCTCGGATTCGTCGGGATCCCCGCGCCGGCGCCGCTGTCGGATCCCGGCCTCGCGCTCGGCGCCGTCATGGTCGCCGACATCTGGGAGTGGACGCCGCTCGTCTTCATCCTGGTCTTCGCCGCCCTCCTCGGGCAGGACCCGTCCATCACCGAGGCGGCCCGCATGGACGGAGCGCACGGCTGGAAGCTCTTCGCGGCCGTCACGCTGCCGGCCATCGCGGGGACGATCGCGGCGGCGGCCTTCATCCGGCTCGTGCTGGCCCTGAAGGTGTTCGACCTCGTCTACATCATGACCGCCGGTGGACCGGGGCAATCCACCACCACGACGTCCTACCTCATCCACCAGGTCGCGCTCAAGGAGTTCGACATCGGCCGGGCCTCTGCCATCACGCTGCTGCTGGCCGTCGTCGTGACCCTCGTGACGCTGCCGGCCGCGGGGCTGGCCGCCCGCCTTCGACGCAAGGAGGAAGCCACGGCATGAAGACCCTCGAACTGGACCGGGGAGCGCCCCCGGCAACCGTCGCCGTCACCGGCGGCGCCGGCGGCCCGGGAACCTCCCCGGACGCCCCTGGGGCCCCGCGCCGCCGGCGCGGCCGGCCCGCGTGGGCCGTGACCGTCGTCGTCCTTGCCCTCGCCGCGACCCTGGTGCCCCTGGCGTACCTGCTCTCCGTGTCCCTGATGGGCCGCGACGAGACGGTGTCGGGGATCCTGTTCACGACCAGTCCCCGCTTCTCCAACTGGGCCGACGTCGTCGTGGGAACGGACCTTCCGCGCTCGATCGCCAATTCGGTGGTCGCAGCCCTCGGCGGCGCCGCGCTCTCGCTCGCCTTCGGCCTGCCCGGCGCATGGGCGATCGTGCGCTACCGCTCCGGCGGGCGCGGGCTCGCCGGGCTCGTGACCAGCCCGTGGCTCCTGCCCCCGATCGTCGCCGTCGTTCCCCTCTTCACCCTCCTGCGGATCCTCGGGCTCAACGACACCCTGCTGGGACTGACGCTCGTCTACGCGTTGCTCAACGTGCCGATCGCCGTCTGGCTCCTCGAAGGATTCGTCCGGAAGCTGCCGCCCGACGTCTTCGAAGCCGCCGCGCTGGACGGCGCCGGTCCCTGGCGGACCCTGGGACTCGTCGTCGTCCCCCTGATGGTCCCGGCACTCGTCGCCGTCGGAACCATCACCGCGATCCTGAACTACAACGAGTTCCTCCTGGCGACCTTCATCACCCAGAGCCCCGAGTCGCAGACCGCCCCCGTCGCCCTGTCGCTCTTCTACGGGGACAGGACCCCGCACTTCGGCAAGATCGCCGCCGCCAGCGTCATGGTGATCGTCCCGGTGTTCGCCGTGGCGACCTTCCTGCAGCGCTGGATGGTCGACGGACTGACCAGCGGCGTCGGCAAGTAGCCCCGCGCCCGAAAGGACCCCTCCCATGGCACAACGCATCGCCCTGAACGCCTTCGACATGACCACCCCGACCCACCAGAGCCCGGGGTTGTGGCGGCACCCGGAGAACCGCGCGGACACGTACAACACCCTCGAGTACTGGACGGACCTGGCCCGGACCCTCGAGCGCGGCGGCTTCGACGCCCTGTTCCTCGCCGACGTGCTGGGCCTCTACGACGTCTACCGCAACTCCTCCGCCCCCGCCCTGCTGGACGCGGACCAGGTTCCGCTGGGCGACCCGTTCATGCAGATCTCCGCCATGGCGGCGGCCACGAAGCGCCTCGGCTTCGCCGTCACGAGCGCGCTGACGTACGAGCAGCCCTACGCCCTGGCCCGGAAGTTCTCCACCCTGGACCACTTCACCCGCGGCCGGATCGGTTGGAACGTGGTCACGAGCTACCTCGAGTCGGCGGCCCGGAACCTGGGTCTGGAGCGGCAGCTGGACCACGACGCCCGCTACGACCTCGCGGACGAGTTCATGGAGGTCGTCTACAAGCTGTGGGAGGGCTCGTGGGAGGAAGGGGCCGTGGTCAAGGACCGCGAGCGGGGCGTCTACACCGAGCCCTCCAAGGTCCATCCCATCAACCACGCGGGGGAGTACTTCACCGTCCCGGGCATCCACCTCTCCGAGCCGTCGCCGCAGCGCACGCCCGCGATCTTCCAGGCCGGCGCCTCGCCGCGCGGCCGCCGCTTCGGGGCGCGGCACGCGGAGGGGATCTTCCTGAACTCCATCAAACCGGAGATCACCCGCAAGGCCACCGACGCCACCCGGGACGCGTTCGAGGAGGCCGGGCGGGCCCGCGACGCCGGGAAGTTCTACGCGCTCATCACCACGGTGGTCGCCGATTCGGACGCCGCCGCGGAGAAGCTGCACCGCGAGTACCTCTCCTATTCCTCCCGCGAGGGCGCGCTGACGTTCTACGGCGGCTGGTCGGGTCTGGATCTCTCCCGCTACGCGGGCGAGGAGGAGCTGAAGTACCTCGACACCAACGCCGCCCGCTCGGCGCTGTCCATCTTCACCACCGCCGATCCGGGGCGCTCCTGGACCCCGAACGGGATCGCGGACTACCTCGGCGTCGGCGGGATCGGCCCGGTGCTGGTGGGCTCGCCGGAGACGGTCGCGGACGAGATCGAGCGCTGGGTCGACGTCGCCGGCCTCGACGGCATCAACCTGGCCTACGCCATCACGCCGGGTTCCTTCGAGCAGTTCACGGACCTCGTGGTCCCGGAACTGCGCAAGCGCGGGCGCGTCTGGGAGGACTACGAGGGCTCGACCTTGCGCGAGTACCTCGCGGGAGCGGGCAACTCCCGCGTCGACGCCACGCACCCGGCGGCAGCCTACCGCGGCGCGTACGCCGGGCGTCCCAGCGCTGCGGACAGCGCGGCGAGCGACCGCCCGGAGGCGGTCATCTCGGGCCGGTAGGGGACGACGCCGGGGCCCGCGCCCCGGTCCCGCGCCCCGCCTTCCGTCCAGCCCCGCCTGCCGCTCCGCCCGACGGCATCACTCTCCACTCCTGCGCTGTTCTCAGAGCTGAAAACGACGCGGGAGTGGATCGTGATGTGGAACCCCGGGGGTACAGTGGGGCCCAGGCGGTCCGCGACGCGGCGGGCGCGGAAGGGGCGGCCATGTACCGGGTCGAGCAGGCGGATTCGTTCGCATCCTGGCGGAAGCTCATCTCCGCCTCCTTCGTTCCGCTCGCCGCCGAGCCGACGCGGCCGGGCCCGTTCCGCGGGCAGGTCGGCGGCCGGCAGCTCAACGAGATCGGGATGATGCGCGTCGAGGCCGGCACGCACACCGTGGTCCGCACGCCGGAGCTCATCGGTGCCGGAGGCCAGGGCCACTACAAGCTCAACGTCCAGCTCGGCGGCAACGGGCTGCTCCTGCAGGACGGCCGCGAGACCGTGCTGCGGCCCGGGGACCTCGCCATCTACGACACGCAGCGCCCCTACACGCTCACGTTCGACGACGACTTCGCGACACTCGTGCTCATGTTCCCGCAGCACCTGCTGGCCCTCTCGCCGCAGGACGTCGCGGAGCTCACCGCGGTCCGCATGGGCCGGGGGCAGCGCCTCGCCGAGGCCGTCACGCCGTTCGTCGCCCAGATCGGGCAGCTCCTGCCCACCCTCGACGGACCGATCGGCTACCGCCTGGCCATGAACGTCGTCGACCTGCTCTCGACCCTCCTCGCCGACGAGGTCTACTCGCGCCCGGACCAGGCCGCCGACGGCCACGCCCGCCTCCTGCGCCGCATCCAGCACCACATCGAGGCCAACCTGGCCGATCCCCGGCTGGACCCGCCCGGGATCGCCGCCGCCCACTTCGTCTCCACGCGCACGCTGCACCAGCTCTTCGCCGACGCCGGGCTCACCGTGGCCGGATGGATCCGCGAGCGTCGGCTCGAACACTGCCGCCGCGACCTCGCCGATCCGCTGCACGCCGAGGTCCCCGTCGGCGCGATCGGCGCCCGCTGGGGACTGCACGACGCCGCCCACTTCAGCAAGGCCTTCCGCGCCGCCCATGGCGAATCCCCCGGCCGGTACCGGGAACGGATGCGCTCCGCCTAGGCGGGGCCCCGGCGTCGTACTCCACCCTCCCGCGCAGCCCGCGCATCCCGCGGGGAGGATCCGCGCTGCCGGACAAGGACTCCGCCGCGAGCGACAAGGCGCCCCGCTGTGAGCTGAGGCACAGTGGAGGCAGAGCCATCCCTGCTGCGAAGGAGCACGCCATGACCACCGAATCCACCACCTCGACGGGCTACCGGGAGCTGTTGTCCCGCATCGCCTCCCCTGGCGAGACGCGCCCCATCACCGATCCGGCCACGGGCGAGGAGGTGGGCCGCGCGCCGGTCCACACCGCCGCCGACCTGGACGCCGCCGTCGCCGCCGCCCGCGCCGCGCAGCCCGCCTGGGCCGCCTTGTCCCACGCCGAGCGCAGCGGGTACCTGAACCGGGCCGCCGACGCGATCGAGGCGAACGCCGAGGCGCTCGCCGAGCTGCTCTCCCGCGAGCAGGGCAAGCCGCTCAACGGACCCAACGCCCGCTTCGAGGTCGGCGCGTGCTCCGCCTGGCTGCGCGCCACGGCGTCGTTCGAGCTGGAGCCGGAGGTCGTCGTCGACGACGGTGAGACGCACGCGGAGGTGCACTACCGCCCGCTCGGCGTGGTCGGCGCGATCGGCCCCTGGAACTGGCCCATGATGATCTCGATCTGGCAGATCGCCCCGTCGCTGCGCATGGGCAACACCGTGGTGCTCAAGCCCAGCGAGTACACGCCCCTGTCCGTCCTGGCGCTCGGCGACGTGCTGAACACCGTCCTGCCGGAGGGACTGCTGCACGTGGTCTCCGGCGGGCGGGACGTCGGGGAGGCGCTGTCCGGCCATGCGGGCATCGACAAGATCATGTTCACGGGTTCCACCGCCACGGGCAAGGCGATCATCCGCTCCTCCGCGGACACCGTGAAGCGCCTGACCCTGGAGCTGGGCGGGAACGACGCCGGGATCGTGCTCGAGGACGCGGACCCGCAGGCGATCGCCGAGGGCCTGTTCTGGGGGGCGTTCATCAACACGGGCCAGACGTGCGCCGCGCTCAAGCGCCTCTACGTCCCGGACTCCCTCTACGAGCAGGTCTGCGAGGCCCTGACCGCGGTCGCCGCCCAGATGCCCATGGGGCACGGGCTCGACGAGAACAACGTGCTGGGCCCGCTGCAGAACCGGGCGCAGTTCGACGTCGTCGCCCGGCTCGTCGAGGCCGCGAAGGCCTCCGGGGCGCGGGTGCTCACGGGAGGCGATCCGGATCCGGACGCGCCGGGCCACTTCTACCCGACCACGCTCGTCGCGGACATCGACAACGACAACCCGCTCGTCGCGGAGGAGCAGTTCGGCCCGGCGCTGCCGATCATCCGCTACACGGACCTGGACCAGGCCGTGGAGATGGCCAACGGGCTCGACGTCGGCCTCGGCGCCTCCGTCTGGTCCGCGGACCCGGCGCGGGCGCGCGAGGTCGCCGCGCGGCTCGAGGCCGGCACCGTGTGGATCAACAAGCACGGAGCGGTCGATCCGCGCGTCCCCTTCGGCGGGGCCAAGCAGTCCGGCTACGGGCTCGAGTTCGGCGTCGCGGGCCTCAAGGGCCTCGGCACTCCGCAGGTCATCGCGGGCTAGGGAACGCGCCGTGGAACACCAGGAATTCGACTACATCGTCGTCGGCGCCGGATCGGCCGGGAACGTGATCGCCCGCCGCCTGCTCGACGCCGGCAAGTCCGTCGCGGTCCTCGAGGCCGGGGAGCAGGACACCAACCCTGACATCGTCAACCTCTGCACGCTCGGCGCCTTGTGGCACAGCGAGCAGGACTGGGACTACTACACGACCGAGCAGCCCGGGGCGTCCGGCCGCCGGATCCACGTGCCGCGCGGCAAGGTCATGGGCGGCTCCCATGCCCTCAATGCGACGATCTGGGTCCGCGGGGCGCGCCAGGACTACGACGCCTGGTCCTACCTGGGCTGCCCCGGCTGGGGCTGGGAGGACGTGCTGCCGTACTTCGAGAAGATCGAGGCGTACGACGGCGATGCCGCGCCGGGGCGCGGTACGGACGGTCCGCTGGACGTCACCACGCGCTACGAGCGCAACCCCATCCAGGAGGCGATGCTGGACGGCGCGGTCGAGGCCGGGCACCGGCTCAACGAGGACTACAACTCCGGGGACCCGGAGGGCGTCTCCCGCATGCAGCTGAACCTGCGGGATGGAAACCGCTTCAACACGTGGCACGCCTACCTGCGGCCCGTCGCCGACCACGAGCGTCTCACCCTCCTGACGGGCGCCCGCGTGCACCGGCTCGTCGTGGAGGACGGCACGGTGTCCGGGGTCGAAGTGCGGATCGACGGCGGGACGCGCGTGCTGCGGGCGGGGGAGACCATCCTCGCGGCGGGGGCCATCAATTCCCCGGAGGTGCTGTTGCGCTCCGGGATCGGTCCCGCGGCGGAACTGGAGGCGGCCGGCGTCGTCCCCGTCCACGAGCTTCCGGGGGTGGGCAAGAACCTGCAGGACCACTTGCTCTCGCCCGTCATCTTCACCACGGACCGGCCCGTCCCCGCGCCGACCGTCGCCCCGGCCGAGGTGCATCTCTTCGCCAAGAGCAGCCCGGACCTCGACGTCCCGGACACGCAGCCGATCTTCTTCTCGGTGCCGATGTATTCGCAGGGCTACGCGGGAGGGGAGATGTCCGGCGCGGACGGCGGGTTCTCCATGCTCGGGGGCCTCGTGCGCCCGCAGAGCCGCGGCGAGATCACGCTGACCGGTCCGGAGCTGGAGGACCCCATCGCGATCGACCTCGCGGCGCTGGCCGAGCAGGCCGACGTCGACGCGCTCGTGGCCTCGGTGCGGCACTGCCGCGAGATCGGGCGGACCGAGGCGCTCGCCGCGTGGGGCGCGCGGGAGGTCTACCCGGGGCCGGAGGTCTCCGACGACGATCTGGAGCGGTACGTGCGGGACTCCGTGGTCACCTACCACCACCAGGTCGGTACCTGCCGGATGGGCCTGGACTCCGGGGCGGTCGTGGATCCACGCACGCTCAAGGTCCGCGGGCTCGAGGGCGTGCGGGTGGCGGACGCGTCCGTCATGCCGCTCGTGCCGACGGGGAACACCAACGCGCCGTCGGTCATGATCGGCGAGCGCCTGGCGGCCCTCCTCGTCGACGCCTAGGACAACACAACGCTCTCCACGCATCTGTCGTTTTCACAGGTGAGAACGACGATTGCGTGGAGAGCGTTGATGTTCCGGGGCCTGTTGTCGCGGGGCCCGGGGCCGGGGTAGGAGCCGGGGAGCTAGTTGGCGGCGGGCTTCACGAAGGCGGAGTCGATGCTGATGGTCACCTTGTCGCCGACCAGGACGCCGCCGGCCTCGAGGGCCGCGTTCCACGTGATGCCGAAGGCCTTGCGGGAGATCTGCGCGGTGGCGGAGAAGCCGGCGCGGGTGGCGCCGAACGGATCGACGGCGACGCCGCCGAACTCGACGTCGAAGGTCACCGGGAGGGTGGTCTCCTTGATGGTCAGCTCGCCCGTGAGCTGGAACTCCTCGGGCGTGCCGGCGACGGAGCGGGAGACGAAGGTCATCTCCGGGAACTGCTCGACGTTGAAGAAGTCCTCGCCCTTGACGTGCGCGTCGCGGTTGTCGTCGTTGGAATCGAAGGAGGCGGTCTTGACGACGGCCTTCACGGCGGAGGCGTCGAGGGACCCGCCGACCGTCAGGGTGGCGTCGGCCTCGGTGAACTGGCCGCGGACCTTGCTGATGCCGGCGTGGCGGACGCTGAAGCCGACCACGGTGTGCGCGGCGTCGAGGGTCCAGGTGCCGGGGGTGAAGTCGATGGTCATGTGATCTCCTTGTCGGGGGACGGCCCGTGGGCCGGGATGGTTATTTCCATGCGTATGCATATAGTTTTGCATGCCTCGCTTGAAGTGTCAACCAATTCGCGGTGAACTTTCTTCCGGGTCTCCCACGCGCGAGCGGAGGCCCTTCAATGCCCCACAGGCGGACGCGCCCCCGGGACGGGCTCCCGCGATCCGCTCCGGCGTGCTTGCCGCCCCTCCGCGACGGTGCTTGACTGTGCGCGTGAGCGAAACCGTGAAGGGCCCCCGGTCCTACTTCCCGTCCATCGAAGCCAAGTACGGCCAGCCCGTGGAGCACTGGATGGACCTGCTGGAGGCGGTCAAGGACCGCAAGCACCTCGAGCAGGTCAACTGGCTCAAGGCCGAGCACGGCCTGGGGCACGGCCACGCCAACGCGATCGTGGCCGTCTACGGGTCCGAACGCCTCGGCGGCTAGACCTGTCAGACGCGTCCGGCCGTGCGGAGAGCGACCATGGACGCTTTCACTGGGCGATGACGATAAACCGTCATGCCCCGGTGAAAGCGTCCATGGTCGCCGGGTCGGATCGACGTCAGGCGCCGACCAGCTCGTCGTCGTCGAGCTTGACGGCCGAGGAGCGGGACCGGGCGCGGTGCCGCAAGTGCTGCACGGCGCTGATGGCCAGCGCGATCGCGAGGACCGCGTAGAGGGTGATCGTCACGGGGCTGTCGACGAGGATGGACAGGTCGCCCTCCGAGACCGTGAGCGCGCGGCGCAGCTCCGTCTCCGCCAAGGGGCCGAGGATCACGGCGATCAGCACGGGCGCCAGCGGGAACTTGTAGCGGCGCATCATGAAGCCCAGCAGACCGATCGCCAGCAGGATCCACAGGTCCACGACCGAGGAGCTGATCGCATAGACGCCCAGGACCGAGAGCACCGCGATGCCCGCGTAGAGGTAGTGGCGGGGGATCAGCAGCAGCTTGGCCCACAGGACCGCGAACTGCATGTTCAGGACCACCAGGATCACGAGGCCCACGAAGAGCGAGGCGAGCAGCGTCCACACGAGCGCCCCGGAGCGCTCGAAGAGCAGCGGACCCGGCTGCATGCCGTACTGCTGGAACGCGGCGAGCATGATCGCGGCGGTCGCCGAGGTCGGCAGGCCGAGGGCCAGGAGGGCGCCCATCGCGGTGCCGGCGGTCGCGTTGGCCGCGGCCTCCGGGGCGGCAACGCCCTTGATGGAGCCCGTGGTGCCGAACTCGGTGTCCCCGCGGCGCTTGGCCAGGCGCTTCTCCGTGCCGTAGGCGAGGAACGTCGGGACCTCGGCGCCGCCGGCGGGGATGACGCCGAACGGGACGCCGAACGCGGTACCGCGCAGCCAGGCGGGAAGGGCCTTCTTGATGTCGGCCAGGTTCAGCCGCGGCCGCCCCTTGGTCTTCACGCGCGTGGCCTCGGGATCGCGGTGGATGCGGGAGGCGATGTGGAAGACCTCGCCGAGGGCCAGCAGGCCCACCGTGATCACGACGATCGACAGGCCGTCGAAGAGCTGCGGCATGCCCAGGGTGTAGCGGATCGTGCCCGACGGCCCGTCGACGCCGACCATGGCCAGCACGAGGCCGATCCCGAGGGCCACGAGGCCCTTGACGACGGACTCGGAGACCACGGAGGAGATCGCGAGGAACGCGAAGACGGCGAGGGCGAAGTACTCGGCCGGGCCGAACGCGGTCGCCATCCTCACGAGGGTCGGGGCGAAGAAGACGACGACGGTCGTGGCCAGCAGGCCGCCCGTGAACGCGCCGACGGCGGCGGTGGCGAGCGCCTTGGCCGCCCGCCCGTCGAGGGCCATGCGGTGCCCCTCGAACGTCGAGGCGATCGCGGAGGAGTTGCCCGGGGTGTTCAAGAGGATCCCGGACGTCGAATCGCCGAACAGGCCGCCGTAGTAGACGCCGGCGAACATGATGAACGCGGCGGTCGGGTCGAGGGAGAACGTGATGGGCAGCAGCAGCGCCACGGCCATCGCGGAGCCGAGCCCCGGGAGGACGCCCACGGCGGTGCCGAGGACGGCGCCGATGACGACCCACAGGAGGTTCATCGGCGTGAGGGCGTTGGAGAAGCCCTCCATCAACAGTGTCAGCTGTTCCATGTCAGAGCAGTCCTTCCAGGAAGCCGGCGGGCAGGTTCAGACCCAGCCCGGCGTTGAACGCGAGCTGCACCGCGGAGGCGAACAGCAGCGAGACGCTGAGGTCGAAGAGCGGGCGCTTGGAGCCCAGCGCGCGGCAGACCACCCAGAAGAGGACGGTCGCGGCGAGGATCCATCCGGCCACGGGGAGCATCAGGTTGAACAGCGCGACGGCGCCGACCACCATGCCGAGCGTCTTCCAGTCGGAGAAGGCCTGGGGCCGGCCCGTGGCGCGGGGCCGGGTACCGCTCCGGGTGGTGATGCGCCCGTCGGCGGTGTCGCCGAGGTCGGAGAGCATCTCGGAGGAGACCTCGGCGCCGCGTCCGTCGTCGTCCGCGTCGGGGAAGCGGCGCGTGCGCAGGACCTGGAACGCGTGGGCGAACGCCACGACGTAGAGCAGGACGCAGACGATGGTCGGGAAGAACTGCGGTCCGGGGACGCTGTTGCCGAGGACCTCCATGGTCGCGGTCCCGTAGGTGAGGAAGCCGGCCAGGACCAGCACAAGGGCCGGGACGATCAGCTCGCTGCGCCCGGACCAGAAGCCCGTGATGCGTACGGTATTGGTTTCGGTGGCGCTCACAGCCCCAGTCCTTCCACGATGTCGCTGGTGCGGGCGAGCTCCTCGGCGATGAACGCCTCGAACTCCTCGCCCGTCATGAAGTTGTCCACCCAGCGGTTGCGCTCGAGCGCGGACTGCCAGTGTTCGGTGTCGCGGAGCTCGGTGACGATGTCCACGAACTCCTGCTTCTGCTCCTGGGTGACCCCGGGGGCGGCCGCGTAGCCGCGCCAGTTGGCCATGTAGGCGTCGACGCCCTGCTCGATGAAGGTCGGGACGTCGGCCCCGGGCAGGCGCTCCTCTGAGGAGACGGCGAGGGCGCGCAACTGGCCGGCCTCGATCAGGTCGGAGACCTCGTTGTAGCCGGTGATGCCGGCGTCGGTGGTCCCGGAGAGGATCGCCGCGATGGCGTCGCCCGAGTAGGCGATGTAGTTGGCCTTCGCCGGGTCGATCCCGATCTCCTCCGCCACGAGGCCCGTGATGAGGTGGTCGATCGAGCCGAGGGAACCGCCGGCGATCGACGTGCCCCCCGGATCGGCCTTCCAGTCCTCGACGAACTGCCCCAGCGTCTCGTAGGGCGAGTTCGCCGGGACCACGAGGACCGAGTAGTCGTCGGCGACGCGGGCGATCATCTCCACGGACGTGAAGTCCGCGTCCGACTTGGACAGGGAGACCGCGCCGACCATGGCGGCACCGGTGGCCATGAGCATGTCGTGGCGCCCCGGCATCTGGACGAACTGGCTGAGTCCGATCGTCCCGCCGGCTCCAGGGACGTTGACGACCTGGGCGTTGTTGACGATGCCCTCCGACTTGAGCGCCTGCTGTCCTTCGCGGGCGAAGCCGTCCCAGCCGCCGCCCGGGGCGGCCGGTGCCATGAGTGTCAGCTTCGACCGGGCGGTCGCCTCGCCCCCGCTGGAGGCGGCATTGACCACGGCAAGCGCCGTCACGACGGCCACGACGCCGCCGTAGAGGGCCTTCTTGAGTGTGCTCTGCTTCATTGTCATCCGTAGTGTTCTCGGTGTAGGGGGCGGGCTCCAGCGGCCGTCCCAGGCCCCCACGATGGCAGGAATGTGATCTCAGGCACAGCTAGAATGGGCTTTGGTTCATAAGGGGCATAAGGAAAATAAAGTCAACGGATCCAGGAGGCGGCACGCATGGGCAGCACCGCGCGCCGGGACCGCCGACGGACCGGGCTCCGGACCCGCCTGCTCGCCCTGCAGTTGCTGATCGTCCTCGGGATCGTCACCGTCGCCGCGACCGCCGTCGTGCTCTTCGAGGACCGCCGCACCCAGGAGACGGCCCTCGACACCGTGGAGACGGTCGCCCTGCAGCTCGCCGCCCAGGACGTCGTGCGGCAGCACGTCGACCAGCCCGACGCCGAGGACGCCATCGGGCCCGTCGCGTCGCTCGCCCAGGCCGCGTCCGGCGTCGACTTCGTCGTCGTCGTGGATCCGCAGGGCCTGCGCGTCGCCCACCCGGACCCGGACGAGGTCGGCGAACCCGTCTCCACGGACCACGGCCCGATCCTCGCCGGGGAGTCCTTCCGCGGCACCGAGATGGGCACGCTCGGGGTGACGCTGCGCGCCAAGGAGCCCGTGCTGCGCGACGGCCGCGTCGTGGGCACCGTCTCCGTCGGCATCCTGCAGTCCAAGATCCGCGCCGAGCTGCTCGGCGTCGTCGCCGACGTCGCACCCTGGATCCTCGGCGCCGCGGCGATCGGCACCGTCGCCGCGACGTGGGCCTCGCGCACCGTGCGCCGGCGGATCTACGGGGTGGAGCCGGAGGACGTCGCCTCGCTCGTCCAGTCCCAGCAGGCCGTCCTGTTCAGCGTGACCGAGGGCGTGCTCGGCGTCGACTCGACCGGCCGGCTCAGCCTCGTCAACGCCGAGGCCGCCCGCCTGCTCGGGATCCGCCAGGAGGACGCCGGCCGCCCCGCCGCGGACGTCCTGGACCCGCACGTCCTCGGGCTCCTGGACAGCGAGGGGTCCGCCGCGGAGAGCGCCCAGTACGTGCTCTCCGGCGAGCGCGTGCTGCTCGCCACGCGGCGGGAGGCCGTGTCCGCCGGCGTCTCCCGCGGCCGCACGCTCACCCTGCGGGACCGCACCGAGCTCGAGGCGACGCTGCGCGAGCTCGAGGGCCAACGAGGCCTCGCCGACGCCCTGCGCTCGCAGACCCACGAGTTCGCGAACCGCCTCCATGTCATCGCCGGGTACCTCTCGGCCGGCGCGCCGGGGGCGGCGGAGGACTACGTGCGCCGCATCTCCGGGGCGCTCGACCCCTCGGCCGCGCACGGACTCGCCGATCCCGCGCTGTCCGGGCTCCTCGGCGCCCAGGCCGCGGTGGCACGCGAGGCGGGCGTCGCGCTCGAGGTGGATCCGGCGTCGTACACCGCCGAGGGATGGTCGGCGGACGACGACGTCCTCACCGTCGCCGCGAACCTCCTCAGCAACGCGATCGAGGCGGCGGGTGACGGCGGCACCGTCCGCGCGCTCATCGAGGCCGGCACCGCGGGCGTGCGCGTCGCCGTCGAGGACTCCGGTCCGGGCATCGCGCCGGGCCACGAGGCGCGGATCTTCCAGCGCGGCTACTCGAGCAAGGGGGCCGAGGCGGGGACCGGGGCGCCCCGCGGGGTCGGGCTCGCGCTCGTGGACCGCATCATCGCGCGCCGCGGCGGCACGGTCGAGGTCGCGTCCTCGACGCTCGGCGGGGCCAGGATCGGCGCGGCGTGGGGAGGGGCGGCATGATCCGCACGCTCATCGTCGACGACGACCCGGACGTCGTGCTCATGCACCGTCTCTTCGTGGAGGCGATCGACGGCTTCGAGGTGGCCGGGACCGTGGACCGCGGCGCCGAGGTGCTGCCGTTTCTCGAGTCCCGGGCCGTGGACCTCGTCCTGCTCGACGTGCACTTGCCGGACCTCGGCGGTCTCGAGGTGCTGGCCGGGCTCCGGGCCGCCGGGCACGCGCCGGGCGTCATCATGATCACGGCCGCGAGCGACCGGGACACGGTCGGCGCCGCGATCGGCCGCGGGATCGACGACTACCTCGTCAAGCCGTTCACGATGGGCGACTTCAAGCGCCGGCTCGAGTCGTTCCGCGCCGTGCGCGAGGCGGCGGGGCGGGACGACGCCGGGGCGCTGGGCCAGGCGCAGATCGACCGCATGCTCGGGGCCGGGAGGGGGACGCCTGCGGGGCCGCAGTCCGGGGCGGTCCCCGCGTCGACGGTTCCCGTGGCGGGCGCGCCGTCGCCGCTGCCGAAGGGCTACGCCCGCCCGACGCTCGACCTCGTCTCGGGCGCGCTCCGCGGAGCAGGGGCGGACCTCTCCGCCCAGGAGGTCGCCGAGCGGTGCGGGATCTCCCGCGTCAGCGCGCGCCGCTACCTGGACCTCATGGCCGAGCGCGGCCTGGCCGAGCTGCGTCCCCGCTACGGTTCGGCCGGCCGGCCCGAGCACCGCTATCGCTGGACCGGGCGCGGCTGACCCCTCAAACTGCCCACTTCTCGGCGCCGCGGCCGGACCCTTCACAGCGGCGGCGCCGCGGAGGAGGATGCGGGCATGAGGATCCTTCACCACATCACCGTGTTCGACACCCCCGACCTGGCCGCCTCCAGCGCCTTCTGGGCCGCGATGCTCGGCGGCACCGTGGAGGCCGGCGACGAGGACTGGCACACCGTGCTCGTCGACGGCCGTTCCCGGCTCGGCTTCCAGCTGGCCCCGGGGCTGGAGCCGCCGGACTGGCCCGACGGCTCGCCGCAGCAGCTGCACCTGGACCTGTACGTCGAGGAGCTCGCGCCCGCCCACGAGGAGGCCCTGGCGCTCGGCGCGCGGCTGCTCAGGCAGGCCGAAGACCCCGCGGCCCCCGAGGGCTTCCAGGTCTACGCCGACCCGGCCGGCCACCCCTTCTGCCTCTGCTGGGGCTGACCGCCTGACAAGCTCCCCATTTCCCGGCCCCGCGGCCGTGCTGGACCCGGCGTGTCGGGCCGACACGCCGGGCCCGGCCCGGAAGAAACGGGAAGTCCTCCGGCAGCCCGGGCGGGGCCGTCCCGCGGGGCGATGCCTGGAGCGCCGCGGGGCCCGGCATCGGCCGGGCGAGGGTTAAGCCCGGTTCCGGCCCGTGACGCCGGATGACCCCGCATGTCCCCGGATGGAGCGGTCTCCGGGCCCGCCGCGTCACGCAGCTCCATGCGGCGTCGTCGTCGTTAGCGCCCTCGGCCGCGCCCGGCCCTTCCGTCCACAGTGGTTGGACACCCGCCAGAGCGTTTCTGCGGGGAAGAGACCACCGAGGACGAGGACCATGGGCACCTTCACGACCGCCATCACCCGCACCACCGCCGCGACGTCGCTCGTCGCCGCCCTGGCCCTGGCGCTCACGGCCTGCGGCGGCCCCGCCGACGCCGGCGGATCGGCTGCCGCGGGGAGCCGGGACAAGCACGGCGGCGAGATCGTCTACCTCGACGCCGAGCTGTCCCGGAACACGCAGCTGCAGTCCAGCGGCACGTGGCAGGACTCCGCGTACATCGAGAACATCGCCGACCGCCTGGTCTACCGCGATCCCGCCACACAGGAGATCAAACCGTGGCTCGCGCAGGAGTGGAGCGTCAGCGACGACGGGCTGAGCTACGTCTTCACGATCCGCGACGGAGTGAGCTTCAGCAACGGTCAGGCCCTCGACGCCCAGGCCGTCAAGCGCAACCTCGAGTGGCAGATCACCGGGGACGAGGCCAAGGGGATCCCGGCCAACAACTGGTTCCCCCGCATCGCCGGCATCGCGGCGGACGACGCCGCGCAGACGGTCACCGTCCAGCTCGAGCACCCGAGCACGGCGTTCCTGGCCATCCTGTCCTTCTGGCGCTCCGCGATCGTCGCGGACGAGACCATCGAGGCCCCGATCGAGACCCAGCAGCAGCTCAGCGGCATCATCGGCTCGGGACCGTTCGTCGTCGAATCGGAGAAGTACGGCGAGGAGATCGTCCTGACCCGGCGCGAGGGCTACGCCTGGGCGCCGCAGGGCCTCGCCAATCAGGGCGAGGCGTACCTGGAGAAGGTCACGATCATCCCCGTGACGGAGGACAGCGTCCGGCTCGGATCGCTGCGCGCCGGCGAAGCCGACGTCATCCGCTACATCCAGCCCAGCGAGGAGAAGACCCTCACGGACGCCGGCTTCGAGGTCGTCGCCCGGCAGGGCGTGGGCAACGCGAACGTGTGGGACCTGAAGCAGTCCGCCCCGTTCCTCGACGACGTCAGGGTGCGCCAGGCGCTGCAGCACGGGATCGACCGTCAGCAGATCATCGACGACCTCTACACGGAGAACTGGTCCGCGGCCACGAGCATCATCACGCCGGGATCCGTCGGGTACAAGGACGTCTCCGAGCTGTTCGAGTACGACGCCGAGAGGTCCAACGCGCTGCTCGACGACGCGGGGTGGACGGAGCGCGACGCCGACGGCTACCGGACCAAGGACGGCGAGCAGCTGCGGATCCTCACCTACGTCGACGTCTACGACTCCACGGCCAAGCCGCTCTTCCAGCTCGTGCAGTGGCAGCTCAAGGCGATCGGCGTGAACCTGGACATCAAGGAGACCGACTACGCCAACTACTCCTCCGTCTACTCGGACCCGAACGTCGGCGCGCTGCGCAACGGCTGGCCCGAGGCGGACACGACGCGGCTGAGCATCGGCTACAGCAGCGGCGGCTCGAACTCCTTTGCCTTCCAGGAGCCGGATGCCGAGCTCGACGCGCTGCTCGCCGCGCAGTTGACCGCCCCGGGCGTCGAGGAGCGCGAGGAGGTCATCGCGGACATCCAGGAGCGCATCGTCGAGCAGGCCTACGCCCTGCCGATCATCAACGACACGCAGGTGTTCGGCGTGGCATCCACCGTCCACGAGCTGACGTTCAGCTCCGAGGCGCGCCCGCACTTCTACGAGACCTGGACCGAGCGGAAGTAGGGCCATGCAGCACCGCTTCCTCGTCCTCAAACGCGTCGGGCAGTCGCTGCTCGTGATCGCCCTGACCTACGTGTTCGTGTTCTACGTCCTGTTCCTGCTGCCGGGCGACCCGGTCAAGAGCCGGATCGAGAACCCGCAGAATCCGATCCCGGCCGAGCAGGCCGCGGCGATCCTGGCCTACTACAACCTGGACCGCGGCGGACTGGAACAATTCTGGATCTCGGTGACCCGCCTGTTCCAGGGCGACCTGGGTTACTCCCTCGGCACGGGCCGACCCGTCGCCGAGCTCATCCGGGACGGCTTCGCCGAGACCATCACGCTCGCCGGGCTCGCCCTCGTGCTGGCCCTGGCACTGTCGCTCGTGATCGCGGCGACGGCGGTCCTGGCGCCGTGGCGCTGGGCCCGCGGACTCGCGGAGAAGCTTCCGGTGATCGCCCTCGCGACCCCGGGGTTCCTCGTCGGCCTCGTGCTGCTGCAGGTCTTCGCCTACCAGCTCGGCTGGTTCTCCTCCATCCGCGACGAGGGTTTCAAGTCGCTCGTCCTGCCGGCCGTGACGCTGGCCATCGGCGTCAGCGCCCCGATCGCCCAGGTACTGATCCACGGGCTGCGCCACGCCTACGCCGAGCCGTTCGTCGCCGTGCTGCGGGCCAAGGGCGTGCCGGAATCACGGATCTTCGGGGAGCACGTGCTCAAGAACGCCTCGATCCCCGCGCTGACCCTGTTCGGGCTGACGGTGGGGGAGCTGCTCGCCGGTTCCGTCATCGCCGAGGCGGTCTTCAACCGCTCCGGGCTCGGCTTCATCACGGAGCAGGCCGTCCGGGCGCAGGACGGACCCGTGGTTCAGGCGATCGTGATGCTCGTCGCCGTGATCTTCACGCTCGTCAACCTGCTCACCGACCTGCTCTACCCCGTGATCGACCGGCGGATCACGCCCCGGGGCGGCGGTCCTGCCGCCGAGCGCCCCGCGTCCACGGACCAGCCCCGGGGGGTGACGGCATGAGCGCGCAGACCCTGCCCGTGACGACGTCCGGACGCCGGTCCGGGACCCGGATCGTGCTCGGCGACTGGGTGGCCCTCGCCTTCCTGGCGGTACTGCTGCTGGCCATCGCGGCGCCCTCGTGGATCGCCGCCTACGACCCGCTCGAGGTCTCGCCCGGCAACACGCTGCTGCCGCCGAGCCCGGCCCACCCGTTCGGCACGGACTACCTGGGCCGCGATTCGCTCTCCCGGGTCGTCCACGGCACGGGCCGCACCATCGGCGCCTCGCTCGTGGCCGTCTCGATCGGCCTCGGCGTGGGATCGCTCCTGGGCCTCGTCGCCGCCTACTTCGGCCGGTGGGTCGACGCGGTCGTGAGCCGGATCGTCGACGTCCTGCTCTCCATCCCCGGGCTGCTGCTGTCCATGGTCGTCGTCGTGGCCCTCGGCTTCGGCACGATCAACGCGGCGATCGCCGTCGGCATCGCCTCGGTGGCCACGTTCACCCGGCTCATGCGCTCGGAGGTCCTCACGGTGCGGAACCTGCCGTTCATCGAGGCGGCCCACCACATCGGCGCCGGCCCCGGCACGGTCCTGTTCCGGCACGTGCTGCCCAACTCCTACACGGCCGTGCTGTCCATGACGGCGCTGCAGTTCGGCTCCTCGATCCTTTGGATCGCGGCGTTGAGCTTCCTCGGCTACGGCGCCCCGCCACCCCATCCGGAGTGGGGCCTGCTCGTCGCCGAGGGCCGCGAGTACATCGTCTCGTCACCGTGGCTGACCCTGCTGCCCGGGCTCGTGATCGTCCTGACGGTCCTGTCCATCAGCCGGGTCGCCGCCCTGGTCCGTTCCCAGCAGGAGGCCCTCCGATGACCACCAGCACCAGCACCGCCCTCGACACGTCCACCCCCGCCGGCCCAGGCCACCCCGGCGTCCCGGGCCCCGCCGCGCCGTCGTCCCGGGAAACCCTCGGCGGAGCCGGCGCGGGCCCCGACGCCCCGGCGCTGCGCCTCGAGGGCCTGAGGATCGCCTACGGGCACGGCGGGAACGCCCGCGAGGTCGTGCACGGGGTCGACCTGCTCCTCGAGCGCGGCAGGACCCTGGCGCTCGTGGGCCAGTCCGGCTCCGGCAAGTCCACGATCGCCCAGGCCGCGGGCGGGCTGCTGCCCCTGTCGGGGCATGTCACGGCGGGCACGATCCACGTCGCCGGGCGGGACGCGACCGCGTGGACGCGGAGCCAGTGGCGCTCGCTGCGCGGCACCGGCGTCGGTTACGTGCCGCAGGACCCCCTCGGCTCCCTCGACCCGCTGCAGACCGTGGGCCGCCAGCTCGGGCAGGCCCTGCGCCTGCACACCGACGCCACGCGGGCGACGGTCGCGGCCCGGGCCGTGGAGCTGCTGGAGCACGTGGGCATCCACGATGCCGCCCGGCGCCTCGACGCCTACCCGCACGAGCTCTCCGGCGGGCAGCTGCAGCGCGTCCTGATCGCGATCGCGATCGCCGGCCGGCCCGAGCTGTTGATCGCCGACGAGCCCACTTCCGCGCTCGACGTCACGGTGCAGAAGAGGATCCTGGACCTGCTCGGCGAACTACAGCGGGAGCTCGGGCTCGCCGTCCTGTTCATCACGCACGACCTCGCGCTCGCGGCGGAGAGGAGCGACGCGCTCGCCGTCCTGAACCACGGCCGGCTCGTCGACCACGGGGCGACCCGCCGGGTCCTCGCCGCGCCGGAAGACCCCTACACGCGCCAGCTCTTCGCGGACGCGCCGGCGACCTCGCCGGACAAGTACGCGGAACGGATCGAGGTCCTGGCCCGGCGTGCCGGGGCGGGACAGGACGACGCCGGGGCCCGCGCGGGTGCCGCGCCGGACGGTTCCGCAACGGGAACCGGGGCGGACGCCGCCGTCGTCGTCGAGGGACTCGTCAAGCACTACGGCGGGGCCGAGGGGCGGCCGCCGGCCGTGGACGGGGTCTCCTTCACGCTCCGCCGGGGCTCGACGCACGCCCTCGTGGGGGAGTCCGGCTCCGGCAAGACCACGATCGCGCGCGTCGTCGCGGGCCTCGAGGGGTTCGGCGCCGGCCGGGTCGTCGTCGACGGACGCGTCCTGGAGAGCCGGCCGCAGCACGCCAATCCCTACGCGCGGCAGCTGCAGCTCGTCCACCAGAACCCGCTCGCCGCGCTCGACCCGAAGTTCAGCGTCCGGCGCAGCATCGAGGAGCCGCTGCGGCTGCACCGTACCGGGCCGCACGCGGCCTCCGACGCCCTCCGCGCCGGACGCGTGCGGGAGGTCCTGGAGCGCGTGGCCCTGCCTGCGGAGGTGTTGGACAAGCGCCCCCGCGAGCTCTCCGGCGGGCAGCGCCAGCGCGTCGCGATCGCCCGCGCGCTCGTGCTCGCGCCGGACATCCTGGTCCTCGACGAGCCGACGTCCGCCCTGGACGTCACGGTCCAGGCGCGCGTCGTCGAACTGCTCTTCGAGCTGCGCGAGCAACAGGAGCTGAGCTACCTGTTCATCACCCACGACCTGAGCCTGGTCCGCCAGATCGCCGACGACGTCTCCGTCCTGGAACGGGGACGGCTCGTCGAGACGGGGGCCGTGCGCCGGGTCTTCGAGGACAGCGGGCAGGCGTACACGCGCCGGCTCATCGATTCCATTCCGGGCCGCGGCGCCGCGGCCGGCCAGAGAAAGGCACAGCCATGACAGCCACGGCCATCCGGCACAGGACGTCCCCCGTGGGCGCCGACGCGCTCAGGGAGGAGTTCGCACCCCTCTTCGCCCGGATCCGGGACGGCGCCGTGGAGCGGGAGAAGCGGCGCGAGCTGCCGTTCCTCGTGGTGCAGGAGCTCAAGGAGGCCGGGTTCACGGCGCTGCGGGTCCCGGAGGAGTTCGGCGGGCGCGGCGTGGAGTTCGAGGACTTCACCGAGCTGCTGATCGACCTCGCGGCCGCGGACTCCAACGTCGCCCACCTCTTCCGCGGGCACATCGCCCACGTGGAGAACCTGCTCCTGCGCGCCCCCGGGACGTACCGCGACGCCTGGCTGCGCCGGATCGCCGCCGGCGCCCTCATCGGCAACGCGGCGTCCGAGCGGGGAGAACTCACCGAGATCGGGACGCGGCTCGACGGCGGCCCGGGCCGCCGCACGGTGACCGGGACCAAGTACTACACGACCGGCAGCATCTACGCGGACTGGATCTCGCTCAGCGCCGTGGCCGACGGCGTGAGGCACAACGTCCTGGTCCGCGCGGACCACCCGGGCGTCCAGGTCGTCGACGACTGGGACGGCTTCGGGCAGCAGCTGACCGCGAGCGGAGGGCTGACCCTCGATGCCGTCCCCGTGGACGAGGAGGACGTCACGGCCTTCGACACGACCAACCCGCACGTCGGGTTCGGCGTCTCCGTCTTCCAGACCGTGCTGCTCGCCGTGGCCGCGGGCATCGCCCGGGCCGCGCTCGAGGACGCGGTGGCGTTCGTCACGCCGCGGCGCCGGACGTTCGCCCACGTCGGCGAACTCGTGCCGCGCGAGCAGCACCTCGTCCAGGCGGTCGTGGGCAGCGTGGCGGCCAAGGCCCACTCCGCCCGGCTCGTCGTCTCCGGCCAGGCCGCCGCGATCGGCGCCTACGCCCGCGCGGCGGCCGGAGGGCGGCGCGCCGGGACGGACGAGGAGCAGCAGCGGGAGTCCGGGAGGCTCGCGCTCGACGTCTTCAAGACCCAGCAGGTCGTCCTGCAGCTCGTGCTCGACGCCGCCACCGAGGTCTTCGAGGTCGGCGGCGCCTCCGCCACGAGCACCACGCTGCGCCTCGACCGGCACTGGCGCAACGCCCGGACCGTCGCGAGCCACAACCCCGTGAACTACCGCCTCCGCTCGGTCGGCGAACAGCTGCTGACCGGACGGATCCAGCTCTGGGGTACGTCCCTGGACCTGGCCAACCAGACCCACGACCCCGCCGCGCCGCAAACGGTCACGGGGGAGGACTCCACCACGACCGACGAAGGAAAGCCATGACGCTCCTGCCCGGCCTCCGGCTCGGCGACGGGCTGGCCGTCCCCGCCCAGGGCCTCGGCGCCATGGTGCTGACCGACTCCTACGGCCCCGCCGAGCCGTCCGAGTCCCTGCGCACCGTCCACCACGCGCTGGACCGGGGCATCCGGCTGCTCGACACCGCCGACGTCTACGGCAGCGGCCGCAACGAGGAGCTCCTCGCCCAGGTCCTGCGCACGCGCCGGGACGAGGTCGTGCTCGCCACCAAGTTCGGCTTGCGGCACGGCGGCGGGCCGGGGACGCCGCGCATCCAGGCGGATCCGGCCTACGTCCGCCGCGCCGTGGACGCGAGCCTGCTGCGCCTCGGCATCGACGAGATCGACCTCTACTACTGCCACCGCGTGGATCCGCTCGTGCCGATCGAGGAGACCGTGGCCGCGCTCGCCGGCCTCGTCGCCGCGGGCAAGGTCAGGCACATCGGACTCTCGGAGGCGACGGCCGGGGAGATCGAGCGTGCGCAGAGGATCCATCCGCTGGCCGCCGTGCAGAGCGAGTGGTCGGTCTTCAGCCGCGACGTGGAGCAGCGCGTGCTGCCGACGGTGCGCCGGCTCGGGATCGGCTTCGTCGCCTATTCCCCGCTCGGCCGGGGACAGCTCGCGGGCGCCGCCGCGTCCGGGATGGCGCTGGACGACGCCGATGCGCGCCGGCGCTTCCCCCGCTTCGATCCGCTCGCGGCGGTCCGCAACGCGCCCCTCGTCGAGGCGGTCGCCTCCGTCGCGGCGGCGGAGGGGCTGACGCCAGCCCAGACCGCGCTCGCCTGGGTCTACGCCGCCGGCCGCCGACTCGGCGTGCCCGTCGTTCCGATCCCCGGGACGCGGCGCAGCGCACGGGTCGACGAGAACGTCGCCGCCGCTGGCATCTCGTTGGGGGCCGGCTCGATCGAACGGCTCGACGCGCTCGCCGGCCGCGTCCACGGGGAACGGGCGCGGGATCCGCTCTTCGTCTCCCGCGGGCGCGAGGCCGTCGACGCTCGGGAGCGGACGTCGCACGCGGCCCTGCCCGCCGGCTGAAAGGCGCCGGCTGAACGCGGGCGGCCGCACCCGCCGCCCATCCACCCAGAACCCACGATCCGAAAGCCCCCATGACCACCACCAGCGGCCGCGAGCCGAAGAAACTCATCGTCAACCTGTTCGAGATGGCCTGCGTCAGCCACATCACGCATGGCCTGTGGGTCCTCGAGGGCAACAACCGCCACCGCACGGCGGACCTGGACTACTGGCTCGAGCTCGCCCGGACGGCCGAGGACGCGGGATTCGACGCGGTCTTCCTGGCCGACGTCGTCGGCGCCTACGACGACTTCCGCGGCGGCCCGGAGACGGCGCTGCGCGAGGGGCTGCAGATCCCCAACCTCGACCCGCTCCTCGTGGTCCCCGCGATGGCGGCCGTGACGGATTCGATCGGTTTCGGGGCGACGTTCTCCACGAGCTACGAGCCGCCCTTCGCGTTCGCCCGCCGCGCCGCGACGCTGGACCATCTCACCCGGGGGCGGTTCGGCTGGAACATCGTGACCTCCTACCTCTCCAACGCGGCCCGCAACTTCGGCCTCGCCGAGCAGATCGAACACGACGCCCGCTACCGGATCGCCGACGAGTACCTCGACGTCCTCTACAAGCTGTGGGAGGGCTCGTGGGACGACGACGCCGTGGTGGAGGACCGGGAGCGGAAGGTCTACACGGACCCGGACAAGGTCCGCTACATCCACCACGTCGGGGAGAACTTCTCCGTCGCCGGACCGCACCTCGTGGCGCCGTCCGCGCAGCGCACGCCCGTGCTGTTCCAGGCCACCGGCTCACCGGCCGGGATCGACTTCGCCGGCAAGCACGCCGAGGTCGTCTTCACGGGCGGGCGCACGGCCGCGGACTTCCGGGCCAACGCCTCCACGATCCGCGACGCCGCGCAGGGCCGCGGGCGGGAGCGGGACGACGTCAAGTGCATCGTGCAGGCCGGCGTCGTCGTCGGCCGCACGGAGGAGGAGGCGTCGCGGAAGCTGGCCGAATACCGCCGGCACAGCTCCGTCGAGGGGATCCTCGCCCACGGCGGATTCGCGATCGATCCCACCGCCTACCCGCCTCAGACCCCGGTGCAGGACATCCTCGCCGCGGAGGGCAAGCTCGGCGTGCCCCTCGCCCGGACCCTGGCCCCGGGGACAACGGCGGGGCAGCTGCTGGAGAACGTGCGCTCCGGCCGCGAGGGGCGCTACTTCGTATCGGGGACGCCGGGGGTCGTGGCGGACGAGATCGAGCGTTGGCTCGACGAGGACGGGATCGACGGGATCAACCTCCGCCAGTACCACTCCTTCGGAACGGCCCGGGACTTCGGGGAGCTCGTGGTCCCGGAGCTGCGCCGGCGCGGCCGCCTGGCCGGCGAGCACGCCCCGGGGACCACGCTGCGGGAGCGGATCTTCGGTCCCGGCCGGAGCCGGCTTCCGGACACCCACCACGGCGCCCGCTACCGCGGCGGGGCGCACCTGGACGCGGCCCGCGCGGCGGTGGCCGCTGGCTGAGCCCTGGAGGACTTCCCACTTCTCGGCGCCGCGACCGTGCGTGACCCGGCGTGTCCGGCCGACACGCCGGGCCGGTCCGGGGAGAAGTGGGCAGTTACTCCACGGGGCCGGCGGGACGGGCGGCACGCGGTGCACTGATACCCTTGGGGAAGACTTCCCGCCGCGCCATGCGAGCGCGGCGCACCACCGGACCGCCGTCGAGGCCGCCGGTACCCCCACGAACCGCACGCAAGGCTCCGGGGCGGCGCACCGGCGTCGTACCGGGTCCGCATACAGAGATGGATAACATGACCCGACGTCACCCGCACCGCCAGAACCCGCCTGCCCTGCCGAAGGGGGCCATGCGCATCATCGGCCTCGGCGGCCTCGGGGAGATCGGCCGCAACATGACCGTCTTCGAGTACGGCGGCAAGCTGCTCATCGTGGACTGCGGCGTCCTCTTCCCGGAGGAGCAGCACCCGGGCGTGGACCTGATCCTGCCTGACTTCTCCTATCTGCGCGACCGCCTCGACGACGTCGTCGGCCTCGTGCTCACGCACGGCCACGAGGACCACATCGGCGGTGTCCCGTACCTGCTCAAGGAGCGCCAGGACATCCCGGTGATCTCGGCCAAGCTGACGCTCGCGTTCCTGAAGACCAAGCTCCAGGAACACCGGATCAACGCCAAGACGGTGCTGGTCAAGGAGGGCGACACCAAGAAGCTCGGCCCGTTCGACCTCGAGTTCCTCGCCGTGAACCACTCCATCCCGGACGGCCTCGCCGTGGCGATCCGCACGCCCGCCGGCCTCGCGCTGGCCACCGGCGACTTCAAGATGGACCAGTTCCCGCTGGACCGCCGCATCACCGACCTCGCCGGCTTCGCGCGGCTCGGCGAGGAGGGCGTGGACATCTTCCTGCCGGACTCCACCAACGCCGAGGTTCCGGGCTTCATGGCCGCCGAGGCGGACCTGCTGCCCGCGATCGACAACGTCATGCGCACCGCACCGCGCCGCGTGATCGTCTCGAGCTTCGCCTCCCACGTGCACCGCATCCAGCAGGTCATCGACTCCGCCCACAAGTACGGGCGCAAGGTCTCCTTCATGGGCCGCTCGATGGTGCGGAACATGACCACCGCGCGCGAGCTCGGCTACCTGAAGATCCCCCGCGGAGTCCTCGTGGACTACAAGGAGGTGGAGAAGATGGCCCCGCACAAGGCCGTCATCATCTGCACCGGTTCGCAGGGCGAGCCCATGGCCGCGCTGGCCCGCATGGCCAACCAGAACCACGACATCGACCTGGCCGAGGGTGACACCGTGCTGCTGGCCTCCTCCCTCGTGCCGGGCAACGAGACGGCGATCTACCGCCTCATCAACGACCTCACCAAGCTCGGCGCCAACGTGGTCCACAAGGGCAACGCGAAGGTCCACGTCTCCGGACACGCCTCCGCCGGCGAGCTCGTCTACTGCTACAACCTGGTGCGGCCGAAGAACGTCATGCCGGTGCACGGCGAGCACCGCCACCTCAAGGCCAACGCCGAGCTGGCGATCCGCACGGGCGTGGACCCGAAGCAGGCGCTCGTCGTCGAGGACGGCGTCGTGATCGACCTGCAGGACGGCGTCGCGAAGGTGACCGGCCGCGTGCCGGCCGCGTACGTGTACGTCGAGAACATGGTGGCCGGAGCCGCGACCGAGGAGTCCCTCGCCGACCGCCTGCGCCTGGCCGAGGACGGCGCCGTGACCGTGCTGCTCATCGTGGATCCGGACAGCGGCAAGCTCGAGGAGGACCCGGAGTTCTTCCCGGTTGGCTTCGACTTGAGCGAGAAGGACCTGGAGAAGGCCACGGGCATCGTCGAGAAGACGCTCGCCGGCCTCAAGGGCGGCAAGACCGGGCCGGACGCGGAGCAGGCGATCGGACAGGCCCTCGTGCGCTGGTCCGACCGCGCCCTGCGCCGCAAGCCGGTCTACACGGTCATCACCGTCGACGCCTAACCCCTCCCCGCGCACTTTTCGCTTCAACCTTTCCTGAACGCCCTGCTCGGGGCGGTTCAGGCGCGGCTAAAACGCGCAGGAGCCGTGAAAAGTGCGCGGGAGCGGGGCACGCCCCACCAGAGACGTTCCGGCGGGGGCGCGGTCTCGGGCGCGGGATGCCGGGGAAAGCCCCGGCGGGCGCCCGGGGATGACGACGGCGCGGCCCGCGATCAGGCCGCGGGGCTCAGCCGCCGTACGGGACCCGCGGGATGTCCGGCTTGCCGTCGTGGTTCGCGTCTCCGTAGGCGCGCATGGCGAGCCGGTTCGCGAGCTCCTCGTTGATCCGGTACTTGTAGATCGGCTGTGGAGGCGCGGCCGCGGGGGCATCCTTCTGGGCCACGTCCTTGGCCTCGGCCCGTGCGGACTTGTTGCGCTTGAAAAGGCTCATGACGGCGACCTCCTCGTCAACCGATGACGGCTTCCTGTCTTTCAACGATACGCCGCTCCGCGGGGAAAAGCAGCGGGCCGTCCGGCCTAGACGGCCGCCGCCAGGCCGAGCAGCTGCGTCAGGGCGAAGAGCGCGAACAGGATCCAGCCCGCTCCCCGCAGGAGGCGGCTGTGGTCTTCGGGCGGCGTGAACTGCCAGCGCCCGTCCTGATGCTGCTGGTAGTAGACCGTCCCGCCGGTCTCCGACGGGCTCCCGGCCTGCATGACGCCCCCGTGCTCCGACGCGTCCCCGGCTCGTCCCGGATCGGTACCGCGCTCCTGGACGGCGTCTGCGAGCGCGTGGCTGACCATGCCTCCTTCCGGAGTGGTCCACACGGCGCACCGCTGCCCCTCGAGGACCATCAGGACGTAGGGCGCGGACTGCCATTGCCGCAGCAGGAGGCGGTGCACGGCGGACGCCGCGAAGAACGCCAGGGCCGCGGCGAGCGCGATCCACCCCAGCAGTTCCAGTCCGGGTCCGGCCGCGGCCGCGAGTTCCTGCATGCCTCGAGTCTAGGGTCCCGCGGCGGGGCGCGCCTTGCGGCCCGTCATATCCCAGGACGACGGCGGCGCGGCTCTGGTGCCGCTGGCGGGTCCTTGCTACGTTTCCAGGCATGGGCATCAAGCTGGAGAACGTCGGGATCGCGGTGCGCGACCTCGACGCCGCGGTTTCCTTCTTCACCGACCTCGGCCTGACGGAGCTCGGCCGCGACACGGTCAGCGGCGAGTGGGCCGATACTGCCGTGGGGCTCGACGGCAACCACGCCAGGATCGCGTTGCTCCAGACGCCCGACGGGCTGGGCCGGCTGGAGCTCTTCGAGTACATCCATCCCCCGGCGCTCGAGTCCGAGCCGACGCGTCCGCACCAGATCGGCATGCACCGGGTGGCCTTCTCGGTGGAGGACATCGACGCCGCCCTGGCGACCGCGGCGCGGCACGGTTGCCACCCGCTGCGCGGCGTGGCCGAGTACGCCGGGCTCTACCGGCTCACGTATCTGAGGGGGCCCAGCGGGATCCTGGTGATGCTCGCCCAGCGGCTGACGGCGGACTGAACGGCGGAGGACACCGGCAGGCCGGGTCCGGTGCTAAGCTGGGGCACTAGAAACTGTGTTCGAAAGCAGGTGGCCGCCGTGTTCGGAGTCGACCCCGCCCCGCGCCGCCCGGCGCCCCCGGGCAGCGCGGCCGAGCCCACCGGCTTCGCATCCCCGGCGCGGGACTACTTCCAGGGCGGCATCGACCTCAACCGCCACCTGATCTCTGACCGCACCTCGACGTTCCTGATGCGCGTGGAGGGGTCCTCGATGTCCGGCGCGGGCATCTGCGATGGCGACGAGCTGATCGTGGACCGTTCGCTCGCGCCGCGGGACGGATCGGTCGTGGTCGCCGTCGTGGACGGCGAGCTGCTCGTGAGGCGCTTGCGCCTCGGCGGCGGCGGGCCTCGACTGGAAGCCGAGCCCGGTCCCGGATCCGGCCCTGGCTCCCGCCCCGTTTCCGGCCACCAGCCCGGCCCCGCCGCGCGGCGGCCCGGGGATCCCGTGCCGGAGGACTTCACCGTGTGGGGCGTCGCGACGCGCTGCCTGCACCGGCTCTAGGGGAGGCAATGTTCGCCCTCGTCGACGTCAACAACTTCTACGTCTCCTGCGAGCGGGTGTTCGACCCGTGGCTGGAAGGCCGCCCCGTCGTCGTCCTCTCGAACAACGACGGCTGCGTCGTCGCGCGTTCCCAGGAGGCCAAGGACCTGGGGATCGCCACGGGCACGCCGTGGTTCCAGGTCGCCCCGCACGCCGCCGCCTGGGGCCTCGTGGCCCGCTCGAGCAACTACGAGCTCTATGGCGACCTCTCGGCGCGCGTCATGGAGGTCATCGGCCGCTTCGGGGCGTGGCAGGAGGTCTACTCGATCGACGAGTCGTTCCTGGGCCTGCCGGAGGCGGGCGAGGACGTGCTGGCGAGCACGGCGCGGGAGGTGCGCTCCGCCGTCGCACTCCACGTCGGCGTCCCCGTCTGTGTCGGCGTCGCGCCCACCAAGACCCTCGCGAAGTTCGCCAACCACGTCGCCAAGCGCAATCCGGGACTCGGCGGAGTGTGCTCGCTCGGCTCGCTGCCGCCGGGGGAGCTCGAGCGCATCCAGTCCCGCCTGCCCGCCACGGACGTGTGGGGCGTGGGGCGCAAGAGCGGGGAGAAGCTCGCCGCGCTCGGCATCGGCACGATCGCCGCGCTCAGGGCCGCAGACCCGCTGATGATCCGCAAGCGCTTCTCGGTGGTCATGCAGCGGACTGTCCTGGAGCTGAACGGCACGCCATGCATCGCGCCGGTCGACGAGCGGGCGGACCAGCAGCAGGTCATGTTCTCGCGCAGCTTCTCGACGCCCGTGGACACGGCGGCGCAGATGGAGGAGGTCATGTCCGTCTACGCGCAGAAGGCGGCCGGACGCCTTGCGGCCAAGGGGCTGCGCGCGTCGGTCGTGACGGTGAGTGCCGGGACGAGCCGCTTCGCCCACGGCACGCAGTCGTTCCCGAGCGCCTCCGTGCCCCTGCCGGTGCCGACGGACGATCCGATCCGGATCACGAGGGCCGCGGTCGCGGCGATGCGGGGTCGTTTCGAGCCGGGCGCCGCGTACGTCCGCGCGGGAGTGATGCTCTCGGGCCTGGGACGGGGCGGGCAGGCGGAGCAGCTGGACCTCTTCTCCGGGCTGGCGGAGGGGGAGGACGACGCCGATGCCGCCGCCGGCGCCCCGGGCGGCGGGGCGGCGGGTGGCCGGGCGGGCGCTCGGCCCGGGCGCGCGGCGGATCCGACCGGGGGCGTCGAAGGCCTCGGTGCCCTGCTGGGCAGCGTTCGGGCCCGGTTCGGGGAGGCCGCGATCGGGCTCGGGCAGGGCGGCCTCGCCGAACCCGCCGCGTGGTCGATGAAGCGCGAGTTCTCCTCGCCGAAGTACACCACCGAGTGGTCCGAGCTGCCGCGCGTCAGGGCCTGAAGCGCGGCTGCCCGGACCGGCCCCTGGCCCGGTCGCGGCCCGCGGTCAGCGGGGGAGCGGGGCCCCGGCCGCTTCGCGACCGCCCGCGTCGGGGTCCTCGGCCGAGGGCGCGGACGGCGTCTCGGGCTCGTCGCCCGCCGGGGGCAGCGGGCTCGACGGTCCCTCCGGGACGTCGACGTGGACGACGCCGGCGACGGCCTCGAGCGCCCGGTGCCGGCGTCGGAAGAAGCGCGTGAGGTTCAGGACCCGGGAGTCCTGGTTCGGCCCCTCGACCTCGAGGCCGTAGATCTCGCCGATGCGGCCCACGAACGCCTCGCGCCGCGCCTTGTCGTAGGCCCGGATCTCGCGGCTGAACGCCCGGACCGTGGCCCAGCAGATGAGGATCATGATGACGCTGAACGGCAGGGCGATGATGATCGCGGCCGTCTTCAGCGCGTCGAGACCGCCCGAGAGCAGCAGGGCGATCGCGAGGCCGGACGTCGAGAGGGTGAAGAAGACCCGGATCCAGTTCTTCGGCTCCACCTCGCCGCCCGTGGCGATCATGCTCATGACGAGCGAGCCGGAGTCGGCGGAGGTGACGAAGAAGATCGCGATGAGGATGACGACGCCGATCACCAGGACGGCGCTGCCGGGGAGCTGCTGCATGAGGGCGAACAGCGAGCCCTCGACGTCGACCTCGCCGTTCGGGCCGATCAGGCCGCCCTCGCCCTCGAGCTCGGTGTGGATCGCCGTTCCGCCCAGGACGGAGAACCAGATGAAGGTCACGAGGGTGGGAACCAGGAGGACGCCGGCGACGAACTGGCGCACGGTGCGGCCGCGGGAGATGCGGGCGATGAAGATGCCGACGAACGGCGCCCAGGACATCCACCAGCCCCAGTAGAACGTGGTCCACGTGGCCTGCCACAGCTCGCCCGCCTCGCCGGAGAAGGCGCTCACGTTGAACGCCATGGCCAGGAAGTTCTGCAGGTAGTTGCCGACGGACTGGACGAGGTTCCGGAAGAGGAACTGGCCCGGGCCCACGATGAGCACGAACACGACGAGCAGGGCCGCCAGGACCAGGTTGATGTTGGAGAGCCACTTCATGCCGCGGGCGACGCCCGAGAGCACGGAGAACAGGACGGCGCCGGTGATGATCAGGATGATGACGATGTTCAGGGTCTGGGTGGCCTCGAACAGGTTCGCGCTCTCGAGGCCGGCGCTGATCTGCAGGACGCCGAGGCCGAGGGAGGTCGCGACGCCGAAGATCGTTCCGACGAGTGCGACGATGTCGATCACGTTGCCCGAGGCGCCCTTGACGCGGCGGCCGAGGAGCGGCTCGAGGGTCCAGCGGATGGAGATCGGGCGGCCGCGGCGGTGGATCGCGTAGGCGAGCGCCAGGCCGAGCACCACGTAGACGGACCAGGCGTGGACGCCCCAGTGGAGGAAGGTCTGGGAGAGCGATTGCTGGGCGAGGACGGCCGGGCTGCCGTCGACGCCGGGCTTCGGGGAGGCGAAGTGGCTCAAGGGCTCGCTCACGCCGTAGAAGACCAGTCCGATGCCCATGCCGGCGGCGAAGAGCAGCGCGAACCAGGAGCCGACCGAGAACTCGGGTTCGTCGTCGTCCTTGCCGAGCTTGATGTCGCCGAAGCGGCTGAAGCCGACCCAGAGGGCGAAGATCACGAAGCCCGTCACGAGCAGGACGTAGTACCAGTTGAAGTTGTGCACGATCGTCTGCTGCACGGAGGCGAAGACCGACTCCGCCGTGCGCGGCGCGATCATGGCGAACGCGGTGAACGCGAGCACGATGATGGCCGAGGGCCAGAAGACGGCCCGGTGGACGGGTGGCTTGGACGTGGTGTTCTGGGCGGATTCGCTCATTCTTCACAGGATATGCAAAGGTCCGACGCGAAACCAAGGCAGCAGGGGGTGGACGTGTCCAGCGACACGCCGCCGGGCGGCTGGCGTGTCGCCGGACACGCCGGCGGTGTCGCTCACTCCATCAGCGCCGCGCGGGCCGAGGACAAGCAGGCGGCCCCGACACGGGTGCCGGGGCCGCCTGCGGTGCGTGGTGCCTACTTCTTCTTGGTGAACGTCACCAGCTCGGCCTTGTCGCCGGCGTTGGAGCCCTTGCCGGAGAGGTTGCCCGTGGCGTTGTGGTAGTGCAGGAACAGGCCCGTCGCCTCGACGGAGGCCTTCTTGTCCTTGCCCTTGTCCTTCCCCTTGGCCTTCGTGGCCGTGGCGGTGGAGGAGTAGTCGCCCACGTGGGCCAGCAGGGACTGGCCCGGCAGGTCGACGAACGCGGTGCCGGTGCCGGCGCCCTCGAACCACAGGTCCGGGCTCACGGCGTTGTAGGCCACCCAGTCCGTGGTGTCGACCGGAACCGTGTTGCCGTCCAGGTCCGTGTTGTACCAGCTGTAGGTGCTGACGCGGTACTGGATCTGGCCGGAGCTGGTGTCGTCGATCCCGAGCGCCTCGAGCGAGACGGGCAGGGACGCCACGTTGGTGTCGAACACGTTGGTGTCGGTCTCTCCCGTGAGGCCGTTGACCGGCCACAGGTCCACCTGGGCGCCCGAGGCGAGGTCGAAGGTCGCCGCGAGGTCCTGGTCGATGCCGTCGATCTGCGCCGTGAAGGTGACGAAGTCGGGGCGGCCGTCGCCGTTGGTGTCGATCTCGACGTCGATCTCCGTGCCGCCGGCGAGGTGGGTCCAATTGCCCCACGTGCTGACCCCGAAGTTCAGGACGCCGTCGGCGGTGCCGACGAGCGGGGCGTCGGAGGCGGCGCCCACATGCTGCAGGTCCATTTCACGCGCTCCGGGCACGGCGTCGACCGAGGCGCCGAGACGCGGGCTGGAGGCCCCGTGCTCGAACGCGGAGACGAGCGAGACGATCCGCTGGTCGCCGTTGCCCTGGAAGCGGCCGTTGCCCTTGAGCTTGACCTCGACCGTGTCCTGGCCCTTCTTGACCGTGTACTTCTTGCCCGCGGTCATGTCAGAGGAGGCCTTCGGGGCCGCTTGGACGGGAACGCGCAGGGTCGGCTGGCCCTTGGCGGTGAGCTGGATGCGGCCGTTGGCGTCGGCCAGCCACTGCCGGTTCAGGCCCTGCTGGGTCCGCTCCATCGTGGGGTCGATGGTCTTCGCGAAGCGCGCAGGGTCGACCGTGAGGGTGATCTTGAACTTGGCCGTCTTGCCCGCCTTGACCGTGACCTTCTTGGTGCTCAGCGCGTAGCTGGCGCCGGGGATCTCGGAGGAGGGGACGTAGGCGACGTCGTAGGTCTGGGTCCACTTGGACTTGTTGTGGACCGTGACCGACTTGGTCTCCTTGTGCTTCTTCTTCCCGAGCTCGATGACGCCGAAGACCACGGAGGTCAGGTCGGGGTCGTCGCTCGCGAAGGCGTAGGCCGGGGTCTTCAGCGCGGCGTCGCCGATCACGCGGCCGGAGCCGACGCGGTTCGGTCCGTAGGCGGCGCCGTTCGGCGCCAGGACGTCCGCGGAGGCCGTGTTCATGACGATGCTCTTGATCTGGTACGGCGTGTAGTCGCCGGAGCCGGCGACGAGCGCGGCGAGGCCGGCGGTCATGGGCGTGGCCATCGACGTGCCCGTCATGACGGCGGGGCCGTTGCCCGTGCCGACGCCGGCGGAGCCGATCAGGGTGCCGGGTGCGGCGACGTCGGGCTTGACGATGCCCTCCGAGCCGTGGACGCCCCGCGACGAGCTCGGGTTCAGCGTGTCAAGCGCACCGGAGTCGCCGGACGCGGCGCCGATGAGGTCCGCGTCCACGCGCAGCTGCAGCGTTTCGGCCTCGGCGGCCGGGCGGAGCAGCTCGGAGTAGGTGCGGTTCAGCTGGACGCCGGGGATGCCCGTGTTGCCGGCGATGCCGGCATCGAAGACGAGGCGCGGCGAGTCGAGCACCACGCCGCCGCCGCCGGCGGCCTGCACGTTGTTGAAGCGGACGCCGGAGCCGCAGGGGAAGGCGCCGTCCTCTTCCCACTGCAGCCAGACCCACTTGCCGCCGAGGTCGGTCCCCGCGGGGAACGGGTTGCAGCCGAACGCGTTGTCCGCCGGGGCCATGACGACCTCGCCGGTCAGCTGCTCGTCGCTCGCCGCGGCGTAGTTGAAGTTCACGGAGTACTGGCCGGAGGCCGTGCCCGCCACGTCGGCGGGGGCAAGGACCTCGATGGCGTCCATCGTGACCTTGGAGCCGATGCTGTTCGCGACGGTCAGCGAGGACCGCGAGTTGCCGGGGGATCCGCCGACGTCGGTGACGTCGCCGGCGTTGCCCGAGGCGACGACGGAGAGGATGCCCTGCTCGGCGAGGGCGTCGACGATCGCGTTCTCCGGGTCGTCGACGGGGGAGTGGTCCGAGCCGAGCGACATGTTCACGACGTGGGCGCGGTCGCTGAAGTCGCCGTCGTTGTTCGGGTCCAGGACGTAGTCGAGGGCCTGGCCGACGACGGCGGAGGATCCCTCGCAGCCGAACACGCGGATCCCGACGACCTGGGCCTTCGGTGCCGTTCCGGGGCCGATGCGCATGGCGGAGACCTGCGCGGCGGTGAGCGAGGAGTAGTCGCCGTCGAACGTGCTGCCGTCGGCGTTGACGCCGTAGCCGGCCGCGGATCCGGCGACGTGGGTGCCGTGGCCGGCGCTCGCGCAGTCCAGCGGGTTGGGGTCCGGGTTCGGGACGGGCTGGTACGTGGGCGAGCTCGGGTTGGCGTTGTAGTCGTCGCCGACGAGGTCCCAGCCGCCGATGAACTTGGCGGGATCGCGCAGCCCGGATGCCGCCGAGGGGAGCTCGAAGGAGTCCTGGGCGGCCTCGTAGGCCTCGAGGGTGCCGGGTCCGCCGAAGTCGGCGTGCGTGTAGTCGACGCCCGTATCGAGGACCGCGATGGTCACGCCCTCGCCGGTCTCGCCGAGGTTGGTCCAGGATTCGAGCGCCTTGGTGTCGATCACGGCGCCCTTGTTGTCCGGGCTCTTGGGGACGATCGCGCTGATCTTCACGACGTCGGGGCGGGCCGCGAGGGCGCGGAGCTGGTCCGCATCGCCACGCAGGGCGACGCCGGGGACCGTGTTGGTGGTGGTGTAGATGACCTTGGACTTGGATTCGGTGGCGGCGGAGCGCCCCTTGGCCTTGATCCCGTCGCGGATCTGGCGGACCTTGGCCTGGGCCTTGACGGGCTTGGCCTTGCCCGTGCGGACCTCCACGGGCTGCGTCTGTTCGAAGGCGCCGGTGCCCTCGAACTGGACGAAGACGGAGACCTCCCCCTGCGCGGTCGCGAGCGGGCCGCTGACCTTCAGGTCCTTCAACGCGGAACCCCCGAGGGCCTGCGAGAGGCTCCCGGGGGTTTCGGCGACTTCTTGTGGTGCCCCCAATGCCGGGGCGGACATGGTCGCGGCGAGGGCCACGCCCGCTGCCGCGGCCACGACTGCCCGGGCGAGCCGGGGCCGGTGCGAGTTTTTCATGATGCTCCTTGTTGCCTCGAGGCGGACGAAAGGGGCCCGCGCGGCCATCAGCCGCAGCACGCCCCCCGATGTGAAAGCCTAGGTGACCGGAACCACATGTCAAGGGTTCGTTTGACGATGTTTGTTGACAATCGTTCGACAACAAGGTGTGTCGAGGCGGGGAAGGCTGTCGTCAACGCGGGCGCAGCACGCAGAAGTCGTTGCCCTCCGGGTCGGCGAGGCACATCCACGGCACGTCGCCCTGGCCGAGGTCGACGTCCGTGGCCCCCAGCGACCTGAGCCGCGCCACTTCCGCGTCCTGGTCGTCGCCGGGTCCCGGCAGCACGTCGAGGTGGACGCGCCCGGACGAGGCGCCGGGGTCCACTTGGCGCACGAACTCCAGGAACGGTCCCACGCCCCGGGGCGAGCGCAGCCGCGCGAGGTCCGCTCCGGCGTCGTACGCGTCCCAGCCCAGGGCGTCGCCCCAGAACCCCGCCGTCGCCAGCGGCTCGGAGCAGCCCACCACGACGGCCGCGATCGGCCCCGTGTCGGCGTAGAGGCCGCGGGGTTCCAGGACGCAGAAGAGGTTGCCCTCGGGGTCGGCCATGACGGTCCACGGCACATCGCCCTGGCCGATGTCTGCCCGGTTGGCCCCGAGCGTCAGGAGGCGGGCGACGAGCTCCTCCTGGTGCGCGGCGGAGCTCGTCGCGAGGTCGAGGTGCGCCCGGTAGCGGACGGTCTCCGGATCCGGGACGGCGACGACGTCCACGCAGACGACGGAGGGGTCCGGCCAGTCGAAGCCGTGGGGCTCGACGTTGGCCACACCGGGGGCCTCGCTCGAGACGCCCCAGCCGAGCGCGTCCGCCCAGAAGCGGCCCAGCGCCGCCTCGTCCGCGGCCTTGAAGTTCACCTGTACGAGATCCAGTGCCATGCGGCCCGACCCTATACCTCCACGGCCCCGCGCGGGAGGGGGTGCTCGAGGGGCGCAGGAGGGAGGACGACGGCGGTGCCCGGGTCGCGTCGTCGTCCCGCTATCCCGCGCCGCCCTGCCAGAGGGCGTCGAAGGGGGCCGCCGAGGCGACGCGGTGGCGGATGCCGGTGGTCACGAAGTCCTTGGCGGTGCGCGCGGCCGCGAGCGGCGCGGCGCCCTTCGCGAGTTCGGCCGTGACGGCGGCCGCGAGGGAGCAGCCGGCTCCGGACACGGCGACCTCGCCGATCTTGGGCGCCGCGAGGAACTCGGTGGTGGTTCCGTCGTGGTAGACGTCGACGGCGTCCGGGCCGTCGAGGCGGACGCCGCCCTTGGCCAGGACGGCGGCGCCGCTGGCCTCGTGGATGATCCGGGCCGCCTCGGCGAGGTCCTCCACGGAGCGGATCGTGCGGCCGGAGAGCGACTCCGCCTCGAAGTGGTTCGGGGTGATGAACGTGGCCCGCGGCAGCAGCGTGGACTTGAGGGCCTGGTCGGTGTCCAGGGCGTGGCCGGGTTCCTGGCCCTTGCAGATCAGCACCGGGTCGAGGACGACGTTGCGCCACTCCTGGCTGTCCAGCGCCGCGGCGACGGCCTCGATGGTGGCCGGGCTGCCCATCATCCCGAGCTTGACCGTATCCAGCTGGCCCACGTAGCACGCCTGTACGGCCTCGAGCTGCTCGGCGATGACGCGGGGCTCGACGGCGGTGAAGCGGTGGTTCCAGTTCTCCTTCGGGTCGAAGGAGACGATGCAGGTCAGGGCCGTGATGCCGTACACGCCGAGCGCCTGAAACGTCTTGAGGTCGGCCTGCGCGCCCGCCCCGCCGGTGGCCTCCGAGCCGGCGATGGTCAGGGTGATGGCTGGGGCGGGAGCGAGATCGGTCGAGGTCATGGCGTCCAGTCTAGGCAGGGGATGCGGCGCCGGTCATGGTCGGGCGGCACTGCCGTCCTGCGCCGGGTTGTGCACGTGGACATCGCGCCACACGGCGGCCCGTCCGACTGCGGCGCTTGCTGCCCCGAGTGCGAGGAGCGGAAGTGAGTCCCTGATGTCCAGGCCGAACACGGTGGCGCACAAGGCCGCTGCAGCGGCTCCGGCGAGGAAGAACACGGTGACGTGGACGAGCTGGCTGCGGACGGGCCGCAGGAGGACGCCCAAGACCAGTCCGAGAGGGAAGCCGAAGACCGCGCACGCAACGAGGGCGATGAGGCAGATCCAGGCGAAGCCCGTGGCCAACGTCAGCCAGCCTTCGAGACCGTTCCCGGCGCCGCCGACTGCCGTGCCGCCGAGGAATACCAGGGCCGCCAGGACCAGGCACGCCCAGGTGGCGGCGAGGCCCTTGAGCAATGCGCCCGCTGTGAACGTCACGCGGTGGTGGTCCGGATGGTGGTCGTAGCGCCGGTGCAGGGCGTCGCCCGAGGCCGAGACCTGATCGCCGGCCCGATGCGGATCCGGATGGTTGCCGGTGGGGTTCGAAGCCATGACGCGAGGTTATCGCGGTTCACCGACGATATGGCGTCCGATCGCCGTCCGCGGCGGAGCGCACGAGCCCGATCACGTCGTCGAGAATCGCGCGCACCACCGGCAGGCGGGAGAGCACGGACAGGCGGGCCAGGAGCGGCGCCGCGTTGCGCACGAGGCGCCGCGTCCGTTCCCGGCCCGGCGAGGCGTCGTAGGCCCAGAACAGGAGGATCCCGCGCTGGACCAGCCACAGCAGTTCCGGCAGGTCGTTGCGGATCGCGAGCGGAGGCTGCGGCCGGGCCGTGGTCACGGCCTGCCGCCAGAGGCCGAACTCCTTGGCCCGGTTCACCGCCGCGACGTCCGCATCGGCGGCCTCCGGTCCAGCCCCGCCGCTGAAGGCCGCGCGGAGGAAGGCCGGCCCGAAGCCCTGGAACGGCTCGAGGGCGTCGAGGGCCGTGTCCATGACCGCGCGGATGTTGCCCTCGAGCGTGTTGCCGACGAGCAGGCGCGGCCAGGCGAGGTTCCGGTGCGCCTCCCGCGTCGCCCGGTACAGCTCCCCGGCGAGCTGCTCCTTGGACTCGAAGTAGTAGTAGGCGCTCCCCAGCGACATCCCCGATTCGGCGGCGATCGAGCGCAAAGTGGTCTTCTCGTAGCCGTGGATCGCGAAGAGCTTGGCGGAGGCATTGACCAGTTTCTGCCGCGTGTGCGCGGCCTTGGGACTCGAAGGGGCCATGTTCTGCCTTGCCGTTGCTGGGATCCAGGCCAGTCTACCGCTTTTTGAACATGTTCAAAAAATTGAGGCAAAATGACCTGCCGCCACGGCCCGTGGGAGAATCGGGGGTCAAGTGCTAATACAGCGGGCGGCCGCACCGGGGAACCGGGCGCCGCCTGGCGAACCACTTCCACGATTGGGAACCCCTCACATGGCCGCGAACACCGCCACCCCCTCGCCCGTCCGCGCCGCCTTCGCGGCGGCCGGAAGCCCCTACTTCTCCACCGCGCTGGCCCTCATGGCCGTCGTCGTGGTCCTGTCCAACATCGGCGCCACCAAGGGCGTCACCTTCGGCCCGATCGTCACGGACGGCGGCTTCTTCCTCTTCCCGCTCGCCTACATCCTCGGCGACGTCATCAGCGAGGTCTACGGCTTCAAGGCCGCCCGCCGCGCCATCATCACGACCTTCGCCCTGTCCTTCTTCACGAGCTTCTGCTTCTGGATCCTGATCCACCTGCCCGCCGCCGACTGGTACGAGGGCCAGGAGGCGCTCGCCGCCACGCTCGGACCCGTGTGGCAGATCGTCGCGGCCTCGCTCCTGGGCTTCGCCGCCGGACAGACGCTCAACTCCTGGGTGCTCGTGAAGATGAAGGAGCGCTTCGGCGAGAAGCGCCTCGTGATCCGCCTGCTCGGCTCCACCGGTGTCGGCGAGTTCGCCGACACGCTGATCTTCTGCTCCATCGCCGCCGGCGTCATCGGCATCAGCGACACCGCGACCTTCATCAACTACGTCGTCGTCGGCTTCCTCTACAAGACCGCGGTCGAGGTGCTGTTCGTCCCCGTCACCACCACCGTCATCGCCTGGTTCAAACGCCGCGAACCCAGCTACGGGGAAACGGCGCCCTCGGCGGCCTGACCGCCACGCCCGTCGCCCTCGGACGAGGCGCCGGGACCCCACCCGTCCGGGCGAGGCCCCGCCCGCCCGGACCGGCGCGCCCGGGCGCGGACCCGGCGTCGTCCTCCCCGGCCCTACTGCACCGTCCCCGCCCGGCCTTACCCTGAGGGTATGGAATTCCTCACCGCGATGGGACTGAGCTCGGCGGCGGGGCTCAACGCCTACATCCCGATGCTGGCGCTCGGCCTCATGGACCGCTTCACGGGGCTCGTGGCCCTGCCCGCGGAATGGGCCTGGCTGTCCAACGACTGGATGCTCGCGCTCCTCGGCGTCCTCCTGCTGCTCGAAATCGTGGCGGACAAGATCCCCATCGTGGACAGCATCAACGACTGGGTCCAGACCGTCGTCCGCCCCGCCTCGGGCGGGATCGTGTTCGCTTCCGGGCTCGGCGCCGAGACGGTCACCGTCTCCGACCCGGACTCGTTCTTCGCCGGGGACCAGTGGATCCCCGTCGCGCTCGGCGTGGGGATCGCGCTGGCGGTGCACCTCGTGAAGATGGTGTCCCGGCCCGTGCTGAACGCCGGAACCGTCGGGACCGCCGCCCCCGTCGTCAGCACCGCCGAGGACGGGGCCGCCGTGGGGCTCGCCGCCGCCGCGATCTTCCTGCCGATCCTGGTGCTGCTGCTGCTCGTCGGGCTCGTGGTGATGATGGTGGTCCTGGTGCGCCGCGTCCGCTGGCGCCGCGCCGCGCCCGGGGCGCCCTGGCGGCGATCGGAGCTGTAGGGGCGGGGAACCGGCGGCGCTCCCTTCCCGCGCACCTTTCGGCGTTCCTGCGCGGTTAAGCCGCGGCTCGACCCCGCTGACGTGGGCGCCCGCGTTTGCTTGAAGCTAAAAGTGCGCTGGGGCGGGGGGCTAGAGTCCCTGCGGGTCCGGGTTGCCGGCGTAGTAGTCCGCGAGGGTGCGCTCCTTGAGCTCGTAGAAGGTCCCGTCCTCGATCGCCTGCCGCGCGTCGTCGACGAGGCGCACCACGAAGCGCTCGTTGTGGATGGAGATCAGCGTGTGGCTCAGGATCTCCTTGGACTTGAACAAGTGGTGGATGTAGGCGCGCGTGTAGTGGGTGCACGTGTAGCAGTCGCACCCCTGCTGCAGCGGCGTGAAGTCCGTCTTGTAGCGCGAGCCGGAGAGGTTGAAGCGCCCGTGGGCCGTGTAGAACGCGGAGTTCCGGGCGACGCGGGTGGGGGAGACGCAGTCGAAGGTGTCCGCCCCGTTCTCGATCGCGGTGAAGACGTCGTCCGGCTCGGAGATGCCCAGCAGGTGCCGCGGCCTGTCCTCCGGCAGCGCCTCGGCGCACCAGCCCACGATCGTGCCCAGGTTCTCCTTCTCCAGCGCCCCGCCGATCCCGAAGCCGTCGAAGTCCATCGCGCCGAGGTCGGCGCACGCCTTGCGCCGCAGGTCCTCGTACTGCGCCCCCTGGATCACGCCGAACAGCGCCTGGTACGGCCTGTCCGCCCGCTCGTCGGTGAGCCGGAAGTGCTCCTCGACGCAGCGCACGGCCCACTGCCGCGTGCGCTCGAGCGCCTCCTCCTGGTAGCCGCGGGAGTTGTGCAGGGTGGTCAGCTCGTCGAACGCGAACATGATGTCCGCGCCGATCCGGTGCTGGACGGACATGGAGATCTCGGGGGAGAAGCGGTGCCGCGTTCCGTCGAGGTGGGACTTGAACCAGACGCCGTCGTCGTCGACGTTCGCGAGCCGCTCCTTGCCGGGCGCCACGGCGTCGTCCGCTCCGGAGGCGTCGACGTTCTTCATGTCGATGACCTTCTTGAACCCCGAGCCCAGGCTCATCACCTGGAAGCCGCCCGAGTCGGTGAACGTGGGGCCGTTCCAGTTCATGAAGCGGCCGAGCCCGCCGGCGGCGTCGAGGACGTCGGCCCCGGGCTGCAGGTACAGGTGGTAGGCGTTGGCGAGGACGGCCTGGGCGCCGAGCTCCGCGACGGCCTCGGGGGTGATGGCCTTGACGGTCGCCTTGGTCCCGACGGCGATGAACGCCGGGGTCCTGACCTCGCCGTGGGGCGTGCGGATGGTGCCCGTGCGGCCGAGCCCCGGCGTCCCGTCGGGCCGGGTGAGCCGGGTCCCGAGCGTGAACCCGAAGTCCGCCTGCCGCGGGTGCCCCGTGCCGGGTACGACGCCGGAGCGGGCGTCCGCGCCCTCGGCGGCGTCGGGGTCGGTCAACGGGGGGACGGGGGCGTTCGCATCTGGCACCCCTCTAGTCTGCCTCATGGCCTCCCGCGGTCCCGGCGCGGTGTTGCGTCGGCCACGAACGCGGCCCGACGCGGCGGGAGGGCAGGTGGCCGGGGATACGGTAGGCGCGTGGACAACGACAACGGCACGGGGGCGCCGAGCCCCGATCCCGTGGATCCCGCGGAGGCGGGAGCGGCCCTGCCGCGCGCCACGACGGCGGACTCCGTGGCGCCCGCTTCGGGGCCGGCCGCGCCCTTGTCCTGGGGCGCCCTCCTGCGGCTCGGGCCGGGTGACCGCGATCCGTGGATCGGCCTCCGCTGCGCCCTGGGCGTGTTCCTGCCGCTCGCGGCCCTCATCGCCGCCGACCGGCTGGATCTGGCCGTCTTCGCGGTCTTCGGGGCGTTCACCGGGATCTACGGGCGGGTACCGGGCCACCGCGACCGCCTCGCGGCCCAGCTGCGGGCCGGCACCATGTTCTGGGTGCTCATCGCTGCGGCCTGGGCCGCCTCGACCTTCCTCGTCGACCACGGCTCGGTGGGCGGCACCTGGGTGGTGACCGGCTTGACGACGCTCGTCGCCGGCGCGTGCGCTCTCGTCGCGGGGACGTGGCAGATGCGGCCGGCCGGATCGCTCTTCCACATCTTCGCGTTCGCCGCGATCGCCTCGATCCCGGCGCTGCCCCCGGCGCCCGAGTCCCTCGCGACCGCGGCCGCTACGGTCCTGCTGGCGCTCGCCCTCGGCCAGGCCGGCCGCCTGCACCCGGCCCGGCGCACGCCCTGGGTGCGGAGCGCGCCGCGGCCGATGTCGCGGCGGTACCGGATGGCGGTCCGCGTCGAGTCGCTCGGCTACCTCCTCGCCGCCGGGGCCGCCGGCGCGGCCGCCACGCTGCTCGGCCCCGTCTTCTCGGCCGGCCACCCCTACTGGGCGATGGTCGCCGCCGTCGTGCCCCTCGTCGGGCACAGCACGCGGCACCGCGTGGCCCGCGGCCTGCACCGCGTCCTGGGCACGCTCGCCGGGCTCGGCGTCATGGCGCTCGTGATCCTGGCGGATCCGAACCCGTGGATCCTGATCCTCCTGATCGGTTCGGCCCAGTTCGCCGCGGAAATGCTCATCACGCGCAACTACTTCTGGGCGCAGGTGTGCGTCACGCCCCTCGCGCTCGTGGGCAGCTCCCTCATGACGGGGCCGTCCACGGCGCTGCTCTACGACAGGATCGTCGAGACCGTCCTCGGCTCGGTGGTCGGCGTCGCCGTCGTCCTGCTGGGTTCCTCGCTCGCGCGCCGGATGCGGGACGGGGCGCCCCCGGCGCCCTGACCGGGCTCAGCCCGCAGGCGCGTCGGGGCCCTCGCCGGCCAGCCCGCGCAGGGCGTCGAGCTCGTGCCGGATCATCCGCGCGAGCTCGTCCGCGCCGAGCGTGCGCGATCCGCCGTGGGCGCGCAGGTGCAGGAGCGCCTCGAAGCGCTGCAGCCGCCACTCGCGCTCGGACTCCCGGTCCCCGGTGGCCGCGGCGCGGTGGATTTCGCGGTCGAAGAGGTTGGGCTCGTCGAGCTGGCGCTGGCGCAGCTCGGCGCCGAGCCGGGAGCGCACCGGGTCGGCCTCGACGTGGTCCGTGGCCCGCAGCGCCTCGGCGTACCGGTCGGCGGCTTCGGCGTCGCCGTCGTCGAACGCGAGGTAGGACGCCGCGGCGAGGGCGAGCTGGATGGTCTTCCAGCGGCCGAAGTTCCCGTCGAACGGCAGCTCCGTGAGGATCCCGAGCGCGCGCCAGGCGTTGGCACGGTCCTGCAGGTCCACGAGCAGCAGCCGGGCGAGCAGGCGCACGTCCTCCAAGTGGGCGCCGGCCTTGGCGTTGAAGCCCCGGCTGAGCCGGGCGATCGGCTCCAGCACTCGCTGGTCCCACGGGTACTCGCGGGCGATCTCGATCAGGACGGCCTCCGGCGAGCCGTCCTCGACGGGGATGACCGTCAGCTCATCGAGCGTGACCTCGGGCGGGGGCTCGGTGGTGTGGACGCGGATCGAGGAGCCGTAGGCGATCGTCGCGGTCTGGCCGCTCTCGAGGACGGCCTCGACGTAGGCGGGCGTGCCGAAGCTGTCCTGCACGGTGCGCACGCTCGCCACGGGAAGGCTCGGCGCGCCCGTGCGGGTGATGAAGCGGTGCCCGGGGGCGACCTTCTCGGCGCGGACGGAGCGGACGTAGCTGTTCTGTTCCACGCGGCTCCTAGCGGCACCAGCCGACGTGGGCGAGGGCCTGGCGGACCAGGTTGCCGCGGCCGCCGGGCAGTTCGTCCTGGACCTCCGGGCTCAACGCGTCCTCCGGGCTCAGCCAGGTCAGTTCCAAGGCGTCCTGGCGCGGGCTGCATTCGCCGCGCACGGGGATGATGTAGGCGAGCGAGACGGCGTGCTGGCGCTCGTCCGTCAGCCCCGTCTCCGAGGGCGAGGGGAAGTACTCGGCGACCGTGAAGGGAACGGGGCTCGCGGGCAGTTGCGGCATGGCGAACGGTCCCAGGTCCTTCTCCATGTGCCGCACCAGGGCGGCGCGGATGGTCTCGCGGTACATCACGCGGCCCGAGACGAACGTCCGCTTGAACTGCGCGTCGGCGTCCGCCGTGTAGAGCAGGCCGACCTCGCTGACGTAGCCGAGCGGATCCAGGCGCACCGGGATCGCCTCCACGTAGATGATCGGCAGCCGCTGGCGGGCCTCGTAGAGGTCCTCGTCGGACAGCCAGCCGGGGTAGGGATCGGGGGTGCGCACGCTCATAGTTCATGTTTAGCGCATCGGCTCCCCAAGAGCACGCCCCCATCCCGGCGGCGACGCAATCACGCCTCACGGCGAGGAATCCTCCGCGCCGGGAATAGTTGCCGCACTCAACGGGTTACCGTTGAGGTTCGGGCGGGCACGGCGTGATGCAGCGACCCCGGATCCATCCCGGAACCCCAGAACCAGCGCGGGCCAGCCCCGCGCCTCCCCAGAGGACCCATCGTGCAGCCCACCGCCCCCGCCAGCTCTTCGACCGCCGCGCCGGACCGGCTCGATCCCGCAGCCCGCATGACCATCGGCGTGCTCCTGGTCTCCTCGTTCGTCGTGATCCTCAACGAGACCATCATGAACGTCGCCCTGCCGCGGCTCATGGACGCCTTCGGTGTGACGGCCGACGCCGTGCAGTGGCTCGCCACCGCGTTCATGCTGACCATGGCCGTCGTCATCCCGACGACCGGCTACCTGCTGCAGCGCTTCTCGATGCGCACGGTGTTCCTCATGGCCATGGGCCTGTTCTCGACCGGCACGCTGCTGGCCGGGCTCGCCCCCGGATTCGAGGTGCTGCTCGGCGCGCGCGTCATCCAGGCCTCGGGCACGGCGATCATGATGCCGCTGCTCATGACCACCATCCTGAACCTCGTGCCGCCCACGCGTCGCGGCACCATGATGGGCAACGTCAGCATCGTCATCTCCGTCGCCCCGGCGATCGGCCCGACGATCTCCGGTCTCATCCTGCAGTACCTCGAGTGGCGCTGGATGTTCCTGCTGGTGCTGCCCATCGCCCTCGCCGCGCTCTTCATCGGCGCCCCGCGGCTGGACCGCGTGGCAGAGGCCGGCTCGACGCCGCTGTCCGTCCCCTCGCTCCTGCTGGCCGTCCCCGGCTTCGGCGGGCTCGTCTACGGACTGAGCAAGATCGGCGGAGGGCACGACGGCGGGGCCGCGCCCGGCGTCGACCCCGGAGCCGTCGCGGCCCTGGCCGTCGCCCTGCTGTGCCTCGCCGGCTTCACGTTCCTGCAGCTGCGCCTGCAGCGCGGGGACCGCGCCCTCCTGGACCTGCGCCCCTTCACCTACCGTCCGTTCACGACGGGCCTGATTCTCATGGTGCTCGCGATGGTGGCCCTGTTCGGCGTGATCATCCTGCTGCCGATGTACCTGCAGAACGTCCGCGGGCTCGATACCCTCGGCACGGGGCTGCTCCTGCTGCCCGGCGGGATCCTCATGGGCGTGCTCGCGCCGTTCGTCGGGCGGCTCTACGACCGCGTCGGCCCCCGCCCGCTCGTCGTCCCGGCGTCGGTGCTGCTGACCCTGGTCCTGGCCGGCTACACGCAGCTCACGGCGCAGACCCCGGTCTGGGCGCTGGTCCTCGCACACCTGTTGATGTCGCTGAGCTTCGCGTTCCTGTTCACCCCGTCCTTCACGACGGCCCTGAACCCGCTCCCGCACCACTTGCACTCGCACGGTTCCGCCGTGCTCAGCACCCTGCAGCAGCTCGGCGGCGCGGCCGGCACCGCGCTGCTCGTGGGGATCATGGCCTCCGCGGCGGCCGCCTCGGCGGCGGCCGGATCCGGAGCCGTGGACGCCCAGGTGGACGGGTTCCGGCAGGGCTTCTTCGTCGCCGCCCTGGTGAGCGGAGCCGTCGTCGTCCTGGCCACGCAGATGCGCAAGCCGGCCGCCGAGCCGGTCCCCGCCGACGCCGGACACTAGCGCGGCCGCGTCAACCGGCCCCCGTCCGAACCGGACGGGGGCGGTGGTGCGTCCGCACCCGGCCCCCCGGCGTCGTCAGCGCGAACGCGTGGGCAGATCACGCGGATGCCCTTGGCGTTGTCCAGCATTATCTGCCCACGCGTGGGGAAATTGCCGCGGCGACCTGCTCCGGCTTCGGGTAGACCTGGTGATCTACCCACGCGTTGGGCAGGAGCGCGGAGCGTCATCCGCGGCCAGGCGACGACCCGGCGCCGCGCCCCGGCGTCGTCACCTCGAACGCAGGGCGAGCGCCGCGCCGAAGCCCAGCAGCGCGGTCCCGGTGATCCGGTCCGTCCAGCGGGCGGCCGCGGGGCGCTGCAGCCGCTCGCGGAACAGGTGCGTTCCCTGGATGATGAGCGTGAACCAGGCCAGGCCGAGCAGGTTGTGCACACCCGCGAGGGCGATCCCCATCGCCAGCGGCGCGACGCCCTCGGGCAGGAACTGCGGGATCATCGCGACGTAGAAGACGCCGACCTTGGGGTTCAAGAGGTTCGTGACGCAGCCCTTCGCCCACGAGGAGGCGAGCCGTTCGCGGGGCTCCGGGACGGCGTCGGGCGGCAGTGAACCGGGCGCCGTGGCGTGCCCCGTCCAGGCCGCGGCGCCGGGCCCCGGCGAGGCCAGGGCGCCGGGGCCCATCCGCCCGGGCCGCCGGAAGGAACGCCACAGCATCGAGCCGCCGAGGTAGGCCATGTACGCGGCGCCGGCGAGCTTGAGGACCATGAAGCCGGCCTCGGAGGCCACGAGCAGGGCCGTGGTGCCGACGGCGGCGCCGATGCCCCAGATCATGGCGCCCGTGTTGACCCCGAGCGCCGTCGCGTAGCCGTTCCGGCGCCCCGCGACGATCGAGGAGCGCAGCACGAGCGTGGTGTCGAGCCCCGGGATGACCGTCAGGAGGGCGGCTACCGCGGCGAAGGCGAGGAGGGATTCCGTGATGCTCATGCCCCAAGGCTAGGAGGGGCTGCTGCGCCGGGCACCTTATGACGACGCCGGGGCCGCACCGGCGGCGCGGGAGGCGCCGCCGGCGACGGCAGTGCAGACGCGACTACCAGGCGGCGCGCCAGTACTGCGCGGCGCGCGGGTTGGAGTCCGGGGCCACACCGAGCTCCTTCGCGGCGGCCGCCGCCCAGTGCGGATCGTTCAGGGCGGCGCGGGCGATGCTCACGCCGTCGGCCTGACCGGCGACGAGGACCTGCTCGGCCTGCGCCGCCGAGGTGATCATCCCGACGGCCGTGACGAACGAGCCGGTGCCGGCCAGGGCCTCCTTGACCGCCGCGGCCAGGGCGATCTGGTAGCCGGGCCCGGTGGGTCCGTGGTACGGGCCGAGGCCGCCGCTGGAGAGGTCGAACACCGTGACGCCGAGCTCCCGCAGCTCCCGGGCGAGCCGCACGGTGTCGGCGATCCGCCAGCCGCCGTCGACCCAGTCCTCGCCCGAGAAGCGGATGCCGAGGGGCTTGTGGGCCGGCCAGGCGTCCCGGACGGCCTCGACGACCTCGCGCACGTAACGCGTCCGGTTCTCGAAGCCACCGCCGTAGGCGTCCGTGCGGTGGTTGGAGAGCGGGGAGAGGAACTGGTGGATGAGGTAGCCGTGGGCGGCGTGGATCTGGACCAGGTCGAACCCGGCCCGGTCCGCCCTCCGGGCCGCCTCGGCCCAGTCGCGCACCGAGGCGCGGATCTCCTCGACCGTGAGTTCCCGTGGCGGCCGCAGCCCGTGCAGATCCGTGGCCGAGGGGGCGAGGGTCTCCCAGCCGCCGTCCTCGGGCGGGATGCTGCCGGTCCGGCCGCCGGCGGCGTGGTCGGGCAGCCATCCGTAGGTGGAGGCCTTGCCGCCCGCATGGGCAAGCTGCACGCCGGCCGCGGCGCCCTGGGCGTGGATGAAGTCCGTGACGCGGGTCCACGCCTGCGCCTGGGCGTCGTTCCACAGCCCCACATCGAGATCGGAGATGCGTCCCTCGGGGACGACGGCGGTCGCCTCCGCGACCACAAGCCCGAACCCGCCGGCGGCCCGGGCGCCGAGGTGCATGAGGTGCCAGTCCGTGGGGACGCCGTCGCGGGCGGTGACCGAATACTGGCACATGGGGGCGAGGAACGCGCGGTTGCGCAGCGCCAGCCCGGTGCCGTCGGTGGTGGACAATTCCGTGGGGGAGAAGAGAAGGCTCACATCCCGTGCGAACCCGGTGCGTTGGCGGCGTATTCCCGCCCGGTCCGCGCCGGCGGCGGGTCAGATGGGGAGAAGTCCCCATCGCAGCGCGTCCGCGGTCACGCTACGGTGGTCCCCGGAGGTGGATCATCAATGTCTTTGACGTATTGGTCGGTAGACGTCGCCGGCGCCAATGGTGTCATCACGGCGACCGAGACCGAGGCCGGGGAGTTCGAGGACCTCGTGACGGGGCTGCGCACTTCCATCGAGGACGCCGTCGGCGCCAGCCAGAGCAGCCTGATCTCGGGGGCGCTCCAGGACGTGCACGACGCCTATCTCGGCAAGGTCGCGACGCTGGCACACTGGCGTTCGCTCAACGTCGTCGCGGAATCCCGGAAGATCGTCCAGGCGTGGGTGGACGGGGACGACATCATGGCCGCCGACGCCCGACGCGAGATCGCCTCGGTGCCGAGCTCCGCGGAAGACGCGACGTGAGCGTGGACCTGAGCGGGCTGCCCGAGCTGCCGGATACGGCCGATCTCCGGGGCAAGGCCCGCGCCGTGAAGACGGCGGGAAGCAGGGTCGCGACGAACGCGGACCAGGCCCGGAACGCGTGGCTTCCCGTCAACGGCTTCATCGATTGCGACTACGGGGCCGAGAAGATCCACAACGCCATGGACGAGGTGCCCGGATACGGAGAGGCCTGCGAGCTGGGGACGAACGCGATCCGCGAGGCGCTGTACGGCTACTGCGAGGAGATCGACGGCATCCGCGACCGCTACAACGCCGCGGTCGCAGACTCGATGGTCTGCTACGCGGAGTCCACCGACGACGACCCGAACTACCGCGTGAACCAGGAGAAGGCGGCCCAGGACGAGGTCAATGCCGTGGCCGCTGCCCTGCTGGAAATGGAGGAGCGCTGCGCCGAAGTGATCCGCCAGGTCGATCCCGCCCACGTCCCGGACCCCGGGGTCTTCGCGAGCCCGGGATCGGCCGTCGCCTACACGGCGGCGACGACTGCCCTCGAGCACCTCCGCGTGGACCGCTACGTCTTCGACATCGTGGAGACCATCAGCATCACCCGGCTTGACGTGTCGCACCTGGAGATCCTCTTCGCCGACGGCAGCGTCCTCAGCCGGACCGAGATCAACCTGCGCCAGACGGTGATCCAGCAGCGGACCCGGATCGACGTCGTCGACGCCAGGTTCGGCATTGCGGGCGAACCGCCCTCCTGGGCCAAATGGGGCGGGCGCTTCATCGAGGGCGCCGACGTGCTGCTCAGTGCCTGGGGAAACGGGGCGGAGGAATGGAACCAGGACCTCATCGAGCACCCCGAATACACGGCGGAGGAGCGCTGGGGCAGTGCCGCCAAGTCCGCGGCGTTCGGCGCCGGTGGATCCTTCCTCGGTTCGCTCGGCGGCGCGGCGGGCGGCGCGGCGATCGGCACGATGATCTGCCCCGGAGTGGGCACCGTCATCGGGGCCGTGGCCGGCGGCATCATTGGCGGCTGGGGCGGCGAGATCCTGGGCAACACCATCGACAACTGGACCGACGGCGAGGGCGCGCTCGACGGCGTCAAGAACGCGTGGAACGACTTCTGGGGATGAGGCGCCGTTATCGTGGTCAGGTCCCCTTCGGGGAGGGCCCCGCCATCCGCCGCCCCTCGGCGCCGGGAGAAAGAGAGTCGAGGCAATGACCGACCACGTCCTGTTCCTGATCGTCTATGCGGCCCTCGGCCTGGGCGGCTTCGCTGCCTTCATGACGGCCTGCGTGCGCTCGTACCGGGGCGCCTACCGTTCCTGGATGCTGACGAGGCCGCCGCTCCTGCCCGTGGGGCGCCACTGGGGACTGCTGCCCCTCGGCACCGCCGCCGTCACCCTGCTATTGGCCGGCGGGGCGTTGTTCGCCGAGCAGCTGATGCGCTACTCCCCGCGTCCGGCGGAGTTCGGCGCCGGCGTCGCCGCGGCCGTGGTGGTGCTCGGCGTGGTCCTCTCCCTCGTCTTCAGCCACCGGCTCCCGGAACGGTGGAAGCCCGGCTGGTACCGGGACTGGGAAGCGCGCGGTGCGGACCGCGCGGACATCTCGGCTTGGCTGGTACGACGACGGACCGGGCCCCGCGATCGGCGCGACACCTCGGAGAACGGACAATAGATCATGGACCACGGCACCACGCGTGCTTCGACCCCGCCCGCCTGGGCCCGGGTCGACGCCGGCCCGGTCAGCATCGGGCATCCCGAGCACTGGACCGACCGCCGGAACGGGGAGCGGCCGCCCGGCCTGGAACTGCTCCTGGCGCCCGACGCCGCCCCGGGGCGCTTTGCTCCGACCCTCGTCGTCGCCGTGAATTCCTTCGACGGGACGGTGCCACAGCTCTCCACGCTGACGCTGGCCGGCAACCGCTCCCAGCTTCACGCATGCCACGTGCTCGCCGTGGACGCCTGGGACCGGCCCGTTCCGGGGCGGAGGATCGAGATCGTGCACCGGATGTCCGCCGGGGCGGTCCACGCGGTGCAGCTGCTCCTGGCCCACGAGGGCCAGGCCGTCACCGTGACGCTGAGCTGCGCCGAAGCCGACCTGCCGGAGTGCGACGCCCTCTTCCGGCGGATGCTCGATGAGGTGCGCTGGGAGGGAGGCCCGGCGGTGGACGCGCCACCCTTCGGATTCGTTCCGGACCGGGATCCGCGGTTCGAGGAGTTCGCCTCCGCTCAGACGGGAAGGGACCTCGAAGAGCTCTCGGGCCTGGCCGGCTCCCAGCCGTACCACTCGAAGGGGCCGTGGCTCGCCCCGGACACGCTGCTCCTGCTCCAGCGACTGGGGGATTCCGCGCAGGTCGAGGCCCTTCCCGACGGGGGACACAGGATCCGTGGCGGTCTGGGCCGGCTGGAGCTGGGGGCGTCGGCCGCCGCCCTGGCGCAGCTCGAGTCGGCGGGGCTCGCCGAGCCCGGTGGAGCCCTGACTCCTTCCGGGTTCACCGTGACCACCCCGCTGCGCGAGGCGGATCGCTCCGTGCGCTTCGCGACCGAGCGGGAAGGCCGGACCTCGTTGCTGCAGCTGTGGCTCGGGCACGACGACGGCTGCCTCGTCCTGGCCGGTCCTTCGGCCCTCGAGCAGATGGCCGCGGAACCGGGCGGGGCGGCGTGGACGGACCGCCAGCAGATCGACTTCCTGCACGCAGGCGAGGCGCCGGCCGCCGTCGCTGCGTGGCTCGGCATCGGCCCGGCCTGGGCGCCGTCCGACGGGCCCTACGCCGTCTCGGAGGATGCGTTCCGAGCCCGCCGGGACGCCGTCGGCGCGGCTCCCGGTGGTGCCCCGGAAGCCTTGCAGCACCTCTGGGGCCAACCGTGGCTGTTCTGGTGGATCGAGTCGCCGGGTCAGGACGTGGTCGCCTACCTCACGGCCGGCTCCGCAGGCCACTTCCGGGTCGTTCGCCAAGGCGGCCGGATCGTGCTGGACCCGACGGCGAGCCGCAACGTCTACCGGCACCTGTGCCAGATCCTGGCCCCGGCCGGCGTGCGGCGCTCGCTGGATTCCCAGGGCGCCGCGGCCGATCCTCGTGGCGCCACCGGGATCGCCGGCTAGTCCGTCGGGACGTCGACGAGCCGGTAGCCGTAGAGGTCGCGCTGCTTCTCCGTGATCCACAGGTCCTCCCCGCCGTCCGGATCGGCGACCTTGACGGTGCGCCCGTAGGACTCGTCGACGAGGTGCGCGTCGAGCCCCGCGCCCAGGAGGCGTGCGAGCAGGAGCCCGGCATCGCCGTCGTACTCGAAGGAGAGGTCGATGCGCGGATCCACGCCCGTGTGGACCGCGGCGAGGCCGCCGTTCCTGGCCCGGAGCTGGGCCCAGCCGCCCGTCTCGCTGACGACCTCGAGCCGCGCGCCGATCGATTGCAGGGCGGTCGTGGCGCCCGCAGTGTCGGGAGTGACCCAGAGCTGCAGGACGTGCATCCCCGGGTCTGTTCCGGGGAGCGGCCCTGTGGTCTCGGGGTCGGCGGTGAAGGCGATGCCGTCGGGGCCGGTCATGGTGGCCGTGCGGCCGTGCGCCTCCTCGGTGATGACGGCCCGGGTTCCGGCCTCCTCGGTCCGGCGGGCGAACTCGTCGAGGTCGCCGACCTCGAACGCGAGGCGCGTGGTGCCCGCCTTCTCCGTCGAGCCGGAGGCGGCATGGAGGGCCACGCGGCCCTGGGCGGAGTCGAAGACGTGCCAGCCCGGGGCCTCGATGGAGCGCTGGAAGCCGAGCGCCTCGAGGAGGGCGGTCCAGTCGTCGAAGGCGTCGGTGAATCGGAGGGGGCGTGAGCGCAGCATGGCTACTCCTTCTCGCTCGTGGGTGGGATGGCGCCGGCCCGGATGTGGCCGGCCAGGACCTGCTCGACGTAGGCGGAGAGGCTCGCGCCGGCGTCGATGGCGGCGTGCTTGACCTCCCGCACCAGCGAAGCCGGGAGGTAGACGTTGAACTGGACCTTGGGGTCCGTGGCGGCGGGCTGCTCTGTCATGGCTAGAATGCTAGCAAATTAGCCCCCGCCGTCAAGACCCCCGCGCACTTTTAGGTTCAACCTTTCCGAAAACGCCTAGTCAGCACGGTTGAGCCGGGGCTAAAACGCGCAGGAGCGGCCAAAGGTGCGCAGGAAAGGTACAGCGCGCGCGGGAAGCGGCTGCGCGGGCGACTAGCGGCGCGCAGGAAGGGTGCAGTGTGCGCGGGAAGCGGCTGCGCGTGCGGCAGGCGTGCGAGGTGCGCGGGACGGGTGGACGAGGCCCGCCGCCGGGTGGTGGACTGTGGTCCATGGCCGCACCGCTTCCCGAACTCCTGCTCCCGGACGCCGCCGCGTGGAGGGCCTGGCTCGAGGAGCACCATGCCGAAGGCCATGGGGTCCGCCTGGTCCTGCACAAGAAGGGCGGCGACGTCACGGCCCTGACGTACGCGCAGGCCGTGCAGGAGGTGCTCTGCTTCGGCTGGATCGACGGCCAGGCGGGCAGCCGCGACGAGGGCAGCTACACGGTCCGCATGACGCCGCGCCGCCCCGGCAGCATGTGGTCCGCCCGCAACGTCGGCTATGTCGAGAAGCTCATCGAGGCCGGCAGGATGCACCCCGCCGGACTCGCTGAGGTCGCCACGGCCAAGGCCAACGGGCGCTGGGAGGCCGCCTACGCGGGCGGATCGTCGGCCGAGCCGCCGCGGGTGTTCCTGGACGGGCTCGCCGCGGACCCGGCGGCCGCCGAGGCCTACGCCCGGCTCAACGCGTCCAACCGCTATGCGATCTACCACCGGCTGCAGACGCTCAAGACGGAAGCGGCCCGCACGCGCCGGGCCGCGGAGTTCGTGGCGATGCTGGCCGCCGGGCAGGCCCCCTCTGCCCAGCCGGGCTTCACCGAGGCACCGCGGCGTCCGCGTAGATCCTGACGAAGTTGCGCAGCAGCACTCCCGGCCACGGCACGTCGGCGGCGAGCGCCTCGCGCGTGAGCCGCTCCGCGTCCGACGGCGGGAAGTAGCCCGCGTCCCGGTACACGGCGATGCGCGTGGCCAGGCCGGCCGGATCCAGCTCGGGGTGAAACTGGGTCGCGTAGAGGTTCTTCTTGATCCGGAACATCTGCACGGGGCACGGCCCCGAGGTCGCGAGGAGCACGGCGTGCGGCGGCAGCTCGGAGACGGCCTCCTTGTGGCCCACGAAGGCCGTGAAGCGCCGCGGCATGCCGGCGGTGAGCGGGTCGGACACGCCCTCGTCCGTGAGCTCGATCGCGCTCGTTCCGACGGGCTCGCCGAAGCGGCGGTCGACGACGGCGCCCTGGTGGGTTCCGAGGGTTCCGACGCCGTAGCACGCGCCGAGGAAGGGGACGTCGTGTTCGACGACGTGGTCCAGCAGGCGTCCGAGCCCGGCCTCGACCTCGCGCTGGGCCGCGTCCTTGTGGTCGTGGGGGTCGGAGGAGTTGAAGGGGCTGCCGCCCACGAGGATGCCGGCGTAGGCGTCGAGCGCGGTGCCGTCCTGGAGCGCGTCGGGGACGGGCACGGCACCGGGGCCCGAGCCCAGGCGCAGGACCTCGAGCCGCCGGCGGTCCATCCCGGACTGGTCGAGGAAGCCGCGGACCTCGTCCTCGGCGGCGGTCGCGTTGGAGCGCGTGGAGAGGAGCAGGAAGGGCCGTGCGGTCATGGAAGGTAGGCTACGCCCTCGCCGTCGACGCGCAGAAACACGGCGGTTCCGGGGGACACGTGTGCCGCGCTCCAGTGGCGGATCGTGATGACCTGGGGCGCCGCGGGGCCGCCGCCGTCCGGCGCGTCGAGGCGGATCCGGACGGCGATCTCGGATCCGAAGAAGTCTGCGTCCACCACGGTCCCGGCGATGCCCGGGGAGTCCACGAGGCGGATCTGTTCGGGACGCAGCATGAGCTCGACCAGCGCGCCGTCGGCCGCGCCGGGCGGGGACGACGCCGGGACCGTCCCCAGCGCGCACCGGGCCAGTCCGCCGTCGAGCCGTGCGTCGAGGACCACCGCCTCTCCGAGGAAGCGGGCCGTGTCGAGGTCCGCGGGCCTGGCGTAGACCGTGTGGGGGTCGCCGACCTGCGCCAGGCGGCCGTCGCTCAGGACGGCGACCTGGTCGGCGAACGACAGGGCCTCGGCCTGGTCGTGGGTGACGAGGACCGTGGTCACCCCGGCCCGGGCGAGGGTGGCCGCGACCGCCTTGCGCGTCGCCACGCGCAGCCCGGCGTCGAGCGCGGAGAACGGCTCGTCGAGCAGCATCAGCTCCGGTTCGCGGGCCAGGGCGCGGGCGAGCGCCACGCGCTGCTGCTGCCCGCCCGAGAGCTGGTCCGGCCGGCGGCCGGCGTGCTCCGGCCCGAGCGCGACCATGTCCAGCAGCTCCTCGACGCGCTCCCGCCCGGCTCGGCCGCGGAAGCGGGCCCGGTCCAGCCCGAAGGCGACGTTCTCGCCCACGCTGAGATGCGGGAACAGGGCCCCGTCCTGGGCGACGAGCCCGATGTTGCGCCGGTGCGCCGGGACGGGCGGGCGGCCCGATCCGTTGAGCAGGGTCCGTCCGCCGAGCTCGACGCGTCCCGCTTCGGGCGTGGAGAACCCGGCGATGATCCGCAGGAGCGTCGTCTTGCCGGATCCGGAGGGTCCGACGACGGCGGTCGTGCTTCCGGGGGCGACGTCCAGGTCGACGTCGGCAAGGGCCCGGGACCGTCCGTAGGACTTGGTGATGCCGGAGAGCCGGAGGTGAGGATCGGTCATGTCTTCTCCCTGAAGACCCGGGCCACGAGGATCCAGGTGGGGGCGATGGCCAGGAGTACGAGCAGCGCCGCGTAGGGCGCGGCGGCCGCGTAGGCGTTGACGGAGGTGTGGGTCCAGAGCCGCGTGGCGAGGGTCTCGAAGCCCGTGGGCCGCAGCATGAGGGTCGCGGGGAGCTCCTTGACGGCGGTCAGGAGGACCAGGAGCGCGCCGGAGGCGATGCCGGGCAGGGCCAGGGGCAGGGTGACCTTGAGGAAGACGCGGACCGGGCCGCGCCCGAGCGCGGCGGCCGCCTCCTCGGCCTGGGGAGGGGCCAGGAGTACGGCCCCGACGACGGGACCGAGCGCGAGCGGGAGGAACAGGGTGCAGTAGGCGAGGGTGAGGAGCCACTGGGTCTGGTAGAAGGCGTAGGCGACGTTGATGCCGAGGAACACCACGGAGAGTCCGACGACGACGCCCGGCAGCGAGTGCGCGAGGTAGACGAGCCGTTCGGCGAGCCGTGGCCAGCGGGAGCCGGAGCGGGCGATCGCGATCCCGAGCGGCACTGCGAGCGCGGTGGTGGCGAGGGCCCCGAGCCCCGCGGCCCAGACGGAGCCGCCGAACGCCGCCGCGACCTCGGCGAGGGATCCGGGGCGGGAGACCCCGCGGACGCTCCACACGCCCATCGCGGCGAGCGGACCGCCGACGGCGACGCCGACGAGCAGCCAGGCGGCCGCCGCGGCGGGGACGCCGAAGCGGCCCAGGGGCAGCAGGGCGTGGGGGCGCCGGACGCCGGAGCCGAGGCGCGCATAGCGGGTCCCCGTGCGCCGGAAGCGGGACTCGACGAGCAGGATGAGCACCGTCAGGGCCAGGAGCACGGAGGACAGGGCCACGGCGCCGAGCCGGTCGAAGCCCATGTTGAACGAGGTGAAGATGGCCCGCGTGAACGTGTCGACGCGCAGGATCGAGACGCCGCCGAAGTCCGCGAGGATGTAGAGCGCGCAGAGCAGCCCCCCGGCGGCGACGGCGGGGAGCACGAGCGGGAGGGTGACCTTGAGGAACGTCCGGGCCGGCGAGTGGCCCAGGGCCCGCGCGGCCTCCTCGTGGGCCGCGTCGACGGAGAGCAGGGAGGCGCTCACGGCGAGGTAGACGTAGGGGTAGGTCACGAGGGTGAGGACGAACACGGCGGCCCAGAAGCCCTCGAAGCCCGCGCGCACGTCGAAGAGGCCGACGAGGGAGGTCCAACCGAACGCGGCGACGTAGCTGGGCACGGCCAGGGGCAGCGCCGCGGCGACGGCGAGGGCCCGGCGGCCGGGCACGGAGGTCCGGGTCACGAGGACGGCGAGCGCGACGCCGATCACGAGGCACAGGGCGGTGACCACGGCGACGAGCAGGAGCGAGGTGGCGGTCAGCCGCGCGATCCGCTCCGTGAACAGCTGGCCCAGCAGCGCCGCCGGCCCGTACTCGAGCGTCCGGACGACGAGGTAGGCGGCCGGGACGAGTGCGACGGCGGTCGCGAGGACGGCGCCGGCGGCGGCCACGGGGTGCCGGGCCGGCCAGGAGTCGCGCAGGCGCGCGCGGCGGACGGCGAACCGGTCCGCCGCGCGCGCCCCGGGACGTGCCGGCGCCGGCGGGGGCCCGGCGTGGGGGAGGTGCCGGGACGGCTCCCCGGAACGCGGGAAGACGGCGGCGCGGGGTGCGCGCCGCCGTCGTTCCGTGGGGGTGTCGTGGGTGGTCAGGCCAGGCCCGCCTCGGTGATCAGGGCGATCGTCGTCTCGAGGTCCTCGAGATCGTTGAGGTCGACGTCCGGGACCTGCAGCTCGGTCAGCGCCGGGATGCCGGCGGGGCCGGGGACGGACTCGAGCATCGGGTACTCGCTGGTCTCCTCGGCGAAGTACGTCTGCCCTTCCTCGGAGAGCAGGAACTCGAGGAGCTTGACGCCGTCGTCGTCCGCGGCGTGCTTGACCAGTCCGGCGCCGGCGATGTTCACGAGCGCGCCGATGTCGCCGTTCGGGAAGAAGTAGTTCGCGGCGTCGAGCTCGTCCGGCTCGACGCCCTTCTCCTTGGCCAGCTCGAACAGGTAGTAGTGGTTGACCAGGCCGAACGGGATCTTGCCGTCGTTCACGTCGGCGACGATCCCGCCGTTGCCCTCGCGGATCTGCGGGTCGTTGGCCTTGAGGTCGGCGAGGTACTGCTTCGCCGCGTCCTCGCCGTCGAGCACGCGCAACGCGGTGATGAAGGCCTGGAAGGAGGCGTTCGTCGGGGCGACGCCGAGCTGGCCCTTGAACTCCTCGCCGTTGAGCTCCTCGACCGTGTCCGGGAGGGTGTCGGCGGGGGCGAGCTCCTTGTTGTGGATCAGGACGCGGGCGCGGGCGGTCACGCCGACCCATTCCCCGTTGCCGTCGCGGTAGGCCTCGGGCACCACGGAGGTGATGGACTCGGGCAGGGCGGCGAAGAGTCCCGCGCTCGAGGCGGCGCCGAGGGCGCCGGCGTCCTGGGCCAGGAAGACGTCGGCCGGGGACTTGTCGCCCTCTTCGAGCAGCTGCGCGGCCATGGCGGCCGTGTTGCCGTAGCGGACCTCGACGTCGATGCCCGTGGCCTCGGTGAACTGGTCGATGATCGGCTGGACCAGGTCCTCACTGCGGCCGCTGTAGAGCGTGATCTTGTTGTCGGAGGCCGCCGCGGGCTCCGACGGGGAGGATCCGGCCGGCGACGTCGTCGCGGAGCTCTCGGCCGGGGCGCTGCCGCCGCCGCAGGCCGCGAGGCCGAGCATCGCCGCCGCGGCGAGCGCGGCCAGGGAGGTGCGCTGGATGGGCTTCATGGAGGTCTTGCCTTTCGGTGGAGTGGAACGCGGCGCCGCCCGGAGGGAGGCCGGGTGATTAGGTGCGCCTAAGTCCCCCCCAAGGATGCCCTAGGGAGACGCCGTGACGCAAGAAATACGCAACTGTTACCTATCGTAATGAGCTGCCGGGTGGCCGTGAGCCGGGTCACGCGGGTAGTGTGTAGTTAGCGATCATTAACCGAAACCGGCCGCGTCCGGCGTCCCCTCGGGACCCCGCGGCCCACCACCAGGGAGGGCGATCAATGGAGATCAACGGGGGATCCGCGCTGGTCACGGGCGGGGCGTCGGGCCTCGGCGCGGCCACGGCACGGCGGCTGTACGACGCCGGGGCGCACGTCGTGCTCGTCGACCTCCCCTCGTCCGGGGGAGCCGAGGCGGCCGCCGCCCTGGGAGGGCGGGCGAGGTTCGCCCCGGCGGACGTGAGGGACGGGGAGCAGGTGCGCTCCGCCGTCGCACTCGCCGCCTCCCTCGCCCCGCTGCGCGCCGTCGTGAACTGCGCCGGGGTCGCGACGCCCGGCAAGGTCCTGGGGCGCGACGGGGTGCTGCCGCTCGCCGCGTTCGAGGCGGTCGTGTCCGTGAACCTCACCGGGACCTTCAACGTGCTGCGCCTCGCCGCCGAGGAGATGGCGCGCAACGAGCCGTGGACGGACCCGGCCACGGGCAGCGGCGAGCGCGGCGTGATCGTCAACACCGCCTCCGTCGCCGCGTTCGACGGGCAGATCGGCCAGCCCGCCTACGCGGCCTCCAAGGGCGCCGTGGCCGCCCTGACGCTCCCCGCGGCCCGCGAGCTCGCACGCCACCTGGTCCGCGTCGTCGCGATCGCCCCGGGGATCTTCGAGACGCCGATGCTGGCAGGCCTGCCGCAGGCGGCGCAGGACTCGCTGGGCGCCCAGGTCCCGCACCCGTCCCGGCTCGGAAAGCCGCAGGAATACGCCGCCCTCGTGGAGCACATCCTGGCCAACCAGATGCTCAACGGCGACGTCATCCGGCTCGACGGCGCCATCCGCATGGCGCCGAAATAGGGCGGAGGACCCCCATGAACGCACGCGTCAACAACCCCGGCCTGCCCGGCGCCCTCGGCGGCCCGCTCGACGGCCTCCCCGGGGCCGACTTCCTCGGGATCGAACGGCAGCTCTCGCACCGCGAGCGGCTCAAGCTCGCCGAGGTCCGCGAGTTCCTCGACGCCGAGGTGGCCCCGCACGCCGCCGGCTGGTGGGACCGCGAGGAGTTCCCGCACCACCTGCTCGGCCCGCTGGGGGAGCTCGGCGTCAGCACGCCCACGCGGCACGGCTACTCGCACCTCTTCCACGGGCTCCTGATCGCCGAGCTCGCCCGCGTCGATGCCTCGATCGCGACGTTCTTCATGATCCACCACGACCTGTTCGTGGAGTCGCTGCACTCCTTCGGCACGGACTCCCAGCGCGACCGCTACCTCGCCGACGCCGCCGCGCTGCGCACCACGGGCGCGTTCGCGCTCACCGAACCGGGCCACGGCTCCGACGTCGGCAAGGGCCTGGGCACCACGGCCCGGCACGACAGCGACGCGTGGGTCGTCGACGGGCGCAAGCGCTGGATCGGCAACGGGACCTTCTGCGACCACCTCCTGCTGTGGGCGCAGGACGCGGACTCGGGGCACGTGAGGGCGTTCATCCTGGACATGTCCCTGCCCGGCGTCTCCGCCACGCGGATCGAACACAAGACCGCCCTGCGGACCGTGCAGAACGCGGACATCGTCCTGGAGGGAGTGCGGATCCCGGAGCGGGACCGCTTCGTCGGGATCGACTCCTTCGCCGACACCAACCAGCTGCTGCGTTCGAGCCGGATCATGGTCGGATGGGTGGCCGTGGGGCAGCAGCTCGCCGCGTTCGACACGGCCCGGGCCTACGTCCTGGGCCGCGAGCAGTTCGGGCGCCCGCTCGCCGCCTTCCAACTGGTCCAGCAGCAACTGGCGCAGATGCTCGGCAACACCACGGCGTCGATGGCGTTCATGGCGCAGCTCGCGGGGCTCCAGGCCGCCGGGCGGGAGGACATGGCGCAGGCCGCCCTGGCCAAGTCCTACACCACGGCCAGGATGCGCGAGACGGTCGCCCTCGGGCGCGGCCTGCTCGGCGGCAACGGGATCCTCAGCGACCACGGCATGGCCAAGGTCTTCGCCGACGCCGAGGCCGTCTACACCTACGAGGGCACCTACGAGGTGAACTCGCTCATCGTCGGCCGCGCCCTGACCGGGATCAACGCGATCAGCTGAGCGGCCCCCGCCCGCGCCCCGCGGAGGGGTCAGGACGGGCAGCGGTTCACCGCGCCGCTCGCCGCGTGCACGGCCGTGGAGGACAGGACGCCCGTGCCGCCGGCCAGGACGTTGGTGAAGCCCTCGAGCCGGGAGTAGGCCGTGGCCACGGCCGGAGGCAGGCAGGTGGGACGCGCCAGGAGCAGCGGAGCGCCGTTGTGTCCGGCGGCCACCGCGGCCGTCAGCCCGTCCGGGAAGTCGGCTCCCGAGGCGAAGAACGACCGTTGCGAACGGGAGGGCCAGAAGGCATTGGCCACGGCCGCGGACGTCGCATAGCGGTCCGCACCGCCGTAGCGGTTGATCCTCACTCCGGGCAGCGCCGAGCGGATCTGGGTGAGCACCGCGTCGGACACGACGCCGGTTCCGCCGGCCACGTAGACCGTGGCCGGATTGAGCCGCCGGAGTTCGGCGAGGGTGCCGGCCGGAAGCGATGAAGCTCGGGTCAGCAAGAGGGGCTGCTTGCGCTGTGCCGCGACGGCGGACAGGGAGAGCGCGTCCGGGAAGTTGGCCCCTGCGGCGAGGAACACCGCGGTGCTGGAGGGCCAGTTCCGGGAGGCCTGCGCCGCCGTCGCGTAGCGGTCGGCGCCGGCGTGCCGGGTGACCGGGGCGATCGCCGCGAGCTGCTGGGCGACGCCCGCCGAGACGACGCCGGTGCCGCCCACCACGTGGATGCGCGCCGGGCGCAGGCGCGCGATCTCATCCCGGACGTGAGGGGGCAGGACGCCGGGGCGGGTGAGCAGGAGCGGCCCCTGGACGCGGCCTGCGAGTGCCGTGCCGGCGAGGGCGTCCGCGAAGTCGGTCCCGGCGGCAACCACGACGGCCGGCGCCGTGGAAGGGAAGGAGTTGCGCGAGACGGCGACGGCGGTCGCATAGCGGTCGGCCCCGCCGAGCCGCACGGGTGCGAGCCGCGTCTGCGTGGAGGCGGTGCCGAGGTAGCTCGTTGTGAGGCGGTGCGGCGTGCTCCGCGAGTTCTTCGCGAAGTCCTGCAGGGAGGCCAGGTCGCCGTTCCAGACGTTGGAGTCGCCGACGAGGGGACCGGAGGAGCTGAACTGCCAGAGGTTGAAGGTCTTCCAGCCGGCGGGCAGCACGCGCGGGTTCTTGGGCACGTTGGTGGCGGTCGGGTAGAGCGCGACGTGCAGCGGCCAGCCCGCGAAGGCCGTCGAGCCGCCCGTGCACGGATCCCACCAGGCCTTGGCGGTGTAGATCATCGGGTAGCGGCCCGTCCGGGTCCTGACGGTCTCGCCGAAGTCCTTGATCCAGGCCACCATTTGCGCCGGCGTCATGCCGAAGCACATGTTGCCCTTGCCGTCGGGGTGCTGCGCGGCGGTGTACGGGTTCCACTCGATGTCCAGCAGCGGCGGGAGGGTCCTGCCGTCGTTGCTCCAGTTGCCGCCGGTGTCCAGGAAGTAGTTCGCCTGGGCGGCGCCCGTCGAGGAGGCCGGCAGGGCGAAGTGGTAGGCGCCGCGGATCATCCCCTGGTTGTAGGAGCCCGTGTACTGCTGGTTGAACTCGGAGTTCCGGATGTTCTGGGCCCGGGTGCCCTCGGTCGTCTTGACGTAGGCGAAGCGCGCACCGTCGGCCCAGGCCTGGGGCCAGTTCACGCCCTTCTGCCATCCGGAGACGTCCACGCCGAGCACGCCCGGCGGGGTCCAGGTCCAGGCCGCCGCTGCGGTGTCGGCGACCCAGTCGGCGGCCGGGCGGTAGACGGTTCCGGACGCAGACGCAGACGCAGACGCAGACGCAGACGCAGACGCTGACGCCGACGCTGACGCCGACGCGGACGACGCCGGGGCCGCGCCTTCCGCATCCTCCGTCGCCCCGGTGGGGACGCCGGCTTCCGTGGCGGATCCAGGTGTGGAGCCCGCGCCGGACGGGACCTCCGTGCCCGCGGGGGCTGGCGTGTCGGCGGAAGCGGCCGCCTCGAGGGCGGCCTCCTCCGCGGCGTCGGCGAGGGCCGCGAGCTCCTCGATCGTCGGCGCCTGCGGGTCGCCGGATTCCTCGATGCGCTTGACGCCCTGGCCGAGCCGGGCGCCCTCGGCCGGCAGCCCGATGGCCTCGTAGACCTCCTCGGCGAGCTCCTTGCGCTTCGCGGCACCGGGCGTGGTCTCGCCGCCGAGCTCCGCGCGCAGCCCGCGGGCCGCGTCGACGGCCGCCTCCGCGTCCACCGCCTGCGCCGTTCCGCCGAGCACGGCCGGGCCGCCCGGCACGGAGGCCGAGGAAGTCCCGGGAGCGTCCTCGACGTCCTCGCCGGCGGGCGGGGCCTGCGTCGGGGGAGAAGGCGTGGAGGACGAAGGGGGCGTGGTGGACGTCGATGAGGGCGTGGCCGGCGACGTCGCGGAGGCGTCGGCGGCGGCGGCCGGCGCGGCCAGTGCGGTCGGCGCGGAGATCAGGGTGGCCGCGAGTGCGGCGGCCACGGCGGGGGAGAGCAGGCCGAGGGGAAGGCTGCGGGCGGTCATGGTGGGGTCCTTGGTACGGTGTCGTCGGCCGGGGCAGTCCGACGAGTGTACCGTGAGTCACTTCCGTCTCACAGAGTCACTTCAACACCATCAGTCACACGCTGTGCCCGTCCTGGGCGATGTGGTCGCCGTCGACGGGGATGCGCTCGCCCGCGGTGACGGCCAGTTCCAGCCGGTTTCCGTGCAGGGGCATGGGGCACGCGGCGAAGCGGGAGAAGGCGAACGGGTAGTTCAGCGTGCGGTTGAAGTCCAGCACCACGAGGCCGTCGGGAGCCGGGGCCGGTACCGAGAGGAAGCGCCAGTCGGCCGTCGAGTCGCCGTTGGTCCCGTCGTGGAAGTTCAGCACCAGCGAGCCGTCCGCTCCCTCCTCGGCGGCGAGGCGGTGGGAGCGGCCGCCGGCCTCGAACACGACGTCACCGACGGCGGTCGCGGTCAGCCGCAGATCGGCCCGGTAGCTGCCGATCGACTCCGTCCGCTCCGCCTCGTAGGGCTCGAAGCGCCCCGCCAGGACCCAGGCGGGGTCGTAGTCGAAGACCGGCACGCCATGGAACGACTCGAGTGCCGGGTGGTGCTGCTCGCGCGTGCGGATCATGTAGCGGCCGTCCCGCAGGCCGAGCTCGACGAGCGTTCCGCCGTGGCGCAGCCAGAACACCGACGCGCCCTCCCCGAGCGCCCGGGCGAGGGGCGCGGTGACGGGGGTTCCGGCGTCGTACTCCACCACCGCGTCCTGCGCGGGATCCGGCACGTAGACGGCCCCGCCCGGCCCGCCCCCGAAACGACCGGGGAAGAACTCCACGGGCCCGGGTTCCGGCGGAAGCCACTGGTAGGAGCTCAGGGTCAGCCAGCCGAACTCGACGGCCAGGCCCTCCTCGCGGAGGCGGCGCCACTGCTTCCAGGTGTCGATCTCGCTCATGGACCCAGTCTGCCACCGCGGCGCTCCGGGCGGGGACGGGCTAGAACTCGGTGCGCTGCCCGCGGGCGGCCCGGCGCTCGGCGTGGCCGATCTGGTAGCGGCGGTTCTCGGTCGCCAGCAGCACGACGAACGCGCAGACTCCGGCGACGAGGGCCACGAGGGCGGAGGTGTTGGCGCCGATGAGGCGCGGCAGCATCATCCATGCCAGCCCCCAGGCGAAGCCGAGGGCCAGCACGATCCGCCCGCGCTCGGACATCGCGAAGGACACGGCCGCCCACGTGGCGCCGACGAGCGTGAGGACGGCCCACCATTCGGCCGGCAGCAGCAGCTCGATGCCCGCGCGTGTCAGCCACACCGCCAGGTTCATCGGCAGGACCGCGAGCATCCAGCCGAGGAAGAGCATCAGCGGGGCGTCGGTGAAGAACCGCTCGGCCCGCGTGCGGGCGGTGCGGAGGTTGACGTGGCGGAGCGTGAAGAGCAGGACGCCGGTCAGGACGATCGCGATCCACAGGGCGCTCGAGACCATGCCGTTGCGGGCGCAGACGAGCCACAGGGCGCCCAGGAGCGCGGCCGCCGCGGCGGGGTAGCCGAGCGCCCGCTGCCGCCGGGCCGAGCGCTGTCCGGGCAGCCACTGGAATCCGGCGAACAGCACGAGTCCGGCGAGGACCACGCCCCACAGGGTGAACGAATCGGTGCCCATCGACAGGAGGGAGCCGCGCGGCCGGAACGGGGAGTCGGGGCCGGAATGCGCCGTGGCGCCGCCGAAGAGGCCGAGCGCCCAGAAGCCGAGGAAGAGCGAGCCGAGGGCCGCGGCCGAGACCGCGATGCGGCGGTACAGGTCCGCAGGGGCCTCCTCGGGCTCGGGCCCGAAGGAGGGGAGGTTGTAGGGGGCGACGTAGACCGGTTCCGGCTCGTCGTCCGGATACGGCCGCGCCGTCCGCGAGGCCCGGATGGCCTGTTGGGCGCTCGCCACGATCGCTTCGAGGTCCTGCGGCGCGGCCGCGGCGGCGGACGGCCGTCCGGCCACGCCGGGGGCGGTCCCTGCGCCGGTGGCCCGGTCGCCGGCGGCGTCGGGCGCGGCCAGGGCGGATCCCGTGCCGGCGGATCCCGCGTCCACGGCGTCCGATCCATCGGGCGCCGGCCCGGACGGGGCCTCGCCGGCGGTGCGCTCGAGCTCCGCCGCCTCGCGGGCCAGGCGCTCCCGCTCCGAGCGTTCCCCTTCGAGTCGCTGGCGTTCCAGGTCCTCGCGCTGGAGGCGTTCGGCCTCGGCCTGTTCGGCCTCGGCGCGTTCGCGTTCGAGGCGCTCCTGCTCGGCGCGCGCAGCGGCGAGCTCCTTGCGGCGCTCGGCCTCGGCGAGCCGCTCGCGTTCGCGCTGCCGGCGCCTCACGCCGCGGGCGTGAGCCCGGGCCTGGGCTGCGCGCTTTTGACGCTCGACGAACTCGCTGCCGCGGGTGCGGATCTGCTCCCAGTCGGGTTCTCCGAGCTGGTCGAGCCATTCCCCGAGGCGGAAGCCCGCGGCATTGCCGCGCGTGTCGGCCCCGGCGTCGGGGTGGTGGGAGACCATGTGCCGTGCGGCGGGGGGCGTCTGGGGGCGCGGTGGGATCGAGGGCGGCCGTCCGGGGACCGGGACGTCCGTCGCGGGGTGTGGGGAGGCGGGGGCCGCGTCCGGTGCGGCGTCGGAGGGTGCGGGCGGGCGTGCGGGACGCGGGCCCGGGTTCCGGTGGGCCCCGTGCACGGCGCGCTCGGCCGCGGGGGTCCCGGCGCCGTCGGTGCGCGGCTGGCTGGCCTTGAGCCGTTCGAGCGCGGAGGAGGCGGCCGAGGTTTCCTCGCGCGTCTCAGCCATCGTCCGTCGTCCCCTTCCGTCGCTTCAGGAGTGCCAGCCCGCCCGCCAAAAGCACACCCACCAGCCTACCCAATGCAGGCGCCGGGTCGGGGGAGGCGCACCCTGGCGGGCTGCCTAGAGCGGGCTTTCCCGCAGCCGCAGCCGCGACGCGAAGCGCGCGGGACGCCCCGTGAGCGGATCCGTGAAGGCGATCGAACGGGCCAGGAGCTGCAGGGGCCGCTCGTGGTCGTCGGGCGCCTGGTCCAGGAGCACGGGATAGAAGGGGTCGTTGAGGATCCCGAGGCCGAGGGCGGCCAAGTGGACCCGGAGCTGGTGGGTCTTGCCCGTGTGCGGGCGCAGGCGGAAGTGCACGACGCCGGTGCCCGCGTGGGTGCCGCGGCTCACGCCGGTGCGCAGCGGCTCCACGAGCGTCTCGGCGTTGGCCTCACCGTCCTCCACGATGGCCCGCAGGGTGCCCTTCACCTTGGTCATGCGGTTGCGGTAGACGAGGGGAAAGCGGAGGTGGGCCGGCAGGCCGGGGACGGCGGCGGCGTCGTGCGGGTCGCGGGGGAGGACGACGCTGCCGGGCCATGCGGGCGGTGGCGGGGCGCCGGGGCCGGGTAGGGCGCTGACGGCCTCGTACTCCTTGTGGATCTGCCGGCGCTCGAAGAGCGTCTGGTAGGCGCCGCGCGTGGCCGGATTCGTGGAGAAGAGGATGACGCCGGCGGTCGCCCGGTCGAGGCGGTGCATCGGGACCAGCTCGGGCAGCCCGAGCCGGTTCCGCAGCCGGACCAGCGCGGATTCCTGGACGAACCGGCCGCCCGGCGTGGTCGGCAGGAAGTGGGGCTTGTCCACGACGAGCAGGTGATCGTCCTGGTGCAGCACCGTCTCGGTGACCGGGATCGGCTCCTCGCCGGGCAGGTCCCGGTAGTACCAGAGGAACTCGTGGCGCCCGAGCGGCGTGCGGGGCGTGATCGGCTCCCCGCCGAGCCCGACGACCTCGCCCTCGGCGAAGCGCCGCGCGATCCCGTCCGGGTCCACGTGGCCGAAGCGGTGCAACACGTAGTCCATGACGGTATCCCAGCCCTCGCGGGGCAGCCGCAGGCGGGTCGCGTTGACGCCGTCGCGCACGGGGAGTGGGGACTTCATGGCCATCCCCCCACGCTAGCCGACCCGCGGCACGGGTGGCGCCGGCGCTTCCGGGGTTCCCCGGCGGGCGCCGTGCGGGCCGGGCGGCGGGCGGAGTGCGGGCGGAGGGCTCCCGCACGGCTACTCCTCGATGCGGAAGCCGAGCTTGATTCCGACCTGCCAGTCCGCGACCTCGCCGTCCTTGAGGTGCCCGCGGATCTCTGTGACCTCGAACCAGTCGAGGTGGCGCAGGGTCCGCGAGGCCTGCGCGACGGCGTTGCGGACCGCGGACTCGACGCCGTCCGGGGACGTGCCGACGATCTCGGAGACGCTGTAGACGTGGTTGGACATGGTGACCTCCGCTGGCAGCGGCCCGGCGGGGGCGCCCGGCCTGGTGTTGGCCACGCTACTGGGGTGGACGACGCGCGTAAATGGGCGGCGGCCGTCGGGCCGGGCCGGCGGTTCCCCGTCTCCGCGGCGGCTGCCTACGCGGCCGGGTGCTGCAGCGGCTGGCAGTGCGGACAGTAGTAGAGGTCGCGCTCGGCCTGCTGCGCCGCGCGGGAGGCGCTCGCCGCGGCCGCCGCGGCGGCGAGCTCGGCGAGGTTCTCGGCCGCGCGCGGGCCCTGCCCGGCACCGGCGGGCACGGACTGGCCGTGGACGTTCACCGGATCGGCGATCTTCTCGTGGACGATCGGCGTGCCGCAGCGGTGGCACGGCTTGCCGCCGCGGCCGTAGACCCAGTACGGATCCCGGATGCTTCCCGGCGTCGTGACGCGGCGGGCCCGGTCCTTGTTGGTGTGCAGGAGCTGGTGGGCGAGTTCCACGAGCCGGGCCATGTCCGGCAGCTCGCCGGCCGGCGTGCGCGGGTTGGCCTGCAGGAGGAAGAGGAGCTCGCAGCGGTAGATGTTCCCGATCCCGGCGACGAGCCGCTGGTCCAGGATGGACAGGCCGATCGGCCGTTCCGGGTCCAGCAGGAGCCGCCGCTCGGCCTCGGCGGGGTCCCAGGAATGGCCGAGCGGGTCCGGCCCCAGGTGCCCGACCGCCTCGGGCTCGTCGGCCGTCCGGATAACGCGCAGGAAGCCGAGCTCGAACCCGACGGCCTGGAAGGCCTCGTTCTTCAGGATGCAGCGGGCCTTGAAGGCGGGTGCCCGCCAGCGCTCGCCGGGGGCGTAGACGTCCCAGTGCCCGTCCATCATCAGGTGGGAATGGATGCTCAGGTCGGCCGCCCGGATCAGCAGGTGCTTGCCCCGGGACACCACGGATCCCACGAGGGCCCCCGCCAGGTTCAAGGTGGCGTAGCGCGGGACGCGGAAGTCGCTGGATTCCAGGACCCTGCCGGTCAGGGCCGCGTCGAGCATCCGCGCGGCGCGGTAAACACTGTCTCCCTCAGGCAATGCCGGTCACATCCTTGTCCTCTGCTTCCTGTGCTCCTAGCTTGTCATGTCCTGCGCCCGTGTGGGTGGTTACGTTTTGGTAGCGGTCCGCGGGGCGTGCTCCGCGCCTGCGGTTTCCGCGCAGGTCATGGGCGGAATCGGACCCCGTGGGGGGAGGAGTAGAAGCCGGCGGCGAGGAGGGCCGCGGCGAGCGGCGTGTCCGGAACCGGCTGCCCGTTGACCTTCTCCACCGCCATCTTGTCCACGCCCGCCCGCCGCAACGCGGCGACGAGGGCGCGCGCCACGGCGTCCAGCCGGGCCGGGTCCTGCTCGTAGCAGAGCAGGGTCTTGCCGCCGCGCTCCACGTAGAGGGCCAGGGCGCCGTCGACGAGGACGACGACGGCGCCCGCCTTGCGCCCGGGCCGGTGCCCCGTGGCGCCGGGACTGCCGGACGGGCCGTCGGCGGCGGGCCAGGGCAGGGCGGCGCCGTAGGGGTTGGCCGGGTCGGTGGCGGCGAGCGCGAGGGCCGGGGTGCCCGCGTCGGCGCGGTGCACGGCGTCGAGCTCGGAGTCGCGCACATGCCCGCGCAGCCGGTCCACGGTGGCCGGGGTGGAGAACTGGGCGGCGCCGAGCCGCTCGATGAAGTAGCCGCGGCGTGCCCGCCCCGCCTCCTCGAGCCGCGCGAGGACCTTGTAGACCAGGCCGAAGCCGCCGGGGACGTCCTCGACGGCGACCGAGCCCCGGGTCACGACCCCGTAGCGGTCCAGGAGGTACTCCGCGAGGGCGTGGGCGCGCACCGTGGGGTCCGCTTCCGGGGCCGGCAGCAGCGACCATCGTCCGGCAGCATGGGACGGGAGGCGTCCGGCGTCGTGGCTCGCCTCGAGCCGCCCGGACGCATCCGGGCGGAGCCCGCCGCGCAGCGGCGTCCCGCCGGGGGCGCCGGCACCGCCCTCGAGGTCACTCCCGACACCGGGGCCGGGGTTCGGACCGCGGGATCCGGAGGCGCCCGACGCGGCTCCGCGCTGCGGCCTCCCGAGGCCGGCGTAGCGTCCCGGCAACCGCGTGCGGGCCCGTGGGGTCTGAGCCCGTTGCCGGTGCGCCGTCTTCCCGCCGCCCAGCATGCCGCGGACGGGGGCGAAGGTGTCGTTCCCGACCCGGCCTGCCCAGACCAGGTCCCAGAGGGCCGCAAGCAGCTCCTCCTGGGGCACCGGCGCCCCCGCGGAGGGCCCTGCCGCCGTGGCGCCGTCCACGGGAGGGCGTCCCTCCGCCCCCGGGCGCCCGGGCTGAGCGTCGCCCGGCAGCCGGGCTGCGGCGTCGTCCCGTCCCCGAGCGTCTCCCGGCAGCCGGGCCGCGACGTCGTCCCGTCCCTGCGCTTCGACGAGGGAAGCGAGCTGCCCGAAGAAGTAGGCCCCTCCGAGGCCCGTGCCCCCGGGGTCGAGCGCGGCCAGGATCCGGCGGTGCAGCGCGCCCGGCTCGAACGACGGATCCGGCTCGAGCGTCAGCGGGGCGTTCTCCGCGAGGTGGAGGCTGATCCAGCCGTCGTTGCCCGCGAGGGCACCGGCCCCGGACCACAGCACCTCGCCGGTGGCCATGAGCTCGTCGAGCATGCCGGGCCGGTAGTCCTCCACGCGCGCGGGCAACACGAACCCCTCCCAGGCGCTCGCCGGGACGGGGACGCCGGAGAGCTGGTCGATCACCGTGGCGACGCCGTCGAGCCCGCGCAGGCGCGCGCCGACGGACTGCCACTCGGGCAGGAAGCGGCCATAGGCGGCCGCGTCCACGGGTTCCACGTCGGCGCGGAGCGCGGCCAGCGAGCGCCGGCGGATCCGGCGCAGGACCTCGGCGTCGCACCATTCGGCGCCGGCCTCCCCGCTGCCGTCGTGGGCCTGCGCCGTGGGCCGGAACTCGCCCTCGACGACGCGGCCCTCCCCGGCCAGGCGCTTCAAGACGGCCAGCACGACGGCGCCACCGAGGCCCAGCCGGGCCGCCGCCTCCGCCGCCGTGAACGGCCCGTGGGTGCGCGCGTAGCGGCCCACGAGGTCCCCGAGCGGATCCGCGACCGGCTCGACGAACGCGAGCGGGACGCCGATCGGCAAGGGCACGCCGATCGCGTCGCGCAGCCGGGCCGCGTCCTCGATCGCGGCGACGACGGGCCGGCCGGCGAGGTTCAGGCGCAGCGCCCGGTTGGCGCGGACGAGATCCCCCACGTGGCGCGCGGCCGCGGCGGTCTCCTCCGTGTGGCGCCCGGCCGCGGCGGGCTCCTCCGGCCCAACTGCGGCTTCTCGACCGATCTGCGTCCGATGGACGGCGATCGGTCCATGGCCCGCGGTTTCGCCGGATGGGCCGGAAGGGCCGTCGGCGGGCTCGAGGCGCGCGGCGAGTTCGGCCTCGTCGAGCGGACCGAGCAGGCGCAGCAGGTCGGCCGTCCCCTCGAGCCCCTTGAGCCGGTAGCCCTCGGCGAGGCGCTGCAGCTCGGCCTCGGTGCGCTCGATGACCTGCGGGTCCAGCAGCTCGCGCAACTCTGCACGGCCCAGCAGCTCGTTGAGCAGTCCGGGGTCCAGGGACAGGGCGGCCGCCCGGCGTTCGGCCAGTGGTGAGTCGCCTTCGTAGAGGAACTGGGCGACATAGCCGAACAGCAGGGACTGGGAGAACGGGCTCGGCGCCCTGGTGGTGGTCTCCACGACCGTGATCTCGCGGCGGGCCACGGCGGCGGCGATGGAGCGCAGGGCGGGCAGGTCGTAGACGTCCTGCAGGCATTCGCGGACCGTCTCGAGGATGATCGGGAACGTCGGGTACTTCCGGGCGACGTCGAGCAGCTGGGCCGATCGCTGCCGCTGCTGCCAGAGCGGGGTGCGCTTGGCCGGATTCTGGCGGGGCAGCAGCAGGGCGCGCGCGGCGCACTCGCGGAACCGGGAGGCGAAGAGCGCGGAACCGCCGACCTCGGCCGTGACGATCGACTCGAGCTCGTCCTCCTCGAAGAGGAACAGCTCGGCGCCCGGCGGCTCGTCCTCCATCATCGGCACGCGCAGGACGATCCCGTCGTCGGCGGCCATCGCCGAACCGTCCAGCCCGTAGCGTTCGTGCAGGCGCGCCCCGACGGCCAGGGCCCACGGGGCGTGCACGGGCAGGCCGAAGGGGGAGTGCAGGACCACGCGCCAGTCGCCGAGCTCGTCCTGGAAGCGCTCCACGACGAGCGAGCTGTCGCTCGGGACGACGCCGGTGGCCTCGCGCTGGGCACGCAGGTAGTTCCGCACGTTCGCGGCCGCCCAGCCGTCGAGGCCGATCGCGTCGAGGCGCCGGGCCGCCTCGTCGTCGCCTGCCGCGGCCAGCTCCCGGCGGAAGGCGCCGAGGGCGTAGCCGAGCTCCACGGGCCGGCCGAGCGCGTCGCCGCTCCAGAACGGCAGCTTGCCCGGCTGCCCGAAGGCCGGGGTGACGATCACCTTGTCGTGCGTGATGTCCTCGATCCGCCAGCTCGTGGCCCCGAGCGCGAAGACGTCGCCCACGCGGGACTCGTAGACCATCTCCTCGTCGAGCTCGCCCACGCGCCGGCCGCCCTTGACGGTGTCCTCGCTCCCGGCGAGGAACACGCCGAACAGGCCGCGGTCCGGGATGGTCCCCCCCGAGGTCACGGCGAGCCGCTGGGCGCCGGGACGGCCGGTGATCGTGCCGGCGTCGCGGTCCCAGATGATCCGCGGGCGCAGTTCCGCGAACTCGTCCGACGGGTACTTGCCGGCGAGCAGGTCCAGCACGGCGTGGAACGCGGAACGCGGCAGGGCGGCGAAGGGCGCCGAGCGGCGGACGACGTCGAACCACTCCTCCGCGTCGACCGCGCCGAGCGCCGTGGCCGCGACCGTCTGCTGCGCGAGGATGTCCAGGGGGTTCGCCGGGACGCGCAGGGGTTCGATCCCGCCGGCGAGCATGCGCTCCACGGCGACGGCGGTGTTGACCAGGTCCCCGCGGTGCTTGGGGAAGAAGACGCCGTGGGAGGTCTCGCCGACCTGGTGGCCGGCGCGTCCCACGCGCTGCAGGCCGGAGGCCACGGACGTCGGCGACTCGACCTGGATCACGAGGTCCACGAGCCCCATGTCGATCCCGAGCTCGAGCGAGGACGTCGCGACGACGCAGCGCAGCCGGCCCGACTTGAGGTCGTCCTCGATCTGCGCGCGCTGGTCCTTGGACACCGATCCGTGGTGGGCCCGCGCCAGGAGCGGCTCGGCCCCGGCGACCGTCCCGGCCTGGGCCATGATCTCGGCCGGCATCCGCCCGGGCGGGCCGCCGGGCCCGGTTCCGGGCGCCGATCCACGGGATCCCTGCCCGGGACCGGCCCCGGTGCCGCCCTCGGCCCAGACGTCGCCGGTGCCGTCGACGCCCCAGGGATCCGTCCCCTCGGCGGCGGCCAAGCGGAGGGAGTGGATCTCGTTGAGCCGCCCGGTCAGGCGCTCGGCGAGCCGGCGGGAGTTCGCGAAGACGATGGTCGAGCGGCGGGAGAGCACCAGGTCGACGATCTTCTCCTCGACGTGGGGCCAGATGCTGGCCTGGGGCTGCAGGCCGGACGCGGGCCCGAGGTCGTGCGCGGCCGCGGCCGCGGGCAGGTCGGTCATGTCCTCCACGGGCACCGTGACGGTGAGCTCCCACGTCTTGGCCGATTCCGGGGCGACGACCTCGACGGGCCGCGCGCCCCCGAGGAAGCGGGCGACCTCCCCGCGGGGCTCGACCGTGGCGGAGAGGCCGATCCGCTGGGCCGGGCGCGCCAGCAGGGCGTCGAGTCGTTCGAGGGAGACGGCCAGGTGCGCGCCGCGCTTGGTGCCCGCGACGGCGTGGACCTCGTCGACGATGACGGTGTCGACGCCGGCCAGGGTCGCCCGCGCGCGCGAGGTCAGCATGAGGAACAGGGACTCGGGGGTCGTGATGAGGATGTCCGGCGGGTGGGAGAGCAGCTTGCGCCGCTCCGACGCCGGGGTGTCGCCGGAGCGCACGCCGACCGTGATCTCCGGGGCGGGGAGGCCGAGCCGGCCCGCAATCTGGGTGATGCCGATGAGCGGGCTGCGCAGGTTGCGTTCGACGTCGACCCCGAGTGCCTTGAGCGGGGAGATGTAGAGGACGCGTGTGGTGCGCCGGGCGTGCCGCGCGGGGGTGCCGGTGACGCCGTCGAGGTCCAGCTCGGCCTGCCGCGGCGCGTCGGCGGCCCGGATGAACGAGTCGAGGGCCCAGAGGAACGCCGAGAGCGTCTTGCCGGAGCCCGTCGGTGCGATGACGAGGGCGTTCGCGCCGGAGGACACGGCCTGCCACGAGCCGAGCTGGGCCGCGGTGGGCGCGTTGAAGGCCCCGGTGAACCACTCCCGCGTGGCGGGCGTGAACCGGTCCATCACCGATGTCGTGGGGGCCTGGGGTTCCATCGGGATCAGCCTACGCCGCGCCACCGACGCTTCGGCGGGCCCGCCGCTCCGGGTCGTCCCGGGAGCCCCGCCGTGCCCGGGCGGCGCCGCCCCGGGAGGCCGCCGTCCGGCGTCGTACCGTCCCCGTACCCAAGCGTCGGTGCCGCGCCCTACACTGGCGGAACCGGCCCGCGCGGCGCCGGCAACCGCAGAAGGGACGGCCCATGGACAGGATCGAGATTCGCGTCGAGCGGCTGGTCGCCGCCGACCCGCGCGTGGTGTGGGACGTGGTGACGGACCTGGACCACGCGGCGCAGACCTTCGGCGGCATCGAGGCCGTCGAACGCGTCGAGGGCACGGGCTACGCACCGGGCGTGCGGTGGCGCGAGACGCGCAAGGTCATGGGCCGCAGCGCGACGGAGGAGATGTGGGTGGACGAGGTCGAGGAGCCGCGCCGCACCGTCGTGCGCGCCGAGTCCCGCGGCGTGCGCTACGACTCCACGTTCACCCTGACGCCCGAGCCCGGGGGCACGCGGCTGGAGCTCGTCTTCGGCGGCGACCCCGTGGGCCAGGGCGCGGTGGCGCGCTTCATCGGCCGGCTGATGGGCCCGCTCGCCGTCAAGGGCACGCGCAAGATGCTCGAGCAGGACCTCGCCGACATTGCGCGCGAGGCCGAGGCGAGGGGTCGCACCGGCCTGTGAGCCGCGGCTACTTCTCGTACGGGCCCGCCTCCAGCAGCACCACGGTCGCCGAGGAGCACGCCGTCGCGTCGCGCTTCAGGTAGGATGTCGCGCCGCCGTCGGACAGGGCCACGGCCAGGAGCGGGGCGTCGACGGGCCGGCAGTCCTCCGGGTCGAACTTCCCGGCCTGCTTCTCGCGCAGCACGGCCGCGGCGCTCTCGCCGGTGCCGAGCGTGATCTCCGGCGCCGGCTCGCCCACGTGGGCCGCCGGCGCACCGAGGGTCTCGCCCTCGGCGGCCTGGTAGGTGATGACGGGGAAGCCGGCGAGCGTGCACTCGTCCCCTTCGTTGGTCACGACGAGCCGGCGCGTCACGGCCTGCGCGTCGGCGCCGCCCTCGACATCCTCGACGACGATCTCGGCGTCGTCCGCGCTGCACGGCAGGCCCGCCGGGGCCGTGCCGGGGGTCGCCGTGCCCGCGCCCGTCGGGGCGGCGCCGGCGGGCCCCGAGGACGACGCCGGTGCCTCCTGGGTCGAGGTGGCCTGCGGTGAGCCGGGGCTGAGGGTGGATTCGGTGGCCTGTTGCGGCGCTCCGCACGCGGACAGTGCGAGCGGCGCCAGCAGGGCCGCAGCCAGCAGGATCGGGGTTCGGTTTTTCACGGTATCCCTCCTCGGTCGTGGGCAGGCGGTGCCTGCTTTCCCGACGCTACACCCGGGCGGAATTGGTGTCTGCAGGCAACCGGTTATTCGTGGTGGTAGGGCCGGCCACCGGCGATCTCCTGGGCCCGGTAGAGCTGCTCCGCCAGGACCAGGCGGACCAGCTGGTGCGGGAAGACGAGCTTGGACAGGCTCCAGACGAAGTCCGCCCGCCGGTGCACCTCGGCGTCGACGCCGTAGGCCCCGCCGATGACGAGCGTGACGGGCCGGGCCGTGTCGAGCGGACGCTGCAGGGCGGCCGCGAGCGCGGGGGAGTCGATGTTCTTCCCGCGTTCGTCCAGGAGGACGAGGTAGTCGGACGGGGACACCTTGGACAGGATGCGGGACGACTCCTCGGCGCGGGCGGCATCGCCCTCCCGGGCGGAGTGCGGCAACAGCTGCCAGGAGAGGTCGAAGGGCTTCTTCATCCTCTTGCCGTAGCGCTCGATGCCCTCGGCGACCCACGATTCGTGCTTCTTGCCTACTGCCAGGATCCGCAATGCCATGGCACTAGTCTTTCAGCTACGAACGGCAGGGCGGACCCGGCCGCGGCAGCCGGCCGAGGGCCGGACCGGAACACGTGGAAGGACGGCAGGAAGATGACCCAGCCAGCGCATCAGGCGGACCCGGGGGACAAGGCGGCGTCCGTCGTCGCCCGGGTGGCCGGACCGTACGGCGCCCTGTGGCTCGTCCTGGTCCTGGGTGCGGCGGCCGTCACGGCCCTCACGGCGCTCGCGGCCGAGATCTACGAGTCCGTGGTCGAGGCCGACGGCCTGGCCGGGGTCGACCAACCGCTCCTGGACTGGATGATCACCCTTCGCTCGCCGGGGCTGGACGCCGGAGTCACCGCCTTCACCGACGTCGGCGGGACCGTGGGCATGCCGGTCGTCGCGCTCGCCGCGATCGGCGTGCTGACGTGGATGGGCCGGAGCTGGCGTCCGCTCATCCTGGTCGCGGCCACGGCGGCCGGATCGCTCTTGATGACGGTCGTCGGCAAGGAACTGATCGGGCGGGCCCGGCCGGCGCTCGCCGACGCCGTGCCTCCGTACGAGTCCTCCGCGTCCTTTCCCAGCGGGCACACGCTCAACGCCACGGCCATCGTCGCGGTGATCGTCTACCTGTGCTGGATCGAGCTGCGCAGCCGGACGGCCCGGATCGTGGTCCTGACGCTGGGCCTCCTGTTCGTCGTCGGCATCGGCAGCAGCCGCGTTTTCCTGGGGCACCACTGGTTCACCGACGTCGTCGCGGCCTGGGCGCTGGGGCTGGCCTGGGCCGCCGTCGTGGTCTTGGCCCACAGGGCGTTCCACACGGTGCGCCGGGTGCGCCGCCAGAGCCTCTAGCGGCTGCTTGACTTCAGCGCGATGATGGGCCTGCCGGGTGCGGCGTTCGCCAAGGCCCAAGGGACGGCATCGACCGAGTGCGGCAGCCCGCCCCTCCACGATGAGCACCTCGATGGGGATCAGGCCAACCGCGGAACTCCCTTGGATTGCCGAAAGGCGTGAACCGGAGAAGCGAAAGGCGCTTGCTTTGCTGTGTTGTCAACGAAGCAAGCGCCTTTCAGGTGGCGGTGACGGTGGGATTTGAACCAGTAGTCACGCGTTCCGGTGCCCCCGTCACCGATCGTCTTCCCTGTCACAGAGCCAAAATTGCTGCCATCGCCTGCGGCTTGCTCACACCTGATCACCCCTATTCGCAGGTGAACCATTGTCAGATCCTTGTCGGATCAGGTGCTCCGCACGCATCTTGCTCAGCGCCTCCGCGACGGTGTCCAGATCGTCGTCGAAGAGGTCTGCGTACACGTCCAAGGTCATGGCTGCACTGGCGTGCCCGAGCATCCGTTGCACGGCCTTGACGTTAGCGCCACTGCTGATCGCAAGCGACGCCGTCGTGTGGCGAAGGTCGTGCGGAGTGACGTGCGGGAAGTGCGCTTCGCTGGCCTGCGCCCGCTTTACGGCTCCCCGGAACCACCCGCCCTTCCCGTTGCCCGGCCGCAGGAAACCGCCGAGCTCAGAAGGGAAGAGCAACGCGTCTCGATCCTTACCTGCGCACGCCGCGGCCACCGTGTCGTCCAGGAAGTCCGGATACGGTACCGAGCGCCGGTGGTGGGTCTTCGGAGTGCCGACCTTCACCTGTCCGCCGACCATGACCGCGTTCTCCACGATCTCGACCCGTCGACGGGCCGTGTCCACCCGCTTGACCGTCAGGCCGGTAGCCTCTCCCCACCTCAGACCCGTGAACGCCAGAAACCTGATCAGCCCGGGGTACTTGGACGCTTCAGCAAGCCGCTCGACCTGCTCGAGCGTTAAGTAGGCCCGGGGCTTCCTGACCTTCCTCGGCGTCCTCACGTCACGAGCTGGATTCGACGGGATCCGCCGGTCGCGCACTGCGCTGTCGAGGATCGCGGCGAGCACGCCGTGCACCCGCTTGACGGTCGTTGCGGACTTCTCCTTGCTGAGCTCCGCGACCCAGGTCGCGACCTCAGTGTGCCGAATGCTGCCGACGGCGCGGGTGCCCCACTGCGGCTTCACATGGACTCGCCACGCGCTCTCGTCCGAGCGGTAGGTCGAGGGTCAAGTCCATTTGCGTGGTGTAACGCGGGTGCAGCCTGATTCTTGGGTTGGTTAGGCGCTGAGCGCCAGGTCGGTGCCGGTGTCCTCCTTCGGGTCGGTGTCGGTGTCGGGCGTGGCCCCGACGGCGAGTGATTGCTGGATGAGGTCGAGGCCGAGGTAGCGGCGGGATTCGGTCCACTCGTCGTGCTGCTCGGCCAGCACGGCGCCGACGAGGCGGATCAGGGCGTCGCGGTCGGGGAAGATCCCGACGACATCGGTGCGGCGGCGGATCTCCCGGTTCAGGCGTTCCTGCGGGTTGTTGGACCAGACCTGGCGCCAGAGCCCCTTGGGGAACGCGGTGAACGCGAGGATGTCCTCGCGGGCGGCCTCGAGGTGGTCGGCGGTCTTCGGCAGCTTCTCGGCCAGCGCGTCCAGGACCCGGTCGAACTGGGCGTGCACGCCGGCGGCGTCGGGCTGGTCGTAGACCGAGTGCAGCAGCGTCTTGACCCACGGCCAGGACGCCTTGGGCGTGGCCGACATCAGATTCGCCGCGTAGTGCGTCCGGCAGCGCTGCCAGGCGGCGCCGGGCAGGGTCGCGCCGATCGCGGCCACGAGCCCGGCGTGGGCGTCGGAGGTCACCAGCCTCACCCCGGTGAGCCCGCGCGCGGCCAGGTCGCGGAAGAACCCGAGCCAGCCGGCGCCGTCCTCCGCGGAGGAGGCCTGGATCCCCAGGGCCTCGCGGTACCCGTCGGCGTTGACGCCGGTGGCGACCAGCGCGTGGACGTTCACGACCCGGCCGCCCTCGCGGACCTTGAGCACCAGGGCGTCGGCGGCGACGAACGCGTAGGGGCCGGCGTCCAGCGGGCGGGTGCGGAACGCCTCGACCTGCGCGTCCAGGTCCTGGGCCATGAGCGAGACCTGGGACTTCGAGAGCCGGGTGATCCCGAGGGTTTCGACGAGCTTCTCCATCCGGCGGGTGGAGACCCCGAGCAGGTAGCTGGTGGCCACGACCGTGGTCAGCGCGGCCTCGGCGCGGCGCCGGCGCTCGAGGAGCCAGTCCGGGAAGTACGAGCCGGAGCGCAGCTTCGGGACCGCGGCCTCCAGCGTGCCGGCGCGGGTGTCGAACGGGCGGGCCCGGTAGCCGTTGCGGGAGTTGGTCCGGTCCTCGGACCGGGCCCCGTACTCGGCGCCGCAGACCGCGTCGGCCTCGGCGCTCATCAGCGCGTTGATGAACGTGCTCAGCATCTGGCGCATCAGGTCCGGGGAGGCCTGGGCGAGCTGCTCGGACAGGAAGCGGGCAGGATCGATAACATGGGGTGCGGTCATCGCGTGGAAACTCCTTGAGAAGAGACTTTGGTCGGTCTTTCCAAGAATCACGCGATGGCCGCCTTACGTTAGGACGCCACGCCCAGCGGGCCGGTCGTACACCACGCTAATGGGCACTACTCAGCCGTCGCCGGGATCACGTTCGACTACAGTTTCGACGGCTCCATCCACGACCCATCCATAACAACCGACACGGGGTGGAAGATTATCCTCGGACGGGGTCTGGACATCTTCCAGTACTTCCCCAATGACGCTTTCGATCTAGTAAACCGGCTCCAGGAGTGCCGCCAGGTCAAGGCCCTCGGCGGCACCGGACAATCAGCGCCTGAGACGGAAAGGGAGGACCGAATCGGTAATCTGTGGCCCGTGGGCAACGGTGCTCTAGCTGGTCATCGTATTGCTTAGGTGCTTGCCGATGTAGCCGATGTAGATCTTTCCCGTGCCAGTTGTGTCATCGTGAATGTACATGCGCGGTGCCACTCCGTCCTTTACCGATGTCTTGAAATGGGCGAGCATAAGCACCTGTTTTGATGGGTCAACGGAATCGGGGACCGGCAATAGTCGCTCTTTTCTCCACTTCGAAGGGACTGCTGCACGAGTAGGTGACATCTGATCTGGCTTGCCCGCGGGGTGGGTCTGGAAGGATGTTGCTGTGCCCAAGCCCTACCCGTCCGAGTTCCGTGACGACGTTGTGCGCGTCGCGAGGAACCGTGAGCCCGGAGTGACGATCGAGCAAATCGCGAAAGACTTCGGGGTCCACCCGATGACGTTGCAGAAGTGGCTGCGTCGCGCCGACATCGACGCAGGTGCGAAGCCCGGCCAGTCCCGGACCGAGGCGGCGGAGATCCGCGAGCTGAAGAAGCGGAACCGGTTGCTCGAGCAGGAGAACGAGGTCCTCCGGCGGGCGGCGGCGTATCTGTCGCAGGCGAATCTGCCGGGAAAAGGTTCTACCCGCTCGTGACAGAGCTCGCCGAAGCAGGGATCCCTGTGACGGTGACGTGCCGGGTGCTCAAGCTCTCCCGCCAGCCCTACTACCGATGGCTGGCCGGCCCCATCACCGATAGCGAGGTCGTGGAGGCGTATCGCGCGAACGCGCTGTTCGACGCGCACAAGGATGACCCCGAGTTCGGGCACCGGCTCCTCGCCGACGAGGCCCGTGACGCGGGTGAGGCGATGTCTGACCGGACCGCGTGGCGGATCGCCTCCGCAAACGGCTGGTGGTCCGCGTTCGGGAAGAAGCGGGGACGTAACGGCAAGAAGCCGGGCCCGCCGGTCCACGACGACCTGTGCGCGGTCGTCGACGAGGACGGCCGGACCCGGCACGTGTTCGCCGCCGAAGCCCCGAACCAGCTCTGGCTCGTGGACATCACGGAGCACCGGACCGCGGAAGGCAAGCTCTACTGTTGCGCCATCAAGGACGCGTGCTCAGGCCGGATCGTGGGGTACTCGATCGACTCGAGGATGAAGTCCCGCCTGGCCGTTCAGGCGCTCGAGAATGCTGTCGCGATGCGCGGCGACGTCGCCGGCTGCATCGTGCACAGCGACAGGGGCAGTCAATTTCGGAGCAGGAAGTTCCTGCGCGCTCTTGCCCTTCACCGCATGGTCGGGAGCATGGGCAGAGTCGGATCGAGCGGGGACAACGCCGCCATGGAAAGCTTCTTCGCGCTGCTCCAGAAGAACGTCCTCGACCGCCGCTCCTGGACCACTCGCGAGCAGCTGCGCATCGCGATCGTCACCTGGATCGAGCGGAGCTATCACCGGCGACGCCGTCAGGCACGCCTGGGTCGTTTGACGCCCATCGAGTTCGAGACCATCATGAACACGACCGTCGCACTGGCGGCGTGACTAGAACCTGTCACCTAACCGTGCAGCAGTCCCGAATTCGATTTCACAGACTCGCTTTCGGTTTGCGCGAACCGTTTCGGATCACACTTCCTACCGAGCGTCTGCTCACTGGTGAGGTATCCGAAAAGGTTCCCAGAGAAGTTGCCGTCAGTCTTCTCTATGCAGTAGTCCCTCATAATGAGGACGTATTCCCAGAAAGTCGCTGCACACCGACCGAGCCCGTCATAGATTTCAAGGTCCATGGCCTTATTCAGATCCCCGGTGAAGGCGATGAACTTGGCCACACGTTCTTCAGACTCAAGACGGGCCAGCATGTCTATAACCGAGCTTGGGGATTCATCAAGTCCGTGGTCGGGATCCACGAACGTGGTGAAGTCCTGCAGGCTCTTGTGTCAATGGCCATTACGTTCTGCCCATGGGCGGCCAGTTGATGTGCCCGCTGGTGGCCAGTAAAACTGCCCGGTTATGGCCAACAGATCTGCCCACTGATTCGTTTCGGCGGGGTCGGCCATCGTTGGGTTGGTCAGTTCAAGCGGGTCACTCCTTTTCCGGCGAGGGCCTGGGTAAGACGGACGGAATCGCCGCTGGTCTGGCAGACGTGGGCGTGGTGCAGCAGTCGGTCAACGGTGGCGGTGGCGAGGGTTTTGGGCATGAGCTCATCGAACCCGGCGGGGTGGAGGTTGGAGCTGATCGCGACGGAGCGTTTTTCGTAGGCTGCGTCCACGACCCGGTAGAGGCCTTCGGCGGCGTCCGTGGCCACGGGCAACAGACCAATATCATCGATGACCACGAGCTCGGCGCGCAGGATCCGGGCAACGGCCCGGGTGACGCTGTCATCGGTTCGGTGGGCGCGGATGAGGACGCCGAGGTCCTCGAGCCTGAACCAAGCGACCCGCATTCCGGCTTCGACGGCCTGCTGGCCGAGGGCTTCGAGGAAGAACGTCTTCCCCGTCCCCGAGGGCCCGCAGACGACCAAGTTTTCCCTGCGGGTGATCCATTCCAGGGTCCGCAGTGCCTGCTGGGTCGGGCCCGGGATGGAGGACGCTGCAGGGTCCCACGCCTCGAAGGTCTTCCCGGTCGGGAACCCGGCTGCTTTGCGGCGGGAAGCGAGCATGGACCGGGCCCGGCCGGCGGCTTCCTCCGTGAAGAGGGCCTTGATGACCTCGGCCGGTTCCCACCGCTGGGCGCGGGCGGTCGCGATCAGGTCCGGGGCCAGCGCCCGGGCGTGGGGCATTTTCAGGGACCGCATCAGGGCCTCCAGGTCCGCCGGTAGCGGCGGAGCCACGGTATTGGTCGTGGTGACGGGGCTCATCGGGCCTCCTCCGGCGTGGTGATGGTTGCGGGGTTGCCGATCGCGGCCCACGCCCCTGTTCCTTGGGTGAGGGAGGTGGCTTCGTTGGCGGCGTGGGTGGTAGTGCGGCGGATGTTGGCGTTCAAGATCGAGGCGAGGTCCGGGTGCGCGAACCGGCCGTGCAGGGCGGCGTCGCCCAGGGCCCGGTCGACCTGATCAGTGCCGGCGATTTTGGCCAGCGTAACGGCTTCGGCCATTTTCACGTTCATCCTTGCGGTCCCGGCCGCGGCGGCCTCGACGAGCCAGGTTCTGGCGCCTTCGCCGATGGCCAGGAACGCGGCCTCGTCCGCGCTGCGGGCCCTCACCTCGTAGTCGCCGGGGAGCTTCGCCCGGGTTCCGGGGAAGTGTTCGTCGTTGATGGCGGGGCTGCCGGGCCGTGCCCGTTCGTGGCGGGCGACTTCGACGGGCCCGGTCGTGCCGTGGTGGACGATGATGACCTGCTCGCCGGGCCCGGTGCCGTGGGTGCGGACGAACACCCGGGCTCCGAGCAGGTGGGCCGGGACGGAGTACTGGGCGTTTTCGAAGGTGACCATTGGGGTGTTCTCCGGAACGCCGCGGGCCAGGCCGAACGCGACCGTGTGGGCGGTGTCCGGGATCCGGTGCAGCCGCGGGGCTTCCTCGGCGAGCATGGCCGCGGGTTTCCGCCGCGTCGTCCGGTGCTCACGGTGATTGACCTCGTCCATGAACGCCGTGCAGGCGGCCTCGAGCTCGGCGAAGGTGCGGTAGTCATCGCGGAGGTTGGTGTCTTTGGGCACGAGGTCGGCCTTGGCGAGTTTCACGGACGCTTCGACTCCGCCTTTGGTGGCCGGGTCCGCCGGTTGGCAGGTCAGCACGGTCACCCCGTAGTGCCGGGCGAAGTCCAGGGTCTGCTGGTTGCGCACCGGGACCCCGGCGACGTGGGCGGTGGTGACGGTCTTCTCGTTGTCCGTGAGGACATAGGTCGGCGCCCCTCCGAGGATCCGGAAGCACCGGTCCAGGGCCGCGAACACGCTCGGCGCGGTCCTGTCCCTGAGCGGGATCACGATGCGGAAGCGTGAGAACGCCAGCCAGGCCACGAAAAGGATGGTCTTCACCCCGCCGATCCGGGGCCCGTCGCCGAAGTCGTACTGCAACCACATCCCCGGTTCTGTGATCCACGGCCGGTGGACGCGGGTGTGGCCCAGCCGCCACGCGGCTTTGACCTGCGCGATCGCCCGGCGGGTAGACCGTTCCGAACCGGTGTAGCCCAGAGCGAGGAGCTTTTCGTGGGCCTTGTCGGCCCGGATCCGGCCCTTGGAGGCTTCGATCCATTCCTCGATCTTGGGCAGGAACGCGTCGGTGACCCGGCCGCGGGCCGCGGGTTCCCCGATCGGCCGGCCCGCGTCACGGGCGGTGACGTGTTTAGCAACGGTGTGGTGCGAGCAGCCCGTGAGCTCCGCGGTGGCGCGCAACGATCCGGTCAGATCGTAGGCAGCAAGAATTTCCATGATTTCTCCGTCAGACTTCATACAGGGCCTCTTCCTGGTTCGCTTTTGGTGCGCTTAGACACCGTCATCAAACCGCAGGGAGAGGCCCCCACCGCTTAAAGACGCGGCAGGAACAAGTAAGGAAGTGGGCAGATCTCATGGCCACCGGCGGGCAGTTCTGCTGGCCGCCAGCGGGCACTTTCGTGGCCGCCTATGGGCAGTTTTTCATGGCCGCTAACACTCTTGAGCTTGTTCGACTGGAATTCCGCCAGTCGTTCCAAGTGGCGACGTTGTTCTGCTTCGCGACGTCGTTCTTCCGCCTCAAGAGCAAGTTCATACTCCGCGTTCTCGTATTCCTGCTTGAGCGCGTCCCGCTCGTCCCGCACCCTGTTGATGTTGTCGAGGAGCGCGTCAATTCTGTCCGAGTGTGTCTGAACGGCACTGCCGGCTTTCGCCACCGTGTCCGCGAGCTTATGAATGTTTTCCAGACTGAGCTCGCTGGAACCGGCATGGGTCGCGAGCAGCAGTGTCAGTTCGTTCAGAATCGCGGCAGGAACCGTATTTCCTGGGACCACAAGAGGCAGCTGAATTGCGGGGTAGTCGACGGTGGAGGTATCCACCACTTGAGATTGCGGCGCGTGGTGCACTTGGGAAACGGTCGGCTGGTCCGTGTAGGACGGAGATGGCGCTGGCGGCGCTGAGGGGGGAGGAAACGTAGCTGACCCGGTAGCGCGAAGTTCCTCTCGTTCCAGTATTCGTGCGCTACGCAGCGCCTCATGGGGCAGTGGCCGTTCGAGGAGTTGGCGCCGCGCCGCCGCGGCATGGACCCTTACCAATGAGGGACGGACTCGCATGCCCGTGGTCAGTGAATCGGCCAGTGATCCCGGGTAGAGGATCCTGTGGCGCAGTGCGTCGGCCTTGTTGGCGGGCTCTACGCCGGGGAGAAACGTCCTTACGGCACCGTTCTCCACGGCGTGTGTGGCCGTGAGTTTGATGTTCAGTTGCTCCTGCGCGGCTTCTGTCAGCACAAACGCTGCTGTAGTTCCCGCGCTGTTCCAGATTAGGTTGCCGATAATCTGGGACCAGGGCGCCATAGGAGCGCCCGGAATGCAGCCGGCCACAACGATCGAGGTTGTGCGTCGTGTATCCAGCAACGCTACAACGAGACTTTCGACGTCGTCGATGTCGACAACACTGGGCGAGGTCGTCAGCGGAATGTCGGCGTGGAAGTCTCGGGCCTTCGTGACGTCCAGTAGTGACCGGATGATCTTGGGCGGTTTGGTGTTCTCGCTGACGGGTCTCCCGTTGGTGATCTCAGCGTCCGCATCGACCTCTACGACGATCAACTGTTTTGCATTCGCGCCATTGGGAAGAGATGTGGCTGTGACACTCACACACCATGTACCAGCGTCATTCTTCTCCTCGAGGCGCAGCAGCAACCGCCTGCTGGCGTCCTCTCCGGAGTGCTCTACGGCCGTCAGCTTGGCATGGGGGCCCATGACGTGGGTTCCCGGACCAACCCATTCGTAGGTGTCCAGAGTGCCGTAGCCGCGCTGGCCACGGTGCTTCGTTTTCAGCCAGGATCTGACCTGTTCGGTGGCGACCTTAACGGCGTTCTCCGAATCCTCTAGCCGCAGAATCGAGCGATAGCCGAGAGCCACTTTTTCCCCCTGATGATTGTCCTGGGGTCATGCTATTTCGTCAGAAACGTTTCTCCGGCTCTGCAGACTGGCATTGGCGGTCGTGGCGCGCCGGAATGATGTTGGCGATCCCTCTATTGGACCGGTGATGCAGGACCCTCGTCCGTCTCGCGCTGCGTCCAATCGACCATGTCCCGCGCATAGGAAACGAACTCCTGCGCCTTGTTCCTTGGGAGTTCAGGCGGTGCCGGGGGTTCCATCCATTCGTTGTCAGTTGCCATGTCATCCTGCTTTCTCCAGGTCCATTTCGAACCTTACGATCGGTATCCATTGGGCCGTCCCGACTGGCGTGTCTGCAGTGGAGACTGGTCGCGAAGAAGTCGATCGTTGAAAGCCCGCCCTCGCTAGGAGCAGGCCTATCTCAATCCGTTCGGTTTCTGGCCGGCATGCTTCCAGATTTCTGCCTGGAGTGCATGCGCGAAATACTGCGGGATAGGCGACTGCGTGTTTGTCGACTTCAGCCAGTAATTGCCAGTCAGTCGCCCGTAGTCGTTAAAGTCAATTTCGGCTGTCCATGTCGACAGCCGGCTGTTGGATCGCACCTCGAGCAGGACAGTGACTCCAGTGGCCGTGATTTGAGAAACACGCGGCGTACGCTCTGCTATCCGCGTCGAGATCGTGACAAAATCCTGCTGAGTTAGACGATCGTCGAAAATAATCGGGGTGCTTTTCCGGCGTTTGGTCTCCTGAGCGGAACGATAGGTCTGAACGATGCCACCACCGATGATGGCAGCGACACCGCTTACCAGTAGCTTGTCCAAAAACCCCACAATGTCCCCCATCTAGTTTCTGTCGACAATATACCCAGCAGGAACTTTGCCCCCCGCCCTAGTAGCCGATCCGTGCGGGCTGTAACGAGTGACGGACAGAGACATGAAACGTGGCCAGTTATTCCAAGTGTCATAGGCCAGCCAAGTTAACATGAGCGCGTTTCAGCAACATGATCTGATGAGGCATGGCTGGTTCATGACTGGAGCAGCACCCACGCGGGGTCTGTCAGATTAACGGTGGATCTGGCCTGGCGCATTGTCAGTTGATTCGGCCTTCGAAGGTGATAGCGAAGGCGTTGAGCGCGGGCTTCCACCTCGTGACCCACCGTGCCCGACCTCGCCCCGCCGGGTCAAGCGACCGGGTCACGAGATACAGGCATTTCAGCGCGGCAGCGTCGTTGGGGAAGTGCCCGCGGGCACGGACGGCGCGCCGGTAGCGGGCGTTGAGCGACTCGATCGCGTTCGTGGAGCAGATGATGCGGCGGATCTCGACGTCGTAGTCCAGAAACGGGATGAATTCCGCCCATGCGTTCTCCCAGAGCTGCCGGATCGCGGGATACATGGTGCACCACTTCTCGGCGAACTCCTCGAACCTGGCCCTCGCGACAGCTTCGTTGACGGCGGTATAGACCGGCTTGAGGTCGCGGGCGATCTGGTCCCAGTACTTCCGCGACGCGTATTTGAACGTGTTGCGGATCAGGTGGATGATGCATGTCTGCACCGTCGTCAGCTCCCACGTCGTGTTGATCGCGTCCGGGAGGCCTTTCAGCCCGTCGCAGACGACGATGCAGACGTCCTCGAGGGGGTGTCAAGTTTTCCGTGTAAGGGACCGGTCGGTAATCCGCTCTGCCGGGTGGTCAGATCGGGAGTCGGTTGGGGAATTGGACGGCGAAGGCGTTCAGGGCCTGGTGCCATCCCTGGGTGCCGGTTCCGAGCTCGCCTCCGCGGGTGGTCTCGATGTTCCGGATCCCCAGGTAGACCAGCTTGAGCGCCGCGTCGTCGGAGGGGAACGAGCCCCTGGTCTTGGTGATCTTCCGGAGCTGGTAGTTGATCGATTCGATCTGGTTCGTGGTGTAGATGACCTTGCGTATCTCGGGTGTGAACGCCAGGAACGGGGTGAAGTCCTCCCACGCGTTCCTCCACGCCAGCACCGCCCCGGGGGCCTTGGCCTGCCAGGCCTCGGCGAAGGCCTCCATGGCCAGCTCCGCGGCCTGCACGGTCGGAGCCGTGTAGATCGGACGCATGTCCTTGGCCATCGCCTTGCGGTCCCCGTAGGAGGCGTAGCGCATCGCCGAGCGCAGCAGGTGCACCACGCACGTCTGGACCACGGTCTGCGGGTAGATGCTGTTCACCGCCGCCGGCAGGCCGCTCAGCCCGTCGCAACACAGGACCAGGATGTCCGTGGCGCCGCGATTGCGGATCTCGGTGAGCACGTTGGCCCAGAACTTCGCCCCCTCCGAAGCGCCCAGCCACAGGCCCAGGACCTGCTTGCGGCCCTCGACGTCCACGCCCACGGCGATGTGGCAGGCCCTGTTCGCCACGACCCCGCCGTCACGGATCTTCAGCCAGATCGCGTCGATGTAGACGATCGGATACACCGCTTCCAGCGGCCGGTTCTGCCATTGGGCGACCTCGTCGGCGATGACGTCGGTGACCCGGGAGATCGTCGCGGCGGAGACCTTGGCCCCGTAGATCTCCTCGAGGTGGGCCCCGATGTCGCGGGTGCTCATCCCACGGGCGTAGAGCGAGAGGATCATGTCCTCGACCTTGCCCAGCCGGCGGGACCGCTTGGGCACAATGACCGGCGCGAAGGAGCCGTTCCGATCCCGTGGCACGGTGATCTGCACCGGCCCCTGCAGGGTCTGCACGTTCTTGGTGGTCTTGCCGTTGCGCGAGTTTCCCGTCCCGGCCCCGGCGGGGTCCCCGGACTCGTAGCCGAGGTGGTCGCTCATCTCGGTCTCCAGGCTCCGTTCCAGGACCGCGCGGGTCATTCGCGCCAGCAGCTCCTCGACGCCGTGGCGCCCCTGCCCGAGATCCTCCGCGGCGGTGACGAGGGCGTCGATCTGATCGGCGCTGAGAACGCCTTCAAGAGGGTTCGGAATGGTGTTGGTATCTGCCATGAGGCCCGTCCTTGGGGGTGTCAAGTTTTCCGTGTAAGGGACCGGTCGGTAATCCGCTCTGCCGGGTGGTCAGATCGGGAGTCGGTTGGGGAATTGGACGGCGAAGGCGTTCAGGGCCTGGTGCCATCCCTGGGTGCCGGTTCCGAGCTCGCCTCCGCGGGTGGTCTCGATGTTCCGGATCCCCAGGTAGACCAGCTTGAGCGCCGCGTCGTCGGAGGGGAACGAGCCCCTGGTCTTGGTGATCTTCCGGAGCTGGTAGTTGATCGATTCGATCTGGTTCGTGGTGTAGATGACCTTGCGTATCTCGGGTGTGAACGCCAGGAACGGGGTGAAGTCCTCCCACGCGTTCCTCCACGCCAGCACCGCCCCGGGGGCCTTGGCCTGCCAGGCCTCGGCGAAGGCCTCCATGGCCAGCTCCGCGGCCTGCACGGTCGGAGCCGTGTAGATCGGACGCATGTCCTTGGCCATCGCCTTGCGGTCCCCGTAGGAGGCGTAGCGCATCGCCGAGCGCAGCAGGTGCACCACGCACGTCTGGACCACGGTCTGCGGGTAGATGCTGTTCACCGCCGCCGGCAGGCCGCTCAGCCCGTCGCAACACAGGACCAGGATGTCCGTGGCGCCGCGATTGCGGATCTCGGTGAGCACGTTGGCCCAGAACTTCGCCCCCTCCGAAGCGCCCAGCCACAGGCCCAGGACCTGCTTGCGGCCCTCGACGTCCACGCCCACGGCGATGTGGCAGGCCCTGTTCGCCACGACCCCGCCGTCACGGATCTTCAGCCAGATCGCGTCGATGTAGACGATCGGATACACCGCTTCCAGCGGCCGGTTCTGCCATTGGGCGACCTCGTCGGCGATGACGTCGGTGACCCGGGAGATCGTCGCGGCGGAGACCTTGGCCCCGTAGATCTCCTCGAGGTGGGCCCCGATGTCGCGGGTGCTCATCCCACGGGCGTAGAGCGAGAGGATCATGTCCTCGACCTTGCCCAGCCGGCGGGACCGCTTGGGCACAATGACCGGCGCGAAGGAGCCGTTCCGATCCCGTGGCACGGTGATCTGCACCGGCCCCTGCAGGGTCTGCACGTTCTTGGTGGTCTTGCCGTTGCGCGAGTTTCCCGTCCCGGCCCCGGCGGGGTCCCCGGACTCGTAGCCGAGGTGGTCGCTCATCTCGGTCTCCAGGCTCCGTTCCAGGACCGCGCGGGTCATTCGCGCCAGCAGCTCCTCGACGCCGTGGCGCCCCTGCCCGAGATCCTCCGCGGCGGTGACGAGGGCGTCGATCTGATCGGCGCTGAGAACGCCTTCAAGAGGGTTCGGAATGGTGTTGGTATCTGCCATGAGGCCCGTCCTTTCAAAGGGGTGAAACCACAGGTCACACCCCAGTTAGAGACCGGACCCTTACACACTCTATGAAACACCCTCGTCCTCGACGCCGCGGTTCTTGATCTCGGTGAGCACGCCGAGCCAGAACTTCGCGCCCTCACCACCGTCGCCGGCCCAGATCCCGAGGATGTCGCGTTCCCCGCCCGTGGTGACGCCGACGGCGACGTAGAACGGTTTGTTGCGCACCTGCCCGTCCCGCACCTTCACGACGATCGCGTCGATGAACACCACCGGGTAGACGCGGTCCAACGGACGGTTCTGCCACTCGGTCATCTCCTCGATCACCTTGTCGGTGATCTTCGAGATCGTGTCCTTCGAGACGCTGGCTCCGTAGACATCGTCGAAGTGCGCCGCGACCTCACCGGTCGTGAGCCCGCGCGCGGTCAATGACAGCACGATCTCGTCGATCCCGTCCAGCCGACGCTGCCGCTTGCGCACGATCCTCGGCTGGAACGACCCCTCACGATCCCGGGGAACGTCGATCTGCACTGCACCGACCTCGGTCATCACGGTCTTCGCCCGCGTCCCGTTACGGGCATTCTCGCCGGTGCTGGGCTGGTGCTTGTCATAACCGAGGTGCTCGGTCATCTCGACCTCGAGCGCAGTCTCCAGCACCCGCTTCGTTAGCCCGGCGAGCAGCCCGTCCGGGCCGACCAGGCTGACGCCCTTCTCCTTCGCTTCCGCGAGCAGCTGCTCCGCGATCTGCTGCTGATCGATGATCTCTCCCGTCACAGGATCAATCATCTCGATGACATCGGTCATCGCCTTTCCTTTCGGTCAGGCCAGGACCAGATACACCGTTCGTCTGACACTCCCTGCTCGACTCGATCGCGGTGCACAGGGCAAGTCCGTAACCTGCTTCGCATCAAGAGGGGTGCAGAACGGATTTGACCCGCGTGGGGGGTCTGGCGCTGATCGGGGGGACTATCTGGTGCCTGGGTGGCGCGCGGTATTGACAGGCCCGGGTTGATCTAGTCAGCGGCTCGTGGTCAGGACGGACGGGGGGTTGTGCCGCTGCCTTGTCGGCCCTTACGCAGCCCGATTTCGTATGCGGTGAAGGCGATCAGCGTCACCGTGATCAATGGGAGGACAAACCATGCCATCACGGCGGTAAATCCTTCCAGTGCGTCGTGTGCGGTGGCAGCCAGGATGAGATACCCGAGGTAAACCAGATACAGGGCTACGAACAGGGCGCCTTCCCATCGCGCCACCGTGAAGCCAGTGAAGGCTACGGGCAGCAAGGCGATCGCGGCCGCCAACATTACCGGGATATCGAAGGCCAGGGCGGCGCTGGATACGGGAATGCCCTCGAGGGAGATCATGGCTGGCAACCCGAGCACGACTCCGATGTTGAAGATGTTGCTGCCGACCACGTTGCCAATCGCCAAGTCACGTTCGCCACGGCGCACGGCGATGAGGGAAGTCGCCAGCTCAGGCAGAGATGTGCCGATGGCCACGACGGTTAAACCGACCACTAGGCTGCTCACCCCGAGCGTGGTGGCGGTGTTCACCGCGCCCTCGACGAGGAGCGTGGCCCCGGTTACCAGGAGAGCAACTCCGAACACCACGAGCAGAATCGACTTTCCGCTCGAGGCCACAGGCAATTTCTGGGCCTGGGCGGAGGTGCCGATACCCAGGGAACCCTCAGCCAGCTGCATAACAGGGGCCTTGGACTGTGTCCTTCTGCGGCCGATGGTGACGGTCAGCACGGTGTGAGCGACCACGGCACCGAACAGGATTAGCCCGTCTACCGCGCTGATCACCCCGTCGAGGCAGACCAGCAGCAACGCCGCGGACAGAGAAAGCATCAGGGGGAGATCAAAGCGCACCAACCGTTGTGTCGCGGCCAGCGGCAGAACTAGAGCGGAGAGGCCGAGAATGAGCAAGACGTTAGCAATGTTGCTGCCGACCACATTGCCCACCGCCAGTCCGGGTTCGTCGCGCAGGACCGCACCGATACTCACCGAAAGCTCGGGCGCCGACGTGGCCGCCGAGACCACGGTGAGCCCGACCACCAGGGAGGAAACCCCCGCTCGACGAGCCAAGGCGGAGGCCCCTCGCACCAGTACCTCCCCGCCCAGCACCAGCAGCACCAACCCGACAATGATCCGCCCCAGGTCTAGAAGGTCCATAAGTAGGAGTGTACGGATCACAACCCGAGTCGCGATGAGCACTCCATCGACCCGGTTGAGCACCCGCATGGGGAGTGTCAGACGAACGGTGTATCTGGTCCTGGCCTGACCGAAAGGAAAGGCGATGACCGATGTCATCGAGATGATTGATCCTGTGACGGGAGAGATCATCGATCAGCAGCAGATCGCGGAGCAGCTGCTCGCGGAAGCGAAGGAGAAGGGCGTCAGCCTGGTCGGCCCGGACGGGCTGCTCGCCGGGCTAACGAAGCGGGTGCTGGAGACTGCGCTCGAGGTCGAGATGACCGAGCACCTCGGTTATGACAAGCACCAGCCCAGCACCGGCGAGAATGCCCGTAACGGGACGCGGGCGAAGACCGTGATGACCGAGGTCGGTGCAGTGCAGATCGACGTTCCCCGGGATCGTGAGGGGTCGTTCCAGCCGAGGATCGTGCGCAAGCGGCAGCGTCGGCTGGACGGGATCGACGAGATCGTGCTGTCATTGACCGCGCGCGGGCTCACGACCGGTGAGGTCGCGGCGCACTTCGACGATGTCTACGGAGCCAGCGTCTCGAAGGACACGATCTCGAAGATCACCGACAAGGTGATCGAGGAGATGACCGAGTGGCAGAACCGTCCGTTGGACCGCGTCTACCCGGTGGTGTTCATCGACGCGATCGTCGTGAAGGTGCGGGACGGGCAGGTGCGCAACAAACCGTTCTACGTCGCCGTCGGCGTCACCACGGGCGGGGAACGCGACATCCTCGGGATCTGGGCCGGCGACGGTGGTGAGGGCGCGAAGTTCTGGCTCGGCGTGCTCACCGAGATCAAGAACCGCGGCGTCGAGGACGTCTGCATCGTCGTCTGCGACGGGCTGAAAGGCCTCCCGGACGCGATCAACACGACGTGGGAGCTGACGACGGTGCAGACATGCATCATCCACCTGATCCGCAACACGTTCAAATACGCGTCGCGGAAGTACTGGGACCAGATCGCCCGCGACCTCAAGCCGGTCTATACCGCCGTCAACGAAGCTGTCGCGAGGGCCAGGTTCGAGGAGTTCGCCGAGAAGTGGTGCACCATGTATCCCGCGATCCGGCAGCTCTGGGAGAACGCATGGGCGGAATTCATCCCGTTTCTGGACTACGACGTCGAGATCCGCCGCATCATCTGCTCCACGAACGCGATCGAGTCGCTCAACGCCCGCTACCGGCGCGCCGTCCGTGCCCGCGGGCACTTCCCCAACGACGCTGCCGCGCTGAAATGCCTGTATCTCGTGACCCGGTCGCTTGACCCGGCGGGGCGAGGTCGGGCACGGTGGGTCACGAGGTGGAAGCCCGCGCTCAACGCCTTCGCTATCACCTTCGAAGGCCGAATCAACTGACAATGCGCCAGGCCAGATCCACCGTTAATCTGACAGACCCCCCGCATGAGGATCGGCCTACGGGCGGGTGGTGGTGTGTCGCACGTAGGGTGAGCAAATGGTTGCGGACGCTGATGCGCTGTTGGTGGGTCCACGTGGTCGACGGTTGTGCCTTGAGATGGCGATGGATTTGAGCACGGAGGTCAGGTCAGCCGCGTTCTGGCTCGCCCATGACCTGGACCCGGGTAAGGGAACGTCCCGGGCGTTGTTGACTGCCACGTTCGGGGAGGTTGCGGCTCCGCCGCCGACGCCGTCCATGCCGGACCTCTTAACCGCCTTGGCGTCGCTCGACGTGACGCTGTCGGGCGCCGACGTGATCGATCGTGCTTTGGCCCGAGCGGTGGATACGTCTCGTCCGTGGCAGGAACCGGACGGCGAGGACGTCCTCGCGACGCTCCCCGAGGTGAGAAGGGTCCTTCTCTCCGTCGCCCAGCACGTGATCACGTCGCCCTCTACACAGTGGTGGTCGCAGGGCCGGCAGGTCGAACAGTGGAGCATCGATTGGCGGTCGGCAGACGATCCGGCACCGTTGCCCAGGGAGCCATCACAAGCGCTAGCTGAATGGGCCCGCGGTACACGAGCCGAAGAGATTCGGGCCGAGAAGGAAAGACCCCGAGACCCTCATGCCAACTGGTCGGGGACGTGGTGGTCCTTCCCGCCAGGGACAATGCAGTCGGTCGGAAGGATACCGCTGGGGTTGAACCTCATCGAGGATTCCTTCGGCTGGGAGAACGCCACAGTCATCCCCGTGCGCGGTACCGGCCGAACGTATGAGGTGCGCACCGGGGCCGATTGGGTGGCACTTTGCCGTGAGTACCCCTTGGGGGTCACGGCATCGCGGCGTCATGACTGGTTTCGCTGTACCGGGCACGACGGCAGGTGGGTGATCCCGGACTGGGAGAAAGTCGCCGAGGGGTGGGATGCTGTGCACCTGACAGTCCTGGCTTACCTCAGTAGTGCCAATCGTGCGCTGCACGTCGACACCGGTACTTCGACGGTCATCGCGGGGTGGAACCCCGATACGACGATCTGGCTGACAGATGCTGCACGCGAGTGGGACATCCCACGCCAGGAATGGCAGCGCTCTGCCGATCAGGAGACTTGGAAGAACACCACACCCAGGGCCGACCAGTCCAACTGAAAGGTGTCCGACGGGGGATCCCCATGCGGACGCGACTGAACTAGGCGGTCAAACAAGTTTGCGATAATCCGGCTATTTGTCTCTGCTATTCAAACCTCGGTGTGCGGCCGGGGTGTTCGGTCCCGCACCGGCAGCAGGAGCGGTTGATCCCGGAGTGGTCAGCCGATTGGGGCTGGTTGCGGGGTGTCGGTCTGTTTCCTGTTTCGGTGCATCGGGCAGGCCGGGATGGCGTAGCGGCACAGCAGGACCGCGGCCACCGCACCGGAGCCCAGGACGCCGACGATGGCGCTTGCGGGGGAGGGCAGTTCCTGGACCAGGACGAAGACGCCCATGGCCAGCACGAAGAAGCCGAAGCCCTCGCGCAGGATGTTCTCGGGGATGATCCCCGTCAGCTTGGCCCCGATCAGCGAACCGACGATCGCGGCGGCGGTCACCCCGGCCACGAGCCCCCAGTCGAGCTGGACGCTCGTGAGGTAGCCGCCCAGGCCCGCGAAGGACTTCATGGCGATGACCACCAGGGACGTCCCGACGGCGGCCGGCATGGACAGCCCGCCCAGCAGCACCAGCGCGGGCACCACCAGGAAGCCGCCCCCGGCGCCGACGAGCCCGGTGACCAGGCCGACCACCAGGCCCTCGAGGATGACCTTGACGACGGGCAGCTTCTTCGCCTCGTCCCCACCGGAGGAGGGGGCCTTCCTCCGGCCCCGGATCATGGCGGCCGCGGTGGCGACCATCATCAGGGCGAAGGCGATCATCAGCACGGTGCCGGGGATGTGGCCGCCCAGCAGCCCGCCGCCGAAGGCGCCCGCCATGCTCGCCACTCCGAAGACGAGGCCGGTACGCCACTTCACCCTCCCCCTGCGGGCATGGAAGACCACGCTGACCAGCGAGGTGGTGCCCACCACGAACAGCGAGGCGGCGATCGCCTCCTTGGCGGGAAGCCCGGCCACGTAGGTGAGGATTGGGACGGTAAGGATGGACCCCCCACCGCCCAGCAGGCCGAGGGAGACCCCGATCAGCACCGAGAGCGCGAGGGCGACGATGAGCGTGACGGTCATAGATGGTCCTTGGGAGTAGGCAGGGCGGGGCTGGGAAGAAAAGGGCCCGACGGCGGCGCGGAGGGGGGGTGCGCCGCCGCCGGGCGGTCTGGGTCAGCCCGCGGAGGGCAACTGCTGGATCGCGGACTGGGCGGTGGGCTCGGAGGCCGTCCTGTTCCAGGGCATCCTGGCCAGGACGTTGCCCATGGCGCAGGTGTTGGTGACGGCGGAGAAGCTCAGCCCGGCGCCGATGGCCCCGGCGAGCATGCTCACCTTGGGTGAGACGAGCTTCCCGCCCAGCATCCCGGCCAGCACGAGGGAGCCGGCGGCCAGGCGCACCTGGCGCTCCAGGGACCAGCGCTGGGCGCCGCGGACGACGTCCCCACCGGCGGCCTCGAAGGCGGGGACGCCGCCGGTGAGGACCGTGGCCTTCTCCAGGCCGGCGGTGTTCAGCCGGTGGCGGGCCTGCCCGGCGCGGACGCCGGACTGGCAGACCAGCACCACGTGGCGGTCCAGGCGCTGGGCGAGCTCGTCGGCGTGCTCGGACAGCAGCGGAAGCGGGACGTTGTAGGAACCCTTGATGTGCAGGCCCTCGAACTCCGCGGCGGAACGCACGTCCAGCACGATCAGGTCATCGTGGCGATCGATCCACTCGCGCAGAGCCGGGGCATCGACGTCGGTCAGGGCGGGGGTGAGGGAGGTCAAGAGGCTTCTCTTCCGTTCGTCTGAATATGACTCCATGAGTCTGCCACATACCCCCTAGGGTATGCAACACACCCCCGGGGGTATAGAATGGAGGGGACTGATATCCCCTCCACGACCCGAGGAGCACCTCATGGAACTCGACACCACCGAGCTCAAGCCGATCCTCAACAGGCTTAAGCGGGCCCAGGGTCAGTTGGCCGCGGTCACCCGTATGCTCGAGGAGGGCCGCGACTGCAAGGACGTGGTCACCCAGCTGGCCGCCGTCTCCAAGGCGCTGGACCGGGCCGGGTTCGCCATCATCGCCACCGGCCTGGAGCAGTGCCTGCGCACGGAGGACGGCTCCATGGACAAGGCGGACATGGAGAAGCTCTTCCTCTCCTTGGCCTGAGGCCTGGACTGCGGTTTCCGAGGCCCCCGGAGCATTGACCCGTCAATGCTCCGGGGGTTTTCGCGTGTCCGGGGGTATACAGAAGGGGCGCCCCTTCTGCGGACGGTCCGGTGGACCGGGCGACTCGTCAGCCGGTCGGCTGCCGGATCAGGCGCCGACCGGTTCCTGGGCGGTCCCCGAGGTCTCCGGCTGGACTCCGCTGCGGCGGGCCCACTCGGACCAGGCGCTGTAGCTGCCGTCGAGCTCGACGACGTCGTGTCCGGCCCGGCGCAGAGCGCTGGCGGCCACCGAGTTGCGCATCCCGGACTGGCAGTACGTCACGATGGTGCCCTCGCTGGGCAGCTGGTCCTGGTGCCACAGCACGCGGCCGGCGCTCAGCTGGCGCGAACCGGGGATGTGGCCCTCGGTGTGCTCGGTCTTGTTGCGCACGTCCAGGGCCAAGGCTGCGTCGAAGCCCTCGAGCTCCTCCGGCTGGATGATCCGCGGGGTGGTGGTCGGCAGGCCCTCGATCCCGGTGACGTACCCGGAGACGTGGTCGATGCCCACGCGCACCAGGTGGTCCCAGAACTGCTGGGCCTGCTCCTGGTCCTGGGCCAGCAGTACCAATGGGCGATCGTCCTTCTCGGGGTCGTAGGCCCAGCCGCCGTAGGTGGCCATCTTGCCCGGGGCGGGGATGCTGATCGACCCGGGAACGGTCCCGGCGTGGACCTCGTCCACGGGGCGGGTGTCCAAGAAGGTGACCTTGTCCTGCTCGAGGTCGCGGGCGACGTCCTCGATCGCCAGCTGCGGCAGCGGGGCACGATCGCCCATCACGGCCGGGCCGTCCCGGTTCTCGCGCTTCATGCGGCCGAAGTAGGCGTGGGCGTCCGGCTGGCCGGCCAGCAGTTCGTCGACGAAGCCCTGCTCATCGTCCTCGGTGACGTACTTGCCCCACCAGGCGTAGAGGCGCTCGTAGCCGACGGTAGAGGAGGGGATCGCACCCAGGGCCTTGCCGCAGGCCGAGCCGGCGCCGTGGGCCGGGTAGACCTGGACGTGGTCCGGCAGCGTCACGAACTTCTCCTTGAGGCTGCGGAACAGGTCCTTGGCACCGCCGAAGCGGGTGTCCACCCCGCCGACGGCCTCGTCCAGCAGGTCCGGGCGGCCGAGGTCGCCGGAGAAGACGAAGTCACCGGTCAGCATGTACCCCGGCTTGTCGCTGAAGGCGCCGTCGGTGACGAGGAAGGACAGGTGCTCGGGGGTGTGGCCGGGGGTGTGGACAGCCTGGACGGTGATGTTGCCGATCGTGATCTTGTCCCCGTCGTGCAGCAGGTTCGCCTCGAAGCCGTAGGTCCAGTCGGGGCCACCCTCACCGGAGACGTACATCTCGGCGCCGGTCTTGGCGGCGAGCTCGCGGGTGCCGGAGAGGTAGTCGGCGTGGATGTGGGTCTCGGTGACCGCCACGATGGTCATGCCGTTCTTCTCGGCCAGATCCAGGTAGGGGGCGAGGTCGCGACGGGCGTCGACCACGACGGCCGTGCCATTCTTCTGGCAGCCGATGAAGTAGCTGGCCTGGGCGAGGTCCTCGTCGTAGATCCGTTCAAGCAGCATGGAGTCTCCTTCGTTGGTTTACAGATACCCCCTCGGGTATCGGCTCTGAGTCGAGAGTAATACCTACGGGGGTATCCCGCAAGGAGACGCATGCTGGTAACTAATACCACCAGGGGTATATTCCGGAGGTTCGGCGATCGTTCGATTTGGTACGCCTCCGACCCTAGGACCTCAGGAGAAGGAGACACATCATGTGCCAGGCAGTGAAGTGCGCCAAGTGCGGTAAGACCACGTGGGCCGGTTGTGGCAACCACGTGGACCAGGTGATGAGGAACGTGCCGGTGTCCAACCGGTGCGCGTGCGACCGGAAGACCCCGCCGGGATGGCCGAGAGCGCACCAGCGGACCCCGGCACCAGTTGGCTGGGGCGCCTGTTCGGCCGCTGAGGCGGTGTGGGCGAGGAGCGGCAGGGCAAGTGACCCGCTAAGAGCACACGACCGCCCCAGTTATGCCACGTTCAAAATCCGACGGCACTGATGTCAGCAGTGCCTTCACTGATCCCCAGGGGGACGGCGACACTGTCCGTTTGGGGAACCCCAACCGGACACACCCGCTTCTAACCTGGGCACGCGCAAGCACGCCTTGCGGGGCGTCCCGAATACCCTGTCCGGTGGTCTGCCCGGTGACGGGGCGTTATGCGGCACACGCTTGGACAGGCGTGGCGGCATCCCCCAAACATGCGCCAGTACGTCAGGCTGGAGTACACCCCAACCTGACGTGGGTCTGTCAGATTAACGGTGGATCTGGCCTGGCGCATTGTCAGTTGATTCGGCCTTCGAAGGTGATAGCGAAGGCGTTGAGCGCGGGCTTCCACCTCGTGACCCACCGTGCCCGACCTCGGTCAAGTCCATTTGCGTGGTGTAACGCGGGTGCCGCGTGATTCTTGGTTGGTTAGGCGCTGAGCGTCAGGTCGGTGCCGGTGTCCTCCTTCGGGTCGGTGTCGGTGCCCGGCTGTGTGCCGACGGTGAGGGATTGCTGGATGAGGTCGAGGCCGAGGTAGCGGCGGGATTCGGTCCACTCGTCGTGCTGCTCGGCGAGGACGGCGCCGACGAGGCGGATCAGGGCGTCGCGGTCGGGGAAGATCCCGACGACATCGGTGCGGCGGCGGATCTCCCGGTTCAGGCGTTCCTGCGGGTTGTTGGACCAGACCTGGCGCCAGAGCCCCTTGGGGAACGCGGTGAACGCGAGGATGTCCTCGCGGGCGGCCTCGAGGTGGTCGGCGGTCTTCGGCAGCTTCTCGGCCAGCGCGTCCAGGACCCGGTCGAACTGGGCGTGCACGCCGGCGGCGTCGGGCTGGTCGTAGACCGAGTGAAGCAGCGTCTTGACCCACGGCCAGGACGCCTTGGGCGTGGCCGACATCAGATTCGCCGCGTAGTGCGTCCGGCAGCGCTGCCAGGCGGCGCCGGGCAGGGTCGCGCCGATCGCGGCCACGAGCCCTGCGTGGGCGTCGGAGGTCACCAGCCTCACCCCGGTGAGCCCGCGCGCGGCCAGGTCGCGGAAGAACCCGAGCCAGCCGGCTCCGTCCTCCGCGGAGGAGGCCTGGATCCCCAGGGCCTCGCGGTACCCGTCGGCGTTGACGCCGGTGGCGACCAGCGCGTGGACGTTCACGACCCGGCCGCCCTCGCGGACCTTGAGCACCAGGGCGTCGGCGGCGACGAACGCGTAGGGGCCGGCGTCCAGCGGGCGGGTGCGGAACGCCTCGACCTGCGCGTCCAGGTCCTGGGCCATGAGGGAGACCTGGGACTTCGAGAGCCGGGTGATCCCGAGGGTTTCGACGAGCTTCTCCATCCGGCGGGTGGAGACCCCGAGCAGGTAGCTGGTGGCCACGACCGTGGTCAGCGCGGCCTCGGCGCGGCGCCGGCGCTCGAGGAGCCAGTCCGGGAAGTACGAGCCGGAGCGCAGCTTCGGGACCGCGGCCTCCAGCGTGCCGGCGCGTGTGTCGAACGGGCGGGCACGGTAGCCGTTGCGGGAGTTGGTCCGCTCCTCGGACCGGGCCCCGTACTCGGCGCCGCAGACCGCGTCGGCCTCGGCGCTCATCAGCGCGTTGATGAACGTGGTCAGCATCTGACGCATCAGGTCCGGGGAGGCCTGGGCGAGCTGCTCGGACAGGAAGCGGGCAGGGTCGATAACATGGGGTGCGGTCATCGCGTGGGCTCTCTTTCGAAACGTACTTTGGTAGGTCGTTTCAAGAATCACGCGATGGCCGCCTTACGTTAGGACGCCACGCCCAGCGGGCCGGTCGTACACCACGCTAATGGGCACTACTCCGACCTCGCCCCGTCGGGTCAAGCGACCGGGTCACGAGATACAGGCATTTCAGCGCGGCAGCGTCGTTGGGGAAGTGCCCGCGGGCACGGACGGCGCGCCGGTAGCGGGCGTTGAGCGACTCGATCGCGTTCGTGGAGCAGATGATGCGGCGGATCTCGACGTCGTAGTCCAGAAACGGGATGAATTCCGCCCATGCGTTCTCCCAGAGCTGCCGGATCGCGGGATACATGGTGCACCACTTCTCGGCGAACTCCTCGAACCTGGCCCGCGCGACAGCTTCGTTGACGGCGGTATAGACCGGCTTGAGGTCGCGGGCGATCTGGTCCCAGTACTTCCGCGACGCGTATTTGAACGTGTTGCGGATCAGGTGGATGATGCATGTCTGCACCGCCGTCAGCTCCCACGTCGTGTTGATCGCGTCCGGGAGGCCTTTCAGCCCGTCGCAGACGACGATGCAGACGTCCTCGACGCCGCGGTTCTTGATCTCGGTGAGCACGCCGAGCCAGAACTTCGCGCCCTCACCACCGTCGCCGGCCCAGATCCCGAGGATGTCGCGTTCCCCGCCCGTGGTGACGCCGACGGCGACGTAGAACGGTTTGTTGCGCACCTGCCCGTCCCGCACCTTCACGACGATCGCGTCGATGAACACCACCGGGTAGACGCGGTCCAACGGACGGTTCTGCCACTCGGTCATCTCCTCGATCACCTTGTCGGTGATCTTCGAGATCGTGTCCTTCGAGACGCTGGCTCCGTAGACATCGTCGAAGTGCGCCGCGACCTCACCGGTCGTGAGCCCGCGCGCGGTCAATGACAGCACGATCTCGTCGATCCCGTCCAGCCGACGCTGCCGCTTGCGCACGATCCTCGGCTGGAACGACCCCTCACGATCCCGGGGAACGTCGATCTGCACTGCACCGACCTCGGTCATCACGGTCTTCGCCCGCGTCCCGTTACGGGCATTCTCGCCGGTGCTGGGCTGGTGCTTGTCATAACCGAGGTGCTCGGTCATCTCGACCTCGAGCGCAGTCTCCAGCACCCGCTTCGTTAGCCCGGCGAGCAGCCCGTCCGGGCCGACCAGGCTGACGCCCTTCTCCTTCGCTTCCGCGAGCAGCTGCTCCGCGATCTGCTGCTGATCGATGATCTCTCCCGTCACAGGATCAATCATCTCGATGACATCGGTCATCGCCTTTCCTTTCGGTCAGGCCAGGACCAGATACACCGTTCGTCTGACACTCCCCCATGACGCGGCCGGCACGCGGGACTGCTGCACGGTTAGGTGACAGGTTCTAGTCACGCCGCCAGTGCGACGGTCGTGTTCATGATGGTCTCGAACTCGATGGGCGTCAAACGACCCAGGCGTGCCTGACGGCGTCGCCGGTGATAGGTCCGCTCGATCCAGGTGACGATCGCGATGCGCAGCTGCTCGCGAGTGGTCCAGGAGCGGCGGTCGAGGACGTTCTTCTGGAGCAGCGCGAAGAAGCTTTCCATGGCGGCGTTGTCCCCGCTCGATCCGACTCTGCCCATGCTCCCGCCCATGCGGTGAAGGGCAAGAGCGCGCAGGAACTTCCTGCTCCGAAATTGACTGCCCCTGTCGCTGTGCACGATGCAGCCGGCGACGTCGCCGCGCATCGCGACAGCATTCTCGAGCGCCTGAACGGCCAGGTGTTAACGCCGACCGAAAATAGGGCCATTTCTGCCAACTGAAAATAGGGCCACCGGGTTGCGGTTCTATTGTGCCTGAGGTCTTGTGGTGGTTCTGTTGCGGAGCCGGTAGCTGCTGCCGGTGAGGTTGAGAACCTCCGCGTGGTGGACGATGCGGTCGATCATGGCTGAGGCGACCGTGGCGTCGCCGAAGACCTCGCCCCAACGGCTGAACGCCAGGTTCGAGGTGAGGACCAGCGAGGCGTGCTCATACCTGGACGAGACCAGTTGGAAGAACAGGTTCGCCGAGTCCTGGTCGAACGGGATGTATCCGACCTCGTCGACGATCAGCAGCTTGTAGCGGCGCAGCTTTGTCAGTTCCTGGGGCAGGCGTCCGCGTTCGTGCGCCTCGGCGAGGCGAGCGACCCAGCCGGTGGCGGTGTCGAACAGGACCCGGTGCCCGGCGCGGGCGGCCTTGATCCCGATGCCCACGGCCAAATGCGTTTTGCCGGTGCCGGGAGGACCGAGCAGGACCACGTTCTTGGCTTCCTCGAGGAAGACCCCGGTGCCGAGGTGGGCCACCAGGTTGCGGTCGGCGGCCGGCTGGTGGTCGAAGTTGAACTCCTCGATGGTCTTGGCGCCGGGGAAGCGGGCGGCACGGATCCGCAGGGCCGCCCCGGAGGCTTCGCGCTCGGCGACCTCGCGGCTGAGCACGGCGGCTAGGTACTCCTCGTGGGACCAGCCCGCTTCCCGGGCGCGGTCGCCCAGGGCACGGTAGCCGTCGGTGATGCGCGGGGCGCGTAATGCCCGGGCGTAGTACTCGATGCTCTTCGCCGGCTCGCTCACCGGCCGGCCTCCGCCAGTTCACGCGCATCGTCCGGGACGGCGAGGCCGAAGAGCCGGTCGTAGATGCCCAGATCGCGTTCCTGGACCTCGGCGTGGCGGCCGGTCCTGATGGTGCGGTGGGCGCGGCGCAGGGCGGCGGCCCTGTCGACGTGGGCCGGATCGGTAAGGATCTGGTGGCGCGCCCAACGTCGTTCGTGCTTGGCCAGCAACGTCCCGCCGGCAGTGACGGTCACCTGCTCGAGGTCCGCGGCCACGTCCACGATCCGCCCGATCGCCGACGGGTCGACGGAGTAGTCGTTGGAGAACACCCGCACGTAGTAGTCCCGCGGCAGCCGGATGCTCTTGCGCAACCCTGTCTCGGGCGCCAGCGGTGCCAGCGGGCGCATCGCCTCGCGGTCGCGCAACACGAGCTCGGCGGGCCGTCCGTGGCGGGAGCGCGAGTAGCGGGCATTGGCCCGCGGCAACCAGTCGGCCAGCTGCTCGTTGAAGTCGCCCGGGGAGGCGAAGGTCCGGCCGGGCATGAAGCCTTGGCGGAAGAACCGGTTCATCCGCTCCACCATGCCCTTGGACTCCGGGTCGTTCGGCGGCAGTTGGCGGATCGTGCAGCCCAGCACCCCGGCGAAAGACGCGGCCGGGTCCGTCAGCCGGCCCTGGCCGATGCCGCTCTCGTTGTCCCAGACCAGCCGCTCGGGGACCGCGGCCGCGTCCTGGATCAGCGACCACATCCCGCCCAACAGGTCCGGCGTGGTGCGGGTGGGGATCATCCGGGCCTGGATGAAGCCGGAGAAGGTGCTGGTCATGACCAGCACCGGCGGCTTGCCCTGTTGGCCGTGCCCGAGCGGTAGCGGCTCGTGCGGGAACCAGAGGTCGCATTGGACCGCCTTGCCCGGTTCGTGGACCAGCCGGTTCACCGGGTCCGCCGGCAGATACTCGGGCCGGATCTGGCGGACCTTGTCGCGGAACAGGGACGCCGATCCCGTCCATCCCACGCGTTCGGCCAGCACGGTGGCCGGCATCGTCGGAGTCCTGGCCAGCAGGGTCCGGACCCGGCCGGCGTAGGAGTCGAAGCTCGAACCTGCCGACGCCCGCTCGTACTTAGGCGGCCGGTCTGATTCCAGCGCCCGGTCAACCGTTCCCCGCGAAACCCCGAGCTGCGTGGCCAGCTCTCTCTTAGAGATCTTCTCCGTCGCGTACCGGTGGCGAATCTGCGCCCAAACGTCCAATGTGATCACCTTCCATGATGGTCAGGTGGCCTCATTTTCAGTTGGCGTTCTTGGCCCTATTTTCGGTCGGCGTCAACACCAGGCGGGACTTCATCCTCGAGTCGATCGAGTACCCCACGATCCGGCCTGAGCACGCGTCCTTGATGGCGCAACAGTAGAGCTTGCCTTCCGCGGTCCGGTGCTCCGTGATGTCCACGAGCCAGAGCTGGTTCGGGGCTTCGGCGGCGAACACGTGCCGGGTCCGGCCGTCCTCGTGGACGACCGCGCACAGGTCGTCGTGGACCGGCGGGCCCGGCTTCTTGCCGTTACGTCCCCGCTTCTTCCCGAACGCGGACCACCAGCCGTTTGCGGAGGCGATCCGCCACGCGGTCCGGTCAGACATCGCCTCACCCGCGTCACGGGCCTCGTCGGCGAGGAGCCGGTGCCCGAACTCGGGGTCATCCTTGTGCGCGTCGAACAGCGCGTTCGCGCGATACGCCTCCACGACCTCGCTATCGGTGATGGGGCCGGCCAGCCATCGGTAGTAGGGCTGGCGGGAGAGCTTGAGCACCCGGCACGTCACCGTCACAGGGATCCCTGTTTCGGCGGGCTCTGTCACGAGCGGGTAGAACCTTTTCCCGGCAGATTCGCCTGCGACAGATACGCCGCCGCCCGCCGGAGGACCTCGTTCTCCTGCTCGAGCAACCGGTTCCGCTTCTTCAGCTCGCGGATCTCCGCCGCCTCGGTCCGGGACTGGCCGGGCTTCGCACCTGCGTCGATGTCGGCGCGATGCAGCCACTTCTGCAACGTCATCGGGTGGACCCCGAAGTCTTTCGCGATTTGCTCGATCGTCACTCCGGGCTCACGGTTCCTCGCGACGCGCACAACGTCGTCACGGAACTCGGACGGGTAGGGCTTGGGCACAGCAACATCCTTCCAGACCCACCCCGCGGGCAAGCCAGATCAGATGTCACCTACTCGTGCAGCAGTCCCTCGCGCTGACGGGCGTGCTTCGCCAGTGGCTCGCTAGGCAGACTGGGATCGTTCGCCCGTTTGTTAGTGCCGGCCGGTTCGACGCCCGAAGTCCTGACTGCCGGTGTCTAGCCGGAGCACCATGGGGCGCCGCTATCTGGATCCGTAATGGCGCATCCCTGCTCACTTACCTACCCACACACGATTCTCGCCACAACCCCTCAACTGTTCCGCAGATTCAATGACAGCTCATGACAGCTAGTGGTATCAAAAAGCGGCCCTGGCTAGGGGCGACCGAAGCTGGTGACAGCCCGCAGTAACTCCTGATAGAGCCGTACTCTTACTCGAAAGATTCCCGGAACGGCGCTTGATCGGCGCCACCAGCGATCGGTGAAGTCTGGGGGAGCCGGTTACTCGCGGCCGTGATCGCAGCTGGAGACTTGGGAAGGGGGCCATGGTGAAGTTTTGCTAATTCTTTGCCAATAGCACCAGCCCGGACAAAGCAAAAGGCCCCGGTTCCCTTGATTTACAGGGGAACCGGGACCTTTCTCACTGGCGGTGACGGTGGGATTTGAACCCACGTTGGCTGTTACACCAAACAACATTTCGAGTGTTGCACCTTCGGCCGCTCGGACACGTCACCAGACTGGTCTACTGTACCGGAGGCGGTGGCGGCCGCCCAAACCGGGGTGCTCTGCCTGCAGCGGAACCGCGTGACTGCCCCGCGGAGACCGTGCCTACGCTGGGGCATGGAGCAGCGCAGAGCAACCCCGGAAGTGCCGGAACCCGAGCCGTTGTGGCGGGAAGTCCTCGGGCGGCGGCTGCGCCTCCTGCGTGCGTCCCGCGGCGACCGCCTGGCGGACACGGCCCGCCTGGCCGGCATCTCCCCGCAGTACCTCTCCGAGATCGAGCGCGGCCTCAAGGAGCCCTCAAGCTAGATGATCGCCGCCGTGGCGGGGGCGCTGGGAACCACCCTGCTCGACCTCACGTGGCAGGTCGCGGCCGAGCTGCGCGGAGCCCGCGTCCTCGTCCGCGCCCCCAGTGCCGCGATTCCGCCCGCGCCCGCCGCGGCGGCATCAACGAGGACGACGCCGGTGCCAGGCTCCGTTCCGGTCCTCGCCCTCGCGGCATAGCGTCCGCGCAGGGAGCTACCGGGAGCCCGCCGGCGCCGCCGGCCGCCGGTCCAGGACCTCGTCGACGATTCCGTAGTCGAGCGCCTCGGATGCCGTGAGCACCCGCTCCCGGTCCGTGTCGGCCCGCAGGGCCCGGACCGTCCGCCCCGTGTGGAGGGAGAGCAGTCGTTCGGTCTCCGCACGGATCCGCACCAGCTCGTCCGCCTGGAGGATCAGGTCGGGAATGGTTCCCCGGCCGCTCCCGGCAGGTTGGTGCAGCACCACGCGGGCGTGCGGCAGCATGGAGCGCAGGCCCGGGGCCCCTCCGGCCAGCAGGACCGCTCCGGCGTCGATCGAGGTGCCGAGGTAGACGATCCGCTCCGTGAGCAGCTGCGAGTAGACGTCCATGATCCGCTCGGGAGCCTGGCCTGTGTCCTCGGCGATGAGCCCCAGCACCGTGTCGCGCGTGTGCCGCAGGTCATCCGCCTGGACCTCGACCTCCACCGTGGAGCCGCCGATGCCGGCCGAGCCCTGGTGCATCAGGATCCGCGAGTGCGGAAGAGCCCTGCGCTTGCCCGGCGTGCCGGCCGAGAGGAGGAACTGCCCCGCGCTGCAGGCCAGTCCCAGGGCCAGCGTTGCACGAAGCCGGGCCCCGGCGTCGTCCTCCGGATCAGCGCAGGGCTCGGAAGAACTCCTGCAGAAGCCCCGCCGATTCGCCGCCGCGCACGTCCGGGAACACCTCGACCCAATGGTTCAAACGGGGCTCGCGCAGCACGTCGAAGACCGAGCCGGAGGCCCCCGCCTTCTCGTCCCACGCGCCGAAAACTACACGCGGGATCCGGGCCAAGACGATCGCCCCGGCGCACATCGGGCACGGCTCCAGCGTCACCACCAGCGTGCAGTCCGCGAGCCGCCAGCCGTCGTCGCTCCCGGCGGCCCGCAGGGCGGTCGCCGCGGCGCGGATCGCCACGATCTCGGCATGCGCCGTGGGGTCGCCGTCGGCTTCGCGGCGGTTCCGGCCCGCCCCCAGCACGGCGCCGTCCGGGGCGATCACCACGGCGCCGATCGGCACGTCGCCCGTCTCCAGCGCGAGCCGGGCCTCGCGCAGCGCGTGGCCCATCCACTCGGCGTGGCGCGCGTCATCCCGGATCACGCTCCAACCCTAGTCCAGCAGCGGGGGCGGGCTGGTAGTTTTGGGGGCATGCGCGTACAGGTAGTCGACCACCCGCTGGTGGCCCACAAGGTATCGGTCCTGCGGGACAAGAACACGTCCTCCCCGGTGTTCCGGCAGCTGACCGACGAACTGGTCACCCTGCTGGCCTACGAGGCCACGCGTGAGGTGAAGACGGTCGAGGTCGACGTGGTCACGCCGGTGGCCACGACCACGGGCACCGCATTCGCCAAGCCCACCCCGCTCGTGGTGCCGATCCTGCGCGCCGGGCTGGGCATGCTCGAGGGCATGACGCGGCTGGTCCCCACCGCCGAGGTCGGATTCCTGGGCATGGCCCGGAACGAGGAGACCCTGGACATCGTCACCTACGCCGAGCGCCTGCCCGAGGACCTCACGGGCCGCCAGGTGTTCGTCCTGGACCCGATGCTTGCGACCGGCGGGACGCTCGTGGAGGCCATCAAGTTCCTCTTCGACCGCGGCGCCGCCGACGTGACGTGCATCTGCCTGATCGCCGCGCCCGAGGGCATCGCCCGCCTCGAGGCCGAGCACGGCGGCGACGACCGGGTCCACCTGGTGCTGGCCGCGCAGGACGAGAAACTCAACGAGAAGGCCTACATCGTCCCCGGCCTCGGCGACGCCGGCGACCGCCTCTACGGCCTGGCGCACTAGCCACCCTTGGGCCCCACGGCCTGAGCGCGGCGCGAGGCGACCGCGGTGCATCGGGACCGCGGTGCCATGGGACGCTGCGGACGGAATGCCCCGGGCCGGCCGGGCCATGGCGCGGCGTGTCCGAACGGCACGCCGTCATTCGCGGCAGGCCCCGGAGGACATTCCGTCCCTGACGTCCCATTGCCCTGACGTCCCATTGCCCTGACGTCCCTTTGCTCTGACAAGACAGCACGCGTCAGGGCGTCTCGTTCTCCCGCCGGAGCGAGTCCCGCGTGATGATCCGCAGGTAGGCGTCGACCGCAGGGGCCACGGCCCGGGGGAAGGTCGTGCCGCACGCCGCGGCGAACGCGGCCCGGTCAGGGAACCGCCCATGGTCGGCGACGACGTGCCGGGCCAGGCTGTCGCGGCCGTGGGGATCGTCTCCGCGCCACGTCACGATCCCGTCGATCAACGCCTCGAACAGCGTATTGCAGCCGGTGTTGGCGAAACGACGCCCGGGCTGCGGATCGAAGACGTCCTCCGCGGCGAGCCATGCCCCGTCGCACAGGAACTCGGGCCAGGGGAGCTTCACGGTGGCTGGCAGGACCCGATGGTGCCGGGGAAAGCGCCGGTGCCAGAACGCGGCCCCGACCTCGAGCCCGTGCGTGCGCACGGCGATTCCGGCGGCCCGGGCCTCGTCCTCGACGACCGCGAGCCGCTGGCTGCACGAGCCCCGGCCCTTCTGACGCACGGCATCGGCCGGCCGCCAGTCGGCCACGCTGTAAGCAGGGGCGACGCGGTCCAGCACGTCGCGGAAGACCGAGCGGAGCAGTTCGCGTTGCGGGCCGACCGTCGCCGGCGTGTCCTGCGCGGGTGCGATCGCGAGGCCAGGGCGGCTGGCGTCGGGCGGGGTGTCCGGCATGAAGCCAGCCTACGCCGGCGGCGCAATGGGACGCCGCGGACGGAATGGACCGGGCCGGCCGGGCCAGGGCGCGGCGTGTTGAAGCGGCACGCCGCGCTGAGGAGCGGGCCGCGGAGGGCATTCCGTCCCTGACGTCCCATCCGCCGCGCGGCGTTCCCTGGTTCCCCGGCGCTCAGCCCGTGGAACGGACGCTCGGCGGTCCCGTGGGCCGCGGCGGAACGATCCGTCCCGGGTTCGCGGCGAGCGGCAGGCGTACGGTGAACTCGGTCAGCCCTGGCCGGCTCGCCACGCCGATCGATCCTCCGTGCGCCTCGACGATCGCCTTGACGATCGGCAGCCCGAGCCCCGTCGTGCCGTCGTTCCCGGAGCGGGCGCGGTCGGCGGGGGCGAAGCGTTCGAAGACCCGCGGCAGGAAGCCCGGCTCGATGCCGGCGCCGTCGTCCGCGATCCGCAGGACCGCGGAGCCGCCGTCGCCCGATCGCGCCAGCGTCGCGGTGACCTCGGTGCCGTCGGCGGTGTGCTTGCGGGCGTTGGAGAGCAGGTTGTTCAGGACGCGTCCGAGTTGCCCCTGGTCACCGTGGACCAGAACGGGTTCGGACGGCAGCTCGAGCCGCCAGCGGTGTCCGGGCGAGGTCACGCGGAAGTCGCTCACGGTCTCGGCCACGAGCAGGGTCAGGTCGACGTCGGATCGCTGGGCCTCCGTGCCCTCGTCGAGCCGGGCCAGGAGCAGCAGGTTCTCGACGAGCGATCCCATGCGCCGACTCTGCTCCACGACGCGGTCCAGGGAGCGCCGGCCGTCGTCGCTGAGGTGCTCGGTGGCGGAGACCAGCTCGGAGTAGCCCCGCACGGCGGCGAGCGGGGTGCGGAGCTCGTGGGAGGCGTCGGCGACGAAGCGGCGCATGTTCTCCTCGGAGGCCTGGCGGACCTCGAGCGCGGATTCGACGTTGTCCAGCAGGGCGTTGAGCGCGTGACCGACGTTGCCGGCCTCGGTGCCCGGCACGGCGTCGTCCGGCGCGACGCGTTGGGCGAGCCGCACGTTGCCGGCGTCGAGCGGCAGGGCCGCGACGGACGCGGCGACGGCGGAGACGCGCTCCAGGGGCCGCAGCGAGCGGCGGATGATGAGGGTTCCGGCCAGCCCCGTGGCGAGCACGCCGGCGGCCGAGACCAGCAGCATGGTCCAGCTGAGCGAAGTCAGGGTGTCGTGCGCCGCGGTGAGCGGCAGCCCGGTGATGAGCGTGCCCGCGCCGCCGTCGGGGCGGACGGCCATGAGCCGGTAGTCGCCGAAGCTGAGGGCCACGTCGACGGGTGGTTCCCCGGGGGCCACGGCCGCGATGGACTGCGCGTCCTCCTGCGTGAATCCGGAGAGGTCGCGGCGCTCGCCGGTCTCCGGGTCCAGGACGCCGCCGACCTCGAGGGTGTTGCCGACGAGCCGGAAGTTCAGCGTCCCGGAGGCCTGTCCGGGCGCGTTGAGCGGGTCGGAGAGGCCTGGACCGCCGGCCCCGTTGAACGCGGCGGCGCGGGAGGAGGCGTGCGTGAGCTGCTCGTCGAGCTGCCCGTAGAGGGTCGAGGCCATGGCGGCGTGGGTGATGAGCCCGATCACGAGGCAGACGAGTGCCAGGAGCGCGATGACGGCGGCGAGCATGCGCGAGCTCAGGCTCAGTCTGCGCCGGCTCGGGGTCGCGGGGGCGGGCTCCGCGGGGACGACGCCGGTGCCGGGGTCCGGGGGGACGTTGCGGGGGCGGGGCCCGGGTGGGGGTGCGGTGTTCACGTGGCCGGCTTGAGGACGTAGCCCGCGCCCCGGACGGTGTGGATCATGGGCTCGCGCCCGGCGTCGATCTTCTTGCGCAGGTAGGAGATGTAGAGCTCGACGATGTTGGCCTGGCCGCCGAAGTCGTATTGCCAGACGTTGTCGAGGATCTGGTTCTTGCTCATGACGCGCCGGGGGTTCTCCATGAGGTAGCGCAGCAGGTCGAACTCGGTCGCCGTCAGGGCCACCTCCTCGCCGGCGCGGCGGACCTCCCGCATGTCGGTGTTCAGGACGAGGTCGCCGACGACGAGCTCCGCGGCGTCGGCGGCGGCGACGCCGGAGCGTTCCACGATGCGGTGCAGGCGCAGCAGCACCTCCTCGAGGCTGAAGGGCTTGGTCACGTAGTCGTCGCCACCGAGGGACAGTCCCTCGATCCGGTCCTCGACGGCGTCCTTCGCGGTGAGGAACAGGGCCGGGACATGGGGGGAGAAGGAGCGCACCTTGCGCAGGACCTCGGTGCCCTCGAAGCCGGGGAGCATCCAGTCGAGGACCAGGACGTCGGGAGTGAAGGCGCGGGCCTCCTGGACGGCGGACGGCCCGTCGTGGGCGACGCGGACCTCCCAGCCGAGCATGCGGGCTCCCATGGAGACGAGTTCGGCGAGCGAGGGCTCGTCGTCCACCACGAGCGCGCGGATGGGGGAGCCATCCGGGTGGGCGAGGCGCGGCAGCTGGCTGGGCACGAAGCGGGAGTTGGTCATGGGTCCATCCTGTTCGGAGGTTGTGGGATCAACCTTTACCATGGCTGTGAGGCGGCTGTGAGCGTTGCCTCCAGCCTAGTGCGGGGCACTTGACATGGGGAGGCATCTTGTCAAGGCGTACGCGACGGGCGTTCCCGCCAGCTGCGAACATTCATGGAGGCGTGCATACTTATGCAATCAAGGCGGCAGGGGTGCCAGGATGGCCCGAGAATGGTCAGATCGGACAGGCCTTGGGTGATTCGCTGAACAGCCCGCGTCTTCTCAAGGGCTTCTTTCAGAGAACTGCCTAGTGTGAAGCGCATCACATTTGGCCAGTTTCATCTCACTATGTGGACGTCCTGCATGATTATTACTTGCGGGTTCTTTTTATTACGCGCAGACTAGTCATTGTGAACATCACCGCACCAGCAACTGCAGCCGCAGAACCCACGTGGGGCCATGGCTATGGCCGCGCGCGGAGCTGTTGCCGAATGCAGGCCTAGGACCGTCCGCACCACAGGCAGTCCGACGCCGACCAGGCATCCCGGTGGCCCCACCCGGCCCGCCGAAGAACCACCAGCATTCAGGCCGTTCACAGGCTCTCCGCACAGTTAGAGGTATCACCATGTCCGTGACTTCCGGATACGTCCACATCTCGATCCGCAACGCCCAGAACCGTGCCGCCGCCGCGCAGCGCCAGCCTGCCGGGCACAGCGGCTACGGGGCTCCGCAGGGCTTCCGCCAGCTCCACGCGGTCCCGGGGACCCAGGACGCGCACCCGACCACCGCGCCGACTCCGGTGGTCGCCCCGAACGGAACGCCCGGACCGCAGGCCGTCTCCAATGACACGGCCGCCCGTGGTTTCGTCCTCTATGTGGGCCTCGACGAGTCCACGGCCCAGGCGCAGGGGACCTCCCTCGGCAAGCTCGCGACCCAGGTCCGCGCCTTCCTGCAGACCCTCGCGCCGGACGCGCAGACCCACGCCGCCGTCGCCCTGGCCCCGGCCAACGCGACGGGCGAGAACATCGACGTCGTCCGCCAGGCGCTCGGCGATCCGACCGTCTCCCGCCGCCCGCGCGGCGAGGCCGGCGGCCGCCAGCAGCAGTCCGCGCCGCGCCCGTCCGGCGTCCTGATCGACCTCTCCCGCCGCGAGGTCCACCTCGACGGCGATTCGCTGAACCTCACCTTCAAGGAGTTCGAGCTCCTGAACTACCTCGTCGAGAACGGCTCCCGCACCGTCGGCCGCGAGGAGCTCCTGAGCAATCTGTGGCGCAACGCCGAGGAGGTCCCGAACGAGCGGACCATCGACGTGCACATCCGCCGCCTGCGCTCCAAGCTGGGCCGCCTCGCCAACACGGTCCGCACCGTCCGCGGCCAGGGCTACCGCTTCTACGAGCACCCCGAGGTCGTCGTGTGGGCTGCCCCGGAGTACAGCATCTAGGAACGTTCCTCCTGAACGACGGCGGCGCCGCACCCCGGGCGGGGTGCGGCGCCGCTTGCCTGTCCCCGCCTTCTCCGACCGCGGCCCCGCCCCCTCCGCGACCCGCGGCCGGGCGCCTAAGCTGGAGCCATGAGCGACCACCACCTCAAGCGCCTGATGTTGTTGCGGCACGCCAAGTCGGACTATCCGCTCGGGGTCCCGGACCACGACCGCCCGCTGGCCGGGCGGGGCGACCGCGAGGCGCCGCTGGCCGGGCGCTGGATGGTGGAGAACGGCCGGATCCCGGACTACATCGTCTGCTCGGACGCGCTGCGCGCCCGCTCGACGTGCGCCTGGGTGGGCAGCGAGCTGGGTGAGCAGGGCCCGACGCCGTACCTCGACTCGCGCGTCTACGGAGCCGGGGCGACGCAGCTCCTCTCGATCGTCAACGAGACCCCGGAGACCGTGGGCACGCTCCTGGTGATCGGTCATCTGCCGACCGTCCAGGAGCTCGCGATGCGGCTGGCCTCGGTCGAATCGGACGAGGACGCCGTGATGGACCTCGCGACGCGCTACCCGACGCTGGGGCTGACGGTGATGGATATCGAGAAGCCGTGGGCAGAGCTCGACGGGCGCGACGCCCGGGTCTCCGACTTCGTGGTGCCCCGGCCCTAGGCCCGGGGCAGGAAGGCGAGGACCGCCTCGACGCATTCGTCGATCCCGCGCTCCGGGTGGAACGCGTGCCGGTCGCGGCCCAGGACGAGCGTCGCCCCGAACACCGCCGTCGCGACGACGTCCGCGCGCGCACCGGCGCTGGTGCCGGTACCGGCACTGTCACCCAGGTCGGCCGGCCCACCCGGCCGGGCCCCGGCGCCGTCCTGACCGGTGTGGGCGGCCCCCGGGGCACCCGGCTCCGGAGCGGGGAGCGCCCGCTCGACGGCGGCCCGCACGACGCCCAGGACGTCGGCGCGCAGGGCCTCGAGCGTCGTGCGCCACTCGCTCGGCGTCCTCCACATCTCGCTGACCCACAGCTGCGCGAAGGACGGGTATTCCTCCATGAACTCCAGCGCGGCCCGGGCCATGGCACCGAGCGCCTCGCGCGGCCCGGGCCGGTCCGCCCCGGCCCGCAGCCGCTCGATGAGCAGGTCCGCGCCGAAGCGCAGGAGCTGGCCGATCAGCTCCGACTTGGACCCGAAGTTGTAGTACACGGTGCCCTTGGAGACGCCCGCGGCCGCCGCGATCTCGTCGACCGTGACGCCGTGCGTTCCGCGTTCGCCGATGAGTTCCATGGAGGCCTGGAAGACCTTGTGGCGGGTCGCCTCGGTCCGCCCGGGGCGGCGCACGGGGTGGGCGGGGGGTGGTGCGGTCGTGCTCATTCGGCCATCTCCGGGTGCAGGGTGGTCAGGGTCCAGGTCTTGCGGCGGCGTACGGCGAGGATGCTGAGCACGACGCCGAGGACGGCGTACGCGGCGAGCGCCAGGACCACGGGGCCCATGACCGCCAGGTCCGCACCGTACATCAAGTGCCGCATGCCCGTCACGATGTAGCCCATGGGCAGGATCTGGTGCGCGGCGTGCAGCGGCTCCGGGGTCGTCTCCCAGGGGAACGTGCCGCCGGCGGAGACGAGCTGGAGGACCAGGAGGATCAGCACGACCATCTTCCCCGGCGTGCCGAGGAAGGCCACGATGCCCTGGATGAGCGCGCTGAAGGCGAGCGATGCGCCCAGCAGCAGGGCCCACGTCATCCACGGGTGCGCGGACTCGAGTCCGAGCCCGAACACCACGACGCCGTACAGCAGCGTGGACTGGACCAACGAGATGGCGAGGAACGGGAGCCACCCGCCGATCGCGATCTTCCAGTCCGCGGCGTTGGAGGCCAGGGCGCGGCGGGTGATGGGCCGCATGAGCTGGACCAGCATGAACGCCCCGATCCAGAGGGCCAGGGTCAGGAAGAACGGGGCCAGCTGCTGGCCGTAGCTGCCCGCCTCGGTCTGGGCCGTGGAGCTGATCGCGACCGGGTCCCCGATGACGTGGGAGACGCGCTGCTTCTGCGCATCGTCCGGATTCGGGACCTGGTCCGCGCCCTCACCGAGCTTGACGGCGAGCTCGCCCGCGCCGTCGTCGACCTGCCGGGCCCCGGAAGCGAGCCCACCGGCGCCGTCGCGCAGCCGTCCGGCGGCGTCGACGAGTTCGGCCGAGCCGTCCTCGAGCCGTGCCGCCCCGGAGTCGAGCGTCCGGGCCCCGCCGACGGCCTCCCGCTGCCCCGTGGCCAGCGTCGAGGCCCCCTGGGACAGTTCGGCGGCCCCGTCGCCGAGGCGGCCCGCGCCGTCCGCTGCGTCGGCGATGCCGCCCGCGAGCGCGGGGACGGCGTCCGCGAGGGTGTCGGTGCCCGCCGCGAGCCGATCGGTTCCCGCGGCGAGCTGCCGTGCGCCGTCGGCCACTTCGCGCGAGCCCGAGGCGAGCTGGGCGATCTGCGCTTCCGCGGTGGCCAGTTGTTGCCGGGACTCGCGGGCCTGATGCAGGACAGCGGAGTCGGCCGCGCGGGCGCGCAGGGCCTCCTCGAGTTCCGCCTGTTGCCCGGCCGTGAGGACGCCGTTGTCGACGAGGGCCTGCGAGGCGGCCTGAAGCCGGGCCTCGGCGTCGGATTCGAGGGCCTCGATGACCGCAGCGGCGTCCTGCACCTTGGCGTTGAGCGTCTCGTTGCCCTCGGCGACCTGCTCCGCTCCGTCGGCGAGCCGGTGCGCGGCGTCCGTGGCCGACGCGGCTCCGTCGGCGAGCTCGCGGGTCGACGCCGGCAGCCCGGCCGTGCGGGACTCGAGGGTGCCGAGCCCGTCGGCGAGGGTCCCCGCGCCGGTGGAGAGCTCCCCGGCGCCCGAGGACAGCCGGTCCGCGCCAGCGGCGAGCTTCTCCTGGCCGGCGAGCAGCTGCCCGGTGCCGGCGTGCAGCTCCCGGGCACCGGACGCGAGGGAGGCTCCGCCGTCGTACAGCTGCCCCGTTCCGTCGGCGAGGTCCTCCGCCCCGTCGGCGAGCCGCGAGGTGCCGTCGTGGAGCTCGCCGGCCCCGTCGGCGGCCTGCGAGAGCTGGCCGTGGATGCGCCCGAAGCCCGTCAGCAGGGCGTCGGCGGTCTGCTCGCCGACCTCGGCGGCGACGCTGTTGTGGACCTCTCCGGCGAGCTTGTCCGCGATGGTGCCGATCATGGCGTTGTTCGCGTCGTTGGTGGTCAGCTCGAGGACGGCCTGCCGTGCGGCGTCGAAATCCTCGGGGGAGGCGAGGTTCGCGGAGAAGTCCTCCGGAATGACCAGGGCGAACGCGTAGTCGCCGGAGGCCACGCCCGCGGCAGCGGCCTCTCGGGTGTCCACGGTCCGCCAGCCGAACGTCCCGTCCTCGAGGAGGGAGTCGACGACGTCGTCGCCGACTTCGAGGGGGCCGGAATCGGACGTGGCGCCGCGGTCCAGGTTCACGATCGCGGCGTCGACCTTGTCGAGGTGCCCGTACGGGTCCCAGTTGGCGTAGAGGTACAGCGCCCCGTACAGGAGCGGGACCAGGGTCAGGGCGACGACCGCGATCTTCGGCAGCCGGCCGTGGGTCATGCGCTTGAGCTCGGAGAGGGCCAGGCGGAGGGCGGTCATGCGTGGACCTCGCTCGTGGTGGGCAGCGGATCGGCTTCCCAGGGCGTCTCGCCGTCGGGGGAGGTCCCGCGGGGCAGGTGGTCGCCGCCGGCCGCGGCCGTGGCCCCGGTCCAGTCGGCGGGGATGCGGGAGGCGACGGCGACGACGGCGGGGTGCCGGCGCCCGCCCGCGATGTCCCGCAGCACGGTGGCCCACGCGTCGCCGGAGAGGCCATGGCGCTCGGGGGAGTCGAAGACGAGCAGGCGGGAGCGGGCGTCCTCGAGGCCGAGGGCGGCGAGCAGGCGCAGCCGCGTCACGGGTTCGACCGCGTCGACCCACTCGCGGGCCAGGTGCTCCAGCCCGTGCGCGTCGAGCCATGCGTCGGAGGAGCGGTGTCGCCAGAACGGGCCGGGCAGCAGGGCGAGGTCCTCGGCGACGAGATCGCGCACGCGCAGGTGCTGTTCCGGTTCGTTGATCGCCGGGGAGTCGACGAGCGTGCTCGCCCGGCGCAGGGTCCGCCTGTCCGGCGTTCCCTCCCACGCGACGGTGCCGGCATCCGGCTTCATCCTGCCGGTGAGGATGAGCGAGAGCGCGGTGCGGGTGTCCTGGGTCGGCGCGGCGACAATCAGCACGCTGCCCTGGGCGGCCTTGAGGGAGGTCGGTTCCAGAAGGGTGGCGTGGCGTCCCTCGAGGGCGACGGAATCGGCGATGAGCACGGTTCGATTCTATTTGAACTGACTGGTCAGTTCAAATAGCCGCATCAGGGGGTTGTGTGGCGGGGCCGAGGGTGGGGGCGTCGGGGCTGAGGTGTGCGGCAACGCAAAACACCCCCGGGAACCTTGCGGTTCCCGGGGGTGTCATTGGTGCGCCCAAAGGGATTCGAACCCCTGACCTTCTGTTCCGTAGACAGACGCTCTATCCAGCTGAGCTATGGGCGCTTGTTCGGCCCGCCTCGTCGGCGGCCTCGAACAACTATACAGACTCTCCGCGCGGGGTCAAAATCGAGGTGGGCGCCCTGGGTGGATCGGGGCCGGAGGGGTTCGGATGACGGGGGAGCAACTAGACCGGTCTATGTGACCTTAATCACACTAGGCCTGCCGAAAAGCCCGGGATTCCGCGGATCCCTACGACTGCCCCATGGTTACGTTCCGGTAGGGGCGAAGTGCATCACATCGGCGCCACGAGCGCCAGACCTAGCATCGAAGGCATCAAGTGTCAGCCCAATGGAGGGAATTGATATGAGCGAGAGCTCCGACCAGCAGGTCCTGGACAGCGTCCAGGAAACCGCGCCGACCACGCACGGAGGGCTCGCCGCCTGGGTTGCCGAGGTTGCCGAGATGACCCAGCCCGATGCCGTCTACTGGGTCAACGGCAGCCAGGAGGAGAACGAGCGCCTGACCGGAGAGCTGGTCGACGCCGGGACGCTCATCCGCCTCAACCAGGAGCTCTTCCCCAACAGCTTCGCGGCCTTCTCCGATCCCAAGGACGTGGCCCGCGTCGAGGAACAGACCTTCATCTGCTCCCAGGAGAGGCGCGACGCCGGCTTCACCAACAACTGGATGGACCCGGCCGAGATGAAGGCCAAGCTCAAGGGCCTCTTCACGGGCGCCATGCGGGGCCGCACCATGTACGTCATCCCCTTCGTCATGGGTCCGCTCGACGCGGAGCAGCCCCAGTACGGCGTGGAGATCACCGACTCCGCCTACGTCGTGGCCTCGATGCGGATCATGGCCCGCATCGGCAACGACGTCCTGCGCAAGATGGAGGCCGAGGACGCGTTCTTCGTCCCGGCCCTGCATTCCGTCGGCGCCCCGCTCGAGCCCGGCCAGGAGGACGTGGCGTGGCCGTGCAACGAGGAGAAGTGGATCGTGCACTTCCCCGAGGAGCGTTCCATCTGGTCCTACGGCTCCGGCTACGGCGGCAACGCCCTGCTGGGCAAGAAGTGCTACGCGCTGCGCATCGCCTCCGTGATCGCCCGCGACGAGGGCTGGCTCGCCGAGCACATGCTGATCCTCAAGCTCACGAGCCCCGAGGGCAAGGCGTACAACGTCGCCGCAGCCTTCCCGTCCGCCTGCGGCAAGACCAACCTGGCCCTGCTCGACCCCACGATCGACGGCTGGAAGGCCGAGACCCTGGGCGATGACATCAACTGGATGCGCATCGGCAAGGCCGGCGAGCTGCGCGGCGTGAACCCCGAGTACGGCCTCTTCGGGGTCGCGCCGGGCACCGGCTGGGGCACCAACCCCAACGCCATGCGCGCCATCACCAAGGGCAACTCCATCTTCACCAACGTCGCCCTCACGGACGACGGCGGCGTGTGGTGGGAAGGCATGACCGAGGAGGTCCCGGCCCACCTGACGGACTGGCAGGGCAACGAGTGGACCCCGGACGCCGACCGCCCGGCCGCGCATCCGAACTCCCGCTTCTGCACCCCGATCGACCAGATCGACATGCTGGCCCAGGAGTACTACAGCCCGGACGGCGTCGAGATCCACGCGATCCTCTTCGGCGGCCGCCGCAAGACCACCATCCCGCTCGTGACCGAGGCCCGTTCCTGGACGCACGGCATCTTCATGGGCTCGACGCTGTCCTCGGAGACCACGGCCGCCGCCGCGGGCGCCGTGGGCCGGGTCCGCCGCGATCCGATGGCGATGCTGCCGTTCATCGGCTACGACGCCGGCGACTACCTGAACCACTGGGACTCGATCGAGGCCAAGGCCAATCCGGAGCGCCTGCCGCGGATCTTCCTCGTCAACTGGTTCCGCCGCACGCCGGAGGGCGGCTTCGCGTGGCCCGGCTTCGGCGACAACTCGCGCGTCCTGAAGTGGGCGATCGAGCGCATCGAGGGCAAGGCCGACGCCCGCGAGACCGCGATCGGCTACGTGCCGACCGGCGAGTCCGTCGACCTGGCCGGTCTGGAGGGCTTCACGCCCGCGGACGTCGAGGTCGCCGTGGCCGTGGACGCGGAGGAGTGGAAGCAGGAGCTGGCCAGCATCGAGGAGTGGTACGCCAACTTCGGCGCCTCGCTTCCGCAGACCCTGCAGGACGAGCTCGCGGGCCTCAAGGAGCGCCTGGGCGCCGACTAGCGGGAACCAAAGCCGCCGCGACTGGGGGTGGCCGGGGAGGGGGTGTGCCGACGGGCGCGCCCCCTCCCTTCTGCGTGCGGAGCGGATTGCGGTTCGGCATCCAGTCTCGCCCGGACCGGGACACGGCGGCCCCGCGTGCCCTAGCGTCGGTACATGGACGCCGATACCTTGTTGAACCTGGCGCTGGTGCTGCTATTCGTCCTCATCGGCGGAGTGTTCGCCGGCACGGAGATGGCGATCGTGAACCTGCGGGAGGGCCAGATCCACCGCATCGAGTCGTCGGGGCCCCGCGGGCGCCGGACGGCCGAGCTCGTCCGCAATCCCAACCGCTTCCTGGCCGCCGTGCAGATCGGCGTGACGGTCGCCGGCTTCTTCTCCTCGGCCTACGGCGCCGCCACGATCGCCCCGGACCTGGTCCCGGTGCTCGAGGCGGCGGGTGTGCCGGGCGGCCTCGCCGACACGGCGGCCCTGGTGCTCCTGACGCTGCTGATCGCCTACCTCTCGCTGGTGTTCGGCGAGCTCGTGCCCAAGCGGATCGCGATGCAGCGCGCCGTGGGCTTCACCCGGATCGCCGCTCCGCCGCTGGGCGTCTTCGCGGCCGCGATGAAGCCGGCCATCTGGTTCCTCTCCGCCTCCACCAACGTCGTCGTCCGGCTCCTCGGCGGCGACCCCTCGGTGCGCACCTCGGCCGTGAGCGCGGAGGAGGTCAAGGCGCTCGTCGCGCAGAGCCGCGAGATCCCCGAGCAGCACCGGCGGATCCTCGAGGACGTCTTCGAGGCGGCCGAGCGCACGGTGCAGGAGGTCATGCGCCCGCGCCCGCAGGTCGACTTCCTCGCCGCCTCGCTGTCCATCGGGGACGCGCTCGCCGCCGCCGGCCGCTTCGGCCACAGCCGCTACCCGGTCTACGGCCGGGACCACGACGACCTCGTGGGGTTCGTGCACGTCCTCGACCTGGTGCGGGCCGCGGGGCGGAGGGAGGAGGGCGACGCCGGTGCGGGCACCGTGGGCTCGATCGCCCGCCCCGTGGCGGTGTTCCCGGGCAGCGTCAACGCCCTGGCCGCGCTGGCACGGCTGCGCGCGGAGGGGCAGCAGCTCGCGGTGGTCGTCGACGAGTACGGGGGAACCGACGGCATCGTGGCCCTGGAGGACCTGCTCGAGGAGATCGTGGGGGAGATCTACGACGAGTACGACGTGCGCGCCGAACTGTCCGGGGTGCCGGGGGCCGTCGGGGGCACGCTCGTCGTCGACGGCTCGCTGATCGTCCAGGAGCTGCCCGACGTGGCCGGGATCGCGGTCCCCGACAGTGGCGCCTACGAGACCCTGGGCGGCTACATCATGGACGTCCTGGGCCGGCTGGCCGTCGTGGGCGACGTCGTCGAGGGGCCGGGGTTCCGCCTCGAGGTCCAGTCCATGGACCGGCGGCGCATCGTGCGCGTGGGGGTCGAGCGGACGGCCGCGGCGGACGGAGGCGGAGCCGGGGACACGCCCGGCTCACCTAGGTGACATTTCACCTAGCTTGCTGGCAGAATGATCCCATGATCCTGGCACGGTTGATCCTGGGGCTCCTCAGCCTGGCGCCCATGACGGGCTACGACCTCAAGAAGCACTTCGACTCGAGCATCAACCACTTCTGGAACGCGGACAAGGCCCAGATCTACCGCACGCTGTCCCAACTGGTCGCCGACGGGCTCGCCACGGTACGCACCGTGCCGCAGGAGAACTACCCCTCGCGGCAGGAGCACCACATCACGGACGCCGGTCGCGAGGCGCTGCACGCGTGGCTGACGGGCCCGCTCGAACGCCAGCCGGAGCGGGAGCCGTTCCTGGGCAGGGTGTTCTTCGCCGGCTCGCTCGAGCGCGCCGACGTCGTGGAGCTGCTCCGGGCCCGCCGCCTCGAGGCCCAGGAGCTGCGCGACGCCTACCGCGTGCTGCGGGCGGAGCTCGAGCCCGCCGCGCTGGCCGACCGCCGCAGCTACCTCATGGCCGCGACGCTCGACAACGGCATCATCCACGTCGAGGCGGAGCTGGACTGGCTCGCCTCCGTCGAAGGGAACCTTCCATGAGCCCGTGGCGTCAGCGCGGAGCACCCGCCGAAACCCCCGCCGGGACGGACCCGGCCAGGCCCGATCCGGCGTCGTACCCCGAGATCCACCGCCCCCGGCGCCCGCGCGCCGACGGCCGCCCCGCCCGGACGCTCGTGTTCCTGCACGGCGGCAACGTCGCCAACTGGATGTGGGACCCGCAGGTCAAGGGCTTCGCCGACTACCGCGTGTTCACGCCGCACCTGCCCGGCTTCGGCGCCCGTGCGGCCGAGGACTGGGCCGGGCTGGAGAGCGCCGCGGACGACGTCGCCGCGTTCGTCGCCGACGAGATCGAGGACGGGCGCGTCCACCTCGTGGGGCTCTCGCTCGGGGCGGTCGTCGGCCTGCGCGTCCTGGCCCGCCACCCCGAGCTCGTCGAGAGCGCGGTCTTCAGCGGGGCGGCGGTCCGCCCCGTCGGTCCCGGTGTCCGGGTCGCCGCGGCGGCCCAGCTGCGCTTCTGGGACGCCGAATGGTTCTGGAAGATGCAGGCCGGCGCGTTCGGGATCCCGGCCGACTCGCGCCGCCTGTATTCGGACCACGGGCTAACGCTGCGCCCCGAGAACATGAAGGCCATGATGGAGGAGGTCTACGCCGGCGGCGTGCCCGGGGGGCTCGCGGACTTCGCGGGCCGGCTGCTCGTCGTCGCCGGCGCCAAGGAACCGTCGGTGGTGCGCAAGGGCTTCGCCGAGATCGCCCAGGCCAAGCCGGACGCCGTCTTCCGCCTCGCCCCCGGCATGCACCACCAGTGGAGCATCGAGGACCCGCTCTTCTTCAACGCCATGGTCCGCGCGTGGATCGAGCGCGGCGAGGCGCACCCCCGGCTGCGCGAACCGTAGCCCCCGGGGCCCCGGCGTCGTCCGGATTCAGGACGACGCCGGGGCCCGGCTTCACGGGGCCGGCCCGCCGGGTCAGCCGCGGCCGGCGGCTCCCGGGCCGACGGGGATCGTCGGCTGCAGGTACACGCTCGATCCCGACGCGGCGAACTCGCGGCTCTTGGCGTCCATGCCGGCCTGGATGGCCCCGGCGAGCTCCTCCTGCTCGGCAGCGCCGCCGAACTGCCGGCGGATGTCCTGGGAGATCCGCATCGAGCAGAACTTCGGCCCGCACATCGAGCAGAAATGCGCCGTCTTGGCCGGTTCGGCCGGCAGCGTCTCGTCGTGGAACGCCTCCGCCGTCGCCGGATCCAGTGACAAGGCGAACTGGTCCTTCCAACGGAACTCGAAGCGCGCCTTGGACAGGGCGTCGTCGCGCTCCCGGGCGCCCGGGTGGCCCTTGGCCAGGTCGGCAGCGTGCGCGGCGATCTTGTAGGTGATCACTCCCGTTTTGACGTCGTCCTTGTTGGGCAGGCCCAGATGCTCCTTCGGCGTGACGTAGCAGAGCATCGCCGTGCCGTAGCGGGCGATCTCCGTGGCCCCGATGGCGCTCGTGATGTGGTCGTAGCCCGGCGCGACATCCGTGACGAGCGGGCCGAGGGTGTAGAACGGGGCGCCGTCGCACAGCTCCTGCTGCCGCTCCACGTTCTCCCGCACGAGGTGCAGCGGCACGTGCCCGGGCCCCTCCACCATGACCTGGACGTCGAACTCCCACGCCCGCTTCGTCAGCTCGGCGAGGGTGTCCAGCTCGGCGAACTGGGCGGCGTCGTTCGCGTCCGCGATCGAGCCGGGCCGCAGGCCGTCGCCGAGCGAGAACGCGACGTCGTACCGGGCGAAGATCTCGCACAGCTCGTCGAAGCGCTCGTAGAGGAAGTTCTCGCGGTGGTGGGCCAGACACCAGCCGGCCATGATCGAGCCGCCGCGGGAGACGATCCCCGTGACCCGCTCGGCCGTCAACGGGACGTAGCGCAGCAGCACGCCGGCGTGGATGGTCATGTAGTCCACGCCCTGCTCGCACTGCTCGATCACGGTGTCCCGGAAGACGTCCCAGTCCAGCTTGGCCGCGTCTCCGCCGACCTTCTCGAGCGCCTGGTAGATGGGCACCGTGCCGATCGGGACCGGCGAATTGCGCAGGATCCACTCGCGCGTGGTGTGGATGTCGTCACCCGTGGAGAGGTCCATGACCGTGTCCGCGCCCCAGCGCGTGGCCCACTGCAGCTTGTCCACCTCCTCCGCGATCGAGCTCGTCACGGCAGAGTTGCCGATGTTCGCGTTGATCTTCACGAGGAACGCCTTGCCGATCACCATCGGCTCCGACTCCGGGTGGTTGACGTTCGCCGGCAGGATCGCCCGGCCCGCCGCGAGCTCGCTGCGCACGAGTTCCGGGTCGCAGCCCTCGCGCAGGGCCGCGTAGCGCATCTCCTCGGTGACGAGCCCGGCGCGGGCGTAGTGCATCTGCGTGACCCGCCGGCCCTCGATCGAGCGCCGCGGGACCGGGCGGACGCCCCTCCACTCGGCGGAGGCCGCGCCACGGCGCACGGCCGCCCGGCCGTCGTCGAGCAGCTCGCGGCCGCGCCCCGTGTACTCCTCTGTGTCGCCGCGGCCGGCGATCCACGCGGCGCGGAACGGGGGAAGCCCTTCGAGCGGGTCGCCGCCCGGGCCCGCGGTGCGGTAGACGTGAAGGGGCGGGTTCGGCGTCCCGTCGGGGGAGTCGTCGAGCTCGATCGCCGTGACCGGGACGCGCAGGCCCCGGCCGGGGTCCTCGAGGAACGCCGGGGAGTGCGCCGGATGCTGCTCGGAGGCACGGTGGATGGACGGGTTTTCTCTTGAATCGCTCACGGAGGAGCCCTCACTTCCTACGCCGGCATGACCCGGACAGGTTCGACGGTCGCAGGCGGCGTCAGCCCGATCTCAGCCCCTGCCGGGGCACCCGTGTGGACGGGCCCGAGCCTAGCGCGAAGTGGCCCCGGGCACCAAGTCGGTGCCGCCCCCAAGGCGGCACCGACATCGATTCCCGGCTCCGGCGTGCTCCGCGCCCGAGGGGGCATCGGCGTCGTGCCCCGGCTCCGGCGCGCCCCGTCGCCGCGCCGCCGTGGACGGAACGACGCCGGGGCCCGGCTCAGGCGGCGAGCCAGAGGTCGGGGCCGAAGACCTCGTAGTGGATGCTCGTGGCCGGGATGCCCGCGTCGATCGCCTGGGATCGGACGGCGCGCATAAACGGCAGCGGCCCGCACAGATACAGCGTCGCGTCCGCCGGAAGCTCGAGTCCGGAGAGGTCCATGAGGCCCTCCGCTGCCTCCCACTCGCCGGGGGCGCCCGTTGTGTCCTCGAGCCACAGCCTCAGCTCCGCGTTCGGCAGGGCCTCGACGGCGGAGCGCATCTGCGCCTGGAGCGACCAGCTGTCGGCGCGCTGTTCGGCGTGGAGGACCAGGACCCGGCGCTCGGAGGCCCCGGCCGCGAGGGCCTCGAGGGCGGAGGCGCTGGGTGTGCAGCCGATGCCTGCCGTGGCCAGGACGATCGGCGCGCCGCCGGCGTCGATCGTGAGGTCGCCGTAGGGATTCGAGAGCTCCACGACGTCGCCGATCCCCAGCCCGCGGTGCAGGAACGGGGAGACCTCGCCGCCCTCGTCGAGCTTGGCCGTGACGACGCGCTCGGTCCTCGAGGCGACGTTGCCGGAGAGCGTGTACTGGCGGCACTGCCGCACGCCGTCGGGCAGAGCCACGCGGATCGAGACGTACTGGCCCGGGAGGGCCTCCGTCACCGGGGTGTCGTCGGCCGGGGCGAAGCGGAACGTGGCCGATCCCCCGCCGGCGGCCTCCCGCGCCACGAGGCGCCACGGGGTCCACGCCTTGTCGTTCGCCTGCCGGGCGTAGAGGCCCTTCTCGAGCTTGATGAGCGCGTCGGCCATGAGCCAGTAGACCTCGGTCCAGGCTTCGGCGACCTCGGAGGTGACGGCATCCCCGAGGTCATCGGCGATCGCGGCGAAGAGGTGCTCGTAGACGATCGGGTACTGCTCCTCGACGATCCCGAGCGAGGCGTGCTTGTGGGCGATCCGCGACAGGACGGCCTCGGGCAGGGTGTCCGGGTGCTGCAGGAGATGCGTCGCGAAGGCCGCGATCGAGCCGGCGAGGGCCTTCTGCTGGGTCCCGTTCTTCTGGTTGGCGCGGCTGAAGAGCCCGTCGAGAAGTTCCGGGTGGGCGGCGAACAGGCCCGCGTAGAACTTCCGGGTGATCGCTCCGATGCGCTCGGCGATGACCGGCAGCGTGGCCTCGATGACGGGACGGGACTTCTCGGACAGCATGGCGTCTCCTCGCTGAAAGTGATTACTTGCATTGAGTATGCAAGTTTTATGATTCATTTCTACGCCTCGTAGAAGTTACTCGCAAGTCGGGCGGTCGCGTCAGGGGAAGGTGGGCAGCGGAAGCCGGACGAGGCGCGGATCCCGGGTGAGGTCCGCGATGGTGAGGGGATCGAGCTCCGCGTAGAAGGCCTCGCGCGCCCGGTTGAGCGCCCCGCGGAGGCGGCAGCCCGCGATCAGCGGGCACGCGTGGTCGCCGGAGGTGCAGTCCACGACGTCGGGCTGCTCGTCGAGGCTGCGCAGGAGGGAGCCGACGCTGAGCCCCAGGCCCGCCGGGGTGATCCGCGCCCCGCCCGTGCGCCCGCGCGCCACCTCGAGCGCGCCGCGCCGGCCGAGCTCGAGGACGGCCTTGCTGACGTGGTTGTAGGGGATGCCGATCGCCTCGGCGACGGCGCGGCTCGTGAGCTGCTCTCCCTCCCGGGAGCCGAGCAGCATCAGGATGCGCAGGCAGACGTCGCCGAAGGCGTTGAGCTTCACTCCCTCAGTGTCCCAGCCCGGGCGGGGTCAGCCCCAGATGAGCAGCTCGCCGGCTTCCGCCGCGGGCTCGGCAAAGGCCCACTCGCCACCCTCCGCGGCGGGCGGCGTGTAGGCCTGGACGACGGCGACCGCCCCGCCCTCGCTGTGCTCCGCGTTGGCGTGCACGGCGTCGCGGTCCTCCTCGAGCAGCGTGACGTCGGAGACGAGGGCGATCGCGGTGAAGCCCTCGCGCTGCTGCCCCAGGAGTTCGACGAGGTCGCCCATCATCGCCTCGGCGTCGATGTCCACTTCCGGATCGTCGTCGTCCGCCGGCGGCTGCACGGCGAGGAGGCGCAGCTCGCCCTCGGCTCCGTCCTGGGCCGCTTCCAGGGCGACCGCGAACGGCAGGAAGACCCCGTTGGCCTCGAGCTGCTCGCGGGCGACGCCGAGGGCCGTGCCCAGGACGCGGTTCAGCTGCAGGTGGGCCTCGGGGCCCAGCTCGGTGATGCGGTTCTCGCTCATGCGGTGCTCCTGACGATCTCGAGGACGGCGTCGCGGACGCGTTCCATGGTCTGGGGGTCCCTCGCCTCGCCGTTGTAGCGCAGGAAGGGCTCGGTGTTGGAGGGGCGGAGGTTGAACCAGAAGGAGCCGTCCGCCGCGGCGATCGTGGTTCCGTCGAGGCGTTCGACGACGGTGCCGGCGCCCTTGAGGCCCTCCGCGTCGAGGGCGATCGTTCCGCGGCCGCCGTTGCCGTCGTGGCCGGCGGCGAAGGCCCCGAGCACGCGGGCCACGGCCGCGTCCTTGTCTTCGATCCGCGAGTTCAGCTCGCCGGAGGCGAAGTAGGGCTCGTACTCCTCGGCCAGCGCCGAGAGCGGGCGCTCCTGCCCGCCCAGGGCCGCCAGGACGTGCATCGCCGCGAGCATGCCGGTGTCGGCATTGAAGAAGTCGCGGAAGTAGTAGTGGGCCGAGTGCTCGCCGCCGAACACGGCGCCCTCGGCCGCCATCACGGCCTTGATGAACGAGTGTCCCACCCGCGTGACCACGGGGCGTCCGCCGTCGTGCTCCACGAGCTCGGGCACCGCCCGGGAGGTGATCAGGTTGTGGATGACCACCGGGGCCTCCTCGCCCGCGGCCTTCGCGCGGGCGATTTCGCGGCGGGCCACGAGCGCGGTCACCGCCGAGGGCGAGACCGGGGCGCCGAGCTCGTCGATCACGAAGCAGCGGTCCGCGTCGCCGTCGAACGCCAGGCCGATGTCCGCCCCGTGCTCCACGACCGCGGCCTGCAGGTCCCGCAGGTTCTCCGGCTCCAGCGGGTTGGCCGGATGGTTCGGGAAGGTGCCGTCCAGCTCGAAGTACAGGGGCACGATCTCCAGCGGAAGACCCGGCAGCAGGGCGTCCCCGAGCACGGCCGGCGTCGTCATGCCCGCCATCCCGTTGCCGGCGTCGACGACGACCTTCAGCGGCCGGATGCCGGACAGGTCCACGAGCGAGCGCAGGTACGCGGCGTAGTCCGCGAGCACGTCGACGTCCCCGACCCGGCCCTGCGGGGCGTCCCCGGAGACCGGCAGGCCCTCGGCCAGGTAGGACTGGGCGACATCCCGGATCCGGTACAGGCCGGTATCGGAGGAGACCGGGACCGCGCCGGCCAGGGCCATCTTCATCCCGTTGTACTCGGCCGGGTTGTGGCTCGCGGTGAACACCACGCCCGCCGCGTCCAGGATCCCGCACGCGAAGTAGAGCTCGTCGGTGGAGATCAGCCCGAGCATCCGCACGTCGGCGCCCCGGTAGGCCGCCCCGCGCGCGAAGGCGCGGGAGAACGCCGGAGACGACGGACGCATGTCCCCGCCGACCAGCACCGTGGAACCGGCCAGGCCCAGGACGTCCACGAAGGCCGCGCCGACGGCCTCCACGCTCTCCTCGGTGATGGTCTCGCCCACGATCCCGCGCACGTCGTAGGCCTTGAAGGACTCGGAAAGATCAATCTCGCTCTGCACGGGTTCGAGCTTAGCCGCTGCCGGTGACGCTTCGGCCCCGCGGCCCGTGAGATGCCGGCTGAGTCCGACCGGCACCGCTCCTCCACAACGCCCCGGGACCCCGTCCCGCTCCACAGCCCCGGGCCGGCGGGCCGAAGCGTCGGCAGCGGCTGGAATACTGGGGCGCATGGTTGAGACGACGACGGGTACGGGACTTCGGGAGAGCGCGACGGCGGTGCTGCGCCGCCTCGTGGGGCGGGAGGACGCCGACTTCCACGACGGGCAGTTCGAGGCGATCGAGGCCCTCGTCGACGGGGGACGGCGGGCGCTCGTCGTGCAGCGCACCGGCTGGGGCAAGTCCGCCGTCTACTTCGTGGCGAGCCTGCTGCTGCGGGCCCGGGGGGCGGGGCCGACCCTCATCGTCAGCCCCCTGCTCGCGCTCATGCGGGACCAGGTGGCCGCCGCCGGGCGGGCGGGAGTCCGCGCCGAGGCCATCAACTCCGCCAACGCGCTCGAGTGGGGCGACGTCCTGGCCCGGCTCGACGCCGACGAGGTCGACGTCCTGCTCGTCTCGCCGGAACGCCTCAACAACCCGGCCTTCCGCGAGCGCCAGCTGCCGGAGCTGGTGCGCCGCATGGGCCTGCTGGTCATCGACGAGGCCCACTGCATCTCGGACTGGGGACACGACTTCCGGCCGGACTACCGGAGGATCAAGGACCTCATCGGCACCCTCGACGACGCCGTGCCGGTCCTCGCGACCACGGCCACGGCCAACGAGCGCGTCGTCCACGACATCGAGGAGCAGCTCGCCGTCGGCGGGGCCGACGTCTTCACCCTGCGCGGCCCGCTCGCGCGGCGCTCCCTGCGTCTGGGCGTGCTGCGGCTGCCGAGCCCGCGGGCACAGCTCGCCTGGCTCTTGAGCCACCTGTCCGAGCTGCCGGGCAGCGGCATCATCTACACGCTCACCGTGTCCGCGGCCGAGGACATCACGCGCCTGTTGCGCGAGGCCGGGCACGAGGTCCGCGCCTACACGGGCCGCTCCGACACCGAGGAGCGCGCGGCGTCCGAACAGGCGCTCAAGGACAACGAGGTCAAGGCGCTCGTGGCGACGAGCGCCCTGGGCATGGGCTTCGACAAGCCGGATCTCGGGTTCGTGGTCCACGTCGGCGCTCCGAGCTCGCCCGTGGCCTACTACCAGCAGGTCGGCCGTGCCGGCCGCGGGACGGACAACGCCGACGTCCTGCTCCTCCCGGGGCCGGAGGACCGCGAGATCTGGCGGTACTTCGCCACGTCGTCGATGCCGGACGAGCAGCGCGCGCACGCCGTGCTCGAGGAGCTCGGCTCGGCGCAGGGCGCGGTCTCCGTCCCCGCGCTCGAGGCCCGCGTGAACATCCGCCGCACGCCGCTCGAACTGCTTCTGAAGGTGCTCGCCGTCGACGGCGCCGTGGAACGGGTCCAAGGCGGCTGGATCCGGACGGGGGCCCCGTGGCACTACGACGCCGAGCGGTACGCCCGCGTCGCAGCGGCCCGCGTCGCGGAGCAGAACGCCATGCTCGACTACGAGAACACGACGTCCTGCCGCATGGAGTTCCTCGCCCGGGCCCTCGACGACCCGACGGCCGCCCCCTGCGGCCGGTGCGACAACTGCGCCGGCACCTGGTTCGGGGACTCCCTCGCGGAAGACGCCAAGGACAGCGCCCAGGCGGCCCTCGGCCGCGTCGGGACCGAGCTCGAGCCGCGGGCGATGTGGCCCGGGGGCATGGACCGCCTCGGCGTGCCGCTCAAGGGCAAGATCCCGGCCGGGGAGCAGATGGCGGCCGGCCGCGCGCTGGCCCGCCTCACCGACCTCGGATGGGGCGGCCGGCTGCGGACGCTGTTCGCGCCCGGGGCGGAGGACGCTCCCGCGGACGAGGCCCTCGTCCGGGCGTGCGTCGGCGTCCTGGCCGGGTGGGGATGGAGCGAGCGGCCCGTCGCCGTGGTCTCCATGCCGTCGAGGACGCGCCCGCTGCTCGTGCGGTCCGTGGCCGAGGGCCTGGCCGGGATCGGCCGGCTGCCCTACGCCGGGGAGCTGGCGTACGCCGACGAAGGACCGCGGGGCGAGGCGGGCGGCAACTCGGCCTTCCGGCTGGCCTCGGTCTGGGACCAGTTCGCCGTCCCGCCGGCGCTGGCGGAACGGCTCGCGGGGGCATCCGGCCCCGTGCTCCTCGTCGACGACCTCGCCGACAGCCGGTGGACGCTCACCGAGGCGGCCCGGACGCTGCGCCGGGCGGGCGCCCCGGGCGTCCTGCCGTTCGTCCTGGGCCTGGCCGGCTGAGCCCGCCCGGTTCGTCCGCGCGGCCTAGACTGGACGGCATGGAGACTACGCTGTGGGTTTTGGTGCCGCTGCTCCTCGTGGGTGGAGCCTGGTGGTGGATCAGCTCGCTGCGCAAGAAGAACTCCGCCGAGGTCGCCGGTTCCATCGGTCCGGACGCCGCGCGGGATGCGGCGTCCCGGCTGAACGCCGACCAGCACCGAGCCGTGTACCAGGCGATCGCCCGGGGGGACTTCATGGGGGCCGTCCGCGGCTACCGCGAGGCCACCGGCCAGGGCGTCAAGCAGTGCATCGTCGCCGTCCGCAGCCTTGAGGCGCACCCCCAGGTGCACGGTCAGGCGGGCGGCGGGGCCGGACCTCGCGGCGCCGACACCGCGGGCACGGCGGATCGGCTCGACCCCGCGTCCGACGCCGCCGGCTCCGGAGACGCCGCCCGGGCCGTCGAGCCTCCCGCCGACGGCCCGGGGACCAGCGGGGGAACCGAGGAGGATTCCGCCGAAAACAGGGAGGGCGGGACGTCCGGCGAGACGGGCGCACCCTCCGACGTCGACGAGACCGTACCCGCCCCGGCGCGCAACGTGCGGCGCAGCACGGGCGACTTCGACGGCGACTTCGTGGTCCCGGAGGAATGGTCGGAGAAGTTCGGCAGCGGCGCCGGCCGGACCACGTCGGTCTTCAAGATCACCGCCGAACGCAATGGTGAGTCCCACGAGTTCAGCTCCAACGAGCTGCCCCCGGCCGAGGGCGACCAGTTCCAGTCGCTGCTGCGCGACCACGACTTCGCCGGGGCCGCGGCGCTGTTCGCGGCGCACTCGGGCCTCGATGCCGCCGCGATCCAGAGGCTCCTCGAGTCGGCACCCGTCGACGGCCCGGCCTCCGCGGCCGGCCGCCACGTCTCGGACTTCAGCTTCGAGGGCGACGGCCCGTCCGGGCCGGTGCGCTTCAGCGCCGCCGACCTGCCGCCAGCCGACCGGGAGCTCTTCCTGGAGCACGTCAGCGCCGGACGGATGAATGACGCGGCCGAGATCGTCCACCGCAACACCGGCCTGCCGGTCGCGGTCGTCCTGCAGCTGCTCGACGCCTTCAACGGCTGACGCTCCACGGCGCTCGAGAAACGTGAAAACCCCCTCTGACGAGGGGGTTTTCAGCGGACACGGGGGGATTTGAACCCCCGGTCGAGTTTAACCCCGACCCTTCATTAGCAGTGAAGTCCATTCGGCCGCTCTGGCACGTGTCCAGCGCTGGTGAGAACCAGCCACTCAAGCCTACCGAAAGCGGGCGCGCCACACAAAAAGGCCGCCCCGGCGCTAGCGGTCGAGCATCCTCCAGAGGAATCCGTAGCTGAGTGCGAGCATCTCGGCCGTCTGGCGGTTGTCGCTCGCTCCGGCATGTCCGCCGTCGAGGGATTCGTGGTACCAGGCGTCATCCGCGCCGAGATCCTGCATCTTCGCGGCCATCTTCCGCGCCTGCACCGGCCCCACGCGGTCATCGCTCGTCGCGGTCCAGATCAGGGACGCCGGATACCGGGCGCCGTCCGGCAGTGGATCGTCCAGACGGTGTAGGGGCGAGAAGGTGCGCAGGAACTCCCAGTCACCGGGGACGTCGGGATCCCCGTATTCGGCGATCCAGGAATGCCCCGCCGACAGCCGCGTGTAGCGGCGCATGTCCAGGAGCGGAACCCCGCACGAGACCGCCCCGAAGAGCTCCGGGTAGCCCGTGATCATGTTGCCCATGAGCAGCCCGCCATTGCTCCGGCCCGTGGCCGCGAGGAGCCGCGGGCTCGTGACGCCGCGACGGACCAGGTCGCGGGCGATCGCCGCGAAGTCCTCGTAGGCGCGGTGGCGGTTCTCCCGCAGCGCCGCCCGGTGCCAGCCCGGGCCGTACTCGCCGCCGCCCCGGATGTTGGCCACGACGTAGACGCCTCCGCGCCCCGCGCTGTTGCGGCGCGCGAGCCAGGCCCGCCCCACGAGCGGTGCGTAGGCCGGCGCGAGCGAGGTCTGGAAGCCCCCGTAGCCGTTCATGAGCACGGGATTGGCGCCGTCCAGTTCCAGGTCCGCGGGGGCGACCTCGAAGTACGGCACCCGGGTTCCGTCGTCGCTCACCGCGAAGTGCTGGGCGACGCGCAGGTCACCGGCGTCGAAGTGGGCGGAGGCGCGCTTGACCACCTGCACGGCGCCGGGACCCGTGGCTCCGGGGCCCAGGGTCGCCCGGGACAGGGTGGAGGGCGTCAGGAAGCCGGTCGAGGTGATCCAGACGTCGTTCGCCGTCGCCGGGTCCTCGTCGTCGACCGCCGAGACGGATGTCGTGTGGAGGGCGGCGCCGAGTTCCACCTCCGCCGTGGCCCACCCGTCGGCCGGGTCGGCGACGAGGAGCCGCGAGCTGACGTCCCGCAGGACGTTGAGCAGCAGGTGGTCGCGCGTGAAGTCGAACGAGGCGAGCGTCGAGCGCCCGTCCGGGATGAAGACCTCCGCGACGCGGCGGTCGCCGGAGAGGAAGGCCTCGAGCTCGGCGACGGCGAGCGAACCGGCGGCGATCGTGCGCCCGTCGATCTCCCAGGGCGTCTGCGGGCTGAACAACACCCACTGGCGGTGCAGCGACACCGACACGTCGCTCGGGACGTCCACCGTGACCCACGCGCCGTCGCGCAGCACGGAGGTCCGGGTGTTGTAGAAGTCGACGACGTCCACGGCCACGGAGCGCTCGAATCCGGGCGTCGGGTCGTAGTGGACCTGGGCCAGGACGTGGTCCGGGTCGACGGCGAAGACTTCGGGCGCGTCGGCGGGGTCCTGGCCCCGTTCAAGCCGGCGGCAGGTGCGGGCGTACGAGGAGCGGGTGAGGGATCCTTCGCCGAAGTCCGTGCCGAGGTAGAGGGCGTCCGGCCCCGCCCAGGAGACCACGGTCTTCGCCGTCGGGATGTCGAAGCCGCCGTCGACGAAGTCCCGCGCCCCGAGGTCGAACTCGCGCACCCGCACGGCGTCACCGCCATCCGGGGACAGCCGGACGAGCGCGCGGCTGTACGGCTCGCCGTCGGCCGGACGCAGCAGGCGCGTCCCCGCGAAGACCCAGTCCGTGCCGTCCGCTGCTGCGAGGGCGTCGACGTCGAGCAGGACCTCCCAGTCCGGCGCGTCGGAGGCATACGAGTCCCAGCTCGTGCGCCGCCACAGACCCTTGGGATGGGACCGGTCCTGCCAGAAGTTGTAGTAGTGCCCACCGTGCTTGGCGACGCCCGGAATCCGGTCCTCCGCGTCGAGGACCTCCAGGAGCGATCGCTCGAGCTCGCGGTGGGCACCGTCGACGAGCATTCCCTCCGTGGCCTCGTTCTGCCTCCGGACCCAGTCCAGGGCATCGTCGCCGTGGATGTCCTCGAGCCACCCGTAGGCATCGTCGGCGTCGGTAGCGGGGTGCGGTTCCGTGCTGTGAAGGGGTTCGTTGCCGGTCATGCCGCCAGTCTGCCACGCCGCCGTGGGGTGCCCGCGATAGGCTGGGATCCCGTGCGTGCCCGGCACGGATCCACAGACATTGGAGGGAGTCGCCCCGTGCGCACCGAGCCGTTCCGCCTGGTCGTCGTAGGCGCAGGACCCCGCGGAACCTCCGTTCTGGAGCGTCTCCTGGAGCGGCTCGAGGACCCCCGGGAGATCGATGCCGCCCCCGGCCGGGAGATCCACGTGAGCGTCGTGGATCCGTGGGATCCGGGCTCGGGGCATGTCTGGGACCCGGGCCAGTCGCGGCTCTTCCTGATGAACACGCCCGCCCTCTACCCGACGGCCGCGCCGCCCCGGACCGGCGACGGGGCCGGCCTGAGCTTCGATCAATGGCGGCGGTCCGGCGGCGACGGCTGCGTCCTCGCCGCCGCCGAGGAGCGCGAGCTCGCCTCCCTGGGCCCGGGCGACTACCCGTGCCGCGCGCTCTACGGCCGCTACTTGCGCCACCTCTTCGACACCGTCGCCGCAAGGCTGCGCGCCCACCCCCTCGTGGCCGGCGTCGAAGACGTCCGCGCCGAGGCCACGGCCCTGCGCCGGGGCGAGGCGTCGTACTCCCTCGAACTGCGCGACGCCGACGGAAGCGGCGCACGGTTGGAGGCCGACGCCGTCGTACTCGCCGTAGGGCACGTCCCCGCACGCCCCAACCAGAGGCAGGAGGCCGCCGGCCGGCGCGCCGACGCGGCGGGCCTGCACTACCAGCGGCCCAACGTCCCCTCCGACGTCGACTGGTCCGTCTACCCGCCCGGGCGTCCCGTCCTGGTCCGCGGCCTGGGATTGAACTTCTTCGACGCGATGGTGCAGCTGACCGTCGGCCGCGGGGGAGGGTTCGTCCAGTCGGGCGACGGTCCCGGGCGGCGGCTCGAGTACCTGGCGAGCGGGCGTGAACCCATACTCCACGCCGGCTCCCGGCGCGGCACGCCGTACCGGGCCAAGCCCTGCGTGGACGCGTTCATCCCGCCGTCGATCCAGCTGCGCCACCTCAGTTACGAGGCCGTCCACGCCCTGGCCGCCTCGGGCGCGCCGGGCGAACCCGAGGGAAAGGTCGCGTTCGGCGCGCACATCTGGCCCCTGCTGCACCGCGACGTCCTGCACACCTACTACTCCGTCGCCGCCCGGACGCGGCCCGAGCTCTTCCCCGGCGGGGCGTCCGAGTTCATGGAGGCGCTCGACGGCGTCCTGCGCGCCCCCTACCCGCACGGCCAGGAAGTCTGGCGCACGCTCGCCCGGGACCTCGTGGAGAACCTCGCCCCGGAGCTGGGCTGGTTCGACGTCGTCGCGCTCGGGCACCCGTTCGCCGAGCACGGCTTCGCCGACGACGCCGCCTACCAGAAGGCCGTTGTCGCCTACCTCGAGGCCGACGCGCGGGCCTCGGAGCGCGGCGAGGACGATCCGGAGAAGATGGCGATCGCCGCGCTGAACGCCGGGCGCGTGCAGATCAAGCGAATCGTGGCCGAGGGGCTGCTCGACGAGCCGTCGCGCATGGACGAGCTGCAGCGCTGGTTCGAGCCGCTCGTGGAGGGGCTGGCGAGCGGGCCACCCGTGCAGCGGATCGAGGAGCTGGCCGCGCTCGCGCGCGCGGGGATCGTGCGGTTCATCGGGCCCGATCCGGCGTACTCCCTCGACGACGAGGCGGTGCGCTTCACGGCCTCCTCGCCATGGGTCGCCGCCGAGCCCGTGGCCGCGCGCCACATGTTCGAGGCCATGATGCCGGCTAACCGCGTCGCGCAGACCGATTCGCCGCTTCTGCTGCAGCTGCAGCGCGACGGGCTGGCCCGCCCCAGGCCGGTGCAGACCGGGGAGGGCGAGACAGTGCCGGGCACCGGGTTCGACGTCCTCGGCGAGCCCTACCGCCTGGTCGATTCCGACGGCGTGGCCCACCGCGCGGTGTTCGTCCTGGGACTGCAGCTCTCCTCCGTGCAGTGGGGGACGGCCATCGCGGCCGAGGCCGGCGCCGACGCGCAGCACGGCGCCCGCACCCTCGCGGATGCGGACGCCGTGGCCGCGGAGATCGTGCGCCTCGCCCGGTAGTCCGGTTCAGGCGCCGTTTCCGCGCCGGGCCCGGGTGTCCAGGGGGACCTTGCGGGCGCTGTCGACGAGGTCCCACACCGTGATGACGACGACGGCGATCACCAAGATCACGGCGATGGACGCCGGGGCGTCCGGGGAGATGTCGAGCCGTTCGGCAAAGGCCGGGTTGATCAGCGCGTCCCGGAGCAGGAGCCACACGACCGGGCCCGCGAACGCCAGGCTCAGGACCGCGTGGGCCGCGAAGAAGCCGCAGCTCCAGCCGCGGGCCCGGTAGCGCAGGAACTCGAGCGCCGTGTTGGCCACGAGCACCGCGACGAGGAACGGCAGCCAGAACGACCACAGCGCGGGGTCAAGCGCCGGGATCGGCGCACCCTCGGCATCGCTGAACGGCGAGCGGAACTGCTGCCAGACCAGGTAGGCGGCGAGCCCCAGCGTCAGGACGGCGGCGACGATCGTGTCGCCGATCTTCACGACGCCGCCCGTCGCCACGTCGGGCAGGTCGTCCGGCGTCCAGTCCGTGGCGGGTTTCCGGGTGCCGCTGCGCTCGATCGCGGCGAAGACCACGGTGGTCCAGAGGCAGATGTGCGCGCCGACGGTGAGGAGCGTCAGGACGGTGTTCGACGCCGTCTCGCCGGGGTGGCCGTGCCCGATCAGCTGCCCGATCAGCACCACGCCGCCGAGGATCGGCAGCACGATGGCGAGCAGGAGCTTGAGCAGCCGGATGTAGTCCGGGTAGAGGGCCGGACCGATGAGGTACAGGGGACGGCCCGCGAAGTCGGCGGAGAGCCGCATCGGGTCGCCGAGCTCGAGCAGCGCGGCCCGTTCGGCCGCGTCGCCGGGCTCGCCCTGGGCGGTGCGGTCGGCGACCATGTCGGCGATGGAGGCGGCGAGTTCGCGTTCGACGTCGGTGCGCTGGCCCGGGGGCAGGCTGCGGGCCACTGCGGCGACGTAGCGTTCGGTCAGGGTTGCCATGGTCTTCCTAGCCTTCCGGGCTGGTGGTGGGTTCGCCGCCCGGGCCGGTGCCGGGGGACATGAGTCGGGTGGTGGCGTCGTGGAGGGCGTCCCATTCGCGCAGGAGCCCGTCGAGGACCCCGCGGCCGGCGGGGCTCGTGCGGTAGAACTTCCTCGGCCTGGCCTCGTCCGTGTTCCATTCGGAATCGAGCAGTCCCTGCTTCTCGAGCCGGCGCAGCAGCGGGTAGAGCGTATTCGCGTCGACGTCGAAGCCGGCCTCCCCGAGCGCGCCGAGGAGCGCGTAGCCGTAGCCGGGTCGGGACAGCGTGGCGAGGCAGGCCATGACGACCGTCCCGCGTCTGAGCTCCTGGAGGTGTCCGCCGAGGACCTCTGCATTGTTCATGACAGACACTATAGTGTGTGTTGCACAGTAAAGGAAGAGGCACTATAAGGTAACGCCCGTGCCACCCTCCACGCGCACGCTCCCGGGCCCCGCCGCGTCGGGGTAGATGTCGAATCGAGCCACGTATTCCCGCGCTTTCCCCGACACCGTGGGAGGGGTCGCGGGGTGTGGACACGCGAGTGCCCCGCACCGGATTCGATGCGGGGCACTCTGCTGGGTGGAGGAACGGACCTCCCCCTCGTCCCGTCGGGCTAGATGCCGCTTGGATCAACGCTTTCCGACATGTTCCCCGACACCGCGGGAGGGGGTGGCGCGCTATCGCATGGGAGGCGTGGAATCCGGGGCTTCGGCGTGCAGCGCGGCCTCGCGGCGGCGGGAGCGGAGCACGAAGGCCAGGCCGAGGCCGGCGAGCATCAGCGCCCCGATCCCGAGGGGCAGCAGGCCCTCGCTGCCCGTGGCGGCCAGTCCGCCCGTTCCGCCCTGGCCGAAGCCCGGGCCGAGCGCGGAGCCGCCGTCGCCGTCGTCGGAACCCGAACCCGGGCCGTTGCCGTTGCCGTTCCCCGTGCCGGATCCGTCGTCGGTGCCGCCGTCGCCGCCCGCACCGTCGTCGTCACCGTCGTCCGAGGGGACGTCGGAGGCCGTGGCGACCGCCGAGGGGAGCTGAACGGTGTCCCCGGCCGGGGTGTGCAGGACGAACGCCCCGCCGTCGAGCCCTGTCGGGGCCGTGAAGGAGACCACCGCGACGCCGTCGACCACCTCGAAGGTGCCGATCTCGCCGCCCGGGGGCGCGGCGACGGCGGCCCGCAGGCCCACCGAAGCGCCGATCCCGCCCCCGCCGAGGCCCACGCCCACGCCCGCCGCGGACGGCGTTTCCGCCGAGCCGCCCGGCACGTACTCCAGGACGAGCTCGTCGCTGACCGGGGCGCCGTCGGAACCCAGGTCGACGTCGCGGACCTCGAAGGAATACTCGCCACCCGGCTCGATGAGCCCGGGAGCGCCGGAGACCTCGACGCCGCGCTTGCTGAAGTCCGGGGACAGCGGCGACTCGCGCTCCACGAAGTCCACGAGGGCCTCCATGTCCGAGTAGCCCGTGTCGATCCGCTCCGTGCCGCCCGTCAGGGCCGTGAACGAGTCGCCGCCGCCCGCGAGGAAGTTGAGCGTGCCGATCGAGTACTCGGCCTCCAGGTCGAGCGGCTCGCCCTCGAACCACACGCCGGTCACGCGCTCGCCGACGGGCAGCTCCGTGTCGAAGGTGTAGTCCAGGTTGTCGGTGAGGCCCAGCGCCAGCCGGGACTCGGTGCCGTCGACGATCCGCCACTGCTGCTCGAGCAGCTCCCAGACCTCGGCGCCCGTGAGCTTGAGGCTGAAGAGCGTGTTGCCGAACGGGAAGACGTTGTTCAGCTCCTTGTAGGAGATGTCTCCCGGGACGTCCTTGGCGGGGGCGCCCGGTGCGCGGCCGGACTTGTCGAAGAACAGCTCGTCGCGGATGCCGCCGGCGTTCATCACGCCGATCTGCGCCTGCTGCGGGGTCAGGGTCGACACGGAGTCGCGCAGCACCGTGGCCAGCAGGTTGCCGAGCGAGGACTCCTTGGCCCGGTTGCCGCCCGCGTTGCCGGCGAAGTCCGGCGCGTAGTCCGTGGTGATGGACGCGGTGACCTCGCCGACCTTGGCGGCGCCGAGGACCTCGGCCTCGGCGTTGGCCCGGTCCTCGATCTCCTTGACCGCGGCGACCACGGGGTAGCGTCCGGCCAGCGCATCGACGTCGGCGTCCGCGTCGACGGGGAGGTTCTCCGCGCCGACGAACGTCACCTCGCGGGTCTCGGGGTCCACCGTGAAGTCGGCCACCGCGAGGTGCCCGCCCGCGGACGCGGCCTGCATCACGGGGCGCTCGGAGTCCCCGTTGGCGGCCGTGTAGTTGTAGAGCTGGTGGCTGTGGCCGTTGAAGATCGCGTCGGCCTCCGGGCTCGTCTCCTCGACGATGCGCTTGAAGATCCCGCTGCCCGCCTTGGCGGCCTCGAGCGAGTCCGCCGGCTGGGCGCCCTCGTGGTAGCTCGCGACGACCACGTCGACGTCCTGGGGCAGCCGCTCGATCTCGGCGTTGACCGCGGCCACGGGGTCCGTGACCGTGAGGCCCTCGAGCCCCGCGGGGGAGACGAGCGTCGGCAGGTCCGCGGTGACGGCGCCGACCACGGCGACCTTGACTCCGTTGACCTCGAAGACCTCCGAGGCGGGGAGCACGGGCTGGCCGTCGGGGCCGAGCACGTTGGCGGCGAGGTGGTTGAAGTCCGCGATCCCGGAGACCCGGTCCCGCAGGTCCGGCCAGCCCTTGTCGAACTCGTGGTTGCCGACGGTCGTGACGGCCACGCCAAGCGCGTTGAGGATCTCCAGGGCGGGCTCGTCCTGCTGCAGCAGGGAGGCGAACTGGCTCGCGCCGATGTTGTCACCGGCGCTCGTCAGCAGCGTGGAGTCCACGCCGCGGTCCTCGCGCCACTGCTCCACCGTCGCGGCGAGCTTCGTGGAGCCGTTGTCCGCGTCGACCTGCCCGTGGTAGTCGTTCAGGCTCGCGATCGAGACGGGGATGCCGGCAGCGGCGCCGCCCAGATCGAGGCCCACGACGAGCGGGTCGTGGTCCGAGGCCCGGTAGGCCGAGGCCTCGTGGAGGTTGGTGGCGTTGTAGTTGTAGCGGCTGTATTCGAGGGCGATGGGCTCGACCGCGTTGATGTTCCAGATGTCCGCGCCCGTCACCGCGGCATCGGCCGCGGGCGAGGCGAGGATGTGGTCCAGCGAGCCGACGCGCGCACCGAAGAGGTACGTCTGCTTGCCCGTCTTGGCGCCCTGGTCCACGTAGCCGGCCTCGTAGAAGACCTGCATCGGGTCCTCGTGGGTGTAGGCGTTGAAGTCGCCGGCGAGGAACACCTTGTCCGTTCCGGCCTCCTCCGCGACCTGCCCGGCGAAGTCCACGACGGCCTCGGCCTGCCGGACGCGGTCCGCGTTCCACGCGCCCTGCCCGTCGCCGGAGTCGTCGTTCGCGGAGCCGTCGCCCGGGGCGGAGCCCTTGGACTTGAAGTGGTTGACGACCGCCACGAACGTGCCCCCGGCGTCCCCGCCGGCCGGGCGGAACGCCTGGGCGAGCGGTTCGCGGGCGTTGGAGAACGCCGGATCGCCGTCGAGGATGGCCGATTCGCCCACGGGCTCGGCCGCGGCCGCCCGGTAGATGAACGCGGTGCGGATGACGTCCTCGTCGGTCGGCACGGCGGCCGGGCTGCGGACGTAGTCCCACGTGCCGGCGCCGGCGGCCGCGTTGAGCGCGGACGTCAGCGCGGCGAGGGCCGCGTCGCGGTCCTTGCCGAAGGCGGCGGAGTTCTCGATCTCCTGCAGGGCCACGACGTCGGCGCCGAGCCCGTTGAGCGCGGCGACGATCTTGGCCTGCTGGCGCTCGAGGTTGGCCGGATCGGCGGCGCCGCGGGCGTCGCAGCCGCCGCGGACCGTGACCGGGTTGCCGGCGCGGTCGTTGTAGTAGGTGCAGCCGGTCAGCTCGGAGCCGGTCGTCGTGAAGTAGTTCAGCACGTTGAACGCGGCGAGCTTCAGCGTGCCGCCGACGGCCGCGGGGGCGGCGGGGCGGTCGCCGGCGAAGGCGACGGGCTGGGCCGCGGCGTTGGCGCCCGTGATGCGGGTCTGCGGCTGGAACTTCCAGGCCTCGAAGCGGTAGTCGAGGACCACGGGGCCGCTGAAGGCCACCGCGGCGCCGACGCGCACCGGCGTGGAGGCAGTCAGGTACGGCAGCGGGACGGACTGGTTGGCGGTGCTGCCGAGGAAGTTCAGGGAAGAGCCGTCGTCGAGGACCACGGAGCGGGCCTTGTTCTCGGCCTCGACCTCGGCGGCGCGGGTGCTTCCGGGGCGTGCGACGTCGGTCGGCTGGGCGAGCGTGCGCAGGCCGGGGACCAGGGTGCTCTCGCCGTGGGCGAGGGTGATCTCCCCGTAGTTGTTCAGTGCGTAGTTGTCCGCGACGGTCCAGGAGCCCTGCGGGTCCCAGAGCATGCCCTCGTAGCGTTCGCGACCGGCGTCGTCCGCGGGCCAGGCGGCCGTGAGCGGCTTGACGGCCTCGGCGGGCTCGTCGAGGACGGTGGCCCCGCCCGCGGTGACGGAGAGCTGGGTCAGGCCGTAGTACTCGCCGGCCGTTCCGGTGACCTCGACGTGGTCCCCGACCTCGACGTCGCCGACGGTCTCGGGGGAGTGGACGAAGATGCCGTGGGAGGCCGCCTCCCCGCCCTCGCCGCCGGTGCCCGGGGTCTGCAGGTAGTAGCCGTCGAAGCCGCCGTCCGGGAAGGCGGCCGTGACGACGCCGCGGGTCGTGACGCGCTGGCCCGCGAGCGGCGTGGCGTCGCCCTCGCCCTGAATGGCGGCGATCTCGACGAGTTCGGGGTCGGGCCCCGGTTCGGGCTCGGGTTCCGGCTCGGGCTCGACGGGCGCCTCGCCGGCGCTGTTCGTCGGCGTGATCGCCTCGAGGACCGCGAAGTCGGCGGAGTTGTCGTCGGTGTCGACCCCGTCGGCGCGGTTGATGGACCGCGGGACGTTGTTGGCGGACGGGGCCGGGGCGACGGCCGTTTCGAAGGTGTTGGAGCCGCCGTAGCCGAGCAGGTCGACGACGGACTCGTGCCCCGTCGTGCTGCCGGCCGGGAGCGTGAGCCGCTCCGTGGTGTTCGCGAGGATGATCGTGCCGGTCGTGCCGCTCGGGTTCAGCCCCGTCGCCAGGTCCGCCGCGGGCAGCTCGCCGCCCGTGGCCCCGTTGGAGCCGCCGGAGACCAGGAAGTGGCCGCCGGCCGGGATCGAGCCGGAGAGCGGGTAGGCCGTCGCGGCCCCCGTGGACCCGGCCGCACGGTACTGGAGCGACCAGCCGTCGAGGTCGACGTCCGCCGCGGTGGGGTTGTAGAGCTCGACGAACTTGTCCTGGAACGGCGCGTTGGCGCTGCCGCCGCTGAGGTAGGCCTCGTTGATCACGATCCCGGTGCCGTCGACGGCCGCCACCGCGGGGGCCGCGCAGCTTCCGGCGATGAGGGCGGTCGCGGCGAGGGCCGCCAGCCCTTGTCTGAGTGGTGGTGTTCGCACGGTCATCCTTCGCTTCGAAGTGGGTGGCTGGCTGCCCGCGGGCGGGGCCCCGACGAGCCAAACAGCCGCAAGTGAACGGTTCGTGGACGGCCGGTGGAATCGGATTGACCGGGCCGTGCGCCATCGTGACGCAGGCATCCCCAAGGTTCACAGCTGGTGTTATCGAGTATTCCGGATCCTACACAAGGCCCCGCGCGGCCGAAACCCCGGCTTCGCTAGGATCGCGGCATGAGCGAAGCGGATCCCGAGCAGCTGGCACCCCTCGACCCCCGGGACTGGACCATCAGGCCCCCGCTCCCCGGAGGAGCCGAGCGCGAGGCGGTGTCCGGCGTCGTCCGCTCCGCCTTCGGTGCCGCCGATCCGGAGGAGGGCAGGACCGTCGCCGCGCTCGTGGAGCGGCTGCGGGGGCTCTGGGACGAGGGACGCGGCTTCGAGCTCGTCGCCGTGGCGCCGGACGGGCCCGTGGGCCACGTCGGCCTGACGCGCGCCTACGTCGACGCGGTCGAGGAGCTTCACCACGTGCTCGTGCTCAGCCCGCTCGCCGTCGACCCGGCGTGGCAGGGACGGGGGATCGGGCAGGCGCTCGTCCGGGGGGCGCTCGAGGCGTCCGGCGCGGCGGGCTACCGGCTCGTGTTCCTGGAGGGGGCGCCCTCGTTCTACCCGAAGCTGGGCTTCCGCCCCGGCGTCGGGGAGGGCTTTGCGAAGCCCTCGGCGAGGATCCCCGACGCGGCGTTCATGGTGGCCAGGACGGGCGCCGAGGACGACGCCGGGGCGCCGCCGGTCGCGGGCGCGCTCGTCTACCCGGAGGTGTTCTGGGAGACGGATACGGTGGGGCTGCGCGGGGAGCTGCTGCGCGCCTTGGTGCCGGAGCTCTTCGGCGGTCCGGCGGCGGGCGACTGAGCCGGGCTCGTGAACCAGCGGCCACACTGTGGCCACACTTCGGCCGGAATCGGGCGACCCATGACAAAGGGAAGCAGCCGCCGAAGCCGCTACTTCCCTTTGATGACGCGGAAGGTAAGGGATTTGAACCCTTGGTGCGGGGTTGCCGCACACTGGTTTTCAAGACCAGCTCCTTAGGCCGCTCGGACAACCTTCCAACGGCCCTACTATACCGATCACCCGTGCGGCCCCTGTGCGGGCCGGGCGGGTCCATGACCCAGCAGGAGGCAGTAGTGGCCACGATGAACGCCATCGAGTACACCAGCAGCGGCGGCCACGAGGTGATCCGCGTCGTCGAGCGCCCCCGGCCCGAGGCGGACCCGGGGCACGTGCTGATCAAGGTCGCCGCCGCCGGCCTGAACCGCGCCGACGTGCAGCAGCGCCGCGGCGTCTACCCGCCGCCACCGGGGGAGTCGGACATCCCGGGGCTCGAGGTCTCGGGGACGGTCGCGGCCGTCGGCGACGGCGTCGAGGCATACGACGCCGGTGCCCCCGTCTGCGCGCTGCTCGCCTCGGGTGGCTATGCGGAGTACGCCGCGGTGCCGGTCGGCCAGGTCCTGCCCGTGCCGGACGGGGTGGGCCTGACGGAGGCCGCCGGGCTGCCCGAGGTCGCGGCGACCGTGTGGTCCAACCTGGTCATGGAGGCCGGGGCGGCCCGCGGCGACACCGTCCTGGTCCACGGCGCCTCGGGCGGGATCGGCGCCGCCGCTATCCAGATCCTCAAGGCGCTCGGCTGCACGGTGGCCGTGACGGGCAGCTCGCCCGAGAAGCTCGAGTTCGCCCGATCCCTCGGCGCCGACCACCTGATCGACTACACGCGCGAGGACTTCCCCGCGGCGCTGCGGGAGCGCACGGGCGGCCACGGCGCGGACGTGGTCCTCGACGTCGTCGGGGCCAAGTACCTCGCCAGGAACCTCGACTCCCTCGCCACGGGCGGCCGGCTCGTGGTCATCGGGCTGCTCGGCGGTGCGCGCGCCGAGCTGGACCTGGGGCTGCTCATGCGCCGCCGCGCCCGCGTCATCGGCACGACCCTGCGCGCCCGCCCCGCCGCCGAGAAGGCGGAGATCATGCGGCAGGTCCACTTACACGTCTGGCCCCTGCTCGCCTCCGGGGCGCTGCGCGCCACGACGGACCGCACCTACCCCCTGGCACAGGTCCGCGACGCCCACGAGTACTTCGACTCCGGCAGCCACCGCGGCAAGGTGCTGCTCACGATGTGAGTGTGGCCACGCACCGCGGTGACCGGCATCGCGCCACCATGTGACCGAATCCGTTGTCGGGGGTAACGTAGCTGGCGGACCGCGGCTGAGGCGCCGCACACCGGTCCTCGATCCTTGAGACGCAGAGGTTTCAACCATGAGTTCACAGAACAAACCGGCGCAGGAGCTGCCTCCCGCCGCCGTCGATCCCGCCATCGCGGAGGCGGAGGAACGGCGCTGGACGCCGGCCAAGATCGCCCTCTGGGTGGCCATCGCGCTCCTGGGCGGCGTCGCCTGGGGCGTGCTGGCCATCAGCCGCGGCGAGACCATCAACGCCATCTGGTTCGTCTTCGCGGCAGTCTGCACCTACCTGGTCGCCTACCGCTTCTACTCGAAGTTCATCGAGCGCAAGATCGCCCGCCCGGACGACACGCGCGCGACGCCGGCGGAGTACAACTCCAACGGCAAGGACTTCATGCCCACCGACCGGCGTGTGCTGTTCGGCCACCACTTCGCCGCGATCGCCGGCGCCGGACCGCTCGTCGGCCCCGTGCTGGCCGCCCAGATGGGCTACCTCCCCGGCACCATCTGGATCATCGTCGGCGTCGTGCTCGCCGGCGCGGTGCAGGACTACCTGGTCATGCACTTCTCCATGCGCCGCGGCGGCCGCTCGCTGGGCCAGATGGCCCGCGAGGAGCTCGGCCTCATCGGCGGCACCGCCGCCCTCATCGCCACCCTGGCGATCATGATCATCATCGTCGCCATCCTGGCCCTCGTCGTGGTCAACGCCCTCGGCGAGTCCGCATGGGGCGTCTACTCCGTGGCGCTGACCATCCCGATCGCGCTCTTCATGGGCGTCTACCTGCGCTTCATCCGCCCGGGCAAGGTCATGGAGGTCTCCATCATCGGCTTCGTGCTGCTGATGTTCGCGATCATCTCCGGGCGCTGGGTCGCCGAGTCCGCGTGGGGTTCCGAGCTGTTCCACCTGGACCGCACCGTGATCGCCTGGGGCATCATCGTCTACGGCTTCGTCGCCGCCGTCCTGCCGGTCTGGCTCCTGCTGGCCCCGCGTGACTACCTCTCGACGTTCATGAAGATCGGCGTGATCGCGCTGCTCGCGGTGGCGATCGTCGTGATCCGCCCTGACATCTCCGTCCCGGCGATCTCCGAGTTCGCCTCCCGCGACGACGGCCCGGTGGTGTCGGGATCCCTCTTCCCGTTCCTCTTCGTGACGATCGCGTGCGGCGCCTTGTCCGGCTTCCACGCGCTCATCTCCTCCGGCACCACCCCGAAGATGGTCGAGAAGGAGCGGCAGACCCGCTTCCTCGGCTACGGCGGCATGCTCATGGAGTCCTTCGTGGCCATCATGGCGCTCGTCGCGGCGATCTCGATCGACCGCGGCATCTACTTCGCGATGAACTCCTCGGCGGCCGCGACGGGCGGCACCGTGGAGGGCGCGGTGGCGTTCGTGAACTCGCTGGGCCTGGCCGGGGTGAACCTGACCCCCGAGATGCTCACGGGGCTCGCCTCCGACGTCGGCGAGGAATCGGTGGTCTCCCGCACGGGCGGCGCCCCGACCCTCGCGGTCGGCATCGCCGTCATCATGGGCCAGTGGTTCGGCGGCCCGGGCATGATGGCCTTCTGGTACCACTTCGCCATCATGTTCGAGGCGCTCTTCATCCTCACGGCCGTCGACGCGGGCACCCGCGTGGCGCGCTTTATGCTGCAGGACACCATCGGCAACTTCATCCCGAAGTTCAAGGACACCTCGTGGAGACCAGGGGCGTGGTTGTGTACCGCGGTCATGGTCGCCGGCTGGGGGTACATCCTGATCCTCGGGGTGACGGACCCCTTGGGCGGCATCAACACGTTCTTCCCGCTCTTCGGCATCGCCAACCAGTTGCTCGCGGCGATCGCGCTCGCGGTGGTCATGGCGATCGTCGCGAAGAAGGGCAACTTCAAGTACCTGTGGATCGTGGTCCTGCCGCTGGCGTTCGCGACCGTCGTGACCGTCACGGCGTCGCTGTACAAGATCTTCTCCCCGGTCCCGGCCGTCGGCTACTGGGCGCAGAACGCCGCGTTCCGCGAGGCGCTCGCCAACGGGGAGACGAGCTTCGGCACGGCGCGCAGCGTCGAGGCCATGGAGGCCGTGGTCCGCAACACCACGGTCCAGGGCACGCTCTCGATCGTCTTCGTGACCCTGGCCCTGATCGTGATCGTCACGGCCGTGCTGGCCACGATCCGCTCGTGGCGCGGCAAGGGCGGCAGCGACAACGAGGACCCGCGCGTCGAGTCCAAGTTCTACGCCCCGTCCGGCCTCATCTCCAGCCCGGCGGAGAAGGAGCTCGACGCCCAGTGGCGCGCCCTTCCGGCCGAGCTGCAGCCGCAGCGGGGCGGGCACTAGCCGTGGCCGCCGGCACCCCGGGCGTCGCGTCGGGCGCGGCGGACGGGACCGGGCGGACGACGCCGGGGCCCGGCTCCGTCGTCGTCCGCGCCGTCGTGGGCGGTTGGCGGGGCCTCGTCTGGTACCTCGAGGGCATGATGGGCGCGGACGCGTACAAGAAGTACGTCGCGCACCACCGGGCCGTCCATCCCGGGGTCGAGCCCCTGGGCGAGCGGCAGTTCTGGCGCGAGAAGATGGACGCCGAGGACGCCAACCCGCAAGGGCGCTGCTGCTGAGCGCACCGCATGGGCAGGGCCCCGGGGGTGGAGGGAACTCCGCATCCCGGGGCCCTGCCGCGTCCGGCCGCCCTCCCGGCGCCGCGCGCCGTGGCAAGATGGACGCATGAGTGAAACCCAGGCGGCAGCGGAGGTCCGGAGCGGGCCCCGCCGCGCCGTCGGGCCGGGTCGGCACGCCTGACCGTGGGCTTGTTCGGCATCACGGGCGGCGCCCGCCGTGAAGACAAACTGCTGGGGACCGGGGTGTGGCGGCGCGCCCACGACCGCTTCGGCCGCGGCCTGGACCGCTTCCACCAGGTCCTGGAGGGCATCGAGTCCGACGAGCTCTACAACGCCCTCGTCGTGGTGGCCAACGAGCTCGCGGAGCTGCAGCCGCGCTTGCGCGCCGTGTGCCAGGAGGCCCAGCGGGTACGGCCGAGCTCCGACTTCAACATCCCCGGTGGCCCGTTCTCACCCGTGCACCGCGCCCTGTCCCGCGCCGCGAACGACCTCGCCACGGCCGCGCAGGCCGCCGCCATGGCCCGGCTCGACGCCGAACGCCTGGGGCTGGAACGCGGCGGGCTGGAGAACGTCGGCCGCCGTGCCGAGGCCGTCGCCGAGGGAGTCCACGAGGCCGAGGCCGCCCTCGCCGAGGCCCTCTCCGCCGGCAGCCGCGGCTAGCCGGGGCCGGCATATTGGTTGCCCGGGGCATCTTTTCGCCCTGCGCGTAACGGGGGCCGAAGCCCGCAGCCCGCGTGGTCCCGGATGGCAGGATGGACGCATGACTTCTTACGCATCCCCCGTGTTGACCTTCAACGACGGCAACACCATCCCGCAGCTCGGATACGGCGTGTGGAAGGTGCAGGACGACGTCGCCGAGAAGGTCGTCGGCCTGGCCTTCGAGGCCGGCTACCGCCACATCGACACCGCCCGGATCTACGGCAACGAGGCCGGCGTCGGCCGCGCGATTGCCGCGTCCGGGATCGACCCGTCCGAGCTCTTCATCACCACCAAGGTCTGGAACTCCGACCAGGGCTACGAGGAGACCCTGGCGGCGTTCGACGCCTCCATGGAGCGCCTCGGCCTGCAGACGCTGGACCTGTACCTGATCCACTGGCTGCAGCCGCAGCGCGGCAAGCACGTCGAGACGTGGAAGGCCCTCGTCGAGCTGCAGAAGTCCGGCCGCGTGAAGTCCATCGGCGTCTGCAACTTCACGGTCGAGGCGCTGCGCGAGATCGAGGAGGCCACGGGCGTGGCGCCGGCGATCCACCAGGTGGAGACCCACCCGTACTTCCCCCAGACCGAGCTGCGCGAGTACGCCGCCTACCGCGGCATCCTCCACCAGTCGTGGTCCCCGCTCGGCCAGGGCTCCGACCTCCTGGCCAACCCGGTCCTCGGGGAGATCGCCGCGAAGCACGGCGCCACCCCGGCCCAGGTCGTCATCGCCTGGCACCTGGCCCACGGCCTCGTCGTCATCCCGAAGTCGGAGACGCCCTCGCGCATCGTCGAGAACTGGCAGGCGAGCGCCGTCGTCCTCGAGGCCGCCGACGTCGCCGCGATCGACGCCCTGGACCGCGGCGCGGACGGCCGCATCGGTGCCGACCCGGCCGTGAGCGACTTCGAGTAGGACCCGCAGAACCGGCCCGGCGGCCGGGATCCCGCACCGCGGGGTCCCGGCCGCCGCCGTGTCCGGGCGGTGTCCGGGCCACGGACGTCAGCCGCCCGGCGTGCGGACGCCAGCCGTCGCCCGGCGTCCGGTGCCGGTCCCGCGCGGGTCCGCGTCCGGCGTCGTCCTCCGCCCTCGGTGATGCTGCGGTGACGCTCCCCGCAGACACTGACCCCAAGCACCCACGTGGGGAGGACGCCATGGCCATCTTGTCCCTGCCGGCACCGTTGCCGGACCGCGGCTTCGGAGATCCGGGATGGGCGGACCGCACGCTCACCCCGGCGCTCGCCGCGCGGCTCGCACCGCACGTCGTCAACCTCGCCGACGGGCGCTTCTCGAGCGGCGGCGCCGCGAAGACGACGCCGGCCGACGTCGAGCGGATCTTCGACGCCTACCTCCCCGCCTACATCGCCTCCCGCGGCGGGGGAACCGTGCCCCTCGTGATCTGGGCGCACGGGGGCCTCGTCGACGAGGCCGCCGGGCTCAAGGGGGCGTACTCCCAGTACCAGTGGTGGCTCGAGAACGGCGTCTACCCCCTCTTCTTCGTCTGGGAGACGGGCTTCTGGGACGCCCTGCGGCCCCTCCTGGGGCTCGGCAACCGGGACCCGATCCCGGAGGTCGTGGATCGGGGCTGGTTCGAGGACGCCAAGAACCGCATCATCGAGGGCGCCACGCGGGGACTGGGCAGCAAGGTCTGGGGACAGATGAAGACCTCGGCCCGCCTGGCCAGCGCGGACGACGGCGGGGCGCGCTACGTCGCGCGCCGGCTCGCCCGCTTCCTCGCCGAGAACCCCGGCGCGGTCACGGTGCACCCCGTGGGGCACTCGGCGGGCTCGATCTTCCACTCCTGGTTCCTGCCCGCGTTCCTCGAATCCGGAGGCCCGGGCATCGACTCCCTGGACCTGCTGGCGCCCGCCGTGACGGTGGAGGACTTCGCCGGGCGGCTCCTGCCGCTCGTCGGGGCCGACGGCGGGATCGCCCGGCTCGGCGTCGCGAACCTCGACCGGAAGACCGAGGAGGACGACGCCGTCCTCGGCGTCTACACGCGCTCGCTCCTGTGCCTGGTCCGGGCGGCGTTCGAGGAGGAGATCGGAACGCCGCTGCTCGGCCTGCAGGAGTCCGTCGAGGCCGACGCCCGGCTCACCGGGCTCTTCGCCGGCCCCCACGCGGACGTCATCTTCGCGCCGACCCCGCCCGGAACGCCGGCCGACCGCGCCTCCGAGGCCACGTCCCACGGGGACTTCGACGACGACCCGGCGACCCTGGGCACGGTGGCCCGCGCCGTCACGGGGCGCGGGGACATCACCCCCTTCAAGCCGCCCGCCCCGCCGCGCCTCGCCGACCCCGACGAGCCCGGGGCGGGGCGCCCGCCGGCGCCCGGTGGACCCGGCGATCCCGGTGACCCCGGCCGCACCGGCGAGCCGGGGGAGCCCGCGCGCCCCGGACGGCCCGCACGCCCCGGACGGCCCGCACGGCCGGCCCGCCCCGCCGCGGCGGCCAACGGAGCGCGCAGCTACGCCCTGTGTGTGGGGATCAACGAGTTCGAGCACCTGCCGCATTCAGCCTGGCTGCGCGGCTGCGTGCAGGACGCCCATGACTACGTCGAGCTGCTCACGCGCGACTACGGCTTCCCGGACGGGGCGATCGACGTGCTGCTGGACGCCCAGGCCACCAAGGAGGAGGTCATGGGGCGCTTCGGCGAGGCCCTCGAGAAGGCGCGGGCCGGGGAGCTGGAGCAAGTCATCCTGACGTTCTCGAGCCACGGGACCCAGGTCCCGGACGAGGACGGCGACGAGGACGACCTCGCCGACGAGGCCTTCGTGACGTACGACATGCGCCAGAAGGGCGACCAGTGGGACACGGGAAGCCTCATCATCGACGACGAATTCCACGCCGTCCTCAAGGACCTGCCCCGCAGCGTCCACGTCGACGTCGTGCTGGACACGTGCCACTCGGGCGACGGTCTCAGGGTCCTCGACTTCCTGAACCACTCGGTGCCGCGCTACGTCGCCCCGCCGACGCGGGCCGGGCTCGACATCGTCGCGGGGGCCACGCAGCGGACCCTGGGCGGGCTCGTGGGACGCGCGGGCGGCCGGAAGCCCGTCCTCTTCTCCGCCTGCGATCCGCGCCAGACCGCGGCCGACGCCTACCTCGACGGGAAGTACAACGGCGCCTTCACGCGGGCCTTCATCGATGCGCTGCGGGCCGAGCCGGCCGCGAGCCGCAGCCGCGTGCTGCGCTCCGTCCGCTCGACCCTCAAGGCGCGGAACTTCACGCAGGTCGCGCAGCTGGAGGGATCCAGCGGGGCGCGGTCCGGGGCGTGGGGCCGGCTCCCGGGGTGACGCGGTGGCGGCGACGGCGGGCGCGCGGCCGCTCCACGGACCGGGGGACGTCACCGAGGCCGTGGTCCTGGCCGACGGCCCGTTCAGCCTGGGGCGCGACGGCCGGCCGCTCTACACGAGGGTGCGGATCCCGGACGAGCGGCTGGACCCGGGGCCGCGTGGCCCGCGCTTCGAGGTCGAGCTCCTCGACGCTACCGGCACCCCCGTGCCCGTGCAGCTGGCCGGCCGCGGCGGCTGGGGGCTGAAGCGGGCCGCCCCGCCGCGGACTGCCGCGCGGCTCCTGCACGACACGCGCTTCCTCGCCCAGCACGCCTACGCCGTCGCGGCCGAGACGCTGGCGGTGTTCGAGCGCAGCCTGGGCCGCCGGGTCCCGTTCGCCCTGGACAGCCGGCTCGTGCTGCGCGTGCACCTCGACCCGGCCGTCCACCACGAGACGCGCTACGACCCCGTGCAGCAGATCGTCGAGTTCGGGGAGGAGCCGGACGGGATCTGGTCGATGGCCTGCCACCGGGACGTCGTCACGCACGAGGTCGTCCACGCGATCCTGCACGGGCTCCGGCCGCGGTGGACGGACCGCCACGCGACCCTGGACCAGTACGCCGTCCACGAGGCCGTCGCGGACCTCGTCGCCCTGCTGTCCGTGATGTCCTCGCGCGAAGTCGTGGAGAAGCTCATCGGGGAGAAGCTCGCCGCGCTCGTGCCGGGCTCGGACCCCCTGCACCCCACACCGCGCATGCTCGCCCGGCTCGAGGAGGCCATCCACGGCTCCGGGCTGCTCTCCTTCGCCGGGAACTTCAAGGCCCGCGGCGGGTCGATCCGGGACGCGGGCGCTCCGCCGGCAGCGGGCTGGAGGTCCGATCCGTCGCCCTACGCGCGGGCGAGCGGGTTCGTCTACGCCATGATGCGGGCGGCGCTCGTGTTGTGGGGACGCCGGCTGGATGTCCCCGGCGGGCGGGCGAGCGTCTACGTCGCCGCCGAGGCCGGCGCGGAGATCGGCGCCCACCTGCGGCGCATGCTGATCCGCGGCCTGTCCTACATGCCGCCCGTCGATGTCGACATCGAGGACCTGGTCCGGGGGCTCCTCGCGGCCGACCTCGTCGTGGTCCCCAGCGACGACCGCGCCTACCGGGCCGTGTTGCGGCAGGCGTTCGCGGAGGTCGGGCTCGTGGTGGAGGCGGACGCCGTGCTCCGGTCGGGCGCACGGATGGGGCGGCTCGAGTACGGTCTGAGGCCGGGCACGCTCGATGCGGGCGGGGAGGAGATCGTCAAGTTCTGCTGGAACAACCGGGCCCTCCTCGAGCACCTGCAGCTCAACGCGGGCCAGCGGATCATGGTGGACCGCGTGCGGTTCTCCACCCGCGTGAGCCCGGACGGGTTCGTCGTCCAGGAACTCGGCGCCTCCGTGGTCCAGGAATACGTCCTCCCCGCCGCCGAGGCGAGGAAGCTGGGGCTGCGTACCGCCGGAAGCGTCGTGATGCGCGGCGGGGCGTTGCTGCGCTTCGACGCCGGCGGCCGCTTGTGCTTCATCGCGGTCAAGAAGGTCATGGACCTCGAGCGGCGGCAGCGGCTGCTGGACGAGGCCGAGCAGCTGCGCCACGGTCCCGAGCCTCCGCCGGGCGGGGCGTCGCTGCGGGAGGCGGCCGCCGACTCCGGCTCGAAGCGCTTCTTTTCCCGGCACGCCGTCCGCTGGGAACGTCCGGACCCGGACAACGCGTGAGGGGCCCGCCGTCCGGCGGGCCCCTCACGGATCCGAGCCCCCTACCAGAATCGAACTGGTGACCTTTTCATTACGAGTGAAACGCTCTACCGACTGAGCTAAGGAGGCCTCACGGCCTGACGGCCGCAAGCACCTACTTTAGAGGATCCGCTCGCGGCAGGTCAAAACGGCGGACGGGCCGCGTCGCTGGCTGGCCGTGGCCGGCTCCGGTTCAGCAAGCGAGCCCGTCTTCCGGCACCGTTCCGTCGAGGAAGTAGCGGTCCACGGCGCGCTCGATGCACTGGTTGCTGCGCCCGTAGGCGGTGTGGCCGTGGCCCTCGTAGGAGACCAGGACGCCGGAGGCGAGCTGGCCGCTCAGCGCGACCGCCCAGTCATAGGGCGTCGCCGGGTCGCCCGTGGTGCCGATGACCACGATCGGCGCCGCTCCCGGCGCCTCCACGGGTGCCGGTTGGCCGGTGCTCGGGAAGGGCCAGTGCGCGCAGACCGCGCCGCCGTAGGCGAGGAACTCCCCGAACGTCGGAGAGGCCTCCATGAGCTCCTCGGCGTCGGCGTCCATGCCCTCCTCGTCGGTGGTCATCGGGTAGTCGAGGCAGTTCACGCCGTAGAACGCGGCCGCCGCGTTGCCCGTGTACGAGCCGTCCTCGTTGCGGCCCGCGCTCGTATCGGCCAGCGCCATGAGGGGATCGGGATCGCCGCCGAACAGGCCCGCCAGGGCGCTCGTGAGCGTGGGCCACCAGCCCTCGTCGTAGAACGCCATCAGGACCCCGCTGACGAGCTCGCCGACGTTGAACACGCGTCCGTCGCCCGTGGTGAGGGGCCGGGAGTCCACGTCCCGCATCAGCTCGTGCAGCTGTTCGACGGCGTCGTCGACGTCACCGGAGAAGGGGCACTCGGCGCTCCGCAGGCATTCGGCAAGGTAGGCGCGCAGCGAGGACTCCATGGCCTCCGCCTGGCCGAGCGTGGTCTCCTCCATGGTGAGGGAGGGGTCCATGGCGCCGTCGAGGACCATGCGCCCCACGTTCTCCGGGAACAGCCCGGCATACGCCGCCCCCAGCCGCGTGCCGTAGGAATAGCCGAGGTAGTTCAGCTTCGCGTCGCCGTTGACGGCCCGCAGGATGTCCAGGTCGCGGGCGGCGCTCACGGTGTCGACGAAGGCGAGCGGCAGCCCCGTGCGCTCCTCGCACTGGGCCGCGAACTCGGCGAGGTACTCTTCGACCCGGCGTTGGTCCTCCTCGGAGTCGCTGAAGAGCGTCGCCCGGTCGGCGTCCCGTTCCGCGTCCGTCCGGCAGGTCACCGGTGCGGAGCGGGACACGCCCCGCGGGTCGAAGCCGACCAGGTGGAAGCCCTCGCGCAGGGCGCTCGAGAACATCAGGGTCCCCGCATCGCGGACCGTGTCCACGCCGGAGGCGCCCGGCCCGCCGGGGTTCACGAGGAGGCTGCCTTGCGGCTTCGCGGCCCGCTTGCGGATCACGGCCAGCTCGATCGTCTCCGCCTCGGGCCGGGAATAGTCCAGGGGCACTTCGACGCTCGCGCAGTCGAACGAGCCCTCGCAACTGCTCCACTCGAGCTCCTGCGTGTAGAAGCGTTCGAGGTCCGCGGGCGCAGAGGGCATCACGGCGCCGGGCTGCGAGGCCTGTCCGCCGCCCTGGCCCGTCCCGGGATCCAGCGGCACGCAGCCGGTCAGCACCAGGGCGACGACGGCGGCCGCAGCGACGGTCGTCCGCCGGGGCGTCCGGAATCGGGAGGGGATCTTCACGCGTGGCTCCTGGGGGGTCGTGGCGGCGCGGCGGCCGTCTCGGCTTCCGGTCATGGTCGGCTCACCGGTGCGCCAGGAGTCCGGCCATCATGGCCTCCATGGCCAGCAGCGGCTGCACGTTGGCGCCGATCCGCTTCCGGGCCTCGCCGATCATGTCGATCTTGGCGAGCGTCTGCTCCGGCGTGGAGCGCTCGGCGTAGGAGGCCAGCTCGGACGCGAGGTAGTCGTTGACGAGCTCCGTGCCCGTGGCCAGCTGGAGGGTCAGGACGTCGCGGAAGAACGTGGACAGGTCGATGAGCGAGCGGTCGAGCGAGTCGTTGACCCCGCGCCGCGCGCGCCGCTTGGCGGACTCCTCGAGCTGCTTGAACTGGCTGCGCAGCTGCGGCGGGACGGCGGTGCCCTCCTCGAGCCCGAGCGCCTCGCGCAGGGCCGCGGCGTCGGCCGTGGCGCGTTCCTCGGCGGACGCCGTCGCCTCCGCCGTGGACAGCTCCACGAGCGCCGCGGCGGCGAGCACGGCGTCGGCGACCGAGCGCAGGGCGAGCGGCATACGCACCGTCCTGTCGCGGCGCTGGCGGGCGCCCTCGTCGCGCGCGAGCCGTCGCGCGATCCCGATGTGGCTCTGCGAGACCCGCGAGGCGAACTCCGCCTGCTCCGGGGTCAGCCCGTCGCGCCGCACGAGCAGTTCGGCGACGGCCTCGCGGGCGGGGACGCGCAGCCCCACGGGGCGGCAACGCGAGCGGATCGTCACGAGGACGTCGGCGGGGCTTGGTGCGCAGAGGATCCAGACGGTGTGCGGGGGCGGTTCCTCGATGGCCTTGAGCAGCACGTTGGTGGTGCGTTCGGCCATGCGGTCGGCGTCCTCCATGACCACGACGCGCCACTTGCCGCCGGAGGGCCGGTCCTGGGCCTTGCCGATCAGCTCGCGCACGTCGGCGATCGCGTAGCTGACGTTCTCCGTGGTCACCATCGACACGTCCGGGTGGGTGCCGGCCAGGACGGTGCGGCACGCCGGGCACTCGCCGCAGCCGCGCGCGGCCGGATCCGGCGCCTGGCACTGCAGGGCCGCGGCGAAGGCCCGCGCGGCGTTGGAGCGCCCGGAGCCGGGCGGGCCGGTGAAGAGCCAGGCGTGCGTGGGGTTGCCCTCCGCGACGGCGCGGCGCAGCTGGGAGACCGCGGCCTCCTGCCCCGGCAGCTCGTCCCAGACGCTCACGGCGCCACCCGGCTCCGGTCGGCGAGCCCCGCGATCCGCTCCCGCACGAGCGCGCCCAGCTCGTCGACCGGCAGGGCGGCGTCGAGGACCAGGTAGCGCCCCGGGTCGGCATCGGCGAGGGCCAGGAAGGCCGCGCGGTTGCGCGCATGGAAGTCGTCGGGCTCGGACTCGAGCCGGTCCTCGGCGGCCGTGCCCGCGGTACGACGCCGGCGCCCGGCTTCCGGGGCGACGTCCAGGAGCACGGTGAGGTCGGGGAGGAGCCCGTCGGTGGCCCAGCGGTTGACGGCGAGCACCTCGTCGGTGCCGAGGCCGCGGCCCACGCCCTGGTAGGCGACGGAGGAGTCGACGTAGCGGTCGCAGACCACCACGGTCCCGGCCGCCAGGGCCGGGCGGATGACCTGCTCCACGTGCGCCGCGCGCGAGGCCGCGAACATGAGCGCCTCGGTGCGCGCGTCGACCGTGCCGTGGCCGTGGTCCAGGATGAGGGAGCGGAGCTTCTCGCCGATCGGTGTCCCGCCCGGTTCACGCGTGCGCAGCACGGTCCGGCCGGCGGACTCCAGGGACGCGGCCAGGAGCGCGGCCTGCGTGGACTTGCCGGCGCCGTCGCCGCCCTCGAAGACGATGAACAGTCCGCCGGCCGGCGTCGGTGGGGGCTTGGAAGTCACCCGCCCAGCCTAGCCGTTCGTCCCGCCGTCACAGTCGGCCACGGCGTCGGCTGGGGATATCGCGCGGCGCTACTGTGGCTTCCATGCAGCTCAACGCCTCCCCGGCCCCGCACGCGGCCGGGCTCTCTCCCGAGACCGTCGCCGTCGCCGCCGGGCGCCCGCCCCGCGTGGCGGACGCCCCCGTGAACCCGCCGATCGTGCTCTCGTCGACCTTCGTCGGCACGGGCACCCCGGGCGCGGGGGAGCGCGTCTACGGCCGCTTCTCCAACCCCACGTGGGACCCGCTCGAGGAGGCCGTCGCGGCCCTCGAGGAGTCCACGCTGCCGGGCCTCGCCTTCGCCTCCGGCATGGCCGCCGTGGCCGCCGCCCTGGCCCTCGTCCCCGCTGGCGGCACCGTCGTCGTGCCCCGCCACTCCTACAACGGCACGCTCGCCCTGCTGCAGGAGCTCGAGGAGCGCGGCGCGCTGACGGTGCGCACGGCCGACGTCGAGGACACGGAGGCGACCGCCGCGCTGATCCAGGGCGCTGACGCCGTCTGGCTCGAGAGCCCCACCAACCCCATGCTGGAGGTCGCCGACCTCCGCGCGCTGGCCGCCGCGGCCCGCGCCGCCGGTGCCGTGAGCATCGTGGACAACACGTTCGCCACGCCACTGCTGCAGCGCCCTCTGGGGCTCGGCGCCGACGTCGTCCTGCACTCGGCGACCAAGTACCTGGGCGGGCATTCCGACGTCGTCCTCGGCATGGTCCTGACCAACGACGAGGCCCTGCGCGCCCGCCTCCACGCCCACCGCAGCCTGCACGGGGCCATCCCGGGCCCGTTCGAGGCCTGGCTCGCGCTGCGCGGGCTGCGCACCCTGGCCCTGCGTGTGCGCCGTGCGGAACAGAGCGCGGGCGAGCTGGCAGCCCGGCTCGCGGAGCACCCCGCGGTCGAGTCCGTCCGCTACCCGGGGCTCGCCGGCGACCCGGGACACGCGCGCGCGGCGGAGCAGATGGACGGCTTCGGCTCGATCCTGGCCTTCACCGTTCCGGGCGGCTCCGAGGCCGCCGAACGGGTGCTCGCCGCGTTCCGGCTCTGGACGCCCGCGACGAGCCTCGGCGGCGTCGAATCGCTCGCCGAACGCCGCCGCCGCCACCCCTCGGAGCCCGCGTCCGTCCCCGACGCCCTCATCCGGCTCAGCGTCGGCATCGAGGACGCCGGGGACCTGTGGAGGGACCTCGAGCAGGCGCTGACGGCACTCTGATCCGGGCCGCCAGGCCGGTGGCGGGGACGACGCCGGACGGCCGCAGTGCGCGTAAGCCGCCCTCCGGCCGGGCCCGGGTCCGTCCTGCCGGGCCGCCACGCGGTGCGGGCCGCTAGCGGCCCGGCGGCGGGGGCGCCGTCTAGACTGGGACCGTGGTCATGGCATACACCTTCGAGATGTACCTCTTCCAGGCGCTGAGCTTGGTGGTCCTGGGCCTTGCCCTCTGGGCGTTCCTGGACAACCTGCGCCATCCGGCCGCGAACTTCCAGCGCGAGGACAAGCGCACCAAGGGATTCTGGATGGCGCTCAACGGCGTCTCCACGGGCGTGGCCCTCCTGAGCGTCGCCGGCGGCGGGGGCGGCGGGATCCTGATGCTCGTGGCGGCCTGCATCGTGTGCGTCTACCTCGCCGACGTCCGCCCCGCCGTCTCCGGCAAGGGCACGGGCTACTACAACTACTAGGCCGCGGCCGCGAGGTCGGCGGCTACGCCGGGGCCACGCACGCCCAGTCGACGGTCAGCTCGCCGAGCCGCCACCGCGCCGGTCCATGGAGCACGGGCCACCCCGTGCCGCGCAGCGACTCGCACATCCGGATCCACCGCTGCCGGTTCCCGAACGACGCGAGCGGCGCGGCCGCGAGCCACGCGGCATCGGCCGCCCGCAGGAACGAGTGCACCGGCTCGCCGGGGACGTTGCGGTGGATGAGCGCCTTGGGCAGGCGCTCCGCGACGTCGGACGGCAGCCCGAAGGCCCCGAAGCGCAGCGCGAGGCTGAACGTCTCCGGCCCCTCGGCGCCGATCCCGACCCAGGCCGCGCGGCGCCCGATCTCGTCGCAGGTTCCCTCGACGATCAGCCCGCCCGGGGCCAGCCGGGCCCGGAGGGTGGACCAGATCGCGTCGACGTCCGATTCCTCGTACTGGCGCAGGACGTTGAACGCCCGCACGAGCACGGGGTGCCCGTCCACGGGCAGTTCGAAGCCGCCGAGCCGGAAGTCCAGGCCCTCCTCGGCGGCGGCGCGGGCGCGCTCGACCCGGCCGGGCTCGATCTCGAGTCCCGTGAGGCGTGCGTCGGGGCGGACCGTGCGGAGCCGGCGGAAGAGCTCGACGGCCGTCGCGGGGGAGGCCCCGTAGCCCAGGTCGACGGCGAGCGGGGCCGGACCCGCCGCGCGCAGCCGGCCGGCCTGGGTGCCCGCGATCCAGCGGTCGACGCGGCGCATCCTGTTGGCCGCCGTCGTGCCGCGCGTCACATTGCCAAGCGGGCGTCCGGTGCCCGTGCGCCCGCCGAGCCGTTCCGCCTTCTGCACCACGAGACCATCGTAGGCCGCCGGTGGCGCAGGACCCCGGCGAGCCCGAGGCGGCCGGTTCCCCGGTGCGCCGCGACGGCCCCGTGGCGTTGCCCGCGTTCCGCCGACGGGGCCGCCGTCATGTGCGGCGGGCGCGGCCCCGCCGTCGTTAGGATGGGGGCATGACCTACACCCTGATCCTGCTCCGCCATGGGCAGAGCGATTGGAACGAGAAGAACCTGTTCACCGGCTGGTACGACGTGACGCTCACCGAGCAGGGCCGGTCCGAGGCCGTCCGCGGCGGCGAGCTGCTGGTCGAGGCCGGGCTGCTGCCGGACGTCCTGCACACCTCCGTGCTGCAGCGCGCGATCACCACGGCCAACCTCGCGCTCGAGGCGGCGGACCGCAGCTGGATCCCGGTCCGCCGCGATTGGCGCCTCAACGAGCGCCACTACGGCGCCCTGCAGGGCAAGGACAAGGCGCAGACCCTCGCCGAGTACGGCGAGGAGCAGTTCATGGAGTGGCGCCGCTCCTACGACACCCCGCCGCCGCCCCTCGACGACTCCTCCGAGTTCTCCCAGGCGGACGATCCGCGCTACGCCGGACTCGGCGCCGACGCCCCCCGCACCGAGTGCCTCAAGGACGTCCTCGAGCGCATGCTGCCGTACTGGGAATCGGCGATCGTCCCCGATCTGAGGGCCGGCAAGACCGTGCTCGTCGCGGCCCACGGCAACTCGCTGCGGGCCCTCGTCAAGCACCTCGACGGCATCAGCGACGAGGACATCGCGGCACTGAACATCCCCACGGGCATCCCGCTCGTCTACGAGCTGGACGAGGACCTGGCCCCCGTCGAGCGCGGCGGCCGCTACCTGGACCCCGAGGCCGCCGCGGCCAATATCCACGCGGTCGCGAACCAGGGCCGCAAGTAGCCCCAAGCCGGACGACGACGGCGCCCGCCCCCCGTGGGGGACGGGCGCCGTTCGCGTTGGTGCGGCGGATGCCGGCGGCCCCGGGGGGGCCGCCGGGAACGGCCTAGTACTCGGTGACCTCGGGGTCCCACTCGCCGGTGACGAGGTAGTTGACCTTGCGGGCCACGGAGACGCCGTGGTCGCCGAAGCGCTCGAGGTAGCGGCTCGTCAGGGTGACGTCGGCCGTCGTCGGGGCGGACTCGGTCCAGGAGTCCTCGGCGACGGTGCGGAACACGCTCAGGTGCAGCTCGTCGATGCGCGCGTTGAGGGCGGCGATGTCCTTGGAGATCGTGAGGTCGCGGGTCTCCAGGAGCTCGCCGATCTTCGTGGCGATCTGGATGTCCAGCTGCGCCATCTCCTTGAACGTGCCGGCCAGGGAGGCGGGTACCACCTGGTTCGGGTAGCGCAGGCGGGCCAGCTGGGCGATGTGGCGGGCGAGGTCGCCCATGCGCTCGAGCGAGGCGCTCATGCGCAGCGAGCCGACGATCATGCGCAGGTCGGAGGCGACGGGGCCCTGGAGGGCGAGGACGTCGATGGCCCGCTCGTCGAGCTGGTTCTGCAGGAAGTCGATCTTGGCGTCCGCCGCGATGACCTCCTGGGCCACCTCGGTATCCGCCGACTCGAAGGACTCGTAGGCGCGCTCCATGGCCTGGACCACGAGCTGGGACATCTGGATGAGTTCCTCGCCGATCGACTGGAGCTCAGCCTGGAAAACCTTACGCACGGATGCGTCCTTTCATAGCCTGCGGCCCGCGCGCCTGGACGGCCGCGGGTCTGGATCACCGCCTACTGTGACAGTACTAGATGAAGCCGCGTCGGTGCGGAAGTGAACGTTGGGTGAACCGGGCCTCCGGGCACGTCAAACGGCGTCGGGCGGGTTTCGGCGGGGCCTAAGCTGGAGGCGTGGATGATGCGTTGATCGTGGTGGTGTCCGGCCTGGCCGGGCTGCTGCTGGGCATCGGTGGCCTGCTGGCCTACCGGGCCAGCCAGCGGCGCCGCGTCGTGCTGCCCGATGTCGGTGAGCCGACGCTTCCCGAGGGCACCGCCGAGATCCTGTCCGTGATCGGCCGGGCGTTCGTCGTGGCCGACGAGGTCGACGGCGTGGTCCGCGCCAACCCGGCCGCCTACGCCTACGGGCTGGTCCGCGGCCACACGATCGTCCACGGAGAGCTGCTGGAGCTGGCCCGCAAGGTGCGCGTGGACGGGGTCATCAAGGAGCGCCAGTTCGAGCTGCCCCGGGGGCCGCTGGGTCAGGGGACCATCGTCGTGCACGTCCGGGCCGCGCCGCTCGGAGAGGAATACATCCTCCTGCTGGCCGACGACCGCACCGAGATCACCCGCACCGAGGCCATCCGCAACGACTTCGTCGCCAACGTCTCCCACGAGCTCAAGACGCCCGTCGGCGCGATCTCGCTCCTCGCCGAGGCCCTCGAGGACGCGGCCGACGACGAGGTGGCGGTCAAGCGCTTCGCCTCGCGCCTGCACAAGGAATCCGGGCGGCTCTCGGCCCTCGTCCAGGACATCATCGAGCTGTCCCGGCTGCAGGGAGCCGACGTCGTGCTCAAGGGCCGGCCGGTCGACGTCAACCAGATCATCGCCGAGGCCGTGGACCGCAACAAGCTCCCCGCCGAGGGCAAGAACATCCGGATCAACGTGGGCGGCCGGTCCGAGGACCAGGTCTTCGGCGACGCCGACCTGCTCATGACGGCGTTCCGGAACCTCATCGACAACGCCATCCGCTACTCGCCCGAGGGCACGAGCGTCGGCGTCGGCATCAAGTCCCGCGACGGACTCGTCCAGGTCTCCGTCACCGACCAGGGACCGGGCATCCCGCCCGAGGAGCAGGACCGGATCTTCGAGCGCTTCTACCGCGTCGACGAGGCCCGCTCGCGCCAGACCGGCGGTACCGGGCTGGGACTCAGCATCGTCAAGCACGTCATGTCCAACCACGGCGGAGAGGTGACGGTCTGGTCGCAGCCCGGACAGGGCTCGACCTTCACCGTCCGGCTCCCCGGGTACGAGGAGGGGGCGGACGAGGCCGGGGCACCGGCGTCGTCCTCCGCCAGGGAACCAGGCACCGCAGGTGCCGTTCAACAAGGAGGCAGGATTTGACCCGCATTCTGGTGGTGGAGGACGAGGAGTCGCTGAGCGACCCGCTCGCCTACCTCCTGGAGAAGGAGGGCTTCGAGGTCCAGGTCGTGGACAACGGGCTCGACGCGATCACCGAGTTCGACCGCGCCGGGGCCGACCTGGTGCTGCTTGACCTCATGCTCCCCGGCCAGCCGGGCACCGAGGTCTGCCGCCAGCTGCGCCAGCGCTCCAGCGTCCCGGTCATCATGCTGACCGCGAAGGACTCGGAGATCGACAAGGTCGTGGGCCTCGAGCTCGGCGCCGACGACTACGTCACGAAGCCGTACTCCTCGCGGGAGCTCGTCGCGCGCGTCCGCGCGGTGCTGCGCCGCCAGGGCGAGCCGGACGAGCTCGTCACCGCGACCGTCCAGGCCGGCCCCGTCCGCATGGACGTCGAGCGGCACGTGGTCAGCGTCAACGGCGAGCAGACGGCGTTCCCGCTCAAGGAGTTCGAGCTCCTGGAGATGCTCCTGCGCAACGCCGGACGGGTGCTGACGCGCGGGCAGCTGATCGACCGCGTCTGGGGCTCCGACTACGTCGGCGACACCAAGACGCTCGACGTGCACGTCAAGCGGCTGCGCTCCAAGATCGAGCCCGATCCGTCCAACCCCGCCCACCTCGTCACGGTGCGCGGACTCGGCTACAAGTTCGAGGCCTGAGCCGGCCCGAGCCCGGCGCAACGCACAAGGCCCCGGACCCCCTCGCGGGGTCCGGGGCCTTCGGTCGCCGGCGCGGTGCCGGCTCAGTGGCCGGAGCCGTGCTCTTCCTCGGCGGGGGCCAGGTGCTCGACCGTCGACTCGTCGTAGCCGCCGGGCAGGTACGGGCGGTACTCGGCCAGCGCGCCGTTGACGACGGGCACGGACTTGGACTCGCTCGCACCGCCGACGTTGACGGAGGCGTCGACATGGGCGCCCGGCTCGGCGCCGGCGCTCGGGAGGATGGTCTTGTTGACGTCGTCCTCGAGCTTCTTGGTGGACTGCGCGGGGATGTCGATCGTGACGCTGCTGCCGGCCACCTCGAGCACCAGGGTCTGGTCCTGGTCCGTGGTGTTGACGAGGCTGCCGAGCACGCGGGCTTCTTCGTCCGCGGTGTTGGTCACCAGCATGAGGTTGCGGATCTTCAGGTCGCCTGCGTTGAACACGATGCCGTCCGACGGCGCGTAGCTCTCGGCGGTCGCCTGGGCGTTGATCGCGCCGCAGCCGGTCACGCCCACGGCCATCAGGCCCAGGGCGAGGGCGGCCGCGGTGCGGCGTCCACGGAACTTCTGTGCGGTGATCACGGCACAAACTCCTCATCGGGGTCGTCTCGGGTGGTGCGGCGCGACGGATCGGGTCCGGCGCGGCGGCATTCTCCTCCAAGCCTACTGGGTGAGTCCCCGTTTTGATGATTCCGGAGCGGCCCGTGACCGGCGCGGCACCGCGTCCCTGCGCGCGGCGGTGTCCTGCATCACCGCACGCGATACCACCGAAGCCCGCCAAATGAAAGGGGGAATTATGCTCCCCGAGGCCCGCTCAGGCCCGGCAACTCGCCGGATGTTGCACCAGTTTCGTGATAAACTTGTCTGCGGGAAAGGGGATTATCCACATGGTTTTTGAGGTTGGCGAAACGGTTGTTTACCCTCACCACGGTGCGGCGATGATCGAAGAGATCAAGATGCGCACCATCCGGGGCGAAGAGAAGATGTATCTCAAGCTCAAGGTGGCCCAGGGCGACCTGACCATCGAGGTGCCGGCGGAGAACGTCGACCTCGTCGGCGTCCGGGACGTCGTGGGTCAGGAAGGCCTCGAGCACGTCTTCGATGTCCTGCGGGCCGAGTTCACGGAGGAGCCGACCAACTGGTCCCGCCGTTACAAGGCCAATCTGGAGAAGCTCGCCTCGGGCGATGTGATCAAGGTGGCCGAGGTCGTCCGTGACCTGTGGCGCCGCGACCACGACCGAGGGCTCTCCGCCGGCGAGAAGCGGATGCTGTCCAAGGCCCGCCAGATCCTCATCAGCGAGCTGGCCCTGGCCAAGAAGCTCGACGAGGAGAAGGCGGAAAGCGTCCTCGACGAGGTGCTCGCCTCCTAGGCGGCCGCACCTGAAGGCACCAGGCCCGTCCACCCACGGTGGACGGGCTTTTTGCTGCGCTGGCCGGTCCCCTGGGCAGGACCATCCCGGCCGATCCCGTAGCCCACCGCCTGGGCCCGCCGGCACCGGACGAGCAGGGGGCCGAACGGCTAGGGTAGAGGCGTGCCGACCCCCGCCCCCACCGTCCAGGACGCCGCCACCGCCGGCGGCACCGCCGTCGTCCTCGTCGCCGCGGGGTCCGGCACCCGGCTCGGCGCGGGCGTGCCCAAGGCCCTCGCCCCCGTCGCGGGCCGCCCCATGCTCGCCCACGCGCTCGACGGCGTCCTCGCCGCCCTGCCCGGCGTGCCCGTCGTCGTGGTGATTCCGCCCGACGACGCCCGGCTCGCCGAGGTCTGCGCCCCCTATGCCCGTGACGGCGTCGTGTGTCTCCCGGGCGGCTCCACGCGCCACGCGTCCGTGCGGGCCGGGCTCGAGGCCGTCCCCGCCGGGACCCGGCACGTCCTGGTCCACGACGCCGCCCGCTGCTTCGCCCCCGCCGGCGTGCACCATGCGGTCCTGGCCGCGCTCCGCGACGGGGCCGAGGCCGTCGTGCCGGCGCTGCCCGTCGTCGACACCATCAAGGAAGCCGCGCCCGGGCAGGACGGAGCCGAGTACGCGGCCTCCACGCCCGACCGCTCGGTGCTGCGCGCCGTCCAGACGCCGCAGGGCTTCGCGCTCGCACCGCTCTTGGCCGCCCACGCCACGGCGGCCGGGTGGGACGAGGCCGCCTCGGCCGCCGTGACCGACGACGCCCTGCTCATGGAGCGCCTGGGGCACCGCGTGCGGATCGTGCCCGGCGCGCCCGAGGCCCTGAAGATCACGACGCCGCTGGACCTCGCCGCCGCCGAGGCCCTCGCCGCCCGCCCCGACCCGAGGAGGCCCCCCTTGACCTATATGACGCCGTCCGGCCCCGTCCTGCCGCGCACGGGACTGGGCGTGGACGTGCACGCCTTCGCCCCGGACGGGGAGGAGCGGCCCTTGTGGCTCGCAGGCCTGAACTGGCCGGGCGAGCGGGGGCTGTCCGGGCATTCCGACGGCGATGCCGTCGCCCACGCGGCCTGCGACGCCCTCTTCTCCGCCGCGGGGATCGGCGACCTCGGCACCCACTTCGGCACGGACCGGCCCGAGTTCGCCGGGGCCTCCGGGGCAACGCTGCTCGCCGAGGCCGCCCGGCTGGTGCGCGCCGCGGGCTACGGAATCGGCAACGTCGCCGTCCAGTTCGTCGGCAACCGGCCGAAGTTCGGGCCGCGGCGGCAGGAGGCGGACGCGGCCCTGACGGCGGCCGCCGGGGCCCCCGTGACGGTGACCGCGACGACGTCGGACCGCCTCGGCTACGAGGGCGAGGGGCAGGGGATCACGGCCTACGCGACGGCCCTCGTCTACCCCGCGGCGGGCGGGCCCAGGGCGTAGGCGTTCGGCTACCCTAGAGCGGTGAGCATCCGTTTCTACGACACCCAGGCCGCCGCCGTCCGCGACTTCGTCCCCCTTCAGGAGGGGCGCGTGGGTCTGTACTACTGCGGGGCCACGGTGCAGGGCATGCCGCATGTGGGGCACGTCCGGTCGGCGATCGCGTTCGATGTCCTGGTCCGCTGGCTGCGGTACCGCGGCCTCGAGGTCACCGTGGTGCGCAACGTGACGGACATCGACGACAAGATCCTCGAGAAGTCGGCCGCGTCCTTCGCCGGCCCCGTCGAGGAGCCCTACCGCGCCCGCGAGGAGTGGTTCGCCCTGGCCTACCGCTTCGAGCAGGAGTTCCAGAAGGCCTACGACGTCCTCGGGGTGCTCCGGCCCAGCTACGAGCCGCGGGCCACGGGCCACGTCACGGAGATGCATGAGCTCATCCACGAGCTCATCGACCGGGGGCACGCCTACCCGGCCCTCGACGATTCCGGCGACGTCTACTTCGACGTCCGCTCCTGGGAGCGCTACGGCTCCTTGACCCGGCAGAAGGTCGAGGACCTGCAGGACGCGCCCGACGCCGACCCGCGCGGCAAGCGCGACCCCCGCGACTTCGCGTTGTGGAAGGGGCACAAGGCCGCGGACCCCCAGACGGCGTCGTGGCCGAGCCCGTGGGGGCGGGGGCGGCCGGGGTGGCACCTGGAGTGCTCCGCGATGGCGGGGAAGTACCTCGGCGCCTCGTTCGACATCCACGGCGGGGGCCTGGACCTGCGCTTCCCGCACCACGAGAACGAGCTCGCCCAGTCCACCGCCGCCGGGCACGGCTTCGCGAACTTCTGGATGCACAACGGCATGGTGACGTTCGAGGGCGAGAAGATGTCCAAGTCCGTCGGCAACACGATCTCGCCCGAGGAGATGCTCGCCGCCGCCGGCCCGCGCACGGTGCGTTACTTCCTGGGGCAGGCGCACTACCGCTCCCAGCTCGACTACAAGCCGACGTCCCTGCAGGAGGCCGGCGCCGCCGTCGAACGCATCGACACGTTCGCCCGCAACGCCTCCGGGCGCGTGACCGCGCCCGCGGAGCAGGAGGTCCCGGAGGCGTTCGGCGCGGCCATGGACGACGACCTCAACGTCCCGCAGGCCCTCGCGGTGCTGCACGAGACCGTGCGCGCGGGCAACACGGCCCTCGCCGCGGGCGATCTCGAGGCGGCCGCGACGGCGCTGGGCCGCGTCCGCGCGATGACGGCGGTGCTGGGGCTGGACGACGCCGGTGCCGCCGCGGGCGCGCAGGCCGGCGGATCCGATGCCGCCCTCGGCCGGCTCGTCGACGCGCAGCTGCGGGAGCGGGCCGAGGCCCGGGCCGCCCGGGACTGGGCCCGGGCCGACGCGATCCGCGACCGCCTGCTCGAGGCGGGGATCGCCGTCGAGGACTCCTCCGACGGGGCTCGCTGGCAGCTGGCCTGAGCCCGCGGGGGAGGCCGCCACCACCGGGCGGGCCCCGGAGCCTGTAAAATGGCTCTTCGGTAGGCATCGTGGCCACCGCGATCCACCGAACCCCACTCCAAGGAACCACTACCATGGCAACTCCCAAGCGTCCCGGCACCGTCCGCAAGGCCAAGAAGGGACCCACCGTCGGCACGGGCGGCCACGGCCGCAAGTCGCTCGAGGGCAAGGGCCCCACGCCCAAGGCGGAGGACCGCGTCTACCACAAGGCCTACCGGACCAAGCAGCTCAGCGAGCGATCCGCGGCCAAGGCCGCCGGCCGCGGCGGCCGCCCCGCCGGGCGGTCGAAGAACGCGGAGGAGCTCGTCACGGGCCGCAACTCGGTCGTCGAGGCGCTGCGCGCCGGCATTCCGGCGAAGGCCCTCTACATGGCCACCCGGATCGACGTGGACGACCGCGTCCGCGAATCGCTCAAGATCGCCGCCGAGCGCGGCATCGGCGTGCTCGAGGCCAGCAAGGCCGAGCTCGACCGGATGACCGACGACGCCGTGCACCAGGGCCTGGCCCTGCAGGTGCCGCCGTACCAGTACGTCGACGCCCTGGACTTCGTCGAGGAGACCGTCGAGCGGTCGGCCAAGGGGCACATCGCCAACGCGCCGCTCTTCGTGGCCCTCGACGGGATCACGGACCCGCGGAACCTCGGCGCGATCGTGCGTTCGGTCTCCGCGTTCAGCGGCCATGCCGTGATCGTGCCGGAGCGCCGCTCCGTGGGCATGACGGCCTCCGCCTGGAAGACGAGCGCCGGCGCGGCCGCGCGCGTGCCCGTGGCCCGTGCGGGCAACCTGACCAACGCGCTCAAGGCCATGAAGGAGCTCGGCGTGTACGTGATCGGGCTCGACGGCGGCGGCGACGTCCAGCTGCCGGGCCTCGAGCTCGCGACCGAGCCGCTCTGCATCGTCGTCGGATCCGAGGGCAAGGGCCTGTCCCGCCTGGTCCGCGAGACGTGCGACCAGATCGTCTCGATCCCGATCGACTCCGCGATGGAGTCGCTCAACGCGTCGATGGCCGTCGGGATCACCCTCTACGAAGTCTCCCGGCGCCGGAGCGCCTAGGACCCGCCGTGGCACAACCCACCGACGAGGTTCCCGCGCGCCTTCACGGCGTCCACGGGCACTTCTCCCGCCCCTTCCCCCTCGGCGTCGCCGAGGCCGCTCCCGGCGTCCCGGACCTTCCGGACGCCGTGAACATCGCCGTGTTCGCGCCCGCGCTCGAATCCGTCGACGTCTGGTACACCGATCCCGTCGGCGAGCTGGCCTGCGCCCGGCTCTTCGACCAGACCGACGGCGTCCACCACGGGACCGTCGAGGGCCTGCGTCCCGGCGCCCGCTACGCGTTCTGGGCGCACGGCGCCGAACTGCCCGGGGACGGGCAGCTCCTCGTGGACCCGTACGCGCGGGCCATCGAGGAGGACGACGCCGGGGCGTACTGGGGCACGCACGTCGAGACCGGATTCGACTGGGGCCAGGACCGGCGCCCCCACGTCCCCTGGCGGGACACCGTCGTCTACGAGGCCCATGTCAAGGGCCAGACGATGCTGCACCCGGACGTCCCCGAGGAGCTGCGCGGCACGTACGCCGGGTTCGCCCACCCGGCGATGATCGAGTACCTGACGGACCTCGGCGTCACCACGGTGGAGCTGCTGCCCATCCACTTCCACGTCGACGAACCGCACCTGCAGGAGCTCGGGCTGCCCAACTACTGGGGCTACAACACGCTGGGCTTCTTCGCGCCGCACACCGAGTACGCGACGGCGGCGGCGCGGGCCGCCGGGCCGAAGGCCGTCCAGGACGAGCTCAAGGGCATGATCAAGCTGCTCCACGCAGCGGGGATCGAAGTGGTCCTCGACGTCGTGTTCAACCACACCGCCGAGGGCGGCAAGGAGCAGAAGACGCTGTCCTGGCGCGGCCTCGCGGACGGCCACTACTACCGGCACACGGCGGACGGACACTACTTCGACACGACCGGATGCGGGAACACGCTGGACTTCAACGAGCCGGCCGTGGTGCGCATGGCCATGGACTCGCTGCGGATGTGGGTCGAGGAGTACCACGTCGACGGCTTCCGCTTCGACCTCGCCGTGTCCCTCGGGCGCGACGTGAACAACCACTTCACGCCCCAGCACCCGTTCCTCGTGGCCCTCGGTGCGAGCAAGTCCCTCACCGGGACCAAGCTCATCGCCGAACCGTGGGACGTGGCGATGGGCGGCTGGCAGACCGGGCGCTTCCCGCGCGGCTTCGCCGACTGGAACGACAAGTACCGCGACACCGTGAGGGAGTTCTGGGTCGCCGACCGCGGGCGCCTGCTCGCGGGAGAGCCGGGCCAGTCCGTGGCCAAGCTCGCCGGCGTCCTCGCCGGCTCCCGCGAGGTCTTCGCCCCGTCCGGCCGCGGCGCGCTCGCGTCCATCAACTTCGTCACGGCCCACGACGGCTTCACGTTGCGCGACCTGGTCAGTTACGACCGCAAGCACAACGAGGACAACGGCGAGGAGAACCGGGACGGCCACAACCACAACAACAGCTTCAACCACGGTGTCGAGGGCCAGACGGGCGACGAGCGGGTCCAGTCGCAGCGCCGGCAAACGGCGTCCAACGTCATGGCCACGCTCCTGCTCTCCCTCGGCGTCCCGATGATCACGGCCGGCGACGAGTTCGGCAAGACGCAGGAGGGCAACAACAACGCCTACTGCCAGGACAACGAGACGACGTGGCTGCACTGGAACCTCGCGGGCCAGCAGCAGGCGATGCTGAAGACCACCCGCGCGCTCTTGAAGATCCGCCGCGAGTTCCTGGCCGGGCAGCCCTACACGTACCCGTCGCGCGAGGACAGCTCCTACCTGTTGTGGTTCAACGCGCAGGGGCAGCCGATGCCGCAGGAGGAGTGGAACAACCCGGACACCCGGGTCGTCCAGCTGCTGCTCGGCTCCCTGTCGGGGAAGATCGACGGGCTCGTGGTGTTCAACGGCGGCGTCGAGGACGTCTCCGTGACCATGCCGACGCGGCTCTCGCTGCGGGACTTCCGCGGCAACGACCGCCCGTTGTCCGGCTTCGAGCTGCGCTTCAGCACGGCCCCGGCGGCCGAGCGGCGCCGCGGCGCGGTGCTGCACCCCGGGGAGTCCGACCTCATCGAGGCGAACTCGGTCGCGGTCTTCCGCGCCTGACGCGGCCGGGCCAGCACTTCCCGGCCCCTCCGGGGATCAGCGGGGCTGGGCGATGAGCCCGAGCTCCGCGATCGAGGCGAGCGCCGGGTGCCTCGGCACCACGCGGACCCCGTAGCCGAAGGCGCCCGAGCGCTCCAGATGCAGGGTGCCGGAGAACAGGTAGCGCCCGTCCCCGAGGTCCTCGGCCAGCTCGAGCGTCGTGACCGCGGTGTCCGTGAGGTCGTCCCCGTCCCCGACGGCGCCGTGCACGCTCTGCACCAGGACCTCGTCCGGCGAGAGCCCGCCGAGACGCACGTAGGTGTTCACGCCGAAGGCGTCGCCGATGCGCGGCTCCTCGCCGATGCCCACCGAGTCCACGTGCTCCACGACGACGCCGGGCCAGGCCTGCTTGACGCGCGCGCCGAAGGCGGCGAGCTCGCGCGCGGCGGCGTGGCGGTCGGCGGACGCGGCGCGCCCCGAGCCGGCGGCCGGGACGTAGAGGCCGTTGACGTAGTCCTGCACCATGCGCGTGGCGGAGACCTTCGGCCCCAGGTCCGCGAGCGTGTGCTTGATCATCCGCACCCACTGGTGCGGCACGCCGTCGTACTCCGTCTCCGAGGGGCCGGCCGCGCCGGCCGAGACGGCCGGCTCCCGGCCGTAGAAGCGCGGGGCGACCTCGCGTTCGAGGAGCGAGTAGAGGGCGGAGGCCTCGATGTCGTCGCGCTCCTCGGGCGAGGCCCCGGCGGGTGCCGTCGGGATGGCCCAGCCGTTCTCGCCGTCGTACATCTCGTCCCACCAGCCGTCCAGGACCGAGAGGTTCAGGGCGCCGTTGATGGCGGCCTTCATGCCGGAGGTGCCGCAGGCCTCGAGCGGGCGCAGCGGGTTGTTGAGCCAGACGTCGCAGCCGGGGAACAGGGTCCGCGCCATGCGCATGTCGTAGTTGGGCAGGAAGACGATCCGGTGGCGGACCTCGGGATCGTCCGTGAAGCGGACCAGGTCCTGGATCATCTTCTTCCCGGCCTCGTCGGCAGGGTGGGACTTGCCGGCGACGACGAGCTGGATCGGGTGCTCGGGGTGCAGCAGCAGGGCCTTGAGCCGGTCCGGGTCGCGGAGCATGAGCGTGAGCCGCTTGTAGGTGGGCACGCGCCGTGCGAACCCGATCGTGAGGACGTCGGGGTCCAGGACCGAGCCGGTCCACGCGAGTTCGGCCTCCGAGGCGCCGCGCTTGCGCCACGAGGAGCGCAGGCGCCGCCGCACGTCCTCGATGAGCTGGATGCGCAGCTCGCGCCGCAGGCCCCACAGCTCGGCGTCGTCCACGTCCGCGGCCCGCGCCCACTCGCGCCCGGTCACGGCGTCCGCGCCGAAGCGCTCCCGCGCGAACTCGGTGATCTTCGGGTCGACCCACGTCGGCACGTGCACGCCATTGGTCACCGAGCCGATGGGGACGTCGTCGGCGTCGAAGCCGGACCACAGCCCGGAGAACATCCCGCGCGAGACGCGGCCGTGCAGCTTCGCCACGCCGTTGGCCCGCTGGGCCAGCCGGAGCCCCATGACGGCCATGTTGAACGTGGCGGGGTCCCCGCCGGCGTAGTTCTCGGCGCCGAGGCCGAGGATGTCCTCGAGCGGCACGCCCGGGGCCAGCCCGGCGCGCAGGAAGTGCGCCACCTGGAGGGCCTCGAAGCGGTCGATCCCGGCCGGGACCGGCGTGTGGGTCGTGAAGACGGTCGCGGAGCGGACGGAGGACAGGGCCTCGGGGAACGTCAGCCCCGTGTCCATGAGCTCCCGGATCCGCTCGACGCCCAGGAAGCCGGCGTGGCCCTCGTTGGTGTGGAAGACCTCGGGCGCGGGGGCGCCGGTGATCCGGGAGAAGGCGCGCAGGGCCTTGACGCCGCCCATGCCCAGCAGGAGCTCCTGCATGAGCCGGTGGTCGCCGCCGCCGCCGTACAGCCGGTCCGTGATGCCGCGGGCCGCGTCGTCGTTCCGCGCCGTGTTGGAGTCCAGGAGGAGCAGGGGGACGCGTCCGACGTCGGCGCGCCAGACCTGCGCGTGCAGCTGGCGTCCGTCGGGCAGGGGCAGGGTGACGATCGCGGGCGATCCGTCCTCTTCCCGCAGGAGCGTCAGGGGCAGGCCGTGCGGATCCAGGACGGGGTAGGTCTCCTGCTGCCACGCGTCGCGGGCCAGGGACTGCTTGAAGTAGCCGGCCTGGTAGAGCAGTCCGACGCCGACGATGGGCACGCCGAGGTCGCTCGCCGCCTTGAGGTGGTCGCCGGCGAGGATGCCGAGGCCACCGGAGTACTGGGGCAGCGCGGCGGTGATCCCGAACTCGGGGGAGAAGTAGGCGATGGCGGCCGGGGCGTCGTCGAGCCCCTGGTACCAGCGCGGCTCGGTGAGGTACTCCTGCAGTCCGGCGGCGAGCCCGGCCACCTCGGCCACGACGCGCTCGTCGGCGGCGAGGGCGTCGAGCCGCTGCCGGTCGAACGTCCCGAGCAGGGCGCCGGGATCCTCGTGGACGCGTTCCCACGCGTCGGGGTCCAGGCTCCGGAAGAGCCTGGCCGTGGGTTCGTGCCAGGACCAGCGGAGGTTGGCCGCGAGTGCGGCCAACCCGGCAATGGGCTCCGGCAGGACGGTGCGTACGGTAAAACGTCGAATCGCCTTCACACCCTGAACCGTAGCGCACGGGCATGCCCCGTGTATTTCATTCCCGTAAAACCGTGGAAAATGACCGGGGTCCTTGGCCAAGGCGGCGATAAGTCGCTAGCGTCTACCTCGTGAGCAAAGGACAGCAGGCCCTCTACGGCCGCATCCCCGTGACCCAGGTCCAGCCGGTCGTGGAAGGGGGACGCGTCCCTGCCAAGGCGATTCCCGGCGAGGACGTCCGCGTCACCGCCACGGCCTTCCGCGAGGGACACGACAGGCTCGGCGCGACGGCGGTGCTCTACGGTGCCGACGGCGGCGAGCTCCAACGCGTCCGGATGGCTCCGGGGGCTCCCGGCACTGACTCGTGGACGGCCTGGCTGCGCCCGCCGGCCGAGGGACTGTTCACCTTCGAGGTCGAGGCGTGGGACGACCCCTACGGCACGTGGCACCACGCGGCCACCGTGAAGATCGCGGCCGGCGTGGACACGGAGCTCATGCTCGCCGAGGGGGCCCGCTTGTTCAGCGGGGCCGCGGAGGACCCGGACCCGGCGTGGACGGCGGCCGACGTCGCCATCGTGCAGCGCGCGGCCGCGGCGCTTGCCGACGCGTCGGCGTCCGTCGAGGCGCGCCTGGCCGCGGGCGCTTCGGAGGAGCTCCTCGAGGTCCTGCGCCGGGCGCCGATCCGGCGTTTCGTGAGCTCGAGCGGCCGCTTCCCGATCGAGGCCGAGCGCGAGCGCGCCGGCCGCGGGGCCTGGTACGAGTTCTTCCCGCGCTCTGAAGGCGCGGTCTACGATCCGGTGACGGGCCGCTACGTCTCGGGAACGTTCCGCACGGCCGCCGACCGCCTGGACGCCGTCGCGGCGATGGGCTTCGACGTCGTCTACCTCCCCCCGATCCATCCGATCGGCCGCACGCACCGCAAGGGCCGCAACAACACGCTCACCGCGGGTCCGGAGGATCCGGGCTCGCCATGGGCGATCGGCGCCCCCGAGGGCGGGCACGACGCGATCCACCCGGACCTCGGCACCGCGGAGGACTTCGCGGCGTTCGTCGACAAGGCGACGTCGCTGGGGCTCGAGGTGGCCCTGGACCTGGCCCTGCAGGCCTCCCCCGACCACCCGTGGGTCGCGAAGCATCCCGAGTGGTTCACGACGCAGGCCGACGGGAGCATCGCGTACGCCGAGAACCCTCCGAAGAAGTACCAGGACATCTACCCGCTGAACTTCGACAACGATCCGCGCGGGCTCAGCCGCGAGGTCCTGCGCGTCGTGAAGCTGTGGATCAAGCGCGGCGTGCGGATCTTCCGCGTCGACAACCCGCACACCAAGCCGCTGTGGTTCTGGGAATGGCTCATCGCGAAAGTCAACAAGGCGCACCCGGGCACGGTGTTCCTCGCGGAGGCGTTCACGCGCCCGGCGATGATGCACGCCCTGGGCCGCGTCGGCTTCCAGCAGTCCTACTCCTACTTCACGTGGCGCAACACGAAGCCCGAGCTCGAGGAGTACTTCGGCGAGGTCTCGGCGGAGAGCCCGGCCTACTTCCGGCCCAACTTCTTCGTCAACACGCCGGACATCCTCACGGAGTACCTGCAGTTCGGCGGGCCGGCGGCGTTCAAGATCCGCGCGGTCCTCGCGGCCACGGCGAGCCCCCTCTGGGGCGTGTACGCGGGGTACGAGCTGTACGAGCACGTCGCCCGCCCGGGCGCGGAGGAGTACATCGACAACGAGAAGTTCGAGTACAAGCCCCGCGACTTCGCGGCCGCGGAGGCCCAGGGCCGCTCGCTCGCCCCGTACCTGCGCCGGCTCAACGAGATCCGGCGATCGCATCCGGCGCTCGGCGCCCTCGAGAACCTCGTGCTGCACTCGAGCACGGACGACGCGACGGTCGTCTATTCAAAGTCCCGTCCGCGCACGCCCGCCGGGGTGCTGTCCGCGGAGTACGACGCCGGGGCCGCGCCCCGGGGGACGGGCGGCGGCGAGGCGGTGGACACCGTGATCGTCGTGGTCAACACCGATCCGCACGGTGCCCGGGAGTCGACCGTGACGCTGGACCTGGAGGCGCTCGGCCTGCGTCCGGAGGACCTCGACGCGGAGGGCCGCTTCACGGTCGACGACCTGCTCACCGGCGAGAGTTGGCAGTGGGGCGCGCACAACTACGTCCGCCTCGACCCCCACCACGAACCCGCCCACGTGCTGCACCTCAGGAGGAACGCCTAGTGGTCAATCCGTACCAGCTCAGCGCCCCCGGCCTCTCCCACGACCCCCAATGGCACCGCAAGGCGGTGTTCTACGAGGTCCTGGTCCGGGCCTTCTCCGACGGCAACGGGGACGGCAGTGGCGACCTGGACGGGCTGATCGACAAGCTCGACTACCTGCAGTGGCTCGGTGTGGACTGCCTGTGGCTCCCGCCGTTCTTCAAGTCCCCGCTGCGGGACGGAGGATACGACATCTCCGACTACTACGACGTCCTGGACGAGTTCGGCACGATCGCGGACTTCCGCCGCCTGGTTTCCGAGGCGCACGCCCGCGGGCTGCGGATCATCATCGACCTGCCGATGAACCACACCTCGGACGAGCACCCGTGGTTCCAGGCCTCGCGCAGCGATCCGGACGGCGAGTACGGGGACTTCTACGTCTGGTCGGACACGGACGAGAAGTACCAGGACGCACGGATCATCTTCGTGGACACGGAGGAGTCCAACTGGACGTTCGATCCGGTGCGCCGGCAGTTCTTCTGGCACCGTTTCTTCCACCACCAGCCGGACCTGAACTTCGAGAACCCGAAGGTCCACCAGGCGATGTTCGACGTGGTCCGCTACTGGCTGGACCTCGGCGTCGACGGCTTCCGCGCGGACGCGATCCCGTACCTCTTCGAGGAGGAGGGGACCAATTGCGAGAACCTCCCGCCGACGCATGCGTTCCTGCGCGAGCTGCGCCGCCTCGTGGACGAGGAGTACCCGGGGCGCGTCATCATCGCCGAGGCAAACCAGCCCCCGCACGAGGTCGTGGAGTACTTCGGCTCGGCCGAGGAGCCGGAATGCCACATGTGCTTCCACTTCCCGATCATGCCCAAGCTCTTCTACGCGCTGCGCGACCAGCTCGCGGCGCCCATCATCGAGACCATGGAGGAGACCCCGGCGATCCCCGAGGGGACCCAGTGGGGCACGTTCCTGCGCAACCACGACGAGCTCACGCTCGAGATGGTGACGTCGGCGGAACGGGAGGCGATGCTCGGTTGGTACGCGCCCGACTCCCGCATGCGCGCGAACGTGGGCATCCGGCGTCGCCTGGCCCCCCTGCTGGACAACTCCCGGGCCGAACTGGAGCTGATCCACGCCCTCCTGCTGGCCCTGCCGGGCTCGCCGTTCCTCTACTACGGCGACGAGATCGGCATGGGCGACAACATCTGGCTCGAGGACCGCGACGCCTCCCGCACGCCGATGCAGTGGAATCCCGACCGCAATGCCGGATTCTCCACGGCGGACCCGGGCAAGCTGTACCTGCCCGTGGTCCAGTCGCTCGTCTTCAACTTCGCCAACGTCAACGTCGAGCAGCAGCTCGCCCACTCCGGCTCGATGCTGCATTGGCTGCGGCAGGTCCTCGGCGTGCGCCGCGGCCACCAGGTCTTCGGGCTCGGCGGCTACCGCAACGTGCCCGCGAGCGCGGAGAGCGTCCTGGCGTTCCTGCGCGAGCTGCCGCCCGAGCAGGCCGATCACGGCGAGGGCGAATCGGTCTTGTGCGTCTACAACCTCTCCCAGCATCCGGTGGCGACCACGTTGGACCTGCCGGACTACGCCGGACGCGGCCTGCGCGACGTCTTCGGCGGCACGGTGTTCCCGGCCATCGGGGCTGACGGTAGGCTCGTGATGACCCTGGGTTCGCAGGGCTTCTTCTGGCTCCGGCTGCGCTCCCCGCGCTCCGACGCCCAGTCGCCGGCGACCCAGTCGATGCCGTTGATCCGCCGGGAGGAGCCCGCACCATGACCGACGAGGACGCGCCGCTGCTGGACCTGCTTTCCGCGTGGCTGCGCGGCCAGCGCTGGTTCCCCGAGCGCGGCACGGGCTTCGCGCTCCGGCGCGTCGGAACGGTGCCGCTGCCCTCGCCGGCCGACGGGGTCGAGCTCGAATCCGTCCTCCTCGGCGTGTTTCCCTCCCCGGTGGCGTCTCCCGCCCCGGAGCGGGACGCTGCCGTCCCGGTCCCCGCGCCCGACGCGCCGGCGCCGCGGGCCAGCGCCGTCCCGTCCGCCGTCGTGCACGTCCCCCTGTCCTACCGCCGCGTGCCGCTCGGGGCCGCCGAGACGACGGCGGACGACGCCGGCGCCCCGCAGGCGCTGATCGGTGTCCTGCCCGCGCCCGGCCGCCGGGCCGCCGCGGCGTGGCACGTCTACGACGGCACGCACGACCCCGCGTTCGTCGCCGCCTGGCTCGAGCTCGTCCGCACCGGCGGGGCGGGCCCCGGATTCGCCGGTCACGCGGCCGCCGGCTTCGACGAGCGGGCGCCGTTCGATGGCGGGATCTCGGCGGGCGTGCTGCACGGCGAGCAGTCCAACACCTCCGTGGTCGTCGAATCCGTCGAGGGCGACGTCATCGCCAAGTTCTTCCGCCTGCCCGCCACCGGCACCAATCCCGACGTCGAACTCGGCTCGCTGCTCACCGACGGCGGGTCCTTCGACGTGCCCCTGACCTACGGCTCGCTGACCGCCGACTGGACGGGACCCGACGGCCCGGCCTCGGGCGCGCTCGGCGTCCTGCGGGAGTTCATCGGCGGCAGCCAGGACGCGTGGCGCACCGCGAGCGCGGCGGCGCTGGACGGGCTGGACTTCACGCCGCAGGCCGAGGAGATCGGCCGCACGACCGCCCGCCTGCACCGCGACCTGGCCCGTGTGGCCGGATCGGCGCCGGCCCCGGGGGCCGAAGGGGACGGCTTCGTGGACTCCCTGCGCCACCGCCTCCAGTGGGGCTGGCAGAAGGCAGGCGCCGCCGTCGGGCCCTTCGAGGGCGCGTTCAGGGCGGTCCTGGACGGGCTCGACGGCGCGGCCGCAATGCTCCCGCCGCTGCAGCGCATCCACGGCGACTACCACCTGGGCCAGGTCCTGCACGCCGAGGGGCGCGGCTGGGTGGTCCTCGACTTCGAGGGGGAGCCGCTGCGCACGGCCGGGGAGCGCACGGGCACCGACGTCCCGCTACGCGACGTCGTGGGCATGCTGCGCTCCTTCGACTACGCCGGCGCGATCGCGGCGCGGGCGCCCGGCGCCGCCGAGGACGCCGAGCGCGCCGCCCGGGAGTGGTCGGCGCGCGCCCGCAAGGCCTTCCTGACCGGCTACGAGGCCGAGTCGGGGACCGCGGTGGACACCGGATCGCCCCTGTTCCTAGGGCTCTGGCTGGACAAGGCCTTGTACGAAGTCGTTTACGAGCTGCAAAACCGGCCGTCGTGGGTATCCGTCCCGGCGTCCGCCGTCCAGGAGGTACTGTCCGTCATGAGCACACCCAACGAACCGTCCACACCCGCGGTCGCGCCGGCCTCCACGCCGGCCTCCGCGCCGGCGCAGCCGCTGCCGGTGGCCGGCGACGTGCTGGAGGCCGTGGCGCACGGCGCCTACCACGCGCCGCACGCCGTGCTCGGTGCGCACCTGGACGCCACCGGGCACCTCACGGTGAGGTCCCTGCGGCGCCTCGCGGAATCGGTCGCCGTCGTCACGGCCGACGGCGCGTTCCCCATGCGGCACGAGCACGGCGGGATCTGGGTGGCCGTTCTGCCGCCGAGCGGGCGCGAGGGGCACGTCCCGGACTACCGGATCGAGGTCGCCTACGCGGGCGGCGAACCGCAGACCGTCGACGATCCCTACCGCTACCTGCCGACCCTCGGCGAGGTGGACCTGCACCTGATCGGCGAGGGGCGCCACGAGAAGCTGTGGACCGCGCTCGGCGCCCACGTGCGCCGCTACCACTCCTCGCTCGGCGACAGCACCGGCACGAGCTTCGCCGTCTGGGCACCGAACGCCCGGGCCGCCCGCGTCAAGGGCGACTTCAACGCGTGGGACGGCTCCGTGCACGCCATGCGCTCGCTCGGCCACTCGGGTGTCTGGGAGCTGTTCATCCCCGGAGTCGCCGCGGGCGCGGTCTACAAGTTCGAGTTCCTCGGCCGCGACGGGCACTGGCGGGAGAAGGCCGACCCGCTGGCACGCCAGACGGAGGTCCCGCCGCTGACGGGTTCCGTCGTGACCGAGTCAAACTACGGATTCCAGGACGCGGACTGGATGGCGGCGCGGGCGGCGAAGGACCCGCACCAGGCGGCGATGAGCGTCTACGAGGTCCACTTGGGCTCGTGGCGTCCGGGGCTCGGGTACCGCGAGCTCGCGGAACAGCTCGTCGAGTACGTGTCCTGGCAGGGCTTCACGCACGTGGAGTTCATGCCCGTCGCCGAGCACCCGTTCGGCGGGTCCTGGGGCTACCAGGTCACGGGCTACTACGCGCCGACCTCCCGCTTCGGCTCCCCGGACGACTTCCGGTACCTCGTGGACAAACTGCATCAGGCGGGCATCGGCGTCATCCTGGACTGGGTGCCGGCGCACTTCCCGAAAGACGAGTGGGCGCTGGCGCGCTTCGACGGCGAGCCGCTCTACGAGCACGCCGATCCGCGCCGGGGCGAGCACCCCGACTGGGGGACGCTGATCTTCGACTTCGGCCGCAACGAGGTGCGCAACTTCCTGGTGGCCAACGCCCTGTACTGGCTCACGGAGTTCCACATCGACGGGCTGCGCGTCGATGCCGTCGCCTCGATGCTCTACCTCGATTATTCGCGCGAAGACGGCCAGTGGTACCCCAACGTCCACGGCGGGCGGGAGAACCTCGAGGCCATCGGCTTCCTGCAGGAGGCCACGGCGACCGCTTACCGGGTCTGTCCGGGGATCGTGATGGTCGCCGAGGAGTCCACGGCGTTCGACGGCGTGACCCGGCCGACGTCCTCCGGAGGGCTCGGCTTCGGCATCAAGTGGAACATGGGCTGGATGCACGATTCGCTCGAGTACATGGGCGAGGACCCGATCAACCGGGTGCACCACCACAACAAGCTCACCTTCTCGCTCGTGTACGCGTGGACCGAGAACTTCATGCTGCCGATCAGCCACGACGAGGTCGTCCACGGCAAGGGCTCGCTGCTGCGCCGTATGCCGGGGGACCGCTGGCGCCAGCTCGCCCAGGTCCGCGCCTACCTCGCGTTTCAGTGGGCCCACCCGGGCAAGCAGCTGATCTTCATGGGCACCGAGTTCGCCCAGGAGGCCGAGTGGAGCGAGCAGCACGGGCTCGACTGGTGGCTCGCCGACACCCACCAGCACCGGGGAGTCCAACTGCTCGTGCGCGGGCTCAACGCCGTCTATGCGGAGCGCCCGGCACTGTGGGAGAAGGACAACGATCCGTCGGGCTTTACGTGGATCGACTCCCACGACGGCGCCGGCAACACGGTGGCCTTCATCCGCTGGTCCGCCTCCGGCGAGCCGCTCGTGGCGGTCGCCAACTTCTCCGGCGAGCCCCGGCACGGTTACCGGCTGGGCCTGCCGTCCGCCGGTGAATGGGGCGAGGTGCTGAACACCGATGCCGAGGAGTACGGCGGCTCGGGCGTCGGCAATGCCGGCGCCGTCGTGGCGGTGCCGGAGCAGGAGAAGGGCCAACCCGCGCACGCGGTCGTCAGCCTGCCTCCGCTCGGTGTGGTCTACTTCACCAGGAACGCCGAGGCCGCCCAGGCCTAGCCGGGACGCCCACGTGGTGCCCGTGGCCCCGGAATCCCGCGGATTCCGGGGCCTTCTTGTGCGGCGGAAGCCCCGATTTGTCTTCCCGCCCGAAGTGCGCGTATAGTTTTATCTCGCGCCGGACGCCGGAGAGCAGCCCGAAAGGGCAGCGAGAACGGCCCGCGCACCACCTACCCGGACAGCAGCAGTGAGAGTCGATTTGACTCCCGGAAGCTGGAAGGGTAAGTTAGAAAAGTTGCTCCAGAGCGCAGCAGCCGGCCGGTTGGGTTGGTTGTGGAGGCTGGATGTGTCTGTTGTTTGAGAACTCAATAGTGTGCCATGTTTGTTGACACCGATTTTTGTATTGGTGAATGGCTTTTCTGGTGCCACCCCCGTGGTGCTGGGAGGGTTTTTTGCCGGGATTTTTTGACTTGGTGCAGCTGGGTCCGCATTTTCCTGTGGGTTTGGTTGTGTCTGTATTTTTTTACGGAGAGTTTGATCCTGGCTCAGGATGAACGCTGGCGGCGTGCTTAACACATGCAAGTCGAACGATGATGCCCAGCTTGCTGGGTGGATTAGTGGCGAACGGGTGAGTAACACGTGAGCAACCTGCCCCCGACTCTGGGATAAGCCTGGGAAACTGGGTCTAATACCGGATATGACCGGCCACCGCATGGTGTGTTGGTGGAAAGATTCATTGGTTGGGGATGGGCTCGCGGCCTATCAGCTTGTTGGTGGGGTAATGGCCTACCAAGGCGACGACGGGTAGCCGGCCTGAGAGGGTGACCGGCCACACTGGGACTGAGACACGGCCCAGACTCCTACGGGAGGCAGCAGTGGGGAATATTGCACAATGGGCGCAAGCCTGATGCAGCGACGCCGCGTGAGGGATGACGGCCTTCGGGTTGTAAACCTCTTTCAGTAGGGAAGAAGCGCAAGTGACGGTACCTGCAGAAGAAGCGCCGGCTAACTACGTGCCAGCAGCCGCGGTAATACGTAGGGCGCGAGCGTTATCCGGAATTATTGGGCGTAAAGAGCTCGTAGGCGGTTTGTCGCGTCTGCCGTGAAAGTCCGGGGCTCAACCCCGGATCTGCGGTGGGTACGGGCAGGCTAGAGTGCTGTAGGGGAGACTGGAATTCCTGGTGTAGCGGTGAAATGCGCAGATATCAGGAGGAACACCGATGGCGAAGGCAGGTCTCTGGGCAGTAACTGACGCTGAGGAGCGAAAGCATGGGGAGCGAACAGGATTAGATACCCTGGTAGTCCATGCCGTAAACGTTGGGCACTAGATGTGGGGGACATTCCACGTTTTCCGCGTCGTAGCTAACGCATTAAGTGCCCCGCCTGGGGAGTACGGCCGCAAGGCTAAAACTCAAAGGAATTGACGGGGGCCCGCACAAGCGGCGGAGCATGCGGATTAATTCGATGCAACGCGAAGAACCTTACCAAGGCTTGACATGGGCCGGACCGGGCTGGAAACAGTCCTTCCCCTTTGGGGCCGGTTCACAGGTGGTGCATGGTTGTCGTCAGCTCGTGTCGTGAGATGTTGGGTTAAGTCCCGCAACGAGCGCAACCCTCGTTCCATGTTGCCAGCGGGTTATGCCGGGGACTCATGGGAGACTGCCGGGGTCAACTCGGAGGAAGGTGGGGACGACGTCAAATCATCATGCCCCTTATGTCTTGGGCTTCACGCATGCTACAATGGCCGGTACAAAGGGTTGCGATACTGTGAGGTGGAGCTAATCCCAAAAAGCCGGTCTCAGTTCGGATTGGGGTCTGCAACTCGACCCCATGAAGTCGGAGTCGCTAGTAATCGCAGATCAGCAACGCTGCGGTGAATACGTTCCCGGGCCTTGTACACACCGCCCGTCAAGTCACGAAAGTTGGTAACACCCGAAGCCGGTGGCCCAACCCCTTGTGGGAGGGAGCCGTCGAAGGTGGGACCGGCGATTGGGACTAAGTCGTAACAAGGTAGCCGTACCGGAAGGTGCGGCTGGATCACCTCCTTTCTAAGGAGCAGCTAGCACTTGTCCGCCGGGGATGCATGTCCTTTGGTGGTGGTGTTCAGTGTTTGCCCGTTGCCGCCACGGATGTTGGTGGGCGGGCGCTCATGGGTGGAATGTCGATGAATCGTGGCCTGGGATCTTGCTGGTCCCCTGTTCGTGAGTACGCCTGGTCCGTGTGCCCCCTTTTTGTGGGGTGTGTGGGTGGGGTGGGAAAGCGGTGGGGGGTTGGTGGTCCCGGGTCCATGGCACACTGTTGGGCCCTGAAGCAACAGGCGCCCTGCCTGAGCCGGTGTTCGTGCCGGGGGGTGGGTGGTTGTTGTTTTCCCGCGCATGGCCTAAGCCGGCCCCGTATCGTCCTTGTTTCCCAGTGTTGTGCTGGTGTTGCGGGGGTGGGGGGTTGGTGGTGGGTGTGATGGGGGTTGTTGTTTGGGAACTGCATAGTGGACGCGAGCATCTTGTATGCCATCGCCTTCGGGGTTTTGTCCCTGTGGGTGGTGGAGTGCAATAGCAATTTCTTTGATGATGGAAGACCCTGTCCGCCCCGGTGTGGGTGGGCGTGGTTTTCTCGATTGTTCGTAAGTAAGTGCTCTTGCTTGGCCTGTTTGTGGTCAAGTTTTCAAGGGCGCACGGTGGATGCCTTGGCATTGGGAGCCGAAGAAGGACGTGGGAATCTGCGATAAGCCTGGTGGAGTCGATAACCGGACGTTGAGGCCAGGATTTCCGAATGGGGAAACCCCGCACAGCGCGCGAGTGTCTGTGTGACCGGCAGCTGAACACATAGGCTGTCCGGGGGGAACGCGGGGAAGTGAAACATCTCAGTACCCGCAGGAAGAGAAAACAACAGTGATTCCGTGAGTAGTGGCGAGCGAAAGCGGATGGGGCTAAACCGGTCCATGTGTGATAGCCGGCGGGCGTTGCATGGCCGGGGTCGTGGGACCATCCATACCAGTTCTGCCGGGCTGGTGGGGCGAGGTGCGGGCGTATAGGCGAACCGGTTTGAAGGCCGGACCAGAGGGGGTGTGAGTCCCGTAGCCGTAATGCGTTCCGCCGTCCTGTGGTGGCATCCCAAGTAGTACGGGGCCCGAGAAATCCCGTGCGAATCCGCCAGGACCACCTGGTAAGCCTGAATACTACCCAATGACCGATAGCGGACAAGTACCGTGAGGGAAAGGTGAAAAGTACCCCGGGAGGGGAGTGAAACAGTACCTGAAACCGTGTGCCTACAATCCGTCGGAGCCTCCTTGTTGGGGTGACGGCGTGCCTTTTGAAGAATGAGCCTGCGAGTTAGTGCTGTGTCGCGAGGTTAACCCGTGTGGGGGAGCCGTAGCGAAAGCGAGTCTGAATAGGGCGATTCAGTGGCACGGTCTAGACCCGAAGCGGAGTGATCTACCCATGGCCAGGTTGAAGCGCGTGTAAGAGCGCGTGGAGGACCGAACCCACTTCAGTTGAAAATGGAGGGGATGAGCTGTGGGTAGGGGTGAAAGGCCAATCAAACTCCGTGATAGCTGGTTCTCCCCGAAATGCATTTAGGTGCAGCGTTGCGTGTTTCTTGCCGGAGGTAGAGCTACTGGATGGCCGATGGGCCCGACCAGGTTACTGACGTCAGCCAAACTCCGAATGCCGGTAAGTCAGAGCGCAGCAGTGAGACCGTGGGGGATAAGCTTCATGGTCGAGAGGGAAACAGCCCAGAACGCCGACTAAGGCCCCCAAGCGTGTGCTAAGTGGGAAAGGATGTGGAGTTGCCCAGACAACCAGGAGGTTGGCTTAGAAGCAGCCACCCTTGAAAGAGTGCGTAATAGCTCACTGGTCAAGTGATTCCGCGCCGACAATGTAGCGGGGCTCAAGCACACCGCCGAAGTCGCGTCATCCGGATACCAGGCAGGCCTTCGTGGTCCAGCCGTCCGGGTGGGTAGGGGAGCGTCGTGCCGGCAGTGAAGCCGCGGTGGAAACCAGTGGTGGAGCCGGCACGAGTGAGAATGCAGGCATGAGTAGCGAAAGACGGGTGGGAAACCCGTCCGCCGAATGATCAAGGGTTCCAGGGTCAAGCTAATCTGCCCTGGGTAAGTCGGGACCTAAGGCGAGGCCGACAGGCGTAGTCGATGGACAACGGGTTGATATTCCCGTACCGGTGAAGAACCGTCCCTACCGGACCGGCGATGCTAACCGCCCCAACCATCCACCGGGATCCCTTCGGGGCTCCCACCGGGTGGGCGGCGCGGGAACCGAGCCGGCGAGGTCAGCGTATTAACAGGTGTGACGCAGGAAGGTAGCCGGGCCAGGCAATGGAATCGACCTGGTCCAAGGGCGTAGGCCGGGGAATAGGCAAATCCGTTCCCCGTTACATGGCTCAGACCCGATAGGCGCCCACGTTGGTGGGTGATCCGGTGATCCTATGCTGCCAAGAAAAGCATCGGCGCGAGGTTCCAACCGCCCGTACCCCAAACCGACACAGGTGATCAGGTAGAGAATACCAAGGCGATCGAGAGAATCATGGTTAAGGAACTCGGCAAAATGCCCCCGTAACTTCGGGAGAAGGGGGGCCCCAACCCTGAGCACGCCACGCGTGTGTGAGGGGATCGGGGCCGCAGAGACCAGGGGGAAGCGACTGTTTACTAAAAACACAGGTCCGTGCGAAGTCGCAAGACGATGTATACGGACTGACTCCTGCCCGGTGCTGGAAGGTTAAGAGGACCGGTCAGCCGCAAGGCGAAGCCGGGAATTCAAGCCCCAGTAAACGGCGGTGGTAACTATAACCATCCTAAGGTAGCGAAATTCCTTGTCGGGTAAGTTCCGACCTGCACGAATGGAGTAACGACTTCCCCGCTGTCTCAACCATGAACTCGGCGAAATTGCACTACGAGTAAAGATGCTCGTTACGCGCAGCAGGACGGAAAGACCCCGAGACCTTTACTATAGTTTGGTATTGGTGTTCGGTGCGGCTTGTGTAGGATAGGTGGGAGACTGTGAAGCGGACACGCCAGTGGCCGTGGAGTCGTCGTTGAAATACCACTCTGGCCGTACCGGATTCCTAACTTCGGCCCATGATCTGGGTCAGGGACAGTGCCTGATGGGTAGTTTAACTGGGGCGGTTGCCTCCCAAAAAGTAACGGAGGCGCCCAAAGGTTCCCTCAGCCTGGTTGGCAATCAGGTGTCGAGTGTAAGTGCACAAGGGAGCTTGACTGTGAGAGCGACAGCTCGAGCAGGGACGAAAGTCGGGACTAGTGATCCGGCGGCACCTCGTGGAAGGGCCGTCGCTCAACGGATAAAAGGTACCTCGGGGATAACAGGCTGATCTTGCCCAAGAGTCCATATCGACGGCATGGTTTGGCACCTCGATGTCGGCTCGTCGCATCCTGGGGCTGGAGTAGGTCCCAAGGGTTGGGCTGTTCGCCCATTAAAGCGGTACGCGAGCTGGGTTTAGAACGTCGTGAGACAGTTCGGTCCCTATCCGCTGCGCGCGCAGGAAATTTGAGAAGGGCTGTCCTTAGTACGAGAGGACCGGGACGGACGAACCTCTGGTGTGTCAGTTGTACTGCCAAGTGCACCGCTGATTGGCTACGTTCGGATGGGATAACCGCTGAAAGCATCTAAGCGGGAAGCCCGCTTCAAGATGAGATTTCCATGCCACTAGATGGCGAGAGGCCCCCAGCCAGACCACTGGGTTGATAGGCGGGACGTGGAAGCGAGGACCAAAGACTCGTGAAGCCGACCCGTACTAATAGGCCGACAACTTACACCACAAACACCACACCACGTGTGTGGCAAGCATGCTGCGTCCACTATGCGGTACCGAAACAACAACCAGTTTCGCTACAATCAAATAGAACCACTGTCACGGAAACAACCACGTGACCCACAAGATTTCCCACCCCCACCACGGGGGTCGCGGAGCAAGGGTTACGGCGGTCATAGCGTGGGGGAAACGCCCGGTCCCATACCGAACCCGGAAGCTAAGACCCACAGCGCCGATGGTACTGCACTCGGGAGGGTGTGGGAGAGTAGGACACCGCCGGACACACATTCAGGCCAGGGCCCCAACCACACGGTTGGGGCCCTGACCCATTTAACCCACGACTACGCCGTGCCGCCGCGCCGGTAGGGTGAAGGGCATGGATTCATTGTTCTCCCACGCACCCCGCGGCGACGACGAACCGGCCGGAGACGACGCCGGCACCCCACCGGCGCGCCACCACGAGGTGCTCCTGCCGGTGGCTCCTGAGCAGGCGTTCGAGGGCTTCACGGAGTACCTGCACCTCTGGTGGCCCGTGGCCAGGTATTCCGCCTTTGGCAGCGGCACCCACCCGGCGTTCGAGGACGGAGTCGTCGCGGAGGAGGGCGAGGACGGCCGGCGCTACGTCTGGGCCACGGTCGAGGACTTCACGGTTCCCACGCGGCTGAGCCTGAGCTTCCAGATGGCGCTCGAGCAGCACCCGCCGAGCGCGCTCGTCCTCGCCTTCCAGGCGGAGGGCGACGGCTCGACCCGCATGGTCCTGGACCATGCCGGCTGGGCCGGGGGAGCCGCCGGATGGGAGCAGTACCGCAAGTACGACGGCTGGCCCGAGATCCTTGGCTACTACGCACGCTTTATGGGCGGGGGCGCGGTCGAATGATCGTCGAACGCCTCGAGGCGGCCCTTGACGCGGACCGCGTTGCCACCGATCCGGCGATCCTGGCCGTCTATAGCCACGACTACGGACACGTGTCCGCGCCGGCGACGCCGCTGGCCGTCGTCTTCGCCGAGACCGTCGGCGACGTCCAGTCGACCGTCCGGATCGCCGCCGAACTCGGCGTCTCCGTGATCGCGCGCGGCGCCGGCACGGGTGTCTCCGGGGGAGTGCACGCGACCGAGAACTGCATCGTCCTGTCCCTGGAACGGATGGACCGCATCCTGGACATCCGCCCGGAGGACGAGGTCGCCGTCGTGCAGCCCGGCGTCGTGAACGGCGCATTGAACGACGCCGTCGCCGGGCACGGCCTCATGTACGCCCCGGACCCCGCGAGCTACCGCCAGTCCACGATCGGCGGCAACGTCGCCACGAACGCCGGCGGGTTGCGCTGCGCCAAGTACGGCGTGACGCGGGAGTCCGTGCTGGGCCTCGAAGTGGTCCTCGCGAACGGCACGCTGATCCGGACGGGCCGCAACACCTTCAAGGGAGTGGCCGGCTACGACCTCACCGGGCTCTTCGTGGGTTCCGAGGGGACGCTGGGGATCGTCGTCTCGGTGACGGTCCGCCTGCGCTACCTCTCCGAGCAGCAGCGCAGCATCGCCGCCCTGTTCCCCGACGTCGACGCGGCCGCGGCCGGGGTCCTGGCGATCGCGCGGCACCGCGTCCAACCGGCCATCACGGAGATGCTTGACGCCGGGACCATGGCCGTGATCGACACGGTCCACGGGACGGACCTCGCGAGCCGCGGGGGAGCGCTGCTCCTGGTGCGCACCGACGGCCACGGCGCGCTCATCGAGGAGGAGCTGATCCGTGGAGCGCTGGCGGAGCTGGGCGCGGAGCTCAGCGCGCCGGGGGACGGGTTCGCCGCCCGGCTCATCGAGATGCGCCGCAACAGCCGCGGCGACGAGCAGGACGACGCCTACCGGGTCGGGGAAGACGTCGCCGTCCCGCGCTCGCAGCTCGTCGGCTACATCAAGGAGCTGCGCCGGATCGCCGAGCGCCACCAGGTCCTCCTGCGCGTCGTCGCGCACGCCGGCGACGGGAACCTGCACCCCACGTTCTGGGTCGATCCCGTGGAGGGCGAGGCCGGGATCGGCCGCTTGGACGACGCCCTGGACGCGTCGATCCGCGCGGCGCTCGCGGCCGGCGGGACCATCACGGGCGAACACGGTGTGGGGCAGTACAAGCGCCGCTGGCTGGGGTGGGAGCAGCAGCCGGAGGTCATGGAGCTGCAGCGCCGGGTCAAGGAGCTCTTCGACCCGCTGGGCATCCTCAATCCGGGCAAGGCGATCTAGGAGGAGCCCCTGTCGGGCTCCGGCCAAGTCCCGGAGGACGACGCCGGGGCCCGGGCCCCGTGGCCCGCGTCACCCGCCGCCGGGGTGCCGCGGGCCGTGGTCTTTCCGATTAGTGTTCTGGCCGTCGAACCGCTAAACTCGTTGAGGTTGATAACCCAACGGGGTGTGGCGCAGCTTGGTAGCGCGCGTCGTTCGGGACGACGAGGTCGCAGGTTCAAATCCTGTCACCCCGACCATCACCAGAGGCCGGTTCGAAGAGATTCGAACCGGCCTCTGCCGTGTCCCGCCCGTCCCGGGCAGCGCCCCGTGCGGGCTCCTGCGTCAGCGGTTCGCGGAGGTGCGGACCACCATCTTGCCCGTGTTGGCGCCCCGCATCATCTGCAGGAAGGCGTCGACGGCGTTCTCGATGCCGTCGACCACGGTCTCGTCGTAGGCGATCCGGCCCTCGGCGAGCCAGCCGGCGGCCCGGCGGTTGAACTCGGGGGCGTGCTGGAGGTATCCGCCGAGCGTGAACCCCTTCAGGGTCAGGCCGCGCGTGATGAGGTTCGCCATGTTCCGCGGTCCCGGCGCCGGCTCCGTGGTGTTGTAGGCGGAGATCGCCCCGCACAAGGCGGCGCGCCCGCCGTCGTTCATCCGGGCCAGCGCGGCCTCGAGGTGCTCGCCGCCGACGTTGTCGAAGTACACGTCCACTCCGCCGGGCGCGACCTCGGCCAAGCGCGTGCGCAGATCCCCGTCCTTGTAGTTGAACGCCGCGTCGTACCCGTACCTCCCGGTCAGGAGCCGCACCTTCTCCTCCGAACCGGCCGAGCCCACCACGCGGCCCGCGCCCAGCAGCCGGGCGAGCTGTCCGGCCATGCTGCCCACGGCGCCGGCGGCGCCGGAGACGAACACCGTGTCGCCCTCCTTGAGCCCTGCGATGGCCGTGAGCCCCACGTAGGCCGTCAGTCCCGTCATGCCGAGCGCCCCCAGATAGAGCGACGCCGGGACGCCCGGCGGCTCCGGCAGCACCCGGAAGCCCGTGGCGTCCTCCTGGGCGATGTCGCGCCAGCCGTACTGGTGCAGCACGAGCGCGCCCACGGGGTGCGCGTCCGAGCGGGACTCCACGACGCGCCCGACGGCCCCGCCGGTCATCGTCTCGCCGAGGCGGTAGGGAGGCGTGTAGCTCTTGACGTCGTTCATCCGGCCGCGCATGTAGGGATCGACCGAGATGAACTCGTTCTCGACGCGGACCTGCCCCTCCTGGGGCGGGCCGTACTCGACCCGGACCGTCGTGAAGTCCCCGGGCGTGGGCCAGCCCGAGGGGCGGGCGGCGAGCTGGATCTGGGTGCTGAGGGCGGTGGACATGCGGATTCCTTCCGATCGGAAAACAGGCTGAAGAGGCGACTAGTCGATACTGCGAGCAGTGGGTTGGGACGCCTGGCCCTGGAGGACCTTCGGGCCGGTTGGCGCGGAGCGCTGGCGGGCGGGCGCAGTGGCGTCAGAGGGCCAGGCCCAGGGCCAGGAGGACGACGGCGGCGAGCGGCGGCACGAGCTGCTTGAGCGCGGCCGACGCCTTGTCCGGCGACGAGACCAGCAGGACAAGGCCCGCGGCGGCCATGGACCCCGTGCCCGCGAAGACGAGCGCGGCTCCGACCGCCGTCGCGCCGAGCGCGATGGCTGCGATGCCGGTACCGGCCACGAGCGCGAGGAAGAGGTTGTAGAAGCCCTGGTTGAACGCCATGGGCTGCAGGATCCGCGCCTCCTCCTCGCTGCGCACGCCGAAGACCCGGCGCGTCGACGGGGCCGTCCAGCGGAGGGACTCGAGCACGAAGATGTACACGTGGATCAGCGCGGCGAGGCCGGCGGCGGCGAGTGCTGCAACGATCAAGGGGACCACGTCCTGTGTGAGGTGCCGGCGGGGCCGGACATGTTTTGAACTGACCAGTCCAATATATACTGGATCGGACAGTTCGGAAAAGAGCGGGGAGTGGGAGATGGGTCGCACGCAGTCATTCGACACCACAGAAGTGGTGCGCCGGTCGCGCGCGGTCTTCTGGGACCGCGGCTTCGAGGCGGCCTCGCTGCCCGAGCTGGAGGCGGCGACGGGGCTGAACCGCTCCAGCCTCTACCATGCGTTCGGCAGCAAGCGCGGCCTCTTCGATGCCGCCGTCCAGAGCTACCTCGACGACGTGATCCGCCCGCTTCTGCGCCCCCTGGTCGATCCTGACGCTGACCCCGGGGCCGTGGCCGTGTACTTCCGCCGGCTGGGCCGGGCGCTGGACGATCCGGACTCGATCGCGCACGGGAGCGGCTGCCTCCTGGTCAACGCGGCCACGGCGCCGATCGGGCGGGACGCGGAGGTCCGGGGCGTCGTCGCCGGCTACCGCCGCGAACTCGCCGCGGCGCTCCGCTCCGGCGTCGCGGCCCGGTGGCCGGACCGCCCGGAGGAGGAATTGACGAGGACGGCCGGCCTCCTCGCCGCGCTCAACGCGAACGCCCTCCTGATGGCGCGCATCGATCCGGAGGCGGCGCAGGCCGCGATCGGGCTGGCGCTCGATCTGCTGGCGCAGGACGGCGGGGGCGAGCCGCACGGGTCCGCGGCCTAGAAGCAGCCCGTGCTCAGGCCGGCGGGGAGGTGGAGGAACGCGCCACGAACTCGGTCGGGAAGAACCCCACGGTGGGATCCCGCTCCAGCTCCGTCCCGCCCAGCAGCGCGAGGGCCTTGGCCACCGCCGAGGCCCCCTGCCGGGCGGCGTTCTGGGCGATGGTCGTCAGCCCGAACAGCTCGCCCAGCTCGTGGCCGTCGATGCCCACCACGGACAGGTCCCCGGGCACGTCCAGGCCCAGGTCGCGGGCCGCGAGGATGGCGCCGAAGGCCATCTCATCCGAGGCGCACACGAACGCGGTGGGCCGGTGCCGCGGGTTCGCGAGGATGTTGCGGACCTTCTGGTAGGCGCCCTGCGTCGTGAAGTCGGCGTTCACGATCCATTCGCGCCGCACCGGCAGCTCCGCCTGGTCCATGGCGTACTCGTAGCCGTCCTCGCGGGCGGAACCGAGCTTGAAGTCGACCTCGAACTCCTCGGTCCCGCCGAGGAACGCGATGTCCCGGTGGCCCAGGCTGATCAGGTGCTCCGCGGCGAGCGCGGCGATGTTGAAGTCGTCGACGCGGATCGTGGCGATGCCCGGGATCAGGCCGCCGATCGCCACGACGGGCTTGCCCACCGAGTCGAGCTGCTGGACCTCCTGCGGGCTCAGCTTCAGGGTCAGCGTGATCACGGCGTCGAGCCGCTTGCGCAGCAGGAGCTCGGAGAAGACGGACTGCCGGTGACGGTCCTGCCCGCTCGTGTTGTAGAGCGTCAGGTCGTAGCCGGCGTCGATCAGCGCGCTCGCGGCGCCCTCGAGCACCGTCGAGAAGTACCAGCGGGCCACGCTCGGCACCACGAGGCCGATGTTCCGGCTGCGCCCCGAGGCGAGCGAGGAGGCGTTGTAGGAGACGACGTAGCCGAGCTCCTCGGCCGCCCTCCGGACCTTCTCCCGGCTCGCCTCCGAGACCTTTCCGTGCCCGCTCAGGGCGCGCGACACCGTGGCCACGGAGACCCCGGCGGCCAGGGCGACGTCCTTGATGCTGGCCACGGCGTTCCCTAGCCTTCCGCGCCCGGGCCGGCGTCCGGCGTAGTCCGTGTCACCGGGCCGGCGCCCTGGGGCCCGTCGGGCGAGCCCACGCTTCGGGAGTGGGCCGTGCCTCCGGGCAGCCGCAGCCACACGGCCGCGTCGGGGGCGAGGAACGCCGCCTGGCCGCGGACCTCGACGGAGCCCGGGAAGCTCTCGAGGAGCACGTCCGCGCCCGCCGGCAGCGCGGCGGCTTCCGCGCCCGCGTTGAGGACGACGCCGATGCCCCCGTTCGCGTACGCGACGAGGCCGGACGCCGGGGTACTGGGCGCCGTGCTGTCGGCCGCCGTGGTCCCGGACGCCGGGGCGCCGGAGTCCGCGGCGGCCGCGGAACCGGGCCCATCGAGCCAGGCGAGCGAGCCGAGCCCCAGGTCCTCCGCGCGGCGCAAGGCCAGGGCGGCGCGGTAGAACTCGAGGGTCGAGCCGGGCGCCCCGTCCTGCGCGTCGCGGGCGTACCGGGCCCACGAGCCGGGCTGGGGCAGCCAGGACGCGCCGGCGTCGGAGAAGCCGAAGGCCCCGCCGGCGGTGGTCCACGGCAGGGGCACGCGGCAGCCGTCGCGGCCCGTCCGCTGCCCGCCCGTGCGGTGGAAGGTCGGGTCCTGACGGAACTCGTGCGGCAGCAGGGTGTGGTCCGGCAGCCCGAGCTCCTCGCCCTGGTACAGGTACACCCCGCCGGGCAGGCCCAGCGTAAAGAGGGTCGCGGCGCGGGCCCGGCGCAGGCCCAGGTCCTCATCCGGCTGGGGATCGTCCGGGCCGAGCCCGTCGCCGACCCGGGTCTCGACGCCGACGGTCCCGAAGCGCGTGGTGTGGCGGGCGACGTCGTGGTTGGACAGGACCCACGTGGTCGGCGCCCCCACGGCGTCGAACGCGCGCAGGGAGCGCTCCGTCACGGCCTTGAGCGCGGCGGCGTCCCAGCCGGTGCCGAGGTAGGGGAAGTTGAACGCCTGGTGCATCTCGTCCGGGCGCACCCAGTCCGCCATGGCCTCCACGGGGTGCACGTTGGCCTCCGCGCAGAGGATCCGCTCCCCGGGGTATTCCTCGAGGACCTCGCGCCAGCGGCGGAACACCGCGTGCACGCCCTCGCGGCCGAACATCGGGGCGTCCGCGAACGGGTAGCCCTCCACGGGGTAGCCGTCCGGGCTGCCGCCCCAGTCCGGCAGTCCGGGTTCCTTCACGAGCGCGTGGGCCACGTCCACGCGGAAGCCGCCGGCGCCGCGGTCCAGCCAGAACCGCAGGATCCGCTCGAACTCCGCGTGGACCGCCGGGTTGTCCCAGTTGAAGTCCGGCTGGCTAGAGTCGAAGAGGTGCAGGTACCACTGGCCGGGCGCGCCGTCCGCGCCGGCCGTCCGGGTCCAGGCGCTGCCGCCGAAGTGGGACTGCCAGTTGTTCGGCGGCGCGGACCCGTCCGGGCCCGATCCGTCGCGGAAGACGAACAGCTCCCGCTCCGGCGCGCCGGGCGCTGCGGCGAGCGCCGCCTGGAAGAGGGCGTGCTGGTCCGAGCAGTGGTTGGGGACCAGGTCCACGATGATCCGCACGCCGAGCGCGTCGGCCCGGGCGATGAGCGCGTCGAAGTCGGCGAGCGTGCCGAAGAGCGGGTCGACGTCGCAGTAGTCGGAGACGTCGTATCCGGCGTCGCGCTGCGGGGAGCGGAAGAACGGGGAGAGCCAGACGGCGTCGACGCCGAGACCGGCGAGGTGGTGCAGTTCGCGGGTGATCCCCGGGAGGTCTCCGATCCCGTTGCCCGTGGTGTCGCGGAAGGAGCGCGGATACACCTGGTAGATGACCGCCCGGCGCCACCACTCGGACGTGCCCGAGGGCACGTGCAGGAGCGGACCGGGGGTGGCGGAGCCGGCAGGGGCGGCCAGGCCGCAGGAGGAAGACATGTTCCTCATCCTAGCCGCGGTCCTCGCCGAACTGAAAGCGGTTACATCGTGGCGTCGCCAGTCACATGAATCGCCTGGAGCCCTGCGGCATCAAGCGATTTCAGGGTGCCAAACTGACCTGACGTGGGGTGTTCAGGATGGTCTGGACGCACTGGGTGCAAACGCTTACACTAATGGCATACATCACACAGGGCCCTTCCGGGACCGGTCCGCCTGCGATCCGCAGGTCGCCGCCGGACGGGCCCGACCCGAGAAAGGCCTCACCCATGCAGGTGCGTTCCACCGGCAACGGCGCTGTGACCCGCCGTGCCTTCACCCTCGGTGCCTTCGGCACCACCGCGGCCATGATGCTCGCCGCGTGCGGCTCCGGCACGGGGACCACGGCCCCCACGACCTCCGCCGCCGCGGGATCCTCCTCCGCCCCGGCCGCGTCGACCACCACGCTCACGCTGTGGACCGACGCCGAGCGCTCGCCGGCGCTGAAGGAGATCACCGAGAAGTTCAAGACCGAGAAGGGCATCGAGGTGCGCCTCGTGGTCAAGGACTTCGCCGCCGTGCGCGACGACTTCATCACACAGGCCCCCACGGGCAAGGGCCCGGACATCCTCATCGGCCCGCACGACTGGCTGGGCACGCTCGTCCAGAACGGCGTCGTCGCCCCCGTCCAGCTCGGAGACAAGGCCGGCCTGTTCGCCGAGTCCTCGATCCAGGCCATGACCTACAACGGCCAGGTCTACGGCCTGCCCTACGCCATCGAGAACGTCGCCCTGATCCGCAACACCGACCTCGTCGCCGAGGCCCATGCGGACTTCGCCGACGTCGTCGCCGCGGGCCAGAAGGCCGTCGCCGACGGCAAGGCCGAGTTCCCCTTCCTCGTGGGCCTGGATCCCAAGCAGGCGGATCCTTACCACATGTACCCGCTGCAGACGTCCTTCGGGGCCCCCGTCTTCGAGCAGGCCGCGGACGGCTCCTACGACGCCTCCAAGCTGGCCATGAACAACGAGGGCGGCAAGAAGTTCGCCCAGTTCCTCGCCGACATGGGCGACGGCGGCGAGAAGGTCTTCCGCTCCGCCATCACGGGCGACATCGCCAAGGAGAAGTTCCTCGCCGGCGAGTCCCCCTACTACCTGACGGGCCCGTGGAACGTGCCGCCGATCGCCGAGAAGGGCATCAAGTTCGCCGTCGACCCGCTGCCGTCGGCCGGCGGCGAGGACGCCCAGCCGTTCATCGGCGTCAACGGCTTCTTCATCTCCGCCAAGAGCGAGAACACCCTCGCCGCGACGGAGTTCGTCGTGAACTACCTGAGCCTCGAGGAGGCCCAGGACGCGCTGTTCGAGCAGGGCGGACGCCCGCCGGCACTGACCGCGTCCTTCGACAAGGCGGCCTCCGACGAGGTCGTCAAGGCGTTCGGCGAGATCGGCGCCAACGGCGTCCCGATGCCGGCCGTCCCCGAGATGGGCGCCGTCTGGGCGGACTGGGGCGGCGCGCAGCTGAGCCTCATCAAGGGCCAGGAATCGGATCCGGCCGCGGCCTGGGAGAAGATGGCCGCCAACATCGAGGCCAAGATCTAGCACCACGCGCTTCCTCCGGGCGGGCCGCCGGCCCGCCCGGAGGGCAGCGTGCCCGGCCGGGCGCCGTCCGGCGTCGTCCGCGGCCCCGGGCAGCCCACCCCCTCGACGCGCAGAAAGTCCCGTAACCCATGGCAGCGACAGGCACCGCCACCCGGCCTCCGGCCCCCGCACCCCGACCCGCGCCGAAGCGCCGCACCCCGCGCGGACCCGACTCCGTCGTCGGAATCCTCGCCAAGATCGTTCTGCTCGGCCTCGTCGACGCCATCGCGGTGTTCGTGCTGTTCCAGCTGGCCGTCGCCGGCGAATGGCTCGTGTTCGGCATCAGCCTCGCGGTGACCCTCGTGGTCAACTGGATCTACCTGCGCCGCGGCGGCCTGCCCGCCAAGTACCTGGCGCCCGGCATCTTCTTCCTCCTGGTCTTCCAGGTGTTCGTCATGGTGTTCTCCACCTACATCGCGTTCACCAACTACGGCGACGGGCACAACTCCTCCAAGGAGGACGCCATCGCCTCCATCCAGCTCTCGGCGCAGGAGCGCGTCCCGGACTCGCCGCAATACGCGGCGAGCGTGCTGGACCGCGACGGGGAGCTGTTCCTCCTGGTCACCGACCCCGAGGGCAACGTCCGGCTCGGCGGGAACGAGCAGCCCCTCGAGGAGGCCGTACCCAACGCGACCGGGCCAACGGGCGCCGCGACCGGCGTCGACGGCTACACGACCCTGCAGTTCGCCGAGCTCCTGCAGCGCCAGCAGGAGATGTCCACCCTCTCCGTGCCCTTCAGCGACGACCCGGGGGACGGCTCGCTGCGCACCCCCGACGGCTCCACCGCGTTCGTCTTCAAGCCCAAGCTCTCCTACGACTCCGCCACGGACTCCTTCACGGACACCGTCACGGGCGTCGTCTACACCGACTCGGGCGAGGGCACCTTCGCCGCGCCCGACGGCTCAGAACTGTCCACGGGCTGGAAGATCAACGTCGGCTTCGAGAACTTCGTCCGCGCCTTCACCGACCCGAACCTGCAGGGCCCGCTCTTCCAGGTGGTGCTGTGGACGTTCGGCTTCGCCGTCCTGTCCGTCCTGACGACGTTCGCGCTCGGCCTCTTCCTGGCGATCGCGTTCAACCGGGCCGACCTCAAGGGCAAGCGCATCTACCGCGTCCTGATGATCCTGCCCTACGCGTTCCCCGCGTTCCTCTCCGGCCTGGTCTGGTCCGGCCTGCTCAATCCCGAGTTCGGCTTCATCAACAACGCGCTGCTCGGCGGCGCGGCGATCCCGTGGCTGACCGACCCGTGGCTCGCCAAGTTCTCCGTGCTGCTTGTGAACCTCTGGCTCGGCTACCCCTACATGTTCCTCGTCTGCACCGGCGCGCTGCAGTCCCTGCCGGAAGAGGTGGACGAGGCCGCCCGCATGGACGGGGCCGGCCCGTGGACCGTCTTCCGCGCCATCAAGCTGCCGCTCCTGCTCGTCTCCCTGGCGCCCCTGCTCATCTCGAGCTTCGCGTTCAACTTCAACAACTTCAACGTCATCTACATGCTGACCGGCGGTGGCCCGCGCTTCGCCGACACGACGTTCGACATCGGCGCGACCGACATCCTGATCACCATGGTCTACAAGGTCGCGTTCGGCACCGGCACGGGCCGCGACTACGGCCTCGCGAGCGCCCTGGCGATCATCATCTTCGTCATCGTCGCGACCGTGTCCGCGATCAGCTTCCGCAAGACCCGCGCCCTGGAGGAGATCAACTGATGAGCACCACGACGCATCCCTCCACCCGCTCCGTCCCGCCCGCCGCGCCCCGCCTGCGCGCCGACGGCCAGCCGCGGATGGGCTTCGGCCGCTGGTTCCGCGAGAAGGGTTGGCGCCACCTCGTGGCCGTCCTCGCGACGCTCTTCTCGATCTTCCCGCTGCTCTACGTGCTCTCCGCGGCGCTGAACCCCACGGGCACCATGGCCGGGTCCGCGACCCTGTTCACCTCCATCGGCACGGGCAACTTCGAGGAGCTCTTCGCCAACCAGGAGCGCCCGTTCGCCAAGTGGTTCATGAACACCCTCGTCATCGGCATCACGACGAGCGCCCTGACCGTGTTCCTCGGCGCCCTGGCCGCCTACGCGTTCTCCCGCATGCGCTTCGCCGGCCGCCGCGTGGGGCTGCTCTCGCTCCTGCTGCTGCAGATGTTCCCGCAGCTGCTGACCGTCGTCGCGATCTTCCTGCTCCTGAACTACCTCGGCGACATCATCCCGGCGATCGGCCTGGGCAGCCAGCTCGGCCTCATCATGGTCTACCTCGGCGGCGCGCTCGGCGTGAACACCTACCTCATGTACGGGTTCTTCAACACCGTGCCGCAGTCGCTCGACGAGTCGGCCCGCATCGACGGCGCAAGCCATGTGCAGGTGTTCTTCCGGATCATCCTGCCCCTCGTGACGCCGATCCTCGCCGTCGTCGGCCTCTTGGCGTTCATCGGGATCTCGAGCGAGTTCGTGATCGCCTCCGTGGTGCTCACCGACCCCGACTCGCAGACCCTCGCCGTGGGCCTCTACTCCTACGTGGCCCAGCAGCGCAGCGAGAACTGGGGCGTGTTCGCCGCCGGCGCCGTGCTCGCGGCGATCCCGGTCATGGCCCTGTTCCTGTTCCTGCAGCGCTACATCACCTCCGGCCTGACCGCCGGCGGCGTCAAGGGATAGGCGGGCCGCGTCGCGGAACGTCACGCGGGTCACGGCCCGCACCGCCCGGCCGGGCTAGGATCGGCCTCGAGGGCACCGGGGCGCATCCCGGTCCCGGGCCGGGGGAGCCACCACAGATGGGGGATAACGCAGTGAACACGCAGCCACACCACGACGGTTCGGTCCTGTACGTCGACGATCCCGCGCCGGGCCTCGGCGACATCGTCGGCGTCCGCCTGCGGATCCCGGCGGGCTTCGGCCCCGTCGAGGGGGTGTGGCTGCGCAGCGTGCGGGACGCCGAGCCCCATTACGACGCCGCCGTCCGCCTCGGCGCGCACCCCGCCTCCGCCGCGGGGCACCCGGGGGCGGACGGGCGGGAGCCGGGCCCCGGCGTCGTACCCTCCGTTCCCGAGGACGGCTGGGAGTGGTGGCAGGCGCCCCTGACGATCGTCAACCCCGTGCAGAACTACCGCTGGCTCGTCCGTTCCGAGGGGCGCAACCACTGGATCAACGCGGCCGGCCACTCCACGCGCGACGTCCCGGACGTGCGCGACTTCCGGATCGGGACGCACGGCGCGCCCGCCGAGTGGGTGCGGCGCTCGGTCATGTACCAGGTGTTCCCGGACCGCTTCGCGCGCTCGGAGCAGGCCGACGCGCACCCCGTGCCCGAGTGGGCCCTCGCGTGCGACTGGAACACGACGCCCGTCATCGGCCAGGGGCCCCAGACGCCCTACCAGTTCTACGGCGGCGACCTGACCGGCCTGCGCTCCAAGCTGGACCACATCGAGGCCCTCGGCGCCACGGTCGTGTACCTGACGCCGATGTTCCCGGCCCGCTCCAACCACCGCTACGACGCCTCCGACTTCTCCGGCGTGGACCCCCTGCTCGGCGGGGACGCGGAGTTCGTCAAGCTCATCCGGGAGATCCACGCCCGCGGGCTCAAGGTCATCGGCGACCTCACCACGAACCACTCCGGCGACGCCCACGAGTGGTTCCGCAACTCCCACCGCAACCCGGGCGCCCCGGAGTCCGAGTACTACTACTACGGGGAGGGCAACGAGGACTACGTCGCCTGGCTCGGCGTGGACTCGCTGCCCAAGTTCAACTGGAACTCGGAGGGGCTCCGGCGGCGGTTCGTGCTCGACGACGACTCGATGGCCGCGCGCTGGCTCAAGCCCCCGTTCAACCTCGACGGCTGGCGGATCGACGTGGGCAACATGACCGGGCGCATGGGCGCCGACGACCTGAACCACGAGGTCGCGGCCCTGCTGCGCGCGCGGATCCACGAGATCAAGCCCGACGCCATGCTGCTCGCCGAGTCGACGTCCGACGCCTCCGCCGATTTCCAGGGCGACACGTGGCAGGGTGCCATGACGTACACGAACTTCACGCGGCCGCTGTGGCAGTGGCTCGCGAGCGGCGAGGCGCCCGAGGGCTCCGACGGCGTGCGCCGGCCGTGGTACTTCGGGCTGCCCCAGGCCGGGCCGGACCGGATCGAGGCCGAGGACTTCCTCGCGACGCACCTGGACTTCGCCGCGGGCTTCCCGTGGACCGTGCGCCAGTGCAACATGAACGCGATCGACACGCACGACACCGCGCGGGCCGCGTCCGCCATGGTCCCGGGAGGCCAGGGCGTCGGCGTCTTCCTGCAGTTCACGCTGCCCGGGATCCCCATGGTGTTCATGGGCGACGAGTTCGGGCTCAAGGGATTCAACGGCGAGGACTCGCGGACGCCGATGCCGTGGGACGACCCCGCGCGCGTCCTCGAGGACCTGCGTCCCCTCTACGCGGACCTGGCCGGGCTGCGCAGCGGGCACCCCGCGCTCGTCGACGGCGGGATCCGCTGGGTCCACGCCGAGGGCGACGTCCTGGCCTTCGTGCGCGAGCACGCCGGAGGCTCGGTGCTCGTGGTGGCGGCGCGCGCCCCGTTCAGCGGGGTCGAGCTGCCGCTGGGCCTCGTCGGGCGGCCGGCGGGCGTCGATCCCGCGGGCCCGGACGCCGCGGCCCTCGCGCCGCTGGTCCACGTCGGCGGGGGGATCCACGCCGCGGTGCGCGGCGACGTCCTGGTGCTCGAGGGCAGCGGTCCGGCGGCCGCGGCGTACGCCCTCGACGGCATCCAGGCCCCCGCCCCCTGACCCCTCGCAGCCCCCAGCGCACTTTTAGCTTCAAGTTCCCGCGTTGTGCCTGGTCAGCGCGATTGAGGCCGGGCTAAACCGCGCAGGACGGCCAAAAGGTGCGCTGGGTCGGGGCGGGCACGACGGCGGGGCGCTGGGTTCGGGCGGAGACGACGGCGGCCGGGGCCTCAGTCCTCGGACGGGCGCAGGTCGACGACGTCGAGCACCTCGGTCGGTGGGTTGAGCATGATCGCGGCCTCGTCGCGCCGGTGCCGCAAGTGGTTCTCGATGTAGGAGGACACGGCGTCCTTCATGGGCACGTTCTTCCCGCCCTGCTCCGAGATGTACCAGCGGTGCTCCAGGACCTCGTGGACGATCTGCGCCGGCTCGAGCTTGCCGTGCAGCTCCTTGGGGATCGAGCCCGTGATGAACTCGAAGACGTCCTGCACCCAGATCGCGGCGGCCAGCTCCTCGTCCTTTTCCGGGTGCCGGCGCGCACGGAACGCGTCGATGTCGTTGAGCATCCGCCGCGCCTGCCATTCCTCGACGTCGAGCCCGGTGAGCCGGATGAGGCGGCGCTGGTGGTGCCCCGCGTCGACGACCTTCGGCTGGATCTGCAGCTGGCCGCCGTCGGGCGTCGTGCGCAGGGAGATCTCGTCGACGTCGAAGCCGAGGGCGTTGAGCCGCCGGATCCTCTCGTCCACGCGCCAGCGCTCGCCGGGGTCGAAGTCCTCCTGCTGGGTCAGTTCCGTCCACAGCCCACGGTAGCTGTCCATGATCTGCTCGCTCGTGGCCAGCGGGTCCACGGTGTCCTCGATGAGCCCGGCCTCCATGAGGTCCATGAGCTCCCCGGCGATGTTCACGCGCGCGATCTCGAGGTCGTACTCGCGCTGGCCCATGGACAGCTCCGGGTACAGCTCTCCCGTCTCGGCGTCGACGAGGTAGGCGGCGAAGGCCTCCGCGTCGCGGCGGAAGAGCGTGTTGGACAGCGAGACGTCGCCCCAGTAGAAGCCGGCGAGGTGCAGTCGGACCAGCAGGAGGGCCTGCGCGTCGATGAGCCGGGTCAGGGTCGAGCGGCGCAGCTTCTGCGAGAAGAGGGCGCGGTAGGGCAGGGAGTACTTCAGGTGCCGGGTAACGAGCACGGGGTCCAGTTCGCTGCCGTCGGGCGCGGTCCGTCCCGAGATGACGGCGACGGGCTCGACGCAGGGCACGCCGAGCCGGTTGAGCTTGCGCAGCATGTGGTACTCGTGCCGGGCGACGTGTTCGCCGGTCTCCTTGACGGCGATCACGGAGTCGCCGAGCAGGGCGAAGCGGACGATGTGCCGGGAGATGCCGCGGGGCAGCGCCGCCAGGTTGCGGGCGGGCCAGTCCTCGAGCCGGATGTGCCACGGCAGGTCGAGCAGGGCCGGATCGGAGGTCGCGGCGGTGATGTTCAGCGAGCCGGTCAGCCCGGTCGGCGGCTCCTCGACGACGCGCTCGCGGGGGAGCTTGCCGCGCTGGGCGTAGTCGGTGGGCTCGTTGTGCCAGGTGGCCTTGTGGCGGGTCATGGATCCAATGCTCCCTCATGGCGGCTGCTGCGCCCAGTACGACGGCGGCGGCCCCGCCTCCCGCTCGGGGGAGGCGCGGCCGCCGTCGGCTGCGGGTCAGGGCCGGCGGCCCTGTCGGTGTGGTGGTGCGCTACTCGGCCGGCGCCGGCTCTTCATCGACGAGCGCCTCGACGTCGGACAGCGAGGCCTGCGGGGTGCCGGCCGGGGACTCGTCGCCGAGGCGCAGGCCCGTCTGCGTGTCGAACAGGTGCACGTGGCCCGGGGTCGGGGTGACGTAGATGGTCTCGCCCTTGAACGGGGGCTTGCGGCCGTCGACGCGCACCACGATGTTGTGCTCGGTGCCGTCCAGGGTCGTGTGCCCGTAGACGTAGGCGTCGGCGCCGAGCTCCTCGACGACGTCGACCTCGACCGGCAGGCCCTCGCCGGACACGTCGAGGTCCTCGGGGCGGACGCCCAGGGTGACGGTCTTGCCGTGCGCCGAGGCGAGCGTGGACTGCTCCACCGGGTACACGGTGCCGCCGAACTGCACGCCGCCGGAGACCAGCGGGAGCTCGAGCAGGTTCATGGCGGGGGAGCCGATGAAGCCGGCGACGAAGACGTTCGCGGGGCGGTCGTAGAGGTTGCGCGGGGTGTCGACCTGCTGCAGGAGGCCGTCCTTGAGGACCGCGACGCGGTCGCCCATGGTCATGGCCTCGACCTGGTCGTGGGTGACGTAGACGGTCGTGACGCCGAGGCGGCGGGTCAGCGAGGCGATCTGGGTGCGGGTCTGCACGCGCAGCTTGGCGTCGAGGTTGGACAGCGGCTCGTCCATGAGGAAGACCTGCGGGGAGCGGACGATCGCGCGGCCCATGGCGACGCGCTGGCGCTGGCCGCCGGAGAGGGCCTTGGGCTTGCGGTCCAGGTACTGCTCGAGGTCGAGGAGCTTGGCGGCCTCCTCGACGCGGCGGCGGCGCTCGTCCTTGTCGACGCCGGCGATCTTCAGGGCGAAGCCCATGTTGTCCGCGACGGACATGTGCGGGTAGAGGGCGTAGTTCTGGAAGACCATCGCGATGTCGCGGTCCTTCGGCGGGACGTCCGTGACGTCGCGGTCGCCGATGAGGATGCGGCCGGAGTTGACGTCCTCGAGCCCGGCGAGCATCCGCAGGGAGGTGGACTTGCCGCAGCCGGAGGGGCCGACGAGGACGAGGAACTCTCCGTCCTGGATGTCCAGGTTCAGCGCGTCGACGGCCGGCTTCTGGGTGCCGGGGTAGAGGCGGGTTGCATTGTCAAAAGTGACAGAGGCCATGAATGATCAATCCCTTCACGGGCAGGTACGTGCCCGACGGTCCGTTGTGAATGGTGTCACAATCTTCGCACACGAAGGACCGTTTGGAGAAGGGCCGGGACGTCCCCGGTTCCGTCGAGCCGGAATCGGGCCGCCGTCTCGCCCGATCCGATCTTCACGCCGACGTCGCCGGGCCGCAGGACCTCGAACGCGCGCTCGTCGGTGACGTCGTCCCCCGCGAAGAGGACGGCGTCGGCCCCGGCGAGCTGTCGCAGCCACTCCAGGCCGGCGCCCTTGGTGGCGTGGATGACGGAGGATTCGAGCACGGCCTTGCCGTCGGTCAGCACGACCCCGTCGAGCTCCTCGAGCGCGGTCCGCCCCTCGGCGAGGGCCGCTGCGGCGACCGCGGGTGCGCACGTGCGGACGTGGAGTACGACGCCGGCCGGCTTGGCTTCCAGCGCGGCCCCGGGGTGGCGCGCGGCGACTTCCCCGAGCCGGGCGCGGACCTCGCGGAGCAGCTCGTGCTGACCGTCGGAGAGCTCGAGTCCGCCGCCGTCGGCCCCGTACGAGTCGGGCGCCCAGCGCTGCCCCCCGTGGCTGCCGACGAGCAGGACCGCCGGGCCGGGGGAGGCCGCGTGGCGCAGGCTCGCGAGGTCGCGTCCGGACAGCAGCGCCGCCGTCGTCCCCGGGGCCCCGGCCAGCTCCTCGAGCGCCGCCGCCGCGGCCGGGAGGGCCCGCGCGTCCTCGGGGCGGTCCACGAACGGGGCCATGGTGCCGTCGAAATCCATGGCCACGAGCAGGTGGGTGACGTCGCCGAGGCGCTCGATGGCCTGGGCGAGATCCGCGGGCAGCGTCATCACTCGCCCCCGCCCGCGAGGGAGTCGAGGAACGTGCGTTGCCAGCGGTCGACGTCGTTCGCGACGATCTGTCGGCGCATGATCCGCATGCGGCGGGCCGATTCCGCCTTCGGCATCCGCACGGCCTCCATGATCGCGGCCTTGAGCCGGTCGATGTCGTGCGGATTGACCACGATGGCGTGCTTGAGCTGGTCCGCGGCGCCGGCGAACTCGGAGAGGACCAGGGCACCGCGGTTGTCGGCGTGGGCCGCCACGTACTCCTTGGCCACGAGGTTCATGCCGTCGCGCAGGGCCGTGACGAGCATGACGTCGGCGGCCAGGTACAGGGCGACCATCTCCTCGATCGGGTAGCTGTGGTGGAGGTAGCGGACCGCGGTGTGGCTCATCGTGTCGTACTCGCCGTTGATGCCGCCGACGGTGCGCTCGACCTCCTCGCGCAGGGCGATGTAGTGGTCCACGCGCTCCCGCGAGGGGCTCGCGACTTGGACGAGCGTGGCCTCGCCGACCGCGAGGTCGCCGTCGGCCAACAGCTCGCCATAGGCCTTGATGCGGTGCCGGATGCCCTTGGTGTAGTCGAGGCGGTCGACGCCCAGCAGGATGGTCTCCGGGTTCCCGAGCTCGGCCCGGATCTCCCGTGAACGCGCCTGGACGGCCGGGTCCTCGGCGAGCCGGGCGATCTGCGAGGAGTCGATCGAGATCGGGTGCGCCTCGGCCCGGGCCGTCCGGCGTGGGGTGCCGTCCTCGTCCTGGACGTGGATGGTCTGGGACTTCACGGTGTAGCCGACGTAGCGGCGCACGCAGCGCAGGAAGTTGTTGGCGTCGGACTGGCGCTGGAAGCCGATCAGGTCCGCGCCGAGCAGGCCATCGAGGACCTGGCGCCGCCACGGCAGCTGGGCGAAGATCTCGAGCGGCGGGAAGGGGATGTGGTTGAAGAAGCCGATCTTCAGGTCGGGGCGGTCCGCGCGGAGCATCTGGGGCACGAGCTGCAGCTGGTAGTCCTGGACCCAGACCGTGGCGCCCTCCTCGGCCGTCGCCGCGGTCGCGTCGGCGAAGCGCCGGTTGACCTCGCGGTAGCGGTCCCACCACGTGCGGTGGAACTCCGGAGCGGCGATGACGTCGTGGTAGAGCGGCCACAGGGTCGAGTTGGAGAAGCCCTCGTAGTAGAGCTGGACGTCGTCATGGGAGAGCGGCACGGGGACCAGGTGCATGCCGGCCTCGTCGAAGGGCTCGAGCTCCTCGTCGGGCGCGCCGTGCCAGCCGACCCACGCGCCGTCGGCGCTCGCCATGACCGGGGCCAGGGCCGTCACGAGCCCGCCGGGGGACCGCTTCCACTCGCCGCCGTCCCCGCCGGGGGCGACCCGGTCGACCGGGAGCCGGTTGGCGACCACGACGAAGTCGTAGCCGCCGGTTGCGGGGCTCGTGGATGGGGCGGATTCCTTGCGTGGCACCGGTGCCTCCTGGAGTGAACGGACCTACCTCTGTGATCCCGAGCCTATTACGTATCCACCGGCCACGCCCGGCGCCGCGGTCCGGACGCTGGACTAAGCTGGCACGAGGACAACCGCGGAACGCGACACAGTAAGGACCACCACCCATGGCAGCGAATGGACCCCGGCCGACCAAGGCGCAGCGGACGGCCGATGCGCGCGAGCAGGCCCGCAGGATGGCCGAGCAGCGGGCCGCCTCCGAGAAGCGCAAGTCCCTCCTGGTCAAGCTCGGCGTCGTCGCGGCCGTCGTCGTCATCATCGCGATCGTCGCCGCGATCGTGATCCAGAACCGCGTCAACGAGGTCGCCGACTCCGGCCCGATCCCGGCCGGCGGCAACGAGCACGGCGGCATCACGTTGGTCTCCGACACGGCCGTCGCGGACACCGCCGGGGGCACCGCGGACACCACGGCGCTGCCCCCGCTGCCGGACGAGCAGGGCGCGCCGGATCCGTCCGGGCTCGATGCCGACGCGGATCCGACGCAGATCGTGCTCTACGTGGACGTCAATTGCGTCCACTGCGCCGACTTCGAGGGCGCCTTCGGCGAGCAGCTGAAGACCTGGGCGGCCTCCGGCGAGGCGACCGTCGAGTACCGCAACGTCGCCTTCCTGGACCGCAGCTCGCCCACGAACTACTCCTCGCGCGGCGCGAACGCCCTGGCCTGCGTCGCCCAGGAGGCGCCGGCGTCGTACTTCTCCTTCGCCCAGGCCGTGTTCGCCCACCACAGCGAGGGGGAGATGAGCAACAACGAGCTCACCCAGCTCGCGCGGGACAACGGGGCCGAGATCGAGTCCTGCGTCAAGGACGGCACCTTCCGCCCGTTCGTCGCCCAGACCACGCACCTGGCGCAGGTCGAGCAGATCCCCGGCACCCCGAGCGTGTGGGTCGCCGGCCAGGTCTGGGACCCCAACGCCGAGCCCGACTTCCAGGCCTGGGCGCAGGGCCTGATCGACGGCTAGCCGCCGCCGCACCCGCGGGGCCGCCCACCGGAGCACCGGTGGGCGGCCCCGCCGTTTCCGCGGCGGCCGCGGCGTCGGATACCCTTGGTGACGCCGGACCGCGAGGCCCGGCATGCCTCCTTAGCTCAGTTGGCCAGAGCACCTGTCTTGTAAACAGGGGGTCACCGGTTCGAATCCGGTAGGGGGCTCCACTCCGGTTCCGCGGGAGCGGCGGCCTTCCTTCCCGCCGTCGGGACCTTGCCGCGCGAAACCGCGGCTTCTGGACGATTCGCCGTCCACTGGACGCGGTTTCGTCCAGGCGCCGCAGTCCGGTGGGAGTGGGTCCCCGAGGAGGCGCCCGGCCGCCCCGGCCACCTACCCCGCGGCGAGGGCGTCGATCGCGAGCCGCGCGTAGAGCGCCGCGCCGTCGGCGAGCACGGCATCGTCGAACACCGCGTAGGGGGAGTGGTTGAACGCCGCCGCCTCGTGGTCCGCCCCGGCGGGGACGGCGGAGAGGAACAGGAACGCCCCGGGCACCTCGGCCAGCACGCGGGAGAAGTCCTCGCTCCCGGCCAGCGGATGCGGCATCTCGACGTAGCGCTCCGGCCCGAGCAGCTCCGCGGCGCTCGACCGCGCGGCCTCCAGCCGTCCGGCGTCGTTCACGGTCACCGGGTATTCCTCCCGGTACTCCACCTCCACGTCCTGCCCGTGGGCCGCGGCGATCCCCTCGAGCAGGCGCGGCACGGCGGACTGCAGCTGCTCCCGCGCCTCGCGCGAGAACGTCCGCACGGTCGCCTCGAACCGCGCCGAGTCCGGGATGATGTTGCGCTGCGTGCCCGCCTGGAAGACGCCGACGGTGACCACCACGGGATCGAAGACGTTGAACTGGCGCGTGATCAGGGTCTGCAGCGCGGTGACCATCTCGGCGGCGCACGCCACGGGGTCCTTGGCCCGCTGCGGCGTGGACCCGTGGCCGCCGGCGCCGCGCACCGTGACGAACAGGCCGTCGGAGGCGCTCATGAGCGTCCCGGGCCGGGACAGCAGCGTCCCGCCCGGGGCGAGCGCGCTGGCCACGTGCAGGCCGAACGCCGCGCGGGGGCGCGGTCCGGCGGCCCCGAGGACGCCCTCGGCGATCATCTTCCCGGCGCCGTCGTGCCCTTCCTCGCCGGGCTGGAACATCAGCACGACGTCCCCCGCCAGGGATTCCCGCCGAGCGGCGAGGAGGCTCGCGGCCCCGGCGAGCATCGCGGTGTGCAGGTCGTGCCCGCAGGCGTGCATCCGCCCCTCGATCCGGGACGCGTAGGGCACGCCCGTGCGTTCCTGGACCGGCAGGGCGTCCATGTCGCCGCGCAGCAGGACGACGCCGGGGCCGGCCCCCGCCCCGCCCGTCGCCTCCGCTGCCGTCCCCGGCTCCGCACCGGCGTCGTCCGCGGCACCCTGAGGCACGGCGTCCGCCGACGCCTCCGCCGCCCCGGACATCCGCCCGGTCCCGCGCAGCACGGCCGTCACGGAACTGAGCCCGCGCCCGGTGGAGACCTCGAAGCCGAGCCCGTCGAGCCACGCGAGCACCTTCTCCTGCGTCCGCGGCAGTTCGAGGCCGAGCTCGGGCTCGCGGTGCAGGCGGTGCCGCAGATCTGTGATGCCGGGGCCCAGGGCGCGGGCGTCGTCGAGGAGGGACGTGGTCAGGTCTGCCGAGCTGCTCATGCCCCCAGACTAGGGGCCACGTCGCCGCCGCAGAAGGGGCAGGGTGGTCGGGCGGCGTCACGGAATTGCCGGAGCGCGCGGGCGCGGGTAGACCTGAGACATGACAGACGTCCTACCTCCCGCCGCGCCCGTCTTCGCCCAGCAGGTCCTGGCCTCCCGCGGCGTCGGCGGCCACCGGCAGTACCGGATCCCCGCGCTCGCCGTCAGCAACGCCGGCACGGTCCTGGCGGCGTACGACGGGCGCCCGAACCTCGACGACCTGCCCAACACCATCGACCTGCTCTTGCGGCGCAGCACCGACCACGGACGCACGTGGGGCGCGCAGCAGACCCTGCGGACCGGGACCGGGCTGCAGGGCTTCGGCGACCCGAGCCTGCTCGTTGACCGGCGGACCGGGCGGATCTTCTGCTTCCACGCGGCCGGCACGCACGCCGGCTTCTTCGAGGCCGTCGAGGGGCTCGAGCCGGAGGACGCCGTGCAGCACGTGGACCTGTCCGTCTCCGACGACGACGGGCTCACGTGGACCCACCGGCGCCTCACCGCGCAGCTCAAGCGGCCCGGGATCACGGGGATCTTCGCGGCCGCCGGGGCGGGCATCCAGCTCGACGCCGGGCCGCACGCCGGCCGCCTCCTGCAGCAGATGGTCGTCCTGCTCGACGGCGTCATCCGGGCGGCGAGCGCGTTCTCGGACGACGGCGGCGAGACGTGGGAGCTCGGCGAGCCGGTCCCGGGCGAGGCGAACGAGAACAAGGCGGTCTGCCTCTCCGACGGCACGGTCCTGCTCCATTCCCGCGCGCCCGGGCGGCGGCTCGGGGCGGTCTCGACCGACGGCGGGCGGAGCTACTCGCCGCCCGCGGCGATCGGGACCCTGCCGGATCCCGGGGACAACGGCTCCGTGCTGCGCCTGCGTGCCGGCGGCCCCGGCCGGGACGTCCTGCTCGCCACCAACAACCGGGATGAGGCCCTGCGGCGCAACACCGTCCTGAGCGCCTCGGACGACGCCGGTGCCTCCTGGGCGCCGGTCGCCACCGTGTGCGCGGGCTCGTCCGCGTACTCGACGGCGGCCGTCCTCGCCGACGGATCGCTCGGCGTGCTGTACGAGCGGTACGGCTACAGCGAGATCGTCTTCGCCCGGCTGCCGTCCGCGGCGCTGGAGCCCGCCGCGCTCGCGGCGGCCGCGCGGGACTACGTGGACGACGACGGCGGCGAGTTCACGCTGGTCCTGCGCTCGATCACCCCGGGGCGTCCGGCACGGTGGACCGATGTCGGGGAGTCCCACGTCCTGGGCGGTGGCCCGGGGGAGTGGGGCGTGCACACGTGGAAGGAGATCGGCCAGGGCTACGGGGAGCAACCGCAGGTCCTGGGCACGCGCGAGGCGCAGGACGCCAACTACGGCCCGCCCGCCCCGGGGCTGAGGGCGGGGGACATCCTGGCCTTCACCGCGCGGTTCCGGAACCGGCGCGCCCATGCCGTGGACGCCGTCTTCACGGGGGACTTCGACGGGCGCGGCGCGGACGGACGCGTGGCCGGCTTCGAGGACCGGGGGTGCCCGCCGGACGGGGAGCTGCTCTACTTCACGCCCCTGCACACGGTGACGGAGTCCGAGGCGGCGTCGGGGGAGGTCGTGGTGCGGGCCGGAGTCGTCGCCGGCGGACGCAGCTGGGTGCGCACGGTCCGGATCGACGCGTCCACGGGCGCGGTCGCCGAGGAGGGGTCGGCGTAGGGGGCGCTGATTTGGCGGCTCCGCGCCGCCTCCGGTAACCTTGCGTGGTACGCCTGCGCGGCGCACGTGCGGTTCCTTAGCTCAGTTGGTTAGAGCGCTCGCTTCACACGCGAGAGGTCGCTGGTTCGAGTCCAGTAGGAACCACCCCACGAAAAGGCCCCCGGAATCCGGGGGCCTTTTCCACACCCCTCCCCAGCGCACTTTTAGGTTCAACAACCCAGAAAAGGCCTGGTCAGGCTCATTTCCGGCGCGCAAACACGCGCAGGACGCCCCAAAGGTGCGCTGGGAGTGGGCGGCCGGGGACCTACTCGGCCGTGGCGCGCTCGGCCAGGAGCTCGTCCACGAGGGGCTTGACCCGGGTCCCGAGCAGCTCGATGCTGCCCATGATGGCCGAGTGGGGAAGCGTCCCGGCGCTGAGCTTCAGGTCCAGCCGCTGCACTCCCAGGCCCGAGGCGATGTCGGCGATCTTCCGCGCCACGGTCTCCGGGCCCCCGACCACGAGGTTGCCCTCGGGCGAGGCCGCGGCCTCGAAGCGGCGGCGCGAGTACGCGGGCCAGCCGCGCTCGCGGCCGAGCTTGTCCATCTGCGCGCGGTAGTGGGGCCACAGCGCCTCCTTGGCCTCCTCGTCGCTCGCCGCCACGAAGCCGTGCAGGTGCGCGCCCACGGGCTGCTCCGCGTGGCCGAACTCCTCGAGGGTGCGCCCATAGAGCTTGACGAAGGGCTTGAACGCGAGCGGGTCGCCGCCGATGATCGCGAGCATCAGCGGCAGCGAGTGCCGGGCGGCGCGGACCACGGATTCGGGGCTGCCGCCGACGCCGACCCACGCGCGCATGCCGTGCTCGGTCCGCGGGTAGACCTCCTGCGCGTGCAGGGCCGAACGCGTCGAGCCGCTCCACGTCGTCGGGCCGGGCCGGAGCAGCTTGGCCATGAGGGCGAGCTTCTCCTCGAAGAGCACTTCGTAGTCGGAGAGCTCGTAACCGAAGAGCGGGAACGACTCGATGAAGGAACCGCGGCCGAGGATGAGCTCCGCCCGGCCGCCGGAGATCCCGTTGACGGTCGCGAAGCGCTGGAAGACGCGCACGGGGTCGTCGGAGCTGAGCACGGTGACGGCCGAGCCGAGCTTGATCGCCGAGGTCCGCGAGGCGATCGCGCCCAGGACCACCTCGGGGGCGGACACGGCGTAGTCCGGACGGTGGTGTTCGCCGACGCCGAAGAAGTCGAGCCCCGCCTGGTCGGCGAGGACGCCTTGTTCGACGACGTCTCGCAGCACCTGCGCGTCGCTCTCCGGCGTGCCGTCGGCTCCGGCCGTGATGTCCCCGAACGTCTCGACCCCGAGCTCCAGTGTTCCGCCCATGCCGCTTCCCTGCCTTCCATGCTCCGGCCAGCGCCGGTTTGTATGCGTTTGCATGGATAACTGCGGGTTACGCGGAACTATTCCCGAACAGGACGACGCCGGGGCCCCGCCCCGCTCAGCCGGCGCGGCCCAGCGGCTTCGCGGGCCACCACAGCCGGTCGCCGAGCTCGTAGCCGAGAGCGGGGACCAGGAGGCTGCGGACGACGATCGTGTCCAGCAGCACGCCGAACGCCACGATGAACCCGAGCTGGACCAGGAACAGCACCGGCAGCACGCCGAGCGCCGCGAACGTCGCGGCGAGGACGAGCCCCGCGGACGTGATGACCCCGCCGGTGGCGCGCAGCCCGCGCAGGATCCCGGGCCGCGTCCCGTGGGTCCGCGCCTCCTCGCGGACGCGGTGCATCAGGAAGATGTTGTAGTCCACGCCGAGGGCCACGAGGAACACGAACGCGTAGAGCGGCACGGAGGCGTCGGCCCCCGGGAAGCCGAGGATTCCGTTGAAGACGAGGGCGGAGACGCCGATCGCCGTGCCGAAGGACAACACCGTGCTGGCCACGAGCAGCAGCGGGGCGACGATCGAGCGCAGGAGCACCACGAGGATCAGCGCGATCACGCCGAGCACGAGCGGCATGATGGTCCACCGGTCCTGCACGGCGGCGTCGCGCGTGTCCAGGGCGACGGCGGTCTCGCCGCCGACGAGCACCTCGCCGCCGTAGGCCGGGGCGTCGAACGCGTCGCGCAGCCGCTCGACGGTCGCCTCGGCGGCGGGGGACTGGGGCGCGTCGAGCAGGGTGGCCGTGAACAGGAGCCGGCCGTCGGCCTCGAGCGGGCCGGAGACCAGTGCGACGCCGGGGTCGGACTCGAGTGCGGAGCCCACCCCCGTGCCGAGGTCCTCGGGCGCGACGACGAGCGTCGGGCTGCCGGTGCCGGCCGGGAAGTGTCCGGCGAGGACCTGTTGGCCCGCCGCAGAATCCGTCGCGCCGATGACGAAGTCCGTCTGGGCGATCCCGTCGGCCTTGAACTGCGGGACGGCGAGGCAGCCCGCGAACAGCACGAGGGCGGTCGCGATCCACACGGTGCGCGGCCGGCGCGCCACGAGCCGCGCGACGCCGGCCCACAGCCCGCGCCCGGCCGCCGTCCGGCGGGCGCCGCCTGCCGCGGGCGCAGTGCCGGTTCCGGCCGCGGTGCCGGTTCCGGCCGGGGTGCCGGTCCCGGGGGTCCCCCGGCGCGCGGTGCCGTCGAGGGCGGAAGGCGCGGCCCCGGCGTCGTCCCGGGTCGCGGCCGCGGCGTCCGGGCGCGGGACGAGCGGCCAGTAGGCGGTGCGCCCTGCCCACAGCAGCAGGGCCGGCAGCAGGGTCAGCGCGGCGAGCATCGCGAACCCGATCCCGAGCGCCGCGACGGGGCCCATGGCGCGGTGCGAGTTCAGCTGGGAGAGCATGAGGCACAGCAACCCCGCGATGACGGTCCCGCCGGAGGCGGCGACGGGGCCGACCACGGCCCGCCAGGCGGCCTTCGTGGCCTCCCAGCCACGCGCGTGGCGGGCGAGCTCGGAACGGTAGCGCGCCACGTAGAGCAGGGCGTAGTCAGTGGCCGCGCCGACCACGAGGATCATCAGGATGCCCTGCGTCTGCCCGCTCAGGGTCAGGACGTCGGCCCGGGCGAGAGCGACAGCGACCGCCATCGCCGCCGTGAGCGCCGCGACCGATGTCCCCAGCACCATGAGGGGCAGGAGCGGCGAGCGGTAGACGGCCACGAGGATCAGCAGCACCACGCCGAGGGCCGTGAGCAGCAGGAGCCCGTCGAGCCCCGCGAACGCGCCGCCGATGTCGGCGCTCAGGCCCGCGGGCCCGGCCACGTACACCTGGACGCCGTCCACGGGGTGGTCGGCGAGGAACGCGCGCAGCGCCTCCACCGTCTCCCGCGGCTTGAGCTCCGTGCCGTCCGCGGCGGCCGTCTCGAGCGGCACCGACGACACGGCGGCGAGCCCGTCCTCGCTGGGCCGGGCGGGGGACACGGCGCCCTCCAGGACGACATCGAGCCCCTGCACGCCCGCCAGGACGTCCGCGATGCCGGCGCGCTGGTCCGTCCCGAGCCCGTCCGGGGCGTGGAAGACGAGCGTGGCGGGCAGCGCGTCGACGTCCCGGAAGGAGTCCTGCAGCCCGTGGACGAGGGTCGCCTCGGCGCTCGCCGGGAGGTGCTCGGCAGGGTCGTTGACCGAGACCGCGGAGGCCTGGCCGAAGGCGCGGCCGCCGAGCGCCAGGACGACGAGCCAGGCCACGATCAGCACGGCGGGGACGAGGACGCGCAGCCAGCGCGCCGGGCCGTGGGCCGCGTGCGGCCGGGGCGAGCCGGTCCCGCGGGGCGGGGCGGTGGATTCGAGGGTGGTCATGGGGCCCTTTCCGGTGGTTGTCGAAGCGTCGTTTTCGACGCTATGAGGGGGCCGCCGGGCGCGGATCAACCGAACGGTTGAGGGCTCGTGTGAGGTGGCTATCACCGGGCCGGGGCGGCCGGGTTTCCGGCGGTACAGTGGAGTGAGCCAGCGCCCGCAACGGACCGGAGGAGGAGCGCTCGTGTCCCACCCGGACGCACCCCGTCAGACGCACGGCGACGGCGCCGCGGCGGATCCGGATCCGCACGCCGTCTCGATGCCGCGGATCACCACGGCGGAGATGAAGCGGCCCCTGCCGCGCCCCGCGGGCGGCGCCGTCCTGGCGGGCGGCAGCGCCGAGCTGCCCGGCTCGCCCGACGACCGGTCCAAGACGGAGCCCGATTGGGACGGCGCCGAGGCAGCGGCTTCCCCGGGGCCGGATTCCGGGAACGCGGAGTACGACGCCGCAGCCGCCTCCGCGGAGGCCGCCGCCCTCGCCGCGGCCCAGTGGGGGACGGGCGCCGTGGACCTCTCGGCGGCCCCGCCGAGCGACCCGAACCTTCCCGACGCCGCGCGCCGCGCCGCCGCGCAGACGGCCGAACCGGTCTCGACCGCCCTGCCGATCGTCGACGCGCCGGCCGCCGGGCGCGCGGGCCGCGCCGGCCGTCCCCCCAAGGCGCGCCCCAAGACCGGCCGTCTCCGGCAGGTCCCGCGCCGGCCCGGCACCGGCACCGCCCCCACCGTTCCGGTCGACGCGGCCCCGAGGACGGGGCCGCGGCCCACCCCCGGGGCGCGGCGCATGCTGGCCCGGCTCATGGAGACCGAGGCCCCGCCGACGCAGGCGTTCTCGATCGTGGACCGGCTCGTCGGCAGCCCCTACGCCAACCCCACGATCCAGGTCGGCGCTCAGGACGCGAGCGCCCGCAAGACGCTCGAGTTCGCGCTCGACCTCGCCGAGGCCATGTTCCGCTACGGCGCCGGCGCCCTCGAGGCGGAGACGAGCATCATCGCCGTCACCGCCTCGCTCGGGCTGCGCAACGTCGACGTGGACATCACCAACCAGTCGATCCACCTCAACTACGCCCCCGCGGACCAGGTGCCCATCAGCATCCTGCGCGTCGTCCGTTCCTGGACGAGCAACTACGCGGGGCTCGCGCTCCTGCACCAGCTCGTCTCCGACATCGTCGCGGGCGGCGTGACGCGGCAGCAGGCCGTGGACCGGCTGCAGGACATCACGCGGCGCCCCAAGCCCTTCCCGCGCTGGATGGTCACGGCCGCCGGCGGGGGCTTCTCGGCGATGTTCGTGATGTTCATCGGCGGCTCCTGGGTCGGCGCGCTCGTGGCGTTCGCGTCGTTCGGCCTCGTGGCGCAGGCGATGAAGACGACGGCGAAGTGGCGCGTGCCGGAGTTCTTCTCCATCGCGTTCGGCTCGCTCGTGATCACCGCGATCGCCATGGTGCTGTGGGCGTTCAAGGTCCCCATCTCCCCGGCGATCGTCGTGGCCGGCGGGATCATGCTGCTGCTGCCGTCGTCGCGGTTCGTCTCCTCCGTGCAGGACGCCATCAACGGCTTCCCCGTCACGGCGGCAGGCCGTTTCTTCTCCGCCCTGCTGATCTACGCCGCCATCATCTCCGGCATCATGACCGCCCTGGTCCTGGGCTCGATGGCCGGCGTCGAGGACCTCGACGTGACGCAGATCGACCGGGTCGCCTATCCGTGGTGGCTCCTGGTGCTCTTCGTCGGGGCGGCGGTGCTCTGCGGGGCGGTGTTCGAGCAGACCGCGCGGAACCTGCTGCTGCCGACCGCGGGCGTGGCGCTGCTCGGCTACCTCGCGATGATCGGCGTGCAGGCGCTCGGCGTCGGCGACCGGCTCACGCCCGCCATCGCCGCCGCCGTGGTCGGCGCGGCCGGGCGCTGGGTGGCCCTGCGCATGGGCGCCCCGCAACTCGTGGTCGCCGTCCCGGCGGTCGTGTTCCTGCTCCCCGGCCTGATGATCTTCCGGGCCATGTACGGGATCACGATCGACGCGGCCGACATGTCCGCGGGCCTGATCGGCATGTTCAACGCCTTCACGATCATCCTCGCGATCGCCGGCGGCGTCGTCCTCGGCGACACGGTGGCCCGCCCGCTGACCAAGGGCTGGAACTCGCACGAGCGCCGGCGCATCCGCCGCCGCTGAGCTGCTGGATCGACCGCGGGCCGGGCCCGGCACGGAGCGCCGCCTCGGGAGGCGCCGCCGGCGCGGTCCGCGGACGGACTACGCGGGCAGGCGCCAGTCCACGGGATCCGCGCCCTGCTCTGCGAGCAGGGCGTTGGCCCGCGTGAACGGCTTCGAGCCGAAGAATCCCCGCCGCGCGGACAGCGGCGAGGGATGCGCGGAGGCGAGCACCGGCGTCGTACCGAGCAGGGGAGCGAGCTCCTGGGCCTGCCGGCCCCACAAGACGGCCACGAGCGGACCACCCCGCGCCGCGAGGGCGGCGACGGCCGCGTCGGTGATCCGCTCCCAGCCCAGCCCCCGGTGGGACCCCGCCTCGCCCGCGGCGACCGTGAGCACGCGGTTCAGGAGCAGCACGCCCTGGTCCGCCCACGCGGACAGGTCCCCGTGCGCCGGGGCCGGGACCCCGGCGTCGTCTTCCAGCTCCCGGTAGATGTTCGCGAGGCTGCGCGGCAGCGGGCGGACGTGGCGGTCGCACGCGAAGGACAGGCCGATCGCGTGGCCCGGCGTCGGGTACGGGTCCTGGCCCACGATGAGGACGCGGACGCCGGCGAGGGGGCGGGAGAAGGCCCGCAGGACGAGCCCCCCGGGCGGGAGGACCTGCTCGCCGGCAGCCCGGCGCCCGTCGAGGAGCCCGCGGACCGTCCGCAGTTCGTCCGCGACGGGCGCGAGCGCGGCCTCCCAGTCCGCGGCCAGGCCGAACGCCTCGTCCGCCGCGGAGGAGCCGGGCGGGCCGGGCGGCAGCCACTCCGGGAGGGGCAGGGGAGGGTCCTGGGGGGTGTGGGTCATGGCTCCCATTCTGTGGGCCCGGGCCGCCCGCGCGGCAAATGACATCGATGTGATTCGCCATTACCATGGAGGGCAGTGCCCCGTCGGGGCGCCCGGACCGGACGCAGGGAGAGAGGTGCAGCATGGCCGCGCAGGCGATCGAGCTCGAGTTCACGCTGGACGAGTCGAGCACCCTCGACGAGCGCGAACAGCGCATGCTCGCCCTCGAGCGGCAGTGGTGGAAGTACGCCGGCGCCAAGGAGCAGGCCGTCTCCGAGCTGTTCGGCCTCTCGGCGACCCACTACTACCAGTTGCTCAACGCCCTGATCGACACCGAGGCCGCGCTCGCGCACGACCCGATGCTGGTCAAGAGATTGCGTAGACTACGTTCAACCCGGCACCGGGCCCGGAGCGCGCGCAGGCTGGCCTCCGAGGCCTAGGAGCCCCGAGGACCGACGACCACCAAGGACGGGCATGAGCAAGTACCCCAGCGACGAGTTCGACAGGGTTCCCGAATTCGCCGAACGCCAGGGAGTCCACCGCGCCGACGTGGCCGGTGCGCGCCCGGGGCGTTCCGGCCTGGCGCTGCTCCTCGGCGTCGGCCTCCTCGCGCTCCTCGTCGGCGTCTTCTCCTTCACCATCCTGCCGCAGTTCGTGGGGCAGCAGGCCGCGCCCCCGGCCTCCGGCACGAGCGCGCCCGGCAGCACCGGCGCCGCCGAATCGACGGACGAGGGCAACGGCGCCGGGGACGGGCCCACCGACTCCGCCGATCCGTCCGATGCGGAACCCGGGCCCTCGGACGCCACCGGCGAGCCCGCGGACGAATCCACCGACCCGGCCGATCCCTCCGACGAGGGCTCCGAGTCGGCCGACCCCTCCGGCGAGTCCACGGACGAGGCGTCCGAGACGCCGTCCGTCGTGGACCGCTCACTGGCCGTCGGCGTCTACAACGGCTCCGGCCGCGGAGGCCTGGCCGCCTCCGGCGCCGCCACGGTGCGCGGTGCGGGGTTCACGAGCGTCAGCGCGTCGAACTGGGTCCGGCAGGAGGGCTTCTCGGCCGTCTACTACCGGACGGACTCCTCCCGGGCCACCGCGGAGCAGGTCGCGGCGGCCCTCGGGATCACCACGGTCTTCCAGACGGAGAACATCCCCGTGGAGATCAGCGCCGTCCTCGGCTCCAACTACGGCCGGTAGCCGCCGGTTCCCACGATAAGCCGCAACGGGCTTGCACTCTCCGGCGGAGAGTGCCAATAATTGGTTTAGCACTCGGACGTCGCGACTGCTAAGTGTTGTGCCGGCCCAGCCGCCGCACGCCGCACCGCGGACGCCTCGGGTGAGCATCGGATCTTTCGCAGCGAGGAGACGGGGCGGCGTCCGGATGACGCCAGCCGGTCTCCGTCCGTCGCGGGCGCTGCCTCAGGTCCACCCACACGCATGACCGTCCCGAAAGGACCACAAGCCACCATGGCCAAGTTGATTGCATTTGACGAGGAAGCACGCCGCGGCCTCGAGCGCGGCCTGAACACCCTGGCCGACGCCGTGAAGGTGACCCTGGGCCCGCGCGGCCGCAACGTCGTCCTGGAGAAGAAGTGGGGCGCCCCCACGATCACCAACGACGGCGTCTCCATCGCCAAGGAGATCGAGCTCGAGGACCCGTACGAGAAGATCGGCGCGGAGCTCGTGAAGGAGGTCGCCAAGAAGACCGACGACGTCGCGGGCGACGGCACGACCACCGCCACCGTCCTCGCGCAGGCCCTCGTCAAGGAAGGCCTCCGCAACGTCGCCGCCGGCGCCGATCCGCTCTCGCTCAAGCGCGGCATCGAGAAGGCCGTCGAGGCCGTCACCGCCGAGCTGCTCTCCTCCGCCAAGGAGATCGAGACCAAGGAGCAGATCGCCGCGACCGCGTCGATCTCCGCCGGAGACACCCAGATCGGCGAGCTCATCGCCGAGGCGCTGGACAAGGTCGGCAAGGAAGGCGTCATCACGGTCGAGGAGTCCAACACCTTCGGCCTGGACCTCGAGCTCACCGAGGGCATGCGCTTCGACAAGGGCTACATCTCGGCCTACTTCGTCACCGACGCCGAGCGCCAGGAGACGGTCCTCGAGGATCCGTACATCCTGATCGTCAACTCCAAGATCTCCAACGTGAAGGACCTCGTCGCGGTCCTGGAGAAGGTCATGCAGTCCGGCAAGCCGCTGCTGATCATCGCCGAGGACATCGAGGGCGAGGCCCTGGCCACGCTCGTCGTGAACAAGATCCGCGGCCTGTTCAAGTCCGTCGCCGTCAAGGCCCCGGGCTTCGGCGACCGCCGCAAGGCCATGCTGGCCGACATCGCCATCCTCACGGGCGGCCAGGTCATCTCCGAGGAGGTCGGCCTCAAGCTCGAGACCGCCACCCTGGACCTCCTGGGCCAGGCCCGCAAGGTCGTCGTGACCAAGGACGAGACCACCATCGTCGAGGGTGCCGGCAACGCCGAGGAGATCGCGGGCCGCGTCAGCCAGATCCGCGCCGAGATCGAGAACTCCGATTCCGACTACGACCGCGAGAAGCTGCAGGAGCGCCTCGCCAAGCTGGCCGGCGGCGTCGCCGTCATCAAGGCCGGTGCCGCGACGGAGGTCGAGCTCAAGGAGCGCAAGCACCGCATCGAGGACGCCGTGCGCAACGCCAAGGCCGCCGTGGAGGAGGGCATCGTCGCCGGTGGCGGTGTGGCCCTCATCCAGGCCGGCGAGCGTGCCTTCGCCAAGCTCGCCGTCGAGGGCGACGAGGCCACGGGCGCGAACATCGTCAAGGTCGCCATCGAGGCCCCGCTGAAGCAGATCGCCTTCAACGCCGGCCTGGAGCCGGGCGTCGTCGCCGACAAGGTGAAGGGCCTCGAGGCCGGCCACGGCCTCAACGCCGCCACCGGCGTCTACGAGGACCTGCTCGCCGCCGGCGTGAACGACCCGGTGAAGGTCACGCGCTCCGCGCTGCAGAACGCCGCGTCGATCGCCGGCCTGTTCCTCACCACCGAGGCCGTCGTCGCCGACAAGCCGGAGAAGGCCGCTCCGGCCCCGGGTGGCGACGAGATGGGCGGCATGGGCGGCTTCTAGCCCGTCCGCGCCCCGCGCAGACCAGTGCCGCGCCGCGGTCCCCTTCCACGGGGGCCGCGGCGCGGCCGTTTAATCCTTCAGCCGGCCGGCGCCTCGAGGCGGCGGAGCTCGTCGGCGAGGTTCCGGCGCGCCGCGGACTCCCACCACCGGCGTGCGCTCGGCGTGGAGTACAGGGTGGGCGCCGCCAGGAGCGTGCGCAGGACGGCGGCCCGGCCGGTGCGGAACGCGGCGTCCTCGACGTGGGCGTAGTCCCGGCGCACGGCGTCGGCATAGCGCAGGTAGGCCGCCGGATCCCGCCCCAGGACCTCGAGGTCGGCGTCGCACAGCAGGCGGGCGGCGGCGTCGTCCGCCTCCGGCCGGTGGGAGGCCGTGGCACGCACGAGGCGCGCCGTCTCCTCGACCTCGCGCGCCGGAAGGCCGGCCCCGCCGAGCAGCTGCGCGGCCAGGTCGGCCGAGTCCTCCTCGTCCCGGCCCGGGACGCCCTCGTAGACGGCATCGTGGAACCAGGCCGCGAGCCGGACGGCGCGCGGGAAGGGGCCCTCGGGCTCGCCGGCGCCGGCAAGCCGCTCGATGCCGCGCAGCACGGACATCAGGTGGGTGCGGTCGTGGTAGTGGCGGTGGGGCTCGGCCCAGCGTCCCAGCAGTTGTTCCCCGACGCCGCTCCCGCCGGGCAGGAGCCGCTCCCAGTGGTCCAGCAGCACCGGATCCAGCTTCTCGGGACGCTGGCGGGCCGGGACCCGCAGGCCGCTGCGCACGAGGCGGCGCACGAGTTCCGTGGCCGTCACCGGCACGGCGCCGAGCTCCACGAGCCCCGCGTGGCGCCGCTCGGGGACGTCGTAGTGGTCGCGGTCGAACGCGCGCTCGGGCAGGCCGGCCGCCAGCGCGAAGGCATGCAGCTCCTCGAGGGACGCGTCGGAGACGAGGTGGGAGAACATCGTCCCGTGGGCGGGCCAGAGGGGCGGATCGATCAGGATGGCCATGGAGGCCAGAGTAGTCCCCGCCGCGGCCGGGAACGGGCGGCCGCGGCGGAAGCGTGGCTAGTAGGTGAACATGCTCGCGTTGGCGGCCTCTGCGTCGTCGTACTGCTGCGAGGCGCGCGCCAGGGCGGTGTTGATGCCCGTGAGCGACTCCTCCACCTTGAGCTGGGTGGCCCGCCAATCGGCGATCACGGACTGGAAGTTCGCGGCCGCGGCGCCCTGCCACGTCGACTCCAGCTCGCGCAGGCTGCCCTGCATGGTGTTGACCTCAGCGCGGAGGCGTTCGATGGTCCCCTGAACGGCCAGGGCCTTGTTGCGCATCTCGGTGGTGTTGGCGGCGAAGTTGCCCATGGTTTCCCCTTGCTCTCGACGCCGGCCGGCGGTGCGTCCCGCGGCCGGCGGCACCGGGCGGTGCCTGCTTCCGAGCCTAGGAGCCCCGGGGTCCGCGTGGGCGGGACGGCGCTAGTCTGTGGAAAACCCGTCCGCGGCATGGGCGTGTGAGGGGGAATCGGCGGCGACGAACGGCAAGTGGATCGACATCGTCGCCCCGCCCCCGGGCGTTTCCGTGAGGCGGACGGAGCCGTCGTGCTGCGCCGCGATGGCGGCCACGATGGCCAGGCCCAGGCCCGTCCCGCCCGTCTCGCGCTGTCGCGAGCTGTCCGCCCGGTAGAAGCGTTCGAAGACCCGGGCCGCGTCCTCCTCCGAGATGCCGGGGCCGTGGTCGCGGACCTCGAGCACGGCGTCGGATCTCCCGTCGATCACGGGCAGGACGCCCACGGCGACCTCGAGCGGGCTCCCGGCGGGGGTGTAGCGCAGGGCGTTGGTCATCAGATTGGCCACGACCTGGCGCAGCTTGGCCTCGTCTCCGCTCGTCGGCGACGGGCGCGGTGGGCCGCCGTCGATCCCGACGAGCCTCACGGAGCGGTCCGGCGCGCCGACGCGGGCGTCCTCGACGGCGTCGCCCGCGAGCAGGAGCAGGTCCACGGGACGCCGTTCGAGCGGCCGGTGCTCGTCGAGCCGGGCCAGCGTCAGCAGGTCGTCGACGAGCTGGCCCATCCGCTTGGCCTCGCCCTCGATCCGCGACATGGCGCTCTTGAGCTGCTCGTCGTCCTGCAGCCCGCCGTGCCGGTACAGCTCCGAGTACCCCTGGATGGTCACGAGCGGGGTGCGCAGCTCGTGCGAGGCGTCCTGGATGAAGCGCCGCATCTTGCGCTCCGAGGCCGCCCGGCCGCGGAAGGCGTGCTCGATGTGGGTCAGCATCGCGTTGAGCGAGCGCGACAGGCGCCCCACCTCGGTGTCGGGCGGGAACTCCTCGACGCGCCGGGACAGGTCACCGGCCGCGATCGCCGCGGCCGTGCGCTCGACACGCACGAGGGGGCGGAAGGTGCGGTTCGTGACCCCGTACGCGATGAGCGACATGACGAGTGTCGCGGCCATGCCGCTGCTGATCATCAGGACCGTGGCGTTCTTGATGGTCTCCTCGACGTCCTCGAGCGGCAGGCCCACGGTCACGTAGCCCTGGCCGCTAGCCAAGGGGGCCCGCACGACGCGCCAGCCGTCGGAGCCCGGCGCAGTGCCGGGCGCGGTCTGCGGCCGGCCCTCGAGGAGGACGACGTCCTCGATGGGCACCGGGTCCAGGACCGGTTCGTCGCCTTCGACGAGCGGAAGGGTGTGCACGACGTCGCCGTCGGCGTCGCTGAGGGTCCCGTAGAAGCGGTTCAGGTCCAGGCTCGCCCAGTTGCGGTTGGCCTGGGCGCTGTTGTCGATGCTGTCCCGCCAGACGATCCAGATGAGGTTGGACATCGCCGAGGCATTCGACTTCAGGTCGGTGTCCACCTGGTCCACGAGCGTGACCTTGAGCGAGACGGCCGCGGTGTAGGCCGTGGCGACGACGCCCAGGCCCATGAGGACCGCCATCAGCGCGACCAGCTTGGTGCGCAGGGAGATCTTCCTCAGGAACCGGGTCAGTCCTTGCACGGTGGTGCGCCGCCTATCGCCGGTCCGCGGTGCGCAGGAGGTAGCCCACGCCGCGCTTGGTCTGGATCATCGCCGGCCATTCGTCACGGGCGTCGATCTTGCGCCGGAGATAGGAGATGTAGGACTCGACGATCGACGCGTCGCCGTTGAAGTCGTACTCCCAGACGTGGTCGAGGATCTGCGACTTGGACAGGACCCGGTTCGGGTTCATCATCAGGTAGCGCAGGAGCTTGAACTCGGTGGGCGAGAGGTCCACGACCTCGCCGGCGCGGCGGACCTCGTGGGCGTCGTCGTCGAGCTCGAGGTCGTCGACCCGGATGACGGCCTCGCTGCCGTCGAGGGGCTGCGTGCGCCGGAGCACGGCCCGGATCCGGGCGACGACCTCGTCGAGGCTGAAGGGCTTGGTGACGTAGTCGTCGCCGCCCACGGTCAGGCCGGTGATCTTGTCCTCGGTGTCGTCGCGGGCCGTCAGGAAGAGCACGGGGAAGTGGCGCCCGGCGGCGCGCAGGCGGCGCGTGACAGTGAAGCCGTCCATGTCCGGGAGCATGACGTCCAGGACCGCGAGGTCGGGCTGCTCGCGTTCGACGGCGTCGAGCGCCTCGCGCCCGTTCGCGGCCGCGACCACCTCGAAGCCCGCGAAGCGCAGGGACGTCGACAGGAGCTCGCGGATGTTGGGTTCGTCATCGACGACGAGCAGCTTGGCCTCGGGGTTCTTGGAGCGCATGGGTCCAGTCTGGCCCCGGAGTCTGGGAGTTTTCTGGACGTCCGCTGTGCCCGGCGGGGCGCCGGGCGGGGGCGAAGGGCACGGACCGCCGGGTGCGGGGCTCAGGCCCGGCGGCGCTGCCGCCAGCCGAGCAGGACGTGGGCCACGAGCAGGACGAAGGCGAGCGGCAGCCCGAAGAGCCCGATTGCGAACAGTGCCGGGACCCCGGGCTGCCCCGCGGCATACAGCCCCAGGATCGCGGCCATGCTGCCCAGGGAGACGACGGCGACGACCGCCGCGGCGACGGGAAGGGCGCGGCGCAGGGCGGAGGGTTGCTTGGAGTTCACGCCCCCACATTAACAGCGGGCGGGAAGCCCACCAAGCGCGGGGCCGCGGGGTCCGTGGCCGGACGGGCCGTGGCGTACCCTAGATGGAGAGACTTCCCCGGGAGCGCGCACGCCCGCATGGCGGCGCCGGCGCCTTCCGGGAAACCCAGCTTGAGGTGGCGGCCCGGCCCACGGCCCCGGCCCACCCGATGTGAGAACGAGGTAGAGAGACGTGCCATTCGGCAAGGTTAAGTTCTTCGACGCCAACAAGGGCTTCGGCTTCCTGGTGACGGACGACGGCGAGTCCGTCCACCTGCCCAGCACCGCGCTGCCGCGCGGCGTCACCGAGGTGCGCCCGGGGACCCGCATGGAGTTCGGCATCGCCCAGGGCCGCAAGGGGGCGCAGGCGCTCTCGGCCCGCGTCGTCGAGTCGGCTCCTTCCGTCGTCCGGGCCAAGCGCCGCCCGGCCGAGGAGACCGCGGTGCTCATCGAGGACCTGATCAAGTGGCTCGACGGCGTCTCCAACGACCTGCACAAGGGCCGCTACCCGGAGAAGCAGCGCGGCGCGAAGATCGCGGCCGTGCTCCGGGCCGTCGCCGACGACCTGGAGGCCTAGGCCCATGGCACGCACCCCGAAGTTGGACGCGGCCCTGGCCGGCATGGTCGATGCCGCCCGAGAGGCGCTGCTCGAGTCCGTTCCGGCCGCGCAGCTCGGGGAGCACGTCGGGGCCGCGGCGGACGGCGAGCGCCTCGTGACGCACCGCTTCGCCGCCGTCCTCGACGGCTACGCCGGCTGGGAGTGGTACGTGAGCCTGGCCCGCGTCCCGCGCGGGAAGACGGCGACGGTGTGCGAGCTGGGGCTGCTGCCCGGCGACGGCGCCCTGCTCGCCCCGGACTGGGTCCCCTGGTCCGAGCGCGTGGCTCCGGAGGAGCTGGCCGAGCAGGCGGCCCAGGAGAAGGCCGAGCAGGAGTCCGCCGCTTCCGGGGACGACGCCGGTGCCTCCCCTGCGGAGGCGCAGGACGACGCCGGGGCCTCCTCCGCGGAGTCCTCGCCGGCCGCCGCGGCCCGGTAGTCGCGGCCGGGTAGGCGCGGCCGCCCGGGGCCCAGATCCCGCTGAACGGCCTGGGAAAGCCAAGGGACCGCCCCCTCGAGGGGGCGGTCCCTTGGCGCTTGCGGAGGGGTCAGAGGTTCTCGAGCACGTAGTCGATGCTCGCGGTGAGCGCGGAGACGTCGTCGGGCTCGATCGCCACGAACGTGGCGATGCGCAGCTGGTTGCGGCCGAGCTTGCGGTAGGGCTCGGTGTCCACGATCCCGTTGGCGCGCAGCGCCTTGGCGACCGCGGCGGCGTCGACCGAGTCGTCGAAGTCGATCGTCGCGATGACGTTGGAGCGGTCTTCGGGCCGCACGACGTAGGGGGTCGCCACGCTGGACGCCTCGGCCCACGCGTAGACGCGGCCCGCGGAATCGGCGGTCCGCGCAGCGGCCCAGGACAGGCCGCCGTGGGAGTTGAGCCACTCGACCTGCGCATTGAGCGTGACCAGGGTGGACAGGCTCGGCGTGTTGTAGGTCTGGTTCAGGCGCGAGTTGTCGATCGCCGTCTTGAGATTCAGGAAGTCCGGCACCCAGCGGCCCGAGGCCGCGATCCGGTCGGCCCGCTCGATCGCGGCGGGGGAGAAGAGGGCGAGCCACAGTCCGCCGTCGGAGGCGAAGTTCTTCTGCGGGGCGAAGTAGTAGACGTCGGACTGGGCCACGTCGACGTCGAGTCCGCCGGCGGCGGAGGTCGCGTCGACGAGGACGAGGGAGCCCTCGTCGGCTCCGTCGACCCGGCGCACGGGGGCCGCGACGCCGGTCGAGGTCTCGTTCTGCGGCCACGCGTAGACGTCCACCCCGGACTCGGCGGCGGGCTCGGGGCGCGTGCCGGGCTCGGCCTTGAGGATGGAGGAGGCCTCGAGGAAGGGGGCCTTGTCCGTCGCGGCGGCGAACTTCGATCCGAACTCGCCGAAGGAGAGGTGCTGCGCCTTGCGCTCGACGAGCCCGAACGACGCGATGTCCCAGAACGCGGTCGAGCCGCCGACGCCGAGGACCACCTCGTAGCCCTGAGGCGCGCCGAAGAACTCGGCGAGGCCCTCCTGCACCGACTTCACGAGGTTCTTCACGGGAGCCTGGCGGTGGGAGGTGCCCAGGAGGGCCGGACCCGCCGCGGCCAGGGCGTCGAGCTGCGCGGCGCGCACCTTGGACGGGCCGGCGCCGAAGCGGCCGTCCTGCGGCAGCAGGTGTTCGGGAATGACGGGGGGCTTGCTCATCTGGGCTCCTGCGTTCTGGGGTCGGGGAACGGTTCGAGGAGGTGGCGGCCGCGCGGCCGCCGTCCGGGTTCCATGGTCGCGCACGCTGGAGGGAATCCAGAACCGGGAGGAGATTGTTAACCCGGGTAGAGTTGTGACCACTGGTTCCCTCTTCCACCCAGCGAGCCCACAGGAGCCCCTTTCGTGACGGACTTGATCGATACCACCGAGATGTACTTGAGGACCATCCTGGAACTCGAGGAAGAAGAGATCACCCCCTTGCGCGCCCGCATCGCCGAGCGCCTCGGCCACTCGGGTCCCACCGTCTCGCAGACGATCGCCAGGATGGAGCGCGACGGACTCGTCGTGGTCTCCGAGGACCGCCACCTGGAGCTGACTGACGCGGGACGGCAGCTGGCGACGGAGGTCATGCGCAAGCACCGCCTCGCCGAACGGCTGCTCTCCGACGTCATCGGCCTCGAATGGGAGTACGTCCACGACGAGGCGTGCCGCTGGGAACACGTCATGAGCGAGCGCGTCGAGCGGCGCATCTACGAACTGCTGGGGCACCCGACGGACTCGCCGTACGGCAACCCGATCCCCGGCCTGTCCGGGCTCGGAGGCACGGAGGCCGTCGGCTTCGCGGCAGGAGTGCAGAACCTGGACCACGCGGTCGTCGACGGCAATACGGGCCCGGTCCGCATCCAGCGCCTCGCCGAGACCATCCAGGTCGACCCGGTGCTGTTGGGCCAGCTGGACGAGGGCGGCATCCGACCCGGCGCGGTCGTGACGCTCGAGCGCGCCGGCGAGTACGTCGTCGTCCGGGTCGAGGGCATCGAGGGCGCGCTCGAGCTCCCCTCGGAGGTCAGCGCCCACGTCTTCGTGGACCGCGCGAACTAGGACTCCCGCGGCCGACGCCGCGCAGCGAGGGGGCGGTCCCGGGCCCGACGGCCGGACCGCCCCTTCGGCGTTCCCGGGCCGATGCGGGCCGTCCACAGGCAAAGATCACGAAATTGTTACTTTGTATACGCTCGGGTATCGTGGGTAACGGATCGGACTCGTCCGATCCGCCCGATCCGAATCGCCGAACCCCGCTGGCGGACCGGGCCCGTTCATCGAAGAACCGGCGGGGGTGGAGGACCCAACCTTTTCCGGCGGCCGTTCCCCGGCCGCCTCGGGGTGAAGCCGGTTCCTTGTCAGCAAGACCCGGCCGGGCGCGTCTCATGCCCGAATCCGACAGCTAACTTCGCAGGCGCGATGAGAGGTGTCGATTGACCGAGCAGAAGATCAGCGGACGACGCAGCGCGCTGCGCCCCGTCCCCCCGCCCGCCGAGGAGCCGGCCGGGCCGTACGCCGGCCGCCGCTACGCGGTGGGCATGCGCTATGGCGCGACCCCCGAGCTCGTCGAGCCCACCGGCCCCCAGCCGTCCGCCGCTCCCGTCCCGGCGCCCGTCGCGGCAGCGCTTGCCCCCGCTCCCGCCCCCGTGTCCGCTGCCGTCGGGGATCTCCGAGGCGACCGCCGCCCCGTCTTCCTCGAGGACCGCGCCCCGGCGGCCGCCGGAGAACGCCCCCGGCGCCGCGCCGTCGTCGGACACTCCCTCGCAGCCGTCGCCGCCGTGTCCGGGCTCGCCCTCGCCGCGGTCTACCCGGATTCCGCGGCCGTCCCGGCGCCGGACGAGCGCGTCGCCCACGCCGGCAGCGCCGTCTCCGACGTCAGCGTTCCCGGCAACGACGACTACGAGATCGTCCGCACCAAGCTGACCAGCTCCTTCAGCAAGGACGACCAGCTCGACTACCTCATGTCGGCCTCCGGCGGCGACGTCACGGCCGTGGAGACGGGCGGCATCCTCGCGCAGCCGCTCGACCAGGTGCGTATCACCTCCCGCTTCGGGACGCGCGTGAATCCCGTGACCGGCTACGGCCTCGTGAACCACATCGGGCAGGACTACGGGATCCAGTGCGGAACCCCGGTGAAGGCCTCCGCCGCGGGAACCGTGGTCCAGGCCGGCTGGGCCGGCCACTCGGGCAACCGCGTCCGCATCGACCACGGCAACGGCCTGGAGACGACCTACAACCACAACACGAGCCTGCGGGTGGCGGTGGGCCAGAAGGTCGAGCGCGGCGAGGTCGTCTCGCTCAGCGGAACCACCGGGAACTCGACCGGCTGCCACCTGCATTTCGAGGTCCTCGTGGACGGCACGGCGGTTGATCCCGCGGGCTGGCTGTAGGGGCCGGACGTCCGACGTCACCGGAAAAATATCATTCCGTGACCTGAACGTGACATTGACAAACATTTCATATATCGTTGATCAAGTGCCGGACCGGTCCTAGGTCCGACACCCTCGGGCAGAGTGCCGAACACTGCCACTGACCGAGGTCCGTTCGCAAAGATCGCATGGCAGTGGCGGGGGAACCAACTTACGGGTCCGCAAGGATCCTTGGGGTTAAGCGCCCAGACCGGTTCCACCGGTTGGACGCCGAGTGACTCCCACTCGAATCCGACAGCTCACCTCGCAGGCATTGGGAGAGGTAAACAACGTGTCCAAGCGCCAAGCCCTGGGTCGCCACCGCGCGACTCCTGTTCGCACCAATCCGCTGGAATCCATCTCGAAGGCCGTTGCGTCCAACGCCGGCTCCGTGGGCCGCCAGGCAGCCGTCATCGCTGCCGCTTCCGGCCTGGTCCTGACCCTGGGCGTCCCCGCCCAGGCCACCCCCACCGTCCGCGAGGCCGCAGCGGTTCCCGCCGGCGCACTGTCCGCGGAGACCCTCTCCGCCGAGCGCGTCGCCGTCAAGGCCGTCACCGTTCCCGCGAAGACCGAGGCCAAGTTCGAGGTCAAGCGCGCGGAGATCACCTCCAAGCCGGCCCCCGAGCCCGAGCCCGTCGTCGTGGCCGTGTCCAACACGGTCCAGTCGCAGTCCGGCGAGGCCCGTTACGCCGCCACCACGCGTGCCAACGTGAACTCCGGCGCATCCGCCGCGGCCACCACCCGCAGCACCGCCGCCTCGACGACCACGTCCTCGACCGCCACCACGGCGGCCGCAGCCCCCGCGAAGGCCGAGGCCGCTGCCTCCGCTCCGAGCGCGGGCCTCACCGGCATCGCCGCGACCGCCCGCCAGTACCTCGGCGCCCCCTACGTCTGGGGCGGCTCCACCCCGTCGGGCTGGGACTGCTCCGGCTTCATCAAGTACGTCTACGCCCAGCACGGCATCAACATCGCCCGCGGCACCTCCGCGATCCTCGGCTCCGGCCAGTTCGTGCGCACCAGCAACCCGAAGCCGGGCGACCTGGTGTTCCAGAACGGCGGCGGCCACGCCGGCATCTACTTGGGCAACGGCCAGATCATCGGCGCCCAGAACCCGTCCGTCGGCACGGTCCTGCGTCCGGCGAACAGCCCGTACGGCCCGCTCTACGGCTACTACACGCTGCGCGGCTAACACCCGCCGCTTCCGGACGCGTCGCGTCCGGCCTCTTCCCGCAAGGCCCCTCCGCTCCGGAGGGGCCTTGCGGCGTTCGGGGCCACTGCGCCCGCCCGACCCCGGTGAAATCCCAGTGCGGCCGGCGTGAAGAACCGGCGAATTCACGCCCCGACACGCCCCGGCGCGTGGCCCAGGGCACACCGCCGGCCCCGAGCTCGGTTTACGCTAGGAATCGAAAGCCCCACGCTGAACGCCGCGAGGAACGCTTCACCGGGCCCGCGGCCCTGTCAGGACAACGAGGAACGCTCATGCGAACCCTGGTACTGAACGCTGGATACGAACCGCTCGCGGTAGTCACCTTCCGCAGGGCGCTGCTCTTGGTGCTCACGGGCAAGGCGAGCGTCCTCGCCCAGGACGACGACGACCCCGTGGTGGGGCCCCGCCAGGTGATCGGCCGCCCGTCCGTGATCCTCCTGAACAGGTACATCAACGTCCCCTACCGCGGCGCCGCCTCCGTGAGCCGCCGCGGGGTCCTGCGCCGCGACGGACACGCCTGCGCCTATTGCGGCCGCCACGCCACGACGGTGGACCACGTGCAACCGCGCTCGCGCGGGGGAGCGGACACGTGGGAGAACCTCGTGGCCTGCTGCCTCGCGTGCAACTCGGCCAAGGGCAACCGCACGCTCCGCCAGCTGGGCTGGAAGCTGCGGATCACGCCGCGGGCGCCGCGCGGCGCCCAGTGGTACATCACCGAGCTGGAACGCCCGGCGCCGGCCTGGAGCGAGTTCCTCTCCAGCTCCGCGGCATGAGCTACGGGGCGATCGTCCTGGCCGGCGGCCGGGGGAGCCGGCTCGGCGGCGCCGAGAAGCCTCTCCTGGTCCATGCCGGCCGTACCCTCCTGGAGCACGCCCTCGCGGCGGTCTCCGGAGCGGAGCGCGTGGCGGTCGTCGGGCCGGCCGGACTGAAGGGCGTGGTCTCCGCCTACGTCGAGGAGTCCGGCGTGGACCAGCTCGTGGTCCTGACCCGCGAGCACCCTCCGTACGCGGGACCCGCGGCGGCCGTCGCGGCGGGACTGCGCGCGCTGCAGGAGGCGCCCGGCGTCTACGGCGAGGAGCCCCGCGCCGAGGCCGCTTCCGCGGCCGCCGCCCACGCGGGGATGCCGCCGTTCGTCGTCGTGCTGGCCGCGGACCTCGTGGAGCCGGGCCCCGCCGTCGCCGCGGTCGTGCGCGCCGCCGGGGAGGCGCTGCGCGACGGGCCAGGCGCGGGCGCCGCGTGGGTGCCCGTTGACGCGGGCGGGCGGCTGCAGACCCTGAGCTGCTCGGTCGCGACGGGGGCGCTCGCCGCCGCCGTGGAGGCGGCCGAGGCCTCGGCCGGCGGCCTCGCCGACTCCTCGATGATGCGTCTGCTTGCTAGTCTGCAGTTGGTGCGTCTTCCCCTCGAGGACCTCGTCTTCGACGACGTCGACACGTGGGCGGACGCCGGCCGGGCGGGCATCGGCCGGCCAGGAAGCTAGGAGCGGCGCCGGCCGCGGCAGGAGGACGATCGTGGCTGGACATCCCGAACTTCAGGAGTGGGCGGCGGAGCTGCTCGAGCGCTTCGAGCTCGCCGGCACCGAGATCGACATCGATGCCGTGCTGTCCCTCGCCGGGCTCGCCGCCCACGGGATCGTGCGGCCGGCGGCCCCCGTGACCACCTACATCGCCGGCTTCGCCGCCGGGCTGGCCGCGGGCCACGGCATGGCCTCGGAATCCGGGGCGATGGCCGCCGCCGACCGGCTGGCCCGTGCCGTGCTCGCGGAGCGCGCCTCCCGGGAGGCCGCTCCCGAGGGTGGGGACGCCCCGGGCGGCACCGGCCCGGGCGCCACCGCGTGAGCGGGCACCACGGCGGCCCGGACGGGCACCACGACGGCTCGGACTGGGACGACGCGCGCCGGATCGCGTACGACGCCGGGGCCCGGCTCCGGGAGCGGCTGCCCCCTGCGGAGGAACTCGGGCTCGGATCGGCCGCGGGCCGCGTGCTCGCCCGCGACGTCCGCGCCCTCCACGCGCTGCCGCACTACGCGTCCTCCGCGATGGACGGCTGGGCCGTCGCGGGTGCGGGGCCGTGGCGCGTGCGCCCGACCGCGGGGCCGCGCCACGATGCGGGCGAACCGCTCGCTCCGGGCTGGGCCGCGCCGATCGTCACGGGGGGCGCGCTCCCGGAGGGCACGACGGCGGTGCTGCGCTCCGAGCGCGGGCGGATCGAGGGCGCGGGGCCGGGCGGGACGGCGGGGACCGGCGGATCCGCGGGCGGGCTCCTGGCGGCCACGGAAGACGTCCCCGTGGGCGCCGACATCCGCCCCGCCGCGACCGAGGCCGTCGAGGGCTCGCTGCTCCTGCGCGCCGGGAGCGTGCTGACGCCCGCCGCCGTCGCCGTCGCCGCCCTGGCCGGCCACGACGGGGTGCCCGTCGCCGCGCGGCCGTCCGTGCGCCTCGTGATGACGGGCGGGGAGGTCGAGACGCACGGCCTGCCCGCGCCGGGCCGCGTCCGCGACGCGTTCGGCCCCGTCCTGCCGTCCTGCCTGGCGGCCCTCGGAGCCGGCGGGCTCGAGTCCCTGCGCATCGGGGACGACGCCACCGCCACGCGCCGGGCGATCTCGGGGGGCGGGGACGTGGTCGTCACGACGGGCGGCACGGGACGCTCGGAGGCCGACCACGTGCGCCGCGCCGCGCTCGACGAGGGGGCCGTGCTGCTCGTCGACCAGGTCGCGATGCGCCCGGGGCACCCCGCCCTGCTCGCCCGCTTCCCCGACGGCCGGCTCCTCGCGGCCCTGCCCGGTAACCCGCTCGCGGCCCTCGCGGCCGTGGCGACCCTGCTGGAACCGCTCCTGCGCGCGGCGGGCGGGCGTCCGGCGTCGTACCCCCTGCCGGTGCGCAGCGCCGCGGCCTGGGCCCCGCTCCCGCGCCGACACCGGCTCGTCCCCGCCCGCTGGACCGACGGCCCCGGCAGCGCGCTCGAGGCCGCCGACCACACGGGTCCCGCCATGATGCGCGGCCTCGCCGCCGCCGACGCGTTCCTCGTCCTTCCCCCCGAGGGCGTCCCGGACGGCGGAACGGCCCGCTGCGTCCCGCTGCCCTGGATGCCCTGACGCGGGGGACGCCGGCCGCCTCCCGCGGTGGTAGCGTCGGTCCCAGGGGACGGCGGTCCACGGCAGGGAGGAACCCATGGGACGATTGACGCAACGGCGCAAGGTGGCGCGGATGCTCGTCGACGCGCCGTCGCGGACGCGCGAGGAGACGCTCGCCGCGGAGGAGCCCCTCGAGATCAGGATCGGTTCCCGGCCCTTCAGCGTCACGATGCGCACACCCGGCGACGACTTCGACCTCGTGGCCGGCTTCCTCGTCGGCGAGGGGGTCATCGCCTCCACGGACGAGCTCGGGAGCCTGCGCTTCTGCGCCGGGGAGGACGAGGACGGGCGGCAGACGTTCAACGTCGTCGAGGCCCGGCTCGGTCCCGGAGCCGTCGCCCCCGAGCCCTCGCTCGAACGCCACGTCTACACCACGAGCTCCTGCGGGATCTGCGGGACCGCCTCGATCGACGCCGTCGCCAAGGCCGCCCGGCTGCCGCTCGAGGCGCCCGCGCCGCTCGTCTCGCTGCCCGTCCTGCTGGGCCTTCCCGGGACGCTGCGCGAGCACCAGGCGCTCTTCGGCAAGACCGGGGGAGTGCACGCCGCGGGCCTCTTCGCCCCCGACGGGTCCCTGCTGTGCCTGCGCGAGGACGTCGGCCGCCACAACGCCGTGGACAAGGTCATCGGCTGGGCGCTGCGCGACGGGCGGCTCCCGCTCGCCGGGACCGTGCTGCAGGTCTCCGGGCGGGCGTCGTTCGAGCTCGCGCAGAAGGCCCGGCTCGCGGGCATCCCCGTGCTCGCCGCGGTCAGCGCGCCCTCCTCCCTCGCCGTGGAACTGGCGGAGCGCGAGGGCCTGACGCTTGCGGCCTTCAGCAGGACGAGTAGCGTGAACATATACACCCATGCGGAACGGATCAGCGAGGAGGCGGCGCCATGAAACGGGCGGCTCCTGTCAACGACATCAACGAGGACGAGCTCAAGGTCTCCGGGCCCAAGACGTCCGCCGCGGGCGTGAAGGCGGTGCTCGTGGCCCTCGACCGCGGCGTCTCCCAGGCCGGCGTCAGCCGCACCGTGCGCTCCATGCTCCGCGTGAACCAGCGCCACGGCGTCGACTGTCCCGGTTGCGCGTGGCCCGAATCCATCACGGGGGCGCGCAAGCCCGCCGAGTTCTGCGAGAACGGGGCGAAGGCGCTCGCCGAGGAGAACACGACCCGGACGGCCGACCCCGCCTGGTGGGACGCCCACCCGCTGCCCGTCCTCGAGGACAAGACCGAGTACTGGCTGGGCAACCAGGGGCGGATCACCGAGCCGATGATGATCCGCGAGGGGGAGGACCGCTACCGTCCCGTCAGCTGGGCGGAGGCCTTCTCCACGATCGCGGAGCACGTCAACGCCACGATCCCGGACCGCTGCGTCTTCTACACCTCGGGCCGCACCGCCAACGAGACGGCGTTTATGTACCAGCTGCTCGCCCGATCGATCGGCACCAACCACCTGCCGGACTGCTCCAACATGTGCCACGAGTCCTCCGGGACCGCGCTGAACCCGACGATCGGGATCGGCAAGGGGACGGTCTCGCTCGAGGACTTCGACCACGCCGAGCTGATCTTCGTCGTCGGACAGAACCCCGGGACCAACCACCCCCGCATGCTCTCCACGCTCGCCGACGCGCGGCGGCGCGGCGCCACCGTGGTCGCCGTGAACCCCCTGCCCGAGGCCGGCCTGATGAACTTCAAGGACCCGCAGTCCCTCGGGGGCGTGATCGGGAACGGGACGACCATCGCCGACGAGTTCCTCCAGGTCAAGGTCGGCGGGGACCTGGCGCTCTTCCAGGCGTTCGGCCACCTGCTCCTGCAGGAGGAGCAGCGCGCCCCGGGCACCGTCGTCGACCCGGAGTTCATCGAGGGCCGGACCGAGGGCTTCGAGGCCTACGCCGCAGCGCGCGGGGAGATCGACTGGGACGCGACCGAGGAGGCCACCGGGCTCTCGCGCATGCGGATCGCCGAGATCGGCGCCAAGCTCGCCGCCTCCCGGGCCACGATCGTCTGCTGGGCGCTGGGCCTGACGCAGCAGCCCCACTCCGTGAACACCATCCGGGAGATCGTCAACGTCCTGCTGCTGCAGGGAAACTTCGGCAAGCCCGGCGCCGGGGCCTGCCCCGTGCGCGGCCACTCCAACGTCCAGGGCGACCGGACCATGGGGATCTGGGAGAAGATGGGCGAATGGTTCCACGCCGGCCTCGACGCCGAGTTCGGGATCACCACTCCGCGGTGGCACGGCTACGATTCCACGCGCACCGTCGAGGCCTTCGAGGACGGCGACGTCGACGTGTTCGTGTCGATGGGCGGGAACTTCTCCCTCGCGTGCTCGGACACCGAGGCGCTCGAGGCGGGCATTCGCCGCGCGGGCCTGACCGTGCACGTCTCCACCAAGCCCAACCGCTCCCACGTCGTCCACGGCCGCACGTCGATCATCCTGCCCACGCTCGGCCGCACCGACCGCGACGACAAGCACCCGGGCGGCCCGCAGTTCCTCTCCGTCGAGGACTCGATGTCCGTGGTCCACTCCACCCAGGGCCGGCTCAAGCCCGTCTCCGAGCACCTCCTCGCCGAGCCGGTCATCGTGGCGCGCATGGCACAGGCCGTCCTCGGCGAGGACCACCCCGTGGACTGGCGGGCCATGGCCGAGGACTACGACGTGATCCGCGAGCACATCTCCGCCGTCGTCCCGGGATTCGAGGACTTCAACCGGCGCGTGCGCGGCAGGAACGGGTTCGTCCTGCCCAACCCGCCGCGGGACACGCGCACCTTCGCGACGGACATCGGCCGGGCCCGGTTCACCGTGAGCCCGCTCGAGTACCTCAGCGCCCCGCCGGGGCATCTGATCCTGCAGACCGTGCGCAGCCACGACCAGTACAACACCACGTTCTACGGGGTCGACGACCGCTACCGGGGCATCTCCGACGGGCGCCGCGTGATCCTCATCCACCCCGAGGACCTCGACGCGCTCGGCTACGAGGACCGCGAGCTCGTGGACGTCATCTCCAGCTTCGACGGGACCGAGCGGCGGGCCAACCGCTTCCGGCTCGTGTCCTACCCGACCGCCCGGGGCTGCGCCGCCGCCTACTTCCCGGAGGCCAACGCGCTCGTCCACCGGGGGCTCGTGGCCCGCGAGTCCAACACTCCGGGCTACAAGGCGATGACGGTGCGCTTCGTCCCCCACGAGCGCGCCCCGTCGACGACGTTCGACGAGCGCTCGCTGACGACGGGCTGAGGGGCCGCCCGTATGAGCATGGAGCACGCGGCCTGGGGCTCGCTCTACCGGCTCTCCGACGACAAGGGGCGCCACCGCGTGGCTCCGGGAACGCTCCGCCGCGTCGTGGCCTTCGCCCGCCGCTACCAGGGCCGGCTCGCGGCGTTCATCGGGGTCTCGGTGCTCGCGGCCGTGCTCGCCGTAGCGACGCCGGTGCTTGCCGGGCGGGTCGTCGACGCGATCGTCGCCGGCGGCCCCCTGTCCACGGTCCTCGGGCTCGCCGCGCTCATCGCCGCGGTCGCGGTCGCCGAGGCCGGCGTCGGGCTGCTGAGCCGCTGGCTGTCCTCCCGCCTCGGCGAACAAGTGATCCTCGACCTGCGGACACAGGTCTTCGACCACGTGCAGCGGATGCCCATCGCGTTCTTCACGCGGACGCGCACCGGGGCGCTCGTCAGCCGCCTGAACAACGACGTCATCGGGGCCCAGTCCGCCTTCGCGGGGACCCTCTCCGGCGTCGTGAGCAACATCGTGGCGCTCGTCCTCACCGCGGCCGTCATGGTCAACACCTCGTGGCAGGTCACGCTCCTGTCCGTCGCCATGCTGCCCGTCTTCCTGATCCCCGCCCGGCGGATGGGCCACACGCTGGCGCGGCTGCGGCGCGAGGCGGCGGACCACAACGCGGCCATGGGCACGCAGATGACGGAGCGCTTCTCCGCCCCCGGCGCGACCCTCGTCAAGCTCTTCGGGCGGCCCGACGCCGAGTCGGCAGAGTTCGCCGCCCGCGCGGTGCGCGTGCGGGACATCGGAGTGAAGATGGCCATGCGGCAGTTCTTCTTCGTCACCGCGCTGACGCTCGTGGCCGCGCTCGCGCTCGCGCTGGTCTACGGGCTCGGCGGGCTCTACGCCCTGCGCGGCGAGCTGGCCGCGGGGGAGGTCGTCACGCTCGCCCTGCTCCTGACCCGGCTCTACGCGCCGCTGACCGGCCTCGCCAACGCGCGCGTCGAGGTCATGAGCGCCCTCGTGAGCTTCGAGCGGGTGTTCGAGATCCTCGACCTCGAGCCGCTCATCAGGGAACGGCCCGGCGCCCGCCCCCTCCCGGAGGGCCCCGTCTCGATCCGCTTCCGCGACGTCCGCTTCGCCTACCCCGGGGCGGACCAGGTCTCGCTCGCCTCCCTCGAAGAGGTCTCCGTGCTCGACGGACGGCCCGGGGAAGAGGTCCTGCACGGGATCGACTTCGAGGTCCCGGCGGGGCGGACGTACGCGCTCGTCGGCTCCTCGGGGGCCGGGAAGTCGACCATCGCTCAGCTGCTGGCGCGGCTGTACGACGCCGGTTCGGGCGCCGTTGAGCTCGCGGGCGTCGACGTCCGCGACGCGACCTTCGCCTCGCTGCGCGCCACGGTGGGCATGGTCACCCAGGACGGGCACCTCTTCCACGAGAGCATCGCGTCCAACCTGCGCCTCGCGGCTCCGGAGGCCGACGACAAGGCGTTGTGGGACGCGCTGCGCAGGGCCCGGCTCGAGGAGCTCGTGCGCTCGCTGCCCGACGGCCTCGCGACGACGGTGGGGGAGCGCGGCTACCGGCTGTCCGGCGGCGAACGGCAGCGGATGACCATCGCGCGCCTGCTCCTGGCGGCGCCGCGCGTCGTCGTGCTCGACGAGGCCACCGCGGCGCTCGACTCCACCAACGAGGCCGCCGTCCAGGCGGCCCTGGGGGAGGCGCTCGAGGGGCGCACCGCCGTCGTCATCGCCCACCGGCTCTCCACCATCCGCTCCGCCGACGCGATCCTCGTGGTCGAGGGCGGGCGGATCGTCGAACGCGGCCCGCACGCCGGGCTGCTCGCCGCCGGAGGGCGCTACGCCGAGCTGTACGAGACGCAGTTCGCTCAGCAGTAGCCGCGCGGCCTAGCCGCTCGCGCGGGCGGCCAGGAGCTCCGGCAGCACGTGCTCGCGCAGCAGCGGCGCGATGTCGTCGCGGAGCAGGGCCTGCGCGGGGTCGATCCAGAGCAGCTCCTCGAGCTCCGCCGCGGCCTGCGGCAGACCCCTCAGCGGCGCCGCGAAGAGGTGCGAGTCGATGAGCGTGTCCGGTTCGTTCGCGGCGGGGCCGAGCCAGTGTCCGAGCGGCTCGAGCTCGGCCGCCGCGACCGTCATCCCGAGTTCCTCGCCGAGTTCGCGGGCAGCCGCCCCGGCCGGGGTCTCGCCGCGCTCCAGCTTGCCGCCCGGCTGCATGAAGAGGCCCGTCCCGCGCTTGCGGACGAGGAGGATGCGCCCGGAGGCGTCGAGGATGCGTACGGCGGAGATGCGGAGGACGGCGGTCACCATGTCAGCGTAACAATGCGTCCCACGGGAGGGTGTGTTCGGCGTTACATCTGCCAGCTGATCTGTAGAATCGTGTTGAAGGCGGCCGCCGACATGGGGAGCAGCGCGTTCGGCCTTGGATGACGTTGGACTTGTCTCATCGGTCCGACCCTCGAACGAATGATCTGGAGACTAGATGCAACGAGGCACCAACCTCGGCAGGCTTGGCGACTTCAACCAAGCCGTGATTTTCGATTCCATCCGCCGTGCGAAGGACGGCGTCAGCAGGGTGGAACTCGCCGAATCGACCGGACTTTCCCCGCAAACCATCTCCAACGTCGTCCGTCGGCTGCTCGACGACGGTCTCGTCCGGGAGGACCGCACGGTCGTCTCCGGCCCCGGCAAGCCCCGCACGGTCCTGGAGCTCGAGACCAACCGCCTCATGGCGATCGGGATCCACCTGGATCCGGGGCTGATCAGCCTCGTCATGCTGAACCTCCGCGGCGAGGTGGCCGTGCACAAGCGCCTCGTGGCGCCGGAGGTCGGCGACCCCGCCGACACGATCGGCATCATGGCCTCCGCCGTCGAGGAGCTCATCGAGGAGTCCGGGCAGCCACGGGACCGGATCGTCGGCGTCGGAGTCGCCGCCCCCGGCCCGCTCAACCCCGCGGCGGGCATCGTCTCCGGGCCGCCCCTGCTGGACGGCTGGACCGAGGTCGAGGTCGTCAAGCCGCTCGCCGAGAAGCTCGGGCTCGAGGTGCTCCTCGAGAAGGACACGATCGCGGCCGCGATCGCTGAGCTGTGGAACGGCGACGAGGAAGAGGACCAGAACTTCATCTCCGTCTACGTGGGAACGGGCATCGGCGTCGGCATGGTCGTCGGCGGCGAGATCCTGCGCGGCGTGAGCAACAACGCCGGCGAGATCGGCCACTTCTCCGTCGGCGAGAAGGCCGCGCCCTGCGAGTGCGGCCGGGACGACTGCCTCGCCGGCGTGCTGTCCTTCGCCCACCTCTCGGCCAAGGCGCGCGAGGCCGGCCTCCCGGTGGATGCCGGGGAGGACGCCGGCGTGGCCGCGCGCGCCGAGGCAATGAACACCTTCGTCCGGCTCGCCGTCGAGGAGGAGCCGGCGGCCGTCGAGCTCCTGCGCGGCTTCTGCGCCCGGACGGCCGACATGGTCGGGCAGCTCGTCAACGTCCTCGACGTGGACAAGGTCATCGTCGGCGGGCCCATCTGGGCCGAGGTCGGGCACCAGAACATCGACGAGGTCGGCGAGATCATCAACGAGCGCTTCAGCGTGCGCAGCATCCACGGCGTGCGCGTCGTCTCCTCGACGCTGGGGGCCAACGTCGGCGCGATCGGCGGAGCCTGCGCGGTCCTCGACGCCGCGCTCTCGCCCAAGGCGAGCGCCCTGCTCCTGCGCTGAGGCCGCCCGGCGGCACCACGACACGCGCTGCGGCCGCCGCAGCCCAGGGGGGCGGCGGCGCCCGCAGCGCGCCCGGGGGGCGAATCGCCCAGGTGTCGGCTTGCGACGCCCGGACCGTGACGGACTTGACTTCCATTCTCTAGTAGATGTAGATATGGAGGTGTTGGTGGGGTGGCAACCGAGCTGCCCACCGTCGCACGCCAGGTCTCCCCGGAAACGGGTGCAGCCGCTGCGGCAGGTGGGAGAACGGCGGTTCGGCGGCCGCGGCAGAAGTACCAACAGGGCCGCCGTGCCGGTGCATCAGATGTTTTAGGGAGCCATCCGATACAACACCGGCCGGCGGTTCCCTTGTGTCCGGGGCGTGGCTGTGTCCGGTGGGTGCGGCGTGGGAGGGGCCGGGTGACCGGCACGTGCCGCGGGGAACCGGGTCCCGATAACGAAAAGTGCCCCTGACCGGAATCGAACCGATGGCCTACCCTTTAGGAGAGGGTCGCTCTATCCTACTGAGCTACAGGGGCGCCCCGCGCATCGCGCGGTGGACAGCAACCATCCTAGCGTCACCGCGGTCCCGCTTCGCGCATCTTGGAGCGCAGCGTGTGGATGAAGGCCGCCACGAGCACGCCGGCGGCAACGGCCCCCGTCGCCGCCAGCAGGACCCACCTCAGGACCGTCAGGGTGCTGGCCAGGGCCACGGCCGACGCATCGGGCGGGGTGGCCTGGAACAGGGCGTCGATCGCGTTGTTCTCCCACAGGTCCACGACGGCGAACGCCATCGGCACGGCCCAGAGCGACCAGCGCTTCCAGCCCCGCTCGACGTGGACGGCCACGGCGAGCATGGTCACGAGCGCCAGGAACAACGGGAACAGGAGCCCGGCCGTCTTGTGCAGGTAGTTCAGCTGTCCGCGGGCGTCGTCGTCCATCGCCGCGCGCAGCGCCTCGACGTGGGCGGCGTCGTAGCCGCCCGCCAGCTGGTCCGGCATGGCGAGGCCGGCCGAGAGGTCCGTCATCTGGTTCAGGGTCAGCAGGTGGTAGTACCAGAAGAGCAGGAAGACGGCGGCGAGGCCGGCGCCCAGGATCAGGTTGGCGTTGCCGCGGGCCTGCTCCGGAGTGCGCTGCGTCGTCGGGTTGACGGGCTGTCCGGCGGGTGCCGGCCGCGGGGCCGGGGGGCGCTGGGCGGAGGCGCGCTGGGCGGAGGGGCGGCGTTTGCCCGGCTTCTTCGACATGGCCTCCATTATGCCGTCCCCGTCGCGGCCCGCTTCCTCTCCGGGCACGGCGCCCGTTCCGCGGGCGTGGTGCGGCGCCGGCGCCTGTCCACGGGACGGCCGCCCGGCGGCCGGGGCGTCGGTGCCCCGCCGTAGACTGGAGGGACCATGGACTTCCTCTTCGACGACTTTGCCGAGACCCGCCCCGTCCCCGCCCGGCCAGACGCCGCCGGGCTGCTCGAGGGACTGAATCCGGAGCAGGAGCAGGCCGTGGTCCACGCCGGCGGCCCGCTGCTGATCGTCGCGGGCGCCGGATCCGGCAAGACGCGCGTGTTGTCCCACCGCATCGCCTACCTCCTGGCCACGGGCCGGGCCCGCCCGCACGAGATCCTGGCGATCACGTTCACGAACAAGGCCGCGGCCGAGATGCGCGAGCGCATCGGGGCGCTCGTCGGCCCGGACGCCGAGCGGATGTGGATCTCGACGTTCCACTCGTCGTGCGTCAAGATCCTGCGCCGCGAGGCGGCGGCCGTGGGGCTGAAGTCCAACTTCTCCATCTACGACTCCGCGGACTCGCTGCGGCTCATCACGCTCGTGGCCAAGGGGCTGGACCTGGATCCCAAGAAGTTCGCGCCGAAGGCCATCCAGCACAAGATCTCCGCCCTGAAGAACGAGCTCGTCGACGACGAGGACTTCGCCTCCACCGCGGCCCAGGACCCGTTCAGCCGGGCGGTCGCCGAGGTCTACCGGGGCTACACCCAGCGCCTGCGGCAGGCCAACGCGATGGACTTCGACGACCTCATCGGCCAGGTCGTCAACATCTTCCGGGCCTTCCCCGCCGTCGCGGACAACTACCGCCGGCGCTTCCGCCACGTGATGGTCGACGAGTACCAGGACACCAACCACGCGCAGTACGCCCTGGTCCGCGAGCTGACCGGTCCGGACGGGGCGACGCCGGGCGGCGAGCTCACGGTCGTCGGCGACTCGGACCAGTCGATCTACGCCTTCCGCGGCGCCGACATCCGCAACATCGTGGAGTTCGGCAAGGACTACCCCGACGCCCACACCATCAAGCTGGAGCAGAACTACCGCTCGACGCAGACCATCCTGACCGCGGCGAACGCCGTGATCTCGCGCAACCCGGACCGTCCCGAGAAGCGTCTCTGGACCGCGGAGGGGGACGGCGCCAGGATCACCGGCTACGTCGGGGAGTCCGAGCAGGACGAGGCCCGCTGGATCGCCGAGGAGATCCTGCGGCTCAACGACGAGGAGGGCATCCGCCCCGGCGACGTGGCCGTCTTCTACCGCACCAACGCGCAGTCGCGGTCCCTCGAGGAGCAGCTCATGCGCATGGACCTGCAGTACAAGGTGGTCGGCGGCACCCGGTTCTACGACCGCAAGGAGATCAAGGACGCGCTGGCCTACCTCCGGGTCCTCGTGAACCCGGAGGACGACGTCAACGTCCGCCGCATCCTCAACGAGCCCAAGCGGGGGATCGGCGACCGGGCCGAGTACGCCGTCGCCGCCCTCGCGGAGCGCGAGCGGATCAGCTTCATGGAGGCCCTGCGCCGCGCCGACGAGGCCCCCGGCATGGCCTCGCGCAGCGTCAACGCCGTGGCCGGGTTCGTGAAGATCATCGACGACCTCGCCGTCGTCGCCGAGGGCTCCGGGGCCGCGGCCTCGCTCGAGGCGGTCCTGGAGCAGACCGGGTACCTCGAGATGCTGCGCACGTCCAAGGAGATCCAGGACGAGTCCCGCGTGGAGAACCTCGCCGAGCTCGTCGCCGTCGTCCGCGACTACGAGCGCGACAACCCGGACGGGACGCTCGGCGACTTCCTGGAGCAGGTCTCGCTCGTCGCCGACGCCGATTCCGTCCCGGACGCGCCGACGGACGAGACGGGGGCGGACATGGCCCGCCGCGAGGGCATGGTCACGCTCATGACCCTGCACACCGCCAAGGGGCTCGAGTTCCCGGTCGTGTTCCTGACGGGCATGGAGCACGGGATCTTCCCGCACCAGCGCTCCCTCGTGGACGCGCGCGAGCTGGCCGAGGAGCGGCGGCTCGCCTACGTCGGCCTGACCCGTGCCCGACGCCGGCTCTACGTCACGCGCGCCGAGTACCGCAGCCTGTGGGGCCAGTCCCAGTACAACCCGGCGAGCCAGTTCCTCGAGGAGATCCCGGCCGAGCTCATGGACTGGAAGCGGGAAGGCGCGGTCCGTGCCGCGCCGGGCGGATTCGGGGGCTCGATCCGGCGGGACTTCGCCACGAGCCGCTACGACAACGGCTCCCACTGGGGGGCCGCCGCGTCCGTTCCCGGCCGCCGGAGCGGCGACGCCGAGTCCGGCGCGCTGCGCACCGCCCCGACCGCGCGGGCGGCCGGGCGCGTCCAGCCGCAGAAGGAGGTCATCCAGCTGTCCGTGGGGGACAAGGTCTCCCACTCCTCGTTCGGCTCCGGGACCGTGCTCGCGCTCGAGGGGGCGGGGGACAAGACGGTCGCCAAGGTGAAGTTCGGGGCGGACGAGAAGCGCCTCCTGCTGCGCTACGCGCCGCTGACCAAGGCCGATTGAGCGCCTAGCGCACGCATGACCCGTCTACAACTTGTAGAACTGTGCGCTTGGACACGAAAGCGATACTCTGGGCACGGCGTTCAACGCCTGGGGACTAAAGTTCCACTTGGAGCCTCATGGGCCATCGCGCCCCCGGCTCCGAGTCAGAAACGACTTCGACGTAGAAGGACACCAGCCCGTGGACCTGTATGAATACCAGGCGCGCGATCTGTTCGAGGCACACGGGGTTCCCGTGCTCGCAGGCATCGTTGCGTACACTCCCGAAGAAGCCAAGGCAGCCGCAGAGAAGATCGGCGGCGTCGTCGTCGTCAAGGCCCAGGTCAAGGTGGGCGGTCGCGGCAAGGCCGGCGGCGTCAAGGTCGCCAAGACCGCGGACGAGGCGTTCGAGCACGCCTCCAACATCCTCGGCATGGACATCAAGGGCCATACCGTCAACAAGGTCATGATCGCCCAGGGTGCCGACATCGCCGAAGAGTTCTACTTCTCCGTCCTGCTGGACCGCGCCAACCGCAACTACCTGGCGATGTGCTCGGTCGAAGGCGGCATGGAGATCGAGCAGCTCGCCGTCGAACGTCCCGAGGCCCTCGCCAAGGTCTCCGTCGACCCGGGCACCGGCATCGACGCCGCGAAGGCCGACGAGATCGTCGCTGCCGCGAACTTCCCCGAGGAGCTGCGCGGCAAGGTCGCCGAGACCATCCTGAAGCTGTGGGACGTCTTCACGAAGGAAGACGCCACGCTCGTCGAGGTCAACCCGCTGGTCCGCACGGGCGCCGGTGAGATCATCGCCCTCGACGGCAAGGTCTCCCTCGACGAGAACGCCTCCGAGGTCCGCCACCCGCACCACGAGGAGCTCGAGGACAAGGGCGCCGCCGATCCGCTCGAGGCCAAGGCCAAGGAGGCCGGCCTCAACTACGTCAAGCTCGACGGCCAGGTCGGCATCATCGGCAACGGCGCGGGCCTGGTCATGTCGACCCTCGACGTCGTCGCCTACGCCGGCGAGAACCACGGCAACGTCAAGCCCGCGAACTTCCTGGACATCGGCGGCGGCGCCTCGGCCGAGGTCATGGCCGCGGGCCTGGACGTCATCCTGGGTGACGAGCAGGTCAAGAGCGTGTTCGTGAACGTCTTCGGCGGCATCACCGCGTGCGACGCGGTCGCCAACGGCATCGTCAAGGCCCTCGAGATCCTGGGCGGGGCCGCGACCAAGCCGCTCGTCGTCCGCCTGGACGGCAACAACGTCGACGAGGGCCGCCGCATCCTGCGCGAGGCGAACCACCCGTTGGTCACCCTTGCCACCACCATGGACGAGGGCGCCGACAAGGCCGCCGAGCTGGCGAACGCCTAAGGATCAGGGGAAAACAAACATGGCTATCTTCATCAACAAGGATTCCAAGGTCATCGTCCAGGGCATCACCGGCGGCGAGGGCTCCAAGCACACGGCCCGGATGCTGCACGCCGGCACCAACGTCGTCGGCGGCGTGAACGCCCGCAAGGCCGGGACCACGGTCTCCCACGCGGACAACGCCGGCAACGTCGTGGACCTCCCGGTCTTCGGCACGGTCGCCGAGGCGATCGCCGAGACCGGCGCCGACGTCTCGATCGTGTTCGTCCCGCCGGCCTTCACCAAGGACGCCGTCGTCGAGGCCATCGAGGCCGAGATCGGCCTCGTCGTGGTCATCACCGAGGGCGTCCCCGTGCAGGACTCCGCCGAGTTCTGGGCCCTGGCCCAGTCCAAGGTCGACGCCGACGGACAGCAGATCACCCGCATCATCGGCCCGAACTGCCCCGGCATCATCACGCCGGGCGAGTCCCTCGTGGGCATCACCCCGGCGAACATCACCGGCAAGGGCGGCGTGGGCCTGGTCTCCAAGTCCGGCACCCTGACCTACCAGATGATGTACGAGCTGCGCGACCTGGGCTTCTCGACCGCGATCGGCATCGGCGGCGACCCGGTCATCGGCACGACCCACATCGACGCCCTGGCGGCGTTCGAGGCCGACCCGGAGACCAAGGCGATCGTCATGATCGGCGAGATCGGCGGCGACGCCGAGGAGCGCGCGGCCGAGTTCATCAAGGCCAACGTCACCAAGCCGGTCGTCGGCTACGTCGCCGGCTTCACCGCCCCGGAGGGCAAGACCATGGGCCACGCCGGCGCCATCGTCTCCGGCTCCTCCGGCACCGCCCAGGCCAAGAAGGAGGCCCTCGAGGCCGCGGGCGTGAAGGTCGGCAAGACCCCGTCCGAGACCGCGCACCTGCTGCGCGAGGTCTACCCGGTCCTCGAAGAGGCCTCGGCCCTCTAGGACCCGCTCCACGGACCGCACGACGCCGGCCCGCACTCCCGACCCGGGGGTGCGGGCCGGCGTCGTACCCGGCTCAGGCGGGGCCGGTGCTCGAGCGCACCACGAGGCGCGGGACCACGCGCTCCGCGGCCGGCGCGCCCGTTCCCCCGCCGGCACGGTACACGGCCGCCTCGAGGGCGGCCTCCGCGAGCGCCGAGGGGTCCACGTCCACCGTCGTCAGGTCCATGAACGGCCACGAGGCGACGGAGCTGTCGTCGAATCCCGTCACGGAGACGCGCCCGGGCACGGCGACGCCGCGGGAGGCCAGCGCGGCCATGACGCCGACGGCGCAGCGGTCGTTCGCCGCCATGATGGCGGTCGGGGAGGCCTCCCGGTCCAGCAGCTGAACGGCGGCGCGGTATCCGGCCTCCTCGGTGTAGGCCGCCTCCACCGTGTCCGGGGAGAGGCCGCGTGAGCGCATCTGCTGCGCATAGGCCGTCCGGCGGGCCGCGGCGTTGGGGCCGGACCCGCCCGAGACGTGGGCGATGCGGCGGTGGCCCAGATCCACGAGGTGATCCACGAGCAGTGCGAAGCCCGCGGCGTCGTCGGCGCGGACGTCGTCGTGCCCGTCACCGGCGGCCGGGCCGCCCAGCTGGACGAGCGGCACGGTGTCCGGGAGGCCGTCGATCGTGTCCAGCCCCGAGTCGCCCGAGAGGACCAGGAGCGCCTCGATCCGCTGGCCCAGGAGCTCGGCCAGCGCCCCGGCCTGCGGGCGGGACGGCCCGTGCGGGCCGAGCGCGAGGGAGTAGCCGCGGGCGGCCGCGGCCGTGAGCAGGCGCTCGACGAGGTCGGCCTCGAAGGGCTCCTTCATCGAGAACAGGACGCCGAGCCGGTGGCTGCGCCGCCCACGCAGCAGGCGCGCCGATTGGTCCGGGTGGTAGCCGAGCTCCTGCGCGGCCGCCCGGACGCGGCGGCGCGACTCCTCGCTGGGCCCCTCGGCGTCCCGGAGCACGAGGGAGACGAGCTGGCGGGAGACCCCGAGGTGCTCCGCGATGTCGTGCATGGTGGGTCTCAGGGGCATGGAAACATCTTCGCACGACCCTCTAGCACGTGCTATTGGCACGTGCTAACTTGTTCGCATGACTACGACATCCCCCGCGGCCCAGACGGCCGGCCGCTCCTTGAACCCCGCATCCCCCGTCCGCCTCGCCGTCGTCGGCACGGGGTGGATCGGCGCCTTCCACGCCCGCACCGTCGCCGAGCGGCTCCCCGGCGTCGTCCTTTCCGCCGTCGTCGACCCCGTCACCGCATCGGCCCGCCGCGTGGCCGGCCCGTTCGGCGCCGGGGTCTTCACGGATCTCGAGGGGCTCCTGGCCGCGGACGCGGCCGACGGGGTCGTCATCTCCTCGCCCTCCACGACCCACGCCGACCTCGTCGTCCAGGCCGCCGAGGCCGGGAAGGCCGTCTTCGTCGAGAAGCCCATGGCGCACACCCTCGAGGACGCCGACCGGGCCATCGCCGCCGCCCGAGGCGCCGGGGTGCCGCTGCAGCTGGGCTTCAACCGCCGCTTCGCGGCCGACTTCGCCTCCGCCCACGAGCGCGTCGCCGCCGGCGGCATCGGCACCCCGCAACTGCTGCGCTCGCTGACCCGCGACCCGGAACTCGCGGACCCGGCCCGCGTGAAGCCCTGGACGATCTTCACCGAGACCCTCATCCACGATTTCGACACGCTCAACTGGTTCAACCCCGGCGCCCGGCCCGTCGAGGTCTTCGCGATGGGCGACGCGCTCGTCGCGCCGGAGCACAAGGACCGCGGCCTGATCGACACGGCCGTGGTCACCATCCGCTACGACAACGGGGCGCTGGCCGTCGCCGAGGCCAGCTTCCAAGCCGTCTACGGCTACGACGTGCGCGGTGAGTTCTTCGGCAGCGGCGGTATGGTGACCGCCGGGGACGTCCGCGCCACGAACATGCGCTACTACGGGGCCGCCGGTCAGGAGGCGGGGACGACGCGCCTGAACATCGAGCTGTTCGCGCAGGCCTACACGGACGAGCTGGCGGCGTTCGCGCAATCGGTCCGCACCGGCGTGCCGACGGGGCCCGACGGCGGCGATGCCCGCGCGGCGCTCGCGATCGCCCTGGCCGCGATCCGCAGCGTCTCGACGGGCCGGCCCGTGTCCCTGGGTGCCGACGGGACGCCCGCGTGAGCGCGGACCCGGGGCCCCGCCCCGTCCTGGCGGCGTGCGCGGAGATGCTCTTCCCCGAGCTCGACATCGTCGAGCGGGCCGAGCGGCTGCGCGAGGCGGGCTTCCTCGTGGAAGTGTGGGACTGGTCCACGAAGGACCTTCCCGCCCTGGCCGCGACGGGGGCGGAGTTCTCCTCCATGACCGGGTACCTGCGGGGCGACCTCGTGGACCCGGCCGGGGCCGACGATCTCGTGGCCACCGCGCGCGAATCCCTCGACGCGGCGGACCTCCTGGACGTGCCCCGGCTGAACCTCCACGGGACGGGCCTCGACGCACGCGGCCTGCCCGTCGTCCCGCGCCACGCCACAACGGGCGCCGACTTCCTCGCGGCGGCGCGCACCCTGGAACGCCTCGCGGCGCTCGGCGAGGCGCGCGGACGGGTCTTCACCCTCGAGAACCTGAACCGCGCCGTGGACCACCCCGGCGTCCCGTTCGGCGCCGCGGGCGACACCCTGGCGCTCGTCTCCGCCGTCGACAGCCCGCACCTGAGGCTCAACCTGGACCTGTACCACGCGCAGATCGGCGAGGGGAACCTGATCGAGCTCGTGGGCCGGGCGCTGCCCTGGGTCGGCGAGATCCAGGTCGCCGACGTCCCGGGCCGCTGCGAACCGGGGACGGGCGAGGTCAACTACGCCGCGATCGCCCGCGCCCTGCGTGGCCACGGTTACACGGGCGTCGTCGCACTGGAGGCCTTCGCCTCCGGCGACTCCGAGGCGGCGCTCGAGGCGTTCCGCGCCGCCTTCGCCTGACAACGCTGCAAAGGTTCCCGTTTCCCGCAGATCCGCTCCGGCGTGTCGGCGGTACACGCCGGGGCGCGGCCGGGCGGATCCGCGAGAAAATGGGAAGCCCCCCGGGGCCGGTCTGGCATAGGCTGGTCTCCGGTCCGGATCCAGGCGCCGGACACCCCGAGAGCTGCCACCGCAGGAGGACCCATGCGCGCGACCATCATCCACGGCCCCGGCGACATCCGCGTCGAGGACCGCCCGGAGCCCCGCCTCCTCGCGGCCTCGGACGCCGTGGTGCGGGTGACCGCCAGCTGCGTCTGCGGCTCCGACCTCTGGCCCTACCGCGGCGTGCGCCCCACGGAGGACCCCCGGGCGATCGGCCACGAGTTCGTCGGCATCGTCGAGCAGGTCGGGGACGGTGTCGAGACCCTGACTCCCGGCGACTTCGTGATCGCCCCGTGGGCCAACAGCTGCGGTCGCTGCCCGGCGTGCCGCGATGGCGTCCACGTGGCGTGCGAGCACCGCGCCTCCTGGGGCGGTCAGGACGAGCACGGGCTGCCCGTCGACGGCGGCCAGGGCGAGGCGGTCCGTGTCCCCAACGCGGACGGCACGCTCGTGGCCGTCCCGCTCGAGCGGATCCCCGCGGACCGCCGCGAGGGCGCGGACGGACTGCCGGACGAGGCCCTGCTCAAGTCCCTCCTGACCCTCTCGGACGTCATGGGCACGGGGCACCACGCGGCCGTCGCCGCCGGGGTCGGGCCCGGCAAGAGCGTCGTCGTGGTCGGCGACGGCGCCGTGGGCCTGTGTGCCGTCCTCGCGGCGAAGCGGCTCGGTGCCGAGCGGATCATCGCGATGTCCCGCCACGACGACCGTGCCGCGCTCGCCCGGGAGTTCGGGGCGGACGACGTCGTCGCGGAGCGCGGCCAGGAGGCCGCCGCGCGGGTGCGTGGGCTGCTGGGCGGGGTGCTCGCGGACTGCGTGCTCGAATGCGTCGGGAGCGCCGAGTCCATGGACCAGGCGCTGCGCTCGACCCGGCCCGGCGGTTCCGTGGGCTTCGTCGGCGTCCCGGCGGGAGGCGCGGAGCTGCCGATCGGGGTCCTCTTCTCCAAGAACATCTCCGTCGGCGGCGGGGCGGCCTCGACGCGCGCCTACCTGCCCGAGCTGCTCGAGGACGTCCTCGAGGGCCGGATCGACCCGGGACGGGTCTTCGACGCGGTGCTGCCGCTCGAGGAGGCGGCCGAGGCCTACCGGGCGATGGACGAGCGGCGTTCCATCAAGGTCATGCTGACCCCGTAGGACGCAGCCGGAAGAACGACGTCCCGGCCCGCTCGTGGGCGCCGGGGACGAGGAGCCGGCGCAGGTCCGGGCTCCACTCCACGTCCGCGAGCACGCGCCCGCGGACGGCCTCGGAGACGGCGTCGAAGTCCTCCGCCTCGAGGAGCCACTCCACCTCGCCCGTATTCAGGCGCACGATGCGGCGGTGGGCGTCGAGCCGGAGCGTGGCGGAGACCCAGTCGCCCGCGAAGCGCGGCGCCGAGCGGGCCGCGGGGCGGCGGGCGGACCGGCGCGGGGCGGCGGTCGTGGCGCCGGCGGCCGCACCGCGGGAGGCCGGGGAAGCCGGCCCGTCGGGGCCGGTGAGGGGATGCTGAAGAGTCGCCATGGCGTTCCTTCCGGACTGTCCTTGCCCGGACGCGGCTGCGCGCGGGCCGCTTCGTCATCCGAACCACCCGCCGAACAATCCGGTCCGCGGACGTGCCGCGGTTCGCAGTGGGGTTGGTGCATGGCCAGTCGGAGCTTGGCGCCATGTCTCGTGAAGCTGGAACCAGTCTAGGCACCGGTACCGGAGCCGTGGCAAGGCCGCGGCGCCCGGGCCGACATCCGGCGTCGTACTCCGGGGCACAACGCCCCTCGGCGCCGCCGGATGACCCCGGATGACGCGTCCTAGGCCTCCAGGAGGCCGCGGATGTCGTCGGCCGTCATCGCGGAGCCGAAGCCCTCGCCCTCGTCCATGACGGAGGAGATCAGCTTCCGCTTGGCGTCCTGCAGCGCCACCACCTTGTCCTCGATCGTGTCCTTGGCGACCAGCCGGTACACCATGACGTTGCGCGTCTGCCCGATCCGGTGCGTCCGGTCCACGGCCTGGGATTCGGCGGCGGGGTTCCACCACGGGTCCAGGAGGAAGCAGTAGTCGGCCTCGGTCAGGTTCAGGCCGAAGCCGCCGGCCTTGAGCGAGATCAGGAACACGGGGGCGCGGCCGGACTTGAACTCCGCGATCACGTCGGCGCGGCGCCGCGTGGAGCCGTCGAGGTACGCGTACTCGACGCCCTCGGTCTCGAGTCGGGCCGCGGCCTTCTTGAGGAAGGAGGTGAACTGGCTGAACACGAGCGCGCGGTGTCCCTCGGCGAGGACGTCCTCGAGCTGCTCGAACAGGACGTCGAGCTTGGCGGACGCCACGCCGTCGTACTCGGGGTCCACGAGCGAGGCGTCGAGCGAGAGCATCCGCAGCAGGGTCAGCGACTGGAAGATCGTGAAGCGGTTCCGGTCCATGTCCTCGACGAGGCGCAGGATCTTCTGCCGCTCGCGCTGCAGGTGGGTGTCGTAGATCTTCCGGTGCTTCGGCGCGAGCTCGACGTGCAGGACCTGCTCCTGCTTGGGCGGCAGGTCGGTGACCACGGCGGACTTGGTGCGGCGCAGCATAAACGGCCGGATCCGCCGCCGCAGCCGCGCGAGCGGCTCGTCGAGGCCCTGCTTCTCGATGGGCCGCTGGTACTGCTCGGCGAAGCGCACGGCGGAGGGGAAGAGCCCGGGGGAGGTGATCGCGAAGATCGACCAGAGCTCCATGAGGTTGTTCTCCATGGGCGTGCCCGTGATGGCGAGCTTGAAGCGCGCGTTCAGGTCGCGGGCCGCGTGGTGGGCCTTGGTCGCCTTGTTCTTCACGAACTGCGCCTCGTCGAGCACGAGCCCGGCCCAGTGCACGGAGTGGTAGGCCTCGGCGTCGAGCCGGAAGAGGGTGTAGGAGGTGACGACGACGTCGTTCTCCGCGGCGAGTTCGGCCAGCCGCCGCGGGGCGCGGGCCTGGGTGTCGGTGACGGCGGCGACCGTGAGCGAGGGGGCGAAGCGCGCGGCCTCGTCGGCCCAGTTCGAGACGACGGAGGTGGGGGCAACGACGAGGAAGGGGCCGGGCACCAGGGCGGAGGACGACGCCGGGGCCCCGGCCGCCGCCTCGAGCGCCGCGGGGGCGGGGGCCGGGTCGGCGGACGCCCACTGCTCCTTGGCGTGGAGCATGAGGGCGAGGGTCTGCACGGTCTTGCCGAGGCCCATGTCGTCGGCGAGGACCCCGCCGAGCCCGTTGCGCCACAAGCGGGCGAGCCATGTGAAGCCCTCGTGCTGGTAGGGGCGCAGCCGGGCGTCGAGCGTGCCGGGTAGTTCCGCCGGCTCGCCCTCGGCCGCCCCGAGCAGGGCGCCGACGCCCGCGAACCACGAGTCCGGGCCCTCCGTGTGGGTCGCGAGGGCGTCGAGCTCCTCCCACAGCGAGGCCTGGTAGCGCGTGAGGCGCAGCTCGTGGGACTTCTCCGTGAGCTGTCCGGCCTCGGTGACGAGCTCGCGCAGCTTGTCGAAGAGGGGCTGTTCGAGCGAGAAGTACGTCTTGTCCGGCATGAGCATCCGCGTCTGCCCGCGGGAGAGGGCGCGGAGGATGTCGGCGAACGGGATGCGCAGCTCGCCGACCGCGATCACGAGGCCGAGGTCGAACCAGTCGCGGCGTTCGGACTCGACGGTCGTGACGGTGAGCTCGGGGGACTCGGTGAGCTCGTGGTAGTCCGGTTGCGTGCCCTGGGTGACGACGACGAGTCCGTCGATCGCCTCGAGAGCGGGCAGGGTGCGCCGCACGAAGTCCACGGTGTCGAGGCCGCGGAGGGTGCGCGGGGCGAGGACGCGCGCCGCGAGGGACGGGGTGCGCTCGAGGACCTCGAGGGCCGCGTTCTCGAGCTCGGTCTCCGCCTCGGCATCCCGCGTGTCCGCGTCGACCGGGACCTGTCCGTAGTCGAAGTCCCAATCCAGCTCGGCCGTGTCGTCGCCGCGGTAGCGCACGCGCAGCACGAGCTTCGGCGGCTCGATCGGGGGCAGCTCCACGGACCGGTCCGGGCTGAGCACCGCGACGCGGCGGCCGAGGCGCGGGTAGACCGTGGAGAGGAAGCCGTCGATGTCCGACTCCGGGACGGTGACGGCCTCGGGGTGGCGCAGGACCTCGATCTCCGTCGCGTCGAGGCGCCCCTCGGCGGGGGAGAGGACGATCAGCTCGCGCGCGGCGTCCGCGGCGTAGACGCCGTGGTTGCCGATCGGGCCCACGGCCGCGCCGGGTTCCAGCTCGAGCTGGCGCCCGTCGATCGAGAGCAGGGGGACGAGCCTCAGCCCGGCGTCCGCGGCCGTTCCGGCCGGTGTCCCCGCGCCGTTCCGGAACGCCGCGAGCGCCACGGCGGCCGGCGAGCCGAGGACGATCCGGGTCTCGCCGCGCACGCCGATGAAGCGGATCCCGAGGCTTCCCGCCTCCGCCAGGAGCATCCAGAGCAGGGGGGAGGAGAACTCGTCGAGGTAGAGCCAGTCGTTGTCCTCGCCGAAGTAGAGCTGCCCGTTGGCGCGGTAGAGCGGCACGAACTGGCAGAACCAGCGGTGCTGCTCCGGGTCCAGCGTCAGGCCGTAGGTCTTGAAGCTGATGGTGTTCCAGCGCAGGTTCCCGCGGACCCAGCGCCCGTTGCCGGAGAGCACCATGGGGCGCACGCCGAGGCGCCAGCGGTGGCCGGAGGAACGCTGGTGCCCGACGCCGGAGCCCGGCGCCCACTGCCGGTGCGCGGTCTGGGTGGTGTCCTGGAGCTCGAACTGCAGCGCGAGGGGCTGCACGGGCGGGTGCTCCCCGCGTTCGGAACCCGGCCGGCCGCCGCGCGCCGTCCCCGCGGCGGCCGCGGCGCGCTGGCCCGCGCCGAGCAGGCCGTTCAGGCTCTCCCGCCAGGCCGGGGCCGCGGCGGTGGCCGGGGTGCCCTCGTAGACCTCGTCGCGGGCGCGCAGGTGCAGGGTGTTGGAGTAGATCATGAGCGCGGCCGCGTGCTTGCAGTCGGCGCCGACGGGGCACGAGCAATGGGCATCCGCGATGGTCCAGGCCCCCTTGGCCGCGCGCAGCTGCACGCGCGTGCGGTAGGGGACGGCCGCCGTGCCCTCGACGCGGCCCGTCAGGAGGGCGTCCTGCGGGGCCCACCGGAGCTCGGGGATGTGCTGGCTGTTCGCGTAGCCCTTGCCGCGCGTGAAGGCCGCCCCGCCGACGACGCGCAGGATCTCGCGGGCGTCGATCAGGGGATGCGAAGGCACGGGCATCCTCCCATCGTTTCACGACGACGCGGGTGCCCGCCAACCGGGGCGGGGTGGCTGTGGGCGGGGCGCCGAGACGCCCAGGTTAAGCCACTTGTAAGTATGTCAGTACAAACCTTTGACAGGACAAAGATTCTGGTGCAGAGTGTCTGTGTGCGTTGCCTCACACGGAAGACCCGCAGGGTGTCCCGGGGCAGGCCGCCCCGGCGATGAAAGGAAGTCGATCAGCGTGAACCTCGACGTGCTGACCATGGGACGCATCAGCGTCGACATCTACCCCAACGACATCGGCGTGGGCCTCGCCGACGTCGGCAGCTTCGGCAAGTACCTCGGAGGATCACCGACCAACGTGGCGGTCGCCGCGGCGCGGCACGGGCGCCGGGCCGGCGTCGTGACCCGCGTCGGCGACGACGACTTCGGGGGCTACCTCCTGCGCGAGCTCGAGCGCTACGGCGTCGACGCCGCCCAAGCCGTCCGCGTCGCCGGGCTGCAGACACCCGTGACGTTCTGCGCGATCCAGCCGCCCGAGGACTTCCCGCTCTACTTCTACGGGCGCCAGCCCACCGCCCCGGACTGGGAGATCCGCGCCGACGAGCTCGACCTCGACGCCGTGCGCGGCGCCCGGATCTTCTGGTCCACCGTCACGGGCCTGAGCCGCGAACCGAGCCGGGCCGCGCACCTCGCCGCCCTGGCCGCCCGCACCGGACTCGGCGAGGGCGCATTCACGGTCCTGGACCTCGACTACCGGCCGATGTTCTGGGACTCGGAACAGGCCGCCCACGAGCAGCTCGCCGCCATCCTGCCGCACGTGGGCGTCGCCATCGGCAACGACACCGAGTGCGCCGTCGCCGTCGGCCGCGGAACCCCCGACGAGCAGGCGGACCGGCTGCTCGACGCGGGCGTCGAGATCGCCGTCGTCAAGCTCGGCCCCGAGGGCGTCATGGCCAAGACCCGCACCGAGCGCGTGGTCTCCGCCCCCGTGCCCGTGCAGACCGTCAACGGGCTCGGCGCGGGAGACTCCTTCGGAGGCGCTTTCTGCCACGGACTCCTGGCCGGTTGGCCGCTCGAGACGGTCCTCGACTACGCCAACGCCTCCGGGGCCATCGTGGCCTCCCGGCTCGCCTGCTCCGAAGACATGCCCACTCCCGCCGAAGTCCTCGCCCTGCTCGCCGAGCGCGGGCGCCTGACCCCGGCCCTGGAAGAACTGGAGGGCGCCCAGTGAGCCTTCACTCCATCGACCCGCAGGACCCCCGGCGCTACGAGCAGCTCACGCGGCTCCGGCTCGAGGATCCCGGCGCCGTGGCCGCCGCGGCCGTGGCCCGCCGGCGCCACCCGGGCCCCGTCCTGGGCCGGCAGAACTTCATCATCGCGGCCGACCACCCGGCCCGTGGGGCGCTCGCCGTCGGTTCCGATGCGACGGCCATGGCCGACCGGCGCGACCTCCTGGACCGCCTGCGCACCGCGCTCGAGAACCCGGCCGTCGACGGCGTGCTCGCGAGCCCCGACGTCATGGACGACCTCCTGCTCCTCGGTGCGCTCGAGGGCAAGCTCGTCTTCGGCTCCATGAACCGCGGGGGGCTCGCAGGATTCGTCAACGAGCTCGACGACCGCTTCACGGGTCACACCGCCGAGGCGCTCGCGGCGTTCGGGGCCGACGGCGGCAAGATGCTCACCCGGATCGGCCTCGGGGACCCCGCGACGGCCTCGGTCCTGGAGAACACGGCCCACGCGATCGACGAGCTCGCCGCGCGGGGCCTGATCGCCATGGTCGAGCCGTTCCTCTCCTCCTGGGTCGACGGGCGGGTCCGCAACGACCTCTCGGCCGACGCCGTCGTCAAGTCCGTCGCGATCGCCTCCGGACTCGGGGCCACGAGCGCCTACACCTGGATGAAGCTGCCCGTGGTGGCGGAGATGGAACGCGTCATGGCGGCCACGACGATGCCGACCGTGCTCCTGGGCGGCGACCCCGACGGCGCCCCCGACGAGGTCTTCGCGAGCTGGTCGGACGCCCTCGCCCTCCCGGGCGTCCAGGGCCTGACCGTGGGCCGCACCCTCCTGTATCCTCCCGACGGCGACGTCGCCGCCGCGGTGGCAACGGCCGCCTCCCTGCTCAAGACCACGCCGGCCCCGGCCGCCGCGGGCATCACCTCGAAGGAGTCCTAGAAGACATGGCACAGCGCACCCTGACCGTCGCGCAGGCGGTCGTCGAGTTCCTCGGGCGCCAGTACGTCGTCGACTCGGTCGGCGGGCAGGACTACCGCGGCCGGCTGATCCCCGGCATGTTCGGGATCTTCGGCCACGGCAACGTCGCCGGCGTCGGACAGGCCCTGAAGCAGTGGCAGGCCGCCGATCCCACGCTCATGCCCTACTACCAGGGACGCAACGAGCAGGCGCAATCGCACCAGGCCGTCGGCTACGCCCGCCACACGCGCCGCCGCGCGACGTACGCCGTGTCCACGTCGATCGGCCCCGGCTCTTCCAACCTGCTCACGGGCGCCGCGCTGGCCACGGCCAACCGCCTGCCCGTCCTGCTGCTGCCGAGCGACACCTTCGCGACGCGGGCCGCCGACCCCGTGCTCCAGCAGCTCGAGCACCCCCATGGCTACGACATCACGGTCAACGACGCGTTCCGCCCGCTGTCCAAGTACTTCGACCGGGTCAACCGGCCCGAGCAGTTGTTCTCCGCGTTCATGCACGGGCTGCGCGTGCTGACGGACCCGGCCGAGACCGGTGCCGTGACGATCTCGCTCCCGCAGGACGTCCAGGCCGAGGCCTTCGCGGTCCCCGAGGAGTTCCTCGCCGAGCGCGAGTGGCGGATCCGCCGCCCCGAGCCGGACGCCGCCGACATCGCCGAGGCCGCGCGCCGCATCCGCGCGGCCAAGCGCCCCCTCGTCGTCGCCGGAGGCGGCGTGCTCTACGCGTTCGCCCAGGACCAGCTCGCCGCGTTCGCCGAGGCCACCGGGATCCCCGTCGGCTACACGCAGGCCGGCGTCGGCTCGCTGCCCTGGGACGCCCCGTACTGCCTCGGCGCGATCGGCTCCACGGGGACGACGGCGGCGAACGCCCTGGCGCGGGAGGCGGACCTCGTGATCGGGATCGGCACGCGCTACGAGGACTTCACCACGGCCTCGAGGACGGCGTTCCAGAACCCGGACGCCTCCTTCATCAACATCAACGTCGCCGCCCTCGACGCGTACAAGCACGGGACGTCCCTGCCGATCGTCGCGGACGCCCGCAAGGCCCTCGAGGCGCTGACGACGGCGCTGTCCGGGTACCGCGTCGGCGCGGACCTCGAGCACGTGGTCGCCGAGGAGAAGCGGCGCTGGGACGCGACCGTCGACGAGGCGTTCACGACCCGCCATGCCCCGCTGCCGGCGCAGAACGAGATCATCGGCGCCGTCCGCGGCGCCATGGCGGACACCGATGTGGTGGTCTGCGCCGCCGGCTCGCTGCCCGGGGACCTGCACAAGATGTGGCGCGTCAAGGACGCCTACGGCTACCACGTCGAGTACGCGTTCTCCTGCATGGGCTACGAGATCGCCGGCGGGCTCGGCGTCAAGCGGGCCGCGCTCGACGAGGCCGCGGCGGACGGGACCGAGGCGCGCGACGTCGTCGTCATGGTCGGCGACGGCTCCTACCTGATGATGCATACCGAGCTTGTCACCGCGGTGGCCGAGGGGATCAAGCTCATCACCGTGCTCATCCAGAACCACGGCTACGCCTCGATCGGCTCGCTCTCCGAGTCCCTCGGATCCCAGCGCTTCGGCACCCAGTACCGCGTGCTGGACCGGCAGGGGCACTCCTTCGACGCGGGGGAGAAGCTCCCCGTCGACCTCGCCGCCAACGCCGAGTCGCTCGGGGTGCGGGTCCTCCGGATCGAGCCGGGGCCCGACGCGATCGACGCGCTCGCCGCGGCCGTGGCCGAGGCCAAGGCCGCGCCCGAGGGCTCCGGTCCGATCGTGATCCACATCGAATCCGATCCGCTCCTGGACGCGCCCGACTCCGAGTCCTGGTGGGACGTGCCGGTCTCGGCCGTCTCCGAGCTCGACTCGACCCGCGCCGCCTACGGGACCTACACGCAGAAGAAGTCCATCCAGCAGCACTACCTGGGCTAGCCGGGCCGCCCCGGCCCGCCCAGCCCCCCACGACAGCAGACCCCGAGAGGAAGCCATGACCACGCAGACCACGACCGCCACGGGCGTGCGGACCATCAACCACTTCATCAACGGCGCCGAGACGGCCGGCGAGGGCACCGCCACGCAGCCCGTCTACAACCCGGCGACCGGCGAGGTCACGGGCGAGCTGCGGCTCGCGGGCCCGGCCGACCTCGAGGCCGCCGTCGCCGCCGCGCGGGCCGCCGCCGACACATGGGGCGAGGTCTCGATCGCCCGCCGCACCGCGGTCCTCTTCAGGTTCCGCGAGCTGCTCGCCGCGCACACCGACGAGCTCGCCCGCATCGTCACGAGCGAGCACGGCAAGGTGCTCTCCGACGCGGCCGGCGAGATCGGGCGCGGCCTCGAGGTCGTCGAGTTCGCCTGCGGGATCTCCCAGTCGCTCAAGGGCGAGTACTCGGACCAGGTCTCCGGCGGGATCGACGTCTTCTCCTTCCGCCAGCCCCTCGGCGTCGTCGCCGGCATCACGCCGTTCAACTTCCCCGTCATGGTGCCCCTGTGGATGGCGCCCGTCGCGATCGCCGCCGGCAATGCGTTCATCCTCAAGCCCTCCGAGCGAGACCCCTCCGCGAGCCTGCTCATCGCCCGGCTGTTCCAGGAGGCCGGCCTGCCCGACGGCGTCTTCACCGTCCTGCACGGTGGCAAGGAGACGGTCGACGGGCTGCTCACGCACCCCGACGTCGACGGGATCTCCTTCGTCGGCTCCACCCCGATCGCCCGGTACGTCCACGAGACCGCCACGAAGCACGGCAAGCGCGTGCAGGCCCTCGGCGGCGCCAAGAACCACGCCGTCGTCATGCCCGACGCCGACCTGGACCTCGCCGCGGACCACCTCACCGCCGCCGCGTTCGGCTCCGCCGGCCAGCGCTGCATGGCCATCTCCGTGGCCGTGGCCGTCGGCGCCGCGGGCGACGCGCTCCTGGACCGGCTCGTGGACCGGGCGAACGACATCACCGTGGCCGACGGCACGGACCCCGCCGCCGACATGGGACCCGTCATCACCCCGGCCTCGAAGACCCGCATCCAGCGGATCGTCGGCGAGGCCGGCGAGGCCGGCGCCGCCGTGCTCGTCGACGGGCGGGAGCTGGTCGTGAAGGACCACGAGGAGGGCTTCTTCATCGGCCCCACGGTGATCGACAAGGTCACCACCGAGATGAGCGCCTACACCGAGGAGATCTTCGGCCCCGTGCTCGTCGTGGTCCGCGTCAACTCGCTCGAGGAGGCCATCGAGCTCGTCAACGCCAACCCGTACGGCAACGGCACCGCGATCTTCACCTCGTCCGGGGCGCACGCCCGCACCTACACCCGCCGCATCCGCGTGGGCATGGTCGGCGTCAACATCCCGCTGCCCGTCCCCGTGGCGTGGCACTCCTTCGGCGGCTGGAAGGACTCGCTGTTCGGCGACCACCACATCTACGGCCCCGACGGCGTGCGCTTCTACACCCGCGGCAAGGCCGTGACCCAGCGCTGGCCCGAGCCGGCGCAGGAATCCACGGCCTCCTTCAACTTCCCGTCCAACTAGCCCCGCAGGAAAGGGACGCAGGACATGAACGACATCCAGCGGCACATCACGATCGGCACGGCCCCCGACTCCTGGGGCGTCTGGTTCGCCGACGACCCGAAGCAGACCCCCTGGCAGCGCTTCCTCGACGAGGTCGCCGAGGCCGGCTACAAGACGATCGAGCTGGGTCCCTACGGCTACCTGCCGACCGACCCGTCGCGGCTTGCCGACGAGCTCGCCGCCCGGGACCTGAACGTCTGCGCCGGCACCGTGTTCACGGCCTTCCACCGCGGGCTCGACGGATCGGCGGGCGCCTGGGAACAGGCCTGGGAGCCGGCCCGCAAGGTCGCCGAGCTCACGGCGGCGCTCGGCGGGCAGCACATCGTCGTGATCCCGGCCATGTGGCGCGACGACGTCACGGGCGAGGCCGTCGAGGACGAGCACCTCTCGGCCGAGGCCTGGTCCTCGCTCTTCGCCGGACACGACCGGCTGGGGCGGATCCTGCAGGAGGAGTACGGGCTGCAGCAGCAGTTCCACTCGCACGCCGACTCGCACGTGTGCGGCCAGGCGGACATCGAGACGTTCCTGCAGAACACCGACCCGAAGCTGACGACCCTGTGCCTGGACACGGGCCACGCGGAGTACGGCGGCGCGTCCTCCGTGGAGCTCATCGAGAAGTACCCGGAACGGATCGGCTACCTGCACTTGAAGCAGATCGACCCGCAGGTCCTCGCCACCGTCCGTGAGCGGAACCTGACCTGGGCCGCCGCGAACCTCGCCGGAGTCATGGTCGAGCCGCCCGCCGGCCTGCCGGACCTCGGCGCCGTCATCGACGCCGTCGAGAAGCTCGAGAGGCACGTCTACGGGATCGTCGAGCAGGACATGTATCCCGTCGCGGACTTCTCCGTCCCGCTCCCGATCGCAACCCGGACGCGCCGGCACCTGCTCTCCTGCGGGTCCCGCACCCGCGTCTGACACCCTCCACCCTCCGCCCGGTCCCCGGGCCCCACCCCTGAAAGGAGCAGCCGTGGCAGAGACGCTTCGCGTTGCCGTCATCGGAGCCGGACGCATGGGCGCCGACCACATCCAGCGCCTGCACCACCGCATCAACGGTGCCGAGGTCTCCGCCGTCGTCGACATCGACCTGGACCGCGCCCGCGCGGCCATCGAGGGGATCCCCGGCGCCGTCGCGCTCGCCGACGCCGCCGAGGCGCTCGAGGGCCGGGACGTCGACGCGGTCCTCATCGCGACCCCGGGCTTCCTCCACAAGGACATCCTGCTCGCCGCGCTTGAGCGCGGCCTGCCGATCCTGTGCGAGAAGCCGCTGACGCCCGACGCCGCCTCCTCGTGGGAGATCGTCCAGGCGGAGGCCGCGCTCGGCCGCCAGCTCATCCAGGTGGGCTTCATGCGCCGCTTCGACGCCGACTACGTGCGGCTGCGCGAGTCGATCCGCTCGGGCGAGTTCGGCGAGCTGCTCATGCTGCACCACCAGCACCGCAACCCCGACACCCCGCCCGGCTTCACCAACGAGATGCTCATCAACGACTCGGTGGTCCACGAGTTCGACGCCGTCCGCTTCTTCACGGGCGAGGAGATCACCTCGGTGCAGGTCCGCCTCGGCAAGCCCACCCGGCACGCGCCCGAGGGCCAGCACGACCCGCAGCACGTGCTCCTGGAGACCGAGTCCGGCGTGCTCGCCGACGTCGAGATCTACGTCAACGCCCAGTTCGGCTACGAGGTGGCCACGCAGGCGACCCTCGAGACCGGCATCGTCTCCATCGGCCACGACGCCGGCCCCTACGTCCGCAGCGCCGGCCGCTGGGGCGGGATCGTCGCCCCCGGCTTCGAGGCCCGCTTCGGCGCGGCCTACGACGTCGAGATCCAGGCCTGGGCGGACGCCGCGCGCCGCGGCGCGATCGCGGGTCCGAGCGCGTGGGACGGCTACGCCACGGCCGCGTGCTGCGAGGCCGGGGTCGAGGCCCAGCGCACGGGCGGCAAGGTCGCCGTCGTCCTCAACGAGAAGCCCGCGCTCTACGCGTAACCGACAGGAGAGACGCCCATGAAGATCGCCCTGGATCCCACCCCCTTCCACCACAGCCATTCCGTCCTCGAGTTCCCACAGCTCGCGGCGGACCTCGGCTACAAGTACCTGCAGCTCACCCCGCACGCGGACGTCGTTCCGTTCTTCACCCACCCGAAGGCCGACGACCGGCTCGTGGGCGGGCTGCGCGACGCATGCCGCGCCGCCGGCGTCGAAATCGCCTCCGTGCTGCCCGTGCTGCGCTGGTCCTCGCCCGTCGAGTGGGAGCGGGAGGCCGCCGTCCGCTACTGGAAGCGCGCCATCCAGATCGCCGTCGACCTCGGCGTGCGGCAGATGAACACGGAGTTCTCCGGCCGCCCGGAGCACGCCGAGGCGTCGGAGGCCGCGTTCTACCGCTCCCTCGAGGAACTCCTGCCCCTGATCGAGCGCGAGGGGATCGACGTCGCGATCGACCCGCACCCGGACGACTTCGTCGAGGAGGGGCTCGCGGCCTGGCGCGTGATCCGCGGCGTGAACTCGCCGAACCTCTCGTTCGTCTACGTCGCCGCGCACTCCTTCCACATGAAGGACGCGCCCCTGGACATCATGGACGCCGTCGGGGACCGCCTGCGCGTGGTCCACGTGGCCGACACCATGAACCACCACGCCTCACACGGCCTGCGCTACATCACCAACCCGCCGGGCAACCCGGTGCGCGTGCACCAGCACCTCAAGATCGGCGACGGCGACGTGAACTGGGACGAGTTCTTCGGCGGCCTCGCGGAGAACGGCTTCTACGGGCGCCAGGAGTCCGTCATGGTCTCCTCGGTCTTCGCCGAGAACGAGAACGCGCACGAGGTCTCCCGCTACCAGCTACGGGCCATGCAGGAGTACGTCTCCAGCACGCAGTAGCCCGGGGCCGCGGACGACGACAGCCCCGGAGGACGACGAACGGTGAACCGACCCATGACCCTGCCCGTTGCACCCGGCACCGCCACGACGGCGGACCACGGAGAACCCAACAAGAACCTCAAGCGCATCATGGCCGTGAGCACACTTGGCGGCCTCCTGTTCGGCTACGACACGGGCGTCATCAACGGAGCCCTGCCGTTTATGGAGGAGGACCTCGGGCTGACGCCGTTCACGACGGGGCTCGTGACGAGTTCCCTGCTCCTCGGGGCGGCCTTCGGGGCCATGTTCGGCGGCCGGCTCGCCGACCGCTACGGGCGCCGGCGCATGATCATGGCCCTGGCGGGCGTGTTCCTGATCGGCACGCTCGGCGTCTCCTTCGCCCCCGCGGTGGCCGTCATGGTGCCGTTCCGGTTCATCCTCGGCATGGCCGTCGGCGGCGCCTCGGTCATGGTCCCGGTGTTCCTCGCGGAGGTCTCGCCCGCGCACCTGCGCGGCCAGATGGTCACGCGCAACGAGCTGATGATCGTCGTGGGCCAGCTCCTCGCGTTCATCACCAACGCCGTGCTCGGCAACGTCTGGGCCGATCAGCTGCACATCTGGCGCTGGATGCTGGTGCTCGCGACCCTGCCGGCGATCGCCTTGTGGATCGGGATGCTCCGCGTCCCGGAGTCCCCGCGCTGGCTGGCCTCGATCGGCAGCTACTCCGAGGCGTTCGAGGTGCTCCAGCGGATCCGCAGCGCGGCGTTGGCGCGGCGCGAGCTCGCCGAGGTCACCGAGGCCGCCCGGCAGGACTACGAGGCCACCAAGGGAACGGTCGCCGACCTCAAGGCGCCATGGCTGCGGCGCGTGTTCCTGATCGGGATCGGGATCGCGGTCTGCCAGCAGATCACGGGCGTGAACTCGATCATGTACTACGGCACGGAGATCCTGAAGCAGGCCGGCTTCGGCACGCAGGCGGCCCTGACGGCGAACATCGCCAACGGGGTGGTCTCGGTCGTCGCCGTCTTCTTCGGGATCTGGCTGCTCGGCAAGGTGGGGCGCCGGCCGATGCTCATCACGGGCCAGCTGGGGACCATCTCCGCGCTCGCGCTGATCGGCTTCTTCTCCTCCGTGCTGCCGGAGGGAACGGCCCGCGGCTTCGTGATCCTGTCGCTGACCGTGACCTTCCTGGCGTTCCAGCAGGCCTCGATCTCGACGGTCACGTGGCTCATGCTCTCCGAGATCTTCCCGCAGCGGATCCGCGGCCTGGGGATGGGCGTGGCGACGTTCGTCCTGTGGATCGTGAACTTCGGCGTCGGGTTCTCGTTCCCGATGCTCGTGGACGCGATGGGCATCTCCAATACCTTCTACCTCTTCGCCGTCCTCGGCGTCGGCGCGGTGGTCTTCGTGAAGCTCTACCTCCCGGAGACCCGCGGCAAGACGCTCGAGGAGCTCGAGGAGGAGTTCCGTGCCGGCGACCGGGCCGCCCTGGCCCGTCCCGGCAGCGGCACGGTGGGTCCCCACCACGCCGCCTGAGAGCGGCAGCGGCACGGTGTGGGGGACCGTGCCGCTGCCTCATGCCCGGCGTGCCCGGGCGGGTCCCGCGTCAATCGTGTCCCGCCGGGGCTCGCCGCTCTCATTCTGCCCCCGGTGTGGCGCCGGGCGCACCTCCGGGAACCAGTACGACGGCGGGGCGTGCGACGACGGCGGGGGCGGGCGGAGGGACATGTCGTCCCCCGCCCGCCCCCGCCGTCGGAGTGAGGGGGCGGCCCGCGTCAGCGGAGCCCGGCGTTCCCGGCCGCCTCCAGCAGGACGCCCGCGGCCACCTCGAGGCCCTCGATGCGGCCGAGGGAGGTGTCCTCGTGCTCGATGTGGACGGCCATGTCGGGGTCGACGCGGTGCAGTGCCGCGAGGAAGCGGGTCCAGAATCCGGCGTCGTGCCCGCGGCCGAGCGCCACGAAGTCCCAGGCGGAGTCCTTCGGCCACTCGTTGACGTACTCGTGCCCGCCGAGCCCCGTGCGCTCCTCGTCCTCGCGGAGGCGGCGGAAGCGGTCGTCGAGGACGCCGTAGACGGCGGCCTCCGGGTTGATCCGCACGTCCTTCGCGGCGGCGTGGACCACGAGGTCGCCGAGGTAGTCGACGGCCGCGACGGGGTCCATGTGCTGCCAGAACAAGTGCGAGGGGTCCATTTCAGCGCCGACGTTGGCGGTGCCCGCGCGCTCGACGAGCCGCTTGAGCGTCGGCGGATTGAAGACGAGGTTCTGCGGGTGCATCTCGATCGCGACCTTGACTCCGTGCTCGCCGGCGAGCTCGTCGATCTCCTTCCAGAACGGCACGGCGACCCGGTCCCACTGGTAGTCGAGCACGTCGAGCGCGCCCGAGCTCCAGGGGTTCACGATCCAGTTCGGGACGGTGGCGCCGGGCTCCCCGCCGGGGAGCCCCGACATCGTGACGACGCGGGTCTGGCCCAGGGCGCCCGCGACGCGGATGGCCCGGCGCAGCTCCTCGGCGTGCTTCGGCCCGATCGCCGGGTCGGGGTGCAGCGGATTGCCGTTGGCGTTCAGGCCGGCGAGCTCGATCCCCTTCTCGGCGAAGAGGCCCAGGTAGTCGTCGCGTGCGGATCCGCTCGCGAGGATCTGCTCGACGGGCAGGTGGACGGGTGGCAGGAAGCCGCCCGCGTTGATCTCCGCGGCGTCGAGCCGGAGGGAGGCGAGGACATCGAGGGCCTCGGCCAGCGGGCGGTCGTGGAGGATGGCGGTGTAGACCCCGAGCTTCACAGCGTCACCAGCTGTCCGCCGGCGAGGGCCGAGCGGGTCACGGCCTCCAGGAGCTCCATGTTGTGCAGGCCCTCCTCGAACGTCGCGCAGCGCGGCAGCGCCCCGTCTTCGATCCCCGCGACCTCTTCGAGGAAGGCGCGGGCCTGGTAGACGAACGCCTCGTTCTGGCCCACGCCCATGCCGGGGGCGTCCATGGCGAGGCCGCCGCCGAAGTAGGGGTGCTCGGGGCCGAGGAGGACCTGACGGTAGCCGTTGGACTTCGCCGGTCCCTCGTTGACGAAGAGCTGGACCTCGGCGGGGCGGCGCTGGTCCCACACCGCTGCGCCGTTCTCGCAGAAGACCTCGAACGTGAGCGTGGTCGGGTGGCCGGCGGCGACGCGGGAGACCTCGAAGGAACCGGTGCCGCCGCCGGCGAACGCTGCATTGAACGCCGCGTAGTCGTCGTTTTCGACGGCCTCGAGCTGCTCCGAGACCTCCGTGTGCTCGTGGCCGAACACCGCGCCGAGGGGCACGGGACGCTCGGTGATGGCGGTCGCGAGGCGGCCACCGGCGACGGAGGAGATGTCGCCGCACAGGAACTCGGCGACGTAGGCGAGGTGGCTGCCGACGTCGGCCAGGGCGCCGGAGCCCGGGCCACCCTTGAAGCGCCAGCTCATGGGGGCCTGCGGGCTGCACGCGTAATCGGTCCAGTAGCGGCCACTGAAGTGCAGCACCTTGCCGAGCGTCCCCGATTGGATGAGCTCGCGGACGTAGGCGATGCCCGGGGTGCGGCGGAAGGTGAAGCCGATCCGGGCCAGCGGCGCGGCCTCGGCGGCGATGCGGGCCATGGCGCGGGCCTCGTCGAGCGAGTCGCTGAGCGGCTTCTCGCACAGGACGTGCTTGCCGGCGGCGAGGAGCCCCTCGACGATCTCGCGGTGCAGGTGGTTCGCCACCACGACGCTCACGACGTCGATGTCGTCGGCCGCGGCGATGTCCTGCCACGTGCGGTCGTAGCGCTCGTAGCCGAATCGCCGCGCCGCGAGGGTCCCGAACTCCTCGTTGATGTCGGCGATCGACACGAGCCGGATCGGCGGGAGGGTGGGGCTGTTGATAGTCGATGCTGCGTGGTAGGCGGCCGCGTGTCCGCGGCCGGCCATGCCGGCGCCGATGACGGCGACGCCAAGTGCCTTGGCCATGTCGTACCTCTTCGTCTGGAGGGTGGGATGGTGGTGGGTGGCGTCACATTTGGAGCGCTCCATTGAATTCTCCATTTGAGAGTATGTCCTGTCAATACCTCTCGGGTAGTGTGGTCATCCGAGCGCCCGGAGCGGCCGGGCGGACGGCCTTTTCCCAGGGGGAGCGGTGGCGGCCAAACGCCCGACGATCTACGACGTGGCCCGCGAAGCGGGCGTCTCCAAGTCCCTTGTCTCGCTCGTCCTGCAGGGCTCGGACAAGGTCTCCGCGGCCAAGCGCGACGCCGTGCGGCGGGCCATCGCCACGCTCGGATACCGGCCCAGCCGGGCCGCCACGACGCTCGCGGCCAACCGCAGCCGGACCATCGGGGTCCTCGTCGACGACTACACGAACCTGTGGTTCGTCGAGCTGCTCAAGGGGCTCCGCGCCGCCGTCGAACCCCGCGGCTACAAGGTCCTGCTCGGCGACATCGCCTCGGGTGGTCCGGATGTCCGGGCGAGCCTCGAGGGTTTCCTCTCCCTCGACGTCGACGGGCTCGTCATCGCCGCCGAGGCCCTGCCCGATTCCTCGCGCGACCTGGGGATCCCCGTCGTCGTCGCGGGCAACCGCGCCGTCCGCCACCCGGGCGCCGTCGTCGTCGCCGGCGACGACGCGCTCGGCGCCGAGATGGCCGCCCGGCACCTGCTCGGCCTCGGCCACCTCCGCCTCGGCCACCTGACCGGGCCCGGCGAGGCGGCCCGGGTCCGCGCCGAGGCCTTCCGCGCCGCCGTCGAGGCGCACCCCGGGGCGTCGCTCACCGTCCGCGCGGCCGAGGGGACGCTCGAACCCGACGGCTACGCGTCCGCCGTCGAACTCCTGGGCGACGCGCCCGAGGTGACGGCCGTGCTCGCCGCGAACGACACGATGGCGCTCGGCGCGGCCGCGGCCCTGCGCGGGGCCGGGCGGAGGATTCCCGAGGACGTCTCGCTCATGGGCTACGACGACTCGCCCCTGGCCGGGTCCCACCTGCTGGACCTCAGCAGCGTCGACTACCGCGGCGTCGTCGTCGGATCCGACGTCGGCGCGGTGCTCCTCGAGTGGCTCGACGGCGGTTCCCCCTCCGCCCCGCCGCAGGCCGCGCCGCGCATCGTGCCGCGCGGCTCCACGGGGCCGGCGCCTACGGGGCGGTGAAGGGAAGGCGCGGGTCGACCTCCTGGGCGTCCCACGTGGAGCGCACCCAGCCGTGGTGCGGATCGTCGCTGATGAGCCACTCGCGGACCCGCCCGGGACCGGCCATCACATTGAGGTAGTAGAGGTCGTAGCCCGGGGCCGCCATCGCGGGGCCGTGCCAGCCGTAGGGGACCAGGACGACGTCGCCCGTGCGGACCTCCGCGGCCACGTCGATCGGGCGCTCGTCGGAGGCGTAGACGCGGGCGTAGCCGACGGCGTCTGCCTCCGCCGGCGCGCCGGAGCCGCTCGCGGTGCGGGTCTCGAAGTAGTAGATCTCCTCGAGGTTCGTCTCGCCGTCCTTCTCCTCGTCGTGCTTGTGCGGGGGATAGGAGGACCAGTTGCCGGCCGGGGTGATCACTTCGCAGACGATGAACCGGTCCGCCTCGAGGGCGGCCGGCGTGCCGAAGTTGTGGACCTGGCGGGAGCAGTTCCCGGCGCCCCGGAGCTCGACGGGCGTCTCGGCCGCCGTGACGAGGCGGGCCGGGTACTCCTCGCGCGCCGGCGCCAGGGCGATCGCGACGCGGCCACCGGCCTCGGACGAGAGAGTGAGCGCGGTCCCGGTTCCCGTGTAGAGGACGTCGGAGGGGCCGTCGAAGACGGAACCGCGCCCCGCGAGCTCGTACCGCGCACCGCCCGCTTCCACGGTGAACGAGCCTTCGAGCGGAACGACGATGCGCTCCTCCGCAGCGGCCTCGAGCCCGACGCTGCCGCCCGGGGCCAGGTGGGCCACCTTGAGCCCGGTGTGGCGCCAGCCGGCGACGGCCCTCGCGCTGTCGTGCGCACCGAGGGACACGGCCCACGGGCCGTCGGCGGCGGAACCTGCGGGGAACACCCAGTCGCTCATGGGGGCCTTTCGATCGGTGGCGGCGCGTCAGCGCTGCACGAGGGTCATTTCGAAGCTGTAGGAGTCGGCGCGGTAGACGTGGGAACCGGTCTCGACGGCGCGGCCGGCGTCGTCCATGGCCGTGCGCTCCATCGTGACGAGGGCCGCCCCCGGGGCGACCTCGAGCCGCCGGGCCTGCTCCTCGCCCGCGGAGACCGCGCCGATGCGCTGGTTGGCGAGCCGGAAGTTCACGCCCGCTTGGCGCAGGAGGCGGTACAGGCCCTCGCGGGACAGCTCGGCCTCGGTCATCTGGGCGACGTCGTCGCGCACCCAGTTCTCCATCACAGCCAGGGGGGCGCCGTCGACGCGCCGCAAGCGCGTGAAGTGGTACACGCCGACGCCGGGGGGCAGCTGGAGCAGCTCCTGGACGCGCTCGTCGGCCGGGGAGTGCGCGAAGCGGAGGACCTCGGTGCTCGGGGTCTTGCCCGCCCGCTCGAGGTCGTCGTTGAGGCTCGTCAGCTCGAGGTGGCGGCGGACCTGGCTGGCCACGACCTGCGTGCCGACGCCGCGCTTGCGGACGAGCAGGCCGGAGCGCACGAGCTCGTCCATGGCCTTGCGCATCGTGGGCCGGGACAGGTTCAGCTGCTGGGCGAGCTCGATCTCGTTCGCGAGCCGGCTGCCGTGCTCAAGCGTCCCGTCGTGGATCGCCGCCTCGATCCCCTGCACGATCTGGTGGTACAGCGGAACGGGGGACGAGCGGTCGATGGGGATGTTCAACCCGGTGGTCATGGAAACTCCTCCGCCCTACCTCAGGATGTCAAATTGATAAGACAAAGATACGCCCCGACCGTACCTCATCCCGGGATCCCGTGGCGGGTCCGGCGAGGGCGTGCCCCCAGCGTAGGCGCATCTTGGAAAGGATGTAAATATGTCCTGACATACTATTGACATCTGTGATGGCGGTCACCATGATTTCTAGTCAGGAGGGGCGCCGCGTGGGGCGGGGCCCAACCCCGGGACCGCGTCCAGCGGCCCGGACGTGAACCGAAGGAGATTCCCGTGTCGTCGAAGCATTCCTGGCGGAAGATCGCCGCCGCCGCCCTGGTCGTCCCGCTCCTGGGACTCGCCGCCTGCTCGAGCGAGGGCGGCCGCGCCCCCGCCGCCGAGGCGGCCGGCGGGGGCGGCAACGCCGTCACCACGCCCGAGCTGAAAATCGCCCTCATCACCCACGCCCCGGCGGGAGACACCTTCTGGGACATCCTGCGCAAGGGCGCGGAGGAGGCCGCGTCCAAGGACAACGTCTCCCTGCAGTACCTCAACGACGAGGACGGCGGACGCCAGGCCCAGCTCATCGAGCAGGCCGTGGACCAGGGCGTCGACGGCATCGCCGTGACGCTCGCGAAGCCCGACGCCATGGCCTCGGCCCTCAAGAAGGCCGCCGACGCCGGCATCCCGATCGTCAGCCTGAACGCCGGCGAGGACCGTTTCAAGGAGCTCGGCGCGTTCACGCACTTCGGCTCCGACGAGAAGCTGGCCGGCGAGGCCGTGGGCGAGCGGCTCGCGGAGGACGGCTACGACCACCCGATCTGCGTCATCCAGGCCCAGGGCCACGTCGGCCTCGAGAACCGCTGCGCCGGCGTCAAGGCCAAGGTCCCCGGCACCGAGATCCTCTACGTGCAGGGCACGGACATGACGCAGGTCGAATCCACCGTGACGGCCAAGCTGCAGTCCACGCGGGACGCCGACGTCATCATCGGCCTCGGCGCGCCGATCACCCTGACCATCCTGAAGTCCGCCGAGACCGCGGGCAGCGAGATCAAGGTCGCCTCCTTCGACATGAACCCCGAGCTCGCGCAGAAGATCGTCGACGGCGAGGTCATCTTCACGGTCGACCAGCAGCCGTGGCTCCAGGGCTACGGGGCGGTCGACGCCATCTGGCAGGCCCACCGCGGCGGCTTCCAGATCGGTGGAGGGCAGCCCGTCCTGACGGGCCCCACCATCATCGACGCGGAGAACGCCGACGCCGTGCTGGAGTTCGCCGCCGAGGGCATTCGTTAGTCCGAGGCCTTCCGGGTCCCCGGGGGCGGCGGCCGCGCCGCCGCCCCCGGTCGAGAGAAAGTGATGCATGAGATGAGTACTACAACGTTGACCACGCCTAAACCCCCGGCGACCGATGACCGGGTCGCGGCGAAGGGAACGCTGGCGAAGCTGCTGGGCCGTCCGGAGATCGGCGCGCTCGTGGGCGCGGTGGCCCTGTTCGCGTTCTTCGCGGTCGTCGCCCCGGTCTTCCTGCAGCCGTCCTCCTTCGCGACCGTGCTGTACGGGGCCTCGACGATCGGGATCATGGCGGTCGGGGTGTCCCTGCTGATGATCGGCGGGGAGTTCGACCTCTCCACGGGCGTCGCGGTGATCTCCTCGGCGCTGGCCGCCTCGCTGTTCTCCTGGTACTTCAGCACCAACGTCTGGGTCGGCGTCGTCGTCGCCCTGCTCGTCTCGCTCGCGGTCGGCTTCGTGAACGGGTGGATCCTGATCAAGACCAAGCTGCCCTCCTTCATCGTGACCCTGGCCTCGTTCCTGATGCTGACCGGCCTCAACCTGGGCCTGACCCGCTTGATCGGCGGCTCGGTCTCGACCCCGTCGATCGCGCGGATGGACGGCTTCGCCTCGGCCCGCGCAGTGTTCGCCTCCTCCGTCGGGATCTTCGGGGTGGACGTGAAGATCACGGTGTTCTTCTGGATCGGGCTCGTCGCGGTGGCCTCGTGGATCCTGCTGCGCACGCGGGTCGGGAACTGGATCTTCGCCGTGGGCGGGGACGCGAACGCTGCCCGCGCGGTCGGCGTGCCGGTCGTGCGGACCAAGATCGGCCTGTTCATGGGCGTGGGCCTGTGCGGGTGGATCCTCGGCATGCACAACCTCTTCGCGTTCGACACCGTCCAGTCCGGCGAGGGCATCGGCAACGAGTTCCTCTACATCATCGCCGCGGTCATCGGCGGCTGCCTGCTCACCGGCGGCTACGGTTCCGCGGTCGGCGGCGCGATCGGCGCGTTCATCTTCGGCATGGCCAACAAGGGCATCGTCTACGCCGAGTGGAACCCGGACTGGTTCAAGTTCTTCCTGGGCCTGATGCTCCTGCTCGCCACGATCGTGAACATCGCCGTGAAGAAGAGGGCCGAATCCAAATGAGCACCCCCGAGACCCCGTCGCGGAACACCCCGGAAGGAACCCCCATGAGCCACGGCACCCGCAAGGACCGCATCGAGCAGGAGGCCCTGCTCGCCGGACAGGCCGATCCGCTGACCCACACCCCCGTGCACCTGCTCGAGCTCGACGGGGTCGGGAAGCGGTACGGGAACATCATCGCGCTGCGCGACGTGACGATGGCGGTCGACGCCGGACGCGTCACGTGCGTTCTCGGCGACAACGGGGCCGGCAAGTCCACCCTGATCAAGATCATCGCGGGCCTGCACCAGCACGACGACGGCACGTTCAACATCCTCGGCGAACCGCGCCGGCTCTCCTCGCCGCGCGAGGCCCTGGACTCGGGCATCGCGGCGGTCTACCAGGACCTGGCCGTGGTCTCGCTCATGCCGATCTGGCGCAACTTCTTCCTCGGCTCCGAGCTGTCCACGGGGTTCGGCCCGTTCAAGCGCCTGGACGTCGAGAAGATGAAGCAGGTGACCAAGGACGAGCTCGCCGCGATGGGGATCGACCTGCGCGACGTGGAGCAGCCGATCGGCCAGCTGTCCGGCGGCGAGCGCCAGTGCGTGGCGATCGCCCGGGCCGTGTACTTCGGCGCGAAGGTGCTGATCCTCGACGAGCCGACCGCCGCCCTGGGCGTGAAGCAGTCCGGCGTCGTGCTGCGCTACATCCTCCAGGCCCGCGACCGCGGCCTCGGGGTCATCTTCATCACCCACAACCCGCACCACGCCTTCCCCGTGGGGGACCGCTTCCTGCTGCTCAAGCGCGGCCGCTCGATCGGCTACTACGAGAAGAAGGACATCACCCTCGAGGAGCTCACGGCGCAGATGGCCGGCGGCGCCGAACTGGCCGAGCTCGCCCACGAGCTCGAACAGCTCGGCGGCCACAGCGAGCTGGCCGAGGAGGTCAAGGCCGAGGCCCGGGAAACGTCGGAACACGCGCCGGACGCCGCCCGCAACCTGGCCTGATCCGCCGATTCCACGACGAAAGGACGACATGAGGACACTGACCCTGGGACTGGCCGGCGTCGGACGCATCGGCGTCATGCATGCCCGGAACATCCTTGGACTGCGGGAGCGCTTCGCCGCGCGGGGGATCGGGCTACGGCTCGTCCTCACGGACGTCGCCCTCGAGCACGCCCGGGCCACGGCGGAGCGGCTCGGCGCCGGACACGCGGACGACGTCGGGGCCCTCCTCGCGGGCGGGATCGACGGCCTGGTCGTGGCCACGGGGACGCAGACGCACCCCGAGCTCATCCGCGCCGGCATCGCGGCCGGGGTACCGGTGTTCTGCGAGAAGCCCGTGGCGGGAGACACGGCCTCGTCGCTGCCGTTGCTGCGGGAGATCCGCGAGGCCGGGGGTACAGTCCAGATCGGCCATCAGCGGCGCTTCGACGCCGGCTACCTCGAGGCCAAGCGGGCCTACGCGGCCGGCGAGCTCGGGTGGATCCACTCGCTGCGCGCCGTCACGGGGGACATGTTCCCGCCCTCGGTCGAGTACCTCGCCACCTCGGGCGGCCTCTTCCGCGACTGTTCGGTCCACGACTTCGACGTCATCCGCTGGATCATCGGGCGCGAGGTGGTCGAGGTCTACGCCCGCGGTTCCAACAACGGGGACCCGGCCATCGGCGCCGTCGGCGACGTCGACACGGCGCTGGCCGTCCTGACGCTCGACGACGGCACCGTGGCCACCGCGACCGCCACGCGTTACAACGGGGCCGGGCACGACGTCCGCCTCGAGATCCAGGGCTCGAAGGGATCGCTCGTCGTCGGACTCGACGAGCGCGCCGCGTTGCGCTCGGCCGAGCCGGGGACCGCCTTCCCGTCCGGGTCGCCGCACGAGACCTTCGCCGAGCGCTTCGCCCCCGCCTACAGCGAGGAGATGGCGGCCTTCGTGGAGCTCGTGCTGGGGGAGCGGGAGAACCCGTGTCCGCCCGAGGACGCCGTGGCGGCCTCCGCCGTGGCCGACGCCGCCCAGGAGTCCCTGGCCACCGGCGCCCCCGTCCGCGTCGATCCTCTCGCGGCACGGATCTAGCGGCCCCGTCCGCCACGCGAAGCGATGGCGGACGCGGGGGCCGGTCTGGTGGCTAGGCTCGGTTCATGAGCGATTCCCCCTTCCACGTCACCCGGCGGCGCCTCGTTCCCGCCCCGCCCGCCGCGGTCTTCGGGCTTCTGGCCGATCCCGCGATGCATCCCGTGATCGACGGCTCCGGGACGGTCCGGGCCACGCGCGGCGGGGCGCCGGAGCGGCTCGGGCCCGGAGCCGAGTTCGGCATGGACATGCGCCTCGGCGTCCCGTACCGGATCAGCAACCGCGTCGTGGAGTTCGAGGAGGGCCGGCTCATCGCCTGGCGCCACTTCAGCGGGCACCGCTGGCGCTACGAGCTCGAGCCCGCCGAGGGCGGGACCCTGGTCCGCGAGACCTGGGACGCCTCCCGTCTCAAGCACAAGTGGCTGCTGCGGGTGTTCGGCTTCACCCGGACGACGCCGCGCAATATGGAGCGCACCCTCGAGCGCCTGGCAGCCCACTTCGCCGACGGGCGCGGGGACGCGGACGACGCCGGATCCTCCCCGGGAGCCTGAGCCCGCCCGGGCACGGGGTCGGGGCCCCGGCGTCGTCCTGGGCCTAGGCGACCGTGGTGCCGAAGGCGAGGCCCAGCAGGTAGGTCACGGCCGCCGCGCCGAGCCCGATCGCCAGCTGGCGCAGCCCCCGCTTGGCCGGCGATGCGCCGGAGAGCAGGCCGACGACGCCGCCCGTGCCCATGAGCGCGGCCCCGACGAGCACGACCGAGACCGCGACGGCGGCGAGGCCGGTCAGGCCCAGGAGGTACGGGATGATCGGGATCAGCGCGCCCGAGGCGAAGAAGCAGAAGCTCGCGGCGGCCGCCCCGAGCGCGGAACCGATCGTGTCCGGCTCGTCCTCCTCCTCGGCGGCCCTCTCCGGCTGCAGGGACAACGACGGATCGCAATCGCAGGAGAAGTAGCCCATGCGTTCGGCCGCCCGGTGCTCGGCCGCCTCGGCGCTCATGCCGCGGGCCTTGTAGACGAGGACGAGCTCGTTGGCGTCCAGGTCCAGGTCCGGCGCGGCGGAGAGCGTGACCTGGGTCGGGCGGGCGGCCTCCATGAGCTCGCGCTGCGAGCGCACGGACACGAACTCGCCGGCGGCCATCGACAGCGCCCCCGCCAGGAGCCCGGCGATGCCGGAGAAGAGCACGAGGGCGCTGGAGACGCCGGTCGCGCCGATGCCCATGACGAGGGCCAGGTTGGAGACCAGGCCGTCGTTGGCGCCGAAGACGGCGGCCCGGAAGTTGCCGGAGAGCCGGTGCCTTCCGCGCGTCGCGAGGCCGCGGACGACCTCCTCGTGCACGGCCTCGTCGGCGGCCATCTGGCGCGTCGCGTCGCGGTCGTCGGCGTACGGTGAGTTGCCCTCGGCGCGCTGGGCCAGCGCGAGGATGAACACGGAGCCGACGTGGCGGGCGAGGAAGCGCAGCACGATCCGGTGCAGCGAGGGGCGTGTGCGCTTGTCGGCGTGCTCGCCGAGCAGGGCCGCCCAGTGGCGTTCGTGGCGGAGCTCGGCCTCGGCCAGGCCCAGGAGGATCTCCCGCTCCTCGCCCTCGCGGTTGGCCGCGAGCTCGCGGTAGACGGCGCCCTCGGCCCGCTCGTCGGCGAGGTACTTGCGCCAGCGGCGGATGTCGCGGTGGGACGGAGTGCGGTGGACGGCGGTCGGGGCGGGGCCGTGGGGTACGGTGTCGCGCGGTTCGAAGCCGCGCTGTTCGGGGATGGGCATGGATCCTCGTTCGGTCGGTCGGCCCAGGCGGAGCCTGGGGGCGACGGTCGAGGATCTGGGTACGGCGAACCTCGGACCGCCACCGGCGGGCCGAAGGTCTCGCTCGCCCGGACCGTGGTCCGGGTGGATTGCCGGGCCACGCTCATCGTGGCCAGTATGTCGACAAGTCCGCTGCCTCCTCCGCCCGCCGTGGCGGGGGAGGGGCTGGAACTACTCCCCTTCAGCCGACCAGTATACGCGTGTGGCGTCCGCACTGCTCCGACGACGGCGGTTCCGTGAGGGTGAACGTGGCCGGAACGCCGCGGCGCTTCCCGGCCGCGGCGGTCCGGACGACGAGCCGGAGGGCGCCGCGGTCCCAGCGCGGCGCGGCGCAGGCGTTGGCCAGGGCGCGTTCCAGGGCGTGGGGGTCCTCGGCGAGGTACCGGTACCGTTCTCCGGCGACGTAGAGCGTCACGGTGCCGAGCTCCGTGTCCAGGATCGGCAGGACGGGGATCGGGCTGGACGCCACGGCGGGCCTTTCGCTGGACTCTTGCCCGTGCCGGCCGGCGCGGGCCGCTTCCTCATCCGAACCACCCATGAACCTGGGGTTGGTGCGCGGCCAGTCGGAGCTTGGCGCCGCGTCTCGTGAAGCTTCACACAGCGTAACCCCGCCCCCGCGGTGCGGGAACGGGGTTACGGAGCGTGACGGACCGGGGCGCCCGGGCGTCGGCCGGGCGGCCGGGGCCGGATCAGTGGGGCCGGCGCGCGGGGCCGGGTCAGCGGGCGGCGGTCTCCTCGAGGGACACGCCCTCGGTCTGAACGCGCCCGGCGACGCGGTCCTCCCAGGCCGCGGTCACGTCCCGGCTCGTGGCCGGGGTCGCGAGGCTCACGGCGACGTAGACCACGATGGAGGCGGCGAGGCCGACGTAGATCGGCTCGTTCGCGTAGACGCCGTCGTAGGGAGCGTCGCCCTGGATCTCCAGGATGATCATGGTCCCCAGCGTGAAGAGCGTGCCCGCGGCCATCGACCAGGCGGCGCCCGTGCCGTTGCCGCGCTTCCAGAGCAGGCCGCCGAGGATCGCCACGAGGAGGCCGCCGACGAGGATGTCGTAGGCGATGGTCAGGGCCGCGACGACGTCCTTGACCATGATGGCCAGGAGAATCGTGACGACGCCGAGGCCCAGGACCCACCAGCGGTTGGCGCGGACGTCGTGCTCGGGGTTGGTGCCCGAGTTGACCTCGATCTTCTTGCCGAACCAGCCGGCGACGAACGGAGTGACGTCGGTGCGGGCCACCGTCGCGGCGGCGATGAGCGCGCCGGAGGCCGTGGACATCATGGCGGCGACGGCCGCGGCCAGGACGATGCCGCCGACGGCGACGGGCAGGAGGTTCATGGCCACTTCCGCGTAGACGACGTCCTTGCCGCCCTGGGTGAGGTCGATCTCGGGCAGTGCCACGCGGGCTGCCATGCCGATCACGGCGCCGGCGATGCCGTAGAGCACGCAGTAGAAACCTGCCGTGGCGCCGCCCCAGCGGGCCACGCGCGGTGTGCGGGCGGTGAAGACGCGCTGCCAGATGTCCTGGCCGATCAGCAGGCCCAGGGTGTAGACCACGAAGAACGTGATGATGGTCTGGACTCCGATGCCGTCCCAGCTGAAGAAGGCCTGGCGGGCGCGCTCCTCGATTCCGCCGGACAGACCGCCGAAGCCGCCGGCCGCGGCGATCGTGAAGGGGAGCATGAGGGCGAAGACGCCGACGGTCTTGATGACGAACTGGACCTGGTCGGCGAGCGTGATGGACCACATGCCGCCGATCGTGGAGTAGACGAGCACGATCGCTCCGCCGACGGCGATGGAGGCCTCGCGCTCCCAGCCGAAGAGGACGATGAAGATCGTGGCGTACGCGCCCGTGGAGGTGGCGCAGAGCATCAGAGTGTAGGCGAGCATGACGACGCCGGAGGCGTTGGTGGCGTTGTGGTTGCCGTAACGCAGCGTGAGCATCTGGGAGACCGTGAAGATCTTCAGGCGCTGAAGGACGGGCGCGAAGGCGAGGCTGAGGAGCATGACGCCCACGCCGATGGCGATGACGAGCCAGGCGCCGGAGATACCGTGCTGGTAGCCCAGGCCCACGCCGCCGACGGTGGAGGCGCCGCCGAGGACGACGGCGGCCATGGTGCCGGTGTAGAGCATGGGGCCGAGCCGGCGGCCCGCGACGAGGTAGTCGCTCGAGTTCTTGGTGCGCGACTTCCCCCACCAGCCGAAGGCCAGCATGGCGGCGAGGTAGGCGACGACGATCGCGATGTTGATGATTTCCATGGGGAGGGTGTCTTCTCGAGAGGGGAACGGTGTGAGCTGTTTCACCACTGGTAAACAACTGTTGCCACACAGGCTAGTGTGATTCGAGTTACAGGTCAATTGTCCTAAGCTGTCTTTCATCCCCGAAGACCCGTCCGACCCGCCGGAGGCGCTGCCCATGAAGGCCCTGCCCGTTGAGCCCAGCAACGCGCCGATCGCGATCGGCTCGCGCATCCGGGCGGCCCGCCATGCGCAGCGGATGACGATCGAGCAGGTCGCGGCGTCGACGGGGCTGACCAAGGGCTTCCTGTCCCGCGTCGAGCGCGACCTGACCTCGCCGTCGGTCGCCTCGCTCGTGACGCTGTGCCAAGTGCTCTCCGTCTCGGTCGGCGAGCTCTTCGCCCAGCCCGAGACCCACCTCGTCCGCCTCGCGGAGGCGCCCCGGGTTTCGCTCGGCGGCAGCGGCATCGAGGAACGCCTCCTCACCGCTCGCTCCGAGCGCCGCCTGCAGGTCATCCGTGCCGTGATCGAGCCCCGCGGGGCGGGGGAATCCGAGCTGTACTCCGTGGACTGCGAGGCCGAGGTCCTCCACGTCGTCTCCGGGCGCTTCATCATCATCTTCTCCAACGACCGCTTCGAGCTCGAGGCCGGCGACTCGGTGACGTTCCCCGGGCGCGAGCCGCATACGTGGATCAATCCGACCGACGAGGAGGCGGTGGTCCTGTGGACGCTCGTCCCGGCGGCCTCGAGGTGAGCGCCCCGCAGCGCTCGGGCCGCTGAGCCGTGCCCGCCGAGGCACCGCCGGGCGGCCGGGGGCACGGTCCCTCCGTGGCGGAACAGGAGCGGACGAGCCGGCGCATCGTCGTCGTCTCGTCCCTGCCGTTCGCGGCGCTGCGCGCCCGCTTCGAGGAGCTCGTCCCCGCGCTCGACCTCGCAGGAGCGGAGGACGACGCCGGGGCCGGGCTCGCGTGGGAGGCCCTGCGCGGCGGGGCGGAGTGGCCGGCGGAGTACGGCCTGCTGCGCTTCGGGGCCGAGGACCCGGGGGCGGTCCTCCGCCCGGCCGCCGTGCGCCGCTAGCCGCGCGCGGCCGGACCCGTGGCCTGGTCCCAGGCCGAGCGGATCCACGCCCGGTCGGCCTTCAGGCAGGCGCGGCACAGCCCCGCCCCGAGCACCACGAACTTCACGGACATCCCCGCCAGGTCCGAGGGGTCGAAGAGCACGCTGAAGGGGACCAGCAGGACAAACGCGAGCCCCGCCCACCAGTGGTAGGGCCCGGCCGGGCGTCCGGCGGCGGTGGCCAGCCCGTGCCGGTCCATGAGGCGCGACTGCCGGCGGGTGAAGACGACGGCCGCCCCGACGAGCAGCAGCATCACGGCCACCGTGCCCAGGGACCGCCAGGGGCCCAACGCGGGGCGGAACGCGAAGACGGCGGCCACGACGAGGGCCAGCGAGACGACGATCCACGCCGGGACGGCCATCCGGCGTTCCGCGGACGCACGCGTCGCGGGTGTCGGAGCCGAGGGCTTCCCCGGGTCGTGGGAGGGTTCCGGTGTCATCGGGCCATCGTAGCCTCCGGCACCATTTCCGGGCGCAGGAGTTGTAGGGCCGCCCTCTGGACAGCCCGTGGCCGCGGATCCACCCTGAAGGCACGGCGGGACTGCCGTTCCGCCTCCGGCCGCCGCGGAACGGCGGTCAGCAGCGAGGAGTTGCACAACCCATGAAGAAGTGGACGCGTTGGCAGGACTGGGTGGTCGTGGCCTGCGGGCTCTACGCCGCGTTGTCCGTGCTGTGGATGGAACCCGCCGGGGCCTCCCGCGGCCTCCTGATGACCATCGGCATCCTGCTGGTCGTCGCGGGCGTCGCGAACCTGGCCTCCGTGGCGATGCCGGGCATCGAGTGGGCACAAGCCGTGATCGCCCTGGCCCTGGTCGCCGCCCCGTGGATGGGCGGATTCGCCTCCGCCATGATGCCCGCCATGACGGCCTGGATCGCCGGCGGCGTGGCCCTCGTGGCCACCGGGCTCGCCCTCAAGCCGAGCATGGAGGGGTACCGCGAGCACCATCACCGGGCCGCCTGAGGCGGACCGGAGTCGGCGGCCGGGGCCCGTGGGCCCCGGCCGCTCAGCGCAGTACGACCGTCCGGTTCCCGTTGAGGAACACCCGGCCCTCGCAGTGCCAGCGCACCGCGTTGGACAGGGCCTTGCACTCCGTGTCCCGGCCAGCCGCTACGAGGTCCTCCGGCGTGAAGGTGTGGTCCACCTCGACCACCTGCTGGGCGATGATCGGGCCCTCGTCGAGCTCGCTGTTGACGTAGTGCGCCGTGGCGCCCACGGTCTTCACGCCCCGCGCGAACGCCTGGTGGTACGGCTTGGCGCCCTTGAAGGACGGCAGGAAGGAGTGGTGGATGTTGATGGCCCGGCCCGTCAGCTGGCGGGCGAGGTCGTCGGAGAGCACCTGCATGTAGCGGGCCAGCACCACCAGGTCGATCTCGAAGCGCTCCACGAGCTCCAGGAGCTTCGCCTCCGCCTCCGGCTTGCCCGCCGCGGTGACGGGGACGTGGAAGAACGGGATGCCATGCCACTCGACCGACTGCCGGTGGTCCGGATGGTTGGAGACGACCGCGCCGATCTCGATCGGCAGCTCGCCGATCCGGGTCCGGAAGAGCAGGTCGTTGAGGCAGTGGTCGAACTTCGAGACCATGATCAGCACGCGCCGCCGGGCGCTCGCCGGCCGCAGCTCCCACCGCGCCTCGAACGAACCGGCCAGTTCCGCGAGCTCCGCGCGCAGCGGCCCGGCGTCGCCGTCCGCGGCGAAGTGGACGCGCAGGAAGAAGTGGCCGTGGTGCAGGTCGTCGAACTGCTTCAGCTCGCGGATGTCCCCGCCGTGGCGCAGGAGCGCGCCGGTCACGGCGTGGACGATCCCGGGCCGCTCCGGGCTGTCGAAGGTGAGGATGTGCTCCCCGGGCGCGCTGGGCATGTGGTGTCCTTCCGTCTCAGCATTCGACCACGTTCACGGCGAGTCCGCCGCGCGAGGTCTCCTTGTACTTGGATTTCATGTCCGCGCCGGTCTCGCGCATCGTCTTGATGGCCTGGTCGAGGCTGACCCGGTGCTCCCCGTCCCCGGCCCTGGCCAGGCGGGCCGCGTTGATGGCCTTGACCGATGCGATCGCGTTGCGTTCGATGCAGGGCACCTGGACGAGTCCGCCGACCGGATCGCACGTGAGCCCGAGATTGTGTTCGATCCCGATCTCCGCGGCGTTCTCCACGTGCTCCGGCGTCCCGCCGAGCACGGCGCACAACGCCCCGGCGGCCATGGAGCAGGCCGAGCCGACCTCGCCCTGGCACCCCACCTCAGCCCCCGAGATCGAGGCGTTGCGCTTGAACAGCATGCCGATCGCACCGGCGGTGAAGAGGAAGTCCAGCACCTGCTCCTCTCCGCCGCCCACGAAGCGCGTGTAGTAGTGCAGGACGGCCGGGATGATTCCCGCGGCGCCGTTGGTCGGAGCCGTGACGATCCTCCCGCCCGAGGCGTTCTCCTCGTTCACCGCGAGCGCGTAGAGGTTGACCCATTCCATGGCCCACAACGGGTCCTCGAGCGTGCGCTCGGCCTCCTGCCGGCGCAACTGCTCCCGCAGCGCGGGGGCACGACGCCGGACCTTGAGTCCCCCGGGCAGCGTCGCCTCGGTGCGCGTGCACCCGTTCTCGACGCATTCCTGCATGACGTCCCAGATCCGCAGCAGCCCCGCCTCGATGTCGGCGAGGTCGCCGCGGGCCGACTCGTTGGCGCGCATCACGTCCGCGATCGACAGCCCCGATTCGCGGCACCGCCGCAGCAGCTCGTCGCCGCTCGCGAACGGGTAGGGGAGCTCCGGCGCGGCCCCCGCACCGGAGGCCGCGGGGACCGGGCCCCCGGCCTCCTCGGCCGCGACGACGAACCCACCGCCCACGGAGTAGTAGTCGCGCTCGGCCAGCGCCCCGGCGTCGTACCCGTAGGCCGTCAGGCGCAGGGCGTTCGGGTGCCCCGGAAGGCTGCGCCGCCGGTGCAGGAGAACGTCCCGGGACCGCTCGAACGCGACCTCGTGGGCCCCGCCGAGGCTGATCTTGCCCGAGTGAACCGCGTCGGCGACGATCCCCGGCGCGGCGTCGGCGTCGACCGTCTCCGGGTCGCAGCCCGCCAGGCCCAGGACCACCGCGGCATCCGAACCGTGCCCGATCCCCGTGGCGCCGAGCGAGCCGAACAGCTCCGCCTTGACCCGCGCCGTCGAGGTCAGCAGCCCCGCGGACGCGAGCTCGGACGTGAAGCGCCGTGCCGCCCGCATCGGCCCCACCGTGTGCGAGGAGGAGGGGCCGATGCCGATGGAGAACAGGTCCAGGACCGAGAGGTCCATGGCTACGGCACCTCGTCGCCGGCGAACTCCGCCATGGCGTCCAGGAGCCAGCGCACCAGGTAGTCGGCGAAGGAGGCCCGCGGGAACAGGCGGAACACGTCCGGACCCGCGTGGTGCAGCAGGACGGGCACGGGCCCGAGCTGGGTCGCGACGGCGGTGCCGACCGCGAAGGCGCGCGGGTGCAGGTCCGCGTGGCAGCCCTTCTCCAGCACGGCCCGCGCACTCGGCCCGGACAGCTCCAGGACCGTGCGGTTGGCGGAGAGGTCCACGGCCTGGCCGGGGAGGCCCTCGAGCGCCGCGGCGGCCCCGTCGACGGCGCCCGGAAGCTGGCGCCGGGAGACGTCGACGGCGAGGAACTCGTCGGGGGACAGCCACAGCACGTGCTGAGCCGAGGCCTCGCCCGTGACCTCGCCGGCGCGGGCCGGCAGCGGTACGCCGAGGGCCCGCTCGAGGGCCGCCGCGGAGTCGGATCCCGGCACGGCACGCAGCCCCAGCTGGACGCTGAAGGCGATCTCGCGCAGGGACACGGCGCGTTCGCCCTCCACGGCCGCCGCGGCCATCTGGGCGGCCAGGTGCGCCGCGGGCGAGGAGCGCAGGGCGTCGAGCGCGGAGGCCGGGGCGGGGGCCGGAACGGTGTCAGGCGTCGTGGGGGTTCCGTGGTCGGCGGTGCGCGCCGTGCCGGCGGTTGCGGTCAGGGTGTTCTCAGCCATCGCGACGGCTCCCTTCGGGGTCGTAGAGGACGGGGGATGTGATTTCGACGTCGACGAGCCGGCCGTCGAGCGGGGCCTGGACGACCTCGCCGATCCGGTGGCGGCCGTTGTCGACCAGGGCCAGGCCGAACGGGCGGCCCAGGGTGGCGGAGAGGTAGGAGGAGGTGACGTGGCCGATCATCGGCACGGGTGCCTCCGCCGGCGTGATGGGCGTGCCCGCCGTGACGAGCTGCGCCCCCTCCGGGAGCCGCGTGGCGGCGTCCACGGGGAGCACGCCGACGAGGTGCTTGCGGTCGGTGCGCGAGGTGTCCTGGCGGGCGAACGAGCGCCTGCCGATGAAGTCCTTGGCCTTGGAGACGACCCAGTCCATGCCGGCGTCCTGCGGCGTCACCGTGCCGTCGGTGTCCTGGCCGACGATGATGAAGCCCTTCTCGGCGCGCAGCACGTGCATGGTCTCGGTGCCGTACGGAGTGATCCCGAACTCCGCCCCGGCCTCGGCGACGGCCTCCCAGACGGCCAGCCCGTAGAACGCCTCGACGTTGATTTCGAACGCCAGTTCGCCGGAGAAGGAGATCCGGCAGATCCGCGCGGGGATCCCGTTGGCCAGCGTCGTCTCGCGGAAGGCCATGAACTTGAACGACTCGTTGTCGAGGTCCAGCTCAGGGGCCAGTTTCGCGATCACGGCGCGGGACTTCGGCCCCACGACGGCGACGGTGCCCCACTGCTCCGTGACGGAAGTGCAGACCACGTCGAGCTCCGGCCACTCCGTCTGGTGCCACTCCTCGAGCCAATCGAGGACCTTGGCGGCGCCGCCCGTCGTCGTGGTCATGAAGTAGCGGTCCTCGTCCAGGCGCAGGGTCACGCCGTCGTCGAACACCATGCCATCGGGGGTGCACATCACTCCGTACCGGCCCATGCCCGGGGCGAGCTTCTTGAACGCGTTGGTATAGACGCGGTTCAGGAACTCGCCCGCGTCCGTGCCGCGGATCTCGATCTTGCCCAGCGTCGTGGCGTCCATGAACCCCACGGACTCCCGCACGGCGGCGCACTCGCGCAGCACGGCCGCGTCCATGTCCTCGCCGGGCCGCGGGTAGTACCAGGGGCGCTTCCACTGCCCGACATCCTCGAAGAGGGCGCCGCGGGCCACGTGCCACGGGTGGATCGAGGTGATCCGGGCGGGATCGAACAGCTCGCCGCGCTGCCTGCCCGCGAGGGCCGTGAACGCGACGGGCGTGAACGGCGCCCGGAACGTCGTCGTGCCGATCGAGCCGAGGTCCGGCTCATTCAGGGCGGCCGCGATCACGCCGATGGCGTTGACACCGCTCGTCTTGCCCTGGTCGTTGGCCGTGGAGATCGAGGTGTAGCGCTTGACGTGCTCCACGGAGCGCATGCCGGCGCCGGTCGCGCGCAGCACGTCGGCCACGGTCTGGTCCCGCTGCAGATCCACGAAGTGCGTGGACCAGCCGGCCGGTTCGCCGGTCAGCCCCGGGACCAGCCACAGGGGCCGGACGGGGCCGGTGTCGCCGGCCGGGGCCGAGGGCACCACGAGCGGCGCCTGGCGTCCCGCGGCCCGGGCCGCGCGGTGGCCGGCGAGGGCGCCCTGGGAGAGCGCCTCGTGGAGGGAGTAGGAGCCCGTGGCCGCGCCCGCGAGCTCCTGCTCCGCGACGGGGGAGCCCGGGACGAACGCCGCGATGTCCTCGTTCCAGACGATCCGGCCCTGACGCTGGCTGTGCAGGTGGACCACGGGGGAGAAGCCGCCGGAGACGGCGAGGAGGTCCGCCTCGACGGTCTCGACCGCACCGCTCGGCCGGCCGGCGTCGTCGATCCGGGACACGTCCACGGAGCTGACCCGGCCGGCGGTGCCCGCGCCGGCCGTGTCCACGACGGCGGAGCCGAAGACCCCGCGCACGCCGGTCGCCTCGAGCACGGCCGCGGCCGTGGGGGAAGGAGCCGGGCGGGAGTCGACGACGACGGCGGTGCCGAGGCCGGCGGCGTGCAGGTCCTCGACGAGGGCGTAGGCGGAGTCGTTCGTCGTCGCGACCACGACATTGCGCCCGGCGGCGGCCGCGTAGCGGTTCAGGTAGGAGCGCACGGCACCGGCGAGCATGATGCCGGGCCGGTCGTTGTTGGCGAACACGATCGGCCGCTCGTGGGCGCCCGTGGCCAGGACCACGCGGGAGGCGCGGACGTGCCAGATCCGCTGCCGGGAGACGCCGCGGCGCTCGCGGGCCGGCAGGTGGTCGGTACGGTGCTGGACGGCGACGAGGTAGTTCGCGTCGTAGCTGCCGAAGACCGTGGTGCGGGGCAGGTAGGTGAAGTCCTCCGCCCCGGCCAGCCGGTCGAGCGTGGAAGACACCCACTCGAGGGCGTCCACGCCGTCGATCGACTCGCCGCGGGAGGACAGCAGCGAGCCGCCGGCGGAGGGCTGGTCGTCCATCAGGATCGTGCGGGCCCCCGTCTTGGCGGCCTCGCGGGCCGCGGCGAGGCCGGCCGGGCCGGCGCCGACGACGAGGACGTCCGCGTGGACGTACTTGCGGTCGTACACCGCCTCGTCCTTGCGCGGGTCGAGGGTCCCGAGGCCGCTCAGGAACCGCGCCTCGAGCCCGTCGGTGAGCTCCACGGTGGTGGCCGGGAGCATGGACTCGTCGACGTGGCCGGGGAAGCGCGAGCGGACGGTCACGAGGGCGTTGGACTCCTCGACTCCGGCGCTCATGATGCCGCGGGGACGGCCGAGGTACATCGACGGGCCGCAGTCAAGGCGGCCCGAAGCCACGAGGGCGCTGGCGAGCGTGTCGCCCTCGTACCCCGTGTAGTCCAGGCCGTCGACGCGGAAGGAGACCTCCCGCGTGCGGTCGATCCCGTGGCCGGCGGCGCGGACGGCGTCCAGGCGTGCGGTGCTCACTTGCTTCCTCCTTCGAAGACGGTGGGCCGTTCGGCGCCCATGGCGTAGACGGCCTTGAACTCGTAGCTGGCCGTGTCGCGCACGGCGTTGAACCACTTGCGGCACCCCGTGGAGTGCTGCCAGCGTTCGGCGAAGAGGCCCTTGGGGTTCTCGCGGTAGAAGAGGTACTCCGCCCATTCGCGGTCGCTCAGCTCTTCCGGCGCGGCGGGGTAGGCGACGTGCGCCTGGCCGCCGTAGTGGAACTCGACCTCGTCGCGGGGTCCGCAGTGGGGGCAGTCGATCAGTAGCATGGCCGTCCTTCCTAGTGGGCCACGGCGGCGGCGCCGTGTTCGTCGATGAGGTGCCCGGTCTCGAAGCGGTCCAGCGAGAACGGGGCGTTGAGGGGGTGGGCCTCGCCCGTGGCGATCGTGTGGGCGAACGCGTAGCCCGCGCCGGGGGTGCCCTTGAAGCCGCCGGTGCCCCAGCCGCAATTGACGAAGAGCTCGTCGATCGGCGTCGTGGAGACGATCGGGGAGGCGTCGAGTGTCACGTCGACGATCCCGCCCCATGTGCGCAGCAGATGCGCGCGGGCGAAGATGGGGAACAGCTCCACCGCGGCGGCCATCTGCTCCTCGATCACGTGGAACGCGCCGCGCTGGCCGTAGCCGTTGTAGGTGTCGACGCCTGCGCCCATGACGAGTTCGCCCTTGTGCGCCTGCGAGACGTACACGTGGACGTGGTTGGACATGACGACCGTGGGGTGGACCGGTTCGAAGAGCTCCGAGACGAGTGCCTGCAGGGGGTGGGACTGGATCGGCAGGCGGAACCCGGCCAACTCGGCGAGGACGGAGGAGTGGCCCGCGGCGGCGAGGCCGACCTTGCCGGCGTTGATCCGACCGCGCGAGGTCTCGACGCCGATGACGCGGTTGCCGTCCTTGATGAATCCGGTGACCTCGCAGTTCTGGATGATGTCCACGCCCATCTCGTCGCACTTGCGGGCGAAGGCCCACGCGACGTGGTCGTGCTTGGCGATGCCGGCCCGCGGCTGGTAGGTGGCGCCCATGACGGGGTAGCGGATGTCGTCGCCGATGTTGATGATCGGGCACAGTTCCTTGACCTGCTCCGGGGTGAGCCATTCGGCGTCGACCCCGTTGAGGACGTTGGCGTTGACGCGGCGCTGGGACTCGCGGACGTCGCCGAGGGTATGGGCCAGGTTCATGACGCCGCGCTGGGAGAAGAGGAAGTCGTACTCGAGCTCCTCCGGCAGCTGCTCCCAGAGCTTGAGCGAGTGCTCGTAGATCGCGGCGGATTCGTCCCACAGGTAGTTGGAGCGGATGATCGTGGTGTTGCGGGCCATGTTGCCGCCCGCGAGCCAACCGCGTTCCAGGACCGCGATGTTGGTCATCCCGTGGTTCTTGGCGAGGAAGTAGGCGGTGGCGAGGCCGTGGCCGCCGCCGCCGACGATGACGGCGTCGTAGCCCGGCTTGGGGTCGGGGTTGCGCCAGAGGAAGTCCGGGTGCTCCGGAAGCAGGTCGGCCATGGTCAGGCTCCCATCGTTTCGAGGTTCGGCAGGTCCGGGTAGAGGGGGTGGGCGGTGGCGAGGGCCTCGACGCGTTCCTTCAGGCCGGCCAGGGTCTCCGGATCGGCACCGTTTTCGTCGGTCCCGGCGATCAGGGCCTCGGCGATCACGTCCGCGACCTCGGCGAACGCTGCCTCGGAGAAGCCGCGTGTGGCCAGGGCCGGGGTCCCGATCCGCAGCCCCGAGGTCACCATCGGCGGGCGCGGATCGAACGGGACCGCGTTGCGGTTCACCGTGATCTCCACGGACGCGAGCAGATCCTCCGCCTGCTGCCCGTCGAGCACCGAGTCCCGCAGGTCCACCAGCACCAGGTGCACGTCCGTGCCCCCGGTCAAGACGCTGATCCCCCGCGAGGCCACGTCCGGGCGGGTGAGGCGTTCGGCCAGGATCCGCGCCCCGGCCAGGGTCCGCGCCTGGCGTTCGGCGAACTCCTCGCCCGCGGCGATCTTGAACGCGACCGCCTTGCCCGCGATCACGTGCTCCAACGGCCCGCCCTGCTGGCCCGGGAACACCGCGGAGTTGACCTTCTTGGCGATCTCCGGATCGTTGGAGAGGATGATTCCGCCGCGCGGGCCCGCCAGCGTCTTGTGCGTCGTGGAGGTCACCACGTGCGCGTGCGGGACCGGGGAGGGATGCAGCCCAGCCGCGACCAGGCCCGCGAAATGCGCCATGTCCACCATCAGGTACGCCCCGACCGCATCCGCGATCGCCCGGAAGCGGGCGAAGTCCAGCTGCCGCGGATACGCCGACCAACCGGCCACGATCAGCTTCGGCCGGTGCTCCAACGCCAGGGCCTCGACCTCGTCCATGTCCACCTCGTAGCTGGACTCGTCCACCCCGTACGGGACGATCGTGTACAAGCGGCCGGAGAAGTTGATCTTCATCCCGTGCGTCAAGTGCCCGCCATGGGCCAGATTCAACCCCAGCACCGTGTCGCCGGGACGGATCAGCGCGTGCATCACCGACGCGTTGGCCTGGGCCCCCGAATGCGGCTGCACGTTCGCGAAACCCGCCCCGAAGAGCGCCTTGACCCGCTCGATCGCCAGCGACTCGATCACGTCCACGTGCTCGCACCCACCGTAGTAGCGCCGCCCCGGATACCCTTCGGCGTACTTGTTCGTCAACACCGAACCCTGCGCCGCCATCACCGCCTGCGCCGTGTGGTTCTCCGAAGCGATCATCTCCAGACCGCCCCGCTGCCGCGACAGCTCCGCGTCGATCCCCGCAGCGACCTCCGGATCCAACGCGGCCAACGACGCCGTCAACGACCCCGCGACCACCGGCTCATACGTGGTGCCCGGCCCGGCGACGCGGTCGGCCTCCGTTGATGCGCCGCCGGATGCGATCTCTGTGGCCTGGGACATGAATCCTCCTGGGGAACTAATGGTCGACAACTGATATATCACTGTGCGACTCATAGTATGATCGGGATCACAGGGCGTCAAGGCCTTCGCCGAAACCGGCGGGAGGAACCGGGGCCGCGACAAGCAGGAGGAGCCGATGAGCACGTCAACCACCGCCGGAGGCGCTCGGAATCCCGCGACCGGTAGCGGCGGGCGGGCCCCGGGCTCCGAGGGGTCGCTGGCCGGGCAGGCCTACCGGATCCTGCGCGACCGGCTGATCATGCTCGACATCGCCCCCGGCGACCCCCTCAACGAGGGGGCCCTCGCGGCGGAGCTCGGCTTCGGCCGCACGCCGCTGCGGGAGGCGCTCAAGCGGCTCGAGACGGACCACCTCGTCGTCTCCTACCCCCGCCGGGGCACGTTCGCGACGATCGTGGACATCACCGAGCTGGCGGCCATCTCCGAGGTCCGCGCCGTCCTGGAGCCGCTCGCGGCGCGCAAGGCCGCCCGGAATCCGCATCCGGCAGTCCGGGCCGAGCTGGAGGACGTTGCCGAGGCCATCGGCTCCCTCGACGGCGGCCGGGGTCGCCGCGAGCTCATGGAGTACGACCTCGAGGTCCACCGCCTCATCTACCGGGCCGCCGGCAACCTGCACCTCGAGGAGTCGCTCGTGAGGCTCGACAACCTGGCGACCCGCATCTGGTGCCTGGTCCTGGACCGCCTGCCGTCGATCGAGAGCCATATCGCGGAGCACGTGGGCCTCCTCCGGGCCATCCTCGACGGCGATCCGGACGAGGCCGAGCGGCTTGCCACGGAGCACGTGGGGCACTTCGAGCAGGCGGTCCGCGCCGTTCTCTGAGTGCTGGCTCCGGCCCGGCCGCACGGTCGCGTCCGCAACAATCCTTGACTGTCAGCGCCCTCTGGGTAGAGTGATCTGCAACACAGTTGCGTAGATCGCAACTCTCGTGTTTCCGCATCTTCCCCAGAAAACCGGCCCAACGGGCCGGAGAACCGAAGGGCCCTCCAGATGTCACACACCGAATCCAATGCCACCGGGCTGCGCGGCGGAAACGACGACGGCGTCGTCCCCGCCCCGGCCGCTCCCCATCCCTCCGCAACCACGACACCAACTCCCCGGCCCGCGGCCGTCGACCGGGCCGCCGCCGACCCGCCCGCGCCCGCCCCGTCCGTCGCCGAACCGCTCGCGGGGGCCCCGGCGCCGTCCCCGGACGGCGGGAGAAACCGCCCCGGTGTGAACCTGCCGCGCTTCCGCGGCCGCGTCATCCCACCGCTGGACCGCGCGGTCATCAAGATCCTCCCGCCCGTCCTGATCGTCGCCGTCATCATCGCCGTCACGGTGGATCCCGCCGGGGCCGCCTTCGTCATCGGAGAGATGCGGACCTTCGTGACGTCCGGCTTCACCTGGCTGTTCATCCTCTATTCCGTCATCGCCGTCGTCGTCTGCGTCTGGCTCGCGTTCTCCAAGGTGGGGCGCATCCGGCTCGGCGGGCCGAAGTCCAAGCCAGAGCACAGCAAATTCGCCTGGTACTCCATGCTCTTCGCCTGCGGGCAGGGCATCGGCCTGATCTTCTGGTCCGTCGCCGAGCCGATCATGCTCCGCGACGACGCGCCGCTCATGGCCGCGAACGGCAATCCCGGGGAAGCCGGGATCGTCTGGGCCTACTTCCACTGGGGGCTCACCGCGTGGGCGATGTACTGCGTCGTCGCGATCTGCCTCGCCTACTCCCATCACAACCTCGGCAAGACCCTGACGTTCCGCGAGGCGACGGTGGACATCCTTCCGGAAAGGATCCAGCGGCCCGCCGGCGTCGTCGTGGAGCTCCTCGCGATCATCGCCACCGTGCTCGGGCTCGCGACGTCCTTCGGTTTCGCAGCGATGCAGTTCACCTCCGGCCTGGCCGCGTTCACCGGCATCGAGCCGGGGCCGTGGGTGTGGGTCGGTGTCATCGCCGGGCTCGGCGTGCTCGCCGCGGTGTCCGCCTTCGTCGGAGTCAACAAGGGCATGAAGCGCATCAGCGAGGCCAACTCGATCCTCAGCATCGTCCTGGTCGTCGGTGTCTTCCTCTTCGGCCCCATCGTCTACATCCTGTCCAACATGTCCCAGACCTTCGGCGCGTTCTTCTACAACTTCGTGCCGATGAGCCTCTGGACCGATGCTGCGACGGCCACCGGACCGCTCGAGAGCTGGCAGGACAGTTGGAACGGCTGGTGGACGGTGTTCATCTGGTGCTGGGTGATCGCCTTCTCACCGTTCGTGGCCGGCTTTATCGCCCGCATCTCCCGCGGCCGCACGATCCGCGAGTTCGTCCTGGGCGTGACCATCATCCCGTCGCTCATCGTCATGGTGTGGATCGGGATCATCGGATCCGCCGCCCTGTACTACGACGACGCCACGAACCGGTCGATTTCCGACGACGTCGCGGCAGACACTTCGAGCGGACTGTTCTCCATGCTGGGCATGATCCCGGTCATCGGCGTCCTGCTGATCATCGTGGCGACGATCCTCGTGGCCACCTACTACGTCACGAGCCTCGATTCCGGCACCTACGCCCTCGCGGAGTTCGTCTCCGCGCCGAAAAAGGCCGGGCCGTGGTTCCGCGTGGTCCTCGTGGCGAGCATCGCCTCGGTGGCGATCGTCCTCCTCTCGCTCGGCGGTACGGCGGTCGTCGACACGGTCCAGACCGGGACCATCATCGGGGCCTTCCCCTTCTCCTTCGTCATCCTGCTGATGATCGCCAACCTGATCCGGCGGCTGCGCTGCCGCACCAAGGAGGTCAAGCAGCTGGAGAAGGACGTCAACGACCCGCAACCGCGCGACGAGGACCGCTTCCTCGACGACGACGGACTGCCCGTCCTCCCGCCCGAGTCCCCCGGCGGCGACCGCGGCTGACCCGGCCGGCCCCACACCACGACGGCGCGCGGCCGCCTGCCGCGCGCGGAATCAGGAGCAAACATGGAACAGGGAACACCAGGTGCGGCACGCGTCCACCTGGCCGAGATCGATGCCCACGCCTTCGCCCACTGGCTCGCCGGCGGCGCGGGGACCGTGGTCCTGCCGGTCGGAGCCCTGGAGCAGCACGGCCCCCATCTGCCGTTGGGCACCGATGCGATCCTCTCGGCCCGCATCGCGGCCGGGGTCGCGGAGGGGATCGGCGGGCTCGTCGCCCAGCCCTTCGCCTACGGCTACAAGTCCCAGCAGAAGTCCGGCGGCGGCAACCACCTCACGGGAACGGTCAGCCTCGATGCGGCCACGGTCATCGGCCTGACGCGGAACGTCGTCGGATCCCTGCTCGCCCAGGGTGCGCGCCACGTCGTCGTCCTCAACGGCCACTACGAGAACTACCAGTTCCTCTACGAGGGGATCGACCTCGCCGTGAAGGACCTCGGCCTGAGCGGCCCGGACGGGCCCGGCGTGCTGCTGTTGTCCTATTGGGACTTCGTGACGGACGACGTGCTCGCGGCGGTGTACCCGGACGGCTTCCCGGGCTGGGACATCGAGCACGGAGGGGTCCTGGAGACCTCGCTGATGCTGCACCTCGAGCCGGCGCTCGTGGACCTGGCGCGCGCCGTGGACCACCCGCCGGCCGAACTGCCGCGCTTCGACCGCCTGCCGGTGGTCGAAGCGCGGACGCCGGCCACGGGCTGCCTCTCGGCGCCGACCGGGTCCGACGCCGAGAAGGGGCGCCTGCTGTACGAGCGGGTCGTGGCCGAGATCGTCGCCGACCTGGCCCGGGAACTCGATACGGCGAGGAGGCAGACGCCGGGCGGGTCCCCGGAGGAATCCGCGCCGTCGGCCGCGGGCGCCACCGGGTAGCCGTCCGAGGGCCCGGCGGGCCCGCCGTCCATGCGTCGCGGACCACCTCCACGCGGGGGTGGTCCGCGACGTTTTGTGGTGTTCCGGGCCGCAGGAAATCATGCGGGCGAGGGTCTTGACGTGACGTGGCCCACATGCTCATATGGATGCAACACCGTTGCATTGATTGCAACCCGAGCATGGGTGGAGCCACATGACACGACTTCCCGAGCAGGCTGGACGGACAACGGCGTCCGTTCGGCCGGCGGGCGACGCCGGGACCGGCGAGCCGAATCCCAACAGCCGGAACCGCCCCGAGCAGGTCACCAGCGCCACCCGGCGCCGGGTCGTGACCGCGAGCTTCATCGGCAACTTCGTCGAGTGGTTCGATTACGCGGTCTACGGCTACCTCGCCGTCACCATCACCGCCGTCTTCTTCCCGGAGTCCGATCCGCAGACCGGACTCATGCTGACGTTCGCGCTCTTCGCGATCTCGTTCCTGGTCCGTCCCCTGGGCGGCTTCATCTGGGGGCACATCGGGGACCGGATCGGCCGCCGCTCGGCCCTGAGCTGGTCGATCCTGCTGATGTCGCTCGCCACCTTCTGCATCGCCCTGATCCCGTCCTACGGCGTGATCGGCGTCTGGGCGCCCTTGGCGCTGCTGGCCATGCGGGTGGTCCAGGGCTTCTCCGCCTCCGGCGAGTACGCGGGCGCCTCGGCCTTCCTCGTGGAGTACGCGCCGGCCAACCGTCGCGGGCTCTACGCCGCCGTCGTGCCCGGATCCACGGCCGCGGGGCTGCTCTTCGGATCACTCATCGCGGCCGTCCTCACGTCGACGCTCGACGAAGGCCAGATGTCCGATTGGGGCTGGCGGCTTCCCTTCCTGCTCGCCGCCCCCATGGGCCTGATCGGCCGCTACATCCGCACGAAGCTCGAGGATACTCCCGCCTTCCGCGAGCTGGCCCGGGAGGACGAGGTCGTGAAGGCGCCGGTCGGCGACCTCTTCCGCAAACACGGACGGAGCCTCGTGCTGGCGTGCGGCGCGGTGTTGCTCAACGCCGTCGGGTTCTACGTGATCCTCAGCTACATGCCGACCTACCTGTCCCAGGAGGTGGGCCTCGAGGCCACGCTCTCCTACCTTGCCACGACGGTCGCGCTCACCACGTACATCGGCTTCATCTTCCTGACCGGCATGCTCTCGGACAGGTTCGGCCGCAAGAAGGTCCTCATGAGCGCCTCTCTGGTGTTCCTGGCCATGACCGTTCCCGCCTTCCACTTCCTGAGCACGGGCAGCTTCGCCGTGATCCTGCTGGTCCAGATCGCGCTCGGCGCGGCACTGACCCTGAACGACGGAACGCTTCCGAGCTTCCTCGCCGAGCTCTTCCCGACCCGCGTGCGCTACACGGGATTCGCCGTCAGCTTCAACCTCTCCAACGCCGTCTTCGGCGGCACCGCGCCGCTCGTGGCGACCTGGCTGATCGCCACCAGCGGCAGCATGCTGGCCCCCGGCTGGTACCTCATGGGCGCCGCCGCGATCTCCCTGGTCGCCGTTGCCTGCGCTACCGAGACCGTCAACAAGCCACTGCGCACCGAGTGAGCGGCGGCTCCACCCGGCCCACCGAACCCCAACAACCCCACGTCCCTCGCGGACACCACCCCTACAGGAGGACACCATGACCATCACCACCCCCGGATCGATCGCCGAGCTCGAGCGCCTCAAGGTCCTGCACAACGGCACCAAGCAGCCGCTGACCTTTTCCGACGCCGAGTTCGAGCGCCGCCTGTCCGGCCTGCGCCGGATCATGGCCGCCCAGGACCTCGACGCCGTCATCCTGACGAGCTACCACGGCATCAAGTACTACTCCGACTTCCTCTACACGACCTTCGGCCGCAACTACGCCCTGGTCGTCACCGCCGACGACTCGGTCACCGTGACCGCCAACATCGACGCCGGCATGCCGTGGCGCACGAGCTACGGCGAGAACATCGTCTACACCGACTGGCAGCGGGACAACTTCTACTTCGGCCTGCAGGAGGCCCTGCGCCAGCGCGGCGTGACGGCCCGCCGGCTCGGCGTCGAGGACGACGCCCTGCCGCTGCTGACCCGCCAGAAGATCCAGGCGGCGTTCGAGGGCGCCACGCTCGTCGACGTCTCGCAGGACGCCATGCGCCAGCGCATGATCAAGTCCGCGGAGGAGATCGAGGTCATCAAGCACGGCGCCCGCATCGGCGACCTCGGCGGCGAGGCAATCAAGGCCGCGATCCGCGAGGGGATCAGCGAGTACGAGGTGGCGCTGATCGGCACCGAGGCCATGGTCCACGAGATCGCCCGGACCTTCCCGGACCGCGAGGTGCGCGACACCTGGGTATGGTTCCAGTCCGGGATCAACACCGACGGCGCCCACAACTGGGCCACGACCCGCACGCTCCAGCGCGGCGACATCCTCTCGCTGAACTGCTTCCCGATGACGTCCGGCTACTACACCGCCCTGGAGCGCACCCTGTTCCTGGGCCAGCCGGACGAGCGGAGCCTTCAGCTGTGGAACATCAACGTCGAGGTCCACCGCCGCGGCCTGGAGCTCATCAAGCCCGGCGCGGTCTGCCGGGACATCGCCGCCGAGCTCAACGAGATCTACATCGGGCACGGACTCCTGGCCAACCGCACCTTCGGCTACGGCCACTCCTTCGGCGTCCTGTCCCACTACTACGGGCGCGAGGCCGGCCTGGAGCTGCGCGAGGACATCGACACGGTCCTGGAGCCGGGCATGGTCGTCTCGATGGAGCCGATGATCACGGTCGCCGACGGCCTGCCGGGCGCGGGCGGCTACCGCGAGCACGACATCCTCGTGGTCGGCGAGGAAGGCGCCGAGAACATCACGAAGTTCGGCTTCGGTCCGGAGAACAACATCATCGACGCCTAGCCGCGCCGACGCGCCAGGGCCCCGCGCCCGCCTCCGGGCGGCCGCGGGGCCCTGCGCCGTGGGGCGGTTCCCCGGAGCGGCGCACGGTATCCTCGAGCAAACACCACCACGCAGGGGCCGGGCCCGTGCCCTCGCGGGCGCGGCCGGCCGGGAAAGGGACGGCAATGGTCCGGAGTACGACGCCGGAGCCCGGCCACGGCGCGAACGGCCGGCCCGGGAACGGGGCCGGGGAGGCGGGCGGCGAGAACGGCGGAGCCCGCGGCGCCTCCGTGATCGTGAACGTCGTCGACGTGTTGCGGTGCTTCACCGTGGAGGCGCCGGTCCGCGGTGTCACCGAGATCGCGGGGGAGGTGGGACTTCACAAGTCCTCCGTCTCCCGCATCCTGGCCACGCTCGAACAGGAACGCATCGTGGAAAGGGACGAGGCGACGCGGAAGTACCGCTTGGGGCTGGGCCTCATCGCGGTCGCCGGCCCGCTGCTCGCCAACCTCGACGTCCGCCGGATCGCCTTCCCCGTGCTGGAGGAGCTGCGCGACTCCACGCGCGAGACCGTCGCGCTGACGGTGTGGGACGGGGCGGAGTCCATCTCCGTCGAACAGCTCGCGAGCCCGCGCCAGGTCAAGCACACCTCGCCGATGGGCAGCCGCTACGCGACGGGCCTGAGCGCCTCGGTCCAGGTGTTCCTGGCGCACGAGGACCCGGCCGACGTCGCGGCCCTGATCGCGGAGGGGTCCATCGAGTTCGAGTCCGGGGGCGCCGACGTCGCGGGCTATCGGGAGCGGCTCTCCGCGGTCCGCGCGGCCGGGAGCGCCGTCAACTACGGGGAGACCAGCGAGGACGAGGTCGGCGTCGCCGCTCCGGTGCGCGACCACCGTGGCACGGTGGTCGCGGCGGTCATGATCGCCGCCCCCCGCTACCGCGTCACCGAGGATGTGCTCGCCTCGCTCGCGGCCGCGTGCCGCCGCTCCGCCGAGGAGATCAGCGTCCGGCTCGGGGGAACCGCCGGCTGAGCCCGGGACCGCGGTCCGGGCCGCCCGGCGGGCGCGCCTTGACTGTAACGGGCGCCACAAATAGCATTGGAGGCAACGCCTGTTTCATCACGAGCAACTACCGTTGCCCGGCCGGGCACCCGCGGAACCGCACGGCGGTACCCGGGCCCCGGCGTCGTACCCCTGCCGAGGAGAAGCCATGGAAGAAATCCGCATCGAAGCCAACGGACACCTGGGGCCGATCGATTCCTCGCGCATCCCGCGCTTCGCCGGAGCCGCGAGCTACGCCCGCCTCCCGCGGCTGGACCAGGTCTCCGGCGCCGGCATCAAGGTGGTCGGCGTCCCGTTCGACGCCGGCGTCTCCTACCGCCCGGGCGCGCGCTTCGGCGCCAACCACGTCCGCGAGGCCTCCCGCCTGCTGCGCCCCTACAACCCGGCCCTGGACGTCTCGCCGTTCGAGGACGTGCAGGTGGCCGACGCCGGCGACATGGCCGTGAACCCGTTCAACGTCAACGAGGCCATCGAGACCATCCAGGACAACGCCCTCGCGCTCACGGCCGACGGCTCGAGCCTCATGACGATCGGCGGCGACCACACGATCGCGCTGCCGCTGCTGCGCGCCGCCGCCGAGCGCGCCGGCCAGCCCGTCGCCATGCTGCACTTCGACGCCCACCTGGACACGTGGGACACCTACTTCGGCGCCGAATACACGCACGGCACCCCGTTCCGCCGCGCGGTCGAGGAGGGCATCCTCGACACCGAGGCCATCAGCCACGTCGGCACCCGCGGCCCGCTCTACGGCAAGAAGGACCTCGAGGACGACCGCCGCTTCGGCTTCGGGATCGTCACGAGCTCCGACGTCTACTACCAAGGCGTCGCCGAGATCGTGGCCAAGCTGCGCGACCGGATCGGAAACCGTCCGCTCTACATCTCCGTCGACATCGACGTCCTCGACCCCGCGCACGCGCCCGGCACCGGCACGCCGGAGGCCGGCGGCATCACGAGCCGCGAGCTCCTGGAGATCCTGCGCGGCATGCGCGGCATGAACCTGGTCGGCGCCGACGTCGTCGAGGTCGCCCCGGCCTACGACCACGCCGAGCTCACCGGCGTCGCGGCCTCCCACGTCGCCTACGATCTGATCACCCTGATGGCCGACAAGCGCGCGGGGCAGAATGGGTACGACGCCGCTGCCTCCTCCGGCGCGCAGGGCGCCGGGGCCGCGGCCCTGGAAGAGGGCGTGAAGTAGATGCAGACCCAGCAGAACCAGCCCGCCGAGGGTGCGGCCCCGGCGTCGTCCGGCGCCACCGCGTCCGCCGGGGCCGTCCGCAACGGCGGCGACCTGGTCATCGAAACGCTCGAGGCGCTTGGCGCCAAGACCGTCTTCGGGATCCCCGGCCAGCACGCGCTCGGCCTCTTCGACGCGCTCTCCCGCTCCTCGCTGCGCTTCGTGTCCTCCCGCGTGGAGAACAACTCCGCGTTCGCGGCCGACGGGTACTCCCGGGCCACGGGCGAGGTCGGCGTCCTGTTCCTCTCCACCGGGCCGGGCGCCCTGACCTCCCTCGCCGGGCTGCAGGAGGCCTACGCGACCGGCGTGCCGATGGTCGTCGTCGCGAGCCAGATCCCGCTCGACGGCCTCGGCGCCCGCCGCAAGGGCATGCTGCACCAGCTCGACGACCAGAAGGCCTCGGCCGCGAACGTCACCAAGAGCCAGCGCACCGTCCACCACGCCTCCGGCATCCCGTCCGCGATCCAGGACGCCTGGGCGGACGCCGTGACCGTGCCGCAGGGCCCCGTGTGGGTCGAGGTGCCGCAGGACGTACTGCTGGCCGAGGTCTTCGTCCCGCCGGTCTTCGACGCGCTCGCCGAGCCGTACGACCACCCGCCGCGCGTCGAGCTGATCCGCGAGGCCATGCGGTGGCTGTCCGTGGCCGAGCGGCCGGCGATCGTCGCCGGCGGCGGCGTGCGCCGTGCCGGTGCCGAGGCCGAGCTGCTCGCCGTGGCCGAAGGGCTGCGCGCCCCCGTGATCTGCTCGCCCGGCGGCAACGGCGCCTTCCCGTGGGAGCACCCGCTGAGCCTGCAGTCATGGGTCGAGGACCGGCACACCACCGAGGTGCTCGAGGACGCGGACGTGCTGATCGTCGTGGGTTCCTCCCTCGGCGAAGTCACGTCCAACTACTTCACGCTCAACCCGCGCGGCCGGATGATCCAGATCGACGCCGAACCGCGGGTGCTCGAGTCCAACCGTCCCGCGCTCGGCATCCGGGCCGACGCGAAGTCCGCCCTGGCCTTCCTCGTCGACGGGCTGCGCCGCGTGGCGGAGGACCGCAACGGCCGCGCCCGCGGGGAGAACGAGGGCTTCGCCTCCGGGGTGGCCGAGGGCGACGCGCTCGTGGCGCTCGGGGGACACCGCAGCTGGCACGGCAAGTCGCCGGAGGACGTCGTCGCCCAGACCCTCGCCAAGGTCCGGGCCCGGCTCGATGCGCAGGACCTCGCCAAGGAGCAGGCGTTTATGGCGGACATCCGGGCCGCCGTCCCGGACTCGATGCAGACCTTCTGGGACATGACGATCGCCGCCTATTGGGGCTGGAGCTGCTGGGACTCCCGCGACGGGCAGTTCCACTCCGCCCAGGGCGCCGGTGGCCTCGGTTACGGGTTCCCCGCGGCGATCGGCGGTGCCGTGGGCCTCGCCGTGGCCGGGAAGACGGGGGTCGACGGGCGCGTGCTCGCCGTCTCCGGCGATGGATCGTCGATGTACTCGATCTCCGAGCTCGCCACGGCCAGGCAGCACAACGTGCCCGTCACGTGGCTGATCGTCGACGACGGCGGCTACGGCATCCTGCGCGAATACATGGTGGGCGCATTTGGCAAGGCCACGGCGACGGAGTTGGCGCGGCCCGACTTCGTGGCGCTGGCCGAATCCTTCGGCGTGCCCGCGCGGCGCGTGGAGCCCGGAGACGTCAAGGGCGCCCTCGAGGAGGCCCTGGCCGCCGACGGCCCCAACGTCGTGGTGGTCGAGACCCTGCTGCAGATGTTCGCGCCGACGCACCTCGACTGAGCGACGGCCCGCGCCGTGTCGCGCGTCGACTGACCGGCCCGCGCCATGATGGGCGCAGTCCGTTGGTCCGGCCCGGGCCATGATGCGCGTCGACTCTTGGGCCAGCTCATCGCGGTGACCTGGGTCGACTGTGCAACCGGCCCGCGCCGTGGTGGACGCAGCCCGATGGTCCGGCCAGCACATCGCCAGCGCGCACGCCCGCCGTTCGCCTACCGAACATGGACGCTTTCACTGGGGCATGACGATAAATTGTCATGCCCCAGTGAAAGCGTCCATGTTCGTGCCGGGCCGACTGGTGGTGGTGGGTTCGTGTGTGGCCGATCTGGCCTCCACAGAACCGCTGCATTGATCCGTTGGCCCCAACTGTCCACACGACCCGCTCGACCCGATGTCGCCCACGTCTGGGGCTGAAACGGTGGCGGCATGACTTCCGAGAGCCGCCAGTCGTCGACCGCCAACGCCAGCCCACCAGTCGACCGCCCATCGCCTGTCGACGACGCGGTCAACCGGTTGACGACGTGGAGGCAGCTCAGGATCGGCGGGATGAGCCAGGACGAACTGCGCGACAGCCTCGCTCAAGGCGGCCTGGTGCGGGTCCGCTCGGGCATCTACCTCCCCGGAGCGGTGGCGTCGGAATTGGCCGCGTGGGACAGGGACCTCGTGGCGATCCACGCGCACGCCATGGCCTCCCGCGGTCGATGTGTGTTCGTCCTCGCGTCGGCGGCGAGGTTGTGGGGTCTCGACGTCTGGGGCGCAGGGAACGAGATCCACGTCGCGCAATCCGGCCGCGCCGTGGCCCAGGGCAAGGGAAGGGGCCTCGTCAGGCATCAGATGGACGTGGACCCGGCTTTTATTCGGACGGTGTCGGGGCTTCAGCTCACCTCCGCGGCACGCACGACGGCCGACGCGCTGCGGCTGCTGGACACAACGAGCGCGGTGGTCCTGGCCGACTCCGCGCTGAGGGCCGGCGTCGCGCTGGACGACATCGCTGGACATCTCGAATCGGCGCGGGGCCGTCGCGGTGCCGTCCGGGCCCGGGAGCGTCTCGCGCTGGCCGATGCCGCGTCGGAGTCGGTGGCCGAGGGCCGCCTGCGCATGATGCTGCACTCCTGGGGTTACCCGCCGCCCGTCCTCCAACACCAGGTGATCGTTGCCGGCCAACGGTATCGCCTGGACTTCGCATGGCCCGAAGCCGGCCTCGGGCTGGAGGTCCACGGCAACGGCAAGTACTTCATGGAGAAGCCAACGGGGGACAAGCTGCTCCAGGAACGCAAGCGTGAGGCGCGCCTCAGGGAGGCCGGGGTCTCCGTCCTCAATGTCTGGTGGGAGCAGCTGGGGCAGCCCGAACTCCGCGAGCGGATCGGATCGCATGTGGCGCCGTTGATCCGCGGTCGTCGTCTGACGGTTTGAGGCCTCGGCGGTGAAGCCCGGCGTTGACGAACCTGCCCTGCCGTCGCCGTGCCCGTCGCCGACCCGGCTCTCGCCGTTGACGTCCGCAGGCCACCGCCGCTCGCCCGGCGTGACCCGGATCACCACGGCGTAGCATGGCGCCATGGACACCTCCCGCCATGACACCTCCCCCGACGACCCCTCCCGCGCAGAGACCTCCTTCGACGTGATCGTCGTCGGCGCCGGGCTGGCGGGCCTGGTCGCCGCCACCGAGGCCGCCGACGCTGGCCGCCGCGTCCTGCTGATCGACCAGGAGGGCCGGCAGAACCTCGGCGGCCAGGCCTGGTGGAGCTTCGGCGGGCTGTTCCTCGTCGACAGTTCCGAGCAGCGGCGCCTGCGCGTGAAGGACTCCGTGGACCTCGCACTGCAGGACTGGTTCGGCACGGCCGGCTTCGACCGGCCAGAGGACCATTGGCCGCGCGAGTGGGCCACCGCCTATGTCCACTGGGCCGCCGGCCCGAAGCGGGAGTGGCTGCACGGCCTCGGCGTGCGCTTCTTCCCCGTCGTCGGCTGGGCGGAGCGGGGTGGCCACGGCGCGGACGGCCCCGGCAACTCGGTCCCGCGCTTCCACATCACGTGGGGCACGGGCCCCGGGCTCGTCGAGCCGTTCGCGAACAAGGCCCTGCAGGCCGTCGCCGACGGGCGGCTCACCGTGCGCTGGCGGCACCGCCTCGACGCCCTCGTGCTGCAGGATGGCGCCGTCGTCGGCGTCAGGGGCGCGGTCCTGGAGGGTACGACGGCGGGGCGCGGCGCCCCGAGCAGCCGCACCCCGGTGGGGGAATTCGAGTACCGGGCATCCGGCGTCGTCATCGCGACGGGCGGGATCGGAGGCGACCTGGAGAAGGTGCGCGCCGCCTGGCCCGGGCGTCTCGGGACGCCGCCGGAACGCATGGTCGCGGGAGTTCCCGCGCACGTCGACGGACGGGGACTGGACATCGCGGTGGAGGCCGGCGGACGGATCATCAACGGCGACAGGATGTGGCACTACACGGAGGGCCTCGCGAACTGGGACCCCGTCTGGAAGGACCACGGGATCCGGATCCTGCCCGGGCCGAGCTCGATGTGGTTCGACGCCGCGGGGGAGCGGCTGCCCGCTCCGCTGTGGCCCGGATTCGACACGCTCGGCACGCTCGAGCACCTGATGCGGGGCGGGCACGGGTACTCCTGGTTCGTGCTGAACCGGAGGATCATCGGCAAGGAGTTCGCCCTGTCCGGGTCCGAGCAGAACCCGGATCTCACCGGCAAGGACGTGCGGGCCGTCCTGCGCCGCGCCCGGGTCGACGTGCCCGGACCGGTGCAGGCGTTCCTGGACCACGGCGAGGACTTCGTGCAGGCGGACACGGTGGAGGAACTCGTCGCCCGCATGAACGCGCTCGCCGGGAACACGCTGCTCGATCCGGCCCGGATCAAGGAGCAGATCACGGCCCGCGACCGGGAGGCCGGCAACGGCTTCGGCAAGGACGGGCAGCTGGCGGCGGTGCGGGCCGCGCGCGGATACCTCGGCGACAAGCTCGTGCGGACCGTGGCGCCCCACCGCATCCTGGACCCGGCGGCCGGACCACTCATCGCGGTGCGGCTGAACATCCTCACGCGCAAGAGCCTCGGCGGCCTCGAGACGGACCTGCGTTCCCGCGTCCTCGCGCCAGGCGGCGCGACGGTTCCCGGGTTGTACGCGGCGGGCGAGGCGGCCGGCTTCGGCGGCGGTGGGATCCACGGCTACCGCGCCCTCGAGGGGACGTTCCTCGGCGGTTGCCTCTTCAGCGGCCGCGCCGCGGGCCGGGCGGCGGCCTCCGGGGACTGAAGGGCGGCTGGGACGGCATCTGACAGGCGGCGTTTTCATCGAGTGAATGCATGATCAGCGGTGGTTCTCTGCCTAAACTGGGGCTTCCACGTCATTCGTCTCGCCGTGCGCACCGGTGCGCGGCTTCTCCAGGGGGAAACCAATGTCAGATCCCAACGTCCCGCAGTACCCGGGCCAGGGCCAGGCCGCGGCCGGCCAGGGCCCCTACGAGGCGCCCGGCCAGCAGGGCCAGTTCCAGCAGCAGGGCCAGTACGCACAGCCGGGGCAGTACCCGAACTGGGAGCAGCAGCAGCCGGCGAAGGCGACGGGATTGACCATCGCCGCGCTGGTCATCGGCATCGTCGCCCTGGTCCTGTCCTTCATCCCGATCTTCGGCATGATCTCGTTCGTCCTCGGCCCGCTCGCCGTGGTGCTGGGCATCGTCGGCCTCGTGAAGAAGCGCCCCAAGAAGGGCTTCTCCATCACGGGCATCATCACGGGTGTCCTGGCGCTCATCATGGCGATCGTCTGGGCCGTGGTCTCGTTCTTCGCGGCCTCCGTCCTGACCACGGGCGGCGACAGCGCCAGCTACACCTTCGAGGCCACCTCGGAGGGCTCCGCCAGCTACGGCTACATCGGCACGAGCATCGAGGACGTCCACGACGGACTGCTTGCCCCGGGAGAGACCTTCTCCGAGCAGGTCGAAGCCAGCACGATCCTGGGCAGCGTCTTCGTCATGAACGCACCGGGCGAGACCGGCAGCGTCGGTTGCGTCATCCGCGACGCCGACGGCGCAGTGGTGTCCGAGTCCACCGTCGAGGGCGAGGGCGCCGAGGCCACCTGCTCGGTCCTGGGCGGCTGACCCGGGCCCGACCCGCGCACACCTCGGCGGCCGCTCACCAGTTCATCGTGAACTGGCGGGCGGCCGCCCGCTTAAGCACCGGCACGGAGAGCGCCGCGCCGAGCGCGCGTGCCGCGACGCGGGAGAGCGGGCGGGGCAGCGGCCGTCCGAGCACCATGTTCACGTGCGCCTGCCGGCCCGCCCGTGCGGCCGCGGCGAGGCGGCGCCGTGAGAAGTGGGCGAAGCGAGCGGCTTCGTCGCCTTGAGGTGGCTCGGTTGCCGTGTCTCCTGGTTCCGGCCGCAATCCGCGCTCCGGATCCGTCGTCACCGCGGACCTGTCGCGGGCCGGGGAGGGCGCGTCCGGCCGGAGCCCCGCCACAAGTCCGCCCAGGAGGTCGGCGAGCTCGGCCGCGTCGAGCAGCCCGAGCGTCATGCCCTGGCCGCCGATCGGGCTGACCTCGTGCGCCGCGTCCCCGATGAGGATGAACGGGCCGCGGACCATCGTGTCCGCCGTGCCGCGCCACGTGCCGAACGCGCTCGTCATCCCGGCGGTCAGCGGTTCCGGGGCGTGGCCCGTCCGTGCCGAGACGATCCCGGCGAGCAGCGCCGCCCGCGCCTCGGGGAGCGTCCGACGGTCAGGGGCCGGCGGGATGTCGGCCCGAGGTCCTCCGCTCGAGGCCTCCCCGCGTCCGGAAGCCACCCGGCCAGTGGTGGCGGTCCCGCTTCCGGAATCCACCCGGCCGGTGGCGTCGTTCCCACCGCCGGAAGCCACCGGGCTGTCGGCCGCCGTCCCGCCGCCCGACAGCCGCACGACCCAGCGGCGCGCCTCGCCCGGCAGCGGGAACGACTCGACGATGCCCTCCGGGTGCAGGAACAAGACGGCCTCGTCGCCGAGCCCGCTGGAGTCCGCGAAGTCGCCCATGAGGTAGCGGTCCGGATAGCGGCGGCGGTGGTGGCCGATTCCCGCCAAGCCGCGCACGGTGGAGCGGATGCCATCGGCGCCCACGAGGAAGCGGGCCCGGACGGTCGAGGCCGGGCCGCCCCCGGTGGGCGTCGTGGTCACCTCAACGCCGCAGCCCGCCCCGTCGCCGTTCGCCCTACCGTTGGTCAACCCGCCGCTGTTGGGCGCAGCACGCCCGCTGGATGCGCCGGCTCCACTCGGGCGATCATCACTTTCTGGACGAATCCGTGTCCATGGGACACGGATTCGTCCAGAAGCCGATGACGGGCGGGGCGGATGGGCGGCGGCCTCGACGACCCGGTGGCCACGGCGCAGGGCGGTGTGGTCCAACGCATGGAGGCGCTCTTCGAGCAGCCTGATGGTCGTGGACTGGGGGAGCGACAGCACCCAGGGGTATGGCCCGCCGATCCGCGCAAAGTCCATCATGGCCAGGGGCCGGCTCGCGATCTCCAGACGCTGCTCCCGGGGTGTGGTGCCACAGGGGGCCGTCGACCCACCGCAACCGATGCCGCCGGACCGGATCGGCAGCCCGGCCAGGACGCCGGTGCCGCGCCGGATCCGCAGCCCCGCCGCGATCGCCGCCTCCGCGACGCCGGCCCGCGCCAGGACGGCGAGCCCGGGAGGGTGGAGGCCGATCGCGCGCGAATCCGCCGGGGGAGCGGCTTCCGGTTCGAAGACCCGTACCCTCCACCCGGCCTGGACCAGGAGCACCGCGAGGGCCAGCCCCGACGGCCCGGCACCGGCCACCACGACGTCGACCTCCTCGACCCCGCCCCCGTTCACGGCCCGGCCCCCGTTCACAGCCCCGCCCCTGTTGACGGCCCGGCCCCCGTTGACGGCCCGGCCCGGTGGATCAACAGGTTACGGAACGGCGGCCGGGCCACCGCTTCCCACGCGGGAGGCGTCGCGGCCTCCAGCTCGGCCAGGGTGTAGCTGCGGCGGATCGAGGTCAGGCCGTCGCACCGGATGAAGGAGCCCGGGGCGAGCGGCGCGGCGGCCGCCCAGAACAGCGCGTAGGCGGCGCGGGAGCGCCGGATGTCGTTGTGAACGGCGATCCCGCCGGGGGCCAGGAGCCGTTCCGAATCGGCGAGCAGGCCGGCGAACGCCTCCTCGTCGAGGTGGTGCAGCACGTGGTTGGACACGACGGCGTGGAACCGCCGGCCCGAGGCGGCCACGGCGGCACTCGTGGCCCGCTCGAAGCGGACCCCGGCGTCGTACCCTGCTCCCTGGGCGAACGCCTGCGCCCGCGCGTCCGGGTCGATCCCGGTGACCCGCAGGCGGATCCCGTCCCTCGCCGCGAGGCGGTGCAGGTGTGCCGCGACGTCCCCGCCGCCGCAGCCGACGTCGAGCAGCTCGGCGGCGCCAGTGAGCGGCAGCGCCGGCCGCAGCAGCCCGCGGTAGACCGCGGCCCAGCCGGCGAGGGCACGGTTGACGTAGGGGAAGCGGGCGTAGGTCGCGGCGAGCCGCGCGGGGTCGCACCCGGGCCGGTCCATCTCCTCGACCGCGTCGACGGCCCGGTCCCGCAGCCCCACGTCAGCGGCCGGGCAGCAGTGTCATGAGGGAGGTCTCCACGGTCAGCCCCGGGCCGAAGGCCATGGAGCACACGCGCCCCGGCGCCCCCGAATCCAGGATCTCCTTGAGCACGAACAACACGGTGGAGCTGGACATGTTGCCGTAGTCGCGCAGCACGGTCCGCGCGGGGACCAGCTGCCCGTCGTCCAGCTCCAAGCGGTGTTGCACGCGGTCCAGGATGGCCCGGCCGCCGGGGTGGATGCCCCAGTGCTCGATCTCCGCGTAGGCGCGCCCGGCGAGCGAGGGGTCGCGGGCCAGGAGGGGTTCGAGCGCGCCGACGATGTGGTCGTCGATGATGTGCGGCACATAGGTCCCCAGGACCATCTCGAAGCCCTCGTCGCCGATGTTCCACGCCATCGAGTCCTCGCCGACGGGCGTCAGCACGGTCTCGAAGTGGTCCAGGCTGAACGCCGGCGTCGTGGCTTCCGGCCCGGGCGGGCGCGCCGTGACGACTGCGGCCGCCGCTCCGTCCGCGAAGAGCGCCGAGCCCATGATGGTGTCCGGGTTGTTGGAGGTCCGCACGTGCAGCGAGCACAGCTCGGCGCACACCACGAGCACCACCGCGTCGGGGTCCGCCTCGCAGAACAGCTTCGCGGCCCGCAGCCCCGGGAACGCGGCGTAGCAGCCCATGAACCCCAGGTGGTAGCGCTGCACGGACGGGGCCAGCCCCAGCCCGCGGACCAGCTGGTAGTCCGGCCCGGGGTTGTAGAAGCCCGTGCAGGAGACCGTGACGACGTGCGTGACGTCCTCCGGCCCCAGGTCCGGGCAGGCCTCGAGCGCGCGCCGGCCGGATTCGAGGAACAGCGCGGACGCCTCCTCGGCGAAGACGGCGTTGCGGACCTTGGTGGAGGGGCTGAGCAGGTTCCCGGTCTCAGGGTCGTAGAACAGCGGGGACCCGGCGCGGGCTTCGGTGGTCAGCTCGCCGATGACGGTGTGGCGCGTGCGGATGTCGGCCGAGTCGAAGGACGTCGCCACGAGCCGCTGGCCGAGCCGGGTCAGCCCCGGCTGCGCGGCGAACACGTCCCGGGCCAGGTCCTGGTGCAGCACGGTGGAGGGGACGGCGGTCTCGATGGTGCGCAGCAGTACCGGCATAGCGCGAGCCTACGGTCCGTGCCGGCGGCCGTCTAGGGCGGCCCCGGGAGGGGGAGGACGACGCCGGACGGGGCCCGGGTGCGCCGCCTACCCCTTGCGGTGGCCGGCCGCGCGGCGGGAGGCCATGAGCCGTTCGACGACGGACAAGGCGGTCGCGGCGTTGCCTCCCGGGCCCACCGCGAGGTAGGTGGGGGCCTCGTGCGCGGGGCGTGATTCGTCGTCGTACCGGAACGGCAGGTAGCTGCCGCCGGACTGGCGGACCAGGAACGCGCCCGCCGCGACGTCCCACGGGTTCGTGTCGAAGCCCAGGGTGATGTCCGCCCAGCCGGCCGCGACGTGGGCGAGCATCAGGGCTCCGCTGACCTTGCGACGCAGGGTGGCGTAGGTGCCGACGAGCTCGGCGAAGGCCTCGAGGCCGGCGGGCCCGTCGAGGGCGAGCGCCTCGGCGGAGGGGTAGTCGGTCATGATCGAGGCACGGGACTCCTCGGCGTGCGCGGCGGGGCGCAAGACCCCGCCGTTGAGGTAGGCCCCGCCCGAATCCGCGCTGAACAGCAGCTCGGCGACCGGGTCGTAGACGACGCCGGCGACGACCTCGCCGTCGAGCGCCGCGGCGATGGAGACGCAGAAGAACGCGACGCCGTGGGCGAAGTTGCTGGTCCCGTCGATGGGATCCACGATCCACTCCACGCGGCCCCTCCCGCGGTGCCCGCCCTCCTCGCCGAGGATCCGGCTGTCCGGCTCGGCGGAGAGCACATGCTCCGCGATCGCCTCCTCCGACGCCTTGTCGTAGACGGTCACGAGGTCGTGGTGGTTGCTCTTCTGGGTGATCGCGAGCTCGGAGCGGAAGGCCCCGCGGAGCATCGGGCCGACCGCGCGCGCGGCGTCCTCGGCGATCGAGCGGAGTCGGGCGGAGCGCTGGGCGGGGGTCTCGTTGGGATCCACGGTCCCAGCCTATCGGTGCGCGGGCCCGGCGGGACCGCCGCCCGGGCCGGGTTCCCGCGGCCGTCATCTTCGACACATTCATTGATTGCGGCAAGCAACCATGCCTATGGTTGTCCTAGGCAATCAAACTCCGTTCCCCGCGTCCCGGGCCGACCCCGGGGCGCCGCTTGCGCAAGGACCCCCCCGTGGCACTGAATACAGAGACCGCCCTCAAGCTCGTGGAGAGCATCCAGTCCTTCCACCAGGTGCTCAAGTGCGTCAGCCATGCGGGCCTGCGCCCCGGCCAGCCGGGGCTCGGCCCGCTCGCCGTGCTGGAGCGCATCGAGCGCTCCGAGCCGGCCCGGGCGGTCGACGTCGCGAAGGGCCTCGGCATCGGCCCCGCGGCGCTGAGCCGCCACGTCGCCGAGCTCGAGTCCTCCGCCCTCGTCCTGCGCGGCCCCGACCCCGACGACGCCCGCGCCCAGCTCCTGCGGCTCAGCGACGCCGGCCGGGACGCCGTCGCGGCGGCCCGCGACCGCCGCGTGGAGGTCCTCGTGCGCCTCCTTGACGGCTGGGACGAGGCGCGCGCCCTCGACGCGACGGGCCTGCTCGACGACCTCGCCCTGCACTTGCGCGACGGGCTGCGGACCTCCCGGGAGGAGCAGGCATGAGCCCCGAGGACTTCCGTGGGGACCCCGCCCGCCGCCCCGGCACGTCCCGGGGGAACGACGCCGATGCCGCCCCGGGCGCCGAACCCTCCCGGGAAGCGGGGAGCCCGGGCGGTCTCTTCGGCGACACGGCGATTCCGCACCCCGACGCGGGCACGCAGGGCCTGATCACCGCGGCGACCCCGATCGTCCCGCCGGCGCCGGACGCCCCACCCCGGCCGGGCTCCGCGCCCGAGCCGGGCCCCGGCGTCGTCCGTCCCGAGCCCGTCGCGGACGTGCCGCAGATGACCAGGCAGGAGGTCCTGCGCTCCATCACGGGCGTGCTCGCGAGCTTTTTCGCGGCCATGCTCGCGGCGACGATCGTCTCGATCGCCCTGCCGACGATCATGGCCGACCTCGGTGGCTCCCAGACCGACTTCGCCTGGACGATCACCGCGGCGCTGCTCGCCAACGCGGCCTCCACGCCGATCTGGGGCAAGCTCGCCGACCTCTTCGACAAGAAGCTGCTCACGCAGATCGGCATCGCCGTGTTCGTCATCGGCTCGCTCCTGGCCGGATTCGCCCTCAACATCCCCATGCTCATGGCCTCCCGCGTCGTCCAGGGCCTCGGCATGGGCGGACTGACCGCGATGGGCATGGCCGTCATCGGCTCCGTCATCCCGCCGCGGGAACGCGGCCGCTACTCCGGCTACTTCGGCGCCGTCATGGCTGTCGCGACCGCGGGCGGGCCGCTGCTCGGCGGCTTCATCGTGGACACCCCGCTCGGATGGCGCTGGACGTTCTGGATCGGCATCCCGCTCGCGCTCGTGTCCATGGTGCTGATCCACAAGACCCTGCACCTCGTCCACGTGCCGCGGAAGGTCTACATCGACTGGGCGGGATCGCTCCTCGTCACCGCGGCCGTGGCCACGCTGCTGATCTGGGTCTCGTTCGTCGGCCAGGAGGGCGGCTTCGCGTGGGCCTCGTGGCAGACGGCCGTGATGGTCGGCGGCTCGCTCGTGCTCACCGCCGTGCTGCTGTTCGTCGAAGGGCGGGTCCCCGATCCCGTGATCCCGCTGAAGATCATCAGCCAGCGCACCACCGCCCTGGCCATCCTCGCCTCCATCGCGATCGGCGTCGGCATGTTCGGCACGGGCGCGTTCCTCGGCCAGTACTTCCAGCTCGCCGTCGGCGCCACCCCGACCATGGCGGGCGTCTACACGATGCCGATGATCCTCGGAAACCTCATCGGCTCCGTGGTCTCCGGGCAGCTGATCAGCCGCTTTGGGCGCTGGAAGGTCTTCCTGGTCATCGGCTCCCTCGCCAACGTCGCCGGGCTCGGGATGCTCGGCCTCATGGACGCCTCCACGCCGTTCTGGTACCTCGCCGCGGGCATGGTGCTCAACGGGCTCGGCATGGGCATGATGCTGCAGAACCTGGTCCTCGCCGTGCAGAACACCGTGAAGGTCACCCAGATCGGCACGGCGAGCTCTTCCGTGGCGTTCTTCCGCTCCGTCGGCGGCGCCGCCGGGGTCGCCGTGCTGGGCGCCGTCCTCTCGGAGCAGGTCGCGTCCCGCGGCCCAGGCGCCCTCGGCGAGGCGACCGCCGTCGTCTTCCTGATCTCCGCGGCCGTGGCCCTCGCCGCGTTCCTCTGCGTGGTCTTCATCAAGGAGGTCCCGCTGCGGCGCTCGGTGTAGGGCCTGCGTGCCATGATGGATCCGCGCCGCAGCAACCGCACCCCCACGGCAAGGAGGCCACAGTGGACGCCCCGAGCAATGAGTCCCCCGCCGACGAGTTCCCCGCCCAGGAGTCCCGCGCGGACGGAGCGAGCCCGGCGGACCTGATCGACGTCGACGCCCTGCTCGGCCCGGAGGAGCTCGCCCTGCGCGCCGAGGTCCGCGGCTTCGTGGACGAGGCCGTCCGGCCGCACATCGGCACGTGGTACGACTCCGCCCGCTTCCCGGCCGAGCTCGTGCCCGAGCTCGGGCGCCGCGGCCTGCTCGGCATGCACCTGGAGGGCTACGGCTGCGCGGGCCGCAGCGCGGTCGAGTACGGGATCGCGGCCGCCGAGCTCGAGGCCGGGGACTCCGGGATCCGCACGTTCGTCTCCGTCCAGGGCTCGCTGGCCATGACGGCCATCCACCGCTTCGGCTCCGAGGAGCAGAAGAGGCGCTGGCTGCCGGGCATGGCGGCGGGGGAGCTCATCGGCTGCTTCGCGCTGACCGAGCCGGACTCGGGCTCCGACCCCGGATCGATGCGCACGACCGCCCGCCGGGACGCCTCCGGCGACTGGGTGCTCAACGGCGCCAAGCGGTGGATCGGGCTCGCGAACCTCGCCGACGTCGCCGTCGTCTGGGCGCGGAGCGACGACGGCATCCGCGGCTTCCTGGTTCCCGGCCGGACCCCGGGCTTCACGGCCACCCCGATCGAGGGCAAGCTCTCGATGCGGGCCTCGGTGCAGTGCGGGATCGAGCTCGAGGACGTGCGCCTGCCCGCCGACGCGGTGCTGCCCGGGGCGCTGGGGCTCAAGGGCCCGTTCACGTGCCTGAACGAGGCCCGCTACGGGATCGCCTGGGGGGCCATGGGCGCGGCGCGGGACAGCTTCGAGGCCGCGCTGGACTACGCGCAACGGCGGATGCAGTTCGGGCGGCCGCTCGCCGCCTACCAGTTGACGCAGGCCAAGCTCGTGGACATGGCGCTCGAGATCAACAAGGGCTTCCTCCTGGCGCTGCATCTGGGGCGCATGAAGGACGCGGGCACGCTCTCGCCGCAGCAGATCAGCGTCGGCAAGCTCAACAACTGCCGCGAGGCCATCGCGATCGCCCGCGAGGCGCGCACGATCCTCGGCGGCAACGGGATCACGCTCGAGCACTCGCCGCTGCGCCACGCCAACAACCTCGAGTCGGTGCGCACCTACGAGGGCACCGACGAAGTGCACCTGCTCATCCTCGGCCAGCGGCTCACGGGCCACGCGGCGTTCCGCTAGGGCGGGGTCAGGACTCGTCGAGCTGTTCCGGCTGGTTGCCGAGGAGGAAGTGGCGGCCCGTGACTTCGCGCGGGGTGATCTCCACCCACGTGTCCTTGAGGGTCTGGACCCAGGGGCGGACGCCGGCGGCGCGGGCGAGCTCGATCTCCGCCTCGGTCTCCAGGACCCGGGCCGTGCCGCGGACGACGACGGACCAGGCCTGGTCGCTCAGGATGCCGTCCGACTCGAACGCGACCGTCGGGTTGATGGTGAGCCCGGCCAGCTTGTTTCCGGGGGCCGTGCGGAAGTAGAGCTTCCCCTCGTGGGCCGCGTGGTTGACCGGGACGATGTCCACGTTGCCCGCGACGCTGAGCGCGATCCGGCCATGGTGGGTGCGTCCCAGCAGCGTCCAGCACTGCTCGGTGTCCAGGATCATGACGGGCTGGCCGTCCTCGTGTTCAAACATCATGCCGCCCATTGTTCTACAGAATGTAGAAGAATGCGAGGGGTTTTCGGTGCCCGTTTCCGCCGCCGCGCGGTGACGGCCCCACGGCCGCGTGCGTGAAAGACTGGGGCCATGGCAGCACCGAACACCGTGAAGCACGCCCGCCACCTGGGGGTCCGCCTTGAAGACGGATGGCACGCGTTCCGCGAGCGAGGCGGCCGGAGCCGCGGACTCGTGGCCACCGTCCTGCCCTTCCGCGGCTACGGCGTCAGCGGGGCCGACGGCTGGGTGCGGGTCTTCGCACGTATCGTCCTGGCCCGGCCCGGCGCGTTCACGAACGGCCTGCCCAAGTCCAAGGTCGTCTCCGACGGCGTCCGCGGCTGGAGGAACTTCATCTCCCCGCCCATCCCGCACGCCGAGGTCGTCGCGGAGATCGGCGGGCGGACCTTCCGCGTCGACGCCGACCGCGGAGGCGTCCTCGACGTCAAGATCACGGTGGACCTGGCGCCCGGCTGGCACGCGGTGACCCTGCGCAGCGAGTCCTCGGAACCCGCGGACGTGTCCGTGTTCGTCGTCGACCGCTCGATCGACTTCGGGGTCGTCTCCGACATCGACGACACCGTCGTCGTCACCGCCCTCCCGCGCCCGCTGCTGGCCGCGTGGAACTCCTTTGTGCTCAGCGAGCACGCGCGCGTCGCGACGCCCGGCATGGCCGTGATGATGGAGCGGCTCATGCGCACCCGCCCGGGATCCCCGGTGCTCTACCTCTCGACGGGCGCCTGGAACGTGGCCCCGACCCTCACCCGCTTCCTCTCCCGCAACCTCTACCCGGCCGGAGCGCTCCTGCTGACGGACTGGGGGCCGACCGAGGGGCGCTGGTTCCGCTCGGGGCAGCAGCACAAGGTGGACCAGCTGCGCCGCCTGGCCGCCCAGTTCCCGCACATCAGCTGGCTCCTGGTCGGCGACGACGGACAGCACGATCCGGAGATCTACGCCGAGTTCGCCCGCCGCCACCCCGGGCAGGTGCGGGCGATCGCGATCCGCCAGCTCACGCCGTCGGAGGCCGTCCTGGCCGGCGGCCGCTCGATGGGCACCATGGACTCCACCCCGGGGACGCCGTGGGTGTACGCGCCGGACGGTGCCGGGATCTGCGAGGGCCTCGAGCGGCTGGGGCTGCTGGAACCCGAACGCGTCGCGGGGCCGCCCACCTCGGCGATGCCCGTCCTGCCGCGGAAGACGCAGTGAGCGGGCGCCGCCTGAGCGTCGGCGTGCCGATGCGGTGGGGCGACATGGACGCCTACGGCCACATCAACAACGTCAACCTGGTCCGCATGATGGAGGAGGCGCGGATCGCGGCCTTCGGCGTGCCGGGCGGGACGGGCAAGCCCGGCGCCGAGCCCGTCGTCGAGCTGTTCTCCACCGTTCCGGCCGACACGCAGACGCTCGTCGTCGAGCACCGGGTCCGCTACGTGGCCCCGCTGGACTACCGCAACGTCCCGGCCCGGGTCGACGTCTGGATCAGCTCGGTCAAGCCCGCCTCGTTCGATATCGCCTACGAGTTCCACGATCCCGTCGACGGCGGCGTCTGCGTGCGCGCGATCACGACCCTGGCGTTCTTCTCCACTGCGGAACAGCGACTGCTGCGCATCCCGGCCGAGCACCGCGAGGCGCTCGCCGGGTTCCTTGGAGAGCCGCTGTTCCGCTGAGGGCGGCTCAGGCCCCGCTGTGCAGCAGGCCCGCCGTGACCTCGACGAACCGCAGGCCGAGTTCCGGATCGTGCTCCAGATCGCACGGGGCCAGCTCGTCGCTGGAGAGGCTGAAGTAGCGGCGGCCGGCCCCGACGCCGGGGTCCTCCGGGACGCCGAGGATCCGGGCCGCCTCGTTCCAGGCGCAATGCCACCACAGCGTCTCGAGCGGCTCGGAAGCCCAGCGCACGCGGTGGTCGAGCCGTTGGCCGGCCAGGTTCAGGAGCCGGACGATCTCGGCCACGTCATGGGCCGTGTAGCGTGCGACCTTCAGATCGGCCGTCATCACGGCCACCCGGAAACCGGGAAGGAACGCCGTGACGTGGGCCGGTTGCCACGCGGTGGGGTCCTTCCGGGCGCGGGCCAGGCGGAGCGGGTAGATGTCGTGTCCGTCGCGGTAGCTGCGACAGCTGCCGTCGGGTGCGTTCATGGAGGTGTGCCTTCCGTTGCTCTTGCCCGGAGCGGTATTGCACCGGACCGCTTCGTCATCCGAACCACCCGTGAAGCATGGGGTTGGTGCGCGGCCGGGTCGGAGCCCTGCGTGTGGCCGCATCTCGTGAAGCTGCCTCCATCCTAGCGGCCCGGTGCGACGCTTCGGCAAGCAACGCACCGGACCGCACCGGACCGGGACGGTCAGCCCTGGCGCGCCTTGAGCCGCGGATTGGCCTTGTTGATGACGAACGTGCGGCCGCGGCGGCCTGCTCGGCGGCACCGGCCATGTCCGGGCCGGTCATCAGGAGCCGGGTCCCGGCCGCCCGCCGGCCCCACGTGCCGAGGTGCTCCATCCAGACGCGGGGTCCGATCCCGGTCACGCCGAGCCGCGCGGTCGGGGAGTCGGCGAGCCAGACGTCGCCGCGCAGCCAGGCGACGCCTTCGGCGATGAGCTGCATGCCGCGGACGAACCCCGCTCCACCGGACTGGCAGCCCGCGGAGCCGCCGCCGAGGAGGTGGGCGAAGAGGCCCTCGACGAGGAGCACCTCGCGGCACTGCGCGAACGCCTCGATCAGGAACTCGCCGGCCGTGCGGTCGTCGGCGGGCGGGCTGCTGAGCCCGGATTCCCAGAGCGTGTGGCGGTCCCAGAGCTGGTCTTCGACGGATGCGGGGTCCACGGCCAGGGCGAGCGCCCGGGGATGTCCGTGCGGCACAGTACCCGTACGCCTTCGAGCGGGTCGTGCACCACGACGACCGCGTCGGGGTGGTCGGCGCGGAGGCGGGTGAGCGCCTGGTCGCGGCAGTGGAAGTCGAGGAAGGAGAGGAGATGGAGGCCCACGCGGCCAGTCTATTGAGAATCATTCTCAAGATGCAAGCCGCCCGGAGTCCGTCCGGGACGCCGTCCGGGGCGGGGGCGTTTGCATTGACGGGATTCGTGGGATTGGGTGGACAAAAGGCAACCGCCGGCCCGCGGCCGGCCCGAAGGAGTGTGTCCTCAGCATGAGCGTTTCCCCCGCCCCGCGTCCGCAGCGCCCCCAGACCGTCCTCGAGGTCCTCGCCACCGAGCGGCTCTCCGAGCACATGGTGCGCTTGACCCTCGGCGGCGAGGGCTTCGCCGGCTACCAGGACAAGGACGCCACGGACAAGTACGTCAAGCTGCTCTTCGCCGATCCCGCGCTCGGCCTCGAGCCCCCGTACGACCTCGACGAGCTCCGCTCCCGGCTGGAGCCCGAGCAGATGCCCGTGCGCCGCACCTACACCGTCCGCTCCGTCGACCCGGACGCCGGGACGCTGCAGATCGACTTCGTCGTCCACGGGGACGAGGGCATCGCCGGTCCGTGGGCGGCCGCCGCGCAGCCCGGCGACAAGCTCTGCTTCAACGGCCCGGGTGGGATGTACTCCCCGGACCCGGCGGCCGGTTGGCACCTGTTGGCCGGAGACGAGTCGGCCCTGCCCGCGATCGCCTCCGCGCTCGAGGCCATGGGGCCGGACGCCCGCGGCATCGCCTACCTCGAGGTGGCCTCTGCCGCCGACGAGCTCGAGCTCTCCGCCCCGGCGGGCATCGAGCTGCGCTGGCTGCACCGCGGCGGCACGTTCAGCCCCGAGACGACGCGGCTGGCCGCGGCCGTCATGGCGGGGCAGTGGCTCGACGGCGACGTCCAGGTCTTCGCGCACGGCGAGCGGGAGATGATCAAGGCCCTGCGCCGCTACCTCGCGGACGAGCGCGGGATCCCGCGCCAGCGGATGTCGCTCTCCGCCTACTGGGCCCACGGCCGAGCGGAGGACACCTTCCAGGCCGAGAAGCGCGAGCCGATCGGGCAGATCTTCCCGGAGTAGGCGCCTATCCGGGCAGCTGAGCCGCCCAGCAGTGGAACAGCGCGTAGGCGCGGTACGGGCTCCAGGCGTGCGAGCGCTCCTCGGCCGCGCGCGCATCGACGCGTCCCAGGGCCCGGCGGAGGACGAGGTCCCCGGGCGTGAACGCGTCGGGGTCGAAGCCGGCCCGCACGGCCAGGTAGTCCGCGGTCCACGGGCCGATCCCGCTCAGGCCGAGCAGTTCCGCGCGGGCCAGCGGGAACCCGGGGCCGCCGCGGGGATCCAGGCCCGCTACCGGCATCGCCGCGGCGAGGGCCGCCATCGCCGCGTGCAGGGTCAGGGCCCGCTGCCCCGTGATGCCGACGGCGGTGCGCAAGTGCCCGGGGTCCGTCTCCGCCAGCTCGGCCGCGTCCGGGAAGATCCGCAGCCCGCCGGGCCCGTCGCGGCCGAAGGCCTGCACGAGCCGGCCCGAGAACGTCCGGCACGCGGCGAGCGAGACCTGCTGGCCCAGGATCGTCGTCGCGAGCGCTTCGACGGGATCGAGGAACCCCACGCGGCGCAGCGAGGGCCGGGCCGCGACGAGCGGGGCCAGCGCGGGATCGCGCCGCAAGTGTCCGACGACGGGGCCCAGGTCCGCGTCGAGGTCCAGCCAGGCGCGGATCCGGGAGGCCAGCTCGCCCGCCCAGTCCGGATCCCCGCCAGCCGTCGGGGTGCCGGGCCCCCGGGCGTCGACGAGGACCAGCTCCCGCGTGAAGCGCAACGTCGCCTCGACATGAGCCGTGGAACAGGGGACGAGGCGGCGGAAGGTGGCCCCGGCGTCGTCCGGGTCCGTCCCGGGGGCCAGCTCGACGCCCGGCACCGCGTGGGCGCGCAGCACCGCGAGCACGTGGAGCGGATCCAGCCCGCCCGGGCCCGGCTCGAGCTCGAGCCGGACGGACTGCGCGGCAGCGCTCACGCGGCCGCCCGCTCGAGCTCCAGCAGCGCGGCCTTCGCCTCGGGGCCGCCGAGGTAGCCGCCCAGGGTGCCGTCGCTGCGCAGGACGCGGTGGCACGGGACCACGAGCGGCAGCGGGTTGGTGGCGCACGCCGTGCCGACCGCCCGCACGGCCCGCGGACGGCCCGTCGCCCGGGCGATCTCCGCGTAGCTCGCCGTGCTGCCGTAGCCGATGTGCGGCAGGTATTCGTGGACCTCGCGCCGGTAGCCGCTCGAGAGCGCGCGGTCCAGCGGCAGCTCGAAGCCGCGCCGCCGGCCGGCGAAGTACTCCTCGAGCTGGCGGGCCGCCGTGTCGAGCCGCGTGCCGCCAGCCAGGATCCGCGGACCCAGCCGGGCCGCGAGGTCCCCGAGCACCGCCTCGTGCCCCTCGGCGGTGAACGCGACGCGGACCAGGCCGCGCTCCGTCGCCGCGAGCAGCAGCGGGCCGAACGGGGAATCGACGGTGCGGTAGGAGGCGTCGAGGAGGCCTTCGGACTCGGCACGCGCTGCCAGCCGGTCGCCCAGGGCGGCGAGGACCGCGGGGCCGGCCCCGAGCCCGGGGAGCAGGCCGGATGGAAACCCCCCGGGGAGATCGGGCTGCCGGTCGGCGTCGTGGGAGCGGGATCCGGTGTTCATCGTGCGGCTCCTTTCGGGGACTCGGTCGGTTCGGTGGACGCGCTGGCCCCGCTGACCACGGTGGACCCGTTGGCCGAGTTGGCCGCGTTGGAGGAGAGCGCCGCGCGCAGCTTGGCGACGCCGTCGGCACATGCCCGGCGGGCGGCTTCCGGCGTGCCACCGAGGATGTCCGCGACCTCGCGGTGCGGCAACCCGGCGACGTGGTGGTAGGCGACGGCGGCGCGCTGCTTGGGCGGCAGGCCCGCGAGCGCCCTCCACAGACCCTCGTCCGGATCGGTGGCGATCCCGAGCGTGGAGTGCCGCTCCGGGAGCACCTCCGCCGGGACGGGGCGCCGCGCCGTCGCGCGGACGGCGTCGATGGCCTTGCGGTGCGCGATTGTGACGAGCCAGGCCTCCACGTTGGCGTCGGCCGGCAGGCCGGGGTAGGCGCGGAGGGCGGACAGGAAGGTCTCCTGCCATGCGTCCTCGGCATCGGCGTGGGGGCCGAGGACAGCGCGGCAGACGCGCAGCACCATCGGGCCGTAGGCCTTCACGAGGTGGTCAAAGCGCTGGTGGGTGTCCATCACCGGGTAGACGCGCGGAGTCCGCGGAACGTGAGGTCGGGGTCCCTCGCGCCGGCCTCCGGTCCGGCCGGCCTCACGTCAACCGGCCCTGCGAGCCCACGTCAGCCGGCCAGGGTGAGCCCACGTCAACCGGCCAGCGCGCGTCCACGTCAACCGGCCCTGCGAGCCCACGTCAGCCGGCCCTGCGAGCCCACGTCAGCCGGCCCTGCGAGCCCACGTCAGCCGGCCCGGGCGGCACCGGCCGGGTCCTGCGCGGTCGGGAAGTCCTCCGAGTCGATCGTGGCCTGCTGGGCGGCGTTGTAGCGGTGACCTTGGACTGTGTCCTGGTTGACGAGGGCGTCCAGCTCCGCGAGCGTGGCGGCGTCCAGGACGACTTCCTCGGCGCCGAGGTTCTCCCGGAGGTGCTCCAGGCTCGTGGTGCCGGGGATCGCCACGACGTGTTCGCCCTGTGCCACGACCCAGGCCAGGGCGATCTGCGCGAGCGAGGCTCCGATGCGGTCCGCGACGGCCCGCACGCCGTCGAGCAGCGCCAGGTTGCGGGGGTAGTTCTCGGCGGAGAAGCGCGGCATGTGGTGGCGCATGTCCCCGGGCGGCAGCGCGGCGGGGTCCGTGAGGGTCCCCGTCAGGAAGGCCCGGCCGAGCGGGCTGAACGCCACGAAGGTCGTGCCGAGCTCGCGGCAGGCGTCGAGCATGCCGAGCTCGGGATTGCGCGTCCAGAGCGAGTACTCGTTCTGCACGGCGGCGATCGGGTGGACCCCGTGGGCGCGGCGCAGCGTCGCGACGGAGACCTCCGAGAGGCCGATCGCGCCGATCATGCCCTCCTGGACGAGCTCCGACATCGCGCCGACGCTGTCCTCGATGGGCACGTCCGGGTCGAGCCGGTGCAGGTAGTAGAGGTCGATGAAGTCGGTGCGCAGATTGCTCAGGGACTCCTCGGCCTGCCGGCGGATGGTCTGCGGGCGGCCGTCGATGCGCGCCTTTCCGCCCGAGAGTTCCAGGCCGCACTTGCTGGCGAGGAAGAACTCGCGGCAGCGGTCGGCCACGGCCGCGCCGACGAGCTCCTCGTTGCGGCCGCCGCCGTAGAGCGTCGCCGTGTCGAGGTGGTCGATCCCGGCGTCGAGGGCCTCGCGGAGCAGGTGGGCGCCGTCCCGCGGGGAGGGGAAGTTGGAATATCCGTGGCTGAGGTTCATGCACCCCAAACCGATCGGGCGCACGGTGGCATCACCGAGGACTCGCTGTGTCATGCCTCTTGTCTAGCACGAATCCCGGTCCGCCTACACCTCGTGTGAGGGGGCTTCGGGGCGCAACACGCTAGAGGGGTTCGGCAAGGGTGTCGATGAGGCGGGAGAGCTCGCGCTGGCTGCTCCCGGGGATCGGCAGGAGCGGCAGGCGGGGCTCGCCGGCGTCGACCCCCGTCGCGCGGGCCAGCGCATAGAGGTTGCTGAGCTTGCGCAGTCCCGTGAAGGCATGCAGCAACGGCGAGAGCTCCGCGTGGAGCCGGCCGGTCCCGGCCGCGTCGCCGGCGACGACCGCCCGGCGCAGGGCGGCGAAGTGGTGGGGCAGCAGCGAGGCGGGGCCGCTGTGCCAGGCGTCCGCTGCGAACCCGGCCTCCGCGATGAGGGCGTCGCCGCTCATCCCGTGGCTGAAGTCCTCGGGGCTCCCGGCGCGCAGCCCGCGCAGGCGATCGTAGCGTTCACGGAATCCAGCGGTGTCCGCCGCGGACTCCTTCAGGGCCGCGATCCCGGGGACGCGGGAGAGCTCCGCGGAGACGCCGAGGGGGAACGCGTACGCCGTCGTCCCCGGGTTGGAGTAGAGGCAGATCGGCAGGTCCACGGCCGAGGCGACGAGTCGGCACTGGTTGGCGACCTCGTCGTCGTTCAGCGGCACGTAGGAGACCGTCGAGACGAGCAGCCCGTCCACGCCGGCGGCGGCCGCGTCCTCCGCGTGGCGCAGGAGCTCCGTCGTGGAGACGGCGCTGACGCCCGCGTAGACGGGCAGGGCCGGGTCGGCGCCCCGTGCCGCGGCTGTTCCCCGGGCGATCACGGCGCGCCGCTCGGCCGGGTCGAGGTAGGCGAAGCTACCGGAGCTGCCCAACAGCGTGATGCCGTCCACGCCGGAGCGTGCGAGCGAGTCCACGTGCCGCTCGAGCTCGGCGTGGTTCACCGACCCGTCCTCGGCGAAGGGGGTGACCGGGTAGGCGATGAGTCCGCGGAAGGCCGTCATCCCGACATCGTAGAGCACAGGCCGATGAACGCCCCCAGCTCGGCCAGTGCGTCCGGGCGCCCGGGCAGCGCGTTGGTCAGTTCGGGGGAGCGGACGACGACGGCGCGCCACTGCCCGCGCGAGACGGCGACGTTGACGCGATTGCGGTTGAACAGGAACTCCTGCCCACGTGGCGCCTCGGCCGCGGCCGAACAGGCCATCGACACGATCACCACGGGCGCCTGCTGGCCCTGGAACTTGTCCACCGTCCCCACGCGCACGCCGCCCAGCCCCGCGGCGTCGAGCGCTTCCCGGATCAGGGCGACCTGGGCGTTGTACGGGGCCACGACGAGGACGTCGCCCTCGGCCAGGGGCCGGGGCACCGCGCCGGCGGACTCCGTCCACGCCAGGCCGAGGTGGCGCCGGACCTGCCGGAGGACCTCGGCGGCCTCCTCCGCCGACGAGGTCGTGTTTCCGGTGTGCTCCACGAGGACGGTCTCGACGCCGGCCGGCACCCCGGCGAGGAAGCGCTCCGCCGCGGCCGGCGCGGACTCGAGCTTGCCGTCGTAGCTCAGCCGGGACACCTTCGAGCACAGCGCCGGGTGCATCCGCCACGAGTCAGCGAGGAAGTAGCCGAACTCCTCCGGCAGCGTCGCGTGCCCGGCGGAGAGCCAGCCGAGCGCCGACTCGTCCACGGGTTGCGGGTGCTTGCCCTGCGTGACCTGGGGCAGCTGCTGCGGGTCGCCGAGCAGCAGGAGGTTGCGGGCGGCACGGGACGCGGCGAGCGTGTTGGCGAGCGAGTACTGCCCGGCCTCGTCGATCACGAGCAGGTCCAGTGAGCCCGGCGCGACCGAGGCCCCCGTCATCGTCCACGCGGTCCCGCCGACGACGCAGCCGCCGCCGTCCACGATGAGATCCTCCAGTGCCGCCGGGTCCGTGTGCGCCCACGGCTTGGCCGCGTCGTCCCCCGGCTTCGGCTTCTTGGCGACGAGTGCGGGATCCACGCCGGCCGCGATGACCGAGCGGAGCAGCCCCTCGACCGCGGCGTGCCCCTGGGAAACGACCCCGATCTTCCAGCCGCGCGCCACGAGCCGGGCGATGACGTGCGCGCCGACGTGGCTCTTGCCCGTCCCCGGAGGCCCCTGCACGGCGAGGTAGGAGTGGTCGAGGTCCGCCACGGCCTCGGTGACCGCGCCAGCATAGTCGTGTCCGCCGTCGTCAGAGGTCCCGACCGGCGGCAGCGTGGCAAGCGTCGCGAGCCGGGGCGGCCGACGACGCAGCACGTCCAGCCCGGCGTGGCGCGGCAGCGAGGGCAGCGCGGTGCCGACCTGGCGGGCCAGCTCCGTGAGCGATTCCTCGATCGACCGGGTCGCGATCGGCTTCCCGGGCGTGAGGGCCAGCGGGACTTCGCCGTACGGCTCCGTTCCCTGCCTCGTGCGTTCGGCGAGGAGCAGCTCGAGCGTCCCCTCCTCGGCGCCCGGCGCGGCCTCGATGACGGTCGCGTTGAACGTCCCGCCGCGGATCTCGGACCCCGCGAGCGGCTCCGGCACGGGGGCGTCGTACAGCGCGAACCACTGGCTGTTGTCGCCGACGTCGGATCCCTCCGCGGCCGTGCCCCTCAGGCGCAGCGTCCGGGTCAGCGTGCGGGCCCGGGGCGTCGCCTTGGCCCAGTCCTCCACGACGTCCGCGGAGCGCACCATAACGACGTTCCGGGTCTCCTCCCACGTCTCGACGTTCTCGGACAGGCGGTCGAAGTGCCCCCACCAGTACTGCTTGCGCTCGCGCCGATGGTAGCCCGTCGCCGCGGCCACCATGGCGGCCGCGCGCTCGTCCGGTGTCGGCGGACGGTCCGCGGGCAGCCCGTCCAGGTAGGTGCGGAGCCGCAGTTCCGCCGGGTCCGGTTCCTCCTCCGTCTGCTCCCGCGGAGCCGGGGCATCCTGGCCAGGGGAGGGTACGACGTCGGAGCCGTTCCCGCGTGCCGGGTGTTCCGTTCCGAGCCCGCGGAGCCAGTCCCTCAGGCGAAGCGTCGAGACGCAGTCGTCCTTGTTGTAGGCGGCGATCGAGTCGATCACTTCCTGCGCCTTGACGGCGTCTCCGGCGTCGCGCGCGGCGCAGTACTCGGCGTAGGCGATGACGGAGGCGCCCGCGTTGGTCACGTCGCCCGAGCGTGGCCCGTCGGTCATGTAGAACGGCTCGAGCTTCTTGATCGAATAGGAGTCGGCCGAGATGCGCAGGGAGTGCCGGACGGTGTCCAGCAGGTCCACGAGCAGGCCCTCCTTCAACCAGCCGTCGATCGCGTCCTCGGCGGCCGTGTGGCGTACGGAGAGGTTGCGCAGGGCCGATTTCTCGTAGGCGGCGTAGTGGTAGACGTGCATCTCAGGCCACGTCCGGCGGCGGGCCTCGATGAAGGCCACGAAGTCCAGGAACGCCTTCTTCTCCCCGGCCCGGTCGTGGGCCCAGAACGGGATGAACTCCTCGGCCCCGGAATCGTGCACAACGAGCCCGAAGAGGTACTCGATGCCCCACGAGCCGTCCTCTTCCGCCTGCCAGAGCGGGTCGCCCTCGAAGTCGAAGAAGACGTCGCCGGGGCTCGGCTCCGGCAGTCGGCCGATCGTGTGCTTCGGAAGGACCTTGTAGTTCAGGCCGCTGCCGTCCGGGGCCGCGCCGTCGCCCGTCTCGAGGCCCGTCTGCAGGCGGGCCTGCTCCCGCAGGCGGACCTGCGGGCCCTTCGCCTGCTCCGCGGGCATCGCGGCGAGCTGCTCGATGGTACAGACGCCTGCGGCGCGCAGCTTCTTGCGCTGGGCCAGGCTCATCCCCGCCACGAGGAGCAGGTCGCGCCGCGCCTGGACCTCCTCGGCGCAGTAGTCGCAGCGGCCGCACGCCGCCAGCCCCGGCTGCTCCCAGTCGACGACGTTCCCGCTGGCGCGGTGCGCTTCGACGAGGGCGACGAGGCGGTCGCGGCGCTCGCGGAAGACGGGCAGCAGGTCCGGCATCGGGTGGACGCTGCGGCTCAGGTCCCCGAGCACGAGGACGGCCTCGTCGGCCGGTTCCAGGCCTTCGGCCAGCAGCTGGTCCCCGTACGCGGCGAGCTGCAGCAGGGCCGTGGTCTTGGCGTGGCGGGCGAGCTTGGAATCCCAGACGGCGTAGCGGCCGTCGGGCTGGCGGACGATGAAGTCGGCATAGCCGAGGAACGCTCCGTCGAAGAAGACGGCCTGGAACACGACGTCGGCCCCGGTCCGCAAGACGCCGAGGGTCTCCTCGCGGGCGGCGGTCAGGGTGGCATGCATGGCGGCTGACGGGCCCCCCTCGGGGCGTTCGATCTCCCTGACGCCCGTGCCGCGGTCGGCGTCCCACGTCCCGTACTGCTCCCTGAAGCCGGCCAGGACCTTCTGCTCGTGGGCGTCGCCGAGGGCCGCGGCGCGCTTGAGCATCTCGTCCTCGGGGAAGTCCGGCTTGGAGCGGCGCTTGAGGAGGACGTCGAGGCGGTACAGCGCCGCGAACTCGCACTCGCTCGCGATCGCCAGGTCGCTCGCCGACAGGATGACCGACTGCTCCGGCCGCCCCGGATCGTCCAACAGAAACACGTTGTCCCCCCTCGCCCGGCGGATCCCTTCCGCCGCCATCGTGAATCTAACAGCCGCCCCCGACACTTCGGCCAGCCGCCCCGACACCCCGGCCCGCCGCCCCCGCATCACGATCCACTCCCGCCTTGTTCTGAGCGAGTTGAAACGACCCGTGAGGGGATCGTGATGCGCAGGGAGGGGGCCGAGGTGGGGGGTCAGTCGCGGACGCGCACCGCGGCCTCCTGCAGGTTCTGCTCGACGCGCGTGTAGGCATCCGAGGCGACCGCCTTCCAGAACGAGAGCGCCAGGATGGGATCATCTCGCTCGAAGCGCGCGATGGCCTCGGCGGAGAGCACCCGGAGCGTGACGGGCCCCTGGGCGCGGACCCGCACGGGGGCGCCGCCGGCGACGCCGAGCGCGATCTCCCCGAAGGTCATGCCCGGGCCGAGCGTGGCGTGCTTGAAGCGCTGCCCGTGGTGGATGGTGCTCGTGGCGACCTTGCCGGAGGTGATGAAGTAGATGCCGCCGAACTTCTGCCCGGAGCGCCGGATCACCTCGCCGTCGTCGTAGCGCTTGTCCTCCATGGCCGCATCGAGCGCCTCGACCTGCTCCGCCGAGAGCGGGGCCAGGGCCGGGAAGTCGGGCACGGCCACGGCGTCCTTGACGAGCCCCGGGGCGCCGTGGCGCTCGATCAGCAGCTCCTCGGCCCATTCGACGGCGTCCGTCCGGCGGGCGAACAGCGGCGTGACCCCCGTGCAGAGGGCCTCCGAGATCCGCCCCTCGTGGTCGATCACCGCCAGCCGGTGGCCATCCTGTTCGAAGCCCGCCCGCAGGTCCTGCATGAGCCGCAGCGAGACGTCGTTGACCTCGTCGACCTTGCGCACGTCGAGGAGCAGGATCTCCACGTCCTCCGGCAGCGAGCTGACGTGGCGGGAGACCGACTCGGCGCCCGCGAAGAGCAGGTCCCCGTGCAGTTCCACGAGCTGGGCCCGGTGGCCGTGCGCGGAGAGCACGTCGGCCGCCTCCTGGCTGCGGCGCACTCCCGACGGGGCGTCCGTGACGGGGTACTGCTCCCGGATGGCGGAACGGCCGATCCGGGCGGCCTGGACGAAGTGCAGGCCCATCTCGGCGGCGATCCGCTGCGACGCGGCGATCCCGCGGACCGAGGAGCCGTGGTCGTCGAGCGGCGGGGAGTAGACGGAGATGCCGAGCTGCCCCGGCAGCACCGCGATGAGTCCGCCCCCGACCCCGGACTTCGCGGGGAGGCCGACGGCGCTCGTCCAGGCCCCGGCGTCGTCGTACATCCCGCACGTGAGCATCACCGAGAGCATCCGCTGCACGGCGTCGAGCCCGAGCACGCGCTTGCCCGTCACCGGCTGGCGGCCGCCGTTGGCCAGGGTCGCGGCCATGAGCGCGAGGTCGCGCGCGTCGACGAGGACCGAGCACTGGCGGAAGTAGTTCTCGACGGGGACGTCCGGATCGTCCTCGATGATCCCGAAGCCGCGCAGCAGGTTCGCGAGGGCGCGGTTGCGGAACCCGGTCTTGGACTCGGAGGAGTAGACGCGCTCGCTCACGGAGAGCGGCCGCCCCGCGAAGTCGGAGTATGCGGCGAGGATCCGGCCGAAGCCGTCGCGGCCGCCGGAGCCCTTGATGAGTGACGTCGCGGCGATCGCGCCCGCGTTGATCATGGGGTTCGCGGGGCGTCCGGTCTCGCGGGAGAGCGAGATCTCGTTGAACGCGTCGCCGGAGGGCTCGACGTCGACCTTCCGGTCCACGGCCTCCGCGCCGAGGTCCTCGAGTGCCAGCCCGTAGGTGAAGGGCTTGGAGATCGACTGGATCGTGAACTCGGTGCGCGAGTCGCCGACCTCGTAGACGTGGCCGTCGACGGTGGCCAGGCAGATCGCGAAATCGTCGGGGTCGGCCTCGGCCATCGCGGGGATGCCCTGGAACGGCACGCCGTCCTTCAGCCCGGACAGCTCGCGATGCAGTTCCCTCAGGTAGCTCTCGATCGGTGAACGCATGTGTCCACCCTATGCGCGGACCGTGGAGAGGGGATCCGGCCGGCCCCCCAGCCGACCGGATCCCCGATGGGATGCCCAGCTGCGCGGACCCGCGGCCACGGTGCCCCCCAACGGCGCCGTCCCCCGGCGGCGCCACCGCGTGGTGTGCGGTTCCGCGCTGAAAGCTGAACGATTCCAGTACAGCGCCCGGCACCGACAGTTTGGGTCCGGACGGAAGCCGGGCCCCGGCGTCGTACCCTTCCGGCTACTTCCGGCGGCCGAACAGGAGCGACGCGGCCGCCGTCGCTCCCGCCACCGTGTAGACGGCGGGCCAGGCGCCGATCTTCTTCGCGAGCGGGTGGGAGAGGCCGAACGCCGCGACGTACGCCGCGGTCAGCGCCGTGGCCCGGCCGGCCCCGGCGTCGCGCTTCCAGACGAGGAAGGCCGCCGTCCCGGCCGCGGCGAGCACGGCCCCGCCGAGCTGGCGGTCGCCCGTGTCCCGGGCGGTCTTGTAGCCGCCGACGAGGCCGGCGGAGGCAAGCAGTGACGAGAGCAGGCGTGACATGGGTCTCCTTGTCGAAAAGCGGGCGGGATCTGTTAACAGCCTAGTGCCCGCGGGCGTAGCATGGCGGGCATGACCGAGGCCGCCGCAGTCCCCAGAACCCCCCGCAAAGTCATCATGGTCGCCGTCGTCGCGGCCCTCGGAGGCTTCCTCTTCGGCTTCGACTCCGCCGTCATCAACGGCGCGGTCGACGCGGTGCAGGGCCAGTTCGGCCTCGGGAGCGTCCTGCTCGGCTTCACGGTCTCCTGCGCCCTGCTCGGCGCGATGATCGGCGCGTGGGGCGCGGGGCCGTTCGCCGACCGGCAGGGGCGCGTGCGCGCCATGATCGTGGCGGCCGTCCTCTTCGCGGTCTCCTCCGTGGGCTCCGGGCTGGCCTTCGGCGTCGTGGACCTCATCGCCTGGCGGCTCATCGGCGGCATCGGCGTCGGCATGGCCTCCGTCCTCGCCCCCGCCTACATCGCCGAGGTCTCCCCGGCCCACAGCCGCGGCCGGCTCGGCTCGCTCCAGCAGCTCGCGATCGTGCTCGGCATCTTCACCGCCCTGCTCTCCGACGCGCTCATCGCCGCCGTCGCCGGCGGCGCGTCCGAGGTCACGTGGCTGGGGCTGGAGGCCTGGCGCTGGATGTTCCTCGCCGAGGTCATACCGGCAGTCGTCTACGGCGTCCTGGCCTGGAGCCTGCCCGAATCGCCGCGCTACCTCGTGGCCAAGAACGAGTTCGCCAAGGCCGGCAAGGTCCTCACGGACGTCGTCGGCCTGCCCACGAAGGCGGCCGTGGAGGACAAGATCGCGGCGATCAAGGAGACCATCAACCTCGAGACCCGCCAGGGCCTGCACACCCTCACGGGCGGGCGCTACTGGCTCCTGCCGATCGTCTGGGTCGGCATCCTGCTCTCCGTGTTCCAGCAGTTCGTCGGCATCAACGTGATCTTCTACTACTCCACGAGCCTGTGGCGCTCGGTCGGCTTCACGGAGGCCGATTCCTTCACGGTCACGGTCATCACCTCGATCACCAACATCGCCGTCACCATCGTCGCGATCGCGCTCGTGGACAAGATCGGCCGCAAGCCGCTCCTCCTCGCCGGTTCCACGGGCATGACGCTCGCCCTCGGCCTCATGGCGCTCTGCTTCAGCCAGGCCACGGGAACGGGGGAAGACGTGAGCCTGCCGCAGCCGTGGGGCACCGTGGCGCTCATCGCCGCCAACCTGTTCGTCGTCTCCTTCGGCGCCTCCTGGGGTCCGGTCGTGTGGGTCCTGCTGGGGGAGATGTTCTCCAACAAGATGCGCGCCGTGGCCCTCTCGGTCGCCGCGGCGGCCCAGTGGGGCGCCAACTTCCTGGTCACCACCACCTTCCCGGCGCTCGCCGAGATCGGCCTGGTCCTGGCCTACGGCCTCTACGCGTTCTTCGCCCTCTTGTCCTTCTTCTTCGTGTGGCGTTTTGTGAAGGAGACCAAGGGCAAGGAGCTCGAGGCCATGCAGTAGCCACGACACCGGGAGGAAGCATGGGACGGCTGATCTACACGGCGATCACCTCGCTCGAGGGGTACTTCGTCGACGCGGACGGCGAGTACGGCTGGTCGATGCCGGACGAGGAGGTCTACGCGCACCTCATGGAGCGTGAGGCCTCCGTGGCCACGTTCCTGCTGGGCCGGCGGATGTACCGGGAGATGACGGCGTGGGAGGCCCCGGAGCTCGTGGCCGAGGACGCGGACTTCGTGCAGAACTACGCGGGGACGTGGGCCGCGGCCGAGAAGATCGTCTTCTCGCGCACCCTCGATTCCGTCACCAGCCCCCGCGCCCGGATCGAGCGCGAGTTCGATCCCGACGCCGTCGCCCGGCTCAAGGAATCGGCGGAGCACGACCTGAGCATCTCCGGGGCGGAGCTAGCCGCCGAGGCGATCCGGGCGGGTCTGGTCGACGAGTACCGGCAGTACGCGAGCCCCCTCGTCGTCGGCGGCGGCCGGCACTGGCTCCCGGAGGGCGTCCGGCTCCCGCTGCGGCTCGTGGAGCACGCCGCGTTCGGCAACGGGGTCGTCTACCTCGCCTACGTGCCGGCCTGACGGTACGACGCCGGGGCCCGGCCCGGGCTGATCAGCCGCCGGCCGCCGTGGGAACCTCGGCGAGGTGGGCCAGGACCGCCGCTCCGATGACGCGCGCACCGGCGTGGTCCGGATGGATCCCGTCGTACGCCATGCCCGGTGCGAAGCGGCCCGGGTCGTCAGCGGCGCGCAGCCCGGCGGCGGCATCGACCCACTCCCAGCCCTGCTCCGCCGCGAAGGCCTCCAGCCACGCGTTGTACTCGAGGGTCGGTCCGCCGAAGCCGTCCCGGGGAGGGATCGACGAGACGACGACGCGCGGTGCGCCGGCTGCCTCGACGAGGCGGATCAGGTTCGCCCCGATCCGCTCGGGAGCCGTTCCGCGGTAGATGTCGTTGGTGCCGGCGAGCACCACGAGCACGTCCGCGTCCACGGCGCCGAGCCCCGCGGCCATGTCGGCGCTCGTCGCCCCTCCCACGGCCCAGCCGCCCGTGAACTCCACGCCGGGGGCCTGCGCGTGGCGCACCCACGAGCGCTCGCCGACCTCCCGCCGTCGGACGTCCTCCGGGAACGCGTGGTCCGCCGTGATCGAGTCCCCGGCGACGGCGAAGCGCAGGACGTCGGCGCCGGCGACGGCCTCCGATCCGGTCCCCGCGACCGCCGGGACGGGCGCCCCGGAAGCCGGACCGCGGACGGCAGGGGACTGCAGCACGGCCAGCAGGGCCGCGGCGAGCAGGACGGAGAGGACGACGGCGGCCGCACGCCCGCGCCGCAGGGCGCGGTTCGGGCGAGGGGCGGGCGGGGCGGCGGGGGCCGGAACGGGTGGCACGGGAGGGGCTTTCGGGCGGGCGGCGGACGGATCAGCTCAAGCGTAGGTCCACCCCGCCCCGCCCCCGCCTCGGGGGCGGTTGCGATCCGGTGACGATTCCCTGCGCCTCCTAGCCGATGCCGCCCGTGCAGGCGGCCCCGGGTTCGGGCGTCTGCGGTCCCTGGCGGTACTTCTGGATGAAGTCGGCGATCCGCGGATCCTGCGCGGAGTCGGCCACGAGCTGCACGCCCCAGGCGCTGAGCTTGATGGGCTCCTCCTGCGCGGGCACGGGACTGAGCAGCAGGTAACTGCGCTCGCCGACGGTGTCCGTCAGCGCGGCGATGTCGGCTTCGGCGGCGTCGTCGTTGTAACTGATCCAGACGGCGCCGTGCTCGAGCGAGTGCACGGCCGCCGTCTCCTGGACCGGATCGGTGTAGATCCCGCAGTTCTGCCAGACGGGGAAGTGGTCCCCGCCGACCCCTGGCACGGTCTCGTACTCGACGGCGTCCTGGACGTGGTTGGCGCTGACGATCTCGTATTCCTGCGCCCCGTCAATGGGCTGCGCGGCGCGGGCGACGGCCTCGTTGCGGGCCTGGGCCTGGCCCGTGACGACGATGCCGACGGGGACGGCGATCGCCGCGACGGCGGCGACGGCGACTCCGGCCGTGATCCAGCGCCCGCGCTTGGCGCGGCGCTCCTGGGCGGCGACGAGGGCGAGGGCCTGCTCGCGCTTGGACCGGGGTTCCCGGTCCGAGGTGGCGTTCTTGCGGTTCATGGTGTCTTCCTTCACGGTGTGGGAGGCTCAGCCGAGGTCGGCGAGCAGGTTGTTCATGGCGTGGATCTCCGACTCCTGGGCGGTGATCATCTTGGCCGCCAGGTCCAGCACGTGGGCGTCCGAGGCCCGATCCAGGGCCGCCTGGGCCATCGCGACCCCGCCCTGGTGGTGGCGGATCATGAGCTCCAGGTAGAGCCGGTCGGCGTCGGAACCCGTGGACTCCTCGAGGCGGGTGATGTCCTCCGCGCTGGCCATGCCCATCGAGGCGTTGGTATGCGCGGCGGCGGCCTGGGCTCCGGAGACGGGTCCGTGCGTCGACGTCCCCTCCGTCGATGTCCCCTCGGTCGAGGTCCCGTGCGCCGCGTGGGAGCTTCCGCCCTCCACGACGAGGTCCTCCATCCAGGCCATGGCCGGCCGGTCGCCGGTCTGCGGCAGCCCCCACAGCTCGAGCCAGGCGTACATCTGTCCGGACTGCTGCGCCTGCGTCGTGGCGATGTCGTAGGCGATCGAGCGGACGCCCTCGCTAAGGCCGGTGTCGCGGACGATCAGGGAGAGCTGGACGGCCTGGTTGTGGTGGGTCTGCATGTCTCGCGCGAATCCGGCGTCGGCGGAGAGCTCGTCCGGCGACGTGGAGGCGGGAACGAGCGTGCCGAGCAGCCAGCCGCCGATGCCGACGGCCACCACGAGGGCGGCGAGCGCGGCGACGAGCGGGCGGTTCAGCACGGGTCCGGACGGGGCGTCCGGGACGCGGGCAGGGTCGTGCGGGGTTTCTGGCATGGTTCTCCTCGGGAGCGGCACGGAGGGGCGGGCGGCGGCGCAGGGCCGCCGGGCCTACGTGCGGCTGACCGAGAGGGCGTTGAGGTCCGGGGAGGTGGCGCCCGCGGCGTCGGGACGTCCGGAGAGGTCGGCCGCGAATCCCGGGGCGCCCCAGGCGCGGTCCGTGTCGGGACGCGGCGCGGTGCCGGCCGGGACGGGCTGGACGTCGGTCTGCCCGTGGCAGGCGGGAGCCGGGGCGTGCAGCGGGCAGTCGGTCGCGCCGTCGTCCACGGAGGACGACGCCGGGGCCGAGCCTGCGTGCCCGTCGGGGGCATGGCGGGTCGACCCGTAGGCGACGGAGACGGCGTCGGCTACCGAGCCCGCCGAACGTGCCGGGCCTGCGGGGTCCGCCGTGGCTCCGACGGGGCCGGCGAGGAGGGCGGCCAACAGGAGTGGCAGCGCGAGGACCGCGGCGACCAGCGCGGCGAGGCGCGGGCGTCGGTTCCTGGGCATGATGCTCCTGCGTCGAGGGCGATGGTTGACCGTACAAGAATAGCCGCCGGAAGCTGGGAAGCCCCTGTGAGCCGTCACAGGCGTACCGCGTAGATTCTTCTCCCATGAGAGAGGTCGAGGGCGGGGGAATCCGATGAGCGGGGCGCTGGAACAGTGGTGGCGGGCCCTGCGTGACGGATTCGCCCACGGCGCGCCCCTGCATCTGGAGGCCATGGTCGTTGTGCTGGTGATCGCCGCCGCGGTGGCGCTCTCGGTTCCGCGGGCGACGTGGCGGTGGTTCGGGCTCTACGTCACGTTCGTCCACGAGCTGGGGCACGCGCTCGCGGCGCTGCTGACCGGGCGCGTCGTGCGGGGCATCCGCCTGCGTCTGGACCACTCGGGCGAGATGGTCAGCCAGGGCCGGGGCACGGCGTCGGCGGTCTGGGCCGGATTCTGGGGCTACCCCGCGCCGGCCGTCGCCGGCGCCCTGATGGTGTGGTCTGCCGCGTCCGGATGGGGAGGTGCCGCGTTGTCGATCGGGGCCGTGGCGCTGCTCGTCTCGATCCTGTTCATCCGGAACGGCTTCGGGATGCTGCTCGCCGTGGTCTGCGCGGCGGTGGCCCAGGGGCTCGTGGTGTTCCTGCCGCGGCAGGCCGTGGGCGTCGTCGTGTTGGTTCTCGGCATTTCGCTCCTGGTCGGGGCGGTGCGGGACTGGTTCAAGGTGGCTTCCGTGCACCGGCGCCGCGGCGACCGCCGCAGCTCGGACGCGTACCTCTTGTCCCGCATGAGCGGCGTTCCCTCTCTCGCGTGGCTGGCCGGATTCGCCGTGGTCATCGGGGCGTGCTCCTTCTGGGCGCTGACGGTCCTGGGCCGCGTCGTCGGCTGAGGCGGCGTCATGCGGCGTGGGGGTCCTCGTGCTGGGGCAGGTCGTTGAGCTCGAGGTAGATGGGGGCGTCCCCGGGCGTCGCCGGCGTGCCGGGCAGCGGTGGTGCGATCGAGCGGACCCGTTCGCCGTCGGCCGTCGTGATGACGACGGCGTGGCGCTGTCCGGGGAGTAGCTCTGTTTCGGCGCTCCAGGCATTGGCTTCCTTGTCGTAGTTGCAGGCCTCGCACAAGCCCTGGCCGTTCTCCGTGGAGGTCGTACCGCCCGAGGCGTAGGACAGGATGTGGTCGTAGTGGCGGATCGGGGCGTCGCACCAGGGCATGCGGCACTGGGCGTCGCGGATGGCGATGAACTTCTTCATGCCCGCGGGGAAGATCCGGGCGCGCGAGTCCATGCCGAGTAACGCTCCGCTGTCCGGTGCGGTGTAGAGGCGGCGCAGCCAGATCCGCGCCGCCGACTCCTCGTCCGGCGACATGGCCTCCGGGAGGACGCTAGACGGCGGCCCGGCTGGCGGAGCCTGCGGTGCAGGAGGCATCGAGGGCGGAGGGCCGGGCGGCTGCCCTCCGGGTGGGGCCGGAGCGCCGGAGGCGACGCTGCGGATGAGGTCCCGTGCCCACTGGGCGGGAACGACGCCGTAGCCGTTAAGCCGTGCCGGCTCGGATTCGCCTTGGAGCAGTGTCCTGTCGGTCATGACGAGTTGGATCTCGAGGTCGACCGGTGCCCGTGCGGGGCGGCCGGTGACGCGTTCGACGAGCGTGTCGGCCATGATCTGCCCCCGGGAGCGGCGGTCGCCGGAGGCCCGGCACCGCTCGGCCTCCTGGGAGAGCGCCGCGACGACGGACACGCCGGCGGCGACCGGCAGCAGGGCGGTGACGTTGACCATGGTGTCGGGGGCGGGCCGCGAGGTCACGCGGCGCTCGGACTCGGCCTTCGCTGCCCGGGCCACGACCGAGTGCGGATCCAACGCCTGCGCCAGTTGCTGGGCCCGCGCCGCGAGAGCACGGGGACCGAGGCCACGCACGGCGTCAGGGGTCGGGCACAACGTGCGGTCCAGATGCTGCCGATCCTCAAGGGTCAGGCAGGCGGTCTCGCGCACCAGCACGGTCGCGCCCCACTCGTTCAGCGTTCCCGCTTCGAGGGCCTGCAGCGTGTGGGGCATTTCGCGGACCAGGATCCGGGAGAGACCCAGATGGCGCTGGCCCAGGTGCGGGGACTCGCGGCGCGCGGCACCGAGCTGCGCGCCGATGCCCTGCCCCAGCCGCTCGGCCGGAACGCCCCGGGCGCGGCGTTCCTCCCGCACGGCGTGGTCGAAGGCGGCCGCGAGCCGGGCCTGCGCGGCGCACGCGGCGGACTTCAGGTCCTCAAGGACACTGATCCTCTCCAGTGCCTCGGCCGGGGTGATCCCGTCCAGCTCGGGCGGGCTCTCGAGGGCCCGTGCCGCTTCCCGTAACCGCGATTCTTCGAACATGTGTACTACTCTATGGAGTCCTTCCGACACTTTGGTGCGGACCATTGCCGTTGTGGACGAGGCGGCCCGAAGGGCGGATGTGGAGGGCGGGTCGCTCGGCCTCCGCGGCCAGGCGTGTCATAGCCAAGGCCGGCCGGATCGGGCAGAGTGGAGGTCATGCCTGTCTTCGAGTACCGGACCACCCTGCCCCGCGGCCGCCGGGAGGTCTTCGAGTGGTTCGAGCGGCCCGGCGCCATCACGCGGTTGACCCCTCCCTTCTCCGGCAGCGTGCGCCGCGGCCCGAGCGACGGCATCCGGCCGGGTTCGACGGCCGTCCTGGGCATCGGAGCCCCGGGGTCCGCCGGCCTCCTGGGCGCCGCGGCCGCCAGCATGGCCTCCGGTGTCCTGCCTGCCAAGGCCCGCCCTGAACTGCTCTGGCACGCCCGCCACACCGACCTCGAACCGGGGCTCTCCTTCACCGACACGATGGACCGCGGTCCGCTCAGGGCCTGGACCCACCGTCATCTCTTCGAGGACGCTCAGCGCACGGGAGGCGGGTCGGGGACCACCATGGTCGACCTCGTGGAATTCGAGCTCCCCGCCGTTCCCCGCGTCGACCGGCCCCGGACGGGTGGATGGACGGAGGCCCTGTTCCGGCGCGAGCTCGAGCGCATCTTCGCCTACCGCGAGCGGCAGTTGCGGGCGGATCTGGACTTCCACGCCGCCCATTCCGGCACGCCGCGTACCGTCGCCGTCAGCGGCGCCGGCGGGACGATCGGCACCCAGTTGTGCGCCCTCCTCGCAGGAGGCGGGCACCGCGTGATCCGTCTCGTCCGCCGTCGCGCATCGGGCCCGGACGAAATCTCCTGGGACCCGGAATCCGGCCGGCTCGACCCCGCGGCGCTGGGCGAGTGCGACGCCGTCGTCCACCTCTCGGGGCATCCCATCGGCGGGAGGCTCACCCCCTCGACGAAGCAGAAGATCCTGGCCAGCCGTACGACGTCGACCGCCCTCCTCGCGAGGACCCTCGCCTCGCTCGCGGGCGACGGCCGCCAGCGGGCCCTCGTCGTCGCCTCGGGCATCGGCTACTACGGATCCCATCCGCACCAGACGCCCGAGCCCGAGCCGTTGACCGAGGACTCCCCGGCCGGCCACGACTTCCTGGCCCACGTCTGCGTCGCCTGGGAGGAGGCCTGCCGCCCCGCCATCGTGGCCGGGGTGCGGGTCGCGAACCTGCGCACGGGCCTGGTCCAGACGCCCGCCGGCGGGCTGTTGCCGCGTTTCCTGCCGCTGTTCCTGGCAGGGCTCGGTGGTCCGCAGGGCGCCGCGGCCTGGAAGAGCTGGATCGGCATCGACGACATCGCCGCCGCCCATGCCTTCGCGGCCCTGAACGACGCCGTCGAGGGCCCTCTCAACGCCGTGGCCCCCCAGCCGGTCACGGGCACGGAGTATGCCCGCGTGCTCGGCACGGTGCTGCGACGCCCGGCGGCCATCCCGGTTCCGGCCTTCGGCCCGCGCCTGTTGCTCGGAACGCAGGGGGCCCACGAACTCGCCGAGGCGGACCAGCGCGTGGCGCCAGCCGTCCTCGAGCGACTGGGCTTCTCCTTCCGGCACCGTTCCCTCGAGGCCCAGTTGCGGCACGTCCTCGGCCGGAGTTGAGACGCTCCGGGCCTGTGATGCGCCTGTGAATCATTCGGTCCGGGACCGTTCGGCTTGACGGGCCCCCGGGGTCGCCGGTTAGCGTGGTTAGATCACGTTTTGGTAACGCCAGCCCGGTCCGGGCGGCTTCGCCCCGCCGTTCGGGGTGCCGAAACACGCAGGGCCCGCACCCTTGGTTCGTCCGCGCGGCCTCCTGGAAACCTGATGTCGATCATCTGCCGGACGAACACGCATCGATGGCCGGGGACGGCCTGAGCGGGGGTGGCCCTGGAGAACCGTGATCCAGAACAACAAGACCCGTCGTTTCACCCGTGCCGGCATCGCCGGCGGAATCGCCACGCTCGCGCTGGCCGGAGGCGTGGTGGGCCTCGGAGCCGCTCCCGCCTCCGCTGCCTCGGCCGCGACGTGGGACGCGCTGGCCGAGTGCGAGTCCAGCGGCAACTGGTCCATCAACACCGGAAACGGCTACTACGGCGGGCTGCAGTTCAGCCTCCAGACGTGGCAGGCGTTCGGCGGAACCGGCAACCCCGCCGACGCCAGCAAGGCCGAGCAGATCGCCGTCGCCGAGAAGATCCTGGCCGGCCAGGGCTGGGGCGCCTGGCCCGCGTGCTCCGCCAAGCTCGGACTGTCCGGGAAGTCCGGCTCGATCGCCGGATCCTCGGAGGCCTCGTCGACCGCCTCCACGGGTTCGACGAGCTCCCAGTCCACGAGCTCCCAGTCGGCCGGTTCCCAGTCCTCCGGCGCAGCGTCGTCGAGCCAGGGTGCGGCGACGCAGGAGGCCACGGCTCAGAAGGCCGCGCCGCAGAAGTCCTCGGCCTCGGTGCCGAAGCACCGCGCCGACGCCCCGGTCGACGCCGTCGCCACCGTTCCCGCGAAGGACTCCGGCGACGACTACACCGTCGCGTCCGGCGATACGCTCTTCACGATCTCCGAGGAGCTGGGCCTGGCCGATTGGCGCGCGCTCTACTCGCTCAACCAGGACGTCGTGGAGAACCCGGACCTCATCTTCGTGGGCCAGGAGCTCGACGTCCCGACGAAGTAGCGCCACGGCCCGCGGGCGGGCCGTGGCGGTGGCCCCGAAGGAATGCGGCCCAGACCTGTTCGGCCTCCACGCCGAAGGTCCGGGCGATGTCCTCGAGGGACCACCCCTCCCGCCGCAGCTCGCGCAGCGTCGGGTACCCCGGTGGTTCCCGCATCCCGTCCATGGGCCCATTCAAACGCAGGGCACCGACGCTTCGGATCCGAAGCGCCGGTGCCCTGCGACGTGTGACGTGTGCCTGCCCGGCTACCGGGATTCCCGCGGCCGCAGTTCCCCGGCGTCCGCGACCTCGAAATGGTGCTCGAGGTGCTCGTGGCACAGGCAGTGGATCGTGAACATCGGCAGCCCGTAGGAGCCGTACCATTCGTTGGCCGAGAGCAGGACGTGCCCGCGCAGGGCGAGCGCCGGGAGCTCGGGCGGCATAAAGGGGTTGTACTTCGAGGGGTAGACCCACTGGCCCTCGAGCTCGAAGCTCGGCAGCGCGTAGGGGTCGTGCCGGTTGTGCTCGGTGGGGTAGAAGACGCCGTCGATCAGCCAATGACTGGCCAGGCCCTGCTCGAGGTCCTGGTTGTAGCTTGTCGGGAACAGGATCGCTTCCACGGGACAGGCCTTTCTTCGCGGGGAGCCGGTGGCTCCTCAAAACCGTTGGCTCTTAAAGGGGAACCGATGGCGGGGGCCACTGCGACATGCCACCCGCCATCGGCTTCATTCACCACTTACCAAGCAAGACTTAGCCTACCCTTACTCAATTTCGTTGTAAAGGCGTCTCCTAATAAGTCTCCGGATGTCCGCCAATGACACCGCGTAACGGCGCGATCCGGAGCCGCCCGGACGCCCCCGTGCGAAAGACCTCGATCGGGGTCCCGTAGACCTCCGTCAGGCGCCCGGCCGTGCAGACCTCCTCCACGGCCCCATCGGCCACGACCCGTCCGTGGGACATCAGCAGCACCCGGTCGGCGTAGGCGGCGGCCGCGTCGAGGTCGTGCAGGACGACGACGGCGGAGCCCGCTTCCGCGAGCCGGCGGCACTGGGCGAGGGTCTTCTCCTGGCGCGCGATGTCCATCGCGGACACGGGCTCGTCCAGGAGCACGACCCGCCCTTCCTGCGCCAGGACACGCGCGAGCGCGGTGCGCTGGCGCTCGCCGCCGGACAGGACCGTCACGGCCCGCGGGGCCAGATGCGAGATCTCGGTGGCCTCCATCGCGGCGGCGACCGCATCGTCGTCGTCCTCCTCCCGTTCCGTGCGCCGCCACGCCGTGCGGCCCATGCGCACGACCTCGGCGGTCGTGAAGGGGAAGGCGACCTGCGACTCCTGGCCCATGACCGCGCGGTGCCGTGCGGCCTCGGCCGTGCCCCACGCCTTGAGCGGGCGGCCGGCGAGCCGGACCTCGCCCGCCGCGGGGGAGAGGTTCCCCGCGAGGACGGCGACGAGGGTCGACTTGCCGGCGCCGTTCGGCCCGATCACGGCCGTCACCTCGCCGGCTCGGACGTCGACGTCGACGCCGTCGAGGATGGGACGCCCGCCCGCCTCGATGCGGACGCCCCGCGCCTGGAGCTGGACGGACGTGGTGGTCGCGGCGTCTGCGGCGGCGCGCGCCACGGTGCTCTGGTTCCTCACAGCATCCCCTGCTTCTTGAGCGTGTGGCGGAGCAGGATGAAGAACACCGGCCCGCCGACGACGGCGGTGAAGATCCCGATCGGCAGGTCGGCGAACGGGATCGCCGTGCGCACGGTCAGGTCCGCGACGCTGAGCAGCAGCGCCCTGCCGAGCGCCGAAAGCGGCACGAGCGAGCGGTGCGACGGTCCGGTCACGAGCCGCAGCGCGTGCGGGACGATGAGCCCGACGAAGCCGATGATCCCCGCGAACGCCACGGCGGCGGAGGTCAGCAGCGCCACGCACAGGATGGCCCCGATCCGCAGCCGTTCCACGTCGACGCCCGCGTGCCGCGCGGCCCGCTCGCCGAGCGAGAGCAGGTCCAGCTGGCGCAGCAGCAGGGCCGCGCCACCGAAGCCCGCGCCCAGCACCACGGCGCTCGTCGCGACCGCCGTCCAGGTCGAGCCGTTGAGCGAGCCCATTTGCCAGAAGACGATCTGCTCGCGGCTCGCGGTGTCCGCGAGGAACACGAGGAAGGAGATCGCGGCCCCCGCCTCGGCGTTCACCGCGATGCCCGTCAGGACGAGGGTGAGCACCATGGAGCGGTTGCCGGAGCGCGCCAGGAGGTAGACGAGCCACGTCACGAGCAGGCCGCCGAGGAAGGCGGCGAGCGGGAGGATCAGGGGGCTCGCGGCGCCGAGGCCGAACACGATCACGAGGCAGGCGCCTACGGCCGCGCCGGAGGACACGCCGATGACGCCGGGCTCGGCGAGGGGGTTGCCGAAGACGCCCTGCATCACCGCGCCGGCGACCGCCAAAGCCGCGCCGACGACGACGCCGAGCAACAGGCGCGGGAAACGCACGTTCCACAGGGTGGCGTCGAGCATCGCGGTGGACTCCTCGCGCGTGCCGGTCACGGCGCGCCACAGCGAGCCGAGCACGTCGCCGGGCGTCGTGGCGAACTGGCCGTTCGCGGCGGAGACCACGAGCACGCCGGCGAGCAGGACGGACAACACGGCGCGGGTGGCCCATGCACGGCCGCGCCGGGCCAGGGCGCCGCGCGGAGTGCCCGGGGCGTGCTCCGGGCCGGCGCCGGCGCGTAGACCGCCTCGGCGATCGCGAGGAGCGCGGCGGCGGAGTTCGGGCCGAAGGAGAGCAGCTGGCCGTCCGGGACGTCGACGACGCGGCGCTTCTGCCCGGCGGTCGTCTGCGCGACGCCGGGTCGCTCGAGCAGCCCGTCGAGCCCGCCGGTGGACTCGAGCCCGGCGCTCATGACCAGGATGACGTCCGGATCGAGCGCGGCGAGCGCCTCGGCGTTGGCCGGCTTGGTGCCGGTGATCCCCGCCTCGCCGGCGGCGTCGGTGATCATGGGGCGGATGCCGTCCATCGTGCGATCCGGGGTGAACATGACCAGGTCGATGCCGGCGGAGCGCAGCTGCTCGAGGACCTCGGGCGGGCCGAGCGTCGAATCGGCGAGGATCACGGTCGGAGCCAGCGCCAGGATGGCCTCGGCGTTGAGCTCGTGGCCGTTCGAGGTGACGAGCGGCAGGGACGCGATCGAGGGGTTCGTGTTCGACGACGTGCGCCCGACGAGCTGATCGCCGAGCCCCAGGCCGATGACCGTGTCGGCGAGCGTTCCGTACCGGTCCAGCGCGAGGATGCGGGAGGCGTCGTCGACGGTGACGGACGGGGTCTGTCAGATTAACGGTGGATCTGGCCTGGCGCATTGTCAGTTGATTCGGCCTTCGAAGGTGATAGCGAAGGCGTTGAGCGCGGGCTTCCACCTCGTGACCCACCGTGCCCGACCTCGCCCCGTCGGGTCAAGCGACCGGGTCACGAGATACAGGCATTTCAGCGCGGCAGCGTCGTTGGGGAAGTGCCCGCGGGCACGGACGGCGCGCCGGTAGCGGGCGTTGAGCGACTCGATCGCGTTCGTGGAGCAGATGATGCGGCGGATCTCGACGTCGTAGTCCAGAAACGGGATGAACTCCGCCCATGCGTTCTCCCAGAGCTGCCGGATCGCGGGATACATGGTGCACCACTTCTCGGCGAACTCCTCGAACCTGGCCCTCGCGACAGCTTCGTTGACGGCGGTATAGACCGGCTTGAGGTCGCGGGCGATCTGGTCCCAGTACTTCCGCGACGCGTATTTGAACGTGTTGCGGATCAGGTGGATGATGCATGTCTGCACCGCCGTCAGCTCCCACGTCGTGTTGATCGCGTCCGGGAGGCCTTTCAGCCCGTCGCAGACGACGATGCAGACGTCCTCGACGCCGCGGTTCTTGATCTCGGTGAGCACGCCGAGCCAGAACTTCGCGCCCTCACCACCGTCGCCGGCCCAGATCCCGAGGATGTCGCGTTCCCCGCCCGTGGTGACGCCGACGGCGACGTAGAACGGTTTGTTGCGCACCTGCCCGTCCCGCACCTTCACGACGATCGCGTCGATGAACACCACCGGGTAGACGCGGTCCAACGGACGGTTCTGCCACTCGGTCATCTCCTCGATCACCTTGTCGGTGATCTTCGAGATCGTGTCCTTCGAGACGCTGGCTCCGTAGACATCGTCGAAGTGCGCCGCGACCTCACCGGTCGTGAGCCCGCGCGCGGTCAATGACAGCACGATCTCGTCGATCCCGTCCAGCCGACGCTGCCGCTTGCGCACGATCCTCGGCTGGAACGACCCCTCACGATCCCGGGGAACGTCGATCTGCACTGCACCGACCTTGGTCATCACGGTCTTCGCCCGCGTCCCGTTACAGGCATTCTCGCCGGTGCTGGGCTGGTGCTTGTCATAACCGAGGTGCTCGGTCATCTCGACCTCGAGCGCAGTCTCCAGCACCCGCTTCGTTAGCCCGGCGAGCAGCCCGTCCGGGCCGACCAGGCTGACGCCCTTCTCCTTCGCTTCCGCGAGCAGCTGCTCCGCGATCTGCTGCTGATCGATGATCTCTCCCGTCACAGGATCAATCATCTCGATGACATCGGTCATCGCCTTTCCTTTCGGTCAGGCCAGGACCAGATACACCGTTCGTCTGACACTCCCCTCTTCAGCGCTGCCGGACTGGGATAGCGCATGAGCAGGTCGGTCACGGCAGGGTGGGACAACCGCGGCCCGAGGACGCGTTCCAGCGACGGGTGGATCTGCGTCAGGAGCCCGCGGAGCCGGTTGCTGACCTGAGTCGCCTGGGCGGCGAGATCGTCGTCGAAACCGCAGAGCATCGAGAGTTCGGCGATGTTCTCCTCGCTGACGGTGATGCTCCGGAGCGTGTGGGGCATCGTGCGGGCGGTGTCGGCGATGATGAACGCGTCCCTCGCATCCGTCTTCGCCTGTCCTGGATGGAGGTCTGCGACGCGGCGCATCGTCAGGCCCGGGAGATACGCCACGTCGATGCCGATCGACTGGGCGATCGCCACGGGCAGCGCCCCGATGGTTTTCGGCTGGTCCACGACCACGAGACAGCGACCGTGCTCGCGCCCGAGGCGTTCGAAGAGTTCCCTGATTCCCGGTTCCGACTGGGACAGTGTCTTGTTGTGGACGATCGTCCCGTCGGCCGTGAGCGCGGTGGCGTGGTGTTCGCTTTTGCCGACGTCCATGCCGATGAACAGGACAGGCTGGTCTTTCATGGCAGTCACCTTCGATTCGTGGACCAGATCCTGGGCGGCCACTAGGCGGTGACGTTCACATCCACGTTACGCAGACCCCGGACTCGGGCGTGCTTCTATTAGCGATCCGTGACCGCCAGTACCGGCTCCGGTGACTACACCCCCCGGATCATGAAGGACTGGGGGCAGACATCATGCCGGAGCCGGCTGGCTACCCGCCCCCTGATCATCGCCGATCAGCAGGCCACGAAAAAGGTAACGGGGCACGCGCAGGCGGACTCGACGGCATAGGAGAAGGCGGGCGGGTGGCGGCGGTTCGTGTACTCGAACTCGCTCCTGCTGGTCATGAAGGCCGTGTTCCTGCTCTCCTGGTGGGTGCAGATCGTGGCCGGACTGGTGGTGTTCAACGACGAGGACGCCCGTCACGGGGAACCCGGGATGGGGTGGATGGAGTACGCGGTGTCCACGGAGTTCCGGAACCGGACCCTGCAGAACCGGCAGTCCGAACTGTTTGCGGTGGGCAGCATGGTGGTGCTGTCCACCTAGCTGCGCCAGCGCGGCTCGTCCGAGTCCAAGCCCGTCGGTGCCCCGCATGGCCGGACGTCGACGGAGAGCGGGTGAGGCCATCCCCGGGGACAGGCGCGGCGGTTTCAGCCCGTCGAGCATACGGATGTGCCCGGCCGACGTGGAGGGTTTCCTTGGTCCCGGGTTCGCGCCCCGGTCTACCGCGGCGGCGACCGGATCACGACCGACAACGGGTCCGACTTTTTATCGACCTCTGACTAGCAACTATGTGGTGATTAGGAAGCTCTCCCTGTTCTGTGCCGTCTGCTGGCGCAAAGGTGCGGTGGGTGATGCGCCGAGTTCTCCCACCGGGCGTGCAACTGGCCCGGGTCCTGTAACGGAAGTCAAGACCCGGGCTGTCGAACGTGGGCGCCCCAGGGGGCGGGATAGTTGCTGAACGGCTGGGGGCTATGTGCCGCGGACCAGACTGCTGTCCTTCGTTTCCTTCATCAGGATGCCGGTGAGCAGGGTGATAGCGGCAACGGCGATGAGGTAGTAGAGGAACCAGTCCTGGCGTCCGCTCTGGGAAAGGGCGGCGTTGATGTACGGGGCGGTGCCGCCGAAGATGGCGGTGGCGAGGGAGAGCGGCCCGGCGACGCCGGCTGCGCGGACCCTCGTGGGGAACACCTCGGCCCAGATGGCGCCGTTGACTCCGAAAAGGAGGGCGAGGCCGGTCAGTGCGGCGAGCAGAGCCAGGAGCAGTCCGGAGAAGCTGCCGTCGACGAGGCCGTGGATGGGGATGGTCAGTGCGACGAATACGAGGCCGAAGGCGATGACCAGGGGTTTGCGGCCGATGCGGTCGCCGAGCCACCCGGCCAGGAGGACGGCGCCGAGGAAGTACACCTGTGCGATGAGGCTTGCGGTGAGGGCGCTGGAGGGGTCCTGTCCGTGCTGGAGCTGGGCGTAGGTGGGCATGAAGATGAGCCAGGTGTAGAACATGATCGAGCCGCCGGCCGACAGGCCGAAGACCACGAGGATGGCCTTCCAGTGGTCCAGGAGCCGAGGCTTGCGGGGTTCGGCCGCGGTCTCGTGCGTCCCGGCGCCGGCGTTCTTCGATGCCTCCTCGAAGGCGTCGGTCTCAGTCAGCCGACGGCGGAGGTACAGCGCGTAGAGACCCAGCGTGCCGCCGATGCCGAAGGCGACGCGCCAACCCCACTCGCGGACGTCGGACTCGGAGAGGTTGGCGGTCAGCACGAGGCCGGTCACGGTGGCCAGAATGGTGCCGAGCACGACGCTGAACCAGGACGTGCTGCCGAACAGGGCGCGCCGGCCCCGCGGCGCGCGCTCGACCAGGTAGGTCACGGACGTGCCCATCTCCCCGCCGTGGGCCAGCCCCTGGACGAGCCGGGCGAGGAGCAGGATGACGGACGCGGCGATTCCCACCGAGCCGTAGGTCGGTGCGAACGCGATGACGAGGCTGCCGAACGCGGTGAGCATCATCGCGAGCGTGAGGCTCTTGCGGCGTCCGACCCGGTCCGCGTACGCGCCGAAGAGGAAGCCGCCCAGCGGCCGCGTGACGAAGCCGACGGCGAAGACCGCCAAGGTCGCCAGGAGCGCGGACGCCGCGTTGTCCGGCTGGAAGAACTGGACGGCGAAGTAGGGGGCGAAGATGGAGTAGATCGTCCAGTCGTACCACTCGAGCGAATTGCCGAAGTTGACGGCGACCAGGTCCCGGACGCGCTGGGCCGTGGAGTTGGGGGTCTTTTCCTTTTGTTGGACCATGCTTGCCTCGCTCATGCGGCTCGCCCCTCCAGGCCCAGTTGCGCGTCCTTGTCCGCGCCGGGAACGCGCATCTCGAATGTTTCGCGGACCACCGTGTAGTCGAAGTACCCCAGGCGGGCGATCGGTTCGATCCTCCCGATGTCCAGTCGTCCGTCGACGGTGATGACCTCGTCGTCGATGTGGATCGTCTCCACCGTGGCGAAGACGATGTCGACCGTCCCGACCGTGGACTTCCCCGGCACCCGGTGGGTCGAGTGGTACTTGCACTCGAACTTCACCGGACTCTCCTGGACCATCGGGACGGGGTGGTTGTCGGCGTAGACGCGGGTGAGTCCGAGGTGGTCGAACTCGCTTTCCTCGGGCCCGAGCGCCATCGCGCTCTTGTTGACCGCGTCGCGCAGCGGGTAGGTGGCCATGTTCCAGACGAACCATCCGGTGGTCTCGGCGTTGATGACGGTGTCCTTGCGCCGTCCGTCGGGGTACTGGTTGGCGGAGAACATGACCATCGGCGGGTCGAACGTGAGGTTCTGCCACTGGCTGTACGGGGCGATGTTCTCCACGCCGTCCGCGCTCACGCTCGAAAGCCATCCGATGGGCCGGGGCACGGTGCAGCTCTTGAACGGGGAATAGGGCAACGGACTCGGCTCGTGGGCGGGACGGTACTTCAAGGCGATCCTCCAAGTGATCGGGGTCACGACGACTCGGCCAGCGTAGCCCGTATACGCGGAATATATCAAGAGTATGCGTCCGTCTATTGTGTAGCCTGAGAGCCGAAGGGGAGTGCTATGACAAAGGCCGACGAGGCATACGTGCTACTCGCGGAGATGATTGAGACCGGACGGTTGGCTCCGGGCGCGTTCCACACCGAAAGCGGTCTCGTGGACCAGGTCGGTGTCGGTCGCACCCCGTTGCGGGAGGCGGTCCAGCGGCTGGACCGCGACCACTTGGTCCGCATCCGGCCGGGACGCGGGATCGAGATCCCCATCAACTCGGTGGAGGAGCAGTTGCGCCGGCTGGAGGTCCGCCGCGTCATGGAGCCGCTCGCCGTGGCCCTGGCCTGCGAGCGTGCCTCCGCCGTCGAGCTGGCCAAGGTCGCGGTGCTGACCGAGGAGATGGCGGAGCTGGACGAGCTGGAGGCGTACGTCGCGGCCGTCAGGGAAACCCACGGGCTCTTGTGCGAGGCGTCGCACAACGAGTACCTCGCCGACGCCATGACCCCGCTTCAGGGTCTGTCGCGGAAGTTCTGGCTGGCCCACATCATGGATCCCCTGGAGGAGGTCCGTGCGGGAAAGGACCTGCATTTGGCGATGCTGCGCGGCATCGTGGTCCGGGACGTCGACGCGGCGGCGGCGGCTTCGATCCGGTTGAACGATTACCTGGTCGACTCGGCACTCGCTGTGGCGACGCGCAAGGCCCGTGTGGGGAGCAGATCGGCCGCTGGATACTGAGCGCGGGTCCGGGTCCGCGCCATGCGGTGGGCGTCCGGCCTGCGTCCCGGGGCCATGGGGTGCCCCGGCTCGGGGGAGTTCGCTGACCGACGTCGAACCGAGGGTTCGGGTTGTCCCGTTTCCGGCCTATCGCGCCGGACCGGCGGCTCAGTGTTGGGTTTCGGCGTAGAACCATTCGATGTGTTCGCGGAGCAGCCTGGCGGCCAGTTTGCCTTCCCCGGCGGACACGGCGGCGAGGATGTCGTGGTGCTGGTGCCGGAGCACCTCGGCCACGGGCTCCCAGGCCTCGTCGCTGCGGACCGACTCGGCCACGTAGTCGCTGATGGACAGGCGCAGGGACTCCATCATGGCCTCGATGACCGCGTTGCCCGCCAGCGAGGACAGCAGCACGTGGAAGCGGGCGTCGAGCGCGTGGAAGTCGACCCGGCCCAGCGTGGGGTCGTCCATTTGGTCCAGGAGCGCGGCGGCCTCGTCGAGCTTCGTCCGGGTCGAGGGGTCCTCGCGGTCGATGGTGGCGGCTTCGGCGGCCCCGGTCTCGAGCAGGATGCGGGTCTGGACGATCTCGGCGACGCTCAGCTGGCGGGTGGCCACGTGTAGCCGCAGCGCGGAGGCCAGTCCGGCGGCCGGCTCGGAGATGATGACCGCACCGGCGTTGGGTCCCGAGCCGGTGGACGTGCGGACGACGCCGTGCACGTCGAGGATGCGGATGGCGTCGCGGACCGAGGCGCGGGAGAGTCCGTGCCGTTCGGCCAGGGTTCGTTCCCCGGGCAGCTGGTCCCCGAGTTTGAGTGCCCCGGAGCGTAGCTCGGCCTCGATGGCGTGGAGCACGGCCTCGTAGGCGCGCGGGGCCGAGACGGGCTTGGATTCCTCGATGGTCACTGGTCCATTCTCCCATGTGCCAACGGACGGCCCGCCCGTGGTGGGGCGGGCCGTCCGTTGGCCTCGGATGCCGGAGTTAGGACTTGTCGGCCCGGATCCCGGTGTGGCTGGCCGCGGGGAGCGGCGTCTGCTTGAGCATCCACCGGATGGTCAGGGCGATGGCGGTGAGGAGCAGGGCCAGCATGACGGTGCCGAGGTTCATTCCGAGCCCGTGGATGAAGAGGAAGGCGACGATGCCGCCGGCCAGGCAGTAGTAGGTGGTGACGAAGATGGTTTGGCGTAGGAGGTCGCCCTCCCGTCCCAGCAGGCCGACGGTCGCGGAGGCGGCGACGATGTTGTGGATGGAGATTGGGTTGCCTCCGGCCCCGCCGACCGCCTGCGCCGCGACGACCAGCTCCGGCGGGACCCCGATCTGGGCGCCGGTGGAGAACTGGAACTGCGAGAAGGTCAGGTTGGAGACCGTGTTGGAGCCGGCGACGAACGCGCCCAGCGCTCCGATCCACGGGGCGATGAGCGGCCAGGATCCACCGGAAACCGCGGCGGCGCCCTCGGCGAGGGTCACGGGCATGCTGGACAGCCCGGATGAGTTGAGCTCCGGGCCGGACTGGATGAGGATGCGCACCAGGGGCAGCGCGAAGAGCAGTGCGACGGCGGTGCCCGCCAGCTGGCCGGCGGAGACCTTGACGGCGCGGAGGATCTCCTGGCGTTTCATCCGGTGCAGGACGAAGGCGAACACCGAGGCGAGGATGAGCACGAAGCCCGGGAGGTAGAAGGGCTGGATGCCGGTGCTGATGCCGGTGCCGAGGATGTCCGTCACGGGCATGGCGAGGCCGGTCAGGAACGTCTTGAGTTCCGGGATCGCGCGGCTGGCGACCAGCAGCGAGCCCATGAGGATGTAGGGGGCCCAGGCGCGCAGGGGGCTCATGTGGAAGCTCGTGTCGACGGCCTTTGTCGGGTCGAGGGTGCCCATCCAGCGCTCGGACCAGGCCGACCGCGGGCCGAAGTCGAAGGTGTCCTTGGGCATCAGGAATCCCCGGCTGGAGGTGAGCATGACCAGCGCGAGGCCGATCAGGCCGCCGAACAGCGAGGGGAACTCGGGCCCGAGGAAGCGTGCGGTCAGGATGGAGGGGACGGTCATGGCCAGGGACGCGTAGATGGCGAAGGGCCAGACGGCCAGTCCGTCGCGGAAGCGCCGGTCCGGGCCGAAGAACCCGGTGAGCATGCAGACCATCATCAGCGGGATGAGCAGGCCGACGATGGCGTGGATGGCCGCGACCTGGAATCCGATGGAGTTCACGTATTCGGGCATGGTCAGGCCGAGCACGTTGATGCGTTCGGCCACGGCCGGGTCTCCGCCGAGCCCCTGGTTGACGCCGATGAGGATAGGGGTGCCGACGGCTCCGAAGCTCACGGGCGTGCTTTGGATGACCAGGCCCACCATCACGGCGGCCATGGCGGGGAAGCCCATGGCCAGCAGCAGCGGCGCGACGACGGCGGCCGGGGTGCCGAAGCCGGAGGCGCCCTCGATGAAGCTGCCGAAGAGCCAACCGATGATGATCGCCTGGATCCGGCGGTCGGGGGAGATGTTGTTGAACCCGGCGCGGATCGCGGACATCGCCCCGCCCGCGGAAAGGGTCGACAGTAGCAGGAGCGCGCCGAACACGATGTAGAGCATGGTGCCGGCGACGATCAGGCCCTCCAGCGAGGCGGCGAGCACGCCGGCGAAGTCCATCTGCCACACCGTGAGGGCCACCACCACGGCGACGACGTAGCCGACGGGCATGGCGTATTTGGCCGGCCACCGGAACCCGGCGAGCAGCACGCCGACCACGAGGATCGGAGCCAACGCAAGGAGGGAAAGTACCGCTAGGTTGTCCACAATTCTGGTCCTCTCTGACCAAGTTCCCGCAGGAAGGATCCGGCCTGTGCCTGGATCCGGGCCTGTGCCCCGGGATGGGAAGCATTATGGTCGGACCACTATGGTCCGACCAGGCCAGAGTAGCGCACATTCTCGAAGAATGTGAGGGTCGTCACCAGAATGCCGCCTGACTTGCGGCGCTGGACGCGGCCCCGCTTTCGTGCCTACTATGGTCGGACCACACGCGGTCGTGTGGTCTGCCACACTTCCGAAAGGCGCTTCATGAGAATCGCACTCTTCGCCACCTGCATCGTCGATGCCATGTACCCTGACACCGCCCGGGCCACGGTGGCCATCCTGGAGCGGCTCGGCCACGAGGTCGTGTTCCCCGCGGGCCAGGCCTGCTGCGGGCAGATGCACCTGAACAGCGGCTACTTCGACAAGGCGCTGCCGGTGGTGCGGAACCACGTCGAGGCCTTCGGAAACGGGGACTACGACGTCGCCGTCGCGCCGTCGGGCTCCTGCGTGGCCTCCGTGAAGCACCAGCACCCGATGCTGGCGAAGCGCTGCGGCGACAATACGCTGGAGGCGGACGCCCGCGCGGTGGGCGCCAAGACCTACGAGCTGTCCCAGCTGCTGACCGACGTCCTCGGCGTGACCGACGCGGCCGCCCAGCTGGGCTCGCATTTCCCGCACCGCGTCACGTACCACCCGTCGTGCCACGGCATGCGGGTGTTGCGCCTCGGAGACCGCCAGCTGGACCTGTTGCGCTCGGTCGGCGGCATCGACGTGGTCGAACTGCCGGAGGCGGACCAGTGCTGCGGATTCGGGGGCACGTTCTCGCTGAAGAACCCCGAGGTCTCCTCCGCGATGCTCGCGGACAAGACCGCCGCGATCGACTCCACCGGCGCCGACATCTGCACCGGGGGCGACGCCTCGTGCCTGCTGCACATCGGCGGCGGGCTCTCCCGCACCGCCAGCGCCGCCGGCACCCTGCACTTCGCGGAGATCCTGGCCAGCACCCGGGAGCACCCGGCGTCCGCCGCCGGGGACACGGCCGCCCGGATCGGGGCACGACGATGAGCGGGACGTTCCTGGGCATGCCGTCCCTCCCCGTCTTCGGCACCGGCAACCTGCACGCCAGCGAGTCCTTCCCCACCGCCGCGCGCCGCGAGCTCGGCAAGCCGCAGCTGCGCGCCAACCTGCGCCACGCCACCCACACCATCCGCGACAAAAGGCTGAGGGTGGTGTCCGAACTCCCGGACTGGGAGGACCTGCGCAACGCCGGGTCCGCCGTCAAGGAGAACGTCATGGCGCGGCTGCCCGAGCTGCTGGAGCAGTTCGAGGCGAACTTCACGGCCCGCGGCGGCACCATCCACTGGGCCCGCGACGCGGCCGAGGCCAACCGGATCGTCACCGACCTGATCCGCGCGACCGGCTCCACGGACGTGGTCAAGGTCAAGTCGATGGCCACCCAGGAGATCGGGCTCAACGAACACCTGGAGGCCGAGGACATAACCGCCCTGGAAACCGACCTGGCCGAACTGATCGTCCAGCTCGGGCATGACAAGCCCAGCCACATCCTGGTCCCCGCGATCCACAAGAACCGCACGGAGGTGCGCGACATCTTCCTGTCCGAAATGCCCGGCGTCGACCCCGCCCTCACCGACGACCCGGCGCTGCTGGCCGGCGCCGCCCGGGCGTACCTGCGCCGGAAGTTCCTCGACGCCAAGGTCGCCGTGTCCGGCGCGAACTTCGCCATCGCCGAGACCGGGACACTCGGCGTGGTGGAGTCCGAGGGCAACGGGCGCATGTGCCTGACCCTCCCCGAAACCCTGATCACCGTGATGGGCGTGGAGAAGCTGCTCCCGGCCTGGTCCGATGTGGGCGTGTTCATGCAGCTGCTCCCGCGGTCCTCCACCGGCGAGCGGATGAACCCCTACACCTCGTTCTGGACCGGCACCACCGCCGGCGACGGCCCGACCAGCGTCCACCTCGTGATGCTGGACAACGGACGCAGCGCCGCCCTCGCCGACGAGATGGGCCGGGCCGCCCTGCACTGCATCCGCTGCAGCGCCTGCATGAACGTCTGCCCCGTCTACGAACGCACCGGCGGGCACGCCTACGGCTCCACCTACCCCGGACCCATCGGCGCGATCCTCTCGCCCCTGCTCACCGGCATCATGTCCGAGGAGAACGGCTCGCTGCCCTACGCCTCCTCGCTGTGCGGGGCCTGCTACGACGCCTGCCCGGTCAAGATCAACATCCCGGAGATCCTCGTCGAACTGCGCGCCCAGGACGTCGAGGCCCAACACGAAAAGCGCAGGATCCCCAACCAGATGGACCTCATGATGACCGGGGCCTCCTGGGCGTTCGCCTCCGGCAAGCACCTGGGACTGCTCGAGAAGGCCCTCCCGCTGGGACGCCTCGCCGCGGGCAGGGCCAAGAAGATCAAGCGCCTGCCCGGCATCGCCGCCGGCTGGACCAGCAGCCGCGACATCCCCGCCCCGCCGTCCAAGTCCTTCCGCGACGGGTGGGCCAAGGACCACCCGAACCCCGCATCCGGCACGGACCCCCAGGAGGACGCCAAATGAGCGCGCGCCAAGAGATCATGGACCGGCTGCGCGGGGCGCTCAAGGACGCCCCAAAGGCCCCGCCCATCCCGCAGACCCACCGGCTGAAAGGCGACCTGGATACCGAGGCCCTGATCGAGCAGCACGTCGACCGGCTGCTCGACTACAAGGCCGGGGTGCGCACCATCGACGCCTCGGCACTGCCCGAGACCCTGGCGGACCTGCTATCCGGCGCCACCAGCTACGTCGTCCCGCCCGGGCTGGAGCCGGCCTGGCTGGACCACCCCGCGCTGGCAAACGACTCCCGCCGACGCACCGACAGCATCGAGGCCCCGCTCACCCTGGCCGAGCTGGACGCCACCGCCGCGGTCCTGACCTCCAGCACCGTGTCCGTCGCCGAGTCCGGAACCATCGTGCTCGACGGCGACCCGGACCAGGGGCGGCGTGCGATCAGCCTGATCCCGGACCACCACATTTGCGTGGTTGCCGCGTCCTCGATCGTCCAGATCCTCCCGGAGGCCCTGCCGCGGCTGGACTCCACGCGCCCGCAGACGTGGATCTCCGGCCCCAGCGCGACCAGCGACATTGAACTCGAACGGGTCGAGGGCGTCCACGGACCGCGACGGCTCGACGTCGTCATCGTCCGCGACCTGTAACCCGACACCCGGCCGGGGTGCCGGCACAACCACCAGCAGGCCCGGCGGCGCCGCCACACCCGCCCGCCCCGGCCCGCCATGCCCGCATCCCACCAGGGATCCGCGCGGTAACAACGACGTTTTCGACAGAGGAGTCCCATGTTTTCGAAGGTTCTGGTCGCCAACCGTGGCGAAATCGCCATCCGGGCCTTCCGCGCCGGCTACGAGCTGGGCGCCAAGACCGTCGCGGTCTTCCCGTACGAGGACCGCGGGTCCATCCACCGCCAGAAGGCCGACGAGGCCTACCAGATCGGCGAAGAGGGCCACCCGGTCCGCGCGTACCTGGACGTCGCGGAGATCATCCGCGTGGCCAAGGAGTGCGGGGCGGACGCGATCTACCCCGGGTACGGCTTCCTGTCGGAGAACCCGGGCCTGGCGCGCGCGGCCGCGGAGGCCGGCATCACGTTCATCGGCCCGCCCGCGGACGTGCTCGAGCTCGCGGGCAACAAGGTCGCGGCGCTGAAGGCCGCGAAGAAGGCCGGCGTTCCGGTCCTGAACTCCTCCGAGCCCAGCGACGACGTCGACACCCTGATTTCCGAGGCGGACAAGATCGGGTTCCCGCTCTTCGTCAAGGCCGTCGCCGGCGGAGGCGGTCGCGGGATGCGCCGCGTGGACACCCGCGACGCGCTGCCCGAGGCGCTGTCCGCCGCGATGCGCGAGGCCGGGAGCGCGTTCGGGGACCCGACCGTGTTCCTCGAGCAGGCCGTGCTGCGCCCGCGGCACATCGAGGTGCAGATCCTCGCGGACGGCGCCGGCAACGTGGTGCACCTCTTCGAGCGCGACTGCTCGCTGCAGCGCCGGCACCAGAAGGTCATCGAGATCGCCCCGGCGCAGAACCTGGACGAGGGGATCCGCCAGGCCCTGTACGCGGACGCGGTGAAGTTCGCGAAGGCGCTGGAGTACCAGAACGCCGGCACCGTCGAGTTCCTCGTGGACACGGTCGGGGAGCGGGCCGGGCAGCACGTGTTCATTGAGATGAACCCGCGCATCCAGGTCGAGCACACGGTCACCGAGGAGATCACGGACGTGGACCTGGTGTCCGCGCAGATGCGCATCGCCGCCGGCGAGACGCTCGAGGACCTGGACATCCGGCAGGAGGACCTGCGGATCCGCGGCGCGGCGCTGCAGTGCCGCATCACCACGGAGGACCCGTCCAACGGCTTCCGCCCGGACGTGGGCACCATCACCGTGTACCGCTCGGCCGGCGGATCCGGGGTGCGCCTGGACGGCGGGACCATCTACACCGGCGCCGAGGTGTCCCCGCACTTCGACTCGATGCTCGTGAAGCTCACCTGCCGCGGGCGGGACTACGACATGGCCGTGCGCCGGGCGCGCCGCGCGCTGGCCGAGTTCCGGGTCCGCGGCGTCGCCACGAACATCCCGTTCCTCATGAACGTCCTGGGCGATCCGCAGTTCCTCTCCGGCGACGTGGCCACCGACTTCATCGACTCGCGCCCGGACCTGCTGGAGGGCCACCGTTCGCAGGACCGCGGCACCAAGGCCCTGACGTTCCTGGCCGACGTGACCGTGAACCGGCCCAACGGCCCGCGCCGCGAAGGCCTGGACCCGCGCGACAAGCTCCCGCACTACCCCGGGGACAAGTCGGAGGAGCCGTTCCGCTCCCCGTTCGACGGCCCGTCCGAGCACCAGCCGCCCGCAGGGTGGCGCCAGCGGCTCCTGGAGCTCGGCCCCGAGGGCTTCGCCGCCGCCCTGCGGGCGCAGACCGCCGTCGCGGTCACGGACACCACGTTCCGCGACGCGCACCAGTCGCTGCTGGCCACCCGGGTGCGCACCCGGGACCTGCTGGCGGCGGCCCCGGCGTTCGCGCACACGCTGCCGCAGCTGTTCTCGATGGAGGTCTGGGGCGGGGCGACGTACGACGTCGCGCTGCGCTTCCTGGGCGAGGACCCCTGGAAGCGGCTGGAGCTGCTGCGCGCGGAGCTGCCGAACATCCCGCTGCAGATGCTGCTGCGCGGCAGGAACACCGTGGGGTACACCCCGTACCCCACCGAGGTCACCGACGCGTTCGTCAAGGAGGCCGCCGCGACCGGGATCGACATCTTCCGGATCTTCGACGCGCTCAACGACGTGTCGCAGATGGCCCCGGCCATCAAGGCGGTCCGGGAGACGGGGACCGCGGTCGCCGAGGTCGCCCTGTGCTACACGGGCAACCTGCTGGACCCGGCCGAGGACCTGTACACGCTGGACTACTACCTGGGCCTCGCCCAGGAGATCGTCGACGCCGGGGCGCACATCCTGGCGATCAAGGACATGGCGGGGCTGCTGCGCCCGGCCGCCGCGGCGAAGCTGGTGCGCGCGCTGCGCGAGCGCTTCGACCTGCCCGTCCACCTGCACACCCACGACACGGCCGGCGGCCAGCTCGCCACGCTCATGGCCGCGGTCGACGCCGGGGTCGACGCCGTCGACGTCGCCGTCGCGTCCATGGCCGGGACCACGTCCCAGCCCTCGTCCTCGGCGCTGGTCGCCGCGCTCGCGAACACCGAGCGCGACACCGGGATCGAGTTGGAGGCGGCCGCGGCCCTGGAGCCCTACTGGGAGTCGGTGCGCGCGCTCTACGCGCCGTTCGAGTCCGGCCTCGCCGGCCCCACGGGCCGGGTCTACCGGCACGAGATCCCCGGCGGGCAGCTCTCGAACCTCCGCCAGCAGGCGATCGCGCTCGGGTTGGGCGAGCGGTTCGAGGCGATCGAGGACATGTACACGGCGGCGAACAGGATCCTGGGCCGGCTGGTGAAGGTCACCCCGTCCTCGAAGGTCGTCGGGGACCTGGCGCTGCAGCTCGTGGGCATGAACGTGGATCCGGCGGAGTTCGAGGCGAACCCGAAGGCCTTCGACATCCCCGAGTCCGTCATCCAGTTCCTCTCCGGGGAGCTCGGGGACCCGCCCGGCGGCTGGCCCGAGCCCTTCCGCACCAAGGCCCTCGAGGGCCGGACGGTCCGGACCCGGATCGAGGAGCTCTCCGCGGAGGACTCCGCGGCCCTCAGGGGCGACTCGGACACCCGCCGGCGGACCCTGAACCGGCTCCTGTTCCCGGGCCCGACCCGCGACTTCGAGAAGTCCGCGGCGGAATACGGCGACGTGTCCAAGCTCCACACGCGCGACTACCTGTACGGGCTCACGATGAACCGCGAGCACACCGTGTCGCTCGGCAAGGGCGTGCGGCTGCTCGCGACGCTGCAGGCGATCTCCGAGCCCGACGAGAAGGGCATGCGCTCGGTGATGTGCACCCTCAACGGGCAGATGCGGCAGATCACCGTCCGCGACCGCGGGGTGGAGTCGACGGTGAAGGCCGCCGAGAAGGCCGATCCGTCGAACAGCGGGCATGTCGCGGCCCCGTTCGCCGGCGCGGTGTCCCCGACGGTCGCCGTGGGCGACACGGTCGAGGCCGGCGGGACGGTCGCGACCATCGAGGCCATGAAGATGGAGGCGGCGATCACGTCCGCCGTGGCGGGCAAGGTCACGCGCATCGCCATCGACGGAACCCTCCAGGTCCAGGGCGGCGATCTGCTCGTGGAGATCGAGGCCGGGGACTAGAGGAGCTCGCGGCAAGCCGGTGACAGCGCGCCGAGGAGCGACCGTGATTGTCGTCGGGGGGATCCTTGGGTTTTGGACAGATGGCGGTCGGGGCACAGGAACCCAAAGACGGTCCGCGCCGCTGAGCATCGCTTCCGGAATCCGTCCTAAAGCGGCATGCAGTGCATGCCAGCTAGCGCTGGGGAACGCCTGAGGGACGCGTGTCTCCATAGGAGTGTCTTGCCACTTGCCGCTTGCGAGACAGTTCCCCTGTGCGTATGTCAGCATCCGGACGCAGAGGGCATCGGGTTATTGGGCGCAGGGGGTTATTCGGGCCGGCGTCTGGTGGACCGCCGGTCAGTGCCGGCCTCCTTTCCCAGCACGGTTCAACGGCTCGAAAGCCAGCCGGATTCAGCCGACGTGCCAGTGACGGCGAATGAGCTCCTCACGAGCGGCCTCGTCTTCCGCGAGCTCCCCGACCAGCACGGCGTCGTCGGTGTCGCGTAAACCGGCGAGCACGGCGTCGATGAGCGCGCTGGGGAAGACGCCGTCGGCCTCGAAAACTTCGCGCTCGGCCTCGAGCGCGTCGGCCGACTCCGCACATGAAGTAGGCAGTTGCTCGAAGTCGTCGTGGTTGGCGGTACTGAGCCGCTCTGCCAACTCCAAGCTGCCCGGATCACTGAGCCCGCGCTTCGCCCCGACGGCCATCCCGGCCAGCAGCAGGTGCACATCAGCTGAGCCGTCGCCGAGCCGGAGCTCGACGGTCTGGGGGTGCGTGGCGGATTCGGGGACGGGCTCGGTGCTGCCGGGATTGGCGTGGGCGACCATGCCGGCCAGCACGTTCCCGCCCCAGGCCAGTGGAACCCGGACCAGGCCGGAGCGGTCCCTCATGCCCCAGCAGATGCCCTCGGGCGACTCGCCGCCGTCGGCGAATCGCAAGTAGGACGTGGGGACCGTATTGCCGAACGCAGTCAGCGCCCTGGCCGCCGCAAGGTAGCCGGCGATCAGCCGGCGCCCCGTGTCGTTGATTTCCTCCGTGCCGACGATGGCGCTGGCGCCGTCGCGCACCAGCCGGCTGTGGATGTGCAGGCCGTTTCCCGCGCCCTTGCCGCTCACCGAAGGGGCAAACGTCGCTTCGAGGCCGTGGGAGTGGGCGACCTCGCGCACCACCCACTTCGCCAGGACGAGGTTGTCGGCTGCCTGCTCCAGGGGCACGGGTTGGAGCTCGATCTCGTGCTGGACCAGTTGCCGTTCGTCCTCGAGGATGTTGCCGACCTCGCCGTGGGCGTACTTCAGCGGCACCCCCATGGCACAAAGGTGGCCCAGCACCTGCTCTCGGATCCGTTCTCCCTTGGAGAAGGGTCCCGACTCCTGGTAGCCGCGCTCCTCTTCGACGGGATAGATGGGCTCGGGCTTGTCCACGAGGTAGTACTCCAACTCGCCGAAGGCTTCGAGGGTCATGCCGGTTTCCCGCGTCAGGACCTCGGCGGCGCGGCGCACGATCTGCTCGCGCGCGTAGGACAGTGGGTTTCCGGACTCGTCGTAGAAGGAGCACAGCACGTCCAGCGAGCACCGCTCGCCGAAGGGATTGACGAAGGCGGTGCGGTGGCGCGGAACGACGTAGACGTCACTGTTCTCGGTTTGGGTGCCGGCAAAGACGCTCGAGCCGTCCACGCGCTCGCCTCGGGTCAGCACCTCGAGGAGGTGGTCGCGCGAGTTGATGGGGAAGGCCAGGGTTTTCAGACGCCCGTCGCCGCCAACGTAGCGCAGGTTCACCTGGTGCAGTCCCAGCTGTTCGATCGCCCGCACGAGGTCTGCGCCGGTGAAGTCGGCCGCGGGCTTGCCGAGAAGGCGGACGATCGGGTGGGGTTCAAACGCGTCGATGGCCATGCTCCGTTCTACCAGCGTCGAACCGTGTTCTACCACCGCTATGACGCAGAGGTCCTCCCGTGAGCGGCTGGTCCTGCGAGAGCCGCGAGACCGTCCACTGGTACCTCCGCGCCGGTTCCGTCAAGGGTTCCGAGGCGGACTCGAATAGGGCAAGCACCTTGCATGCCCTGATCGAAGGTCTGCCCGCCGGTCCCAGGGCGATCCCCACACTCACCCTCTACAAGCTGCCGCGGTGATGGCGTGGGGGCGTGCACACCAGCGTGGTTCTAGGTTCCGGCGCCCGAAGCGCCGTCGTTCTCGTGCTTTTGCCGGAGGGTCCGGCCTTCGGCGTGGTCCTTTCGTTCCTGGGCGTCCTTCTTGTCGCTGGCCTTGGTGTCCCGGGGCGGGAGCTGGATCGTTTCCTCGGCCTCGATCCCGCCCTGGAGCTGACGGCCGCGTTCCGTTTCGGTGTCGAACTCGGCGCCGAAGAGCAAGGAGATGTTCGCGATCCAGATCCACAGCAGCAGCACGATCATTCCGCCGATGGCGCCGTAGGTCTTGTTGTAGTTGCCGAAGTTGGACACGTAGAAGAAGAACCCGAGCGTGGCGACGGCCAGGACGACCAGGGAGATGAGCGCGCCGAGGCTCATCCAGCGGAACTTCGGCTGCTTCACGTTGGGCGTCGCGTAGTACAGCACGGCGATCATGAGGATCGCGAAGGCCACCAGGACCGGCCACTTCGCGATGTTCCACACCGTCACGGCGGTGGCACCGAGGCCGATGGAGTCGCCGATGGCTTGGGCCACCGGGCCCGAGACCACCAGGAGGATGGCCATGAGCACGGCCATGAGCAGCAGCACGACGGTGATGGCGAGCATCACGGGGCGCAGCTTGTAGAAGGGGCGGCCCTCGTCGACCTCGTAGATCCGGTTCATCGCGCGGCCGAACGCTCCGACGTATCCGGAGGCCGACCAGATCGCGCCCGCGAGGCCTGCGACCAGGGCAAGGCCGGCCGCGGGGGCGCTGGTGAGTTGCTGGATCGGTTGGCGGAGCGTGTCCACCACGGAGGGGTTAGCGAGGGTCTCGAGGGTCTGCAGCAGCGTCTGCGTGGTTTGTTCGGCCTGGCCGACCACCCCTAGGAGCGAGACGAGAGCCAGCAAGGCGGGGAAGAGGGAAAGGACGCCGAAGTAGGTCAGCCCCGCGGCCAGGTCGGTGCACTGGTCTTTGGAGAACTCGCGGACCGTGCGCTTGAGGATGTATTTCCAGGAGGGCTTGTCGACCTCGGCGGGGCTGTCCGGCTTCCGGTCGTCCTCGGGATCGGGGGCGTCCCGGCCCGTTGGGGTCCCGGTCTGTCGGGAGTTGGTTTCGCTGGTGGGCATGGGGGCCTCCGGTTGTGGTTCTCTGCGCGGGGTATGGCACGCGTTTTGTGGGTGGCCGTCGTGTTTGCCCGGGGCGGAATGATGGCCCGCCTGGACGCTCGGCAGTTCCCCCGTGAGCCGTCCCAAGTAGGACGTCCGCTTGCCGTCTCGGCGGGGGGGGGGGTGCTTCTATGGTTTTCGTCAAGCCGCTTCGGGGAGCGGGTGGTTCCTGCGCTCGTAGAAGGTTCCGTCTCTGAGCATGGCGAAGAGGACGTCCGAGCGCCGTCGGGCGAGAGCGATCAGGGCTTGGTTGTGTCGTTTGCCTTGGGCTCGTTTGCGGTCGTAGTAGGCGCGGGATTCCGGGTCGTGGAGCGCCGCGAACGCGGAGAGGAACAGGGCGCGTTTGAGGACCTTGTTGCCGCGGCGCGAAGATTGTTCGCCTCGGATCGAGGTTCCGGATCGCCGGGTTACCGGCGCGACCCCGGCGTACGAGGCGAGGTGCGCGGATGACTTGAAGTCCTTGCCGACGACTTCGGTGAGGATCCTCGCGGAGGTCCTGACGCCGATGCCGGGCATCGACGTCAGGACCTCGGTGAGAGGGTGGGCATCGACCGCCTGGAGGATCTCCTCGCCTATCTCGACCCGCTGGCGGTGCAGTTGCTGGAGTTGTTCGGCCAGCCGGCCGGTGACTTTCGCGGCCGCGTTGGTTCCGGCCACGACGACCGTCTGCTCGGCCAGGGAGGCGAAGATGTCCTCGGTCAGGCGTGCGGCCATTCGTGGGGTCTGTTTCCTTAGGCGGGCCCGCACGTGGCCCCGGCCGGCGCTCTTCAGCGCTGCCGGACTGGGATAGCGCATGAGCAGGTCGGTCACGGCAGGGTGGGACAACCGCGGCCCGAGGACGCGTTCCAGCGACGGGTGGATCTGCGTCAGGAGCCCGCGGAGCCGGTTGCTGACCTGAGTCGCCTGGGCGGCGAGATCGTCGTCGAAACCGCAGAGCATCGAGAGTTCGGCGATGTTCTCCTCGCTGACGGTGATGCTCCGGAGCGTGTGGGGCATCGTGCGGGCGGTGTCGGCGATGATGAACGCGTCCCTCGCATCCGTCTTCGCCTGTCCTCGATGGAGG